>CAWJPW010000008.1:292500-1024467 GCA_963844845.1 uncultured Acidobacteriota bacterium
AGGACCCCCGTCTTCGGGGCCCATGCGCACCAATCTCGGCCGGAGTCTCCGCTCCCTGCGGACACTCCGCCTGACGGAGAGAGCTCCGCCGGGAAGAGAAATGTCGTGCGACGCCTGGAGTTTGTCAAGGGCTGGCGAGCGCCCCCGCATCCTTCTTGGGGGAGGGGGTGCGCCGCGCGCCTGACCGTCGTGATGTCAAGAGAACTTCCGTGGCAGCTCAAGGGGTTTCCCTCTTCGGACCACGGCGCCACGTCGTGCGTGGAGGCGTAGTTATACGGCGTTCGCGAGGCGGTGTCAACCCCTCCCAGTGAAAAACATCCCCTCCCGTGAGGGAGGGGAAAGGAGTGGGGGGAGAGCTCCAAGGCAAGGAAAGCACGACTTGGAGGGATCTCTCAAAGGGATGGAGGGCGCCTCGTCGAGAGCTCCGAAGACTCTCCCCCCCGTTTCTTTTTTCATCTCGTGTGACTCAGCCCTGAGGCCTCGTCACGAGGGAGCCGGTTGCTTGTCCACCTTGCCCAACCAGTGTGGGCTGTACGGTCACCCTCGCGCAATCCCTCAATTGAGGGAAAATCCCCTCAAAATAGGAACGATTCCGATTAATTGAAGAGGGCCCACCGCTCTGTGACGAAGGTCACTGCGATCCACGAGCTCGGCGAAACCGGCGTCCATCGAGGCTGAGGGCTCCCGTTACAAGGAGGCGAAGCGCGTCGGGGTAGGCCAGGTGCTCCTCGTGAAGGATGCGCGCCGCGAGCTCGTCTGGAGTGTCACCATCTTCGACCGTGACGCAGCGCTGGACAACGATGGGCCCGTGATCCAGCTCCTCGTCCACCAGGTGGACCGTACACCCCGACACCTTCACACCGTGCTCCCAGGCCTGGCGCTGGGCCTCGAGGCCGGGGAAGGCGGGCAGCAGGGAGGGGTGGATATTGACCACCCGCCGGGGGAACGCCTCGAGGAGGACGCACGAGAGGAGCCGCATGTACCCTGCCAGACAGACCCAGTCCACGCCGGTCTCGTGCAGACGTCGTGCGATCGCCGCGTCGTGCGCCTTCCGGTCGGGGAAGTCGCGGTGGGAGATCACCGCGGTGGCGAGGCCCTCGGTGCGGGCCCACGCCAGGCCGGGAGCATCTGCTCGGTTCGACACGACCAGCGCCACCTCGGCGGGGACCACCCCCTGCCGGCACGCCGCCACGATCGCCTGCATGTTGCTTCCACGCCCCGAGATGAGGATGCCCAGCTTGGCCGTCATGGGCGCCATTGTAGCCGCACCCGCTGCCGAAGTTGACAGTGAGGTAGCGCCGGGATATAACACTGCGGCCTGGCGTGCCCAGGTAGCTCAGTTGGTAGAGCAGGGGACTGAAAATCCCCGTGTCGGCGGTTCAACTCCGTCCCTGGGCACCATGATCCACGACCCGCGGCCCGAGCAGGCTACGACACGCGATGCGCCGCGATCTGCGGCGCTTTCTCGTACTCGCTCACTGCGGCGTAGCTGGGCTACGCCTCATTCGCTCGCACTTCGAAATCACCGCATCTCATCGGCGCCTCGCGCGTCTCGCTTCTGCTCGGTCCTCGGGTCGTGGATCTGAAGAGGGGCTGGAGTCTCTCGCACTACGAAGACACTACAGGGCACCACGCCTCGCGCGTCTCGCGACGGTGTCTGCCAAGGTCGTCGAATCTCTCGAACCGGAGAGAAAGATGCTAGAGGGCGCAGATGAGCGCTCACTGGTGCTGGAACGGTCGACGACTCGGCGTCGCTGCGCTCCTCCTCGTGTGTCTTGCCCGTCGAAATCACCGCATCTCATCGGCGCCTCGCGCGTTCGACGTGTGGTTCATGGTTGAGTCGTCGCGGAGGCGGCGGGGGCGGGCGGGCGGACTCTTTACCCTTTACTCTTCACTCTTTACCCACCGGAGCGTCCGCCCTGGGCACCCAATCGGGCCCCAGTACCTCCTCCAGCCGCCTTACCGGGAGGTCGTCGGGGACCTCCAGCTCGAGCAGGAGCATGGCCTGACCGTGGGTCTTGCCCTGGGCGTCGGTGTTGAGGCTGGCGGTGCCGCCACCGCCCAGGGAGTCGTGGAGGATGAAGTTCAGCGCCAGGAGGTTGGGCACCTCGTAGCGGGTCACACCTTTGCGGCAGATGCGGGCGAAGTGGCTGGCGACGCGCTCGGTGGTGAGCTCGCGCCGGATCACCTCAAAGGCCGCCGGCGAGTCGGCGATGACGCCGACGTTGGAGTCGTCACCCTTGTCGCCGGAACGGGCGTGCGCGATCTGGGCCAATCGTATGCGCTTCATGCCGAGAGAGTATCACTCCATCCGCATCGCCCTGGCCCAGGGAACACACGTCCCTCCACGCGACCGCTCCACGTACCAGCGGAGCTCAGAACCCCGTCCTCCACGTTTACGCGCGCTAGAAGGGTGAGAACCCGGCCTCCGCCCAGTAGTCCTGGCGCACCGCGTTGTGCAGGTTCTGGAGGGCGTCGAGGTGCTGCTTCTCCCAGTCGGCCAAGAACTGGTAGAAGTCGCGAACCTCTCCGTCCGCGGCTGCCTTGGCGGCCCCGCCGAAGTACTGGATGGCGTTGGTCTCGAGGGTCATGCCAATGGACAGCGCGCCGAGCTCGAAGGCCGCGCCGTGGGCCTGCTTGCGGAAGCGGTCGGTGAAGATGCTCGCCGTGAACGCCTTGAGATCGGGAGAGCCGGGACGGTCCAGTCGGAACGCCGCGGAACCCTTGGCCTCATAGCCTTTCATCACGTCGCGCAGGTAGCGTTGGTGCTCCACCTCGTCGCGGGCGAGCTTCTCGAAGAGCTCCTGCACCGCCTGCTTGTCGGCGCGGTCGGCCGCCATCGAGTAGAAGGTGTAGCCGTCCACCTCGATCTGGTATGCCTTGCGGAGGATGTCGCGGATCTCGTCGCTCACGGTGGCCATCGTGACCTCCTCAGCGCCCGGCAGCGGCGTCGGCCTCACGAACAAGCGGTTCGGGCCGGCGCACCGCCTCTTCGGGCGGCAGGTACTGGAGCGCCCCGGTGGGGCAGAACGGCACGCAGCGGGGCTCGCCGCCGCACAGGTCGCATTTCTGCACGCAGTGGTAGGTGTCGTCCCAGACCATGTTGCCGAATGGGCAGGCGGCAACGCACATGCGGCAGGAGATGCAGCGCTCGCGCAGCATCTCGATGGCCCCGGTCGCGTCGTTGCGGGCCAGGGCGGCGGTGGGGCACACCGCCACGCAGGCCGCGTCATGGCACTGGAAGCACACCACCGGGGTACCCTGCTCGGGTCCGCGGCGGAGGATATTGATGCGGGTGGCCGCCGGCCGACCCTCGCTGCCGTGGGCGAAGGCGCAGGCCAGCTCGCACTTGCCACATGCGATGCAGCGCTCGACGGCGACGGTGTAGATTCGCTCCATGGCGCCCCCTAGACGATCTTCGCGAGGCCGGCGAAGGTCTTCGCCTGGGCCTTGCGCTTACAGCCATCACAGATCTCGTAGTAGCTCATGGGCACGCCGCTGCGCCCAGCGAAGTGCTCGGCCTCGGCCCGGGTGATGTGCGCTCGGCCACAGGCGGAGCAGCGCAGCATCTCGAAGCTCTTGCCCCAGATCTCCCGCGCCCGGTCGGAGGTGGTGAAGGGGATGCAGTCGGTGGGGCAGATCTCGGCACACGCCAGACAGCCGACGCAGTCCGGCGGCGCCTCGTGGAAGGGCGGCGCGATCTCGCGTCCGATGCCGCGGTTCACCGAAGCGATGGCCGACACGCCGATGTGGTCGCATACCCGGGTGCAGAGGCCGCACAGGATGCAGTCAGTGGGCTCGGGGTTGGGCTCGTAGGTTGTCGCGGCGAGGCCGTGCTCGGCGGCCACCCGCTGCACCAGCGGGGTGTCGGGGCAGCGCGCCAGCAGCAGGTCCATGACCACCTGGCGGGTGGCCCGCACGCGCTCGCTGGTGGTGACCACGTTCATGCCCTCGCCCACCGGGTGGTTGCAGGAAGTCACCATCTTGAACCAGTCGGTGTCCCATCCTGGCTGCTGCATGTCGACCACGCACAGCCGGCAGCCGCCCCACGGCTCGAGGCCGTCGAATTGGCAGAGAGTAGGGATCGCGACCCCGGCGGCGCGGGCCGCGTCGAGGATGGTGGCATCCTCCGGGACGGTGACCTTGCGGCCGTTGACGGTGAGGGTGGGCATCACGCCACCTCCGAGGAGAGCTCGACCTTGGGGAAGGTCCGGATGGCCTGGGTGGGGCAGACGTCGAAGCAGGCCCCGCAGGAGATACAGGCGTCGTGGTGGATGACGTGCTTCTCCTTGACCACGCCGGTGATCGCGTCCACCGGGCAGGCCTTGAAGCAGACGTGGCAGCCGTCGCAGAGGTCCTGGACGATCTCGTACGCGGTGAGCTCGCGGCAAATGCCGGCCGGGCAGGCGTGCTGGTCGATGTGGGCTTCGTACTCGTCGCGGAAGTAGCGCAGGGTGGAGAGCACCGGGTTGGGCGCCGACTTGCCGAGCTCGCACAGGCTGCCCAGCTGCATGCCGGCGGCGAGGCGCTCGATGCGCTCGAGGTCCCCGGGCTTGCCGCGCCCGGTCACCAGGTCGTCGAAGATGTGGAGCATCTGCTTGAGGCCCTCGCGGCACGGCACGCACTTGCCGCACGACTCCTCGTTCAAGAAGGCGAGGAAGTAGCGGGCGACATCGACCATGCAGGTGCGATCGTCCATGACGATCATGCCGCCCGAACCCATCATCGAGCCGGCCTCGGTGAGGCGCTCGAAGTCCACCGGCAGGTCGAGGAGCGCCTCGGGGACGCAGCCGCCCGACGGGCCGCCGGTCTGCACCGCCTTGAACGGCCGATCGCCGAGGATCCCGCCGCCAATGTCGAAGATGATGTGACGCAGGGTGGTCCCCATGGGAAGCTCGATGAGGCCGGTATTCTTGACCTTGCCCACCAGGGAGAACGCCTTCGTCCCCTTCGACCTCGCGGTGCCCATGGCGGCGAACCACTCCCCGCCCTGCTGGACGATGGCGCCCACGTCGGCCCAGGTCTCGACGTTGTTGAGAACCGTCGGGAGGTCGTGCAGGCCGCGCTCGGTGGAGTGGATGTACTTGGCGCGGGGTTCTCCGGTCTTGCCTTCGAGGCTGCGCATGAGCGCCGACGACTCACCGCATACGAAGGCGCCGCCGCCGCGCGAGATGCGCACGTCGAAGTCGAAACCGGTGCCGAGGATGTCGTCGCCCAGGAGCCCGCGCTGCCGCGCCTGCTCCATCGCCAGGGTGAGGTTGACCACCGCCAGGGGGTACTCGTCGCGCACGTAGATGAAGCCCTCGTGGGCGCCCACGGCGTACGCTCCGATGACCATCCCCTCGAGCACCGCGTGGGGATCCCCTTCCATGATGGAGCGGTCCTTGAACGCCCCCGGGTCGCCCTCGTCGCCGTTGCACAGGACGAAGCGCCGCTCACCGGGCGCTGACTTCGCCGAGCGCCACTTACGCGCGGTGGCGAAGCCGGCGCCGCCGCGGCCGCGCAGGCCCGCGGTCTCCACCTCGGCGATCACCTGGTCGGGGTCGAGCTCGAAGAGCGCCCGGGAGAGGCCGCCGTAGGCCCCGTGGGCGAGCGCGTCGTCGAGATCCGCTGGGTCGATGCGGCCGATGTTGCGCATGGCGACCCGGGTCTGGTTCGCGTAGAAGGGCACCTCGGTGTACTTCTCGATGCGCTTCTTGCTGCCCGGCTCGCGGTAGAGGAGCCCCGGGATGACCTCGCCCGAGGCCACTGTCTTGTCGAGGACCTCGTCCACGCGCGCCGGCTTGACCTTGGTGTAGAGGATCTCCTGAGGGCGCAGCACCACCAGCGGCCCGCGCTCGCAGAAACCGTGGCAGCCGGTCTTCTTCACCAGCAACCCCACCGAGGCATCGAGACCGCGCTTTTCGATCCCCTGAGCAAAGGCCTCCGCCACCTTCATGGAACCGTTGGCCAGACAGCCCGTGCCGCAGCACACCAGGACCTCGGGACGACCCTCGGGCCGCGCGGCGCGAGCAGCGGCTACCGCCGCCTCGAACTGGTCGCGTGACTCAATTCGCATCCCCACCTCCCGCCTCGCCCAGGTACTTGGAAACCCGCGCCGGCTTCACACTGCCGTGGTAGGTCTCGCCCACCACCAGCACCGGCGCCATGGCGCAGGCGCCCACACAGTTGACCGTCTTGAGGGTGAACTTGAGGTCCGGCGTGGTGCCGTCGGGGGCGATCCCCAGCCGCCGCTCGAGCTCCTCCACCAGCTGCCCGGCGCCGCGGATGTGACACGCGGTGCCCGTGCACACCTTGATGACCGTCTCGCCCTGGGGCTCCAGCGCAAAGGCCTTGTAGAAGGTGGCCACCGAGAACACGCTGGCGAGGGGAACGTCGAGCGCCTCCGCTACCCTGACCAGGACGTCGCAGGGCAGGTAGCGGTAGGCACGGTGCACGTCCTGCAGCACCTGGATGAGGGAGGCCTCCTCCATCGGGTAGGCAGCCAGGATGCTCTCCATGGGCTGCAGGTCCACACAGGCTGGTTGGGCCATGGGCTCTCTCCTTCTCGCTAGCGGGCTGCGGCCGGGGCCACGACGCGTGCCCCCAGGGCACGGCCGCGGCGCAGCGCCTCGAGGTTCGCCTCGATGACCTTGGGCTTGGCGGCGAAGCTCTCCTCGATGACCTTCTCCAGCTCCGCCATGCCCACCGCCCCGGTGGCGCCGACGTAGGCGCCGAGAGCCACCATGTTGACGCCGCGTGGGTTGCCCAGCTCGTTGGCGATGTCGTTGCAGGGCACCTCAATGACCGTGACGTCGGAGCGCTGGGCCTTGCGGCTGATGAGCGAGGAGTTGATGACCAGTACCCCGCCGGCCTTGAGGTCGGGCTCGAACTTGTCGAGCGACGGGAGGTTCAGGGCCACCACCGCCCGCGGCGACTGGATGACCGGCGAGCCCACCGGGCGGTCGGAGATCACCACCGTGCAGTTCGCGGTGCCGCCGCGCATCTCCGGGCCGTAGGAGGGCAGCCAGGAGACCTCCTTGCCCTCGCGCATACCTGTGTAGGCCAGGAGCTTGCCGATGAGCAGCGCGCCCTGACCGCCGAAGCCCGCGATGATCACGTCGTTCTGCATCTCACCTCCCTCAGCGGGCCAGGGGCGACGGCGCCCGGTTGCCGCTGGCGGGGGTCTTGAAGACTCCGAGGGGGTAGTAGGGCAGCATCTTCTGCTCCAGCCACCTGGTCGCCTCGGCCGGCGGCATCCCCCAGTTGGTCGGGCAGGTGGAGAGGATCTCCACCAGGGAGAAGCACTCCCCTGCCACCTGGTGGCGGAAGGCGCGGCGCAGCATCTCCTTGGCGTTGACCGCGAAGAGCGGAGTGTGGACGGAGGCGCGGGCGACGAAGGCCGGCGTCTCGAGGGTCGACAACAGCTCGGCCATGCGGATGGGGTAGCCGGCGAGCTCGACGTCACGCCCCAGCGGGCAGGTGGTGGCCACCTGCCCCGGCATGGTTGTGGGGGCCATCTGGCCGCCGGTCATGCCGTAGATGGCGTTGTTTACGAACACCACGGTCACCTTCTCGCCGCGGTTGGCGCAGTGGATGATCTCGGCGGTCCCGATGGAGGCGAGGTCGCCGTCGCCCTGGTAGGTGAAGACCATCAGGTCGGGACGAGCGCGCTTGATTCCGGTGGCCACCGCCGGCGCGCGGCCGTGGGCAGCCTCGTGGAAATCGCAGGTGAAGTAGTTGTAGGCGAGCACCGCGCAGCCCACCGGGGCGACCCCGACCGTGCGCTCGCGCACGCCGAGCTCGTCGATGACCTCGGCCACCATGCGGTGGATGATGCCGTGGGTGCAGCCGGGGCAGTAGTGCGTGGTGACGTCGGCGAGGGCCTGCGGCCGGGCGAACACCGTCTCAGGCATGGCTCACCTCCTCGACCGCGCCCCCGGCGAGGGCGCGAACGCTCCCGACCACGTCCTCGGGGGTCACCAGCATGCCGCCCACTCGGCACAAGAAGTCCACCGGCCGGTGGCCCACCGCCAGGCGCACGTCCTCGATCATCTGGCCGGTGGAGAGCTCCACCACGAGAATGTGGCGGGCCTGCGCCGCCGCCTCCCGCACCGCATCATAAGGAAAGGGATAGAGGGTGACAGGACGGACCATCCCCACCTTGAGGCCACTCTCTTCAAGCTCGGCGATGGCGGTGGAGCACACCCTGGCCACCGTGCCGTAGGCCACCACCAGCACGTCGAGCTCGCCCTCGGCGCCGGAGCGCTCGAAGCGGACCTCGTTCTCACACATCTCGCGGTACTTGTCGCGCAGCTTGAAGTTGTGGACCTCGAGCTCCTCGGGGTCGAGGAAGAGCGAGTTGATGATGTTGGTGGCCCGGGTGCCATCGCAGCCGGTGGCCGCCCAGGTCTTGGGCCCCAGCTCACGGCGCGACGCCTCGGGCGGGCGGAACTCCACCGGCTCCATCATCTGGCCGATGAGGCCGTCGCCCAGCACCATCACCGGGTTGCGGTAGTAGTCGGCGAGGTCGAACGCCTCTTGGACCAGGTCGGCGGCTTCCTGCACCGACCACGGCGCCAGCACCAGCAGGCGGAAGTCGCCGTGGGCCATGCCCTTGGTGGCCTGGAAGTAGTCCGACTGGCTGGGGAGGATGCCGCCGAGGCCCGGGCCCGCCCGCATGATGTTGACGATCACCACCGGCAGCTCGGCCCCGGCGACGTAGGAGATCCCCTCCGCCATGAGCGAAATGCCCGGCGACGACGACGAGGTCATGACCCGCTCGCCCGAGCCTGCCGCGCCGTAGAGCATGTTGATGGAGGCGACCTCGCTCTCGGCCTGGACGAAGGTGCCGCCCACCTGCGGCAAGCGGTGCGACATGTACTCGGGGATCTCGTTCTGCGGCGTGATGGGGTAGCCGAAGAAGAGCCTGCAGCCCGCCTGCACCGCCGCCTCGCCGATGGCCTCACTGCCCTTCATGAGCTTCTTTGCCATGCCATCCCCCTCAGTACGCGAAGTAGTGGTACATGGTGCCGTGGGCCCGCATGGTGATGGCCACGTCAGGGCAGGTGATGCAGCACAGCCGGCAGCCGATGCAGCGCTGCGGCTCTACCACCTGGGCGAAGAAGTACCCTTTGGCGTTAATCTCCGACGTCATCCCCAGGATCTGCTGCGGGCACGCGTGGACGCAGAGCTCGCACCCCTTGCAGAGGTCGGGTTCGATGAGGATCTGCGACATCTGCGCTCCTTTCTCAGCTCACGGCGAAGATCGGGCCCACGGCCCGGCGATGTCGTTCGGCGAAGGGCGGCAGGACGATGCGCTGGAGGCGGACCAGCGGGCACGGGAACGTATCCGGGTCGAGCTCGGGCGCCATGCCCTCCTGCACCGTCACCGCCACCACCGGCACGCCCAGGCGGCGACCGGTGGCCTCGGTCATCCGATAGCCCTCGGTCACCAGCGCGGCGGTGGTTTCGTCCATCAGGTGGGTGTTGGCGATGAGGCCGTCCACCTTGAGGCGGGAGGCCGCCTCAATCTCGCGCACCATGGTCTCCGCCTCGGCGTCGTCGGTGGTGAAGGGGCGCGAGAAGTTGAGCACCAACAGGCAACGGGTCTCGGCCAAGGGGATGGCGCCGGCCAGGGAGCCGAGCACCCGAGCGCCGGAGTCGTCGCCGCCGACGTCGAGAATCAGGCGGCGGGCCGGGTCCTTGAGGGCGCTGCGAATCTCGGGCAGGATGATCGGCAAGTCGGCGAAGACGTGCGCGCCGCCCGGGGCGATGAGGCCGACGCCGCGGGCGGCGAGGAGCTCGCGGGCGGCGCGGGAACGGAAGTAGGGCTTGACCACGTCGAGGTCGACCACGGTCACCGGCGTGCCGGCCGCAGCGAGGCCAAGGGCGCCGTTGAGCGCGATCTCGGTCTTGCCGCTGCCGAAGTGGCCGACGATGACCGTCACCCGCTGGTCAAACATCCGTGAGGTCCCTCCATCAGGGGTGCTCCCGGGGGAAACAGGACTGGTTCCTGCGACCCACGTCGCGGTCTCACTGTAGGTGAATTCCTTCACAGAGGCAAGACGCAACGTAATGAGACGCAGTACGTTAAACAAGTACTGCCCGTGAGAAACAGGCTGCGTGCGCCGTCCGTTCATTCGCGTGTTCACACTGCCGCCGGGGCACGCCCGGCCGCTTCGCGCCCTTGACAACCACTCAGTCGGACCCCAAGCGCACGCAAGCGTGCGCCGGGTCCCTCCCTCGCAGCCGGCCGTGGCTCCGCCACGGCGCGTGCCCCGGCAGCCCGATACGCCCGAGAGCATGCTCTGGAGGGGTAAGGAGACCCCGCTCTCTCTGAAATGTATGGGTCGCGCCGGCGCCGGCCCTCTGGCCACGCTTTGCTCCGTCGCCTTCGGCGGCTGGGCCGCGGCTTTGCCGCGTCCCGGGAAGTGGCTCCTGCGGCTTCTGCTACGGCGCGCGATGCGGCGCCCCCTGCGGCTGCTACGCAGCAGCAGGGAGCACCACCTCGTGGCCCTCGCGACGAATCCGCCCGCCACTCCCCTTCCGACGCCGTGCCCCGCCCACCCGAAGCCGTCGCCCCCGGCGACGGAAGTGGGGGCATGGAATTCCGGGGTGCTCTGGGGCACGCCGCCGCCCCAGAGCACAGGTCCTCCGGCGGGCGTGCCGTCCTTGACGTCTTCCCTGGAGCGCCGTCTCCCCTGAGGCACGTTGGCGGGAAACGTCAAGGGGGGCTCCCACGGCCCTTGGCACTCGGAGTAGTGGCCCCGAACCACCAGGTAGGCGACTCGGCGCTGGGGCCCGGGGGCGGCCTTGTTGCCGTCAGCCGGCTCACGCCGCTGCCGCCCCCGGGACCGCGCCGACGGGCGGCGCAGCCGCCCGGGAGCCGGTGCCGAGAGCATCAGAGCCCGGGGCGGTGGCCGGGGCCGAGACCGCGACCGGGGCCGTTCTCGACGCCGAGCCCGCTACTCCCCGACCGCCGGTGGGCGCTCCTCGTCCTTTGCCGCGGCGGCCTCCCGCGCCATTCGGATACGCCGGGCGGCACACTCGGCGTAGCCCGAGCAGGCGCGGCACACCGGGTCCGCGGTGTAACCGAAGTCGGTCGGCGCGCAAACCGTGACGGCGGGGTCGCGAGCGGTGTCCAGCTCGGCGAGCAGCGCCTCGTCCTCCGGGTTCGCCGGCTCCCCGGCTGCCGCACGGGCCTCGGCCTCGCGCACCCGGGCGTCCCAACCCTCGTTGCGGCGTTGAGCCACCGCGTCCTTCGCCGCCCCCACCGCACGGGCACGCACCTGTTTGGCCTGGAACACGACCTTGTGCCGGGTGGGCAGACGCCGGGTGACGAGGAAGAAGACGTAGCCCGCCGACATCCCGGCGGCGTTGGCAATCCCGGTGAGCGGCCCGTAGTTGAGGAAGCTCGAGACGAGGAGGAAGCCGCCGCCCAGGATCGCCAGCCACTTCACCTTGACCGGGAGCACGAAGAAGAGCAGCAGCTCGGTGTCGGGCGAGAGCGTCGCAAAGGTGAAGAGCAGCGACGTGGTCATGAAGATGTCGCCGGCCAGGGGCTGGCCGAGGAGCAGGGCGGTACCGGCGGCGCCCACCACCGAGACCAGCCAGAAGGCGAGGAAGCGGGGCGAACCCCAGGTCTGCTCCAGCGGCTTCGCCATGATCCAGAGGATGATCATCGAGAAGAAGAAGCCGATCATCCCCCCGTGCAGGAACTGGAAGGTCAGCAGCGTCCACGGACGCGCCGCGACCGTGCCCGGTACGAGCGCGAGCAGCAGCCGGTTCGCTGGCGTCGTCGCGGTGAGGAAGAACACCGCGAAGTGCACCAGGATCAGCCCCTCGGTCAGATGCCACTGCTCACGCCGCACGTCATCGCCTCCCGAACCGGCGCTCCATCTCTAGCTCGCTCAACCGTAGCACGATGGGCCGGCCGTGCGGACAGCGGTAGGGATCGCTGGTCCCCGCCAGGTCGGCCAGCAGGGCGCGCTGCTTCTCAGCGGTGAGCGGGTGGTTGACCTTGACCGCCGCCTTGCACGAGAGGTCGGCAGCGAGCGCGTCGCTGAGCTCCTCCTCCACCCGCTCCGGCACCCCGTCCAGGTCGGTGGCCCGCTCGAGCAGGCGGGTCAGCAGCTCACCCGCACCAGCTGCCGGAAGGTCGGGGGGCAGGGCGACGAGGCGCACCGTGTCCGGCCCGAAGGCATCGGCCTCGATTCCTACCCGCTCGAGCAGGCCCGCGATCCGGTCGAGGGCGCCCACCAGCGCCTCGTCGAGCTCCAGCAGGAGCGGCGCCAGCAGCCGCTGCGACGCCGCCGGCGCGCCGGCCAGGCGGCGGCGGATCTCGTCGTAGAGCACGCGCTCATGGGCCACGTGCTGGTCGACGATGACGAGGCCCTCGGCGTCCTCGAGGAGCAGGAACGAGGCACGGTACTGGCCGATGAGGCGCCCGAAGGGGGTGTCGGCGGCCCCGGCCCGGGCCCCGCTGGGGGCCGGCTGGCGGGTCTCCGACGACGGCCACGCCAGCGGCTCCGCCGCGATCTGGCCGTCGTACACCGGGTGCGGGAACAGGCTCGCCGCGGCTGTCCCAGCGGAGGCCGGAGAGAAACCCGGCGGCGCCGCCATCCCGCTCCCCTCGCCCGCGGAGAATGCCGGCGGCCCCTCCACCCGGCGGACATCGACCCGCCCGTGCGACCCGGCCACTCCGTTGCGCACCGCACGCTCCACCGCCGCGAACACCGAGCCCGCCCGCGCGAAGCGGACCTCCGCCTTGGTGGGATGCACGTTGACGTCCACCAGGTCCGGGGGCAGCCGCAACGAGACCACCAGGCGGGCACCGCCGAGGCCATGCCCGACCCCGCGGAGCACCCGCATCACCGCCCCCACCAGGAGGCGGTCGCGCACCGGACGGCCGTTGACCAGGAAAGTGAGAGCAGGGCGGCCGCTGGAGCGGGTCTCGGCCAGGAGTCCTTCGACCTCGACGCCCTCAGCGGCGGCGGCGAAGCGCCGCACCGGTCCGCTCAGGCGGCGGCGCTCGAGCTCAGCGAGACGGTGCGCGGGGTCGTCCACCGGCGCCAGGTCGAGGAGGGTGCGGCCACCGTGGCGCAGCACCACGGCGACGTCGGGACGCGCCAGCGCCGCCGCCGCCAGCGCCTCCTGAGCGTGCCGCAGCTCGGTCTCGGCGGCGTGCAGGAACTTCCGCCGTGCCGGCAGGTTGAAGAAGAGGTCGCGGACCTCCACCGTGGTGCCCCTGGCACGTGCTAGCGGCCGCGTCCCCAGCACCCGCCCGCCCTCGACGGTGACCTCGGCGCCGCCCTCGGCGGGGTCGGCGCAGCTTCCCAGGGTGAAGCGGGAGACCGCCGCGATGGAGGGCAGCGCCTCGCCGCGGAAGCCCAGGGTGGTGATGTGGTCGAGGTCGTCGGGGCCGCTCAGCTTGGAGGTGGCGTGGCGCTCCAGCGCCAGCAGCACGTCGTCGGGGTCCATGCCGCAGCCATCGTCCACCACCCGCACCAGGGTCCTGCCACCCACGGAGAGGTCAACCTCCAATCGCGAGGAGCCGGCGTCGAGGCTGTTCTCCACAAGCTCTTTGAGCACCGAAGCCGGCCGCTCCACCACCTCACCGGCAGCGATGCGGTTGACCAGGGAGTCGGCGAGGACGCGGATTCTCGGCATGGGGAGAATGATACAGCGGAGGGAGACGGGAAACGGGAAACGCTTCCCCCACCCAACCCACGCGGGGACGGGGACCGGGGCCGGGGCCGGGGCCGGGGCCGCGGCCGATACCGCCACGGAGCAGGCACCCTCCGGCGGGCGTGCCGTCCATGACGTTCTCCCCGGAGCGCTTCCTCACCGGGAGGGCGTTCGCGGGAAACGTCATGGGGGGCTCCCACGGCCCTTCGCGCCCGGAGCATCCGCCCCGAACGACCAGGGAGGCGCCTCGGCGAAGGACCCGAAGGGGGCCATGATGCCGCCAGGCAGCCCGCGCCATCGTCCCCTTCGGGACCGAGCCGACGGGCGGCCGTAGGCCGCACGGGCGCCGGAGCTACGGAGAAGGATGGGGATCACCGCACCCGAGCCGGGAGCCCAGGGGCCGGGGTCACCGATGCGACTAACGTCACCCTGACAGACAAAGGCGCTCAAGGCGCGCGAAAGTCGCGCGCCTTGAAGACAGTGCGGGTGTGGATCGAGACGGTGCTCTCGGATTGCGCGTCTGCTGCGGACCAAGGCCCTCCAAGCCGACCACCTCCCGGCTCCGGAGCGCCCGTTTCTCTTCCTCCGCCCCTTGGAGAGCGAGCTCAGCGCAGCTGGGCACGCTCTCCAAGGGTGGCAGGGTGGGGGGCGGCGGGGCGGGACCCCTCGCTGACGGGTGCGATCCCACCGCCGTGCGGCCGCCGGCGCGGCGGAGCCGCGTAGGCTGTGGGTAAAGGGTCCGGGGGCACGCTCGCGTGCATCCGGGCCCGAGGCCACAGCCGTGGCCGCGAAGCGGCCGGCGGTTACACCGGAGAACCCTTGACCTAGCTAGCCGAACTTCGCGTGCTGCTTCTTTCGCAGCTCCTCGAGGTCGATCTCGAGCGCCGCCACCGCGGCACCCCTTGCCGGCGCCCTCGCCTCGGCGGCGCGGTACGGCAACGTCACCAGCGAGAGGCCGGCGCCGCGGTCGGGGCGGTTGTCGGCGCGGGTCCCCACCCGGCAGCGGCCGACTTGGTTGGCGAACGCCACCGCAGCTCCGAGCTGGGTCGCCAGCCCCCGTGCCAGGTCGCGCCCGGCAGCGGCGTGACCAGCCGACAGCCACGGCCAGGCCGCCACCACCGCCAGCAGGTCCACCCGGCCGGCGAGCGGCGCGGTCACGTCGGCGAAGGTCATGTCGTAGCAGATCGCGGGCGCCCAGCGCAGCGGCCCCGCCGCGAGCACCGGCGGGGCCTGGTGGCCGGCGACGAAGTGCTCGGCCTCCCCGCCCCAGAGATGCCGCTTGCGATACACCGCGCGATCGCCCGCGGGGGTCACCGCGAGCACAGCGTTGGCGACGCCACCCGGCTCGGCCAGCGGCAACCCGATCACCACGGTGGCGCCCAGCCGAGCGGCCCAGCCCTCCGCCCACGCAGCGGTGGCGCCGTCCGCGGGCTCGGCGAGGGCGGCATAGTCGATGTGCCGTCCGTAGCCGGTGAGGGCGAGCTCGGGCAGGAGCACGATGTCGCCGACCAGGCCGTCGAGGAGCCGGTCGTAGCGGCTCCGGCTGGCCTCCGGGTCGCCCGCTACCGCGGCGGCCTGCAGGACGGCGACGGTCGCTCGAGCCACCGGAAACTCTCGTCGCGGCTACGCCGGATGCTCGAACACCGACGTATCGGGGGCGGAGTCGGGGGTGACGATCCGCGCCGGGTCGGCGAGGTCCTGCTGGATCAGCAGGTCGATGAGGAGGTCGCGCACCCCGGCCTTCCCGCGCCGCCGGTACTGAGCACGCACCGTGCCCGGCTTCAGCTCAATCCCGGTCATGTGCTTGAGGTACTGACAGAAGACCTTCGGCCGCGAGAGGAAGCTCACCACCAAGAGGATCAGGAGGACCAGCGCGCCGCCCGTCGCCACGAGGTCGAGGCCCACCATACCGCCGAACATCGATGCGTCTACGCTCATCAGTCCTCCTCCTCGCCGCCGTTCAGCCCGAGGGTTTCCTCCACCTCCTCGAAGTAGTCGGGGGGCACCAGGACCTGTCGGCTGTTGGAGTCGTCGAGCGGACTCACGAGGCCCTCCTGCTCCATCATGTCCAGGAGGCGGGCGGCGCGTGTGTAGCCGACCCGGATTCGCCGCTGCACGAACGACGCCGAGGCCTTGCGGGTCTTGACCACCAGGCGTGCCGCCTGCTCGAACATGGGATCGGAAAGCTCCTCGCCGTCGAGGTCGGCGCCGCCCCGCTTGCCCTTGTCGCCGCCCAGCGGCGGATGCGAGAGGACGTCGCGCTGGTACTCCGGCTTGCCGAAGCGCTTGACGTACCGCACCACCGTCGCGATCTCCTTCTCGGTCACCAGCGGTCCGTGCAGCCGCCTCACGGTGGAGGTCCCGGGGGGCAGGTAGAGCATGTCGCCGCGACCCAGCAGGTGCTCGGCGCCCACCGCGTCGAGGATGGTGCGGGAGTCGAACTTGGAGCGCACCTTGTAGGCGATGCGACAGGGGAAGTTGGCCTTGATGATGCCGGTGAGGATGTCCACCGACGGCCGCTGGGTGGCGCAGATGAGGTGGATCCCCACCGCCCGCGCCTTCTGCGCCAGCCGGGTGATGGACTCCTCAACCGCCCGCGAGCTCGCCATCATGAGGTCGGCGAGCTCGTCGATGATGATGAGGATGTAGGGCAGCGGCTCCAGCTCGGGAGGCTCGTCCTCGTCGTCACTGCCGGCGCGCTCGAGGAGCTCGCGCAGCCGCTTGAGCTGCGCCGGGTCCCTCACCAGCTGGTTGTACTGGGCGAGATTGCGCACCCCGGTGCCGGCGAGGCGTCGGTATCGCCCCTCCATCTCCGCCACCGCCCAGCCCAGCGCGTTGGCCGCCTTCTTGGGGTCGGTGATGATCGGCGTGAGCAGCTGCGGGATGTCGGCGTAGACCCCGAGCTCCACCATCTTGGGATCCACGAGGATGAACTTCACCTCCTCGGGCCGCGCCTTGTACAGCACCGACATGATCATGGCGTTGATGCCAACCGACTTGCCGGCGCCGGTGAAGCCGCCTATCAGGAGATGCGGCATGCGCTGGAGGTCCGAGAGGAAGGGGCTGCCGTGGATGTCCACCCCCAGGGCGAGAGTGAGCAGCGACGGAGAGCGCTGAAACTCGGCGGTGTCCAGGAGCTGGCGCAGCCGGATCACCGCCGGTTGCGGGTTGGGCACCTCGATCCCCACGGTGGCCCGCCCGGGAATCCGCTCGATGCGCACCGACTCGGTGCGCAGCGCGAGCGCCAAGTCCTCGGCCAGGTTCTGCACCGCCGAGATCTTCACACCCGAGTCGAGGCGGAACTCGTAGGTGGTGATCACCGGTCCGGTGCGGATGTTGACCACCTCGCCGCCGACCTTGAACTCCTGACACTTGGCGGTGATGGTGCGGGAGATCTCGAGCAGGGCGCTGCCGTCGCGGGTGGCCTCGGCGTCGGGCTCGTCCAGAAAGGACACCTTGGGGAGCTCGTAGCTGTCGAGCTCCTCGACGAAGTCGAACTCCTCCTGGGCGAGTAGGCGGGAGACCGGCTCGGCTTTCGCCGAGCGCCCGCGGCGTGAGGCGGCGCGGGCGGGTGCAGCCGGCTTCCCATCCACCACCGCCGGTGCGACGTCGGCGGGCCCGACGGCCGCAGGCTCGTCGAACACTCGGCGGGTGATGCGGAAGCGGCCCCGCCCCTCCAGCTCCTTGATCGTCACCGACCCGCGGTAGTCCTCGCCGCCACGCTCGATGCCCTCCAGCTGACGCTTGACCATGCGCCGCCGGGCCGCCTCGCGCTCACGGTCGAGCCGGCGCGCGCCCTGCGCCTGCCGCCGCCGCTGCCAGCGCTCCCGCAGCCCGCCCGCGGCGCCGTCCAGAGTGCTGGCCACCGAGACCTTGGACACCAGGAGGATGCCGATGAGGAGAATGAAGACGAGGATCACCACGGTTCCCACCGGGCCGGCCACGGTACCCAGCAGGTCGACCTCGGCACGACCGATCCATCCCCCACAGGGCAGCGCCCCGCCGCGGAAGACAAGGTCGGCGCGGGCGAGGTCCGCGAAGCCCGGCAGGGCGAGGACGACCAGGCCCCATCCGCCCAGGGTGAGGCGGGGATGCGACATGGGCTCGGCCCTGAGCGCCCGCCACCCGGCCAGCATGGCCAGGAGCGGAAGGAGGAAGGCGGTGAGCCCGATCAGACCTAGAAGCCCGGCGGAGAGGCTGGCGCCGAGCCAACCGGCGAGGTTGTGCGGTACCCCACGCTGGCTGGAGAGGTGGAAGAGGCTGGGGTCGAGGGGGCTGTGTGAGGCCAGCGCCACCGCGGCCAGCAACCCCCCCAGGAGCAGCGCCACCGCACCCGCCTCGCGTGCCAGGCGCTCCCTCACAGCAGCCCTCCCAGGGAAAGGGCCAGAACCACTGCGCCCAGCGGCAGGCAGTAGAAGGCGAAGCGGTGGAAGTGCCGCGAGGTCACGGTGCGGATCACCGCACACAGGGCCAGGTAGCCGGAGATTGCCGCCGCCGCCGCGCCCACCGCGCACATGGGCCAAAAACCAGTCGCCACCGCCCCGAGCTCGGCGCGCGCGCCCACCAGCTCCACCAGGGTCGCCCCGGCGATGGCGGGCACGCTGAGCAGGAAGGAGAAGCGCGCCGCCCAGCGGCGCTCGAGCCCGACGCCCAGTCCGGCGACGATGGTGCTGCCCGAGCGTGAGATGCCCGGAAACACCGCGAGCCCCTGGGCCAGACCCACCACCACAGCCTGTCCCCACGAGGTGGAGACCTCATCCGCCGCACCGCCGTCCAGCACGCGCGCCGTGAGCACGATGACGCCGGTGAGCATCAGGCACGCCCCGACCCAGAGAGCGTGGGTGAAAGCCGCCTCGGCGACGCGCCGGAGGGGGAAACCCACTGCGGCGGTCACCAGGGTGGCGAGGACCATGAGCAGTGCCAGCCGCCAACCGGACCGGCGGGAGGCCCACTCCGCCAGGCTGCGGCGCTCGTACCACAACACGGCGGCCGCGGTCCCAACGTGCAGGATCGCGTCGAACACCACGCCGGGTTGACGGAAGCCAGGGATGAGCAGCTGTACCAGCGCCAGGTGACCGGAGGAGGACACCGGCAGGAACTCGGTGACCCCTTGCAGCAGGCCGAGCAGCACGCCGTACAGGAGGCTCACCGCTCCCCCCTCGCGAAGTGACGGAGAACGCGACGGTTCACGACTGCGATGGTAGCACCTCGGCGAGCCGAACCCAGGCCGCGAGCGGGAGCGTGCCGGGCCGCGCCTGGGGATCGAGGCCGGCGTCCTCGGCAGCGGCCGCATCGCCCAGCGGCCGCAGGGCGTTGGCCAGGGTCTTGCGCGGATGAAGCAACGCGTGGCCGGCGAGGGCGAGGGCGCGGCGGAGCTGCTCATCACCGAAAGCCGCCGGCCGCGGCTCGAGCACCAGCACGCTGGAGGTCACCTTGGGGACCGGGCGAAACGCCCGGGGGTGTACGTCGAAGGCGATGCGCCCCTCGGCCCACGCCGCCCGCTCGAGGGCGAGGATACCGTGCCCGCGGCCGGCAGGGACGGCGACGAAGCGCTCGGCCACCTCGCGCTGGAGCATGAGGACCATGCGGACGACCAAGTCGTGGCGCGGCAGCAGCCGGCGCACGATGGCGGTACCCACCGAGTAGGGCAGGTTGGCCGCCACCTGCCACGGCGCCTCGGCGTCGAGGAGCTCGTCCAGGGGTTCGCACAGTGCGTCGGCCTCGCGCAGCTCGAGGCGGTCGCCTGCAAAGCGCTCGCTCAGACCAGGCAGCAGGCGCGAATCCAGCTCCAGGGCGAGCACGCGCGGGAAGCGTTCGAGCAGCGGCCCGGTGAGAGCCCCCCGCCCGGGACCGATCTCCAGGACCCGGGCCGGCTCGTCGGCCAGCAGGGCGGCAATGCGCCCGGCCACGCCGCGGTCGGCGAGGAAGTTCTGACCGAGGCGCCGCCGCCGCGACGCGGTCATCGCCTGGTGGCCTCCACCAGAGGCGTCACGAAGCGCTGCACCGCGTCGGCCAACTCGTCGCTGGCGCCCATGCGGGCGATGCGATCGACGATGGCCGAGCCCACTACGACCCCGTCCGCCATGCCCGCCACCGTCGCGATCTGGGCCGGAGTGGAGATGCCGAAGCCCACCGCCACCGGCAGCCGGCTCAGCTTGCGCACCGCGCGCACGGTGTCGGCGAGCTCGCGGTCGAGCTGACGCTGCGCCCCGGTCACCCCGGTGCGGGAGACGAGGTAGAGGAAGCCCTCGCCCAGGCGGCTGGCCGCCTTGACGCGCTCTTTGGTGGAGGTGGGCGTAGTAAGCAGCACCGGGTCCAGCTTCCAGCTGCGCAAAGCGGGACGGAAGCGGGGCAGCTCCTCAGCCGGCACGTCGGTGAACAGCACCCCGTCCACCCCGGCCGCTGCCGCCTCCTGCGCAAAGCGCTCGATCCCGAACCGGATCACCGGGTTGGCGTAGGTGAACAGGACGATGGGTAGATCCTCGTCGCGGCGGATCTCACGCACCGCGTCGAGGACCCCGCCGAGGGTGGTGCCGGCGGCCAGGGCACGCTCGGCGGCGTGCTGATTGGTGGGGCCGTCGGCGATGGGGTCGGAGAACGGCACCCCCAGCTCGAGGACGTCGGCGCCGGCCCGACGGAGGGCACGGGCCAGCTCCACCGTCTCCGCCAGGCCGGGGTCGCCGGCCGTGATGTAGGCGACGAAGGCGGCGCGGCGCCGCTTGCGGGCGGCGGCAAATGCGTCGGCGATGCGGCTCACAGGGACCTCCCCTCGACCCGGAGCGCCTCGTCCAGGTCCTTGTCACCGCGACCGGAGAGGTTGACCAGGATGTTCGCCTTCTCGGGCATGGCGGGCGCCACCTTGGCGGCGTAGGCGATGGCGTGCGCCGCCTCGAGGGCGGGGATGATGCCCTCGCTCTCGGACAGCAGGTGGAATGCGCCCAGCGCGTCGCGGTCACCCACCCGCGTGTAGCTCACTCGGCCGGTGTCGCGCCAGTTGGAATGCTCGGGTCCTACCGCAGGGTAATCGAGACCGGCGGACACCGAATGCGTGGGCAGCACCTGGCCGTGACGGTCCTGCAGCAGCCAGGTGTAGGTACCGTGCAGCACACCCGGCGCGCCGCCGCCGGCAAAGCGGGCGGCGTGCTCACCGGCGCCGTCACCGCGGCCACCGGCCTCCACCCCCACCAGGCGGACCTTCTCCTGCGCCACGAACGCGCTGAACAGCCCGGCGGCGTTGGAGCCGCCGCCGATGCACGCCACCACAAGCTCGGGCAGGCCGCGGGTGACCTTACGGAACTGGGTGAACGCCTCGCGCCCGATCACCGACTGGAACTCGCGGATCATGACCGGAAAGGGGTGGGGACCGAGCACCGAGCCGAGCACGTAGTGGGTGGTGCGGACGTTGGTGACCCAGTCGCGTAGGGCCTCGTTGATTGCGTCCTTGAGGGTGCGCGAGCCCGCCTCCACCTCGGCGACCTCGGCGCCCAGCAGGCGCATTCGGTAGACGTTGGCATGCTGGCGTCGGCAGTCCTCGGTGCCCATGTACACCCGGCACTCGAGACCCAGGAGGGCGGCGGCGGTGGCCACCGCCACGCCGTGCTGGCCGGCGCCGGTCTCGGCGATGACACGGGACTTGCCCATGTCACGGGCCAGCAGCACCTGCCCCACGGCATTGTTGATCTTGTGAGCGCCGGTGTGGCACAGGTCCTCGCGCTTGAGCCAGATCTGGGCGCCGCCGAGCTCCGCCGAGAGACGGCGGGCCGGGTACAGGGGTGTGGGTCGGCCGACGAACTGCTCGAGGAGCTCGTCCAAGCGGTGCTGGAAAGCGCGGTCGCGGCGGCTGCGCTCCCACGCCCGTTCCAGCTCCTCCAGCGGGGTCATCAGCGTCTCCGGCACGAAGCGGCCGCCGTAGGCGCCGAAGTAGCCTCGATCGTCGGGTAACGGTCGCATCGGTCCTCCCTCCCGCGAGGCGGGAATTCATGATTCTACCGCAGCGGCGTCCGGGGCCGGGGCCGGGGCCGGGGCCGCATCGGCGGCCGGCACCGCCGCGGAGCAGGCGCCCTCCGGCGGGCGTGCCGTCCATGACGTTCTCCCGGGAGCGCTTCCTCGCCGGGAGGGCGTTCGCGGGAAACGTCATGGGGGGCTCCCACGGCCCTTCACGCCCGGAGAAGTCGCTCCGAACGACCAGGCAGGCGACTCGGCGCTCAGGGCCCGGGGGCCGAAACCGCGTCCGCGGCCGGTGACCGCGACCGGGGCCGCGTCCGATTCCGCCGCGGAGCAGGCGCCCTCCGGCGGGCGTGCCGTCCATGACGTTCTCCCGGGAGCGCTTCCTCGCCGGGAGGGCGTTCGCGGGAAACGTCATGGGGGGCTCCCACGGCCCTTCACGCCCGGAGAAGTCGCTCCGAACGACGAGGTAGGCGCCTCGGCGAAGGGACCGAAGGGGGCCATGATGCCGTCAGGCAGCCCGCGTCGTCGCCCCCTTCGGGCCCGCGCCGACGGGCGGCCGCAGGCCGCACGGGCGCCGGTGCTCCGGAGCATCAGCAACCACAGCGGTGGCCGGGACCGGGACCGCGACCGGGACCGCGGCAGGCCGCAAAGCGGCCGGCGTGCCCGGCGGCAGCACCTACCGCAACGACACCGGCGGACCCGCGGCGGCGCGGGCGGCAGCAACGAAAGCCCGCATGAGCTCAGGGTCCTTGCGGCCGGGTGCAGCCTCAACCCCCGACGCGACGTCGACCAGCGCCGGGCAGAGGAGCCGTACCACGTCCCCCACGCTGGCCGGCGTGAGACCGCCAGCGACGCCGAAAGCCAGGTCCGCCGGGGGCTCGCCCAGCGCGGCCCACTCGGGAGCAACACCGTCCCCTGCGCCAGGGTCGAGGAGCGGCAGACAGCACGCCGCGAGCGCGGCGACGCGGGGCCACACCGGGCCGCCGGCGGTGGCTACGCGGCGGATCACCCGCGGCCCCAGCTCGGCGAGCCAGTCGTCGGGCTCGTCGCCGTGCAACTGGACCCAATCGAGGGCGAGCCGCTCGCGCACCCGCAGGATCTCGGCGAGCGAGCTGCCGCGGAACACCCCCACGCGCTCGGCTCCCATCACGTCCCCCACCCAGCCCGCCGCGTCGGGGTCGAGGGCGCGCCGGGTCCCGGGCACGAAGATGAAGCCCACCAGGTCAGCCCCCGCAGCCACCGCCGCCGCGGCATCGTCCGGGCCCGTGAGGCCGCAGATCTTGACCCGCGGGCTCACCCCGCCGGGCTCCGCCCCAGCAGCGCGGCCAGGGCCGCACCCGGATCGTCCGCGCGCACGAGGTGTTCGCCGACGAGGAACGCGTCGTACCCGGCCGCGGCCAGGCGCTCGACGTCGGCGCGGCCACGGACGCCACTCTCGGCCACGCGGAGGCGGTCGGCGGGCAGCCGTGCCGCGAAGCGGGCCACCGCATCGAGGTCGACCGCGAAGGTTGCGAGGTTGCGGGCGTTGACACCCAGGAGGCCCGCGCCCGAGGCCACCGCCACCGTGGGATCCTCATCGCAGAAGAGCTCCAGCAGAACCTCCAGGTGGAGGCGGCGGGCGGTCGCCAGCAGCCGCGCCAGGGTGTCAGCATCGAGCAGGCGGTTGATGAGCAGCACCGCGTCGGCGCCGGCGACGGCCGTCTCCTCCAGCTGCCGCTCACACACCACGAAGTCCTTGCGCAGCACGGGCAGCGGCACCGCGGCGCGAACCGCGGGGAGCCATCCCGGATCGCCATGGAAGAAGTCCGGCTCGGTGACCACCGAGACGGCGGCGGCCCCCGCCCCGGCATAGCGCCGGGCCAGCACCACCGGGTCGAAGCCCACACGCAGTGACCCCGCCGACGGAGAGGCCTGCTTGCACTCGGCGATTACCGCCGGCCCGTCGACCGCCAGTGCCCCGGCCAGGGAGCGCAGGCCTTCCTTCCGCCGAGCCTCCACCGCCGCGGCGGCCCGCGCCGCCAGATCGGGAAGCGGCGCCCGCTCGTCGAGGCGGCGCCGCACCTTCTCGACGATGCGGCTGAGGATGTCCTCAGGCATTTCCCACCAGCTCCGTCGAGCGGCGGGCGAGACGCTTGAGCACCGCGAGGCCGGCGCCGGTGGCGAGGAGCTCCAGGGCCTGAGCGGTGCCCTCGGCCAGGGACACGGCCGCCCCGCCGATCCACAGGGCGGCGCCGGCGTTCACCGCCACCGCCGCAGCCGCCGCCGAGCGCTCCTCGCCTCCCAGGATCGCCGCCAGGCGGCGCGCGTTCTCGGCGACGTCGCCGCCGCGCAGCTGGGAGGAATCGAGGCCGCCGAGACCGAGGGCGGCGGGCTCGATGAGCAGCTCGCCGGTAATTTGGCCGTCCCGCACCTCCAGCGCCGCGGTGGGGGCCGCCACCGAGATCTCGTCGAGGCCGTCCGCCGAGTGCACCACCAGGGCGTGCTCCGCCCCCAGCTCGGCCAAGGCCCGGGCCACCAGGGGCAGCACTTCCGGACCCCACACCCCGACAACCTGGCGCCGCACCCCGGCCGGGTTGGTGAGGGGCCCGAGGAGGTTGAAGGTCGTCCGCACACCGAGGGCTCGGCGCACCGGCATCACCGCACGCATGGCTGGGTGCAGGCGGGGGGCGAAGAGAAAGGCGATCCCGAGCTCGGCCATGAGACGCCCGAGCCCCTCGGGGGAGACGTCGAGGCGCACCCCCGAAGCCTCCAGCACGTCCGCCGAGCCGCAGCGGGACGACACCGAGCGGTTGCCGTGCTTGGCCACGCACACTCCCCCCGCCGCCGCCACCAAAGCAGCCGCGGTGGAGATGTTCACCGTCTCGGCGCCATCGCCACCGGTGCCACAGGTGTCCAGGGCGCCGGCAGGCGCCGCCACGGGCACCGCCCGCTCGCGCATGGCGCGGGCGGCGGCGGCCAGCTCCTCGCCGGTCTCGCCCTTCATGCGCAGCGCCACCAGGAGGGCGGCAGCCTCGGCCTCGGCCAGCTCACCGTCCATCAACGCGCCGAAGAGCCGCTCCACCGTGACGACCTCCAGCGCCTCACCGCGCATGAGCGCGCCCAGGACGAGGCGCAGCCGTCCCGGCGTCGCCCCGGCGGGGGTGAGACTCACGCCGGCACCTCGGAGGCGGGTCGCGATCCGGCCCGCAGCGGCACACCGGCGAGCTCGAGGAAGCGGGCGAGCAGCGCCATGCCGCTGCCGGTGAGGTAGGACTCGGGGTGGAACTGGACCCCGTGGTGAGGCCGATGGCGGTGTGCGAGCCCCATGACGAGGCCGTCACCACTCCATGCGGTTATCTCCAGCGTGTCGGGCACCGACGACCGCTCCACCACCAACGAGTGGTAACGGGTCGCCTCGAAGGGATCGGGCAGCCCGGCGAAGACCCCGCGGCCGAGGTGGTGGATCGGCGACGTCTTGCCGTGCACCGGCGCCGGCGCACGCACCACTGCGGCGCCATAGACCGCGGCCAGCGCCTGGTGGCCCAGGCAGATGCCCAGCAGCGGCAGCGCGGCGGCTCGCTGCACCAGCTCCATGGTGACCCCCGCGTCCTGCGGCCTGCCGGGTCCCGGCGAGATGACCACCGCTCGCGGCCCGCGAGCGAGGAGGTCGTCCACCGACGCGGCATCGTTACGCACGACCTCGATCGGCTCGTCGCTGAGCTGAGCGAGCTCCTGCACCAGGTTGTAGGTGAAGGAGTCGTAGTTATCGAGCATCAGCAGCATGGAAGTGGATGGTATCACCGTGGAGGTGACGAGGTGATGAGGCCCCCCGCCCGCCCGCCCGGGGAGACGGAAGAGGGCAGACGGGAGACGCCTCTCGGGTCAGCGACTGCCCGGTCGCTCCGGCCAGGGATGTCGTCCGCGCGAACGTCGGAGCGAGTCGGCAACGCGGTGTGCAGCCCTCTCCCTGAGAGATTCGCCGGGGCCGCAAGCGGCCCCGGCGAATTTCTACCAGTAGCGCTCGACGTGCACCTGGCCCGGGGTCTTCTGGGTGTGCTCCGTGAACCCGTCCTCGCCCAGCAGGCTGGTGGCCTGGTCGATCATCGCCGGGTTGCCGCACAGGAAGATGTGGGTGTTGTCGGGCCGGGGGGTGAAGCCCCACTCGCGATCCAGGTGACCGCGGCGCCAGAGCTCCTGGACGTAACCGGTGTGCCCACGCCACGGCACCGGCTCTTCGCCCGGTCGGCTCACCACCGGCAGGTAGGTCAGGGCGGGGCAGATCCGCTGTAGGCTCATGAGCTCGGAATGGTAGCCCAGATCCCACGAGTGCCGCGCACCGTGAAACACCGCATAACGGCGCCCGTTCTGGTGGGCCAGATGGGTGCGCAGCATGCTCATGTACGGCGCCACCCCGGTGCCGGTGGCCACTAGCACCACGTGGGCGTCGCCCGGCACGTCGTCGAGAGTGAACATGCCGGTGATCCGCGGGCCCAGCCACACGGGCTCGCCGGCGCCGAGGGCCCAGAGACGGGGCGTCAACGCCCCGGAGCGCACCAGCGTCACGTAGAACTCGAGGTACTCGCGATCCACCGAGGAGGAGGCGATGGAGTAGGCGCGGCGGATCAGCCTGCCGGGCCTGGCCGGGGCGTCCTCCGGGTCGCACAGCCCGTGGCGGGGTGCCCTGGCGGGCAGCCCCAGCACTGCAAACTGCCCTGGGGTGAACGGCGGCAGCTCCCAGCCCTTGGGGGCGACACGGAGGATGATCAGCCCGGGGGCGATCTCGACGCGGTGCAGGATGCGGGCGTTCAGCTCGGGTGTGGTCATCGTCTTCGTGCTCGTCCAGGTCTCGTCGGGGCGCGCAAGCGCCAGGTACTCAGCCGGCGCTCGACTGAGACGCCACTGAGGTGACGGTGTAGCCGAGCTCCTCGATGGCCTCCTTCATGGCCGCCTCGGTGGGTTTGTCGGGGTCGTGCACCGTCACCGCCTCGCCTTTCTCGTAGTCCGCCGACGCCTGACTCACTCCGTCCATGCGCTCGAGCGTCGCCTTGATGGCGTCGGAGCAGCCGGTGCAGTGCATGCCCTTCACCGCAAAGGTGGTGCGCACAGCCTGCGGCGTCGGCCCAGCCAGCACGGTCACGCTCACCGCCAGGACGACGGCGGCGACGGAGACCAGCACCGGGGTGTTGCGGTATCTCATGCCGTTCACTCCTTGCTCCCTAGCCCGTGTGGGGCGTGACGCAGCCCCGGCGGCGGCTCGGGAAGGCCCCATGGCTGCCGAAGCAGTCGGTAGTACACGGTCATTCCATCGCGGCGCGCCCCCACCAACCCGCCGCTTCGCAGGCGGCTGAGGTGCTGCGACACCGCCGCCGGCGTCATCGCCAACACCGTGGCCAGATCACAAACGCACAGCTCGCCGACGCATTCCAACAGGCTCAGGATCTTCAATCGCGACTCGCTGGCGAGCAGGGCACAGTGTGCCGCCAGGTGATGGAAACTCGGATCGTGGTGGACCAATTCCTCGCGAAGCGCGAGGAGTTCGCCCGGCGTACGGTCCGGTGACACGCAGTCGACCTTGACGGAGACCCCCTGCCGCTCGCTCATGAATCCCCCCGCGCGGCGCCTGCGCCGCCCTTTCATCACCATTTTGGCATTTACTTATTTTCTTGTCAATCGCATCACTGCTGCCCCGCCCCGGTCACTGATACTCCCGACACCGGCTCCCGGGCGGCTCCGCCGCCCGTCGGCGCGGCCCCGGGGGCGGCCAACGGTCCCGGTCCCGGCCGCGGCCAACGGTCCCGGTCCCGGCCGCGGTCAACGGTCCCGGTCCCGGCCGCGGTCCCGGTCGCGGCCAACGGTCCCGGTCCCGGCCATCGCCATGGTCGCTGATGCTCCGGAGCACCGGCGCCCGTGCGGCCTGCGGCCGCCCGTCGGCGCGGTCCCGAAGGAGGCGACGACACGGGCTGCCTGACGGCATCATGGCCCCCTTCGGTCCCTTCGCCGAGGCGCCTGCCTGGTCGTTCGGGGCCACTGCTGCGCACGCCAAGAGCCGTGGGAGCCCCCCTTGACGTTTCCCACCAACGCGTCGCAAAGGAGACCGCGCTCCAGGGAAGACGTCAAGGACGGCACGCCCGCCGGAGGGCACCTCCTCCGCAACGGTCTCGACCTCCGCCACGGCCCCGGCCAACGGCCCCGGCCGCCGTCCCGGTCGCGGTCCCGGTCGCGGTCCCGGCCAACGGCCCCGGTCGCGGCCAACGGTCCCGGTCCCGGCCGCCGTCCCGGCCCCGGCCAACGGCCCCTCAGGGATAGATGCGGTTCAGCGTGCGGGGGTAGGGAATCGCCTCGCGCAGGTGGTGGATACCGCACAACCAGGTCACGCAGCGCTCGATACCCATGCCGAAGCCGGAGTGGGGGAATGCGCCGTAGCGGCGCACGTCGAGGTACCACTCGAAGGCCTCGCGCGGGAGCTCGTGCTCGGCGATGCGCTGCTCCAACAGCTCCAGTGTGTCGATGCGCTCGGAGCCGCCGATGATTTCGCCGTAGCCCTCAGGGGCGAGCACGTCCACCGCCAGGGCGCGGCTCGGGTCGGCGGCGTCGGGCTGCATGTAGAACGCCTTGATGGCCGCCGGATAGCGGGTGATCATCACGGGCCGGTCGTGGAGGTCGGCCAGGATCGTCTCCTCGTCGCCGCCGAAGTCATCGCCGAACTGGATCTCGCCGCCGCGCTCCTGGAGTATCTTCACCGCGTCGCCGTAGTCCAGGCGCGGGTAGGGCCGCCGGGTGGCGGGCTCGAGCTTCGAGGTGTCGCGCTCGAGGCGCTCGAGATCGTCGCGACAGCGATCGAGGACGCGCGTCACGATCTCGGAGAGGAACTCCTCGGCCAGGTCCAGGAGCCCGTCAAAGCGCATCCACGCTACCTCGGGCTCAACCATCCAGAACTCTGTGAGATGGCGCCGGGTCTTGGACTTCTCGGCGCGGAACGTCGGTCCGAAGCAGTAGACCCTGCCCAGCGCCGCCGCAGCGGGCTCCAGGTAGAGCTGACCGGACTGCGAGAGGAAGGCGCGATCGCCGAAGTACTCGGTCTCGAACAGGGTCGAGGTGCCCTCGCACGCGGCCGGGGTGAGGATTGGTGAGTCGATGAGCGTGTAGCCGCGCTGGTAGAAGAAGTCGCGGATGGTCTGCTCCACCTCGGAGCGAACCCGCAGGACCGCGTGCTGGCGGCGCGAGCGCAGCCACAGATGGCGGTTGGAGAGCAGGAAGTCGGTACCGTGCTCCTTGGGGCTGATGGGGTACTCCTCCACAACCTGGATGGGCCGCACCTCGGTAACCTTGAGCTCGAAACCACCGGGCGCCCGCTCGTCGGCCTCGAGGCGGCCGGTGAGCTCCACCGAGGACTCCTGAGTGAGGGACACGGCCGCCTCCCACGCGGCGTCGCTCACCTCGGGGCGGAAAACGACGCACTGCAGGTAACCGAAGCCGTCGCGCAGGATGATGAAGCGGAGCTTCCCCTTCTTGCGCCAGTTGTAGACCCAGCCTCGAAGCGTGACCAGCTCGCCCGCGTGGGCGGCCAGGTCGGCAATGGTGATCACAGGCGGAAGCGCGGACATCCTCGGTCTCCTCCTCAAAGGGGGCATTCTACACGAGTGGACGCATGCACCGGTTTGCGGGAGAATGCTGACGGTACGGCCGGATCACCGGCGCGGGGAGGTGACTATGAAGGTGTACCGGGTGACCGAGGAAAAGGGAGAGCGGCACCTGGCACGGCTGGAGGGCCGGCGGGGTCGGCTCCTCTCGGACCAGACCTTCGCCAAGGCCCGCAGCGTCATCGCCGAGATTCGCCGCCACGGCGACCGTGCCCTCATGAAGCACATCCGCGGCTTCGACCTGCAGGAGCTGGGCGGACGCGAGATCAGCCTGGTAGGCGGTCCCCTGGGTGGCGACGACGTCCTGCCCGACGAGGTGGTGCGCGCCATCGACGCCTCCATCGACGCGGTCAGCCGCTTCCACCGTCAGCAGTGCTCGGAGGGCTACACCCAGGAGCACGACGGGACCCTGCTCAGCCTGCGCCTGCGCCCGGTGCCGGCGGTGGGGGTGGTGGTGCCGGGCCGGCACCACGTGGACCTCACCTCGATCATCATGGCGGTGGTGCCCGCTCGGCTCGCCGGCGTACCGCGGGTGGCGGTGGCGCTCGCCCCGGGTGCCTACCTGGGCAGCCCCGAGGTGCGCTTCCTGCTCCGCCGCCTGCAGGTGGACGACGTCTACCTCATGAGCGGCGTCCACGCCGTGGCCGCCCTCGCCTTCGGCACCGAGTCAGTAACGCCGGTGGATCTCATCGTCGGCTCCGGTGACGCCTCGATCCTTGCCGCCAAGCTCCTGGTCGCCCCACACGTGGCGGTGGACCTCCGGGGCGGAGTGCCCGAGCTGGTGATCGTGGCGGACACCCAGGCCGAGCCCGAGCTCGTGGTGGCCGACCTGCTGGCCCAGCTCGAGCATGACCAGGACGCCCTCGGGGTCGTCGTCACGACCTCGGCCCGAATCGCCAAGCAGGTGAACTCCCTCATGATCTCGCGGCTGCGCCGCCTGGACAAGAGCCATCCCGCCCGCGAGGCCCTGCGCCGCTGGGGCGCGGTCCTGGTGGCTGCCAGTGAGGCGGAGGCATGCCGAACGGTCAACCGCATCGGTCCCAGCCGCGTCGAGCTGCTGGTGACGGAGCCCCTGCGGCTCGTGGACCGCCTGGAGGTCGCGGCGATCACCCTCGGGCCATGGAGCCCGCCGGCGGTCGCCGACGTGGTGGCGGGCGTCAACCACCTACTGCCCACCCTGGGCCGGACGACCGCGCGCGGCCCCCTGGCGGTATGGGACTTCTACCGCGGCACGTCGGTGGTGCGCCTGGCGGCGCCCCACTATCCGAAGCTCGCCCAGGTGGCGACGGTGCTGTCTGAGACCGAGGAGCTGCCTCTGCACGCCGCCTCCCTCACGGCGGGCAGCCGCGGCGAACGCTGATGGGCGAGCCGGCGGAGGCTCCAGCGGTCCGCCCCGGGCGCGACCGCTTCCTGGAGCTGGCCGCCCGTCACGAGGTGGTGCCGGTCATCCAGGAGCTCACCTGCGACACCGTCACGCCGTTCACGGTGTGGTCACGGCTCGCTGCGGCCGGGCGCAACCCGTTCCTGCTGGAGAGCGTCGAAGGGGGCGAGCAGGCCGCCCGCTTCAGCTTCGTGGGCGCCGATCCCTTCCGGGTGGTGGAGGTCCGCGGCGGCCGGCTCTACGTCGACGGCGTGGCCGAGGAGGGTGACCCCGTGGCGGGGCTCAAACGAGTCACCGACTGGGGAAGCGTGGCTCCCCTCCCCGACCTCCCTCCCTTCTGCGGCGGCGCGGTGGGCTTCCTCGGTTACGACGCGGTGCGCCTCGTGGAGCACATCCCCGCCAGCGGCCACGATGAGGAGGGCCTGCCCGAAGCCTGGTTCGGTCTGTACGACGCCGTGGTGGCGGTGGACCGTGCCCGCCAGCGTCTCCTCCTCGTGGCGGTACCGCAGGTCACCGGTGACGCCGAGGCCGCCTGGGGCCGGGCACTCGCCTCCCTCGCCCGCCTGCGGCGCGCGGTGCTGGCCGGCGGTGACGTGCCTGCCCCCCACGCCATCCCGACGCCCTCGGCGACGGCCGCCTCGGGGTGGTCGACGACCCCCTCTGACGGCGACTACCTGGCTGCTGTGCACCAGGCGCGCGAGCACATCCTCGCCGGTGACATCTTCCAGGTGGTGCTGTCGAGGCGTTTCCGCCGCACCCCCCGGTGCACCGCCGCCGAGATCTACCGCATGCTCCGCCTCACCAACCCGTCGCCCTACATGTTCCTCTTCGACACCGGCCAGGCGCGCATCCTCGGCGCGAGCCCGGAGATGCTGGTGCGGGTCCGTGGGCGGACGGTGAGCACCTGCCCCATTGCCGGGACCCGGCGCCGCGGCGCCGACCCGGAGGACGACGCCCGCCTGGAGTCCGAGCTCCTCGCCGATCCCAAGGAGCGCGCCGAGCACGTCATGTTGGTGGACCTGGGACGCAACGACATCGGGCGGATCAGCGTGCCCGGAACGGTGCGGGTGGAGCGCGAGATGGCGGTGGAGCGCTACAGCCACGTCATGCACCTGGTGAGCGAGGTAGCCGGCGAGCTGCGGCCCGAGGTCGACGCGTGGGAGGCGCTGCTGCGCTGCTTCCCGGCGGGCACGCTGTCGGGGGCGCCCAAGGTCCGTGCGATGGAGATCATCGACGAGCTCGAGCCGATCCGACGGGGGGTGTACGGCGGGGCCGTGGCCTACCGCGACATCAGCGGCACCCTGGACTCGTGCATCGCCATCCGCACGCTGGTGGAGCGCGGCGGGCTCGTGCAGGTACAGGCCGGCGCCGGCGTCGTCTACGACTCGGTGCCGGAGCGCGAGCTCGAGGAGTGCGCCAACAAGGCCCGCGCCCTCATCGAGGCCGTGGACATGGCGGAGCAGGTCGCGGGCGCGGACCAGGCCTGAGCGGGGTCACTGCGAGATTCCCGAAGGTCGAGCCGGGGCCGAGGGCCGGGTCCGGGACCGGGGCCGTTGCAGAGGACAGCCCGTCCAGCGGGGGGTGCCATTTCCGACAGCTTTCCTGGAGCGCCTCGGGCTGCGGACCCCGTTGGCGGAAAGGTGTCGGAGGTGGCTCCCCACGGGCATGCCCTCCGGAGCAGGGTGCCGCACGATTGCGGGCAGGCGCCTCGACGAAGGCCCCGAAGGGGGCCGCCTTGCCGTTTGGCGCATCGGGCCCTCGCCCCCTTCGGGGCCGAGCCGACGGGCGGCCGCAGGCCGCACGGGCGCCGGTGCTGCGGAGCAGGACGGGGACGCCGCGGCGGAGGCCGAAACCGCGACTGTGGGCCGGGGCCGAGGGCCGGGTCCGAGTCCGCGACCGTGGACCGGGACCGGGGCCGAGGACCGGGTCCGGGTCCGTGGCCGTGGCCGTGGCCGTGGGCCGAGGCGGGCGGGGGTCCCGGGTATACTCCGACCGTGCCGGGCTTCTTCGCCGATCCGCAGGCGCGCCGCGCCTACCTCATCACCAAGGCGGCGGTGCTCGTCCTGCTCGCCGGCGTCACCGCGCTGCTCGCCACCCGGTTCGGGCCGCGGGTGTGGCTGGGGTTCGCGGTCTTCGCGGTCGTGCTCACCGCCCTGGGCCTGCTCGTGCTCATCGCCGGCGGCCGGCCCGACCCGGCGCCACACGACGAGACCGACGCCGCCGCCGACCCCGACGCCGCCGCTGACGCCGCCGCTGACGCTGACGCCGCTCCCGGGCGCCCGGTGGTGCTGCCGGTGGAGGACTCTCTCGACCTCCACCCCTTCGCCCCTGCCGACATCCCCGACGTCGTCTGGGACTACCTCGACCAGGCCCACGCCTCCGGCTTCCGCGAGGTGCGCGTCATCCACGGCCGCGGCATCGGCGTCCAGCGCGAGCGCGTGCGCTCGGTGCTCTCCCGCCATCCACTGGTGCGGAGCTTCGCCGACGCTCCGCCGGAGCGCGGCGGCTGGGGCGCCACCGTCGCGATCCTCGACGAGGGAGCCACCTGACGGCGCCAGCTTTCGGCTGACCCGCCTCGGGTCTCCCAGCTCCTCGAGCCAGCGTCGTCGGGTGGATTTCCACCCGCCGCGTCGGCTATCCTCCGCCGTACGACGCAGCCGGTAACCAGGAGGTCGAGCCGTGACCGAGCATGCCATCAGCCCTGAAGCGATCGTCCCCGAACTCCGCGGCCCGGCCAAGCGCTACCAGACCGGGACTGCGCTGGACGGCGTCGAGACTCTGCGCCTGCGCCGCTTGGTGGACGACCGCGGCTCCTTCATGGAGATCTACCGGCGCGACGCCACCCAGGCCTTCTCCGAGCCATTGGCCGCCTTCTTCCGCGACATCGAGGTCGTGCAGATGAACTGGTCACTGGTGGACCTCAACACGACGGTGAAGGGGTTGCACTACCATCTCAAGCAGACCGACGTGTGGTTCTGTCCTCCCGGCAGCAAGATGAAGATCGTGCTGTGGGACCTGCGCCGCTCCTCGCCCACCTCCGGCGCGACCCAGGTGGTGGTGGCGGGTGGAGAGGCTGATCTGTGGGTCAAGATCCCGCCGGGAGTGGCGCACGGCTACCGCCCGTTGAGCCAGCCGTGCGCCCTGCTCTACATCGTCACCCGCGCCTTCGACGTGGAGGACCCGGACGAGTACCGTGTGGCCTGGGACCACCCCACGGTCCGACGCCTGTGGGAGGTCGAGAACACCTGACGCCGCCGGGGCGAGGTCACTCCACTCGCCAGTCGTCCACCGGCACCGCCTTGCCGAGGGTTGCCTTGCCCTCCCAGGGCGCGACGTAGAGGTCCTTGCCCAGCTCCACGGGAGTGAACTGCGGCTCGCAGAAGAAGAGCGTTGCATCCTCGGTCGTGGGGTTGGCCTCGGTGAGCACCTCCCGGTAGGGTCCCGGTAGACGCAACGGGGTGACGACGCCGCCAGCGTAGAGCAGCTGCCGGTCCATGCGGCAGAAGAGGAGCTGGTTGGTGGCGCCTACCCGCGGCGCCCACTCGTCGGACGGCGTGTTGATGCGCGGGTCCAGCGGCTGCGGGGCGTCCTTGCCGGGCTGATACAGAAAGAGATCGCGCTGACCCATCCCGCCGGGACGGTCCGAGGCAAAGGCGATCATGGTATTGCTGCCCTTGAGGTACACGGCATCGGAGGCGGCCGCCTCACCCAGCGCCGCCACGCGGGCAACCTCGCCCCACGCTGCCTTCTCCGACTTGCGCTCGGCCGCCCCGACCCACGACGCGGCGCCGTCGCGCACGGTCACCAGACACCGCGTTTCGTCCGGGCTCATCCAGGTGACGCGCACCTCCTGCGCGTCGTCGAGCCCTGGGAAGGCCACCAGGGCAGGCCGGCTCCAGCCGCCGGCGCCCAGCTCGGTCCGGTAGGTGCGCTCGCGCGAGGAGGCCGCGTTCGGCTCCGGTTCCGGCAGCCCATCACGCACGGTCCCAAACCACTTCCCGTCGGGCTTCCACGGCCGTCGCCAACGCTCGGTGAAGTACAGCACGTGCCCATCGCCCACCGGTATCGGTGAGTGCTCGACCCCGGGGCCGTTGATCCGCGCAGGGTCACCCAGGCGCGAGCCCTCGTCCTGAGGCGCCAGGCTGGGCAGCCGCCAGCTTCGGTAGGTGTCGAAGTCCATGAAGTACGACGCCTCGAAGAGCACCCGTGAGGCGCCCATCATCCGGGTGGAGCCCGCCAGCGGAATCGCCGCCACCTCGGTTCCGGAGTTGATCTCATCCAACGTGCCCGGCCTGCCCTGGACCAGCACCACAGTGTCGGGGCTCACCGTCACCTCGGCGGTGGTGAACTCCTCGGTGGCCGGCGTGGGCTTGCCTCGCTCCTGCTGCGCGGCAACCAGCGAGCGCGGCAGGCCGACGCGAACCTTCACGACCTTTGCCTCCGGCTGGTTGGTATCGGGCACCACCTCGAGCAGGTTGCCGAAGACGTTGGTGTCGGGCTGGGGTACCGGCCGATCCGGGTCAACCATGCCGCAGCCCACGATCATCACGACCAGGAAAAGAACCGGCCACTGCTTGGGAACCATGCGATTGCCTCCGTACTTTGCACTCACAGCAACATACCGGCGATGGTGGCGGTCATGAAGCAGGCCAGGGTTCCGGCGATCATCGCCCGCACCCCGAGCCGTGCCAAGTCGTGCTTCCGCTCCGGCGCAATGCCGCCGATGCCGCCGATCTGGATGCCAATGGAACCGATGTTGGAGAAGCCGCACAGGGCGTAGGTGGAGATGACCACCGCCCGCTCCGAGAGCTTGTGCGCAACTATGAGGTTCTTGAGATCGAGGTAGGCGATGAACTCGTTGAGGACCGTCTTCTTGCCCAGGAGCACGCCGACGGCGCCGGCATCGTGCCACGGCACCCCCATGAGCCAGGCGATCGGGGCGAAGGCATAGGAGAACAGCCACTCCAGCGAGAGCTGGGGCAGCCCCACCAGCCCGCCGGCCCAGCCGAGGATGGCGTTGGTCAGGGCCACCAGCGCAAGGAAGCCGATGAGCATGGCGGCCACGTTGAGCACCAGCTTCATGCCGTCGGTGGCCCCGGAAGCCGCGGCATCCACGGCGTTGACCCACGGACGCTCCACCTCCAGGCGCACGTGGCCCGCGGTGAGTGATGTGGCGGTCTCCGGAAACATGATCTTGGACATCACCAACGCCGCCGGAGCCGACATCACCGAGGCGGCGATGAGGTGACCGGCCGGGACACCGAAGGAGACATAGGCGGCCAGCACCCCGCCGGCGATGGTCGCGAAGCCGCCGGTCATGACGGCGTGCAGCTCCGACAGGGTCATCCGCCCCACGTAGGGCTTCACCAACAGCGGCGCCTCGGTCTGGCCGACGAAGATGTTGGCGGCCGCCGACAGCGACTCGGAGCCCGAGGTGCCCATGGTCTTCATCATCACCCAGGCGACGCCCTCGACGAGCTTCTGGATGATCCCGAAGTAGTAGAGCACGGTGATGAACGACGAGAAGAAGATGATGGTGGGCAGCACCTTGAACGCAAACAGGTGCTCGGTGAACTTGTCGCCGAAGACGAAAGCGGCGCCGGCGTCGGAGAAGTCGAGGAAACGCTGCACCACATGGCTGAGCCAGTGGAAGGCGACGAACCCGAGCTTCGTCTTGAGAATGACCACGGCAAAGGACATCTGCAGGCCGAGCCCCCACAGCACGGTGCGCCAGCGCACGGCCCTGCGGTTCGTGGAGGCCAGCCAGGCGATGGCGATGAAGGTGACGAGGCCGAGTAGGGAGACGAGCTCTTCCACCACTCCTCCTTGTGCGCGGTCGCGTCATGGTACCGCGCGCACCCCGGGGGCACAAACCGCCCTTGCCGAGGTAGCATCGGCGCATGCAGATGACCCGCACCGACTTCGAGCAGGTGGTCTCCGAGGCCCTCGATCGCCTGCCGGCATCGTTCGCCGAGCGGCTCGAGAACATCGTGGTCCAGGTGCGCGAGGCGCCCGACCTCGAGATGCTCGACCGGCTCGACCTCGATCCCCGCCACCAGACCCTCTTCGGGCTCTACACCGGAGTCCCCTTCGAGGCCCGTGGCTCCTTCTACGGCAACGCCCTGCCCGACGTTGTGCTGCTCTTCCGCCGGCCCCTCCTCGCGGCCTGCAACACGCGCCAGGAGCTCATCCGCCAGATCCAGCTCACCCTCCTGCACGAGCTCGGCCACTACTTCGGCTTCTCGGACGACGACATGGCGGCGTGGGACGAGGAGTTCGGCGGGCTGGACTGACCCCCGGTCGCGGTTCCGGCCCCGGCCTCGGCCGCGGTCACGGCCCCGGCCCCGGTCCCGGTCGCGGGCACGGTTCCGGCCGCAGTCCCGGCCCCGGTCACGGTCCCGGTCACCGCCGCGGATGCATCAACCGCCACGTCATCGCCCGCACGCGATCGAGCACCTCGGTGGCCCGGGCCGCCGCTTCCCTGTCGACGAAGCCGCCGCCTGCGAGCATCGCCAGCGCGCTCCCTGCCTCCTTCGCCGAGCCGTAGGCGATGCGGAAATGCTGGAGCCGATCTCTTCCGAACCGGCCGTGGCCCTCGGCGAGGTTGAGCGGGACGCTGCAGGCGGCTCGACGGGCCTGATCGGCAAGGAACTTCACACCTGGTGGGACTGCAGCCACGAGCCTGAGCACCATCCCGGCCGCAGCGACGGCGAGGTTGTGCGCGTGCAGGTCGTTGCTCGGAGTGGGAAGCGCGTCGTGCATGGTCACCTCCGGATCGTTCATGACCCTTCCACCAGCCGGCGGGGTGTCCGGTGTCAAGGGTTTCCACGAAGTGGTCGCGAAGCGACCCTTGACAGCGGAGGCCCCGCCGGCCATCCGGCTCCTCTGAACGATCCGGGGGGTGGCCATGCCGGGAGCGCCCGGAGCCGAAGCAGGGACCGGACTCCGGGACCGGGACGGGACTCCGGGACGGGTACGGCGACCGGAATCCGGGTCCGGTCCCGGTCACGGTCCCGGTCGCGGCCAACGGCCACCGCGCCGGCTCCTGATACTCCCCACCCCGGCTCCCGGGCGGCTCCGCCGCCGGTCGGCGCGGCCCCGGGCCTTTGACGCCCGCGTGTCTGCCCGATCATCTGCTGCGACGGCGGATCCACCGGCCAGGGCGACGCTTCGCTCGGCGGCGCCTTGGTCGAATCGCCACCCTGACGGTCGGCTCCGCGGTCTCGCGGCGAAGCTCGGGCAGACACGCGGGCTCGCCGAGTCGCCTCCCTGGTCGCTCGGGGCCACTGCTCCGGGCGTGAAGGGCCGTGGGAGCCCCCCATGACGTTTCCCGCGAACGCCCTCCCGGTGAGGAAGCGCTCCCGGGAGAACGTCATGGACGGCACGCCCGCCGGAGGGTGCCTGCTCCGGGGCGGTCCCGGCCCGCCGTCACGGCCAACGGCCCCGGTTTCGGCCGCGGCCAACGGCCACGGTCGCGGTCGCGGTCGCCGTCAAGCACAGGGGCACCCTCCCTGCGCCCACATCCATCCCGGCACCACCCATCGTCCTTGCTTGACAGAGTTGGGCCCCGGGCATACGGTTGTTTCAGGAGCCACCAATGCACAATCCCAACACCAGCCGCCGGGGGCCTCGTCGATCTCTTCTGCCGTTCCCGCGCATGTCCCTCCCGCTGCTCGTGTGCGTGCTCGTCCTCGCTCCCGGAGGACCCTATGCATCTGCGGGGGGGGGCAGGAGTTAACCCGAAGCAAGCTGGCGTAGGAACCACGTCGCCTGCTCCAAGCGCCGCCGCCGCACGCGCTGAGCAGCCGCCGAGCCCGGTGTACCCGCACCGTCCCACCCTCGCCAAGCGCGCCTCGTCCGCGCCCCACGCAGGCACAACGGCGACGGAAACCATGAGCGCCGCCGCCACGAGCGGCCCCCCGGCCGGCTTCGCCGACCCGCCTCCCCCGGCCGGCCCTGCTGGAGCCTCCGGCAGCATGTCCGCCGCCGTCCGCTCGAACGACCCTTGCAGCATCACATCCTTCAGCCGGACGCCGGTCTACAGCGGCGCCCAGCTCATCGGCTACGACCTCCAGCTCTGCTGGATGGGAGGTACGGCGCCGTACACGGTGGTCTCGAGCCCGAATGCCACGTTTGCGCCTCCGATCACCACGGTGGCCGCGGCGGCCACGACCACCTGCGCCGCGACCCTGGTCAAGGCGACGGACCAGGGCGCCTTCCTCAACGTGGTCGACCCCTCCGTGGCCGGCCCCGCGGTGGGCGCGATCGGCTACAACCCGATCCCCGGCCCGACCACGCCCAGCGTCAGCCCCACCGTTGCCTGGTGGGGCGACCAGGTCACCTTCACCGCCCAGAACCTCGACCCGATCCCCGAGGCCAACGCCGCCTTGATGCCGTTCATCGCGGTGAAGGCGGTCGAGATGGTCCCACAGGGCTCCCTCCAGCCCACCGGCGCGACCTTCGAGATCCCCGAGGACGCGCGCAGCTTCTACTCCATCATCCAGGCCCATGGACGCTCCAGCGGCGTCGGGAGCTACGTGCAGCTCTCGCCCAAGAACGTTGCGCCCTACACCAACATCCACGCGGTTTCTTGGTCACCGGTCGACGGAAAGCTCTTCGTTGCGGCGGACGGAGTCCTCGACCACTTCGACCTCTTCACCACGGACCCAGGACAAGACCCGAACAGGTTTACCGACTCGACGACCTACTCCTACCCCTACATGTCGCGAGTGGCAGAGAACGGGAGCGTGCTCGTCATCGAGGGCGTTTCGGGAGTCTTGACCATCGAGCGTTGGGCATGCTCGGGTGGCACGTGCACCGCTTCCCCGTTCGCGCAGACCCACGACAACAGCTTCGCTGACCCGATCACCCCCATCGGGATCGCGGTCAGCCCGGACGGCCAGGTCGCGTACGTGGCCGACGCCGCCAGCCACACCGTGATCCGCATCCCGGCCGGGGCGGGTCCCGGCTCGTCCCAGATCGTCCCGGGGTGGGGCGGCCGCGCGTTCAGCTTCCCGAGCCCGTGCGGGATCGACGTGGCCCCCGGGGGCCAGGTCCTGGTGGCGGACAGCAGCGGGCTCGGCTACACCTACCAGCTCACCTCGGCCACGAGCTCGACCGCGGACCAACAGGTGCCGCCACCCGTCCACACCATCCAGGTCGACCGCGACCTCACCGGCGCGACCGGGCTCATCTACTACTACACGGACAACTCGGCCCCCGCGATGACCGAGGCGTTCAACCTCAACTCCTTCGGCAACCCGACGGCGACGGAGTTCGACACCGGCGCCATCGTCACCGGCCTGTACAACGGCCTGCTCGACGTCGGCATGAACATGTTCATGTGGGTCTACCACATGGCGCCGAAGCGCGTGATCACCAACAGCGAGGGCGAGACGATCCCGTTCCCGTCGGCCGACCAGACGGCCGACAAGCACGTCACCGTGTACGGCGAGGGGTGGCCGGGGGTGCCGCTGATGCTCTACATCGGCGACCCGCCCGACCTCGCAGCATATGCACCGCCGGATGGCTGGACTGAGCCCTCCGACCCGACGCCTCCGGTCGCTCCGTACTTCGGCAACGACAACGCGTCGCCCACCGGGGCCTACCTTTCTGACGGCATTTCCATGGGCAACCCCATCCTCGTGACGCCCGGAGGGAACTACAGCTTCGCTGTGGACATGGTGGTGCCGCAGGGCTTCGCAGGGGACAACTTCCAGGTCCGGATCATCAAGGCCGACCCGTCCGGGAACCCCCTTCAGAACCGGGTCACCGCCTACTCCACGGTCTACACCTCCTGGAAGCGGGTCTACGCGGAGCGGGACAGGATGTTCCGGAAGGGGAGCCTGCTCCTCAACGGCTACACCGCCACAAGCGCCTGTGGCGGGGGCGGCAACCCGCTGCGGGTTCGACGTCTACTACTGGCCTTGGCTCGACGCCCAGCAGCAGCCCGACTTCCTCCACCCGGGTGACGAGATCGCGCTGTTCGACGAGACCCACACCTACGAGGGAAGCGGTGAGATCCTCACGGTCAATAGTGTCGGGCAACCGTCCGGTGGTGTGGTCCAAATTACTGTGAACGAGCAGATTCACAATGACTATCTCGCCTCTCAGTTCACCTCGCCGTCAGGGACACCTGTGCCCAACTTCTCAAACTACCACTCTGCAGGGGTTGGGCTGCTGTCGGGCTGCGATCGTAGCCCCGTGCAGCTCAATGCTGCGAACTCCTGCTTCTACGACGCCGACCTGCGAAACGTGGAGAAGCCCTACAACGACGCCTTCGTCGAGGTGTACGCAGCCAAGGGCGGCGATGAATGCACTCCCGTTTGTTACCGGCGGTCTGTTCAGCATCGAACTCAATTGACTGCCCTCGCCGACTTCACCCAAACCTGGTTCGCCCATTGGACCGGTTTCGCCCGGCGTGCCGAGGCAGTGCCACCCAAATAACCACTTCCACATCAGTGGGCGCCGCAGACTCGGAGGCTCAGTATGGCCTCACATGGGCGAAGGCAAACAACACGTTCGTCTTTGGGGCGAAGATCGGATCGAGTGACAATACCGGTTCCCCCGGTGCGCCACTCAAGGAGTCAGTTCAATGGACGACGAGCCACGAGCTGGGCCACCAGTTCTCGGTAAACCCGTGCGAGCCCGAGGTTCACGACACCGAGGAGCCATGGTGCATTGCCTCGACCTTTGCGGTGCGGCAAGTCCGGGGTATAGGATCCACTGCATCATGAACGTCGCCAATGACTACCAGGACAACCGTCGAGACGGTATCGATGCCTTCTGCGTCAAGAATCTGTTCACGGAGCAGAATCCATGCGGTCAAACCGATTACCAGGGAACGCTGCGCCTGAGCGCGGACCCGCGGTAGGGAGGTCGAAATGCGCTTGCGTGCTGCCTTCGTTCTCGCCTTGTCGATCACCAGCACATCGTTGCTGGCAACTGCCGCGGCTCAAGATCAAGCCTGGAAAGCGACGCTGAGCGTCGGCGGGGAAGCAATCGTGCTGGGCGCGCCCGTGTACGTGAGGGTCGTCCTTAACAATCTGGTGGATCGCCCGATTGTCATGCCCTACCAGTTCGAGCTCTGGGGAGTCTACTGTGGCATACAGGCCGAGCCGCTTGATCCCGCGCTTCGTGGCGAGTTCTTCAACAGGATGCCTCGCCCGGCGGGCTCGCAGGTCCCGGTCGTGATGGCAAAGCACGCGTATGCGCCCCACAGCGAGACCGCGATCGGATGGGTTCGGCTGGTGACCCCTCCCCAACCTGGCGACTACCGCCTTCGGTACCTTTGCGACATTCCCGTCGATGCAATCCGCCCCGAGGTGAACCCTCTTACCAAGCAGCTCGAGAGTAACGACGAGGTGTGGCGGGGCTCTTTTTCGTCGAACGAGGTCATGGTCCAGGTGACCGAGCCCGATGGCGTAGACGCGCAGGCCTACGAGGCCTTCGATAAGGCACCGTTTAACTCGTCTCGTTTTGGGGAGCTGCTCAGCAAGTTTCCCGGTTCGATCTATGCGGCGTACGTGGTCTGGACGCAACACGCCAAGGGCACCTCGACATGGGACACTGACGTGGCGTTGCGTCTCGCCGAGGAGGGGAACCGCTACGGCAACGAGATTCCCTGCTTCCACGAGGAGGGTTGCCGCCCCGACCATTCGATGAGCGTGAACGCCACGCAACTCACTGCATGGGAGAACAAGTGGTTCTCGACCGTCCTCGCGAGTCACCCAGACGCCTGGTTCTCTGACGAGGTTCGACTTCGGCTTGTGCTCAACCTCTACAGCACTGGCGACCATGCCTCCTGCGAAACCCGCCTCGAGGACCTCGCCGAGCACGGCCGCCCCGACGTCGCCGCCAAGGCCGCCGACGTCCTCGCCGCCATGCGTGCGAAGGGGATGCTGGAGGGCACGGAGCCGCCACCGGCCGCCGCCCCGGTCCCCGTCCCGGATCCGGCTCCGGCCCCGGACTCGGCCCCCGCCCCGGCCCCGGGAGCCGACCGATGAACCCCCGTCACTTCCCCGCCGTCACCCTCGTCGCCGCGCTGCTCCTCCTCCTCCTCGCTCCTGTGGCCTCGGCCAGCAGCCAGCAGCCATGCTGGAAGGCGGAGCTGAGCGTCGGAAACCCCACCCCGATCCTCGGCGAGCCAGTGTACTTTAAGATCGTCCTCACGAACCTCACCGACCACGAGGTGGTCATGCCAAGGCAGCCGAGACTCTGGGGGCCGTACTGCAACCTCGAGGTGGAGCCCTTGGATCCGGCCCATCGGGCCGAGTTCTTTCAGCATCTTGGCCGTGGCCAGGGCTCTCCGGTCTCAGTCGTCATGACGAAACACCCCTATCCGGCGCACGCAGAGGTGGTTATTGGATGGCTACACGTGTTTACGCCGATGCGTGTCGGCAGCTATCGCGCCCAGTACGTCTGTGAGGTCCCCGCCATCGGACCCGACGTCAATCCGCAGACCAAGCAGCTCGAGAGCAACGACGAGGTGTGGCGAGGCTCGTTCTCGTCGAACGAGGTCATGGTTGAGGTGGCCGAGCCCGAGGGTATCGACGCGAGGGCCTACGGAGCATTCGACAAGGCACCATTCAACTCGTCTTGTTTCGGGGAGCTACTGGGCACGTTTCCCGGTTCGATATACACGGCGTACGTGGTCTGGACTCAGCACGCCAAGGGCACCGCAACATGGGACACGGGAGTCGCGCTCCGTCTCGCCGAGGAAGGGAACCGCTACGGCAACGAGATTCCTTGCTTCCACGAGGAGGGCTGCCGTGCCGAGCACTGGATGAGCATGAGCGCGGACCAGGTCACTTCCTGGGAGAACAAGTGGTTCTCGACCGTCCTACGAAGCCATCCTGACGCGTGGTTCGCAGACGAAGTCCGTCTTCGCCTTGCGCTCAACCTCTACAGCATCGGCGACCACGCCTCCTGCCAGGCCCGCCTCGAGGACCTCGCCGAGCACGGCCACCCCGACGTCGCCGCCAAGGCCGCTGACCTCCTCGCCGCCATGCGCGCGAACGGGATGCTGGAGGGTGCGGAGCCGGCACCGGCCGCCGCCCCGGTCCCGGTCCCGGCACCCGATCCGGCCCCGGACTCGGCCCCGGGAGCCGGGCGATGACGCTCCGCCATCTCCTCGCCGTCGCCCTCGCCGCCGCTGCATTCTCGACGGGAACGCTCTGGGCCGCTGACCAGCAAGGACCCTGGAAGGCCGAGCTCGAGGTCGGCAACCCCGAGGCCGTTCTCGGCGAGGAGGTGTACGTCAAGATCGAGGTCACCAACACCAGTGACGCTCCTGCGGTGATGCCGTATCCGTTCTCGTGGGCCCCTCCGCCCTGCGTGCTCGACATCGAGCCCCTCGACCAGAGCTACCGCGACCAGTTCCGGGAGGAGCTCGGGCGAGTGAGCCGGCTTCCCCTTCCTGTCGTCGTTTCCAAGCGTGCGTACGCTCCGGGGGAGACGGCGACGCTCGGGTGGGGCGGGATATTCGAGGCCCGCAAAGTTGGCCTCTATCAGCCTCAGGTACCGGTGCGACGTGCCCGACGAGACCGTCCATCCCCAGGTGAACCCCGACACCAAGCAGCTCGAGAGCAACGACGAGGTATGGCGCGGGTCCTTCGAGTCGAACGAGGTCACGGTGCGGATCTCCGAGCCGCAAGGCGTCGACGCCGAAGTGCTCGAGGCGCTGGGCGCCCACCCCATGCACTCGGGACGGTACGGTGAGCTGTTGTCGCGTTTCCCGGGCTCGATTTACGCGGCCTATTGGATCTGGCACTACCATGCCAAAGGCACCGCAACGTGGGACACCGACGTCGCACTCCGTCTCGCGGAAGAAGGAAACCGGTATGGCAATGAGATTCCCTGCTTCCACGAGGAGGGTTGCCGCACCGACCATTCGATGAGCGTGAACGCCACGCAACTCACTGCATGGGAGAACAAGTGGTTCTCGACCGTCCTACGAAGCCATCCTGACGCGTGGTTCGCAGACGAAGTCCGTCTTCGCCTTGCGCTCAACCTCTACAGCATCGGCGACCACGCCTCCTGCCAGGCCCGCCTCGAGGACCTCGCCGAGCACGGCCGACCCGACGTCGCCGCCAACGCCGCCGACGTCCTCGCCGCCATGCGTGCGAAGGGGATGCTGGAGGGCACGGAGCCGCCACCGGCCGCCGCCCCGGTCCCCGTCCCGGATCCGGCTCCGGCCCCGGACTCGGCCCCCGCCCCGGCCCCGGGAGCCGACCGATGAACCCCCGTCACTTCCCCGCCGTCACCCTCGTCGCCGCGCTGCTCCTCCTCCTCCTCGCTCCTGTGGCCTCGGCCAGCAGCCAGCAGCCATGCTGGAAGGCGGAGCTGAGCGTCGGCAACCCCACCCTGGTGCTCGGCGAACCGGTCTACTTCAAGATCACGCTGACCAACCTCTCCGACCACGAGGTCGTGATGCCCAGGCAGCCGAGACTCTGGGGGCCGTACTGCAACCTCGAGGTGGAGCCCTTGGATCCGGCCCATCGGGCCGAGTTCTTTCAGCATCTTGGCCGTGGCCAGGGCTCTCCGGTCTCAGTCGTCATGACGAAACACCCCTATCCGGCGCACGCAGAGGTGGTTATTGGATGGCTACACGTGTTTACGCCGATGCGTGTCGGCAGCTATCGCGCCCAGTACGCATGTGAGGTCCCCGAGATCGGACCAGACGTCAATCCAAAGACCAAGCAGCTCGAGAGCAACGATGAGGTGTGGCGGGGGTCGGTGTCGTCAAACGAGGTCGTTGTCCAAGCGATGGCGCCTGAGGGTATCGATGCCCAGGCATATGAGGCCCTTGACCATGCACCGATGATCCCAAGCCGGTACGGCGGGCTGCTGCGCCGCTTCCCGACCTCTCGATACTCCGCGTACGTAGTGTGGTCTATTGCAGCGAAGGGCATGGGGGGGAAGGACACGGACGGCTGTGTTCGGTATGCGGCGCACGGAGTCACCTACGGTAACTCAGTCCCTTGCGACAAGGAGGACGGCTGTCGTGAGGACGGCTCGATGCACCTGAACGCTGAAGAGATGGTTCGGTGGGGGACTCGATGGTCACGGCTCATCCTGAAGGCCCACCCCGACATCTGGTTCGCCGACGAGGTCCAGCTCAAGCTCGCCCTGGACGAGTACCTGCTCGGCGACCACGCCTCCTGCCAGGCCCGCCTCGAGGACCTCGCCGAGCACGGCCGAGCCGACGTCGCCGCCAAGGCCGCCGACATCCTCGCGGCCATGCGCGCGAAGGGGATGCTGGAGGGAGCGGAGCCGGCACCGGCCGCCGCCCCGGTCCCGGTCCCGGCCCCTGACCCTGCCCCGGTCCCGGCACCCGATCCGGCCCCGGACTCGGCCCCCGCCCCGGCCCCGGGAGCCGGTCGATGAGAGCTCCTCACCGCCCCGCCGCCGCCCTCGCCGCCGCGCTGCTTCTCCTCATCGCCTCCACAGCAACGGCCAGCAACATGGCCTACTGGGTGCGGGTGACCCTCACCGCCGGCGGGGCCACCTCGGGGCTGCACTGGGTGTCCCTGCCCTACGCCTACACCCCGCCCGACTTCAACACCAACTCGGTGGTGGACGCCCAGGACCTGGTCGAGGACCTCCAGCCCCAGGGCCTGACCCGGCCGTGCGTCACCACCCAGTGCGCCGTCGCCGCGGTGATCCGCTGGGACCCGACCACCGGCAAGTACCAGAGCTGGGAGGTCGACGACCCGGCCGGGCCGCCCTTCGAGCTCGTACCCGGCGAGGCCTACGGCCTCGTCGTCCGCGCGGTGTCCGGCCACACAAGCCACGACCTCGACGTCTTCGGCCTGCACGACCCCGACCTCGCACTGGCCGAGTGCCACAGCCCCGGCGGGGTCAACCTGCACTGGTACTCCCTGCCGCCCCACCTCGCCCTCGACACCTCGCGCGGCGTCCCCGGCGTCCTCGACGCCGAGGACCTCGGCCAGGCCATGGGGGGCCCCACCAAGGTCTTCATGCTCCGCCGCCTGAACGAGGCCACCGGCCGCTTCCAGAGCTGGGTGGTGGGCTCGGTGTGGGGCACGCCGTTTCCCGTCGACCCCGGCCGCGCGGTCGCCGTGGACCTCTCCTGCGCCGACCTCCAGGCGCCGTGCAGCGAGTGCCAGTGGTCGTGGACGCCGCCGCACTACTGAGCGAGGAGCCTTCGATGCGCACCCTTTGTTCCTTCCTCGCCGCCGCCCTGCTCGCGGCCGCCGCGCCGGCGCTTCACGCCGGCACCTGCAACGACGCCTACCTGGCCGAGGGGCAGCGGCCGCCCGCCTTCGACGGCGTCCACACCGGCGACGCCGGCCTCGTGGTGCGCTACTGGGTCTGGGGCCGCTACCCGGACGTGCACGGCAGCGACCCCTCGGTCCTGGTGGACGACGGCACCGGGGTCGCGCTGAGCCCCGGCATCCTGTGGGCCAACTCGCCCGGCTGCAGCGGCACCGTGGCCGGCACCGGCGTCCTGCTCGAGGAGCCCTCGGCGTCCTCGGGCGGTTTCGTGGCGCTGGTGGCGGTGGCCGGGGCCGAAGGCAACCTGGACGCCCTCCAGGGCGGTACGCTGCAGTCGGCGGCCGAGCCGCTGCCCACGCCCACGGTCACCCTCACCGGCACCGGGAGCGACGGCGACGGCGCGTACGCCGACTACCTGCTCTCGTGGAGCCCTCCGACCAGCGCGGTGGCGCTGGCCGACGTCGCCGAGCCGCTCGCCGGCTACCGGGTGTGGGCCATCACGACGGCGGCGGGCGGGCCGGTGGACACCGGTGTGCGTGACGCTTTCACCCCGCTGGGGGCGGCGCCGAGCCCGACCGCGCCGTTCGTCACCGACGACTCCGACGACCCGGACGGCCTGCTGCCGCGCTCCCAGACCAGCTGCCACGTGCGGGTGCGCCCCGGCGCGACCTGGTACTTCGCGCTCTCGGTGCTGGTCGACGGCTCGGCGGCGGCGGCGAACCCGGCCGCCGACCCCGGCGCGGTGGAGACGACCTACGTCGGCGCCTGCTCCGCCGGCGTGAGCGTGGTGGACCCGCTGATCTTCGAGGACGACTTCGACGACGGCACCCTCAACGCCTGGTCGACGGTGGTGGGGTAGGCGACACCCCGAGCGGGTCCCCGGCCCGCACCGGGTGCGGTCCCGACCCCTGCAAACTGCTCCCACCAAGCACACCCCGACCGAGCCTTGGCAACCTGACGCTACCGCATCGCTCTTGAGATGAACGCTTTGTCTGCAACGAGATGCGGTGACCCGGCGTGATAGCATCAAGAGGGCGCCCGAGAGCCTTCGGAGGCCAAGAGTGCAAAGCGGAGTCAGGCCAAGCGAAGCGGCTGCGTTCGGTGACGGATCAGGGCTGATGCAACGGAACCGTCACAACCCCGGGAGCCGCTGATGGTCTTCGCCGACGCCCTTACCAAGGCGGGGCGCCTCGTGGAGCTTCAGCGCGCCTTCTGGGCCAATCCCAGGCGAGGACTGACCTCGAGCCAGCTGGCGCGACGGCTCGGCGTGGCGCCCCGAACCGTGCGGCGGTACATGGAGGAGCTTTCGGGGACCGGCCGGCTCCCCGTATTCCGCGACGGCGGCGTGTGGCGCCTGCTGGAGGAGGCCCGGCTCGAGATCCCGCCAGTGCGCTTCCATCTCGAGGAGGCGGCAGCCGTCTACCTTGCGGCACGCCTTCTCCTGCAGCACGCCGACGAGCCCAACCCGGCGGTGCGCGGGGCCCTGGTCAAGCTGGGTGCCGTTATCCCCGCCGAGCTGCGTCCGGCCTTCGACCGCATCGCCGACCGTCTCGACGAGCGGCGGGACGACCGCTTTGCCGAGATCTTCAAGTCGCTCGCCTACGGCTGGGCACTCCACCGCGTGGTGCGAGTGACGTACGCTCCGCGCTCGCGCCGGGAGCGGTTCACCGCCGACCTCCGGCCCTACCTCCTGGAGCCCTCGGCCGTGGGCTCCGCCCTCTACGCGATCGGCCGCCTCGACCCACCCGGGGCGTTGCGGGTGCTCAAGCTCGAGCGCATCGAGGCCGCCAAGCTCACCGACGCCGCGTTCCCGGCACCGCCCCTGCCTCCGCTCCTCGACAGGCTCGACCGTGCCTGGGGCGTCTGGCTCAGTGAGGAGGAGCCTGAGGACGTGGTGCTGCGTTTTGCTCCCGACGTCGCTCAACGAGTGAAGGAGACCCGCTGGCACCCCTCGCAGCGGCTGGACGAGCTACCCGGCGGCTGCCTGCGCGCCACCCTCACGGTGGCCTCCACGGTGGAGATCCTCCCCTGGGTGCTCGGGTGGGGCTCCTTCTGCGAGGTCGAAGCCCCGGCCGGCCTGCGCGCCCGGGTGGCTGAGGAGCTACGGCACGCCGCTGAGCAGTACGGAGAGGCGAGGTAACGGTGGACCGGCGTGCCGGATCGGGCCCGGAGCCCGACAGGCGGCCTGCGTTCCTCTGGACAGGCGGACAGTACTTGACCGCCCTGGGCACAAGCATAGGTTGGTGTGACAAATCCGAGGAGCGAGGCACCGACGCACGGGAGGTGACGGGATGCTGAAAAGCGGTCTTCCGCAGGTTGTTGGCCGGACGATCACGGCGGTGGTCGTGAAGACGGGCCGGGCCCCGGAGTGGCAGCTGTACCTGCTGCTCAACGACGGGGCCTGGTACGAGCTCTACGGCGACGGCTATCTGGGCGGCGCTTCCGACCTCGACACAGGCGACCTCACAACCGTCGAGGCCTACATGGAGAGGACCCACAAGACGATCCTCCAAGTGGTGCTCGACGACCCAACGACGGAGGGGGTGGATGTCAATTGAGGAGAAAGCAGGAGAGGGCCAGCGATCAGCGGCGGATGCAACACCGCCAGGTAGGGTGCCGCCGGGCGGACCCTGGGCGCACAGCGCGGACGGTGAGCGCGAGTGGCAACCGCTTCGCGACCACCTCAAGGCCGTCGCAGCACTCGCGCGTGGGTTTGCCGCACCCTTTGGCGCCGGCGACTGGGCGTACCTGGCGGGTCTCTGGCACGATCTCGGTAAGTACTCGGCGGCCTTCCAAGCCTATCTTGGACGGAACACTCGAGCCGACTACCACGTCGAGGAGGCGTACGAGGCAGCTGCCCCGGTCGCGAAGGTCGATCACACCACAGCGGGCGCACAACATGCCGTGGCCGCGGTGCCGGTGCTTGGACATCTGCTGGCGTACGCGGTCTCCGGCCACCATAGCGGTCTCCTGGACGCGCTGTCGGACGGGGCGTGCCTCGAGCGCCGGCTCAAGAAGGCTATCCAGCCCTGGCAACACGGTCTCGACCAGCTCCCGCCAGCATCGCTACCGACGCTGCCGCACCACCTTCAATGCTCACTTGGTCGGCGCGGCCCAAACCCTCGGGGAACGGCATTCTCCTTTGCCTTCTTCGTATCAATGCTGTTCTCCTGCCTGGTGGACGCAGACTACCTCGACACCGAAGCGTTCATGGATCCTGCGAGGGCAGCGAGCCGCCCGGAGTGGCCCGACAACGTGCTCGAGCTCATGGAGGCTGCCCTCGAGGCGTACGTCAGCCCTCTCGGTGAAGACAACTCGAACGTGAACCGGGCACGGCGCGAGGTGCGGCAGGCGTGCCAAGCCGCCGCCCTCCTCCCGCCCGGCCTGTTCTCTTTGACGGTCCCGACAGGCGGCGGCAAGACCCTGTCATCGGTGGCGTTCGGGTTACGCCACGCCCGCTTGCACCGGCTCGATCGGATCATCTACGTGATCCCCTTCACCAGCATCATCGAGCAGAACGCCGCGGTCTTCCGTCGAGTCTTCGAGCCCCTCAGCAAGGCCGGTGTCTCCAACCCCGTGCTCGAGCACCACAGCGCAGTGCAGGTCGGCAGGGAGACTCTGGAGACCCGCCTCGCCGCTGAGGACTGGGACGCACCGCTCGTGGTGACAACCTCGGTGCAGCTGTTCGAGTCGCTCTTCTCGAACCGACCCGGCCGCTGCCGCAAGCTCCACAACCTGGCACGCGCGGTGATCGTGCTGGACGAGGCGCAGAAGCTGCCGGTCGAGTTCCTCGCCCCCTGCCTCAGCGCCCTCCGGGAGCTCACCAGGGGCTATGGCTCGACGGTCGTACTCTGCACAGCGACCCAGCCCGCAATCCACCTGCGGGACGAGTTCCCGATCGGCCTCGACGGCGTGCGGGAGATCGTACCTGAGCCACGCACCCTCTACCTCGCGCTCAAGCGCGTTCGAATCGAGAGCATCGGCGAGCTGCCCGACGATGAGCTTGCCGAGCGGCTGGAAGCTCACGACCAGGTTCTTTGCATCGTCAACACCCGTCGCCATGCGCGAGGGCTGTTTGAACGGCTCAACGACGACGCCGGCACCGTCCATCTCAGCGCCGCCATGTGCCCGGCGCATCGCGCCGTGGCGTTGGACAATGTCCGCCGGCGCCTGCGCCGGGGGGATCGGTGCCGGCTGATCTCCACCCAGGTCGTGGAGGCAGGAGTGGATGTCGACTTCCCGGCCGTCTACCGGTCACTGGCAGGTCTGGACTCCATCGCCCAGGCAGCCGGCCGCTGCAATCGCGAGGGCCGGCTCGCGACCGCTTGCACCTACGTGTTCCGCTCCGAGCACGAGCGAGCTGAGTCCTTCCTCCGAGACACAGCCAACGCGACCTCACAAATCCTCGGTCGAGAAGCCTCCGACGCCCTGTACGAGGACCTCCTCTCGCTGGAGGCGGTCGAGCACTACTTCAGGCTCTACTACTGGTCCCAGCAGCAGCGCTGGGATCACCATCGCATCCTCGACAATCTCAGCCTCGTCCCGAGCAGCCATGAGCTGCCGTTTCAGTTCGCCTTCTCGGAAAACGCCAGCAAGTTCCGGCTCATCCGCGACTCTGGGAAGCCGGTCATCATCCCCTGGGGTGACGAGGGAGAGCATCTCTGCCGGGAACTCAGATCTTCAGCCCGCCTTCCCGAGAGGAGGCTCCTTCGGAGCCTGCAGCGCTACACGGTTCAGGCCCCACAACGGGTATTCCACGATCAGCTCGGAGGCGCTATTGAACTGGTCCACGACCGGTACGCGATCCTGACGAGCCCCGAGCTGTTCTACGACGACCACCTCGGCCTCGTGCTCGACAGGAGCGAGTTCGAGGCCGGCACTTTCATCACCTGACGAGAGGGGGTGACATGGGATACGGCATCAAGCTGGAGGTCTGGGGCAATTACGCGTCCTTCAACCGGCCGGAGATGAAGGTCGAGCGGGTGTCGTACGACGTGATGACGCCGAGCGCGGCTCGTGGTGTTCTCGAGGCCATCTACTGGAAGCCGCAGTTTCGGTGGGTAGTGGACCGGATCCGGGTGCTCGCTCCGATACGCTTCACCCATGTCAGGCGCAACGAACTCGGCTGCAAGATACCAGCCGGCACCGTCAAGACGGTGCGAAACCGCGGTTCTGGCAGCCTTGGCATCGCCGTCGAGGACCACCGTCAGCAGCGGGCGGCGAGGATCCTGCGCGACGTCCGCTACGGGATCGAGGCTCACGTCGAGGTGATCGACCCGACCGAACGTGACGGTACCGCCCTCGGCCACCCTGAGGCGAAGCACTTGGAGGCGTTCAAGCGCCGGGCGATCAAGGGCCAATGCTTCCACCATCCCTACCTGGGCTGCCGCGAGTTCCCGGCATCCTTCCGGCTGCTGGCCGACGACGAGGCGTTCCAGCCTCCGCCGGCGGAGCTCAAAGGCGAGCGCGACCTCGGGTACGTGCTGTGGGACGTGGTGTTCCATGACGACCCGCACGGCAATGTGGTCGAGAGCCATCTTGGGTGCCGGCGCCGCGCCGAGCCCAGGTTCTTCCTGGCCCGGATGGTCGATGGTCAGGTGCAGGTGCCCACCCTAAACGAGACGAGGGGGTGAGCGATGGTGCTGCGTTCCCTCTATCAGCTCTACGAGCGCCTCGAGAGCGACGACAGCTACGACGTCTCTCCGCCCGGCCGAAGCTATCAGAAGATCACGTTCGTCATCGTCATCGAGCCCAACGGGGCCTTGGTCGACATTCAGGACGCCAGGGTCGAACGCGACGGTCGACGAGTTCCGCGAAGGGTGCTGGTGCTGGGATGCACAAAGGCCTCGGGGGCGGGGCTCAACCCCTGTTTCCTCTGGGACTCGACCGGCTACCTGCTCGGTTGGGATGCGCGGCGTGAACGAGCAGATCGAGCGCGCGACACTGCAGCGGCATTCGCGCAGCGACACATTTCCGTCGAGGCGGAGATCGGCGACCAGGCGTTCAGCTCGGTCTGCCGCTTCCTCGAACAATGGAATCGGGAAATGGCCGTGGACCACCCTGTCTTGGAGGAGCTTGCAACCGGATTCGGGGTCTTTCAGATTCGAGGACAGACAAGCTACGTGCACCAGGCTCCTGCGATTGCCGCGTGGTGGGACCGCCAAACGCACGCCGACCCAGACCGGATGAAGGCGTGGTGGGAATCAGCGGCGGATGCAGCCGACACTGGAATGCACGGGCAATGCCTTGTGAGCGGTGAACGTCTGCCCATAGCCAGGCTGCACGACAAGATCAAAGGTGTGTTTGGTTCGCAGACAAGCGGAGCCCCCATCGCGGGATTCAACGACGATTCGTACCGGTCATACGGCTTCGAACAGAGCTACAACGCACCCGTCTCAGTCGAAGCGGCGCGCCGGTACACCACTGCTCTCAACGTCCTGCTAGACCGACGCGATCGGCACTCCATCGTTGTTGGCGGCACCACCGTGGCTTTTTGGACCGATCGGCCGACGGCTGCCGAGGACGTCTTCGCCCTATTTGCCAATGGAGGCTCAAGCGCCGTTGAGGTCGCTCAGGACGAGACGGTTAGAGCCAAGCTCCATGCCATGCTGCGCGCACTTCGCCAAGGGAAGGAAGCGTACGGAGAGCTGGCGGACGACCCCGAGGGCACGGAGTTCTTCACCCTCGGTCTCGCCGCACCCACCCCTGCGCGAGTGGCGGTGCGATTCTTTCATCGCGGCACGGTTGCGGAGGTTCTCGACAGCCTTCGCCGACACCACTCAGACATTGGAATCGAGCGACAGTTCGCGGAGGGTTCCAGGCGACCTGAGCCGGAGCTGCCCGCATCGTGGCAGCTCCTGAACGACACGAAGCCACCCGGTGGGGAGATCCCTTCGCTCCTGCCCGCCACGCTGCTGGAGGCGGTCGTCTCCGGCAAGCGCTACCCGGACGCTCTGTTCCGCACGGTCATGCGGCGGGTGAGTGCCGATCGTGTCGTCAACTACTTCCGTGCCTGCAGCATCAAGGGTGTGCTTGTACGGAACTACGGAAAGGAGATTCCAGTGAGCCTGGACACGGCACGCACGGAGCCTGCCTACCTTGTAGGGCGCCTATTCGCCGCGCTCGAGAAGACGCAGGCCGACGCCCTCGGCGGCCAGGTCAACGCCACCGTCAGGGACCGGTTCTACGCCTCGGCCTCGGCGACACCGCAGTCGGTGTTCCCCCGGCTCCTACGGACATATCAGCATCATCTCGCCAAGCTCGAGGGCGGCCGCAAGGTCAACCGCGAGAAGCTCGTTCAGGAGATCATCGCACCCCTCGAGAGCTTTCCGGCGCACCTCGGGCTCGCCGACCAAGGGCTGTTTGCCCTGGGGTACTACCACCAGAGAAACGACTTCTTTCGCTCGAAGACCGAGAGCAAGCCAACCAACGCCGAATGAGCGTCACACGGAGGAACGGGATGAACCGCTACGACTTCGTCTATATCTTTGACGTCAAGGACGCCAACCCCAACGGCGACCCCGACGCCGGTAACCTGCCGCGTGTCGACCCGGAGACCGGGCACGGGCTTGTGACCGACGTGTGCCTCAAGCGCAAGATCCGCAACTTCGTCGCTCTCACCAAGGACGGTCAGCCGGGACACCGGATCTACTTCGGCGAGAAGGCCGTCTTGAACCGCCTCCATGACGAAGCCTGGGAAAGCCACCCTGACGAGGGCATCCGGAAGCAGAAGGACCGCAAGAAGCTGCCTCGAGAGGCCGAGCAGGCCCTCGCGCTCACTCGCTTCATGTGCGACAACTTCTGGGACATCCGCGCCTTCGGTGCGGTGATGACCACCGATGTCAACTGCGGCCAGGTGCGAGGCCCAGTGCAGCTCTCATTTGCGCGTTCTGTCGAGCCCATCGTCACGCTTGAGCACGCCATCACCCGCAGCTCCGTGACCAACGAGCGCGACCTCGAGAAGGAGCGCACCATGGGCCGCAAGTTCACCGTGCCGTACGCGGTGTACGTCGCCTACGGCTTCGTGAACCCGTTCCTCGCGAACCAAACCGGCTTCGGCGACGCCGACCTTGCGCTGCTCTGGGACTCACTGCTCGGCGCGTTCCAGTTCGACCAGTCGGCGGCGAGGCCTGCAGGCAGCATGGCTCCTCGGCAGCTCGCGCTTTTCGAGCACTCGTCGCAGCTCGGCAACGCACCGTCGCATGCCCTGTTCGACACCCTCACCGTTGCACGTCGACCCAATGTCGAGGTCCCCCGCGACTTTTCGGCCTATGAAGTGCGGATTGACGAGGAAGCTGTGCCAGAAGGGGTCACGCTCAAGAGTCTCATGTGAGTGCGCTGCGATGCCGCGAGCTTCCTTAAGAGGCCCCTGTCACACGAGCGGTGGTTCCCCGCCCTTCAAGGAGGGCGACCTCCTGCCTCTCTCTGCTCTCCAGCACCTCATGTTCTGCGAGCGGCAGGCGGCGCTGATCCACGTGGAGCAGCAGTGGGCCGAGAACACTCTCACCGTCGAGGGATCCCATATGCACCGGCGGGTCGACGAGACGGCGCCGCGCCGGGAGCTGATCGGCGGTGCGCTCGTCGCGCGCGGGCTCCCATTGCGCTCTCTCGCCCTCGGACTGAGTGGGCGCGCCGACGTGGTCGAGTTCCGCCCTGTCGACGAAGGCGGGGCGGCGCTCGCTGGTGTTGACGGGCAGTGGCGGCCGTTTCCGGTCGACTACAAGCGCGGAAGGCCAAAGAACAACGACAGTGATGAGGTTCAGCTCTGCGCACAGGCGTTGTGCCTGGAGGAGATGCTGGCGACCGAGGTGCCCTCGGGCGCGTTGTTCTACGGGCGCAACCGACGGCGACGCGATGTCGCCTTTTCAAGCCAACTGAGAGCGACGACTCGAGCAGCAGCCGCGAGGCTCCACGAGATCGTCGGTGAGGGTCTTACACCGAGAGCGGTGGCAGAGGCGAAATGCCGCCGCTGCTCCCTTCTTGAGCTCTGTTTACCGAAGGGCATGACGCGCCGAAGCGCGAGCGGATACCTGCGCCGGGCCATCCGCTCGGTAGACGAGGAGGAACCGCCCTGAAGACTCACCTGAACACGCTCTTCGTCACGACGCAGGGGACCTACCTCGGCACCGAGGGGGAGACGGTGGTCGTTCGCAAGGACGGCGAGAGCCTCCTCCGGCTTCCATTCCATCTCTTGGAGGGAATCGTCTGTTTCGGGAACGTAGGCTGTAGCCCGTTCCTGATGGGTCGATGCGGCGAGAGGGGCATCGGAATTTCGTTCCTGACGGGGCGCGGGCGGTTCCTCGCTCGAGTGCAGGGGCCCGTATCCGGCAACGTTCTCCTGCGGCGCACCCAGTACCGCCAGGCCGACGATGAGGTCAGCTCCGCACAGATCGCGCGACCGATGGTGGTTGCCAAGGCGTCCAACTGCCGCGCTGTGCTCCAGCGAGCTCGGAGGGATCAGAGGCTCGCCGCGGGGAGCTTCGACTTCGGCCCCGCAATCAAGGCCCTGCGCCTGAACGTGGAGGACCTAGCCGGGCCGGTGCCGCTCAACGCGCTCCGCGGGGTCGAGGGCGATGCTGCGCGGACCTACTTCGGGGCCTTTGACCACCTCATCGTCGCGCAGAAGGACGGCTTTCGCTTCGAGGGCCGCAATCGCCGGCCTCCGACCGACAACGTGAACGCGCTCCTCTCATTCCTCTACACGCTGCTGGTGCACGACGTCCGCTCGGCCGTCGAGGCTGTGGGCCTCGATCCTCAGGTTGGCTTTCTCCATCGCGACCGACCGGGCCGGCCCTCGCTGGCGCTGGATCTGATGGAGGAACTCCGTCCGGTGATTGCCGATCGGCTCGCGCTCACGATGATCAACCGTCGGCAGGTCAAGAGAAGAGGGTTCGTGGCCGGTGAGACCGGGGGGGTCGTGATGGACGATGCCACTCGAAAGACCGTCCTGGTGGCGTACCAGGAGAAGAAGAAGGAGGAGATCAGGCATCCCTTCCTCGACGAAAAGACCACTGTAGGCATGCTGCCGCATCTCCAGGCGCTGCTTCTCGCCAGGCATCTCCGAGGTGACCTCGATGCCTACCCTCCGTACCTCTGGCGCTGACTTTCGCGGAGGCCGCTAGTGCTGGTAGTGGTGAGCTATGACGTGGCGACCAAGGAGAAGGAGGGCGCCCGCCGACTGAGGCATATCGCAAAAGCTTGCGAGAACTACGGTCAGCGGGTGCAAAACTCGGTTTTCGAGTGTGTGGTCGATCCTGACCAGTGGACGATGCTGAAGCTGCGTCTCCTGGACCTCTTCGAGCCGGAGAAGGACAGCCTTCGCTTCTACTTCCTCGGCGCCAACTACGAAAACCGTATCGAGCATCATGGCACCAAGCCATCGTTGGACGTGAAAGGACCTCTCCTGGTCTGAGCCTCGCGAACCCCAAGCGATTGTGGCAGACCCGGGAGGTTCGCGCGCAACGCATCCCGCTCCTTGAAAATGAGTTACTGGGCAGCCTCCCGCGACCTACCGCACGTTGATGGCGGCCTTTCGCGGGTTCGCGGATGAGGCCCCCTATCTCACTGAGCTACGGTACCCTTGTCTGTGGAGCGTCGCCCCCCGCACGGGGGCGCGGATTGAAACACGCGCGGCCGCGAGCGTCGCAGCGGCGACGCAGCGTCGCCCCCCGCACGGGGGCGCGGATTGAAACCGCGACGCCGACGGCCGGAGCACGCGGAGCCTGGTCGCCCCCCGCACGGGGGCGCGGATTGAAACCGCGACGTCGTCGACGACATCGTCGGCGTCGGCGACGTCGCCCCCCGCACGGGGGCGCGGATTGAAACCGCGATCCGGTAGCGGCACTCGCGCAGACCGCTCGAGTCGCCCCCCGCACGGGGGCGCGGATTGAAACACGACGCTGCTCGGCGTGAGCGTCCGCGACGGCTCGAGTCGCCCCCCGCACGGGGGCGCGGATTGAAACACGCTCGTCGACGGACGTGCCGCGACCTGGCACGGTCGCCCCCCGCACGGGGGCGCGGATTGAAACACGCCTGACCAGCGGCCGACGCGTGGACCGCGATGTCGCCCCCCGCACGGGGGCGCGGATTGAAACTACGTCGGCGACTCGACTGGACGCCGGATCGCGCGACGTCGCCCCCCGCACGGGGGCGCGGATTGAAACCTCGATCGACCGTCAGCGTCGACTCAGCGGCCGCGCGTCGCCCCCCGCACGGGGGCGCGGATTGAAACAGCGCCGGACGCATGCAGCTGCAGGCGACGCGGCGCGTCGCCCCCCGCACGGGGGCGCGGATTGAAACTGCGATCAGGCGCGAGCGCGTCCGGTCACGCTCGCGGTCGCCCCCCGCACGGGGGCGCGGATTGAAACACGGTCGCAGGCCGCGCAGGACCGTCATGGCACCTGGTCGCCCCCCGCACGGGGGCGCGGATTGAAACCCTGGTCGCGAGCGTCGCAAGCACGCTGGCTCGCGGTCGCCCCCCGCACGGGGGCGCGGATTGAAACCGCGTCGAGCCGTGCCGGGCGACGTCCACGAGCTACGTCGCCCCCCGCACGGGGGCGCGGATTGAAACGCGCGCTCGACACCGCGATCGCTGTGCGCATCGAGGTCGCCCCCCGCACGGGGGCGCGGATTGAAACTCCGAGCGCGCGTCGCGGCGATGCCGACGGCGCGTCGCCCCCCGCACGGGGGCGCGGATTGAAACACGACCGAGCGGCCGGGCTGTGACCACGGCGCACGTCGCCCCCCGCACGGGGGCGCGGATTGAAACCTGACGAGCTCGATCGACGTCAGGCCGCTGCAGGTCGCCCCCCGCACGGGGGCGCGGATTGAAACCGGCGTCACGTCGCCGTCGGACGTGCGGATGACGTCGCCCCCCGCACGGGGGCGCGGATTGAAACACGTCGTCACGGCCACGTGCGACGGCACCGTCTGTCGCCCCCCGCACGGGGGCGCGGATTGAAACGTCGACCGTGGACACGGCGACCGTCGCAGGGCTCGGTCGCCCCCCGCACGGGGGCGCGGATTGAAACCCGCCGGGTGTCAGCTCTGCAACTCGACGCAGCCGGCGTCGCCCCCCGCACGGGGGCGCGGATTGAAACTGCCGATGAGCGCCGAGCGACGGTCACGCAGCGTCGTCGCCCCCCGCACGGGGGCGCGGATTGAAACGTCGCCGCAGAGCGTCACGGCGATGACTGCGCGTCGGTCGCCCCCCGCACGGGGGCGCGGATTGAAACCGAACCGGCGTCGCCGGCTCACCGGCTCGGACGTCGGGTCGCCCCCCGCACGGGGGCGCGGATTGAAACCGCAGTGCCCTGGCCGTGCAGCGCCGAGCGCCTGGTCGCCCCCCGCACGGGGGCGCGGATTGAAACATCCAGTCGTCGCCGATGCCGCCGGCGATCGAGGTCGCCCCCCGCACGGGGGCGCGGATTGAAACTGCGATGCGCATGGGCGTCTCCGCGAAGCCGATCGGTCGCCCCCCGCACGGGGGCGCGGATTGAAACCCGGTCACCGACCAGCGGTACGGCACGAGCCTGCGGTCGCCCCCCGCACGGGGGCGCGGATTGAAACACGATCTCGCGTCGACACCGAGCGCACGCACTGCGCGTCGCCCCCCGCACGGGGGCGCGGATTGAAACGTCGCTCGAGCGCGTCGCCGGCAGCTCGAGCGCCGGTCGCCCCCCGCACGGGGGCGCGGATTGAAACTCTCGGACTCGTCGTGGCCACGCTCGAGCCGCTCGTCGCCCCCCGCACGGGGGCGCGGATTGAAACCACCTGACGCGGCCACGCATGCGCTCTGACGCGACGTCGCCCCCCGCACGGGGGCGCGGATTGAAACATCGACGTCCAGCGCCGACGGAGGTCGCCGACACGTCGCCCCCCGCACGGGGGCGCGGATTGAAACCGATCGCGTGGCGCCGCGTCGAGCGCGGCGCCAGCGGTCGCCCCCCGCACGGGGGCGCGGATTGAAACGTCGTCGGCGTCACGCACCGGCGACGCCGCACGGGTCGCCCCCCGCACGGGGGCGCGGATTGAAACTGCTCGCTGAGCATCGGCATCGGTGGCCGTCTGGGTCGCCCCCCGCACGGGGGCGCGGATTGAAACACCGATGACGTCGACGCTCGTCCTGAGCCGCTCGACGTCGCCCCCCGCACGGGGGCGCGGATTGAAACGCTACAGCCAGCGCTCGAGGCGTCCGGCGCCCAGGTCGCCCCCCGCACGGGGGCGCGGATTGAAACTCAGGCGACGCAGTGCGTCCTGACGCCTGGCGCACGTCGCCCCCCGCACGGGGGCGCGGATTGAAACACCAGCGTCGATGAGCGCCTGCAGCGCGCGCTCCGCGTCGCCCCCCGCACGGGGGCGCGGATTGAAACACGCTCGGGCGGTACGTCGACCGCCGAGCGCCTGCGTCGCCCCCCGCACGGGGGCGCGGATTGAAACCATCTGCGCCGTCGAGCTCGGCACGTGCCGCGCGCGTCGCCCCCCGCACGGGGGCGCGGATTGAAACACGAGCTCGCGTCGCATGGCCGACGGCGCGGCGTCGGTCGCCCCCCGCACGGGGGCGCGGATTGAAACGCGGCAGCCGGTCGACGGGCTCGTGCAGCGCACGTGTCGCCCCCCGCACGGGGGCGCGGATTGAAACGTCGCGCGCATCGGCGCTGCGTCGACGCCGCGTCGTCGCCCCCCGCACGGGGGCGCGGATTGAAACGTCGGCGGCAGCCGCCACCGAGCTGGTCGGTCGCCCCCCGCACGGGGCGCGGATTGAAACCTGCGCAGTGCGACGCTCGGCGGCCGACGTCGCCCCCCGCACGGGGGCGCGGATTGAAACACTCGACGTCGCGCGTCCGACGGCGCACTGACGCAGGCCGGTCGCTGGTCGCCCCCCGCACGGGGGCGCGGATTGAAACTGACTCGTCGCGACGTCGCTGGCAGCGACGTCTGCCGGGCCGGCGTCGCCCCCCGCACGGGGGCGCGGATTGAAACACGTACTGCCGATGACGCCGCGGCGCGCTGCGCGCGTCGCCCCCCGCACGGGGGCGCGGATTGAAACTCGTGCCGACTGCGCATGGCCGACCGCGCCGAGTCGCCCCCCGCACGGGGGCGCGGATTGAAACCGCTCCGGCCGCGACGAGTCGAGCGCCTGCGGCGTCGCCCCCCGCACGGGGGCGCGGATTGAAACGTACCGGACGTGCACGCATCCGCGCGGCTGCTCGTGGTCGCCCCCCGCACGGGGGCGCGGATTGAAACCCGTCCGTCACGCTGGCGAGCTCCGCGACCGCGGTCGCCCCCCGCACGGGGGCGCGGATTGAAACGCTGCGCCGATGCGCGGCATCGTCGATGCCGCGCGCGTCGCCCCCCGCACGGGGGCGCGGATTGAAACATCGCCACGCGAGGGCATGTGAGCACGAGCCGAGTCGCCCCCCGCACGGGGGCGCGGATTGAAACAGCTCCAGCGCGCCGCTCGGCCGCGCCGCTCGAGTCGCCCCCCGCACGGGGGCGCGGATTGAAACCGTGCGAGCGTCGCGACGTCGCGCGCACCGACTCGAGTCGCCCCCCGCACGGGGGCGCGGATTGAAACGCTCGCGTCGGCGCCGTGGCGGCGACGCCGACGACGGTCGCCCCCCGCACGGGGGCGCGGATTGAAACCCTCGACGGCCGCCATGCGGCCGCGGTCCGCCGGTCGCCCCCCGCACGGGGGCGCGGATTGAAACTCGGTGGCCATGCGCCTGAGCGGCGGCGCGGCCGCGTCGCCCCCCGCACGGGGGCGCGGATTGAAACGTGTCGCCACCGCGGTGAAGTCTCCGCCGGCGACGTCGCCCCCCGCACGGGGGCGCGGATTGAAACGGCACACGCGTGCTGACAATCTCGGAGCGGCCACGTCGCCCCCCGCACGGGGCGCGAAGCGACCCTTGACAGCGGAGGCCCCGCCGGCCATCCGGCTCCTCTGAACGATCCGGGGGGAGGCCATGCCGGGAGCACCCGGAGCCGAAGCAGGGACCGGACTCCGGGACCGGGACGGGACTCCGGGACGGGTACGGCGACCGGAATCCGGGTCCGGGACGGGGACCGGGACCGGAATCCGGGTCCGGGTCCGGGACGGGGACCGGAATCCGGCCTACGGCCCCGGTCACGGTACCGGTCGCGGTCCCGGGAGACGCACCTGCGACAGAGGGAGGGGGCATGTAGGCGCGAAGCCTCTTCGCGCCCCCACTGCCGCTTCAGAGCACGCGGGAAACCCTGCCGAGCAGCGGAGGTACCCGAACGAACCTCCGCCACCCATCGCGCTCGTGGCGCGCGAAGGTCGCGCGCCTACAAAGCCATGGGATTGCACCACAAGCCGGTACGCCTGGGCCGCGACAGCCCCGGCCGACGGGCCCGGTCGCGGTCCTCGGGCCCGGTCCCGGTCCCGGCCCCGGTCGCGGCCAACGGCCCCGGTCCCGGCCCCGGTCCCCGACCCCTACCGCTGCCCCCGGTACGGCTTGCCGAGGGCGGCGGGGCCGGCGGCGACGGCGCGTGGCAGCAGCGCCAGCACCGCGAGGGTGAGCAGGTAGGGTAGCGCCAGCAGCAGGTGATACGGCACCCCGGCGAGGCCGAGCCCCTGGAGGTGGAACTGCAGCGCGGTGGCGGCGCCCAGCAGCAGCGCCCCCGCCGCCACCGGCAGCGGCCGCCAGCGCCCGAGCAGGACGAGGGCAAGGGCGACGAAGCCCCGCCCCGCCGTCATCCCCTCCACGAACGAGCCCGACGCGCGCAGCACCAGCGCCGCGCCGGCAACCCCGACGAGCGCTCCCGCGGCCGCCAGAACCACCACCCGCACCCGGCGCGGATCGATCCCCCCCGCCGCCACCGCCTCCGGGCTCTCGCCGCAGGCGCGCACCACCAGGCCGATCCGGCTCCGCCCCAGCACGAGCACGAGCGCCAGCGGCAGCAACAGCCCGCCAAGCTCGAGCGGGCCCCATGGAAGCGTGGGGACGAGCGCACCACTGAAGCCCCGCGCCTGCATGGCGCGGAACACCGTCCCGGTGAAGCCGAGCCCCACCAGCACCATGCCGGTACCCGCAACCACCTGGTCGGCCCCGAGAACCACCACGACGGCGAAGGCGAGGTTGGCGACCGTGCCGGCCGCGGCCGCGACGAGGACGGCCCAGCCGGGACCCAACCCCGGCGCCGCCAGCGCCGCCGCCAGGCAGGCCACCAGCATCACCCCTTCGACGCCGATGTTGAGCACCCCGGCGCGCTCGCCGAGAAGCTCCGCCATGGCCGCCCACAGCAGCGGCGCGGCCAGGGTGAGGACCTCGGCCACGGTCACCGCGACCTCCGCGCCGCCAGGGCCACGATCACCACGCCCTGGACCAGGAGCACCGCCACCGTGGGCACCCCGGCAACCCGCTGCAGCGCCCCGGCACCGGCACCCATGGCGCCGAACAGGAGAGCCGCTGCCACGGTGCCGCCGGGCGTGAGGCCACCGAGCAGGGCCACCGCGATCCCCGAGTAGCCGTAGCCGGGGCTGAAGCGCTCGAAGAGACGGTGGGTGATGCCGAGCAGCTCCACCGCGCCCCCCAGCCCGGCCAGCGCGCCCGAGAGGACGAGGGCCTCGGCCTGACGGCGGCCGGTGCGCACCCCGCAGGCCAGCGCCGCGCGGGCGGAGTCGCCCACCGCGCGCAGCTCGAGCCCCCACGGGGTCCGCATCAGCGCGAGCCCGAGGCCGCCGGCCGCCAGCAGCCCGAGGCCGAGCCCCAGGTGCAGCCGGCCCGGCGGGAACGGGCGCCACAGCCAGGCGGCCGCCGGGAGCGCGGCGCTCTGCGGGTAGGTCCCGCCGGGCTCCTGCAGGGGTCCGTGCACCGCCCAGCCGAGCAGCGCCAGAGCCACCAGGTTGAGGAGGATGGTTGACAGCACCTCGTTGACCCCCGACACCACCCGGAGGAGGGCGGCGATGCCGGCCCACGCCGCCCCGGCCAACGCGCCGGCCGCCAGCGCCGCCGGCGCACTCCAACCCGGCGCCACCGCGAGGCCCGCCCAGGTGGCCGCCACCGCCCCCGCCAGGAGCTGGCCCTCGGCGCCGATGTTCCAGACCCCCGCGCGGAAGGCCAGGGCGACCGCCAGGCCGGTGAAGAGCAGCGGCGTCGTCTTGGCCAGGGTCTCCTGAAACGCCAGCCACGACCCGAAGGCGCCCTCCAGCGCTGCGGCCGCCGCCACCAGGGGATCGGCGCCCACCGCCACAGTCACCACGAGGCCGGCGAGGATCACGACGAGCCCGGCCACCAGCCAGCGCCTCACGCGGCCTCCCCGCCCACCCAGCGGGCCAGGCGCTCGCGGGGAGTGGCGCGATCGCCCTCGCCCACCACGGCGCCGCGGGAAAGCACCAGGATCCGGTCGCCCAGCACGCGCGCCTCGTCGAGGTCGGCGGTGACCACCAGCACGGCGACACCCGCCGTGCGTGCCTCGATCAGGAGGCGGTGGACGGTGCGCTGCGCCGCCACGTCGAGGCCGCGGGTGGGATGAATCGCCACCAGCACGCGAGGCTCGGCAGCCAGGGCCCGGGCCACCATGAGCTTTTGCTGGTTTCCGCCGGAGAGGCTCCCGGCCGGCTGCTCCGGCCGCCCCACCACCTGGAGAGCCTCCACGAGCCGCTGGGCGTCGGCCCGAACCGCCGCCGGGCTGAGGACGCCCCGCCGGCTGAACGGCGCCCGCCGGTGGCGCCCGAGCACCAGGTTCTCGGCGACGGTGAGGCCGGGCAGCAGGCCATCGCGGGTGCGGTCCGCGGGGACCACCCAGACGCCGCGGCGGCGCAGGTCGGCCGGGTGCGGGCGCTCCAGGCGCTCGCCGCCGACCTCGAGACGCCCGGGGCCGCTGACCAGGCCGGCCAGCCGCTCGGCAGCCGCGGTCTGTCCGCTGCCATCGACTCCGGCCAGGATCAGCAGCTCGCCGGCGTGGAGCTCGAGGTCCAGGGGGGCCAGTCGGGGCGGCACAGCCACGCCCACCAGCCGCGCCGCCACCCGGCCGCGCACCGCCGGCGGCGGCTCCACCGGCGGTAGCAGCTCCCCGACCATCGCCTCGGCGAGCTCCCGCGACGGAACCTCGGGCGCCAGCTCGGCCACCACCCGGCCGCGGCGCAGCACCACCACCCGGTCCGCCACCCGGTGTACCTCGTCGAGACGGTGGGTGATGAAGAGCACGCCCGTGCCCGCGGCCGCCAATCGACGCACGGTGGCGAACAGGGCCTCCGCCTCCTGCGGGGTGAGCACGGCGGTGGGCTCGTCGAGCAGCAGGAGGCGGGGCTCGAGAACGAGGGCGAGGCCCACCTCGACCCACTGCCGCTCGCCGACGCTGAGGCCGGCGACCACCTCGCCGAGCGGCGGCAGCTCCAGCTCGAGATTCATGCCCCAACTCGCGCCAACGCCGTGGCAAGGTGGCGCCGCTGCCGGGACGGCAGGGCGAGGGCCAGGTTCTCGCCCACCGTGAACGCCTCCACCAGGTGGACGTGCTGGTGCACCGCCGCCACACCCTGGGCCCAGGCCGCGCGCGGATCAGCCGCGGCGTAGCTCACGCCGCCCAGCTCCATCCGTCCACCGTGGGGACCGAGGGCGCCGGCGACGACCTCCACCAGGGTGCTCTTGCCGGCGCCGTTCTCGCCCAGCAGGGCCACCACCCCACCGGCGGGAACCGTCAGGTCGACGCCATCCAGGGCGGTGACGCCGGGGTATTGGCGGGTGAGGCCGGTGACGGCGAGGAGCGGCGCCCCCGGCGCGCTCACCGGTCGAAGTGCTCCAGCGTCACCTCGCCCGCCTCAAGGCGGCGACGGGCCTCGGCCACCGCGGCGCGGGCGCCGTCCGGTACGGCGCCGGCGAGAGCCGGGTTGAAGGCCAGCTCCACCACCCCGGAGTGAAGGTCGAAGACGTAGACGTGGCCCTCGAAGCGTCCGCCCTCGACGTCGCGGGCCACCTGCACCATCGCCGCGGGGATGTCCATGGCCGCGGAGGCGAGGACCACGTCGGGCGCGACCGCCGCCTGGTCGCTGTTGGTTCCCAACGCCCACACTCCACGCTCCCGCGCCGCCTGGAAGACGCCGAGGCCGGCAGCGTCGGCGTTGTGGACGACCAGATCGGCACCCTGCTCCACCAGAGCCAGGGCGGCCTGCCGCGCGCCTGCCACGTCCTCCCAGCTGCCGAGGAAGACCTCCTTCACCCGGGCGTCCGGCCGGACGCTGCGGACGCCGCGCTCGAAGCCGTCGAAGACCAGGCGCACCGGCGGGATCTCCATACCGCCCACCGCCCCCAGGACCCCGCTCTCGGTCATGGACCCGGCCAGCACGCCGGCGAGATAGGCGGCGTCCTCCAGGTGGAACACCAGCCCGGCGACGTTGGGCCGCACGGCGAGGCCCGAGGTCACCACGAAGTCGGTGCCGGAGAAGTCGGCGGCCACGGAAACGGCGGCGTCCTGCATCTCGAAGCCGTGCCCGAAGACCAGGCGGAAGCCCCGCCGAGCGAAGTCGCGGAAGGCCTCCTCGAACTCGGCCGGGCCCGCCGCCTCCATGTGCGCCGTGGCGGCTCCGGTCTCCCCGGCGATGCGCTGGAGGCCGCTGAAGGCGGCGGCGTTCCAGCCGGCATCGGAGACCGGGCCCGGGGTCACCAGGGCGACCTGGAAGGCCGGCTCCGGGGAGCCGCTGCAGCCGACCACCGCGGCGGCCGCCAGGAGCGCGAGCAGACGCACGTGCGTGGTCATGGGTTCTCCCTTCCGGCGGCGTCCGCCCGCCGGGCCGCCCCGGCCAGCGCCGGCCGCACGGCGACCTTGAGGACCTCTCGCCGAGCCATGCGCTGCAGCGCCGCGGAAACGCCGTCCAGGCCGCACTCGTCGGACAGCAGCGGGCTCAGGTCGGCGCCGCGTTCGCCCAGCAGCGCCAGCGCGGCGACGAAGCTGGCCGGCCGGTAGTGGTAGGCGCCGCGCACCGTGATCTCCGAGTAGTGCAGGCGATGGGTGTCGCATCCCACCACCGTTCCCGGCGCGCAGCCGCCGAAAAGCTCCACGGTGCCGCCATCCGCCACCGCCGCCATGGCCACCTCCCAGCCCTCGGGGCTGCCGGTGGCCTCCACCACCAGCTCGGGACCGAGGGCTCCCGCCGCGGCGCCGCGAAGCCGGTCGGCGTCGCCGGCGTCGCGCGCCACCTCCACGGTGTCCGCGGCGCCCAGGCGGATCGCCACCGCCAGGCGGTGGGGGTTGGGATCGGCGGCGACGACCCGGTGCCCGCGGCCGGCGAGCACCGCCACGAAGAGCAGGCCGATGGGCCCGGCGCCCAGGACCACCGTGTCGGCGGGCGCGTCGACGCCGGCAACCGCCGCGCCGTGAAGGACGCACGCGAGGGGCTCGGCGAGGGCGGCGAGCGCGGGATCGAGGCCCGGCGGCGACGGGTGGACGCTGCGCCCGGCGAAGCGGGCCGGGACGATCAGGTAGTCGGCGTAGGCGCCGTTGAGGTACTGGAGGTCGCCGCACAGGTTCTCGTGGTGGCCGCGGCAGGCCGGGCAGACGCCGCACGGGGCCGAGTTGGCCACCACGACGCGATCGCCGGCCCGCCACCGCTCCACCCCGGAGCCCACCGCCGCCACCGTCCCGGCCACCTCGTGGCCGAACCGCGCCGGCGACTGCAGCATGCGGGGGTGGCCGCCCCGCCGCCACACCTTGAGGTCGGTGCCGCAGGTGGTGGCGGCCTCCACCGCCAGGAGCAGCTCTCCGGGACCCGGCGGCGGCACCGGCTCGCGGCGCAGCTCGAGGCGCTCCGGACCCGTGAGGTAGAGAACGCGCGCGGCGGAGGGGAGCTCGCCCATCACCTACTACCCCGGCACCAGCAGGACCTTGAGAGCGCGGTGCTGGCGGCTCAACGCCACCGCCTCCGCGAAGCGGCTGAGGGGGAGTCGGTGGGTCACGAGGGGCGCGGGGTCGAGCCGGCCGGCGAAGAGGAGCTCGGCCGCGGCGGTCTGCTCCTGCCGACCTCCCGAGTAGGTGGCGAGGAGACGGCGCTCCCCCTTGAAGAAGGGATTGAGCTCGAAGCCGGCGACGTCGCCGGCGCCGGCGTGAGCGAAGAGCACCACGGCACCCCCCGGACGGGTGAGGGAAACCGCCTGCTCCAGCGGCCCGGAGCCACCCACGGTGTCAAACACGGCGTCGGCGCCGAGCCCGCCCGACTGCTCGTCCACCGCCTCCGCCAGGGAGGCAAAGCGTGGCTCCGACACCACCGCGGCGCCGAGGCTGGCGGCCAGCCCGCGGCGCTCGGGCACGGGGTCGGCCACCACCACGCGCAGGCCCGGCCGCACCGCGAGGAGCGTTAGCAGGTGCAGCAGGCCCATGCTGCCGGCACCGAGGACTACCGCGCAGCCCTCGGTGCCGATCCCGGCCTTCTCCACTCCGCGCAGCACGCAGGCGGTGGGTTCCAGGAACACCGCCTCGTGGTCGGCGACGTGGTCTGGCACGGCGTAGGTGGCGTGCTCCACCGCCCTCGCCCGCACCACCAGGACCTCGCTGAAGCCGCCCGGCTCCAAGAGGTTCTCCTTGAAGGTCGGGCACAGGGTGTCGGCGCCGCGCCGGCACAGGGCACAGGTGCCGCAGGCCACGTGATGGGTCGCCACCACCCGCTGACCGACCGACCACCCGGTGACTCCGTCGCCCAGCGCCGCCACCTCGCCCACCAGCTCGTGGCCGAGGACCGTCCCCGCTGCGGCGGTGGCATGCTCCAGCTTGAACAGGTCGGTGCCGCACAGCCCGCAGCCCCCGAGGCGTAGAAGGAGCTCTCCCGGACCCGGAGGCGGCACCCGTCGATGGACGACCCGCACCCCTCCGTCGGCGGTGCACTCCACCGCCCGGCAGGTGCGGGCCTCGGGGGCGCAGTCGGGAGTTGCCACGGTCGTGCATGTTAGCGCAGCCGGGCCCGGCGTTGCTGCGGTTCTGCCGACCCCGCCGTGAGCAGAGCAGCCGCGAGGGGGAGCGGCGGCCCGCCGCCTCAGTCGGCCGGCACCTCGCGGGGTCGCACCAGCAGGTTGTAGAGCAGCAGCCCGATGATGGTGGCGACCCCGATGAGCGAGAACACCAACCACAGGGTCCGCGGCTGGTTCAGGTTGTCGACGAAGTGGACATAGAGATTGGCCCCGAGGACACCGCCGATGGACGAGCCGATGACGCCGTAGAGAAAGACGTAGCCCATGTAGGTGGCGACCCGAGCGCGCGGCGCCGTCTGCCCCACGTAGCTGATGAACTTGGGGTGCGCGGTCATCTCGCCGATGGAGAAGATCACGATGCCGGCCATGAACACCCAGATGCTGGTGGAGATGGCGAGGATCGCCATGCCCAGGGTGGCGAAGGCGATGCCGGTGATCATCGTGGGCAGCGCCTTGGTCTTGCGCACGATGGCCGAGACCACGAGCTGGAGCAGGATGATCGTTCCGGCGTTGATCACCGTGACATGCTCGACGTCGAAGCGGAAGTGCACGGGGATGCCCACCGCACCCAGCACCGAGTTGACCGCGGCGTCGAGGCTCGAGGCGTCGACGTAGGCCTGCACATACCACAGCACCGAGTCGAACATCTGGAAGTAGAGCACCCAGAAGCCCGAGTAGATGAAGATCAGGAGCAGGAACCGCCAGTGGTCGGAGAAGCGGGTGAGATCCTCGAGGTCCATGAGGTAGATGGCCGTCACCGTGGCGTAGATGATGGTGGCGACGATGCGCGCGAACAGGGTGAGCCCGGGCAACCCCCACAGCAACGCTCCTCCCACCGCCAGGGTACCGGCGACGAGGACCGCTCGGCCGCCCGGCGAGGCCGTCTTGTAGCGCGGCTCCAGGAGCAGGGTGGTGAAGGCGGCACCGAGCAGGATCGCGATGAACGGCAGCAGGAACGGGCGGGTGCGCCCGCGCTGGAAGAGCTCGTCAAGGGTGTCGCCCGGCAGACGCTGGAGCTCGGGAAGCTCGCGCAGGCGCTCGAGGAGAGCGTCGCGGTAGCCGGCGTACGCCCCCGGGTCCGCGACCCGGACCTCGACGGTGCCGTCCGGTCGCGCCGACACGGCGAACGGTCGCGCCGCCTGGTCCTCGATCATCTCCAGGCGCGGCGGGACCGTCGCGGCGGCCACCATGCGGGTGAGCTCGGGGCCCGCCACCGGCGGCGCGCCCTGCTCTTGAAGGAGCTGCAGCAGCTCCACCTGGCGCTTGGGGAGCTCCTCAGGCCGGAAGACCTCGAGCAGCAGGCCGCCGTCCGCCTGGCTCACCCGCCAGGGCTCCGCCGCCGACTGGTTGCGCAGCACCCGGACCTCGAGGGGGACTCCGGCCAGCGCGAAGGTCGCCCCCGGCGCGGCGACCACGGCGCTGCGCGGCGCCGCGTAGCGCCAGCCGGCGGCGGTCACGAGCACGGCTCCCGCCACCGCCACACCCAGCACCGCCCCGCGGTGACGGCGCACCGCTGCCAGCAGCAGCACCACCGGCGAGTAGATGATCTCGAAGGCGTCGGCGAGGGTCTCCAGGAGGTCGCGCTGGGCACCCTCGGCCGGCTTGGACCGGGTGGGCTCGCGGTAGCCCAGCAGGGTCGGCAGGATCATCGCCCCCGTGCCCACCGCGGCGGCGACGATCACCCAGCGCCAGCCGACGTTGTTCTTGAGGTAGGGCACCAGGAAGAGGGGGAAGAGGAAGGCGCCGAGATTGATGGACCAGTAGTAGATGCCGAAGCCCAAGGTGGAGTTCGAGGCGTCCGTCACGCGGGCGATGGAGCCCGAGATGATGGGCTTGAAGGCGCCGGCACCCAGGCCCATGACGCACAGGGCGAGGAACACCGCGGTGTAGGAGCTCGCCTGGGAGGTGAGCAGGTAGCCGCCGCCCAGCAGGGTGAACGCCACCAGCAGGGTGCGGCGGTAGCCGAAGCGGTCGGCGAGGGCGCCGGTGATGATGGGCAGGAAGTAGAGGAGTGGCTGGATGGTTCCCTTGATGAGCCCGACGTCCTGCTTGGCGAAGTGGAGGATGTCGGTGAGGTAGACCGAGAGGATGCTCATCACGCCGTAGTACGAGCCCCGCTCGAAGAACTCGAACATGATCACCAGCCAGAAGACCGGCGGGAACGATCTCAAGACGCCCTGCTTACGGGTCATGCTCACCTCACGCTGGGGGTTCGGGCCGCGGCCCGCCGGGGCAGCATAGCAGGTCGAGACCACCGTGCCGGAGGAACGCCATGAACGAGACGACACAGCCAGGACCAGCCGTTGTCACCGGCGGCGGAACCGGCCTCGGCCTCGCCATCGCCCGCGAGCTGAGCCGCCGCGGTCACCCGGTGGTGCTCGCCAGCCGCAGCCGGGAGCACCTCGAACCCGCCGTCGAGGAGCTTCGCAGCGCGGGGGCGGAGGCACACGCGATCCCCTGCGACGTGCGCGACCGCGACGCCGTGGAGGCGCTGATGGCCGGGGCGGCCGAGCGCTACGGCCCGCCACGCGTCCTCGTCAACAACGCCGCGGGCAACTTCGTGGTGGCGGCCGAGGAGCTCTCGCCCGGCGGCTGGCAGGCGGTCCGCAGCATCGTCCTGGACGGCACCTGGGCCTGCTCCCAGGCGGCCGGACGCCGCATGATCGCAGCCGGCGGCGGCTCGATCCTCAACATCATCGCCACTTACGCCTGGACCGGCGCCTCCGGGGTCGTACACTCGGCCTCGGCCAAGGCAGGGGTGCTGGCGATGACGCGCTCGCTGGCGATGGAGTGGGGTCGTCACGGCATCCGCGTCAACGCCCTGGCGCCGGGGATCATGGTCACCGAGAAGGCGAGCGAGAACCTCGGCTACGCCGACCCGCGGGTGCAGGAGTGGCTGGCGCGGCGGACGCCCCTGGGTCGTCTCGCCACGCCCGAGGAGGTCGCCCGTCTGGCCGCCGACCTCGCCGGCCCGCGTCACCCCTACGTCACCGGTGACTGCTGGACGGCGGACGGCGGGCTCTGGCTCGTGGGCTTCCCCGACCTGCGACGGGCCGCGGAGGAAGCCGCGGGCGAGTGACGAGAGTCAGGGCCGGGACAGCATCAGCATCTGCCCGGCCTCGTACTGTCCCGCCAGCACCGGGTTGACGGCCCGTACCTCACCCACCATCGCAGCAGCCTCGTCCGCCTGCCCCGCCCGCTCGAGCGCCGTCGCCAGCGCGAGGCGGTTGAAGAGCTTGAAGACACCCGGACCGCTCCCGAGGTAGGCGAGGTCGTGGTCGGCCGCGCGGAAGCGCTCCACCGCAGCCTCCGGCTTGCCCTCGGCGAGCAGCCGCACGCCCTCCATGTGGGCCACCGCCGCCTCGGGCTCGCTCGGCGGATGGTCGGCATGCGCCCCCTTGACGCTGTTCTCTTGCGCCGCCTCCTCCATGGCCCGAGCTGCCTCGATGTGCCCCTCCACCAGGGCCGCCCGCTGCGCGATCAGCGGCGCCGGGCCCGAGTGGACGTCCCCGCACGCGTCCGACGCTGTCCGCCAGGCGGCGTCCCAGCCGGCCCTGAGCGCCCGCCACATCTCGACGTTGCACTCCAGGGAGTGAGCCACTCCCTCGTCCATCCCTGCATCCACCGCCTGATCGACCGTCTCCTGGGCCGCGTCGACGTCCCCGGCGAGCAGGTGCACCGTCATGAGGTGGTCGTAGCCGAACCAGAAGTCCGGCTTGACCCGGATCGCGGCCTCGAGCTCGCGAACGGCGTCGGCATAGCGGCCGGTGAGGGTGTAGAGCTCGCCCAGCGAGTCGTGCGGGTTGGCCTGGTCGGGAGCGATGTACCGGTACGTCGAGAGGTACTCCTCGGCCTTGTCGAACTGGCCCCGCTGCATGGCGGTGTAGCCCAGGTTGTTGTACGCCAGGGCGTAGTTGGGGCTCACCGCGAGGAGGCGCCGGTAGAGCTCCTGGGCGCGCTCGGTCTCACCGCCGTTCCAGGCCCGGCGAGCCGCGATGTCGAGGGCGTACACGTCGTCGGGGTGGGCCGAGAGGTAGTTCTCGAGGATGTGGTTCGCCGCGTCCGCGTCGTGGTCGGCGCGGGACAGGGCGAACCGCACCAGAAAGCGCTCACGGGCAGTGAGGCGGGAAAGATCGGCGGTGCGAAGCTCCGCCATGAGCTCATCGCGCCGGTCCGACGTGTTGCTCGCCACCTGGAGCTTGGCCATCACGAAGTCGGGATCGAGCTCCAGAGCTCGCTCGAAGTGCTGCACGGCGTCCGCCTGGTACATCTTCATGCCGGCTTCCATGCCCGCCTCGAACTCGGCAAGGGCGGCCGGCGAGTCGGTGGTCCAGGCCGGCTGCTGGTGCAGCCTCATCCAGCCAAATCCGGCCACCACCAGCACGGCCAGGACGCCGCCGATCCACAGGAGTCGCTTGCTCATGAGTCCTCCAGCCGGTACGCGGTCATGGCGCCTCCGTCGCACGCGCCGCCGCCACCAGCGTCATGTCGTCGTACTGCGGGCCGCCCTGGGTAAACTCCTCGACAGCCGCCAGGACCCGCTCCACCGCCGCATCGGGCTCCACCGGGCAACCGGACAGCACCGCTGCGAGACGTTCACTACCAAAGAACTCCCCCGAGGGGGAGCAGGCTTCCACCACGCCGTCGGAGTAGGCCAGCAGCAGCTCGCCGGACCCGACGTCGGTCTCCAGCGCGTGGTAGCCGCCGTCAGCGAGGGCTCCCAGCGGAATCCGGTGCGGCGGCAGCTCGAGCTCCCGCACCTCGCCACGGGCGTTCCGGTGCAGTGGAGGCGGTTGCCCGGCCAGCAGGTAGCGCACCCGGGTGCTGTCGGGAACGCAGTGCAGGTAGCCCAGCGCCACGAAGGTCCCCTGCCGCGCCGCGATGCTGCCGCGCCGGATCGTGTGCAACCGCTTGTTGGCGAGGTCGAACAGCTCCTCGGGGTCCGGGTGGGCGAGGGCGAGCGCATGCAGCACCTCGTGGGCCGCCATCATCAGCAGGGCCCCGGGCACCGACTTCCCCGCCACGTCGCCGTACACCACGGCCCGCTTCCCGGTGCCGCCGTTGAGCTCGGTGTAGAAGTCGCCGCCGACCTCGCGGGCGGGCCGGCAGACCGCTGCGAGCCGCCAACCGTCGGCGGCCGTAAGGCCCTCGGGCAGCAGCGAGGCCTGAATCGTGGCAGCGATCTTGAGCTCCCGCGCGAGCTCCGCCTGACGGGTGCGCTCGTCCAGCAGCAGGCTGGTTTCCAGCGCCAGGGAGGCCTGCTGCAGGAGGCCGCGGAGGAGCTCGAGCTCCTCCTCCTCGAAGGTTGTCTGGCCGGTCTTGCCCGACAGCAGGACCACGCCGATGAAGCGCCGTGGGGAGGTCAGCACGCCCACCACCTCCACCCCCTCGGCCTGCAACTCCCCGGCGAGCCGATCGACGCCGCGGGAGAGCAGGCGCAGCGGCGCCAGCTCGTCCAGCCGGGTGAGGAAACCCTGGCGGGTCAGGTGGTCACGCAGCAGCGGCTGGGCCACCAGCACCGCGGGAAGGCGCTCGGGGCCCGCCACCCGGCGGAGCTCGTCACCGCTGCCCAGGTAGAGTGCGGCGAAGTGGAGCTCCAGGAGCTCGGGCAGGCGCTGGACCAAGTCGCGCACCACCCACTGGAGGTCGAGGCGGCCGGAGAAGGCCTCGCCCATCTCCACCATGGCGCGCTGCAGGCGCGAGCGCTCGCGGAAGAAGAAGCGGTCCACCGGTCCCTGGATGCGGTGCCGCAGGGGCTCGAACAAGAGCACGATGGCCAGCGCGAGCACCAGGGGAAAGTAGGGCGCCGCGGCCAGCTCGGTGCCGCGGAAGACCAAGTTGAAGGAGGCGATGGCAAGCGCGTAGACGGCGGTGATGACCGCCGTGGTCGCGGTGTAGAGGAGGCTGCGGCGGAGGATGACGCGGATGTCCAAGAGCCCGAAGCGCACGATCGCGTAGGCGAAGGTCAGCGGCACCAGGATGAGCGGGATGACGCCGTAGAAGAGGAAGCGCTCGGTGTGGAGGAAGGAGGAGAAACCCACCGCCAGGACGATGAAGGGGACGATGCCGAAGAGCGCGCCGAGGAAGACCAGACCCGCACCCCGCCGCTGTCTCGGATCGGGCACCGCCGCCGCGCTCACCGCGAGGGCGCCGAGACCCAGCAGCATGTAGCCCGACATGACCCACCAGTTGGCCAGGGGGGCCCCGCTGATGAGCCGCAGCGGCGTGGCCTGCTGGCGGGCCACCACGACGCTGGCCAGGTAGACCAGCGGCGGCAGGGTGTACATGGGCAGCAGCAGGAGCCCGCGGCGGGCGAGGAAGCCGGTTGTGCGGGCCAGGAAGTCCCGTCGCCACTGCCAAATGGGCTGCGGAAAGATCACGAAGAAATGGAGGAACGTGCCCGGAAGGAAGAGCAGGGCGAGGGTCCCGGTGGTGAGCACGAAGGTGTCGACCCACGAGTACGACGCGGGCCGCAGCCGGCACACCAAGAAGAGCAGGAACAGGCAGCTCAGCACGAAGAAGACCCGGGCGGCTTCGAGGCGAGGCTGGCGAGCGAGCACGAAGGCGCCCACCAGGAAGAAGCAGAAGCCCAGCAGGGATGCGTACAGGTAGGAGGTGTCGCCGATCCGCCGGCGTCCGAGGTCCACCTCCAGCTCGCGCAGCCGGAGACCCGAGCGCACCAGATAGGGGACCCGGTCGCCGATGTGGTGCAGGTTGAGGATCTGAGCGGCGTGGGCCGGCGAACGCAGTACCTCCCGGTCGATGCCGACGATGCGGTCCCCCGACGCGATGCCCGCCTCGTCAGCCCCCGACCCCGGCACAACCTGGCGCACCACCAGCCGACCGGGGGCATCCGCCTCGAGCACCACGCCGTCGTAGGGCCGGGGCAGGAACATGTCGACGATGGACAACCCGGCCAGCAGGAACGACACGATACCCAAGGCCGGGAGGATCCAACGTCGGCGCCCGGCCAAGTGCGTCATCACACCAGATCATACGCTGCGCGGTAGTCCTGGGTTCACGCCGCGCCAGGATCAATGCGACCTCATCGCACAAGGAGAGCACACGCGACCGTCCACCCCTCAGGGGGCAGGGGGCCGGGTGCGCTCCAACGCCGTGACGGCCTCGGGGTTCGCCACCGAAGCGAGATCGCCGGCGGGCTCGCCTTCCAGCACGCGCCGGATCACACCGCGCACGATCTTGCCCGAGCGGGTCACCGGCAGCGCCGCCACCCACAGCACCGCCGCCGGCCGCATGGTGCCGCCGAGCCGGTCGGCGACCTGCCGGCGCACCTCCTCGCCGAGATCAGCGTCGGGCTCGATCCCCGGCGCCGGCACCGCCACCAGCACCAACCGGGTCCCCTTGACCGGGTCGGGGAGCCCCACCGCGGCCGCCTCGCGCACCGCCGGATGGGCCACCGCCGCCGCCTCCACCTCGCCGGGCCCCACGCGCTTGCCCGCGACCTTGAGGGTGTCGTCGGCGCGGCCGCTCAAGAACCACGCGCCGTCGGGATCCACCAGTGCCCAGTCACCGTGGAACCAGACCTCACGACCGAAGCGCTCGAAGTAGGTGGCGAGGTAGCGCTCGCGGTCGCCGAGGAAGCCACGGGTCATGTTCGGAGCGGCGTTGCGGCACACCAGGTAGCCCACCTCGGCGCGCACGCTGCGGCCACGGTCGTCCACCACGTCCACGTCCATGCCCAGCGCAGGGCCCTGCAGCGAGGTGGCCTTGATGGGCGCGATGGGGAGCGGCGCCAGCAGACAGCCCATGAGCTCGGTGCCGCCCGAGATGTTGACCACCGGGCAGCGCCCGCCCCCGGCCCGCGCGAAGAACCAGCGCCACGCGGCATCGTCCCACGGCTCACCGGTGGAGCCGAGGACGCGGACGCTGGAGAGATCCGAGCGCTCGGGCCCGGGTTCACCCGCGGCGGCGAGCACCCGCACCGCGGTGGGGGCAAGGCCCAAGTGTGAGACGCGGTGCCGTTCGACCATGCGCCACACGCGGCCGGCATCGGGGAAATCGGGTGCACCGTCCAGCAGCACCACGGTACCCCGGTGGAAGAGCACACCGAGAATCTCCCACGGTCCCATCATCCAGCCGATGTCGGTGAGCCAGAACATGACGTCCCGGGGGCGAACGTCGAGGTGGTAGCCGACCTCCTTGGCGGTGACCACCTGGACGCCGGCGTGGGTGTGCACCACCCCCTTAGGCCGGCCGGTGGTGCCCGAGGTGTAGAGGATGAGCGAGTGCGCCGAGGCGTCCAGCTCGGCGGTGGGCCAGGCGTCCGGTGCGCCCGCCTCCAGCTCGTGCCACCAGAGGTCGCGCCCGTCCTGGAGAGGAACCTCACCGCCACGGTGGCGCAGCACCACCACGTGCTCGACGCAGCCGGCCAGCTCCACCGCACGGTCGGCGGCGGGCTTGAGAGGCACCGCGCGGCCGCGCCGCTCGGTGCCGTCGGCGGTGAGCAGCACCCGCGCCCCGGCGTCGGCCAGCCGCGCGGCGAGCGCCTCCGGGCCGAAGCCCGCGAACACCGGCACCGGCACCACCCCGATCTTGAGGGCGGCGAGTAGCGCCACCACCACCTCGGCACTCATGGGCAGGTACAGGCCCACCGCATCGCCCGGGGCGAGACCAAGGCCCGCCAGAGCCGCCGCCATGCGCGCAACCCGCCTGCCCAGCTCGCCGTAGGTGAGGCGCACCACGCCCTCGCGGTCGTCCTCGGCGATGACCGCCAGCTCGTCGCCGTGCCCATCTGCAAGGTGGCGGTCGAGAACGTTGTGAACGAGGTTGAGGCGCCCGCCGACGAACCACTCGGTGAAGGGCAGGCCACCGCTGTCGTCACAGAGCCGCTCGTACGGGCGGTACCACTCAACCCCCAGGTCGTCGAGGACGGCGGGGTAGAACCACTCGCGGTCGGACGCGGCGCGCACGCGCAGGGCGGCGGCGTCGCTCAGCCCCGCCCGCCGCAGCAGACGCGCGGCGTGGGAGTGTTGCAGGTCGTCGGCGCGGGGGCGCCAGGCGAAGTCGCGGACCATCTCCGAGCTCCTCACTCCGGCCGGGGCATGGGAAAGGTGTCCCAGGCGCGCACCCAGAGGTCGCTGCCCATGCGCCCCACCGGGCGCAGGCGCTCCGGCGCCACCAGCCCGTCCTCGTCCAGAAGGCGTTCGTCCACGTGCAGCAGTACCACCCGGCCCACCACCAGGTTGCCGGCGCCACCCGCCTCGCCGTAGCTGCGGACCTCCACCAGCTCACACTCCATGTTCACCGGGGACTCCGCCACCAGCGGCGCCCGCACCCGCACGGCCGCCGCCGGCGTCAGGCCGCTGTGGGCGAACTCGCTCGCGCCGTAGGGGAGCGCCGCCGAGCACCGGTTGACCCTCTCGGCGACGGTCTCGGTCACCACCGCCACCACGAAGCTGCCGGTGGCCTCGACGTTGCGCAGCGTGTCCTTCTTCTCACCGGTGCGCCCGGAGCGCTGTGGCGAGAAGGCGAGGTAGGGTGGGTTGGCCGAGACCACGGTGAAGAACGAGAAGGGCGCCAGATTGGGGCGGCCGTCGGCGTCCACGCTCGAAACGAGGGCGATGGGACGGGGGACCACCACCTGCGTGAGCCGGCGGTAGACCTCCACCCAGCTCGCCGTACCGGGATCGATCACCAGCTCGCTCATGCGCGGCCCGTCACGAGCCCTTGACCCAGGACAGGTTGTAGCCCCGGTCTTCCACCGCACAGGCGTGCTCCGTGGGCAGGAGCTGCTTGAAGGTGTCCACCATCACCGCCAGCTCGTCGGTGTGCTTGACGCCGATCGAGCCTTCGTAGCGGCCCGGATGGGGACCGTGGGGGAGCCCCGTCGGGTGCAGGGTCACCGATCCCACCTCGACCCCCGTGCGGCTGGTGAAGTCGCCGTCGGAGTAGAAGATGATCTCGTCGCAGTCGACCGAGGAGTGGGCGTAGGGGCAGGGGATGGCGCGCTCGTGGTAGTCCAGCAGCCGCGGCACGAAGGAGCACACCACGAAGCCGCCGCCGGCGAAGGTGATGTGGATGGTGGGCGGCAGGTGAATGAGGCCGGTCTTGGGCTGGTAGGCGCGGATGGGGAAAACGAAAGGCCACACCTGTCCGTCCCAGCCGATAACGTCGAAGGGGTCGTTGGCCTCGTCGAAGGCGGTGAGCCGGTGGTTTCTCAGCACCAGCAAGCGCCGCGGCGCCTGCAATGCGGCCGGCCCTCCTTCCGGCCACTCGGGCTCGCGAAAGTCCCGGTGGCTGTACGGCGCATCCATGGCGAGCTGGCCCGACGGGTTGCGGAACTGTTTGGGAAGGTCAATGTAAGAGCGGCCCTCCAGGATCATGAGGTAGGCGGGCTCGTCGAGAATCAGCCGGTGGGGCAGCGAGCGCGGCACGTAGAGGTAGTCCTCGGGCCCGAAGGGCACGACCCCCAGCGGACATTCCAGGCGGCCACGGCCGCGGTGCACGTAGGTGAGCTCGTCGGCGTCGGCATTGGCCACCAGCGTGGGCTCGCTCTCGGTGGGGCGACCAAGCCACACCCCCAGGTCCGGGTTCGCCAGCATGAGCCGCCGGCTGAGAAACGGGGTGCCGCCCTCGGGTACCCCGGCGGTGCGGAAGTGGCGACGCTGGAGGTCGCCGTCCCAGCGCGGCTCGGCCCAGCCGGGGTGGGGGCCGCGGTCCTCGTCCGCCGCCACCCAGTGGGGCGGCTGCCGGTGGTACATGATGGTGTAGGCGCCGTCGAAGCCCTGGCGGGTGAGGCAGTGCTCGAACGCGAGCTTGCCGTCGGGCTCGAAGGCGATATGCGGCTTGGCGGGGACGCGCCCCCGCACGATGCGATGGATCATGGTGCTTCTCCAGCCAGCGGGAAGTCACTGCGGGCGGCACAAAATTCCCGGGCACGGCCGGCTGACAGCCCACCGAAGCGCTGTGAGCAGGGCGAAGCGGCCGCGGCCACGACCCCGGTCGCACCCCCCGGCCCCGGCCTCCGCCGCGGCGTCCCAGTCCTTCTCCGCAGCACCGGCGCCCGTGCGGCCTGCGGCCGCCCGTCGGCTCGGTCCCGAACGGGGCGTGGGCAACGAAGACCAAACGGCAACGCGGCCCCCTTCGGGCCCTTCGCCGAGGCGCCTCCCCGCAATGGTGCGGCACCCTACTGCCGACGGCACACCCGAGGGGAGCCACCTCTGACACCTTTCCGCCAACGGGATCCGCAGCCGGAAGCGCCTCAGGAAAGCTGTCAGAAATGGCACCCCCGTCGCACGGGCTGTCCTCCGCAACGACCGCGGACGCGGTTACGACCCCGGTCGCGGTCCCGGCCCCGGCCCCGGCCCCGGCCTACTCCGCGCCGAGGCGCACCGTACCGGCCAGCACTCCCAGCACGGGGCCGCCGTCCAGCTCCACCACGTCGCCGTCGGTGAGAAAGCGGTCCAGCTCGAGGCCGCATCCGCCCCCGACGGTACCCGAGCCGAACACGTCGCCGGGCTCGAACACGACACCCGTCCCGGCGAAGGCCAGCATGTCGCCCCAGCGCCAGCGCATCTCGCCGATTCGGCCGCGCGACCACACTGCCCCGTTGACCCGCGCCTCGAGCTCGAGGGCGGCCAGCTCGCCGAGCTCGTCAGGAGTCACCAGCCACGGCCCTAGCGAGGTGGCGAAGTCCTTGCCCTTGCTGGGTCCCAGCCCCACCTTCATGGTCTCGGCCTGGATCGCCCGCGCCGACCAGTCGTTGAGCAGACAGTAGCCGGCAATGGCCGCCTCCGCCTCGTCGACGGTCGGGCTCTCGAGCCGCGCTCCGAGCACCGCGGCGAGCTCAAGCTCGTAGTCGGGCTTGGTCTCGCCGACGGGGAACATCACCTCGGCACCCTGGCCCAGGAGGCTGCGCTGGTTGGATCGGTAGTACACGGGGTAGCGGTACCACTCGGGCACGATCTCGAGGCCCCGCCGTGCCCGCGCCGCGCGCACGTGCTCCTCGAAGGCGTAGAAGTCCAGAAAGGCGCCGGGGTCGGGCACCGGCGGCGCCAGGCGGGCACCGTGTACCGGCCACGTGCGAAGCCCTTCTGGCAGAGGCTCCCCGGCGAGCTCGCCGCACAGTCGTCTCGGGGTGGCCAGGCCTGGGCCTTCACGCCGCAGCAGCTCGCGGATGGTGCTGGGCAGGTCCCCTTCGCCGAGCACGCGGGCGCCGGCTTCCGCCACATCGATCCAGGCGTCGCCGTCGGCGGAGGTACACCACACCGCCGCCCGTACGCCGGCCGCAGTGCTAATGCTCGCGAGTCGCATGGAGATCTCCCTTCAGGCGCAACACTCACTGCCCGAGAGGTGAAGAGTCCACCCTCCCGCCCTCACCCATCGCGTGGCGCTACACTCGGATGCGTGGCGACCGCGTGGCGGCGACGCTCCGGAGCAGGGGACGTCCGGCGGGTGTGCCGACCCCGACAGCTTTCCTGGAGCGCCCGGTCCTTCGGCACGCGACCGCGGAAACGGTGTCGGGGCTGGCTCCGACGGTCCTTGACGGTGGCAAGAGCGGCGTCGGTGGCGAGGGAGGCGACGATGCCGTTCGCGAGCGAAGCGGGCGGCCCCCTTCGCGACCGCGCCGACGGGCGGGCGGCCACTGTGGCCGCCCGGGAGCCGGAGCCGGCAGTGCCAGGAGGCGAACCATACCACCTACAACGCTCCCAACCGCTGCAGCCTCTTGGTCGCCTCCTGGGCGGCGTCCGACTCCGCCGGAGCGGTGCTGCGCACTTGGGTGTAGGCGGCCACCGCGTCGCGCCGCCGTCCCAGATTCTCCAGAGCCGTGCCGCGCAGAAGCTGCACGTTGGCGACGTCGGGGAGGAGAGCGGCGGCGCGGTCGAGATAGTTGAGGGCCTCGGCCCAGCGTTGGCCGTCGACGAATACGCGTCCCGCCACCAGCTGCGGGTAGAACACCCCAGGGGCGGCCGCCGCCGCGCGGGCCGCATCGGGCGCCGCCCTCCGGGCGCCGTCGAGATCCAGCTCGACGGCAGCCAGGAAGGAGCGCAGCACGCCGTCGTTCGGCCACTCGTCCACCGACTTCTGCAGCAATGGCCGCGCCTTGGCGGCCTTCTCCCCCGCGGCGAGCAGGCTGCGGGCCTCGGCCAGGCGGTCGTAGGCGGGTCGCTGCCGGCGCACCTCGTCAGTACGGAGCTTGAACTCCTGCCGGTGCAGCGGCCGGGCGCGGACGTCAGCGGGCAGCTGCGCCAGCTCCTGGCGCGCCGCGGCGATGCGCTGGGAGGTGAGGGGGTGCGAGCCGAACATCCGCTCCACCAGCCCAGGCTCTCGCTTGCTGGTGGCCGCCAGCACCTCCATGACGCCCACCGTCCCCTGCGGGCTGTAGCCGGCCGCGACCATGTACTGCATGCCAAGCTCGTCGGACTGACGCTCCTGGTCGCGCGAGTAGCGGGCCAGCATCAACGACGCGCCGAGCATGCCTCCGAGCTCATAGAGCTGGCGGTTTCGGGTCTCGTGGGTTTCGAGGTAGATGGTGCCGCCCAGCAGCGCCAGCTGGGTGAGCATCGCCCGAGTGTACTGCTGAGCGGCGTGGCGGGCGGTGACGTGCCCGGTCTCGTGCCCGAGGACCGCGGCCAGCTCGTCCTCGTTGTCGAGGCGAGCCAGGAGCCCGCGGGTGATCGAGACCTTGCCGCCGGGCAGGGCGTAGGCATTCACCGCCGGATCGTTCACCGCGTTGTACTGGTACGGCAGGTCAGGGCGATGGCTGACCCTGGCCAACCGCTCGCCCACGTCCTCAACGTAGGCCTGCAGCCGGCGGTCGGGCACCTCGCCGAGGGACACCTGGGTGTACTGTGGGTAGAGCTGACGGCCGAGCTCGAGCTCCTGGGTTTCGCCCATGAGGTCGAGCTGGTTCTTGCCGGTGACCGGGTTGACGGTGCACCCGACGGTGATCAGGAGCGTTATCGCGAGCGCTGCGAGGAGCTGCAGAGAACGTTGCATGATCAGGTCCCTTCGGCGATGGCAACAAGATGGAGCCGTCATATGACTCTCTCAACCCCCCGCGCGCCGCCACCTGTTCCCGACGGACAAAACGGGCGGGCTCGCGCGAGCCCGCCCGACACACAATATCTTACCGCAGCTCAGAACTTCGGCAGGAACGTCGCCAGCACGTCCTGGGTGCTCGGGACCGGGCGGTCGCCCCTGGCCATGACCTTCTGCTGCTCGAGACGCTCCACCAGGGTCGGCTCCTTCACCTCGTAGAGCACGCCGGTGGTGAGCACCCCGCGCTCGCGGGTGTAGACCATCGCCGCGGCACGGCTGGTCCGATCGTGATCCTCGGGCAGCGTCTGCAGCTGCTCTTTGAGGGTCTTGAACTGCCCGTCTCCACGCCAGGTGACGCACGGCGACATCACGTTGAGGAAGGAGAAGCCGTTGTGGGAGAGGGCGTCGGTGATGAGGCCGGTGAGGGTCTTGAGGTCGCCGGAGAAGCCGCGACCTACCCAGGTAGCGCCGACGCTGATGGCCAGCTCACAGGGATCCACCGCGGGCTCGGGGTTGCCCCAGAAGGTCGACTTTGTCTTGTCGCCGGTGGGCGTGGTGGGCGCCACCTGGCCCTTGGTGAGGCCGTAGATCTCGTTGTCCATGAGGATGTAGGTGACGTCCAGGTTGCGCCGCGCGGCGTGCATCAGATGGTTGCCGCCGATGGCGAGGCCGTCGCCGTCGCCGCCCACCGCCACCACGGTGAGCTCCGGCCGCGCCACCTTCACCCCGGTGGCCAGAGTAAGGCCACGCCCGTGCACGCCGTTGAAGCCGTAGGTGGCCACGTAGCCGGGCAGCCGGGACGAGCAGCCGATGCCGGACACCACCACGGTGTTCCACGGTTCGAGCTGGAGGTTGGCCATGGCGCGGTAGAGCCCGTTGAGCACCCCGAAGTCGCCACAGCCCGGACACCACACCGGCTTGAGCCCGCTCTTGTAGGCGCCCGGCTTGAAGGTGATGAGCTCGGTGTCGGCTGTCATAGGTAGGTCTCCCTCTTCTTCACCAGCGGCAGCACCCGGCCGATCTGCTCCTCGATCTCGGCCACGGTGAGGTTCTTGCCGCCCGACCGCTTGTAGATGTGGGTGTCGCGCTCGGGCAGGCTGAGGAAGGTGCGCAGGTACTTGTAGAACTGGGCCGAGTAGCTGAGCTCCACGACGACGATCTGGCTGACCCGTCGGAGGAACTCCTCGAACTCGTGCTTGGGGAACGGGTAGAGCATCTGGGGGATGAACGCGCCGACCTTCTCGCCCCGCGCGTTGGCCCGCTCCACCGCCTCCTTCACCGGACCCTTGGACGAGCCCCAGCAGAGAATGCCCACCTCGGGGTGGTCGGGACCGTACTGGCGGAACTGGTGGTACGCGTCGCGCACCGGCCGCAGCTTGCGGTAGCGCTTGGCGTTCATCTTCTCGTGCACCAAGTACATCGAGCTGGGCTGGCCGTACTCGTCGTGCTCGAGCCCGTTGGTCTGGTAGATGCCGCCCTTGACGCCCGGCCAGGTCATCGGCGAGACGCCGGACTCGGTGTCGCGGTAGCGCTTGAAGTCCTCAAGCCCCTCGGCCGAGGGAGTCAGGCGGTCGCGCACCTCGTGGTCGAGGGTGAGCGTCGACATGGTCTCGCGGCGGCCGGCGATGTTCTGGTCCGAGAGCACGATCACCGGGAGCTGGTACTCCTCGGCGATGTTGAAGGCATCCACCATGATGTGGAAGCAGTCCTCCACGTCGGAGGGCGCCAGCACCACCCGGGGCGCGTCACCGTGGCTGCCCCAAAGGGCCTGCCAGAGGTCGGACTGCTCGCTCTTGGTGGGCAGGCCGGTGGAGGGGCCGCCGCGCTGTACGTCGAAGATCACGGTGGGCACCTCGGCCATGGTGGCGAGGCCCAGCATCTCGGTCATCAGGGCGAGACCGGGACCGGAGGTGGCAGTCATCGACTTGACGCCGGCGAAGGAGCCGCCGATCACCGCGCCGATGGCGGCCATCTCGTCCTCGGTCTGGACCACCGAGCCGCCGAACCGGGGCATCCACTCCGATAGGAAGTGCAGAATCTCCGACGACGGCGTGATCGGATAGCCGGCGAAGAAGCGGCAGCCGGCGTGCAGGGCGCCCACCGCCGCGGCCTCGTTGCCCGACATGAGGAGGCGGGCGTCTCCGGACGCGTACTCGAGGCGTCGATCGCCCACCTTGGTACCCGCCTCGCGCGCGAACTCCACGCCGGCGGCGAACCCCTTGAGGTTGGCTTCGAGGACCTCGGCCTTCTTCTTGGTGAACTTCTTGGTCACCGCATTCCTGAGCGGTTCCTGAGGAAGGTTGAAGAGCTCCGACAGGAGGCCGAGGGTGACGATGTTCTTGGCCAGGGTGGTGCCGGCCGCGTCCTTGGCCAGCTGGATGAACGGTACCTCGACGTGGACCGCCTCCTCGCCGCCGATGGTGAGGCCCTCGGGTTTGCTGTCGGAGGCCTCGGAGAGGACGATCGCGTCCGGCGCGGCAACCAGCTCGCCGCGGAAGCGGGCGAAGTCCGCCCAGTTGAAGATCACCAGGACGTCGATGGTGTCGCCCTGGGAGTAGATGGGATCGGCCGCAACCCTCACCGTGCACGACGACTCGCCGCCGCGGATCTGGGGTCCGTAGGCCTCGACCTTCATGACGTTGAGGCCGACCTTGGCACCGGCCTGGGCGATCATGTCTCCCATGGTCACCACGCCGTCGCCGCCCGACCCCACCATGGCCACTGTGAGATCTCGTCTGGGCACCGTTGCTCCCTCCTTTTGCGGCCGCAACCGCTCGGCGATTGTGAACCCGCTCACACGATTTGTCCACCGCGTGAGTTCAATGCAATCTGAGACTTAGTCCGCTGGCGTCGCCACCGCCTCCGTCGCCTTCGCAGTCGCCTTCGGAGCCTCGGCGATCGGGTAGCTGGGGTCGATGTCCACCGGAATGTCCCCGAGGGAGTCGAGCAGCTTCTGCATCGCCGGGGGCACCGTCCCGAAATGCTTGACGAGGTCCTGGGCGCCGGCGTAGGAGCCCTCGGCCTGCACCATGAGCAGGTCGTGGGCGAGGGCGCGGATGGCCCCGGGGAACACCGCCGGGTCCGGCTGGAAGCGACCGTCGGATGTCACCGTGATCGCCCCCTTGTCGAGCAGATAGTTGGCCTGGATGACCACGCCCAGGCCGTGCGCCTCAGTGGTACCGAAACGCGCAGCCCGGAAAAGCCCGGCCAGGTAGGTCCATGGCAGGTGATCCACGACCTCCTGGGGAACCACCCCCTTGGCAGCCAACGCGTAGAGGTCGTCGACGCCAACCACGTCGGCCTTGGCCTCTTCCATCGCGGAGTAGAGGTCCTTGAGCTCGAGGCGGACCTCGGTCGCTCGTCCGTTCACGGTGATCCGGCCGGGCCCGAGACCGTGCGACATCTCGTGGAAGAGGATGAAGTGGAAGTAGGAGTCGAAGGCCAGCCGATCGGCCTGGTCCGGTGGCAGCACCCGGCCCGCGATGGGCTCGAGAATGGTATCGTACTTGGCCTGCATCACGTTCTTCAGCAGGACCTTTTTGGAGCCCTTGGCCTCACGCACGCGCTCGTCGTTGGGCAGGTTGAAGGCCAGGGTCTGGACGCCCGCGCGGGCGTCGCCGGCGGTGAAGAGCTCGTCGGCCACGCGGATGGGGGACTCGCTGCCGCGACCGAGGTTCTTGTGCTCGTCGGGGATCGGAAGGTTGCGCTCGAGGAAGGGAAGCTCGCCCTTGTAGCGGTCGAGGCGGTGGCTCTCCTCGGGCTGAACCACGCAGACGAACGACTCGAAGGCGGCCTTGTAGCCGAAGAGGCCGTCCTCGTAGGTCTCGTAGGGGCCGATGACTATCTCGAGCGCTGAGTCGAGATCCATCCACGCGACGTCGGACGCGTAGTAGTCGTCACTGGCGAAGGCATCCGCCCGCAGCTCGAGGAAGTGCTTGAGGCTGGCGTTGTCAGTGGCCGCGGCCGCCGCGCGCAGCTCGTCCGCCGCCTTGGCGAGGAGATCGTGGTACTCCTGGCTGTACGGTACCGCCGCGAGAGCGTCACCGTGGCGCCGGATCACCGTGTACAGCCCGGTGAAGGCATCGTGGTCGTCGGGGTGTGCCTTCAGCCACCCGTTGAACTCGTCCTTGGTCATGTCCTCGGGATAGAAACCGGCTCCCTCGGGGTGCTTCTCCTGCCCGATGAAAGGCTCGAAGTCCCGGAGCCGGTCCCAGGGGCCGTACATCATTCGGTAGTACTGCTGCGCCGGCAGGGCATCCGGTCCCTCGAGGGCCGCCACCTTCTCCGCGAACTCGGGGTTCTTCTGCCATGCCTGGCGCACGAAGACCTCGTCGATGGCGCGGGAGGCGGCGATGAGGTGGGTGAGCGCCTCCTGGTCACCGGCGGACAGCGCCGACACGTCGGCGGTGAGGTCATGAGGCGCGAACTGCGCGCGCCGGGCGACGATGTCGGGGGCGACCCGCAGAGCATCGGCGCTCTGGGAGGCCGGTGGGGGGCCGACACAGGCGGCAAGCAGGGGAGCGACGGCGAAGAGCATGAGGGCAGCACGCATGGGGTGAACCTCCTAGGAAGGTCGTCAGGGTGCCGAGGCGGGCACCCGGGCACGGACGAGAAAGTCACGAGGGCCGTTGAGAACCTCGTCGAGGTGGCCGGCCAGGGCGGTGAGCCGTCCAGCGAGGTCGGCCACCGCAGCGTCGGCACCGGCAAGGTCGACGGCGGTCGCGGGGGCGAAGAGCTGTTCGTCGGGAAAGGGGTGGAGCAGCTCCACCGCCTCCACCACGAACCCGCTAGCCTGCAGGAAGAGGGTGAGGGTTTCGGGCAGGAGCGGCCGCTGGTGGGTGGGATCGAGCCAGTAGAGCGCACCGCCCACGCGCAGGCTCAGAGGGTTGGGGCACTCGGCCAGAAGCAGCCCCGAAGGGCGCAGCACCCGCCGGACCTGCTGGAGCAGCACGAGGAGGGCGGCGGGCGTCAGGTGCTCGAGGAGGTGAAACGCGGTCACCGCACCCCAGCTGGCAGGGGGCTGGGCGGCGAGGACCTCGCCGGCGTCACCAGGCAGAATGTCGAGTCCCCGCCGCCGGCAGGCCGCAGCCAGCACCGGATCGCCCTCGACTCCGCTCGCGTCCACTCCCGCTTCGCGCAGAAGCCCGAGAAGCTCGCCCCGGCCGCAGCCGAGGTCGAGCACCGGGGCGTGGCGCCGAAGCACCTCGAGGTGGACTTCAAGACGGTGCCGGATCTCCCCCTCGCCGCCGCGGAACGCCTCCAGCAGGGCCGGCTGAACGTCGGCCAGGGCACCGGCCAGAGCGGTCTCTTCCGCCCCAGCAGGTGGCACCGCGAGCGGCTCCGACAGCAGCTGACGCTCCACCAGCGAGGCGACCTCCTCGATCTCCTCGGCCAGCCGATCCACCAGGACGTCGAAGCGTCGCACCGCCGCCGGCAGGCGGCCGTCACGCAGCGTCATCACCTCGTCGCTGAGGTGGCGTGCGGCGTTCTCGATACCGTCCGCGCGTCGCTCGAGGCCGGAGACGATCCCGTCTCGCAGTCGCTCGAGCTCACCCTGCAGCCGGCGCAGCGCGTCCTCGACGCCGTCCAACCGCGCCTCCAACGCCGTCGCGCGCTGGTCGCGCAGGATCGCGAGCTCATTCGCCAGCTCCTGGAGGCGCGCCGCAATATCGGCCTCGAGGACCTGGAAGCGCTGCCCGGTGCTCGCTTCGAGCCGGCCGAGCCCGCCCTCCAGCGCTGCCAGCCGCTCCGCCAGGTTCGCCGGGTTCAGTACACGAAGGACCCTCGCCACTCGGTGGCGAAGGTCCTCGGGCTTCCCGTCCGCCGGGCGGCCTTCGTCGGCCGCGCCGGGCGCGGGGCGCGGGTCCGAGCCCATGCCGTCTCCGCTACTCCTCGGCCTCGGTCTCGGCCTCGGTCTCGGCCGCAACCGCCGTCTCTTCGATCGCGGCTGCGGGCTCGACCTCAGCGGCCCGCGGGACGGCCTCCCCGCCGGGGCGCACCACGTACACCGGGATGGTGACGCTCACGTCGCGATGGATCTGCAGCTCGACCTCGTAGCTGCCGATCTCCTTAATGGGATCGTCCAGGCGCACGCGCCGCTTGTCCACCTCAAAGCCGCGCCCGGAAAGCTCCTTGGCGATGTCGGTGGAGGTCACCGAGCCGAACAGCACGTCGCGCTCGCTGGCGCGCCGCTCGAACTTCAGCTCGGTCCCCTTCATGGCATCGGCCATTGCCTGCGCTCCGGAGCGGCGCTTGGTCTCGACGACCTCCCAGCGCTTCTGCTCCTGCTCGAAAAGCCGGCGGTTCCCGGGCGTGTCGAGATACGCGAGGCCCTTGGGAATAAGATAGTTGCGCGCGAAACCCCGGGCCACGTTGACGACCCCTCCGCGCTCGCCCAGGTTCTCCACATAGTCGTTGAGTATCACTCGCATCACTCATGCCTCCCGTCGTCAGAGGGCGGGTGCGGCCTCAGGGTCACAAAGCTGTCCGCTACGCCTAGTGCTGCGACAACGAATGACAGCGGCACCTGTAGGCAAACGAACGCCACCCCCCACCGCACCAGCCACCCGCGCCCGATCCACCGCGCAAGGTGGGCCCGGATAATAGCCAAGCCGTGGACGAAATACAAGATGAGGACCGCAGCGAGGCAGTTGACCGCCACCCACCGGGCAGGACCCCGCAGAATCAGGGTCGCCACACCGGAGAGAGCGAAAGCCAGCGGCAGCCACTCCTCGCTGCCGTAGCGCTCGAAGGGTTTCAGCTCCGCTCGAAAGCCAAACACCGCCAGCCGCGGCCGAATCCAGAACAGGACGAGCACCAGGTAAGCCACCGGCACCGTCGGCGCCAGCCACCCCAGCCAGCGCTCCCAGGCGTCGAGGGCCAGCGCCACGCTCCCCTGGGTCCAGTTGCCGGCAGGGTAGAGGGACTCCGCCTGGGAGAAGGTGGAGTGCAGCCACCCGGTTGTGGCGACCACCGGGTCGTGGGGCCAGGTAACGGCCGCGAACACCGCCAGGCTCGCCACCGTGGCCACACCGGTGGTGACGGCGACCCAGCGGCCCTCGCTCCAGCCACCGGCAAGCCACCACTCCAGCGACGATGCCGGCAGCCCGACCACGAGAAGGTAGGCGAGGAGCAGGGCGAAGGCCAGCGACCACCCGCCGAGCCCGGCGGCGACCGCCAGCGCCAGGGCGACCCAGCCCCAGGCGAGGATGGCGGGACGCCCAGTCACCAGGTACTGCACGACCGGGATCAGGCCCAGAGGGGCGATGAGGGCGCCCAGCAGGGGCACCGCCACCAAGCTCCCCACCAGGAAAACGGAGAACAACCCGGCGCCGGCGGCGCCGAGCTGCGGCCGACGCGGACCCGGGCGGCTCACCATCTCCGGGCCCTCCGGCCGGCAAACGCCGTCGCTGCCCGAAGCATGGGTCGCGACGGGGGCGACGCTCAGTCGCCCACGTAGGGCAGCAGAGCCATGTGGCGGGCCCGCTTGATGGCCCGCGCCAGCTTGTGCTGAAACACCGGACTGGTGCCGGTGACCCGCCGCCCGAGGATCTTGGCGTTGGTCGGAGTGTAGTCCCTGAGGAGGTTTACGTCCTTGTAGTCGATGTAGTTGATCTTCTCCACCGTGAAGCGGCAGACCTTCGCGCGGCGACGAAAACGACGCTTGCGGTTAATCATCTTCAATCCCTCACTGCTCGTCGGTGCCGGTGTCGGCCGCGGCGGCGGCCTCGGCCTTGGCAGCCTTGGCGGCGGCCTTGGCCCGCTCCTGCGCGTCGACCTTGCGCTTGCGCTGCAGCTCGCGGTCCAGGTTGAGGACCAGGGAGCGCATGACGGTGTCGTTGGTGCGCAGCTCGAAGTTGAGCGGCGCGATCGCGTCGCCCCCCACCTCGAACTTCCAGAAGTGGTAGACACCGAAGCGCTTCTTGTTGATGTTGTAGGCGAGCTCGCGACGCCCCCAGGCGTCCTTCTCGACGATCTCGCCGCCGGCGCCCGTGATAATGCCCTCGAGCCGCTCGAGCGCCGCGGTCTCGTCGTCGGGGCCAACCTCGGGGTCGATGATGACCCCCAACTCGTACAGGGACATGGGTCCTCCTCGTGGCCTTGGGCCCGGGATCGTCGTCCAGGGCAAGGAGTTGATCGTTCCCCGGGCGAACCGGGGCCGCTCATTGTAGCGCAAGCCGATCAAGATGCAAGTGGATTCAAAGATCCAGAGATTGGGAGATACCAAGATCGCCGCCCGCCCGTTCCCACCCACTCCTGACCGCAGAGCGTGCACAGGTGTCCACCGGCCCGAGAGAGCTGGAGCGTCCTAAGCGTTCGTCGTACCGAACCGACGCGGCCGAACGTACCCGGCTGCCGAGCACCCAAATCTTTGAACTTTATCGGACGCCGCTGGGGTAGCCGTCCGGTGGGTGATCGTAGCGCACGCGGCGCTCGCCCTCCGCTACCCTGCCCATGGGGAAGCCGGGACACCCGTCTTCGCGCAGCCGCCGCAACACCTCGTCGAGGCGCTTGGCGGGCACGACCAGCACCATGCCCACCCCCATGTTGAAGGTGCGCCAGAGGTCGTCCTCCGGAATCCCGCCGGCCGTGGCGAGGATGCGGAAGACCGGCGGCACATCCCAGGAGCCGACCTTCACCACCGCCTCTGCCCCGTCGGGTAGCACCCGGGGCAGATTGTCGGTGAGCCCGCCGCCGGTGATGTGCGCCATGGAGTGGATCAGGTTCCGCTCGAGCAACGGCCATACCGGTCCGAGGTAACAGCGGTGCACGCGCAGCAGCTCGTCCGCCACCGTGCCGTCGAGCCCGTCCACCCGGTCGCCGGGGGCGAGGTCCATGCTCTCGAAGAAGACCTTGCGCGCCAGTGAGTAGCCGTTGGTATGCAGGCCGTCGGAGGCGAGGCCCACCAGCACGTCGCCGGGTCGAACCCGGCTGCCGTCGAGCACCCGCTTGCGATCCACGACTCCGACGATGAAGCCGGCGAGATCGTAGTCGCCGTCGCCGTAGAACCCGGGCATCTCGGCGGTCTCGCCGCCCAGCAGGGCCACCCCGTGGGCGGCGCAGGCGGTGGTCAGCCCCTCCACGACCGCCACCGCCACCACGGGATCGAGGTGACCGGTGGCGAGGTAATCCAGGAAGAAGAGAGGCCGCGCTCCCTGCACCAGGATGTCGTTGATGCAGTGGTTCACCAGGTCCTGACCGATGGTAGTGTGCCGACCGGTAGCGATCGCGACCTTCAGCTTGGTGCCGACGCCGTCCGCGGACGCTACCAGGACCGGCTCGCGCATGCCCTTCACGGGCATGCGGAAGAGGCCGCCGAAGGAGCCCAGCTCCGAGAGCACGTCGCCGGTGGCGGTGGAGCGCACGAGCTCTTTCATGCGCGCAAGCGCGCGATCCTGGGCGTCGATGTCGACTCCGGCCTCACGGTAGGTGGTCATCTTCGGCTCCTTGGGCGCGGCTCCTGCTCGCGCTCCCGCGTACGATAGCTGGCTCGGTCGCGCGATGGAAGGATGGAATGGTAAATAGTTAATAGTAAAGGGTGAAGAGTGAAGGGCCCGTCCTCCCACCCTCCCCGGCCGCGGACTGCCCAGGGTGGGGCGGGCCCGATTCTCTTCAGCCCTGGATGTGCACCCACTAACGAGCTCTTCGGGCGGAGACACCAGCGCCGTGACCCTTCGACATCGGCGGGACTGGGCGAGGGCACTCTTTCCCCTTTACTCTTCACGCTTTACCCGCCATCAGCAAGCGCCGGCCACTGGCGCACCGCCCTCAACCCTGCTAAAACCTCGCCATGGACGTCCTCCACCTCTACCGCTCGGCCGCTCTCGCAGTGGCGGCGCAGCGGGCGCTTCTCGCCACCGTCCGGGACCTCGTCACTGAACGGGTGGCCGGGCTCGAAACGGAGCTCTGCTTCAACGTCGACCTGGCGCGCTCTCTGGCGCCCGCCGAGCGCGAGGTTCTGCGTTGGCTCCTGGCCGAGACCTTCGCTCCGAGCGGTTTTGCCGAGCAGAGCTTTCTCGACCCCACCGCCGGCGCCGTCCTCGAGGTGGGGCCGCGCATGTCCTTCACCACCGCGTGGTCCACCAACGCGGTGGCCGTGTGCCACGCCTGCGGCCTCGACGCCATCCGGCGTATCGAGCCCTCGCGCCGCTACCTCCTGCGCACCGCGGTCCCCCTCGAGGCAGGGGAGCGCGCCGCGTTCCTCGCCCTTGTCCACGACCGCATGACCGAGTGCCAATACCCGGCCCCGTTGCAGAGCTTTGCGCCCGAGCGCGCCCCTGAGCCCGTGTTCACGGTCCCGGTGCTGGCCGATGGGCGGGCGGCGCTGGAGCGCATCAACCGCGAGATGGGCCTCGCCTTCGACGAGTGGGACCTCGACTACTACCTGCGGCTCTTCCGCGACCAGCTCAGACGCGACCCCACCAACGTGGAGTGCTTCGACATCGCCCAGTCCAACAGCGAGCACTCGCGGCACTGGTTCTTCAAGGGGCGCCTGGTGGTCGACGGCGAGGACGTCGCCGACTCGCTCATGGCGGTGGTCCGGGCACCCTACCTCGCCAACCCCGGGAACAGCGTCATCGCCTTCGCCGACAACTCCAGCGTGATCCGCGGCCACCGCCTCCGCACTCTGGCGCCGACCCGATCCGGCGCACCCGGCCCACTGGTGCCAACGGAGGTGGACAACCACCTCCTGCTCACCGCCGAGACCCACAACTTCCCCTCCGGAGTGGCGCCCTTCCCGGGCGCCGAGACCGGCACCGGCGGACGCCTGCGCGACACCCACGCCACCGGGCGCGGCTCGCTCTTCGCGGCGGGCACCGCCGGCTACGCGGTGGGCAACCTGCGCATCCCCGGCTACGAGCTCCCGTGGGAGGACACCGAGCTCGGCTACCCCGCCGCCCTGGCATCCCCCCTGGAGATCGAGATCGAGGCCTCCAACGGAGCCTCCGACTACGGCAACAAGTTCGGCGAGCCCGTGCTCGCCGGGTTCACCCGCGCCCTCGGCCTGCGCCTGCCGGGAGGGGAGCGCCGCGAGTGGCTCAAGCCCATCATGTTCTCCGGCGGCATCGGCCAGATGGACGCGCGCCACACCGCCAAGGGCGGACCCGAGGTGGGCATGCTGGTGGTCAAGGTGGGCGGGCCGGCTTACCGCATCGGCATGGGCGGCGGCGCCGCCTCGAGCATGGTGCACGGTGAGAACATGGCCGAGCTCGACTTCAACGCCGTGCAGCGCGGTGACGCCGAGATGGAGCAGAAGCTCAACCGCGTCATCCGCGCCTGCGTGGAGCTCGGCGAGGGCAACCCCATCGTCTCCATCCACGATCAGGGGGCCGGCGGCAACTGCAACGTCCTCAAGGAGATCGTCGATCCAGCCGGGGCCCGTATCGAGATCCGCCAGGTGCCGGTCGGCGACGAGACCCTGTCGGTGCTGGAGCTGTGGGGCGCCGAGTACCAGGAGAACGACGCCCTCCTCCTCACGCCCGAGCACGAGGCGCTCTTCGGCGCCCTGTGCGAGCGCGAGAAGGTCCCGTGGGCGGTGGTGGGCCGGGTCACCGGCGACGGCCGCGTGGTCGTGCACGACGCCGCCGACGGCACCACTCCGGTGGATCTCGAGCTCGCCCAGGTGCTCGGCGACATGCCGCAGAAGACCTTCACCCTCGAACGCTCACGGCCGCGGTTGCAGCCGCTCACCCTGCCCTCCGGCCTCACCGTCCGCGCCGCCCTCGAACGGGTGCTCCGGCTGGTGTCGGTGGGCTCCAAGCGCTTCCTCACCACCAAGGTGGACCGCAGCGTCACCGGTCTCGTCGCCCAGCAGCAGTGCGCCGGTCCGCTCCACCTCCCGGTGGCCGACGTCGCCGTCATCGCCCAGAGCCACCTGGACACGGTGGGCGGCGCCACCGCCATCGGCGAGCAGCCGGTGAAGGGCTTGGCGGACCCTGCCGCCATGGCCCGCCTCACCGTCACCGAGGCCCTCACCAACCTGGTGTGGGCGCGGGTGAGCAGTCTCCCCGACGTGCGCTGCTCGGCCAACTGGATGTGGGCGGCCAAGCTCCCCGGCGAGGGCGCCGCCCTGTACGACGCGGCAGTGGCCATGCGCGACCTCATGATCGCCCTCGGCGTGGTGGTGGACGGCGGCAAGGACAGCCTCTCGATGGCCGCGCGGGCGCCGCTGCCGGCAGGCGGCGAGGAGGTGGTCAAGGCGCCGGGCACCCTGGTGGTCTCGACCTACGTGGCCTGTCCCGACGTCACCGCCACCGTCACCCCCGATCTGGAGGCCCAGGCGGACGGACGGCTGCTCCTCATCGACCTGGGCGGCGGCCGCCACCGCCTCGGCGGCTCGGCACTGGCCCAGGTCTTCGGCCAGGTGGGCGACGACGTACCCGACCTCGACGACGCCGACATCCTGCGCCGCGCCTTCGCCGCCGTGCAGGCGCTCATCGCCCGCGGCCTCGTCACCGCCGGGCACGACCGCGCCGACGGCGGTCTCCTCGTGACCCTGCTGGAGATGGCTTTCGCCGGCAACTGCGGCCTCGACGTGGACGTGCCCGCCGAGGACGGCGCCGATCCCCTGGCGGTTCTCTTCGCCGAGGAGCCGGGGCTGGTGCTGGAGGTACGGTCGGCGGACCTCGTCGCGGTCCACGCCGTCCTCGCCGAGCACGACGTGCCGTGGGTCGAGCTCGGTGCCGGCCGCCGCGACGCGGCAGTGCACGTCCGGGTGAGCGGCGCCCCGGTGCTCGAGGACGACGTCCGCGCCCTGCGCGACCTCTGGGAGGCCACCAGCTTCCAGCTGGAGCGCCGCCAGGCCAACCCCGAGTGCGTGGCTGCCGAGGAGTCGGGGCTCGCCCGGCGGACCGCCCCCCATTCACTTTGGGCTTCGAGCCGGTCCCCACGACGCCCGCCATCCTCGAACGCCCGAGCAAGCCGGCGGTGGCCATCCTGCGCGAGGAGGGCTCCAACGGCGACCGCGAGATGGCGGCGGCGTTCTGGGCCGCCGGCTTCGAGCCGTGGGACGTGGCCATGACCGACCTCCTGGCCGGCCGCGTAACCCTCGAGCGCTTCCGCGGCGTCACCGCGGTGGGGGGCTTCAGCTACGCCGACGTGTTGGACGCCGCCAAGGGCTGGGCCGGAGTGATCCGCTTCCACGAGGCCCTCGCTCGTCAGTTCGCCGCCTTCTACGAGCGCCCCGACACCTTCACCCTGGGGGTGTGCAACGGCTGTCAGCTCTTCGCCCTGCTCGGCTGGGTGCCCTGGCGGGGTCTCGCCGACACCGCCCAGCCGCGCTTCGTGCGCAACGCCTCCGGCCGCTTCGAGTCACGCTTCGCCGCGGTGCGCATCGAGCCCAGTCCGGCGGTGATGCTGCGCGGCATGGAGGGCTCCACCTTGGGGATCTGGACCGCCCACGGCGAGGGGCGTGCCCTGTTCCCGGACGAGGCCGTGCTCCAGCGGGTGCTGGCCGAGGGCCTCGCCCCGATCCGCTACGCGGACGACGCCGGCGAGCCCACCGAGGCCTACCCCTTCAACCCCAACGGCTCGCCCCACGGCGTCGCCGCCCTGACCTCGCCCGACGGCCGCCACCTCGCCCTCATGCCCCACCCCGAGCGCACGGTGCTCACCTGGCAGTGGCCGTGGATGCCGCCCGCCTGGCGCCGCGACCTCGAGGCCTCGCCGTGGCTGCGGATGTTCCAGAACGCGCGCGAGTGGTGCGAGGAACGGTAGACGGAAAACGGAAGACGGGAAACGCTTTCCCCCACCCGCCCAACAAGTCGTGAGAAGGGAAAGGGGAGACGGGAGAAGCTTTCCCCCACCCGCCCAGCGCGCCTTAGGCTCGTGATCGCCGGCTGCGCTCCGACCGCGTTGGTGGGCCAGAGAACCCACGGGCCCCCCGCTTGAGCGGGGTGGGCGGGGGAAGCGTCTTCCTTCTCCCGTCTTCCGTTTCCCCGGATCGTCGCCGCTACACCCTCCGTCGGCGTGACGGTGTCGGGGCGGCGTGACGCGTGAGCTCGACCGTGCCGTCGGCGGCGACGATCCGGAGCATCTCCCTGCGCGCGGCGGTGTCCACCACCGGGCCCGCTCCCACCGCCTCGGTGAGGCAGCGCCGCACCAGGCCGGGGTCGTTGTTCTCCTCGGAGAGGTGCATCCCCACCACCGCCTTGAGCCCGGGATGGCGCAGGCGGTCGAGGGCCTCCTGCGCCTGGTGGTTGCCGAGGTGGCCGTGGCGCGACGCGATGCGCTGCTTCAGAGGCCACGGGTACGGGCCGTGACGCAGCATGTCGGCGTCGTGGTTGGCCTCCAGCAGGAGGAGGTCGCAGGCCGTCAGACGCTCGGCCAGCAGCGGGGTGACGATGCCGGTGTCGGTGCACAGTGCGAGACGCGTGACGCCGTCGTCGACGAGGAAGGCCACCGGCTCGCAGGCGTCGTGACTGGTGGCCACCGGCGTCACGACGATGCCGCCGAACCGTAACGGCCGCCCCGACTGCAGCTCGCCGCCCGCGGGCACCCGCGGCAGCTGCGTCCAGGTCCCGGGGGTCGCCCACACCGCCGCCCGGTGGTGGCGGCAGAAGACCTCCAGAGCGCTCTTGTGGTCGAAGTGCTCGTGGCTCACCAGCACCGCCTCCACCTCGTCGATGTCGCCGCCCAGCGCCTCCAGGCGGCGCCGGATCTGAAGCGTCGAGAGCCCGGCGTCGAGGAGGACGGAGACACCGCCACCACGCACCACCGCCGCGTTCCCCGACGACCCGGAGGCAAGGATGAGGACCTCCATCACGCCCCCGTGGAGCCGAAGCCGCCGGCGCCCCGCCCACTCTCCGAGAGCTCCTCCGCAGCGGTGAACAGGGCCCGCGTCACCGGCGCCACCACCAACTGGGCGATGCGCTGGCCGCGCGTCACGGTCACCGGCTCGACGCCGAGGTTGACGAGCAGCACCTTGACCTCGCCACGGTAGTCGGCGTCGATGGTGCCCGGTGCGTTGACCACGGTGAGGCCGCTCACGAGGGCGAGCCCCGACCGGGGCCGCACCTGACCCTCGTAGCCGGCTGGAAGCTCCAGCACCAGACCGGTGGGTACCGGCACCCGCTCGCCGGGGGCCACGGTGAGCGGCTCGGCCACGGCCGCACAGAGGTCGGCGCCCGCCGCTTGGGCAGTAGTGTAGGTCGGCAGGGGCAGGCCGGCGCCGTGGGGAAGACGCAGCACCCGCACCGCGACGCTCACGCGACCCGCTCCAGCACGCCCTTGGGGCCGCACACCGCGGTGGCCATGGTCTCGGGCCGCAGCAGCCCGCGGGCCAGCGCGGCCACCTCCGCGGCGGACACGGCGACGACCTCGTCCGCCGCGCGCGCCGGGTCGAAGAGGCGGCCCCGCTCCACCACCTCAGCGAGCTCCATGGCGCAGCGCGCGGCACAGTCCTCGATGTCCATCTCGAGCCCGCGCACCAACGCCTCGCGGGCCACCGCCACCTCGTCGTCGCAGACCCCTGCGGCGAGCCCGGCCAGCTCACCACGGATCAGCTGCCAGGTGGTGGGGAAGCTCTCCGGGGCCGAGGTCCAGGCGACCTCGAGGAGACCTCCCGCACTGCGCAGCACGAGCCCAGACGAAATATCGTAGGTGAGCCCGGCCTCCTCGCGCAGGCGTTGGAAGAGCCGGCTCGACGCGCCGACGCCGAGCACGCGGTTGAGCACCGCCAGCGCCGCGACACGCGGGTCGGCGGAGCCGGGCGTGGGGAAGGCCACCCGCGCGTGCACCTGGTCGGCGGCCGGCCGCACCACCTCGGTACGCTCCCCCTGCCACTCAAGCGGCGGCAGCACCGACGGACGCGGGGGTGCCGCCAGCGGCAGCGGTGCGAGACAGCGCGCCACCTCCGTCTCGTCGACGTCGCCCACCACTGCGGCCAGCACGCTCCCCGGCTGCACCATCGCCGCGTGGTGGCGGCGCAGCACCTCGGGGGTGAGGGCGCCCACGGTGGCTCGCCGGCCGATCACCGGGCGCGCCAGAGGATGACGGCCCCAGGCGGCGCGCAGAATGGCCTCGTCCGCCATCTCCTCCGGGTCGTCCTCCACCAGGTCGAGCTCCACCAGAGCGACCCGGCGCTCGAGGTCCACGTCGGCGGCGGCGAAGGTCGGAGCGAGCACTGCATCGCTGAGCAGAGCCAGCGCTTCCGGCAGGGCGTCCACCGTGGTCTGCACCGTGAGACCCATGACCTCGGAGCCCGTCCACGCATCCACGTCGCCGCCGAGGCGGTCGACGAGGCGGGCCAGCTCGAGGCGGTCCCGACCGCCGCAGCGCCGCAGCGTGAGGTGCTCCACCAGGTGAGTTGCGCCGGCGAGCTGGTCGGCATCGTGGGACGCACCGTGCAGCACCCACACCCCGGCGGTGACGGTGCTCCGCCCCGGAGTCTGGTGGATCAGGAGTGCGGCAGGCAGATGTCGATCCGTCATCTCAGGCGCGGAGTGTACTACGCCCCGGTGCTCAGCCGAGCGGCTGGGACCCGTTGTGCGCTCGCCTGCGAGCGACTCGACCCCGCTGTGGAGACGGCACGGTGCAGCCGGGGCTCGAGATCAGGCGATGCCCGTTGCGAGCGGCGGCGTGGGCCACGCGGCGCACGCTCCTATGGACGAGGCGTCCTTCGGACCTGGGGCGTCCATCTCGTGGGCGGCTCGACATTTCCTCCTCCGCTGCTCGTAGGACGCGGCGTCACCGAGACGCCCGGGGGCAGGAAAGGCGAGCCGCTGCCGCCGGGCTGGACGGGTCTTCCTCCCGGCTTGGCCTCGGGGATGACGAACTTCCAGTCGCAGTAGCGGGTGCGGCCGTCGACGATCTTGATGCTGTCCTCGCACGAGCGCGAGTGGACCCCGACGATGGGGCCGGTCCGGCCGACCGGTTTTCCGAAGAGGCTACCCCCTTCGTCGCCGGACCCGGGTGTGGGCTCCGGCGTCGGTGTGGGCGTGGGCAGGCTGCCCTGGCCTCCACCGATCGGACGACCACCGGGACCTACCTTGGGGCCGGTGTCTCCCAGGAATACCAGACCCCAGTTGGTGGAACCGGTAATGGGGTCCTCCCACTTCTTGCGGATCACCCGGGGCTTGGCCTCCCAGATCTCCTTGAGGGAGTTGGGCAGCCGACCGTACTTGATCTTGTACAGCCGGATCGCCTCCACGTACTGGTTTCCGCGGAAGATGAGCTCGGCCTCCTTCTCGCGCCGCATCTGGAAGGTCACGGTCTGTACCGCGACGGTCATCATGATGGCCATCACCGCGAGGATGACGATCAGCATCACCATGGTGAAGCCGCTCTCGGCCGTCCGCACGGGCGCCCCGCCGAGCCGCCGATGCCAGCGCCCGAGTCTCACCTCAAAGCTCCGCGTAGGGGGTGCCGTCCAGGGTGCTGCCGTCGGCCCCGGAATGGACGTCCATGATTCCCGGCCCGCCGCCCTCCTCGCCGGTGGGCTGCAGCGACTCCTCGTCGTTTGCCTCGGCGTACTCCACCTGCCAGGTCTCGGTCTGCTTGGTGATGGGATCCACCGGAATACGGCGCAGGTACCCGTCGTCCACCAGCGCCTGCAGCGAGGGTGGGTAATGCCCCTTGTCGCCGAGGTACTGGTCGATGCACGAGCGCATGGTGAAGAGGTCCTCCTTGAGGACCGCCTCCCTGGCCTTCTGGGGCGCGTTCTTCATGGCCGGCACCGCGATGGTGGCGAGGATGCCGATGATGGCCACCACGATGATGAGCTCGATGAGGGTGAAGCCGCGGGCGGCGGCCGCGGTGGTGACCGGCGCGCGGGCGGTGTCGGGTGCTCTGGTCATGGCGTCACCAGTCCTTGTACTTGGTGCCGTCGATGGCGGTTCCGTCCGACTTGGAGTAGACGTCGTAAACGTTCTGTCGTCCCCACATGTCGGAGTCGGGCTCGTCCTGGTACGAGCGCAGCCCCCACTCGGTGTCGCCGGTCATCGGGTCGCGGGGGATCCGGCGGAGAAACTTACGCTTGACGGTCTTTCCTACCACCTGGACCCCCTCGACCAACACCTCGAGGTTCTCGGGATAGCCCTCGGTACCCACCTTGACCGGGATCATCCCCTGGTCGGAGAGCCGCTTGTACTCGTCGATGGCGTTGCGCATGAGGCGGAGGTCGAGGCGCAGCTCGGCCTCCTTCTGCCGCTTGACCGTGTACTTGGCCACCGGCAGGACGATGGTGGCCAGCAGCGCGATGAGCGCCGCCACCATGACCATCTCGGCGAGGGTGAAGCCGCGCTCAGACTTACGGCGACGCATCCACGCCTCCGCCCGACGGCGCCGCCGCCGGCTTGGCCGGATCGTCGAGCACGAACAGGCCGGCGTCGGCACAGGAGACCGGCACCTCGGTACCGTCCATGGTGCGCGCGCTCTCACTGGTGAACACCAGCGGCACCGGTCCCGCCTGCACCCCGGTCACGCCCAGCGTGACCAGGGGCTCGCGCGCCCCGGGGCCCTCGGCCGCCAGGAGGTCGAGCTTGATCCAGCCCGAGCCCTCCCGCTGGTTCACCACCAGCACTCCGGGCGCAGGCACGACACGATCGACATGCATCCGCTCGGGGTCGTACGAGAGCGTCAGGGGCAGGTGCAGGGAGCCGGCACCGCCACTGATGACGACCCGCAGCTCCCCGCTCTGGCCGGGGCGCAGCGAAGACACCGAGGGATCGAGGCTCACGGTGCGGGGCTGCGGCTGCCGGTCCAGCGGCCCGGGCTGGTCCGCCCGGGGGACCAGCTCGGTCCCCACCGGGGTGGCGGCAGCGGCGGCGCTGGCGGCAGCCTGCGTGAGCTGCTCGGCGCCTCCCGACGTGACCTCGCCGGACCCGGCGGACGGCTCGCTCGAGATGGACTGGCTACCGTCGCCACCCGGTACCAGCGACACCCCGGAGGGCGGGTGGCCCTGGCTGGGCCGCGGCTGCGGCACCGGGATGCTGGGCTGCTGGCCACCGCGGAAGGACGCTGCGCCGGGCCGCACGAGCCGCCGCTGCTGCTGGTCGCCGCCCTCCTCGCCGCCGGTGTCGCTGGGCTCCCCGGACGACCCGTCAAAGGGCCCGGTGGGCTGCCGCCCCGACTGCACCCGCGGCGAGCTGCCGAAGTAGGAGATCCGGCTCTCGGTGCCCACCCACACCGGCGCCAGGTCCTCCTCGTGGATGTCGGGGAAGCGGATGATGTGCGGGGTCAACGTGAGCACCAGGTCGGTGGTCTTGTGGGTTTTCTTCTTGTCCGTGAAGAGGCGTCCGAGGAGGGGAATCTCAGACAGGAAGGGCGTCTTGATGTCACTGTTCTGAACATCGCGGCGGAACAATCCGGCCAGGAGATTCGTCTCGCCGTCCTTGAGGCGGATCACCGAGGTGATCGTGCGGGTGCCGATGATCGGTTGCCCCGAGTCGCCCAGGGTGCCGCCCAGCTGCGACACCTCGACGGTGAGCTTGAGGGTGATCTCGCGGTTGTGGTGGACCCGGGGCTCCACCTCGATCTTGATGCCCACGTCCTGGTACTGGTACGAGGTGATCGGCGTGACGCCGCCGGTCTGGCCGGCGTACTGGGTGTTGAAGCTGGTCACCGGGATGGGCACCCGGTCGCCGATCACGAGGGAGGCCTTCTCCCCCTCGGTGACGCGCAGCTGCGGCTGCGCCAGGGTCTTGGCGTCGGTGGTGTTCTTGATGAGGTTGAGGACCACGCTGGGGATCGTCACCGACCAGTCGCCGTTGGAGATGTCGGAGAGCTGGTTGAGGTAGATCTTGTCGCTGCCGGTGATCTTGTTGATGTCCGGCGTGAGGGTGGTGGTGAGCCCGCCGACGATTGCCGCGCCGATGTCCGAGGTCTTGTTGGAATCGATCTGCATCAGCTCGACGTCGATCATCACCTCGGCCTTGGCCTTGTCGTTGATGTTCACCAAGCGCTCGGCGATGGCCACCTTGTCGGCGGTGTCGCGCAGGGTGATGGCGTTGAGCTGCTCGTTGGTGGCGAGACGGCGCGCCTCGATGAGGGCGCGCAGGAGCTTGTCCACGTCCTTGACGTCGGCGTTGGAGAGGAAGAAGGTCTTGATGACCAGGTCCTCGTAGTCGCGGCGGTTCTGGGGCGTGTCGTCGGCGATGATGATGGAGTGGGGGTCGAGGACCTTGTAGAAGTGCCCGGCCGCCTGCATGACGATCTCCAGCGCCTGCTCGGCGGTGACGTCGGTGAGCTCCACCGAGATCTTGTCGTCCTTGAGCTTGGGGTCGAAGAGCACGTTGAAGCCGTAGGCCTTGCCCAGGGCCTGGTAGATCTCCTTCACCGGTTTCGGCGAGGGAAAGCTCAGGGTGATGGGCTCGGTGGACTTGGGGTTGAGGATCGGGGGCTTGACCTTGGCCTCGCGCGCCTCCTTCTTCATCTGCTCGAGGGTCTTCTCACCCTCGGGCTGGGACAGGATCTTGAGGTCCTTGACCACCGAGTCGAGCTGCTGCTGGGCGTACTGGTGGGTGGGGTCGAGCTGCACCGCCATCTGCAGCTCGTTCTTGGCCGCCACCAGCTTACCCAGGTCCTTGAGGGCCTCGCCGCGCTGGAAGTGCACCTGGGCCGCCTTCTGGCGGGCGCGCACAAGCTCCATGCGGTACTCCATGTTGTCGGGTTCCTTGGCGAGGGCCTCGAGGTAGTAGTACACCGCCCCGTCCCAGTTGCGCTCCTTCGCGGCGGCCTCACCCTGGCGGGCGGCCTGCTGGGTGGCGCAGCCCGCGACGAGGGTCAGTCCCAGAACGATGACAACACTACTTTTCAGATATCTGAACACGGGACGTGACCTCCTCCGGGTAGCCCACGAAACCGATCGTCACGGACTGCAGGCCCACATGTCTGATTACGAAGGTGTCGTTGAGAACGTCGCCCTGGACCCCGACCTCGACCTGGTTGCCCTTGCGGAACACCGCCACCGGCGTCGCCGCCGGCCCGAAGTAGCCGATGTACGTGCGATCGAAGGGCGGCGGCGGCGGCAGCTTGCCGCCCTTGCCGTCGTCAATCCACCGCGGGGTCGGGGACGGCCGCGGCGGCAGGGTCGGCGCCGGGGTCGGCGTCGGGTGCGGCGTCAGGTCCGGGGTCGGCGTGGGCGGGGAGCCGTAGGTGAACGGGTTGCGGTGTGAGGTGCCGGCCTCCGCCGGCAGCGGGGTGAGCCGCTCGAGCTCCAGGCGGGGCAGCGGCTGCCGCGTAAAGCTCAGTGCCTCGTCCACCTCGGCCTGGGAGCCGGGTCCGCTCTTCCGCTGGCTCTGGTACAGGGCCACCGCGGCCACCACCAGGAGGATCCCCAGCAGCACCGCGAGACGGGTCCGCTCCTGCGGTTTCGCCATCACTGGGCTCCCTCGGTGAGGTCTGCAGGGGTGGGCGCCGGCGCGGGTGTCGATGTCGCCGCATTCTTGCCGCCGGGAGCGACGAGCCGTTCGAGCAGCGCCGGATCGGCCTGGGCGAGATAGGTCGTGGCGTGCACGGAGATGGCGATGTCACGCGAGGTCACGCCTTCCTCGCCGGAGAAGCTGATGCGATCGACGGTCAGGATCTCGGGGCTGGTCTGCAGCGCGGCGAGCATGGTGCGAATCTGCGAGTAGTCGCCCTTCACGTTGAAGGTGATACCGAACTGGATGAGTCCCAGCTTCCCGTCCTTATTGGCGTCGTAGCCATATGCCTGAGGCATCAAGCCCGCCTCCCGGGTGGCCTGACCTACCGCACGGAGGATTCCCGTGAGACGGGCCTCTAGGCTGCCGAACGCGTCATTGTAGAGCGTCGCCATCTGCTCCTGCAGGACCGCCACGTCGCTCACCTGCTCGTGGGCAGAGTTCTTGATCCGCCCGAGCTGGTCGGCCTTGGCCTGGAGGTCGGCGACCGCCTCGCGCAGCCGCGCCTCGCGCCCGTGCCCGGCGCTGGTCTGCCACACCAGCATCCCCACGTTGACCGCCAGGAAGAGCACGGCCGGTACCCAGGCGAGCACGAGATGCCGCCATGCGGCGCCGCGCAGACTCATGGCGCCTCCCCTTCCGGCAAGTACTCGACCTTGAGGTCGAACTGGTAGCCCGGTGAGCTGGCTCCTTCGGGCGGGGTCTCGCTCCGCGGGATCGGCTCGCGGAAGTGGGGGTCCTTGATGAGGTTCTCCAGCAGCTGGAGCATCGCGTCACGGGTCTGCGCGGCGCCACCGATCGTCAGGTAGAACCCGTCCGGTGACACGTTGGGCGTCACCCGGTACAGGCGTACCTGCCACGGCAGCACCGCCTCGAGGTCGTCGAGCAGCCGGATCCACGAGAACGAGTAGCTGCGCAGGACGAGGTTCAGCGCATCCACGCGGGCCACCAGTGGTTTCCACTTCACGGCGTCGAGGCTGCGCCGCTCGGCGCGGACCTCGGCGGCGAGGGCGCGGCTCCTGGTCACAAGCTCGGCGCGACGTTCCAGCTGTGCCCCGGTCTCGTGGGTGGAGCGGAAGTAGAGGGTCAGATTGAAGCCGAGGAGGACGAGGCCGAGCGCCGTCGCGGCCGCCGTGAGCACCCACACCGGGCGGGTGTTGAGCAGCGGCCGTGAGGCCAGGTTGGGCCGCCTCATACGCCTGCCTCCCAGGAGGTCACCGCGCACATGGCGGCGAGGCGCGCGGCACCCAGGGCTTGCTCCGCAACGGCATCACCCAGGGTGGCGGTGAAAGCCTGCGGTACGAGCTGCACACCCTCTCGGGTCTCCCACCAGGTCCGAACTTCCGCCACGGTGGCGACGTCATCCCCGACGACTGCCACCTCGAGGTCCCCGGAGGCCCCAAGCACCTCGCGCACGTAGTTGAGCAGCAACACCATCTCGCTGGCGGGCACCCGCGTTCCGGCCCCGGTCGGCGGCAGAGGTTTGAGCCGCACCAACCGGGGCACGCCGTCCGCCGCCAGCACCATGGACACGAAGTCCGCCTCCTGGAGAATGGCCAGGCGATACCCGGCACCGTCCTGGGTCCACGGGGTGGCGAGGGCGAACAGGCGTGGCGTCAGCACGCCCGGCTCCACCCCCACCGCCCGAAAGGCGTCCTCCAGCTCCTGCAGGGCCCGCTCCAGGGCGGTGATGCAGAGCACGTGGTGGCGGCCGTCCGCCACCTTGATGGGCACCACGTCGAGGCGCAGATCGGTGGGACGCACCGGCAGGAGCTTCTTGAGCCGCCAACGCACGACCTCGTCGAGTTGCGCGCGCTTGCGCGGGAGCTCGTCGAACTCCAGGAGGTGCGCGCGCACCCATCCTGTTGGCACCACCACTGCGGCCCGACGCGAGCCGCCCACCTCACGCTGCAACCGCCCCAGCGACTCCTCGAGCACCGGCCCGTCGACCCCCTGGAGGCCTATGCGGCCGACCTCGAACGCGGACGGCGGCAGCTCGGCGGAAACGTAGGACAGCCTTCCCTTGCCGTCCACCCGGATGGCGGCGGCGCGGCCGGGCTCCAGCAGCCAGCCGGTGGAGGGAGACGGCGTCGTGAGGTAGCGGTGGAGGTTCATTCGACGAAGGTCACCTTGTTGATCTCGCGCAGGGTGGTCTCGCCGGCGAACACCTTCTGCAACGCCGACTCGCGCAGGAACCGCATCCCTTCGGCCTTGGCAGCGCGCTTGATCTCCGCCGCCGAGCGCCGCCCGAGGATGAGCTCACGGATGTTGTCCGAGAGGTTGAGAAGCTCGCACACCGCCATGCGGCCCAGGAAGCCGGTGCCGTTGCACTCGATGCAGCCGGCACCCTCGTGGAAAGTAAAGTCGGCGTACCGGTCCGGCTCGAGCCCCGAGTCCTCCAGCAGCTGAGCGGAGACCGTCACCGGGTGGTTACAGTGCGGGCAGATCTTGCGCACCAGGCGCTGGGCGAGGACGCAGTTGAGGGCGGACACGAAGTTGTAGAGGTCCACCTTCATGTTGAGGAAACGGCCGAGGACGTCCACCACGTTGTTGGCGTGCACCGTGGTGAACACCAGGTGGCCGGTGAGGGCCGACTGCACCGCGATCTGCGCCGTCTCCTCGTCGCGGATCTCGCCCACCATGACCTTGTCCGGATCGTGACGGAGGATGGAGCGCAGCCCGCGGGCGAAGGTGAGCCCCTTCTTCTCGTTCACCGGGATCTGGGTGATGCCCTTGAGCTGGTACTCCACCGGATCCTCGATGGTGATGATCTTGTCCTCGGTGGAAACGATCTCCGACAGGCAGGCGTACAGGGTCGTGGTCTTGCCCGAGCCGGTCGGCCCGGTCACCAGCACCATGCCGTACGGCTCGTTGATGAACTTGCGGAGCTGTCGTTTGGTGTCGTCCTCGAGCCCAAGAACCTCGAGGTTGAGGGTGCGGAACTCGCGGTTTGCGGACTCCTTGTCGAGGATGCGGATAACTGCGTCCTCACCGTGCACGGTGGGCATGATGGAGACACGGAAGTCGATGGTGCGACCGGAGAAGCGTACCTTGAAGCGACCGTCCTGGGGAATCCGCTTCTCGGCGATGTCCAGCTCGGACATGACCTTGATCCGGCTGATGATGGTGGAGTGATGGCGCTTGTCGATGGGCTCCATGGACTGGTAGAGGACCCCGTCGATGCGGTACTTCACCACCACCTCGCGATCGCGGGTCTCCACGTGGATGTCGGAGGCTCGCCTCTGGATGGCGTTGAAGAGGATGGAGTCCACCAAGCGGATGATGGGCGAGGCATCGGCGGTGATCCGGTCGATGGAGAGGACCTCTTCGCCGTCCTCTGCCTCCTGCACCAGCTGCATGCGAAAGCCCTCGGAGGCCTCGTCGAGCACGCGCTGGGTCGACTCGGACTTCTCGAGGATCTCGCCGATACGCCGCGACGGCCCCACCGCGATGTCCAGAGGCTGGGCGAGGATAGTCTCCAGCTCGCTGATCGCCAGCACGTCCGAGGGATCCGCCATCACCACCTTGAGGACGCCGCTCTCGTGGCGCAGCGGCAGGAACTGGTAGCGGAGCATCACGTCGACCGGCAGGGTGCGAAAGAGCTCGGGGTCGACGTGAAACTCGTCGAGCGGGTCGTAGGCGAGCCCGAGGCGCCGGGCGAGCTCGGCGGACTGCTGGCGATCCTGCTCATCCAGCGTGGCGGACGCCGCGTTGAGCATCACCAGGGTGTCCTGCAGGTTCTTCTCCACGGCCATCGGTACGATCTCCTCGTCAGTTCATCTGACTCACGAGCGTGAGCAGAGGATAGTAGACCGCCAGGAGCATCCCCGCCACCACTCCACCCATGACGACCAGGATAAAGGGTTCGATGAGCGTGACGATACGGTTCAGAGTGTGGTCGATCTCGACATCGAGGAAGCCGGAGGTGTGGGTCAGCATCTCGGGCAAAGCACCCGTCGACTCCCCCACCCGCACCATGGCGGTGGCCAGCTCGGGCACCAGCTTGGTACGCACGAGGGTGTCCGACAGCGCCTGTCCTTCCTGCACCCGCGGCACGCAGGCCAGGAACTGCTCCGACACGAACGAGTTCCCCACCGAGGTCGAGGCGGTCTGCAGGGCGGGCACCATGGGCGTGCCGCCGCCCAGCAGCACGCCCAGCGAGCGCGTGAACTGGGACAGGGCGAAGAGGTGGAAAACTCGGCCGAGCACTGGCAGCTTGAGCTTCCAACGGTCGATTGCGAGCCCGCCAGAAGGCGTCCGCGCCCACATGCGAATCCCCGTCAGGCACAGCGTCACACCCAGCACGAGGAGCAGGAAGTGATCGTGGACGAAGGACGCCGTCGCCATGATCGCGCGCGTGGCGAAGGGCAGGGTGGCGCCGAACTGGTCGAAGAACTCGGAGAAGGTCGGGATCACCTTGGTGAAGAGCAGGACCACCAGACCTACGGAGAGCACCACCAACACCGCCGGGTAGGTGAGGGCGCTGACGATCTTCTTGCGCGCCGCCTCCATGAGCCGCTGGTAGCTGACGTAGCGCTCGAGCACATCCTCGAGCTCGCCGGAGCGCTCGCCCGCGCGCAGGGTGTTGGCGTACAGGCGCGGGAAGACGTCGCCTAGGGACAGGAACGCGTCCGAGAGAGAGACGCCAGTGGTCACCTGCTGGTAGACCTTGTCGAGAAGGCTGCGGAAGTAAGGGCTCGCCTGCTGGGTGCGAAGGAGATCCAGCGATTGGGCGAGGGGCAGCCCGGCGCGGATCAGGGTGCGCAGCTGGGTGTTGAAGATGAGAAAGTCCTCGCCCTTCACCTTCTCGCGCCGCCCGATGATGGGGATACGCAGCTTGAGCCGAGCTCCGCTGATGTCGAAGACGTGGTAGCCCTCCGACTCCAGCTCACGCCGCAGCGCGGGCTCCGACACCGCGAGCCGGCGCTGCTCGAGCACGGAGCCGTCGGGGGCTCCCAGGCGGCAGACGAACTCCGGCACCTACTTCTCCCGAACGTCCACGGCCTCGAGCATGAGAACCACGGCGGTGGGGCTCGCCTCGGACGCCCCCGCGCCCAGCACGACCTTCTGGCCGGGTCCCAGCATCGCATTGCTGCGGAGGATCTCCGTGACCTTCCCCTTCTCCTCGCCGGTGAGCTGGCTCTTCCATAGCCTCACCTCGCGCAGGATGACCCGCTGCAACAGGCGGGGCGCAGGTGAGTTTGCAGCACCCTGCTCCCCTCCGTCGGCGTCCGGTCGGGTTTGGCTGGACGCTCGCGGCGCGAGCCGGCTGACCATCCTTCTTTGCCCCAGAATCCGTGCAGAGATCATCGGTGGCTCGACGGCTTCGAAGCTCAGCCCGTACGCCGGCCCCAGCTGAACCGAAGCCGTGTGCCCCACGGTGCCTTCCACCATCGTACTCGCGAGCTCGACGTACGAGTCATAGTGGAACATCGAGCGCACCCGACCGTCCACGTCCACCGGTTGAACCCCCTTGGGGAGAGGTCCATTGTGAGCCTCGAGCAGCTGCACGCGGATCCGGTAGGGGTGCGGGGGCCGGTCGAACACGGCCAGGAGCTCGGCGACACGCTCCAGCACCTGCGGCTGATCCTGCACGGTGAGCACCGCTCGTTGCGGCTGTACGGTGACGCTCCCCCCCGCCGAGAGGAGGGGCTGGATCGCGGCGCTGGCGGCGGCCGCGGTGCGGTACTTGAGCTGGAAGACCCGCACCACGGTGGCGTTGCCGTCGGCAGCGGCGGGCGCCGCCAGCACGCACGCCAGGGCTCCCAGCACGATCACTGAGGCGAGCTGCTTCATCTACGACTCCAGGGAGGGATTGACCACGAAGGCCACCGCGAGGTCGTTACCGTCGGTCACGGCAAAGTTGTACACGCGCACGCCGGCGCCGTCCATGTCCACCTCGAGCCGGGGAGGCGGATCCTCGGCTGCGACCACCGCCGCGCGTGGCATCTCGGCGGCAGGTGGCGCGACGGTGTCGTGGCGGATCAGGAGCGCCGCCGCCATCACCACCACAGCGGCCGCGGCGACGGACAGCCATCGCACCGCCCGCCTCCGGGTGAGACGGCGCTGGGTGCGCTGCTGGCGCACCTGCGCCCGCACGGCGAGAGTGCACGCCTCAACGCGTGCAAGGTCCACAGCCGGATCGCTGAGAGCGGCGAAAAGAAGGGCGGGATCTCGCGCACCGGCCCACTCCCGGCATTCCCGGCAGTCGCCCAGGTGCAACCGCCAGTGGCCGCGCTCGTCGGCCGGCAGAACGTCGTCCAGATAGCCCTTCAGACTGCTCCGAAACTCATCGCAGTGCATGTCACTCCCTCCGCGCTGCCGGGAGGTACTCGGGATATCGCGCCTCGACCTCCCGCCGCAGCGCCTTGCGCGCCTGAAACACATGGTTGCGCACGGTGGTGGGTGAGCAGCCCATGAGCTCGGCCACCTCGGCGGTGTCCAGGCCCTCCACCTCGCGCAGGACGAAGGCAGTGCGCTGCTGTGGGGTCAGCACTCCCGTGACCCGCCGCAGCACCTGCTCCACGTCGTGCTGCTCCACTCGCGCCGCCGCGCTCGCCTCCAGCGAACGCGGTGGCGGCGGTGCGCTCTCACCACTCGCCTGATGAGCGCGCTCGCGACTGGAGCGAGCGCGCAGCAGATCGATGGCCAGGTTGGTGGCGATGCGATAGACCCAGGTGGCGAAGCTCCATCGCGGATCGTAGCGGTCGAGCCGCTGCCATGCCCGCACGAACGCCATCTGGACCACGTCCCAGGCCTCCTCGTCGTCACCGAGAATCCGCGCCACGGTGCGGTGCATCCCTCCCGAGAAGCGGCGTACCAGCACGGCGAAGGCATCCTCGTCTCCGGCTCGAGCGGCGCGGACCAACGCACGATCATCCACCGGCACAGTCCCGGTCGTTGACCTCAACAGTCGCACCTCTCCAACCAACTCTCGTCTCCGCTGAGTGTACGGAGCTCCCTCCGGGGCCGTTGGGAGCCCGGCGGGCACATGGCGGCTGCGCTACCATGGGGCCGCCGCCGGAGCCTTCCGCTCCGGGGCATCGGGGTGAGACATGGACATCTCCATCGAGTACTGCGTGACGTGAAACTACGAGCCCCGAGCTGCCGGTCTGGCAGCGGAGCTCGAGCGAGAGTTCGGCGCGTCTTTGCGCCTGGTTCGGGGAACCGGGGGCGTGTTCGAGGTGGTCGTCGACGGCCGCCTGGCGTTTTCCAAGCGCGAAAAGGGTCGGTTCCCTGATCCTGGAGAGGTGGCCGCGGCGATCCGCGGACGCGCCGGCTGACCGCTCGGCGATCCGCCCACCACCCATCTAGTCGGGCTCCTCGCGCGCGGTGGGCGGGCGGCGTCGGTACACGTGCCGCTGGAGGATCGGTGAGTATGCGGTCCACGCCTCCTCGGTCTCGCCCCCCTCGACCATGACCTCGAGCATCCCGGCGAGCTTGGAGTCCAGCGTGTCGACCATGTGCACGAGCAGCGCCTCGGGCGTCTTGGGGCGCCGTGGAGAGCCGTATGCATACTCGCCATGGTGGGCGAGGAGAATGTGAAGGAGATGGCGGCGGAGTTCCGCGGGAAAGCTCGGCAGCTCGGAGATACGCCGCTCCACGTACAGCACCGTCATGGTCAGGTGGCCGAGGAGGCGGCCGTCGTCGGTGTACTCGATCGTCGGAGCCGCCTCCAGCTCCCACACCTTGCCGAGGTCATGCAGGAGCACACCGGTGAGCACGAGCGACAGGTCGAGACCGTAGTGAGCCGCCAGTGAGGTGGCCACCGCCGCCATCGACACGGTGTGCTCGAGCAGGCCGGCCCGGTAGGCGTGATGCATCGAACGTGCCGCCGGCGCGCCACGTAGTGTCTCAGCCACCTCGGGATCGGCAAGCACCCGGAACACCAGCTGCTTGAGGTGCGGTTCCTCGATCTTCTCCACCCAGCCCATCAGGCGCTGCCATAGGATATCGGGGTCCACCGCGGAGGAGCGCACGAAGAGATCCTGGTCCACCGACTCGGCATCCACCGGCACGGCGGTGCGGACCACAACCTGGAGCCGCCCGTTGTAGCGCTGCACCTGCCCGCGCACCCGCACCACCATGCCTACCTGGCAGCTGCGATCGAGCGGCTCCACGTTCTCCCACACCAGCGCCGCCACCTGGCCGGTGCGGTCAGCCAGCGTGAGGGCAAGAAATCCGCCGCCGCCGCGCCGCCGCCGCAGCTCCTTGGTGCGCACTGCGTAGGTCTCGTCGACCTCGCTGCCGGGTCGCAGCTCTCGGATCCAGAGTCGCTCCTCAGCCATGCGTCGAGTCGCTCCCGGTTTCCCCACTGCTCGCGTCCGCGGCGGGGGTGAGAATGGGCAGCAGCTCAGGGTGAGTCTCCACCAGGTAGCTCTTGCGGAGCTGCTCCACCAGGCCCTGCGTCTGCGCGTGGTAACGCTGCTGCGAAATGCGCCGACGCAGCAGCTCGCTCACCTCTTCGAAAGGTTTGTAGCCGGCGGCATTGCGGGCCACCAAGCGGATCACCTGGTAGCCGCCGGCTGTGGAGATGGGGTCCGTGAGCCCTCCGATCTCGAGGTCCGCCACCGCCTGACCGAGCTCGGGACGAAGGTCCGAGACCGGGATCGAGCCGAGGTTCTTCACCTCGAGGCCGGCCAGCGTCGCCTCGGCGGTGAGATCGGCGCCCGACCTCACCCGCGACACCAGGCCCCGTGCCCGACCCAGCACGGCCTCACGGTCTGAGTCATCCTCGGCCACCGGGAAGAAGAGCTGCTCCAGCTCCACCATCTCGGGCACCCGGAAGCGCTCCTTCTCCTTCTCGTACTCCTTGCGGATCTCCTCCATGGTGATCTCGGTGGGCTTCACCTCGCTCTGCACGGTACGCTGGAGAAGGAGGTTCTGTCGGTAGCGCTCACGCAGCCCCTCCTCGGTGAGGCCGGCGCTCTGCAGCGCTTCCTTGAAGGCGGCATCATCCTCGAGGTGGTTCTCCTCGCGCAGCTGCGCGATGGCGTTGTCGACGTCCTTGTCCTCCACCGTCAGGCGCTTCTCCTGCGCTCGCTCGAGCAGGACCTGCTCGTCCACCATGGACTGGAAGAGCCCGTTGGCAAACTTGGTGAGGTCCTCGCCGGTGGGCGGCGAGGGGCGCTGGGAGAGCTCCTGAGCGAGCCGCTCCTTGAAGTCCGTGACCGTGATGATGCGATCGTTGATCCGCGCGAGAATCCCTTCGAGAACGGTGCGCTCGGCCAGCGCCGGTAGCGCCACCGCCACCAGAGCCGCCACAACGATCGTCCGCAACTTCCGCTCAGTGCTCCTCATGGCTTTCCTCCGCGTAGCGGCCATCGTAGCTGAACCATAGACGACTCGACTCCACCTGGACCCCGACCTTGGCGGCCAGGCGATCGATGCACTCTCGCACGAAGCGGTGAGCGCCCTCCTGGTCCAGGTCGCGCTTGACCTGCGCCTCGACCTCGTCGCGTGCCGGCAGCCCTCCCGGGATCACCTCGATGACCTGAAAGAGGTGGAACCCGGCCTGGCTCTGGACGGGCTGGGAGATCTCCCCCGGCTTGAGGGCGAAGATGACCTTGTCGAGCTCCTCCGGCAGCGTGCCCTGCGCGACCAAGCCCAGCTCACCGCCGCTGGCGGCGTTGGGCGCCTGGCTCACGGTGCGGGACAGCTCCACCCAGTCGCCGCCGGCAGCAAGCTGGCGGCGCACCTCCTGGGCGACGTCGCGGGTGGGCAGCAGCATCTGGCGTACATGGGCCCGGCGGGGCCTGGTCTGAGTCAGGCGGCGCGCCACCTCGGCCTCCACCCGGGCGGGGGGTACCGGTGGCACCGGTCCGCAGGCCTCGCTGAGCAGCCGGCGTACGACGGCCGAGCGCGCCCCGGGGTCAATGGGAATGCGCATGGGCTGGTCTCGCCGCACCGCCGCCGCGACCACCTCCTGGTCGAGGAACTGGTCGAAGAGACGTGCGGCCACCCGGCCCCCCACCGCCTGCCAGGGCTCGCCGGTCACCGCCTCGAGGTACGACTGGAACGCCTCGAGATCGACGCGGTGGGTGCCCACCCGCGCCAGCTCGTCGCCGTGCTCGGCGCAGGCCGCCAGCAGCACCGCCACGATCAACCCCATCAGGCACAGCATCGCTCGTTTCAACGACACGGGCGCGAGCCTACCACGAGCGCGAAGCTGGAGCACGACGTCCCATGTGCAGCGACGATCAGCTGTCGCGCCCCACCCAGCGTCGCAGGAGGGGGACAAAGGGCAGCCCGAGCACGCTCCCCACCGGCCGGGACCCCAGCGCCATCACCGCCAACCGGAGGCCACCCTCGGCGAGCAGCAGTACGTCGAAGAGCAGCCACCCCCGGTGACCAACAGCATCCCGCCGCAGGTTGACGACGCCGCCGAGGAGTTCGGCCACCCCGCTCATCACCGCCATCAGCCGGGGAGGGAGACCGCGGGTACGGCTCCACGTCTCCTGCAGCGCCCCGGGAGCCAGCGACATGAGCACCGCCTCGACGACGAAGCGCAGGCTCCGCAGGAGGCCTCCGGGCGGGGCTACCGGAGACGGCGGCTGCGGGGCGGCCACCGGGGGAGGCAGACGCAGGCGCGCCGCCTCGGCGGGCGCCCCGTCCACCTCGCGGAAGCGGTACTGCCAGCCCCCGGGCGCCCTGGCGGCGGCCTCCAGCCGGAACCACCGTCCGCGGTAGGCGAGCACGCCGTCACCGCCGTCCCAGTCCCGACGCAGCTCCGGGCTGAGGAGCTCGAGGATGCCGTCGTCGAGGGCGAGCAGCCGCGGCTGCCGGTCGGGCGGGGGTTTCGGGCGCCGGCCCTCGAGCAGCAGCAGGGGGAGGCCCAGCAGCGAGCCCACCGGCGCGTGGCGGCTCATCGCCAGCACCAGGCGTACGAGTCCCTCGGCGAGCACGAACGGACCCACCGGGCCCAGCCAGTGCAGCCAGGGGGCCAGGAGCAGCGAGCCGCCTCCACCCACGGAGGCGAAGAGCTGGAGGACCCCTAGGGTGCCCATCCCGATCTCGATGAAGGCCGAGAGGTAGGTTGCGGCGACGGCGGGGTAGCCGTGCTCGAGGTGCCAGCGGGTCTGCAGGGCCTCGGGGGCCAGCGCCGCCAGGGGCGCCAACATTGTGAGCGTGCGGCGCATATGACCGCTCGCCGCGGCCGCGCGTGCGGCGGCGGCGAGCTGGATCACCGCCTCGGTATCCAGGCGGACGACGGTGCGCATCGTCGCGCCTTCGGGCCACGGCGCCAGGCGAAAGAGGTGTCCCACCGCCGACTCCGACCGCTCCACCACCTCGAGAGGCTCACCTTGCCACACCACCGCCGTGCCCGGCAGGTGTCCGCTGCCGGTGTGCCAGGCGAGCTCGATCTCGAGGCTCTCGACCCGCAGCCCGTCCCCCTCCAACCGCACGGTCACCCCGTGCCCCAGGTCGACTGGCGGCTCGCTCGATGTCATGGCTGGTTGGAGAATACGTCAACCTGCAACGAGTTGCTCAATCGGATCGTGCGGAGTGGTGGGACGCAAAGAGTGAAGAGTCCGCCCTCCATCCCCGCCACATGCGCAGCGCCACAGGATTGATCGCCGAGCGCTTCTGACGCCATCCGCCGGATCCCTCCTCCGCCCTCATCGGCGGAGGTCGAGACTCGCCCCCGGTATCGACCGGAGAACACCGTTCACTCTTCACCCTTTACTCTTCACTCTTGACCAGCAAACGCCTACGCCGCCAGCTGCTGCAGCCACTCCACCAGTCGGTCCACATCGCCGTCACCAGCAAAGGGCAGGCGCACCTCGCCAGCCGGGGTGACCTGGGCGCCGGGCCAGGCCGTGAGGGCGGGCGGCAGCCGCTCGGGCGCCACCGCCGGGTCGAGGCGCAGCCGCCACTGGCCGGTCCGGCGAGCCACGGTGGCAACCGCCGCGCGTTGGGCCGCCAAGCGCACGCGCTGAGCCTGGACCAGGAGCTCGAGCTGCTCCGGCGGGCGGCCGTAGCGGTCGGCCACCTCGGTCACGAGCTCGGCCAGGCAGTCCTCGTCGGGGCACGCGGCAAGGCGCTTGTAGAACGAGAGGCGGAGGGCAGGCTCGGGGATGTACGACTCGGGCAGCTGCATGCGCCAGCCCAGCTGCAGCTCGACCTCGCGCCGGGCCACCAGCGGCCGGGCCTCGAGCTCCGCCACCGCCTCCTCCAGGAGCTGGCTGTAGGTCTCGAAGCCCACCGCCTCGAGGAAACCGTGCTGCTCCGCGCCCAGGAGGTTGCCGGCGCCGCGGATCTCGAGGTCGCGGGCGGCGATGCGGAAGCCGGCGCCGAGCTCGCAGAACTCCTGGATGGCGGCGAGCCGGGCCCGCGCCAGCGGCGCCAGGGGCTGACCAGGCGGGATCAGGAAGTAGGCGAAGGCGAGACGGTCGGAGCGGCCCACCCGACCGCGCAGCTGGTAGAGCTGGGCGAGACCGAAGCGGTCGGCGCGGCTCACCAGGAGAGTGTTGGCGTTGGGAATGTCGAGGCCGTTCTCGATGATGGCGGTGGCGAGGAGGACGTCGGCCTCGCCGTCCAGAAAGGTGCGCATGGCGCGTTCCAGGTGGCGCTCATTCATCTGCCCGTGCGCCACCGCCACTCGGACCTCGGGCACTACTCTCCGCAGCCACTCGGCGAAGGCGCCGATGGAGCGCACCCGGTTGTGCACGAAGTAGACCTGGCCGCCGCGCTCCTTCTCGTAGAGCACCGCCTCGCGCACCACGTCCTCGGAGAACTCAAGCACCGTGGTCTCCACCGCCTGACGGTCGCGCGGCGGGGTCTCGATCAGGGAGATATCGCGCAGGCCCGACAGGGACATGTTGAGGGTGCGGGGAATCGGCGTCGCCGACATGGCGACTACGTCCACCTCGGTGCGCAGCGCCTTGAGGCGCTCCTTCTGGGCCACCCCGAAGCGCTGCTCCTCGTCAACGATGATAAGACCGAGGTCACGGAAGCGGACGTCGCCGGCGAGCAGGCGGTGGGTCCCCACCACGATGTCCACCGTGCCCTCCGCCACCCCCTTGACCACCTCCTTCGCCTCCTTGGGCGGTACGAAGCGGGAGAGCATGCGCATCTCCACCGGGAACGAGGTCATGCGCCGGGCGAAGGTCTCCAGATGCTGCTCCACCAGGATCGTGGTGGGCGCCAGGACCGCCACCTGCTTGCCGTCCAGCACCGCCTTGAAGGCCGCCCGCATGGCCACCTCGGTCTTGCCGTAGCCCACGTCGCCGCACAGCAGGCGGTCCATGGGGCGGGTCGACTCCATGTCGTACTTGATCTCGGCCACCGCCCGCTCCTGGTCGCTGGTGAGGTCGTACTCGAAGGCGTCTTCGAAGTCGCGCTGCCACGGCGAGTCGGGGGAGAAGGCGTGCCCCCGCGCGGCACGACGCACGGCGGCCAGGCGCAGGAGCTCGGCTGCCATCTCGCGTACCGCCTTCTTGACCCTCGCCTTGCGTCGTCGCCAGGAGCCTCCGCCCAGGCGATCGAGTCGCGGCTTGGCTTCGACGTCGCCGGCTGAGTACTTCTGGATGAGGTCGGCGCGCTCCACCGGCACCAGCAACGTGTCGTTGCCGTGGTACTCCACGACCAGCATCTCGAGGCTCTGGCCCTCCACCTCCACCCGGCGGAAGCCGGTGAAGCGACCGATGCCGTGGTCGGCGTGGACCACCAGGTCGCCGGGCTTGAGGTCGCGCAGATCGGAGACGAAGGCGGCCACTCCTCCGCGTGGCCGGTGGGGCGGCGGCGCCGCTGTCAAGTCCCGCCGGCCGTAGACCGCGAGCCCCCCCTCCCACAGGAAGCCGTGCTCGACCTCACCCTGGACCACCGCCACCCCGCCGGTGGGCGGTGGTGCGGGCACCGGCACGACCTCGCCCTCAGTCAGCAGGTTCGCGAAACGGCGTTCCTCGCCGGCGGACGCCACCACCAGCACCTGCACCAGGTCCTGGGCGCGGCGCTCGCGCAGCGTCGGCACCAGATCGGGGATGCGGCGGACGAAGCTGTCCGCGCGATGGGTGGCGAGGCGCCACCAGCGGGTGGTTCCGTCAGCGATCTCCAGGCTCTCCACCCGCAGCGCCGCCGCCGCCAGCACCTCCTCCAGCACCTCCGGCGTCGCCAGCAGCCGCTCCGGCGCGGGCAGGGGCACGTGCCGCTGGCTCAGGGTCTGCCACTCGCGCTGCTGCAGGGCCCACCAGCGCCCCACCTCGCCCAGGGCTTCGTCGCGGTCGCACACCAGAACCTCGGCGCCCAGCTCCCACCACCATCGGCGCCCGCCGCCCAGCGACAGCGCTCCCCACCAGAGGCGGCGCTCGGCTCCTTCGCGCAGCAGGGTCGCGAGGGCAGGAAGCTCGGTCTCGAGCATCTCCGCAATCCGCGACCGCCGACCGGCCGAGGGCGGAAACGGCTCCAGCGGAAGGATCTCCAGCTCCGCGAGGGGCTCCCCCGCCGTTCGTTGAGTGAGCGGATCGAAGGGCCGTAGCTGGTCCACCTGCACGTCGTCCAGCTCAATGCGGACGCCGTGGTTGCCGCCGGAGTGGAGATCGACCACCGCGCCGCGCACCGCGAACTCGCCGGCCTCCTCCACCAAGTCCACCCTGCGGTAGCCGAGCTCGGCGAGGAGCTCCGCCAACAGACCGGTGTCGACCTCGTCCCCGGGGGTCAGGCGCAGGGCGCCCGCTGCCACCGCCTCGGCGTCGGGTACGGGCGCGAGCAGGGCGCGGGCGGGCACCGCCAGCACGTCGAGTTCGCCACGCCCCAGGCGCGCCAGTAGCCGCACCAGGTCGAGGCGGGAGGCCAGAGGAGGCTCCGAGCCCAGGTAGGGGGCGGCGCTCTCGGCGGGAACGACGCCCACGCCGAGCTCCGGCGCCAGCAGGGCGAGGGCCGCCGCCAGCTCGTGGACCTCGCCCAGGTGCGGCACCACAACCACCAGGGGACGGGGCCGCCATCCAGCAGCCGCCAGCCCGGCCACCGCCAGCGCGCGCGCCTCGGGCACCACGCCCCCCAGTGCGAGGGGGCGCTTCCCGGCCGCCAGCGCGGCCGCCAGGTCATCAAGCGCCGGCAGCGGCAGACTCATGAGCTCCTCGGATGGATCGGCTTGGGCGGCGCTACGGCGAGCCCACCCTGGGCGAACACCCCTCGCCTCAGACCAATTTCAGCAGGTGGCCGAGCTTCTGCTTCTTGGTCTCCAGGTAGCTGCGCGTGTCCGAGGTGGGAGGGATCTCCAGCTGCACCCGCTCGACGATTTCCAGGCCGAACCCGGCCAACGCCGCATACTTCTTGGGGTTGTTAGTCATCAGTCGCATGCGCCGAACGCCCAGGTCGAGGAGGATCTGCGCCCCGGTGCCGTAGTCGCGCGGATCCGGCGGGAAACCGAGGTGGAGGTTGGCCTCCACCGTGTCCTGCCCCTGGTCCTGCAGCTCGTACGCCCGCAGCTTGTTGAACAGGCCGATGCCGCGACCTTCCTGGAGGAGGTAAAGCAGAACGCCGGAGCCCTCCTCGCCGATTCGTCGCAGGGCCTCGTCCAGCTGCACGCCGCAGTCGCACCGCCCCGAAGCGAAGACGTCGCCGGTGAGGCACTGTGAGTGGACCCGCACCAGGACCGGGGATTCGGGCTCGATCTCGCCCATCACCAGGGCGAGATGCTCCTCGCCGGTGACCCGGTTGCGGTAGGCGTGGATGCGAAAGCGCCCATACGCTGTGGGCAGCCAGGGTCCGGCCACCCGCTCGACCAGCCGCTCCGAGTGCAGCCGATAGGCGATGAGGTCGGCCACGGTGAGGAGTCCGAGCCCGTGCTCGCGGGCAAACTCCACGAGCCGTGGAAGGCGGGCCATGTTGCCGTCGTCGTCCATGATCTCGCACAGCACCCCCGCCGGGGTGAGGTTGCCGAGACGAGCGAGGTCCACGGTCGCCTCGGTGTGGCCGGCGCGCTTGAGCACGCCGGCTTCCTTGGCCCGCAGCGGGAACATATGACCGGGACGCCGCAGGTCCTCCGGTCGGGTTCGCGGATCCACCAGGACGCGCACCGTGGCCGCCCGATCGTGGGCGGAGATGCCGGTGGTCGTGCCGTGGCGCGCCTCCACCGAGACGCAGAACGCGGTCTCGTGGGCCGAGGTGTTCTGCTCCACCATGAGTGGCAGGTCGAGCTCGTCGCAACGCGCGGCGGTGAGGGCCACACATACCAGGCCGCGGCCGTGCCGGGCCATGAAATTGATGGCCTCGGGTGTGACCCGCTCCGCCGCCACCACGAGGTCGCCCTCGTTCTCGCGGTCCTTGTCGTCCACCACGACCAGCATCTCGCCGCGCGCGAGGCGCTGGGCCGCCTCGGGCACGCTGAGGAATACGTCCGCCGGCACGTCGTCGCTCACGTCGGCTCCTACTTCTTTTCGGGCATCACCATCGGGATCTCGGTGGTGCTCGACACTCCCGAGACCTGGTCCTCGAGGGTCACCTTCAGGGTGTACTCTCCCGCCTTGGGCAGGATGTTGAGCGGCAGCTGCGAGCCGAACATGTACACGTCGGGCGACACCGGCGAGAGCTCGGCCTCGCGGACCGGGAAGCTCTGGCCCTGGGTGCCGAGCTGGAGCTTGACCCTGAGCCGCGCCTTGGGCTTGCCGTCCTCGCCGAGGCCCGGGCGAACCACCAGGCAGAAGTAGTCGAGGTTCTCGTCGTACCCGTAGTGGGCGTCCGGACGCAGGATTAGGTGATAGCCGCCGAACACGAAGGGCGTGCCGGCTTCGTACGTCTGCTCCTGCTGCAGCTCGGCGCCTGCGAAGAAGGGGCTGATCCAGGTGGCGCCCGCCGCCACCCCGTCGATGTGGACGGGGAGCTTGAAAACCGCCACGGGCTTGTCACCAGCGGTCAGGGCGAGCTCCAGGCTGGAGTCACCCACCGGCGCCGGCAGGGCAAGCTCGTAGACGCGGCCGTGCTTGGCTGCAACCGGTGTGACCGCCTGCTGGAAGGTCCCATCCACCGAACCGTCCGCCAGGGTCAGGCGTCCTACCATGAGATCGGCGGCGGGCACGCTCTCAGGCAGCTGGATGAATACCCAGCCAGGGAACTCGTTGGCGGTGCGGATGCCCTGGGTCACCGACGCCTGGGCACCCTCGGGCGTCACCGGGCTCGCAAGCCAGGCGAGCTGGGCACTGCTGGCAGCGACCGCGCCGGGGAGCAGCGGGAAGGTGGGCAGCTCCGTGATCTCCGGGTGCTTGACGAGCACCGTGGGCATCTCCTCCAGCACCTTGAGGCCCCATTTGGCCTCGCGGATGTTGCGCTCGATGCTGAAGTGGTCCTTGCCCTCCGCGTCGAAAAAGGCGAACACGACGCTGTCCACCCGCTTGGGAATGTCGATGGTCGCAGGGATCTGCTCGCGGGTGTAGACCCACACGTTGGCCAGCCCCTTGGACGCGCTGAACGACACTCCGTGCATGCGGCCCTGAGCATCGCGCGCCGAGGTCGGCTGATCCATCCCCATGGGGCTCTCGTTGTAGAGCTTGGACAGGAAGCTCTGAATCGACTCGGTCCACGCCTTGGCGGGGGCGCCAAGGAGCAGGAGGGTCTTGCCGCGGTCGGTGAGGGCGCCGCGCGTGCCCTCCGGCTCGCCGAACTGCTTGTCCGCGGCGGCCGCCCGCGCCTCGAAGTCGAGACGGAACTCGTTGGCGCGCGTGTTGAGGTCCGGGTCGCGCTTGGCCCAGAAGAGGTCGATGAAGTGCTGCGCCGCCTCATCACTGGTCAGCGCGGCGTACGCAGCCGTCTCGGGAGCGGTGAGGAGGACCTTCACCGGCCCGTCCGGCCAGTCAGCGTACTTTGGCGAGAGCTGGGCCCAGGCAGGCGCAGCGAGCAGACCAACGAGAACGGAGACGAGAGCGAGACGCTTCATGGGTGAGCCCCTTTCGCGCGGAAGCCGGTCCGCGCGGCCGCATGGTAGCTTCCCAGCGACGCTGCCGCAAGGTCGGGCACCCGCCGACCGTTACAATGCTCGGGCGAGCGCTGAGCCGGCGCCGCCCCACGGAACGCCGACGAGGTGCGGATGGACGACTTCATCTACCTGGACCACAACGCAAGCACCCCCTGCGACCCGCGCGTCGTGCAGGCGATGCTGCCCTACTTTTCGAGTCGCTTCGGCAACCCGTCGAGCCGAGGCCACCGCGCGGGTCGCGACAGCTTCCAGGCGCTAGAGGCAGCTCGAGGGGCGGTGGCCACCGCCCTGGGCGCCGCGTCGGCCACCGAGGTGGTCTTCACCTCCGGCGCCACCGAGGCTTGTAACCTGGCCATCAAGGGCGCCGCCCTCGCGCCAGGCGCGCGCGGCCGCCACCTGGTGACCCAGGCCACCGAGCACAAGGCCGTGCTCGAGACGCTTGCGAGTCTCGCCGGCCAGGGCTTCGACGTCACCGTGCTGCCCGTCGACTGCCACGGCCTGGTGGAGCCGGCGGCTGTGGCGGCCGCCCTGCGCCGCGACACCGCGCTGGTGAGCCTGATGCTCGCCAACAACGAGACCGGCACGGTACAGCCGGTGGCTGAGACGGCCGCGGTAGTTCGCACACACGGCGCGCTGCTGCACTGCGACGCCGCCCAGGGGCCCGGCAAGCTGCCGCTGGACGTCGACGCCCTCGACGTCGACCTGCTCTCCATCTCGGCGCACAAGTTCGGCGGGCCCAAGGGCGTGGGGGCGCTCTACCGGCGCCGACACCAGCCGCCACTGGCGCTGCGACCGCTGCTCGACGGGGGCGGCCAAGAGGGCGGGCTGCGCTCGGGAACCCCGAACCTGCCCGGCGCCGTGGGCATGGCCCGAGCCGCTGAGCTCGCCGTCGCCGACCTCGACGCCGCCACCACCCGCCTCGCCGTCCTCCGCGATCGGCTCGCCGCAGCCATCTTCCACGAGCTCGACGGCGTAACCCGCAACGGCCACGCCGAACGCTGCCTTCCCAACACCCTCAACCTCTCGTTCGCCGGAGTCGACGGCAATGCCCTCCGCGCCTCGCTGCCCGACCTGGCGGTGAGCTCGGGCTCGGCGTGCACCTCCGCGTCGCCAGATGCCTCCTACGTGCTGCGCGCCATGGGTGTGTCCGGCGAGCTCGCGCGCGCCTCGCTGCGCTTCAGCCTCGGCCGCACCACCTCCGAGGCCGAGGTCGACCGCGCAGCCGCCCTCGTCGTCGAGCAGGTGCGGCGGTTGAGGAGGATGCGTCGCCGGTAGCGGCAGCGAGCTGGGTGGGGGAGCTTCTCCCCGCTCCCTTCTCCCGTCTTCCCGGAGCAGGTCTGGGTGGGAGGAGGCCTCTTCACTCTTCTCTTTTCACTCTTTACCGGGTGGGCGGGCGGCCGGCCCCCATCACCTCGTCACCTCGAGAAGACTCTTCCTCGTGGTAGAGCAGCACTCCATCAAGCCCGGCTTCGAACTCGGCCACCTCCTGCTCCCAGGCCCGGAGGAGCTCGTCGAGGGAGGCCCGCCCCTCGATGACGGCACGCGCCGCCGCCGAGCCGGTGAGCAGGTCGATGGCCGGCACGGCGCTCACGAACTCGTAGGGCTCGGGGCGCCAGGCGAAGTTCTCGGGCCAGAGCTCGTGCAGCGCGGCGAGAAGGGCGACCCCGGCAGCGAGGGGGCGCAGGGCGTCCCGGTCGGTGACGTGAAGCTCGACGCCGCCGCATTCCTCAGCGGCGTGCTTGCCGAACATGGGGCGGAAGCGCGCGGGGCGGAAGGCGAGGCCGGCGAGGCCGGCCGCGCGCAACCGCGCCGCCAGCGCGGCCGGGTCCACGAAGGGTGCTCCCACCAGGTGGAACGGCCGCGTGGTGCCACGGCCCTCGGACAGCGTCGTCGCCTCCACCAGGCAAAGACCTGGGTAGAGGACGGCGGTCTCGAGGGTGGGCATGTTGGGGGAGGGCGGCACCCACGGCAGGCCGGTCGCGTCCCACCACGTACGCCGCCGCCAGCCGCGGCAGGGGAGCACGGTGAGCTCCAGCTCGGGGTAGCGCTCGCGCTGCAGCAGGAGGGCGAGCTCGCCGAGGGTGAGGCCGTGGCGCGCCGGCACCGGGAGCTGCGACACGAACGACGCGAATCCCGGACGGACGAGGCCTCCCTCGCGATAACAGCCGGTGAGGGGGTTGGGCCGGTCGAGGACGACGAGCTCGAGCCCCGCGCCACCAGCGGCCGCCATCACCGCGTCCATGGTGGCGGCGAAGGTGTAGTGGCGGGCGCCGATGTCGGGGAGGTCGACGAGCACCACCGCGACGCCCTCGAGATCTCCGGGGCGCGGCGCCAGGGTGGCGGCGCTGACGCCGTAGAGCGAGCACACCGGCAAGCCGGTGAGAGGATCGACGGCGTCGCCCACCGCCTCCATGTCCTGGGCTGTTCCGTCGAGGCCATGCTCGGGCGCCAGCAGGCGGAGGGGCCGACCCACGCCGGCTGCCGTGAGGGCGGCGCGTGCGGGCACCAGGTCAGCGGTCACCGCCGCCTGGTTGGAGAGCAACACCCACGGCCGCCCGCCGACCACGGCAGGGTCGGCGAGGAGCCGCTCGAGCCCGGTCTCGACCCGCTGCATACCGCGATGGTAGCCCACACTGGCGCGTCCGCGACAGGCGGCGTAGCCTGACGCCACCATGTGGCCCCGTGCCATTCTGCTGGACCTCGACGGCACCCTGGTCGACTCCTTCCCCGCCCTGGGCATGGCGCTGGACAGCGCCCTGGCCCGGCTCGGGCGGCCGCCCATGCCCAGCGGCTGGGTAGCCGAGCACGTTGGCCACGGTCTCGCCGCCCTGCTGGCGTCGGTGCTCCCAGTGGCCGACGGAGCCGAGCGGGCCCGCTTGGATGCGGCCTTCCGGCAGACCTACGAAGCGATCTTCTTGGCGGCGACCCCGGCCATGCCCGGCGTCGGCGCGGCCCTCCCCCGGCTCGCCCGGCGAGCGGCCCTGGCCGTGGTTTCCAACAAGCCGGTGGCATGGTCGCGGTGCCTCGTGGCACACCTGGGCTGGAGCGACCCGATACGGATCGTGGTCGGTCCGGAGACCGCCGGGGCGACGAAGCCCGCCCCCGCCACAGTGGACGCCGCCCTCCTGGCTCTCGGCGCCACCCGGGGCGACGCCCTGATGGTGGGCGACATGCCGGTGGACGTGGCCACCGGCCGGGCCGCGGCCGTGCCGGTGGTGGGCGTTCACCAGGACGCCGCCACACGTCGAGCGCTGGTGGCCGCCGGCGCCCTGGCGGCCCTGCCCGGGGTGTCCGCGCTGCCGGCCTGGCTGAGCCGCGCCGGACGCGGTTGGGAGGTGCTCGGCGCGGGCGCCGCAGAAGAAGAACCGCAGGGGGCGGAGCCATGAGGAACACCTGACCGGGCTGGCGACCCCGTGTCTCGGCGATGACCTCGCTTCCGGCTGACCGCCCGACTCAGCGAGGGGCCGAAGCTCTGGCCGTGCACGGCAGAGTCGCCTACAATCAGGCCCCAGCAACGGAGGGGAGCAGCCATGATCCACAAGCCCAGCGAGAAGGAAGAGGAGTACTTCAAGCACCAGGACCTGGAGCGCTTGCGCAAGCTCCGCGAGGAGGCGGCGGCCGCAACCGCCAAGGCCGAGCGCGAGCGCCTCAAGGAGCTGCATTTCATGCGCTGCCCCAAGTGCGGCATGGAGCTGGCCGAGCTCACCTACCGCAGTGTCGCGGTGGACGCCTGCTTCGCCTGCGGCGGCATGTACCTGGACGCCGGCGAGGTCGACAAGATTCTCGCGTACAAGGAGCCGGGGCTCATGGGCCGGATGGTGGGCACCTTGTTCGGGCGCGACCTGCCCGCGGACTGATGCGCGTCGCGCTGGTCTTCGGCGGCCGCTCCGGCGAGCACGAGGTGAGCGTGGTGTCGGCGCGCTCGGTGCGCGCGGCCCTCGACGAGTCGCGCCACGAGGTGCTGCCCATGGCCATCGACCACCAGGGACGGTGGGCCGACCCCGCCACTGCCGCCCGGGTCCTGGGCGAGTCGGGGGATCGCACCGACCGCGTGCTCGCCTTCGCCGGAGCCCACGCCCTCGACCCGCGCCTGCTCGACGGCAGCGTCGACGTGGTGCTGCCGATCCTGCACGGCCCGTTCGGCGAGGATGGCACCATCCAGGGTCTGTGCGAGCTCCTCGACCTGCCCTATGTCGGCTGTGGCGTGGCCGCCTCGGCGGTGTGCATGGACAAGGCGCTCACCAAGCGCCTTCTCGCCTTTGCCGGGTTGGCCACCCCCACCTGGGTGGAGGTGGCGGAGGCGGACTGGCGGGCCGACCCCGCGGCGGTGACCGAGCAGTGCCGCCAGCTGACGCTGCCGGTGTTCGTCAAGCCCGCCCGTCTGGGCTCGTCGGTGGGGATCACCAAGGCGCGGATGCTCACCGACCTGGCGCCGGCGCTCGCGGCGGCCTTCGCGCACGACGACCTGGCGATCGTCGAGCGGGGCGTCGACGGGCGAGAGCTCGAGCTCGCAGTGCTGGGCGACGCCAACCCGCGGGCGTCGGTACCCGGCGAGGTGGTGCCCGGCCACGAGTTCTACGACTACGCCGACAAGTACCTCGACGACGACTGCAAGCTGCTGGCCCCGGCGCCGTTGGACGAGGGCACGGTGCGGCGCGCCCAGGAGCTGGCGGTGGCCGCCTACACGACCCTCGGCTGCGCCGGCATGGCGCGGGTTGATCTCTTCCTCGAGCGCAGCTCGGCCGAGCTGATGGTCAACGAGGTCAACACCATCCCCGGCTTCACCTCGATCTCCATGTACCCGCGCCTGTGGCAGGTGAGCGGGCTGGCCTTTTCCGCATTGCTCGACGAGCTCATCGCCCTGGCGCTGGAGCGGCACCACCGCCGCAGGGAGAAGGGACGGAGTTGACGACGTTGGTTTCGCGGACTATCGTCCGCTTGTGAAATACTTCCCATGACCTCTCGACCTCCGTCGGGAGGCCGCGGCACGCCCCGCTCCGCTCGTCACACCTCGGAGCGCGAGGCTCACAAGGAGGCAACGTGGCCATGAAGAAGATCACCCGCGAGGACGCCCTCGCGTACCACACCGGCAAGCGGCACGGCAAGACCCAGGTGGTTGCCACCAAGCCGTGCGCGACCCAGCGAGACCTCTCGATGGCGTACACCCCCGGCGTCGCGGAGCCGTGCCTGGAGATCGCCAAGGATCCCGAGCTGGCCTACGAGTACACCAACAAGGGCAACCTGGTGGCGGTGGTGTCCAACGGCACTGCCGTGCTCGGTCTCGGCGACATCGGCGCCCTGGCCGGTAAGCCGGTCATGGAGGGCAAGGGAGTCCTCTTCAAGCGCTTCGCCGACATCGACGTGTTCGACATCGAGGTCGCCTCAAAGGACCCCAAGGAGATCATCCGCTTCTGCCAGATGCTCGAGCCCACCCTGGGGGGCATCAACCTCGAGGACATCAAGGCGCCCGAGTGCTTCGAGATCGAGGAAGAGCTCAAGCGCACGACCACCATCCCGGTCTTCCATGACGACCAGCACGGCACCGCCATCATCTCGGGCGCCGCCCTGCTCAACGCGGTGGAGCTCGCCGGCAAGAAGCTCGCCGAGGTCAAGGTCGTGTTCTGCGGCGCCGGCGCCTCGGGCATCGCCTGCGCCAAGTTCTACCTCTCCCTCGGGGTCAAGAAGGAGAACCTCCTCATGGTGGACACCAAGGGGGTGATCTACAAGGGCCGCACGGCCGGCATGAACCCGTACAAGGAGTTCTTCGCAGTGGAGACCGAGGCTCGCAGCCTCGCCGATGCCGTGCGCGGCGCCGACGTATTCACGGGCGTCTCGGCGAAAGGCATGCTCACCAAGGAGATGGTGGCAACCATGGCGCCCGACCCCATCATCTTCGCCATGGCCAACCCCGACCCCGAGATCAGCCCGGAGGAGGTTGCCGAGGTCCGCTCCGACGCCATCATTTGCACCGGCCGCTCCGACTACCCGAACCAGGTCAACAACGTCCTCGGATTCCCCTTCATCTTCCGCGGCGCCCTCGACGTGGCGGCCACCGAGATCAACGAGGAGATGAAGCTGGCCGCGGCGCACGCCCTCGCCGACCTCGCCCGCGAGGACGTGCCCGACTCGGTAATCCGCGCCTACGGGGTGAAGTCCCTGAAGTTCGGCCGCGAGTACCTGATCCCCAAGCCCTTCGACTACCGCGTGCTGCTGTGGGAAGCGCCGGCAGTGGCCGAGGCGGCGATTCGCACCGGGGTCGCCCGCAAGCCGTACGCCTCCCGCGATGAGTACGTGCGCGCGCTGGAGAACCGACTCTCACGGACTCGCCAGGTCATGCACATCGTGTTCGACCAGGCCAAGTCCGAGCCCAAGCGCATCGTCTTCCCCGAGGGCGAGGCCGCCAAGATCGTCCGTGCCGCCAAGATCCTGGTGGAAGAAGGGATCTGCCGGCCGGTCCTGCTCGGCAACAAGGAGAACGTGGAACGCCTCCTCGCTGAGGTCGAGATTCCTCTCGACGCGGTGGACGTGATCCAGCCCGAGAGCCACCCCAAGTTCGAGGAGTACGTGCACTCCTTCCACGAGATGCGCTGGCGCCGCGGCGTCGCCCTGGTGGAGGCGCGCAAGCTCATGCGCGACCCGATCTACTTCGGCAACATGATGGTGCACCACAAGGACGCCGACGGCCTCATCTCGGGCCTCACCATGTACTATCCAGACACCATCCGGCCGGCGCTGCAGATCCACCACACCCGCCCCGACGTGAGCAAGGTGGCTGGCGTCTACCTCCTCCTCTTCGAGGACCGCATGCTCTTCATCGCCGACACCACGGTGAACCAGGACCCGGGCGCCGAGGAGTTGGCCGAGATTGCCTTCCTCGCCGGTCAGGTGGCGCACCGCTACTTCGGCGTCGACCCCAAGATCGCCATGGTGTCGTACTCGAACTTCGGCTCGAACATCGACGCGCGTAGCCTCAAGGTCCGGCGGGCGGTGGAGATTGCCCGCTCGCGCTGGCCCGAGCTGCTGGTGGACGGCGAGATGCAGGCCGATACCGCGGTGGAGCCAAGCCTCGCCGCCGAGGCCTACCCCTTCTCCAAGATCCAAGGTGACGCCAACGTGCTGGTGTGCCCCGACCTCGACTCCGCCAACATCGCCTACAAGCTGCTGTGGCGCATGGGCAAGGTCGAGGCCATCGGGCCGATCCTCACCGGCATCGGCGCGCCGGTGCACGTGCTCCAGCGCGGCGTCGAGGTCGCCGACATCGTCAACATGACCGCCATCTGCGTGCTCAAGGCGCAGTGGACGAAGTAGCACTTCTCACGGCCGAAACGACCACAGGGGCGGCGCCGAGGCGTCGCCCCTTCGGCATTCAGACAGCCGACCCGGCGTTGTACAATAGGATTCAGTTCTCATGGCCGATCCGCTGGGTGGGGCATCCCGAGCTCAGGAGTTCTGCTCGCTGCGGCGGCTACGGTGAGGAGGATCGTCATGCACAACCAACTCAGCGCGGTACTGCAGCACAAGGGCCACCAGGTCTTCAGCATCGCGCCGTCGGCTACCGTGCGCGACGCGGTGCACGAGATGAACCGCAACGGCGTGGGAGCGCTGCTGGTGATGGACGGCAAGGCGGTAGCCGGCATCTTCACCGAGCGCGACGTGCTGCGCCGGGTGCTGCAGGACGACCTCGATCCCAGCACCACCAAGGTTGCCGAGGTGATGACGCGCGAGCTGGTGGTGGTGCGCCCCACCACCAAGGTCGAGGAGGCGATGGCGGTGGTCACCGAGAAGCGCTGCCGGCACCTCCCTGTGTTGGACCACGACCGCCTGGTGGGAATGGTCTCCATCGGCGACCTCACCCGCTGGATGAGCCGCAACCAGGCGATCCACATCAAGGACCTGGTCAACTACATCACCGGCAAGTACCCCGCGTGATGGTTGGCGGGGCGCAATGCTACGCCCCCGCCGAGGGGGCTCAATCGAGGATCTGGGCGGACAAATGACGACGACGTCAAGGAGGTCACGAGCATGAGGATGGTCTCGAGAATTGTTTCGGTCCTGGCCCTGGCGGCCTTGATGGCAACCCTGGCCGGGCCGGCCCTCGCCGGCGACACCGGTGCGGGCGGGCTGCGCTACAGCATCACGGTGAGCAAGTTCGAGAACCGCGCCGGCTGGCACGGGCAGTGGGACATCGGCGACGCCTGGGGCGCCGTCATGACCGACCTGCTCAACCAGACCGGGCGCTTCATCGTTCTCGGCGAGAAGGACATGCGAGGTGAGGCGCTGGAGGAGCAGGACTTCGCCGCATCAGGGCGCACCGCCGGCGGCAACAAGGCGCCGGTCACCGGTCAGATGACCCCGGCGCAGCTCCTGGTCAAGGGCGCAATCACCCATGTACAGGATAAGACCTCGGGCGGTGGCGGCGGCATCTCGATCCACCGCATCCGGATCGGCGGCAAGAAAGCGCAGTCTGAGATCAACGCCACCATCTACATCGTCGACTCCACCACCGGCCAGGTCGTGGCCTCCACTAACGTGGTGGGCACCTCCAAGAGCCGCGGCGGCAGCCTCGGGTACAGCGGCGTCGGCTGGGGCGGCGACGTCGGCGGCTTCAAGAACGACAACACCGGCAAGGCGGTGGAATCAGCGGTGTCGCAGGCGGTGGACTGGCTCGTCCAGCAGCTCCCCGGCATTCCCTGGACCGGCAGCGTGGTGTTGGTGCGAAACGGCAAGGTCTACATCAACCGCGGCACGCGCGAGGGCGTCAGCCCCGGTCAGAGCTTCGTGGTGGGCGAGGAAACCGTCATCCGTGACCCCGACACAGGCGAGGTGCTGGACCGCTCCGTCACCGAGAAGGCCCGCCTGCAGGCGACCACCGTCAAGGAGAAGCTCTCCATCTGCGACGTGGTGAGCGGCAGCGCATCGGCGGTAGGCAAGGGCATGGCGGTAAGCCTGCCCTGAGCCTGACACGTGCCTGGCCTGGATGCTTAGGAGGACGGCGCCCCGCGGGGCGCCGTCTCTTCTTGACCGCGCTCCGGCGTGTATAATCGGCGCCAGGATCGGTCAGGTTTCACATCTCGGAGAGCGAGGAGGATCATGCAACGCAGCTGGGTCCGTGCCGCGGTGTTTGTGCTTGGGGTTACGGCGTGCTCGACCGGTGCGATTGCCCAGGACGTGACCCAGGGGGCCAACCCTTACCAGGGAGAGTTCGCCTACCGGGTGGGGAACGATCTCGATCCCCGCGTCGAGATCAGCGGCGTGCGCTGGACGCTGGTATCGGTGTCTCCGCGCGATTCCAAGGACCTGCGATCCGGCCAGGTGGCGCCCACCGACGTTCGGCTCGGCTTCGAAAACCAAACCGGCGACAACCGCCGCGCGCTGGTCATCCTCCTCTTCGAGGACGACCAGGGGAACATGCTCGCCCGCATCGAGTGCGATCCGGTCCGGCTCCGCGTCAACCAGGCCGACTCCGACAAGCAGAAGTTCAAGCTCCAGTCGGACGTCCTGCTGGCAACCCGCAAGCTCTATCTCTTCTGCGAGATCCAGAAGTAGCGTCCTTTCTGTGCGGTCCCGCATCGATGCGGGACCGCACAGAAAGGACCTGGAGAGACGAAGTGAGTGTGGCGGCGCCATGGAACCGCGTCGGCCGAGTGTCGACGAGCTCCCGCCTCCTGTGAGCTGACTGAAGGCTGGCGCGGGCGGGGGAGGCGTCTCCCATCTTTCCTCTTCTGTCCCTACCACGCCGTCTGGCGGCGCAGCAGGGCGAGGAACTCCTCGCGCACCTTCTGGTCGGCGAAGGCGCCGCGCAACGCAGAGGTCGTGGTCAACGCCCCGGTCTTCTTCACACCGCGCATCTCCACGCACAGGTGCCGGGCCTCGATCACCACCATCACCCCTAGGGGCTCCAGCTTCGACCACAGGAACTCGGCTACCTGCTCGGTGAGTTGCTCCTGGAGCTGCGGACGCTTGGCGTAGAACTCGAGGATCCGTGGCAGCTTGGACAGACCGACGATGCGGTCCTCGGGGATGTAGGCGATGTGGGCATGTCCGTAGAACGGAACGAAGTGGTGAGCACACATGGAGTAGAAGGGGATCTCGCGCTCGATGACCATGTGCCGGTAGCCGCGTTCGTTGGGAAAGGTCGTGACCGTGGGTTCCGAGCCCTCGAACAGCCCATGGAACATCTCCAGGTACATCTTGGCGATGCGCTCCGGGGTCTGGACGAAGTTCGGGTCGTCGACGTCGAGGTTGAGTTCGCGCAGCACCGCGGCCATGTGCTCTGAGATGCGCCGGATCATCTCCTCCTCACCCTCGCGCGGGATGAGGTTGCCATCGCGGGTGGGTACGCTGTCGCGGTTGTCCTCGTTCACCACCGGAACGACGTCACGCATGGTGCCTCCGATCGCTCCCCATAATGGCGCATTGGAGGGCCCTATTCCAGCCGGGGGCCAGCCCTGACGATGGTCTATCATGGCGGCCATCCCGCGGGGCGCCCGCGGGCGGGCGGACTGCGCCCGCAAGGGGGACGGCGTGAGACGGATCCTGGTCACCGGCGGCTGCGGCTTCATCGGCTCGAACTTTGTTCGCCACGTCTTGGCGGCCCGCACCGGCATCGAGGTGGTCAACCTCGATGCCCTCACCTACGCAGGTCGGCGGGAGAACCTCGCGGACGTCGAGGGGGATGGCCGCTACCGCTTCGTGCACGGTGACATCTGTGATCCGGAGGCGGTGGCGCAGGCCATGGCCGGCTGTGACGCAGTCGTCAACTTCGCGGCTGAAACACATGTCGACCGCTCGCTGCTGGGGGCCGGCCACTTCATCCAAACCGACTGCCGCGGCGTGTGGGTCCTGCTCGAGGAGGCCCGCCGCCTCGGCGTGGAGCGCTTCGTCCAGGTCTCCACTGACGAGGTCTACGGGTCCATCGAGCGCGGGTCGTTCACCGAGGAGTCGCCTCTCAAGCCGCGCAACCCCTACGCCGCCTCCAAGGCCGGCGGCGACCGCATCGCCTACTCATTCTGGGCGTCGTTCGACGTGCCGGTGGTCATCACCCGGGCGTCGAACAACTTCGGCCCCTACCAGTATCCCGAGAAGCTCATCCCCCTGTTCGTCACCAACGCGGTGGACGACCGCCCGCTACCTCTTTACGGCGACGGCGGCAACGTGCGTGACTGGCTCTTCGTCACCGACCACTGCGCGGCTATCGACTTCCTCCTCGAGAGCGGCGAGCCTGGCGAGGTCTACAACGTCGCCGGGGGCAACGAGCGTACCAACCTGGAGATCACCAGCGCGGTCCTCGGAGTGCTCGGCAAGCCCGACAGCCTCGTGCGCTTCGTCGACGACCGCCTCGGCCACGACCGCCGCTACTCCCTCGACGGCGGCAAGCTGACGGCGCTGGGCTTCACACCCACCACCGACTTCGCCGCTGCCCTCGAGGCGACAGTGCGCTGGTATGCGGACCACCCGGAGTGGTGGCGCCCGATCCGCGAGCACGACGCCGAGTTCGCCGCGTACTACCGGCGTCAGTACGCCGAACGGCTGGAGGGCTCGCAGCAGTGACCGACCTGCTGGTGACCGGCGCGTATGGTCAGCTGGGACGGGCCACTCTGGCCGCCGCCCACCGACGAGGCCTCGCCGCCGTGGGCCACGACCTCGACACTCTCGACATCACCGCCCGCGCGTCCGTCGAGGAGATGATGACCCGCATCGGCCCCGCCGCAGTGCTCAACTGCGCCGCCTACACCCAGGTGGACGCCTGCGAGGAGCACGAGGAGCTCGCCACCCGCGTCAACGGCGAGGCGGTGGGCGTGCTGGCGGAGGCGTGTAACCGCCACGGCGCGGTGCTGGTGCAGGTGTCCACCGACTACGTGTTCCCGGGCACCGCGACCACGCCCTACCACGAGGACGACCAGGTCGGCCCGATCAACGCCTACGGCCGCTCCAAGCTGCTCGGCGAGGAGATAGCGCAGCGCGCCCACCACCACCTGGTGGTCCGCACCGCGTGGCTCTACGGTGGGCCGAGCGGCACCTTCGTTGAGGCAATCCGCGCGCAGCTGGCCCAGGGCACGGCCTCGCTACGGGTGGTCGCCGACCAGACCGGCTCGCCGACCTTGTGTGACGATCTCGCCGGGGCCATCCTCGGCCTCCTGGCAGTGGGCGCTCGCGGCCTCGTGCACGCCGTCAACTCGGGCTCCACCACCTGGCACGGCTTCGCCGAGGAGATCGTCCACCGTTCGCACGCGACGGCCGAGGTGATCCCGGTAGCCACGACCGAGTTCCCGCGCCCCGCTCCGCGGCCCGCCTACTCGGTGCTCGACACCGGCCGCTTGAGCCGCCTTCTGGGAGCGCCGCTGCCGACCTGGCAGGACGCGCTGGCACGCTACCTGGAGGCGCCATGCGGGTCCTGATCACCGGAGTCACCGGCTTCGCCGGTCGCCACCTCGCCAGCCTGCTGGTGGAGCACCACCGAGAGGCCGAGGTGTGGGGCCTGGCGCGCTGGGACTCCCCGCGCGAGGAGCTGCGCCCCCTGGACGCGGTCCTCACCTTCGTCACCGGGGACCTCACCGACGCCGGCTCGCTGGTCAGAGCACTGCAGGCCAGCAAACCGGACATTCTCCTGCACCTGGCTGCAGCCTCGACGGTCTCCTCGTCATGGGGCACACCGGCCGAGGTGATGGCCGTGAACGTCCTCGGTACGGTCAATCTGCTGGAGGCGGTGCGGACCCTCGATCTCGACCCGGTGATCGTCCTTGCCGGCTCGGCCGAGGCCTACGGCCTGGTGGACGAGGGCGACCTGCCGGTGTCCGAGCACCAGCCCTTTCGTCCGGTATCCCCCTACGGCGTCAGCAAGGCGACAGTGGACCTCCTGGGGCATCAGTACCACGCCGCCTACGGCCTCCGGGTGATCCGGCTCCGGCTCTTCAACCACACCGGGCCCGGCCGTCCCGACCGCTTCGTGGCCTCCTCGTTCGCCCGTCAGATCGCGGAGGTCGAGCGTTCCCGGCGGGCGCCCGTCCTCGAGGTGGGCAACCTCGACGTGGTGCGCGACTTCAGCGACGTTCGCGACGTCGCGCGCGCCTACTGGGCCGCGGCCGTGCACGGCGATGCCGGCGCCGCCTACAACCTGTGCTCCGGCCGGCCGGTGAGCATCCGCCAGCTCCTCGACCACCTCCGGACCCTGAGCACCGCTGACATCGAGGTCCGCGTCGACCCCGGCCGCCTGCGCACCACGGAGATCCCGGCCCTCTACGGCGATCCCCGGGCCTTCACCGCTGCCACCGACTGGCGACCCACGATTCCGCTTGAGCAGACCCTGCACGACATCCTGGAGTGGTGGCGCACGCGCGTGTAGCACGCTCGCCGCCACCGACGGCCACACCCGGCGCGCACCGCGCCAGCGCCGAGAGGGCTTCACCTTCTGGCGTTTGCACGTCTGCACGGTTCCGGGTCTTTACTCCGCGCCCCCGGACTCCGTACCCTCGTGCCATGGACCAGCTCATCATCACGCGTCGTGACGGCCCCGTGGCCATTCTCACGTTGAACGACCCGGAGCGCGCCAACCCGCTGTCACCGGCTTTAGCCGAGGCACTCACGGCGGCGCTGGAGGAGAGCGCCGGGGACCCGGAGGTGCGTGCGGTGGTTCTCGCGGGCGCCGGACGCCACTTCTCCGCAGGCGCCGATCTCGCCGCCCTCGAGGCGGTGGCGACAGGGGGCGACGAGCACGCCAGCCGCGCCGACTCCGCGCGGCTGGAGCGCCTCTTCACCGTCCTCCTCAAGCACCCCAAGCTCACCCTCGCCGCGGTGCACGGCGCCGCCATCGCCGGCGGCTGCGGCCTCGCCACCGCCTGCGACCTGGTGGTGGCCGAGCCCGCCGCCCGCTTCGCCTACACCGAGGTCCTCATCGGCTTCATTCCGGCCCTGGTGTCCACCTTCCTCACCCGCCGGGTGCCCGGCCACGTGACCCGACGGCTGCTGCTGGATCCCGAGCGCCTCGACGCCGAGCACGCCTGCGCTCTCGGCCTCGTCGACGAGGTGGTGGAGGAGGGCCAGGCGTTGACGCACGCCGTGGCCTGGGCCACCGCCATCGCCCACAAGGCCTCGCCGGCGGCCCTCGCCGCCACCAAGGCGCTGCTCAACCAGAGCGTGGGGCGTGGCTGGCGTGAGAGCCTGGCGATCGCCGCCGCGGCCAACGCCGAGCAGCGCCGCCATCCGGAGTGCCGCCGCGGCGTGCGCACCTTCCTCGCGACCAAGAAAACCCCCGACTGGCTCGCCTGAACCGCAGAACGGTCAGACGACGAGCCCTTCGAGGCGGCGACGGAGGTCCTCGGAGATCGGCGCCGACCGGCCGGTGGCGTGGTCCACCACCACCTGCACCGTCACCGCCTCGGCGGCGAGGTGATCCGCGGCCTCCACCCGGTAGCACAGGCTGAAGCTGGACCGTCCCAGATGCGACACGCCGACGCCCACCTCGACCCGGTCGTCGAGCCGAACCGGCCGGCGGTAGTCCACCTCCACCCGCGCCACCAGAAACGGGATGTCGTCGACCCCGTGACCGCCCAACCGTTCCCGCCAGAGCGCAACACGGGCCATCTCCAGGTAGCTCACCATCACCGCGTTGTTGACGTGGTCGAAGGGGTCGAGGTCGCGCCAGCGCACCTGCACCGCAGAGGTGAAGGGAAAGCCCTTCATGGCGTCTCTGCTAGAGCTCGAGCCAGGTAAACCAGATGGGGTGGTTCTTTTTGTACCACTCGAGCACCTCAGCGATGAGCTCCTTCTTGTCGGGAGCCAGCACGGCGTCGTCGACCTGCTCGAGGTGCAGCTTGATGCGGTCGCCCGGGAGGTACTCCAGCGCCTCGGGCGCGAGGGTCTGGAGCTCGTTGCGGATGCGGCCCGAGTCGGAGATCTTCACCGCCCGGCTGCGGTAGTCGGTACCGGCGTAGAAGCGGTCCAGCAGGGGCGAGAACACCAACCGCATCTCCGTCATGGGCTCCATCAGCCTCAGCGTGGAGCGCACCTCGAGGATCCCTCGACGGGTGGCGGCCCGCGCCACGACCCGGTAGCGGTCGGGACCCAGCGCCTCGACGCCCGCGGCGCCGGTGTAGGGGTCCGGCAGCATGTAGCCGGTGAGGGCGAGGACCCGCCACTGCTTCTTGGGAAAGAAGTCGTCCACCGTGATGGTTGGTTCGTCCAGCGGCATGCCCGCGGCATGGGCCTCACGCAGAATCTCGCGGTAGGTGGCAACCTCTTCGTCGTTGACGTCGCGGTCAAGAACCGCGGCCAGGTCGGCGGTGAATGACGGCGCCTTGTGATCCAGCTGCATGAGATTCTGCTCGCGGTCGTAGGCGACCTTGAAGCGGGACGAGAAGAGGCACATGGAGGTTGTGAGGTCAAGCACCGGGTCGAGGCTGGCGGCCTGCATCGCCTCGGCCGAGGCGGCATAGCCGTCACACAGGAAGAGGTGGGTCGCCCCGGCGTCGTCCGTGAACGGCCCCGCTGCGAACACCGGGGCGTAGGTCCCAGACTCGGTGAACGCCGGAAGCCCGGTGGCGGGCATGCGCCAGCCGTCCTCCACCAGGTGGGCGCCCAGGGCCTGCCACTCCTGCCACAGCTTGCCGATGCGTCCCCGCCGCGACTCACCGCCCAGAGTCCAGACGTGCACGTGCTCGGGACGAATGCCGGGGTAGGTGGCGCGGATCGTCTCCATGACCAGCGCCCTCGGGGTACGGAAGGTGAGCAGCACCGAGCGCTCCTCGGCGCAGCGCATCACCTCGCGAGGCAGCACCAGGGTGCCCATGTAGCCCTCGTAGGGGCGGGCGACGTGGAGCGGCTGGTCGAAGAGGTGGAGCACGGCGATGGGGCCGGTGGGCTCACCCTTGGCGAAGCGCGTGGTGTTCTCCAGCGTGTCCACCGCGCCGCCCCACACCGTGATTCCCTCCTCCTGGAGGTCGTCCCAGAACTGCGGCCACTCGTAGCCATCGCGGTTGATCAGGCGCCCCACCCGCCGGTCGAGGAAGCGGGCAACCTGCGGCCGGGCGTAGACCCGCCCGAAGCCGAGCAGCGGGTTGGAGCCCATCTCCGGCGTTTCGCCCGCCTTGGGCATGAGGCCCTCGCCCAGGCTCACCATCACCGCGTGGTTCTCGGGCAGGCTGCGCGTGAGATACCACAGGGCCTCGGAGAGCGCGTAGGCCGAGACCGCGTCGGCGTCCTTCTTGACCCGGTTGAAGCCGGCCTTGTCGAGGCCCGCGCCCTCGCCGAAGCGACCGAACAGACGCGTGCCCAGGGCGGTAACCGCGGTGGCCATGATGAAGGCGCGCTCCAACTGCGGGCCCACGAACGAGAGGCCGCTGCTGCGCTCGCCCCCGACCCACTCCTGCTCGGACACGCCGTTGCCGCGGCCGCCCTGGATCCAGTGCTCCTCCACGTCCTCCAACCAGAGGTGAAAGCGTCCGAGAATTGACCGGGTGTCGAACACCCACTGGGCGACGAGATTCTTGCGATCCATTCGTGCTCCTCCCCCGGACGAACGACCGGTCGGCGCCGGATATTCGGGGCTTCGTCCTGATTCTAGTGAATCCCGATCCCGCTTCCAACGTGCACCGCAGCGGAGCCCGCCCCGGGATCTCGGGGGAACGGGACAGCGGACGACACCGGAGGCGTCGGTGACAACCCTTGGAGGCGGAGATCGCGGCTCCGGCCGTGACGCCGACCGAGCCCGCGCCCACGCTGCGCTCGGTTGGGTTGGGCGCGGCATGTCGCTCGTTCGGTTCCCCGCTCATCGCGGTGCCGGGTGGGAGCCCCTGCACCGCGTCGCGTCACCGCGCGATCGACGCGGGTGGGCGGTGCAGCCCATCACCCATCACTCCTCGCCCTCTGGCCCTCGAGGTGCTGCGAAATCGAGCCAGGCCGCAGCGCCCTCAGCATCTTCGGCCCACGCCACCTCGCGGAAGCCAGCCAGCGGCCCGGCGGCCCGGCGCAGCAGGGCAAGGCGGCTGCGGGGCACGAGCCCCACATCGGCGAGCAGCCCGACTCCCCCGAGGACATCGGCGGCCGCCGCGGCCTCGGGCCCGCGCGCGGACAGCCAGCTGGCCGTATCGCCGGCGGTCACCAGCCGTCCGGCAGCGGCGTCGAGCTCGGCCTGCCCAGTGGCCAGCAGCACACCCTGCTCTTCCACCCGGACCCACCATGACAGCAGCGGCGACTGCCAGCGCCGTGGGCCGCCGCCCTCCGCGGGCATGGTTTCTCGGCAGCCGAACGGGCAAAGGGCATCGCGAATCGTACCGACGGCGGCGTCACGGGCCGCTCCGGGCTGCTCGTCATCCCGCCAGCTCAGGAGGAGAGCACCGCGCGGTTGCGGCAGTGGCTGTCCAGGCGCCACCTCACGCACCCAGGCCGTCACCGGCCTCGCCAGCGACCGTCCCAGCTCCCGGGTGAGCGCACTGAGCAACCCCGACTCTGGCAACCGCACTCCCACCCGGTCGAGGGCCGCAAGCCCGTCCCGAGCGCCCAGCACCGCCGCCCCGCCGAGGCCGGGCTCGGGCACGGCGGGAGCCACCCCGCGGACGATCTCGAGACGCTGCTGCCGGCGCCAGCGGCCGCGCCACTCGACCCCGGCCACCCACGCCCAGCACGCCAGCTGCTCACGGGGCGGCGCTGCCGCGGGCGGGCGCCACCCCCAGCCCTCGAGCAGCGCGGCGGAGGAGGCGACGCGCAGAATGCCGTCGTGCACCACCGTGCGCCTCTTCATCCCGGCAGGCAAAAGGCCCCCGCTCTGAAGCTCGTCCACCACCGCGCCACCCCGCACCCGTCCCTGCACAACCCAGCCATCGTCCCACCAGGCCGCCACAAGCCCACTGGGAAACTGGCTCAGCACGCCGGCGGCCACCGCTGCTGGCGCCAGAGCTCCGGCGCCGGGACCGGGACCGCCGCCGGCCTGCAGGCCCCGCCACCAGGACGGGTCGAGGAGCAGGCGCCGCGCCGGGTCGCGGGCCAGCAGGCGGGTCCAGGCACCGGGCTCGGCCAACACCACGACGCCCACCGGCTCGGCCGGCAGGGCCAGGGCCGGGTTGTCGCGCACCAGCCGGGCGGCCGACTCGGCCGGACGACTCCCCCCAAGCGCCCACCACAGCGCCGCAGCGGCGAGCAGGAGTACCAGCAGCACCGCCGCCGTCCCAACGGCCCTGCGCCGACGCCGCCCTGGTGTAACATGACGCGCAATCATGGGCGGCTCATTGTACGCAACCCTGCTCTTCTTCGCCCACCTCCTGCGGGACCTCGCCGGCACCCTGCGCGAGCGCTGGCGGCGCTTCGCGGCGCGGGCGGTGGAGGGGCGTCCCAGCGCCGCGGTGGGCGTGGACATCTTCCCCTTCTTCGACAAGATGACCGGGGTCGGCTGGTACGAGTGGAACCTCCTGGCCGCTCTCGACCGTCGCGACGACGACCTGTTCTACAACCTCTATGCCCACACCTTCCTGGCCCCGGACGAACCCGCACCGCCGCGGATGCCCGGCTCACGGACCATGCGCATGCGCCTGCACCACCTGCCAGCCGGCTTTCTGCTCCCGGTGCGTCCGACCATCGCGGTGCTGCGTGCGGTGGTGGAGCCGCTGCTGCGAGTGCTCGACGGCAACGATGTTCTCTTTGCCCCCAACTTCTTCGCGCCGCGCCGCCAGCTGCCGTTCGGCCGCACCACCGTGGCCACGGTGCACGACCTCGCCTTCGCGGCCATGCCCGAGACAGTGTCACCGGAGACACTGGAGGAGCTGGACGGCAACCTCGCCGCCACGCTGTTCCGCGCCGAGCGGCTGATCGCGGTGTCCGAGGCCACCTCGGGCGACCTCCAGGAGTACCTGGACGCCAACCCCCGCCGGGTACACACGGTGCACGAGGGGATCGACCAGCTCTTCCTGGCGCCCGCTGCCGACTCCGCCAATCTGCCCGACCTGCCCGACCGCTACCTCCTCTTCCTCTCCACCCTGGAGCCGCGCAAGAACGTGCTCGGCGTGCTGCGCGCCTTCAGCCTGCTGCTGGACTGGGGCTATCCGGGGGGCCTGGTCCTGGCCGGTCGCTGGGGCTGGCGGATGGAGCCCATCGTCGAGGAGCTCGAGCACTCGCCGGCGCGGGACCGGATCGTCCACCTCGACTACGTGGAGCGATCCGACCTGCCGGCCCTCTACCGCCGCGCCGACGCTCTCCTCTTCCCCTCGTGGATGGAGGGCTTCGGCCTGCCGGTGCTGGAGGCGATGGCGTGCGGCACGCCGGTGGTCACATCCGGGCGCTCGGCCATGCCCGAGGTGGCCGGCCCGTGCGCCGTGTACGTGGACCCGGCCCGGCCCCACTCCATCGCCGGCGCGGTGGCGTCGCTGCTGGACGACCCCCAGCACCGCTCTCGCCTGGCCGAGCAGGGGCGGGCACGCGCCCGCCTCTTCTCGTGGGATCGGGCCGCCGCCGCCACCGCCCAGGTGCTTCGCCAGGCGGCGGGACTGCCGGCCACCGGCAACGATGAATATCGCGTGTGACGCCCGCGCCCTGGTGGGCCCGACCACCGGCGTCGGCACCTGGACGGCCCAGATCATGGGCGGTCTCGCCCGCGTGCCGGGGTGGGAGGTCCTGCTGGCGGCCTCGCGCCCCCTCACCCTTCCCCCCGAGCTGGCCAGGGCGACGGTGCTGGCGCCTCCCAGGCTGAGCGTACCTGGCACCCTGTGGCTGCACACGGCTCTCCCGCGTGCCCTGGAGCACGCCGGCGCCGACGTCTTCGTCGCCGCCCTGGCGGTGGTACCGCGGCGCTGCCCGGTGCCGGCGGTGGCGGTGGTGCACGACCTCACACCCCGTAGCCATCCCCACCGCCACACGCTGGCCAACCGCTTCTGCTTCAACGCCTACGTGGAAGAGAGCCTCGAGCGGGCGCGAGCTGTGGTGGCCGTCTCTGCCGCCACCGCACAGGACGTTACGATGACCTTCCCGCGGCTCAGAGGGCGGGTGAGGACCATCTGCAACGGTGTCGACCCGTTCTTCTCCCCGGCACCGCAGGACGCGGACGGCGCCGCGGTGCGCGAACGCTTCAGCGGCGGGCGGCCCTTCCTCCTGCACCTGGGCACCCTGGAGCCGCGCAAGGGCCTCGTCACCCTGGTGGACGCGTGGGAGGATGTGGCCGAGAAGGACGCCGCCACACCCGATCTGGTGCTGGCCGGCGCCCCCGGCTGGGACCGCGGCGCGCTGGTGCGGCGGGTAGCCGCCTCCCCCCGTCGTGCGCGCATCCACCTCCCCGGCTACGTCAGTCGTGACGACGCCCGCTCCCTGCTGCGCCACGCCGCCGCCTTCGTGCTCGCCTCGGAGGCCGAGGGCTTCGGCCTGCCCCTGGCCGAGGCCCTGTGCTGCGGCGCCCCGTGCGTGGCCTCGGACATCCCGGCGGCGCGGGAGGTGGCCGGCGACGCGGCCCTCTTCGCCCTGCCGTGTGACGCCGCCGCCCTCGCCGACGCCCTGCGCGAGGTCCTCGTCCCCGCCGCAGCGGACGAGCTGCGCCGCCGCGCTGCCGTCCGCGCCGCTGACCTCGGCTGGGAGCCGGCGGTGGCGGCGTGGAGGACGCTGTTGGAGGAGATCGTGGGCGAGCGCTCTGACAATTGAAGGGGCTACGCACGTCTCGGCCGGAGTGCCTGAGATGCCGTCATCCACAGGATCTTGAGATCCAGCGCCAGGCTCCAGTTCTCGATGTAGTAGAGGTCGTGCGCCACCCGCTTGCGGATGGAGGTGTCGCCCCGCAGGCCGTTCACCTGAGCCCATCCGGTCACCCCGGCGCGCACCCGGTGGCGGGCCATGTACTCCGGGTAGCGACCGCGGAAGCGCTCGACGAACTCCGGGCGCTCGGGGCGGGGACCCACCAGCGACATGTCGCCCCTGAGCACGTTCACCAGCTGCGGCAGCTCGTCCAGGTTGGTGCGACGCAGGAGCTCGCCGACGCGGGTGACGCGCGGGTCACGGTTGCGGGTCCACCGGGGCTCGCCATCGGGCTCGGCGTCAACGCTCATGGAGCGGAACTTGAGGATCTGGAAGGAGCGCCCGTCGAGACCCATCCGCACCTGGCCGTAGAAGGCGGGCCCCCCGTCCTCACGCCTCACCAGCCAGGCAATGATCGGGAACATCCAGCCGGTGAGGACGAGCCCGAGGCCGGCTCCGACGATGTCCATGAGCCGTTTGACCAGCTGGTTCCACCCCTGCAGGGGGATCTGCGTGAGGTTGATCATGGGCAGGCCGTCGAGGTCCTCGATACCGGCGCGCAGCACGTAGTACTGCAGCAGGTCGGGCACTACCTTGACTTCCACTAGGAGCTGCCCGGCGGTACGGATGAGCTGCACCGTCTTGTGGTGAGCGGAGAGCGGCAGCGCCAGCACCACCTGGTCCACGTCGTGTTCGCGGACCGCCTCCTCCAGGTTAGCGGTGGTGCCCAGCACCGGTACGCCGAGGACCGCGCGGGGCTGCTTGCCCGGGTCGTCGTCGAGGAAGCCCACCACTCGGAAGCCGTACTCCTGGTGCTCCTGAAGGCGCTCCACCACCTGCCGGCCGAGGTCGCCGGCGCCCACCACCAGCACCCGCTGCAGGTTGCCGCCCGAGCGCCGGATGCGCCGCAGTAGGCCGGCGATGGCCCAGCGGGTGAGGATCACGAAGAGGGCGTCGACGCCCGCGAAAATCGCCAGCACCAGCCGCGAGTAGGAGAACTCGCGGTAGAACGTCAGCCCGGCGGTGAGCAGCACGGTGGCCAGAGCCACCCCCACGAGCACCGCCACCGCTTCGTCGATGCGCGACTGCGCCCGGCGCCGCTGGTACAGACCCTGGAAGTAGAAAACCAGTGGCCAGAGCAGCGTCGTCACTGGAATCAGGTTGAGGTAGGGCAGCAGTGGCGGTACGCCCTTGGTAATCGGGGCGACCTCCACGTGGAAGCGCATCCAGTACGCCAGCAGCATCGCCACGGCGGTGGCGGCCACGTCGCCCACCAGCTGGAGGATGACCTGGATCTGCCGGCGCCGGGTGATCACCGCAGGACCTCACCCACGCCGAGGCGGTCGAGAAGGAAGCAGAAGCGGGTGAGAAAGCGCTCCCGAGAAAACACCTTGGCGCGCCGGCGTAGGGTGCCCACGTCGCGGGGCTGGGCCAGCAGCCTCTCCACCGCGCCGGCAAGTGCCTCCGCCGTATTGGTCTCGGCGAGCTCGCCCTCGACGCCGGCGCGCACCACGTCGGCCGTGCCCGAGGCGGCGAGCCCCACCACTGGGGTCCCGCATGCCAGCGCCTCCACGGTGACCATGCCGAAGTCCTCCACGTTGGGCACCAGCAGGGCGGCCGCCCGCTGGTAGGCCTCGCGCAGCTCTTCGGGGCTGAGCCAGCCGAGGAAACGCACGTCACCCCTGGCCTCATGCTCGAGCCGCCGGCGGAGTGGGCCGGTACCGACCACCTCCAGGGGACGTCCCACGCGCCGCGCCACTTCAATTGCCATCTCAACCCGCTTATACGGAACGAGAGCCGCAACCGTCAGGAGGTTGCCGCCACGATCGCCGCCCGGGGTGAAGAACTCGGTGTCCACCGGCGGCGGCAGCACCTCGGCGGTGCGGTTCCAGTAGTGCCGGATACGCCACGCCACCAGACGAGAGTTGGCGATGAGGCGGTCCACACGCGCCGACGACATCATGTCCCACTGCCGCAGCCGCGCCAGCTGGAGGTGGGCGATGAGGCGAAACGGGCGCGGCACCGTGGCCAGGTAGGCGTCGCGCTGGTCCCAGGCGTAACGCATGGGCGTGTGGATGTACGACAGGTGGTACGCCCCCGGCGGAGGGATCACGCCCTTGGCCACGCAGTGGCTGGTGGAGATCACCACGTCAGCGGTGGGGAAGGCGAACGACTCCACCGCCGCGGGCATGAGCGGCAGCAGCGGCCGCCAGTGGCGGCCGCCAAAGGAGAGCGCCTGTAGCCACGAGGTGTGGATGGGGTGGCTGTCCAGGCCGCCGGTGAGGCTCCCGGGACGGTGGATGAGGGTGTAGATGGGAGCTTGCGGAAACAGCGCCGCCACCTCGGCAAGGACCTTCTCGCCGCCGCGCATCCCTGTGAGCCAGTCGTGCACCAACGCCACTGACGACATCACGCCTCCCCTAGCGCCTGCCGGTAGGCGGCCACGGTGCCGTCCACCGTGCGCCGCCAGGTCATCGTCTCCGCCCGCTTGCGCCCCGCCTCCACCATGCGCCGGCGCATGGGGTCGTCCACCAGCACCTGCTCCAGCGCCCGAACCACCTCGTTCACGTCCATGGGGTTGACCAGCCTCGCCACCCCCTCGCCCAGCTCGCGCATGGCCCCAAGGTTGGCGGTGATCACCGGCAGGCCGGCGCGCATGGCCTCGAGGATGGGCAACCCGAAGCCCTCGTAGAGGGCCACGTGGAGCAGCACCGACGAGAGATGGTAGAGACCCCAGAGCTGCTGGCGCGGCACCCGCCCGAGCAGCCGCACTCGTCGCTCGAGGCCGAGGCGACGGGCCCGCTCGGCCAGCCTCCCGTTGGCTCCCGGCCCCCCCACGAACACGAGCTGGCCCGGCACCTTGTGCTCCAGCACCGCCAGGTGGAAGGCCCGCAGCACCATCTCGAGGTTCTTGTGCGGCTTGTCGTTGCCCACCGCGAGAATCAGCGGCGGGCGCAGGCTGTACTCCTCCTTGAGCCCCTCGAGAGCCTCTCGGCCCGGACGCTCGCCAAGGGCAGGATCGACCCCATTGGGCACGACCACCAAGCGGCCGGCGTCGGCGCCGAAGAGGTGGACGAGGTCGACCCGCGAAGCGCGTGACACGGTGATCACACGGCGTGCCCGGCGCAGGGCCGAGCGCATCATCACCCGCAGGTACAGGAGCGCGAGCTGCTGGTGGTGGCGGGGCGGGTAGAAGAGCTGGATGACGTCGTGCACTGTCGCCACCACCGGGCGCGGGAGCAGCGGCGGCACAACGTAGTGGGGAATGTGCACGAGGTCGACGCGCTCACGCCACAGGGCAAGCGGCAACTGGTAGAGCTCGGCCGCCGAGTAGCCCCGGGCGGCGAGGTCGGTGATGCGGGCGGCAGGCGCCAGTGAGCGAGCACGCTCCACGTGGTCCTCACGGACCAGCAGGCGCAGCTCCACGTCCTGGCGGTCGGCCAGCCCCTGGATGAGGTGTCGCAGGTAGGTGCCGATGCCGTAGTCGGTGAGCTTGCGCGCGTCGAGTGCCACCCGCAACCGCACGCCGTCATTGTAGGGAATTCCCGCCGCGATTGTTGGCCGTCACGGCCGAAATCTGGTGAATGCTCCCGATTTCCCCAAGCCGCCGGTGCACGCCGGCCGCTTCGCGGCCTTCCGGCCACGCCCCGGCCGCCGGCCGGATGCAAGCATCCTCCGGCGGGCGTGCCGTCGTTGACGTCTTCCCGGGAGCGCGGGCTCCCTTGCCGCGCGTTGGCGGGAAGCGTCAAGGGGGGCTCCCACGGCCCTTGGCATTCGGAGCAGTGGCCCCAAACGACGAAGCAGGCGACTCGGCGCCGGGCGCGAAGGGGGCCATGTTGCCGCTGGGCAGCTTCTGCCGTTGCCCCCTTCGCGAACGCGCCGACGGGCGGCGGCTCAGCCGCCGCCCGGGAGCCGGTGCACGGAAAATGATCGCGGTCGCCACGAAGCACACCCGGCGCCCCGACACCGCTGGGGCGCGCGGGGGGCTCCGCCTCGTCACCTCGACGGATGGTCCGGGGCCACCTCCGGCGGGTACGCCGGCAGCCAAGGGGGCGGCGCCGGGAGCTTCATGGGCTCGGCGGCCAGCTTGTCCATGATCACCTTCACGGCGGCCTCGAGCTGGGCATCCCTGCCCGCCATGAGGTCGCCGGGGAGGTCGTCCACCTCGATGTCCGGCTCCACCCCGTGGTTCTCGATGACCCACTGGGAGTCGAGGCCGTAGAGGGCGTCCTCGGGGATCGTGATGTAACCGCCGTCTTCAAGCGGCCAGTAGCCGCGGATCCCGCGCACGCCGCCCCAGGTGCGCTCGCCGATCACCGGTCCTAAGCCGTACTTCTTGAAGTAGTACGGGAAGATGTCGCCGTCCGAGGCCGAGTAGTGGTTGGCAAGGCAGGCCATGTGGCCGTGCAGGACCTGCTGGGGGATAGTGAAGGGCACGCCCTCCCGGTCGGTGGCCATGCCCACCAGCACCCGACGCAGCCGCTCGAGGATGATCTGATCGATCTCGCCGCCGCCGTTGTAGCGCACGTCCACCACCAGCCCCTGCTTGTCGGTCTGGGGGTAGAACTGGCGGATGAACTGGTTCATCCCCTGATCCTCCATGTCTGACAGGTAGAGGTAGCCGACCTTGCCGCCCGAAGCTTTGGTCACCTCGTCCCGGTTGTGGGCGATCCAGGCCGCGAGGCGCAGGTCGAGCTCCTGCCGGATCGGCCGGACGACGACGTCGCGACGGTTGGTCCCGGCGGCGTCGTCGGCCACCGTGAGCGTGACCGTGCGGCCCACGGTGTTGAGGAAGAGACTGTACGGGTTGGTGGGGGCCTTCAGCTCGTGGTGATCCACCGCCAGCAGGAACGAACCCTCCTTGACGGCGATGCCGGGCTCGGTGAGGGGCGAGCGAAGGTCCTCGCGGGAGTTGTCGCCGGGGTAGATCGCCTTGAAGAAGTAGCGCCCCGACGTCGGAGCGAGGGCGAAGTCGACGCCGAGCAGCCCGGTGGGCACCGCTTCCGGGCGCGGCTCATCGCCGCCGCCGACGTAGGTGTGCGAGTTGTGCAGCTCACCCAGCATCTCTCCGATGAGGTAGTTGAGGTCCTCACGGCAGGCCGCCTGGGGCAGCAGCTTCGCATAGCGGGTGCGCACCGCCGGCCAGTCGACGCCGTTCATCTTCGGGTTGAAGAAGAGGTCGCGCTCCAGCCGCCAGGCCTGCTCGAAGATCTCGCGCCACTCGGCCGGGGGGTCCATCTGCGCCTTCATGCCCGACAGGTCCAGGGTGTGGGTGTCGACCTCCGCGCCGCTGCCCTCCTCCGCAACCGTCGCGGGGGCCAGGGTGTACTCCGTCTCGTGCTCCTCGAGCACCGCGCTCCCGTCGGCGCTGAGGGCGTAGGCGTCCACCGGGCTCGCCAGCAACCCCTCCTTGCGCTTCGCCATGTCGAAGACGTGGAGAGCCGGCTCCTCGCCGCCCAGCGGCCCCGCCATGCTCGCGGTGGGTCGGCTCAGATAGTAGACGCGGTCACCGGCTGCCATGAGCTCGCGGAGGTTGCCGGCGGGCACCGGCAGCGCCACCACGCGCCCCATGAGGCCGTCGAGGTCGACGGTGATGGGGGCACTGGCGCCCGCCTTCCAGGCGCCGGTCCTGCTGTCGTCACCCTCGTGGGCGGTGGCCATGCCCTCGTCGGAGCGCGGGGCGAACGGCGACGGCGCATCGGCCGCGAGGGTGGCCGCGTACACCCCGGTCATCTTGAGGGTGGCGACGTTGAACTCCGTCTGGCTCCACACCGGGTTGGGGTGGCGGGTGGAGAGGAAGTAGAGGTAGCGGCCGCCGGGGTCGAACACCGGCTCGCTGTCGTCGGTCATGCCGGTGCTCACCTGGGTCGCCGTGCCGGTACCGAGGCTGTACAGGAAGATCCGCCCCATGTACGTGGAGGCATCGTCGTCGGAACCCATGTCCTGGGACCCCGCCTTGCTGTAGGCGAGCCAGAGGGCGTCGGGGGACCACGAGATAGCGTGGATCTCCTCGCGCCGGTCCTGGTCGACGCGAACGACCTTGCGGTCCTTGACGGTGAGGTACCAGAGCACGTGGTCGCTGTCGGAGAAGGCGAGCTCGGCGCTGTCCGGCGACCACACGGGACCGTACAGGTAGCCGGCGGTGCGGCTGGTGAGGATGGTCTCCTCGCCGCTGCCGTCGGCCGCGCGGACGGCGATCTGGGCCTCGCCGGTGCGATCGGTGACGTAGGCCACCCACCTGCCGTCCGGCGACCACGCCGGGTACTGCTCGCGGGCGCCCGACGTCCCGGTGAGGTCGCGAGTGTTGCCGTGCTCGGCCGGCACCGTGAAGACCTCGCCGCGGGCCCCGAAGAGAGCCCGCTTGCCGTTGGGGGCCACGTCGAAGGCGCGGATCTGTTCGCTGGCGTCCACCCAGCGAAGCCGCGTGCGCACGCCGTCCGAGGGCACCCTCACCGGCACCTGGTGGAGCTGCTCCGACGGCAGGTCGACGACCCAGAGCTTGCCGCCGCACTGGAAGACGATGCCGGAGTCGCCGAGGCTCGGCCAGTCGACATCGTAGTCGGTGAAGTGGGTTATCTGCTGGAACTGCTTGCTCGCGAGATCGTAGGCCCAGAGGTTGAGCCGTCCGGCGGGGCCGCGGTCGGAGGCGAAGTAGAGGGTGTCGTGGAACCACATGGGAAAGGTGTCGGTCCCCTTCCAGTGGGTGACGCGCTCCACCTCGTGGCTGTCGAGGTCGTCGATCCACACGTCCTGCGCGAGCCCGCCGTAGTAGTCCTTCCAGGTGCGGAAGTTGCGGAAGATCCGATTGTAGGCGACGCGATGCCCGTCAGGGCTGTAGGCGAGCATGCCCCCCTTGGGCAGGGGCAGCCGGGTCGGCAGGCCGCCTGCCGCCGGCACCAGGAAGTACTGGCCGAACCACGAGTTGAAGGTGGTCCGCCGCGACAGCATGAGGATGTTCTTCCCGTCCGGCGTCCAGGTCACCACCATGTTGTCGGGACCCCAGCGCAGCGGCGCCTCCTCCACCACGTCCGAGTGGAAGGTCAGGCGGCGGGCGGCGCCCCCCTCGGCCGGGATGACGTACACATCGGTGTTGCCGTCGTAGTTGCCGGTGAAGGCGACCTCGGAGCCGTCGGGGGAGAAACGCGGTATGAGGTCGAATCCGGTGTTGCTGGTCAGCCTCTGGGCAACCCCCCCGGTGCGGGGGACGCGCCACAGATTGCCGCCCGCCTCGAAGACGATGGTGTCGCCGTGTAGGGTGGGGAAGCGGGTGAGCGCCTGAGGGGCCGCCATCACGGGAACCGGAGGCAGCCCGAACGCCAGGGCGATGGCGGTAAGACGGAGGACACGGGACAGACGGAAGCTCGGACGACGGCTCATGGCACTCTCCTCGTGCGGAGCCGACCCGGGAACGGGTCGGCGAAGCTCTCCCGAGCAACCATGCCGCAGAGCCCGACCATTCCGGGGCAAGGACCGGGCCCGAGGGCGGCCTCTTCTGCCGTCTGCCAGCCCGCGCCAACGGGCGGCGGAGCCGCCCGGGAGCCGGGGTGCGGAGCATCGGCGACCTGGGCAGCGGCCAAGGCGAGCGCCGGCTTGCGCCTCCCGACAGCGGGTTCATAATGGGTGCCCGCCGGCGTGGCAGCGGCGCCGGTCCCACGATTGGAGCCTCGTCATGAAGACGTTCGCGTTCCGGGTCGACCCGCTCACCGGAGAGGAGTACTACGAGGTCTTCCTCCGCGGCGGCCAGCTGCTCTCCAACGCCCTGCTCAACAAGGCCTCCGCCTTCTCGCTGGAGGAGCGCAAGACCCTCGAGCTCGAGGGGCACCTGCGCTCCGGGGTGGGCAGGCTCGAGCTGCAGTGCCAGCGGGTGATGGAAAACTACGCCCAGAAACCCACCGACCTCGAGCGCTACATCTTCCTGCAGGGACTGCTGGACCGCAATGAGACCCTTTTCTACCGCGTCCTCGCCGACCACCTCACCGAGATGGTGCCCATCGTCTACACCCCCACGGTGGGCCAGGCCTGCCTCACCGCCAGCCACATCATGAGGCGCTACCGCGGCATCTACATCACCCGTGACAACATCGCCAACCTCGACGCGATCCTCGGGAGCATCTCGCGCCCCGAGACCTACCTCATGGTGGTCACCGACGGCGAGCGCATCCTCGGCCTCGGCGACCTCGGCTCCGACGGCATGGCCATCCCGGTGGGCAAGATCAGCCTCTACGTGGCGGCGGGGGGCGTCCATCCCGCCGGCTGTCTGCCCATCTGCCTCGACGTTGGCACCAACAACCAGTCCCTCCTCGACGATCCCCTCTACCTGGGCTGGCGCCACCCACGCCTGGAGGGCGCCGAGTACGAGGACCTCGTCGAGCGCTTCGTCCTCGGCCTGCGGCGCAACGTCCCCAACGCCCTGCTGCAGTGGGAGGACTTCGCCAAGAACAAGGCGTTCCTCCTCCTCGACCGCTACCGCGACCGCATCCTCTCCTTCAACGACGACATCCAGGGCACCGGCGCCACCGCCCTCGCAGCCCTAATGACCGCCATGCGCATCAAGGGCGAGCACTTCGCCGACCAGCGCTTCGTCATCGTCGGCATGGGCCAGGCGGGCACCGGCTCGGCCCGGCGCATCTTCGACATGCTGCGCGAGGAAGGTCTCAGCGACGCCGAGGCGCGGCGGCGGATCTTCGCGGTGGACATGCCCGGGCTCCTCCTCGAGGACACCCCCGGCCTCGAGGTCCCGCAGCGGCCCTTCGCCCAGCAACGCGCCGCTGTGGCGGGCTGGCAGCTCGAGAACCCCGACCGCGTGGGCCTCCTGGACGTAATGCGCAACGCCCGCCCCACCGTGATCATCGGCGTCACCGCCAAGCGCGGCCTGTTCAGCGCCGAGATCCTCGGGCACCTGGCGGCCGCCACCGAGCGCCCGGTGGTACTGTCCCTCTCCAACCCCACCGACCGCTCTGAGTGCACCCCCGAGGAGGTGGCGCAGGCCACCGGCGGGCGCGGCCTCATGGCCACCGGCAGCCCCTTCCCGCCGCTCAGCTGGGAGGGCCGACCCTTGGCCACCTCCCAGTGCAACAACCTCTACGTCTTCCCCGGGGTCGGGCTCGGCGCCCTGGTGGGACAGGTCCAGCACATCACCAACGGGATGTTCCTCGCCGCCAGCAAGGCCCTGAGCGGCATGATCACCGCCGAGCAGGAGGCTCGCGGGGTGCTGCTGCCTGAGATGGAGGACATCCGGGAGGCGGCATTCCGGGTCGCGTTCGCAGTGGCACGGGAGGCCCGCGAGCAGGGTCTCGGCCGCCGCCTCGACGACGAGAGCCTCGCCGCGGTCCTACGCCGCTCGCAGTGGGACCCCCACTACTACTCGTACCGACCCGGCACCCCCTGAGGCGCTCATGGCGCGCCGAGCCGGTGCGCCAGTGTGGCGGCGGCCTGCCGGCCGCCGCGACCCAGGGGTTCGCCCCACAGCGCCCACACCGCCGCGGCGGCCAACACCGCCGTCTGGAGGGCGTAGCCCACCGTCGCCGGATCGACGACCCGCTGCAGGCCCGCGAGGTTCAGGCCGGCCGCCAGATACACGGTGGCCAGCGCCGAGTAGAGCAGGGTCAGCGGGTTGCGCCACACCGCGCAGAAAGCGATGGGGATCGCCAGGTACTGATTGGCGAGGGCGGGCGAGAAGGCCACCAGCACGGCGGTGTAGAGGAGCAGGCTACGCATCGGAGGAAGACGCCGCGCCGCCAGGCCGAAGCCGGCGAGCGCGGCGATGAAGAACACCATGGGAGTAAGCGCCGGAGCCAGCGGCCGCGGGACGATCAGATGCCACAGCGGTGCGTTGGAGAAGGAGCGGTAGAGGAGCACGTTACGAACAATGCCGGCGTGGCCCTCACCCCAGTAGGGCACGAAGGCGAGCAGAAAGAGCGTCGGCGGAGCCAGCAAGAGCACGAGGCGGCGGCGCAATGGACCCCGCCGCACGGCGAGCCACGCCGGGAAGGCGAAGAGCAGGTGCTTCACGGCGAGGGAGAGACCGAGAAGGGCGCTGGCTCCCCACGCACGTGCGGTGGATCCCACGCCGGCGCCGTCCTGCTCCAGGGCGGTGGCCGCGGCAAGCCCCGCCAGCACCGCCAGGTTGCCGAACTGGCGGCCGAAGCCGGTGACCAGGATCGACACCGGGTTGAGTAGGAAGAAGGCCGCGGTCAAGCCGCCGCAGCGGCGCCACAGGAGGCCGGCGATGGCGACGTCCACCAGCGCGAGGAAGAGGCTGAGGAGGACGGGAAAGGCCTGTCCCGGATCGCCGCTCCCCTCGGCCAGGCGCGCGAGGTCGAAGACGACCCAGCTCCACACCGGGCCGTAATTGTAGCGGTCGGTGGCGGCGTAGACGTTCTCCCCCCGCTCGACCACACCCGACACCACTACCCACGAGAGGACGTCGTGGTTGAGACCGATGGTGCCGATGCCCACCCGCGCCGCCACCGCCGCCAGCACGAGGACCGCGGCGAGCAGGCGTCGCACACCGCGTCCCGGGCGGGCCGACTCCTCCGGCGGCGTGACCGGCGCCGATTCGTGCCGCGTGTGCTCCATGGCCGCATCAGGATACCGCGAGCGGACGGCGACGGAACCACGCGGGGGTGCGAGTACCATGGAGGCTCCACCCAGGAGGCGGCAGGAAGGTGAAGGTTCGAGGCTTCCCGATGGCAGCGGTGGCTCTCGCCCTGGCGACGTGGCCCGCGCGCGCGCCGAGCGGTGAGCTCTCCGCCCCTACCGATCCCCTCGCCGGGCTGGGCATCCACGTGACCCGGGGGGCGGCGCCGGGCTACGTCGACGACGCCGTCTGTCATACCTGCCACGAGGACGTCTGGCGCACCTACCGGGGTGTGGCCATGTCGCGCTCGTTCTACCGCGCGGCTCCGGAGGCCGCCGTCGAGGACTTCGCCAGCGCCCAGGTCGTCGACGACGCCGCGAAGGCGGTGTACGAGATGAGCCTCATGGGCGGGCGCTACCACTTCCGCCGCTTCCAGCGCGACGCCGAAGGGCGAGCGGTCAACGTGTTCGAGGTGGATGTGGACTGGATCCTCGGCTCCGGCGCCCACGCCCGTACCTACCTCTACCAGACTCCCCTGGGCGAGCTCTACCAGCTCCCCGTCGCATGGTACTCCCAGACCGCCAACTGGGGCCTGGCGCCGGGCTTCGAGCTTCCGGGTCATGCCGGAGTGACCCGACCGGTGCGGCGCGAGTGCATGTTCTGCCACGACGCCTACCCCGAGGTGCCGGCCCGCAGCGACGCGCACTGGGCCCCGCAGACCTTCCCGCACGAGCTTCCCGAAGGGGTCGGCTGCCAGCGGTGCCACGGCCCCGGTGCGGCCCACGTCCGCGCCGCGCTGGCACCCAAGCCCGACGCCCGCTGCATCGACGAGGCCATCGTGAACCCCGCTCGCCTCCCGCCGCGGCTGCAGCGCGATGTGTGCGACCAGTGCCACATGCAGCCGGCGGTGGCGCTCCTCGGGGTCCGCCGCTTCGGGCGGGGCGACTTCTCCTACCGCCCCGGCACATCAATCGCCGACTATGTACTGCGCATGGATATCATCGAGCAGGGGCGCGACCGCGGCGACCGCTTCGAGATCAACCACCATCCCTACCGGCTCGAGCAGAGCCGCTGTTTCACAGCGAGCGGCGGCGCCATCACCTGCCTCACCTGCCACGACCCGCACCGGAAGATCGCACCGGCCGACCGCGCCGCCCACTTCCGCGCCGCCTGCCGCAGCTGCCACGCCGAAGGAGCCTGCAGCCGCCATCAGGCCGGCCCGGACCAGGCGCTCGACGCCGCCGCCGATCGCGCCGACGACTGCGTGGGCTGCCACATGGCCCGGCGCCGCACCCAGGACGTGATCCAGGTGGTCATGACCGACCACCTGATCCGGCGCCGGCCGGGAGGCCCCGAGCTTCTCGCCCCGCTGATCCAGAGGCCGCCGGTGATCCTCGACGTGCGCTTCCTCGACCCGGAGCGAGCACCCGGCGGCCTCCTCGGCGAGGTCTACCGGGCGGTGGCGGTGCTGCGCGCCGTACGCAGCAGGGCCGCCGTCGACTCGCTCGAGCGCATGCTGCCCCGCCTCTCGCCGCCCCGGCTGGTGCCCGAGCTGGAGCTCGCCTCCGGTCAGCTGGGACTGGGCCGCACCGCGGCAGCGGTGAACACCCTCGAGGCCATTCGCCGCCGCTGGCCAAACTCGCCCCTGGCGCTCCAGTGGCTGGGGCTGGCTCGGGTGCGTCTGGGAAGCACTCGCGACGGTCTCGAAGCGCTGACGACGGCGGCGGCGCTGGCGCCCGAAGACCCCGAGACGCACTACAACCTCGGCCGCACGCTGGAGCTCGCCGGCCACCTCGCCGAGGCCCAGAGCCGCCTGGAGGAGGCGACGCGGCTGCGCCCCAACCTCGCCCTTGCCTGGCTTCACCTGGGGACGGTCGAGCAGGCCCGGGGCGAGCACGACGCGGCTGTGGCGAGCCTGCGCCGGGCTCTGGCGCTCGCACCGGATCGCGCCCGGACCTACGTCGCCCTCGCCAACGCCTTGCTTGCCCTGAAGCGTCCCGACGACGCGCGCCGCACCCTGCGCCTGGGCACCGAGCTCGCGAGCAACCCGGCGGCGGTGATCGCCGTCATGGAGAGCATCGCGGCAGCGGGCAGCCGCACCACGAACGCCAAGGCCGGACCCGATGGCTGAGCGCGTGTGGGCTCCGAGGCCGTGGCCTACCAGTAGCCGGTAGACACGGTCACCGGACCGGTGACATGGGCGCAACAGGCCAGGCGCTCGTCGGACCCGGCTCCGCGCTCGGCCAGCAGGCGGCGCTCACCCTCTGCCGCGGGGGAGAGATTGTCGGCGCCGACGAGGACGTGGACGCGGCAGAAGCCGCACAGCCCGACTCCGTCGCACGACTGGCCCAGCGGCAGCGCCGCCCAAGTCACCGCGTCGCGCAGAACACAGCCCGCGGCGACCTCCACCTCGCGGCCCGAGGGCTCGCAGCGGACGACGGCGGCGCCGGCGGAAGGACCGTCAGGGTTCTCCATCGCGTCTCGCCGGTTCAGCATACGCCCGGGTGCCCCGCGTTTCGGTCAGTCCAGCGTGAAGTGGAAGACCACCGGCTCGCCGCCGTTCACCGCCACCCTGGCCTCGTACGAGCCCGGCTCCAGGCGCACATTGTTGCCGTAGTGGGTGGTCGCGGGACCCTTACCTGCGACGTGCATGCGCACCACCGGAAGGTCCATCCAGGCATTCACCTCCGAGCCGAGGTGCCGGTAGCGGATGGTGACGTCGGCGTTCTCCACCGCGAGGCCCCCCTCCTTCACGAAGGCCACCAAGTGGTGGTTCGGGCTCTCCGGAGCCTCGAGGCCGATGGGCTCGGCGCCGCCGTCACGGACCATCTCGGCGTCCTCGCCGGTGAACGACTCGGCTGGCAGGACCTTGAGGTTGACCGTGTAGGGGCCGGCGGTTGCGGTCTCGCTCACCGGGCCCTTGCCACCGCCGGCCAGCGTGGTGCCGGCAAGCAGCAGGAGGGCCGCGGTCAGGATCATCGTGCGTCGCATGGCAGCTTCCTCCAGTCCCTCTGGGCAACCGGATGCGGCGCGCGAGTATGCCACTCCCTCCGTACGGCGACATCTGCTACCGTGAAGCGATCATGACGCCGCACCTCTTCAGCCCGCTCACCCTGCGCTCGCTCTTCCTGCGCAACCGCATCGCCGTGTCGCCCATGTGCCAGTACTCGTCGGTGGACGGCTTCGCCACCGACTGGCACCTGGTCCACCTGGGCGCCCGCGCTGTGGGCGGCGCCGCCCTGGTGCTCACCGAGGCGGCCGCGGTCGAGGCGCGCGGCCGCATCAGCCCCGCCGACCTCGGCATCTGGGACGACCGCCACGTCGACCCGCTGGCCCGTGTCGCCGCCTTCGTGGCCGCCCAGGGTGCAGTACCCGGGATCCAGCTCGCCCACGCCGGGCGCAAGGCCTCCACCGCGCCGCCGTGGGAGGGGGGCGGACCGGTGGCCCCCGAGGCCGGCGGCTGGCCGGTGGTGGGACCGAGCCCGCTGCCCTTCGGCCCCGGCTCACCGGTCCCCGAAGCGCTGGATGCCGCCGGGATCGCCGCTGTGGTCGCCGCCTTCGCCGCCGCCGCCCGCCGTGCCCTCGCCGCCGGCTTCCAGGTCGTGGAGGTCCACGCCGCCCACGGCTACCTGCTGCACTCCTTCCTCTCACCGCTCAGCAACCACCGGGACGACGCCTACGGCGGCGACCTCGCCGGCCGCGCCCGCCTCCTTCTCGAGGTGGTGGAGGCGGTGCGGGCGGTGTGGCCCGATGAGCTGCCGCTGTTCGTGCGGATCTCGGCCACCGATTGGGCCAAAGGCGGTTGGGACAACGATCAGTCGGTGGCGCTGGCCCGTCTGCTGGCTCCCCTCGGCGTCGACCTCCTCGACTGCTCGTCGGGCGGCCTCGTACCCGGCGTCAGCATCCCCGCCGCCGCCGGCTACCAGGTGCCCTTCGCCGAGCGAATCCGCCGCGAGACCGGGCTCGCCACCGGCGCGGTGGGCCTCATCACCGAGCCGGCCCAGGCCGACGCGATCATCCGCGACGGCCGCGCCGACCTCGTGCTGCTCGCCCGCCAGCTTCTGCGCGAGCCCAGCTGGCCGCTCTCCGCCGCCCACGAGCTCGGCTACGACGACGTCGCTCCGTGGCCGAAGCAGTACCAACGCGCCCGGCCCTGAGAGGCTGCGGGTCAGCGGACCAGCGGCGCCTTCCGGGCGTCGTGAGCACCTCTCTTCGTCGAATGCCCGGCCCGGACGCGGAGCACGTTTCCCACGACTCCGCCCACGCCGAGCATCGCAACCGCCGAGCCGAGCGGCGCTCGGCCGCACCTGCCACAATGTGCGCGGGAGCACCCGATGAAGCGCCGCGTCATCGCCGCCTGGTCGCTGTACGACTTCGCAAACTCGGCGTTCACGACCCTCGTCGTGACGTTCATCTTCAGCGCCTACTTCACCCGGCGGATCGCCCCCGACCCCACCCGCGGCACCGTGCTTTGGACGCATGCGGTCAACGTCTCGGCGCTGGTCGTGGCGCTCGCCACGCCCTTGCTGGGCGCCCTCGCCGACGCCGCCGGGCGCAAGAAGCGCTTCCTCCTCGCCGCCACCCTGGTGTGCGTGGGCTTCACTGCGGCCCTCTTCTTCACCGGCCCCGGCACCACCACCCGGGCCCTGGTCCTCTTCGTCGTCGCCAACGTCGGCTTCGAGACCGCCAACGTGTTCTACAACGCCTTCCTGCCCGAGATCGCCGACCGCGACACCATGGGACGCATCTCCGGGATCGGCTGGGCCCTGGGCTACGCCGGCGGGCTCGCGTGCCTGGTCATCGCGCTGGCGATGATCCGCGGCTGGCTCGGCGTCGCCGGCGACACCGCGGTGCGTGCCACCAACCTGCTGGTCGCCGGCTGGTTCCTGCTCTTCGCCCTGCCCCTGTTCTGGTGGGTACCGGAGCCCGAGCGCGGGCCGACGCCGCCTTTTTGCGAGCTCCTCGGTCGTGGCATTGGCCGGCTCGGCTCCACCCTCTCTCACCTGCGCCGCCACCGCGACGCCGCCACCCTCCTCCTCGCCCGCCTGATCTACAACGACGGGCTGGTGACCGTCTTCTCGCTGGCGGCGATCTTTGCCGCCGCGGCCTTCGGGATGACCACCGACCAGCTCGTGGTCATGGGCATCGCCATCAACATCAGTGCCGCCGTCGGCGCCCTCATACTGGGCTTCGTCAACGACCGTATCGGCGGTCGCCGAACCATTGCCATCACCCTGGTGGTCCTCATCGCCGCCACCCTCGCCGGCGCCCTCTCGCACCGGTCGTGGGTCTTCTGGATCGCGGCGCTGGCGGTGGGGTTCATGGCCGGCCCCAACCAGGCCGCCAGCCGCAGCCTCTTGGCCACCTTCATCCCCGGCCGCAGCCACGCCGAGTTCTTCGGTTTCTTCGCCTTCTCCGGCAAGCTCGCCTCGGTGGCCGGCCCGCTCACCTACGGGCTGGTGCTCGGCTGGACCGGGAGCCAGCGGCTTGCCATGGGCTCCATCGCCGTCTTCTTCGCGGCCGGGCTCCTGGTCCTGCTGCGCGTCGACGAGGCCCGCGGCATCGCCCTCGCACAGCTCCCCGGGGACACCGCTGCGCCGCCGTGATCGCCGCCCGATCAGCGGTGGCAGCAGACAACTGGTGAGATATGCAGGCTAACCCTTGATGACGGCCACCGGGCGCAGACGGGCAACCCTTCGGGCGATGCCGGCGGTCACCACCGCCCCTACCACCGCATCGACGTCCTTGTAGGCGGACGGCGCCTCCTCGGCGAGCCCGGGCAGGGAACCGGCGCGCACCCGGATGCCGCGGGCCTCGAGTTCCTCGCGCAGGCTGCCGCCGTTGACCGCGCGCTTGGCCTGGCGGCGGCTCATGGTGCGGCCGGCGCCGTGGCACGCGGAACCGAACGAGCGCGTCATCGACTCCGCAGTGCCCGTCAGCACCCATGATGCAGTGCCCATGCTGCCGGGCACCAGCACGGGTTGCCCCAGGGGCCGGTACTCGGGGGGCAAGCCCGCGAATCCGGGACCGAAGGCGCGGGTCGCCCCCTTGCGGTGGACGCACACCCGCAGGCGCTCGCCGTCCACCACGTGCTCTTCGGTCCTGCCCATGTTGTGGGCGATATCGTAGACCAGATGCAGGTCGGCGTCGGCGATCCGCCCCCTCAGGGCGTCGGCGAAGGCCGCGCGGGCGTGGTGTGCGAGCACCTGGCGGTTGGCGAATGCGTAGTTGGCAGCGCAGCGCATGGCCGCCTGGTAGCGCTGGCCCTCGGGCGAGCTCAGCGGGGCGCAGACCAGCTCACGATCGGGCAGGCGGATGCCGTAGCGCTTCACCGCCTGCTGGAAGTCGCGCACGTAGTCCATGCAGATCTGGTGCCCGAAGCCCCTCGAGCCACAGTGGATGAGCACCGTCAGGCACCCTTCGCAGAGGCCCATCACCCGCGCCGCCTCGGCGTCGAGCACCTCGTCCACCACCCCCACCTCGACGAAGTGGTTGCCGGCGCCGAGCGTCCCCACCTGGTCGCGGCCACGCTCGCGTGCGCGCCGGCTCACCTGGGCGAAGTCGGCACCGTCCAGACATCCACCCTCCTCGGTCCGCGCCACGTCCGACTCGGTGGCCCAGCCCCGCTCGTGCGCCCACCGGACGCCGTCGCGGCAGGCGCGCTCGAGCTCGCGCTCGTCGAGGCTGTGGTGACCTGTCCTGCCGACGCCGCTGGGGCAGGCGGCGTCGAGCGCCGAGGCGAGGTCGTCCAGGGCCGGACCGGCGGCCTCCAGCTCCACCCGCGAGGCGAGCAGGCGGACACCGCAGTTGATGTCGTAGCCGATGGCGCCCGGCGAGATCACCCCGTCGGGAAGCCGCGTCGCCGCCACCCCGCCGATCGGGAAGCCATACCCCTGGTGGACGTCGGGCATGACCACCACGCGCCCCACTACCCCGGGCAGGGTGGCTGCGTTTACCGCCTGGTCCAGTGAGGCATCGCCGCGGATCGCCTCGAGGATCGCCCGGGTGGCGAAGATCCGTACCGGGACGCGCATGTCGCCCCGGTGGGAGCGAGGAATCTCCCATTCGTGCTCGTTGATCTGCCGCAGGACGCCGAGGTCCACCATGACGCCGGTCCTCCCGTCGCTCCCTCCAACTAGTATCGGCGTACTATCGGCGCCGGGGAGTGCGCCGGCACCAGGCTACACGTCGAAGACGATCCGGGTCGTGAGCCCCCGGACAGTCTCCCGTACCGCCAGGTGGTGGTAGGTGACGGCCTTGATCTCCTTGGCCTGGAAGCGGACCGGCGCGCCCTCGACCTCGGCGCGTACCCGGCCTTCCTCCACCTCCGCCCGGAAGCGGTCGAAGCCGAGCTCCTCGCGCTCGGTGAGAAAGAGCAGTTCCGCGAGAAGGGCGACCAGCAGATCCTCGCGATCGTCCCCGGTCACCTCCAGCCGGCGTCGCTGGCGGGGGCCCGCATCCAGCTCGATCCCCATGAGCGCGTACATCCCAACCGCCGCCTGCTCCAGCAGCCCCGCCAGGTCGGGGGCCCACACCTCCAGCTCCCAGTCGGCGGTGTGCGCGAGCTCGCGGTACCCGGCGGCGTCCGGCACGCCACCAGCGTAGCAGGCCGCCGACCGTGACCATCGGGGCCGGTTGCGTCACACCAAGGCCATCGTTTCAAGCCGCCTTCGCTACCTCGGCGACATCGCCCGACTGCCGCTCACCGTCCACCTGTGGACGGCGACGTCCGGGGCCGGGGTCCCAGCGAGCTCGTCGTGGATTGACACCGCTCGTCCGAGCTGATAGCTAAGGACGATCAGTTTCACGGACTGCACGGGAAGGACGATTCGATGCGAAGGTCCCTCGTACTTCGGGTAGCCTTGGGTTGCCTCGTTCCGGCCATGCTGGCCGGGGCACAGTCTCCCGCCCCGCTACAGGTGTCGTTGTACGATCTCGACCGCCCGGAGCAGCGTGTCGGCGCGTGCTCGCTGGCGCTAGGCGCCGGCACGGACGAGCTCGTGGTCGCCTGCCGTCACACGCTCGCGGGTTCTCCCCGGGGGACCCTCGTCATCTGGCCGGCGGTCTCGGGCGCTCCCAGCGTCCACCGCCTCGAGTTGGAGGCAGGTGCACTCCGGGCGGGGCTCCGGCTGAGCCCTGAGGAGCTCGATGCTGTCGCTGCCGGGAGGTTCGAGGTTCGCCTCGCCACGGCCGAGAGGCCGCTCGGCGCCGCGGTCTCGATGCTGGCGGATCCCGTCTTCTCGTCCGGCTTCGAGACCGGCAGCACCTGTACCGACTGGTCGCACACGGCGAACCCCGAGTGGTGTGACGGCCTCGACAACAACTGCGACGGCGCCACCGACGAGGGCAACCCCGGCGGCGGCGGCAGCTGCACGACCGGCCTGCCCGGTGTCTGCTCCTCCGGCACGCTCGCCTGCTCCGGCGGCGCCCTCTCCTGCGTCGCCGACCAGTCCCCCTCCGCCGAGTTCTGCAACGGCCTCGACGACGACTGCGACGGCGCCACCGACGAGGGCAACCCCGGCGGCGGCGGCAGCTGCACGACCGGCCTGCCCGGTGTCTGCTCCTCCGGCACGCTCGCCTGCTCCGGCGGCGCCCTCTCCTGCGTCGCCGACCAGTCCCCCTCCGTCGAGTTCTGCAACGGCCTCGACGACGACTGCGACGGCGCCACCGACGAAGGCAACCCCGGCGGCGGCGGCAGCTGCACGACCGGCCTGCCCGGTGTCTGCTCCTCCGGCACGCTCGCCTGCTCCGGCGGCGCTCTCTCCTGCGTCGCCGACCAGTCCCCTTCCGTCGAGTTCTGCAACGGCCTCGACGACGACTGCGACGGCGCCACCGACGAAGGCAACCCCGGCGGCGGCGGCAGCTGCACGACCGGCCTGCCCGGTGTCTGCTCCTCCGGCACGCTCGCCTGCTCCGGCGGCGCCCTCTCCTGCGTCGCCGACCAGTCCCCCTCCGCCGAGTTCTGCAACGGCCTCGACGACGACTGTGACGGCGCCACCGACGAAGGCACGAGCCAGAGCTGCTACTCCGGTCCACCGCTCACAGCGGGCATCGGCGAGTGCCACTCAGGGACGCAGTACTGCACTGGGGGCGCCTACGGCTCGTGCGTCGGCGAGGTCACGCCTTCTATTGAGGTCTGCAACGGCCTTGACGACGACTGCGACGGCGCCACCGACGAGGGCTGCACCTGAGGGCGCCAGCCGAGCGGAGTCACTCTCGCCGACGAGGCAACCCGGAAGCCTGGCCAGCAGGTCAGGCTGCGCCTGTTACCCCCCGGTGACAGGACAGCGTCACGAAGTCTACACATATCGGGACACAGTCCAAGCTAGGCGATATAATATATTGACAGAAAAAGACTTCGGAGAGTCACCTGTGGTAGGGATATTGCATCCGGGCGACCCGGACATGGTCGCCCACCCATCGACGTTGGGTGTGGGTGCAAAGCTGAAGCCGCGGTGCCCGCGGCGAAAGGAGGAGGTATGCCCGTCGTCCTCATCTCGCGCGGCACCATGTCGGGGGGGCGCGCCCTGGCCCAGTGCCTCGGCGAGCGCCTCGGCCTGCGCTGCGTCTCGCGCGAGGACCTGGTCACGCTCATCGACTCGCACGGCGAGCACGCCAAGAAGGTCGTCGCGAGCCTCAACCGGGCGTCGCGGGCCTACGACCAGTTCTCACAGCTGCGCCGGCCCTACCTCATCCTCATGCGGCGCGCCCTCCTCGAGTTCGTCCGCGAGGGCGACGTCGTCTACCACGGCCACTGCGGCCACCTCCTGGTTCCCGGGCTCGCCTGCTGCCTGCGGGTGCGCATCGACGCACCCATGACCCTGCGGGTGAAGAACGCGGTGGCGCGGCTCGGGCTGCCGCCCGACGAGGCCAGGGAGGCGGTCCTTCAGGAGGACGAGGAGCGGGTGCGCTGGGGGCGCTTCATGTACGGCCGCGACATCCGCGATGCGCACCTTTACGACGTCACCTTCTCCCTCGACCACCTGTCGCTGCCGGCCATCTGCGTGATGATCGCCGGCGCCCTCGGCGAGAAGGAGTTCCAGCCCACCGCCGAGGCCGCCGACGCGGTGGAGCGCCTCTACCTCGCCACCCTGGTGGAGGCGGCCCTGGCCACCCACCCCGACACCCTCAGCCTGGAGATCGCCGCCCGCGTCCACAACGGCAACGTGCTCCTCGAGGGGCCCTACCAGGAAGAGGCCGGCGTGGAGAAGATCCTCGCGGTGGCGGGCGCCGTGCCGGGAGTTCACGCCGTCGAGTACGAGCCCGGCTGTCCGTCGAGCTTCGAGTTCGCGCCCTGAGTCGCGGGCGCGCCCGCGGGGAGGTCATCATGCCGAACGTCCAGGACACCAACGCGCCGGCCGAGGAGCTCGAGCGCATCCGCGACCTACTGGCCCGCGCCGTGGAGGCCGAGCAGGCGCAGGTAGGCCTCGCCGAGGCGAGCAACCAGCTGCACGAGCACGCCAACACCACCTCCACCGACCTCCTCCACTACGCCTCCTCCACCGCCGGTTACACCGAGCGGCAGACGGCGATGGCCCAGGAGCGTACCGCTCTGACCCGGGAGCAGACGCGGCTGTCGACGCGCTCCACCGAGCTCGCCAACATCCGCACCGAGCTCGGCCGCGAGCGTACCGCCCTGGCCGGGCAGCGCACCGACCTGGCGGTGGCCCGCACCGAGATGGGACGGCGCCGCACCTCCCTGGCCGAAGGCCGCACCGGTCTCGCGCAGATGCGCACGCGGCTGGCGGAGGAGCGCACCGATCGCGCCCGCGAGCGCACCGAGCTGTCGAGCCGGCGCACGGACTTCGCCGAGGGGCGCAACCGCCTCGCCGAGCAGCGCACCGAGCTGTCCACGACCCGCACCACGCTGGCCGACGAGCGCACCTCGCTCGCCACGAGCCGCACGCTACGGGCTCGCACCCGCACTCGACTGTCGTTCCAACGCACGGAGCTCGCCCGTGGTCGCACCTCGCTGGCCTTCATCCGCACCGGCCTCGCCTTTCTGACCCTGGGGATCGGCCTCTACCGCTACTTCGGGCTGTCGTGGTGGAGCCTCTTCGACGGCGCTCTGGTGCTGTTCAGCGTGGTGTGCGTCGCCGCCGGCGCGCGCGGCTACCTGCGCGCCAGCCGTCGCGTGCACGAAGCGGACCTCTGGCTGCAGCACGACACGGGCCTCGGCGACCTGGCGGACTGACGCGAGACTGCCGCGCCCGGCGTCGCACACCCCCGCTGAGCCCGCCTTCCAAGCGCGGGCTCGTCACGCCGTCAGTCATCAAGACGGAGGGGCGCGTCTCCCCGCGTCCTCCCGCCGCCGCGGCCGGTACTCAGCGGGGGTGAGACGACCGTCGCCGTCGTGGTCGAGCGCACGCAGGGTCGACGCTGCGCCGGCCAGCTCGCTGGCTTCCACCACACCATCGCGATTTACGTCCAGCGCCGCCAGCACCGGCGGAACCGGGGCGCTCGGCCCACCGGCGCCGACCACGCCTCGGGCATCCACCTGCCGGCCGCCGTCGGGCCGACGCGAGACGCACTCGTCACGGCTGAGCCGGCCGTCGCCGTTGGCGTCGAGGGTGGCGAGAGCGACCGCCGCGCCGGCGAGCTCGCGAGCGTCGAGGACGGCGTCACCGTTGGCGTCCAGAGCGGTCTCCACGGGAGGTGTGGGCGGGCGACGGTGCTCGCCCGTGTTGAGCTGGTCGTCCGGCTCGGTGGCGGCCCAGGACGATCCGTAGGACGAGCCCGCACTGGTGGCCCGGGCGGCGGCCGCGGTGACGGCGGCGGCGGTCCCCGGCACGGTGGAAGCTGCCACGACCACCGCCGACTCCGGCGCTGACCGCAGCGAGGGCCGCGAGTTGCGCACCGGGCGCACGAAGTTGTCGATACGGACGGCGTCACCCTGGGGCCCGCGGCCGTACGGGAAGTCGGCAGGGTCGCCGGTCTTGGGGTCGCTACGCTGGGCGCCCGCCCCGTGTACGTCCATCCAGTGCCCGTTCATGTAGCCCAAGGCCCGTCCGAAGGCGACGTACACCGCAGCGGAACCGGCCCAGGCGCCGTCACGGGCGTGGGTCGTCGAGGTCCAATAGAAGGGATAGTCGACCTGCCCGCCCTCGTTGGTGATGGCGGTCGCGCTGAACAGGGGGTCGATGGCGGCCGAGCCCGTGGTGTCGGGAGAGCGGCGGTAGTCCACCAGGCTTTGCAGCTCCTTTGCGTCGGGCAGGCGCCAGTCGCAGTAGCCCAGGTAGCGCTCGGCGTTGAGAGACTCCACCCAGGCCAGGGCCGCCTCCCAGTCCATGCCCGTGCCGCTGTCGTCCTGCGCCCACATCAGGCCGCTGGCGCGGTCGGTGATGGTGCCGTCGCGGTTATCGACGAAGCCGCTCTCGCCGTAGCCGGGCCGTCCGCGCACGTAGAGAACGAAAAGGCCCTTGCCGGTGGCCGGGTAGCCCTTGATACGGCCATCTGCGAAGTTGACCCCAAACATGGTGGTGTTGCCACCCATGGTGGTGCTCACGTAGAGGGTGCTCGAGGCGAACTGAGCGTCGATGATGCGGTCACCGGCCGCTGGGTCGCCGTAGGCGAAGGCGAAGACCTCGGTGTCGATGAAGGGGCGAGCGCCGCCGAGGCTCGTGAACGAGCTCGGGTCGACACCGCGGAAGTCGATGAGGGAGTAGAGCTCCTTGATGCTCGGCAGGCGCCAGTCCTGGTAGCCGGCGAGGGTGAAGCCGGCGGCCCCGGCCAAGGCACCGGCATAGGTACGCTTGTCAGCGGCGTCGATGTCGCCGTCGCCGTCGAGATCCGGGCTCTGCTGCCACATGAGACCGGTGACGAGGTCGCTGACGGTACCGTCGCCGTTGTCGGTGTAGCGGGGCCGATTGCCGGCGTGCTGGGCGTCTTGGCCGCGGAAGGGTCCACCGACGCCAGGGCAGGGGATCTCGACGGCATCGTCGAAGCACGCGGTCTGGCGGGTGTCGACAACCTGGGCGCCGGCCGCCGTCGCCGCTGCGATCGCGAAGGTGGAGAGTAGGGTCAGGGGTCTGGCTCTCATGGTGGCTCCTTTCGGCTTTCTCGCTAGGGACGGCGCACGCGGCGATTGGTTGACGACACCCCATCGAGGGGATGGCGCAGCTGCCGCCCGCGGATGTCAGGGAGGTGCCGGCGAGGATGGACGAGGACGCGACCGGGGTGTCGCCGATGTCCATACCACCACCGCCGCCCGCTGAGGCGCCTGCAGCGTTTCGTCCACATCACGGCGGTGGTGGGCGGCGTGGCGGTCAAGGACGAGGGCCTGGCCGACGACGACCTGGCAGGCGGTGTCGCCAGCATCTGGCCCGGCGGCCGACCCTACCGGCGTGCGGCTGCCCCGGTCAATCGGGCGGCGGCGCGGCTTCTGCCTCCGTCCTGAGTGCGCCCGCATCCTGCGCTAACACCTCGGGGCAGGACGCGCTAGACTACGGCCGCCGGGCCGCAGCGTCGGCCCGGATTCCAAGCGAGGAGAGACCATGAGCACATCCACGATCATCTGGACGAAGATCGACGAGGCGCCGGCGCTTGCCACCTACGCCCTGCTGCCCGTCGTCAGGGCCTTCACCAAGGGCGCCGACATCGAGGTCGAAACCCGGGATATCTCCCTCACCGGCCGGATCGTCGCCAACTTCCCCGACAACCTCACCGCCGACCAGAAGATCTCCGATGAGCTGGCGCGCCTCGGCGAGCTCACCAAGAGCCCCGACGCCAACATCATCAAGCTCCCCAACATCAGCGCCTCGATCCCGCAGCTGCAGGCGGCGATCAAGGAGCTCCGGGCCAAGGGCTTCGACATTCCGACCTATCCCGAGGAGCCCAAGGACGAGGCCGAGAAGGCACTGCAGAAGCGCTTCTCGGTGTGCCTCGGGTCAGCCGTCAACCCGGTTCTCCGGCAGGGCAACTCCGACCGCCGGCCCGCGCCGGCGGTGAAGCGCTTCGCCCAGGAGCACCCGCATCGGATGATGAGGCCGTGGCCCGAGTCCGGCTCCAAGGCGCGCATCGCCCACATGGAGCACGGCGACTTCTACGGCAGCGAGACCTCCACCACCGTCCCGGCGGCCACCGAGGTGAGGATCGAGTTCAACGCCGAAGACGGTGCCGCCACCGTGCTCAAGGAACGGTTCCCCCTGCAGGCCGGCGAGGTCATCGATTCGGCGGTGATGCACGTGGCAGCCCTCAGGGAGTTCTACGCCAGAGAGATCGAGGCCGCCAAGCGGGACGGCGTGCTACTGTCGCTGCACCTCAAGGCGACGATGATGAAGGTCTCAGACCCCATCATGTTCGGCCACTGCGTGTCCGTCTTCTACGCCGACGCCCTCGACAAGCACGCCGCGACCCTCAAGGCCATCGGCGCCAACGTCAACAACGGCCTCGCCGACGTGCTCGAGAAGCTGGACCGGCTGCCGGCCGACAAGAGGGCCGAGATCGAGGCCGACATCGAAGCGGTATACGCCACCCGCCCCGACCTGGCCATGGTCGACTCCCGCAAGGGCATCACCAACCTGCACGTTCCCAACAACATCATCGTCGACGCCTCGATGCCCAACGTGGTACGCGACGGCGGCAGGATGTGGAACAAGGACGACGAGCTGCAGGACACCCTCGCCATGGTGCCGGACCGTTGCTACGCCACCATGTACTCGGTCATCCTCGAGGACGCCAAGGCCAAGGGCCAGTTTGACCCGGCCACCATGGGCGACGTCGCCAACGTTGGCCTCATGGCCCAGAAGGCCGAGGAGTACGGCTCCCACGACAAGACCTTCGAAGCCGCCGGCCCCGGCACCATCCGGGTGGTCGACAGCTCAGGCACCACGCTCCTCGAGCAGAAGGTCGCCGCAGGCGACATCTTCAGGATGTGCCAGGCCAAGGACGCGGCGGTCCGCGACTGGGTGAAGCTGGCGGTGACCCGGGCTCGCGCCGCCGGAGTGCCTGCGATCTTCTGGCTCGACCAGCGCCGCGCCCACGACGCCGAGATCATCAAGAAGGTCGAGCAGTACCTGCCGGAGCATGACACCAGCGGGCTCGACATCCGGATCATGGAGCCCACCGACGCCATGCGCTTTTCACTGGAGCGGGTGCGCCGCGGCGAGGACACCATCTCCGTCACCGGCAACGTCCTGCGTGACTACCTCACCGACCTCTTCCCGATCCTCGAGCTGGGCACCAGCGCCCGCATGCTCTCCATCGTCCCGCTGATGAGCGGCGGCGGCCTCTTCGAGACCGGTGCCGGCGGCTCGGCCCCCAAGCACGTGCAGCAGTTCCTCAAGGAGGGTCACCTGCGCTGGGACTCCCTGGGCGAGTACTGCGCCCTGGTCCCGTCGCTGGAGCTCATCGCCGAAAAGACCGGCAACCCCCGCGCGCGGATCCTCGCCACCACCCTCGACCAGGCTGTGGCGACCTACCTGGAGAACGGCCGGCTCCCGTCCCGCAAGGTCAACGAGATCGACAACCGCGGCAGCTCCTTCTACCTCGCCCTCTACTGGGCACAGGCGCTGGCGGCGCAGCACGAAGACGAGGGGCTGCGGGAGCGCTTCGCCCCGGTGGCAGCAGAGCTCGCCGCCAACGAGGAGACCATCGCCCGCGAGCTCCTCGCGGCCCAGGGCAGCGCGCAGGACCTGGGCGGCTACTACCTGCCCGACGACGGGCTCGCCGCCCGGGCCATGCGCCCGAGCCCGACCTTCAACCGGATCATCGACGGCCTGGGCTGATCTGACTCGGCCCGGCCGGCCGCGCGCACGGGCCGCCCCCCGGGGCGGCCCGTCGTGCGCTCGTCGTCCCCGGTTTAGGTCCCCGCCTCGGCCGCGGACTCCGACCCACAGCCGATGCACCGGACGCCGGCTCCCGGGCGGCTCCGCCGCCCGTCGGCGCGGTCCCCGTGCCGGCAGCGGCACGAGCTGGCGGACGGCGCGTCCGCCGGAGGGCACCTACTCCGGGGCGGTTTCGGCCCCGGATGCAGATGCGGCCCCGGTCTACGGCCCCGGTAACGGTCCCTGCTGCGACCCCTCTCCGTCCCAAGTAACTTCATGAAATGAAGTACACAGCCACCTTGACGTCGCGCCTTCGAGGCGATAACTTCATCTTGTGAAGCCGGTGACGCAAACACGGCACACCCGTGCCGAGAAGCGGAGGACAAGCCCGTCGTGAATGTGGCCGACATCGACGAGCTGCTCGGCGCCCCGGCGCGGCTGGCGATCCTGACCACGGTGGCCGATGGCGGACGTTGGACCTTCACGGCACTTCGCGAGGCCACCGGCCTCGCCGACGGCAACCTCCACGTCCAGACCGGCAGGCTCACGGACGCCGGCTACCTGGCAGCCTCCCGGACGCGGCGTGGCAACCGCACCGTGACCTGCTTCCAGCTGACCTCGGCGGGACGACGGGTGATGGAGGATCATGTCCACCGCCTCGCGGCCGCGCTCTCCACCCACCACGAGGCGCCGAGGGTGCGGGCCCAGCGCGGCGGCGAGCTTGGGCCCGCCGGCGACGCGTCGCGGGTGTGGTAGGGACCATGGGACGAATCCCGATGACCCGGGCGGGCGGGTGCGGCCGGGGCCGCGGGGGTGAAAGGCGAGGACGTCTGCGATGAAGATCGTGATCGGCGCCGACCACGGCGGCTACGAGCTCAAGGAAAGGCTGGCCGCCCACCTCAGGCAGCTCGGCCACGAGGTCGAGGACGCGGGAACCCACTCGACGGCGGCAGTGGACTACCCCGTGTACGCCCGCGCCGTCGCCGAGGCGGTGGCCAACCGCCGGGCCGAGCGCGGCATCATGATCGACGGCGCCGGCATCGGCTCGTCGATGGTCGCCAACAAGGTCCCCGGCGTGCGCGCCGCCATGGCCTACGACCTGTCGAGCGCGCGCAACGGGCGCGAGCACAACGACGCCAACGTGCTGACCCTCGGTGCCGGGCTCATCGGCGCCAACCTCGCCACCCAGATCGTCGACGTCTTCCTCACCACCGAGTGCTCCGAGGCCCGCCACCGCCGCCGCGTCGCCATGATCGACGAGAGCCGCGCCGGCGTGGCCCAGCCGCTGCCGGGCGGCCTTGCCGGGCTCTCGGAGGAGGACCTCGAGCGCATCGTCGGGAGCCTCGAGCGCCTGCTCGGCGGAGGCCTCACCGGCGCTTTCCACGGCGGTCCCGGAGTGGGCAGCTCACCGGAGCTCGCCCGCCGCTTCATCGCCCTGGGCGCCGGCGGCCTCTCCACCGGCCCAGACAGCCCGGGTTCCATCCCCGAGGACATCGCCCGCTACATCGACCACACCATCCTCAAACCGGACGCCACCGAGGAGATGGTCGACAGAATCGTGGAGGAGGCCCGCACCTGGGGCTTCCGCTCGGTGTGCGTGAACCCGTGCTGGGTGCGCTTCGTCGCCCAGGGCCTGCGTGGCTCGGGCGTCCTCACCTGCTCGGTGGTGGGCTTCCCCCTGGGCACCAGCACCCCCGAGATCAAGGGCATGGAGGCGCGGCGCGCGATCCGCGACGGCGCCAAGGAGATCGACATGGTGATCAACGTCGGCCGCCTCAAGGGAGGCGACGACGACTACGTCCTCGGCGACATCCGCATGGTCACCGAGGCCTGCCGGGACGGCAGCGCGGTGAGCAAGGTCATCCTCGAGACCGCCCTGCTCACCGACGACGAGAAGGTGCGGGCGTGCGAGCTCGCCCGCAGGGCCCGCGCCAACTTCGTCAAGACGTCCACCGGGTTCTCCTCCGGCGGCGCCACTGCCGAGGATGTCGCTCTCATGGCCGCGGTGGTGCGGCCGGCGGGCATGGAGGTCAAGGCCTCCGGCGGCATCCGCTCGTTTTCGGACGCTCGCCGCATGATCGAGGCCGGCGCCACCCGCATCGGCGCCAGCGCCAGCGTCGCCATCGTGGAGGAGGCCCACGAGGTCTCCGTCAGCCGGTGACCCGGGGAGGGAGTGCCATGGTCGACCTCAGAGCCTTCTGCATCATCGACAGCCTGCAGCCCCAGTTCGCGTCGTTCCAGGCGACCATCGCCCAGGGCTTCCTGCCCCGCGTGGGGCAGGCCAGCCTGTTCGTGGAGATCGCCCCCGGCATCGAGATCAACCGGGTCACCGACATCGCCCTCAAGTCCACCGACGTCACCCCGGGGATGCAGATCGTCGAGCGCCTCTTCGGCATGCTCGAGGTGCACTCTTTCAGCCAGGCCGACGTGCGCCAGGCCGGCCGCGCAATCCTCGAGACCCTCGAGCTCTCCGAGGAGGACCGGCTGCGGCCGCGCATCATCTCCGACCAGCTGGTGCGCCACCTCGACGACCACCAGTGCATGCTCATCAATCGCATGCGGCACGGCAACCTGATCCTCTCGGGTCAGACCCTGTTCGTGCTCGAGTGCGAGCCCGCCGCCTACGCGGCCCTGGCCGCTAACGAGGCCGAGAAGGCGGCCCACATCAACATCCTCGAGGTGCGCGCGTTCGGCAGCTTCGGCAGGGTCTACATCGGCGGCGAGGAGCGCGACGTGGAGGCGGCCCGTCCGGCAGCCATCGCCGCCCTCGAGGCGCTGGGCGGCCGCACCGTCACCGAGCGGAAGCGGCAGTGACGCCCCGCCAACGAGTCCGACGGCAACCAACCGAGAGCAGGCAGGAGGGAAACATGTCCGATGCCCTGGGAATGATCGAGTGCAGGAGCTTCGCGGCCACCGTCGAGGCCGCGGATGCCATGGTCAAGGCCGCGCGGGTCGAGCTGGTGGGCTACGAGAAGACCGGCGGCGGCTACACCACCGCGGTGGTGCGCGGCGACGTCGCTGCGGTAAAGGCGGCGTGCGACGCCGGCCAGACCGCCGCCAACCGGGTCGGCGAAGTGGTCGCGGTGCACGTCATCGCCCGCCCCCACGCCAACGTCGACTCCGTCATCCCGCTGGGCCGCCAGGACCAGGCCTGACCGCCATGAACCTGGCGAAGGTCATCGGCCGGGTGGTGGCGACCCGCAAGGAGGAGCGTCTCGAGGGCCTCACGCTGCTGCTGCTGGCGGCCGCCGGCCCCGACGGCGAGCCCACCGGCGGGATCGTGGTGGCGGTGGACGGTGTCGGCGCGGGCGAAGGTGAGTACGTGCTCTACGCCTCCGGCTCGTCGGCCCGCCAGACCGCCGCCACCGACGGCAAGCCGGTGGACGCGGTGGTGATGGCGATCGTCGACAGCTGGGACGTCGGCGGCGAGCCGCGCTACCGCAAGGGACGCGAGTGATGGCCCCGCTGTCGGACGCCGAGGTCGACCTCATCGCCGGGCGGCTCGCCCGGCGCCTCACCGGCGGGGCAGACGCGGCGCCCGCGGTCGCCGTGGCGGACCCGCCAGGCGGAGGCCATGCCTTCGCACGCGCTGCGCCTCAGGCGGCCCCGGCGGTCGTCGCCACCCGGGGCGAGGCCGGCGACGAAGGCGTCTTCGCCACCGTCTCCGAGTGCGTCGCGGCGGCGCGGCAGGCCTTCCTCGAGCTCGACCGCGCCACCCTTGCCGAGCGCGGCGAGCTCATCGCGGCGATTCGCGAGGCGATGAGGCGCGACGGCGCCGAGCTCGCCCGCATGGCGTGGCAGGAGACCGGCCTCGGCCGGGTCGACGACAAGATCGTCAAGAACCGCCTGGTCACCGAAAAGACCCCGGGCACCGAGATCCTCCAGCCCGAGGCAGTCACCGGCGACCACGGGCTCACCCTCACCGAGCGTGCACCCTTCGGGGTGATCGGCTCGATTACGCCCACCACCAACCCCACCAGCACCATCATCTGCAACACCATCGGCATGCTCGCGGTCGGCAACAGCGTGGTCTTCAACGTCCACCCCGGTGCGGCGGCGTGCTCCATGGCGGCCATCCGGTCCATCAACCGCGCCATCACCGGGGCCGGCGGGCCGCCGAACCTCATCACCGCCGTGGCCGCGCCGACCATCGAGTCGGCCACCGAGCTGATGCACCACTCCGGCATCAACCTGCTGGTGGTGACCGGCGGCCCGGGGGTCGTCAAGGCGGCCATGCAGAGCGGCAAGCGGTCGATCTGCGCCGGACCCGGCAACCCGCCGGTGGTCGTCGACACCACCGCCGACCTCGAAAGGGCAGCCCGCGACATCGTCACCGGGGCGGGCTTCGACAACAACATCGTGTGCGTCGACGAGAAGGAGCTCTTCGTCGTGGAGTCGGTGGCCGACGACCTCCTCGCCGCCCTCCAGGAGGCCGACGCCCACCTCCTCGATCCTGGCCAGATGGCCCGCCTCGAGCGCGAGATCTTCGCCGAGCCGGCAGCCCCTCGCAGCCACGGCACGATCAACAAGGAGCTCGTGGGCAAGGACGCCGGCGCCCTGCTGGCGAGAATCGGCGTTCGCACGGCCTCCGAGCCCCGCCTCCTCGTCGCCCACGTCGCCGAGTGCCACCCCCTGGTGTGGAGCGAGCAGCTCATGCCCGTCCTGCCCGTAGTCAAGGTACGCGACGTCGAGCACGCCATCGCCCTGGCCCGCGAGGCCGAGCATGGCTTCGGCCACTCCGCCGCCATGCACTCCCGCGACATCGCCGCCCTGAGCCGGATGGCACGCACCATCAACACCAGTATCTTCGTCAAGAACGGCCCCATCGTCGCCGGGCTCGGCGAAGGCGGCGAGGGTCCCACCAGCTTCACCATCGCGAGCCCCACCGGCGAGGGCATGACCAACGCCATCAGCTTCTCGCGCCGCCGCCGGTGTGTCATGGTCGACCACTTCCGGATCGTGTGACGATGCCGCACTCCGGTGTGACCCCTGCCCGGGCCCTCCTCGAGTACACCAGCTCCGCCGTGGGCGTGCTCGCCGTGGACCGCATGCTCAAGCGCTCGCCGGTGGCGCTGCTGCGCTGCGGCACGGTGCACCCCGGCCGCTTCCTGGCCCTCGTCGGCGGCTCGGTGGCGAGCACCGAGGAGGCCCACGCCGAGGGCGTCGAGGTCGGTCACTCTGCCTCCTCCCTCCTCGACGAGGTCTGCCTGCCCGACCCCCACCCTGCGCTGGCCGCCGCCCTCGACGGTGTCCGCACCGCGCCGCTGGGCGAGGCGGCGGGGGTCTTCGAGGTCTCCACCTCGCCGGCGCTGCTGCGCTGCCTCGACGCGGTGCTCAAGGCGGTGCCGGTGGGCCTGGTGGAGGCACGCCTCGCCGACGACCTTGGCGGCCGCGCCCTGGCGGTGATCGACGGTGCCCTCCCCGACGTGCGCGAGGCCCTCGAGATCGTCCAGGGTGCCGTAACCGGCCGCGCCGAGCTGCTCGGAGCCTCCCTGCTGGCGCGCCTCGACGAGACCCTGCGCCTGGCGCTGGCGGAGGGCACCCGCTTCGCAGCCTGCCGCTGCTTCGAGCCGGCCGGCGCCGAGCCAGTGGGAGGCAGTGGTGGAGCTCGGTAGGGTGATCGGGCGGCTGGTGCCGGCACTGGTCGCCGAGGGCCTCGAGGGGGTCCCCATGCTCTGGGTGCAGCCGCTGGACATGCACGGTCACCCACGCGGCACGTCCTTCGTGGCCGCCGACGGCACCCGCATGGCCGGTCCCGGCGAGCTCGTCTACTGGGAGGCGAGCCGCGAGGCGGCGCTCACCCTGGAGCCCAGCTTCGTGCCGGTGGACCACGCGGTGGTGGGAATCGTGGACGACCTCCAGATCGACTCCGCGCCTGCCGAAGACGAAGGCGGCCGGCGATGATCCTGGCGCGCGTCGCCGGACGCCTCACCTCGACGATCCACCACCATGACATGGCGGGGCGCACCCTGCTTGTGTGCGCCCGGCTCGACGCCGATCGCCGTCCCAGCGGCGGCTACATCATCGCCGTCGACTCCGTGGGTGCCGGCGCCGGCGAGACCGTGCTCGTCCTCGACGAGGGCAACGGCGCCCGCCAGGTTCTCGGCGTGCCCGGGATGCCGGTGCGCTCGGTGGTGGTGGGCATCGTCGACCACCTCGGGTAGCCTCTCCGCGGTGTCCGGGCGTTCGCAACCTTCGCGCCGCCGGCCGTGAAATCGATTGGACCGGCAGCACCGTTTCCATGATCTGTCGGGAGCGTGTGCCTGCCTCGCCGGTGGAACCAATGGATCGTGCAGCCGGAGTCACCTGTCGAGGCCGTAACCTGGAGGTTTGAGATGAAGACGAAGATCGTGTTCGGGACATCGATGCTGGTGATCGCCGCGGCGGCCGGAACCCTCGTCGCCAGCCAGAACCAGAGCTGGCGTGACCTCAAGCGGGAGGCCAAGCGCCAGAAGATCGACGAGACCGCCGACCAGGCCCTCGAGGAGGTGCTGGCCACGAGCCCCAAGGCCGAGGCGCTCTTCAAGGACGCCTACGGCTGGGCGGCGTTCGACAACCTCAAGATCGCCCTGGGCTTCTCCGGCGGCGGCGGCAACGGCGTCGCCATCAACAAGGCGACCGGGAGGCGGACCTACATGAAGATGGGGACCGTGGGCGTCGGCCTCGGCCTCGGCGCCAAGAGCTACCAGGTGGTCTTCCTGTTCCAGGACAAGCGGACCTTCGACAGCTTCGTCGACACGGGCTGGCAGGCGGACGCCGCGGCCGGCGCCGTCGCCGGCACCGAGGGGGCGGCTGCGCAGACCGGCTTCGTCAACGGTCTCGCGGTCTACCAGCTCTCCCAGAAGGGCCTCATGGCCCAGGCCGACATCGCCGGCACCAAGTACTGGAAGAACAAGAAACTGAACCGCTGAGCGCTCGCCGGGCGGGCCCGCCGGCCTCTGCCGCCCGCCTGCGGGAGTTCGTGCACCTCGGTTTCGGGCGTGACGGACGCTCCGAAGGGGTCAGCGCCAGAAGAGGATCAGGTGGCGCTCCAGGTCCGGGTCCCCGACCTCGGCGCGGCGTCCGGGCACCTCCACCTCGAGCTGGTGCAGGCCCTTGTCGAGGTGACGAAGCGGCACGAAGCTCACGACCGCCGGCAGTCCCGACCCGGGCTCGGTGGTGAAGTCCCAGCGCAGCGACGAGAGCTCCTGCCCGTCGAGACGAACGCGGAGCAGCCCGCCGAGACAGCCGGCCGCGGCGCGCGTCGCCTCCGGCGCGGCCGTGCCCGAGCGGCCGAGCACCAGGCCCCCGCGCCGCAGAGGGGTAAGATCGGGGCAGGCGGCCCGGATCAGCGGGTTGTGCCGCTTCGGCAGGTAGGCAATCACGAGCTCGAGGAACGGCTCCGCGATCAGCTCCGACTGGATCGAGGGTATGCCCGCTGCGTGCACCCCCGTCTCCCGGCGATCGCGGTAGTGATCAGGGTCGACACCCTCCTCGCGCAGGCTGAGGGGGAAGTAGCTCAGGCTGTCGAGGTGCAGCAGCCCACCCTTGGCGAGGATGTGGACGGCGTTGACGGCACCCAGCATGAGGCTCACGCCGATGATGACCGCGGCGACCCGCGTCGGCGAGAGGTTGCTCGAGAGGGTCAGCTGAGTGGTTCCCATCCACGGCATGGGCGAGGTCAGGAAGCCGACATCCACAAGGCGGGCGAGGAGCCGCGCCGGGATCCCGGCCGGGTTGAGCCGCGTCCCCAGGCGCTTGTCCAGGACGCCCGCCACGACCTGCAGGCCGACGAGCACGGCGAGCGCGGTCCAGAACACGGCCGCCCCGTGGCCCTCGAGCGCGGGCACACGCGACACCACCAGCGCCGCGAGCCCGGCGATCCCCAGCATCACGATGCTGTAGGCGAAGCCGCCGACAAGAAGGAAGCCGAAGGAGAAGATCAGGCTGCAGCGGTCGTCGGTGCGGTCGACGGCCTCGGCGAGAGTCCCGATGCGGCGGCGGTAGATGCGCCGCGTCAGCGGCCCCACCTCCCGCAGCCGCTCCCACCGGATACCGCCGGCGAACACGCTCTCCAGGCCGAGGAGACCGATCCAGTAGGCGCGCAGGACGAGGTGCAGCAGGAAGGTGCCGATGAGCACCCACACCATCATCATCACGTAGCCCTGGGTCAGGGTCTCCACCACTCGCAGGTCGCCGGCGAGCACGGCACGGAGGCGGGCAAACGCCCCAGCCAGCAGCCCCGGCAGCTGCACCAGGCCGAAGACCACCGCGCCGGACACCAGGAGCTCCATCTCGTAGGTGCGCGAGTGGAGCTCGGTGAAGCGACTGCGAGGGTCGGGTTCGGGCGGAGGATTCTGCTCGTCCATGGTGAACGAGCAGACCTTACCACAGGGTAACCGGGGCCGAGTCTCAGCCCCGCGGCAGAGCGCCCGCGTCCGAGCTCAAGAGCCCGAGATCAGCACTCGACGAATGGGAGCCCACCTCGGCGACAATCCGCCGGGGCGCAGGTCCTGGGGAAGGTACGCATGGCCCCTCACCCCGCCCGCAAATCACTGGTGGCAGGCCACGCTCCAGGTCACCGAGTGCCGGGCCTGATCTCCGGCCGCGCCCCACCCATCCCCCACGACCCTGAGGTGGACGACCTCATGCCAATCGCGCGGGGTCCACCCCGGCTCGTCGCCACCTCGGCCCGCAGCTCCATGCGCCCGTGTCACGAGGAGATGTAGCTTGAGTATCATCGGGCCCGTGGTCGGACCCTTAGAACCCGAAAAGACCGCCGCGCCGCGGCACGTGAGCGAGCTCCTCCGGGTGCTCGGCCCCGGCCTCGTGGTGGCGGCCACCGGAGTGGGGGCCGGCGACCTGGTGGCTGCAGCGGAGGCGGGCTCGCGCTTCGGCCTCACCCTGCTGTGGTGTGCCGCGGTGGGGGCAGCCCTCAAGCTCGCCCTCAACGAGGGCGTCGCGCGCTGGCAGCTGGCAACCGGAACGACCCTTCTCGAAGGCTGGGTGCGCCACTTCGGGCGCCCCCTGCAGGCGGCCTTCCTCGCCTACCTGGTGGTCTGGACCTTCGTGGTCTCGGCGGCGCTCATGACCGCCTGCGGGCTGGCTGGGCACGCCCTGCTTCCCGCCGTCTCGGTGAACGCCTGGGCCGGGCTGCACGGGCTCGTCGGCCTCGTCTTCGTCTGGCTCGGCGCCTACGGCGTCTTCGAGCGCGCCATGAAGGTCGCCATCGGCCTCATGTTCCTCGCCCTCGTGGGCAGCGCCGTCCTCCAGCCGCCGCCGGCCGGTGCCGCCCTCTCGGGCCTGCTGGTGCCGACGGTGCCGGCTGGAGGAATGCTACGGGTGCTCGGAGTCATCGGCGGGGTCGGCGGCACCCTCACCCTGCTCGCCTACAACTACTGGGTCCGCGAGAAGGGCTGGACGGGGGTTGGCTGGCTCCGCGCGGTGCGCTGGGACCTCACCACCGGCTATCTCCTCACCGGGCTCTTCGGTCTCGCGGTGGTCTCCCTCGCCGGCACCGTGCTGCTGCCGCGGGGCATGGTGGTCGAGGGCAGCGGCGGCGTGCTGCGCATGGCGGCGATGCTCTCCGAGCGCTTCGGTCACGCCGGCGAGCTGGTCTTCCTGGGCGGCTTCTGGGGCGCCGTGGCGAGCTCGCTGCTCGGCGTCTGGCAGGGGGTCCCGTACCTCTTCGCCGACTTCGTCGGACTGCTGCGCGGCGCCGGCCCGGGAGCCTCCGTATCACGCACCGGCGGGCTCTATCGCGGCTACCTGCTGTTCATGACCTTCCCGCCCATGGCGCTCTTCCTCCTCGGCCGCCCGGTGTGGCTGATCGTCGCCTACGCCGCCCTCGGCGCGCTCTTCATGCCATTCCTCGCCGCCGCGCTGCTCTACCTCAACAACCGCCGCGACCTGGTCGGCGAGCTGCACAATCGATGGCTCGCCAACCTCGCCGGCGCGCTCGCCCTGGTGCTCTTCGCAGCCCTCGGGGTTCGAAGCCTCGTCGACCTGCTGGTTGGGCGATGAGCTGTCGGCGGAGATACACTCGCTGACGGAGGGCGACATGCGACGATTCGTGATCGCGATGTGTGTGCTGCTGGCGCTGCCGACGGCGGCCGCGGAGCTTACTCCCGAGCAGGTGGTCCAGCGCGTTCTGGCCGAGGTCCCGCTCGTGGACGGCCACGACGACCTGCCGTGGGAGATCCGCGAGCGCTGGGGCAACCACCTCGACCGCTTCGACCTGCACGACCTCACGGGCCTCGAGAAGCCCACCCAGACCGACCTGAAGCGCCTGCACGAGGGCGGCGTCGGCGGCGTGTTCTGGTCAGTGTGGGTGCCCCCCGAGCTGCCCGAGCCCGAGGCGGTGGTGGCCACTCTCGAGCAGATCGACCTCGTGCATCGGATGGTGGCGCGCTACCCGGACGATCTCGAGCTGGCCCTCACGGCGGACGACATCGAGCGCATTCACCGCAGTGGTCGGATCGCCTCGCTCATCGGCATGGAGGGCGGCGGGTCCATCGCCTCCTCGCTGGCGGTGCTGCGCCAGATGTACGCCCTCGGCGCCCGCTACCTCACCCTGACCCACTGGAACAACGTACCCTGGGCCGACGCCGCCACCGACACGCCGAAGCACGACGGCCTCGCGCCGTTCGGGGTCGAGGTTGTGAAGGAGATGAACCGGCTCGGCATGCTGGTGGACCTCTCCCACGTCTCCGTGGCCGCCATGAACGACGTCCTCGACGTCACCGCGGCGCCGGTGATCTTCTCCCACTCCGGCGCCCTCGCCCTGTGCCACCACCCGCGCAACGTGCCAGACGAGGTGCTGCGCCGCCTGCCGGCCAACGGCGGCGTCGTGATGGTGAACTTCGGCAGCTTCTTCCTGGGCGACGAGTACCAGCAGTGGTACGCCGGGCTCAAGGCCGAGCAGGCGCGCGCCGACGCGCTCCACGTCGGCGACCCCGACGGCGCCAAGGCGGCGGTGGCCGCATGGCGCGCCGCCAACTCGCCGCCCGTGTACCCGCTCGCCCGCCTCGCCGCCCACGTGGAGCACGTCCGGCAGGTCGCCGGCATCGACCACGTCGGCCTCGGCTCGGACTTCGACGGCATCGGCGCCACTCCAGAGGGGCTGGCGGACATCTCGGACGAGCCCGCCCTGCTCGTCGAGCTGGCCCGCCGGGGTTGGACGGCCGAGGAGCTGGGCAAGCTCGCCGGCGGCAACCTGCTGCGGGTGATGCGGCGGTGCGAGGCGGTGGCCGCACGGCTGCAGAAAGACCGGCGGCCGTCGGACATGCGCTTCGATGAGGCACCTGCGTCCGACGGCTGAGGACGCATCGGAGATGCATCGGGAGACTGCGAGGGAAACGCACGTCTCTGGACGGTGAGCTGACGATCGGCTGTCGGTTCCTGTCGGCCGGGGGGAGCGGGGGCTACCTCTCGACCCGAGCTTCACAGCGACAAAGAACCATTCGCATATTTTCCCGTTGTCAGGGACGAGGCCAGGGACCGTGGCACGCTGCCGAGGCAGTGCGCCGTCTATCCGACTCGCTCCTGGCCCGGGAGGGTTCGATGAGCAACAGAAACGTGTGCGCCTGCGCGCTGCTCACGGGCGCCATGCTCGTGGCGGCAACTGCCGCCGCCGGGGATCGAATGGAGGTGAAGTTCCAGAGTGCAGACGTGACGATTGTGGGAGATCTTCTCCTACCGCCGCTGCAGAGCTGCCGAAGGTGCCCCGCCCTGGTCGTCATTCATGGCTCGGGCGACAGCGATCGCAGCAACCCCTGGACCGACGCCTGGGCCTCGGCCCTGGTCGACCGCGGCATCGCGGTGCTCTACCCCGACAAGCGCGGCTCCGGCGAGAGCGGGGGTGACTGGCGAAAGGCGTCGTTCGCGACCCTGGCCGGCGACGCGGTAGCCGGCGTCGACCTCCTGAAGTCCCACCCCCGCGTCGATCCGCAGCGGCTCGGAGTTATTGGCTTCAGCCAGGGGGGCCAGATCGCTCCCCTGGCCGCGAGCCTGAGCCCCGATGTCCGCCTGGTGGTCGACGTCTCCGGCGCCATCGTACCGCTGGGTGAGGAGATATTCGACGAGATCAGGATGGACGCCGAGAAGGCGGGCCTCGACGTGGGGCAGATCGCTCTCCTTCGCGACATCCACGAGACGATTCTCGCGCTCGCCCGGACCGGGGAGGGCCGGGAGGAGTACGAGCGGCTGATCGACGAGGCGAAGGACGCGGGCCTCGGAGGGACGCCCTTCGTCGACGACCTCCCCCGTGACCCCTCGCTCTGGGTCTGGAGCTGGCTCGCCGACAACGCGCCCTACGACCCGATGCCCTACTGGCGGCGGATCGGGCGGCCCGCACTGATCATCTACGGTGGCGCTGACGAGAACGTCGACACCGCCAAGAGCCTGCGCCGAATCGAAGCGGATCTGCTCGCGAAGGACGGAGACAACCTCTCGATCCTGTACCTCGGGGGAAACCACCACGCGCTGGTCCGGGACGATGCGACGGACTTCGTCGCCGAGTGGGCGAGGTCCGGCGGAGCGCACTGAGTCAGCAGCACGGGAGCCCCGGCCCGATCCTCAGCCAGCGGCCTTCGTCAGTCCCTGCGAAGGCGCCCGCTCGTGACCGCCTCGTGGCCGGAATTCTCACGCCACTGCCGCGGTTGCGGGGGCACATCCTGCGAACCATTCGCCCTCGGCCGAAGGAGCTTCGACCACCGGGGGCGTGACCACCCAAGCGGAGGGACCGATCATGGTGGATCTCGACAAGGCGGTGCAGACGCAGCTCGCGAACATCCAGACGAAGACCGGCCGTACCCTGGACCAGCTCTACGCCTGGCTGGGAACCACCGGCCTCGCCAAGCACGGCCAGCTGCGCGACGCGGCCAAGCGCGACCTCGGGCTCGGCCACGGCGACGCCAACACGCTGGTGACGCTGTACCTGCGTTCCACCGGCGCGGCCGCGGCCCCGGCGGCGACCGCCGACGCCGCCGTCGACGTGCTCTACGCCGAACCGAAGGCCGTGCTGCGACCGGTGCACGATCGGGTGATGGCAGCGATCGCCGAGCTCGGGCCGTTCGCGATCGCCCCCAAGAAGACCTACCTGAGCCTGCGCCGTACAAAGCAGTTCGCGATGGTTGGACCGGCGACTAGAACCCAGGTGGAGATCGGCCTCAACGCCAGGGACCTGCCGGCCGCCACCCGCCTGATCGCGCAGAAGCCGGGGGGGATGTGCCAGTACAAGGTTCGTCTGGCCTCGCCCGACGAGGTCGACGCCGAGCTGGTCGGCTGGATCCGGGCCGCCTACGACGCGGCAGGCTGAAGGGCACAGGCGGGCCAGAGCTTGAGATCGGCCCCCCCGGGCGAGCCTGTGCCGAACCGAGCCACAAGAGCGGACATCCCGAGGTCGGGCCGGGCGACGCGCTCCACGACAGCGCGACCCGGTTGTCCCCGTCGGACTGGGCGGCGACCGACAGCGGGATAGGCGCGAGCGCCGCCACCGGGTCGTCGAGGCGGGCGAGGGCCGCGAGGCAGCTCCTCGCCGCCGGCCGGCTGGCCGTTCCGTTGCCAGCGATCACGTCACCGTTGAGCACGGCCTGGAGGCTGTCGCCGGTGGAATTATGCGCAGCGTCTTTGGGAGTGGATGCCACCCGTTTCTGACATTTGTCGCGTTCGTCCATGAGTTTGTCGCGTCTATCCATTCCCTCGGCGGGCCGCGCGCGCCATCGTGGAGTCACGAGGAGGCTCACCATGGCATCTGTTGCACTTCGTCGGTTGTGGCGGCTCCAAATGGCGGCCCTGCTCGTGGTCATGCTCTGCGGACCGGCGGCGGCCGCTCCCCTGGGCACCTCGCTGACCTACCAGGGCACCCTGGAGATCGGCGGCGCACCGGCGGACGGCGTGTTCGACCTCCGCTTCACCGTGTGGGACGCCGAGGCCGGAGGATCGGACCTGGGCACGGTCACCGTGGACGACCTCGTGGTCAGCGGCGGCGTCGTCACCGCGGAGCTCGACTTCGGCGACGGGTACGACGGCACCGCCCTGTGGCTCGAGGTCGAGGTCCGCGACAGCGCAACCGCCGGCGCCTACACCGTGATCACGCCACGCCAGCCCCTGCGACCGCTGCCCCTGGCGCTCTACGCGAGGGCGGCCGGTCATGCAGCTCTCGCGGATGATGCGACGGCGGCCGGCGACGTCAAGGAGATCGACGGCGTCAACGCGGCCGGCCTGCTCGCCTTCACCGGGCTCACCGGCATACCCGCCGACCTCGCCGACGGCGACGCCGACCTCCTCGCGGGGCTCGGCTGCGCCGCCGGAGAGGTCGTGGTGTGGGAGTCCGGTGCCTGGACGTGCGGGCCCGACCGCGGCGGCTGGCGCACGCTGGTGGTCGGCCCGGTGGGCGACGCGGCGGCCAACGGAGCCGCGCTGCTCGCCGCCGCAGCGGCGCTCCCCACTCCGGCCTCCAGCGACGACGGATGGCGGCTGCGCCTCGAGCCCGGCCGCTATGACCTCGGCAGCGCCTCGCTGGTGATGAAACCGTGGACGGTGCTGACCGGGGCCGGCGAGAGCGCCACCATTGTCACGTCCTCGCTGTGTAGCCCCGCCAGCGGCGAGGAGGGCACGGTGGTCGCCGCTGCCGACACCCGCATCTCGCACCTGACAGTGGAGAACACGTGTGTCAGCGGATCGGACAACGGCGTGGCTGTTCGCGTGCCCACCAGCGCCGCCGGCGCCGCCGTGGAGCACGTCACCGCCCGCGCCACCGGCGGCCCGATGTATGCCGCCGGCCTGGTCGCCACCGCCCCGAACATGTGGCTGCACCGAATCACGGCATCCGCCGCCGGCGGTTCCACCGTCAACGTGGGAATCACCTGTGGCGCAAGCGCGATCGTCAGTGACTCCACGGCGACCGCGAGCGGCGGGGACCTCGCCGTCGGGCTCGTCGTCGGCAGCACCTCGGAGCTGACACCCACCAGCGTGGTCGTGACCCGCGGGACCTTCACCGCCAGCGCGGCGACGGCCACAAGCGGGCTCCAGGTCTCGTCGGCCGACGCCGACCTCGAGCTCGTCACCCTCTCCGGCGCCGAAGGTCTCACCATCATCAGCAGCTTCGGCTACAACAACGTGCACGCCAGCCGGCTGACCTCCACCGGTCCAGTGGCCGTGACCCGGACCGGAGGCGACCTCGATGTCACCATCTCCCAGTCACGGGTGGTCGCCACCGGTGCCGCAGTCACCGCCGCCGGTCTTCCCGTGGACATTCGCGTCGCCGCCTCCCAGCTGTGGGGCGGCGCCCCGTCCACCGCGGCGACCTGCGCCGGCGTGTGGGACGAGAGCTGGGTCTTCTACCCCTCCACGTGCCCCTGAGGAGGCTGTCATGCGCATCAACTCCACCCATCTGCCTGCACAGATCCTGATCGTCGGTCTGATGGCTGCGGCCATGGTAGCTGCATCCGAGGCCGCCGCGCCCGGCGGAGCCGCCGCGCCGCCCACCTCCGAGACGGCCGCGACCACCACCGCTGCCACCGACGCGTTCACCCTCTCGTGGTGGTCGGTGGACGGTGGCGGGGGCAGCAGCAGCGGCGGCACCTTCACTCTCGCCGGCACCACCGGCCAGCCCGATGTCGGCACCGCCGCCGGGTACGGCCAGGTGGCCGACGGCGGCCTGTGGTCCGGCAACCGCGTGACGATCTTCGCCGACGACCTCGAGCTGGGCGACACCGGCCAGTGGTCTTCGGTCGTGCCATGAGCCGGGGTAAGGAGCGAGCCATGTTGCGCACCCTCATCACCACGATCCTCGCCGTCGCAGCCGCGGCTGCCCCGGCCGCCGCCGCCACCGTGACCTACCAGGGGCAGCTGGCGGACGGGGGCCTACCGGCCGCCGGCGTCTACGACCTTCGCTTCACCCTCTACGCGGCGGCGGCCGGCGGCGGCGCCCTCGACACCTTCACCGCCGACAATGTGGCGGTGCTGGACGGGTTCTTCTCGGTGAAACTGGACTTCAGCATCAGCCTCGACGGAAGTGCCCTGTGGGTGGAGGTCGCCGTCCGCCCGGGCGGAAGCAGCGGTAGCTTCACGCCGCTCGCACCGCGCCAACGGGTGACCGCCGCCCCGTTCGCGCTGAGCGCGCCGCAGGCCGAGACCGCCATCACCGCCAACGGCTCCGTCACCGCCATCGACGCCGACACCGTCGATGGCAACGACGGCGCCTTCTTCCTTGCCTGGGCCAACCGCACCGGCGTGCCGGCCGAGCTCGCCGACGGCGACGACGACGGCCTCGGAGAGCTGGCGTGTGCGAGCGGCGAGGTGCCGTTCTTCGGCGACGCCGGCTGGACCTGCTCGCCGGACCGCGGCGCCGGCTTCGCCCGCACCGCGGTGGTGGGCCCGGTGGGAAGCGCGGCAGCCAACGGCGCGGCGCTTCTCGCCGCTGTCGCCGCCATTCCGGTCCCGGCGTCGCAGGCCGACGCGTGGCAGGTGGAGCTCGAGCCCGGCCGCTACGACCTCGGCAGCACCGGCCTCGAGCTCAAGCCGTGGCTGACGCTCACCGGCGCCGGTGAGAAGAACACCGTGATCACCTCGAGCCGCTGCGTCTCGCCGGGGCACTCCGGCGCGACGATCACCGGCGCGGCGAACGCCACCCTGCGCGACCTCACGGCGGAAAACATCTGTCCCACCGACACCGATTGGGGTTACGCCATCGAGCTGCTCGGCGACGACGTGCGGCTCGAACGGGTCACCGCCCGCGCCATCGGCACCGCCAGAATCAACCAGGCGGTGTACGTGCAGGGCGACCGAGCCTGGCTCGAACGCGTCTCGGCCACCACCGGGAATGCCGTGAGCGGCAACACCGCCATCAGCGTTTACGGCGGCGGTGTCACGCTCCTGGACTGCACCGGGCTTACGTCCCGCGGCACCGCCCTGGTGCTGCAGGGCCAGAGCTGGGTGCGGCGCGGGATCTTCACGGCCCTCGCCTCGGACGGCATCGACTGCGGCGTCTACATCGCAGCCAATGCCGACCTGCAGGACGTCTCGGCAGCCGGTCCGGACGGGGCTGTCTGGGTCATCGTCGACGACGACGTGCTCGTCACCCTGTCGCGCCTCACCGCCCAGGGCGAGTTCTACACCCAGGTCAACTCCGGCTCCCTGGTCGTGGCCATCGAGCACTCGCGGATCGTCGCCCCGGGAGTCACGATTCACGCCACCGGCGGGGTCGTCGGGGTATCGGCCAGCCAGCTGTGGGGAGACCCCGTCAATGGAGCGGTGGTCTGCGCCGGAGTCTGGGACGAGTACTGGACCTTCTACGCCAACACCTGCCCGTGAGGAGATCGATCATGAAGCTGCTCGCTGCAACCGCGATCCTGGTCACCGCCGCCGCCACCAGCTTGGCGGCACCCATGGGCACCGCCTTCACGTGGCAGGGCACCCTGGCGACCGGCGGCGTCCGCGTCGACGGCTCCTGGGACCTCCGGTTCACGCTGTACGACGCGCCCGACGCCGCGGTCCCGGCTGCCGGACCGGTGACCGTCGAGGACGTCCCGGTAGAGCATGGCCGCGCCACCGTCGCCGTCGACTTCGGTGCGGTCTTCGACGGCAGCGACCTGTGGCTCGAGGTCGCCGGCCGGCCGGGGGCGAGCGGCGGCGGGTTCACCGTGCTGCGGCCGCGCCAGCCGCTGGGGTCGACACCGTTCGCACACCACGTGGCCGAGGCCGACACGGCCGGGTCGGCAGAGTTCGCCGCGACGGCCATCGCGGCCGACACCCTCGAGGGCGAGCACGCCGCCTACTACCAGATCTGGGGCAACCTCACCGGGGTGCCGGCTGACCTCGCCGACGGCGACGACGACACCCTCGCGGCCCTCGCCTGCACCGCCGGGGAGCTGGTGACCTGGAACGGCAGCGCCTGGGTCTGCGACGCCGACGACGAGCCCGCCTACGCTCGTACCGTGGTGGTCGGCCCGGTGGGGGACGCCGCCGCCAACGGTGCGGCGCTCCTCGCTGCGGTGGCCGCACTGCCCACGCCGGCGACCCCGGAAGGGGCGTGGCAGATCCGGATCGAGCCCGGGACCTACGACCTCGGAACTGCCTCGTTGGTGATGAAGCCGTGGCTGTCGGTGGCGGGGGCCGGGCGCGAAGCCACGGTCATCACCTCGGCGCGCTGCTGCGGCGAAACCGACGCGCTCTACGGCACAGTGGTTGCCGCCGCCGGGACGGAGCTCAGCGATCTGACCGTGCTGAACACCTGTGACCCCACGGTGGCCGACCAGCAGTCGGCCGCGGTCAGCAGCAGCCAGACCGGAGCGGTGTTCCGAAGGCTGAGGGTGTACGGTTTCGGCACCGCCGAGTACGAGCACGGCTTGGTCAGCACCGGCGCCGACGCCGTCATCGAGCAGGTCGTCGCGGCGGGTGGGAGCCCGAGCGCCGAGTTCGGATGCGGTGTCACGGTGGCGGGGGCCAACTCCTTCCTCCTCGACGTCTCCGCCACCGGCACCCACACCGGCCTGCGCATCCTGCGCACCAGCAGCCACGTCCTGCGCGGGTCCTTCCTCGCGATGGGTGGAGGCTTGCCGGGCATCGGCCTCATCGGGATCGAGCTCGAGGGCGCCGATGTGGAGATTGCTGACGCCACGGCCGATGGCGCCACCGCAGTATCGGCCGCCGCGTACACCGCCTCGGGCAACCTGACCCTCTCCCGCGTCACCGCCAACGGCGCCGTGGTCGGCCGCGCCAACCCGGGAAACACCCTGAAGCTCGTCCTCGAGCACTCCCGGGTGGACAGCAGCGGTGCGACCCTGGACATCGGCGCCAACGTGCTCGCAGGAGTCGCTGCCTCCCAGCTGGCGGGCGGGCCGATGGTCGTGGGCGGTGGCGCAGTGGCCTGTGCCGGGGTGTGGGACGAGAGCTGGACGTTCTCCGCCAACGTCTGCCCCTGACCCGCGCCCGCCGGGTGGATGCCAGAGCCGGGTGGCGATGGCCCGCTCGGCCGGCGAGCCGGGCGCGCGCGAGCGTGCCCTCCCCCCGTCACACTGGCACCATCGAGGAGGGGACCGATGGTGCAGCACGCTGTCGCCGTGTCCGAGGAGCAGGCCCTGGCCTACCGTGCCCGGCGCCACCAGCTGCTGGGTCCGGGGGCCGCCGACCCCGAGAGCGCGGCCCGAGCCGTGATCGGGATCCAGGCCCAGGTGGCGGCGCCCGCGCTGTGGTCGCTGGCCATGCGCTGCGCTCGACCGCCATCGGCCGACGCGCTGGCGAAGCGGACCACGACCTCGACGACCCTGGTGCGGACCTGGGGCCAGCGCGGCACGGTCCACCTCTACGACGCCGCAGCTCACTGGCGGGTGGCGGTGCGCGCCCTCGCGGAGTGGCCGCTGGGCGCCCGCGGGGGCCGGCAGCCGAGCCCCGAGTCCGTGGCGGCAGCCGAAGCGCGGGTCCGGGACCTCGACCGGGCGGTGGGCCGTTCGGACCTCTTCGACCTGGTGGAGGCCGACGACCTCGCGTGGATGGCCGAGCGGACCGGCTCGGGTGTCCCCGCCCTCCGTGGCGTCGCCGGCCGCTTCATCTGGGACATGGCGCGGCGCGGCATCCTGTGCATCGGTGAGATGGTCGACGGTGAGCAGAGCTACGACCAGCGACGGCTTCGCTTCGCCGGTCTGGAGTGGCCCGAGGTGTCGGCGGCGGTTGCGGGTCGCCGCCTGGTCGGGGACTACCTGTCGGCCAACGCACCTGCCACCGTCAAGGACGTCGCGCACTTCTTCGGTGCGCGCGTGGGCCAGGCACGGGAGCTGGTCGCCCTCCTCGAGGAGGAGCTCGTGCCGGTGGAGTGCGGCGGCCGACCGGGGCTGTTGGCGCGGCGCAGGGATGTGACCGACCTGACCCGGCCGGCTCCCGGCCGCTGGCCGCCGCGGCTCCTGCCCAGGTTCGACACCCTGCTCATGAGCCACGGTGACAAGAGCTGGACGGTCCCCGAGGAAGAGGAGCGGGCGGCGGTCTGGGCCAAGGCGGCGCAGGTCAATGCCACCGTGCTACACCGTGGCCGGCTGGTCGCGACCTGGAGCCACACCGCCGACGATCAGTCGGTCCGGATCGAGGTACGCCCTCTTCGCCGCTGGCCTCAGGGCCTCGAGCGGGAGCTCGAGCCCGACGCCCGCGCCTTCGCGCTCCACCTCGGGGTGGACGAGGTCGAGCTCACGGTCTCAGCGTGAGCGCAGCGGCACCTCTGGGTCCCGTCCCCCGGCGGGTGTCTTCCAGAGCGACCCGCCGGTGGCGTCCACCAGCACCCACTCCCGCCCGGTGACGTCCAGTCCCCAGACGGTGATCCCGTCAACGACCTCCAGGCGGGCGCGCCGCACGGCTCCGTACTTCTTCGCAGCGGCGGTGTACGTCGCCGGGTCCATGACGTAGAGCTCGGGGACGCGCAGCAGGAACGGGAGGAGGGCCAGCGATGGGCCGACACCCCCGGCGGTGACCACCACCACCTGGCGCCCCTCGGCCACACCGGCGATCCGGCGGGCGCAGGCGAGGCCAGGGACGCCCTCCCCGGACGGCGGTCCCCGGCGCCGAGCAGCCCAGGCATCGGCGCGACCGCCCCGATCGACGATCACGACCCAGGTGCCGTCGACACCGGGCAGGCGTGCCCTGTACAGCTGCAACCCATCGAGCCCGGTCACCGAGTCGCACCTCAGCCACGGTGCCAGCGGCTCGACCACCGACAGCGGCACGTGGTTGACTCTCTTGCGCAGCAGGTTGCCCACTCGGAGGCTCCGCGCATAGCGGTCGGTGCTGGGCACCTCGCCGTCGTGAATCCACACCGCGGTGCGGATGCCGGCGAAGCGACTGGCCGGGGGTGGCCGGCGCGACGAGCCGCGGTGGTGCATGCTGGCGAGCCGCGCCGGCACGGTCCACCCGGCGATCTCGGCCAGGCTCGGAAACTCGAGCCGAAGCGCCGTCGGCGGGGTCGGGGCGATGCCGCCGCTGAGGCTCGCACGCAGGTAGACCGGCGGTAGCGGCCACAGCGCCACGCTGTCTGCGCTCCCGGGGCCGCCGGGCAGCGGCAGCCAGGCGCAGCCCACGGCCAGCAAGGCGACGGCCCAGCGCAGTGGCGGCCGGCGAAGGCCGGCGAGGGCCTCGGCAATCGCCACGGCGGCGAAGGGGACGAGGTAGACCAGGAGGCGCTTGGCGTGGAACCGGTAGCCGAAGACGATGAAGACCGCCACCACCACGACCACACCCACGAGCACCATCTCGGTGAATCCCACCCGTGCCCGCCGGGCGAGGAGGCCGAGGCCGGCGACGGCCAGAACCGCCCCGACCGCTCCGAGCATGGAGAGCCCGCTCATCACCGAGAAGACGATCCCGCCGAAATGGGCACCGAGCAGGCTCCAGTGCTGCATGACCACGTCGCCTGCGGTGCCGAAGACGACTCCCTTGTAACCGAGCCAGGCGGCGCTCGGGGCGACGAAGAGAAGGGCGCCGAGCCACAGCCGCCGGGCCTTGAGGAGGTCACGGCGGTGCACGACCACCGCCGCCACCGCAGGCAGCGGGAACAGCCAAGCCAGCGGCTGGGCCACCGCGCTGAGCCCGAGCAGTACGCCCGCCGGCACGAACCGGCGGTCGTCGTCTTCCGCCGCCGCGACGAAGCACACCACACCCGCGAACAGGAGGCAGGCGGCAGGGACGTCCGCCATCACCTCCAGGCCGAGTCCGAGCCACGAAAAGCACCCCATCGTCCCGACGCTCACCGCGAAGGCCAGCGAGGCCGACACCCGTCGCCGGAGGAACAGGTAGAGCACCACAGCCGCCGCGAGCTGCAGCGCCAGAAGGGCCACCGGCAGCAGCTCGAGCATGGACACGCCGTCCAGGAGGGCGATGACGAGCGGCAGCAGCGGCGGACGCACCGAGTAGCGCACGTCGGCACCGGCGATGGCGAGGCCGTTGGCGATCCAGTCCTGGGAGTCACCCCCCATCATCCGGTAGTCCGCGGCGAGGTTCGGCACCACGAGGAGCGGCGCGAGAACCGCCAGCAAGACCACGCACACGGCGATCAGGGTAACCAGGTGACGATCGGGACGCCGGCGTGCCTGCACGGGTGGATTGTATGCTGTCGCGGCCGGTGCTCGAGCCAAGATTCTCTGCGGTGAGCCCGTCCGCGCTGCAGATGAGGCGGGCGTGCCGCTCGCCGACCGAGGGTTGGGGGACTCCGAGGTCCGCAGCCGCTGACGATCCCAACACGTGGCCGCCAGCGCAGACGATGAGCGCCTCGCAGGCGAACGTCACCACCGGCTACAGGCACCAGCTGTCCACCTCGGCGCCTCCTCCGCGCCCGGCGACCTCGACACGGACCCTCCCGCGGGCGGCTGCCCGCCGCGTTCCCCCTGCTGTACACACTGCCAGAGCTCGTGACATCGATTGCAGCTCAACGGTCGAAGGGGCGCGGGCAGCGTCGTGACAACCGGAGCAGGGCGCCCGCCCGTGAGACCGTGCGTCTCGCTGCGCAAGCGGAATGGCGCGTCTCGACGGACACGTTGCGCGGTTCGCTGGACGCTACATTGGACCAGTCGGCGGCGAGCGGTATCGCCGGACGTGCAAAGGAGAGCACATGACAACGATCGATCCGAATGCGCCCGTGATGGTCACCGGAGCGACCGGCTACGTGGCCGGCTGGCTCGTCAAGAGGCTGCTGGAGGAAGGTCACACCGTTTACGCGGCGGTGCGCGACCCGGAGAACGAGACGAAGCTGCGCTTCCTGAACAGCCTGGCAGCCGCGGCGCCGGGCGCCATCCGTTACTTCAAGGCCGACCTCATGGAGCCCGGGTCCTACGCCGACGCCATGCAGGGCTGTGAGCTCGTCTTTCACACCGCGTCGCCGTTCACCAGCAACGTCAAGGACCCCGTGCGAGAGCTCATCGAGCCGGCCAAGCTGGGCACGCGGAACGTCCTCGAGCAGGCAAACCTGACACCGTCGGTCAAACGGGTTGTGGTGACCAGCAGCTGCGCCGCCATCTACGGCGACAACGTCGACCTCCAGAGCACCCCCGGCGGCGTCTTGACCGAAGAGATCTGGAACACCAGCTCGTCGGTGGATCACCAGGCCTACTCCTACTCCAAGACCCTGGCCGAGCGCGAGGCATGGGAAATCCACGGCAGGCAGGATCGTTGGGACCTGGTCGTGGTCAACCCGAGCCTCGTGATGGGACCGGGCATCAACCCCCGCGGTACGTCGGAGAGCTTCAACATCATGAAGCAGTTCGGCGACGGCACGCTGAAGGCCGGAGTGCCCCGCATCGGCTTCGGTGTCGTCGACGTACGCGACCTGGCGGAGGCGCACTACCGGGCCGGCTTCACGCCGGCGGCGAAGGGCCGCTACATCGTCGCCGGGCACGACTCGGATCTGGCCGATCTCGCGATCCCGCTGCGCCAGCACTTCGGCGACCGCTACCCCATCCCGACCCGAACCATGCCCAAGTGGTTGATCTGGTTGGTCGGCCCGCTGGTCAACAAGACCCTGACCCGGAAGGTCGTCAGCCGCAATGTGGGTCTGCCGTGGAAGGCCGACACCAGCAAGGGCAAGCGCGAGCTCGGCCTGAGCTACCGCCCCCTGGAGGAGACAGTGGTTGATTTCTTCCAACAGATGGTGGACAGCGGGACGTTTCAGAAGTAGGGACCATGTGGAGAGTTCGGTGTAGGATGCTCCACCGGAGGGCACTTGAAATGTTGATAGCAGTTCCGTCCGAGGAGCCCGGCGGCCTGGACGCCACGATCTCCGATCACTTCGGCCATTGCCGGTCCTTCACGCTGGTCCAGATCGAGGATGGGGCGGTCGGTGAGGTGTCCGTGCTTCCCAACTCCGGCCATGACCAGGGAGGGTGCATGGCGCCGGTGCAGATCCTCAGGTCGCACGGCGTCGAGATCCTGGTTGCCGGCGGCATGGGCGCGCGCCCGCTGGCCGGCTTCCAACAGGTGGGGATCGACGTCCACTTCAAGGAGCAGGCGGCCACCGTGGGCGATGCCGTCGAGCTCTTCCTTGCCGGGAGCTGCCGCAGCTTCGGCGAGGCCCAGACCTGCGGGGGCGGCGGAGGCTCCTGCGGCGGCCACGACCACAGTCACGAACCCGTTCGCCGTGAGCCCATTACCGGCACTCCCGACGTCCGCGACGGCCGGGTCGTCACCTTTGCCTACGAGCTTCGCGACCGTGGCGGTGAGGTCCTGGACGCCTCCACGAGCTCTGGGCCCATGCGCTACCTCCACGGTGCCGGTCAGATCCTCCCGGCCTTGGAGCGCGGTCTCGCCGGCCTCGAGCCGGGCCAGCGCGCCGAGATCGACATCCCCAGCGCCGAGGCGTTCGGCGCCCGCGACGAGGCGCGTCGCGTCGAGGTCGCGCGGGCGGACCTGCCGCCCGGTGTCGAGGCCGGCGCGATGGTCAGCGGTGCGGACGAGACGGGGCGCCGGTTCCAACTCGTGGTGCTGGAGGTCGGCGACGAGACGGCCGTGCTGGACGGGAACCACCCCCTCGCCGGCCGCAACCTGGTGTTCTCGGTGGAGGTCCGCGCGGTCGAGTCGGCCACTCCCGAGGAGCTCGCCCTCGTGCCCGGCATGACGACCTGACGAAGCCCGTGCGGTGAGACTCAGCCTGAGGGGAGCACCATCGAGGGAGTCTCAGGGCGCCGCGGGCGACCAGGCATCAGTGGTGCCCGACTCGAATCCGTCGTCGAAGAGCAGGTTCAGGCTCGGGAGGGCCAGAATGTACACCCCCAGGTTCTGGTAGGCAGACTCGCCGAGGGCCATGTGCGGGCTGGCGTCGGCCGCGAGGCACCAGGCTCTGGGGCCCAGCATGATGCCCGCGTCGGTGAAGTAGTGACTCACGTCGACCGTCGCCGTCATGCCGCTGGCGCTCCACGTGCGCGCCAGGATCACAGCAGGATCACCGCCCTCCTCCGTCCAGGACACGAAGAGGGAGGCGAGGCCCGCCACCGAGCCGGCGTACTCGCCAGACGGCCAGGTGTCGGTGACGCTCTGCGACAGGTTGTCAGGACCGCTCCACGAGACCCCCGTCCACACCCAGTGGTAGATCTCCGACGAGCCCGGCCGCAGGCGGTGCGCGCCCACGAGGTGGAAGCTGCCGTCGGCGTGGCTGTAGAGCACCCTCGCCGAGGCGTCGCCCTCGGGCCACGGGTAGCCGAGCGAGGTCTGCACCGGCGGCGCGAAGCTGAGACCGTCCGCAGCCAGCGTGGAGCGGGCGGGGATATAGTTGCCGTCGCCGTCAGTGAGGACCCCACCGAGCATGACCGCCCCGGCGGGGGAGACCGCAATCGAGCTCCACGTGGCGTCGGCGACGGGCTCGACCGGCGTCGACCGCGATCTGCGGGTCGAACGCGTCACCGGTGTCGAGCACCTGGTACGGGGTTTAGGTGAGGCCGTCGGTGGAGGTCGAGTAGAAGGCGGTGAAGGTGCTGTCGGTGCTGCGCTCGCCGGTCCACAGCACGTGCACCCGACCGCACGCCTCGACCCCGACTGCGATTCCGTCCACGGTGCCGACTTAGTCCGTCACCTGCACTGGGGCGACGGTGGACGACGACGCGAGGCTGGCCACCGCCGCGATCGCAATTACCAGGGCAAGGGCCCTTGGACGCACGGTCATTTATCACCTCCAAATGCGACGGGCGCTGGCGGGGGATGATAACACCGTTGCGTGGGCGCCGACCGGGTGCCGGGCGTGACGAGCACACCCTCCCCGTCCCTGTCGGGCACTCCTACCTCGTGGCGTCACCGAGCGATGCTGGGGGCGGAGCGTCGTGTGGCTCGACTACCGCCAAGAGGAGGTCACGGCGCTCCAGCGCGCCAATCAGCCGATCCTCCTGATCCACCACAGGGACGAGCTTGATTTGACGAGCGAGCATCTCGTGCAGCGCCTGGGCCACCTGCGCGTCCTCGGTGACCGTGACCACCGGGCTGCTCATCACGTCCGCCGCGACCCGCCCACGCGCCGCGAGCTCGAGGCCATCAGGACGCCGGCCGCCCGCGAACCACGCCGCGAGCGAACGCAGCGCCCCAGCGTGCACCTGCCGCGAGGCCCGCCGCAGGATGTCGCCCGCCGTGATCACCCCCTGGGGGCGCCCCTCGTCATCCACCACGACAAGCCGGCGTTCGGTGGTCGCGAGCAGGCGGTCGAGCACGTCGGCAAGGGGTGTGTCACGCGCGACGGTGGGAAACCCCCGCCGCATGGCATCGCGCGCCCGTCCGTCCAGCGCCACCCGCACACGGGGCGACGTCTGCTCGGCGACGAGAGCTTCCGCAACGGTCTTCAGGATGTCCGACCGGCTCACGATCCCGACCAGACGCCCACCCTCGTCGACGATCGGAAGCCGTCTGAGCTCGTGCTCGGCCATCATGGCCGCCGCTTCCGCCAGTATCATCGTGGGCGAAGCACTCAAGGGAGACGGGGTCATCACGTCGGCTGCGACCTGTGGCTGCTCGGCCAACTCCGCCATCTCTGCCGACCGGACCTCGCTCGGCATGTCCCGCTGCACCGCGGCCGGAAGCACCCCGACACCCTTGTTGAGCAGATCGCCGTCGGTGACCACGCCGACAAGGCGCCCGGAACCATCCACAACTGGGAGGCAGCGCACGCCCCGTGCCACCATTCGTTCTACCAGCTCGCGGGTCGGGGTGCCGGGACTTGCACTGACAACCTCCCTCGTCATCACGTCCGCCACCACGACCCCCGGCGGAAACGGTCCAGGAACGCGGTGCGTGTACTTGACGACCCGCACCGCATTGACGGTGATCAGCCCCTCCCCGACCATCTCGGCGATCTCGGGAAGGACCCGCGCGATCCTCTCGGCGGCGTCCACGCACGTCACCACCACGGGAAGGTCGGTGGAGAGCTCCACCAGCGAGGCGGTGTGGATGAGGCTGTTCGCACCGTAGCCCGCCACACCCCGCAGCACGGTCCCGCCCGCACAGCCGTGGCGCCGCAGCACCTGGAGCAGGGCGATGTACAGCGACTGACCGTGCCAGCGGTCGGCCTCGCCGATGAAGATCCAAAGCTGCTGCGCCGAGCCGTTCAGTCCCATGCGCTCCCCCGGTTCCTCGCTCACAACCAGAGCCTCGCCAGCGCCACCCCGAGGAGCACGCCGAGGAGGCCCAGTCCAACACTACCGGCCACGTTGAGGATGGCCGGCCACCAGCCTCCGTCCACGACCAGCTGATAGGTCTCGAAGGTGAAGCTCGAGAATGTTGTGTACGCGCCGAGGAAGCCCGTGACGACGAGAAGCTGCCACGACGTGGGCAGCCCCGACCGGCTGGCGAGCGTCAGCAGCAGGCCGATGATCAGGCTTCCCGTGAGGTTGACGACGAAGGTCCCCCACGGGAAACCGGCGCCCCACCGCTGGCTTGCCAGCACCGTGACGGCATAGCGCAGGTTCGCACCCACCGCCGCGCCCAAGGCGATCAGTAGCGCCCGCGTCATCACGAGCACTCCCGCCGGGGGGGGCCGTCACCGTCATGTCGTGGAGAATCGGATCCGCGGCTGACCGGCTGACGCCGCACGTCAGGCCGCGAAGACCTCGTGGAATGTGTGGGGCGGTTGGTCACGGGCGACACGCCTCCTTTGCGAGGGTAGGCGTCATCAGCCCTCAGGGCAATCGCCGGAGAACGCCATCTCCGAGCTGAGGATGCTACACGGCGAGCGCGTCTCGGTCAACATTCCGCACGGCCGACTCGCCTATCGGGACCTCGTCCTCGACCTCCTGGTGGCCGCCGTGACCCAGCTCGCGCAGGGTCACCTCCAACTGATGCCGCAGCGAGTACGAAGCCGCCGCACGGGAGCCGGTGCACCGCAGCACCCGACGGGCGCCGGAGGCGCCGCTTCCGTATACTGATCCGGCATGGGCCTTCGCAGCTCGAGCGGCGTCTGGGCGGCGCCGGTGGCGTGGACGCTGCTGGCCGCGGTGGCCGTCCGCGCGGGCCGGCTGGATCCCGCTCCCGCCCTGGCCGCTGCCCTGGTGGCGCTGCTCGGGGTCGGTCTCGGCCGTGCTCTCGCCGGCCACCGTGGCAGCCTCGCCGGGCGCGCCGCTGAGCTGGTGCTGGTGGGCGGTGGCGTCGCCTGGCTCCTGGCCGAGCCCGCCACCCACCGCATCGTCGCCGGCGGCGCCGCGGCAGCCCTCGCCGCGGCCCTGGCCCTCGCCGGCGCCTGGTGGGGGGCCTCGGCGACGGTCGAACGACGGCTGGCTGCGGTGGCCGGCGCCGCCGCCGGCGCACTGGTGCTGCCGGGGCTGGCTGGCGCCCCGGCTTGGCCGCTGAAGGCCATCGCGATTGTCGCCGCCGCCGCGGCCACGGCCGCCCTCCTGGCCCGGGTCACGCGCCCGAGCCTGGCGGCCGCTGGCACCGTGGCCGTGGCCGCCTCCCTGGGGCCGGCGCACACCCTGGCGTGGCTGCTGCCCCTCGCTACAGCCGCGGCACTCGTGGCCCTCGCCCGAGGGTGGGTCCCGCTTGCGGCCGCCATGGCGCTGCTGGCGGCGCTGCTGCCGCCGGCCGGCCTGGTTGTCGGAGCCGGTCTGCTGGTGGCCTCCAGCCGACGCTCCCGCGCGCCGGCGCTCCTGCTTCTCCTGCCGGTGGCCGCCGCCCTCGCCTGGTGGCGCTCGCCGCTGCCCCCGTCTGCTCTCACGACGCCGTCCATGGCCGGCCTGGTGGCGGCGTTCCCGCTCTCCCTCACCGCCCTGCCACTGCTGCTGCCCGCCGCGGCTCTCGGGCTCATGAGCCGGCGGTCCGCCCCCGGCGAAGGCCGTGACGCCCTCGCGGTTGGTCTCGTGCTGCTGCCCTGGCTGGGGCGCGGCGACTGGGCCACGGCGGCTGCGGCAGCGCTCTGGCTGGGCGCCCTGCCCGCCGCGACCGCCGACCCCAGGAGCGATCGGATCCTGGCCGCCACCCTACCGTGGACGGTGGGCGCCTCAGTCGCCTTGCTGCTGCTCGCCCCATGGGGCGCGCTCGCAGTTCCGACGGTTTCACCGCTCCTGCTGGCGGCGGGTTGGGCTGCCGCCGCCGCTCTCGCCCTGGTGCCCCACCCGGTGACGGCGCTGGCGTGGCTGCTCCCCCTGGCCGGCCTCGCCTGGACGGTCCCGGTGGAGGGTGGCGACCTGGCGCTCCCCGCCGGCGGCCGTCTGGAGCTGCCGGCCCCGCCTGGGGCCGGCTGGGCGCTGCTGGTCGGCGCTCCCACGGACGCCGCCCCGGGAACGCCGCTGCTGCTCGGTGAGGGTCCGGACGAGGCGCCGGTCGTCACCGCCTCGCCGCGCCATCCGCTGTGGCTGCCGGGCCGCCTCGGCCGCGACGGCGCCGCGACCCGCCGCAGCGTCACCCTGCGGCACGACAGCGAGGGCCGCACCCTCATTGCCGCCCTGCCGGTCACGGTGCGCTGGGAGCCGTTGGAGCGCTGGCGCGCGCGGCGTACCCGCCTGCTGGGCCTGCTCGGCGGCGCCCTTCTGCTCCTCCTCGCCGCCCTGCTGCTGCCGCGGCCGCCGCCCCTGGCCGCCGGCGCCGCCGCCGCGCTGCTGCTGGGCGGGCTGGCGGCGGCGGGCTCGGCGGTGGAGCCGCTGGCGCGCGCCGGCTTCCGCGACGCCGCCGACCTGGCGACGGCCGTGTGGCTCGCCGCAGCCGCGATCTGGCTTCCACGCCTGGCCGCTCGGCGCCTCGTCGCCGGCGTACTACTCCTGGCGCCTTTGGCGCTGGCGCAGCCGCTGCTGCGCCATCCCGCCGGCGACGAGGTCTACCAGCTGGAGCTGCTCGCGAGCCTCACCACCGACCACGACCTCGACATCTCCAACCAGATCGATAGGGGCAACCCGGCCGAGCGGATCTACCTGCCCTACGGGGCCACCCTCATCCACTCGCCCACCCTGGCCCTCACCCTCCTGCCCGGCTACCTCGTGCTGGGCTGGCCCGGGGCGCTCCTGCTCACGGCCCTCATGGTGGCCGGCGGCGCCGCTCTCACCGCCCGCCGCGCCGAGGCCACCGGCGCCACCCGGCGGCGGGCCCAGGTTGCGTGGCTGCTGGTCCTCCTCACCTACCCCGCCGTCACCTTCGCCACCCAGCTGTGGCCTGCCGCCGCCGGCATCCTGCTGGTCGCGCTGGCGCTCGCAGCGGCTGCCAAGTCCCGCCTGCTGGCAGCCGCCCTGGCCGCCGCCGCCGGCATCCTGGTCAAGGTGCGTCTCGGGCTGGTGCTGCTGCCGGTGGCGGCCGCCGCCGCCCTGCGCCGGCGCCGCCTGACCACCCTGCTGCTCGCGACGACAGCGGTGCTGGTGGCCCTCGCCGGGGTCGCCTTGGTGATGGGGGCGCCGCTGGGCCGCCACTCCCTACGTGAGCTTCTCCCTCGCGCCCCGGCGGCCACCTTCCGCGGACTCTGGGGGCTCGCGTGGGACGCCGGCGGCGGGCTCGCCTTCGCCGCTCCGCTGTGGCTGGTCTCGCTGGCGGCCCTGCCCGCCGTGTGGCGACGCGGCGGCGCCGGCGAGCGCGCCCTGATGGTGGGTAGTGCCCTCACCCTGGCGGTGCTGGCGCCGCGCTCCGAGTGGTTCGGCGGCGGCTCGCCCCCCGCCCGTTACCTGGTGCCGCTGCTGCCTCTCGCCCTCCTGGCCGTCGCCGAGCTGCTGCGGCGACCGCCGGGGCGCCGCCTGGTCCGCCTGGTGCTGCCCTTCGCGGCGGTGACGGCGTGGGTGGCGGCAACCCGGCCGCTGTGGCTCTTCAACGGCGGCGACGGCGGCTGGTGGCTCGGCGACGGGCTGGCGCAGGCGCTCGACGCCGCCGCCCGCCGCGCCTTCCCATCCCTCATCCGGCCCGACCTCGCCGCGTTGACGGTGCCGCTCGTGCTCGTCGCCTCCGCCTGGTGGTGGATGCGCCGACCGCACCGCGGCGCCGCCGGCGTCACCCTCGCCGGGCTCGCGGCGGTCGTCGTCTTCGTCGCCGGCGTCGCCGAGCCGATCGTGCACCTCGAGGACCCCCAGATCACACACCGTGGCGGTCACGCCGAGCCCCCATCTGGAACCCCCGGACGGGCGAGCATGACGGTGGGCTGGCGCCTTTCCGCCGGCGCCGAGGCGATCGTACCGTGGGACCCTCCGCTGGGCCACGACCTCGCCGCGCGCGTGCGGGTGGCCGGGCCGCCGGGCACGGGCGGCACCCTCACGAGCTGGTGGGGCGATCTTCCGCCGGCGTGGCGCCCGGTACACGGCGGGGCGTGGCACCTGGTCCCGCTCGCGCGGCCGGCGTCGCTGGGGCGTGGCCGCCTCCACCTGCGCTTCGTACCCGACCGCGGCCACCCCAGCGTGGCGCTCGTGGTCGACCGGGTGGAGGCGGTGCCGTGAGCCCCGCCGCCATCCTCGTCCCCAGCCTCGGCGCCCCCTCGCTCAAGGTGTGCCTCGCCGCCGTCGCCCGTCTCGACCCGCCACCGCAGGTCACCGTGCTGGTGCTGTCGGGCGGCGCCCCGCCACCGCCCCTACCCGCAGGGGTCGAGGTGATCCGGCGCGACCGCCGGCTGGGCTTTGCCGCGGCGGTAAACGCCGGCCTCATCGCCGCTCCCTCCAATGCCGACGTGGCGCTTCTCAACGACGACGCCGAGCCCGCCCCGGGCTGGCTCGGCACCCTCGCTTCGGCCCTGGCTGCGGCCCCCGACCGCGCCGCCGTCCAGGGAACCGTCACGAACGCCACCGGTGCGCGGGTGGACGGACGCGGTATCACCCTCGACCGCTGGGGCTTGGCGGTGCAGCTGGAGCGCGGCGCGCCGGCCGCCCTGGAACCCGCCGCACCGCGGCCGCTGCTGGCCGCCTCGGGCACCGCGGTGCTACTGCGCCGCACCGCCCTCGCCGCCGTCGCCCTAACCGGCGGGCGCGTCCTCGACGATCGCCTGGACAGCTACTACGAGGACCTCGACCTCGGCCTGCGCCTCGCCCGCCTCGGACTCGGCGCCGCGTGGGTCCCAGGAGCGCCCTGCCGCCACCTGGGCTCGGCCTCGGGCCTCGGCCACCGCTGGCGGCATCCGTGGTGGCTGCTGGCCAATCGTTGGCGGGTGCTTGCCGCCAACCTCACCCGCGGCGCCCTCCTCACCGCCCTGCCTCGTCTGCTGCGTGGTGAGCTCCGCGCTGTCCGCAGCCTGGTGCGCCGCAACCCGCGGGCGCTGCCGGCAGCGGCCGCGGTGGCCGTCCAGCTGCCCCGCCTAGTGGCCTGGGGGTGGCGGCGGCCGTCGCCGGGCCCTCGTCTGGACCGGCTTCCGAGAGGCGCGCAGTGAGAGTCCTGGTGCATACCGACGACCGCGTGGGCCCGGCCATGGCCGGCTCGGCCTTGCGCGCCTGGGAGCTTGCCCGGGTGCTGGCGGCCGCGGGGCACCGGGTGCGGCTGGCCGCTGCCCCCGGCTCCACCGCGCTCGCGCCGGACGGCCCCGAGGTGACCACGCGGGCCCGCTGGAGCCGCACCGACGCGGTGTTGGCGGCCCCGTGGCACCTTCCGCCCCTCGCCTTTCTGGGCTCCCGCCTTCTGGTGGTGGACGGCGTGACGCCGCTGCTCGCCGAGCTTGCCGCCGCGCCGCCCACCCGCGAAGTGCTGGAGCGCCGCCGCACCGCCGCCGCCCGCCTGCCCCTGGCGTTGGCACGGGCCGACGCGATCCTCGCTGCCGGTGAGGCTCAGCGGGCGTGGTGGCGGACACGCCTGGCGGCGGTGGGACGGGATGGGGTGCCGGTTCTCGACGTCCCCTTCGGCATCCCCGCGGAGGATCCCCCGCCCGAGCGTGACGACATCCCGGGCGTGCCGACAGGCTGGGCCGTGGCCCTCTGGTGGGGTGGGGTGTGGCCGTGGCTCGACCTCGACACCTTGCTGGGGGCGCGCGCCCGCCTCGCCCGCGCCGCGCTCAGCGTCGTCGTGCCGGTGGCCGCCCGCCCCGGCGCCGCGGTCCCGCGCCTGGACGGCGAGGCGCTGCTGGAGAAGGCGGCATCCCACGGCCTCAAGCCGCCCCAGGTGGTACCGCTGGAGCACTGGGTGCCCTACGGCGAGCGTCACCGCGTGCTCAACCGCGCCAGCCTCCTGGTGGTACTCCACCGCGCCGGCGCCGAGGCGCGCCTCGCCTTCCGCACCCGGGCCATGGACGGCCTCTGGGCCGGCGTCCCGTTGCTCCTCAGCGAGGGTGGCGCGGTGGCCGAGATTGCCCGTCGCGAGAGCTGGGGCGGAGTGGTGGCCGCCGGCGACGAGACCGGCGTCGCTGCGGCCCTGGAGCTGCTCCTGGGCGAGACCCAGCAGCGTCGTTGCCGCGCCTCCCTGGTGTCCAGCCGGCCGGCCTGGCGCTGGCCTCGGGTGGCAGCCCCGCTGCTCGCCGCGCTCCCCGAGCTGCCGCTGGCGCCGCACGGCAGCGTCGTCCGCGCAAGCGTCAGTGCCGCTGCCCTGCTCGCCGGCCGACCCGGGTTCCCGGTACGGCACGGTGAGGGACCATGAGCGCCGACACCGCAGCGGTGGTAGTGCGCTGGCGCGGCGGCGAGGAGGTCGCGCGCTGCCTCGCCGCCCTCGTCGAGCGTGGTGGCCCACGCCTGGCCGAGATGATCCTCGTGGACTCGGGCTCAGGCGACGGGGGCGGCGCCGAGCTGGCGGCACGCTTCCCGACGGTGCGACTGGTGGCGCTGGAGTCCAACCGCGGATTCGCCTTCGCCGCCGACCGCGGTGCCGCGGCCACCACGGCACCGCTGCTGCTGCTGCTCAACCCCGACGCCGAGGTGACGCCCGGCGCCCTCGATGTGCTCGCCGGCCATCTCGACGGCCGCCCCGGCGTGGCCGGTGCGGTGCCTCTGCTGCGCTACCCCGACGGGCGTCCCCAGCACCGTTGGCAGCTGCGCCGCCTGCCCGGTCCATGGCGCCTGGCCGCCGGCCTCGCGGGCGCACCGGCCTTCGTCAGCCCCCCCGCCGGGCCGGCACCGGTGCCGCAGCCGGCCGCCGCCTGCTGGCTGGTCCGGCGCGAGGTGTGGGACGCCCTCGGCGGCCTCGACCCCGCGTTCGTACCGGCGTGGTGGGAGGACGTGGACTTCTGCGCCCGCCTCGCCGCCGGGCTCGAGGCCGGCACACTCCCGGCCGCCGAGGGCTTCCAGCTTGCGCCGGGCGCCACGGTTCAGCACTCCGGAGGCGGCTCCGCCGCGCGACTGGGCGACGCCGCCTTCATCACCGCGTACCTCGGCAACCTGCTGCGCTACGCGAGCCGCCACCATCCCGACGCCCTGCCCGCCATCCGCCTTGGCCTCACTGCCAGTCTCCTCGCCCGCGCTACCCTCCGGCCCCGGCAAGCCTCGGCGTACCTGCGGGCGCTTCGAGAGGTTCGCAGAGCCGCGACGAGCAGCTGAGAGCCACCCGGGGCACGGCGAGTTGGCCGGGGGGCCGTGCTCGGCGACGGAGCCGCCCTTCAGCGGAGCTGGCTCGCACCTCAGTCTTGACAAAGTCCAAAGTTAGACGTATATTATATTCATGTATGGCGACTCAGCCTCTCTGCTCCGCCGGCACGGTGTCCAGGTCACGGCTCAACGTTTGGCCGTTCTCGCGGCGGTGTCAGGTGGACCGCACGGCACCGCGGACGATATCACCAAGGCGGTGCGGGCCGAGATCGGCATCATCTCCCGCCAGGCGGTGTACGACACCCTGGGCGTCCTGGCCGACAAGGGCCTCGTCCGGCGCATCCAGCCCGCCGGGTCGCCGGCGCGCTATGAGGACCGGACCGGCGACAACCACCACCACCTGATCTGCCGCACCTGCGGCCGGATGGTCGACGTCGACTGTGCCGTCGGCGCCGCGCCGTGCCTGACCGCCGCCGACGACTCGGGCTTCGAGATCGACGAGGCCGAGGTGATCTACTGGGGCCGCTGCCCCGACTGCCTCGCCCGGGCTCCGGTCCGGTCGGGGACTGACGACGAGACCGTCGCCGTCCCGCGGGTTCCGCACCCGAGCGGCGACATCGACCGAGCTTCAGCTCACGATGAGACCGAGCAAGCATAAGGAGAGCCAACATGTCAGACAACGCCAGCAAGTGCCCGGTGACGGGCGGACACCATGCAAGGGCGACCACCAACCGAGACTGGTGGCCGAACCAGCTGAACCTGAGGATCCTCCACCAGAACCCTCCCCAGGCCGATCCCATGGGCGAGGAGTTCGACTACGCCGCAGAGTTCAAGACCCTCGACCTCGCCGCCGTCAAGAAGGACCTCCACGAGCTGATGACCTCGTCGCAGGACTGGTGGCCGGCGGATTGGGGCCACTACGGCGGGCTGTTCATCCGCATGGCGTGGCACAGCGCCGGCACCTACCGCATCCACGACGGCAGGGGGGGCGCGTCCTCCGGCACGCAGCGCTTCGCGCCGCTCAACAGCTGGCCCGACAACGCCAACCTCGACAAGGCCCGCCGGCTGCTGTGGCCGATCAAGCAGAAGTACGGCCGCAAGATCTCGTGGGCCGACCTGCTGGTCCTGGCCGGGAACTGCGCCCTGGAGTCCATGGGGTTCAAGACGTTCGGCTTCGCCGGCGGGCGCGAGGACGTCTGGGAGCCCGAGGAGGACATCGACTGGGGCACCGAGACCGAGTGGCTGGGCGACGAGCGCTACAGCGGCGAGCGGGTGCTCGAGAACCCCTACGGCGCCGTGCAGATGGGCCTCATCTACGTGAACCCGGAGGGACCCAACGGCGAGCCGGATCCGGTCGCCTCGGGCCGCGACGTGCGCGAGACCTTCGCGCGCATGGCCATGAACGACGAGGAGACCGTGGCGCTCACCGCCGGCGGCCACACCTTCGGCAAGTGCCACGGTGCGTCGCCCCAGGAGCCGTACGTGGGCCGCGAGCCGGAGGGGGCGGGCCTCGCGGAGCAGGGCCTGGGCTGGAAGAGCAGCTACCGCAGCGGTAAGGGCGGCGATGCCTTCACCAGCGGCATCGAGGGCGCGTGGACCCCGAACCCCACCACGTGGGACACGGGCTACTTCGACATGCTCTTCGGCTACGAGTGGGAGCTCGTGAAGAGCCCGGCGGGCGCCTGGCAGTGGCAGGCGAAGGACGTTGCCGAAAAGGACATGGTGACCGACGCCCACGACCCGTCCAAGAAGCACCCGCCCATCATGACCACCGCCGACATGTCCATGCGGATGGACCCGATCTACGAGAGGATCTCGCGTCGGTTCCACGAGCACCCCGACGAGTTCGCCGATGCCTTCGCCCGGGCCTGGTTCAAGCTCACCCATCGCGACATGGGGCCCGTCACCCGCTACCTCGGCCCGGAGGTCCCCGAGAAAGAGCTGATCTGGCAGGATCCCGTGCCCGCCGTGGACCACGAGCTCATCGGGGACGAGGACGTCGCCGCCCTCAAGCGCCAGATCCTCGCCTCGGGGCTGTCCACCCGAGAGCTGGTGTCGACCGCGTGGGCGTCGGCGTCGACCTTCCGCAACTCGGACAAGCGCGGTGGGGCCAACGGCGCCCGCATTCGCCTCGCGCCGCAGAAGGACTGGGCGGTCAATCAACCGGCCCAGCTGGCGAAGGTTCTCGGCACGCTCGAGGGGATCCAGAAGACGTTCAACGGCGCCCAGTCCGGCGGCAAGAAGGTCTCGCTCGCCGACCTCATCGTCCTGGGCGGCTGCGCCGCCGTCGAGCAGGCGGCGAAGAAGGCCGGGCACGAGATCGAGGTTCCCTTCGCACCGGGCCGCACGGACGCGACCCGGGAGCAGACCGACGTCGACGCCTTCGCCGTGCTCGAGCTCAAGGCGGACGGCTTCCGCAACTACCTGGCCGACGGATTCAGCCGCCCGGCGGAGCACCTGCTGGTGGACCGCGCTCAGCTGCTGGCGCTGACCGCGCCCGAGATGACGGTGCTCGTCGGCGGCCTGCGGGCCCTCGACGCCAACCACGGCCAGTCCGCGCTCGGCGTCTTCACCGACCGCCCCGGCGCCCTGACCAACGACTTCTTCGTCAACCTGCTGGACATGGGAACGGAGTGGAAGGAGTCCGCCACCGAAGGCGTGTTCGAGGGGCGCGACCGCGCCACCGGCGCGCTCAAGTGGAAGGGGAGCCGCGTCGACCTCGTGTTCGGCTCCAACTCGCAGCTCCGCGCCCTCGCCGAGGTCTATGCCTGCGACGACTCCAAGGCGAAGTTCGTGCGGGACTTCGTGGCCGCCTGGGACAAGGTCATGAACCTCGACCGCTTCGACCTCGCCTGATCGCAAGATGATGTGAGTTCGCGAGGCCCCGGCGGGCGACCGCCGGGGCCTTCGCGTCGTCGCCGGCTCGCTCCCCCGCTCCGCTGGTACCCGCGCGACGGGCGCGCTGGAGCACGCCCGCACACAGAGCCCGTGCAAAGCCGGTCCTCTCCCTCCTTCCCCTCACCGTCTCGCAGGCTCAGCAGGCTCGACGACGAACCGCTCGTACACCACTTCTGTGGAGAGCAGCTCGCCTCGGGATTCCTCGACAGCGAGAGACGGAGTTCGTCAGATCGTTGAGATGAGGCCGTTTCCAGCTGCACAGACTGTGATCCAGGAGGTCGTCGGGGTGTGGTACGCTCCAAGTAGATGAAAGGTGATTCCTATCTGTAATTCCTATCCGGAACATCACTTCTTCGTTCGCTGGAGCCGTGTGTCGTGTCACGAGACCACGGTCTTCGATGGGGTGTCCGACCTGCTCGGACCCAACAGACATCGTGGTTGTGATGCGGCCTCCGGTCACCGCCCGAGCATCCCGGCCTTTCGGCAGTGTCGGCCCACGGCCGTGCATCGGCGCCGGTGCGACTCCCTCCCGGCCGATTGTGGGATGTCTCGCCGGGGTGCATCGGCGCCGGCTGCGCGAGCAGGTCACGCGGTCATCCCACCGAGCTCCAGCGCCGTCCCGGTTGTGCCAGAGACCCGCGAGACGTAGAGCATCGACGAAACCGTCAGGAACCTGGAGACAAGCACTCAGAAGATCCGATCGTTCATCATCCCAAGGAGCTACTGGACGAATGTACGAACGATGGCGACGACTAGCGGTGGTGTGTGGGATCGCGGGCTGCCTCCTGCTGACGATTTGGGCGGACTTCTCCCCACTGGTGACGGTGGAGGTCGTGAACCCTGCGGCGGAGCAGGATCGCCTCATCCACGGCGGGTACTTCCCGTCTAAGAAAGACAAGGCGCTGGCCGCTCTGTCCCCCGAAGAGTACGTGGCCACCATCACAGCCGGGGCGGTGTACCCCGGAGGAGGGGCGCCGTGGCGGGAGATGTCCGAGGCGCTGACCTCTCCGACGAAGGCGGACCACACCTGGCGTTGGCGGATGAAGCCGGACCGTCTCGGTCGGCATTCACGACCGCATCTCTACTTTCACGAGAACGAAGAGCCCGTGCGCGACGTGGCCGGCTGGATGGACGACAAGGGTCTGAGGACTGCCTACGTGGAGGTATCGAGCTCCCAAGACTCACACCTTCTCAGAGTCTCGATACAGCCCGTGGGCTTGGGTGATTTCAGCCTCGGCCAGGGGTGGAGGGGGGCCGAACCCCCCACGCGTCTGCTCTTCCCGGGACGCCGGTTCGCCGTGCCGTTTCTTCTCGTGTGTCTCGCGGCCTACGTCCTGCTGCCGTGGCCGAAACGCGGACCCACGACGGTCGCCTACCGCCGGCCGCGGGTGATCACCGGGGACGTGGTCGGGATATTCCTGTTCGGCATGTTCTTCACGATGCCGGGCTGGATCACCGGTACGGCTCAGGGGCTCGTGGCGTACTGGCCGCTGACGGCAGCATTTTGGCTCATGGCCTCGTTCGGCCTCATCATCCTCATCCGCTCGGCCTGGTACGCCGGATGGTGCGTGGTCGTACATGAGGATGGTCTTGACATCGTGACCCCCGGAAGGCTGCTTTCCCTACCCTACTCAAGGATGCACAACCGGCGGTCCGTGGTGCTTCGCTCGCCCCGGTGGTTGCGGAGCATGATGTGGCTGGCCGTCTTGGTGCGCCCGGAGCCTGCGCTTGCTGGAAATGCTGCTCTCATGAGTGGCGTCCTGGCCGTCGGGGACGAGATCGAGCTCGACGACGGCTCGGTCGTCTACCTGTGGTATGGCGGCCGGATGGGTGGTTCCATGCTGACTCATGAGGATGTCCTCGAGAAGGCGCTGCAGCACATCCCCGGCTCGAGCGGTGAAGCGGCCGAGGTCACCGGGTTCGGAGCTCCCTTCACCGCGGCGGCTCCCGCCGGGAGTGGGAGGAGGGCGTAAGAATGCATCAAGACCGGCTTGCGGTTGCGGGCTCGAGTGTGGTGACACGGTGAGTCAGCACACTGCCTCAGTGGATACATCCTCTGCGATCAACGGGAAGCCCAGTCGGGGGGTGTTCCGGACGGCGGTGAGGACCATGGCCCACCCCCAGGACGTACTGGTCAATGGTCTGGAGCACCGGCACCTGACGGCGTTGCTTCTCGTCCCGGCAACCGCCTTCGCCTTCTTCTTCCTCCAGACCGGGCTCGATCTCCACCGGGCCGGTGCGATTCCCTCGGGAGATGTGGTTCTCGAGGTGGTGCTCGGGGCATTGTTCGGATTCCTCGGCGTTCCGGCTCTGGGCCTTGTGGCATGGGGTGGTATCCGGATCTTCGGCGGAGAGCTGGGGGCCGCGGCAGTTGTGCGGGCTCTCGCGCTGGCCTACGGGGGCACGCTCGTCTACGCAACCGTAGGTCTGGTGATCAACCTCACGCTGCACTGGAACACGGCGCTCTCCTTCGGTGTCACCGGGTTGCTCTGGTCGTTGGGACCGATCTTCGCCATGATCCGGAAAACGGTTGACAACCGGATGGGGCCGGCCGTGATCATCTCCTCGATGTGCGGCGTCTTGTTGCTCATGGGCTGGGCCGTGCTGGGAGCGGTCCAATGAGTGGTCCTGCACCGGTTCCCATCGCCTCGGGTCGCGGCCACCGGAGACTGGGTGTCCTGTGCCTCGCGACGATGGGCGGTCTCGCGGCGGCGCAAAGCTCGTGGATCGTGGGGGCAGGGTCGTTCCTGGTGCTCGGTTTCATGGGACTCGGCCTGACGGGATGGGTGATCTCCCTGGCCAACCATCGGCTCAAGGCGAAGCACGAAAGTGCGGCGATCCGCCTGGCGGTCCGGCGTCCGCTGGCGCTCTTGGTCCCGTTCACGGTACTGGCCCTGTTCTCTCAGCTCTTCCTGGGGTGGCACGCAGCCTTGTCGTTCCTCTGCGCAGGCATCATGGCCTCGGCGGGGGCCACCGGCGTGGAGCTGGTCTCACTCGGCGCCCGGAGGGTCGCCGGCGTCTTCCTGCCGCTGGTGCTCGCCATAATGCTGTCCGGATTCCTGGCGCTCGCGGCGGCCGCCGTGGGAAGTGTGGGAGCCGGATGATGGTGAGGCGGCGCTTTCCGGTTCTGGTCTTCTTCGCGCTCTCGCTGGCGGTGGTGGGTGCCATCCACGCACAAGGTCCCGCGCTCGAGTGGGGACCGGTGGACTCGGTGTGGAAGTCGCGGAAGATTCTCACAGGGTCCGCGGCCGTACCTCCAGTCGACGGCAACGCCCTCGAAGACATGGCGGACAACGCACCCCGCTCGGGATCCTTCTCGCTTGACAAGCCCTTCTATCTGGCCATGCGCTATTGGGAAAATGAGAAGGCTATGCGGGGGACTGATGTGAGTGTTGCCCTCCAGCAGGAGCCCTTCAAGAGCTGCGCGGAGGGTGGCGGCGCCTACCCCGGTCAGGAGCCGAGGTTTTTCGAGTATTCCTGCCGCGACACGTCGTTCCGGGGGTTGCGAGCCGTTCGGATACGAACCAAGGACCTGGGGACGGCTGCCAGGCACTCGGAAGGAACGGTCTTCGTTGGGGACGTGATCAAGGTTGAGATCGGACCGGGGAAAGTTCTCGGAATCTACTTGATTGGTGCGACGACTCGGGATGGGGTGGCGAGGGCCCAGAAGAGGTTCGAGGATTTCCTCTCGACCCTGCGGATCAAGGGCAAAGCGCCGGCCCCGAAGCGCCAATATCACGCGAAGATCCACATCCGCAAGGACTACCACCCGGGAGGGTATCTCGGCCCGACCGTGACGGTGTTGGACCAGGATGGCAACGTCTGCAACAAAGACGTCGCCGCCGTGGTGTTCTGGCTCAACGGCCGCGAGGGTGAGAACGGGCCGTGGGACGGCTCCAGGACGACCTTGAAGATGGACATCAGCATGAAGGACGGGCAGAGCTTCGAAGTGACCGGCGTGATCCCCGCCTGGAAGGGGCCCGCCGCCGCGCCGACACTCGGGCCGGCCCTCACGCCCACGCCCAGGACCCTCCCACCGGTCAAGAACATCCCCGGGATCGTCCCCATCGACGAGGACGCTGCTGAAGGCGGTTCGAAGAGCTCAGCCGGCGAGCCGGTGCCCGGGCTCTCGGGGGCGGGCCGCTTGCCCGGACCAGGGAGCGTTCTGAGGGCGCTGGCCGGGATATTGGGGCCGGCCATCATCGCTGCAGGCGCGGGATTGTTGGCCGGTCTGGGGGGCAGCGGATCACCGCCTCCTGCCCCAACGCCCCAAGGAGCCCCACACCCGCCGGCCGAGCCGCCCACGAAGAAACCACGATCAACGAAGAAGAAGAAGCGGGCGGCACCTCCCCCCGCCCCACCGCCGCCCAAGCCTCCCGGGCCAACGGCCGAAGAGAAGAAGCGAGAGGCGGAAAAGGCCCGGAAGAAGGCCGAGAAGGCCCGCGAGGAACGACGGAAGAGAAAAGAGAAGGAAGGGTATTTCGGGGGGCTCTTGCGGCGCGCGAAAGGCGCCCTCAAAGCTACCGTGGAGGCGGCCAAGGACGTTGGGCGGGCGGCGAAGGACGTCTACAAGAACCCTTCCCTGATCACGGCGACCGCGAAGAACGCATGGCAGGAGGCCAAGGACACGGCGGCCAAGGGCGTGGACCTCGCCAAGAAGTTGGGCGCCGCCGGTGCCGACAAGGCGAAGGCCATCTGGAAGGACACCAAGGATGTCGTGACCCATCCTCGCAGAACACTCGGCGAGATCCGTGACGTGGCGAAGGACGTCTACAAACATCCCAAGATCCTCCTTGACACGGTCAAGGGAACGGCACGGGACATTCGCGATTTGAAGGACAAGGCCGACAAGGCTCAGTTGGCCATCGTCAAACACGTGTTGAAGACGCTCCATGAAGCGGCCACGGATCCCGACAAGGCCGTCGACCTCCTGAAGACCCTCACCGGGATCGAAGACCTGGAAAAGTCGATCGAGTCCGATCGCTCGCTTCCGGATCGACTGGCCCACTCGGTCTTGGGGTTGGCAGGGCTGTTCGGCGCCGCCGAGGCAGCCAAGGCCACCGCCCAGGGGGTCCGGGCCGGAGGGTCGGCCGTGCTCAAGGCGGCCGGGAGGGAGTCCGCCAGCCTCGCCGATGATGCGGCCCGCCTGGCCGCGAAAGCCGAGGGCAAGACGGCCGGGGCCGTGCTCCGCGGAGAGGCCGACGATGCGGCCCGCTCCGTCTCGGCGGCTGGTAAAGCGGAGGACGTGGCTTCACAGGCCGGGAGACTGGAAGAAGCGGCCGCCCCGGTCGCCCCGGCGAAGGAGGCCTCGGTGTTCGTGGAGGCCCCGGATGTCGTTCCGGACGTCAGCGGCTACACGAAGGGCTCCCAGGGCTATCTCAAGGACTTTGCGGAGAGCAACAACGTGGAGCTCTACACCCGGCCCACGACGCCCAGGGCGGCACGAATGATCGAGCAGGGAGAGGCGGTTCCCAAACCCATGTTCGTCAAGAACAAGACGATCAACTCCATCGACGCCGAGTTCCTCGGCGCATCGGAGGGGAACATCGGCAAGGTCGGAAGCTTCGAGCCCAGGAGGCCCACTTTCGACGACCTGAAGGATCTTCCGCTCCAGGACCAGAAGAATGTGCTGTCGCGCTACCACCAGCGCTTGCAGGAGTACAAGGATCAGGCCGAGCACCTGATCGCGAACTCCGATCGCTGCTACGTGGACCAGGGTGTGATCTACGATCGCTTCACGGGCAAACCGTACACCGGGGATATCGATGTCTACGCGATCCGGGGCAGGAACGGCAAAGTGCTTCCCCCCGAGCAGGTCGCGGCCTACGAGGCGGAGCTGGCGCGGAATGGGGTCGAGAGCAGCGTCATGCACGGGGCGCATGAGAACTGGGACATGACTCACCTCACAGGAGAGGACCTTCGAATCGCCCAGGGCATTGACGGCAAGATCCGCGGGAGCCACGGGATCGGAGGGGAGGCTCTGGTGAGCTTCAAACCGGGAGCCTCCGGGCCCTCAGCGGCCTACGTGGACAACTCGATTCAGCTTGGGATGAGGCCATGACCGGCTCCACACCGTTCACCGACACAGAGCGTCGCCTGCTCGTCCAGGCACTCCTGGAAGCCCGCAGGAAGCTGGATGCGGCGACGTGGGAGCTCGATCGGCCCGATGGGCCGACCGCAGGGGAGCTCCGCTCCGCGGAAGAGGCATACGACCAGGCCCGCAGCCGTCTCGGCGGGCTCGTGGCGGTCTACGAGGCCCGGTTACCCCGCGTGGCCCTCTCGCGGAGTCCGTTCACCGGGCGAGTGCTCCCTTATCCAATCGACACCCTTGGCCTGGACGGTCCGTGGTGGGATTGCAACGATCCGGTCCGTCCCGAGGCGCTCCTGCCTCAGGGCGTCTTCGCCCTCGGGGGGGCCGTCGCCCTCGAGGGAGAGCTTCCCGACACGTCATTCAGCGTCAAGCCCGGACCCTCGGTGCCGTGGGTCTGCCCCAGAGTGCTGACCCTCCCCGGGATGCGGGCGGTAGTTTCCCAGATTCAGGTCGGCGCATACACCGCATGGCCGGTAGTCTACTTCAGTGCCCGACCGCTGCCGGACCAACCGGGGCTGGACACATGGGGCCTGAGCAACCACATGTCGCTCAATGAGGACGGCTCGTACTCCATCGAGAGTAGTTGGAGCCTCCCCTCGGACTATGACTATGACCTGGCGCCGTGGATCCGCCGCGGAAGGCTCCTGTGGATCGCACCGGGCGACGAGAGCCTCGAGCTTCACGCCACGGTCTCCGACTGCCCCTACCTCGACCTGCCCGGATCCCGTGACCCCGTGCTGCTCAGGAACGGACGCATGGAGAGCTGCCTGTTGGAAGACACGGGCGCGATGGGAGATGACCAATGACCACGCACGATGGGACGCTGCTCCAGCTCTCCGCTGACGATCTGGGTCCGTTCTTCGTCGACCGCTTCGGCTCCCGGCCCACGGCGGTCTCGCCGGTGGGAGAGCTTCTGCTCGGCTACGAACCGGGGACGGGGACCCTGAGCCCCGCCGGCGCCGAGGCGGCCGAGATCGAGGTGGCGGAGGACCTGGCCCGGATCGTGACCGATCCGAAGCTCGTCCTGGTCACGCAGGTCGGCGCCGGACCGCAGCCCATCGTCCGGACCGTGACGGTTCACAACCCCGCCTGCCATGAAGACGCCTTCGTCAGTGCCACGACGTCGTTCGAGGGAGCTGTCGTCTTCGAGTGGCACGCAAGCCCCTGGCTCTTCCTCGCCCGCTGGCTGGACCGGGCGGCCGGGAGCGCGGAGGAGGACGTCCCGAACCTCATTCCGCCTCCCACCGACCCCGTCGAGATGCTCCTGATGCTCCACGCTGCGGACCTGTTCCGCCGAACCGAGCTGGAGAACCAGCTCGACGCCGTCAACCATGCACAGCCAGGAGCCGTGACTCCGGAGATCTTCGCTGCGACCTGGAAATCGTCCATCGAGTCACGGGATCCCCGTTGGCTCCTGCCCGCGTACCTGCTCATGATGCCGGACGCCGGGCTCGAGGGAGCGTCCCTCGATTCCCCGGAGCAGCTCGAGGCGCTCGGTCGCCGCGGATTCCTGATCCCCGCGTCGGACGACGAAGGGCATGACCTTCTCGCCTTCGGCGAGGCCGGCCGCCTGATGGGGACGGAGTTCATGCGTCTGTGGGCGGGGGCCGCGGGTTACCAGGCCATGATCGCCGGACGAGACGGCCTCGACCCTGTGGCCTCCGGCTTCCTGGCGACCACGGCCCTGACCCATCACCTGTTTCTCCTCGAGGAGGACGAGAGCCAGGGGCCGTTCGTCAACCACCAGCCACTGACCAGGTCCGCACTCGAGACGACGATGGCCCAGCTCATGGCCCGCTTCCTGGCCCTCGCTGCAAGCGCCGGTCAGGAGCACGCGCCCGCCCCTCCCCCGATACCGGTCGTGGCGGCGGAAAGTACAGAGCCTCCCCGGGCGGCACAGAGTACCGCCGGGGCCGGGTTCTGCACCGCATGTGGCCAGCCCCTGGTCGCGGAGGCACTGTTCTGCGGCCACTGTGGGCACAAGGTCGAATGATCGAAGGACGCAACCCGTGAGGAGTACGGCGCGGGACGATCGCTGATCCCGACGGACTCCGCGCCGGGGCGCTTGGGAGTCAAGATGCAGCAATGCCCGGGTTGTGGACGAGACGTGAAGGACGGCCTCAAGTTCTGCGTGTGGTGTGGCGCTCCGCTCGGAGAAGCCGGTGGCGCATCATCGGTAGAAGCCGAGGCCCCGGCGACAGGAACCCCCGCACCTCCTCCGCTGCCCGACCCCGAGGAGCGGGGCGCCAAGGCCGGGAGCACGCCCCGAGTGGGGGCTCCCGAGGTGAGGGCTTCTCGACAGGCAACGGATCCCGTCTCCGAGCATGAACGTGCAGCGCCGACGGGCCCGAGCAGGCGGCCCCACCTGATCGCTGCTCTCGGGATTCTGATCGTGGTTGTCGGGGTCGCGGGGTGGGTCTTCTTGAGTCCTGCAACGGGTGGACCGGACGAGACACTCGAGACGTCAGCCGAGGTGGGGGAGAGCAGCCGCTTGGAGGATCCGACGGCGGCTTCAGCGGCGGACGAAGCACCCGAAAGCGGCGACGATCAGAGTGGAATGACGGTGTCCGGCCAGGCGCACGAGAAGGCTGCTCCGAAGAGTACGAAGCGGAAGACGGTCCGTGCACCCTCGCCGTCGCCGGTCGCGACACCGCGGTCCCAGACTCCCCCGAGCGGCATGATCGACAGGAAGATCGATGTCTCGGAGTTGCCGAAGTGGCCGGCGCCCGCCGCCATCGTGTATGCCGGGAAGGAGCTTCGGGGAAGAAGCCAGACGTTCCCCGTGGGTGCGGTCCCACACCTGAGGGGCACACAGCTCGGTGACAACGCGGCCTCCAGCCTCGACGTGGTGGGTGGTGCGCACCTGACGCTTTACCTCAAGCCGGACTATGTGGGACGCAACGAGACCTTCGTCGCGAAGGTCCAGAGCCTGAAGAACAGCACGATCCGCAACAACCGCGCTTCGTCGCTCAGGGTCGACCCCCCCAGCGTGGGTCCGATCGTCTGGAAGTCGGGACCGGTGTACTCGCTGGGCCTCACCTTCGAGATCGAGCGCGGGCAAGACGGTCTCGTGGTGCTCTACGGCGGGGAGAAGACCGCCACCTACGTTTCTCCGGCGCTGGTCTCCCATGAAGGTGCCGGGCTGGAGATGTTGCTCCAAGGGCGAGCTGCCGTCAAGAAAGCTCTGGGGCTGCCTGTGACGAGAGGCGTGAGGCTGCAAGACGGTGAGCTGGCGGTCCAGCTCTTCGAGCACGGGGTGCTGGCGTATGCCCCAGGATCGGAGCGGGGCTGGTACCGCGTCGATGCGAGGTGACCCGGTCCCCGCCCGAGACCCGCCCCCCGCCACGCCCCTGTCCCTCGGTGGGGTGCGAGCTCGGGGAGCACCTCACGACGGCTACCCGGCGACGCGGCTCCGGACGCAGGCGTAGAGCTCGGCAACCGTGCTGAGGTCGGGAAGCTCGGCCTCCTCGATGCGGATCCGGTAGCGCTCCTCGACGGCGGCGATGATGCTGACCACCTCGAGTGAGTCGGCCCCAAGGTCCTCGATGAGGCGGTCCTCCGGCGAGACCTTCTTCCGGCCGAGCTCCTCGGCGACGAGTCGCTCGATGTCGCCGATCGTCACGTCCATGGCTCACTCCTCCTCTGCCGCCGCGCACAAGGTCGCGACGATTTCGTCGGCGATCGCCTGCGCGCGGGGACGATCCATGTCGCCTTCGAGATAGACGCCGTCGAGCTGCAGCCTGCCGTTCAAGAGCCTCGCCGCCGCCGTGTACTCCGGGCCGAGCTCGAAGTTGGCGACGAAGGCGTGCAGACCGCGCAGCTCGATGACCCCGAAGCGCCGATCGAGGCGGTCGACGCCGCTGTAGCTCACGGCGGCGGCGGCCATCCTCTCGGTCCGCCGGCGGAGCAGGGTGCGCATCACCCACTCGGACATCCACAGGGCGCCGAAGGTGTCCCCACGGCGTCCGCCGAGTGCGACCTGACGGCTGATCTCGCGGGCGAGCTCCCAAAACGACGTCGCGGGCGACATCCGGGCGGTGTAGCGCAGCATGACGAGATAGGCGCCGAGGGCGCTGTCGGTCACCGGTGGCACCACGTGGGGTCGGAGATCGGCGAAGGTGACGTACCGTAGCGCCGCCGCGCCGCCGCCGTAGAGCTGCCGGTTCACGGCAAGGAGGAACGCGGCGGTGAGGGCGCCGTTGACGGTGACCCGCCGCCGCCGGGCGGCCCGGGCGAGCGCCGACGTCGCGTCGTCGGAGAGCACCATGGGCAGCACGCGGCAACGGGTGTCCCGGGGGACGGGCGGCCGCCGTGCGCCCCGGGTCCGGAACCGATACGTCACCTCGTCTGCGAGCTGGCGGGCGAGAAAGCCCGCCAGCCGCCCGCGCCCGCGCAGCCCTCTCCAGCGGGGCGGAAAGCGTCGTTCGGCCGGAGGCAGGCCGGCGTCCTCCGCCGCTGCCGGCACGCCCGCTTCCGGCGCCTGACCCGGCGCCGCGCCGCACTCGCCGAGGAGCTCCTCAAGCAGGGCGTATCCCGAAACGGCGTCCATCGCCGCGTGGTGGAAGGTCAGGATGATCTCACCGGGAGCGTCGCCGGGCCCAGGGTCACCACGCACGGAAGGCTCCAGGTAGGTGCACCGCAGCAGGGGGCCCGTCGCGGCGTCGAGGGGCTCGTTCAGCTCGTCTTCGGCGATGCCGACCCAGCTCTCCTCGGCCTTCCGCTCGAGGACGCGCAGGGGGATCGGCGGCGCTCCTTCCGGCTCGAACCAGAAGCGTCCGGCGCGCTCCACGATCCTCACCCCGAGAAGCGGGTGGCGCCGCTGCACGACGGCGAGCGCGGCGGCGAGGCGCTCCGCCGACGGCCCGTGATCGACCTGCAGGACCACGACCACGACGAAGGGCGCGTGGAGGTTGGTCAGGGTCGCGGCGGTCTCGAACCTTCCAAGCTCACGGCGCATTGACAGATGGTAGCAGCCTGGCCGCGTGCTAGGGTACCGTCATGGCGACGAGCCCAGCGGCCGGTGCCGGCCATCGACGCGTCGAGGAGATCGACGCCTACATCGAAAAGCACCGCCTGCGCCGGCAGGGCAACAAGGTCCTGCACGGCTACCCGCCCCCCCTCCTCTGGCGGGAGCGGGCGGTGCCGGTGGACGAGGTCATGGCCCTCCGCCGGCGGACGGCGGCCGCCGTGCCCAAGCGCCTCATCCTCTACGTGGCGACACCCTACTGTCTGCCCACGCGCCCCGAGCGCTGCGGCTTCTGCCTCTTCCCCAGCGAGCTGTTCCGCAACCGGGCGCAGCTCGACGAGTACCTGGGCTACCTCGAGCTGGAGGGGCGCCTCTACGACGGCCACTTCGACGACGCCGCGCTCGACGGCGTCTACTTCGGCGGCGGCACCGCCAACCTCTACCCGGCCGACCGCTACGAGCGCCTCCTCGGCCTGGTCCGCAGGGTCCTGGGAGCGATTCCGCCGGGCACCGAGGTCACCCTCGAAGGGATCCCGCAGCTCTTCACCCGCGACAAGCTCGCGGCGATGAAATCCGCCGGCGTGACAAGGATCAGCATCGGTGTTCAGCAGCTCGCCGACGACCTGATCGCGTTGAGCGGGCGCCGACAGCGCGCCGATCAGGTGCTCCGGGTCATCGAGTGGTGCCGCGAGCTCGAGCTGCCCGCGAGCGTCGACCTGATCTTCGGCTGGCCTCGCCAGACCGTGGAGCGGATGCTGGACGACCTGCGCGTGCTGGTGGCCACGGGCATCGGTCACCTGACCCACTACGAGCTCAACGTCGCGGGACGGTCGGTCTTCGCCCTCGAGCGCGGCGACGAGCTGCCGTCGCGCGACGAGAACCTCGAGATGTACAGGGCTGCCAGGGACTTTCTCTCTCAAGCCGGCTACCGGCAGCGGACCGCCTACGATTGGCAGAGGAGCGGGGACGACCTGCCCGCCGGCTATCGCTTCGAGGAGAGCTGGCACCGTCCCCTGCGCTCGCCCGCAACCGGTGGGATCTCGGGCGTCGAGATGTGGGGCTGGGGCTTCGCCGGCGTCTCCAACTACCCCGGCTCTCCCGACACTCCGGGGTGGACCTGTCTCAACCATACCCGGCTCGACCATCACTTCGCCTGCCTCGATGAAGGCCGGTTCCCGGTCGAACGGGGGTACCACTACGGCGAGCTCGATCTCCGCCTCAACGTCCTCTTCCAGATGCTCCACGGGATGAGTGTCGAGCGAGGCGAGTACCGGCGTCTGTTCGGAGTCGACCTCGTCGCGGAGCACGCCGCAACGTGGGCGGCCCTCCGGCGCCGGGAGTGGATCGAGGTGGATGACGCCCGAGTGGTCCTGACCGGGGATGGCGTCTTCCATACGCCGCTGATCCAGACGCTGCTCGCGCGCTCGGCGACGAGAGCCGGAGAGACCTCCTGAGGGCATGCGCACGAGCGCCCGGCATGACGTCGTGCCGAGCTTCTGCGCAGTCGATCCTCAGTGATCATCGGCGCCGAGCACACGGGCCGGCGAGCGGTGGGTGGGCGGGGCGCCCACCTCATGCGTCGTAGAGGTGATGCGCTGACCCATGCCGGACGGCAGATCGTTGTTCGTCCTCGCCACTCGACCCACCCCGATGGCCCAATGACGGGCACCTCTCGTGAGGACAGATCCGCGGTGGCCGCCCCTGCGCTACTGAGGCCTGACGACCTTCGCCCTGGAGATGTGGTCACCGACGATCTTCCGGAGGGCGGCCACGCCGATGGGTTTCTCGACGATTCTGTTGTCGAGCTTGCTCAAGTAGTCCCGGGCTCGTGGCGTGAAGGCCCCGCCGGTGACGAAGATGACCTGCTCGGCCAACCGTGGCTGCCCTTCGGCGAGCCACCTGTGGAGGTCCATTCCGGTGATGTCGGGCATCATCATGTCGCACAGGATCAGGTCGAATGCCTGGTCCGCTTCGAGAATCTTCATGGCCTCCGCTCCGCTTGAAGCCAGCACGGTCTCATAGTCGCTCAACACTTCCGACATGGCGAACCGTATCGATGGGTCGTCATCGATGATCAGGATGCGCCCTCCGATGCCGGAATCTGCCGTGGCTGCAGGAGGCGTGTCGGGCGCCGCTGGCTCTTCATGGCCGGCGGGAAGTCGAATGGTGAATCTCGTGCCCGCGCCGACCTCGCTGCTGACCTGGATCGTCCCGTGGAAGCCCTCCACGATGCTCTTGGAGATGGCCAGGCCCAGGCCGGAGCCGACGCCGACCTTCTTGGTGGTGAAGAAGGGCTCGAAAATCTTGTCCATGTGCTCGGGTGCGATGCCAGAGCCGGTATCCCGAACCTCGGCGCACACCTCGTCGCCTTCCGCCCAGGTCGTCACTCGAATCTCGTTGCTCTCCACGTCGCCTTCGGCGATGGCGTGGGTGGCGTTGATGATGAGATTGAGGAAGACCTGGGAGAGCCGACCTTCATTGGCCAGGACCGTGGGGGTCCCGGCGAGGTCCCTCACCAGGCGAGCTCGGTACTTGACCTCGTTGTACGCCATGTTGAGCGCAGCGTCGATGACATGCTCCAGGTTGACCGGAACCAGCTGATCCTGCTCGACCCGGGAGAAGGTGCCGAGACTGCGGGCGATTTCGCGAATGCGGTCTGTTCCTCCGAGGGCGTCCTTGAGACGAGCTAAGACGTGGTCAAATGCTGCCGCGTTCAGCTTCTCGCCCGAATCACCGACCACGTCTTCCAGAATCGCCGGATCCACCAGGTCGTCGAGCCGCGCCCGGAGTCGGCGCATCGCATCGAACCGATCTGGCAGAGTTTCGGCCAGGGTCTCCAGGTTGAAGAGAACGTACGACAAGGGGTTGTTGATCTCGTGTGCCACGCCGGCGGCGAGCATGCCCATGCTCGACAGGCGGTCGGCCTGGGCGAGCTGAGCCTGCAGGTTACGTTTCTCTGTCACGTCCCGGAAGCCCGCGACGAACACTCGGTGGCCGTCGTACATCATGCTCGCGCCGCCAATGTCAGCATGGAAGATCGCGCCGTCCTTGCGCTTCACGGCGACGGCCTCTCCGAGGCTATGTGCTCCCTCGGCCTGACGGGCGAATGCCTCCTCGATCTCGCGCATCGCCTCAGGAGGATGGATGTCGGCGATGGTGAGTTCTGTCAACTCGTCCGACGTGTAACCGAGGAGCTCACACAAGGCCTTGTTGCCCAGAACGAGCTTACGAGTCGCTGCGTCGACCAGCAGGACCCCGTCGGTGGTCGCGTCGAAGACGAGGCGGAAGCGCTCCTCGCTGGCCAGCAGCTCCAGCCGGGCCCGTTCTCCATCGGTGATGTCCTGCGCCGTTCCGAACATCTTGACGACCTTACCCGCATCGTCCAGCATGGCCGATCCGATCGCACGCATCCATCCCGACGGTTGGTCGGGCCTGAGGATCCGGAAGACGAGATCGAAGGACTCTCCGTTCTCGAAGCCGGCACGCACGGCCGCATCGAGGAGCGGCCACTCCTCCGGATGAACGATCGTCCCGTGACGGGTGAACGATGGTTCCGCCGTGCCGGGCTCGAGCCCGAAGATCCGGAAGATCTCGTCGGACCAGACCGGCGTTCCATCATAGGCATCCAGCTCCCAGTGCCCGATGTGTGCGACCCGCTGGGCGAGCTTGAGCTGCGCCTCACTCCTTCGCAGGGCCCCTTCCGCGTGCTTGCGGGTGGCTGAGATCGCGACAGCTCGCGTAGGTTTCACCGGTCGGCAGGAGCACGGCATTGAGGTCCACCGGGACGACCGTGCCGTCCTTGCGAACCAGCTCGAGCTCGACGAAGAGCCTGCCCTTGGCGAGCAAGTCCTGGAATATCTGCAGATAGTCCTGGGCCCTCTCTTTCACGGCGAGGTCAACGATGCTCAGCGTCAACAGCTCATCGACCGGGTAGCCGAGGAGCTCTGACGCAGCTTCATTGACGTACGTGTAGTTGCCCGCCCGGTCCGTGAGGAAGATGGCGTCGGGAGACGACTCGGTGATGACCGTGAATCTCGCCGCGCTCTCCCGCTTGAGGCGTTCCGCCTCGATCGTGTGGAGCGCGAAGGCGACGTCCGCCGCGACCTCGGCCAGGATGTTCCTCTCCTCATCGTCTGCGGCCAACTCGCCAGGAATCGACACGCCGAGCTGACCCAACACCTTCCCGTCATGCCTCAGTGCTGTCGCCTGAGCGACCCTGTCCCCGTAGCCATCCGACAGCGAGCAGCCCTCGCATGCCACCTTCGGGTCGCAAATGGCGGCCACGTCTTCGCGAGCGACACACTGTTTCCAGCAGGGTGGCCACCGGCCTTCCCGCAAGGACGCGGCGAATGGCTCGAACGCGTCTCCCCATCCTGCCTGGGCGACGCTCGCCGGCGGATCTCGGCCGTCGCCTACAGCGATCCACGCACTGATGTAGCCGCCGGACTTGACGAGCAGCTCGCAGGTCTGCTGGACCAGGCGAACCGGGTCCTTCTCGCGCACGATGAGCTGGCTGACGTTGCGGATCGCGCGCAGGATGCGGTTGAGATGGCTGATCTGCTCGGCGGAGCGCTTGAGCTCGGTCACGTCGCGCAGGGCCACCAGCGTTGCCGCGCGGCCGTTCCACTCCACCTCCGTGGCCCGGAGCTCCACGCAGGTGGGCGCCGCGCCCGGGTGGAAGACGTCGAGCTCCACCGGATCGTCAGACACGATGGGAGCCCCAAGTGAGGCGCCTACCAGGGTGTTCGGATCGCGATTCAAGACCTCCGCCGCGGCGGGATTGGCAAAGACAATCTCGCCGTCGTCGTCGACGACCATCATGCCGTCGACGTTCTGCGTGATGATTGTCTCGATTTGCTCCTTGGCACGCCTGAGCTCGTCGCGCGTCCGACGTTGAGCTTCCCGCAGGTGCGTGCCTTCAAGCACCGCCTCGATGGTGACTGGCAGGTGCTTGATGTGCTCCGGGGTCTTGACCACGTAGTCCTTGGCGCCCCGCTTGAGCGCCGCGACCGCGGTCTCCTCGGATCCGGTGCCGGTGAGGATGACCACCGGCGGGGGCGACGTCAGGGCGTTGACGGCATCCAGAACGTCGAGGCCTTCGAAACCGAGGATGTTGAAGTCGCTGAGGATGAGGTCGAAGCTGTCCTCGTCGAGGAGGCGGAGGAGCTCGGCGTACGTCGTCGCCCCGGTGAGGGAGTAGGCGCGATCGGCATTCTCGAGGGCATCGCGGACGAGATCGCGGTCGTGGGCGTTGTCGTCGACGTGCAGGATGCGAATCGGATCGTGAGCACCGTTGCCGGGATTTTCCCGGGAGATGGTCATGGCGACAGCCCTTCCCGGTCCACCGGTGCACCGGCATTGAGGGTCAGCTCGACGTCCATCTTCTTGTCTCTTGCCAGGAGAGTCGTCGCTTGCCTGCTCATGTGCTGGTCCCACCTTCTCCGGCGCCGGCCTGGTTCGGCTCGAGCGCGACGAAGAACGTGCTCCCGCGCCCTCGTTCCCACTCCACCCAGATCCGACCGTCCATCAGGGCGACGGTCGCCATCACCACGACCGGCAGGAGTACTCTCGTTTGCACTGTCATCGCACCACCAGATTCCTGGCTCCATCTCCTTTTCTACGTCGAGGCGCCCGCCAGAGCGCCTAACCGCTCGGCCTGATGTCGAGCCCCACCAGCACCTTCTCCGTCTTGGTGAAGTCACCGACGATCTTCCGCAGCGGCGGCGGCAGCTTGCGGACGAGAGTCGGAACTGCGAAGATCTGCTCGCCCTCCGCCAGGGCGGGCTGCTCGAGAAGGTCGACGACCTCGAGCGAGTAGCGTCCTTCGAGATGCTCCTCGCAGATCTTCTTGAGATTCGACATCGCCCGCGCAGCGGCCGGCGTCATCCCGGCCACGTAGAGGCGCAGCTCCCACCTCTCCGGCGAGGGGCCGTCGTGGTGCGCGTTCGATGGTTGGTCATTCTCTGTCATGGTCTTCCCCCTTCCGAGCCGGCCGGCTGAGTGTTTTCCCGTTCTTCGGTGATCTCGCGCAGAGAGAGTCCGGCCGACGACATGACCAGCTCGCGCATCTCGTGCGAGTGCTCCATCCCTCTCGACTTGAGGACGTACAAATAGCAACGCCGGATGTGTCCCGTCATCTTCTGGTCCAGCGCGATCCAGGTGTCCATCATGGACGAGAGGCCGGTCTCCGAGGCCTCGACGGTGCCACTGCCGGGCGTGAGGCTGGTCAGCAGGACCGTGGCCCCGAGAGCCCTGAACTGATCCATCACCCGCGTCAGCAGCGCCTTGACCTCCCAGGCGGACCCGGCAGAGAGGAAGTTGGTGATGGGGTCCAGCACCACCGCCCTGGGGACGACGCGACGACCCAGCTCGATGATGGAGACGAGGTGCTCCTCGAGCCCGAAGAGGGTTGGACGGCTCGCCTCGATGTGGAGCAGGCCCTGCTCGACCCATGGCTCGAGGTCGAGACCCACCGAGCGCATGTTGCGAATCAGCTGCCCGGCTGACTCCTCGAAGGCGAGCAACAGGCAGCTCTCCCCGCGCGCGCAGGTCGCGGCTGCGAAGCTGGCGGCCAGCGTGCTCTTGCCCGAGCCGGCGGCGCCCGAGAGCAGCACCGTGCTCCCTCGAAAGTAGCCCTGGCCTCCCAGCATGCCGTCGAGGTCGGGTACGCCGGTGCTCACGCGATCCGAGCTCACAACATGGTCCAGATGGACCGAGCTGATCGGCAGAGCCGAGAATCCCGTGTCGCCGATCAGGAACGGATACTCGTCCTTTTCGTGGGAGGAGCCTCGATACTTGACGACCCGCAGCCGACGTTTGGAGATCTGGTCCGTGATGCGGTGGTCGAGGGTCAGGACGCAATCCGAGACGTACTCCTCGAGGCCGTTCCGGGTGAGCTGGCCCGTGCCCTTCTCGGCGGTGATCACGCTCGTCATGCCCTTTTCCTTGAGCCACCCGAAGAGGCGCGCGATCTCGGCCCGGAGTGCGTTGGTGTCCGCAAGATGCGAAAACAGCGACTCCAGGGTGTCGATGGCGACGCGCTTGGCGCCGACCTGTTGGATTCCGTGCGCGAGTCTCACGAACAACCCGTCCAGCGTGAACTCGCCCGATTCGACGATCTCGGTGCGTGACAGCTTCACGTGAGAGATGAAGAGCTTCTTCTGCTCGACGAGACTCTCGAGGTCGAAGCCGAACGAGCGGAAGTTCTGGTGGAGATCTTCGATGCTCTCCTCGAAGGAGACGAACAGCCCCGGTTCGTCGAACTCGAGGGCCCCACGCACCAGGAACTCCATCGCCAGGATGGTCTTGCCGCAGCCCGGACCGCCGCACACCAGGGTGGGCCGACCTGCCGGAAAGCCTCCGTGGGTGATCGCATCGAGGCCATCGATCCCGGTCGGCGCTTTCTTGACCGTGGAGTCTCGGCGTTCAGCTCCGCCCGCCCCTTTTTCGAGTGTCATGGTGTCATCTCCTACTCTTCGCGCTTCGCGCCATGCGGACCACCTGCTCGAGCTGATCCGGCTCCACGGGCTTGGGAAGTACCAGCAACGGGCCGGACTTCAATGCCTGCGTCACGAGCTCGCCGTCGGGGTAGCCCGTGACGATGGCCACCGGCAATGCTCGATACTTCTTTCGCAGCTCTACCAGAAAGCTCGGGCCGTTCATGTCAGGCAGCTTGAGGTCGAGCAGCACGAGGTCCGGAGCTTCTTCAGCGATCAGCTCGAGCGCCACTTCCGCGCTGAACGCCTGCCGGGTGCGGCAGCCGAATCGCTCGGCCATCCTGGCCAGGGCGGCACTGACCTTCGCCTCGCCGTCGACGATCAGGACGGTCAGGGCGCCGTTGCCTCCACGCTCGTTGCTGCCACGCTCCTCGATCTGCTGGCTGTCGGCCCACTGCACGAGGGCCTCCTTGCGGAAGCGCCAGTCGGCGCCGACCTTGAAGGACGGGATTCGTCCAGACCTGGCGAGCCTGCGAACCGTCTGCACGTGGACGCCGAGGAAGACCGCGGCTTGACTCGTCGTGAGAGCTCCTGACTCGGGCATCGGCTGAGCCTCCAACTGATCTGCGGCTGAGCGGTCGATTGTCTGAGCAGCTCGAGGAGGGTCCCTGCCCATCGACCCGTGCTCACTCGAGCCGACTAAAATGAATCAGGCCACCGTGAGCCACGAGAACTCATCGAGAGCCGCGGTGACTCATGATGACCTATTGTGAGTATGGTTCCTGCTCCCCGCAATGTCAAGGTCCCTCTGGAAAGCCTGCGGCGTCCGAGACACGTGAGCCCCACCGCGAGAGAGCCGCCCGCGGTCGCTCCCGTCCCCGCCCCCGGGCGCCTTGCTCTCTTGGAGACCGCTCCGTAGTTGTGAATCAACGGCATTATATTCGTGCCGTACGAGCCTTCGGCCGGAGTCGACCCAGCTTCTTGAAGCAGAGCAGTCGACGCCCTCGAGGAGATGGGGCGCTCGAGCTCGGCCACGCACGACGGCCTGACCGGCCGCTGCATCCACTCGAGCTGCCATGAGCTGCTGGAGCCGGAGATCGTAAAGGTGCCAGGCACCGATCTGCTTATTTATGCCCTCAGGGCTCTTCGCTGGCGACGTACTCCAACCGTTTTGCAGCAGCGGCGAAACTCGGATCCGTCGCCCGGCGCTCCACACCCCGTCGCATCCAGCAGCTCACCCCGTCGCGTGACTTCCCGAGAGCGTCAGCCAGTTCGGTCACCTTCACACCAAATCGCTCAACGCCAACCATTCCGATGAGCTCCCGCATCTTCACAGTTTTTGGGGCGCGACCCTTCCCTGCCAAGACCTCGATGTCGACGTTGAGGTGCTCACAGGCCAGATTCAGCCACTCCAGGGCGCCGTACCGCGGGCGCCACCTCGCGGTGCTCCTACCCAGCTCGTCGATCTGCGGACCCTTCCGCCTCCGCAGTCGCTCTCGCTCTTCTTCAGTCGGACGGCCGAGACTCCACCACGGAAGAGCACCAGGACCTCTCGAGCTCCACTCCTCACCTCCAACAGCAGACAGCGCGGCCCGATACCTCCTGAGCGCTCGACGCCGTGTCGGCCCATACATCAGCAGCACATCGTCCACCGCCACGATCGGATTTCGCCTGCGGCCGGTGATTTCCTGATGACCGCTCCACCTGTACTGATCAGGGACCTCGACGAGACCGGCCCCTGTCGAAGGATCAGGTGGTAGTGGTTGCCGAGCAGACACCAGCCAAACGAAGTCGCTTCATCCCGATCCACGACTTGACGGAAGATCTCGATGAAACGCTCACCGAGCTTCTCGTCGTCGAACGCCATCCATCCACCGCCCACTCGGTTGTAGACGTGGTAGATCCGCCCCTCCTCGAAGGTCCTTCCCGCTCGCGGCATCTTTCCTCCACCGCGATTCTAACAAATCGGCAGTTCGGTGCCTGGCACCTTTAGGCACCTTTATGCGAGCGCGTGGCCCTGATCGGGGATGGCGTCTTCCACACGCCGCTGATCCAGACGCTGCTCGCACGCTCGGTGGCAAGAGCTTGAGAGTGGGGCCCCTCGGTGCCGCACGCCGTGCAACGTCCCTGGCGCATGTGCGGGAAACCCGATGTCCGCCGAACTCGGGAGAGTGGCTGTCCGTTGACACATGTGGTACCTCGCCCTCATGTGGCTCAGACCTGGTGCCTCGTCCGTCTCCCGCTCCACGACGCCCGCCTCCGCCGAGACCAAGAGGGCCGGGGACCCTCGGGTTTGGGCAATCCCGCACAGCAGCGGTGGTGATTTCGTGGCTCGCCATGGCCGGGGGTTGACACAAGCATGGCCATTTGGCAAAATAGCCAAATGTCAGCTGTGGCTCCCACTCTCGACGCCGCCCGCCTCGGGCTGCGCGCGCGCGTTATCAAGGCCCTCGGCCATCCCACGCGGCTGTTCATCGTCGAGGAGCTGGCTCGTGGCGAGCGCTGCGTGTGCGAGCTGCAGGCGATGATCGGTGCCGACATCTCCACCGTGTCGAAGCACCTGTCGGTGCTGAAGGCCGCCAACCTCTTGGCCGACGACAAGCGCGGCGCCCAGGTCTTCTACTCCCTGCGCGTGCCGTGCGTACTCAGCTTCTTCGGTTGCGTCGAGGCGATCATCGCGGAAGCCGGCGTCCCGTCGGCCGCAGTCGCCCGCCAGGCCGACGCAGCCCGAGAAAGCACAACCTCATGAGCACAACGACCCTTACCGGCCCAGGCGTTAACTGGAAGGCCGAGTGGAAGCCGCTCTCGCTCATGACCGGAGTGTTTCTCGCCTTCGTCTACCTTCCCATAGACGCGCCCCGCTTCCGCGGGGCCCTCCTCGAGTCCCTCAAGCTCACCAAGTTGTACGCACAGGCGCACGTGCTCCTGTGCCTGGTCCCGGTGTTCTTCATCGCCGGGGCGATCTCGGTGTTCCTGAGCCAGGCACGCACCGAAGCCGCGCTGGCGATGCCGGCGCCCGAGCATGGGCGTCCGCTGTGGCAGAACGGCCTCTTCTTCGGCGCACCCGCCACGATTTTCGTGTTTGCTGGGGCCGGTCCGAGGGAGAGGCAGGGGCCTGGTGGTGGCTGTACACGCACACGCGGCAGCTGGCCGCCGCCGGGGCGGTCGGGCTCGGTGCGGCCCTGTCCCTGCCGAACATTCTGGTGATCGCTGGCGTGATCGGCTGGGGCAAGACGAGCGTCTACGTCGGGCTGGTGGTGGTGCTGGCGACCGTCACCGGCGTGCTCTACGGAGCGATAGTCATCTGAGACGACGGAGGAACCATGAAGAGGATGGAGATTCTGGGAACCGGCTGCCCCAAGTGCGAGAAGCTGGCGCGTGCCGCGCGCCAGGCCGCCGAGGAACTGGGGCTCGAGTACGAGCTGGAGAAGGTGACCGACATCCAGGCCATCGTCCGCCGCGGTGTCATGATGACGCCGGCGCTGGCGGTGGACGGGCAGGTCAAGGTGGCCGGGCGCGTGCCCGACGTCGACGAGCTGAAGACCCTGATCGGGTAAGGAGGAAGAAATGATGCGTACCTGTCGGCTGATCGCACTATTCGCGGCCGTGCTCCTGGCTGCTGGGGCGGCAATGCCCATCGCCGCCGCTGAGGAGACCGCCGCGGCACCCGTCGAGGGTGTCGTCGTCTATTACTTCCACGGTGACGTCCGCTGCGCCACCTGCCGCAAGCTCGAGGCGTACACCAAGGAAGCCATCCGCACGGGCTTCGCCACGCAGCTTGCTTCCGGCGCCATGTCGTTCCGTGCCGTCAACGTCGACGAGGCGCCAAACAAGCACTTCCTCACCGACTTCCAGCTCACCACCAAGGCGGTCGTGGTCGTGGAGTATGCCGACGGCAAGCTGGTCCGGCACACCAATCTGAGCAAGATCTGGCAGCTGGTCCGGGACAAGGAGCTGTTCGTCGACTACGTCCAGAAAGCGACCCGGGCGTTCATCGACGGAGCGTGATGTGGCGGTCGCCGATCTCGCCGTGGTCAGTGCCCTCTGGCTGGGGCTGCTGACCTCCATCAGCCCCTGCCCCCTGGCGACCAACATCGCCGCCGTCTCCTTCGTCGGCGCCCGGGTCGGCTCGCCGCGTCGCGTGCTGCTCGCCGGCGCGCTGTACACGGCCGGCCGCAGCCTCGCGTACCTCGTCCTCGGCGCCGGGGCGGTGTGGGGCCTGATGTCTCTGGTAGAGGTTTCCTCGTTCCTGCAGGGGACGGCGCACAAGGCGCTCGGCCCCCTGATGGTCGCCGTCGGGCTGATGCTGCTCGGCGTCTTCAGCTTCGACATCGGCGGGGGTCGCCTGGCCGCTTCGATGCAGGGCAGGGCCGAGCGATGGGGGGTCTGGGGCGCTTTGCCTCTGGGCGTGGTCTTCGCGCTCGCCTTCTGCCCCGTGTCGGCCGGCCTGTTCTTCGGCTCCCTGCTGCCGCTCGCTGTGGTCGAGAGGTCCCCCCTGCTCCTGCCGAGCGTGTACGGTCTCGGCACGGCCGTTCCAGTCGCGGCCTTCGCGGTGCTCATCGCCTTCGGGGTGAACTGGGTCGGACGCGCGTTCGAGAAGGTGGGCGCCTTCGAGCTGTGGGCGCGGCGCACCACCGGAGCGGTCTTCGTCGTCGTGGGGGTCTACGAGACCCTGCGCAGCTTCGGGGTGGCGGGGTGAAGTGGACAGTGGGTCGGGTCGCCGGCCTTCTGGCGGTGCTCGGTCTGCTCACATGCGCTGCCGACGTGGCCGCGGAGGATCCGCCGAGGCTCCGGTTCGGGAGCCTCTGGTTCCTCTCGGCGCAGCGGCTGGAGCAGGAGGGGTAAAGAGTAGAGTCCACGGACGTGGTGTAAGAACTCGATAAAGGTGCCAGGCACCGATCTGCTTATTTATGCCCTCAGGGCTCTTCGCTGGCGACGTACTCCAACCGTTTTGCAGCAGCGGCGAAACTCGGATCCGTCGCCCGGCGCTCCACACCCCGTCGCATCCAGCAGCTCACCCCGTCGCGTGACTTCCCGAGAGCGTCAGCCAGTTCGGTCACCTTCACACCAAATCGCTCAACGCCAACCATTCCGATGAGCTCCCGCATCTTCACAGTTCTTGGGGCGCGACCCTTCCCTGCCAAGACCTCGATGTCGACGTTGAGGTGCTCACAGGCCAGATTCAGCCACTCCAGGGCGCCGTACCGCGGGCGCCACCTCGCGGTGCTCCTACCCAGCTCGTCGATCTGCGGACCCTTCCGCTTCCGCAGTCGCTCTCGCTCTTCTTCAGTCGGACGGCCGAGACTCCACCACGGAAGAGCCCCAGGACCTCTCGAGCTCCACTCCTCACCTCCAACAGCAGACAGCGCGGCCCGATACCTCCTGAGCGCTCGACGCCGTGTCGGCCCATACATCAGCAGCACATCGTCCACCGCCACGATCGGATTTCGCCTGCGGCCGATGATTTCCTGATGACCGCTCCACCTGTACTGATCAGGGACCTCGACGAGACCGGCCTTGACCGGGTTGAGATGAACATACGCGACGAGCTGCATCAGGTGGCGGTCGTCCGAGACCTCCTTGGCCTTGAACCTCCCCTGCCAGAGGGGCCCGAACATCCGATCCCTCAGGTTCTTCGCCCGAGTCACACCCTGTTGCAGCGTCTTCAATGACCGCGAGAGCGAGACCGGCCCCTGTCGAAGGATCAGGTGGTAGTGGTTGCCGAGCAGACACCAGCCAAACGAAGTCGCTTCATCCCGATCCACGACTTGACGGAAGATCTCGATGAAACGCTCACCAAGCTTCTCGTCGTCGAACGCCATCCATCCACCGCCCACTCGGTTGTAGACGTGGTAGATCCGCCCCTCCTCGAAGGTCCTTCCCGCTCGCGGCATCTTTCCTCCACCGCGATTCTAACAAATCGGCAGTTCGGTGCCTGGCACCTTTATTTGCTCACATTTTCAAGGAGTGGGTGGCGACCGACGCCCCGGCCGGACGTGACTCCACAGCGACCGGCGCATCAGCAGCGATCGCCATCGCGTGCGCTCGGCGAGTGGTTGCGGGCACGCGACCCCCTGGACCCGGCCAACGGCTACGGCCGGGACGGGTTGAGGACGAGTGCCAGGGCCGGCGATCTGGTGATGAGTGCCAAGGCCGGCGATCTGGTGATGAGTGCCAAGGCCGGCGATCTGGCAATCTCGTTCTCGACGCGGGACGGAGCTTAGGGCCGTTCGCTGAGCCGAGCCGAGCCGAGCCGAGCCGAGCCGAGGAAATCGTCAAAGACGTCGGCACTCATTCTGGATGGCCCCGTCCGGATGCCGTGTCTTTCGGGTCGAGCGGTCGCCAGCAGGCATACGAGCACTCCACGGTGCCCGGCTCACGCGGGTGTACCATGGCTCAGAGACGGACCCGGGCCCATGGCAGAAAAGGGAACTTCCTATCACCAATCGACGCGTGGCCTTCGACCTCGAATTCCTGAAGACATTGACCTTCCGGGAAGCCTCCAGGCTCAATCCATTTGCCCGCCGCTCCCGGCGGCGGGCATGCGCGCCTCGGCGTTCGCCTATGCCATACCGTTTCTCCTCTTCGAAGCCACAGCATGAGGTGTGACACCGCTGTTCTTGTGGGCCAGGGCGCCATGGGGGAGGTCTTCAAGGCCTGGGACCACGAGCACCAGCGCCACGTCGCGATCAAGCTCCTCCACAGGACCGACCGAGAGTCACTCCAACGTATGCTCCGGGAGGCGCGTTCCCAGGCCCTCGTTGACCACCCAAATGTCTGCAAAGTCTACGAGGTCGGCGAGAACGAAGAAGGCCGTCCGTTCATCACGATGCAGCTCGTGGAGGGTGAACCTCTTGACCAGGCCGTGGCCGACGCCTCCGTCGAGGAAAAGGTCCAGCTCATGGTCACGGTTGCCGAAGCGGTGCAGGCGGCCCACAGCGTCGGCCTCATCCATCGCGATCTCAAGCCCTCCAACATCCTGGTCGAGCGCGACGACAACGGTCAGATGCACCCGTTCGTGGTCGATTTCGGGATCGCCCGCGAGCACCAGACGATCGGTCTCACGGTCACCGGTCAGGTCATCGGGACGCCGGGTTACATGTCCCCTGAGCAGGCCCGGGGCGAGGTGCGCACGCTCGACCGGCGCAGTGACGTATTCAGCCTCGGCGTGATCCTGTTCGAGCTCCTGGCGGGTCGGTCGCCCTACTCCGGCGAGCAGGGAGTCGCGCAGCTCATCGCTGTCTTGCAGGACGATCCGCCGCCCCTTCGGCGGGTCGCTCCCTACGTACCTCGCGATCTCGAGACCGTCGTCGCCTCCTGCCTCGCCAAGGACCCGGACCAACGGTATCCCTCGGCCCGCGAGCTCGCGAACGACCTCACCCGCTACCTCGCTGGCGAGCCGGTCGCTGCCCGGCGAAGTGGCCCGATGTCGCGGTTCGCGATATGGGTCCGACGCCACAAGCTGGTAGCGACTCTGGCCACACTCATCCTGCTCGGGGGGCCCGCGGGCGCCTTCAGGTACACCCTCGATCTCCGCGCCGAGCGCGAACGGGCGTTGCGTGCCCACGCCGCGTCCGAGGACCTGCTGGACTTCATGCTCGAGGACCTCTATCAACGGCTGCTTCCCCTCGGTCGAACCGACGTGCTCAGCGACGTGGCGCAGAGGGCGCTTGCCCACTACGACCGGTTCGAGGCAGACGACCGGACGCCCGAAGGTCGCCACCGTCGGGCGCTCGCCTTCCGCAATCTCGGACGAGTGCTGAAGTCCCAGGGCGCCCTCGACGCAGCCCTGGGCAGCTTCCGGCACGCCCATCAGCTCATGGTCGCGGCGATCAACGACGAACCTGGCGAGCCACGGTGGCGGCGCGACCTCGTCTCCACCGAGTCCGACATCGCCGAGGTGGCCCTCGAGCGGGCCAACGGCACGGGGGCCCTCACCGCCTGCACCAAGGCGATGGTCTCGGCCCGTGCCCTGGTGGCGCAATTCGGAGCCAGCGATGACAACCTGGTTGAGCTGTGGAACGCGAGCGCGAACCTTGGCTGGATGTATCACCAGGAGGGGGAGCTCGAGCCGGCCCTCGAGGCCCTCAACGAGGCACTGGCAGTCGCGTCGGACAGGGTGACCGCGCGACCGAGAAGCAACGACTGGCTACATCACCTGTCCGTGACCCACGGGTATCGAGGCATGGTGCAGGAGGAGCTGCAGCACGACGATCTCGCCATGGCGAGCTACCGACTGGCCCTCGGTCACGTCGAGGAGCTGTCTCGTCGCGAGCCGCACGACGCCCGCTGGCGGTTCGAGATGGAGCTCAATCACACTCGTCTCGGCCATGTGTTCGAAAGCGAGGGGAAGCCCGTGGCCGCAGAGCGCGAGTATCGCACTGCGCTCGGCCTCGCTCGTGGGCTGGTCGCCCGGGATGAGGCCAACACGAAGTGGCGCCGCGAGCTCGGCGTTGCGCTTTCCAGCCTGGGCCAGGTCCTGCGGCGCCTCGACCGCCCGGGAGAGGCGGCGCCGCTGCTCGACGAGAGCCTCGCGACCTCTCGCTTTCTGGCTGCCCAGGATCCGACGAATAGCTCACTCGCCAACGACCTCGCATGGGATCTCGTGCAGGCAGGCGCCGTGTACTCGGAGCTCGGAAACGACGTGACAGCGACACGATTGCGGGAGGAAGCCCTGACGGTGATCACGCCCCTTGCTGAGAGCACTGACCTCTCCTGGTATCGCGATACCCAGGTGACGGCGTTGCTATCTCTGGCGCGGGTGGACGAGGCCCGACCGATCGTGCAACGACTGCTCGCGGCCGGATGGGCCGAATCCGACTTCCTCGACCTCGTCCGTCGGTATGGGTTGGCCGCCGATCAGGACTGAGGAGGAACCGAACCCAGCCACCGAAAGGCTGCACCGAGCTCGCATCTCTTCGTGTCGAATGGCGGCTCCTGCCTACGCCTCGATCCCCAGAGCTGTGAGTCGGCGGTAGAGGGTCGAGCGACCGACATCGAGGCGGTTGGCCGCTGCTGTGACATCACCCTCGCAGGCGAGAAGGGCTGACTCGATGGCATCGCGCTCGGCTTCCTCGAGGATCTCTTTGAGGGTTGTCGGCATCGACCCGCCAGCAGCTTCAAGCAGCGCCGGCTGCAGGAGTCCGGTGTCGAGCAGGTCGCCATCCTCCAGGAACAGCGCGGCCCGAGCCATCTCCTTTTGCAGCTGGCGGATGTTGCCGGGCCAGCGATGGGCGGTCAGCACCGCGAGCGCAGCCCGGGAGATGCCGGCCGGCGCGACGCCGCGCACTGCACATGCCCGACCGAGAAAAAACGCCGCCAACGTGGGGATGTCCTCCCGCCGCTCACGCAGAGCGGGCAGATCGACCACCCAATCGGCGATCCGGTGGTAAAGGTCACCACGGAAGCTCCCCTCTTCGAGCATCGACTCCAGATCGCGATTGGTGGCGGAGACGATTCGGACGTCGGCTGGGCAGGGCTCGCGACCACCGATCCTGAACACTTCCTGCTCCTGGAGGACCCTCAGGATGCGAGCCTGGGTCTCGAGCGCCATGTCGCCTACCTCGTCCAGGAACAAGGTGCCGCCGTGGGCGAGCTCGAAGCGGCCTGGCCGGGCGTCGACCCCCGTCGCGACCCCACCCGCGACGCCGAACAGCTCGGCTTCGAGGAGATCGCGAGGCAAGGCGGCGCAGTTGAGGGTCACCAGAGGGCCCTCGGCTCGCGGCGAGGCGGCGTGAACGAATCGTGCGAGAACCTCTTTGCCGCTCCCCGACTCGCCCTGGATCATGACGCTGACCGTGCCGGCTGCGATGCGCGCTGCGTCGGCGTAGATCCTCCGCACCCGGGGGGATATCGACGGAGGATCGGGAAGCGGCGAGAGCTCGTGACCGGACGAGAAGGCTCGGATCCGTCCGTCGGTCGCAACACGACGGTGGCACAGCGCGATCAGGCTCGCGCCGGCACGGAGCAGGGGCCGGTACATCTCGGCCATCGAGCGCACGGGAAAGACGGCCCGCAGCATGAGATCGCCGCACCTACCCTCAACCGAAGGCGACTCGTCGACGCGGCCGCGGGGGCTGTCGCGGCGCGCCTGGAACAGGAGGGCGTCGCCGTCCTCGCCTGCACGAAGCAGCTCGAGGGAGCTGCACGGCAGGGCTCTGAACCAACCCTCGGCCACGGTCTGGATCAGCTCTGTCGGATCCTCGGCGGCGGCGATCCGGGCCAGCAGATCCGGCAGGAGCGACAGGGTGAAGCTTTCCAACAGCGACGGTGCAGCGGTTGTGGCGGGTGCCCTCTGACGTTCGTCGCCCGTCCTCTTCGAAAGCCCGGCAACCGTGACCGTGATACCGATCTCGGCATCGTCGACCTCGAGGGACTCGATGGTGGTGACCGCTGTGCCGAACAACAAGGGTGCACCCGGAGGAACCAGGACCCGAGCACGGACTCGCTCGTCGCCGAGCCGGGTGCCGTTGCGAGAGCCCAGATCCTCCACCTCCACGCCACCTGCGGAAACGTACAGCCGCGCATGACGCCGAGACACCGACAGGTGCATCAAGCGCACATCCGCGTCAGCAGCCGATCCCACCAGCATCTGGCCCTCGACGAGGGGGATGCGGGTCGTTCGGTCGCCGTAGACGACGTTCAGCCGAAAAGGCAGTGGTCGGACTCCGTTTCGAAGACGGGGGCTCATCCCGTCTCCATGAGTCTTGGACGACAGGGAGGGGCTGTCAAGCTCGGGCACCGACCGGTGGCGCATCCCGACCTCCTGACATCCCTCTCAGAGACCCGTCGAGGATGACCACGCCACGGAGTTTCCAGACTCGAAGCCATCGCTAAAGAGGACGCCGGCGGACACCGTTGGGTCGAACTCGACGGCGCCGATGTCACACTGCTCGGTGGAGTCGCCGTCTCCATCCAGGTAGCGGGCCCAGAGCCGCTGGTCGGTGCTGATCTGGAGGTCAGGTGTGACCGGGTCCGAGTCGTGATCCCACGAGCAGCCGGCGACCGGGTCGGCGCCGTCGATCGCCGGGCTTCCGGCGAGCAGCTGGTGGGTCCACGTCGGGCCGCCGTTGTCGCCGAGGGGCCCCAGGAGGGGCGCAGCGCCGGTGGTGTCGTGGGCGGCCCAGCTGTTGAACGGGCACCCCGAACCCAGGAGGTTGTAGTCTTCGGAGACGATTGAACCGACCACGCCGCAATCCAGGTCCGAGCCGGATCCGCCGGACATCGGGTGATTTCCGGCAATGATGCTGTTTCGCACCATCACGCCAGAGGTCACGTTCAAGGACACGCCGAACCCGCTGCTGGCTGTGTTGTCGGTGATGGTGACGTTCGCCAATCGGAAGACGCCCGCCGAGCTGTCCTGGTAGATCCCGCCGCCACTGCCGGTCGCCGAGTTGCCGCTGATGGTGGAGTTGGCGATCGAGATGCTCTGGGGATAGCCGAACATCATTGAGCGGATTCCCCCTCCGCTGCCGGAGGTTGCGTGATTGCCGGAGACGGTCGAGTTCACGATCGACACCCTCCCGCCACCGACCGAAATGGCACCTCCCGACCCCGCCGTGTTGCCGGCGAAGGTGGACCTCTCGATCTCCACCCGCTCCGAGCTCGTGTTGACGATTGACACGGCGCCACCCGCCTCGCCGGCGCTGTTGCCGCTGAAGGTGCACCCGATGGCGGTCATCGACGAGCTCTGAACCTTGACCCCACCTGCCGACAGGGCGCTCACGTTCCCGCTCACCGTACTGTCCGTCATCTGAAGGCTCCCGCCGGACACGACCAACCCCGTCCCGACGCTGTCACGGATGGTGCTCTGCGTCACCACGCCGTGGCCGTACACGACCACCGCCCCTGACGTGCAGCTGGTGTCGTCGACTACGATATCGACGAGCTCGACAGCCTCACCGTCGTAGACAAGCAGGGCGCCGCCCTCGTCGGGTGCGAATCCCCTGGTGAACGTCAAGCCCTCGATGACCACGGTGGCGACGTTACCGGGGCTGTCGACATGCAGCCCCGAGCGGTAGCTGCCCAGGCCGTCTATCGCGAGCACGGTGCTGCCCGGACCCACGATGTGGATGGACTGGTTCACGGTGGGCAGGTTGGCGGTGAGTGCGATGGTCCCGGTCACTGCCGGGTCGAACTCGATGGTGTCGACGCCGGTGGCGCCCGCGTCGCTACAGCCGTCGGCCGGCGTGCCGCTCATGATGGACTCGAGGGCTTCCCTCAGGGTGCAGCCGGCGCCGTCGTCGGTGGCGCTGGTCACCACGAATCGCGAGGCGTCGTAGCCGTACTCGTACGCACCGATGTCACAGGCGGAACCGCTCGGTCGGACCCGCTGGCGCTGGTCCTCGGAGATGTAGCCGCTGCCGTTGACCGAGCATCCCAGCGGGTTGCCGGCGTCGACGGCCGGGCTGCCGGCATCCAGGGCGTGGGTCCGGGTGGGCCCGATGTTGTCCGCCAGAGGGCCGATGAGAGGATCGATGGCGATGGGGTCACCGAGGATGTCGCCACCGACGCCGGTGTCGATGACCGTACAGAAAGCCGAGTCCCAGCCCACCAGGTTGTAGCCCTGAGAGGTCAGGTCGCCGACGCAGTCGGGATCGAGAATCCCCACGCCCACCACGCTCTGGACATTCGCTGCGATCAGAGTGTTCCACAGCTCGACCATGCCGCCGCCGGCGCCGTCGTTCCAGACCCCTCCGGCGAAGCCGTCGTTGTCGGCTGACAGGTCTGAGTTGGCGGTGTTGGCCGTGACCGTGACGTTGCTCAGCAGGACGGTGCCGCCGTGGTTGGCGATGCCGCCGCCGCTGACCCAGGCTTCGTTGCCGCTGACGGTGCTGTTGACGAGCTCGAGCCAGCCGTCTGAGGCGACCATGAGCCCTCCCCCGTCCGCGGAGGTCTCGTTGCCGCTGACAGTGCTCCGGGTCAGGTATGTCCTGCCACCGGCCACGATGATCCCACCGCCGCCACCGTCGGCACCAAGCCCGGTCGCGGTGTTCCCCGAGACGGTCGAGTCGTAGACGTGGAGGACTCCGCTGCCGGCGTTCTGGATGCCACCACCCGCCCGATCGGAGGTGTTGCCGGTGACGGTGACATGATCGAGCAGGAGCCAACCAAGGTTGCGGATGCCGCCGCCGTCCAAGGTCTCGACGCCGCCTTCGATCGTCAGGTTCTCGAGCGTGGCCACGCCTCCGGCCCAGACCTCGAGGACCCGCCCGTACACCTGGCCGTTGACGTCCTGCTCCTGCCGGATCGTCACGTTGCCGAGATAGGCGTTGAACACCACCTCGGAGCGGATGTCGAGATCGCCCCACATTTCGTCCAACCCGTTGAAGGGCGTCATCAAGGTGTAGATGCCGGGCGGCAGGTTGATGACGTCCCGTCCCGAATCGCCGAGGCCGCACGCCTCATCCACCAGGGTCGCGCCGTTGGCCGCGTTGAGCGCCTCGCGGAGGCTGCACACGCCGTCGACGGCGAACGAGTCGCTGAACGTCGTCACGTAGAAGGTCTTGGCGCCCAGAGCATCAGCACCCAGGACCGAGTAGACACCGATCAGGACCAGAATGAGGCTCCGTTTCATCTCGTTCCTCCGTTTGTGGATTCCCCGAACCCTTGCGACCGCGTAGGCAGGAACCGCCGGGCCAGTCACGAGCCCCTATCCCCTCTCTCGTGGCGGACTCACCTGGGGTTACCGACCTCCAACGGAACATCAAGAAGCGTGCCACGTCATGACCCCGGAAGGCGGATTCTCGATTCCCACGCCCGGGACGTCGTGACACCGGCCGATCGCTCCAGCATGAGATCCAACGCACTGGCTACTCTCGCCTTACCAGCGAGTCGGTGAGCCAGGAAGCGAATCCCGAGAATGGGACGAGACCACGGAGCTCCGCCAGTCTCATGCAGGTCGAGGAGTGCCAGGGCCGACACTTTTGGCACTTTGCGTGAAGAGGGTGCTCTCGAGGCGCCATGAATTGGTTGTGCGTGCACGTTGAGCTCAGGTTCGGGGACTGAGCGGGTCATTCTCGAGGAGCGCGCCCTGGTTCACGTCGGGCCGGCCTGCGGCCGCCCCACCGCGCCCCGACCCCACAAGCGGTTGCCCGCTGGCCAAGCCCCCACCCTCTCCAGCCCGGCTCCACCGGGCTTCCGATCCCCATTGGCCGCGGATCAATCCGCTTCCGGGGTCGTGGTGTACCAACCAGAAAACGAAAAAGCCGCCTTCGGGTAGCGGCCGGCCTTGGTAGCTGCAACGCTCCCTGGTTGCGTCGGACCGGCCTGCGGCCGCCCCGCCGCGCCCCGACCCCACAAGCGGTTGCCCGCTGGCCAAGCCCCCACCCTCTCCAGCCCGGCTCCACCGGGCTTCCGATCCCCATTGGCCGCGGATCAATCCGCTTCCGGGGTCGTGGTGTACCAACCAGAAAACGAAAAAGCCGCCCGTTTCGGGCGGCATTTCGTTTTCTGGTTGCGGGGGCAGGATTTGAACCTGCGACCTTTGGGTTATGAGCCCAACGAGCTACCGGACTGCTCCACCCCGCGTCGTTGGAATGGAGAGTATAGGGGTGGGGGTGGGCTCTGTCAAGGAGACCGCCAAGGGCTCCGGCGTCGGGGTGGCGATGTAGACCACCCGCTCCCCCGGTCGTACCCAGCCGAGGTCGCGACGTACCAGGGACTCGGTGGCGGCGGGGTCGCGCCGGAGCGCATCGAGGGTCTCCTCGAGACGCTCGATGCGCGCCTCGAGGCGGGCCTTCTCGCGCTCGAGGCGGGCACGCTCGGCGCGGGTACGGGCAAGCTCGCGGAAGCCCTGGGTGACGATGCCCGACAACACGGCGAGGGCGATCAGCGCGACCACCCCGCCGAGCAGCAGCGGCAGGCGCCCTGCCCGCATATCTCACCGGCCTCCTACTACGACCGCAGAAACACCAGCCATTGCGGCGTTTCTCCCGTCGGCGACGCCTGCGACGTGCCACAAGCACACCTCGGCGTCGCCTTGGTCGAAGCACCGCACTGACAGGCGTTCCTGCGGTCTCGCGACGAACGCCGGCGAGATATGCGGGCTCACCGCACTCCGCGCGCCAGCGCCGCGACGCCACGGAAGCGGGCCGCCTCCTCGAGCTCCTCCTCGATGCGCAGCAGCCGGTTGTACTTGGCGATGCGCTCCGAGCGCGAGGCCGAGCCGGTCTTGATGAGCCCGGTGTTGCAGGCCACCGCCAGGTCGGCGATGGTGGTGTCCTCGGTCTCGCCCGAGCGGTGCGAGATCACCGCCGTCCAGCCCGCGCGGTGGGTCATCTGGATGGCGTCCAGGGTCTCTGACAGGGTGCCGATCTGGTTGAGCTTGATGAGCACCGAGTTGGCGACGTTCTCGGCGATGCCGCGGCGGATGATCGCCGGGTTGGTGACGAAGATGTCGTCGGCCACCAGCTGGATGCGGTCACCGAGGCGGCGGTTGAGCGCGCCCCAACCCTCCCAGTCGCCCTCGGCGAGACCGTCCTCGATGGAGACGATGGGGAAGTCGCCCACCAGTGCCTCGTAGAGGTCGATGAGGTCCGCGGACGTCAGCCCTCGCCGGCCCTCGCCGGGGAGCCCGTAGGCGCCGTCGTCGTAGATCTCCGAGGCGGCGACGTCGAGGGCCAGGGCGACCTGCTCACCAGGGGCATAACCGGCGCGCTCGATGGCCTCCACCAGGAGCTGGAGGGCGGCGCGGTTGTCGGGGAGGTTCGGGGCGAAGCCGCCCTCGTCGCCCACTGCGGTGGCGAGGCCGCGCTCGGAGAGCACTTTCTTGAGCGTGTGGAAGACCTCGACGCCGGCGCGCAGCGCTTCGGAGAAGGCGCCGAAGCCCACCGGCACCACCATGAACTCCTGGAAGTCCACCGAGTTGTCGGCGTGGGCGCCGCCGTTGACCAGGTTCATCATCGGCACCGGCAGCTCACGGGCGCCGGCGCCGCCCAGGTACTGGTAAAGGGGCAGACCGCAGGTCTCGGCGGCCGCATGGGCCACCGCCAGAGACACGCCGAGGATGGCGTTGGCGCCCATCGCCGCCTTGTTGTCGGTGCCGTCGCACTCCAGCAGGGCGCGGTCGACACCCAGCTGGTCGCGGGCGTCGAGCCCCTCCACCGCTTCGGCGAGCGGTCCGTTGACGTGCTCCACCGCGGTCAACACTCCCTTGCCCAGGTAGCGCTCGGACTCGCCGTCACGCAGCTCGAGAGCCTCGCGCGAGCCGGTGGAGGCACCCGAGGGGACGATGGCGCGCCCCACAGTGCCCCCCGAGAGAACCACCTCGGCCTCGACCGTGGGGTTGCCGCGGGAGTCGAGGACCTCGCGGCCGCTGACGAACTCGATGTCAAACATGCTTGATCCTCCAGTTGGTGAGGAGTCGACGCGCCAGGTGCATGAGGTGGCGCATCTCTTCCTGGGAGCGGCCCTCGGCGTAAAGCCGCAGCTTGGGCTCGGTGCCGGCACGCCGCAGGAGCAGCCAGCCGCCGCCCTCGAAGATGAGCTTGAGCCCGTCGCGGCAGTCCACCTGGACGACCGGGCGGCCATTGAGCTCCTCCTCCTGCCAGTTCTGCTCCAGGCGGTGCTCGAGGAGCGCGTCGAGCTGCTCGGTGAGGGGTACCTGGGTGCGGCGGAAGATGAAGGTGCCGACCCGCTCGGCCAGGCGCTGGCCCAGCTCCACCATGCTGGCACCCTCCACCGCCACCATCTCGGCGCACAGCAGGCAGGCGAGGATGCCGTCGCGCTCGGGAAGGTGCTCTCGCCACGCCAGGCCGGCGCTCTCCTCGCCGGCGAAGTCGACGGTGCCGTCCACCAGCAGCGGTCCGAAGTTCTTGAAGCCCACCGGGGTTTCCACGACCTCGAGACCGTGATCGGCTGCGACGGCGTCGATGAGGTGCGAGGTGGCGAGGGTGCGGCCCACCGCGCCACTGAGGCCACGCCGCCGCACCAGGTAGTCGAGCACCAGGGCCAGCACCAGGCTGGAGTCCTTCATCCGCGCACCGGCATCGAGGATGCCGTAGCGGTCGGCGTCGCCGTCGGTTGCGAGGCCCAAGCGGGCGCCGGTGCGGCGCATCTCGTCGCGCAGCCGGGACAGGTTCTCCGAGGTGCACTCGGGGGCATAGCCGCCGAAGTAGGGATCGCGGGTGTTGTGGATGACGGTTGTGGGGATCCGGTTCTCCAGCAGGATGTGGTCGAGGTACTCACGGCTGGAGCCGAAGAGGGGGTCCACCACCACGGTGAGACCGCTGCGCCGAATCGCCTCCCAGTCCACGAGACGCTCGAGCCGGGACAGGTAAACCGGCTTGGGGTCGAAGCCCTCGATCAGCGCCGGTCGGCGCAGGAAGACGCCGTCGAAGCTGTCCGCGAGTCGCTCGCACTCGCGCTCCACCGCGTCGGTGACATCCTGCGGAGCAAGAATGCCGTCACCGGTGTAGAGCTTGAGCCCGCTGTACTCGGGCGGGTTGTGGCTGGCGGTGAAGAGCAGGCCGCCGTCGGCGCCACACTCGAGGATGGCCGAGCTCATCACCGGCGCCGGCACGTCGCGCGGCGGCATGAGCACACGGATACCGCTGCTGGCGATGAGCTCCGCGGCGGCACGGGCAAACTTCTCGGAAAGCATGCGCGTGTCCCAGCCGACCACCACGAGCTGGGGCGGCTTCGGGGCGCGCGAGAGGTGGTCGACGAAAGCCTGGGTGACCAGGCGGACTTCACGGAAGGTGATGTCGCGGCCGACGATTCCACGCCACCCGGAGGTTCCGAACTTCACCATGCCGGGGAGCTTACCACGCGCCGTGGGCACCTCCCAGCGCCGTCGCGGCGGGAGCTCCACCGGGCACCGGGGTCGGCGCTGTATACCCCTCGACGGCACCCACCTCAGCCGCCGCCGGGCTACAATGCGGCGTGTTTCTTCACCACGAGCACGACCCCGCCGGCCCCCTGCTGATCCCCCAGACCTCACACGCGTGGCTGGCCTGGCAGCTGGCCGAGCACTGGGGAAACCGACGCCTCGCCCGGCCCGCCCCGCGCGCCGAGGTTTTGGCGGCGGTAATGCTGCACGACGCCGGTTGGACGGAGTTCGACCGCACCCCGGACGTGGACGGGGCCGGCCGCCCGGTGACCTTCGACCGCATGCCGGTGGCCACCCATCTCAAACTGTGGCGCCACTCCGTCGACCGCGCCGAGCTCCACAGCCGCTACGCTGCCCTGCTGGTGGCCGCCCATTTCGAGCGGCTCGCCGCGCACAAGGCCTCGGACCTCGAGGCGCGCGGCCTCGCCGAGCAGGGCGTCGAGGTCGCCGGCTACCGCGAGACCATGGCTGCCCGCGCCGAGGCGTGGCGGCGGGGCCTCGAGTGCGACGCCCGCTACCGCTCCTTCCTCGCCGGGGCCGGCTGGCGCACCGCCGCCCACGTGCTCGCGGCGTGCGACCGCATCTCCGTGTACCTCTGCGCCGGCGTCGAGGGGCCCTTCACCGCCCAAGCCCTGGACCCGGCAGGCGAGGCGGTGACGCTTCACTTCCGGCCGGTGGGCGAGCGCGTCTGGCGAGTGTCGCCGTGGCCCCTGAGGGGCGCTCGGCTCGAGGTTCACGGCGAGGGCTGGCGCCTGCCCGGCGCCGCCTTCGCCGACTCCGGGGCGCTCCGCGCGACGGTGGCGGCGGCCCCGGTGGAGCGTCTCGGGTTCACATTGCTGCGGCCGTCGGCGCCGGTTGACAACGCCCGCTGACGGCCTACAATGATGCCCCCGCGAGCCTTGCTCCGCAGTAGCTCAATGGTAGAGCGGGTGGCTGTTAACCACTAGGTTGGGGGTTCAAATCCCTCCTGCGGAGCCAAAAAGAGCCGAACCATCATCACGCCCCGCCCCCCGGCGGGGTGCTGTCGTTCCCGGCGGACCCCGCCGTGGTGATAGACTCGGCGGGCAGCATCCAATCGGACTGTTCAACTCGTGCCGACCTCGCGAAAGGCAGGTGGGTCATGCTTCGATTTCCCCGCGCGAGCGCTTCCCTGGCGCTGGTCGTGTGCGGGCTCGTCACCGGCGGGCCCGCGTCCGCCCAGACCTGGAAGGATGTCCTCGGCGGCCTCACCGGCCCCACACCAACGCCGACGGCAGAGCCGGCGGCGACACCCCCGGCGCAAGCCGTCGACCCGGCGACAGCCGGCTTCGCCCTCAAGGAGCTCCTCCTGGTCGCCGCCGAGACGGCCGTGGCACAAGGGTCCCGCGTGGACGGCTTCGCGGCCGACCCCGAGCTACGCGTGCCGCTCCCCGGGACGCTAGGGTCGGCGACTGACACGCTGCGCCGGTTCGGTCTCGACCGGGAGGTCGACGCGCTGACGCTGGCCCTCAACCGGGCCGCCGAGGACGCCTCCGGCCAGGCCCTCCCCGTGCTCCGGGACGCCGTGAGGGACCTCGCGTTCGACGACCCGCAGGCGACGGTGGCGGGCGACGGGCACCCCGCGACCGACAACCTGCGCACGCGTTCCGAGGCCGATCTCGTCGCCGGCCTCAGGCCGTTGGTCGCGGCCGCGGTGGAGAAGGCCGGCGCGACCCGCGCCTTCGACGAGCTGCGGCGCCGGGGCGGCGGTCTCGTGGACCAGTCGGGGGTCGGCGCCGGGGACCTCGTGCCGCACGTGACCGCTCACACGGTCGACGGCCTCCTCACCCTCATGGCGGCGGCGGAGAACAGCATCCGCAGCGACCCGGCGGCGCGCACGACACCGCTCCTCGCCGAGGTCTTCGGGGGCGCGCCGGCGGCGGCTGCCACCGCCCCGCCCGCGACCCCGACAGCCGCCGCCGAACCGAGCGACGCCGATGCCCACTCGGCGCTGCGCCAGGCCCTCATCCTCGGCGCGCGCCACGCCGTCGAACAGGCCTCGGTGAAGGATGGCTTCCTCGGCAACCCGGCCATCCGCATTCCCCTGCCCAAGGGCGTGGCGAGCCTCGGGCGAACCCTGCGCGACCTCGGCATGGGCCAGGTCGTCGACGAGTTCGAGACCAGCCTCAACCGTGCCGCCGAGAAGGCCGCCGGCGAGGCAAAGCCGATTCTCGTCGATGCCGTCAAGAGCGTCACCTTCACCGACGCCGTAGCCATCCTCCAGGGCGGCGACACCGCCGCCACCGACATGCTCCGGACGAAGACCGAGGGGCGGCTCAGCGAGGTGTTCGAGCCCATCATCAGCCAGAAGATGCAGGACACCGGGGTGACGCGAGCCTACGACCAGATGATGAGCCGGGGCGGCAGCCTGGTGGCCCTTCTCGACGATGGCAGCCAGCCCGACCTGCCGACCTACGTCACCGGCAAGACCCTCGACGGCCTCTTCGCCCTGGTGGCCGAGGAAGAGGTGAAGATCCGCACCGATCCAGCGGCCCGCACGACCGAGCTCCTGCGGCGGATCTTCGGCGCCTTCGGACACTAGCCTCGAGCCTCGCCGCCTGGGCACCCGGCCCCTTCCCGAAGCGGGGAGGGGCCGTTGGATTCTCAGCGCCGCCGGGCCTGTTGTCTCCTACGGACCGCGACCGCGATTCGGCATTGTCGCGGCTCCCCGGGAGATGCTGATGGACTCTCAGACGATCACCACCCTCTTCCTCGACGTCGGCGGCGTCCTCGCCTCCAACGGCTGGGACCACACCATGCGGCGCGACGCGGCGAATCGGTTCGGCCTCGACTACGACGAGATGAACGACCGTCACCACCTCACCTTCGACACCTACGAGGAGGGACGCCTGAGCCTCGACGAGTACCTCGACCGGGTGGTCTTCCACCGCCCACGGGAGTTCACACGCCAGGACTTCCTCACCTTCATGTACGCACAGTCCGAGCCGCGCCGCGAGGCCATCGAGTACTTCCGCGACCTCAAGCAGCGTCATGGTCTGACGGTGGCGGCGGTGAGCAACGAGGGCCGCGAGCTCACCGAGTATCGCATCCGCAAGTTCGACCTGATGCCTCTCTTCGACTGCTACCTGGCCTCGGCCTTCGTGGGCCGACGCAAGCCCGACCTGCTCCTCTACCGTCTCGCCCTCGACGTGGTGCAAGCCCGGCCCGACCAGGTCGCCTACGTGGACGACCGTCTCATGTATGTGGAGGTGGCGTCGAGCCTCGGCATCCACGGCATCCAGCACTCGGACCTCGCGACCACTCGGGAGGCCCTCGCGGGCCTCGGCCTGGCGCTCGAGTAGACCCAGAGAGGAACACAGCATGACAGCAGAGCAGTACGACATCGGCATGATCGGCCTCGGCGTGATGGGCCGCAACCTGGTCCTGAACCTGGCCGACCACGGCGCCTCGGTGGCCGGCTTCGACCTCGACGACGAGAAGGTGGCGGCCCTCGACCGCGAGGCCGGCGATCGACCGGTTCGAGGTTTCGGCAGCGCGGCCGAGCTTGTGGAGGCGCTCGCCAAACCCCGCACGGTGCTGCTGCTGGTGCCCGCCGGCCGCCCGGTGGACGCCGTCATCGAGGCGCTGCTGCCCCACCTCGACGAGGGCGACGCCGTCATCGACGGCGGCAACTCGCACTTCTCCGACACCAACCGCCGGGCCGCCGCCCTGGCAGCCAAGCACATGCACTTTCTCGGCATGGGCATCTCGGGAGGGGCCGACGGCGCGCGGCACGGGCCCAGCATGATGCCCGGCGGCGATCGCGCGGCGTGGGAGCGCGTCGCCGGGCTGCTCAAGGCCGCCTCGGCCCACGTCGGCGACGAGCCGTGCGTCACCTTCCTGGGCCCCGGCTCCGCCGGGCACTACGTCAAGATGGTGCACAACGGCATCGAGTACGGCTTCATGCAGCTCATCGCCGAGAGCTACGACCTCCTCCGCCGCGGCGCCGGGCTCTCAAACGACGACCTGGCGGGGGTCTTCGCCGACTGGAACCGCGGCGAGCTGGCCTCCTTTCTGGTGGAGATCGCCGCGACGATCTTCCGCCAGCCGGACCCCCGCGGCGACGGCCGGCTCATCGACGCGATCCTCGACGCTGCCCGCCAGAAGGGTACCGGCAAGTGGACCTCCCAGGACGCCATGGATCAGGGGGTGCCGGTGCCCGGCATCGACACCGCCGTGGCCCAGCGCCAGCTCTCGGCCCTCAAGGATGAGCGCGAGCGTGCCGCGGCGCTGCTGGACGGCCCGTCGCTCGCCCCTCCCCCCGATCGTGCCACCTTCGTCGGCCAGGTGCGCGACGCCCTCGACGCCGCCCTGGTGATCACCTTCGCCCAGGGCATGGCGCTGCTCCGCCAAGCCTCCGAGGCCTACGGCTACGGTCTCGACCTCGCGGCAGTGGCACGCATCTGGCGCGGCGGCTGCATCATCCGCGCCGATCTCCTGGAGGTGCTGCGCAAGGCCTTCGCCACCGAGCCCGACCTTCCCAACCTGCTTCTCGACCCGGTGCTGGCAGGTCGGGTGCGCGGCCACCAGGAGGCGCTGAGAGGGGTGGTCGGCCGCGGCGTGGCCTGGGGCATCCCGGTACCGGCCTTCGCCGCCAGCCTGGCCTACTACGACGCCTACCGCACCGCCCGCCTGCCCGCCAACCTCATCCAGGCCCAACGCGACTGCTTCGGCTCGCACACCTACGAGCGGGTGGACGCCGAGGGCAGCTTCCACACCGAATGGGGGAAGGAGACATGATCACCGTCTTCCCCGACGCCGAGGCAATGAGCCGGGCCGCCGCCGACCTGTTTGTGCAGACAATCGCAGCGGCCGTCGCCCGGCGCGGCCGCGCCACCGTGGCGCTGGCCGGCGGCTCGACGCCCCGGCGCACCTACGAGCTCCTCGCGGCCGCCCCGCGGCGTGATCAGGTGCCGTGGGGCGAGCTCGAGGTGTTCTGGGGCGACGAGCGCTGCGTGCCGCCCGACGACCAGCGTTCCAACGCCCTCATGGCCGGCCGCGCGCTGCTCGAGCACGTGCCGCTGTCCCCGGGCCACGTCCATCCCATCCCCTGCCGCGCCGACCCGGTGGCGGCGGCCGATGACTACGAGGCCCTCCTGCGTCGCCTGCTCGGCCATGACCCGGCGCTCGACCTGATCCTCCTGGGCCTCGGCGGCAACGGCCACACCGCCTCCCTCTTCCCGGGCAGCCCGGCGCTGGACGAGAAGGACGCCTGGGTGGCACCGGTACCGGCCCCGGTGCCCGGACCCGACCGTGTCACCCTCACCTTTCCGGTCCTCCGCGCCGCCCGCCGCCGCGCCTTCCTGGTGGCCGGACACGACAAGGCCGATGCCCTGAAGGAGGTCCTCGAAGGCTCCCCCGACCGGCTCCCGGCGCAGCGCGCGGTGGCCGGCGACACCCGCTTCCTCGTCGATGCCGCCGCTGCCGGCCGGCTCTCGGCCCGCACCCTCGAGACCCAACCCTGAGCGTCCGCGTCGACTCGTGCGGAGCGAACGAGTATTGAACGGCAAAGACGCCAAGGACGCGAAGGTCGCGCAACGAAAAGCAATTGGGCAGGCCCTCGATCGTGCCAGCAGAAGATGCCTTGACGGCAGGCCACCGTCCAGTTCTGATCTCCCGTTTCGCGGCGCTCTTCGCGCTCTTCGCGCCTTCGCGGTGAAAGAGGGACCCTCACGCCAGCCGTGGCCCACTCAGTCAGGTGCGGGCCGCCACGAGGCGGCGGTAGAGCGCTTCGAGGTGGTCGAGGCGGACCTCGGTGGAGAAGCCCTCCACCACCCGCCGGCGCGCCGACGCACCCAGCCGCCGGCGCAGCTCGGCGTCGCCCAGCAGACGGTCGAGGATGCCGGTGAGGCCCTCCACGTCCTTGGGGGGGAAGAGGAGGCCGGAGGCACCGTCCTCCACCAGCTCGCGGTTGCCGGCGCAGTCCGAGGCCGCCACCGCGGTGGCCATGGCCATGGCCTCGCGCACCGTGCCGGTGATCCCGGTGCCAGCCCAGCTGGCGTCGGCCACCACCTGACAGGCGCCCAGCACCTCGGGCATGTCGGTGCGATACCCGAGCGCGAGCACAAGGTCGCCGAGGCCTGCCTCGACGGCGGCGGCGGCGACCTTGGCGCGCTCGGGCTCCGGCTCGCAGCCGACGAAGAGCAGGCGGGCCTCGGGATGGGCGGGGGCGAGCCGGGCGAAGGCGGCGAGGAGGTCGCGCCAGCCCTTCCAGTCGCGCACCGAGACCTGACCCACTAGGAGCTGGTCGGAGCCTAGGCCGAGCTCGGCGCGGACACCGCCAGGGTCGACCCGATCCGGGTCGAAGCGGCCGGTGTCGGTGCCGGCGTGGACGGTATGCACCCGCTCCGGCCTGACTCCTCCGCTGGCGATGACCACCTGGCGGATCGCCTCGGCCACGCACACCACCGCGCCGACCCGGGGGTGGCGGTACTTCCAGCGGTTGAAGAGGTCGAGGGGGAAGGAGACGCCGCGGTTGACCACCAGCACCGGCAGGGGACCCCTGCCGGTGGCGGCCATGAGAGCGAGCGCGTGCGGGACCCCCTTGTGCACGTGGACCACTTGGATGGGGTTGGCTGCCAGCCAGCGCCGAAGCCGTCGCGCCGAGCCGAGGTCGAACTCCGAGCGTAGCCTGAGGGGAAGAAAGGCCACCCCGGCGTCGGCGCACGCGTCTTCGAGGTCGCCGCCGGGGCGGCTCGCCACGGTGACCCGGTGACCGCGGGCGGCGAGGCCTCGAGCCGCCTCCATCATCTGCACCACCGAGCCGGTGGTGAGGCGGTTCTTCTCGAGGGCGTGGAGGACGGCGAGGGGCTCGGGCATGGAGGGAGTATAGCGAGCCGCCACCCCACTCGCCCGCCCGGTAAAGAGTGAGGAGTAAAGAGTGAAGGGTGCCCCCACCCGCTCCCGCTCCGGTCCACGGCCCCGGCATCAGCGCCGGTCGGGGCCCCGGCCCCCGTCACAGTCCCGGTCCCGGCCCCGGTCGCCGTCCCAGCCCGGGCTCCGGTGCGACGCAGCAACCTGGAGCGTCGTCCTAGGCGGCCCGCTTTCCGTTACGGGCGAGCAGCCCCAGGAAGAGCGGTCCGCCCACCAGCGCGGTGAGCACTCCCACCGGCAGCTCGGCGCCGCGGCCCAGCAGGGGGATGGCCCGGGCCGCCGCGTCACAGGCCACCAGGAAGGCGCCGCCCAGCAGCAGGCTCGCGGGCAGCACCCGGCGGTGCCCGGGGCCGAGGAGGAGGCGTACTCCGTGGGGCACCAGAAGCCCGACGAAGGCGATGGGCCCCACCCGTGCCACCGCCGCCGCCGTCACCCACACACCGGCGGCGAGCACCAGCAGCCGGACCCGCGCCACCGGCACGCCGCGGCCGTGCGCCGCCTGGTCGCCGAAGGCGAGCTGGTCGAGGGCGGGAGCCGCCAGCAGCAGGACCAGCAGGCCTGGCGCCGCCTGTGCCGCGAGTGCCGCCGGGACCTCCCAACCGACCACCTCGAGGCCGCCCATGAGCCAGCGGTCCATGGCCTGGAGGCGGAACGGGTCGGACAGCAACCGCAACAGCATGGTGCCGGCGGCGAAGAGGAAGCTCATGGTGACGCCGCCCAGCACCAGCGCCGTGGGGCCCCAGTGCGCGCGCCGGGCGAGGGCGGTGAGCACCGCCAGGTCGAGAGCGCACCAGAGGAGGGCCTGAACCGGGGCGGAGCCCAGCGCCCCCAGGCCTGACATGGCGGGCACCGCCAAGCCCAGGAAAGCGCCGAAGGCGCCGGCGGACGCCACGCCCAGGGTGTAGGGGGTGGCGAGGGGGTTACCCAGCAGGGTCTGGAAGGCGCCGCCGGCCACCGCCAGACAGCCGCCGACGACGAAGCCCAGGGCCACGCGCACCAGGCGTAGGGCGACGATCCGTGCGGTAACGGGATCGGCGGCTGAGGGGTGGAGAACCGCTCCCCATACCTCGGCGGCGGGGAGCCGCGTGCTGCCCACCAAGGGGGCGGCCGCCACCACGGCCAGCGCCACCATGAGGGCGCCCAGCAGCGGCAGGGCGGCGCTCCGACTCACGGCGCCAGCCCCCCGGGGAGCACCGCCGGACGACCGGCGGCGCGGGGGTGGGGCACCACCACCAGCTCGGGGCCATAGGCCGCCTCCAGCACCTCCTGGCGAAGAACCTCGGCCGGTGTTCCAACCCGCTCCAGCCGACCGCCCACCAGGAGCGCCACACGGTCGGCGGCGAGGGCGGCGAGGTTGAGGTCGTGGGTCACCACCGCGACCCCGCGTCCGCCGTCGGCGGCGGCCCGGAGGAGGCGGAAGACCTGCACCCGGTGGTGCTGGTCGAGCGAGGCGGTGGGCTCGTCGAGGAGCAGGGCGCGGGGGTCCTGGGCCAGCACCGAGGCCACCAGGACGCGCTGACGCTCGCCCCCCGACAGGGTGGCGAAGGCGCGCCGGGCCAGGGGCGCCGTGTCGGTGGCCGCCATGGCCGCGACCACCGCCGCGCGGTCGGCGGTGGCCGGCGGCGCCCAGGCTGCGCGGTGCGGATGACGGCCGGCCATCACCACCTCGATCACCGAGAGGTCGTAGAGCGGCGCCACCTGCTGCGGCAGGAAGGCGAGGCGGCGGGCGCGCTGACGCGCCGGCCACGACTCGAGGGGGCGCCCCTCCAGCTCCACCGTGCCGGCCTGGGGCCGCTGCCAGCCTGCGAGGAGAGCGAGGAGGGTGGACTTGCCGGCCCCGTTGGGGCCCACCAGGGCAAGGATCTCGTCCTCGGCGAGCTCGAGGTCCACCTCCGCCACCGCCGGCGCCAGACCGGCGCCGTAGGCGAAGCCGAGGCCGCGGGCCGCGAGGATCACCGTGCCGGCTCCACGGCGCCGAGGGCCGCGGCCAGGAGGCGGGCGACGGTGGCGACACGGGGCCCGGGGATGGTGGCGGCGGGGTCTGAGATCACCCGCACCGGCGGCGCCGCCCCCGGCGGGAAGAGGCGGGCCCACTGGGCCGCCGAGGAGACCTCGGCTGCGGCCGCGTCGCTGGTGCCGCCCACCAGCTCGACGATGAGGTCGGGGCGGCGTCGCAGAACCTCCTCGAGCGATGGCGTGAAGTAGCGCCGCGCGGCGTCGGAGAAGACATTACGGCCTCCAACCCGGGCGAGGAGCTCGTCGAGGAAGGTGTCGGGGCCGGCCACCGTGATCGAGCGCAGGTCGGTGGCGGGGCGGTCCACCGCCAAGAGCACCCGCGGCCGCGCCGCTCCGGGCGCCGGGACCAGCGCATCCAGCTGGGCGTCGAGCTCGGCCACCAGGCGACGGCCGCGCCGGGGAGTACCGAGCAGGCTCGCCACCTCGAGGATGCCGGCGCGCACGTCGGCGAGGTTCTCCATCGGCACGGTGACCACCCGGGCGCCGGCATCCGACACCGCCCGTTCCACGTCCGGCAGCGGCGAGGGCATCAGCACCAGGTCGGGGGCGAGAGCGAGGATGCGCTCGAGGTTGGGGTCGAGCAGCCCGCCCACCCGCGGCAGCGCCCGTGCCGACTCAGGCCACAGCACGTAGTCGCTCACCCCCACCAGGCGATCGCCGGCGCCGAGGCTCGCCACCGTCTCGGTGAGCCCGGGGGCGAGGGTCACCACCCGCCGCGGCGGGGCCGCAGCGGCGGCGGCCACGGCCAGCAGCAGCGCACCGCCCAGTGCGGCAGACCTCGTACCTGTCATGCTGCCTCCTGTCCCAGCCCGAAATGGGCCTGCGCGGGGACCCCGGCGGCCCGGCAGGTCTTCTGGCTCGGGTTCATCCTCGGGGGGCGCCTTCCCGGGATCGCTCCCAGTGGCCGCGTGCCGGTCGCCCGGCCTGCCCCCTTCGTCCCCCTCACAGCGGCGCGTCCGCCCCGGATTCCCACCGGGTTCCCGCGCCGGGCCGTAGAAAGCATAGCGCGGCCCAGGCAACCGCCGCAAAGGCATCCGGCCCTCTGCCCTCTTCTGGCCGGTGGAATCTTGCTTGTGAGATCCCTCACAAGGGTCTAAAATCCTTGACGCGCGCGCGGCCCGGGCGTATAACGCCCCCGCGAAGGAGGAGGAGACGATGAGCAAGGAGTTCAACGCTTTCGACATGGCGCAGCGCCAGTTCGACGCCGTCGCCGAGAAGCTGCAGCTCGAGACCTCGGTGCGCGAGCTGCTGCGCTGGCCCCTGCGTGAGTTCCACTTCACCGTACCGGTCCGCATGGACACCGGCTCGGTGACGGTGTTCAAGGGATACCGCGTCCAGCACAACGACGCCCGCGGTCCGGCCAAGGGCGGTATCCGCTTCCACCCGCAGGAGACCGTCGACACCGTGCGCGCGCTCTCCATGTGGATGACCTGGAAGTGCGCGGTGGTGGACATCCCCCTGGGCGGCGGCAAGGGCGGTGTCATCTGCGATCCCCACAACCTGTCACCGCGCGAGCAGGAGCTGCTGTGCCGCGGCTGGGTCCGCCAGGTGGTGCGCAGCGTCGGCCCGGTGCAGGACGTCCCGGCCCCTGACGTGATGACCAACCCGCAGCACATGGTGTGGATGATGGACGAGTACGAGAAGATCAGCGGCGGCCACTATCCCGGCTTCATCACCGGCAAGCCGGTGGAGGTGGGCGGCTCGCTGGGGCGAACCGAGGCCACCGGCTACGGCGTCATGTACACGGTGCGCGAGGCCATCAAGCGCCTGGGTGTCAACGTCGAGGGGATCCGCGCCTCCATTCAGGGTTTCGGTAACGTCGCCCAGTACGCGGCGCGGCTGCTCTCCGAGTGGGGTGGCCTGGTGGTGGCGGTAGCGTGCTGGGACAACCACGACCACACCTCCTACACCTTCCGCAAGGTCAACGGCGTCGACGTGGAGCAGCTGCTGGCCATCACCGACCGCTTCGGCACCATCGACAAGGACAAGGCCCGCGAGGCCGGCTACGAGGTCCTGCCGGGCGAGGCGTGGATCGAGCAGGACGTCGAGATCCTGATCCCCGCCGCTCTGGAGAACCAGATCACCGGCGAGAACGTCGGCCGCATCAAGCCGAGCGTCAAGCTGGTGGCCGAGGGTGCCAACGGCCCCACCACCCCCGAGGCGGACGCGGTGCTCAAGCAGCGCGGGATCTTCGTGATCCCCGACTTTCTGTGCAACGCCGGCGGTGTGACCTGCTCGTACTTCGAGCAGGTGCAGTGCAACATGAACTTCTTCTGGCCCAAGGAGGAGGTCCTCGACCGCCTCGACCAGAAGATGACCAAGGCGTTCCACGCGGTGGCCGACCTCGCCGACGACGCCGGCGAGTACATGCGCGACGCGGCCTACATGATCGCCATCCAGCGGGTGGCCACCGCCTGCCACCTGCGCGGCTGGGTGTAGAGCTCTCCGATTCCGACACGACGCCCCGGGCGCGACCGCCCGGGGCGTTCTTCTTTGGTGGGTCGTCGAGCCGCACGGGAGCCGGTCCCCGGGGCGGCAACGACACGAGCCGGCAGACAGCAACACGGCCGCCCCCGGGCCCCAGCGCCGAGTCGCCTGCCCGGTCGTTCGGGGCCACTACTCCGGAAGCCAAGGGCCGTGGGAGCCCCCCTTGACGTTTCCCGCCAACGCGCCCCCAGTGAGACGGCGCTCCGGGGAAGACGTCAAGGACGGCACGCCCGCCGGAAGGAACGTACTCCGAGTCAGCCTCGGCGTCCGTCCCGGTCAACGGTCCCGGCCCCCTCCCGGCCCCGAACTCCTGCCCCGGCCACTGTCCCGGTCGCGGACGCGGTCCCGGTCGCCGTCAGCCCGCCGGCTTCTCCGGCGGCCCCAGGTACGCCATTGCCCGGTCGTCCTCGCCGTCCATGACGATGTGCAGCAGGCGGCCGTCGGCCACTGCCGGCACGTGGATCACGCGCACCACGTGAGCAACGTCCGCGTATGCCTCGGCGACCTCGGCGAGGGCGTTGGGGCTCGAGTTGAGGAAGTCCTCGTTCCACACCACGCCTTCGTCGTCGGGGTAAAGCGGCAGGTACGCGATGGAGGACTCCACCAGGTCCTGGAAGAAGTGGGTGCCGAAGGAGACGTCGGGCAGGTAAGAGCCCTTCTTGCGCGCCACCTCCAGCAGCATGGCGGTGTGGCAGATGTCGGCGTAGGTCACCGGCACCCCCAGACGGATGTCGCCGCGGCTCCCCCAGCGGCCGGGACCCATGAGGATGAAGCGGCGCTCCGGGAGCACGCGGTTCACCGCCCCCACCGCCTGCGCCACCCGCCGCATGTCCTCCTGGGCGGGAAGGACCTCGTAGTCGCGCGGGTCGACCAGGACCACGTACTCGAGGTTGCTGACCTGACCGGTCTGCACGTAGCGGTCGGCGGTGAAGACAACGTCCGGGTCGGGGACGTCGGTGGGCAGCGGCACCCGTTTGGACGCCGAGCTCAGGCTCAGGGCGCGGCACTGCAACAGGTAGAAGCTCTGCCCGTCGTGGGCGAACTCCACGTCCACCGGCTCGCCGAGGCCCTCCTCCAGGGTGTCGAGGATGAGCTTGAGGTCCCTGGGAAACTCCGAGCGCAGCAGACCCTCGAAGGTCACCACCAGCTCGGTGGGCTCGAGCTGGGCCATCACCCCGATCATGGGCAGGAGCTGGCCGTCGCGGTAGATGGAGAAGATCTTCGCCATCTGCGGCAGGCGCCGCTTCACGCGGCGCATGAGGTCTTCCAGCGGCAGGCTGTCGAAGTGGTGCTCGCGGAGGTTGACGACGTCGACCTCGTGCTGCGAGTAGCGGTAGACCTCGCCCGGCTGCAGCACCGTGCGCAGCGTGGGCTGTTCCAGGGCCGCCAACACCGGGTAGTCGTCGCCTGTGCGATCCACCGCTCGGGTCCCCAGGCCCACCACCAGCCGCGCCATGCCGTCGGTACGGCGGATGCGCGGCGACCAGCGCATCTCGCAGCGCGAGAAGGCGACGCCGGCGAACACCGGGAGCAGGAGCCCGTCCACCTCCTGGCCCACCACCTGCTGGATGAGCACCCCCATCTGCTCCTGGAAATCGAGCAGGCCCCGCTCGCGCCGGTACTCGATGGGGTCGGGGCCGAACACCGAGGCGTAGACCTCGGCAACGGCGTCCTCGAGCTCGTCCAGGCGCTGCTCCAGCGGTCCCTGGTTGGCGATGAACAGGCTCTTGTACTTGCCCGAGAAGGCGTGCCCGATGCGATCCTCGAGCAGCGACGACGAGCGCACCACCAGGGGCGCCTCGCCCACCGTCTCGAGCATGACGCGCAGCCCCTCGTGCAGGGTGGGCGGGAACTGGGCGCTCTTGAAGAGGCGCTGCACCAGTGGATACTCCCGCCGCACCTCCTCGATGGGGCGGTACTTGACGTTGATGAGCTCGTCGAGGCCGTTGTACTCGATGAACTCGATCACCCCGTTGGACGTGATGTAGTACGACGGCGGGACCTTGAACTCCACCGAAAAGGCGCCCCGCTGCCGCGCCCGCATGAGGATCGAGCGGGCCAGGACGAGGCCCGCGGCCTTGCCCCCGAGCCGTCCCTGGTTACCGTCGGTGGGCACGATGTGGTCGAGGACATCGCCGAAGTCGCGCACCCGGATGAAGCGCTTGGCCACCGAGATGAAATCGAGCTGGTCGGTGAGCAGCCGGCGCGCCAGGGCGGCGCGCGTGCCGATCACGTCCTCGGGCGGCGCCACCGCCTCGCCGGGGGCGAAGTTGAGGAACTCGTGGATCTTGTCCCGCAGCACCGAGAGTGGGGTGTCACCGTCCTCGGCGAAGCGCGAGACCTCGTACGCGAGCTGGCGCTTCTCGGTGATGAGCACCGCCGCCGAGATCTCCTCAGGGCGCAGGTACTGCTCGGCGTAGCGCAGGGCGAGGTCGTAGATGGTGCGGTTGGAGCCCGCCGGAAGCTGCGGCAGCGGCCGGTTGGGGTCGTCGTGGTTGCGCTTCTTGCCTAGGCGCAGCGTAGCCGCCACCTCGTCGTCGAGGTCGTCGATGTCGATGAAGCCCTGGCGGTGCATGTCCACCAGGAGCCGCCGGCACGCACGCTCGGCGAGATCGGGCCGGCGCTGCTTGAGGTCCTCGAACTGCTGCCGCCACGGGGCAGGCTCCACGCGCACACCTCCAGGCGCCCGAGCTCACGGCCCGCACGCGGGGAGATTGTACCCCAGCCCCCGGAGCCGATGTCTCAGCCGGCGCCGGCCACGGCGGACGGGCTCGGCGCCGGCGCGGCCGCCGGTTCCGGCGTCGGCGTGGCCGGAGGCGTACGCAGGGCCGCCGGATCCGCCAGCAGGGCCTTGACCGCGGCGGCATCTGCCGCCATGGCACCAGGCCGCCCTGAGACCGTGAGCACGGCCTTGTCACCCTCGGCCATCGGCTCCCAGAAGGCGTACTCGACGGTTTGGCCCGCGGCGGTCTTGTTGTCGCCACCGGCGGCCTCACCCGCGAGCTTCAGGGTGATGCGCCCGGCCGGCTCACCGGCGGGGACGGCGAGGTCAAAGGCTGTCACCGCGAGACGCGAGAGGTCGGCGAGGCGGGCGGAGACGGCGCCCTGCGCGGCCTCACCGCCGCCGGCGAGCGTCCACGTGCCCTCCGCCCGCTCCACCGCCACATCGGTACCGCCAGCCTTCACGGTGAGGCCCTCGGCGTCCCAGGTGTCGAAGGGGTAGGCGGTGTGGGCCCGCCACAGCACCGGCGCCTTGGCCAGCCTCGTCTCGGCCCGGTCGGAGACCCAGAAGAGGTCGCGGCCGTCGCGTCGGCAAGCCACCTGGGTGGCGTCCTTTTCCTGGCGCGTCGCCCCCATCTCCAGCTCCACCGGCTCCTTCCCCGAGGTGCGCACGAGGGTGATGCGGTAGCGCGGGTGCTCGAGACCGAGGGGGCCGAGGGCCGCGTCCGCAGGCAGAAACTCGTCCACCTTCACCGCGTTGAGGTCGGAGACCAGGTCGCGCACCTGGTCACGGTCGGCGAGGTCTGAGAGCGGCTCCATCATGCGCCACTGGCGGTCCTCACGCACCAAGTGGAGGCGGTCCTCCGGCGTCGCGACCTGGATGGAAGCGAGCTGGTCGGCGGCCACGTCCACCAGGTCGTGGGAGCGCCAGGCGTCGAGATCCTTGTCGAGGTCGGAGGTGAACCACCCCGGCACCATGAGGATGGCCCCGGAGTCCCGGCGCACCGCCCGGTCCCCGCCCAGTGCCGCCTCGGTGCCCACCGCCAGGAGGTGGCGGGCGCCGTCGGTGGTCTCCAGCACCACGCTCATGGGCGGCTTGTCGAGGCCGTAGTCGGCGTCCTTCACCTCGCCGACGGCGAGGCGGCGGTCGACCTTGAGATCGAGCACCGCCGACAGCAGCGAGCCCACCGTCGCCTGGTCGGCGGGGTAGGCCACCGGCGCCGTGAGCTGCCAGTCGTCGCCCTGCTTGGCAAGCCGGAAGTCACCGTGGGGGTTGTGCACCTCCACCGCCTTGACCTCGGCGCGGTCGAGGGCGCCGAAGACCTTGTCGGCGCTCTTGGTGGCCTCCTCGGTGGTGGGCTGATGGCGCTCCCACAGGGCGATGAACGCGCCCAGGGCGAGCACCAACGCGGCCAGGATCACGAGCCTTCCCGTGCGCATCGTGGCCTCCTAGTGCCGGCGCCGGCGCCACACCACCACGCCGAGGATGATGGCGGCGACGGGCATCCCCACCAGAGTGATGAGGAAGATGGTGAGCATCTGCTGCCCGGTGAGGAAGAGATTGACCTGCTCCACCGCGCGCGGCGCGATCCCCAGGGCCTGCTCGCGGTGGGCCAGCCACGACACCGAGTTGAGGGCGAGGGTGAGGTTGCCGGCGTTCGAGATCCAGTCGTCGGTGAGGAAGTCGGAGTCGCCGATAACAACCAGACGCGGGCCCTTGCCGTCGGCCGGCTGCGCCTTCGCATCCTCGGCCGGCTTGGCGCCCGCGTCGTCGGGCGCTGCGCTGGGCTCCGCTGCCGCCGCCACCGTCACCGGGCCGGCCAAGTCCTTGTCGTCCTTGGCCACCGGCTTGCCCGCCGCCAGCTTACCAAGGTCGGTCTCTCCCCAACCCTCGGCGGTGGTCTTCACCAGCGCCGTGTCGGTGAACCCGTCCACCGTGCCGAGAGTCATGGAGCGGGTCACGGGAAGGAGCACAGCCACGCCCTCGAGACCCTTGGTCACCGGGCTGTGGCCGAAGCTGTCCAGGTAGAGCACCGACAGGTCGAAGCCCGGAATAGTGCGGGAGGGATCGACCACCAGATCGTCGCCCATCGTCACCCCGTAGCGGGCGAGCAGCGGCTCCAGCCTCGTCTGCTTCATGGTGCCGTCGCGGTTGATGAGGGGGTCGAGACAGACCAGCAGGCGGCCGCCCTTTGTTAGGTAATCGCCCAAGAGCTTGACCTCGGCCTCGGTGTACGGCTCGCTCGGGCCGATGATGGCAACGGCGGCGGCATCGTCGGGGATCGTGCCGCCGAACAGGGAGAGCTTGGCGGTGGTCATGTTCTCGCGCTTGATCGCCTCCACCAGGCTGGCGAGCGAGCGGTGGCTGTCGCCACCCTCCGGCGAGGCCTCCCCGTGGCCGGTGACGAAGTAGATCTTCGGCACGCTCGGCGAGACCACCGAGAGGATCGCCGCGGTGAACTGCTCCTCGCCGCGGAAGCCTTTGAGGGTGGGGGCCTGACCCATCTGCATGCCCGAGTAGTCGTACTCGGCCATCTGGTCCGAGGTCACGTACTTGCTCCGCTCGCCCGAGCTGAAGACCACGGTGTTGGCGGCCGAGATGCCGAACTGCTGGGCCAGCTGCCGGGTCTTGAGGGGCTCGCGGTCGGGGTCGATGTACTCAACGTGGATCTTGTCGGAGGCGCTGGCGTAGCGCTCCAGCAGCTCGTGCACCTGGTCGTACAGCGGGCTCTGGGGGGTCATGAACACCACCACCCGGACCTCGTCGGGAAGGCTCTCGAGGACTCCGAGCGTCTTCTCCGAGAGGGTGTAAAGGTGGCTGGAGGTCCAGTCCGCACGCTTCCAGTGGCGCGCCCCCAGCCAGTTCGCCATGACCACCAGGGCCAGCACGAGGAGAAGGCCGGTGAGTCCGGCGGCGGTGTAGCCGATCCGCTGCTTCCGCATGTCCTACCTGCCCTTCCTGACCTCGAGGGACTTGGCCGCGAGGTAGAGGAACACCAGCCCCACCGAGAGCTCGTAGACCACGTGCCGAGTGTCGACGATGCCCTTGGCGTAGTCGTCCATGTGGCTCCACAGGTTCATGTACTCGAGCACCGACTTGACCGCCGAAGAGGACACGAGCATGCCCTGGACCAGGCCCACCGAGAAGAGGAGGACCATGGCGGCGAAGGCCAGCACGGCGGCGATGAGCTGGTTGTTGGTGAGCGTCGAGGTGAAGGTCCCCACTCCCATGAACAGCACTCCCAGGAGCAGCACGCCGAGGTAGCCGGCCAGCACCGGCCCAAGATCGATGTGCGAGTGCTGCTCGAGGATCACCACGTAGATGACGGTGGGGAGCCAGAGCACCACGTAAAAGGCCATGGCGGCGAGGAACTTGCCCAGCACGACCTGGCCCTCGCTCACGGGCGCGGTGAGCAGCACCTCGATGGTCCCGGAGCGCCGCTCCTCGGCGATGAGCCGCATGGTGATCACCGGCACGACGAAGAGCAGGAAGAGCCAGAAGAAGATGGTGCCGCCAAAGAAAAGCCGAAGGGGGGTCATGGCCTGGGTGCGGGGGTTGTTCAGCACCGACACGATGACGTAGAAGATGTAGCCCTGCAGGATGAGGAACGCCGTGAGCACCATGTAGGCCAGTGGCGACGAGAAGTAGGCGATGAGCTCGCGCCGGACGATGGCAAGAGTCTTCTGCACCTCACACCTCCTCGACTGCCAGGGCCGCCGGAACCGGCTCGGCATGGTCGCGGGTGGTCAGGCGGACGAACACGTCCTCGAGCGAAGCCTTGGTCGCGGCCATCTCCACGAGGACCCAGCCGTGCTCCACCGCGTTGTTGAAGATCGCCTCGCGCGGGTCGCTGTCGATGCCGTGCTCGAGGCGGAAGCGGCCGCCGCCGTCCGAGTGCACCGCGGTCACCCCCGGGATCGCCGCCAGCGTGGCGGCGGCTTCCGCGCCGGCGCCGCGCAGCTCGGTACGCACCACCGGGCTGCCCACCAGGCGGGCGCGCAGCTCGTCGGGGGCGCCGTCGGCGACGATGCGGCCGCGGTCGATGATGAACACGCGCTCGCAGACCTGCTCCACCTCGGGCAGGATGTGGGTGGAGAGGATCACGGTGTGCTCGCGCCCGAGCTCGGCGATGAGCTCGCGGATGCGGATGATCTGGTTGGGGTCGAGCCCCACCGTGGGCTCGTCGAGGATGAGCACCGGCGGGCGGTGGATGAGCGCGCCGGCGAGGCCCACGCGCTGGCGGTAGCCCTTGGACAGCGTCCCCACCACCTGCCGGAAGACGTCTCGGAGCATGCAGCGCTCGAGCACGTAATCGAGGTTGGCGCCGAGCTCGCGGCGCGGCACTCCCTCGATATCGGCGCGGAAGCGAAGGTACTCCTCCACCCGCATCTCCGGGTACAGCGGGATGCTCTCGGGCAGGTAGCCGACGTGGCGGCGCAGACCAATCGGGTCCTGGTCGAGGTCGACGCCGGCCACCACCACGCGCCCCGCCGAGGGCGGCAGGAACGCCGTGAGCATTCGCATGGTCGTGGTCTTGCCGGCCCCGTTGGGTCCCAAAAAGCCCAGCACCTGGCCCTCCGGCACGAAGAAGCTGAGGTCGTCCACCGCCGGGATATCGACGAACCTCTTGCTGAGATGCTCCACCTCGATCATGGCTTCTCCTCGCTTGGGGTGATCCCCACCGCCTGGACGTTGCCGAATCGGCGGCACGGGTCGCGTTCCGCAATCTAACAAGCAAGATCTCTGCCGGGATCGATGGCGGCGTCACGCCCCAGCCGCAGGCGCCGGTCCTGCAAGAATGGCACGAGCGCGCCAGATGCTACAGGGGCGTCTCGCTGGTGGGTGTCACGATGAGCATGAGGGTGGTAGACCCCAAAGTGAACTCTTCGTGATTGGCGAGAATCGCCCGATCCACCTGCTCGCCGCCCACGAAGGTGCCGTTGGTGGAGCCCATGTCGACCACCGTGGCCTCCTCGCCGCGGATCTCCAGCATGACGTGCCGGCGGGAGACCTCGGAGTCCTGGATCTGGATATCCATGGTGGTGCCACGGCCCAGGTAGGAGCGCGGCTTGCCCACCGGGAAGACCGTCCCCGCCTGGGTCCCGGCGATCACCGCCAGGGAGAACCGGAGCTCGTGGGGCAGCGGCGCCAGGGCGGGAAGCTCGGGGGCCTCAGGCTCGACCCGGTGGTGGTCGGTGGTGGCGTGGCGGCCGGTGACCGCGTTGCCACCCTTGCCGCTGGAGGTGGACTCGAGCTCGTCGAGCTCGGGGTTGACCACCTCGAACACGTGGGTGCACTTCGGACACTTGAGCCGCTTGCGCTCAGCGCCGCCGAAGCGTGCCTCATTGTAGCGGTACTGAGTCGTACACTGTGGGCAGGTGATAATCACCTCAAGCCCCTCCACCGTTCGCTCTGTTGAGATCCATCATACCAGCATACCAGCCTCGGCCGGTGCAGCAGGCGCAAGCCCTGACCGTTGGAGCCACTCACCCGCCGCTGCCTGGCGCGGTCCAGCGGTCGATCCAGTCGAGCACCACGTGGTGCCACTGGATGGAGTTGGCCGGCTTGAGCACCCAGTGGTTCTCGTCCGGGTAGTAGAGGAGCCGCGACGGCACTCCGAGCCGCTGCAGGGCGGTGAACATCGAGAATCCCTGGGTGTCCACCACCCGGAAGTCGCGGGCGCCGTGCACCACCAGCTCCGGAGTCTTGAAGTTGGCCACCGACTCCATGGGCGAGAACTTGCGGTAGCCCTCGGGGTTCTCCCAGGGAGTACCACCGTGCTCCCACTCGGGGAACCAGAGCTCCTCGGTGTCGAAGTAGGCCGAGGTCTCGTCGAGGTTGCCGTCGTGACAGACCAGGGCCCGGAAGCGATCGGTGTGGCCCTGGATCCAGTTGATCATGTAGCCGCCGAAGCTCGCCCCCAACGCCGCCATGCGGTTCCCGTCGATGAAGGGGTGGTGGGCGATCAGCCAGTCGAGGCCGATCATCAGATCCTGGTAGGGCGCCCCGCCCCAGTCGTTGCGGATGGCGTCCTGGAAGTCTTGGCCGTAGCCGGTGGAACCGTGGAAGTCGACCATGGCGGTGACGTAGCCGTGCGCGGCGTAGATCTCGGGGTTCCAGCGGTAGTGGAAGTGGTCGTCGAAGCTGCCCTGGGGGCCGCCGTGGATCAGGTAGGCCAGGGGGTAGGTCTTGGTGGCGTCGAAGCCCACCGGGTACACCAGGTAGCCGAAGACCTCGTCACCGTGCGTGCCGGTGAAGTGGAACTGCTCGTAGGTCCCGAACTTGAGGTCGCTGAGACGGGCCTGGTTGAGGTGCGTGACGGGGCGAGGCGCGGCCTCGTCCACGGGCAGGAGGTAGAGCTCGGCCGGCGCCACCAGGCTGTCCTGGCTGAGCAGCACCCCGCCGTCGCCAAGCGGCCGCGGGCTCGAGTTGGTGTGGCGGGTGAGGAGGGCGTCTACCTCGCCGGTGGCGGCGTCGATCTTGAAGAGAGAGTGGTTGCCCACGTTGTCGGCGGTGGCGTAGAGCGCCTTGCCCCGCTGCCCCCACACCAGCTCCGAGGGCGAGCGGTCCCAGGCCTCGGTGAGCACCTTGGCCTCGCCTGCGGGCCAGGGCATGAGGACCACCCGGAAGCGGTCGGCCTCGAAGCCCGGACGCTTCATGGCCAGGTAGGCGAGGGTCTTGCCGTCGGGCGAGAAGGTTGGCGTGCCGTCCCACGCCGGGTTGTCCGCGGTCACGTTGGTGGGAGGCTTGGAGCCGTCGGTGGGCACCGCCCAGAGGTCGTAGTTGGTGGACCACGCCGTCTCCGACCCCAGCCCCGCCTTGGTGCTGTAGACCAGCCAGTGGTCGTCGGGCGACACGGTGAAGTCCTCGGTGCCGCCGAACGGCTTGGTGGGACAGTCGCCGTCCACACCTTTCATGAGGTCGACGGGGGCGCCCTCGGCCGTGCCGTCGGCACGCAGGGCCAGGCGGAAGACATGGTTGCGGCGACCGTCCTCCCAGGTGTCCCAGTGCCGAATGAAGAGGCGGTCGAAGATCATCCCCGAGGCCTTCTCGACAGTCCTGTCGCGCAGCCGGCCCACGGTGCACTCCACCGGCTCCGGGCAGTCCGGGAACACGCTCAGGGCGAGGTAGAGGGCGTGCGACCCCGGGCCCATGACGAGGCTGTCCACGTCCAGGGGCAGGTCGGTCACCGGGCCGGCCTCGCCACCGGAGGTGGAGATCCGCCACACCTGCACCGAGCCCGAGCGGTCGGAGAGGAAGTAGAGGGTGTCATCGTCGGCCCACTGCGGAGAGAAGTCGTTGCCGGGGTCGGTGGTGAGTCGGGCAGCGGGCGCCGATCCGTCCAGCGGCACGACGAAGATGTCGCGGCGGCCACGGTTGGCCTCGAGGTCCATGGTGTTGACCACGAAGGCGGCGCGGGTGCCGTCGGGCGAGACCTGCGGATCGGAGACCCGCTCCATGGCGACCATGTCGGTGACGTCGAAGGGATGCGGGTCCGCGGCCTGCACCTGCACTGCCAGCAGGACCATTCCCAGGATCACGGCGGTCTCGATCACACGGCGCATCGTGCCTCCCGGCCCGCAGCAGCAGGCAGGGGCATGGTAGCGCAACCACCCGCCCGGTGATGAGGTGACGAAGTGATGAGGATTCCCCCACCCACCCTTGGCGCGTGGCAGACTTGCGGCCAGAGCGCGACCGTGCCCGGAGCTCGAGCGGGCAGGCAGTGTCGGTGACGAACCTGGGCAGCGATCGATGTCCAAGGGCCAGTGCTCCGGACGGCGTGTGGGCGCCGGCCTCGATCGCCTGAGCCTTCTGTCATATTGCGGTGGGCCCACGCAGGGATGGGCGGGCCGTCTTCATCACCTCGCTTCCTCGTTACCTCATCACTTCACCTCATCACCTTCTCCCGCCTGTGCTACCGTAAACTCCCGATGACGAGAACCGATCTCCCCCCGCTTCTGCGCTCGCCGCGGCGCGCGTACCTGGTCCTCACCGACGGTACCGTGTTCTCCGGCTTCGGCGCCGGGGCGCCACGCATCGCGGTGGGCGAGGTGGTCTTCAACACCGCCATGACCGGCTACCAGGAGATGCTCACAGACCCGTCGTACCGCGGGCAGATCCTCACCCTCACCACCTCCCACGTGGGTCAGGTGGGCACCAACGCCGCCGATGCCGAGTCCGCGCGGGCCTGGGTTGAGGCGCTGGTGGTGCAGGAGCTCGACGAGCTTCCGTCGTCGTGGCGCGCCGAAAGCTCCCTGCCGTCGTGGCTCGAGGCGCAGGGGGTGGCCGTGGGCTGGGGCTTCGACACCCGCACAGTGGTTCGCCACGTGCGCGCCCATGGGGCGGTACCGGGGGTGCTGGCGACCGACGGGACGCCCCTTGAGACCCTGCGTGAGCTGGCAGGCCGCGCCGCCGGCACCGATGGCCGTGATCTCACGGTCGAGGTGGCGTCCCGCGAGCCCTACAGCTGGGAGGAGCCGCCGTGGCAAGCTCCCGACAGCCCACCGCCGGAACCGACGCGCGGGCCGCGGGTGGTGGTGGTGGACTACGGCGTCAAGTACTCCACCCTGCGCCGGCTGGTAGGTGAGGGCCTCCAGGTGGACGTGGTGCCGCCCTCGCTGTCGGTGGACGCCATTCTCCAGCGCGGCGTGGCCGGCGTGGTGCTGTCCAACGGACCGGGCGACCCGGCCGCGGTGACCAGCGCGCGCGAGTTGGTGCACGGCCTCGTCGGGCAGGTCCCGGTGCTCGGAATCTGCCTCGGCCACCAGCTCCTGGGCCTCGCCCTGGGGGGCCGCACGGTGAAGCTGCCCTTCGGCCACCACGGCGGCAACCACCCGGTGCGGGAGATCGCCACTGGCCGAGTGCTCATCACGTCGCAGAACCACAACTATGCGGTGGAGGAGGCCTCCCTTCCGCGCGAGGTGGAGGTCACCCACCTCAACCTCACCGACGGCACGGTGGAGGGGCTCGCGCTGCCCCGTCAGGGCGTGGAGGCGGTCCAGTTCCACCCGGAGGCCGGGCCCGGCCCCTCAGACGCGGTCGAGCTCTTCGCCCGCTTCGCCGCGCGCTGCCGGGAGGCTGGCTCGTGACCCGCACCGTGTGCGTTCTCGGGGCAGGTCCCATCCGCATCGGTCAGGCCTGCGAGTTCGACTACTCCGGCGTGCAGGGGGTCAAGGCGCTGCGCGAGGAGGGCCACCGGGTGGTGCTGGTGAACTCCAACCCGGCCACCGTGATGACCGACCCGCGTCTCGCCGACCGAACCTACGTGGAGCCGCTCACCCTGGAGGCGGCGACCGCCGTCCTCGAGCGCGAGCGCCCGGACGCCCTCATCCCGACGCTGGGCGGGCAGACCGCTCTCAACCTGGCGGTGGAGCTTGCCGACGCCGGCGTCCTCGACCGCCTCGGCATCATTCTGCTCGGCGCCTCGGTGAAGAGCATCCGCCTGGCCGAGGACCGAGAGCGCTTCCGCCTCGCCATGCAGGCGGCTGGGCTGCCGGTGCTGCCGGCACGCACCGTACGCTCGGTGGAGGAGGGCCTGGCGGCGCTACCGGAGATCGGCCTGCCGGTGATCCTGCGCCCGTCCTTCACCCTAGGCGGCTGGGGTGGCGGCTTGGCGGCCGACCGCGAGGCCTTCGTCGCTCAGCTCGCCCGCGGCCTCGAGGCATCCCCAGCCCACGAGGTGCTGGTCGAGGCCTCGGTGCTGGGCTGGAAGGAGTTCGAGCTCGAGGTGATGCGCGACGGCGCCGGCACCTTCGTGGTGGTGTGCTCCATCGAGAACCTCGACCCCATGGGGGTGCACACCGGCGACTCCATTACCGTGGCCCCGGCACAGACTCTCACCGATCGCGAGTACCAGGTGCTGCGCGACGCCGCCCGGGCGGTGTTGGACGCGGTCGGCGTTGCCACCGGCGGCGCCAACGTGCAGTTCGCCGTGGATCCCGCCACCGGCCGCTACGTGGTCATCGAGATGAACCCGCGGGTGTCGCGCTCATCAGCCCTGGCCTCCAAGGCCACCGGTTTCCCCATCGCCCGCATCGCCGCCAAGGTGGCGCTGGGCCGCCGCCTCGATGAGCTGGTCAACGACATCACCCGCTCCACCCCCGCCGCATTCGAGCCGGCGCTGGACTACGTGGTGGTGAAGATCCCGCGCTTCGCCTTCGAGAAGTTCCCCGGCGCCGAGCCGCTGCTGGGGACCGCCATGAAGGCGGTGGGCGAGGTGGCGGCCATGGGACGTTCGTTCGAGGAGGCGCTGCACAAGGCGGTGCGCTCGCTGGAGGTGGACCGCGACTCCCTGGAGGCGCCGCCGGCGGTGGCGGTGCTGGCGGACGACGAGATCGAGGCGCGGCTCCGCCGTCCCTCACCCGAGCGCCTCTGGGAGGTGGCCGAGGCGCTACGCCGTGGCTTCACCCTCGAGCGCGTCCACGACGCCACCGCCATGGACCCCTGGTTCCTGCGCCGCATCGCCGGGCTGGTGGCGGCCGAGAGAGTCCTCGCCGATCCCGAACTCGGCGTCGACGCCCTGGCGGCGGCCAAGCGCCTGGGCTTCGCCGACGCCCACCTGGGGCGCCTGGCCGGAAGCGACGCCGACGGCATCCGCCAGCGCCGCCTGGCCGCCGGGGTGCGGCGGGTACGCCGGCGGGTCGACACCTGCGCCGCCGAGTTCGCCGCCCGCACGCCCTACCTCTACGGCTCCTTCGGCGACGGCGACGAGCAGCCGCAGACGCGGCGTCCGGTGCTGATCCTGGGCGGCGGGCCGGTGCGCATCGGCCAGGGCATCGAGTTCGACACCTGCTGCGTGGAGGCGGTGGCCGGGCTGCGCGCGGAGGGCTTCGAGGCGGTGATGGTCAACTGCAACCCCGAGACGGTCTCCACCGACTACGACGCCGTCGACCGCCTCCACTTCGACCCCCTCGACGCCGAGGACGTCCTCGATATCTGCGCTGCCGAGCGCCCGGTGGGCGTGATCTTGCAGCTCGGCGGGCAGACGCCGCTCAAGCTCGCCGCTGACCTCACCCGCGCCGGGGTGCCCATCTTCGGCACCTCGCAGGACGCCATCGACCGGGCCGAGGACCGCGGCCGCTTCGGCACTCTCATCGTCGAGCTCGGCCTCAGCCAACCACCGGGGCGCACCGTCACCACCATCGCCGAGGCGCGAGCGGCCGCCGATGAGCTGGGGTACCCGGTGCTGGTGCGACCCTCCTACGTGCTTGGCGGCCGCGGCATGGAGATCGTCTACGGGGAGGACGAGCTCGCCGACTACCTGGAGCGGGCGGCGGCGGTGGACCCCCAGCGCCCGGTGCTCCTGGACCACTTCCTGGAGCGCGCCGTCGAGGTGGACGTGGACGCGGTGGCCGACGGCGAGCGCGTGGTGGTGTGCGGCATCCTCGAGCACATCGAGGAGGCCGGGGTGCACTCCGGCGACTCGGCGGCGGTGACCCCCCCGGTGAGCCTGCCCCTGGAGCTCCAGGCCGAGCTGCGCCGCCAGGTCCGCCTCCTCGCCCAGGCCCTCGGCGTGCGCGGCTTCCTCAACGTGCAGTTCGCCATCCAGGAGGGGCGGGTGCACGTCCTCGAGGTCAACCCACGAGCGTCGCGCACGGTGCCCTTCCTGGCCCGCGCCACCGGTGTGCCGTGGGCCGAGGTGGCGGCACGCGTGGCCGCCGGGGCGCGGCTCGCCGCCCTCGGCGTCGAGGACGGGGTCCCCACCGAGGTGGCGGTCAAGCTGCCGGTCTTCCCCTTCGAGCGCTTCCCCGGGGTCGATCCCCTGCTCGGCCCCGAGATGCGCTCCACCGGCGAGGTCATGGGGCGCGGGCGCACCTTCGGCGAAGCGTTCGCCAAGGCGGCGCAGGCGGCCGGCTGGCGCATGCCGCACCACGGCGCGGTCCTGCTCTCCCTCGCCGACCGCGACAAGCCGCGGCTGCCCGCCCTGGCCGCCCGCTTCACCGAGCTGGACTTCGCCATAGCCGCGACCGCCGGCACCGCCGCGGCCCTGGCCCAAGCCGGCGTACCCGACGTCCGCGCGGTGGCCAAGGTTGGCCAGGCCGTGGAGGACATCCCGGCCCTGCTCGCCGCCGGCGAGGTGGCCCTGGTGGTGAACACCGCCGCCGGCCGCCGTGCCCACCGCGACGCCGGCTCCATCCGCCGGGTGGCGCTGGAGGCGGGCGTCCCCTACCTCACCACCATCCCGGGCGCCTACGCCGCTGCCGAGGCCGTCGCGGCACTGCGCCGCGGCACCATGGCGGTGCGGGCCCTGCAGGACTGACGCCCCCCGCCCACCCACGCGGGCCCGGACCGCGACCGGCGCCGCGACCGGAGGCCGGGACCGCCACCGGAGGCCGGGCCGCGACCGGAGCAGGTCACCTCCGGCGGGACCTGCCATCCATGGCATCTTTCCGGGAGCGCCTCCTTACTCGGAGCGCGCGTGCGGAAAATGCCATGGGTGGCAATCCACGGGTACTCCGCTCGCAGGAGTGGCCCCGAACGACCACGCAGGCGACTCGGCGCTGGGGCCCGGGGGCGGGCTCGTTGCCGTCCGCCGGCTCGTGTCGCTGCCGCCCCCGGGGCCGCGCCGACGGGCGGTCGCACAGCGACCACCCGGGAGCCGGTGTCGGGAGCATCGGCGACCGGGACCGTGGACCGCAGCCGGGGCCGGGGCCGGGACGGGGACCACGGCCGGTTCCGTAGCCGCAGACTAGCCCGGCGTCCTGAACTCGGCGAGCAGCCTGGCGTCCATCAGGTCCCAGCGGCTGCCCTCGATGCGGTAGAGCTGGCGCCCGCGCACGAACACCCGATCGAGCTCCCGCTGTACCTGCGCCCGGTCGTTGGAGAGGCGCAGGGTGTGCTCCAACCGCACGTAGCTGATGAAGACGAGGTCGTCCCCGTCGTCGAGGACACCGTCGCGCCCGGCGGAGTCCAGCTCGAGCCGGAGCCACGAAGTGGCGGCGAAGTCGGGCCGACCCAGGGCGAAGAAGCTGGTGTTGAGGCCCGCCGCAAGGTCGGCGGCCACCTGGGGATCGGCCGCCCAGGCGCCGGCGCGGGCGAGGGTTCGCGACCGCACCCGGTAAGACCGCCCCCAGCCGTCCACGGCACGGACCTCGTAGAAGGCGCGGACGCTGGCGGGAGCCAGGGAGGCATCAGCGGCCGAGAAGAGGAATGGCAACCAACCCCTCACCTGCATTGTGGAGTAGGGAGCGAGCCGGGCGACCCAGTCACCCTCGAAGGCGGGCGCTTCGAGCTCCCGCACTGCGAACCGGGCCGTCGCGGCAGCGATCTCGTGGGCCCGGTGGAGCGTCACGAGGGTGGCTGCGCGGCCGCCGTCACCCAGCGCCAGCCAGCGCAGCGTGGTGCCGAGGTCGGATCCCGGCCCCACCGTACCGAGGCGCAGAAAGCCCGCCACGGGAAGCGCGACCAACGCGCCCCAGACGAGCAGGCGCGCAGCGACGGCGGCCGGGTGCACGCGACGGCGCTCGCCCCGCGCCGCCGCCACGGCGAGGTCAACGCCGCACGACGGGCAGAGGCTCACTGAGGACGGCAGGGCCGCCCCGCAGGCGGGGCAGTCGGGGAGATCGCGGCGGCGGTCGTCAGGTCCCACCGCCGGAGCATAGCCCACCGGCTAGCGGGTCCGCTACCGGTGCCCAATGCGGGGGGTTACAGTTGCGGCAACTGATGCTATCCTGTTCACCACGAGAAACCGGCTCTGGATGGCGACAAACTTGGTAAGCGCGCCATCGCGGAGTCGAAGTTGGGTTGGGTGTGAGTGGAGAAGGAAGGAGCGAGGGCCGAAGATGCCGAAGAAGCTTTTTGTGGGAAATCTGAGCTGGAACACGACCGACTCCAAGCTGCTCGAGGCTTTTGAGCAGTTCGGGGAGGTCACCGAGGCCAAGGTGATTACCGACCGTGAAACCGGCCGCTCGCGCGGCTTTGGGTTCGTCACCTTCGTCGACGGAGAGGCCGCTGACGGTGCCGTCGCCGCCATGAACGGTTCCGACCTCGACGGACGGCCTATCCGGGTCAACGAGGCCGAGGAGCGCGGCAGCCGCGGCGGCGGCGGCGGCGGCGGTGGCCGGCGCGGTGGCGGCGGCTACGGCGGCGGCGGCGGCTACGGCGGCGGCGGCGGCGGCCGCGACCGCTGGTAAACCGAGCTTTCGAGACCAACCAACGGAAAAGCCCCCCGGACCCCGGGGGGCTTTTCCTTCGCTGATCTCTCGTCCTGGCTGACGGGCCGGCCGGCCGGCCTGGCCGCTCAGCCGCTGGCGGTGACCGCGCGGTGGGCCCTCAGGTGTTCCTCCACCTCGTCGAGCAGGGCGTCCGGAGTGGAGGCTCCGGCTGTGAGCCCCACGCACGCAACCCCTTCGAGCCACGTTGGATCGATATCCGACGCCCCCTGGATCAGGTGGGAGGGCTTGAGCCGAGAGGTGATCTCCCACAGGTGGCGGGTGTTCGCCGAGAGCTTGCCGCCTACCACCAGCACGAGCTCCACCTCTGGGTCGGCGGCCAGCTCGCGGGCCGCGTGCTGGTTCTCCTTGGTGGCGTAGCACACGGTGTCGGCGCGGGTCGTGCTCGGGTTGGCAGCTTCGATGTGGCGGACGACCTCTTCGTAGTCGTCGGAGTTCAGGGTCGTCTGGTAGAACACCGTCACGCATGGAAAGGCGCCCCAGTCCACCGCGCGTGCTTCGTTCAGCGTGGAGAGGACGTGAAAGTCCGCCGGGGCGAGGTCGTGGGTGTAGCCCACCACCTCGCGGTGACGGGGATCGCCGATGAAGACCAGGTGCGCCCCCTGGGCAAGGGCGGCGCGGGACTCGCGGTGGATGTCGTAGACGAACTTGCACGTGGTATCGAGAATCTCCAGCCCGCGCGCGCGGGCACGGTCGTGGAACGAGGCCGGGACCCCGTGGGCCGAGAACACGATGGTGCCGCCCCCCGCCTCGTCCAGGGAGTCCACCGTGCGCATGCCGAGCTTCTCCATCTCCTCGACCACCCGCTCGTTGTGCACAACCTGCCCGAGGATGGCGCCGCGCCCCCCCGCGGCTACGAAGCGGCGGACCTTGAGGTCAGCGACCCGAACCCCGGAGCAGAAGCCATACTTGGTCGCACGCTTGACGCGGATCATGCACCCTCCAGGCGCCGGCGCCGCACCGACGCGACATCCATAGTAACGCGTCCGTTTCTCAGCGGCCAGACCGCTGTGTCAGCGACCGATCGGTGGTGATGCTGACGCCGGCCTCCACCAAGGCGCCAGGCGCCTGGCGTAGGCGGCGTAGGCGGCGTCGAGGTCGGCGACCGCGTCGCCCCCGAACTTCTCGAGCCAGGCGTCCGCCAGCACGAGGGCCAGCACCGCCTCCACGATCACCGGCGCAGCGCCGATGGCGGTGACGTCCGAACGCTCCCAGTCGGTGGTGGCGCTGGCGCCGGTGCCGAGGTCCACCGACGGCAGACCGCGGCGGAGGGTCGCGATGGGCTTGAAGAAGGCCCGCACCACCAGGTCGGCGCCGTTGGTGACGCCGCCCTCGAGCCCGCCGGCCCGGTTGCTCGGGCGGGTGAGACCGTGGGCGGAGGCCACAATGGCATCGTGGGCCTCGGAGCCCACCGCCCCAGCGACCTCCAGGCCCGCGCCCAGGGACACCGCCTTGACCGACGGGATCGACGCCAGCGCCTGGGCCAGCCGTCCGTCCAGCTTGCGGTCCCAGTGCACATGCGAGCCGAGCCCCGGCGGCAGGCCGCGTACCACGGCGCCCACCACCCCGCCCAGGGTCTCGCCGGCGGCGCGCGCGTCGCGCACCGCCTCCACCAGGCGCTCCTCGCCGTCAGGATCGGGCGTCACCAGTGGAGAGTCGGCGCGCACCCGCTCCAGCAGGTCCCAGTCGGGTGGGCCCTCGTGCACTCCGTGCGGGCCGAGGCGCAGCACTCCGGCGCGGAAGGCAACCCCGTAGCGCCCCAACAGCTGCGCGCACACCGCGCCGGCAGCGACGCGCGCAGCCGTCTCCCGCGCGGAGGCGCGCTCCAGCACATTGCGCAGGTCGCCGGTCTGGTCGGTACCCAGGCCACCGGCCAGGTCGGCGTGGCCGGGCCGCGGGATGTGCACCGCGCGCCGCACCGCGGCCTCCGCTTCCACCTCCCACGGATCCATCGCCGCCGCCCAGTTGGCAAAGTCGCGGTTGGTGATGGTCAGCACCAGGGGAGAGCCCAGGGTCACGCCGCCGCGCAGGCCTCCGGTGACCTCGGCGCGGTCGCGCTCGATGCGTTGGCGGCCACCGCGGCCGAAGCCGTGTTGGCGGCGAGCCAGCCAGGCGTCGACCACCGCCCGATCGATGGCGAGCCCGGCCGGCAGCCCCTCCAGCACCGCCGTCACGGCCGGACCATGCGACTCACCGCCGGTGAGCAGGCGAAGCCGCCTCACCGCGCGTCTCCGCGCCACACGAACGAGACGGTCACCCAGCGTCCCGGCAGAGGGACCCCTTCGAGCTCCTCGATGCGGCGATCGAGGGGGTCCGAGGCTTCGAGGGTGAGGGTCATGCCGTCCACGATACGACGTTCGCAGGCGAGATCCAAGGTCGCCCACGACCCGCCGGTGCGGGGGTCACGAAAGCGTGCCGCCCAGCTCACCCGCCCCGGCCCCCGTGACTCCCACCAGCCGCTGTACACGGCCTCAAGTCTCGGGTGGGTGAGGGGGTAGCGGGAGCGCGCGAGATCGACCGCGGAGTCCAGCCACTCGAGACCCAGGCGCTGCATCTGCCGCGGACCCTGTCCGCGACGCCACCACCTCGGTGGCGCCGGCGAAGCGCGGCGCCCCGGTCGGCGAGTCCGCCGCCGCGAGTGCTGCAATACCCATGAGCGCTCCGATACAAAGGTGACTCCGACGCACCGATTGCTCCCATCTCTACCGCGGCGGAATGCTACGATGCATTGCCGAAGCCGGGAGGATACCGTGCGCGCTCTCACCTGCCGTGTCCTGTGTCAGCTCGTCGCCCTCGTCACCGCCGCCGCTGCCGCGGCGGCCCCGGTGCCCCAGACCGTCGAGCTCACGCTTCTCCACACCTCGGACGTGCACGGTCACGTGCTGCCCTTCGACGACGCCCGCAACCGGCCGGCCAATGGCTCCCTCGCCCAGGTGGCCACTCTGGTTGACCGACTTCGCGCCGCCGCCGGCCACCCGGTGCTTGTGCTGGACTCGGGCGACACCATCCAGGGGACACCGCTCGAGGAGTTCGCGCATGTCCGCTGGGGCGAGCCCTCCCCCACCATCGCGGCCATGAACCGGATCGGCTACCAGGCCATGGCGGTTGGCAACCACGAGTTCAACTTCGGCCTCGACGTTTTGCGCAGCGCTCAGCAGCAGGCTCACTTCCCCTTCCTCTCCGCCAACACTGTGCGCGCCGGCACCGACGAGCCCGCGTTCCGTCCCTACGTGGTCCTCCAGGCCGGGCCGCTGCGGGTGGGGGTGCTCGGGCTCACCACGCCGCGCATCCCCGGATGGGAGATGCCCGAGCACTATCCCGGCCTCGCCTTTCAGCCCATGGACGAGGCCGCCCGCCGCTGGGTCCCGGTGCTGCGCGGCAAGGAGCACTGCGACCTGGTCGTGGTGCTCGCCCATACCGGTTTCGAGCGCGACCCCGACTCGGGCGAGTCCAACGGCACCGAGGAGGAGAACTTCGCCTGGCGCCTGACCCGGGTGCCCGGCATCGACGTGCTCCTCACCGGCCACGCCCACCAGGACATCCCACCGCGCCTGCTCAACGGCGTCATCGCGTCCGAGCCGTCGAGCAGGGCGCGGCGGCTCACCCGCATCGACCTCGCCTTGAAGCGGGACGAGACGGGCTGGGCCGTGGCACGGTGGACCGGCGAGAACCTCCCCACCGAGGAGGTTCCGGCGGATGCCAAGATCATGGCGGCGGACGCCGCCCTGCACGAGCGCGTGGTCGCGGCCCTCGACGGGCCGGTGGGCCACACCGAGCGGGCGGTGACAGTCCACGGCTGCCGACTCGGCGACTGCGCCGCCATGGACCTGGTCCACGCCGCCCAGCTGGCGGCCTCGGGCGCCGACCTCTCCCTCGCCTCGTTGCTCACCGACGGCACACCCGACCTCGAGCCCGGGCCCATCACCTGGCGCTGGGTGTACGCGCTCTACGTCTATCCCAACACCCTGGTGGCGGTGCGCCTCACCGGCGCTCAGGTCAAGGACGTCCTGGAATACGCGGCGCGCTACTATGACGGCCTCGAGTGCGACGGCAACGCCGGCTGCACCGTGCTCGTCGACCCGCACGTGCGCCACTACAACGTCGACAGCCTCGAGGGTCTGAGCTACCGCATCGACCCGACCCGCCCCGAGGGTGATCGGGTGCGGGAGCTCACCTACCACGGCGCGTTCGTCGACCTTCACGCCAGCTTCACTCTCGTCTGCAACAACTACCGCGCAGCCGGCGGAGGCGGGTACCCGCACCTGAAGGACGCGCCGGTGGTGTGGAAGAGCTCGGAGGAGATGACCGGGCTCATCGGCGACTACCTGGCGCTCCACAACCCCTGGAGCGCCACCACCGACGGCAACTGGTGGATCGCCCCCGACATCGTGGCCGAGCGCCCTTGTCAGGTCGCAAAGGAAGAGGATAAAGTAGCGCCGTGATCCGTACGGTCGTGGCGAGCTCTCAGAACCGTTGCGAGGGACTTCTATCTTGAGGAGGAGGACGACGATGCGTCAATCTCGTGTGTGCATGGTCTTGGTGGTCGGTGCCGCCCTGCTGCTGGCTCCCCACCTGCTTTGGGCCCAATCCAACGTGGCCACCGGTCAGCTGCTGGGTGTCGTCACCGGTACCGACGGCGCGGTGATGCCCGGTGCCGGCATCACCGCCACCAACGCGGACACCGGGCTCGTCCGCCGCGCCATCACCGACGGCGACGGCCTCTACCGGATCGACTACCTGCCGTCGGGCACCTACGACGTGCGCGTCGACATGCCGGGCTTCGCCACCGAAGTGAAGAAGGGCATCGGCATCACCCTGGGCTCCAAGGTGAAGATCGACTTCGCCCTCAAGCTCACCAAGGTGGAGGAGGAGATCGTCGTCACCAGCGAGGCGCCGGTGATCGAGACCACCAACCCCAGCGTCGCCGCCTCCGTGTCGTCGACGGCGATCCAGAACCTGCCGCTGCAGGGCCGCGACTTCCTCGACTTCATCGCCCTCACCCCGGCGGCGGTGCCCGACAACGTCGGCCGCACCCACATCGGCGGCATGCGCGGCATCCAAAACTCGTTCAACATCGACGGCGCCAACGACCAGTCGTCGTTCTTCGGCGAGGAGCGCGGCGGCACCCGCCCGCCGTTCACGTTCTCCCAGGGCGCCATCAAGGAGCTGCAGGTCATCCTGTCGGCCTACAGCGTTCAGTACAACGCCTCGGGCGGCATCATCAACGCCATCACCAAGTCCGGCACCAACGAGGTGCACGGCGAGGTCTTCGGTTACTACCGTGACCAGAGCTTCGTGAGCGACTACGCCGACGGACGCTCGGCGGACAAGTTCGAGCAGAAGCAGTTCGGCGGCTTCCTCGGCGGACCGATCATCAAGGACAAACTGCACTACTTCCTGTCCTACGACGGCCAGCGCTTCACCACCCCGACCTTCCGGAAGTTCTACAACTTCCCGGCGGACCGGGTGGCCGACTGGGAGACCCTCACCGGGTTGAGCTACGCCGACGAGGTGGGCACGGTCAACCAGACCAACGACGCCGACGTGTTCATGGCCAAGATCGACTGGCAGATCTCCGAGAACCACCTGCTGTCGGTGCGCGACAACTACTCCAACCAGAAGGGCGAGAACCTCACCAGCTCGTACACCGATGCGGGCCGCTCCAACAACGGTCTCGAGGAGAACAAGTTCAACTCGTTCGTGGCGACCCTGAACTCGGTGCTCTCCCCCGACTCCTTCAACGAGATGATCTTCCAGTACGCCAAGGAGGAGCGCCCGCGCACCGCCAACAACACCTCGATCCCCGGGGTGCAGATCGGCCGCTACTACGACGCCGAGTTCGGGCAGAACAACTTCCTGCCCAACTACCTCACCGAGAAGCGCTACCAGCTCATCGACAACTACACCCGTTACTTCGGCGCGCACACCATGAAGGCCGGTGTCAACTTCGACTTCATCAAGTACGACGACGGCTTCTTCCGCTACCAGGGTGGCGAGTACATGTACAACAGCTGGGACGACTTCTTCGCCGGCGCCCCCGACAACTACACCCAGGCATTCTCGGACTACAACGGCGCCGTTCAGTTCGACGCCAACACCTACGCCGCCTACCTCCAGGACGAGTGGCGGGTGAACCCCAACCTCACGGTCACCTACGGCCTGCGCTACGACCTCCAGGACCAGCCGACCCCCAAGGAGACCAACCCGCTCTACCCGCTCACCGGTCAGGTCCCCGATGACACCAACAACATCGCCCCGCGCGTCGGCTTCGCCTGGGACGTGAACGGCAACGGCAAGCAGGTCCTGCGCGGCGGCGTCGGCATGTTCTACGACAACACGCCCACCCTGCTCACCGCCAATGCGCTGCTCGCCAACGGCGTCCGCGTGGTCCAGGTGACCGCCTACTGCGACTCCGGCGAGTGCCCGGACTTCCCCAACCGTCTCGCCTCCATGGGCGACCTTTCCGGCGGTCGGCCCAACATCTACGTGTTCGACCCCAACTTCGAGAACCCCGAGACGCTGCGCATGTCGCTGGGCTATGAGCAGGAGGTCGCCGCCGACTTCTCGCTGGGTATCGACCTCATCTACTCCCAGACCCGCAACCTCGAGCGGAAGCAGGACCAGAACCTCGCCCCCAACGGCGGCGTCGACGACGCCGGGCTCCCCACCTACAACACCCGCGCCAACTACCCCGACTTCAACGAGATCATCATGTTCAAGTCGGACGCCCGGGCCAACTACAAGGCGCTCATCCTCAAGGCGAACAAGCGCTTCTCCAACGGCTGGATGGTCAACGGCTCCTACACCTACTCGCGCGCCCGCGACAACGACTCCAACGAGCGCTCGGTGTCCTCCTCCAGCGCCTACCCCGAGGACCAGTACAACCTGGACAACTCCTGGGGGCCCTCGGACTTCGACGTGAAGCACCGCTTCGTGGCTTCGGCGACTTTCACGCTGCCCTACGACTTCCTGCTCTCCACCATCGTCACCGTCCGCTCGGGCTTCCCGTTCACCGCGAGCCAGTACAACGACGCCAACACCGACCGCTTCTACAACGACCGCGCCACCGTCGAGGTGGACCCGGGCGTGTACGTACACTACGGCCGCAACACCTTCCGCCAGCGCTGGTACCACAACGTGGACATGCGCCTCAGCAAGATTTTCCGCCTCTGGGGCGACTACGAGGTGGAGGTCATCGGCGAGGTCTTCAACCTCTTCGACAACGAGAACTGGTACACCAGCCGTACCGAGCTGGTGGACCGTAACGGCAACATCAACCCGCAGTTCGGCCTGGTCAAGGATCCGGCGACCGGCGACGTCATCGGCAGCCCGGGCCAGCCCCGGCAGTACCAGGTGGGCGCCAAGTTCCGCTTCTGACCGCTTCCGACTCGACCTCATCGGCGGGGCCCTCCGGGGCCCCGCTTCTTCATTTCGCTCCCACGCCCGAATCGCATAGGATGACAGAATGCACCAGGTCGAGGTGGCGAGCGCGACGGGCGACTACCCGGTGGTGGTGGGCCGTGGAATCCTGACCGACCTCGCCCAACGCCTCGCCGAGGTCGAGGTGGGAGCACCGTGGGCGGTGGTAAGCAATGCCACGGTGAGCCCGCTGTACGGCGCGGCGGCGGCGGCGGTGCTGGGCGCGGCGCCGCCTCTGGAGCTCCCCGACGGCGAGTCCTTCAAAACCCTCGACGGGCTCGCCGCCGTCTGCCGCTTCCTGGTCGCCGAGGGCCTGCACCGCGGCGGCACGGTGGTGGCGGTGGGCGGGGGCGTGGTCACCGACCTCGCCGGCTTCGCCGCCGCCGTCTACCTGCGCGGCGTGCGCTGGGTGGCGGTGCCCACCACCCTGCTGGCGATGGTCGACGCGGCGGTGGGCGGCAAGACCGGGGCGAACCTGGCCGAGGGCAAAAACCTTGTGGGCGTCTTCTGGCCGCCGCGGCTGGTGGTGGCCGACGTCATGACCCTCGCCACCCTACCGCCACGGCAGCTGCGGGCGGGGTTGGCGGAGGTGGTGAAGGTGGCATGGCTGGGAGACCAGGGTCTCCTGGAGCTGCTGGAGGAGCCGCTGGCGCGCTTCTCCGACCGCACTCCCGAGGCGTGGGAAAGGCTCGTCCTGCGCGCGATAGGGGTGAAGGTGGGGGTCGTCGCCGCTGACGAGCGCGAGCAAGGCGCCCGGCAGGCGCTGAACTTCGGCCACACCGTGGGCCACGCCCTCGAGGCGGCGATGGGCTATGGCCGCCTGCTGCACGGCGAGGCGGTGGCGTGGGGAATGCTGGCGGAGGCCCGGGTGGCGCGGCAGCGCGGCCTGCTGGGCGACGAGGGGTGGCGGCGGCTACGGCGGGCGGTGGCAGCGCTGGGGCCGCTGCCCGAGCTGGGCACGGTGTCGATGGGTCGCATCTTCGAGCACCTCGACCGCGACAAGAAACGAGACGGCAGCGGCGTGGCCTGGGTACTGCCCACGGACGACGGCGTGAAGCTGGGCCAGCGGGTCACCGCCGGCGAGGTTCAGGAGGCACTGGCCTGGCTCCTGGCGGGCGCTGCCTAGAGGGCCCTTCTGCGGTAGGATGGTTGGCCTGTATGGACAGCTCTCGCGCCACGGTCACCGCGGTCAGTGACACGCCCCTGCATCTGCCTCACGACCCCGAGGCCGAGCGGGCGGTGCTGGGTGCAGTGCTGCTCGATCCCGCCGCCGTACTCGAGGTCGTCGAGACCCTGCGGGACGACGACTTCTACCTCGAGAGCCACCGCCTGGTCTACCGCGCCTGCATCGCTTTGCAGGAACGCGCGCAGGCGGTGGACCTGCTCACCGTCATCAACTCCCTGCGCGAGGCGGGCCTGCTCGAGCGGGTCGGCGGCGCCTCCTACCTCTCCTCCCTGGTGGACGCGCTGCCCGACCTGGCAAACGTCGTCCACTACGCCGGTATCGTCCGCGACAAGGCGGTGAAGCGGCGGCTGGCGGCCGCCGCCCAGCGCATCCTCTCCACCTGCTCCCTGGACCAGGGCGACGCTCGCGAGCTCGTGGAGGCGGCGCAGCGCGACGTCTACGGGATCGCCGAGGACACCCTGGGCGGCGGGCTGGTACACGTGCGCCTGCTCGCTCAACGCGAGATCGAGGCCCTCGAGGCCTCGCGGGCCACCCACTCGACCCTCACCGGCCTCGACACCGGCTTCTTCCGCCTCAACGACATGACCTCGGGCCTGCAGCGCAAGGACCTCATCATCCTCGCCGCCCGTCCGTCCATGGGGAAGACCTCGCTGGCCGTCAACATCTGCACCCACGCCGCCCTCAAGGGAGGGCGCAAGATCGCCGTGTTCTCGCTGGAGATGTCGGCGGAGCAGCTGCTGCGCCGGATGCTGTCAGGAATCGCGCGGGTGGACCAGAAGCGCATCGCCTCGGGGTACCTGGCGAAGGCGGACTGGCCCAAGCTGGCGATGGCGGCCCAGAGCCTCGAGGAGGCTGCGATCTGGATCGACGACACCCCGGGGATCACCGTGCTCGAGCTTTCGGCCAAGGCGCGCCGGCTCAAGCAGGAGCACGACCTCGACCTGATCATGGTGGACTACATGCAGCTGATGTCGGGGGGCGGCCGCTTCTCCAGCCGCAACGAAGAAGTGTCGGCGATCTCGCGCGCCCTCAAGGGGGTGGCGAAGGAGCTCGACGTCCCCATGCTGGTGCTGTCGCAGCTCTCCCGCCAGCCCGACCGCCGGGGCGGCGACCACCGGCCACAGCTGTCGGACCTGCGCGAGTCGGGCTCCATCGAGCAGGACGCCGACGTGGTGATGTTCATCATCCGCCCCTCGGTGTACGACCACACCGTCGAGGATCAGCGGCTCGCCCAGCTCATCGTCGCCAAGCAGCGCAACGGTCCCATCGGCGAGATCGAGCTGGTTTTCCAGCACGAGTACACCCGTTTTGAGAACGTCGACACGGTGCACGAGGAAAGCGAGGCGCCATGGTAGGGGTGCTGCGCGGGGTCAACCAGGGGCTGGACAGCATCGGCCGGACGACCATTGCCCTCTTCGAGGAGCTCGGCCGCTTCTTCTACATGATGGCGCAGTCCTTCATGTGGGGGATGCGGCCGCCCTACGAGGTCGGCCAGTGGCTCAAGCAGATGGTGCGGGTGGGATGGGACTCCATTCCGGTGGTGTTCCTGACCACGATGTTCACCGGCATGGTGCTGGCACTGCAGACCTTCCGCGGCTTCGAGCGCTTCCACGCCGAGGGCTTCGTGGGCTCGGTGGTGGCCCTGTCGCTGACCCGCGAACTGGCGCCGGTGCTCACGGGGCTCATCGTGGCCGGCCGCGTCGGCTCGTCGCTGGCGGCTGAGCTGGGGACGATGCGGGTGACGGAGCAGATCGACGCGATGTACGCCATGGCCACCGAGCCCGTCCAGTATCTGGTGGTTCCGCGGGTGGGGGCGACCGTGCTCATGATGCCGCTCCTGGCCCTGGTGGGCGACGCGGTGGGCATCGTCGGTGGCTGGCTGGTGGCGGTGGGGCTCTTTCACGCCAACTCGTTCGTTTACTGGGAGCGCACCTTCCGCTACCTGGAGGTGAACGACGTGACCTCGGGCCTCATCAAGGCCGCCTTCTTCGGCCTCGTCCTGGCGGTCACCGGATGCGCCAAGGGGTTTTACACGTCCGGCGGTGCCGAGGGCGTGGGCCGGGCCACCACCCAGGCGGTGGTCGCCGGCTCGCTCTTCATCCTGCTGTCGGACTTCTTCCTCACTAAAATCCTGTTCTGAGGAGGGATGGTGGCCTCACCCGTCGAGCGGCATGAGCCCAAGATCAGCGTCATCGGCCTCGAGAAATCGTTTGGCGACAAGGAGGTTCTGCGCGGCATCGACCTCGACATCTGGCCCAACGAGTCCCTCGTGGTGGTGGGCGGTTCGGGGGCCGGCAAGACGGTGCTCATCAAGCACCTCATCGGACTCCTGCCCCCCGACGACGGCCACGTGGTGGTGGACGGCGTCGATCTCACGCTGGCCTCACCCGCGGTGGCGCTGGAGCTGCGCAAGCGCTTCGGCATGAGCTTTCAGGAGGGTGCCCTGTTCGACTCCATGACAGTGTTCGACAACATCGCCTTTCCCCTGCGCCGACATACTCGGCGCGGGGCCGCCGAGATCGCCGAACGGGTTCATCGCTGCCTCGACCTGGTGCGCCTCGAAGGCGTCGAGAGCAGGTTTCCGGCCGAGCTCTCGGGCGGCATGCGCCGCCGGGTGGGCTTCGCCCGCGCCATCGCCTTGGAGCCCGAGATCCTCCTGTTCGACGAGCCCACCACCGGGCTCGATCCCATCAATACCGCCGCCATCGCCAATGTGATCAACAACATGCGGCGGGAGCTCGAGGTCACAGCGGTGACCATCACGCACGACATGAGTCTCGCGTTCCGCATCGCCGACCGCATCGCCATGTTGCGGCGCGGTCGGATCACCGCCCTGGCAGACCCGGAAGGCTTCCGCCAGAACCCAGACCCTTACGTGCAGGCCTTCCTCAAGGGCGAGGTGCCCGAGGACGAGGAGGTGGCGTCATGACGGCAGCGGCCAAGATCGGCCTTTTCATGCTCATCGGCCTGCTGATTCTGGGGGTCTTCATCATCAAGATCCAGGACATCCCAGTCGGCGAGCGCGGTGAGCGAACCCTGGTCAAGGCCAGCTTCCCGTCGGTGGCCGGGCTCGACCGCGGTGCCGCCGTGCGTATCGCCGGCGTGCGGGTCGGAAAGGTGGAGGGGGTCAACCTGGGCAAAGACGGTCATGCCCTCGTCACCATCTCGCTGGAGCCCGACGTGCGGTTACACCGCGGCGCCCACTCGCGCATCGCCAGCCTCGGCATGCTGGGCGACAAGTACGTGGAGATCTCCCCCGGCGACCCGGAGGCGCCACCGCTGCCGCCGGACGAGATCCTCTACGGCAAGACGCCCCCGAGCTTCGACGACGTCATGACCACCGCCAACGACATCGGCGGGGACCTCAAGAGGATCACCGGCTCGCTGTCGGACACCGTGGGCGGCAAGCAGGGTGAGGAGAAGCTGCAGGAGATCGTCGAGAACATCCGCGAGCTCACCGCGTCCATGCGCGACCTCATCGCCGCCAACCAGGCCAACGTCAACGCCACCACCGCCAACTTCCGAGAGTTCTCCGACACTCTCAAGGAGCAGCTGCCGCGCATCGCCGACAAGATGTACGACCTCGCCGACCAGCTCCAGAGCATCGCCGCCGAGAACCGCGGCGACATCCACACCTCGGTGGCCAACGTGCGCGACCTCTCGGCTCGGCTCAAGACCTCGGCCGACAACCTCAACAGCATCACCGACAAGATCGCCTCCGGCCAAGGCAGCATCGGCAAGCTGGTGAACGACGACACCACCGTCGACAATCTCAACGACACCCTCACGTCCATCGAGGGTGGAGTGAAGAGCCTGCAGAACACAGTCGGCCGCTTCGAGCGCTTCCACCTCAACATGCTGGCCAGCACCGAGACCCTGCCGGACGTGAACTCCAGCCGCAGCGCCTTCGGCTTCGACCTCTGGACCAACGACGTGCGCTTCTGGCGGGTCCAGTTTGTGGACACGCCGTTCGGCCGTCACACCACCACCACCAGCCACGTCACCACCGTGTACGACGACGGCTCCACCGAGTCCTACACCCGCACGGTGGACGAGGTGAACGACAAGAACGTGTTCAACGCCCAGGTGGGTTACAAGCTCTTCCCCTCGACGACGCTGCGGGCCGGGCTCTTCGAGTCCCAGGGCGGCGTCGCCGTCGACTACGCCACCGCTGTGGCCCACCACCCCGTGGTCCTCACCCTCGAGGCCTACGACTGGAACCGTGACACCGAGTCAATGCCACACATTCGGGTCGAGGGCCGCTACTTCGTCACCGACAACGTGTTCGTCTCGGCCGGCTGGGACGACCCCACCTACTCGGCGCACTCCAGCTACCTCCTGGGTGCAGGAATCACCTGGAACGACGAGGACGTCAAGTACCTCCTGGGGCTCGCCAGCCGCGGGTTCTGAGGCCGCTGTGGCCGCCGAGGACCTGTTCTTCTGCACGGCCTGCGGACACGAGTCGCGCAAGTGGCTCGGCCGCTGTCCGGGCTGTGGAGGGTGGAACAGCTTCGCGGCACAGCCGCGGCAGACGGCGGGGCGGGGGGACAACGGTGTGCCGCTCCGCCGAGGCGCCTCTCCGGTGCCGCTGACAGCTGCGGCTGACACCGTTGTGGGTCGCATTCCGGTGGGTCTCGAGGGCATCGACCGCGTGCTCGGTGGCGGCTTGGTTCCGGGGTCCCTGCTCCTGCTCGCCGGCGAGCCCGGGATCGGCAAGTCGACCCTGCTGCTCCAGGTGGCGGCGGCCTTGGCACGGGAGGACGCGCCCACCGTGTATGTCACCGGCGAGGAGTCCGCCCAGCAGGTGGCGCTGCGAGCTCGCCGCCTAGGGGTGGTGAGCCAGCATCTGCTGCTGCTGGCGGAGACCTCGTGCGAAGCCGTCCTCGCCCACCTCGAGGCCACCGCACCGGCGCTGGTGGTGGTGGACTCGGTGCAGACCATGGCGGTGGAGAGCGAGTCCGGCGTAGCCGGCTCGGTCGCCCAGGTGCGCCAGGTGGCGGCCCATTTCCAGAGCCTGGCCAAGACCCGGGATGTGCCGGTCCTCCTGGTGGGTCACGTGACCAAGGACGGGGCCATCGCCGGCCCCAAGCTCCTCGAGCACCTGGTGGACGTGGTGCTGGCGCTCGACGGCGAACCCGGCCACGACCTCCGGGTGCTCCGGGCCAGCAAGAACCGCTACGGCAACGCCTCCGAGATCGCCCTCTTCGCCATGACCGAGGGTGGACTCGAGGGGGTGAGGAACCCGTCGGCATGGCTGCTGGAGGATCGCCAGGCGGGCGCTTGTGGGTCCGCGGTGGCGGTGGCGCTGGAGGGGAGTGCGCCGCTCCTGGTGGAGGTGCAGGCCCTGGTCGCCCCCAGCAACCTGGGGACTCCGCGCCGAGTGGCGCACGGCTTCGAACCCTCGCGCTTGGCCCTCCTCCTGGCGGTGCTGGAGCGTCGTGCGGGGCTCGCTTTCGGCGACCGCGACGTGTACGTGAACCTGGTGGGGGGCCTGAGCCTGCGCGAGCCCGCCCTCGACCTGGCGCTGGCGGCCGCCCTCGTTTCCGCCGCCGCCGATCGGCCGCTGCCGTCGGACCTCACCGTCTTCGGGGAGATCGGCCTACTCGGTGAGGTCCGCGCGGTGAGCCGTGCCGCCGAGCGCGCACGCGAGGCGGCTGCGCTGGGCTTTGTCCGCGTCGCCCTGCCCGCGCGGGACGCCGCGAACGCACTCGCCCTGGAGGCGGTGCCCATCTCGCGGGTCGGTGACCTGAGGAAGCTGCTGGCCAACCCCATCCACCCGGGTGGTGAGACGACGAGGTGATGAGGCGCCCTGCTCTATCCCTACTTCGCGACGCGGTCGCTGAAGAGCCCCCCATCCCGACGGCGTAGGAATGCCTCCTCGGAGTGCAACGACGAGAATGGCCGGCCGGCGGACCTCGTCACCTCATCACTTGCTCGCGACGCTACCGCGGCGCCTTGTGGGGCGCGGCGAGGAAGCAGCCGAGGTAACCCTCACGGCGACGCAGGCTCTCCACCGGGATCGTCTGCCCGGCGCTCTCGCGGCGCAGGCTCTGGTAGAGGCCGGCAAGCTCGGACCGGTTGCGGAACAGCCACAGCTCCAGTGGCTCGCCGCGCTGCAGGTCGGGGGTTCGCAGGGACAGCTCGAGCGCGTGGTGCAGGAGGTCGTCGTCCCCGTTGTAATGCCCGAACACCCAGGTACGGACCCCGTTGGCGCAGAGGTAGCTCACGGCGACGAGAGCGGCGGGTACCGCCTCCACTGCGGGCTGAGCGGCGAACAGGCGAGCGCCCCCGGTGGTGAGCCGGCGCAAAATGGTAAGAAGGGGCTCGTCAAGGGTGGTCCCGGGGCCTTCAGGGCGGCCCGGCCAAGTCGTGGCCTCCACCACCTCCAGCGGCGCCAGCCCCTTCAACCGCGCCACGCCGAGAAGACGCAGACCCACGTAGAGGGGTAGGTCCTGGCCGGGAATTGCGTAGATGATCCAGGACAGGCCATCGGCCTCGGTGATCCACAGCTCGGGGGAGCCGAGCTCCTCCTCGAGCCCCTCAAGGAAAGGCAGAGTGAGGACCATCCCCTCGTTCACCAGCTCGCCGTGCTGATCCAGCCAGGCGGCGTAGGGGCGCTGAGGGCCCTCCTCGCCCCCGCTCCTGGCGTTGGCCAGAGGCCGGAGGAAGGCCTCCACCCGGGCCGGGTCATACCCCCAGTTCACCAGGAACTCCGAAATCTCCTCCACCTCCCGCGTGCTCTTGCCGGTTGTCAGCCGGGCCAGCTCGACGACGCCGTGGCCGAAGAACTCGAAGCGCGGGCCGACCGCCTCGCTGGTCACCAGCGGAAGGAGCCGGTAGCTGCCGAGATTCATGGCGACGCGGATGCCGTGGCTGAACGGGAAGCCCGCGCCCCGGACCTCCTCATACAGTCGCTGGATGGAGCAGGCCGCCGCGAGCACGGCCAGGGCCCGCCGGGACGAGTAGAATGCGCCGTCGCCGAGGAACTTCTCGAAGGTGAGGCGATGGCGAGCGCGCAGCTCCTCTAGGCGACGCTGGAACACGTACATGAACTGGAGCGCCTTCTCCTCGGCCCGCTGCCCCTCCTTGCGCACCTCCTCCAGCAGCCCGGTGAAGTTGGTGAGGTCGTAGACCAGACCGAAGCGCCGCACGGAGGAGTCCACGACCCCGGCGTGGGTGAAGTCGAAAGGACGGGTGCTGGTGGCGATTGTGACCGGAGGGCGGCGCCCACCGAGGACCAGGTCCGCCCCCTGCTGCTCCACCCCGATCACCCGCCGCGACAGCGCGGAGATAAGCTCGAATCGCTTGAGAAGCCTGCCCAAGCTGAGAAAGACCTCACCCTGGGCAGGCTGGAGACCCAGAGCATCGAGAATGCCGAGACGGCGTAGCGCCTCCCACGTGCGGGAGTGCAGCAAGCTGTTGGGAGCCAGGGGGTCGACCTCGTCCCAGAGCGCCACCCGCAAGGCGCCGACGAGCTCAGGCCGAGTTGCGGCGAGGTCACCGAGGCGCTTCAGAGCCCGGTTGCGAGCGCCCACCAGCGCATCGGCATCCTCGCGGAGATGAACCCGAACGAAGCCCCCCAGTTGCGTCAGCTCGAGGGCGACGCGGTGCTCACAAAGTGGCAGGAGATCGCGGCAGGCGATGGTGAGCAGCGGTGAGATGACGCCGGGCGGTGCGGCGTGGGCAGTCCGACGCAAGGCGTCCACCGCCTGCTGCGCGGCCCGCTGGAAGAGGTCTGCAAAGACCTGGCCCACCAGGAAGCGCAGCGCGTCGCTGTGCTGCTGCGCCACCTGACGATCGCAGCGCACCGCCAAGGCCGGGACTCGTCCCAGGGCCCGGGCGAGGTCGCCGATGTGGAGGAGGACCAGGACCTCCACGATGCCGCGCCCATAATCGTTGACCATGGCGTTTTCGAGCATCGCGGTGAGGGTGCGCAGGTAGCGCTCGCGCTGCGCCATCACTCGGCCCTTCTCCGGGCTCTCCCCCCCCGCGACGGCGACGCGGTACTCGGTCTCGAGCTCCACGTGGTGGTCCAGCTCCGTACGCAGCTGCTGCATTCCGGATGTCACCAACACCGGGTAGCCGTACGCCAGGACGGTCTCCTCGTCGTCGGCAAAGATCGGGTAGGGGGTCGGAAAGCTCTGTTCCAGCTCCGGAAAGAGCGTGCTCCATCCCCCCCCCGCTTCCACCTGCGTCAAGAACACCGCGTGGGCGAGGTCCTGCTCGAGGACCCGCTGTAGGTCGTCGGATCGTCCGCGGGCGGGCGGGCTCATGCCTCCATTGTAGGGGTCCGCGGCGGCTCGTGCGTAGGCATCGCAGCTCCGCCGCTGGTCCGGTCGAGGCTGCGGTAGGCGATCGCCTCGGCGAGGTGGTGGGCGGCCACCTGCTCCTCTCCGCCCAGATCGGCGAGGGTTCGCGCCACTCTCAGGATGCGGTGGTAGGCGCGGGCCGAGAGGCCGAGGACCGCGGCCGCTCGCTCCAGCAACCGGCGGCCGCTGGCATCGGGTTGAGCCCAGCGCTCGAGTGCCGCGGGTCCGAGGTCGGCGTTACAGCGCACCGCCGTGGCGGGCTGACGTTCGAGCTGCCTGCTGCGAGCTGCCTCAACCCGCGCCGCCACCGCGGCGGACGGCTCACCGTGTCGGTGAGCGGCGAGCTCGCGCCAGGGGACCGCCGGCACCTGAACCTGGAGGTCGATGCGGTCGAGGAGGGGCCCCGAGAGACGGGCGCGGTAGCGCGCCACCGCGCCGGGACTGCAGGTGCACGGCCGCGCACGGTCGCCGAGCCAGCCGCACGGGCACGGGTTGGCGGCAGCCACCAGCTGGAAGCGGGCGGGAAAGGTGAGGGCACACCGTGCACGGGCCACCGTCACGACCCGATCCTCGAGCGGCTGGCGCAACGACTCGAGAACATCGCGGCGGAACTCGGTGAGCTCGTCGAGGAAGAGTACGCCGTGGTGGGCGAGGGAGACCTCGCCGGGCTGCGGCAGGCTCCCCCCGCCGATCAGCGCCGCCGCCGAAATGGTGTGGTGGGGTGCACGAAACGGGCGCGTTTGCAGCAGCCCCGCCGGGCGCGGTACCCGGGCCGACACCGAGTAGACGCAGGTGACCTCCGTGGCCTCGGGCTGGGCAAGGGGCGGGAGTATCCCGGGAAGCCTTCGGGCGAGCATGGACTTGCCGCTGCCCGGGGGGCCCATGAAGAGGATGTGATGACCGCCCGCCGCCGCCACCTCCAGGGCGCGGCGGGCCTGCTCCTGCCCCACGACCTCGGCGAGGTCGGCGTCGCCGGCGACCGCTGGGGAAGGCGCAGGTGTCACGTCGGGGGTGGCCGGCTCGAGCTCGCGCTCACCGCGGAGATGGCGCACGACCTCGCCGAGGCTGGCGGCAGGGAGGACCCTGAGACCCTGCACCGCAGCTCCCTCGGCACGGTTTGCGGCCGGGAGGATGAGCTCGGCGACGCCCAACCGCTGCGCTGCCAGGGCAATCGGCAACGCGCCCCTGACCGGCTGGAGGCGCCCTTCGAGCGAGAGCTCGCCGAGGAGCAGGCATCCTGCCAGGCGGCGGATCGGCACCTCACCGGCGGCGGCGAGAAGCCCCACCGCGAGCGCCAGGTCCAGCGACGCGCCCTCCTTCTTCTCATCCGCAGGCGCCAGGTTAATGATCACGTTGGCCGGCTCCGGCGGGCGACCGAGGCGGCGCAGCGCCGCCAGGACCCGCTCCCGGGCCTCGCGCACCGCGGTATCCGGGAGGCCGACGACCGTCAGGTTCGGCATCTCCGCGCGCAGCCGATCGACCTCGACGGTGACGAACAGGGCATCGACACCGCGGGGGGTGGCACTGAGGACATGGGCAAGCATGGTGCACTCCTTGGGAGTGCAGCGTGGCGGGTGACCTCAGGATGGCATGGCGATGCCGGCGGGTCAAGGATAGGGGGCCGCGCGGGGCGGAGTCCGACCTATTTGGGCTCGTTGGGCCTTCCGGGCTTGGTGGGGTCGTCGCCGCCCGCCTCGTCCTCTCCACTGTGCATGGAGTCCTTGAAATTACGGATCCCCTGCCCGAGGCCCCGGCCAAGCTGAGGCAGCTTGGAGGCCCCGAAAATGATGACTACGATGGCCAGGATGATGAGCAGCTCAGGCAGTCCTAGGCTACCGAACATCGGCACCTCCCCAAGAGGATGAGTCTAGCAGAAACTGCACCAGGGAAGAGGGTGCCCCGACCTCCTCGGCCACCACGGCAAGGCGCCTGGTGAGAGGTGCGATGAAGCGTCCATAGCCCGAGCGCCCGCTCCGCTCGAGGCGGGCGAAGGTGCCGAGCACCTTGAGCCCCCGTTGCAGGTGGGTCTCCTGCAGCCGCTGCTCCCAGCCAGGCTCGGCCTCGCAGAGGCTGGCCCAGCTTCGGGCGAGGACGGCGCACTCCTGCTCACTGAGGAGTTCGGGAAGCGCCCGCTCCCCAACCAGGGACGCCAAATCGTAGGTGTCGGGGCCCACGAGAATGTCCTGCGCATCGATGACCCCAACGCCTCCATCGGCGAGCAGGAAAAGGTTGTCCACGTGGTAATCACGGTGGCAGACGCGAACAGGGTGGGCGGCCACCGCCGCAGCCAGCGAGTCCAGGAAGCGGCCGAGCCACGCCGGCGGAGACCGGTCGCTCCGGTCGCGCACGTACCAGAGCTCGAAGCCGGCGAGCTCCCAGCGAAGTCTCCTGCGGCCCAGGGGAGGGTTCCAGGACGGGAGCGCTCCGGCGTCCAGGCGAGCGAGGGTGGCAAGAGGACCGAGTAGGCGGCTGGCCAGGGGCAGGCGGCGCTCCACGGGCGACTCTGCGAGCACCTCGGCGGCTCCGCGGGATCCAAGATCCTCGAGGATCACCTCGAGGCGCGCGGGATCGGCGGCAAGGACCCGGGGGACTCTCAGGCCTCGCTCCAACAGCCAGCTCAGAACCTCGAGATCGCGGGCGAAGACCACCGGTTCGGCGGGGTAGCGGGCGAGCACGGCGGTGCTGCCGCCGCGCTCCTGGAGTCGGAAGTAGCACCGCCCGGAGGCGTCGCCGGCGAGGGGACGGACCACGCTCCAGCGCGCGGATTTCCCCGCAGTGTCTGGGTTTCGATTCCCGGTCACGGGAGGGAGTATGGCACGCGAGGATGTGTTGTACCATTGGAGCAGGAGGGCAGGAGTGAGAGTTGTTCCTGCCACGAAGGGACGGAATGAGTCAGCCACGCACCCAGAAGCTCCAGAGGCTTCTCAAGCGCCTCGGCCAGGCCTTACACGGCTCGGTGGTGAACTCGGAGGAGGTGCAGGCCTGCCTGCGCGAGCTCCACGAGGCCGGCTGGGACGCCGTGATGCTCCTGGATGCGGCGGTGGCGTGCCGCAAGGACGGTGCTCTCGACGTGGAGAAGGCTGCCCTCCACGTGCACGCTGATCCCGAGCCGCCCCAGGTGAGCTACCGCATCAACCGCGAGGATGCCAACCTGCTCGGCGAGCTGGGCATCTCCCCGAGCCGCCACCGTTCGCGGCCGCCGCGAGTCCCGCGTTACACCCAGGATGACCAATCTGATCGCTAGGTCCGGCCCGGAGCTCGATGAGCTCCTGGCGCCGGTGGTCGACCGCCCGTTTCGGGCGCGTCAGGTGGCGCTGTGGCTGCACCAACGTAACGTCGCGAGCTTCGCGGAAATGACCGACCTGCCACTGAGCCTGCGGCAGCGTCTGGCCGAGCACTTCTCGCTCGCCGAGCCCGAGACCGTTGCGTTGACGCGGAGCCAGGACGGCTCGCGCAAGTACCTCTTCCGGCTCGCCGACGGCGCCACGGTGGAGGCGGTGACCATGCCCGACGGCTACCGCCTCACCATGTGCCTGTCCTCGCAGACGGGGTGCGCGGTGGGCTGCACCTTCTGCGTCACCGGAGTGCTCGGCGCCGGCCGCAACCTCCTGCCCGAGGAGATCGTCGGCCAGTACCGGGTCATGCGGCGGGACCTCGAGGGGACCACCGACAGGGTGAACCTCGTGTTCATGGGAATGGGAGAGCCGCTGCTCAATCGATCCGGGGTCGGCGCAGCGCTCCCGGTGCTGTACGAGACGGTGAGCCCGCGCCGTATCACGGTCTCAACCTCCGGCATCATCCCGGGTGTCCGCTGGCTCGGCGGGTTGCCGCGCCGGCCCAAGCTGGCGGTCTCCCTCAACGCCCCCGACCAGCGGCGCCGGCAGGAGGTGATGCCGATCTCGGCCCGCTACCCGCTGGACGAGCTCATGGCGGAGCTGCGCCGCTTTCCACTTGAGCGGGGGCGCCGCATCACGTTCGAGTACGTCGTCATCCGCGACTTCAACGACGCCGTCGCCGACGCCCGTGACCTGGCCCGGCTGGTGGCGGGCATCCCCTGCAAGATCAACGTGATTCCGCTCAACGAGGATGCCGAGTACCTACCTGGCCTGAAGCAGCCGACGCCAGCCGCGGTGGACGCCTTTGCCTGTGCGGTCCGGGATGCCGGTCTCACCGTGACCGTGCGCTGGTCCAAGGGGCGGGACGTGGCCGCTGCCTGCGGTCAGCTCAAGGGTCGGCATCAGGTACGTTCGGCTACCACGTAGTCCCTGCCCGGCGTCGGGGACTGGCTTTGCAGCGCCCCGCAAGGGCTCCTCGACCTTACTCCCGCTGATCGCCCTGCCCGCAGCACCCCGAAGGCCGCGACCCAGGACGTTGGCGTGGCGTAGCGGGCTGAGGCGTCGCGGGGTCAGCTCGGGGTGAGGGCGACCAGAGTGAACTGGCGTCCGGCGGCGGCACCATCTCGTCGAAAGGACGCGAGGGCCGGGTCACACGCCGTGCAGCCGCCCACGCGCGCGATGGCCGCTGCCGCGACCCCGGCGGCCTCCAGCTGGGCGGCGATGTGGGCACGGAGATCGACCCGGTTCCCGCGGAGCCAGCGCTGCCGGGGCCCTCCGGTCACCGCGAGGGCGTCGATGGCATCGGCGCCCACCGGGTAGTGACACGGGCCGATGGCGGGGCCGAGCACGGCGGAGACCACGTCGGCCGGGACACCGTACTCGTAGTTGAGCCGCCGAACGGCGGCTCCCGGGAGGCCGGCGGCCGCCCCACGCCACCCGGCGTGGACCGCCACCACCACGCCTCCTCCGGCGAGGAGGACCGGGACGCAGTCGGCGGACCACACCGCCAGCGCAATGCCCGGCTCGTCGCTGAGCAGACCGTCGCAGCGGCCCACGCAGCTGGGACCGGCCAGGGGCGATCCGGGCTCGGAAGCCACCGCCGCTGTCACCGTCCCGTGCACCTGCTGGCACCAGCGCACCGCCCGGACATCCGGAAGCGCCGCGAGTAGAGCCTCCATCCTCTCCTCGGGAGTGGTCAGCGGTGCCGGCGGCCCGAGACCGCAGAGCATCAGGGTCCGGTTGAGCCGAGCCTGGAGAACCGATTCGCTCGCCAGCTCGAGGCGCTCCCAGCACAAGGAAGCTCTCTCGGTCATCTATCCTCCCTTGCGCACCTTACCGCGGCGGTCGGCCGGCTTCCAGTGATACAATCCGGACCCTGGAGGCACCCTAGGAGTGAGTGGACGCCGGGTCGGGGACACGCAGTGCGAGGCGCGCTGGTGATTCGGCTGCGGGGAGTCCACAAGGAGTACGAGCAGCGGAAGGTCCTCCGCGAGCTCGACCTGGAGGTGGAGTCCGGCGAGTTCGTCTTCTTGACCGGCCCGTCCGGCGCCGGTAAGACTACGTTGCTCCGCCTCCTCTACGCGGCTGAGCGTCCCAGCAGCGGCGAGGTCTGGGTGAGTGGAGTCCGCGTCGACGGGCTCAACCGTCATCGCCTTCCCCAGCTGCGACGCCGGATCGGGGTGATCTTCCAGGACTTTAAGCTGCTCAAGCGCAAGACGGTGCTCGAGAACATCGCCTTCGTGCTGCGCTTCCATAACCTCCCTCAGCGGGAGGTACATCGCCGCGCCTACACGGTGCTCAAGCGTCTCGGGCTCCATCATCGTCAGTCGGCGTTTCCGGACGCCCTGTCCGGCGGTGAGCAGCAACGGGTCGCCATCGCCAGGGCACTCGCCTACCAGCCCCGCCTCATTCTCGCCGACGAGCCAACCGGTAACCTCGACGCCGAGCTCGCGTCGGAGCTCATGAGCCTGCTCTGCGACATCAACTACCAGGGCGCGACGGTGCTGGTGGCGACCCACGACCACTCTCTCTTGCAGTCGCTGCCGGCGCGGACCCTGGTGCTACACGCGGGAACCATCGAGTACGACGGGAGCTGGCCGCCGTGATTCGTCACAGCGTTTCCGAGGGCTGGCAGCTCCTCAGGGAACGGGCCGCCATCAGCGCAGCCCTCGCTCTGGCGCTGGCGGTGCCGCTGGCCCTCGCGGGTCTCACCGTGACCGCCTCCTGCTGGCTCGGGCCCCTGCTGCGCGGCCCCGAGGAGCACATGGCGGTGGCAGTCCTGCTTCGCCCCCAGCTGGAGACCGCGGCGGTATCGACCTGGCTGGCGGAGCAGCGCCAGTCACACCCGGACTGGACGCTCACCCTGGTTCCGCCTGACCAGCTGGCCGAACGCTTGCAGCGGTGGTTTCCCTACCTTGCCGGTCTGCTGGAGCGTGACGCGGTGACGCTCCTCCCGCCCCTGGTCGAGGTGGGAGCACCCGATCCCAGCCAGGTCGCCGGCCTCGACGGTGATCCAAGGGTGCTGGCGGTTGGACCTCGCTCATCGCTGCACGCTCTCTTGCAGCGGGCGTCCGCCCGGACGGTCCTGCTGCTCGGAGTCCTCAGCGCCGTGCTGTTGGTCTCGGCCATGCTGCTGGCCGCCGTGTGGGTTCACCTTGAGCTCTACCGGCACGCCGACGAGATCACCATCATGCGGCTGGTCGGCGCCACCGAGGCCGCCATTCGCGGCCCCTTCGTCCTTGCCGTGACGCTGCCCGCTCTCCTCGCCGGTGGCGTCGCGGTGGCTGCCACCACCGGCTGTGCCGTCCTCGCCTCCCGGCAGCTCCTGCCCCTTGGCCTGCCGGCCCTGGTGGCGCCCTACTGGGTTCTAGGCGCCGAGGTGGCGGCGGCGCTGGCCTTACCCCTGCTCGCTGCCTGGTTCACCCTCGCACGACACGCCAGCCTCGAGATCGAGGACTGACTGCAGCCCGCTTGGCGGAAAAGGAAAGCGGCGGGGCTGTTGCCCCGCCGCCGTTGGTGCTCGGCTCGTGTGAACGATCAGCGGCCGCCGCCGCCTCCACCCAGTTGCTCGAGCTGCTTCATCTTCTCCTGCAGCTCCTCCATCTTCTGCTCGTACTCCTTCTGCTCCTTCTGGGCCTCGACGTTGTGCGCCGCCGCATCCTGGGCTTTTTGGGTCTCTGCGACCTTCGCCTGGTTGTCGGCCTGGCGATAGGCGGCGATGGCCTTGTCGAAGTCCTTCTGCTTGGCGTACACGTAGCCTAGCTGGTTGTAGACTTGGCGGCGAAGCTTGCCCTGGGCGCCGATCTTGAGCGCCTGCTGGAGCTCGGAGAGGGCGTCGTCGAACTTGGAGCGCGAGGAGTAGCACTGACCCAGGTAGAAGTGCACGAGAGCGTTCTGCGGCTGCTTGGAGAGGGCCTTCTGGAACCAGGGTGTCGCCTTGACGAACTGCTGTGCGCCCAGCCACGCTTCGCCCGCGAGGAGGTAGTGCTCAAAGGTCCCCTTGCTGGAAGCTAGGCGGTCGGCAACTCCGCCGGCATGGCTGTAGAACTGGCTCTTGGCCTGAGTGGAGCGCGCCTGGCGTGCGGCGTTGATGGCGGCGTACACGGCCGAGCGGCCGGCGGAGTCGTTGGATGGCTCGAGGTCATACGCCATCTTGAACGCGTCGTAGGCCTTGTCCTCCTCGCCCTGGGCGTCATACGCCACGCCGAGCGCCTGATAGAGGCGGCCGTTCTTGGAGTCCGCCGCGAGCTGCGTCCGCACCGCCTGCACCGCCTCACTCAGGTGGTTTCCCTCGGTAGCGGCCTTGGCAAACAGGAGCGTGTAGACCGAGCGCTGGGACGCGGGAAGCGACGACGCCGACACCTGCTTGAGGGTGGCATAGGCGTCGCCGTACTGCTTGGCCTGCACCAGCGCCTGTCCGAGGGCGAGCCGGTACACCGCGTTGCCGTTCTCCAGCTCAACCGCCTTGCGCAGACTGGTCAGCGCCTGGCTCGTGCGGTCGAGCTGCAGCTGGACGCTCCCAAGCATGTAGTAGCCCCCGGCGAAGTCAGGATTCGTCTGGGTGACGCCTTCAAACTCCTTCGCTGCGGTGGCATAGTCCTTCGCCTTGAAGGCCGCCACGCCTTCCTGCCACCCCGCCTGGGCCGGGGGTGCGATCACCGCCAGCACCACCGCCGCGGCGATGGCGACTACGAGCCTACGGGTCCCTGTCGACTGCATGCTTGCGTCCTCCTGTTGCGGGGTTGGCGCTACGTCGCCTGGCTCACCTCGCCGAGGAGGGGACGTACCTGTTCGTCGAACATGGCAGCGACGTCCGCTCCTTTGAGTAACGAAATCGCCTTGCTGTGCTGCTCCACCATGTTGCGGATTGCGGGCAGCCCATCCCCTCGCTCGATACTCATACGTGCGGCAAGATACTGCTTCTCGATCGTCCGCTCACCGCCCGGACCCACCACCGCCGCAGCGGTGGTGCGGATCTTCTCGGCCAAGCCCAGGAGCGTCAGCGGACTGGGGCCGGCATCGAGCCGATTGCCCTCGCCACCCATCTCCCCCGCCTTGTGGAGCGCCACCAGCCCCGAAGTGATCATCCCGAAAAGCAGTTTGGACACGTCGAACGCCGCCCAGCGGAGGAGCGTGGCGATCTCCTCGATGGAACGACTCCCGTCGATGCGGGTGATGAGGATCCACTCCTGCGGGCTGAGGGTGACCTGATCCTGCGCCGAACCGCGGGCAGGGAAGTAGGGCACGAGGTCGAGTGAAGGGATCTTGCGCGACAGCACCCGCCACTCGTCGAGACGGCGGGCCGCCTCCATCATCAGGTTCGCGTTGGAGCGGCGAACGGTCACCGTATCGGAAAACTCGCCGGGGGAGAAGGCGAACTCCCCCTGCGACCAGATGGCCATCTCGTAGACCGCGTGCTCACCCCGCAGATTGCCCACCATTGCGTCGACGATCTGCCCGTCCTTGAGGTAGATGGACCCCTGCTCGCCATCCCTGTCCAGATGGAACGCGCCGGTCTTGCCGGACACGCTCACGAGCTGGATCACGTCCGGAAGCGACAGCTCGGAGAGGGATCCCTGCAGCGCCATGGTGTTACTGGAGGCCGAACCGAACAGTCAGCACGTAGATGACCTCCACCGGTTTGCCGTTGAGGGTCGAGGCCTTGAACCGCCACTTCTTGACGGCGTCGGTCGCCGCCTCTGTGAGGCCCAGAGGCATGCCACGCAGCACCTTGATCGAGTCGACGCGCCCCCCCTTGTCGATGATGCACTCGAGCACGACCACCCCCTCGAGACGGGCGCGTCGCGCCGCCTCGGGGTAGACCGGCTTCGGTGCCGAGATCTTCACCGGCTCGGTGACGTTACCGCCCACGATGAAGCGGACCGGACCTTCGGGCTCGGGTGGCGGCGGCGCCTCGGGCACGCCCAGCACCAAGTTCTCGTCGGGCACGAAGTCGATGTCCTCTTGGGGCTGCTCCTCGCGGATCGGCTCGGGCTCGTCCGGGGTCGGGTCAGGCACAGGCACCATCTTGGTCTTGGGCTTGGGGATCTGCTGCTGCTGTGGTGGCGGCGGCTGCTTGAACTTCACCTGCTTGACCACGTAGATCTTCTGCTTCTTCTGGTTGGCATTCGCCGAGGCCCCGGCGAAGCTGGGCCAGTGCATCACGAAGAAGATGACGTGCAGGACGATGGCCACCCCCATCGAGATCCGGAAGAGCTTACTGTCCTGTCGCTCCTCACTGGCGATGATCTCGATGACCGTCGGCGGCAGCGCGACGTCACCTTCGGTCTTGGGTCGCTGGGTCTCGTTCACGGTAACCCTCCCACTTTACTCCTGCACCCCGAGCAGCGACCAGACGTTCTGGATCTCGCGCTGGGTGGGGATCGAAATGGTCTTGATTTCCATTCCGATCTTGTCGGGGGCCCGGCGCAGCTCGTCGAACACCCGGACCATGTCGCCGTACGAGGCCTTGGGGTCCGTGCGCAGGATCACTGGCTTTTCGGGATTCTGCTTGAGCTTGTTGCCCACGTAGGTGAGCAGCTTGTCCAGCGGCATGGTCTCGCCGTCGACCTGGATGGTGCCGTCCGCCGTGACGTGCACGTCGATGGAGTCCTCCTGCTTGATCTCCGGCTGCTGCGCGGTGTCCTCCGGCAGGGCGAAGTCGAGGCCGCGGGTCGCGGAGAACACCGACGTGAGCATGAAGTAGATGATGAGCAGGAAGGACACGTCGGCCATCGAGCCGGTGAAGATTTCGGAGTCGACCTTTCGCTTCTTGATGAGTGCCATGGTCGCCCCCTAGTCCTGTTCCACCGTCTCCTGCTGCGAGAGCAGGTAGATCACCTTGGCTTTGGCCTGCTTCAGAGCGTCGAGCACCTTGTCCACGTACTCGTAGCGCACGCCCTGGTCGGCCTTGATCACGAACTCCTTGCTCGGGTCCTCAGCGACGACGTTCGACGCGAAGGTCACGACCTCCTCGTCCGAGCCCACCGGCAGCGACATCTCTTTGCCGGTGGAGACGCGGATGATCCCCTGCTTGTCGATGGAGATGTAGGCCGCTTCCTTGGGCACGTCGGTACGGATCCACGTCTTCGGCAGCTTCACCTGGGTGCGGTCCACCTCGACGTTGTAGGTGAGGACGAAGAACACGATCAGCAGGAAGACGATGTCCGCCATCGAGGCAGTGAAGATACTGCCCTCGACCTTGCGCGAGCGGCCGCGTAGTCCTGTCAGCAAAGGCATCGCAGCCTCCCTTTCCTACGCCTTGGCCTCGCCGCCCTCCTGGCTATAGCGCTGGCTGTCCATCTCGATGAAGGTCTCGAGGAGCATGTTGGTGGCCGTCTCGATGTCGCGCACGTAGCGGTTGATCTTGGTGACGTACCAGTTGTAGGCGAGCTGGGCCGGGATGGCGATGATCAGACCGGTGGCGGTGGTGATCAGCGCCTCGGAGATACCCGCGGCCACCTTGCCGGGGTTGGTGAGACCCTCGGACGCCAAGGTCGCGAACGACTTGATCATGCCGGTCACGGTGCCGAGGAAGCCGAGCATGGGCGCCACGTTGGCGGTGGTGGCGAGCACGCCGAGACCCCGCTCGAGGCGGTCGAGCTCGTAGAGCGCCGCATTCTCGATGGTCTTCTCGATGTCGTCGCGAGTGTGGCCGTAGCGAAGCAGGCCGGCCTTCATGACCGAGGCCACCGGGCCCTGGTACTGCTCGCAGACCTTGATGGCCTCCTTGACGTTGCGGTTGACCAGCAGGGCCTTGCGCACACGCGTCAGGAACTCGTTGACGTTGACCTTGGCTCGAGTGAGCGCGATGAAGCGCTCGATGATGAAGGTCAGGGCGAGCAGGGAGAAGAAAAGGAGCGGCCACATGACCGGTCCACCCTGGCGGAAGTACGTGTATAGCTGTCCGAACACCGTCGTTCCTCCTCTTGGTGAGAGTTCTCGCCCGGGTTTCGAGTTCCCGGACTTTCGGGGCGCCCATTGTCACTGATCTGACGAGCCGGCACAAGAGGCTGTCGCACCCGGCAGGCCCCCGTACGTCACCGGGCCTCCAGCCAAAAGGCAGAAAATGCTAGCACGCGGGAATATCAGGGTCAAGGAGCCGCGTGGAGAGCCGATTGAGGTGGATGTGGGTGATGGCCACCGCCATGGCATCGGCGGCGTCCTGGGCCGGTGGACGCTCGAGCCCGAGCAGGCGCACCACCATGTAGACGACCTGCCGCTTCTCCGCCCGGCCGGTCCCGACCACCGCTGACTTCACTTGCGCGGGGCTGTAGCCGGTGACCCGAATCTGCGCCTTTCCCAGGACCGCCAGGGCCACCCCGCGGCTCTCCGCCAAGGCGAGGCCGGAGCGCAGGTTGCGGCCGGCAAAGGGCGACTCCACCGCCGCCTGCTCGGGACTGTGCTCGGCGACCACCTCAGACAACCCGTCGTGGAGACTTGCGAGACGACGTGGGCGCTCGCCGGGCGGAGTGCGCAGCACGCCCGCCGCCGCGAGCCGGTAACGGTTCCCCTCCGACACCACCAGCGCCCAGCCGGTGGCGGCCGACCCGGGGTCAATTCCGAGCACCCGCATCAGTCCCGCATCAATCCTGCGCCAGGAGGTCGTCGTCGTCGATGTCGAAGTTCGCCCACACGTTCTGAACGTCGTCGTGGTCGTCGAAGGCGTCCATGAGGCGGAGCATCTGCTTGGCGGGCTTGCCCTCCAGCTGGACCGTGGTGGACGGCTCCATCTCCATCTCGGCCGACTCCACAGTGACGCCCTGCTCCTCGAGGAAGGCGCGCACGACGTGCAGCTCCTCGGCCGCAGTACTGAGGCGGTAGTAATCGGGGTCGTCCGCGTCGAAATCCTCGGCCGCAGCCTCGAGGGCCAGCTCCATGGCGCGGTCCTCGTCGGGCCCGCCCTCCCGCGCCACCATGATCACTCCCTTGCGGCTGAAGAGCCAGGCGACGCAGCCGTTCTCGCCGAGGTTGCCGCCGAATCTGGAAAAGAGGTGGCGGACCTCCGCGGTGGTGCGATTGCGGTTGTCTGTGAGGACCTCCAGCAGCATGGCCACACCGCCGGGACCATAACCCTCGTAGCTGACCTCCTCGTAGTTGACGCCGGGCAGCTCGCCGGTGCCGCGCTGGATCGCCCGCTTGATGTTGTCGGCGGGCATGTTGTTGTCCTTCGCCGCCTGGACCGCCGCGCGCAGGCGGGGGTTCCCGTCCGCGTCGCCGCCACCCTCCCGCGCCGACACGGTGATCTCGCGGATGAGACGGGTGAAGATCTTGCCGCGCTTGGCGTCGGCCTTCCCCTTCTTGTGCTTGATCGTGCTCCACTTGTTGTGGCCGGACATGCCTCCTCCTTGGCCTTGGCCGCGCTCGGGGCACAGCCGGTCCTAGTATACGCTCCCCTCCGGGGGGCGCAGCGCAGGGCGCCGGACGAACGGGGCGCACCGGAACCCCCGCCTGCGGAGGGTGCCAGCCCCCCGCAGCGCCGGGCTCTTCGGCCCTGTCCAACCCCCCGCACCGTCGCGTTTGGTTGACTTTATCTGACGCCATCTGATAATGAAGCTGTCTCTTTACGAGGGCGTAGCGGTGAAAGCAGGATCATGAGAGCCAATATCCTTCTGATCGAGTACGAGCCAAGGTACATCGACAGGGTAAACAAGGCGCTCGCCGAGGCGGGCTTCGACCTCGAGGTGGCGAAGGACGTCGACGCCGCGGTAGAGCGTTGCGCGCGTTTCGAGCCCGGCCTGGTCATTCTCACCTCGGTACTTCCCCGTCTCAAGCTCGAGGATGCCATCACCCAGCTGCGGGGCCGGGCCGGCCTTCGCTCGACCCCCATCCTCATTCTCATGTCGGGGTACCGGGGCAGCGACCCGCGCGCCGACGCGGCGCGTTACGGGGCGCAGGACATTCTCGAGCGACCGTTTTCGGCCGAGACCCTGCTGCAACGGGTGGAGCGCATGCTCGAGGACGCGAGCCCAGCCGCCACCCAGGCGATTCCCCAGGACATGCTGGAGGCGCTGCGCAAGAGCGCCGGCCTCGGCGACCAAGCGTCGTCCATGACCTCCGATGAGCTTTTCGGCGACATCCTCACGGACGTCGAGGAGGAGGAGGAGCGAAGTGAGGCGGCGAAGGCTGCAGCCGAGCAGCCCGAGGAAACGCCCACCAAGCCGGGCGAGGCGTCCGTCACCAGGCCTCCCATCCCGGATACCGCCGAGCGCGCCCTCGAGCACACCCTGGCGGACGTCATCGAGGGCTCGCGCACCAAGACGCCCACCAAGCGCTCCGCACCAACCACCGACACCGACGTGGATGCCATCCTGTCGCAGACCCTCGCCGGCCTGGACGTCAAGCCCATGCGGGGTGCGAGCCGCGGCCCCGGCCCGGCGACCCCTGGGCCGGCCGAGAAGCAGCCGGCGGCGGACGAAAAGCCGCCCACTGACGAAAAGCCGCCCGCCGCCGAAAAGCCGCCCGCCCAAGCGTCCCCGGCCAAGGCGACGCCCCAGGGCGCCGCTCCCTCCGCCAAGGTGGCGCCGCCGGGCGAACCCACTCCGCCCGCGCCCAAGACGTCCGCCAGCGGCGACGGCCGGGTGGAGGGCGCTCAGTTCGGCCAGTACGTGCTCATGGAGCACATCGCCACCGGCGGGATGGCCGAGGTCTACAAAGCCCGAATGATGGGCATGGAAGGCTTCCAGAAGACCGTCGCCATCAAGCGGATCCTCCCTCACCTGACGGACAACAACGAGTTCGTCTCCATGTTCGTCGACGAGGCCAAGCTGGCGGCCCAGCTCAACCACAACAACATCATTCACATCTACGATCTGGGCAAGATCGAGCGCTCGTACTACATCGCCATGGAGTACATCGAGGGCCACGATCTGCGCTCCATCCTGCAGAAGTGCCGCGAGCGCCAGGTCACGGCTCCGGTGCCGCTCGCCCTGTATCTGGGCACGCTGCTCGCCTCGGCGCTGGAGTACGCTCACCGCAAGCGCGACTTCGAGAACGAGGACCTCGGCCTGGTTCATCGCGACGTGTCCCCTCAGAACGTGCTCATCTCGGGCGAGGGCGACATCAAGCTGTGCGATTTCGGCATCGCCAAGGCGGCGTCGAAGGCAAGCCATACCCGGGCTGGAGCGCTCAAGGGCAAGCTGCAGTACATGTCGCCCGAGCAGGCCTGGGGCAAGGACATCGACCACCGCTCCGACATCTTCTCCCTGGGCCTGGTTCTGTACGAGATGCTCACCGGCGACAAGGTCTTTGCCGGTGACTCGGAGCTGTCGGTGCTCGAGCAGGTTCGCAATCCGCAGGTCGCGCCCCCCTCCGAGCGCAACCCCGACGTGAGCGAGGACATAGACGCCATCCTCATGAAGGCTCTGGAGCCTGACCGCGACAAGCGCTACCAGACCGCTCAGGAGATGCAGAAGGACCTGGAGAGTGCGCTTCGGCGACGGGATGCCTCGGTGGGACGGGCCGACGTCGCCCGCTTCCTCGGCGAGCTTTACTCGGGGACCGAGATCACGACCCTCGCCGCCGCAGCGGACGCCGAGGAGGTCAAGGTCGCGTCGGCGCCCCCGGCCGAGCCTCCGGCGGCCCCTCCCTCCCAGGTGCCCGCGCCGGAGCGCGAGGCCGAGCCGGCGCCGGTGGTGATGCCGGAACCCGAGGCCGCGGCCCTCGACGGCGTGCCGGAGGACACCCTCGCGGGCGGTCCGCCGGCCGGCCGTCGTCAGCGAAACCTGCTGCTGGCCGGCCTCCTCGTGGTGGCCGCAGTGGTTGTCGGCCTCTTCCTGCTGTTCCGGAGCGGCGGAGGCGAGGGACCCCCCGTGGCGCCCACCCCGGCGCCCACCGTGGCTCCTGTGGCGGCCGCCGAGCCCACCGCGACCCCCGAAGCCGACGCGCAGCTCAAGGAGATGGTGCGCGAGCGCGCCCAGGCCATCGTCGACGCCCAGGCCGAGCAGATGCGGCAGCGGCTGGAAAAGGAGCTGGCGACGCCGACCCCGGTACCTGCGACGCCGACCCCGGTGCCCACCGAGACCCCCACCCCGGCGCCCACCGCAACCGCCACGCCAGTGCCGACGCCGACCCCGGTGCCCACCGCCACGCCGATTCCCCCGACGCCCACGCCGTCGGTGCGCGAGGGCCAGCTGGTCGCCATGGGCCCAGGGGTCACCGCACCGCAGGTGGTGAGCAAGGTGGAGCCCCAGTACCCGCCGATCGCCCGCAAGATGCGCTACACCGGCGAGGTGGACCTACAGGTGCTGGTGGGAACTGACGGCCGGGTGGAGGAGGTCCGCATTCTGCGCGTGTCGCGCCGGAGCGTGGGCTTCGAGGGCGCGGCCGAGGATGCGGTGCGTCAGTGGCGCTACAACCCGGCGACCAAGAATGGTGTCAAAGTGAAGATGTGGGTTCCGCTGAGGATCCCCTTCACTGTTCGTTAACATCGGGAGGAGAAGGGAAATGGCTGTGCTCACCGACTCTCAGAAGAAGTTCTACGAGGAGGCGCTGCAGACCACGAAGCAGGAGATCCAGGATCTCGAGAACCAGATCCAGGAGGAGCTTGCCCGCGTGAAGCAGAAGATCGCCGAGCTCCAGGGCGCTCAGAAGGCCGCCCGCCAGATGTACGACGCTGCCTGCCAGCGCCTCGGCATCCCGAACGACCTCGAGGAGGAGAGCAACCAAGGCTGAGCCCAGCCTTTTCGCGGCGAAATGACCCCGGCTCGTCCGGGGTTTTGCCACTTTGTCGCGGGGCCACGTGTGCAGCGGCCGCGCGGAGGATGATCGGAGCAGGTGATGGCGACTGAGGGTGGAGTGCCCCGCGGCCTCTGGGTCAAGTGCGAGAGATGCAAGGAGATCCTCTACCACAAGGAGGTCTCCGAGAACCTCCACGTGTGCCCACGGTGCGCCCACCACTTCCGGATCTCAGCTGAGCAGCGCTTGGCGATGCTGCTCGACGGCGGCAACTACAAGGAGCTCTTCGCCAAGGTGCGGTCGGTGGATTCCCTCGGCTTCGTGGATTCCAAGCCCTACGACGATCGGCTCCGCGCCTACCACAAGAAGCTCGGCGGCGGCGACGCCCTGGTGGTTGCCCAGGGGCAGCTCGAGGGCCATCCGGTGGTGGTGGCCGCGATGCAGTACGCCTTCATGGGCGGTTCCATGGGGTCGGTTGTGGGCGAGAAGCTCATCCGCGCCATCGAGCGCTGCCTCGACCGCGACCTGCCCCTCATCTCCATTACCTGCTCCGGCGGCGCCCGCATGCAGGAGGGCATTTTCTCGCTCATGCAGATGGCCAAGGTGTCCGCTGGGATCGCCCGCATGCGCGCGCAGGGCGTGCCCTTCATTTCAATCCTGACCGACCCTACAACCGGCGGCGTCACCGCCTCCTACGCCATGCTCGGCGACGTCAACATCGCCGAGCCCGGCGCCCTCATCGGCTTCGCGGGTCCCCGGGTCATCGAGCAGACCATCCGGCAGAAGCTACCCGACGGCTTCCAGCGCTCCGAGTTCCTGCTCGAGCACGGAATGCTCGACATGGTCCTGCCGCGGGCGGAGCTCAAGCCGGCCCTCGCCCGATGCCTGAGCTACTTCCACTGAGCCTGGCCCGGCGCGGACCCGGCCGCATTCTCCCGCGCCTCGACCAGCTTCGCGCGGTCCTCGACGCCCTCGGGCGGCCCCAGGACCACTTTGCAGCGATCCTCGTGGCCGGCACCAACGGCAAGGGCTCCACAGCGGTCATGACCGAAGCCGTCCTCACCGCCCACGGCGTCGCCACCGGCCTGTACACGTCTCCCCACCTGGTCCGGGTCGAGGAGCGCATTCGCATCGCCGGCGCTGAGATCGGCGGCGCGACCCTGGAGCGGCACCTGGCAGCCCTCGATCACTGGCCGGAGCTGTCGTTCTTCGAAACCCTCACCGCCGCCGCCTTTCTCGCCTTCGCGGAGGCCGGGATTGACATCGCGGTGCTCGAGGTGGGCATGGGCGGGCGCTGGGACGCCACCCGCCTGGCCGGCCCGCGGGTGGCCGGGCTCACCAACGTGGGCACCGACCACCGCCAGTGGTTGGGTGACACGCCGGCCGCCATCGCCGCCGAGAAGGGCGCCGCTCTGGCCGACGCCGACCTCGCCGTTCTCGGTCCGGGAGTGGCCCCCTCCCTGGTGGGGGCCCTGGGTGTGGCGACGCCGCGCCCCGCCGACCGTCTGATCCGCCTGGCCGGCTCCACCGAAGGCCCGGTCAAAATCGCCTGGGAAGAAGGCGAGGTGACGATGACGGCGCCATTGCCCGGCCGCCATCAGCTGGACAACCTCCACCTCGCCCTCGCCCTCGCCCAGGCGGCCTGTGAGGTGGGCCTGCTGCCGCGCCTGGAGCCGGCGGCGGTCCGCGCCGGCCTGGCTGCCGTCCGCTGGCCCGGTCGTCTCTCGCGCCACCCGGTCGCCGGCCGCACGGTGCTGCTGGATGCAGCTCACAACCTCGAGGGGGCCAGAGCCCTCGCTGCCCACCTCGAGGACGCCGGTGTGCGTCCGAACCTTCTTTTCTCCTGCCTCGCCGACAAGCCGGTGGAGGCGATGGCGGCTGCGCTGCGTCCCCGGGTCGGCGCGGTTGCCGTCTTCCCCCTCGTCGACGAGCGGGCGATGCCCCTGGAGCGTCTGACGGCAGCCTTCCCCGGGGCGCAGGTGGCCGACGACCCCCTGGCCGCACTCGCGCTCCTCCACGACCCTGTGCTGGCGGCGGGCAGCCTGCGGGTGGTGGGCGCGCTGCTGGAGTATGCTGAGGCGGTGGAGGACGCGGGGTGACATCGCCGCTGGTGCGGGAGCGAAGCGCCCTGGAGGCGGACGAGGAGCGGCGCCTGGCGCCCTACGCGGTGCCGTCACGCGAGGCCACCCGCCGCCTCGAGCTCGATGACGCCAGGCACTCCCTGGACCTCCGCCTCGCCTTCCAGCGCGACCGCGACCGCATCCTCCACGCCCGCTCCTTCCGTCGGCTCAAGCACAAGACCCAGGTCTTCGTGCCGCACCTCGCCGACCACGCACGCACCCGCCTCACCCACACCCTCGAGGTCGCCCAGATCGGGCGCACCATTGCCCGCGCCCTGGGTCTCAACGAGGATCTCGTCGAAGCCATCGCCCTGGGCCACGACCTCGGCCACACCGCCTTCGGTCACACCGGCGAGGTGGTGCTGCGGGAGATCCTCGAAGGCACGGTGGCGGAGGTGCCGCTGCCCCCCTCGGTGGTCGCTGAGGTCGGGACCTTCAAGCACAACTACCAATCCCTGCGGGTCGTGGACCTCCTCGAGCGGCGCTACTCCCACCCGGGGCTCAACCTCACCGACCAGGTGCGCGAGGGGATCCTCAAGCACACCACCTGGAAGAAGCGCTTCCCCTTTCCGCTTCCCGACGCAGCAGGGCTCCACCTCGACCAGCCGTGCCATCTCGAAGGCCAGGCGGTGGCGGTGGCAGACGAGATCGCCCAGCAGACCCACGATCTCGAAGACGGCCTGCGTGCCGGCTCGGTGCGGCTGGAGTCGGTGGAGCGGTTGGGCGCGGCCCGCGGCATCATCGAAGGGCTGGGTGCTGCCTGGACCGGCGAGCCCAGGAGCTCCATGCGCCAGAGCCTGCTCATCCGCGCCGCCGTCGATCTCTTCGTCACCGACGTGGTCACCACCTCCGCCGACCGCCTGACCCGGATCCTGGAGCGCAGCGGAGTCCGGCACCGCGCCGACTTCCTGCCGCACGCGCGCGCGGTATCACAGACCACCGTCTGGTTCTCGGCGCCGCAGCAGGAGCTCTTCGCCGAGCTCAAGGCTTTCATCTACCAGTTCATCATCAACCATCCGCAGGTCAACCGGCAGGACTGGCGGGCGCGCCGCGTGGTGGCCGGGCTATTCCGTGCCTTCTGGGTGAACCCGTTGAACCTCCCTTCCTACGTGCTGCTACGCGCCAAGGAGGAGCTCGGCTTCCCCTACCTCCGCGACATCCCGCTCGGGACGGTGGCGGCCGAGGTCTCGGAGCGCTACCATCCATCTCCGGGGTTCGCCCGGCTGGTGGCCGACCACATCGCCGGAATGAGTGACCGCTTCGCCCTCGAGGAGTACCGCTCCCTCGAGGTCCCCGGCCCCGATCAGCGCCTCGCGGGCGACCTGCACTGAGCCGCCGCGCCGGACGCGCAGGCGGCGCCCGAGCCAGGAGTGAGCCATGACCGACGACAAGCAGCAGTTCTTCACCCTCCATGACCAACTGGTCCGCGCGGTCGACCCCGAGGTCGCCGGAGCGCTCGAGGACGAGCGGCGGCGCCAGAACGAGGGCCTCGAGCTCATCGCGTCCGAGAACTTCGTATCCCTGGCGGTGCTCGCCGCCATGGGCTCGGTGATGACCAACAAGTACGCCGAGGGCTACCCGGGCAAGCGTTACTACGGCGGCTGCGAGTACGTGGACGTGGCCGAGGAGCGCGCCCGCGAGCGCGCCAAGACGCTGTTCGGCGCCGACCACGCCAACGTCCAGCCCCACTCCGGCGCCCAGGCCAACATGTCGGTCTACCTCGCGGTCATGCAGCCCGGCGACACCATGCTGGGCATGGACCTCACCCACGGCGGCCACCTCACCCACGGCCACCCCCTCAACTACTCGGGCAAGGAGTTCGATGTGGTGCCCTACGGGGTCCGCCGCGACACCGAGACGATCGACTACGACCGCATCCGCGAGCTCGCCCTCGAGCACCACCCCAAGCTCATCGTCTGCGGCGCCTCGGCGTACCCGCGCATCATCGACTTCAAGCTCCTGCGCGAGATCGCCGACGAGGCCGGCGCCCTGCTCATGGCCGACATGGCGCACATCGCCGGGCTGGTGGCCGCAGGCCTCCACCCATCGCCGGTGCCGCACTGCCAGTTCGTCACCACCACCACCCACAAGACCCTGCGCGGCCCCCGCGGCGGCATGATCCTGTGCACCGAGGAGTGGGCCCAGGCCGTCGACAAGGCTGTCTTCCCCGGCATCCAGGGCGGCCCTCTCATGCACGTCATCGCTGCCAAGGCGGTGGCCTTCGCCGAGGCCCTCACCCCCGAGTGGAAGGTCTACCAGCAGCGCATCGGCCACAATGCGCGGGCACTGTGCGAGGCGGTTCAGGCGAAGGGCTGGCGGATCGTCTCGGGCGGCACCGACAACCACCTCTTCCTCATCGACCTGGGCACCGACTTCATCTCCGGCGCCAAGGCTGAGCGCTGGCTGGAGACGGCGGGGATCACCGTGAACAAGAACACGGTGCCCTTCGACACCCGCAAGCCGTACATCGCCTCGGGCCTGCGCATCGGTACGCCCGCGGTGACCACCCGGGGCATGGGCACCACCGAGATGGGCGAGATCGCCGAGCTCATCGACCGTGTGCTGCGCTCCGAGGAGGACAAGAAGGACCCTGCTTCCCTCGCCGCCTTCGCCGAGAAGATGGCCGGCATCAAGGAGGAGGTCCGGGGCCTCACCCGCCGCTTCCCGCTGTACTGAGGCGCAGGTGAGGTGAGCGCCCACCGGTTGCCCGAGGCCTCGGCGTGGGCCGACCTGTGGGACCTCGACCCCGGGCTGGTGTTCTTGAACCACGGTTCCTTCGGCGCCTGTCCGCGGGGGGTGACCGCCGAGCAGGCTCGCCTGCGGGCGGAGCTCGAGCACCAGCCGGTGGCCTTTCTCGGGCGCGGGCTCGAGGCCCGCCTCGATGTCGCGCGGGAGGCCCTCGCCGCCTTCCTGGGCGCCGACGCGGAGGGGCTCGCCTTCGTCGCCAACGCCACCACCGGCGTCAACACCGTGCTGCACTCGCTCGAGCTCGCCCCCGGCGACGAGCTCCTCACCACCGACCACGCCTACCCGGCCTGCCGCAACGCGCTGGTCGTGAAGGCCGAGGCCGCCCGCGCCCGGGTGGTGACCGCCGAGGTTCCGTTCCCCGTCACCGGCCCCGACGCGGTCGAGGAGGCTCTGCTCGCCGCGCTCACCTCCCGCACCCGCCTGGTGCTCCTCGACCACGTGGCGAGCCCCACCGGCCTCGTCTTTCCGCTCGAGCGCCTGGTGCCGCGCCTGGCCGAGCTCGGCGTCCTCGTGCTGGTGGACGGTGCCCATGCCCCGGGCATGCTGCCGCTTGAGGTGGCACGGTTGGGCGCCCACTTCTACACGGGCAACTGCCACAAGTGGCTGTGCGCTCCCAAGGGCGTCGGCTTCCTCTGGGTGGCGCCTGAGCACCGTGGCCGCGTGCGCCCGCTGGTGATCAGCCATGGCGCCGCCTCCCCGCGCCGCGACCGCACCCGCTTCCGCCTCGAGTTCGACTGGACCGGGACCCAGGACCCGACGCCGGCGCTCTGTGTCCCCGCCGCCATCGCACAGCTGGGCAGTCTCCTTCCGGGAGGCTGGCCGGAGCTCATGGAGCACAACCGCCGTCTGGCACTGGCGGCACGGGCAGTCGTGTGTGAGGGTCTGGGGATTCCACCACCGTCACCGCCCGAGATGGTGGGCTCGCTGGCCTCGGTGCCCCTGCCCGACGCGACAGCACCCCTCAAGCCGCCGCTCTTCCTCGACGAGATCCAGCGCACCTTGCTGGAGCGCCACCGCATCGAGATCCCGGTCTTCCCCTGGCCGGCGGAGCCGCAGCGCCTGCTGCGGCTCTCGGCCCAGCTCTACAACAGCATTGGGCAGTACGAGTACCTGACTGCGACGCTTGCGAGCGAGCTCGCTGGTTGTTGACCTTCTGCGTGTCTCCGGCGCCCGGGCGGCCGCCCGTCGGCTCGGTCCCTAAGGGGACGGGCGCTCAAACCCCCGTGCCTCTGCCGCCCCTTCTGCCCCTTGGCCGAGGCGCCTCCCTACAATCGTGCGGCTCCTGCTCCCAGCGCCCTGCCCGTGGGGAGCCAACCCCAACACCTTTCCCGGGGGAGATCCCTTTGCGCTTGAGGAAAGCTGTCGGGGGATGGCACCCCCGTCGGAACGACCCGTGCTGCGCAGGCGCGGTGGTCTTGCGTCATCGGTATGGCGGATGGTCCTCATCACCGGGCGGGCGGGGGGCTCTACCGCCGCTCCTCCAGCCACGCCTCCAGCTCCTCGGGCTGGAGGAAGTTGAGGATGGCGCGGGGATTGACGCCGGCGCGGGCCGCGATGGCGCAGGCGTAGGCATCGAACTCCAGGTGCCCCACGGCGTGGGCGTCGGAGGCGAGGATCAGCTCGCAGCCGTGGTCGGCGGCGAGGCGGGCGAGCTCCCAGTCGAGGTCCTGGCGGCGCGGGAACCCGTTGATCTCCACCGCGACGCCGTGCTCGACACAGGCTGAGAAGACCACCTCCCAGCGCGCCCGCACGCCGGGACGGTGCTGGAAGAGGCGTCCCCGGGGGTGGGCGAGGACGTGCACCCCGGCGGTGGCCACGGCGCGAAGGTAGCGCTCGGTCTGGTCGCGGTCCACCTGCAGGTCGGTGTGCACCGCCGCCACCACGCAGTCCAGCTCGGCGCGCTCGCCGGCGGGCACGTCGACGGTGCCGTCCGCGGCGATCTCCACCTCGAGGCCTTGGAGGAGGCGCAGCTCCTCGCCGTGGCGACCGTTCCAGCGGTCCACCGCACGCCGTTGGATCCGGACACCCTCGAGGTCGAGGCCGGAGGCCACCTCGAGCCCGCGCGAGTGGTCGGTGACCACCGCCCAGTAGGCGCCGCGCCGGGCGCAGGCCCGGGCCATGCTCTCCAGGGTCGAGCGACCGTCGGACGCGGTGGTGTGCCAATGGAAGGCGCCGCGCAGGCGCTGTGGCTGCAGCGCGGCGGGGGCCCCGGCAAGCACCTCCGGCACCTCGGCCCGGGCCAGATAGCGCTCGCGGGCGGGCTGGCGGCGCGGCTGCATGCCCGCGCCGAGGCGTTGCACCGCCGCCTCGAGTGCGCCCTCGCCGGGGCAGGCGAGGAGCTGAGAGACGAGCGGCCGAAACCACTCTGGCGCCTCCTGCAGCACCACCTGGCGGGCCGGGCCGGCTGCGTCCATGGCGGCGTAACCCACCCGCAGCATGGCCAGGCGTCGATCTCCCGGCGGCTCGCTTTCGGCGAGGGCGAAGAGCGCCTCAGCGAGGGCCGCGTTGCCCGGCGACCGGCGTCTGCTCGTACTCAACCGCCGCCCTTCAGGGCGCCGGGTTCGGCGCCGGCGGCCGGCCGCCCGTGGCCAGGGAGAACTCCCAGGCACAGCAGCACCCCTCGGGGGAGGTGGGCGGGCAGTAGAGGCAGCGGGTGGCGATGAGCGGATCCACGGTGTGGGCGAAGGTGGTGAACTCGACGGTGCCCACCGGGGTGCAGGGGAAATCGGGCAGGCCCTTGCGACGCCGTGCCGCCTGGACCCGGCAGGTGTCCATGTACAGGCGCAGGTTGCCGTCCTGGGTCCACTCGAGGCGCTGCTGGTTGAGGACAGCGTACATACGGCGGGAGAGCGCCCGCTCGAGGCCGTCGAGGCCGCCTTCCGCGGGGATCGCAAAGGTCTCCATGATACGGTGGGCCTCCACCGCCGCAAAACGGGACCAGGCGGCGGCGTCCAGCTCGATGGCGGTCTCGATCCCGTGGCGCTCCTCGGCCGCGAGGAACCAGCAGCCGTCGTGGGCGAGCCAGCACTTGGCGAACATCTCCACCGCCTTGAGCAGCTCGTCGCGGGTCATCTCACTGTACGGGTTCGGGTTCATGGCGTCCTCCCGGTACTGGCAGCCTCCCAGTGTCGCCGTCCCTGCAGTTCCTGTAAAGGCCGCACCGAGGCCTCCCGAGCGCAGCGCCCGAAGCCGCCACCCATCGCCCAGCGCACCAGCACCGCCAGCAGCTCACTCCTCGAGCTCATCTCGGCGTGCACGCCCATGAGCAGGACGCGACCGTGGCCGAAGGCGGTGGTGGTGATCACCGGACTGCCGTCGGCGGCGAAGCGGGCGACCACCGAGGCGTAAGGACGCACCACGGTGGGCCGGTCGACGAAGCGGCCGCCCCCGTAGAGCAGCACCGGGCCGTCGACCACCGCCGACTCGCAGTTGAGGGGATGTCGTCCGTCGGCAGCCAGGGTCTCGAGGTGCGGATGCTCCCACGAGTCAAATGCCGGTCCCTCGGCGCGGCCCGAGTAGAGGGCCAGCGGATAGGGGATGTCGACCCCATCCCACCGCACGGTAGCGGCGGCGAGGTAGGCACCGGCGCACGTACCGATGTAGGCACCGCCGCTGGCGACGAACTCTCTGAGGCGACCCAGCGCCAGTGGACTCAGGCGCAGGAGGTAGTCGGGGGCCCAGCCGCCGGGCACCCACACCGCCGAGTACGCGGCCGCCAGACCCTCGCCCGCCAGTGCGTCCGCGTCCACCTCGTGCCACGCGATGCCGCGCGCGTCGAGGTACGCCTCGATGGCGGCAAGGCCCTCCGGCCAGACTCCGACGTCGGCGTAGACGGCCAGCGGGAGGCCCCTCGGAGCCTCCTCCGTCGCCGACCCACCCGCGGCCACCAGCAGGCCGAGGAGCGCCCAGGCCAGGGTGACGCGAGCCCTCACCCATCCATCCTACGCGGAACCCGCGGGGCCATACCCACCGTAGCCGCGCGACGAGCCGCGTCGTCCCATCGACCGGCCTCCACCCCCGTCCGGATCCATCCGGTGGCGATCGTGGACGCGAGGGCGCAGGGCTGCGTGTCATCCTCGAAAGGAGTGCGCCTCGCAGTCGGGGCGCCCCCTCCCCGACATCCGGATCCGGGAGCCTGCGGGCGGCCTCAGTTCAATACCGGTCGAGGTATCTCTCCTGCTCCCAGGGGTGGATGACCTGGATGTAGTCGGCCCACTCGCGGCGCTTGTTGAACAGGAAGTGCTCGAAGATGTGCTCGCCCAGGGCGGCCTTGAGGACACCGTCCTTCTCGAGGTGGTTGAGGGCCTCCTCGAGGTTGGCGGGAAGCTGGGAGATCTTCAGGCGGCGCTTCTCGCGCTGGCTCATGGTGAAGATGTTGCGGTTCACCGGTTCGCCGCAGCTCAGGCCCCGCTCGATGCCGTCGAGCCCGGCGGCGAGCATCACGGTGAGCGCCAGGTAGGGGTTGCACGAGGGATCGGGGACGCGGACCTCGCAACGGGTCCCGACGCCGCGCCGCGCCGGCACCCGGATGAGCGGCGAGCGGTTCTTCTCCGACCAGGCGACGTTGATGGGCGCCTCGTAGCCGGGCACCAGCCGCTTGAACGAGTTGACCAGGGGGTTGGTCACGGCCACGAACGCGCAGGCATGCTCCAGCAGCCCGCCGATGTAGGCGCAGGCTGTCTCAGAAAGCCCCCAGTTCCCCTTGGGGTCGTTGAATGCGTTCTTCCCCTTGCTGGTGAACAGCGACTGGTGGGTGTGCATACCCGAGCCGTTGATCCCGGCCAGCGGCTTGGGCATGAAGGTGGCGTGGAGGCCGTGCATGAGCGCCACCTTCTTGACCACGAAGCGGAAGGTGACGATGTTGTCGGCGGTGGTCACCGCGTCGGCGTACTTGAAGTCGATCTCATGCTGGCCGGGGGCCACCTCGTGGTGGGCCGCCTCCACCTCGAAGCCCATGGCCTCGAGCACCAGGGTGATGTCGCGACGTGCTTCCTCGCCGCGGTCTACCGGCGAGAGGTCGAAGTAGCCGCCGGTGTCGTGGGTGGCGGCCACCGGCTCGCCGTTGCCGTTGCGCTGGAAGAGGAAGAACTCGGCCTCGGGCCCGGCCATCATCCTGAAGCCCATCGCCGCCGCCCGCTCCACCACCCGCTTGAGGGCGGTACGCGGGCAGCCGGCGAACGGCGATCCGTCGGGGTTGGCGATGTCGCACACCAGGCGGCCGACCTTGCCGTGCTCGGCCTCCCAGGGAAACACCGCGAAGGTGTCGAGGTCGGCGTGCAGGAGCATGTCCGACTCCTCGATGCGGGTGAACCCTTCGATGGAGGAGCCGTCGAACATGATCTCGCCCGAGAGAGCCTTCTCGAACTGGCTCTGGGGCACCTCGACGTTCTTAATGATGCCGTCGATATCGGTGAACTGGAGGCGGAGGAAGTGGACGTTCTCCTCCGTGCAGCGGGCCAGGATGTCCTTCACGCGGTGTGGCACGATGTAACCTCCTAACGTTCCAGTTTGCACGATTCTCCTCTTGTTCTGTGCGTTGTCAAGATCAGATCATGCAAGTTGACACGAATTTTTGTGTCACCGTGCATCCTACGGCGGCATCTGCAGCAAGCGCTATACTTGCCGTGGAGGTCATGATGAGCGATCGTCCCACCCGCGCTGAGGCCCGCGAGCTGCTCGGCGAGTTCACCGATAACGAGAGCCTGGTCAAGCACGCCCTGGCGGTGGAGGCGGCCATGCGCGCCTACGCCCGCCGCTTCGATGAGGACGAGGAGGCGTGGGCGATCGTCGGCCTGGTGCACGACTTCGACTACCAGCAGAACCCGACGGTGGAGACCCATGTCCACGTGGGCACCCGAATTCTGAGCGAGCGGGGATGGCCGGAGGCGTGGGTTCGCGCCATCGCCGGGCACGCCGACTACATGGGAGTACCGCGCGACACACGCATGGGCCAGGCGCTATTCGCGGTCGACGAGCTCACCGGCTTCCTCACCGCCGCCGCGCTGGTCCGCCCGGACAAGGACATCGCCGGCGTCAAGGTGTCCTCGGTGAAGAAGAAGCTCAAGGACAAGGCGTTCGCCCGCTCGGTGAACCGCGACGACATCCGGCGTGGCGCCGAGGAGCTGGGCGTCGACCTCGACGAGCACATCGCCTTCGTCCGCGACGCGATGGCGGGAATCGCCGGGGAGCTCGGGCTTCCGCCGGCGTAGCATCGGCCGACCGAGGCCGGGTGCCGGACGACGACTTCCTCCGCCCCCCCGGAGGCCGTCCCGGCTCCTGCCCCGGCTCACGGTCTCGGCCCCAGTCCCGGTCCCGGCCTACGGTCCCGGCCACCGGTCCTGGCCCCCGCCCCGATCGCGATGCTCCCGACACCGGCTCCCGGGCGGCTCCGCCGCCCGTCGGCGCGGACCCGGGGGCGGCAGCGGCACGAGCTGGCGGACGGCAACGAGGCCGCCCCCGCGCCCCAGCGCCGAGGCCCCTCCCTGGTTTTTCGGGGCCACTTCACCGCGCGTCAAGGGCCGTGGGAGCCCCCCTTGACGTTTCCCGCCAACGCCCCGCAACGGAGACTGCGCTCCAGGGAAGACGTCAAGAACGGCACGCCCGCCGGGGGACACCTGCTGCGGGGCGGTCGCGGCCCCGGTCGCGGCCCCGGCCGCGGTCCCAGCCCCTGACCCGGCTCCGGATGCGGCCACGGTCAGGCCGGCTCGATGAGCTCCTGGCCGTGCAGGTACGGCCGTAGGACCTCGGGAATCACCACCGTGCCATCTGACTGCTGGTAGTTCTCCAGCACCGCCACCAGGGTGCGGCCGATGGCGAGCCCCGAGCCGTTTAAGGTGTGCACCAGCCGCGGCTTGCCGCCGTCCGCCGGGCGATAGCGCAGGCGGGCGCGGCGGGCCTGGAAGTCGGTGAAGCACGAGCACGAGGAGATCTCGCGGTAGCGCTCCTGCCCCGGCAGCCACACCTCGAGGTCGTAGGTCTTGGCCGCCGAGAATCCGACGTCACCGGAGCACAGGGAAACCACCCGGTAGGGCAGCTCCAGCGCCTCCAGCACCGCCTCGGCATGACCGGTGAGCTCCTCGAGCTGATCCCACGAGGCCTCGGGCCGCGCCAGCTGCACCAGCTCCACCTTGTGGAACTGGTGCTGGCGAATGAGCCCGCGCACGTCCTTGCCGTACGACCCCGCCTCGGCACGAAAGCATGGCGTGAAGGCGCAGGTCCTGAGCGGCAGCTGCGCCTCGTCGAGGATCTCGTCCCGATGCAGGTTGGTCACCGGGACCTCGGCGGTGGGCACGAGGTAGAGGTCGGCCCCCTCCACCCTGAAGAGGTCGTCGGCGAACTTCGGCAGCTGCCCGGTGCCCAGGAGGCTCTCGGAGTTGACGAGATACGGCGGCAGCACCTCGGTGTAGCCGTGGTGGCGGGTGTGCAGGTCGAGCATGAAGGCGATCAACGCCCGCTCGAGGGCGGCCCCCATGCCGCGCAGCACCGCGAAGCGGGCGCCCGCCACCTTGGCCGCGCGCTCGAAGTCGAGGATCCCCAGCTCCGGCCCCAGGTCCCAGTGCGCCTTGGGCGCGAAGTCGAAGGCACGAGGCTCGCCCCAGCTCCGCTCAACCCGGTTGGCGCTCTCGTCGGGGCCCTCGGGCACACTCTCGTGGAGGAGGTTGGGAATGGTGAGCTCGAGTCGGCCGAGCTCAGTCTCGAGCGTCCGCGTCTGCTCCTCCAGACCTTTGATCTCCTCGCCCAGCGCACCCATCGCCGCCTTGCGCGCCGCGGCCTCCTCGCGCCGCCCGGCACGATGGAGCTCGCCGATCTCCTTGGAACCGGAGTTGCGGCGCGCCTTGAGCTCCTCCACCCGGACCACCAGCTCACGCCAGGCGGAGTCCACCTCCAGGAGGCGATCCAGGGGAGCCTCGGTGCGGCGCGCCGCCAGGGTGGCGCGGATCCGGTCGGGATGGCTGCGGTACAGCTCGCGGGGCAGCATGGCACCTCCTCGGGGGAAAACCGGCCGTGGCCGGCGCTCACTCCAGGCTGTCGCCCGGGCCCATCTCGCGGACCTCGGCGACCCGGTTCTGCTCGTTCACCAGCACCACCCGGGCACGGTGACCCGCCACCTCGGTCCGGTCCAGCTGACAGAAGGCGGCGAGGATCACCAGGTCGCCGGGGGCGACGAGGTGGGCGGCTGCACCGTTGATCTGCAGCTCGCCGGACCCGCGCACCCCACGCAGGGCGTAGGTGCTGAGCCGGTTGCCGTTGGTGATGTCGTAGATCTCCACCTGCTCGAGATGGTCGATGTCGGCGGCGTCCAGGAGATCGGCGTCGACGGTCACCGAGCCCACGTAGTCGAGGTCGGCCCGGGTCACCGTGGCGCGGTGGATCTTGGCACGCAGGAAGGTACGTAGGAGCATGCGTCACTCTCCGGCGGTTGGGATCACCGGCAGATTGTCGATCAGACGGGTGCTACCGAAACGGACGGCGAGGGCGAGGAGCACCGGCCGGTCCACGACCACCGGGCGGGCGAGGTCGTCCAGGCCGACGCAGGCCGCGTACTCGAGGCGGGCGAGCGGCTCCGCCGTCACCGTCTCGGCGAGGATCGACTCCACCCGAGCAGGGTCGGTCTCGCCGTCGAGGACGGCATCACGGGCAAGCTCGAGGGCGTGGAACAGCACCGACGCCGCCGACCGCTGGGCGGAGTCGAGGTAGGCGTTGCGGGAGCTCAGGGCGAGGCCGTCGGCCTCGCGCACGGTGGGGGCGACCACCACCCTCACCGGGAAACTCAGATCCTCCGCCAGGCGGCGGATGAGGAGGGCCTGCTGAGCGTCCTTCTGGCCGAACACCGCCACGTCCGGGGCGATGATGTTGAAGAGCTTGGAGACCACCAGGCCGACTCCGGCGAAGTGGTCGGGGCGGGTCCGCCCACAAAGGACCCCGTCGAGACCGGGAAAGGACAGCCGTACTGCCGCGGCGCGCGGGTACATCTCCTCCACCGCTGGGGCGAACACCACGTCCACGCCCTCGCCCTCCAAGAGCCGGAGATCCGCTTCGAGGTCGCGGGGGTAGCTCGTGAAGTCCTCACCGGGGCCGAACTGGGTCGGGTTGACGAAGATCGACACCCACACGCTGTCGCCGAGCCCGGCGGCGCACCGCACCAGGGAGAGGTGGCCCTCGTGCAGGGCTCCCATGGTGGGCACCAGCGTCACCCGCCGGCCCGACCTTCGCTCGGCGTCGCGGCACGAGCGCGCCGCCTGGACGGTCGTGATCGTCTCCATTCAGCTCGCTCCCCACTCCCGTCGCAGCTCCGCCGCGACCTCGGGGTCGGAATTGTACGACTGCTCGGGCCGGGGTGCACGCCCGGCGCGAACGTCGTCGGCCCAGCGGCGAGCCGCCGTGACCGCCGCCTCGCTGAGCTCGGCGTAGGGCGCCACGAAGCGCGGGAGGGGAGGCGGCGAGATGCCGAGGAGATCGTGCACCACCAGCACCTGGCCGTCGCAGTCGGGGCCGGCGCCGATGCCGATGGTGGGGACCGCCACCTCACGGGTCACGAGGGCTCCCACCTCCGCCGGCAACCCTTCCAGCACGAGCGAGAAGCAGCCGGCGTCGACGAGCTCCCGCGCCGCCGCCAGCACCGCCCGGGCGGACTCCACGGTTCGCCCCTGCACGCGATAGCCGCCGAAAGCGTGCACCGACTGGGGCGTGAGCCCCACGTGCCCCATCACCGGCACCCCGGCGCGCACCAGCGCCGCGACCTGCTCCGGCCAACGGCCTTCGAGCTTCACCGCATGCATGCCCCCCTCCTTGAGGAAACGCACCCCGGCGGCGACTCCCGCTTCGACGCTGCCCTGGTAGCTGCCGAAGGGCAGGTCGCCCACCAGCAGACAGCGGCGCGCGGTGCGGGCCACCGCCCGGCAGTGGTGGAGCATCTCGTCCACGGTCACCGCCAGGGTGTCCTCGTGGCCCAGCACCACCATGGCCAGGGAGTCGCCCACCAGGAGGATGTCGGCGCCCGCCGCCTCGCCCCAGCGGGCGGTGGGGGCGTCGTAGGCGGTGAGCATTACCAGGCGGGAGTCACCTTTGGCTGCTGCAATCTGCGGCACGGTCACCGGATGCGGCATGAAGCCTCCTCGACGGTGCCCGAGTCCTCACGGCGACTCCTCCCGGTTGGTGGGAAGCGTCTCGGTCCCGTGGGATCCGAGCGGCACGTAGACCTGGGTCCCGCGGCGGCAGCGCACGATCTGCTCCACCAGCGCGTCCAGGTCGGCGGGATTGCGGACGAAGTCGATCTCATCGGTGCTCACGACCAGCAATGGCGTCTCCCGGTAGTGGAAGAAGTAGTGGGAGTACGCTTCGCTGAGCCGTTCCAGGTAGTCGGCATCCATGTGCGACTCGTAGCTGCGGGCGCGGCGCCGAATCCGCTCCATGAGCACCGGCACCGACGCCTGCATGTAGATCACCAGGTCCGGCTTCGCCACCTCCTGCTCGAGCACCGGGTAGAGCTTCTCGTAGATCTTGAGGTCGGCGTCGTCGAGCGTGAGGAAGGCGAAGATCCAGTCCTTGGGAAACGTGTAGTCGGCCAGCACCAGGCGGTGGAAGAGGTCGAGCTGACGGATCTCCCGCTGTTGTTGGAAGCGGGAGAGCAGGAAGTAGATCTGGGTCTGGAAGGCCGCCCCGGGCCGCCCCTCGTAGAACGACGGGAGGAACGGGTTGGTGGTGTCCTCGAGCACCATGACGCTGTCGAAGCGGTCGGCCAGCAGCTGCACCAGGGAGGTCTTGCCGACGCCGATCGGTCCCTCGACGGCAATGTGACGGAATGGGATCTTCGGAGCGGTCATGCGGCGGCCAGTATCTTAGCAGAGAGGAAGAGGATACCCATCACCACCGAGAGCACGCCGTTGGCGGTGAAGAAGGCAGCGTCCACCCGCGAGAGGTCGTCGGGCGCCACGAGATGATGCTGCCACACGAGCAGGCCGCCGGCCAGGATCACCGAGGCGATCCGCAAAGCCCCACCGCCGACGAGCAGGGCGAAGGCGAGGAAACCGACCATGGAGGCGACGTGCAGTCCCCGGGCCACCACGAGGGCGGGTCCCGCGCCGAGGCGGGCGGGCAGCGAGTGGAGGCCACGGGCACGGTCGAAGGCCTCGTCCTGGAGCGAGTAGATGACGTCGAAGCCCGCCACCCAGCAGGTCACGCCGGCCGCGAGGGCCACGGGGGGCCAGGCGAGCCGGCCGGTGACGGCGAGCCAGGCGCCGGCCGGGGCCACACCCAGGGCGAGGCCCAGCCAGAGGTGCGCCAGCGCGGTGAAGCGCTTGGCATACGAGTAGCCGAGCAGCACGATCAGGGCGGCCGGCGCCAGCAGCAGACAGGTGCGGTTGAGCATCCCGGCTGAGACCACGAAGAGCGTTGCCGACGCCACCGTGACTGACCAGGTGAAGGCACGTGAAAGCCGACCCGCGGGGAGAGCCCGCCCCGCCGTACGTGGATTGTCCGCGTCGAAGGAGTGGTCGGCCAGCCGATTGAAGGCCATGGCGGCGGTCCGGGCCGCGACCATGGCCACCAACACCCAGAGCCATGTGGCCGGCGCCGGCCAGCCTGCTCCCGCCGCCGTGACGAGGCCGACGAGGGCGAAGGGCAGCGCGAAGACGGTGTGCTGCCACTTGATCATCTCCGCGGTCTCGCGGAGGTCGCGGGCGAGGCTGGCCACGGCTACCCCTGCCACCGCAGGTCCTCGCGGCCCGTCTCGACGCCGAGGAGGTCGAGCGCCCGCATGCAGTAATGGTCGGCAAACACGTCCATGGCTTCCGACCCCTGCGGACGCAGGTAGAAGGCCGGTATGGGCGGCACAACGTTTGCTCCCGCCCGGGCCAGACGGAGCAGATTGTCGAGCAGGATCGCCGACATGGGCGTCTCGCGGATACCCACGACCAGGGGCCAGCGCTGCTTGAGGGCGACGTCCGCCACCCGTTGGCCGAGCCCACGGGAAATCCCGTGGGCGAGGGCTCCGGCCATGCCCGCGGAGCACGGCAGCACCACCACGCCAGCGAGGCGGTGGGAGCCCGAGGCGACGGGGGCGGTGAGGTCGGCATCGGTCCATGGGTGCAGCCGGGCGCGCAGCTCGGCGGCGAGCGGCAGCTCGGCGGCGAAGCCGCGGGACGAGCTCCAGCCGGGCCCCAGCTCGTGCGCCGCCACCTTGCCGCCGGGCCCGGTGACGATCACGTGCAGGGCATCGACCTGCTGGCTCTCCAGAGCCATGACGGCGAAGCGAGCGGCCAGAGCGGTCCCCGAGGCCCCCGACACAACGAGGGCCAGCTCACGGGGCACGGCGCCCTCGGCTGCTGAGACGTCCGCGCATCACCGCGGGAGTATACCAGCCTGACACTGTCAGTTTTCCTGACAGCCCCGCCGCCGGGCTCTCTCCCGGAGGGTGTCAGAGAACCCTGTCACGCCACCCCCGGGGGCAATTTTGTAGAATTGGTCGCAATCATTCCAAAACATCGACTTACAACTCAATCGCCGGGTCGGCACGAGGTTTGCCATTCCCCCCGGCACGAACCGGGAGGTAAACCATGCACGACTCCTAGCACAGCAGCCCATGTCACCTCGCTTCCAGACCAACTCGACTCAGACACCGACAAGGAGGTCCCCATGATGCGTCGCGTTCTTCCCATCCTCGTGCTCGTGCTGGCCGCCGCCTCGCTGAGTGCGGCTGCCGACACCGCCGCCAATCCTGCGGGAGTGGTGAACCTCAACACCGCCTCCGCCGACCAGCTCCAGCTCCTGCCCCGCGTGGGTCCGGCCCTGGCCGCACGGATCATCAAGTTCCGCGAGGCCAACGGCCCGTTCGCGAGCATTGACGAGCTGGTGGCGGTGCGCGGCATCGGCGAGCGCTCGCTGGCGCTCATGCGCCCCTACCTGGCGGTCAAGGGCGACACCACCCTCGCCGAGAAGGTGTCGAGCCGCCGCCGCTCGCGCGGTGAAGCGTGAGTGCGGGTCGGACGGACCCGCACTGAGAGGAACTGACACAACCAACGCAGCGTGGACGGGATGCGGCCCTTCGGGGCCGCTTCTTTACAGGAGGTTGGCATGATGTTCAAAGACCTCAGACTTCGCTCGCGCCGCCAGAGCGGCTTCTCCCTGGTGGAGCTCCTGGTGGCCCTGATGATGGTCGGCCTGACCCTGGCGGTGACGCTCCCCGCCCTCGCCGAGGTGCGGCGCCGCGCCGCTCTCGACCACTCCGCCCGCCTGGTGGGTGGACTCATGGCCGAGGGCCGGGCGATGGCGATCCTCCAGCGCCAGGCCAAGGCCCTGGTGTTCGAGCGGGCGGAAGCAGGCTGGCATTGCTTTCTCGCCGAGGACGGCAACGGTGACGGCGTCAACCACCGCGACCTCGGGCGGGGCCGCGACCATGTGATCGGCGAGGTGCTCGAGCTCAAGAGCGCCATCGCCGGCCTCGGCATCCTGGCCGGCGAGATCATTCCGGACCCCTGCGGCCGCGGGCTTCTCCGCGGCGATCCCTACGACCCCGTGAGGGCAGGCCGTGGCGACATCATCACCTTCACCCCCGACGGCACCGGCACGCCCAGCTCGGTCTACTTCTCGGACCACCGCTCGCGCATGCGCGTGCTCCGCGTGATGGGCTCCACCGGCAGGGTCAAGGGCATGAGCTGGCGGGTCGGGCAGCCCCAGTGGCGGCGCGTCGGTTTCTAAGCACGCAGAGCTCACGGCCTCTCTGCTGCGGCGCCAGCCTCTCTGGCCGCGACGACGCCCGGCCCGACCGCGGGATCGTCGGTGGCATGCTTTCGGGCGTGCAATTACGTCCTGGCCTCACCACCCCGACCGCCGGGCTGCTGCGCCGGCGATCGGGGCGGCGGCCGCCTCTACGGGACTCTCACGTCATGGGTGAGGACGGCGCCGGCGGGAACCGTGACCGGTCCCAGCACCACCGAGCGGATCACCCGCGCTCCCCGCTCGACCACGGCGCCTTCGGCCACCACCGACTCGGCGACCACGGCATCCGCCGCGATCCGCACACGTCTGCCGATCATGGCCTCACCCAGCACGGCGCCAGGTTCCACGGTGGCTCCGGGATCCACCCAGGTGTGACCGGCAAGCCGGGCGAGGACAGCCTCCAGATAGGCGGTCGGCGTGCCCACCTCGCGCCACAGCCCGCTCACCACAACGCCCAGCAGGCATCCGCTGGCCATGGCCGGCTCGAGGAGGGCGGAGCGCAGCTCGCCGGGCTCCTCGGGCAACCGTGCCAGTGCCTCGCGGGCGATCACCATGGCCCCGGGGTAGACAAACGGGGCCTCGCCGGGAGCGGGCTCGCCGGGAGGTGCTATCTCCGTGACGCGGTCGTCGCGGTCCAGGTGGACCCGCGACCAGCGCCGGGGGTCGAGGTGGGGGAGCAGCGCCATGGTGGCCAGGGCGTCGCCGCGGCGATGACGCTCGAGCACGGGCTCGAGATCGAGCTCGAGAACGCCGTCGCCGTTGAGGAGCAGCACCGGCCCGTCGTCACCGAGGAGGCCGCGCGCACGGGCGAGGCCGAGGCCCCCCGCCGTACCCATGAGCTGGTCCTCGCGCGAGACTGCAAGCTCGACCCCCTCCGGGACGGCCCCCTCCAGGGCCCGCGCCATGACCTCGCCCAGGTGCCAGGTGTTGGCCACGACACGGCGGCAGCCGGCCCGGGCGGCCTGAGCCAGCGCCCAGCTCGCCAGCGGTCGGTCGAGGACGGGCAGCGCCGGCTTGGGGAGAACAGCGCTCAGCGGACGCATGCGCTCGCCGCGGCCGGCGACGAGCACCATGGCGCAGCTGGGCCGGTCGGTGCTCACGGTGCGAAGACCATGTCCTCGGGGAGGTCGAGCTCGGGGTGGGCCGCGCGGTAGGTTTGCCAGAGGCTGACGTACGATCCCCGCACCGCAGACGCCACCTCGAGGCCGAGGTTCGCCGCCGTGCTCTCCGGGCCGTCGCCCGCGCCCTCCAGCTCCACGAAGTCCCCCATGGGGGTATGGTCGAGGGCCACCTCGACACCGTCCAGCCGCCACTGCTCGCGGTCCTTTTCGTAGCGCAGGCGGGGCACGAAGCCGAGGCGGAGGAGGATGGCGCCCACGGTGTCCGGGTCCGCCACCATCGTCTCCAGCTCCGCACGGTTCTTCACCGCACCCTCGTAGCGGGCGCGGCCTTTGAACGTGAGTAGGCTGAGCCCGCCGTGACGACGCAGGCGGAGCACCTCCCCGGCGGCGGCCAGCGTCCCGCCGGCAGTGTCGAAGAGGGTGTTCTCCTCGCGACCCAAGGGTTCGTGCCGATGCGCTCCCGCGGCCAGCAGGCGCCGGCGCACCACGCCGAGGGAGGTCACTGGAATCTTGAGCTCGCGCTCGGTGGGGGTCCTGCCTGACACGCCCAGAGCGTAGCGCGCTCCGCGCCGGCACGCCACCGCCGATCACTCCCCTCAGCAGGCGTCGGGCACGCCCGGGGGTGCGGGGTCGGGGAAGCGCCGAGGTTGCACGCCACCCAGGCGTAAGGCCCTCGCCCGGCCTCACGACCCAAGTCGGCATCACTGTGCGGTCATCACGCGGGTGGCGCCTCGGCGCTGCTCCTTTGCCTGAGGCTCGGCCGCGCGCGCAACGGGAAGGGAGAAGGACGCCGTGCCTGTTACCGCAACGGCAGGGGAGGACCTATGAACATCGCTTCCGACGTCACCCGCCTGGTGGGCCACACCCCGCTGGTGAAGATCAACCGCATGGCCGAGGGCCTGCCCGCCCAGGTGGTGGCCAAGCTGGAGTTCTTCAACCCCGCCGGCTCGGTCAAGGACCGCATCGGCGTGGCCATGGTGGAGTACCTCGAACGCCAGGGAGCTCTACGCCCCGGCGTCTCCACCATCGTCGAACCCACCTCGGGCAACACCGGCATCGCGCTTGCCATGGTCGCCGCCGCGCGCGGCTACCGTTGCGTCCTCACCATGCCCGAGTCCATGTCGCTCGAGCGCCGCAAGGTGCTCAAGCTGCTCGGGGCCGAGTTGGTGCTCACTCCCGCCGCCGAAGGGATGAAGGGAGCTGCCGCCCGGGCCGAGCAGCTGGTGGCCGAGATCGAGGGGGCGGTGATGCCACAGCAGTTCACCAACCCCGCCAACCCCGCCGTTCACACCACGACCACCGCCGAGGAGCTGTGGCGCGACACCGACGGGCGCATGGACGTGCTGGTCGCCGGCGTGGGCACCGGCGGCACCATCACCGGGATCGGGCGGGTGTGGAAGGCGCGCAAACCGGAGGTGAGCATCGTGGCGGTCGAGCCCGCAGCATCGCCGGTGATCTCCGGCGGTGAGCCCGGGCCTCACCCGCTCCAGGGCATCGGGGCCGGCTTCATCCCCGCCAACCTCGAGGTCGACCTCGTGGACGAGGTGGTCACGGTAGCCAACGACGATGCCTTCGCCTGTGCCCGCCGGCTGGCGCGCGAGGAGGGCATCCTCGCGGGCATCTCGTCCGGGGCCGCAGCGTGGGCGGCCCTGAAGATCGCGGCGCGCCCGGAGATGGCCGGCAGGATGGTCGTGTTCGTGGTGCCCTCGCCGGCAGAACGCTACGTTTCAACCGCGCTCTTCGCGGGTCTCGACGACTGATCAGCGGGCAACGGCGGTCCCGTCGGGCAACCGTACGAGGAGAGGCTCGGGATCGATCCACACCTCCACCGGCAGGTAACCCACCGGATCGCCGTCGACCTGGTAGGGCACCCGGGCACCACCACGCGGCTCTAGCACCAGGCGTTGACTCGCCAGCCGTACGACATCGCGGCGACGCACGTGCGCGCCGCGGGGGATGCCGAGAAAGAAGGCGATGGCCGCCCATCTTCCCACCCGTCGCTGCACCACCACGTCGAAGGCGTCGGCGAAGGGATCGGCCGCCGGCGTCGCAGCCCACGGCCCGCCGTAGCAGCGCGAGTTGCCGACGATCGCCCAGCCGCCCTCCACCGTCGCGTCGCCATTTGTCACCCGGAGGCGCGGCAGGCGCGCGCGCACGAGCTCCACTGCGGCCTGCAGCGCGATCCCGACCTTCCCACCCCGCCGCTTGAGCGTCGGCAGGAGAGCATCCAGCACGACGGCATCCGGACCGGCCGAGAGCATGAGAAGGAAGACCTCACCCCGGTCGGTGCGCCCCACCCGCATGGGCCGATCGCTGCCACCGAGGAGAGCTTCCAGCGCCGCCGGCGCCGGCCGCGGGATTCCCAGCTCGTAGGCCAGCACCGAGGTCGTGCCTCCGGGCACGACGCCCATGGCCGTGTCCGAGCCCAGCAGCGCCCGTGCGACCTCGTTGTAGGTCCCATCGCCGCCAAAGGCCAGGGTCAGCGGGTAACCGCCGGCCACTGCCCTTCGCCCGAGCCGCTCACCGTCTCCCGGGGCGGCGGTAGGCCACCACTCCAACTCGACTCCGGCCGCTGCCGCCGCCGCGTCCACCGCCGGGCGCTGGGCCAGGAGCCGCCCGCCGCCCGCCACCGGATTGTACACCACCGGGACCTTCGACCCGCTCACCTCGGCTCCTCGAAGAGCGGGCTGGCGCCGCCCCCCAGTCCCAGGTGGCGGTGAGCCTTCGGGGTCGCCACCCGGCCACGGGGGGTGCGCTGGAGAAACCCGATCTGCAGAAGGTAGGGCTCGTGGATGTCCTCCAGCGTGCCGCGGTCCTCGCCCAGCGAGGAGGCCAGCGCACGCAGCCCCACCGGCCCGCCGCCGTAGACCTCGATGATGGTGGCGAGCAGCCTGCGATCGAGGTGGTCGAGCCCCCAGGCATCCACCTCCATCTGCTCGAGGCCGAAGCGGGCCGACTCGAGGGTGACGGTGTCCGACCCGAGGTGATGAGCAAAGTCACGCACCCGACGCAGCAACCGGTTGGCGATGCGTGGCGTGCCTCGCGAGCGACGGGCCAGCTCAGCGGTGGCGTCCTCCTCCACCGGGATGCCGAGGATGGCAGCCGAGCGGGTGACGATGGTGCCGAGGTCCCCGGACGGGTAGAAGCCGAGCCGGTGAACGATGCCGAAACGGTCACGCAGGGGGGCGGTGAGGAGCCCGGCACGGGTCGTGGCACCCACCAGGGTGAAGCGAGGCAGGCTGAGGCGGACGCTGCGCGCCGCCGGTCCCTGGCCGATCACCAGGTCGAGCTCGAAGTCCTCCATCGCCGGGTACAGGATCTCCTCCACGGCTGCGCTCATGCGGTGGATCTCGTCGATGAAAAGGACATCGCCCGCCTGCAGGTTGGTGAGCATGGCAGCGAGGTCTCCCGCACGCTCCAGCACCGGCCCCGAGGTGACGTGGATCGCCGCCTCCATCTCCACCGCCACGATCTGCGCCAGGGTGGTCTTGCCAAGTCCCGGCGGGCCGCACAACAACACGTGATCGAGGGGCTCGCCGCGCGAGCGGGCGGCGCCGATGAAGACGCCGAGATTGGCGGTGAGCCGATGTTGACCGACGAACTCGGCCAGCCGCCGGGGCCGCAGCGACTCCTCCACCCGGCGTTCCTCGGGGCTGGCAGCCGGGGCGAGGGGGTCGTCGGTCATGTCAGCGCGTCAGCCCTTTGAGCGCGAGGCGGAGAAGCTCGGCGAGGCCGGCCTCCGGCTCGCTGCCCAGAGCCTGCTCCACCGCGCGCTCCGCGTCGCGCTGGGAGTAGCCGAGGTTGGTGAGCGCCGACACGGCGTCGCCGCGGCGATCGGGGACGGCCGAGCTCGCCGCCAGAAGCCGACCCCTGAGCTCCAGCACGATGCGCTCGGCGGTCTTGCGGCCGATCCCGGGAACCCGGCTCAGGCGGGGAGCGTCGCCGGAATCCACCGCCGCCGCCAACTCGGCCGTTGAGAGCCCGGAGAGCACCGCCAACGCGGTGCGGGGTCCGACGCCCGCCACTGCGAGCAGCCGCTCGAAGGTCTCCTGCTCGGCGCGCTCGGTAAAGCCGTACAGAGCGATGGCGTCGCTGCGCACGATGGTGTGGACCCAGAAGGTCGCCCGCTCGCTCCGCGCGAGCTCCTCGAAGGCGCGCAGGGTGGTCCGTACCAGGTAGCCCACTCCGGCGACGTCCACCACCACCTCGCCCGGGCGGACCTGATGAAGCCGGCCCTCGAGGCGCCCGATCATGTCATCAGCTGCTCTGGGTCTTGGGCGCGAAGCGGTCCATGAGCTGCTGGTTCACCGTGATGACCGTCGCGCGCATGCGTTCGTTGAGGATCGAGGTGAGCAGGTCGTTGACCCGCTGGGTCACCAGCCGCGCCCGTACCTGCGGCATCTCCTTCGCCATCTCGTCGGGTGTCACCGCGTCCAGCTTGGTGACCTTGACCACTAGGTAGCCACGCTCGCCGAGGGCCACCGGGTCGAGCACCCGATCCGGTGCGGCTGCGAACACCGCATCGTCGAGGCCGAGAGAGAGGCCGAGCCCCGGTATGGCGGTCCCGCGACGATGCTGTGCCACCGGCGTCAGCGTGCTGCCGACCTCCTTGGCCAGCTCGGCGGGGTCGCCACCGCCGCGCCACTGGTCGGCGAGCTTGGCGGCGGCCTGCTGAGCCAGTGCCAGCGCCTTGTCGCGGCGCACCTTGGCCACCACGTCGTCACGGATCTCGTCCAGCGGCGGCACGCCGGCCGGCTTGACCTCGTCGAGCTGCCAGACGATGAACCCCCGGGGCACCGCCACCGGCCCGCCCACGTCGTCCACCTTCGCCTTGAACACCGCGGCGGAGAGCTCCGGGTTCTGGCCCACCCCTGGAATGACCTCGTCGGCACCGAACGGCGGGCTCACGTTGAGCTCCACCGCGTCGTCCTTGTCAGCCAGGGCCTGCCAAGCCTCCTGGGTCGTCGGCTTGTCCTTCTCCACAGTGCGAGCGAGCGCCGCCGCACGGCTCTCGGCCTCGGCCGCAGCCCGACCCTCGAGGAGCTGGAAGCGCACCTCCTCGCGTACCTCGTCGAGGGGTCGTTGACGCTGGGGCTGGAATCCTTCGACCTTGATGATGTGGTAGCCGAACTGGCTCTGGACCGGCCCGACGATGTCGCCGGGCTTGTGACCGAACACCGCGTCCTCAAACTCCTTGACCATGCGTCCGCGGGCGAACCAGCCGAGGTCGCCACCGTTGTCCTTGGAGGCCGGATCCTCAGAGTACTTCTTGGCCAGCTCGGCAAAGTCGGCGCCGCTACGGGCGATCTTGGCCACCCCTTCGGCCTTGAGCTTGATCTCGGCCTTCTGGGCGTCAGTGGCCCCGGGGGGCACACGGAGCAGGATGTGCCGGGCGTGCGCCTTCTCGGGCTCCATGAAATCGCTCTTGTGCTCGTTGTAGTAGGCGGCGATCTCATCGTCGTTCACCGGCAGGCTACGGCGCAGGGTGTTGGTCTCCACCACCAGATAGCGGATCACCCGCTGCTCGTCCCGCTTGAACTCGTCGGCGTGAGCCTTGTAATACGCCTCCACCTCGGTGTCCTCGGCCTGGACCTTGTCGAGAAACTGTCCGAAGCGCACCGGGATGATGTCGAGGTCGGCGGAGTCCTTGTCCTTTTGGATGGTCTCCCGCACGGTGGCGTCGCTCACCACCACGCCGCCCTCCAGCGACTGCCGCAGCTTCTCGATGAGGAGGTCGCTGCGCAGCTTGGTCTCGAACTCGTGGGTGGTGGTCTGGTTGGCGCGCAGGATACGGGCGTAGACGTCCTCGCCCACGAAGCTCCCGTTCTCGCGACGGAACGCCGGGAAGGAGAGGATCTGGTCCGTGAGCTCTTTCCTGGTCACCACCAGACCGGCGTGCTCGGCCTCCTGAACCATCAGCTCGCGCTGGATGAGCCGCTGCTTGGTCTGCTCGGCCAGGTTGATGCGATCACGTATCTGCTGCCACTTGGCACCATATACCGATTGAAAGCGTCGCTCGCTCTCGCGCATGTCCTGGAGGAACTCCTGCTCGCTCACCTGGCGATCGCCGATGCGCAGGGCGACGTTGTCGCCGCCCCCGCCCGCACGACCACTTCCCCAGTCCACGAAGACCAGGGCGATGAACACGAACACCACGAACCAGAGAACCCATTTGAGGTTCTTCAGGTTGTCACGCATGTACTTGAGCGCCATAGGGGCCTCCTGCAGCCAGCCTCAGGACTGCGAAGTGTAGCCGACCGCCTCCTCCTCTGCAACCTCAATCACGCGACGACCTTGCGTTGCTTGCTGGCCCCTCGTCGTCGTGCTACCGTTGCGCGGGGAGGACTTAACCACCGTGGCGAGGGGAATTGAGATCGACTGGGTCGTGGTTCGCGTGCACACCCTGCGCCGACTTCTCGCCCTGGCCGCCACTGCCCTGGTGGCGGCCGCCCTGCTCGGTTTCGCGTACAGCCGCCTGCACCTGCCTCCCCAAGTTCAGGCGCGCAGGGCCATCGAGAAGGCCGAGCACGCCCGCGCCCAGGTCAAGGTGGCCTCCGTCCCCGAGGTCTGGAGTGGCGAGCTGGCCCAGGCGGTGGGTCAGCTGGATGGGGCACGCCAGGCCTACACGGGCGAGCGCTGGACGCAGGCCCAGGACCTCGCCAGCGCCGCACGGCAACGCTTCGAGGCGCTGCTCGGCGCCGGCGACCGCCAGGTGGTGGGCGCGGGCCAGATTTTCACCCTCGACGGCAGCGTCTCGGTACAACGGGCGGGCAAGCCCGAGTGGCTCAACGCCCACGAGCGGATGCCGATCTTCAACGGCGACTTCGTGCGCACCGGGTCCGACGGCTCCGCCGAGATCCTGTTCTCGGACGGGAGTCTCTACCGCATCGCTCCCAACACCCTGCTGGAGATCCACAACCCCGTCCAGGAGCGCGGCAGCGGCACGGTCAAGATGGTAGTGGGGCGGATCAACGTCTACACCTCGGCTGCACCCTCGACGGTGACCACCGACGTGGTGTCCACCAAGGTGGAGCGCGACAGCCGGGTGGCGGTGAATGTCGCCGAGGACGACCACCGCACCGAAGTGGCCGCCTACTCCGGCAGCGCCCGGGTCACCAACCCCAGCGGCGAGGAGGTCCTCCTCGGCAACCGCGAGCAGGTCGTTTCGGCGGCCGACGGTAGATTCTCCGCCAAGGGACGACTCCCCAGCCCACCCTTGCTGCTGGAGCCTCGCAACAACGCCGCCTTCGAGCTCGAGAGCGAGCCGGTGATCGTGATTCGCTGGCGGTACCCCTCGTCCTCGACCACCGGCGTGCACCTCCAGGTGAGCCGCTCCAAGCGCTTCATCGCGGGAACCATGGATGTAGATGCGACACGCTTCGATCGCGACCAGGCCCGGCTCAAGGCCGTGGCGGCCGGCACCTATTACTGGCGCCTGGCCGGCGTGGACGGCGACGGTCAACGGTCGGAGTGGAGCACGGTGCGGCGCTTCCAGGTGCTGAGCAGCGCCCGCCACGTCGTCATCGAGGACCGGACTCCGCCCGAGCTCGACGTGGAGCCGGCCAGCCAGATGGGCCACCTCTTCATCGTCGAGGGGCACACCGAGGTGGGCGCCAGCGTCACCGTCAACGGCGAGTCGGTGGACGTCGACGGCGACGGCCACTTCCGCAAGGCCGTCGAGGTCACTGAAGAAGGTTGGAATGACCTGATCGTCGAGGCGGTAGATCCGGCCGGGAACCATTCCGAACGCCGCCAGCGCGTGTTCGTGGAGGTCTTTTGATGCGTCTGTCCAGCCTGCTCGGGCTGTTCTCCTCCGACCTGGCCATCGACCTGGGCACTGCCACGACGCTGGTGTACGTGCGCAGCCGTGGCATCGTTGTCGTCGAGCCGTCCATCGTCGCTGTCAACCGCGTCACGAACCGGGTGGAGGCAGTGGGCAGCAAGGCCAAGGAGATGCTCGGCAAGACCCCGACCTACATTCAGGCCATCCGGCCGATGAAGGACGGCGTCATCGCCGATTTCGAGGTCACCGAGCGGATGCTCGACTACTTCATCAAGAAGGCGCACGGCCGCTCGTTGTTCGTGCGCCCCCGCATCGTCATCTCGGTCCCGTCCGAGATCACCCAGGTTGAGAAGCGGGCGGTCAAGGATACAGCGCTCAAGGCCGGCGCCAGCGAGGTCTACCTCATCGAGCAGGCGATGGCGGCGGCAATCGGCGCGGGTCTGCCGATCACCGAGCCTTCAGGCAACATGATTGTCGACATCGGCGGCGGCACCACCGACGTGGCGGTGATCTCGCTGGCCGGAGTGGTGTACTCACGCTCGGTGCGGGTCGCAGGCAACGAGATGGACGAGGCGATCATCCAGTACATCAAGAGGAAGTACAACCTGCTCATCGGCGAGCGCTCGGCCGAGCAGATCAAGATCGAGATCGGCTCGGCGTACCCCCTCGAGCAGCCGCTGGCCATGGAGATCAAGGGCCGCGACCTGGTGGAAGGAGTGCCGAAGAACCTCACGATCACCGACGAGGAGATCCGCGAGGCCCTGGCCGAGACCATCGCCACCATCGTCGACACGGTGCGCAACGCGCTGGAGCGAACACCGCCCGAGCTGTCTGCCGACATCATGGACAAGGGCATCATCCTGGCGGGTGGCGGATCGCTGCTCAAGAACCTGGACAAGCGGCTGCGCGAAGAGACCGGCCTGCCGGTGGCGCACTGCGAAGATCCCGGCTCCGCGGTGGTCCGCGGCACCGGCAAGATGCTCACCAACATCGATCTACTGCGCAAGATCGCCATCACCTGAGGTGTTCGAGACACGTCCCCGCCTGGTGCAGGTCCTGCTGATCTGGCTGCTCCTGGAGCTGGTTGCGGCGGGTCAGGCACAGCACGGCGGCGGCAGCGTGCTGGGGGGATGGCTGCACACCGCCACCCAGCCGCTCACCCGCAGCGGTGGCGCCGTGGTGGCCGTGGTGCGCGATCTCGTATGGGGCCTGGGCAACCAGCAGGAGCTCCTGCGCCAGCTGCAGGAGCAGGAAGAGGAGCTCGAGCAGTGCCGTGCCGAGCGCAACCTCCTCAGCGAGGACGCCGCCACCCTGCGTGAGGCGCTCAGCCTGCCCTCCACCCTGCCCCTCCTGAGCGATACCGGTGTGGTCGGCCGCTGCCTCTATCGCAACCTCGGGCTCGGCACCATGGAGGTCACCGGCGGACGCGTTCAGGGTGTCGCCCCGGACACCGCAGTGGTGGCGAGCGGCGGACTGGTGGGCCGGGTCACCCGGGTGGCCGGCCGAACCTGCTGGATCGAGCTCCTCACCAGCGCTGCCGCCGGAGTTGCGGTGCGCACTGCCGCCGGTGGCGTCGCCGGCATCGCCGTGGGAACGGAGGGCGGCCTCCTGCAGGTTCATTATGTGCCGCGACGTGCCCAGATCCTGCGCGGCACCTCGCTCCTCACCAGCGGCGAGGACGGGATCTACCCACCCGGGCTCCCAGTCGCCAGCGTCGTCACCGTGCGCGAGGGCAGCGGACCCTTCCTCAACGTGGTCGCCGCCCCGGCCGCGGACTTGGCGCATCTGCGGGTCGTGGTCCTGCTCACGAACTGGCCGGCGTCCCCCCCGACGGGGACGGCTCCGTGACCACCGCCCTCCTGGTACTGCTCAGCCTGGTGGCCCAACGCGTCCTGGGCGCGCCAGGTCTGCCTCCCGCTTTGGCGCTGCTCATCGTCCCCGCGATATGGGTCGTGTGGCCGACGATGACGAGGCACGGAGGCCTCGGCTTCTGGCCGGCTCTGGCTCTGGGTCTCGCCTGGGACCTGCTCATGGGCCCGGTTGTTGGGCCCGGGGGGGTGGCGTGGAGCGCGGCTGCCATCGCAGTGACAGCCGTCGCGACCCTGGTGGCAGACCGCTCGCCCCGCGCATGGGTTCTGTGCGGCGCCCTGGCTGCCTTGGTGGTCATCGTCGGCCGCCACCTGATGCTGCTGCCCCTGGGGCTCGCCGGGGACCTCTCCTTCACCACGCTGGCGCTGGGCGTGACCCTCACTGGCGGATGGTGCGGCCTGGTGGGGTGGATTCGCGCGGTGGACCCTTCCGGGCGACTGCAGGGCTACCGACGGCGAAGGCTCCGCTAGATGCGCATCCGCGACGACCTCTCGCCCCTCCGCCGCCGAACCTCGGCCCTTTTCGTGGTCGTGCTCGCAGCCCTCGCGCTGCTCAGCCTGCGCCTTGCCGAGCTCCAGCTCTTCGACGGTGCGCACTGGCGACGCATGGCCGAGAACAACCGTCTGCGGCGGCTGCCGGTGGAGGCGCCCCGCGGGAGGATCTACGACCGCGCCGGCAATCTCCTCGCCGACAATCTTCCGGCGTTTCGGCTCCTGCTCTACCCCGACGAGGCGCGGGCCCTGGATAGGACAGTCCTGTTCCTGCGCCGCACCGTCGGTCTCGAGCTCACGGAGCTCCCGAAGCGCTTGGCCCGCGGCACCCAGTGGCTGGCCCCGGTCGTCGTGGCCGAAGGTCTGAGTTGGCGCCAGGTGGCGGTGGTGCGTGCTCATCAGAGCGACTACCCGGAGCTTTCGGTGGTGAGCGGCGTGCAGCGAGTCTACCCGGATGGGCCGCTCACGGCCCACGCGGTGGGCTACCTGCGGCTCGCCTCCCAGGAGGAGATGGTGGCGCACCCCGAGCTCGGCCCCGACACGCTGGTGGGTGCCACCGGCGTGGAGGCCCTGGTGAACCACGTCCTGGCTGGGCGCGACGGAGAGCGCCGCCTGGTCGTGAGCGCAGCGGGCCAACAGCTCAGCTTGCTGGGCGAGGCCCCGCCCCAGGCCGGTACGGATGTCACCCTCACTCTCGACCTCGCACTCCAGCGGGTCGCCGCTCGGGCGTTGGGCGACCACGCTGGCGCGGTGGTCGCGCTCGACCCACGGACTGGCGCCGTGCGGGTTCTGTACTCCGCACCTTCCTTCGACCCCGACCTGTTCACCGGACGACTGACCCGCTCGGAGTGGACCGAGCTGCGTGACGACCCCGGACACCCGCTGCAGGACCGCTGTGTCCAGGGGCTCTACCCTCCCGGCTCCACCATCAAGCCGTTCTTCGCCCTTGCCGGCCTGTCCTCCGGCGCGGTGAGCCCTGCGTTCACGGTGAATTGCCACGGCGGCGTAACGCTCTTCGGCAGCTACTTCCGCTGCTGGGTGCGTTCGGGGCACGGCCTGGTGCGCTTCCGGCGCTCCCTCGAGGTCTCCTGCGACACCTTCTACTACATGCTCGGCCAACGTCTCGGCATCGACACCATGGCCGAGTGGCTGGGCCGCTTCGGCTTTGGTTCGGTGACCGGGCTGGGCTTCGCCGGCGAGCGCAGTGGCCTGGTGGGGACTCCCGCCTGGAGCGAGCGGGTGCGCGGCGAGCCCTGGTACCCCGGCACCACGGTCTCGTACTCCATTGGCCAGGGTCCGCTTCTCACCACACCGCTGCAGCTGGCTCGGGGGTTTGCTCTCATCGCCAACGGAGGCCGGCTCGTGCAGCCTTACCTGGTGGAGCGGCAGGACGCCTCCTCGCCGTCGCGGGTGGAGATCGATCCCGCCGCGCTGGCTCTGGTGAGGGAGGGTCTCGCCCTGGTGGTACACGGAAGCGAGGGGACCGCCCGGAGGCTGGCGCCACTCCCGGTGGCGGGCAAGACCGGGACGGCGCAGGTCGCCGCCCTGCGCGAGGGGGTGAAGGTGCAGGATCTGGAGGAGCGCCTGCGCCACCACGCCCTGTTCGTAGGCTGGGGCCCACTGGAAGATCCCTCTCTGGTCGTTGCCGTGGTGGTGGAGCACGGCGGCAGCGGCGGCGGAGTGGCGGCGCCGGTGGCGGAAAGCGTGCTGCGCGCAGCCCTGGCAGGCAGCGAGGAGGCAAGTCCGTGAGGCAGCAGCGTCTTTCTGGTGCCCGGCGGGCACGCTAGACTACCATCGTGGCGCATCGTCTCGATCCTTGGCTGGCGTTGGCGGTTCTCGCCGTGCTCGGCGCGTCGCTGACGACGCTGAACGCCCTCGATAGGGTCATGGGCGCCAGGCTGCTGCTACGGCAGCTAGTGTGGGGCGTGCTGGGCCTCGCCCTGCTGTGGCTCGTCTCCCGCGTGCATGTGACCCTGCTGCGCCGGGCAGCTCCGGCGCTCTACGGCGTCTCGCTGGCGCTCCTCGCGGCAGTGCTCGTGGCCGGGGAGGTCAGGGGCGGTAACCGGGCCTGGTTCGCGGTGGGACCGCTCACCGTCCAGCCCAGCGAGTTCGCCCGGGTGGGGACCATCTTGATGGTTGCGGCGTGGCTCGCCGGCCGCGAGGGTCACCGCCTCTCCGCCTGGGAGGCGGTGCGCCTGGTGGGGCTGGTCGCTCTGCCCATGGCCATGGTGCTGGCCGAGCCTGACCTCGGGGTCGCGCTCACCTACCTCCCAATCGCCGTTGCCGGCCTGTGGCTGGGCGGCCTGGACATGCGCCTGTGGGTGGTGCTGGCGCTCGCCGCCGTCCTCGGGGCGGGTCTGGCCTGGCAGCTCGCACTCAAACCGTATCAGAAGGAGCGCCTTCTCACGCTGGTGGACCCCGAGCGCGATCCCTACGGGGCCGGCTACCAGGTGCGTCAGTCGAAGATTGCGGTGGGCTCGGGCCGGCTGATGGGCTCGGGGCTCGGCCGCGGCACACAGTCGACCCTGCGCTTCCTTCCCGCCCAGCACACCGACTTCGTCTTCGCCGCCTGGGCCGAGGCCACCGGGTTCGTCGGCTCGGTGGCGGTACTGCTCGCCTACGCCTTGCTTTTTGGCCGCATCGGCGTCGCAGCGGTGGCGGCCGAGAGCCGCCATGGAGCGATCCTCGCCACGTTGGTGGGAGCCTGGCTCGCCTTCCAGGTACTGGTGAACGTCGGCATGGTCGTCGGCTGGATGCCGACCACCGGGATCACGCTGCCGCTGCTCAGCTACGGTGGGTCCTCCTTCATCGCCTGCTGTCTCGGCCTCGGGATCGTGCAGGCGGTGTGGAACAGCCGGCTGGTCAACCAATGAGGAACGCGACCCTCTACCTCTCGGCCAGCCCCTTCGAGACGCGGGTGGCGCTTCGTGAGGACGGCCGCCTGGTGACCTACCGCGTGGAGCGCACGCAGGCGTCCTCACGGGTCGGCAACGTGTACAAGGGCCGGGTGAGCCGGGTTCTGCCCGGCATGCAGGCTGCCTTCGTCGATATCGGGCTCGGCCGCGACGCCTTCCTCTACGTGCGCGAGGCGAGCGGCGTCTTCGAACATTTCAGCGACCTCTTCGCCGCGGGCGAGCAGGACGAGCCTGCCGACCCGGCGAAGGCCTCCATCGGGGATCTTCTCCAGGTTGGGCAGGAGGTCCTGGTCCAGGTGGTGAAGGACGAGCTGGGGGGCAAGGGCGCCCGTATCACCACCCACGTGGCGCTGCCCGGACGCTTTCTCGTGTATCTCCCCAGTGACAGCCAGGTGGGCGTCTCGCGGCGGATCGAGGACACCGAGGTGCGCGAGAAACTGCGCCGGCTGGGCGAGTCCTTCCACGACGCGGGTGGTTGGATCATACGCACCGCAGCCGCCGACCAGGAGAACGCCGGCCTCGCCGGCGATCGCGACGAGCTCCTGGCACGCTGGGTCCGCCTGCAGGCGGCGGCCGCGCGGAGTGGCGCCCCGGCCCTCCTCCACCGCGAGCTCGCACCCGCCCTACGCACGGTGCGGGACCTGCTCAGCGCTGGGGTGGATGAGTGCTGGCTCGACAACGCCGAGACCTATCGCGAGGTCGACACCTATCTGGAGGGGGCGGCTCCGGCCCTGCGGGGAAGGCTGCGGCTGCACAACGGGTCAGGCGACCTCATGGCCGCCTTCGCCATCGACCGCGAGCTGGAGAAGGCGTTGCGCCCGCGGGTGTGGCTCAAGTCCGGCGGCTATGTCGTGGTCAACCAGACCGAGGCGCTGGTAGCGATCGACGTGAACACCGGAAAGTACGTGGGCTCGACCTCGCTCGAGGACACCGTGTTCCGGATCAACCTGGAAGCGGTGCGCGAGATCGTTCGCCAGCTGCGCCTGCGCGACCTCGGCGGCATCGTCGTGATCGATTTCATCGACATGGAGGAGGCGGAGCACCGCCAGCGTCTGTACGATGCCCTGGCGGCCGAGCTCGCCCGCGACCCCGCCCGCTCCACGCTGCTGCCGATGACCGAGATCGGTCTTGTTCAGCTCACCCGTAAGCGCGCTCGCCCAAGCCTCGACCGCGTCCTCAACCGCGAGTGCCCCTGCTGTCACGGCTCGGGGCGGGTGCGGTCTCTCACCACAACCTGTCTCGACCTCCGGCGGGCAGTACTCGAGGCGGCGCCGGGGCGGGATGGCGGCGATGTTGTGGTAGAGGTACATCCCGAGGTTGTGGCGCACCTGGCAGGACCCTTCAAGTCGATCCTCAGCGAGCTTGCCGACGAGCACGGAATCACCGTTGAGGTGCGGAGCAACCCTGCCCTACCACCGTGGGAGTTCGTCGTGCGCTAACCCGAACATCTCACCAGAATTCTGCTGCGACCGCAGAAACACCAGCCACAGCGGCGCTTCTCCCCTTGGCGCCGCCTGCGACGTGCCGCAAGCACGCCTCGGCGGCACCTCGGTCGAATCACCACCCTGACCGGCGTTTTCGCGGTCTCGCGACGAACACTGGTGAGATATGCGGGCTAACGCCGGCGGCGCACCACGAGATCGGCGATGAGACCCAGGGCAAAGAGCTGGAGGGCGGCGAGAGTGAGGAGAACTGTCTTGTCGGCCAGGTTCTCCTCCACGAACACGTCCCATATACCAGTGCTCAGGGCGGCCACCCCACAGAGCGCAGCGAGGCCACCGAATACTCTGAAGGGGCTGAAGTAGACCAGCGAGCGCAGGAGTGCCGTGAGGAGATGGAGCGTGTCCTTCACCGGCCGGAACTTTGAGCTTCCGGTACGGGGGTAGTAGTCCACCGCGACCCAGGCCACCTGCCGCCGGTCGAGCAGCGTCGCGACCGTGATCGAGGTCGTGAACGAGAACCCGTCCGGGAGGAACGGCAGGTATTCCAGGATACCGGCGCGGGTGAAGCAACGAAAACCGGAGTTGAGATCAGGGATGGAACGACCCGTCAGAAGCTGGGCGAGACGTCGCACGAACCACTTGACGACTCGCCGCGCCGCGGGAACCGCCACGTCGTGGCCGGTCCGTGCCCCGACGACGTGCTCGGCGCCCTCCATGAGGGGCCGGACCAGGCGGGGGAGCTCGTGCACCGGGTAGGTGCCGTCGCCGTCCACAACCGCCAAGTAGTCGCCGTGCGCTGCCCGGAGGCCGCGCTTGAGGGCAGCGCCGTAGCCGCCGCGGTTGCCGGTCTCGAGGACGAGGGCGCCGGCTTCGCGCGCACGTTGGGCGGTGGCATCGGACGAGCCGTCGTCGACGAGGAGGATCTCGGTCTCCAGGGGAAGGGATGCGGTAGCTTCCTGCACACCTCGCACCACCGCGGCGACCGATCCCTCCTCGTTGCATGCGGGAATGATGACTGAGAGGCAGGCGCCGGTGGGGTCATTCATGAGATCGGCCTTTCAGGCGATAGAGAGTACACGGCCCAGCCGAAGCGGCAGGCACCAGCGCCTGGGTGAAGAAGCGGGCGAGGGCGGCGCGGGCCTGGGGTCCCTCCGGCTGGAGGTAGCGCTCGCGTCCGAGGAGCTGCGCCACACGCTCCTCCTCGGCCCGGTTGACGAGTACATAGGTGACGCCAAGGTGCCGCAAGCCCGTGGCGATGCCCCTCGTGCTCTTCGTCTGCTCCGCGAGGCGGACCAGCAGGGGGGTCTGAAAGGGGTCCTGCGCCAGCACCGGGCGGTCCATGTAGAGCGTGCGTGACTCGCCAACCAGGAGGAGGAGGTCCCCGGGGCCTACATTTCGGTGGAGCGCGGGGAGAATGTCCCAGTAGGTTACGTAGCGCTCCATCAGGTGGTTTCCGCTCGCGGCGCCTACGGCGGCGGCGAGGCGATACATCCCGGTGTCCGTGAAGGCTCCCTGGAGACTCCAGGCGAGCGTCAACCCCACCAGCACGATGAGCCCCCGTCTGATGATTGGCGCCGCGCGACCCAGCGCAGCCACCAGCCCCGCGGCGGCCAGGACGTCGAGGGGCACGAGCACCGGGACCACATAACGCCCCAGCTGGGGAGACAGTGCCCAGCCGGCGCCTCCAAGCAGCGCGACCACGCCCACCATCACCGCCGGACGCGATCGCTCCCGGAGCAGGAAGAAGAGCGCGAAGGGCAGCAAGAGGAGATGAACGGCGCCAATGAGGCCGGCTTCGCCACGCGGTGAGAACGTGCCCAGCGTCAGCGCACTGGGGGCGCCACCGAGCGCCAGAGCACCCACGTGATGGGCAAGACCCGCGGCGATGTTCGGCTCCTTCATCGGGAAGACAGCGGCCAGATAGGGGAACACGGGATCCCCGGTGCTCCACCAGTTCTGGGCCAACCAGGGCGCCAGGGGAATCGCCAGACCGAAGGCGAGGAAACCCCAGCGGACGAGGATGTCGCGAAGCGGCTTTCGATCGCCCACGATCGCGAGCGCAAGAGCGATCGGGACGACCACCGTGAGGATGGCCAGGTACTTGGCCGCCGCCGCGAGGCCACAGAGCAGCCCGATCAACAGCCACAAGCCGCGGCCGCCCCGTCCGTCGACCGCCCGCAGTGCGAGCAGCAGGGCGCCGGCCCCCCAGGCGGCGACGCCGAGGTCCGCAGCCGCCCAGGTGGACATGATGAATACGGCCGGAGTCGCAGCCAGCATCGCCGCTGTGAGTGCGGCCGCCGAGGGATTGAAACGGTGGGCGATGAGCGCGGCAACGACTACCACCACGACGCCGGCAGCCCAGTGGATCAGCTGTGCCGCCACCGGCCCGAAGCTGCTCAGCCCGTATACGTAAAGCAGACCCATCTGGGCGGGCAGATGACTGTAGACACTGTACGGCGTCATCGTGATGGTTCCGGCGCGCAGCCACTGTGCCGGAAAGGCGAGGTGGTAGTGCAGCTGATCGTAGAACGGAGAGTCCACCAAGCTGATCAGGAACGTCGGGAGCGCCACCACGAGAAGCACGACTGTCGCGAGCGGAGGGAGCTGGGTGGGAATTCGGGGGCGGGGCCCGACGAGAAGCCGCCAAAACCCCAAGCCGGCCGCAGCGGCAAGCATGACCAGCAGAAGGGTGGGCCGCAGCCAACCGACGGCTGCGAGTCCCCAGGCCCCAAGGGAGAGGCCGCCGGCACCCAGGAGGAGTATGGCCGGCCCATAGCCATCGCCAGCGGCGTCGTCCTGACCAGCCCCACGCCACAGGCACCAGCCGATCCCCCAGGCCGCGGCTGCCATGACGGCGAGCCAGGCGGCACCGAGGACGAACTGGGCCAGCGGCGCCGGGCGGTCGACGTTTCGGAAGAGCCAGAGCACCCCGACCATCCAGAGGACGGCGGCGAGCAAGGCAAGCTCATCCGGGAGGCGGCGCTGCGCCATGGTGGCCATCTTAGCGTGGCGCCGGTCCGCACGCCGCAGACGGGGACAACCCTTCCGGCGAGCTCGAGGTTGGGAGCGCTCGGCGACGCTCGCCAACCGGGTTCGGGCCGCGGCGGCTCGCACCCTGGCCTCCGCCGACCCTACCCACCCGTCGGTAGGCCCCTCAAAGCGGATCGTACAGGGTCCGCCGCTGCCGCGGCGTGAGTCCGACCTCGCGGATGATGCGCTCGATGTCGGCCTGGGTCATGCGGTGCTGCGCCCCGGCAGCGGCGACGACGTTCTCCTCCAGCATGATGGAGCCGAGGTCGTCGGCGCCGAAGGCGAGGGAGACCTGGCCGATCTTGGGACCTTGTGTCACCCAGGAGCCCTGCACATGGGTGATGTTGTCGAGGCAGAGACGAGAGATCGCCAGGGTGCGGAGGTAGTCGTAGCCGCCCGATGGGGCGACCTCACCCTCGAGGTCGGTGTTCTCGTCCTGGAAGGTCCAGGGGATGAAGGCCGTGAAGCCGCCGGTCGTATCCTGCAGCTCGCGAACCGCGAGGAGGTGATCGACCCGGGCGCCATAGGGCTCACCCACGCCGAACATCATGGTGGCGGTGGTGCGCATGCCGAGCTCATGTGCGGTGCGGTGGACGGCCAGCCACTGCTCGGTGGAGGCCTTGGCGCGGGAGAAGATGCGGCGGCGGGTGTCATCCTCGAGAATCTCGGCGCCGCCGCCGGGAATCGAGGCGAGCCCGGCGTCACGGAGGCGGGTGATCACCTCGGCGAGAGGGCGCTTCTCGACCTTGGCGATGAACCAGATCTCGGGAGCCGAGAAGGCGTGCAGGTGGATCTGCGGGAAGGTGGTCTTGAGGCGCCGCAGGAGGTCCTCATAAAAGTCGATGCGCAGCGCCGGGTGGACTCCACCCTGGAGGAGGATCCCGGTGCCGCCGGCAGCCACGGTTTCCGCCACCTTCTCGGCGATCGCGTCGAAGGGCAGCACGTAGGCGTCGGCGTCGGCGGGCTTGCGGTAGAAGGCGCAGAACCGGCACCGGTAGATGCAGACATTGGTGTAGTTGATGTTGCGGTCGATGATGTAGGTGGCCTCGCTGGCGTCGGTGTGTCGTTCCCGCACCAGCTGCGCCGCCTGCCCCAGCGCGAGCAGCCCCGCCTCCTCGAACAGTGCCTCCACGTCACTCCGCTCGAGCCGCTCTCCCGCGACCGCCCGATCGAGAATCCCTTGGGTGTCCATTTCCTGTTTTCCCCCTAAGAGCGAGGAACTCGGCTCGCCCTGACGTCCTTCCCCTCTCCTCAGAGGCTAGAACGCCGGGGCTCGCTCAGGGGCGAGCCCCGGCGTTCTAGCCTTGGGACATCGCCTCGAGGAAGTCGCGGTTGGTGTCCACCTTCGAGAGCCGCTCGAGCAGCAGCTCCATGGCCTCGACCGTGGACAACGCCGAGAGCACCTTGCGCAGCACCCAGATGCGCCGCAGCTCCCACTCGTCGATGAGGAGCTCCTCCTTGCGGGTCCCGGAGCGGTGGATGTCGATGGACGGGAAGACGCGCTTCTCCACCAGCTTGCGGTCGAGATGGACCTCCATGTTGCCGGTGCCCTTGAACTCCTCGAAGATCACGTCGTCCATGCGGGAGCCGGTGTCGATGAGGGCGGTGCCGATGATGGTGAGGCTGCCCCCCTCTTCGATGTTCCGAGCGGCGCCGAAGAAACGCTTGGGCTTTTGCAGGGCGTTGGAATCGACGCCGCCGGACAGCACCTTGCCCGACGGCGGCACCACGGTGTTGTAGGCGCGCGCCAGACGGGTGATGGAGTCGAGCAGGATGACCACGTCGCGGCGGTGCTCCACGAGCCGCTTGGCCTTTTCGATCACCATCTCGGCCACCTGCACGTGGCGCACCGCGGGCTCGTCGAAGGTCGAGGAGATGACCTCGCCCTGGACGGAGCGCTGCATGTCGGTGACCTCCTCGGGGCGCTCGTCGATGAGCAGCACGATAAGCGTGATTTCCGGGTGGTTCTGGGTGATGGAGTTGGCGATGGCCTGCAGCATCATGGTCTTACCGGTGCGCGGCGGCGCCACCAGGAGGCCGCGCTGGCCCTTACCTAGCGGGGTCAGCAGGTCCATGACCCGCGAGGTCATGTTGTCAGACACCTCGAGCTTGATGCGCTCCTCGGGGTAGAGCGGCGTCAGGTTGTCGAAGTGGACCTTCTCCTGCGTGAACTCTGGGGGCTCGAAGTTGATGGCCTCGACCTTGATGAGGGCGAAGTAGCGCTCCCCCTCCTTGGGCGGGCGGATCTGCCCCGACACGGTGTCGCCGGTCTTCAGGTTGAAGCGCCGGATCTGGGACGGTGACACGTAGATGTCGTCGGGGCCCGGAAGGTAGTTGTACTCGGGGGCGCGCAGGAAGCCGAAGCCCTCGGGCAGGACCTCCAGCACACCCTCCCCGAAGATCAGGCCCTCGCGCTCGGTCTGGCGCTGGAGGATGCGGAAGATGAGATCCTGGCGGCGCATGCCGGTGGGGTTCTCGACCCCAAAGGCCTTGGCTGTACCGCCCAGCTCGCCGATACTCATCTCCTTGAGCTGCTTGAGGTCCAAGCGTCCGCGCTCGGCGGCGGCCTCGGCTGTCTGAGCCTCGTACTCCTCGATCTCGTCTTCGAGGTCGAGGGGAATCACCACCGGCTCGGCTTCCTGGTTGCTCTTCTTCTTACGTACCATCGTTCTCACCTCGCTGGCGTTCGCGCCACTGCTCGAGAAGGGTCTGTATCTCACGGAGGAGCTCGCCCCGACCCTCGCCGGCGGTCACGCTGACCACCGCCGGCGGTGTGGGCAAGGCGAGATCGAGCTGGACCCGCTGGCGCATGCGCGCCGCCTGGGAGCGGCTCACCTTGTCAGCCTTGGTGAGCACAACCAGACGCTTGCGCCCGTCGGCCAGCAGCATTTCCTGCAGCTCCATGTCTTGGGCTGTGGGACCGCGACGGACGTCGACGAGGGTCATCACCCCCGCAAGCCGATCCTCACCGGCCAGGTAGTGAGTGAGCTCTCGTCCCCACTGCTCCCGCAGCTCTGCATGCACCTTGGCGTATCCGTAACCCGGTAGGTCGACCAGGTAGAAGACCCGGTTGACCAGGTAGAAGTTGAGGGTCCTCGTTTTGCCGGGCGCCTTGGCCACCTTGGCCAGGGTGCGGCGGCACAGCCAGTTCAGAAGACTCGACTTACCGACATTCGAGCGGCCCGCCACCGCGAGATGGGGGAGCCTCTCTTGGGGCCTTCCCGCCGGTGTGAGGGCGGAGGTACGGTACTCGACGGTCTTGATCTCCACGGCGTCAATGCGGCAGCGTGGGGCGCAGCGGTTGATCCGAGCCGCCCTTGGAGGCGGCGACGCCCCCCTCGACCTCGCGCACCAGAGCCTTCTCCAGCACCTGGTCCATGTGTGACACCAGCGAGAAGATCACCGCCTCCTTGACCTCGTCCGTGAGCTCGTCGAGGTCCTTCTCGTTCTCCTCGGGGAGCAGAACCTCGCGCACACCGGCGCGGTAGGCGGCCAGGACCTTCTCCTTGATTCCCCCCACCGGCAGGACCCGCCCCCGGAGGGTGATCTCGCCGGTCATGGCGAGGTCGGCCCGGTTGGGGGCGCCGGTGAAGGCCGAGATGAGGGCGGAGGCCACGGTGATGCCGGCGGACGGTCCGTCCTTGGGAATCGCGCCCTCCGGCACGTGCACGTGGATGTCGGTCTTCTCGAAGGTCTCGACGTCGATCCCCAGGCGCTCGGCCCGGGAGCGCACGTAGGAGAGGGCGGCCCGCGCCGACTCCTGCATGACGTCTCCCAGCTGTCCGGTGAGGGTGAGGATCCCCTTGCCACGCATGAGGGTGACCTCGGTGGTGAGCAGCTCACCCCCCACCTGGGTCCAGGCCAGGCCCACGGCAGCTCCCACCTCGGGCTCGGTCTCCGCGCGCTGGGCGCGGAACCTGGGGTGGCCGAGGAGCTCCTCCACCATCTCGGCGCCCACTACGATGGGCACGCCGCGGGCGACCTTCTCCTTGAGCACCTTGCGCGCCAGCTTGCGGCATACCGAAGCAATCTCGCGCTCGAGGTTGCGCACGCCGGCCTCACGGGTGTAACGCTCCACCAGGAAGCTCAGCGTCGTGTTGGGCAGCTCCACCTTCCAGGGTTTGAGTCCGTGGCGCTCGAGCTGGCGCGGTAGCAAGAAGCCGCGGGCAATTGCGAGCTTCTCACCGTGAGTGTAGCCGGCCAGATGGATGACCTCGAGCCGGTCAAGGAGGGCCGGCGGAACCGTGTGGGTGACGTTGGCGGTGCACACGAAGAGCACCTTGGAGAGGTCGTACTCCACGTCCATGTAGTGGTCGTGGAAGGTGTGGTTCTGCTCGGGGTCGAGAACCTCCAGCAGCGCCGCCGCCGGATCGCCGCGGAAGTCGGCGGCCATCTTGTCGACCTCATCCAGCAGGAGCACCGGGTTGACGGTGCCGGCCTTGCGCATCATCTGGATAATCTGCCCCGGAAACGCACCGATGTAGGTGCGGCGGTGACCTCGGATCTCGGCCTCGTCGCGCACTCCGCCGAGAGAAAGGCGGACGAAGCGGCGCCCGGTGGCGCGAGCGATGGATTTGGCCAGCGAGGTCTTGCCCACCCCTGGGGGGCCGACGAAGCAGAGGATGGTTCCGCTCGTCTTCCTCACCAGCTGGCGCACCGCCAGGAACTCGAGAATCCGCTCCTTGACCTTGTCGAGACCGTGGTGGTCTTCGTTGAGGACCCGCTCGGCGCGGGTGATGTCGCGGATCTCGCGCGAAGCCTTGGTCCACGGTAGCGCCAGCAGCCAGTCCACGTAGTTGCGCGAGACTCCCGCCTCTGCCGAGACCGGCGGCATCCCCTCAAGGCGCTTGAGCTCGCCGAGGGCCTTGTCGCGGGCCTCGCCGCTCATGCCCGAGTCGTCGATGCGCTCCTTGATCTCCTCGAGCTCCTGCTGGGTGTCGCCGCGCCCGAGCTCCTCGTTGATCGCCTTGATCTTCTCGGACAGGTAGTACTCCCGCTGTGCCTTCTCCATCTGCTTCTTGACCCGGGAGTTGATCTGTCGGTCGAGGTTGAGCTTGTCGATCTCGACATCGAGGTGGTCGTGGAGCCGTGCGAGGCGTTCCAGCGGCGAGGCGATCTCCAGCAGGCCCTGCTTGTCCTGGGTGGGGAGCGTGAGGTGTGCGGCCAGGATGTCAGCGAACTGATCGGGGTCGCGAGTCTGCAGCGAGGCCAGCACCCCCTCGAGAGAGAGGTGATGCGCAACCTTGGCGTACTCCTTGAACAGCTCGGTCAGCCTCTCCATGTGCTCCTGGGCGGCCGGATCTGACACTGCGGGGAGCTCGAGAATCTCCACCTCGGCCATCAGGCAACTGTCGTCGGACACGAAGTCCAGCAGGCGGGCGCGGGCAAGGCCCTCCACCATCACCTTGATGTTGCCGGAGGCGAGCTGGAGGTGCTGCACCACGCGGGCCACCACGCCCACCGTGAAGATCTCACCCGCCTCCGGCTGGTCGACCTTGGGGTCGCGCTGGGTGGCGAGGAAGATGCGGCTGTCGGAGCGCGTCAGCGCACGCTCCAGCGCCACCACGGAGGACTGCCGGCCGACCACGAACGGCGCCATCATGTGCGGAAACACCACCATGTCCCGAAGGGGCACGATGGAGAGCAGGACGGTCTCTCTCGTCGTTCTCATGGCTCCCTGACGTTCCAAAACGGGTTGGGAAGGACTCAGCCGACCTTGCGGATCGCGGTCAGCGGTGGAACGCGGCGTTCGACCACGTCCTTGGAGATCACCAGCTCCTTGATGTCAGGCACCGACGGCACCTGGTACATAATGTCGAGCATCAGCTCCTCGAGGATGATGCGCAACCCACGGGCGCCCACCTTGCGCTTGATCGCCTCCTCGGAGACGGCGTGGAGGGCGTCCTGGGTGAAGCTCAGCTCGACTCCCTCGAAGGAGAGCACGGTCTGGTACTGCCGAACCAGGCAGTTCTTGGGCTCGGTGAGGATCCGCACCAGGGCGTCGTGATCGAGGTCGTGCAACGAGGCGACCACCGGGATGCGGCCGACGAACTCGGGGATCATGCCATACCTGATGAGGTCCTCGGGATGGACCTCCTGCAGCAGCTCGCCGGCATCCATGGTGTTGCCGCTGATCTCGACCCCAAAGCCCATACGCTTCTGGTTGAGCCGCTTGGCGATGACGTCCTCGAGCCCGACGAACGCGCCACCGCAGATGAACAGGATGTTCGTGGTGTCGATCTGCAGGAACTCCTGGTGCGGATGCTTGCGCCCACCCTGCGGGGGCACGTTGGCGACGGTACCCTCGAGGATCTTGAGGAGTGCCTGCTGCACGCCCTCACCGGAAACGTCCCTGGTGATGGAAGGGTTCTCCGACTTGCGGGCGATCTTGTCGATCTCGTCGATGTAGACGATGCCCCGCTCCGCCGCCTCGCGGTCTCCCTGGGCGGACTGGTACAGGCGCAGCAGGATGTTCTCCACGTCCTCACCCACGTACCCCGCCTCGGTGAGGGTGGTGGCGTCGACGATGGTGAACGGCACCTGGAGGTGACGGGCCAGGGTCTGAGCCAGCAGCGTCTTGCCGGTCCCAGTGGGTCCGATGAGCAGGATGTTGGACTTGGCCAGCTCGACGTCGGACCGCCCCCGGTGGCCGTGGTACTCGATGCGCCGATAGTGGTTGTAGACCGCCACCGCGAGCTTCTTCTTGGCCTGCTCCTGACCGATCACGTAGTCGTCGAGGTAGGCCTTGATCTCGTGCGGCTTGGGCAGGACCTGCTGGCGCGCCTTGGCCTCGTGGACGCGGTCCTCGGCGATGATGTCGAGGCACACCTCCACGCACTCGTTGCAGATGTAGACCGTCGGGCCGGCGATAAGCTTGCGCACTTCGTGCTGGCTCTTGCCGCAGAAGCTGCAACGCAACACATCACCGTCTCGATGCGACATCAGGTCCTCCAAGGTCCATTGTATACCACAGTTGGACGAACTCCTCCGTTCGGGATCACTATTCCCTCGCGGCGATGACGCGGTCGATGACCCCGTAGGACCGCGCACCTTCCGCCTCGAGGATGAAGTCGCGCTCCGTGTCGACGTTGATCTTGTCGACGGTCTGGCCGGTGTGGTCGGCGAGGATGTGGTTGAGACGCTCGCGCAGGCGCATGAGGTCCTTGGCATGAATGTCGATGTCGGTGGCCTGGCCCTGCAGTCCGTACATCAGCGGTTGATGCAGCAGCACGCGGCTGTGCGGCAGGCCCAGGCGCTTGCCCTTGCTGCCGCCGGCCAGGAGGACCGCCGCCATGGAGGCCGCCTGGCCAATACAGATGGTGCACACATCGGGCTTCACGTACTGCATGGTGTCGTAGATGGCAAGCCCGGCCGTGATCGAACCGCCCGGGGAGTTGATGTAGAGGTAGATGTCCTTCTCGGGGTTCTCGGCCTCGAGGAAAAGAAGCTGGGCGACGACCAGCGAGGCCACCCAGTCGTCCACCTGCGATCCCAGGAAGATGACGTTGTCCTTGAGCAGGCGGGAGAAGATGTCGTAGGCTCGCTCGCCTCGGCTGGTCTGCTCCACTACGAACGGAATCTGCATCACTCCACCTCCCCGCCGGCCCGCCGGATGAGCTCGTCGACCACCGCCGACATGAGCGCCCCGTGGCGCAGCTCTTCCAGCTTACCCTGCTTGGCCAGGTTGGCCTTGTGCTCCGCCTGGGGCAGGCCTTGGCGGGAGGCATCGGCGGCGATCCAGGCATCGACGTCGTGCTCTGGCGTGTCGATGTCCCAGGCCTCGGCGAGCTGGCTGAGCACCAGGGTGTCGAGGACCTTGCGACGGGCCATGGGCTCCAGCTTGCTCCCCAGCTGCTGCCAGTCCACATCTTCGGACTTGGGGTCGACGCCCCGCATGGCGAGCTGAAAGGCGTAGCCCTCCATCTCGTCGCGCAACGCCGAGCGCACCAGCGAAGCGGGCAGCGCCCCGGTGTCGAGCTTCTCCTGTAGCTGATCGAGCAGCGCGCGCCGCCAGGTGGTCCGGCGCTCCGCATGCTTCTGGCGACCGTTGACCTCGCGGATGCGCTCGCGCAGCTCGGCAAGGGACTCCAGCCCGAGGCCTTTGGCGAGCTCGTCGTCGAGCTCCGGCAGGATCTTGCGCTTGAGGGCCTTCACCGTGATGGTGAAGCGCACCGTTCGGCCTGCCCGCTCGGCATCTGGAAAGTCGTCGGGGAAGCGCTTCTCAGCGGCGCGCTCGTCACCTGGGCGGGCGCCCTGGAGCGCCTCGTGGATCTCGGGGAAGACGCCCTCCTCGCCAAGCTCCACGCGCACGTTCTCGGAGCTGAAGGGCTCGCCCTCGCCCTCGACGAACTCGCCGGCGAGGTCGATCTCGGCCAGCATGCCGTCTTCGGCTGCGGCGTCCTCCACCGGCTCCCACACCGCCTGCTCGCCGCGCACTTTCTCAAGCTCCTCCGCGACGTCGTCGTCGCTCACCTCGACGCTGATCTCGGGCAGGGTGAGGTCGTCCGGATCGGGCAGCTCGAAGCGCGGACGCACGTCGACCTCCCCCTCCAGCTTGAAGGAGCCGTCCTCAACCAGGGCTGCCTCGCGAACGCGCAGCGCCGAGATGGGCTCGAAGCTCTCCTCGCCCTTCACGATCTCGTGCCACACCCGCTCGGAGAGGTGCTCCTGCAGCTCCTCGACGAGCTCTTGCTTGAACCGTGCCTGCACCATGTGCAGTGGGGCACGGCCGCGGCGAAAACCGGGCACAACCGCTCGCCGCTGCAGTGCGGCGAGAATCTCCCGGCGCTCGCCGCTCACCTCGTCGGGGGTGAGCGTCGCGCTGATCTCCACCGTGTGATCTGGTCTCTTGGTCGCCTGGTATGCCATGGGTGAGCTCTCCGGCTGGTGCGAAAGGGGGGACTCGAACCCCCACGGGTTTCCCCACGAGATCCTAAGTCTCGCGCGTCTACCGGTTCCGCCACTTTCGCAGCGTATGGGGGAAGATGGTGAGCCGTGGAGGAATCGAACCTCCAACCTAGGGATTAAGAGTCCCTTGCTCTGCCAATTGAGCTAACGGCCCACTCGCAGTCGGCACTCTAGCAGGATCGCTCGGCTGAGGCAACCCCGTCCATCACCGGCCCTGGGCGGCGCAGACTCGCATCCTGTTTGGAAACTCCCAATGGACTATTCGCTGGTCAGCGCGGCCCCTGGCGGCGTTGCTCCTCCTCGAAGTAGCGTTGCTACGACTTCGTCGTCGCGCCTTGCCACAAACCACGCTGGCTGCGCGGCTAGCACATAGGACTTCCCAAACAGGACACTAGCGATGGACCAGGTGCTTGATCTCTGACTGGCCCAGCTCGGATCGCGCCGCGATGACCACGGCTGAGGTTCCGCCGTTGAAGGGAGGCAGCTCCAAGGTGGCGCCGAAGCGCCCATGCGGGTCGGTGGTCCCCTCGCCGAGAAGCAGCCGCCGGGGCTCCGCTGTAGACTTGAAGAGGACCGTGACCTCCGCGTCGGGCACCGGCTGCTGGTCGCGCGAGTTGAGGGCCACAACCTCGACCGCGAGGACCGAGCCATACACGAAGTCGCTGTCGCGGGTCGATTGGAGGACTAGGTGCGCCTGCTCCTTCTGAGCCTCCAGGTAGTCGAGGATGACCTGGTCGAGGCTGCGCTCGGAGGACGGCTCGCTGACTGGCCCCGGGGCCACAGCCGCCGCTGCCGCCGCCTCCAGCACCGCCTCGCCACGCTCCATCAGCTGGGCGAGAAGGCCGCGGCGAACGGCTTCGACCAGAGTGCGGTGCTGCTTGTCCATGAGCGACGCGATGGTCTTCGGATCGACCCCCTCGTCGACCAGGTCCTGATAGGGGGTGCGCCGCGAGTAGAGGATCTCTCCGTGGGCGTAGATCAGAGACTCGAGGAAGGGGTTCGAGCGCCCCTTGTCCTCGGTCTGGACGTGATACGTCGTGCCCGAGTAGTCGATGTCGGTGTTGAAACCGGTCAGAACCACTGTGGCGCTCCCCCAGGTCGTGTCATGAGGCTACCTCTCCCAGGGCTGCTGGTCAATCGTTAAGTGGTTCAAAACGGGCGGTAAAGTGGCGCAGGACCGGGGCTCCGTAGAGCATGCGCAGGCCGCGCACGGTGCCGCGATCACGGTGCAGGGCCTCGATGATCTCGGCGACGTACTCGAGGTGGGCGTTGGTGTAGACCCGCCGCGGGATGGCTAGGCGCACCAGCTCGAGAGTCGGCCACACGGCGGCGCCGGTGGCCGGGTCGGTGCGTCCAAACATCACACCGCCGATCTCCACCCCGCGCACCCCACCCTCGAGGTACAGCGCCACGGTGAGCGCCTGCGCCGGGAACCGCTCCTGGGCGAGGTGCGGGAGGAAGCCACGAGCGTCGAGGTACACCGCGTGCCCCCCTGCCGGGCGGATCATCGGGATCCCGGCGCGGTCGAGTCGCTCCCAGAAGGCGGCCACCTGGCCGATGCGAAACTCCAAGTAGCGCTCGTCCAGCACCTCGCGCAGACCACGCGCCACCGCCTCGAGGTCCCGGCCGGCGAGGCCGCCGTAGGTCGGGAAGCCCTCGATGAGGATGAGCATGTTCTTGAGCTGCTCGAACAGGGACCCGTCCCGCATGGCGATGAAACCGCCGATGTTAGCGAGCCCGTCCTTCTTGGCGCTCATGGTGCAGCCGTCGGCGGCATTGAACATGTCGGCAACGATCGCGCGGATCGAGCGCTGGCCCTGGCCGGGCTCGCGCCGCTTGATGAAGTAGGCGTTCTCGGCGAAGCGGCAGGCGTCGAGGAAGAAGGGTACCCCGTGCCGCCGGCAGAGCTCCGCCGTCCGGCAAATGTTGCCGAGGCTCACCGGCTGCCCGCCGCCGGAGTTGTTGGTGACGGTGAGCATCACCACCGGCACGCGCTCGCGGCCGTGCTCGGCGAGGAAGGCATCGAGGCGCTCGAGGTCGATGTTGCCCTTGAAGGGGTGCTCCGAGGCGGGATCGCGCCCCTCGGCGATGACCAGGTCCACCGCCTCGCCACCGTGCACCTCGATGTTCGCCCGCGTGGTGTCGAAGTGGTTGTTCGAGGGGATCTTCATCCCTGGCCTGACAAGGGTGGTGAAGAGGAGATTCTCGGCGACGCGGCCCTGGTGGGTGGGGATGACGAGGGGGAGGCCGGTGATCTCCTGCACGGTCTCCTGGAAGGAGAAGAAGTTCCGGGCGCCGGCGTACGACTCGTCACCTACCATGAGGCCGGCCCACTGGTTGTCGGACATGGCCGAGGTTCCGGAGTCGGTGAGTAGGTCGATGTAGACGTCGGCCGCGGGGATCGCGAAGACGTTGTAGCCGGCCTCCTCGAGCCGGCGCAGCCGGGTGTCGCGATCGGGCAGGTTGATGGGCTCGACGACCTTGACGCGCCAGGGTTCGGGTCCGTGCAGCATTCGGTTCACCACCTTCGAAGATCTGGCACCGCCGGGCGCCGGCGGGATTCTACTTGGACTCGGCCCCCAGAGCCAACAGCCGTCGATCCTGAGGTCGGTAGAATGACGGAGTGGCACAGCGCGAGCTGCTCTTCATCTGCGTCGGTAACACCTGCCGCTCGATCATGGCCGAGGCCATCGCCCGACAGCTCGGCGGCGACACCGTGCGGGCGCGCTCGGCCGGGCTCGCACCTACCGGCGTCCTGGCCGAGCGCACGGTGGCGGTGCTCGCCGAGCTGGGCTACCAGACGCACGGCCTCGCCTCCAAGGGCCTCGAGGCCATCACCCTCGGTGAGGTCGACGTGGTGGTGAGCCTTATCGGGCGCGACGCGCTACGCCACCTGCCCCCCAACCTTGCGGCGGAAAGGGTCGTGTGGGCGATTCCCGACCCTTATGGTGAGGACCTCGCGACCTACCGCCGGGTGGCCCGCCGAATCGAGAGCCGCGTGCACACCCTGCTCGCGGAACTCGGCCTTCTCGCCGACGTCTCATAGGATGAGGAGACGGCTGGTCGGCGGCCGGGCTCCCCGTGGCATACTCGACCCGTGACCTTCGAGGAGGTGTATGCGCGCTTCCGCGGCCCGGTGTGGCGCCTGGCTCGCCGCCTCGGCGGCGAGGAGGACGCCCTCGATGCGACTCAGGAGATTTTCCTTCGCGTGTGGCGGGGACTGCCCGGCTTCCGCGGGGACGCCAAGCTCAGCACCTGGGTCTTCCAGATCGCGTGGAACTATCTGCGCATGGCCCGGCGACGCAGCGGCCGGGGAAGCCTGGTTCTGGTACCAGTCGGCGACGAGCCCGAGGCGGCCGAGCGCGTGCCCGACCCGGCTCCCGGCCCGGAGCGGCTGGCCGGCGCACGCATTCTGCTCGACGAGGTGGAGCGCGCGCTCGAACGGTTGCCCGAGCATTACCGGGTGGCACTGTGGCTGCGGGACGGGGAAGGGCTCAGCTACGAGGAGATCGCGGGGGTGTTGGATGTTCCGATCGGGACCGTGCGCTCACGCTTGGCCAGGGCGCGCGCCGCCCTCAAGGAGGCGATGGGGCCGTGACGATGGATGAGCACACCTGGGAGCTCCTGAGCCGCTACGTCGACGGCGATCTGCCGCCGGCCGAGGCGCGGGCGCTGGAGGAGCGCTTCGACACGGAGCCCGAGCTGGCGCGCGAGCTGGCGGCGCTGGAGCAGCTGCGCGGGGTGGTGCGCCAGGTAGCGGCTGCCGACAGTCCGCCCGCCGTCCTCGACGAGCTCCTGGAGCCTCTGCGGCGTAGCCGTCCGGCGCAGCTCCGTGTGCGGCCGGCGCTGGCCTGGCTCGCCGCCGCGGCGACGCTGTTCCTGGGTGTGACCGTGGGTGTCGAGGTCTTCCACCGCCGTTCCACTCCCCTCGTGCAGCAGACCCGCCACCGGGTGGCGAGGCAGCCCACGCCCTATCAGCTCCACCCCCTTCCCGACGGGCGCGGGGAGGAGAAGCCGGAGGGCGCGTTGCAGCGGCTGCTGGCGAGCCCGGTGCCGGTGCCGACGGTGGGTCCCCTGGCGCCGGTGCCGCCCGAAGGACCGCTGGACGTGGCGCCCCGCGCCGACGAGGAGGCGGGGCCTGTAGCCCGAGCCCAAGGCGAAGAGAGGGTGTGGCAGCGTGCGACCGCAGCCGGCGGGGTCCATGGCAAGGTCGCGTCCAGCGCGAGCGCGGGGTCGGCGCCGCGCCGGGAAACGATGAGTGGGCCGGCTGAGACTGCCGCCGCCCCGCCCGGGGAGAGCCGCAAGGCCGCTCCAAAGGGCAAGCAGGCCGAGCTGAGGCTGGGCGCCGGAGTGCGACCGCTGGTGGTCCACCTGCCCGCGGACAGCGACCTGGGCGTGGGCCGCTATCCGGTGTGGATCACCGTCGACGACAGCGGCAACATCGTCGCTGCCGAGCCCCGCCCTCCGAAGGACGAGGAGTGGCCGCCGGGCTTGGCGGCCAGCTGTCAGCGGCTGGTCGGAGCCCACCTTGCCGGACTGGCGCCGGGGCGCCACGCCGCGACGCTCGTTGTTGACTAGTATCCTGTTTGGGAAGTTCGCTGTGCTATACGCGCAGCCAGCGTGGTTCCTGGCTAGGCGCGACGACAAAGTCGTAGCATCGCTACTTCGAGGAGGAGCAGCGCAGCCAGGGGCCGCGATGACAGGCGAAGAGCCCTTTGCGATTTTCCAAACTGGACACTAGGACCCCCGAGGCGGCTCCCGACCCTGGTCGGCCCTCTCGGCAAGCACGCGAGCAACCGGGGCGCGGCTAGAAGGAGCCGAGGGCCTCCTCCTTGGACTCGAAGACGTCGAACACCGTGATGAGCTGCGTCACCTGGAGGATGTCGTTGATCTTCGGTGACAGGTTGAGGAGCTTGAGGGCACCGCCGCGTTTGGTCACGGTGGTGTAGCAGGCCACCATCTCACCAATCCCGGAGGAGTCGATGGTCGAGACGCTCGCGAGATCGAGGAGGATCTTGTCGTGGCCCTCGTCCACCGACTGATGCACGAGCTGGCGCAGCTGCACGTCGCCGGCGCCGATGGTGATCTTCCCGGACAGCTCGATGATGCGGACCTGACCGTGGTCGTGGATCTCACTCTTCATCGTCGGAACTCCTTGTCGTCGGCTGCAGCCGCCGGACCATTATGACGACAGTTCCCCCCGCAGTGGCGCGGCTGAACTCCACCCGGTCCATGAACTGTCGCATGTAAAAGATACCCCTGCCGCTGGGGCGGAGCAAATTCTCCGGTGAGGTGGGGTCGGGTACCTGCCGCGGCTCGAACCCTTCGCCCTCGTCCTCGACTCGGATCGTGGCCTCCCGCTCCTGGATGGTATAGTCCACGAGGACCCGGAGCTCCGGGTCTTGTCGGTTTCCGTGACGGATGGCGTTAGCCACGGCCTCCCGCAGGGCGCTCACCAGCCAGTACTGCTCGTCGCCCCCGCAGCCCGCTCGCTCGCAGAGGTCCCGGAGGGCTCGCTCCGCCACCTCGATGGTCTCGAAGCGACTCGCCAGGATCAGATGGGCGGAGAGGGAAGATGGCGCTGCCATGGTGATGCGGGATTATAACAGCGTGGCCGCCGCAGCATTCCTTGCTCTTTTCCTGTGCGGGCCGGTCGCGGCCGAGCCGTGTCCTCCTCAAGTGCGCCAGGTGGCGGCGAAAGTCGCGGCGCTGGACCGGCTGACGGCGCTCGACGTGCCCTGCCAGCAGATCGCCGGTGCCGCCTTGGAGGCGCGTCTGCGCGAAGCCCTCCAGCGCGGGCTGGACGGCCCCCTGGAGCTCGAGGTCGAGGCGCTCCTGCGGCTGGGTGTGCTCGACGGTGATGATGCCACGACGGTGACGCGCAGCATTCTCGACTTCTACGCCTCGCAGGTGCTGGGATTCTACGACGCTGAGGCACGGCAGATGGTCGTGGTGGACGGGGCCGCTGTGGGCCTCGGGGCGGAGATGGTGCTGGCGCACGAGCTCGAGCACGCGGCTCAAGATCTCCGCTTTGGGCTCCCGGGACGGGTCGAGACGCTGAGCAGGAACGGCGACGCCCAGCGGGCCGCTGCTGCTGTGGCCGAAGGAGAGGCGATCCTCGTCATGGTCGAGGTCATGGCCGGGGGCGAACGCCTCGAGGCCGCCGACCTCGACGCCGGGGCCGGCGAGCTTCTCGCGAACCTCGGCGCACTCCAGCCCGATCTCCCTGGCGTACCCAGGTTCCTGGTCGCCGAGACCCTCTTCCCGTACACCGAGGGCACGCGGCTGGTGGTTCACGCGCTGCAGGCTGGCGGTTGGCCGGCGGTCGAGGACCTGCAGCGACAGCCGCCCCGGTCCACCGAGCAGATTCTCCACCCCGAGCGCCGCGACGACCCACCCCGGGTCGTGGTTGACGCCGAGCTCCCGCTGCTGCCCGCTGGCTTCGCGGTGGTTCACCGCGATGTGCTGGGGGAGTGGGCGCTGCGCACCTGGCTCGAGGGAGCGCTACCCACCGCGGCGGCGGCCGCCGCGTCGGAGGGCTGGGATGGGGATCTGTTGCGGGTGAGCCGCCGCGCCGCGGATGGTGCGTGGCGGGTGGACTGGGTTTCGCTGTGGGACAGCCCCGCCGAGGCCGGCGAGGCCACCGCCGGGCTGCGTACGGCGCTGCCCGCCCTCCTCGGCCGCCTCGGACCGGGGGGCGCCGAGGTGATGGTCCGGGCGCGGGGCCGGCGGGTCGTCGTGGTCGCTACCGGGCGCCCACAACCACCGGCCCACGTCGCCGGGCCGTAGGCGCTGAAGCCGGGCTTCCGGGCCGGTCTGGACGGATGTTCACGGAGCCTCCGTGCGCCCCAGTGGGGGGCCGCGGAGCCCTTGCTCGTGCCTCGAGCTCTCCACGTCTCTCGAGAAGCCGGGGGCGTGGCGAGCGTGCTACCCTCCACTGATGCTGAAGCGAACGGAGGTTGACATGCGTCGAGTGCTGAGCGTCTTCCTGGCATTGGGTCTGGCCCTGGTTGCGGCGGCGGCGGACACCCAAGCGCCGGCGCCAGAGGTGCGCTTGACCACCAACCGCGGCGTCATCGTCGTGGCGCTCGATGCCAAACGGGCGCCCAGTACGGTGGCGAACTTCCTCGCCTACGTGCGCGACGGTCACTATGATGGAACGGTGTTTCACCGCGTGATTCCCGGGTTCATGATTCAGGGCGGCGGCTTCGACGCCGACATGAAGATGCGGCCCACCAAGGCGCCCGTGCCCAACGAGGCCGACAACGGGCTGAAGAACCTGCGTGGCACCCTGGCCATGGCCCGCACCATGGAGCCCGACTCGGCTACGGCTCAGTTCTTCATCAACGTCGCCGACAACCCTTCGCTGGACTTCCGCGAACGCTCGGTGCGGGGTTGGGGCTACGCCGTGTTCGGACACGTGGTGAAAGGGATGGACGTGGTCGATGCCATCGCCGGCACCCCCACCGGCATGGTGTCGGTGGCCGACCCGCGCAGTGGCCGCACCGTGCCGTTCCAGGACGTGCCCAAGACCCCTGTGGTGATCGAGAAGGCAGAGGTCGTCGCGCCGCGCGCCGACAGGGGAGATGCCGTGGCGGACGGGGCGCACGGGAAGTGACCCGGCACACCTGGAGGGCCTGGATCCGCTTCTCCGGGTAGCGGGCGCCGTCGTTTAGTCGTACTCGGGATTGTCGTCGCTGCCGTCGTCACCGTCGCCGGGCTCGACCATGCGCAGGACCCACTCGTGGAAGGTGCTCTCCGCGTCCCGGATGGGCAGCGACAGGACCTCCGGCAGCTCGTAGGAGTGTAGCTCGAGGATCGCCTGGGAGACGCGCTCGAAGAGGCTCGCCGGCGTCTTGATCAGGAGCAGGTACTCCGTGTCCTCGCACACCTTCCCCTTCCAACGGTAGATCGAGCGCAGGCAGGGGACGATGTTGATGCAGGTGGCGAGCCGGCGGCCGATGAGCTCCTCGGAGATCTCCACGGCCTGCTGCTCGGTACCGACGGAGGTCACGACCAAGCTGATGGGGTCCAGGGCGGTCATGCAGGAACGCTAGCGAAATCCGTGCGGCGAGTCAAGAAGTCAGGTGTAACTGCGGATGAGCGCCACCACCACGCCCTGGAGCTGCACATCCCCCGCCTGAACCACGAGCGGCGGGAGCAGCGGATTGGCCGGCTGCAGGCGCACGCGACCGGGCCCGGCCCGATAGAAGCGCTTCAGCGTTGCCTCGCCCGCCACCAGGGCGACGACTGTCTCACCCTCCCGAGCGGTGGCTCGGGACTGCACCACCACGGTGTCACCGTCGAGGATCCCGTCGTCCACCATGGAGTCCCCGCGCACGCGAAGGGCATAGTGCTCGCCGGCACCCAGCAGGTAGCTGGGCACCTTCACCGACACCGACTCGTCGGCAGCGAACGACTCGACGGGTGAGCCTGCGGCCACCGTGCCCAGAACCGGCAGCTCGGTGGCATCGCCGTCGGGCTCGGGCGGGGATGGCAGGAGACCCCGCTTCTGGTGGCGCACACGCTGGAGAAAGCCCTTCTCCACGAGCAGCCGTACATGCTTCTGCGCGCTGGCAATGCTGGCGAACCCGAAATGCTCGGCGATCTCGCGGAGGGTGGGCGCCACTCCGCGGGTGCGAATGGTCTCCTGGATGAACTCCAGGACCTCGCGCTGGCGCACGGTGAGATAGGGCATACGCTGAAGATAGGCACAAATAGGGCGTACGTCAAACCGCGCTGACTCACGTCGCCGCGTGCAGTTGCCCTCGCTGCGCCCGGCCCGGAAACCACTTTCCCCCGGGAAGTCCCACGAACTTCCCGGGGGAAAGTGGTCGGGGCGAGTGGATTTGAACCACCGGCCTCACGGTCCCGAACCGTGCGCTCTGCCAGGCTGAGCTACGCCCCGATGCGCGGCAGAGTCTAGCGGAAGGCGGCGGGAAAGGCAACGGGCCAACGGGGCCCGCCCGGATCACAGGGGAAGGATGCGCGTCACCAGGATGAGCAGCACGAAGACCGGGCAGACAACACCTACGAACACCCTCCAGATCGGAGCCAGCCTGGCGAAGCCCGGTGACGAGCTGGTGATCTCCGCGCTGGCGTTCTGGAGTCCCCACACGAAGGTGCCGAAGAGGCAGAGAAAGAGGGCGCCCAGCGGCAGGGAGAGGTTCACCCAGAGGAAGTCCATCAGGGAGAAGAAGCCCTGCTGGCCCAGGAGACGAGCACTGGCCAAGGGCTCGACGCCCACCCAGGCCAGGGCCGAGGGAATCCCCAGCACCATCGTGGCCCCGCCCGCGGCCCACACGGTGCGGGTACGCGGCCAACCGCGCTCGTCGATGAAGTAGGCCGAGACGACCTCCAGGAGGGAGACCGTCGAGGTCAGTGCCGCCACCGCCAGGAGGAGGAAGAAGACCGCCCCCACAACCGTGCCCCCCGGCATGCTGCCAAAGACCTTGGGGAGAATCTGGAAGATCAGCGTGGGGCCGGCGTCGGGGCGCTGGCCCAGGGCGAAGAGGGCGGGGAAGATCATGAAGCCGGCGAGCACTGCGATGACGGTGTCGCTGATCACCACCCACACGCCGCAGCGCAGCACATCGTCGCGGCGCGAGAGATAGGAGCCGTAGGTGAGCATCGCCCCCATGCCGAGGGAGAGGGAGAAGAATGCCTGCGCCATGGCCTCGAGAACCACCTTCAGGGTGATCTTGGAGAAGTCCGGCATCACCAGCCAGCGCACCCCTTCCATCGCCCCCGGAAGGAAGAGGCCGCGCACGATGATGCCCAGCATCATGACCAGCAGCAGCGGCATCAGGATCTTGGCCCAGCGCTCGATGCCCCGCTGCACCCCCCCCGCCACCACCAGCACGGTCAGGACCGTGAAGAGGACGAAGAAGAGCATGCTGGTCCAGGGACCGAAGCCGCGCATGAACTGGTGCCCGGTAAGCGCCTCCTCGCTGTACTCTACGAACATGGCGAGGACCTCGCCGGCGATCACCGCGTAGAACGAGAGGATCGCGATTCCGGTGACGATGGCCAGATAGCCGAGGAGCTTCCAACCGCCCCTGGGGCGCAGACGGCGGATCGCCCCCACCGGGTTGCGCTGGGTGAAGCGCCCCAGGCTGATCTCCAGCAGCATCACCGGCAGACCGAGGGCGAGGACGCAGACGAGGTAGACCAGCACGAAGGCGCCACCGCCGTTCGCACCTGCGCTGTAGGGGAAACGCCAGATGTTGCCGAGACCGATGGCGGAGCCGGCAGCGGCGAGGATGAAACCCAGCTGCGAGCTCCACTGCCCGCGCGCCTGCGTGGGTGTGGACACGACCTACCCCTCCCCCGGGACGCGGCTCGCGCCCCGGTTCAGCTAACGAATGATGAAGAATCCGGGACAGGGCACCCTGTGGAGAGGCTAGCCCGTCCCCGCGGACCCTGTCAATCACGCTCCCGGGGCGCGAAACGATCCTCCGAAGCCCTCGCCCTCCGCTGTCACCCCGAGCCCGATCGCCGGGACCCGTCGCGGGACTGCCGAACCTCCCGCCCGAGTACCGATTCCCTCACGGCGGCACCGGCAGGGTGGCAAGGCCCCATCACAGGCGCCACCGACGGGAAAAGCGGCACACTCTGAGCTGGCAGGGCTCCGGTCGCCGCAGAATGCGGTTCCGAGCGCGGCGCGCTAGCTAGCTAGCTACCGAGCCTACCGGCGACCCTCAGCCTGGTCATGGCCATCTTGAGGTGGGCGGTCATGCGCTCGAGGTCGTCCGCGTCGATGCCCTTGAGCGCTGCCTCCGCCTCGACCCGCGCCTGCTGCGCCGCCGGGACGTCGATCTCCTCCGGGCGCTCGGCCACCGTGGCGAGCACCGTGACACGATCGGGGAGGACCTCGGCGAAGCCCCACTGGATGGCGAGGTAGGTCTCGCGGTGGCCCACGCGATACATGAGCTCACCGATGTCGAGGGAGGTGAGCAGTGGGGTGTGGCCCGGGAGCACGCCGAGGGCGCCGAGGGCGCCGGGGAGGAGAACCTCCTCGGCTTCGGCCGAGAGCACGCGCCGCGTCGGGGTCACAACCTCGAGCTGAAGCGTGGCCGCCACGCTACGCCCCCGTCTTGAGGCGCTCGGCCTTCTCGATGGCCTCCTCGATGGTGCCCACGTACAGGAAAGCCTGCTCGGGCAGCTCGTCGAGCTCGCCTGAGGACAGCATCTTGAAGCCGCGCACGGTGTCGGCGACCTTGACGTAGCGTCCCTTGAAGCCGGTGAACTGCTCGGCCACGTGGAAGGGCTGCGAGAGGAAGCGCTGGATCTTGCGCGCGCGGGCCACCGTGAGCTTGTCGTCGTCCGACAACTCGTCGATTCCGAGGATCGCGATGATGTCCTGGAGGTCCTTGTACCGCTGAAGGATCCGCTGGACCTCTCGGGCCACCTGATAGTGCTCGTCGCCCACCACGGCGGGGTCGAGAATGCGCGATGTGGAGCCCAGGGGGTCCACCGCCGGGTAGATGCCCAGCTCGGAGATCTGGCGCGACAGCACCGAGGTGGCGTCGAGGTGGGCGAAGGCGGCGGCCGGGGCCGGGTCGGTGAGGTCGTCGGCGGGCACGTAGATGGCCTGCACCGAGGTGATGGAACCCTTCTTGGTGGAAGTGATGCGCTCCTGCAGCTCGCCCATCTCGGTGGCCAGGTTGGGCTGGTAGCCCACCGCCGACGGCATGCGGCCGAGCAACGCCGAGACCTCGGAGCCCGCCTGGGTGAAGCGGAAGATGTTGTCGATGAAGAGGAGCACGTCCTGCCCCTCGAAGTCGCGGAAGTACTCGGCGACGGTGAGGCCGGTGAGGCCGACGCGCAGGCGCGCCCCGGGAGGCTCGGTCATCTGGCCGTAGATGAGGGAGGCCTTGGAGTTCTCCCAGCTGTCGGGGTCGATGACGCCGGCCTCGGTCATCTCCAGCCAGAGGTCGTTGCCCTCGCGAGTGCGCTCGCCGACCCCCGAGAACACCGAGAAGCCTCCGTGCTGCAGAGCCACGTTGTTGATGAGCTCCATGATCAGCACCGTCTTGCCGACACCAGCGCCACCGAACAGCCCGGTCTTGCCGCCCTTGGAGTAGGGCTCGAGGAGGTCGACGACCTTGATGCCGGTCTCGAACATCTCGATCTCGGTGGACTGCTCCTCCAGCGACGGCGCCGAGCGGTGAATCGGCAGCCGCACCTCGGCGTCCACCGGGCCGCGCTCGTCCACCGGCTCGCCGATCACGTTGAGCACCCGGCCGAGGGTTTTCTTTCCCACCGGCACCGAGATCGGCTCGCCGCGGTCGACCGCTTTCATGCCGCGTACCATCCCGTCGGTGGCCTGGAGGGCGATGCAGCGCACCCGATTCTCACCCAGGTGCTGCGCCACCTCGACGATCACGTCGATGGGCACCTCGCCAAGCTCGCCGTGATCCTCGATGCGCACCGCGTTCAAGATGGCCGGGAGGTGGTCCTCGGGGAACTCGACGTCCACCACCGGGCCGATCACCTGCACCACGCGTCCTTCGACTTGCTGCGTCATCCTCGAAGCTCCCTACTGTTCCAGCGCATTGGCGCCGGAGACGATCTCCAGCAGTTCCTTGGTGATGGCCGCCTGTCGGGTGCGGTTGTACAGGAGGGTCAGGCGGTCGATCATCTCTGCGGCGTTCTTGGTGGCCGCACCCATGGCGGTCATCCTCGCCGCCTGCTCTGCCGCCGCCGAGTCGTACAGGGCGGTCTGCACCTGGACCTCGACGTGTCGGGGCAGCAGCTCGGCGAGGAGGGACGCCGGGTCGGGCTCGTACAGATAGTCCACGCAGGCCTCGGCCGCTGCCTCCTCCTCCACCCGGGGCGGCTCGATGGGCAGCAGGCGCTCGAGAGCCTGCTCGTAGCGAATCAGACTGGCGAACCGGTTGTACAGCACGTACACCGAGTCCACCTGGCCGCTGGAGAAGGCGGTAATGAACATCTCGGCGAGGCGGGTGCCGTCGGCAGCCGTGAGCTGACTCATGGTGCTGGACTCGGAGTGCGCCACGCTGAACGAGCGGCTGCGGAAGAAATCGGCCGCCTTCTTCCCGATGGCGACCACCTCCACCTCGCCGAGCCGCCCTGAGCGCAGCTCCCGCTCGGCCTGGCGCAGGACGGTGGCGTTGAAGGAGCCAGCGAGCCCCTTGTCCGAAGTGACCACCACCAGCCACGCGCGGCTGCCGTCGCGCGTCGCGAGCAGGGGGTGGGTATGCTCAGTGCGGGCGGCGAGGTTGCCGAGGACGCGGGCCAGCGTCTCGGCGTATGGCCGCGCCTCCGTGATCCGCTGCTGAGCCCGGCGCAGCTTGGCCGCCGCAACCATTTTCATGGCCTTGGTGATCTGCTGCGTCCCCTTGACGGAGCGGATGCGGCGGCGGAGATCCCGGGTGCTAGGCAACGCTGGCCTCCGGGTTTTCCTTGAGGAAACGGTCCACCGCCATCTTGAGGACCTTCTCGAGCTCCTCTCGGGTTTGGTCGTCGAGCTTGCCGGTGGCGCGCAGCCGCTCCAACGTTTCCCCCGCCTCGTCGCGGACCACGCGGTGCGCGTAGCTCTCGAACACGCGCACCGAGGAAACCTTGATGCGGTCCAGGAAGCCCTGGGTGCCGGCGAAGATGGAGACGATCTGGAGATCAACCGACAGCGGCTGGAACTGGCCCTGACGAAGGATCTCCATGAGGCGCTCGCCGCGCGCCAGCTGGCGCTGGGTGGCCTTGTCCAGGTCGGAGCCGAACTGGGCGAAGGCCGCGAGCTCGCGGTACTGGGCAAGGTCGAGGCGGAGCGAGCCGGCGATCGCCTTCATCGCCTTGAGCTGGGCATTGCCACCCACCCGGCTCACCGACAGCCCGACGTTTACGGCCGGACGCTGGCCAGCGTAGAAGAGGTCTCCCTCCAGGTAGATCTGGCCGTCGGTGATGGAGATGACGTTGGTGGGAATGTAGGCGGACACGTCGCCCATCTGGGTCTCGATCACCGGCAGGGCAGTGAGGCTGCCGCCACCCTTGTCATCGCGCAGCTTGGCCGCCCGCTCCAGCAGCCGGGAGTGGAGGTAGAAGACGTCACCCGGGTAGGCCTCACGGCCCGGCGGCCGGCGCAGGAGGAGCGAGATCTCGCGGTAGGCCTGGGCGTGCTTGGTGAGGTCATCGTAGAAGCACACCGCGTGGCCGCCATTGTAGAGAAAGTACTCACCCATCGAGCAGCCGGAGTAGGGCGCCAGGTACTGCAGCGGCGCCGGCTCCGAGGCGGTGGCGGAGACCACGATGGTGTGCTCCATGGCGCCGTGCTTCTCGAGGATGGCGACCACCTGGGCCACCGTGGACTTCTTCTGGCCCACCGCCACGTACACGCAGATGTTGCCGGTGCCCTTCTGGTTGATGATGGCGTCGAGGATCACAGCGGTCTTGCCGGTCTGGCGGTCGCCGATGATGAGCTCGCGCTGGCCGCGGCCGATGGGAATCATGGCGTCAATGGCCTTGATCCCTGTCTGCATCGGCTCCTTCACCGGCTGGCGCTCGACCACGCCGGGAGCGATCCGCTCCACCGGGTAGCGGTCGGCGGCCTCGATGGGCCCCTTGCCGTCCAGTGGTTGGCCGAGCGGGTCGACCACGCGGCCCACCAGGCCCGGCCCTACCGGCACCTCGACGATGCGCCGGGTGCGGCGCACTTCGTCGCCCTCACTCACCAGCTTCGACTCGCCCATCAGCACGGCACCGACGTTGTCCTCCTCGAGGTTGAGGGCGAGGCCGTAGACCTCGTTGGGGAACTCGAGCAGCTCGCCCGCCATGGCCCCGTCCAGCCCGTACACGCGGGCGATGCCGTCGCCCACGGAGATCACCGTCCCGACCTCGGACATGTCGATGGTGGTCTCCTGGCCCTCGATCTGACGTCGGATGATCTCGGCGATTTCCGTGGCTTTGATCTGCATGTCAGCTCTGCTCCATCTGGGTGTGGCGGCGCAGCTGCTGGAGCTGGCCGATGAGGCTCGCGTCGAACACCTTGGATCCCACCTGCACGCGGAACCCAGCGAGAAGCTCCGGGCGCTCGACGAAGTCGGCAACGACGGTGGCGTCCACCACCTGGGAAACGGCCTCCACCACCGCCTGGCGCTGCGCCTCGGCGAGGGCGGCGGGAACCTCGATGGTGGCGCGCACCCGGCCCATGGCGCGGTCCACGAGCTCGCGGTAAGTGTCGCGCACTGCCGCGAGGTGCTCGAGACGGTAGTGCTCGCGCAGCACGTGCATGAAGTCGCGGGCGGGGCGGGTGAGCTCGAGCGCGTCGAGGACCTCATCGAGGAGGGCGTTCTTGCTCTCGTGGCTCAGCACCGGGGTCACCATCGACCGTAGGAGCTCGGGTACCTCCGCGAGGGCGAGCACGAAGCGGTCGAGCTCGTGGACCACGGCCTCGAGGCGGTCAGGGGCCTGCTGGCTCACCACCTCGAAGAGGGCCTTGGCATAGGGCATCGCCCGGAAGCGCGCCATGCTACTCCTCCTTGGCGTGGGCGCGCAGCGCCACCAGGCTGCGCTCCAGCACCCGCTGCCGGTCGCTCTCGGTGATCTCGCGCTCGAGCAGCTCGCGCGCCAGCTCGGCGGTGAGGGCGGCGGTGTCCTCAGCCAGGTGCTGGCGGGTCTCGGCGGTGCGGCGGGTGATCTCGGCCTCAACACGGCGCAGCAGACGCTGCTCCTCCTCACCGGCGGCGGCGAGGATGCGTTCGCGCTCGGCCTCGCCTTCGCGCTCCGCGCGGGTACGCAGCTCGGAGACCTCGCCCTCGACCTCCTCAAGGCGCTTGAGGACCTGGGCGCGGAGATCCTCGGCCTCGGCCAGCTTGCGCCGCGCCTCCTCGAGCTCGAAGCGGATCCCCTCCCGGCGGCTCTCGAGGAAGCGCCCCAGAGGACGTCCCACGAACCACACCAGGGCGCCGAGGAAGAGAACCAGGTTGACCGCCTTCCAAAGGGGCATGGGGATGCCGAGGAAGGCCTCACCGCCCTCGGCGGCCAAGGCGGGCGCGGCGAGTCCGACGAGCAGCATGGTGGCGCTGACGATGCGCACCCTCACGATGCCACCCTCCGCTCAAGCAGTCGCGAGGCGAGCTCGGCGGCGAGGACGTGGGCACGCTGGCGCAGCTCGGCTCGGGCGTCGGTCTCCTGGCGGCCAATCTCGGCGAGCGCCTCCTGGAGACGACCGTCGATCGTGTGCCGGGCGGCGTCGAGCCGCTCCTGACGGAGCGCCTGACCTTGGCGGCGGAGCTCCGCACGGACCCTGCCCGCCTCGCGCGCGGCCTCTTCCATCTCGCTCTCCAGCCGCTCTGTAGCTGAGAGGTACTCCTGGTGTTTGGAGGCCCAGGTCGTCTCCGCTCCGTCGACACGGCGGCGACGCTCGTCGGCGACCGCCGAGACCGGCTTCACGAGAAACCGGAGGACCACCCAATAGGTCAACCAGAAGCAGGCCATGATGAACAGGAGGGACAAGTTCGGTGGGTTCATCCGCCTCTCCCGGCGCTCTCGAGAAGTGCCTGCGTTGCAGGGCGCCTCAAGCTAACAGAGGTGGCTACGGCGGTCAAGCCGTCCGCGTCGCATTCGCGCTCTCGCGCTGCGAAGGCGCCTTTCCAGCGGACTCCATGTTGACAGAGCCCTCGAGAAACGCGCCCTCCTCCATGACCAGGGCCGGGGCGTGGATGTCCGCCCATACGCGGGCGCTGGCGTGCAGCACCACGGCCTCGCTGGCGCGAATCGTACCCCGCACCGTGCCCCCCACGAGGCAGCGGGCGACGGCAACCTCCCCTTCCACGACCCCCGGCTCGCCAATCACGAGCTCGGCCTTGGACAGTACCTTGCCTTCGATCCGCCCGTCGACTCGGAACGAGTTGGCGAACTCCAGCTCCCCCCTCACCGTGCAGCCGGCGTCGACGAATCCGTTCAGCTCACCGCCGCGGGCCATGATCCCCTCCCACCACGAGTTGGTCGAAGACGCGCATGAGCTCCTCCTGATCGCTACATGTGATGACGATGCTGCCGCCCCGCCGGCGCAGGCGGATGGCGACTCGAGCGCCCAGCTGAAGGGAGAGACGCTCCTCGGCTGCGCGCAGGTTGGGGTCGAGGGCGGGCTTGGCCCGCCGCGGCGCCGGCTCCTGCGCAGCCTCCTTCTCGCAGGCCGCGGCCCGCTCCAGCTCGCGCACGCTGAGCCCCGTGCTCGCGGCACGCTCGGCCCAGTGCAGCCGTTCGGCGGCCTCCGGGAAGGCCAGCAACGCCCGCGCGTGCCCCGCGGACAACCGCCCCTCCTCCACCAGAGCCTGAACCGGCTCCTCGAGCTTGAGCAGGCGCAGCGCGTTGGCCACGGTGCTGCGGTCGATACCCACCCGCCCGGCGATGTCGGCCTGGGAAAGGCCGAAGGTGGCGCGCAGGTGCTCGTAGGCCCGCGCCTCCTCCAGGGGCGTGAGATCACGACGCTGGAGGTTCTCCACCAAGGCCAGCTCCAGCTCGTGCTGCTCGTCGAGGCGCTCGCGGATCACCGCCGGCACCTCGGCGAGACCGGCGCGTTTCGCTGCTCGCCATCGCCTCTCCCCGGCGACCAGAACGTACCCGCTCTGGCCGTCCTCGCTCACCAGCAGGGGCTGGAGAACACCGTGCGCCGCGATTGACGCCGCGAGCTCTGCCAGGGCGGCCTCGTCGAAGGCATGGCGCGGCTGGTGCGGATTGGGGCGAATGCGATCGATGGGTATGGCGGCGAGCCCCGAGCGCGCCCTGGGGGTGTCCGGGATCAACGCCTTGAGGCCACGGCCGAGAGCCTGCTTACGCGCCACGGGCGACCTCCTGTCGATCGAGGACCTCGCGCCCCAGCTGCAGGTAGGCCTGCGCGCCCCGGCTCCGCAGATCGTAGGCGTGGATGGGGCGAGAGAACGACGGTGCTTCGGCGAGACGCACGTTCCTCGGAATCACGGCGCCGAAGACCTGCGCACCGAAGACCCCACGAACCTCCTCCGCCACCTGCTGGGCCAGGTTGGTGCGCTCGTCGTACATGGTCAGGAGCACGCCGTCGATGGCCAGGTTCGGGTTGAGGAAGCGGCGAACGTCCTGCACGGTACGCATGAGCTCCGAGACCCCCTCGAGAGCGAAGTACTCGCACTGAATGGGGACCAGGAGGCCATCCGCGGCGGCGAGGGCGTTCACCGTGAGGAGGCCTAGTGACGGCGGGCAGTCAATGAATACAAAGCGGTGTCGCTCGAGGCCGACGAGGCCGTCGCGCAGGCGGAACTCGCGCCCCACCATGCCCACGAGCTCAACCTCGGCGCCCGCCAACTCCGGCGTCGCCGGGAGGATGGCGAGGTGTGGAAAGGAGGTCGCACGCACGGCGTCGGCCCCCCGCACCTCGCCCATTAGCACCTGGTAGGTGGTTGGCTCGCCCGCCTCGGGGGTGGCGCCCACGCCGGAGGTGCAGTTCGACTGGGGATCGAGATCCACCAGCAGCGTGTTCTGCTCGAAGGCGGCGAGAGCCGCACCGAGACTTATGACGGTTGTGGTCTTACCCACGCCGCCCTTCTGATTGGCCACGGCCACGATGCGGGGTTTCACGTGAAACACGGTTGAATCTGCGCCAGTCGTCCGCTCTCTGAGCGAGGCAGCGGCGAGCTTACCACACGCCACCCGGTCATCGTCTCCAGCTCCTCCACGCCCTCGACGGTGGTCCACAGCAGCACCGTTCCGCCGGGCGCCAGGCATCCCCGAGCCCACCGCAGAAGCTCCCCGCTCCGACCCAACGCTCGGGCGGTCACGGCGTCGAAGGGACCCGCATCGCGGCCCAGCTCCTCGAAGCGGCACCTGGCCACCTCGCAGCGCAGCCCGAGCTCTCGGGTTACGAGTCGGAGGAAGGCCCACCGCTTGGCCCGCGGCTCCACCAGCACTCCAGTCCAGGTCGGGCGCGCCACCAGGAGCGGCACGCCCGGGAGGCCGGCACCGCTCCCAATGTCGGCGAGAGCTCCGCTACCACCGAGGTGCTCAGCCCCGGCCAGGGCTTCGAGAACATGCCTCTCCACCAGCTCGCGGCGCGAGCCGTAGCGCACCAGGCTGTGCACTGCGCTCCACTTCTCCAGCAGCTCCAGGTAGCGTCCCAGTGAGGAGAGCAGCTCGGCCGGCACCCCCGCCGCGCTCAATAGGTCCGGAAAATCATCCCGTGCGCCAGCCATCGCCATCCTCCCGCGTCCCCGCCAGGCATCCGGCGAGAATCGCCGTTGCCGCCGGTGTCATGCCGGCCAGGCGCTCGGCGTCCGCCAGCGTCCGGGGCCGGTGTCGGCGGAGCGCCTCCACCGCTTCCCGCGAGAGGCCGGGCACCCGCGCTGGATTGAAGTCCGCCGGCAACCGAACGGTGCGGAGACGGGCGAGGCGCTCAACCTCGCGGCGGTGGCGCTCCACGTAGCCGTCGTAGCGCAGCCCGGCCACCACCGCGCGGCGGTCCTCCGGAGCAAGCTCCCCGAGACCCGGCACGTCGGCGCCAAGGGCGTCCACCATGACCTCGGGTCGGCGCAGGACCTGCGCCCAGCTGGTCGGCGCCGTCAGCTCGACCCCGAGGAGGTGGCGCACCCGGGCGCGGGTCGTCCGGTCCGGGTTCAGGCGCTCCTCCTCGAGCCGGGCTCGAGCCCGGTGCCGCGACTCCCAGCGGCGCTGTTCCACGTGAAACGCCCCCTCGGAGACGAGGCCGAGGTCGCGGCCCGCCGGCATCAGACGCTCGCGCGCCGAGTCCACGCCGAGGAGGAGCCGATGCTCCGCACGCGAGGTGAGCATACGGTACGGCTCCTGGTGCTCGCCCCGTACGAGGTCGTCCACCAGCACGCCCACGTAGCCCTGCTCGCGTCCCACCACGAACGGCTCCTCACCGCGCAGGCTGCGCACCGCGTTGATCCCGGCCATGAGGCCGAGTGCCGCCGCCTCCTCGTAGCCCGAGCTGCCAAGGAGCTGGCCGGCCACGCCAAGGCCCGGGAGCTCGCGGACCGCCAGCCCGTCGTCGACCTGCCCGGGCGCCACCACGTCGTACTCCACCGCGTAGCCGTAGCGCAGAAGCTCGGCGCCCTCGAGGCCCGGCACCGCGTGCACCACCCTTTCCTGGACGTCCCGGGGTAGGCTCGTGGACAACCCGTTAACATAAATGCTGGAGCTCCTGAGCCCCTCGGGCTCGAGGAACAGCGTGTGCTCCTTGTGATGGGGGAAGCGCACGACCTTGTCCTCGATGGAGGGACAGTAGCGGGGGCCGACGCCGACGATGCTGCCGGCGTAGAGCGGCGAGCGGTAAAGGTTCTCGCCGATGATCTCCTGGACTACAGGTGGCGTGCGCGTGACCCAGCAGACCACCCGATTGCGCACGCGGCGGGTGCGCCACGAGAACGGGCGGGGCTCGGAGTCGCCTGGCTGTACTGCCAGTCGGCTGTAGTCCAGGCTTGCCGCGGCGAGCCGCGGGGGCGTGCCGGTCTTGTACCTGCGCAGCTTTACTCCGAGCAGTGCGAGCTCGCGGCCGAGCCCGGCGGCCGGCGGCTCGCCAAACCGACCTCCGCCGCTACGCTCGGCGCCCGTGTGGAGGACGCCGCCGAGGAAGGTGCCGGTGGTAAGGAGGACGCGCCGCCCCGCCAGCCGGCGACCATCCCCCAGCCGTACCCCGCTGACTCCGCCGTCCCCGGTGACCAGGCCCACCACTTCACCCTCCACCACATCGATCCCTGGAACCCGCTCCAACAACCGCCCCATGAGCCGGCTGTAGCTCGCCTTGTCGCACTGCGCCCGCGGCCCCCACACGGCCGGGCCCCGAGAGCCGTTGAGCACCTTGAACTGGAGACCCGCACGGTCGGCCGCCCACGCCTGCGCCCCGCCCAGGGCGTCGACCTCGGCGAGAAGGTGCCCTTTGCCGATCCCTCCCATGGCGGGGTTGCACGGCATCTGAGCGACCGTCTCCCGGCGCAGGGTCACCATCGTCACGCTCGCCCCCAGGCGGGCGGCCGCCAGTGCCGCCTCACAGCCGGCGTGACCAGCGCCCACGACCACCAGATCGGCCACTCTCATGGCGTCACTTGCCCAGGCAGAAGGTGGCGAAGACCTCGTCAAGGACCTCTTCGCCACCGACCTCGCCGGTGAGACCGGCGAGGTCGGCAAGAGCCGCGCGCAGGTCCTCGGCTGCCAGCTCGGGTTCGCCCAGGTCCACCCTCCGCAAATGCTCGGCCGCGCGCTCCAGGTGCGCGCCGTGCCGAGCAGCGACGGCGTTCTCCCCGCCCAGGTCCGCGATCCGTCCCAACACCAGCGCGACCAGGCGCTCGCCGAGACCTTCCCAGCCCTCGCCGGTACGCAGAGACAGCCGCTGCCAGCGCTCGTCACCCGCGTCACGGCGCTCCGGTGCCAGGTCGGCGCGGCTCAACAACCCCAGCCACGGCACCGCCACCGGCGGCGCCGGTGGCGGTGGGTCGGCGGCGTCCGCCGGGTGGAGCCAAAGCACCGCCCCGGCCTCCGCCGCCGCCACGAGAGCCCGCCGCATCCCCTCCCCCTCCACCGGATCACCCCCCGCTCCAAGACCCGCAGTGTCCACCAGCACCACCGACACACCTGCGATCTCCACCTCGGCCTCCAGCACGTCCCGCGTGGTGCCGCCGTGGGGAGCCACGATGGCCCGCTCATGTCTGAGGAGGCGGTTGAACAGCGTCGACTTTCCTGCGTTGGGCGGCCCCAGGATGACAATCCGCACCCCGTCCCTGATCCGCTCCCCTGACGCCGCTCCGGCGAGAATGTCCTCCACCTCGCCCGCGAGCGTCCGGCGGCGGCCCTCAAGCTCGTCCAGGTCCAGCGCCACCCCCTCGCCGGCGAAGTCCAGCACCGCCTCCACCCGGGCCAGGAGCTCCACGAGCCCCTGGCGCAGGGCAGCCAGCCTCCGCGACAGCGCACCGCCGGCCTGCGCCCGGGCGAGCCGTGCCTGCCACTCGGTTTCCGCCGCCACCAGGTCGCGCAGGCCCTCGGCCTGGAGGAGGTCCATTTTGCCGTTGGCCACCGCGCGACGGGTGAACTCTCCCGGCGTCGCCGGCCTGCAGCCGAGCCGCACACAGGCAGCGAGCAGACAATCCACCAGGAAGGGCGAGCCGTGGACCATGAGCTCGAGCATGTCCTCACCGGTGTACGAGCGTGGTGCGCGATAGGGGATGGCGATAGCACGCTCGCCCACGAGGTGGACGAGCTGAGCCCGCCAGCTCTGTCCCATGTCGAGCTCTGGACAGAGCTCGTGCGCGACGCGGCCGACCGCGGGCCCGCTCACGCGCACCAACGCCAGAGCCCCTCGGCCGGGGGGCGAGGCGCGGGCGACGATGGTGTCAGCGCCGCCGGCGAGGACGGACGACAACCCGCTTGAGGAAGCCGCTGCCATTGGACTCCGTCTCGACCTGCGGGTGCTCGGCGAGGGCGAGGTGGACCTCCCGCCGCGCCGCCGGGGTCATTGGCGGCAGGGTCACCGCCTCGCCTCCACGCACCACTGTTTGCGCCGCCGCCTCGGCCCGGGTGCGCAGCTGGCGGGCGCGCCGCGCTTTGAACTCCCGTCCGTCGAGATGCACCGGCAGGTGGCCGCGGGCGCGGTGGTCCAGCACCCGGTTGCTGAGGTACTGCAGGGCATCGAGCCCGGAGCCGTCGCCATTGATGAGGAGGTTCAGGTCCCCTCCCTCCAGCTCACCGACCAGCGCGTCACCCTCGTCCTCGAGCCGGACCGAGAGCTCCAGCCCGCCGGCGCTGAAGAGCTCCGAGAGAAACAGACCAACTGCCGCAACCGGGTCGACCTCGGCGCTGATCACGACGCCCTCCGCCCCTCCCTCCTCCAGCACCTCGTAGCGGAGCTCTCCCACTCGCGCCCGCAGGTCTGTACAGGCGACGGTGAGGGCTTGGTCGAGCGTGGCGGCGGCGAAGCGATTGGAATCGGTCACTTGGACCTCCTCGCGGTAGCGCGGGGGCGCTTGCGCTCGCCCAGCATGTGCAGCGTGATCTCCTGCTGCACGATGGTGAGCACGTTATTGGTGAGCCAGTACAGAACCAGACCGGCCGGAAACCCCAGGAACATGATGCCAAAGATCAGCGGCATGAGGCGGAAGATCTTCTGCTGCTGCGGGTCGCCGGCCTGGGGCGCGAGGCGCTGCTGCAGCCACATGGTCGCGGTCATGAGGATGGGCGTGATGTAGTACGGGTCTTTGGCCGACAGGTCGTGGATCCAGAAGATGAACGGCGCATGTCGCAGCTCGATGGCGTAGGCGAAGAGAGTGTAGAGAGCCCAGAGGATCGGCAGCTGCACCAGCATGGGCAGACACCCGCCCATGGGGTTCACGCCCTCGACCTTGTACAGCTCCATCATCTCCTGGTTCATCTTCGCCCGCATCTGCGGGTCGCCCTTGTTCTTCTTGTACTTCTCCTGTATCCCCTTCACCTTGGGTTGCAGCTTCTGCATCTTGCGCATGGACACCGTCGAGGTGTGCATGAGCGGGAACAGCACGATGCGGATGGCCACTGTGAGCAGGATGATCGCCAGGCCCCAGTTGCCCACCAGGCTGTAGATCCATCGCATCGCCTTGAGGAAGAGCACGCTGATCGGGTGGAAGATCCCGAAGTGCAGGGTGTCCTGCACCCCGTCGTCAACCCGCTGCAGGAGGTCGTACTCCTTGGGTGCAGCGAAGAGCTGGCCGCTCAGCTCGCCGCCCGCGGGGATGATCAGCACCTCGAGAACGCTGTTGTCGTCCTTCTTCTTCTTGTCGTCCGCCTGCTCGGTGGCCGCGGGGGCGACCTCCAGCGGTATGACGCGGGCTCCGCTCACCGGTGTCATTGGACGGAAGATGCTGAGGAAGTACGTGTCCTCGAAGCCGACGAAGCGCAGGCCGTCGCCCGAAACCACCACCGGCTCCTTGACCTTCTGCCGGCGATACCGCTCGACCTTGGCGGCACCCACCACCGCGTCACCCCAGGTGGCAAATCGATTCTCGCGCTCGGCGGGCCCGATGTTCCGCATTCCAGTGCCGACGCTGAGGGCCGGAGTCTCCGCTGCCCCCGTGACCTTTACCTGCACCGTGATGCCGTAGCCTTTGTCCGGCAGGCTCACCGTCTTCTCGCGCCGCTCCCCGCGCCCGTCCGCCCACACGAAGTGCACGCCGCCGTCGCGCTTCTCCATGGTGTAGAGGCGCTCATCCGGTTGCTCGCCGTCCACCAATTGGAGCGGAAGACTGCGTCGCAAATCGCCGAGCTTCTGCACGAGCTCCAGCGGCCGCCCCTCGTCGTCCTGATACCGGCTCAGCCGGAGCGAGGTGATCGCCGCTCCCCGGTTGCTCAGCTCGATGTGGACCACGTCGTTGTTCAGCTCGACGTGCTCCTCGGCAGCGGCCCCCAGAGGTTCGCCGGTCGGCGGTTCTTCGGTTTCCGGCGCCGGCGTCGGTTGCGGTGCCGCCGTTGCGGTGGCCCCCTGAGCCGCTGCGGAGGTCGCGACCACCGTCGGCTCGAGGCCGACCTCGGCAGGCGGCGGGGGCGGAGCGACCACGGTTGTCCACACCACGAAGATCAGGGCGGACAGCACGAAGGCGATGAGCAGCCGTTTCTCCATGAACCCCGCCTCTTCCTTTCACGGCACCGGATCGTAGCCGCCGGGGTGGAAGGGGTGACAGCGCAGAAGTCGCCGCAACCCGAGCCACCCCCCCTTTATGAGCCCGTACCGGGCGATGGCTTCCGCCGCGTAGACCGAGCACGTGGGCTCGAACCGACACGCGGGGGGGAGGAGCGGTGAGATCCACCGCTTGTAGAACCGCAAGAGGAGCACCGCTCCTCGAGCCGGAATCGAGCGCTCTCCAGACACCTCAGGAGATCCTGCCGGAGCTGCTCCCACGGCGCTTCAGCACACCCCCGGCGCGGGTTGACGACGATGTCCATGGGCGCCGGCCCTTCGCTGAAGCCAAGGCGGAACACCTCGCGCACGCGGCGCTTGCACCGCGCACGAACGACGGCTCCACCCAGCTTTCGGGTGGCCGTGATACCGAGACGGCTCGGCTCCTCACCCACCCCCCTGGGAGCAACAAACACGACAACATAGCGACCGGCAGCGCGCACACCCTGCTCGTACACCCAGCGAAACTCGGCCCGCCTCCGCAGACGTCTCTCCCGCGGCAGGCCGTGTCCCGTCAGCGTGAGAGCTGCTTGCGACCCTTGCGCCGACGCGCACTCAGGACCTTGCGGCCGCCTTTGGTGCGCATCCGCACGCGAAACCCGTGGGTCTTCTTGCGCCGGCGGTTGTTCGGTTGAAAGGTTCTCTTCATGGCTCATCTCTCTCCATAAATCTCGGGCGGGTCACGATATCTCAGGTCCTGTCGCTCTGTCAACCGCCCCGGCGGCAGGCCCGTGCTATGCTAGCTTACTGCCATGAAGCGCTGGCTTGAACTGCAACCACACCTTCGCCAGTTGCTCGGCGACGAGGAGTACTCCACCTGGATTGCACCACTCGAGGTGGTGAGCTTCGACGACTCGTCCGTGACCCTCGGCTGCTCCAACCCCATCGTCACCGACTGGGTCCGCGACCACCTCCAGCGCGACATCGAGACGGTGGCGCGCAGCCGCTACGGCGCGAGCTTCCGCGTCCGCGTCGACGATGATCACTCCTCTCCGTCCCCCGGCCCAGGCTCCGCCCCAACGTCGTCGTCCCCTTCCCCCAACGCCAACCCTATCTTCACCTTCGAGCGCTTCGTCATCGGTCCCTCCAACCAGTTCGCCTCAGCCGCGGCCGAGGCGGTGGCCGAGCGTCCGGGGGAAGCCTACAACCCGCTCTACATCTACGGCGGGTCCGGCCTCGGCAAGACCCACCTCCTGCACGCCATCGCCCACCGTGTCTGCGCCGCGTCCGCCGACCGCAAGGTCCTCTACCTCACCACCGAGCAGTTCGTAAACGACCTCATCAACTGCATTCGCCGCAAACGAATGGCTGAGTTCCGCCAGACCTTCCGGGGCGTTGACGTGCTCCTTCTCGATGACATCCAGTTCATCGCGGGCAAGGAGCGCACCCAGGAGGAGTTCTTCCACACCTTCAACACTCTTCAATCGACCGGCCGCCAGGTAGTCTTCACCTCCGACTCTCGCCCGGCCGACATCCCCGGCCTCGAGGAACGCCTGCGCTCCCGTTTCCTCCAGGGCCTGATCGCCGACATCCAACCCCCCGACCTCGAGACTCGTTGCGCCATACTCCGGGAGAAGGCTCGGGCCACGGGCGCCGAGCTCCCCGAAGACGTCGTCCTCTTCATCGCCCGGCGCGTGCAGAAGAACGTGCGCGAGCTCGAAGGTTCCCTCAACCGCACCATCGCCTACGCCCGGCTTACCAACCGCCCGATCACCGTCGATCTCGTTCGCGCTGCCCTCTCGGAGCTCCTCCCCGAGGAGCGCACCTCCACCCCGGCCGACATCATTCGCTTCGTGGCGCAGCACTACGGCATCCGCGTCGCCGATCTCAAGGGTCGCTCGAACCGCCGCTCTATCGCGCTCCCGCGCCAGGTCTCCATGTACCTCATCCGAGAGATCCTCGAGTTGAGCTTCCCGGAGATCGGCAAGATCTTCTCCAAGCATCACTCCACCGTGATCTATGCCGTCGATACCATCCAAAAGACCCGTCAGTCCAACCCCGACCTTGATTCCACGCTCACATCCTTCCGCGAACACTTCACCGGCTGACGCCCTGTGGAAAACCTGTGTACTCGCGGCACTCTCCACAGCCTCCCACAGCTCCTCCACAGGTGGATCCACACCCCGTCTTGCGGACAACCTCCACAGTCGCAACACCTGCAGGAAGAGTCCACAGAACCGACCCCCTCGACGACGGTTACGAGTTATGCTATTTTCTGAATGTGATAGACTTAGTAGTATCTAGAAGGGGCTGTTGATGGAACTGAAACTGCAGCGAAACGCCGTGCTTCAAGAGCTTTCCCTGCTCCAAGGGGTTGTGGAACGTCGCACCACGATTCCCATCCTGCAGAACATCCTCAGCGAGACCGTCGAGAATCGTCTTCGCTTCACCGCTACCGACCTCGACATGACCATCACCACAGAGTGTCCGGCGGAGATCGTCACCGAGGGGAGGATCACCCTGGAGAGCAGGGTCTTCCAAGAGCTCGTGCGCAATCTCCCCGAGGAGGAGTTTTCCCTTCGCCACGAAGGTGACACGGTGGAGATCGTCTGCGGTCGATTCAGCTCGCGCATGGCGGTGGCAGACCCCAGCGAGTTCCCGAGCCTGCCTCCGGTGGCCGAGGCCAGCGGCTATGCGCTCCCTCTCGAACTCTTCCAGCTCATGATGGAGAGGGTCGCCTTCGCCATCACCAAGGACGATCCCAAGTTCCAGCTCAACGGTGCGCTGGTCAAGCTGCTTCCCGGCGAGATCGAGGTGGCCGCCACCGATGGTCATCGCCTTGCGGTGGTGCGGGCCAAGGCCCCCGAGGGGGCTCCGCCCTTCGAGCAGCAGCTCTTTCCCCGCAAGCTCATCGCCGAGTTTGGGCGCTTCTCCGACCAAGATGTCGTGCTCTCGGCCACCGAGAATCACCTGGGCTTCCGAATCGGCGAACGTTCCCTGGTATCGCGCGTCGTCGAGCTGCGCTTTCCTCAGTACGAGCGCGTCATCGTGCGTGACAACCCCAGCCGGGTGCGTGTCGATCGGCGGGAGCTGCTCGCCTCCTTACGGCGGGTGAGTCTGTTGGCCCATGAGAAGGCGCGTGGTGTGCAGTTCCGCTTTGACCCCGCCGGCGAGCTGAGGCTCTCGTCCATCGGGTACGATCGCGGCAGCGCAGAGGAGATCCTGCCGATCACCTATCAGGGGGCATCCATCGAGATGGCCCTCAACGCCGCCTACGTGATGGACGCGCTCTCCGTCCTCACCTGCGACGCGGTCGAACTCCAGCTGCGCGACGCCACGACCCAGTGTGTGCTGGTACCGGTGGACGATGATCCCCGTCTGGAGGAGTACCTTTACGTGCTGATGCCCATGAGGGTTTGAGGCGATTGGAGCTGGTCCGCCTCCACAGCGGCAGCTTTCGCAACCTCTCCTCCGCGGCGCTGGACTTCGCTTCCGGCGTGAATCTCGTTCTCGGCGCCAACGGTCAGGGCAAGAGCAACCTCCTCGAGGCGCTGACGGTGCTGGGCAGCCTGCGTTCGTTCCGTCGCGCGAGGGCGCGGCACATGGTCCAGCACGACGGTGAGGCCTTCTCGCTGAGCGGCGAGCTGCAAGGATCCACCAGCCGGGTGCGTCTCGGCGTCACCGTGGAAGTGGGACCGCCGCTCCGCCAGCGCCTCACCATCGACGGGCTTCCGACCTCGGTCGCGGACTATCTCGCCACCTGGCCGGTGTTCTCCTTCTCGGCCGCAGACCGCGACCTGGTGAGCGGATCTCCCCAGGGCCGGCGGTCTCTCCTCGACAGGTTCGCCTTTCTGCTGCGTCCCGTGGTGTGGGACGATCTACGTGTCTATCGCCGCTGCCTTGTCCAGCGCAACGCAGCCCTGGGCGGGCCAGAGGCGGTCCTGGAAGCGTGGGATACGCGTCTCGCCGAAGCTGCCGCGCGTGTGGTCACGATCCGCCGCGCGGCGGTCGCAAGGCTCCGTGAGGCCTTCGCTGGCGTGTATCCGTCCCTCGCCGGAGCGGACTTTCCCAATATCGAGCTGGGCTACCGCGAGGAGACGTGGCTGAGTCCGAGCGATGACCCCGGTGAAGTGGCGAAACAGTACGAAATACGGTATGATGAGACGCGGGCGCGGGACCGCGAAAGGGGCTTCACCGGCGCCGGACCTCACCGTCACGACCTGACAATCCACGCCCACGGTCGAGCAGCGCGCGACCTGCTGAGCGCGGGCCAGGTGAAGGTGGTGGCCGCGGCACTTGGCATGGCTGCGCTGGAGCAGGTGGAGGCGACCCGCGGCGAACGCCTCCCAGTTGTCGTGGATGACGTGGACGCCGAGTTGGATTCCGAGGTTCAGAGACGCTTCGTTCAGCATCTGGGCAGGAAGCGTCAGCTCTTCCTCTCGAGCGCCCACGAGGAGATGGTTCGCCTGACCGTCCGGGCCGACCGCTGCCTCCGTATGGCGAGCGGTCGCTGCACGGCGGAGAGTAACTGCGGAGAACGCGAATGAGCAGCACGTACACTGCCGAGAACATCAAGGTCCTCAAGGGTCGCGACGCGGTACGTAAGCGCCCAGGGATGTACATCGGCGACGTGGACGACGTCAGCGGCCTCCACCACATGGTCTGGGAGGTGGTGGACAACTCCATCGACGAGGCCCAGGCCGGTTACGCCACGCAGATTCTCGTCACCGTCCACGGCGACAACTCCGTCACGGTGGCGGATGACGGGCGTGGCATCCCGGTGGACCGCCATCAGGAGACCGGACGCCCGGCGGCCGAGGTCATTATGACCGAGCTGCACGCCGGCGGGAAGTTCGACTCCAACTCCTACAAGGTTTCCGGCGGGCTGCACGGGGTCGGAGTCAGCGTCGTCAACTTCCTCTCCGAGGACCTCAAGATGGAGATCCACCGCGACGGTCGCGTGTGGGAGCAGGACTTCGAACGCGGGGTGCCCGCGGGTGACCTCCGCGCCGTCGGCAAGACCCGCAAGACAGGAACCATCGTCACCTTCCGCCCCGACCCCGAGGTCTTCTCCGTGCGCGTCTTTCACAACGATATTCTCGTCAAACATTTGCGCGAGCTCGCCTTTCTCAACTCAGGGCTCGAGATCGCATTCCACGACGAGCGTGACGACCGCCGGGAGGTCTTCAAGTTCAGCGGCGGGCTGCAGGAGTTCGTCAGCTACCTCAATCGCTCCAAGAAGGTCCTCCATCCCAACCCCGTGTTCCTGGTGGACGAGAACGCCGAGGGCGAGCGGGTGGAGGTCGCCCTGCAGTGGCACGACAGCTACGCCGAGAACGTCCTGGCGTTCACCAACACGGTGTACAACTCCGACGGCGGCACCCACATCTCGGGCTTCCGCGCCGCCCTCACCCGCACCATCAACATCTACGGTTCGGCGCACAACCTCCTCAAGGGTCTCAAGGAGAACCTCTCGGGCGAGGACGTCCGCGAAGGCCTCACCGCCATCGTGGCGGTGAAGATCCGCGAGCCTCGCTTCTCCTCGCAAACCAAGGACAAGCTGGTCTCCAACCATGTCAAGGGGTGGGTGGAGTCGGTGATCAACGAGCGGCTGGCCACCTACTTCGAGGAAAACCCGGCGGTGGCCAAGAAGATCATCGGCAAGTGCCTGGACGCCGCCCGCGCCCGCGAGGCCGCCCGCAAGGCCCGCGAGCTCACCCGCCGCAAGAGCGCGCTGGAGAACAGCTCGCTGCCGGGCAAGCTCGCCGACTGCTCCGACCGCGACCCCGAGCACGCAGAGCTCTTTCTGGTGGAGGGCGACTCCGCCGGCGGCTCGGCCAAGCAGGGCCGCGACCGCGCCTACCAGGCCATACTTCCCCTGCGCGGGAAGATCCTCAACGTGGAGAAGGCCCGCTTCGACAAGATGCTCTCATCCGAGGAGATCCGCACCATCATTCAGTGCCTGGGCACGGGGATCGGGGCGGACGAGTTCGACGTCTCCCGCCTGCGCTACCACCACGTGATCATCATGACCGACGCCGACGTCGACGGAGCCCACATCCGCACCCTCCTGCTGACCTTCTTCTACCGCCAGATGCGCGAAATGGTCGAGCGCGGGCACCTCTACATCGCACAGCCGCCCTTATTCAAGATCTCGCACAAGAAGCGCGACGTGTACCTCAAGGACGACGCCGAGTTCTCGGCCTTCCTGCTCGACCGCGTGGCGGACGAGTTCCGCCTGGTGATCGGCTCCACCGGGGAGGAGTACAGCGGCCACGACCTCCGCGACGCGGTGCGTACCGCTGAGCGCTGGCTCAAGGCGCTGGAGCGCCTCGATCAACGCGGGTGGCCGACCGACCTGGTCCTCTCGGCCCTCGACCTCGGGCTGCGCGACGCCGCCACGCTGGAGGACCGGGCCGTCCTCGACGCCCTCGCCGGCGATGCCGACGCCATGGGATACGAAGACGTCCAGGTGCTCATGGACGAGGAGCACGGCGTGTGGCGGGCCATCTGCCGCGCGAGCCGCGACGGGCGCTCGTGGGAGGTCTTCCTCGGGCGGCGCCTGCTGCAGACCTGGGAGTACCGTCAGCTTCTCAGCCTGATGCCGCGGGTCGCTCCCCTGCGGGTCGCCCCCTACCACCTCGACCGCAACGGCGACCGCCTCACGCTGGAGTCCCTCGAAGAGATGGTGAAGCACGTCTACGAGGTCGCCAAGAAGGGCCTCAACATCCAGCGCTACAAGGGTCTCGGCGAGATGAACCCGGACCAGCTCTGGCAGACCACGATGAACCCCGAGAGCCGGCGCCTCCTCAAGGTCACGGTGGAGGACGGGGAGAAGGCCGACGAACTTTTCACCGTCCTCATGGGTGACGATGTCGAGGGCCGCCGCGCCTTCATCGAGAACAACGCCCTTGAGGCGCGCAACCTGGACATCTGAGCATGAGCGAGCATCGAATCAGACCCGCCACCGACAAGCTGCCCATTCCCATCGAGGAGGAGCTCAAGCGCTCGTACCTCGACTACGCCATGTCGGTCATCATCGGCCGCGCGCTGCCGGACATCCGCGACGGCCTCAAGCCGGTGCACCGCCGGATCCTCTTCGGCATGGTGGAGGGGGGCAACCTCTCCAACCGGCCGTACAAGAAGTCCGCGCGCATCGTCGGCGACGTCATGGGCAAGTACCACCCCCACGGCGACTCTGCCATCTACGACACCATCGTGCGCATGGCGCAGGAGTTCTCCATGCGCCACACGCTGGTGGACGGGCAGGGGAACTTCGGCTCGGTGGACGGCGACGCCGCCGCGGCGATGCGCTACACCGAGATCCGACTCACCCGCCTCGCCGAGGAGATGCTCGGCGACGACCTGCAGAAGGAGACCGTGGACTGGGTGCCGAACTACGACGGCTCCCTGGCCGAGCCGGTGGTCCTGCCCGCCAGGTTTCCCAACCTGCTGGTCAACGGCTCGTCGGGCATCGCGGTCGGCATGGCCACCAACATCCCGCCGCACAACCTCGGCGAGATCGTCGACGCCACCGTCGCGTACATCGAGAATCCGCAGCTCACGGTCCAGGAGCTCCTCGCCCTTGTTCCCGGGCCCGACTTTCCCACCGCCGGCTTCATCCATGGACGCCAGGGGATTTACGACGCCTACACAACCGGCCGCGGCATCGTGCAGATGCGCGCCCGGGCGGTGTTCGAGCACCAGGAGAAGGGCAAGCGCAGCGCCATCATCCTGCGTGAGCTTCCCTACCAGGTGAACAAGGCCCGCCTGGTGGAGCAGATCGCCCACCTGGTTCAGAACAAGCGTCTTGAGGGCATTTCCGACCTGCGCGACGAGTCGGATCGCGACGGCATCCGCGTGGTCATCGAGCTCAAGCGCGACGCGGTGCCCGAGGTGGTGCTCAACAATCTCTACAAGCTCACCCAGATGCAGACCACCTTTGGGATCATCCTCCTGGGGATTCTCAACAACCAGCCCAAGGTGTTCACGCTGCGCGAGCTCATCCATCACTTCGTGGAGCACCGCAAGGAAGTGGTGGTCCGGCGCACCCGCTACGACCTGGGCCGCGCCAAGGAGCGCGCCCACATCCTCGAGGGCCTGGTCAGGGCCCTCGACCACCTCGACGAGGTCATCGCACTGATCCGCGCCGCTGCCGACCCACCCGCCGCCAAGGCCGGCCTCATCGAGCAGTTCGCCTTCTCCGAGGCACAGGCCCAGGCGATCCTGGACATGCGCCTGCAGCGCCTCACCTCCCTCGAGCGCGACAAGATCGTCGCCGAGTACCAGGGGCTGCTCGAGCTCATCGCCCACCTCGAGGAGGTCCTGCGCACGCCGAGGATGGTGCTCGACATCATCGTCGCCGAGCTTTCCGAGATCAAGGCCAAGTACGCCGATCGCCGCCGCACCGAGATCATCGCCGACCCCTCCGAGATCTCGGTGGAGGACCTCATCGCCGAGGAGGACATGGTCATCACCGTGACCGCCGGCGGCTACATCAAGCGGACCTCCCTCTCCACCTACCGCGCCCAGAAGCGCGGCGGCCGCGGCCGCCGCGGCATGCAGTCCAAGCAGGAGGATGTCGTCGACCGCCTGTTCGTCGCCTCCACCCACGCCACCGTCCTGTTCTTCACCTCCGAGGGCCGGGTCTTCGCCAAGAAGGTGCACGAGCTTCCCGAGATCGGTCCGGCCTCGCGCGGCCGCGCCCTGGTCAACCTCCTGCCGGTAAACCCGGAGGAGCAGGTGGAGGCGCTGCTCGCCATCCGCGACTTCGCCGAGGAGGAGGACGCCTTCCTGGTCTTCACCACCCGCCACGGCAAGGTCAAGCGCACCGCGCTGGGTGAGTACGCCAACATCCGCTCCAACGGCATCCGCGCCGTTGCCATCGGAGACGACGACCGTCTCCTCGCCGTCCACCTGAGCCACGGCACGAACCACGTGTTCATGGGCACGCACGAGGGCCGCGCGATCCGCTTCGCCGAGACCGACGCCCGCCCCATGGGACGGGTGTCCGGCGGGGTCCGCGGCATCAACCTGCGGCAGGGTGACTGGGTCCAGGAGGTGGCGTGCTTCGATCCCGAGGACGAGGGCGACATCCTCGTGGTCACCGACCTCGGCTTCGGCAAGCGCACGCCGGTCTCGGAGTTCCGGCTCCAGGGCCGCGGAGGCTACGGCATCACCCTGATCAAGCTCACTGACAAGAACGGCAGTGTCGTCGGCATCCGCCACGTACAGGAGGACGACCAGATCCTGCTGGTGAGCGAGCGCGGCATGATGATCCGCATGAACCTCGACGAGGTGCGACGCATCGGTCGTGCGACCCAGGGGGTGCGCATGATCCGCCTTGAGGAAGGCGACCGCGTGGTGGGCGTTGCCAAGCTGGTGGAGCGCGAGGAGAACGGCAACGGCGACGACGAGGACGACGGCGAGCACGGCGACGACATCCACGCCGCCGAGCCCCCAAGCGAGCCCGACGAGGCGTGAGGTTGGGCCCCCGCCTGCCGCCGAGCCTGGTGGTCCACCAGGAGGGTGTGGTCGCGCTCGTCGCCCTCGTCGGGCTGGGGCTGCGGGACGGCTCACCACTGGCCGGGTTGGCCCCCCGCGGAGACCTGCTGACCGGACTGGCGGCGGGCGCTGCGGTGGGCGTGGCGGCCGCCGTCCTGTCCCGCTATGCACTCGGATGGTGGCGTCCGGAGCGGCGCCTCGAGCGCTGGCAGAAACGCCTCCTGGGCGGCTGGAGCAGAGGAGACGCGGCGGCCGTGGCGCTCTTCTCCGGGCTCGCCGAGGAGGCGTTGGTGCGCGCCCTGCTGCAGCCGCTCATCGGCCTGGTGGCGGCAACGCTCCTGTTCGCGATCCTCCACGCCGTGCCGGACCGGCGGCTGTGGCTGTGGCCGGTCCAGGCCCTGGTGCTGGGGACGGTGCTGGGCCTGCTCTTCGCGCGCTGGGGATATCCCGCTGCGGCGCTCGCCCACATCACGGTCAACCTCTGGGGTCTGCGGCACCTCAGCCGGCCCCAGGAAGCGTGAGCACCGGCGCGAGGAGGCGCCGCTGTGTACAATGACGCGGGAGTCGCCGGCAGCGGCTCCGAGGAGGACGAAATGAACCTCGAAGACGCAACCTTCCGCGTGAAGGTCGGTCTGGCCGAGATGCTCAAGGGCGGCGTGATCATGGACGTCACCTCCGCCGAGCAGGCGAAGATCGCCGAGGACGCTGGCGCGACGGCCGTCATGGCCCTGGAACGGGTACCCGCCGACATCCGCGCCCAGGGTGGCGTGGCCCGCATGTCCCCGGTGGAGAAGATCCGCGAGATCCAGCGTTCCGTGACCATCCCGGTCATGGCCAAGTGCCGCATCGGCCACATCACGGAGGCGCGCATCCTGCAGGCGCTGGAGGTCGATTTCATCGACGAGAGCGAGGTCCTCACCCCCGCCGACGAGGAGAACCACGTCGCCAAGAGCGGCTTCACCGTCCCCTTCGTGTGCGGCTGCCGCAACCTCGGCGAGGCGCTCCGCCGGATCGGCGAGGGCGCGGCGATGATCCGCACCAAGGGCGAGGCGGGCTCCGGCGACATCGTCGAGGCGGTACGTCACCTGCGCACCGTCATGCGTGAGATCCGCACGCTCACGATCCTCGACGAGCACGAGCTCATGGCCGAGGCCAAGCGCCTCGGGGCGCCCTACGAGCTGGTGGTCTGGGTCGCCGGGAACGGTCGACTGCCGGTCCCCAACTTCGCCGCGGGCGGGATCGCCACCCCGGCCGACGCCGCTTTGTGCATGGAGCTCGGTGCCGAGGCCGTGTTCGTGGGATCCGGCATCTTCAAGTCGGCGGACCCGGCCCGCCGGGCGCGCGCCATCGTCGAGGCCGTGACCCACTGGCAGGATCCTGCGGCGCTGGCGGAGATCTCCGCCGGGCTCGGCGAGGCCATGTCGGGCCTCGACGTCGGCAAGCTCACTCCCGAGGAGATGCTCTCGCGCCGGGGATGGTAATGCGCCTCGGCGTGCTCGCGCTGCAGGGGGGCTTCGCCGCCCACGCGACTGCCCTCCGGCGCGTCGGCCTAGCGGCGGAGGAGATCCGCACCCGTGCCCAGCTCGAGGCGGTCGATGCCCTGGTGCTGCCCGGTGGAGAGTCCACCACCATGCTCCGCTGCATGGAGCCGGAGGGGCTGCTCGATGTGCTGCGGCGGCGCCTCGGCGCCGGCATGCCGGTGCTCGCGACCTGTGCGGGTACGATCCTGCTGGCACGCGCGGTGAGCCCGCCGCAGGCCTGCCTCGGGGTGCTGGACGCGGCAGTGGAGCGCAACGCGTACGGGCGCCAGGTCGCCTCGGCGGTCGTGACGCTCGAGGTCGATCCGACCCTGGGCGGCCCGCGCACCATGGAGGGCGTCTTCATCCGTGCTCCGCGCCTGGTGGATCTGGGTCCCTGTGTCGAGGTCCTCGCCCGACACCAGGGCGATCCGGTGCTGGTGCGCCAGGATAGCGTCATCGCGGCCACCTTCCACCCGGAGCTGAGCGCCGACGACCGTGTCCACCGTCTCTTCGCGGCGACATTGGCCGGCGCGGCGGCGGTGGCGTGAGCCTGGCGCGCAGCCTCGCCGCGCGCGGCGTCTCCCCCACCTCACCGCCGGCGCAGCGCGCCGCCGAGGTGGTGCGGGTCCTCCCGCTCAGGATGGCCGTTGGCGGCGCGGAGGATCCCGCGGGGGCGCTGGCGCGCGGCTGGATCAACGGGCCCGCCGAGGCGGCGGCGCTGATCGGCACGGTCACCGGATGGGCCGAGGACACCGGAGCGGCGTTCGGCACCCGCTGGCCCCTCTTCGTCCACGACACGGTGGTGGTGGCGCCCGCCCTCCCGGTGGCGCTGGGGCTGGCCGGGGCCGAGAGCCAGGGACCGGACGCCGTCTACCGGATCGACGCCGGGATCGTCTGGCGCGAGGCCGCTGGGTTCGAGGACGGCCTCCTAGAGTTCTCCGGCCGGCCGGTCGGGGGGACGCCGGATTGCGACCTCGTCTGGTTCGGTCCGGGCGAGCGTTACCTCGTCCGCGGCGGCGAGCTCGAGATCTCAGACCTCTTCGCCGACCTGCGCCTGCCGGCCACCACCAGCCAGCTCGAGCGCCTGCTCGTGCGCGGGCTGCGGCTGGCGCCGCGCATCCTCCACGGCCTCGCAGGGGCAAGCAGCGGCGGCTCGCCGCGGCTCACCGTCCGGCGGCACCGCGCGCTCCTCCCTGGAGGGTGTCCGGCCCCCGCCGACCTCGTCGGGGCGCGGGCGGACGTGAGCGAGGCCCATGCGCGCGGCGACCGGGTGGAGGTCCGCCTGGAGTCCGGCGGGCGAGCGGTCTTCGGCCTCGAGCCCGCGGCCGACGGCTGGCGCTTGGAGCTCGTTGCGGGCGACTATCCCCTTCTGAGCCTCGCCGTCGGCGACCAGGGAGATGACTTGGTCTACCAGGTGACCCTGGGTCCGACGCTGGATCCGTTGCGGCCCGGGTTGCGGGGGCGGCTCGCCTTCGACCTCACCAGCGACCTGGTGATGCTGGCGCGCTAGCCTGCGTTTCTCACCAGCAACTGGTGAGAAACGCAGGCTAGAACGAGTAGGTCCTGTCCTGCTCGAGGAGCTCCACCGCACAGGGCAGCGCGGTGGCGGCGAGCTCGCGCTTGAGCTCGTCCACGTACGGGGGCTTGAAGTGGTAGAGGTAGACGGGCACCGGGCGGCGGAGCTTGGCGAGCTGCTGCGCCAGCGTCTGCGGCGTCAGGTGAAGGCTGACATCGGCCACCGCCTGCATGCGGTTGGGGAAGGAGCACTCGGTGATGAGCGCGGCCAGGTCCTCGGTCTCGCTCGCCACCTCCCACACACGCTCGGTGGGTCCGGTGTCCGAAGTGAACAGGACACTGCGATGGTTCTGGCGAAGGAGGAAGCCCACCGTGGGGACGATGTGGTGCACCGGGACCGGCGTCACCTCGATGGGTCCGCCGCTGGCGTCGGGCACCACGAAGGGGCGCTCGGCGACCACCTCCTCGAAGCGGACGCTGGGATAGACGCGGTCAGGAATCCGCGTGAAATCGGGCCAGGTGTCGTTATTGAACAGGTGCCGCCTGACGTTTGCCAGAACCTCACCGGTGCAGTAGATCGTCACCGCGTCCTGGTTGGAGCCGAAGATGTTCTCGATCAAGAACGGCAGCGTCGCGGTGTGGTCCATGTGCGAGTGAGACACGAGGATGTGGCGAATGGCCCGCTGGTCCTTCACCGAGAGAGCCCGGGTGATGGCGCCGGCGTCCACCGCCACCGTCCCGTCCACCAGGAACGAGGTCATGCGGCACTCGGGGGAATCACCCCCGAAGCAGCCAAGCACCCGAAAATCCATGCTGGCAGTATAACCCGGCACTGTGCGGTTGCCGGTGAGCCTGGTTACCATGGAGCATATGAGCCCGCTCGCGGTCGCCCGCACCGAACGTCTCGGTCTGCTCCTGGCCGGGGGTGGGGCCGCCGTGCGTCGCGCGGTCGCCGGCCTCCCCGACGGCGCCGCGCCGCTGCCGTCCCTGGTCCGCGCGCCTCTCCCCGGCAGCCTGCTGGAGCGGGCCCGTCGTGCTGCCCGGACCGACGCCCCGCGAGTCCTCGAGGAGGTCGCGGCTGCGGGCTGGCGATTCATGGTCCCGGGCGAGCCCGGCTACCCAGAGGGTGTGCGCGAGCTCTCCGATCCACCGCTGGGCCTGTTCGTTCGCGGGACGCTTCCGGATGCCCCCGCCGCCGCCGTGGTGGGCTCGCGGCAGGCCTCACCCTACGGACGGCAGGTCGCCAGGGCCCTCGGTGAGGAGCTTGCTCGGGCGGGGGTGGCCGTGGTCTCGGGTATGGCCCGGGGTGTGGATGCCGCCGCCCACGCCGGCGCCCTCGCGGCCGGCGGGCCCACCCTGGCGGTGTGGGGCACCGGGCCCGATCGTGTCTACCCGCCCGAGCACCGCCGGCTGGCGGCGGCCATCGCCGACGCCGGAGCCCTCGTCACCGAGTTTCCGCCGGGTACGCCTCCGCGCCGCCACCACTTTCCCCAGCGCAACCGCATCCTCGCCGGGCTGGCGCAGGTCGTGGTCGTGGTGGAAGCGGCGGTGCGCTCGGGAGCGCTGGTCACCGCCCGCCTGGCCCTCGAGGAGGGGCGCGAGGTGCTGGCGGTGCCGGGCAGCATCTTCGCCCCTCTCTCGCTGGGTCCAAACGCCCTGCTCCGGCTCGGCGCCCGGCCCATGCTGTCGCCCGCCGACGTGCTCGAAGAGCTGGGCCTGGCTCGGGGAGGACGGCCGGCGCCCGCGGCCGGGGACGGCGAGGATCCCCTGCTGGGAATCCTCCCGCCGGGGGAGGCGTTGGCGGTGGACGAGCTGGCGGAGCGGGGGAAGATGAGCGTCGGAGACCTCCTTGTTCGTCTGGTGGAGCTCGAGGTCGAGGGCCGTGTCGAGCGCCTGCCCGACGGACGCTTCGCCCGCCGCTGAGGGGCCCATCCATCCGATCGGTGTGTGGTAGGGTGCCTCCCCTGGAGGAGTTGGCATGGCCAGCAAGCTGCTGATCGTCGAGTCGCCGGCCAAGGCGCGCACCATAGGCAAGTTCCTGGGCTCGGGCTTCGCGGTTCGGGCGTCCGTGGGTCACGTGCGCGACCTGCCCAAGAGCGAGCTCGGCCTGGACGAGGAGCACGGCTGGGAGCCCCACTACACCGTGCTGCCGGAGAAGCAGAAGGTTGTGGCGGAGCTCAAGCGAGCCGCCGCAGGGGCGGACGAGATCTACCTCGCCACCGACCCCGACCGCGAGGGCGAAGCGATCTGCTGGCACCTGTTGGAGCTGCTCAAGGGAGCCGGTCAGCCCATTCATCGTGTCGAGTTCCACGAGATCACCAAGCGCGCGGTGGCGGCAGCCTTCGATCACCCGCGCGAGGTCGACCAGGACCGCGTCAACGCCCAGCAGGCCCGCCGCGTGATCGACCGCCTCATGGGCTATCGCCTGTCTCCGCTGCTGTGGGAGAAGGTCAAGCGCGGTCTCTCCGCCGGGCGGGTGCAGTCGGTCGCCCTCAAGATGGTGTGCGACCGCGAGGCCGAGATCGACGCCTTCACCCCGGAAGAGTACTGGTTGGTGGACGCGACGGTGGAGGGGCCGAAGCCGCCGCCGTTCTCGGTCCGCCTGGCCAAGCGCGACGGCAAGCGCTGGCGCCCGGGCTCCGCGGAGGAGTCGGCGGCGGTCACCGACGCGCTCCGCGGGGGTCCTCTGTCAGTATCAGGAGTGGCGCGCAAGACCAGTCGCCAGCATCCCAAGCCACCATTCATCACCTCGCACCTGCAGCAGGAGGCCTCGCGCCGACTGCGGCTGCCGGTGCGCCGCACCATGCAGCTCGCCCAGGCCCTCTACGAGGGCGCCGATCTGGGCGAGCTCGGGACCATCGGCCTCATTACCTACATGCGTACCGACTCGTTCCGGGTGTCGGAGGAGTCGGTGGCGGCCGCCCGCGCCCTGGTGGCCGAGCGCTGGGGCGCCGCCGCCCTGCCCGACAAGCCCAACGCCTACCGCAGCCGCAAGTCAGCCCAGGACGCGCACGAGGCGATCCGACCCACCGACGTGAGCCTGACTCCCGAGGCCGTGGCGTCCCGCCTTCAGCCCGACCAGGCTCGCCTCTACAAGCTCATCTGGGAGCGTTTCGTGGCTTCGCAGATGAAGCCGGCGACGTTCGACGTGACCCAGGTGGATGTCGGGGCCGGGCCCTACACCCTCACCGTGACCGGACGCGTCCTCAAGGACCCGGGCTTCCTGCGCCTGTGGCGGGACGAGGACAACGACGAGGGCGAGGAGCAGCGCCGCGAGGGAAAGGTGGAGCTGCCCCCCGGCCTGGCGGAGGGCGACGCACTTCGCCTGCTGGACCTGGCCACCGAGCAGAAGTGGACCCAGCCGCCCCCACGCTTCTCCGAGGCGACGCTGGTGAAGGCGCTGGAGGAGAACGGGATCGGCCGTCCGTCCACCTACGCTTCGATCCTCGCCACCCTTTCCTCGCGCGACTACGCAGTGCGCGAGAAGGGCAGCTTCCGCCCCACCGAGCTGGGCAAGCTGGTGACCCGCCTGCTCACCGGCTCGTTCACCGACATCATCAACGAGGACTACACGGCCAGCCTCGAGGAGGAGCTCGACCGGGTCGCCGAGGGGAGCCAGGACTGGAAGGATCTCGTGGGCCGCTTCGCGGCCAGTTTCACCACCGATCTCGAGCGCGCCCGGCGCGACATGGAGCAGGTCAAGGGGCGCGGCCTCGCCACCAACGAGATCTGCCCCGAGTGCAGCTCGCCTCTGGTCATCAAGTTTGGCCGCTACGGCGAGTTCCTCGCCTGCTCCAACTACCCGGACTGCCGCTTCACCCGCGACCTCAAGGAGAAGGAGGCGGCGGACGAGACCAACCCGGAGGAGGTGCCCGAGTGCCCCGAGTGCAGCGCGCCAATGGTGCAGAAGCGCTCGCGCTTCGGTCCCTTCTGGGCATGCACCCGCTACCCGGAGTGCAAGGGCACCCGCCGCATCGGCGGCGGCAAGTCGGCGCCGCCCAAGCCCACCGGCGTGCCCTGCCCTCGCCTCGACTGCGACGGTGAGCTCATGGAGCGCACCTCGCGTCGCGGCAAGACCTTCTACGGCTGCAACCGCTACCCCAAGTGCGACTTCACCATGTGGGATCCGCCGGTGGCCGCCGCCTGTCCCGAATGCGGCCTGGCCGTGCTTGGGCTCAAGGAGACCAAGCGCCGCGGCCGCGAGCTTGTGTGCCCCGACAAGGAGTGCGGCCACCGTGAGCCGGCCCCCGCCGAGGAGGGCGCCGGTTGAGCCTCGTCCTCGTGGCAGGCGGTGGCCTCGCAGGCAGCGAGGCGGCCTGGCAGCTGGCCGAGAGCGGTGTGGAGGTCGAGCTCGCGGAGATGCGGCCGGTGCGGCCCACCCCGGTGCACCGAGGCGACCGCCTGGCCGAGCTGGTGTGCTCCAACTCGCTGCGCGGCGATGGCCTGAGCAACGCCGTGGGTGTGCTCAAGCGCGAGATGGAGGCGCTGGGATCGCTCATCATCCACGCCGCCCGTGCCGCCGCGGTGCCCGCCGGCGGCGCGCTGGCGGTGGACCGCGACGCCTTCGCCGCGGCGGTAACCGAGGCGATCGCCGGTCACCCCCGCATCACCCTGACGCGCCGCGAGGTTCACGAGGTGCCGGAGGGTCCGACCATCGTCGCCACCGGCCCCCTCACCAGCCCCGACCTGCACGGCGCCCTGGAGGCGCTCCTCGGCGACGGTTCGCTGGCCTTCTTCGACGCCGTGTCGCCTATCGTCGCCGCCGACTCCCTCGACCACGACCGCCTCTTTCGTGCCTCGCGCTACGGCAAAGGGGGGGGGGCCGACTACCTCAACGCGCCACTGGAACGGGCGGAGTACGAGGCGTTCGTGGCGACCCTCGTGGCCGGCGAAAAGGTCGCCTTCAAGGAGTTCGAGAGCGCCGACATCGCCTACTTCGAGGGCTGTCTGCCGGTGGAGGTCATGGCCGAGCGCGGCCTCGACACCCTGCGCTACGGGCCCATGAAGCCGGTGGGGCTGGTGGACCCCGCGAGCGGTCGGCAGCCGTGGGCGGTGGTCCAGCTGCGCCAGGACGACCTGGCAGCTGAGCATTGGAGCCTGGTGGGCTTCCAGACCAAGCTCAAGGTGCCGGAGCAACAGCGGGTGTTCCGCATGATCCCGGGCCTGGAGAGCGCACGCTTCGTGCGTTACGGCATGATCCACCGCAACACCTTCGTCAACGCGCCGCGGCACCTCGACGACCAGCTCCGCCTGCGGGTCCGGCCCGCGGTGCGCCTCGCCGGTCAGATCACCGGCGTCGAGGGCTACGTCGAGTCGGCGGCGACGGGCCTTCTCGCGGGGCGGCTGCTGGCTGCCCAGCTGCGCGGCGGGGTCCCGGCGCCGCCGCCGCCCAGCACGGCCATGGGCGGTCTGGTGCGGCACCTCACGGCGCGGCGCCCCGAGGGCTTCCAGCCCAGCAACATCACCTGGGGGCTCATGGCCTGCCCGCCGGAGCTGCGCCGGGTGCGCAGCAAGGTCGAGCGCCGCCAGCGCCACGCCGAGCACGCGATCGCCGCCATCCGGGAGTGGGCCGCGACCCTCGCCCCGGCCGCCCTTGAGCCCTCCGCCGGCTGATTCTCCGACAGGCCACGCAGCCGCCGGGCCATGCCGGCGGCTTCGCGGCCTTCGGCCACTCGGTCGGGCCCGGCCGCACGCTCTCGTGCGCCGGGCGCCTCCCTCCCGGGGCCGTGGCTTCGCCGCGGCCCCGGGGAGCGGCTCCTGCGCCTTCTGCTGCGGCCCACGATGCGGCGGCCCCCCGCGGCGGCTGCGCCACCGCGGGGAACACCACCTCGCGGCCCTCGCGACGAAGGCGCCCGCCACCCCCCTTCCGAAGCCTGTCCCGCCCACCCGCCCAAACCCGTCGCCTGCGGCGACGGGGGATGGGATTACTGGGCTCTTCGGGGCACGCTGGCCACTTCGCGGCCTGCGGCCACGCCCCGGCGGCGTGCCCTGAGGGGCTCAGCACAACGGGTGCGGTGCAGGCGCGCAACTTTCGCGCGCCACCCTTCGCGCTGCTGCGGACTCCACCGTGTCGCCAAACCACGTCCAATCAGTGGAGGAAGCTCACCGTTGCCCGAACCACCAGGCGGGCGGTTCACGCCTTCGGATGGGCCTTGTTGTAGACCTCGAAGAGGTGGGCCAGGTCGAGGTGCGTGTAGACCTGAGTTGTGCCCAGGGAGGAATGACCGAGCAGCTCCTGGATGGCGCGCAGGTCCATGCCGGCCTCGAGCAGGTGGGTGGCGAAGGCGTGGCGCAGGGCATGCGGGTGGAGGCGGTGGAGGCCGGCGGCACGCTCCACCGCCTGGTCGAGGATCCGCCGCACCGAGCGGTCCGTCAGGCGCCCGCCGCGTTGGTTCACGAAGAGGGGTTCGCCCGGCTCGCCCGCCCTGCGCCAGACGGCGCGCACCGGCAGGTAGTCAGCGAGGGCCGCGGCCGCCTTGCGTCCGAAGGGCACCACTCGCTCCTTCCGGCCCTTACCGCGCACGCGCAGAAGGCGCTGACCCAGCTTCACGTCCACCAGGTCGAGCCCGACCAGCTCGCTGACGCGCAGGCCGGAGCCGTAGAGCAGCTCCACCAGGGCCCGGTCCCGGTTGGCCGCCGGCGTGTCGGGAAAGGAATCCAGCAGGACGCTCACGTCGCCAACCGTGACCACCTCGGGCACCGCCGAACCGGCGCGGGGGTGGGGAACGGCAGCGGCGGGGTTGGCTCCCAGAGCCCCCTCGCTCACCAGGAACGCGAAGTAGGTACGCAGCGCGGCGAGCGCGCGCTGCAGCGAGCGCGGCGCCAGGCGCCGGGAGTGGAGGTGGGCAAGGTAAGAACGCACGTCAACCGGCCGCACCTCGATGGGGCCGCTGCGCTCGAGCTCGGCGGCGGCGAAGCCGACGAAGCCCACGACCTCCCGATGGTAAGCGGTCAGCGTGCGTGGGGCCAGGTTGCGCTCCCACTGCAGGTGCTCGAGGAAGGACTCGATCAACCACGCCGGGCCACGGTTGTCCATGGGTCGATTGTACGGGGACCACGACCGAGGTGCGGAGGGCGGGCACTATCCGGTCAGGCGGAGGGCCTCCCGCCGGGGGGCGGCGGAGGGAGCCGGTGCCGCTGCACCCGCCACCAGAGCCCGAAGAGGTCCCGCAGCATCTGCAAGGAGTGGCGGCCGGGCAGCACCCGGGAGGCCTCGACGTGGCGCCAACGTACCGGGACCTCCACTAGGCGGTAGCCCCAGCGCCGGGCCAGAACGAGCAGCTCCACGTCGTAGGCAAAGCCGTCGGTGCGCTGCACTACGGCGAGGTCACGGGCGAGGGCTCCGGGGAAAAGCTTGAAGCCGCACTGGGTATCGTGGAGATCCGCGAGCACAGAGGAGCGGACCGCGAGGTTGAAGATCCGGCCCATGATGTCGCGGTAGGTTGGCTGACGACGGGCTATGAGGTTGCGGTCCAGGGCGCGGGACCCCACTACCACAGTCCTCGCGTCGGCGTGGGTTGCGAGTCGGCCAAGGTCGTCCGCAGGGGTCGCCTGGTCGGCGTCGGACAGCAGCACGGTAGCGCCCTCACTGGCGGCGAAACCGCTGCGCACCGCAGCTCCCTTGCCGCGGTTGCGGGCGTGACGCACGACCCGCAGGGTGACCGACTCCGGCCGTGGTACGGCAGCGGCAGCGGCGGCGGTGCCGTCCGTGGAGCCGTCGTCTACCACCACCACCTCGGCCGGCAGCCACTCCGGCGACCCGGCGAGATGATGGTAAAAGGCCGCCAGAGTGGGCGGCAGCCGCGCGGCCTCGTCGAGCGCCGGCACCACCACGCTGAGCCGGCTCAGGCGCACGTCCAAACTCCTACCTGAGCGCCCGAGTGCGGGTGGTACAATGACTTATCGATTACCGTGTCTTCCCCCCGGGAGGTCGGAATGGAGCAGGTGCGCTGGGAGTACAAGATCATCAACATCCGTTCCGAGAACTACCGACTCGATCCCACCTACGATGTCCAGCTCAACGAGCTCGGTGACCAGGGCTGGGAGCTGGTCGCAATCACGGCGATCAACTTCAAGACCGGCGCGACGGACCACATCGGAATGGTGTTCAAGCGGCGCAAGGTCTAGCCTCAGTCACTGCGACCCACCCTGCATCGCGTCACTCACCACGACAGCGCACCCGGCCATCCGCCCACGCGGCCAGTGCCGGGCACCGGCTAATGCCGGAAGCCCCAGCAGCAGCGCCTCCAGGAGTGCAACAAGGAGCACCCACGGCAGCCGCCGGACGGGCACCGGTGCGGCGAAGCTCAGGCCCATGGCGAGCATGCCGGGAAGGCCCCGCCGCACTACCATGAGGGTGATGGCGACCGCCAACCACCACGCAAGTGCAAGGGCGGCGGCCCACGGCAGGGCCGCAAAGCCGGCGGCGTAGCCCGCCAACCGCACCGCCACCAGGGCGGCCACACAAACCACCAGCATCGCCACCAGGTCACCCCAGACGGCGGCCAGCAGCAGCGAGCGCTCGGGCACGCGCAGGTCGGGCTCCGGCGGCAGTGGCTCGGGGAGGGGCCCGTCGTCGCCGGGCTCGAGGCGGTCCCAGCCGGCAGGGATGGGTTGATCCGGGCTCATCGGAGCGACAGGCTGGCGATGAAGATCTTGAGCTGCATGTCAGCGGGCCGCGTCTTGTACTTCTCGATGAAGTCGAGGATACGAGACACCTCGGCATCTTCTGGCCGGCGGCGGGCGAGCTCCTGGAGGTGGACTGCGGCCCCGGTAAGGTTGTACCCGCGCAGCTCCTGCACGCCGACGTTGAAGAGATGCCGATTCAGCTCGTTCTGGAACTCGGGGTTCGCGGGGTGGCGCTCGGCCAGCTCCCGGGTGACCGCGAGGGCAGTGGCGGAGTCGCCCGCCTCGCTGGCGCGCACCAGCGACGCCATCAGCGGCTCGTGCTGGAGGATGCGTTCCCGCAGCTGCACAAGGCCGGAGTCGTGCGGGAACTGCTTGAGGCCGTCGAGCACCAGGCTGTAGGCATTGAGCAGGCGCCCGGCGTCCAGCGCCTTCTCGGCCGCGGGAAGCTGGCTCGGGATCGGAGTGGGAGTGGGCGGCGCCAGCGCCTTTTGGTACTCGGCCAGGCGCCGGGCCACGCGGGCCTGGTCGAGGCCGCTGGCCGGGTACTCCTGAAGGAGATGGACCGCTTCCTGTGCACGCCCCTGCTGGTACAGCTCCTGGGCCTGGCGCAGGACGGTGTCGACACCGGCCCCCGGGCCTTCGTCGGCGCCCGAGGAGAGGAGCTGGGAGCCAAAGAAGACGCCGACCAGAAGCACCAGCAGCCCCCCGGCTGCCAAGGCGATGATGCGCCAGGGCGGCGTACGACGCGTCGGCTCGGGCCGCACCGTCAAGGGCTCAACAGGCCCATTCCCGACAGCCCCGACCCCGATCTCGGCCGCCGGCTCGATCTCGGGCAGGGCGAAGAGCTCGTCGCCACTGTCGATGTCCGGCGCCGGCGCCGGCGCCGGTGCCGCGGCCTCGGCGGGAGCGGCCGGTGCGGAGCCGGCCGAGGCGAGGCGATCCTTCAGCGCCAGGGCCTCAAGATGGCCCGGCTGCAGGACGAGAACCTCGTCGACCAGGCGCAGCGCCTCCTCGATCCGACCGGCGTCGGCGGCGTCCTGGGCCTCGTAGAGCAGGTGCTCCGCTTTGCGGTCGATCTCATCCTTGCGCGCCCGTGCCTCCTCCACCAGATGGGTGGCGCCGTCGTGCCCGGGGTCGATGAGGAACACCCGGGAGAGCACGTCGATGGCCTCCTGGAAGTGCTCGGCGTCGTACAGCTCGCGCCCCTGCTTGAGCAGCTCCTGCAGGCGTTGCGAGTCCGATGCGGCGGCCGCGGGCCCCGGTGCGCCGCCGCCGCGAGGATGGACCTCGCCGTCGTCGGAGAACAGGTCGGCGACGTCGGCGTCGACGGCACCCCCGGCCGGCGGTTCCGCGGCGGGCTCGGCGCCGAAGGAGAAGGCGTCTGGCGCGTCGCCGTCGGTCTCCCACGCCGGCGAGCCCGCAGGCTCCTCCAGAGACGGACCGGCGGGCTCTTTGTCCACGCTGAAAGCGCCGAACGCAGTGCCGCCGTCTGCCGGCGCTTCGTCGAACGAGAACGAGAAGCCGCCATCCTCGGGCTCGGGCTCTACCTCCACTGGCGCGGCCTCCTGCGCCTCCTCATGCAGCGGCGGTGGCGAAGCCGGCGGCTGTCGCTGCGATGCCTGCTCGAGTGTGGCGAGGGCATCGCTGATGCCCGGGTGGTGGGGGTCGAGTGCCTGGGCCATCATCACGAACTCGGCGGCACCCTGAGCGTCGCCCCCGCCCAGCGCCTCGCGGGCGCGACCCAGATACTGCTCCACCTGGTTGCTACGCTTCACTGCGTCGTCGATCTGACTGAGTAGGGCGCGTGCCTCGGGGTGTCCGGGAAGCTCACCGATGACCCTCAACGCGTTTACCCGCGCCGCGTCGAAGCGGCGGTCGTTGAAGTCCTCGACCGCGTCCACCAGGATCTGGTCGATCTCGGCAGAGGTGCCACCTTGGAGCAGCGTGAGGATGTCGGCAAGGTCCACGTCGCCACCGCGCGCCAGTTGCTCCTGAAGGTGGCCGGCCGGGCCGAAGCTGGGGTCCAGCCGGAGCACGAACTCGAGGCCGATGAGGGCCTCGTCGCGGCGACCGTCCTGGAGCTTGGCGATAACCTGATGGAAGGCAGTGAGGACCCGCTGCCGTGCCTCGGCGGAGAGTTCCTGGTTCCCCGGATACGCCATCACCGTCGGATGGTATCAGGCGCCAACGAGCACGGTCAACGCGTCGTTACCTTGAGCTGGCGCAACTTGCGGTGGAGGTGGCTGCGTTCGAGACCGAGCACGCGGGCGGTGCGGGAGACGTTGCCGCCGCAGCGATCGAGCGCTGCAACGATGTAGCGGCGCTCGAACTCGGCGCGCGCCTCACGGAGCGGACCGAGGCTGCCGAGGTCCGGCTTCACCGGCACCGACGACGTGAGGAAGGCGAGGTGCTCGAGCCGGATCTCGGGCTCGTCCACCATGATCATCAACCGCTCGACCACGTTCTTGAGCTCGCGCACGTTGCCCGGCCAGTGGTGGGCCATCAGACGTTCCAGCGCGGCGGCGCTGAAGCGCCGTGGCGGTACTCCGCGTCGGGCCACCGCCGCGGCCACGAACTCGTCCACGAGAGCGGGAATGTCCTCCCGGCGCTCAGCCAGAGTCGGGAGCCGGATGGGGACGACGGCGAGGCGGTAGTAGAGGTCGCTGCGGAAGCTGCCGCCGGCGATCGCCTCCTCCAAGTCCTTGTTTGTGGCTGCCACCACCCGCACGTCCACCGTCACCTCGCGGCTGCCGCCGAGGCGGGTAAAGCGCTGCTCCTGCAGTACGCGCAGCACCTTGGACTGGGTGAGCTGGCTCATGTCGCCGATCTCGTCGAGCAGCAATGTGCCGCCGTCGGCCAGCTCAAAGCGACCGCGTTTGGCCTCCACCGCCCCGGTGAAAGCGCCTTTGAGGTGGCCAAAGAGCTCGCTCTCGATGAGCTCGGAGGGGATGGCGGCACAGTTGACGGCGACGAATGGGCCGTCGCGGCGGGGGGAGCGCTCGTGCAGGAGGCGGGCGGCCACCTCCTTGCCGGTGCCGTTGGCGCCGGTGAGCAGGACGCGGCCTTCGCTGGGGGCGGCGGTGAGAATCTGGCGGCGCAGCTCGCGTATCGCGGCGGACTGGCCGGTGAGCCGCGGCTCACCGGCGTCGACGACGGCGGCCGCGATCCGTCGCTCCAGCTGCTCTCGGTGCAGGGCATTGGCGATGCTCACCATCACCCTGTCGTACGCCAGGGGCTTCTCCAGGAAGTCGACGGCGCCCTCGTGCAGGGCTTCCACCGCCTGGCTGGCGCTGGCGTGCCCGGAGATGACCACGACAGGCACCGGCGGACCGTCCCGACGGAGCCGGCGCAGGACCTCGAGGCCGCCGATGCCGGGCAGCCAGAGGTCCAGGAGCACGAGGTCGTAGAGCTCCTCGGCGAGCGCGGCGAGCGCCGCCTCGCCAGTGGCCACGGCGTGAGCGTTGTGACCCTCGTCGGCAAGGATCTGTGCGAGCAGCTCTCGGATCCCGGGCTCATCATCCACCACCAGGATGCTGGCGCGGCGGGTCACGCCGACCCTCCGGCCACGGCGCCCCGGAGGACCATGCGCACCCGAGTGCCCCCCTCCGGGAGGCTGGCGAGCTCCAGCATCCCGTTGTGGTCGCTCACCACCCGGTGGACGAGAGCCAGACCCATGCCGGAGCCGCGGCCCTTGGTGGAGAAGAACGGCTGGATGAGCACCTCGGGATCGTCGACGGGGAGACCGACGCCGGTGTCGGTGACCTCGAGCACCAGGTCCTGTCCCTGGGCGAGGCCGTGGACGGTCACCGTGCCGTGCTCGGGGATCGCCTCGACGGCGTTGTCGAGGAGGTTGACCAGCGCCTGGCGCAGGAGCACCGCGTCGACCGCGGCGGTGAGCTCGTCCGGGGCCACCACCAGCAGCACCTCGACCCCCTCCCGCAACCCTTCATACAACGAGATGACCTCGCGCAGTAGGCGCCCCACGGCGGTGGGCCGCGGAGTCACCTGAGGCATCTTGGCGTACTGGTGGAAGGCATCCACGAGCTCCTTGAGACCGGCTACGTGGGCGACGATGGCGGCGCAGCCCGAGGTGATGACCTCCGCGAGCTCACCCTCGACGCTGCGGGCGTGGCGCTGAATCCGCTCCGCCGCCAAGCGGATGGGGGTGAGAGGGTTCTTGATCTCGTGGGCGATGCGGCGCGCCACCTCGCTCCAGGCTGCTTGTCGCTGTGCTCTGAGCAGCTGGGTGAGGTCGTCCAGGGCGACCACCAGACCACCGCCCGGGAGGGGCTCGCTGGTGACCTCGAGGTGCCGCACCGCGCCGCCCAGATCGAGCTCGAGCTGGCCGTGCGCGGCCCGCGTCGAGGGCCTGGCGAGGCGAGCGCTAAGAGGTTCGAGACCTGGCCGGTCAAGGGTGGCCAGCGGGTGCCACTCGCCGGACCATGAGGGTTCCCCCAGGAGACGGGCAGCGGCACGGTTGGGACGGAACGAGGCGTGGGCCGGATCGATGGTGAGGACGCCGGTGGGAACAGTGGCGAGCAGGGTCGCCATCTCCTGATTGGAGGCGAGGATCTCGGCCTCGGTGGCGCGTACGCGCCGGACCATCGCGTTGAACGAGTTCACCAGTACCGCCATCTCGTCCGACGCCGGGATGGCGACCTCCTCCAGCTGGTTGCCTTCGGCCACCCGCTGGGTTGCCGCCGCCACCGCCAGGAGGGGTTCGGTGAAGCGGCGCGAGAGGTAGAGCCCCATCCACACGGTGGCGAAGAGCAGGAGGAGCGTGATGGCGAGAAACACGAGCACGGTAGTGGAGGTGACGGTGCCGCGCTCGAGCTTCATCTCCTGGAAGGTCGCATAGGCTGCCGAGGCACGCTCGAGGTGGACCAGCACCTCCCGGGGGAGCATGTCGCCCACCACGACGGCTCGGCCGTCGGCGAGGGGTACCCAGGCACGGATCAGCAGGCCGCCGCGCCAGCGGTCGGCGCGATGGCCCGGCAGGCCGAGGTCGTTCCAGGACAGCGGGGGGAGCGAGCGCGGGATACGGCGGGGGTCGGTGACCGCCTGGACCAGACGAGGCCCGTCATAGAGGGCCACCAAGTCGACGCCGAGCAGGGCGTGCAGGTGGGTGAGCGGCTCGTCGCTGTGGGGTCGCGCGAGCTCGGTGGCGGCCGCCTCGGCCTGGCGCGCCAGGCGCTCCTCCACCATCTCGCGCAGCTGCTCAGTGACGCTGGTGCCGCCGCGCAGCACCTCCTCCACCGGTGAGGAGAACCAGCGGTCCACCGAGCGCTGCAGGAAGTTGGTGGCGATCAGGAAGATGAAGATTACCGGGACGAAGGTGAGCCCGACATAGGTGAGGACCAGCTTGGTGCGGAAGCGCGAGCCGAGGACCCCCGAACGGCGCTCCACCGCCAGCCGCACCACGTTGCGCGCGAGGATGAAGAGCAGCACCAGGATGAGCGAGATATCCAGATACCAGAGGACGAAGAGGAGGAGGCGGTTGGTCAGCTCCCGAGGCGAAGCCACCTGGGTGCGCTGGGCCAGGTAGACGGCGAGAAGGGAGAGCAGCAGGAGGGCGAGGAAGGCGAAGATAAGGAAGCGGTTCTGGCGGCGGTAGCGGTGCCAGGCACGAACCCACTCGCTCACGGTACGCCCTCCACCACCACCTCGGTCCAGTCGGTTCCGTCCACCGAGGGGAAGATCAGCCAGCTCGTGGAGGTGGAGAACACCGCCCGGATGCGGAGGTAGAGGGCTCGGCGGGAGGGGGGCAGCGCCAGCCGCACCGGCGGCGGAGTGGTGAGCCAGGCGCGCGCAGCCTGCGGCGAAGAGGTCTCCTGGCGGTCCAGGACCACCTCGTCGAGCAGCAGCTCGCAGCGGTACCGTCCGGTGAGGGGGTCGAACGCGGTCGTGCTGATGACTTCGCCGCGCCACACCCGCCGGTCCCACCACAGCCAGCGGTGGCCGCGGACGCGCAGGGGATACGTGACCCGCACCTCGGCCCCGGACGGGAGCGCCTCCTCGAGGGCGGTGGGGAGCGGACGAAGAAGGCGCACGCTCACCTCGACGGTCCCACCCGCGCGCTTCGCCTCGACGGTGAGGGGCGGGGAGGGCGCGACCAGGAAGAGAACAAGCAGCAACGCGGCGGCGCCACGCATGGTGTGGCGAGATTACCACACCGCAGGTCGAGACAAAGGGGGGGCACCGCGTGGGGTGCCCCCGGGAGGGTCCGCTCTGGCGGACGCGTGGAAACGGGTTGCCCGGACCTGGTCGGCTACCCCGCCAGGGCCACCAGCTGCTCCGATGCCGGCGGTGAAGGCCGCAGAGCAGCAGACGCGGGCTCGCTCTCCAGCTCCCAGCTTTCAGGAGCGGAGAGGACGGCGCGTACCAGGGCGACATGGAGAGTGTGCCCGGCGCGGCGAGCGGTGACCCGCCCGCGGAGGGGGTAGCCGAGCAGGGCGAGGTCGCCCACCAGGTCAAGCACCTTGTGACGAACGCACTCGTCGGGGAAACGGAGGCGCCCGGAGAGCACCCGCTCTTTGTCCATCACCAGGCAGTTGTCGAGCGTGGCACCGCGTGCCAGACCCTGGCGCCGAAGGGCACCGACGTCGCCGAGGAAGCCGAAGGTTCGGGCGGGGGCGAGGGCGCAGCGGAACACCGCCGGGGTGATGGCGCCGCACCAGCGCTGGCTGCCGACGGACGCCTCGGGGAAGAAGATGGAGTAGTCCACCGTCAGGTGGTCCCCCGGCTCCACCTTGATGAAGCGGTCGCCGTCCGTCACCTCCACAGCGCGGGTCATGCGCAGGGTGGGGAGGGAACGGTGCTGCTCAACCGTGCCCGCTGCGGAGAGGAGCTCCACGAAGGGTAGGGCGGACCCGTCCAGAATCGGAATCTCGGGGCCGTCCACTACCACCCGGGCGTTGTCGATGCCGAGGGCCACGAGAGCCGCGAGGAGGTGCTCGACAGTGGCGACCTGTTGTGGTCCCCGACCCAGGCGGGTGGCCCAGGCCACCTCCCATGCGTGGTCGGCATGTGCCGGCACCGCCGGCCGGCCACGCCGGGCGAAGCGGATGCCGTGGTCGACGGCGGCCGGCTCGACCACCAGCTGGGCAGGCTCCCCGCTGTGGAGCCCGCTGCCTGCGGTGGTGACGCAGTGAGCGAGAGTCTGCTGACGACGCATGTCCAACCCCCTCGGCGACTTTTTAGCAACAACGATGCCAGCCCCGGCCGGCCGGGTCGAGGGCGGCGCGGCTTGCGACTGTGGTGCGCCTGACACACCTGAGGTAACCACGCAACAGCAGAGCGGGATGGCCCCACCCAAGGTGATAGAGTAGGCGGGTGAAGAGGTCGAATCCGGCACCGGAAGGAGCGACGGAGGCGTCGTGGCAGTAGGCCTTGTGGGGTGGGGCGCGGCCATGGAACGTGCCTTCAAGGAGGTGCTCTACCGCTTCCTCGAGGAGATCCACTGCACCAAGGCTGCGCTATACCTGCTTTCCGGTGATGGGCGCTACGTCCTGGCTACGCAGTACGGCTTCGGCCGACGCGACCTGTTGGCCGCCGAGTACCCACCGATCCACACCATCGTGCAGAAGGCGCGGGAGCTGCGCTCGAGCCCCAGGGCCTTCAATGACCCGGCGCAGCTTCCTGAGCTGGCCTCCTACCTGGAGGGGGCGGGAACCGCGCGACTCCTCCTGGTGCCGCTGCACGGCGACTCCCGGGTGTTGGGCTTCATCGACGCCCGCGACAAGGGGCGCAAGCTCGAGTTCGACGCCCACGACGTCGAGCTCGCAGGCGGTATCGCGCGCGCGTTCCTCAAGCTCGTACAGCAGTATGGTCTCTACACCGGGTTCGAAGAGATCATCGAACCCGCCCGCCTACAGCCGGTGCCCGATGATGCCGCGGACACGCAACCGCCTGAGCTGCAGCTGGACGCGGCGGCACTGGCGAGTCTCGCCCGCATGGCACGAGCCGCGGTGGCATACCCCGACGTCGGGGCATGCATCCTGACGGTCGTCGAGCGCAGTAGCGCGGTGGCGACGATGTTCTCCCGCACACCACCCGGAAGCGACGAGCGGGTGGCCGTCGCGAGCCACCAGCGCGAGACCCTGCGGCAGGCCGGCGTGGCGACTCCGGAGGCGGCGGCCTGGGAGATCCACGTCCAGATCACCGGGGCCGCCGAGGCCGGAGCTGACGCCCTCGTGGTGTGCAGCGCCGTGCTCCTTGCCGCTTCGGGCTGGGCCGTGGTCGCATCGGCGGTGGGAGCCATGGGCTCGAGCTCGGTCCTCGACGTGCTCGCCGGTTTGCGCGCCGCGACCCGCGACCTGTCGCGCTTGAGCTCGCTCAACGTCGCGCGCCGGCTCCTCGCCCGCAAGCTCCTGCAGCCCGGTGAACGAAGCTTTCCCGAGTTGGAGGCGCACTCGCTGGCAGTCTCCCGCCTGGCCTGGTCAGTAGGCGGAGCCCTCGCCCTCGGCGAGGACGACCTGGAGGAGCTGGCCCTGGCCGGGCTGCTGCATGACGTGGGCATGCGCGAGCTGGACTATTCCAACCTCTACCGCCATCGCGGCCCGGGTCCGGAGGAACGCCGGCTGTATCAGCGCCACGTGCTGGTGGGCGAGCAGATCCTCGCCGACGCGGGTCTGTCGAACCTTGCTCACGTGGTGAGGCACCACCACGAGCGCTGGGACGGCAGCGGCTACCCGGATCGCCTGAGCGGCAACGCCATCCCCGTGGCCAGCCGCATCGTCCACCTCGCCGAGGTCTACGACACCCTCACCGCTCAGCACAGCTACCGCGCCGCGCTGCCGCAGCCCCGCGCCCTTGCCATGATTCGGGCCGCCGGTGGGCATCAGTTCGACCCCGCCTTCGTGGAGCTGCTGGAAAGGGTGGTGGAATGAGCCCCAAGGAGCAGCGCAAGGTCCTGGCCGCCAATCGCCAGGCCGGCTTCGCCTTCGAGTTCCTCGAGCACGAGACCGCCGGGATCGAGCTGGTGGGCAGCGAGGTCAAGTCGGCGCGTGACGGGCGAGTGAACCTCAAGGAGGCGCACGTCGCGTTCGAGGGGGGGCAGGCTTTCCTGGTGGGGTGCCACATCAGCCCCTACGAGAACGCCGGGTATGCCGGCCACGATCCCACCCGTCGTCGCCGCCTCCTCCTGCACAAGAACCAGATCGAGCGGCTCGCCAGCAAGGTCCAGCAGAAGGGTCTGACGGTTATTCCTCTGGCCATGGTGTTGGAGGGGAACTGGATCAAGCTGGAGATAGCTCTGGCTCGCGGCAAGAAGCTGCACGACAAGCGCGAGACCCTGCGCCGCCGCACCCTCGAGCGCGAGGCCGAGCAGGCCATCAAGGAGCGTCGCTGACGAAGCGAAATGGCGCGCACGGGTTCGCTGTTTGGAAACCGTCGGGAGAGTATGCGAGACGCCATCGTCATCCGCGGTGCCCGTGAGCACAACCTGGCCAACATCGACGTGGAGATCCCCCGTAACCGGCTGGTGGTCGTCACCGGGGTGTCCGGCTCGGGCAAGTCCTCGCTCGCCTTCGACACCCTTTTCGCCGAGGGCCAGAGGCGGTACGTGGAGTCGCTGTCTGCCTACGCCCGGCAGTTCCTCGAGCAGATGGAGAAGCCCGACGTGGACGTCATCGAGGGGCTTTCACCGGCGATCTCCATCGAGCAGAAGACCACCTCGCGCAACCCCCGCTCCACCGTCGGGACGGTCACCGAGATCCACGACTACCTGCGGCTGCTGTGGGCGTCGGTGGGGGTCCCCCACTGCCCAGAATGCGGCACCCCCATCAGGCCCCAGACGGTGCAGGAGATGGTCGATCGCCTGTTGGAGATGCCTGCGGGCACGCGTTTCCTGCTCCTGGCTCCGGTCGTGTCCGAGCGCAAGGGAGAGCACCGCAAGCTGTTCGAGCAGATGATTCGCGAGGGCTTCGTGCGCGCCCGGGTAGACGGCGAGCTGGTGGAGGCGGCTGAGGCGCCCGCGCTGGACAAGAACCGGAAGCACACCATCGAGGTGGTGGTGGACCGCCTCGCGGTGCGCGAAGGGGTGGAGCGCCGCCTCGCCGACTCCCTGGAGACCGCCCTCAGGGTGGGCGAGGGGCTGGTGCGGGTGGCGGTGGTGGATGGCGCCGAGCAGCTGCTCTCCTCGCGCCACGCCTGCCCAGGCTGCGGCTTCTCCTTCGCCGAGATCTCGCCGCGCTTGTTCTCCTTCAACTCGCCGCAAGGGGCATGCCCAGAGTGCTCGGGCCTCGGCTTCCTGCGCGAGGTTGACCCCGAGAAGCTGGTGGTGGACCCGGAGCGCTCGCTCGCTGCGGGCTGCCTGGCGGTGCTCTCCCCGGGCTCGCACTCGTGGAGGCGGCAGCAGCTGGAGCAGCTGGCGCGGGAGATCGGGTTCGACCTCCACACCCCCTGGCGGCGCCTCCCCGAGGCGGTACGCCGGGTCATCATGTTCGGCTCGGACCGGGAGATGGAGTTCGTGTGGCAGGGGCGGCGCTCCACCTACACGTACCAGGACCGCTTCGAGGGTCTCGTTCCTCGGCTGGAGCGGCGTTATCGCGAAACCTCTTCCGAGGACATCCAGCACGAGCTGGAGCGCTTCATGTCTTTCGCCCCGTGCCGGGCCTGCGGTGGCGCCCGCCTGCGTCCCGAGGCGCTGGCGGTGCTGGTGGCGGGACGTTCCGTCGCCGAGGTCTCCGCGCTGCCAGTGCGGCGCGCCCTGGAGTGGTTCAACGACGTGGCCCTGTCGGCGCGCGACGAGCGTATCGCCGCCAAGATTCTGCGCGAGGTACGTGATCGCCTGGGGTTCCTGGTGGCGGTGGGGCTCGACTACCTGACCTTGGACCGCATGGCGGGAACCCTCTCGGGGGGCGAGAGTCAGCGCATCCGCCTCGCCACCCAGGTGGGCTCCAAGCTCATGGGCGTCCTGTACGTCCTCGACGAGCCCTCCATCGGCCTGCACCAGCGCGACAACCGGCGGCTTCTCGACACTCTCAAGGGCATGCGGGATCTCGGCAACACGGTGGTCGTGGTGGAGCACGACGAGGAGACCATTCGCGCCGCCGACTGGGTCATCGACCTGGGTCCGGGGGCCGGTAGCCACGGTGGCCGGGTGGTGGCGGCCGGGCCGCCCGAGTCCCTGCCGGCGGCGGCCGAGTCGCTCACCGGCAAGTACCTGAGTGGCGAGCTCGCTATCGCCATGCCGGCACGGCGGCGCAACGGCTCCGGCGCCGCCGTGGTGGTGCACGGGGCGGCGGAGCACAACCTCAAGGGCATCGACGTGACCTTTCCGCTGGGCCGTTTCATCGCCGTCACGGGCGTATCAGGCTCGGGCAAGTCGACGCTTGTCAACGAGATCCTCCACAAGGCTGTGGCCCGCGAGCTGTACGGAACGCTCTCCCGGCCGGGCCGCCACGGCGCCATCGGGGGGCTCGAGCATCTCGACAAGGTCATCGCCATCGACCAGTCCCCCATCGGCCGCACGCCGCGCTCCAACCCGGCCACCTATACCAAGGTCTTCGACCCCGTCCGCAGCCTCTTCGCCGGCACCGCCGAGGCGCGCGCCCGTGGCTACTTGCCGGGACGTTTCAGTTTCAACGTCAAGGGGGGCCGGTGCGAGGCGTGCCAGGGCGCCGGCCAGATCCGCATCGAGATGCACTTCCTGCCCGACGTCTTCGTCACCTGCGACGTGTGCGGGGGCCGCCGTTACAATCGCGAGACCCTCGAGGTCCTCTACAAGGGCCTGTCCATCGCCGACGTGCTCGAGCGCACGGTGGACGAGGCGCGTGACCTCTTCGCCGCGGTTCCCAAGATCGTCCGCATTCTCGACACGCTGGTGGCGGTGGGGCTGGGATACCTACGCCTGGGCCAATCGGCGACGACCCTGTCGGGGGGCGAGGCGCAACGCATCAAGCTGTCGCGGGAGCTCGCCAAGCGCGCCACCGGACGGACCCTCTACCTGCTGGACGAGCCGACCACCGGGCTGCACTTCGACGACGTGCGCAAGCTCCTTGGGGTTCTGCACGCCCTCGTGGACCGTGGCAACACTGTGTTGGTCATCGAGCACAACCTCGACGTAATCAAGACCGCCGACTGGCTGGTGGACCTCGGCCCCGAGGGTGGCGACGGTGGCGGCCGTCTGCTGGTGGCGGGCACCCCCGAGGATGTCGCCCGTTGCCCGCAGTCGTACACGGGAGCCTTCCTGAAGCGACTCTTCGCAGGCGCCGCCACGCTCGAAGAGGTGGCGAAGTAGGCGTGCCCAGGGCTCGTCCCGCCGAGATCCAGATTCTGAGCGACCAGGTCGAGCGCTGTCCCTGCCGCCGGGACACGCCGGCCGCTTCGCGGCCCTCCAGGCACCCGTCGACCGCAGGCTGGACGCAAGCGTCCGCCGGCGATCGCCGTGCACCTGGCCGCGCCTGTCGGCGCGGCGGCGTGCCCTCACGGGATCACCACCGCCCCGCAGCACAGGTCGTCCGGCGGGCGTGCCGTCCTTGACGTCTTCCCTCGAGCACGCTCTCCCTTGCCGCGCGTGGGCGGCAAACGTCAAGGGGGGCTCCCACGGCCCTTGGCGTTCGGAGAAGTGGCCCCACACGACCAGGTAGGCGACTCGGCGCAGGCGCGAAGGGGGCTATGTTGCCGCTGGGCGGCTTCTGCCGTTGCCCCCTTCGCGAACGCGCAGACGGGCGGCGGCCCGGCCACCGCCCGGGCGCCGGTGCCCGCAGCATCCCCTGCCACCAACCCCATGCCCCCGTCGAAGCCACCCCACCACCCCCCGGAGCACAGGTCCTCCGCACGACGGGCCGTCCCAACCCTATTCCTGAAGCGTCTCCTCGTTTGCAGCGCGATCGCGGAAACAGTGCTCTCGGGGGCACTGACGGCCCTTGCCATTCGGAGCAGTGGCCCCCTACAACCAGCAGGCAGGCGAGTCGGCGAACCCGCGTGCGGCCGCGTGCTCGACTACGCCAGGATCGAGTAGCCCCCGTCCACCACCAGGGTCTGGCCGTGGATCATGCTGGCGAAGTCGGTACACAGGAAGACCACCACGTTGGCCACGTCCTGGGGGTCGAGGAGACGGCCGGCGGGGGTGCGCCGGCGCGAGCCCTCGAGGAGCTCCTCGCGGTTGGGGAAGTGCTTGAGGGCGTCGGTGTCCACGGTGCCCGCGGACACGGCGTTGACCCGGATGCCCTCGGGGGCGTACTCGGCGGCGAGGTGGCGGACCATGGACTCCAGCGCGGCCTTGGAAGCGCCTACGGCGGTGTAGTTGGGGATGGCCCGGATGGCGCCCAGCGACGACACCGCCACCAGGGCCTTGCCGCCGTCGGACGGCAGCCTCTCGAAGTTCTGGATGAGCGGGAGAAGGGCTGCGGCGTTGATGTGCATCGCCCAATCGAAGTGGTGGAGGGTGAGCTGACTGGCCGGTTTGAGAACACCCGAAGCGGCGTTGGACACCACGTACTCCAGGCCGCCCCACTCGTCTCCGATACGCTGGAACATGCGATCCACCTGCTCGGGATCGGCGACGTTGCCCTTGAGCACCAGGGCGCGGGCACCGCGCTTCTCGATCTCGTGGGCGGTCTCCTCGGCGCGACTGCGTTGGCGCAGATAGTTGATCGCCACATCGACCTTGAAGTCGGCCAACGACAGGGCGATGGTCTGGCCGATGCCGCGCGACGAACCGGTCACGAGCGCGCGCTTTCCGCGGAGTTTGAGATCCATGAGCACCTCCCGGGAGGGGAAGGGTAGCGTGGGGTGCGGGAAGAAACAAGCCCACATGGGCCTTTCTCCCTTGACAGGGCTCGCTTGGCACCCCAATAATGCCTAGCAGGATCACCAACAAGGGAGGCTCTTGATGAACAAGACCGAGATGGCCATGAAGCTTGCGAAGAAATCCGGCCTCAGTCAAGGGAAGGCGGCGGAGATTCTCGACGTCCTCTTCTCGGCGCAGCCCGGCAAGGGTATCGTCGCCACCGCGCTGGACGCGGGCGAGAAGGTGACGATTCCGGGGTTCGGCACCTTCGCCACCAAGCAGCGCGGTCAGCGCCAGGGCCGCAACCCGGCCACCGGCGCCACCATTACCATCCCCAAGAAGAACTACGTCTATTTCCGCGCCGGCAAGACCCTGCGCGAGCGCCTCGAGAAGTAGGCGCACGAGGGAGGTCGGCGGGCTCGCCCGCCGACCCGCATGACGCGACACGGCCGAGCCCGGGAGGGCTCGGCCTTGTCATGTGCCGCTCGGTGCGGGCTCAGCGCTGCCGGAACGAGTACGGGATCGCCACGGTCGCCGTCGTCTTGATCTTTACGCCGTCCTTGGTGCCGGGGCGAAAGACGTACTTCCGCACGGCTGCCATGGCCGCCTGGGGAATGCCGAAGCCGTCGTCGTCGGCGCGCAGCACCTTGACGTCTTCCACGCGGCCGTTGGCGTTGACCGTCGCTTGGATGATCACCACCCCCCGCCGACGGGAGTAGATTGCCACCCGCGGCCATGACACCTGCTGGTCCTTGAGGACCACCGGCTGGGTGTCGATCATGGTGGCCGGGAGCTCCATGTTTTCGCTCACCTGGAAGGGCGTTGGCACAGCGGCGGGCGCCTCTCGGGTCTGCGCCGGTGCGGCAGTGGCGGTCGTTGGCGCGGCCGCGGGCTCGCCTGCGGGCTGCGGCGCGGGGCGAACGGGCGCCGCAACGGGCGGCTCGACGGACGCCGCCGCGGTGGGCGTGGGCTGGGCCGCCAGCTTCTGGCGGACCTCGTCCATGCGCTTCTGGCGCTCCTGCTGGAGAGCGCTCTCCTGCTTCTGCTTGGCTTCCTCGGCGGCGGCCAGCTGTCTCTGCAGCTGCTCCTGGGTCTGCCGCTGCTCGGTGCTGAGCCGGCTGCTGCCGCCGCCCTTCTGCATCTCCTTGAGCTGCCCCTGGAGGTTCTCGATCTGGCTCTGGCGGGCAGTGAGCTCCTGGCGGATCGAGGACTCCTTCTCGGCCATGAGCTGGGCCACCTGCGCCTGCACCATGGTCTCGAGCTTGGCATGCTCGGCGTCCTGCTTGGCTTGGACCTCCTCCGCCGTGGGTGTGGGTGCCAGCACCGGCTGCTGCTCCTGGGCCCGGCCAAGAAAGAGGTACACACTGCCGGCGCCCAGCACCAGCGCCGCAGCGGCGAGGGCGAGCCAGATCAGACGGCTGCCGCCACCGGTCTGGGGCGGCCCGCTGGCGAGCTCCTCCTCCACCGGTTCGGGCTCGGGCCGGAGGTGGGCGGCGACATCCACCTCCCCCTCCTCGACACGGGCGCGTTCCTCGGCCTCAATGTCGGCGCGGAAGAGCCGGTCCATGAAGAGGGCGAGGTTGAACGTGGTCGGGCTGTAGGCCCCACCGTAGAGCAGCTTGTCCAGCTCCTTCTTGAAGTCGGCAGCGGAGGAGAACCGCTCCTCGGGCCGGGGCGCCAGAGCGCGGCGCAGCACGGTCAGGATGTCGGCGGGAACCGGTCCCTCATCGAAGGCCAGCTCGGCAGCCTCCAGGGCGGCGGGGCGCTCCGCCGGCTCGGCCGGCAGCGCCTCGCCGGTGAGGAGGTGGTAGAGGATTGCGCCCAGTGAGTAGACGTCGCCGCGCTTGCTCGAGCTGCGCGCCACCAGCACCTCGGGGGCCAAATACGGGAGGCAGCTGGCGGCCCCGGCTTGGTCCAGCACCTCAAGCAGCTGGTCGGCCATGCCAAAGCCGGCGACCACCGCCTCGCCGTCGGTGCTCACCACGATCAAGGCCGGGTGCAGGAAGCCATGGATCAAGGACTGGCCCTCGAGGTCCACGGCGAGCGCCGACGACAAGGCGAGCGCCAGCTTCTCCATGATCAGGAGGGCGTTGTCGACCGGCACCGGGAAGCCCTCGTCGCGGGTCCGGTTGAGAACCTCGGAAAGGGGCTGCCCGGGGGCGTAGTCGAAGGCGATGGCGGGCACGCCGTCCTCGGCGAAGCAGCGCGGATGGGCGGCGACGTTGGCGGCGTGCAGATGCTCACCCACCAGGTTGCCGGTCTCGCAACGACCGCGGAGGTCGTCCTGCGGCAGGCCGGCGGCGTCGAACACTCGGAGCCAGACGGCCCGGCGCACTCCGGTCCTGTCGAACTCGCCGGCGCGGTAGAGATGCCCGAGAGCATCTGCGGCCGCCTCGTGGAACAGGAGGTAGGAGCCGAAGGTCCGGTACTGTGTCATGAGAATCCTCCAGTTACGAAAGCTACCATCGGCGCTCGGACGGGTCAACGACGCGACTTGCGAAGACGCGCCACAGCACGGTTGTGCTCTTGCAGGGTGGCCGAGAACTGGTGGCCGCCCGAGGGGCTGGCCACGAAGTAAAGGAACCGCGTGCGCTCGGGGGTGAGGGCGGCGCGCAGAGCGCGGCGGCCCGGGGAATCGATGGGGCCCGGCGGCAGCCCCGGGTAACGATACGTGTTGTACGGGTCGTCGAGCTGCAGGTCCGCGCGCAGCAGGGAGCCCTTCCAGAGGCCGTGGCGCTTGAGCGCGTAGACCACGGTCGGGTCGCACTGGAGCAGCATGCCTCTTCGCAGGCGGTTGAGGAAGACGCCGGCGATGCGTGGGCGCTCATCCGGGACGGCTGTCTCGGCCTCCACCAGGGAAGCCAGAGTGGTGACCTGGAGGGGGGTGCCCCAGGAGCTCCCGACGTGCTCGTTCTCCTCCGACCACACGCGCTGGAAGCGCTCCACCAGGTGGCGGGCCGCCGTCGCAGCATCGGTGCCGGCGGCGAACTGGTAGGTGTCCGGGAAGAGAAAGCCTTCCAGCGAGGGGGCGTCGGGCGCCAGGTCGGTGATCCACTCGGTGTGGGTGAGCGCCTGCGCCCAGCTGACGCGGTCACCGATGCCGGCGGCGGTGAAGGCGTCCACAATACCGGCGAGGTCGGTGCCCTCAGGAACCGTCACGGAGACCGTTTCGACCTCGCCGTCGAGGAGACGATCCAATGCCTCCCGAGGTGTGGTGCGGGGCGGGAAGCGGTAAAGGCCGTAGCGCAGGCCGCGGGTGGAGGCGGCGGCCCGCAGGTAGAGACGGCCGACCAGCGGCACGGGAAGAAGACCCTCGTCGTGGAGACGGGCGAGCACCACGCCGGCAGGGGCTCCGGGAGCTACCGCGAGCTCTACCGTGCGGTGCGGGCCCGGGCGCAGGAGGGACCAGGCGAGGCCGGCAACCCCGGCGAGACCGGCGAGCACCACAAGGACGAGGAGGCGCCTCACGCGAGCTCCGCCAGGTACTCCTCTAGGAGAACCTGGGCGGCGAGGTCGTCCACCGGCTGGCGTGGAGCGCGGCCGGCGGCGCGGGCCCGGCGGCGGGCCTCGTCGGTGGTGAGCAGCTCGGGTTGCAGGCGCACCGTGACACCATCGGCCGCGAGCAGCCGGGCGAGGGCGTGACTGCGGGCGCAAGCCGGCGTGAGGGTACCGTCGACGGCGGTCGGCAGGCCAATGACGGCCACCTCACAGGATGCCTCGGCGAGGGTGCGAACCACGATCACGGCCGCCTCCCGCGCGCCGCTGCACGGCACCACCCGCAAGGGGCTGGCGACACCGGTGGCGTCATCGCCCACCGCGAGGCCCACGCGCTTGCCGCCGGGATCGACCCCGAGGTATCGCATGCAATCATTTTACGGGAGGCCGCTAAGGTCTCGACGGGCTACAATACGCGATGAGCTTCGCCCCCGAGCTGCGCAGGAGCGCGGCACGTCGGCACCGGCGCTGCGTGGAGTGGCGCCGGATTCGAGATCCGCACTGGAGGAGGACCAATGCAGCAGGACGACATCGTGATCCTCAGCGCCGCCCGGACCCCGGTGGGTTCTTTCCTCGGCGCCTTTGCGAGCCTGCCGGCACCGCGTTTGGGTGCCGCCGCAATCGTCGGCGCGCTGGGTCGGGCCGGGCTCCGGCCGGACCAGGTCGACGAAGTGATCATGGGCAACGTGCTCCAGGCCGGCGTGGGCCAGGCGCCCGCCCGCCAGGCGTCGATCCACGCGGGGGTGCCCGTCGCTGCCGGGGCGGTCACGGTGCACAAGGTGTGTGCGTCGGGCCTCAAGGCGGTGATCCTCGCGGCCAACGACATTCGCTGTGGCGACTACAAGCTGGCGGTGGCGGGAGGCATGGAGAACATGTCGTTGGCCCCCTACCTGCTGCCCAAGGGGCGCACCGGCTACCGCCTGGGGAACGGGGAGCTTGTCGACCACCTGGTCTACGATGGGCTCTGGGATCCTTATGGCAACAAGCACATGGGCAGCTGCGCCGAGACGTGCGCACGCAAGTACGGCTTCAGCCGTGAGGAGCAGGACGACTTCGCACGGCGATCCTACGAACGCGCCCAGCGTGCAGTGGAGGATGGCACCTTCGCCGCGGAGATCGTGCCGGTGGAGGTCCCCGGGCGCCGCGGCGGGAGCACGCTGGTGGAGCGGGACGAGGAGCCGTTCCGCACCGACGTGGCGAAGATGGCGAAGCTCAGGCCCGCGTTCGAGCGGGAGGGCACGGTGACGGCCGGCAATGCCTCCACCATCAACGACGGCGGCGCCGCTCTGGTGGTGACCTCGGCGGCGCACGCTCGCGAGCTCGGGATCACGCCGCTGGCTCGTGTCGTCGCGCACGCCACCGCGTCGCAGGAGCCGGAGTGGTTCACCACCGCTCCGGTGGGCGCGATCCGTGCGGTGTGCGAGCGGGCGGGTCTCGCCCTGGGCGACATCGACGCCTTCGAGATCAACGAAGCATTCGCGGTGGTTGCGCTCGCCGCCATCCGCGAGCTCGAGCTCGACCCCGACAAGGTCAACGTCTTTGGCGGCGCCGTGGCGCTGGGCCACCCCATCGGCGCCTCGGGGGCGCGGATCCTGACAACCCTGCTGAACGTCATGAGCCGCCGTGGCGGCCGCTACGGCTGCGTCGCCATCTGCAACGGCGGCGGTGAGGCGGTGGCCATGGTCGTCGAGCGGCCGGCCTGAGATCGCGGCGGTGGCGCGAGCTTCCTTCGCCATCGTGCTCGCCCTCCTGCTGGCGGCCGTCGGCTTCGCCGGCGAGACCCGGCAGGAGGGAGCGGTGACCCTCCACGCCGACCGCCAGGAGTGGGTGCAGGGCAGCATGGTGCGCTACGAGGGCGACGTCGAGATCCTCTACCAGGACGTCAAGATCACCTGCGATGTCCTCGAGCTGGACACCCAGAGCATGGAGCTGGTGGCCCGCGGGAACGTGATCCTCGACCAGGGCCCGCGCCGTCTCGTGGCGAGCGAGGCGCAGTACAACCTACGCACCAAGACGGGGACCTTCCACGACGCCAAGGGCGCCATGGCGCCCACCTATTACTTCACCGGCGCCGAGGTGGAGAAGCTGGACGAGACCCACTTCCGGCTCAAGGACGCCACCTTCACCGCCTGCGAGCCAGAGGATGGCAAGAGCCCGCCCTGGCAGTTCCACGTGCGCCGTGCGCTGCTCGAGGAGGAGGGCTACGGTCGCTTCCACGGCACCGCAGTGGAGGTGAAGGGTGTGCCCATCTTCTACCTCCCCTACCTGCTCTGGCCGGTGAAGACCGAGCGCACCAGCGGCCTGTTGGTGCCCAGCTTCGGCTACTCGAACCTCCGCGGGACCTACATGGGGAACGCCCTCTACCTGGCGCTGGCACGCTCCTACGACACCACGATCTACCTCGACACCTACTCCAAAGGGGACGTCGGCGTGGGCTCCGAGTGGCGTTGGGCACCCGAGGAGAATGCCTTCGGCGAGATCGATCTCTACACCATCCGTAACCGGGCGAAGGGCGCCTGGGAGTGGCGGGTCAACGGCCGGCACCGCCAGGACGACTTTCACGGCTTTCGTCTCCTGGCGGAGGTCCACGACGTCTCCGACCTTGACTTCTTCCGCGAGTTCGAGCGCTCTTTCGACCGCAACACGATGCGGTCGCTGTACTCGTACGTGTACCTGACGCGCTCGAGAGGGATGTACTCCCTCAACCTGCGCCTGGACCGACGGACCACCTTCTTCTCGAACAGCGACATCGTCCTCAACCAGCTGCCTGAGCTGGAGCTCCGGGTGCGCCCAACGCGGGTGGGCCGCAGCTCCCTGTACTGGTCGCTGCTGTCTTCGGCCAATATCTTCAGCGTCGATCGCGGCGGCGACCTCAAGGCGACCTACGGGCGCGCGGACGCCTTTCCCCAGGTCAGCTACAGCCTCCCGGGGCCGCCGTGGCTCAGCATCACCCCGCGGGCCGGTGTTCGCGGCACCTACTACACGTCGCGCTACAGCGCGGACCGGAGATCATTCGAGAGTGAAGGGATCGACCGCTCCTACGCGGCTGCCGGCATCGACATCGTCGGCCCGTCCTTCTCACGCATCTTCAACCGTGAGATCGGCCCCTACACCCGCTTCAAGCACCTCATCGAGCCCCGTTTCGAGTACAGCTACGTATCGGACGTGGGCGACACCTCGCGCATCCCGCTGTTCGACGAGGTTGACTCCACCCTGGTGACCAACCGGGTGCGGGTGACCCTCGCCAACCGACTGCTGGCGCGGACGACGAAGTCGCTAGGCGCCCGCGAGCTGGCCTCGCTGGAGGTGTCGCAGGACTACTCCTTCTCCGACGCCCTGACGCGGTCGGCTGCGGGAGACCGCACCAGCCAGCGGGGTCCCCTGGGAGTCGCCCTCCGCCTCACGCCGGTCACCGGCGTGTACGTGGACGCCCGTGCGAGCTACGACGCGCTGTTTGCCAACCTGCGCTCGACCTCCCTGTCGGCCTCACTGTCGCACGGCCCGGAGTCCTTCAACCTCACCTGGTACCAAGGCTATAACGGCGAGACGGGGATCCGTACCTCGTCGCAGGTGCGCACAGCGGTGGGTGTGGGCGGCGGCGATCACCCGTTCCGCGTCGACCTCGAGGTGGCCTACGACGTGGAGCAGCGCAGGTTCCAGCAGCAGAGAGTCATCGGGCGATACCAGGGAAGCTGTTGGGGGCTCACCATGGAGTACCGCGACCTGCGCTTCGGGACCTACCCCTCGCGGGACTACCGCATCTCGGTGGATTTCAAGGGGGTCGGTCGCCTCCTCAACATCCAGGGCGGCCTGAGTAGTCTGTCGAACCCGTAAAAGGTAACGCAATTATCCACTTGACAAAGCACGACCGCTGCCCTACATTAGATGTGGGAGCAAGAGATGCAAGTCACCAACATCAACCTCGCCACCATCCTCAGCATGACGGAAGAGCAGGCTCGCGACATGCTTGAGGCGATTCGCTGGCCGAACGGAGTCACCTGCGCGCACTGCGGCAGCGACCATGTCACGCACCTTGAGGGATCGAAGCATCGCCCCGGCGTGTACCAGTGCAACACCTGCCGCGAGCAGTTCACCGTGACTGTTGGCACAGTGCTTCATCGCTCCAGACTCCCGCTCACCAAGTGGATTGCTGCGTTCTTCCTTCTCTGCACAAGCAAGAAAGGCGTTAGCGCACTCCAGCTCAAGCGCCAGCTCGGCATCGGCAGCTATCAAACAGCGTGGCACCTCGCGCACCGCATCCGTCTTGCCATGACCGAGGGACCACTGAGTGAGCTGATGGGTCAGAACGGTGGCACCGTTGAAGCGGACGAGACCTATGTTGGTGGGAAGCCCCGCAAGGGCGGCGCTCCCCGCAAGCGTGGGCGTGGCTCACCGAAGACTCCGGTTTTCGTCCTGGTGGATCGTGAAGGCCGCGCGTACAGCAAGCCCGTGAAGCGCGTCAATGGAACGACCCTCAAGGGCGCCATCAAGGAGATGGTTGATAGTTCGGCCCGCATCTGCACCGACGAGTTTGGAGCCTACGTTGGACTCGACAAGGACTTTGATGGTGGTCACCACGTCGTTCGGCACTCAGCAAGCGAGTACAGCCGCGGTGATGTGCATGTGAACTTTGCCGAGTCCTACTTCTCGCTCTTCAAGCGCGGCATCATGGGCTCCTTCCACCACGTCAGCAAGCGGCACCTTCACCGCTACTGTGACGAGTTCAGCTTCCGGTGGTCTCACCGGAAGGAGCCCGATGGATTGCGGACGGTCATCGCGATCATGGGCGCGGAAGGAAAACGCCTAACCTACAAATCGCCAGTTGGCGTCAACTAATGCTTGATTTCGCCGGAGTGCAGAACTATTATGGAAGTGGCCCCGCCGGGATTCGAACCCGGAACCCTAGGAGTAGCAATCCTCAACTCTGTCCAGTTGAGTTACGGGGCCAGAAAGTGGGGGCGACGGGATTCGAACCCGCAAGGCCCGGCAGCCAGCGCATTCCAAATGCGTCGCGTCTACCAATTCCGCCACACCCCCGAGAATCTGATTGGCCGGCTCATAAGAGCCGGCCTCCTTCTTTTGATTCATCATTCTCGCTTGGCGAAGGATCTCCGTCGCGCTGGGCGCGATACAGTGACGGTCGGTTCCCACTTCCGCGCTCGAGAAGTACAAGCCGGCCATCATTCGCCAGGCGCTTGAGAGTGTTACTAACGGAAGAGGACTGCACCGCATCGGCCTTTTCCGGCATCAAATCCTTCACCGCGCGGACAACGTCACGGAGGGTGAATCCGTCTTCCGGAAGAAGGTCAACGACATCGGTAACAGCAGAGGTCAGCCATCCTGTCCTCTTCGAGCGCGGATGCTTCGGACGTGGTGCCAGCGATCGGCTGGTCGTGGATGCCGCGGCGGCCACTGTCCCCTCCGAGAGGTCGGCACCAGCCATTCTCTCTAGTACATCGATGGCGGCCATTCGGAGGCGATGCGCGCGTCGAAGCAAGTCGATCCCGTCTTGCAGCTCGCGGTCGACCTGCTGGCGAAGAGCGTCAAGGTGCGATTCGCTCATGCCGCCAATATCGCACACGCCGGATTGCGTGTCAAGGCGGAATTTTGACGCGCGCCGTATGGAGGCGTTAGTAAATGAGCGACAAGAAAGACAGGCCAGAAAACCAACGCCGAGATACAGCGCGGCTACGACCACAGTCGCTATACCCTCACACGCTTGAGGAGGCCCTTGCCAAGATCCTGCGTGTAGAACCGGTTAAGGTGTCTCAGGAGAACTGCGGCGGGTCCGAGCGTACCAATTCTGACACACAAGACACTGTGTGCTGTGATGAGCAAGATGGCGGTGACGGAAGTCTGTGAGGCGGCAATCATTAGGCCCGCACTCGCTAGAGGTAGTGCCGGCCAAACTCTTGCGCGTGTCTCCAACGGATGAGGACCGAGGAAGGGAAGCTGAATCAAAAGAAGCCGATGGCATCGGCGGGGAGAAGTGATGCCAGTAGTTACTTACCGCCTATCCGATGAATTCACGGAGATCAAGGAGCTTCTTTCAGCCAATCTTGAAGTTGAAGGGTCCGCCAAAATCCGTGAGATCGTCATGGCTCTTGCGGAGTTTGACGAGATTATCTCTTGTGAAGTGTATGACCGTATTGCACTTGGGGCAGGCGATCTTGAGATCACGCTCAAGCCGGGAGAGAAGCTCCTCCGTCTTGTGGCCGCACTTCGAGCAGGGGACCGGAACCTTAAAGTCGCCCATGACTGACCTCCTGCACGAAGTCTATATCATGTCGTTGCTTTCTTATCCGGATAATTGCGAAAGGTAAAGAGTAAAGAGTTGGGGCGCTCCGCTTGCGGACGCGGTCGGTCGTGGCGCGGGCGCGCTCGGGTGAGCCGCGGCCGCGGCAGACTCGAGGCAGGCGTCACCCCGCGCGACGGACGAGAAGGCAGTAGACGCAGCAACTGCGAGCCGGCAGGCTTCTGGTGGCCGAGCGCCTACCCTTTACTCTTCACTTACTCTTCACTCTTTACCGGGTGGGGGGGAGGCTGCCGGCGGAGGGAGTGGGATTCGAACCCACGGAGGCTTGCACCTCAGCGGTTTTCAAGACCGCCGCCTTCGACCACTCGGCCATCCCTCCGGAGCCCTCACTTTACAGCTCCCCGAGCGACGCATACAATACCGCTTCCTGACCGGAGAGGTGCTGGAGTGGCCGATCAGGACGGATTGCTAATCCGTTGTCCGGGGCAACCTGGACCGAGGGTTCGAATCCCTCCCTCTCCGCCAGCCTGGAGCACCAGCCGCCGATCAGGCGGCTTTTTTGCGACGGCGGCCGCTGCCCTGGGAGCGGCTGCCCTGGGGAGCGAGAGATGAGCACCACCGTGAGGACCCGCATCGCGCCGAGCCCCACCGGCGACCCCCACGTGGGCACCGCCTACGTGGCCCTGTTCAACGCCGCCTTCGCCCGCCGCCACGGCGGACAGTTCGTGCTGCGCATCGAGGACACCGATCAGGAGCGCTCGCATCCCGCGAGCGAGCGGATGATCTTCGAAGCCCTGCACTGGCTGGGGATCCACTGGGACGAGGGCCCGGACGTGGGCGGGCCGCACGGCCCCTACCGGCAGAGCGAGCGCACCGACATCTATCGCGAGCACGCCGAGCAGCTGGTGGCGGAGGGTCATGCCTACCCCTGCTTCTGCAGCCGGGAACGGCTCGACGAGCTGCGGGCGCGGCAGCGGGAGGAGAAGGGCCAGCTGGGCTACGACAAGCTGTGCCTGGCCTTGGCGCCTGAGGAGGCGGCACGGCGGCGGGCGGCGGGGCAGCCGCACGTGATCCGCCTCAACGTGCCCAATGCCGGCGAGAGCGTGGTCCAGGACCTGCTGCGCGGCGAGATCCGGATCCCCAACCGGCAGGTGGACGACCAGGTGCTGATCAAGTCCGACGGCTTCCCCACCTACCACCTGGCCAACGTGGTGGACGACCACCTGATGGGGATCACCCACGTGATTCGCGCCGAGGAGTGGATCTCATCGCTGCCCAAGCACGTCCTCCTCTACCGGGCATTCGGTTGGTCCGAGCCCGTGTTCTGCCACCTGCCCCTGCTCCGCAACGCGGACCGCTCCAAGATCTCCAAGCGCAAGAACCCGGTGAGCCTCAACTACTACCGGAGAGCCGGCTACCTGCCCGAGGCCCTGCTCAACTACCTCGCTCTGATGGGCTGGGCGATGCCCGACGAGCGCGAGGAGTTCTCGGTGGAGGAGTTCGCCGCCGCCCTCGACCTCGGCAGGATCACGCTGGGCGGGCCGGTCTTCGACTTGGACAAGCTCACCTGGCTCAACGGCAAGTACATCCGCGGCCTGAGCGGCGACGTGCTCCTCGAGAGGCTGCGCGGTACGGTGCTCGCCGATGCCTACCTGCGGCAGGTGCTGCCGCTGGTGCACGAGCGCATCGAGCGCCTGGAGGACTTCCTCGCCTACGGTCAGTTCTTCTTCGTGGGCGAGCTGGTGTATGACGACGACGCGCGCAAGCGGCTGGTGGCGAAGAAGCGCACGCCGCAGGAGACTGGGAAGGCGTTACGTGCCCTGGTGGACGAGCGCCTGGACCAGCTCATGGAGTGGGAGGCGGCGAAGCTGGAGGAGACGCTGCGGGAGTTCTGCGACAGCTCCGGGTGGACCCCCAAGGAGCTCTTCATGCCGGTGCGGGTGGCGGTGACCGGAAGGGCGGCCACCCCCCCCCTGTTCGAGACCATGGCGGTGCTGGGCAAGGAGGTTTGCCGACGCCGGCTACGGGCGGCGGCCGAGCTCCTTCGCGCCATGGCAGCATGAGACGGCGCACGGCGAGACGGAGGTCGGAGGATGAGCAGTAACGAGAGCGGCGAACGCCAGGACTTCATTCGCGAGATCATCCGGAACGACCTCGCCGGTGGCAAGCACCGGGGAATCGTCACCCGCTTCCCGCCGGAGCCCAACGGCTACCTCCACCTAGGCCACGCCAAGTCGATCTGCCTCAACTTCGGCGTGGCCGAGGAGTACGGCGGCCGCTGCCACCTCCGTTTCGACGACACAAACCCCATCAAGGAGGAGCTCGAGTACATCGAGTCCATCGAACGCGACGTGCGCTGGCTGGGCTTCGACTGGGGACCCCACCTGTACTTCGCCTCCGGCTACTTCGAGCAGCTCTACGAGTGGGCGGAGCACCTGATCCGAACCGGCAAGGCCTATGTGGACGACCTCTCGGCGGAGGAGATCCGCGCCCATCGCGGCACCCTCACCGAGGCGGGAAAGCCGAGCCCCTGGCGCGAGCGGTCTGCAGAGGAGAGCCTCGACCTCTTCCGACGCATGCGGGCCGGCGAGTTCCCCGACGGGGCGCGGGTGCTACGGGCGCGCATCGACATGGCGGCGCCCAACATCAACCTGCGCGACCCGGTGCTCTACCGCATCCTCCACGCCACCCACCCGCGCACCGGCGCCGAGTGGTGCATCTACCCGACCTACGACTTTGCGCACGGGCAGTCCGACGCCATCGAGGGAATCACGCACTCCCTGTGCACGCTGGAGTTCGAGGACCACCGACCCCTGTACGAGTGGCTGGTGGAGAACCTCCCGGTGCCGTCCCGCCCACGCCAGATCGAGTTCGCCCGCCTCAACCTCTCGTACACCATCATGTCTAAGCGCCGCCTGCTGCAGCTGGTGCGGGAGGGGCACGTCAACGGCTGGGACGACCCCAGGATGCCCACCATCTCGGGTATCCGTCGCCGCGGCTACCCGCCGGAGGCGGTGCGCGCTTTCGCCGAGCGCATCGGTGTGGCCAAGCGCGACAGCATGGTGGACGTGGCTCTGCTCGAGCACTGCGTGCGTGACTGGCTCAACCTCCGCTCCGAACGCCGCATGGCGGTGCTGCGGCCGCTCAAGGTTGTGCTCGAGAACTACCCAGAGGACCGCGTCGAGGAACTTGAGGCGGTGAACAACCCCGAGGACGCCGGCGCCGGCCGCCGCTCGGTACCCTTCTCGCGGGAGCTCTACGTCGAGCGGGAGGACTTCATGGAGGACCCGCCAAAGAAGTTCTTCCGCCTTGCTCCCGGGCGCGAGGTGAGACTGCGCTGGGCCTACTTCATCACCTGCCGCGAGGTCGTGAAGGACGCGTCCGGCGAGGTGGTGGAGCTACGCTGCACCTACGATCCGGCCACCCGCGGCGGCGACGCCCCGGACGGGCGCCGCGTCAAGGCGACCCTGCACTGGGTGTCGGCGGCGCACGCGGTCCCCGCCGACGTGCGTCTCTACGACCGCCTCTTCACCTCGGAGACACCGGGCGCCGGCGGCAGCTTCCTCGACGACCTCAACCCCGCCTCGCTCGAGGTCCTGGGCGACGCGATGCTGGAGCCGTCGCTGGCCGGCCTCCCGGCGGGCGCGCGCGTGCAGTTCGAGCGCCAGGGCTACTTCTGCGCCGACCCCGACGGCACGCCGGAGCGGCCGGTGTTCAACCGCACGGTGACGCTCAAGGACACCTGGGCGCGGATCCAGGCACGCGCGGGCGGATCGTGATACATACCACACGTATGTAACATGCTACGGGAACTGTTTGCGCCGCGTGTCTCCCGTTGCTCTCCGGTGTAAGCTTGTTCCCCGCTCCCCCGCCAGGTCGTGCGCAGCCACCGGCCGGTGGGCGCCGGTCTCGACATACGAAAAGAATGTCACATACCATGAGTGCAATCCTCGCCTCGGCGCGGCGCACGGTGGCCGGGAGGAGCGCCACGGCGGCGGTAGGGCCGGGCGAGACGAGCCGTGCGGCTGACGACGCACCGGCTGGGCGGGCCGGGAACGGTCGGAGCTGGGCGGCCCCCGGCCTCGTGGTCGCGAGTCTGACCGCCCTCGTCCTCCTCGCCGAGCACGACTACCTGCTCTTCCACAGCGTCGTCGAGGCCGTGGCGGTGGCGGTGGGAGCGGGGGCCTTCATGGTGGCGTGGAACGCCAAGGCGTACTACCGGAGCCCGGTGATCCTCGGCTTCGGCGTCGCGCAGCTCTTCGTCGCCTGGCTCACCCTCCTGCACCTCCTCGCCTATCGTGGCATGGGTGTGTTCCCCGGCGGCGACGGCGACCTCGCGACGCAGCTCTGGACCGCCGCGCGGCTGCTGGAGGCGGGCTCCCTGGTGGCCGTCCTCCTGATGCCCCACCGTCCCCGCCCGCCCACTCTGCTCGCGCTCTACGGTGCGCTCACGGCGCTGCTGATGGCGAGCATCTTCTGGTGGCACCTGTACCCGCGTTGCTTCGTGACGGGTGTCGGCCTCACGCCCTTCAAGCGGGTGAGCGAGGTCGTTGTCGTCGGCCTCTTCCTGAGCGCCGGCGCCCTGCTCGGGCGCCCGCGCGCGGACCTCGACGAGCGCACGCGGACAACGTTGCGCTGGGCGGTCGCTCTTGCGGTGCTCGCAGAAGTGAGCTTCAGCGTCTACCGCAGCCTCGAGGGCCCGGTCATCGTCGCCGGTCACCTCCTTCACCTGATGGTGACATACTTCTTCTACCGCGCGGTGGTGGCGACCGCCCTGCAGCACCCGTACGGAGTGCTGTTCGGCGAGCTCGCGCGCAGCGAGGCCCACCTGCGGCGCCAGCACGATGAGCTCGCGGCGGCCCACCTCCGCCTCGAGCGCCTCGCCCGCGTCGACGCCCTCACCGGCTTGCTCAACCGGTCGGCGATTCGCGATCGGGCCGGGCACGCGACCGGTGACCAGGCCCTGCGGGCGATCGCGCGGCAGCTGGCGGGAAGCCTGCGGGCCACCGATGCCCTTGGACGCTTCGGTGGCGACGAGTTCGTGGTGGTCCTCCCGGAGACCGGCGCGGGGGAGGCCCTCGCGGTGGCTGAGAAGATCGTCCAAGCGGTGCGCGTACTGAGCCGGCTGCCTGACGACGCGTCACCGTCGCCGCTCACGGTCAGCGTCGGCGCCGCCAGCGCGAGCGCCGCCGCCGACGGCCTCGACGCCCTCCTGCACCGCGCCGACCTCGCCATGTACGAGGCCAAAGCGCGCCGCAGGGGCGGCGCGGTCGGCGCCGCGGTCCAGCCGCCCGCGTGACGCGCCGCTGTGCGGTGGCCGTGCTGTCAGCCTTGCCGGGGCTCTTCGTCTCTCGCGCCGCTCCGACCGACGATAACGTGCGCGCGCCGGCCGCCGGCGGCTTCCGGTGGCCATCCCGGTGGTGAGGCATAATTGACTACTGGGCCACTGCCCGCGGGGGAGGAAGAAATGGCCGACAAGCACGACAGCCGGGAGCAGGGAATCGACCGACGCCAGCTGCTGTACTGGAGTGCCGCTGCGGGGCTCACCGCTGCCGCCGGGCGCGCTGGAGCGGCCCCCCAGCAGGAGGCGCCGGCGGCGGGGGCGCCAGCCACCCCGCCCCAGCTGGAGGAGGCCACCGTCGCCGACCTGCAGGCGGCGATGGCCGCGGGCACCCTTACCGCCCGCGCCCTGACCGAGGCCTACCTGGGCCGGATCGCGGCAGTGGATGCGCGGCTGCGCTCGGTCCTCGAGCTCAACCCCGACGCGCTGGCCGGCGCCGGCGCCCTCGATGACGAGCGTGTCGCCAAGGGGCCTCGCGGCCCGCTCCACGGGATCCCGGTCCTCATCAAGGACAACATCGCCACCGCGGACCGCATGGAAACCACCGCGGGCTCTCTGGCCCTGGTGGGGTCCCGTCCGCCCCGCGACGCCCACGTCGCCGCCCGTCTGCGCTCGGCCGGCGCGGTGATCCTCGGCAAGACGAACCTCTCGGAGTGGGCGAACTTCCGCTCCAACCAGTCGTCCAGCGGCTGGAGCGGCCGCGGCGGGCAGTGCCGCAACCCCTACGCCCTCGACCGAAGCCCCTGCGGCTCGAGCTCCGGTAGTGGTGCCGCGGTCTCAGCCAACCTCTCGGCGCTGACGGTGGGCACCGAGACCGATGGCTCCATCGTGTGCCCCTCGGCCACCTGCGGAGTAGTGGGTATCAAGCCCACCCTCGGTCTCGTGAGCCGGGCCGGTATCGTCCCCATCGCCCACAGCCAGGACACCGCCGGACCCATGGCGCGCACGGTCGCCGACGCCGCGGCCCTCCTCGGCGTGCTGGCCGGCAAGGACGCCCGCGACTCGGCGACTGCAGCAGCGGCAGACCACCTCGTGGCGGACTACACCTCCTTCCTCGATGACCAGGGTCTCGCAGGCGCACGCCTCGGTGTCGCGCGCGGCCCCTTCGCCGGCTACAGCCCGGAGGCCGACGCCATTCTCGAGAAGGCCTTGGCTGCGATGCGCCGGGCCGGCGCAGTGCTGGTCGACCCGGTGGAGATCCCCCACCTGGGCGACTACGATGATGCCGAGCTCGAGGTGCTGCTGTACGAGTTCAAGGCCGATCTCGATGCCTACCTCGCCGACCTCGGCCCGGCGGCACCGGTCCGCAGCCTCGCCGATATCATTGCCTTCAATAGCTCGCACGCGGCCGAGGAGCTGCGCTACTTCGGGCAGGAGCTCTTCGTTCAGGCTCAAGCGAAGGGGCCACTGAGTGACCCGGCCTACCGCGACGCCCTGGCCACCTGCCGGCGCCTGGCGCGCGCCGAAGGGCTCGACGCTGCGTTCGCGGCGCACCGGATCGACGCCATCGTCGCCCTCACCGGCAGCCCGGCGTGGACCATCGACCTGGTCAACGGCGATCACTTTCTGGGCGCCAGCTCCACCCCGTGTGCGGTGGCGGGGTACCCAGCGTTGACGGTGCCGGCGGGTGCCTCGTTCGGCCTCCCGGTGGGTGTGACCTTCATGGGGCGGGCGTGGTCGGAGCCCACGCTCATCCGCCTCGCCTCGGGGTTCGAGGCCGCGCACCGGGCACGCCGGACGCCGCGTCTTCTGGCCACCGCAGACCTGGCAGTGCCCTGACGGTCATCCAACCAGGCGCCGGAGACGGGCCCAGAGCGCGTCGCCGACCAGCTCGGCGCCGCTGGCAAGCGCGAGCGCGATGATCACATCGAGACTCTCGCGACCCTGCCAGTGCTCGTGCACCACCTGCGGCGAAGCCTCGCCCACGACCCGCTGAACGACCAGGGCGAGGACCAGCAGATCGTCCTCGAACCCCACCGGCCCCAGCAACGCCTCGGGCAGGAAGTCGGACGGGGACACCACCGTGACCACCGTGGCCACCAGCAGCGCCCGGGTCGAGGACGGCAGCCGCTCGTCCGTGAGCAGGCTCACGATCAGGCGAAAGAGGTCCGGCGTCGCGGCCAGCAGGCGGCCGTGTGGGTACTCGGCACCCTCCTCTCCGGCGAGCCACACCCGCAGCCGGGCCTCCAGCTCACCCGCGAACGCCTCGGTCCGCTCCTCCAGACGCGTCATCGCCATCGCGCCCCCTCCTTGGTGATCCCCTGTGGAATACCCCCTGTGACGTCCATTCCAAGAGTCGAGCATACCTCCAGTATGTCCCGGCCCGCTGGTATCACTCGGTGAGCAAACCGCCGACGAGACGGAGGAGCAAGGCTCCGGCCGTTCTCCGCGCCGCCACCGAGTCCCCGGCCTGAGCCACCACTCCACCCGCGCTCGCGGCGGCACCCCAGAGGATCTCGGCCAGAAGCGCCACCGGTACCGGCTCGAGAGTCCCCATGTCTACAAGCTGCTCCAGCACGACGGCCAGGCGCCCATGCACCGGACCGGCGCTCCGACCGCTGGAGAGGGCCGCCGCCTCCCCGAGCACCAGCCGGGCGTAGTCGGGATCGCTGGTCGCCTCGAGGACCGCCCTCAGGCACGCGAGGAGGCGCCCGCGGGGATCCTCCTCGCCGTCCACGAGATCGTCCAGGCGCCTCACGGCGCGCGCCTCCAGCTCGGCGACGACCGCCGCGAAGAGTGCCTCCTTGTCCGTGAAGTGATGGTACACAGCGCCCTTGGTCACTCGCGCGCGCTGCGCGATGTGATCCAGTGAGCCAGCGGCGTACCCGTCGGCGGCGAACACCTCCCGGGCAGCGTCCAGCAACGCGCGCCGGGTGGCCTCGGCATACTCCTCGCGACGTCTCTGAGGCGGCATGCCACGACAATATCATACCCTGGGTATGTTACCGACTTCTCTTTTGCTCGGCCTCGGACCCTCACCCTAGCCCGGGTGGCCGGTAGAGGGCCAGAGCCAGATCGTAGATCCGGTCGTAGCTGTCGCCGTCGGGACCGGCGGTGAACTCCGCGCCGACCGCGCCGTTGCCCACCCGGCGCACCACCACTTCCCTGACGAAGTGATGGCATTCGGCGTGCTCGAGCGTGAACTCCACCACCAGCAGGTCGCCCTCCTCGGGCGCCCGCTCCTGCTCGCCCGCCGCAAGCTCGAACAACAAGCCGGTGCGGGAAAGATCGCGGACCCGCATGCTCCGTCGCTCCCCTGTCGCTCCCGGCCGGAAGCTGCCGGCGAGGTCCACGGCCTTGCGTCCGGCGGCGCGACGCTCCACGAACACTACCAGCCGGCGGCCGCAGGGGCAGATCACCCGGACCCGCACCGGCGTCGAGGAGCGATGAACGCCGCCGAGCTCGACGTCGCTCACCTCCCCGCAGTCAGGGCAACGAACCCCAGCTCGACCGTCGGCCCCGGCTATGACCCGAACTCGCACCGGTGGGACCTCCCTCCAGACCCTACTACGCGGGAGCCGTCGCCGGGTTCAGCCCGTCCGGCGAGTACCGAGACGCCTCCCCTTCCGCCGGGGCGCCGGATGTGACAGAATCGCAACGGACACCGTGTCGTCATCCCTCCCCCAGCCTGCCAGGGCCGAAGCACCGGAATTCGGCTCAAGCCGCCACCCACCGCAGCGCACCCTGCAGGCGGCCGCGGCCCTGGCGGCCACCGCCCTTCTTCTCCTCGTCGTGATCGTGGTCAGCACCGGTCCCGCTCGCCTCGCCGTCCTCCTCGCTCCGGTGGAGCTCGCCAGCTCCGGCATCGCGGTGCTCGTCCTTGCGGCTGTTGCGTGGCGCCGCCGTCTGTCACCCCGCCTCAGCCTCGCCTGGGGCGCCATCGCCGTCGCCCATCTCTGCTACGCCGCCGGTGACTGCCTCTGGGTGCTTGGCGGCGCGACCCTCGCAGGGCATCCCCTCTCCACGCCCATGAACGTCCTCTACCTCGCCTTCTACCCGGCCTTCCTCTTCGGCATCGTCTCGCTTCCCGGCCGGCCGCTGCCAGCAGCCCGCAAGCTCAAGCTCCTCCTCGATCTGGCGATCGTCGCCTTGGCCACGGGTCTGGTGCTCTGGACGCTGGTCCTGCGTCCCCACCTCATCGTACCGGGGCAGTCTCTGGGTCGCCTGCTCGTGACCCTGGCCTATCCGGTGGGCGACCTTGCCCTGGCCTGGGCCGTCCTCACCCTTCTCTTTACCGCCGCCCAACGCCAGGGTGGACGTGCCGGAGTGTACGCCTGGCTCACCGCAGGAACCGCGGTGCTGGTGGTGGCCGATGCCCTCCAGGGGTTCGTATGGGTGGGGCACGAGACCGCGCTGGGCGGCTGGGCCGCCCTCGCCTTCATCGCCAGCCACCTCTTCGTGACCCTGGCTGCCATCCGCGAGCCAGGCGAGCTGCGCCAGCCGTCGCTGCCCCCTGTGCGGCGCCACCACGAGCGCCCCGAGACCGCCGCCCTCTATCTCGCCTTCGCAGCGCTCGGAATCGCATGGGTCGTGGTGGTGACGCTCAGCATCGACCGCCTCACCGTTGCCGGTGCCATCCTCGCCCTGGCCATGGTGGCGGTGGTGCTCGCGCGCGAGGCGGTTGGCGTGGCCGAGAATGCCCGCCTGTACGCCCGTCTCGCGACCGCCAACGACCAGCTTGAGAGCCGCGTCGCCGAGCGCACGGCCGAGCTCGCCCACGCCTATGACACCACCCTCGAGGGGTGGTCGCGAGCCCTTGAGCTGCGCGACCGCGAGACCCAGGGTCACACACTGCGGGTCAGCGGCCTCACCGAGCAGGTGGCCCGCGCACTGGGTCTCCCGGCGGCCGAGCTCGTCCACGTCCGACGCGGCGCGCTGCTGCACGACATCGGCAAGATGGGCATCCCCGACAGCATCCTCCTCAAACCCGGTCCCCTGAGCGACGAGGAGTGGTCGATCATGCGCCGCCACCCGGAGTACGCCGAAGCACTGCTCGAGCCCATCACGTTCCTTCGCCCGGCAATCGCCATCCCGAGCTGTCACCACGAGCGCTGGGACGGTACCGGCTACCCCAGGGGCCTCAGCGGGACGGCCATCCCGCTCCCGGCCAGGATCTTCGCCGTGGTCGACGCGTGGGACGCCCTCACCTCGGACCGGCCCTACCGGACGGCATGGAGCCGAGACCGTGTCATCGCCCACCTCGGTGGCCAGGCCGGTCGCGCCTTCGACCCCAACGTGGTGGCGGCCTTCCTCAGCGTGCTCGGCGCCTGACACACGACGAGGCCGACCTCACGGCCGGCCTCGCTCGATGGAATCAGGATTGGTGCCGAAGGCCGGACTCGAACCGGCACGGGTCGCCCCACACGGCCCTCAACCGTGCGCGTCTACCAATTCCGCCACTTCGGCGCGAGCTGCATTGTACGGCCTGTCTCAACCTCTGGCAAGACTGCCTACTGCCCGCTCGGCGTGGGCGCGGGCGCCGGGGCGCCCTCGGCCTCCGCCGGAGCGGCGGGTGTCGCCTCAGTGCCTGCCGCGGTCTCATCGCCGGCCGCGGCCGGTGCGCTGGCCGCCGGCGTGGCGGTGGGTGCCTGCACTCCCTCCATCACCGACGAGCCGCTCTTGCCCTGGAGAATGGCCAGGGCCATCGAGAGCACCACGAAGAGCACGAAGGACACCGTCGTCAGACGATGCATGATGGTTGTTCCGCTCCTCGGGCCGAAGGCCATCTGGCTGCCGCCGCCGCCGAAGGCGCCTGCAAGATCAGCCCCCTTGCCCTGCTGAAGCAGGACCACGAGGATCAGGAAGAGGCAGACGATGATGTACAGGATGACGAGCAGAGTGATCACGAGGGTCTCCCACCTGCGGCGCACGCCGCCGCAGCGCGGATGATAGCGAAAAACGAGCCTGCGTCAAGGCTTGCCCCGCCGATCAGGCCGCCGTCGACGTCCTCCTGCGCCAGCAGCTCCCTGGCATTACCTGGCTTCATGCTGCCGCCGTAGACGATCCTGAGCGCGGCGGCTGCGGCCTCGCCGAAGAAGCCGGCCGCCTTTCCCCGGAGGAAGCTGTGGGCCTCCTGGGCCTGCTCGGTTGTCGCGTTACGCCCGGTGCCGATGGCCCACACAGGCTCGTAGGCTACCACCAGCCGAGTCGGGTCGAGCGCCGTAACCGCGGCGATCTGCCGCCCCAGCACCGCCTCGGTGTCGCCGGCCTCGCGCTGCGCGAGGGTCTCCCCCAGGCAGAAGATGACGGTGAGCCCAGCGCCCTGCGCGTGCCGGGCCCGGCGGGCCGCCGTCTCGTCGGTCTCGCCGAACAGGGCCCGGCGCTCGCTGTGCCCGACGATGGCCCACCGTACCCCGAGCTCGGACAGCATCGCCGCCGAGATCTCGCCGGTGAAGGCCCCGGCACTCTCCCAATGGACGTTCTGCGCACCGACCTCGACGCCGCTCTCCACCAGTAGCATGGCCGCCGCAGGCAGCGACGTGAACGGCGGGCACACGACAACATCCACGTCTTCGGGCAGCTCGCGGTCGAGAAGCTCCTCGGCGAACGCGTTCGTGGTCGCTACCCCGTGGTGCATCTTCCAGTTGCCTGCCACCAACGGCCGACGTGCCATCGTCATGCCTCCAATGCCGCCACGGCGGGCAGCTCCTTGCCGGCCACCACGTCGAGGGAGGCCCCGCCGCCGGTGGAAACGTGGTCGATGCGCGCAACCACTCCGGCGCGGTGCACCGCCATCACCGACTCGCCCCCCCCGACCACAGTGAACCCGGCACACGCCGCCATCGCCGCGGCAACGGCCACGGTACCGGCGGCAAACGCCTCGCGCTCGAACACACCCATGGGCCCGTTCCAGAACGCGGTGTGGGCGCCGCCGAGCTCAACGGCGTAGCGCTCACGTGTCACCGGACCGATGTCGACGATCATCGAGTCCTCGGGCACGGCATGGCTCCCCACGACAGCCACCTCCGACGGGTGCGCGAGGTCGTCGGTGACGACGACGTCTTCCGGTAGAAGCACCCGGACCCCCCGCGCCGCGGCTCGCTCCATGACCTCGCTGGCCGTGGCCTTGAGCGTCTCCTCTACCAGCGAGCGGCCCACCGTCCAACCCTCGGCGAGAAGGAAGGTGTTGGCCATGCCACCGCCCAGAAGCAGCGTGTCGACGCGCTCCACCAGGGCTGCCAGAGGCTCGGTCTTGCCCGAGATCTTGGCACCGCCCACCACCGCCACGAAAGGATGCTCGGGCGCGTCCACCAGCCGCCGCAGCGCGCTGAGCTCCGCCGCCATGAGTCGACCCGCGGCCCGTCGCCCGCGCACAAAGAGCGTAGGCACCGCCGCCACCGAGGCATGAGCGCGGTGGGCGGTTCCGAAAGCGTCGTTGACGTAGTGGCTGAACGGTGCGGCCAACGCCTCGGCGAACGCGTCGTCGTTCGCCTTCTCGCCCGCGTGGAAACGCAGGTTCTCGAGGACCACGAGGTCGCCGGGAACCGCCCCGGCCAAGGCCGTCTCCACGTCGCTCCCGATGCAGTCGGCGACGAAGGCAACGGTCCGCCCCATGGCCAAGCTAAGAGCGTCGGCTACCGGCTGCAGTGAAGAACCCGGGTCGGGCCTCCCCTTGGGCCTGCCCAGGTGCGAGCAGGCCGCCACTACCGCACCGCGCTCGAGCAGCCAGCGCAGCGTCGGCACCGCTGCAGCGATCCGCGCGGCATCCTGGACGACGCCACCGGTCAGCGGCACGTTGAGGTCGAGCCTCGCGAGCACACGGGCGCCGCCCAGCTCCCTGAGGTCCTCGAGCTGGGGGAGAGAGCTCATCGCGCTTCCCGCCCCGCCATGTACGCCAGCAGGTCCACACAGCGCAGGGAGTACGCGGTCTCGTTGTCGTACCAGCTGGCGACGCGGAAAAAGGTCGGCGACACCTGAGCCATGAGCCCTGCGTCCACCACCGAAGAGTGCGGATCACCGACGATGTCGCTGGACACCAGCTGCTCGTCGGTGATGCGGAGAATGCCGCTGAGAGGACCCGCCGCCGCCTCGTCGAAGGCGGTGCGCACCTCCTCCAGGGTGGCCGGCCGCTCGGACACGAAGGTGACGTCGCAAAGCGAGCCCACCGGGACCGGCACGCGCACCGCCGCGCCGTGCAAGCGACCTTCCAGGGCCGGATAGACCAGGCCGATGGCCTTGGCCGCGCCGGTGGAGGTGGGAATGATGTTGACCGCCGCCGCCCGTGCCCGCCGGAAGTCCTTCTCGTGCTGTACGTCGAGGATCCGCTGATCGTTGGTGTAGGCATGGGTGGTGGTGAGCCAGCCGTGCGCGATGCCAACCGACTCGTGCAGCACCTTGACCATCGGCGCGAGGCAGTTGGTGGTGCAGGAGGCGTTGGAGACGACCGTGTGGGCGGCCGGGTCGAAGCTCTGGTGGTTCACCCCCATGAGCAGGGTCGCGTCCACCTTCTTTCCGGGGGCGGTGATGATCACCCGGCGGGCCCCTGCGTCGAGGTGCGCCGCCGCCTTGGAGCGCTCGGTGAAGCGGCCGGTGCCCTCGAACACGTAGTCGACCCGCAGCTCCCGCCACGGCAGGGCGCTTGGGTCACGCTCGGCGAGGACCTTCACCCTGCGACCGTCGATGACCAGGGTGTCGTCCTCCACCCGCACCTCTCCCGGGAACGTCCCGTGCACCGAGTCGTAACGGAAGAGGTACGCGAGCATGTCGGGCGAGGTGATGTCGTTGACGGCCACGAGCTCGAACTCGCGGCGGCCCGACAGGTGCCGCGCGACGAGCCTGCCGATGCGACCGAAACCGTTGATTGCCACTCGGATAGCCATTGGGGGACTCCCTTCGCGTCGTCGTTCGCTGTGTATCCGCGCCAGTATAACAACGCGCGACACGCCGCGGATCTTGCACCTGCCCGGGCCCTGTGCTACTTTCGCCCTTCGTGCGGCGCGTTCGTCTAGGGGTCTAGGACGCCGGCCTCTCACGCCGGTAACACGGGTTCGAATCCCGTACGCGCTGCCACTCCCCACCCGACCATCTCACCGAGCATCCGCTGCGGCCGCCGAGCCGGCCGCCATCGTAGCGCTCCTCCCGGCGGCCGAGCCCGCGTGGTGGCGCGGCGACGGCTTCCCTCCATCTTGGCGGCTCACCACGCTGACAGGGACCTCCCCGGTCTCACGACGACGCTTGCTGGTTCTTACGCGAAGCCTTCTCGTGTACCATCGGAGCACCCAATTCCGTGGTCACGTCGATCGCTCGTTCGTGGGATGAAGCAAGGAGGTTTCGCGTATGACCGAGAACGACCGCCCCCAGGAGACTCCGCCCCCGACTCCGCCGCCACAGCCGACGGCGCCCCCGCCGCCCCCCCCCGCCGCTCAGCCCGGAGGCGGAGGCGGACAACCAGCCAGCAACCGCAACCTGATGATCGTGCTCAGCTACTTCGGGCTCCTCTGTCTGATCCCCCTGCTCGTCGAGAAGGACGATCGCGAGGTGCAGTGGCACGCCAGGCACGGCCTCGTGCTCATGGTCGCCGAGATCGCCCTCTTCATCGGCCTCGGCATCGTCGGCGCCATTCTCGGCATGATCACCGGCGGGCTCGGCTGCCTCTTCTCGCTCTTCTACCCGCTCCTCGCACTGGCGATCATCGTCCTGCACGTCATGGCGATGGTGAAGGGTGTCAATGGTCAGCGTCTGCTGATCCCGGGTGTCAGCGACTTTGCCAACAAGTTCTGAAGCTGCGCGCCACGCCGGACCCGCTCCGGGTCCGGCGTGGCCCTCTCGCAGGGTGCTCGCGGGGGCTCTCACTGCCGTCTGCCTCGTTGCCGGTCTGGCCGCCACCGATCCCGGCGGCGTTGCAACCGTTGCGACGCTCAGCGCCATCCACGGGTACCGCGCCACACTGGCCCGGGCCTGGCCCCTGCTCGGGATCACCTGTCGCTTCCATCCCACGTGCAGCTACTACGCCGAGGAGGCCATCTCGCGCTACGGGGTCGTGCGAGGCGGCTGGCTGAGCCTGCGCCGGGTGCTCCGTTGTGGCCCCTGGACACCGCCCGACACCGCCGACCCGGTAGCCGCCAAGAACTCCGCGCCCGCCGCGGCAGGGAGGGCCCGTGAAGCTCCACACCCACCTTGATCCTGGCATGGTCCTCATCGCGCCGCCGGTCACGGGGCGCGACGACCTCTTCCGGGCCTTCGCCCGGCTCCTCGGCGCCCGCCATCTCGTGACGGACCCGGCGGACCTGGTGCGGCGGCTCAACGAGCGTGAGGAGATCCTCTCCACCGGCATCGGCGGCGGCGTGGCGGTTCCCCATGCCCAGCTGCCCGACCTCGACCATCTGGTGGTGGCCGCGTCCACCCACCCGAACGGCATCCCCTATCCCGCCCTGGATGAGCAGCCGGTGCGCCTCGTCTTCTGCCTGGTCGGCGGGACCCAGACCACCGCCGATCATCTTGCCGGCCTGGCCCGCCTGGCGCGGCTGGCGCGGCGCGGTGCGGCGCTCGAGCCCCTGGTGGCCGCCGCCGCCGGCGCCGACTTCGTCGCGTCACTCGCGCTCATCGAAGGGGATGGCGCGTGCAGCTCTTAATCGTCATCCTGCACCACGAGGAGGTGCTCGACGACATCCTCGCGCAGCTCGTCGAGCTGGAGCTACCCGACGCCGTCGTCATCGACAGCCGGTCGGGCCTGGAGCTTCTCGAGCGGGACCTGCCGCTCTTCGCCGGTCTCCGTGCCCTGGTTCCCGGCGGTATCGACTTCTGCCGCACCGTGCTGTGCCTGGTGGACGACGACCTGGCCCACAGCGCGTTGGCCGCCGTGGCGGGTCTCGGGCTGCCACCGGCCGAGGGAGAGCCCCTGAACACTGCCATGCTTCTGCCGGTCGTCGGCTACCGACACTTCTGACGGCGCATGTTGCGCGGGACCCTCGCCTTCGTGGTCCTGGTGGCGTTCGCTCTCGTCGGGTGGGAGGTCCGCCGCTGGCTCGCCCGGCGGGGGGTGGCCGCGCCGGGTCTCGAGGGCCTCTCCTTCGTTGTCGTCGGCGTGATCATGGGCCCCGCCGCGGTGGGTATTTTCGCCGCCGATGTCTTCCTCCAGCTCCGAGCAGTGGTGCTCCTCGGCCTCGCCTGGATCGGTCTGCTGGTGGGTCTGCAGGTGGATCTCAACGTGATCCGGAGGCTCAGTCCGTGGCATCGCCACGTCGGGCTCGCACTACCCCTCCTGCCCGGTGCGGCGGTCGGTGGATCCGCCCTCCTGCTCGGCGCCGACCCCTTTCTGGCCGCGGCGGCGGCCGCCTTTGCCATGGTCTCGAGCCCCGGTCCGCTGGCGGCCCTGGCGCGCTCGGTGCGGCCCCGCGACCGCTCGGCACAGCGCCTTCTGCGCCTGGTGATGTCGTTCTCCAGCCTGCCCGCCATTGTGACCTTCGGGCTCGCGGTCCTGATCCTCGGCCCGCCGCCGCCGCTGGGAGCCGGCGCCACCGGCCGGCTCCAGGCAGTCGCCGTCACCGTCGGCCTCGGCATCCTCCTGGGCTACGCCGCCATCGTGCTGCTCCGCGGCGAGCGTGAGGGAACCAACATCCTCACGGTGCTCGCGGGCATCATGGCCATGCTGGCCGGTGCGGCGGCGCTGGTGGGCTCCGACCCGCTGCTTTTGGCGACCCTGGCGGGGACCGTGGTGATGGGCCGCTGCGCCTTCCCGCACCGCATTCTGCAGGCCGCCCACGGGCTCGAGACACCCATGCTGGTGGCCCTGCTGGTGCTGGTGGGCGCCGCGTGGCAGTGGTCGGGGATGTCGTGGTCGGCGCTGGCGGTGGTGACCGTGGTGCGGGCGGGCGGGGCTCTCGTCGCCGGCGCTCTCCTGGCGCGCGTCGCCGCCCGGCACGGTGTCCGCCTGCACTCCCCCCGTATCGGTCTCGGCCTGCTGCCGCAGGGGCCGGTGGCGGTGGGCGTGCTGGCCGGTTTTCTCTCGCACCGCCCGCTCCCCCCCGGGGTCCTCAGCGCCGTGCTGCTGGGGCTGGTGGTGAATGAGCTGGCAGGGCATGTGTGGAGCCGGCGGACGCTCATGGGTGTGGCCAGACCGTTGACCCAGGTGACACCGTGAGGTGGGCGTTCTTCGCCCTGCTCGCCGGTGCCGGCTGGACCTTGCGACAGCTGGTCGACCCCACCGCGCTCGATCCCGCGGTCTCGGCGCTGCTCGCCTTCGGCGCCCTGGTGGTGGGTGGCGAGCTGGCCGGCGATCTGGTGGCCCGCTACCGCCTGCCGCGCATCACCGGCTACCTGCTCATGGGCATGCTGCTGGGCCCGTTTGTGGTCGGCGTGGTCTCCACCCCCGACCTCGGCGAGCTCCGCCTGTTCGAGGAGCTTGCCCTGGGCCTCATCGCGCTCACTGCCGGTGGTGAGTTTCGGGTCGAGGCGCTGGCGCGAGATTGGCGACTGCTGCTGAGCATTACCCTCAGCCACGCCGTGCTGCTTCTCCTGGGCATGGCCGGCGCGGTGTGGCTGCTCCTGAGTTGGTTCCCACTCCTGGGGCCACTTGGCCGCGGCGAGGCGCTGGCGGCGGCTGCGCTGCTGGGCGTCATCGCGGTGGCCAAGTCGCCAGCCACGACCATCGCCGTGATCACCGAGACCCGCGCCCGCGGGCCGTTGGTGGATGCGGTGCTCGGCGTGACGATCCTCAAGGACCTGGTGATCATCCTGCTCTTCACCTGGGTGGAGGGGTTGGCGCACTCCTGGGTGGGCGGTGTGACGGTGGACCTGGCAGTCATACGCGGCCTCGTCGCCCAGGTGCTCATCTCTCTGGCGGTGGGTGTGGTGCTGGGGGTGGCGTTGGGGTTCTACCTCAGCCGCTTCGGTCGGCACCCGGAGCTGGTCGTGCTGGGTCTCGTGCTGGTGGCCGCGGAGCTGGCCCGGGGCGTTGGCCTGGAGCACCTCCTCCTGTGCATGGCGGCGGGCTTCGCCGGCCGCAACCTCTTTCCTCGCGCCGCCGTCCCCTTCCTGGCAGCCCTGGAGCGATCGTCTCCACCGGTCTACGTGGTGTTCTTCGCACTCGTCGGCGCCGGCCTCGACCTCGCCGTCTTCGCCCGGGTGTGGCGCGTCGCCCTGCTCGTGGTGGGACTGCGGCTGGTCCTGGTGTGGCTGCTCACGGCCACCGCCGCGGCCGCCGCCGGCGGCGCGCCGGAGGTCCGGCGCTGGGCTTGGATGGGCTTCGTCGCCCAGGCCGGCTTCTCGCTCGGTCTCGCCGCCAGGTTGGCGCGGGGTTTCCCGGGGCTGGGGAACGCGTTGGCGGCGGTGGTGGTGGGGGGCGTCGTGATCAACCAGCTCCTGGGTCCGGTGCTGTGGCGCCACGCCCTGGTGGCGGCGGGCGAGGCCGGCGCGGGCAAAGGGAGGGGGGCGGAAGCCCAGGCTCCCGCCCCCCTGTGAAGCCGACCGGATCGGTCTAGTTGAGCGTCAAGAGGGTGTGGCCGGCGTAGAAGTCCGTGGTGGTCATGTCACCAGCACACTCGCCGAAGGCTCCGCCGGTCACGTTGAGGTCGAGGGTGCCGATGATCGAGTCCTCCGTGAGCTGGCCGATGAAGTGGAAGCTCAGGACGAAGCCGCTCTGGTAGGTGACCTGGAAGGTGCCGTCGAAGTTGCCGGAGCTGTCGATGGCGATGGGGGTGTCAAGCTCGGCGCCGTACCCGAAGACGTTGCCGCAGTTCATCCCCCCGTCATCCGGGCTGAAGAGGGTGAGCGCTCCCTGGATCAGGTCGATCTGCAGCCCGCTGCCGGTGTCCATGACGTCGATGAGGAGCCCCCCCTGGTAGGTGTAGTCCACGTAGCCCGTGTAGAGGCCGGGCCCGCCGACGGTGCCGCCACTGCCGCCCGAGCCGCACTCCCACCAGGACTGCAGGGTGAGGGCGTCGCCCGAGCCGTTATTGACCCGCGACGCGCCGGCCACCACCGCGCCGGAGTTCACCGTGACGCGGAGGGTGGCGTAGGAGAAGCTGCCGGAGCCAAGGTCGGTGATGTTGGGCAGGATGGGCTCCCATGCCTTCAGCGTGTAGTTGCGCGACGCGAAGGTGTTGCCCGAGGCGTCGAGCAGGCTCACCGTCACCGAGGAGCCCGCGCCGGAGACGTCCATCACGTAGAAGTTGGTGCGGTAGGTCTCGTTGGAGGCGAGGCCCACTGCGTCGGTGGCGCTGCCCGCCGCAATCGCGGCCGTGACGGGGATCCCCTCGAAGCCCTGGCCGAACTCGGTGCCCCCGGCCTGGTTGAGGATGGCCGCGTTGACCACCACCTTCTCGTCGGAGACGATGCGGAAGGCGCCGCCGCCGGAGGCGGCGAAGGTGTCACCGATGGCGTCGGCGAGGACCATCGTCTGGCCCTGGGGCACCGTGAACGCGGCGCTGGCAGGGCTGGGATTGGCCTGGTTGCGGACCAGCCAGTACACGGTGACGCTGGCGTCGCTGGTGCCGGGGTTGAAGATGTAGACGGTGGTGAGCCACTGCGAGCCACCGGTGCCGGAGCCCTGGTAGCCCGCCGGCACCACGACGTCAGTACCAGGGTTGATGGCCAGGACGGGGGTGGCGAGGGCCACCATCAGGCCCAGTAGCAGAATCACACGCGAAGCTCTCATGGGTTCCTCCTCAAGTGGGTTGAATTCAGCCGCAACCGGCAGTCGGTTCCCGTCGGGCCCCACCCTGACGGGGCCACTCCGGCACGGCGGTGTTGATTCCGGGTTCGTCGCCTCATTGAGCTGGCTTATCAGTATAGAGCATCAAGCCGACCAATCCAACGGGGCCTGCGGGTCGGGGGGATGCCGTAGAATGTCGCGATGGCCTATCAGGTGTTGGCCCGAAGCTGGCGCCCGCAGCGTTTCGCCGATCTCATCGGCCAGGATGCCGTGGTGCGCACCCTGCAAAACGCCCTGACCGCGGGCACCCTGGGGCAGGCCTACCTCTTCTCGGGCCTGCGCGGCGTGGGCAAGACGACTGCCGCCCGCCTGCTCGCCAAGGCGGTGAACTGCGAGACCGGACCCACCGCGGAGCCGTGTGGCGAGTGCCTTTCGTGTCGGGACGTCACCGCCGGCGCCAGCCTCGATGTGGTCGAGCTGGACGCCGCCACCCACACCGGCGTGGACGACGTGCGCGAGCTCCAGGAGCTGCTGCGCTACCGACCGGTGCGCGACCGCTACCGGGTGCTCATCGTGGACGAGGTCCACATGCTCTCCAAGTCGGCATTCAACGCGCTGCTCAAGACCATCGAGGAGCCGCCGCCATACATCCTCTGGATCTTCGCCACAACCGAGCGCCACAAGGTCCCCGCCACCATCCTCTCGCGCTGCCAGCAGCTGGAGTTCCGCCCGGTGAGCACGCCCCAGATCGCGGCGCACCTGGGCGCCATCGCCGAGCGCGAGGCGTTCGTGCTCAGCGCCGAGGCGGCGGCCGCGGTGGCGCGGGCCGCCGCGGGGAGCGTGCGTGACGCCCTCTCCCTGGTCGATCAGCTGCGCGCGTTCAGCGGTGACGCGGTGGACGAGGCGGCGGTGTCGGCTCTGCTGGGGGTGCCTCCGTTCGAGCGCACGGTGGAGCTGGTGACCGCGCTGGCCGCCGGCCAGGCGGGTGACGCCGTGCAGCGACTGCAGGCCGAGCTCGAGGCCGGGCATGACGCCACCGTGCTGTACGAGGAGGTGGGCCGGGTGCTGCGGCTGCTGGTTCACCACGCCATCGCCCCTACCCTCGATGCCGGCCTCTCGGCGGACCACCGCGAGCTCCTCGCCGGCCCCGCCAAGGGGGTGGGAGCCACCGGGCTGATCCGCATGCTCGGCCTGTGGCTGGAGCAGGAGGGGCTTATGAGAGAGGCGGCGAACCGCGAGCTTGCGCTTGAGGTCGCCTGCCTGCGGCTGTCACGCTGGCCGGCGGTGCAGCAGGTGGAGTCGCTGCTCGAGGCGGGAGGCGGGAGCACGCCCCCAAAGGCTCCGGCCGGCGGTGGTCGCCGGCCGGCGGGAGCCGCAGGCGGCGGCGTGCAGACGGCACCGGCGGACCCCGGCACGCCGGGCGAGCGCCTCGCCGCGGCCCTGTGGGACGGCCGCCCGCGGCTGGCTGCGGCGGTGGAGGGTGCGCGCGTCGCAGTGGCTGAGGGGTGCGCCGAGCTGGTCTTTCCGGCTGCCGCCCGGCGCCTGGCGGATGTCGCCCGCACACCGGACCTCCTCGGCGCCCTTCGGGCCGCCTGCCGGGATCTCTTCCCGGGAGTGAGCGAGGTCATCGTGACCGTGGAGGGCGAGACGGCCGGCGAGGCAGACGGCCTGGCGGCGACGGCGGCCGCCGATCCGGGTGTACGCGCCGTCCTCCAGGTGCTGGGGGGTGAGCTGACCGGGGTGAAGCCCGCCGATGGCGAGGCGGTCTCGTGAGGAGCGCCTGATGGACCTCCGCCCCCCGGCGGTACGCGAGCTGCTCGGCCACCTGGAACGTCTGCCCGGTGTCGGGCCGCGCTCGGCTCGGCGCCTGGTGGAGCACCTGCTCACCGTGTCCGCCGAGGAGGTGGCGGGCCTCGCCGGGGTCCTCGCGACCCTGCGCCAACGGGTGCGACTGTGCTCCCTGTGCGCGCTGCTCACCGAGAGCGACCCCTGCCCGGTGTGTCGTGATCCCGGGCGCGACCGCGCCACCGTTCTCGTGGTGGAGGAGCCTACAACCGCCTGGACGATCGAGGCCACGGGCGAGTACCACGGGCTCTACCATGCCCTCCTCGGTCACCTGTCGCCGCTGCACGGCGTGGGCCCCGAGCAGCTCACCGTTGCGGCGTTGTTGGAGAGGGCGGCGGGCGGCGAGGTGTGCGAGGTCATCCTCGCCACGGATCCCACCGTGGAGGGCGAGACCACGGCCCTGTACATCGCCCGCCGGCTCGAGCCGCTCGGGGTGGCGGTGAGCCGTCCCGCCTCGGGGATCCCGGTGGGCGGCGAGCTGGCGGCGGTGGACCAGGCCACGCTCGCCCAGGCCCTCCAGCTTCGACGGAAGGTGTAAACTCGCTGTTGCCCTTTCTCACGGATATGTGTTAGAAAGGCAACGCTCATGAGGGGGGTTCAGGACGGTGGACGCTAGTCTGGTTATGTACGAAGAAGAGTTCGACAGGATCTCCCACGTCCTCGATCGCCTGCGCGTGGACGCGAGCGCCAAGATCGTGTTCCTGGTCGACAAGAACGGCCAACAGATCGCCGGGGCGGGGGAGATCGACCTCATCGACACCACGTCACTGGCGTCGCTCACCGCGGGCAACGTGGCCGCCACCGACGGGCTTGCCAAGCTCATCGGCGAGAAGGAGTTCTCCATCCTCTTCCACGAGGGGAAGAAGGACAACATCCACATCTCCATCGTCGGTCAGCGCCTCATCCTGGTTGTGATCTTTGACGAGCGCTCGTCGCTGGGCCTGGTTCGCCTGCGGGTGCGGAAGGCCGCCTCCGAGATCGAGCGCATCCTCAGCGTGATGATCGAGAAGGCCAAGGACTCCGGAACCCAAGAGGTGGCCTCGCCGTTCGCCGAGATCACCGACGAAGACATCGACGCCCTCTTCTCCGAATGAGCTTCATCAACTACGCAGCCCGTGAGATCAACGTCAAGATCGTGTACTACGGGCCTGGCCTGTGCGGGAAGACGACCAACCTGCAGTACATCTACGAGAAGTCCAACCCCCAGCAGAAGGGGAAGCTCATCTCGCTGGCCACCGAGACCGACCGCACCCTATTCTTCGACTTCCTCCCCCTCGATCTTGGCTCGGTTCGCGGCTTCAAGACGCGCTTCCACCTCTACACCGTGCCCGGTCAGGTGTTCTACGACGCCAGCCGCAAGCTCATCCTCAAGGGCGTGGACGGCGTGGTCTTCGTCGCCGACTCCCAGGACGCGCGCATGGACGCCAACGCGGAGTCGCTCCACAACCTCGGGATCAACCTCCACGACAACGGCTTCGAGCTCAAGGGCATCCCCTACGTCCTCCAGTTCAACAAGCGCGACCTGCCCACGGCGGTGGGCGTCGACGACATGTACCGCGCTCTCAACTTCAAGGGCGAGCCGACGTTCGAGGCTGTGGCCACACAGGGGATGGGCGTGTTCGAGACCCTCAAAGCGGTGGCCAAGCAGGTCCTGTACGAGCTGCGCCGGAAGTAGGGCAACTCGTGCGCGGCGGCGCCGGTTTTGCTTCCCTCGTGCTGGCGGTCAAACGCCTCCCCCTCGAGCATCTCACCGCGGTTGTGACCGTCACCGACGACGGCGGCGCCACCGGTACCGTGCGCTACGACCGCGGCCAGCTCGCCCCTGCGGTGGCCGAGCCGCAGAAGGGGCTAACATGAGGTGGGGAGTGGTCGTGCTCGCCGCGGGTAAGGGCACTCGCATGCGCTCCGCCCTGCCCAAGGTGCTGCACGAGCTCGCCGGTCGGCCGCTGGTGGACCACGTGACAGACCTCGCCACCGCGTTCGCGCGTGCCGCCGACGTGGTGGTGGTGGTGGGCCACGGCGCCGGCGACGTGGGTGAGCACCTCGCTGGGCGCGGGATGCGGACCGCGGTTCAGGAGCCACAGCTGGGCACCGGCGACGCCGTGCGGGTTGGCCTCTCCGGCTTCGTCGGCGACGCACCGGACGCGGTGCTAGTGCTCTCGGGCGACGTCCCGTTGCTGCGTCCCGCCACCCTCCGGGCCCTGCGTCAGCGCCTCGAGACCGGCTCCGCGGCGGTCCTTCTCACCGCGCGCCTCGCCGAGCCCGGCTCCTACGGCCGCATCGTCCGTGGCGCCGGCGCCGGCGCCGGCGTGGAGGCGATCGTCGAAGCCCGCGACGCTCCGCCCGAGGTGCTCGCCCTCGCCGAGGTCAACGCCGGCGTGTACGCGTTCCGCTTCGAGCCCCTGGCCGGCGCGCTGCAGCGCCTCGCCCCCGATAACGACCAGGGCGAGCTCTACCTCACCGACGTGGTCGCCCTGCTGCGTGCGGGCGGTCTCGAGGTCACGGCGGTGGTCCTCGACGACCCTGAGGAGATGCTCGGCGTGAACACCCGCGAAGACCTCGCCCGCCTGGAAGAGATACTCCAGAGGCGGTGAGGTCGAGGGGGTGTCGCGCCGCCGGGGCACGCCGGCGTGCCCTGACAGCCTCACCACCGCCCCGGAGCACAGGTCGTCCGGCGGGCGTGCCGTCCTTGACGTCTTCCCTGGAGCGCGTTCTCCCGTGCGGCGCGTTGGCGGAAAACGTCAAGGGGGGCTCCCACGGCCCTTGGCGTTCGGAGAAGAGGCTCCAAACAAACAGGTAGGCGACTCGGCGCAGGGCGCGAAGGGGGCTATGTTGTCGCCGGGCGTCTTCTGCCGTCGCCCCCTTCGCGAACGCGCCGACGGGCGGCGGCAGAGCCGCCGCCCGGGCGCCGGAGCCCGCAGCACCCCGCACCCCCCGCAGCGCGCCGAACCCACGACGCGCCGCGCCTCCCACGATACGACCGGCAGGGGTGGGTGGGGCGCCCTCGTCACCCTTCCGGGTTTCACCCGGGAATGCTACCCTCCAGCCATCCCGAGCGGCTCGGAGGATCCCCGTGCCCGTGCCCTTCAGCGAGCTGGATCGCCTCAGCATCAACACCCTCAGAACCCTTGCGATGGACGCCGTCGAGGAGGCCGCTTCGGGCCACCCCGGGGCGCCCATGGCCCTGGCGCCGTTGGCGCACGTGCTTTTCACCCGCGTGCTCAAGCACGACCCCACCGACCCCGGCTGGCCGGACCGCGACCGCTTTGTGCTCTCGGCCGGGCACGCCTCGATGCTGCTGTACGGCGTGCTCCACCTCACCGGTTACGACCTCGGCCGCGACGAGCTGCGGCGCTTTCGCCAGTGGGGCTCGCGGACCCCAGGTCATCCGGAGTATGGGCTGACCCCCGGTGTCGAGACCACCACCGGGCCGCTGGGCCAGGGGTGCGGGAACTCGGTGGGAATGGCCCTTGCCGAGGCCCACCTTGCCGCTCGCTACAACCGCGACGGCTTCCAGGTTGTGGACCACCGCACCTGGGCGGTGTGCTCCGACGGCGACCTCATGGAAGGGGTGTCCGCGGAGGCGGCGTCGCTGGCCGGCAGGCTAGGCCTCGGGAAGTTGACCTGGATCTGGGACGACAACCGGATCACCATCGAAGGAGGCACCGACCTCGCCTTCACAGAGGACGTGCTCGGCCGCTTCCGTGCCTACGGCTGGCATGTCGAGAGTGTCGACGACGTCAACGACCTCGCTGCCATCGAGGCCGCATGCCGCGCGGCGATGGCGGTCACCGACCGGCCGTCCTTCATCCGTGTGCGTTCGCACATCGCCTTCGGCGCCCCCACCAAGCAGGACTCCGCCGACGCCCACGGCGCGCCCCTCGGGGCGGCCGAGGTGGCCGGGGCAAAGCGCGCCTACGGCTGGCCCGAGGACGCTCGCTTTCTGGTGCCTGCCGAGGCAGCCGAGCACTGTCGCCGCGAGGCCGCCCGAGGGGCCGGCCGGAGGCAGGCATGGTCCGAGCTCATGACCCGCTATCGCGGCGCCCACCCGGACGCCGCTGCAGAGCTGGCGCGGCGCCTGGCCGGCAAGCTGCCGGAGGGATGGGACGCCGACCTGCCCGTCTTTCCCGTCGACGCCGCGCCTGTCGCCACCCGTGCGGCCTCGGGCAAGGCGCTCAACGCGTTGGCGGCACGGCTCCCCGAGCTGATGGGCGGCTCCGCCGACCTCGCCCCCTCCACCAAGACACTGTTGGCCGGTGGCGGCGACGTGGGACCCGACGCCTGGGGCAACCGCAACCTCCACTTCGGCGTGCGTGAGCACGCCATGGGCGCACTCCTCAACGGCCTCGCGCTGCACGGCGGAGTGCGTCCCTACGGGGCCACCTTCCTGGTGTTCGCCGACTACATGCGACCGGCGATCCGGCTCGCCGCCCTCATGCGCCTGCCGGTGGTCTACGTCTTCACCCACGACTCCATCGCCGTGGGCGAGGACGGCCCCACCCACCAGCCGGTGGACCAGCTGCTGTCACTGCGCGCCATTCCTGGCCTGGTTGTGCTGCGCCCCGCCGACGCCAACGAGACGGCGGCAGCGTGGAGGGCAGCGGTGGCCCGCTGCGATGGCCCGGTGGCCTTGGTGCTCACTCGCCAGGCCCTGCCGGTGCTCGACGGTTCTCCCGCCGGCGCGCGAGCGGGGGTTGCCCGGGGGGGATGGATCGCCGCCGAGGCGGGGGGAGGGCGGCCGGCGCTGATCCTGCTGGCCTCGGGCTCCGAGGTCCAGCTGGCGGCGGCGGCGCGTGAGCGCCTCGAGGCCGAGGGAGTTCCGGTGCGCCTGGTGTCGTTGCCCTCGTGGGAGCTGCTCGCCGCCCAGGGCGAGGACTACCGCCGCGAGCTGCTCGCGGAGGGCGTGCCGCGGCTGGCGGTGGAGGCCGGGCGCACCCTGGGCTGGGAACACTGGGTGGGGGCGGGTGGCGCAGTCCTGGGCCTCGACCGCTTCGGCGCCTCGGCGCCGTGGCGCGAGGTGTACGCCAACCTCGGCTTCACGGTCGAAGCGGTGGTGGAGCGGGCCCACGGCCTGCTCGGGAGGACGTGATGCACCTGGCCATCGGCGCGGATCACGCGGGAGTCGACCTCAAGGACGAGCTGGTGCGTTTCCTCACCGCCGAGGGACACCGGGTGGACGACCTCGGCACCCACGGCCATGAGCCCACCGACTACCCCGACATCGCCGAGACGGTGACCGCCCGGGTGGTGGAGGGGGCGGTGGAGCGCGCGATCCTCATCTGCGGCAGCGGTGTCGGCGTCTCGGTGGCGGCCAACAAGGTGCCGGGAATCCGCGCTGGGATCTGCCATGACTCCTACTCCGCCCATCAGGGGGTCGAGCACGACGACATGAACGTGCTGGTGCTGGGGGCGCGCATCATCGGCTCGGCGCTGGCCAAGGAGCTGGTGCGCACATTCATCGCCGCCCGCTTCACCGGCGAGGAGCGGCACGCCCGCCGGCTCGCCAAGGTCAGGGCCATCGAGGCCCGCCACGCCCGAACGAAGGACTGATGGCAAGCAATCCGCTCAGAGAGCTGGCCGGGCTGGGGCAGTCGGTGTGGCTGGACTACATCCGCCGTGATTTCTTGGACGATGGCGGTCTCGGCCGCCTGGCGCCCGGGGACGGGCTCGCCGGGGTGACCTCCAATCCCAGCATCTTCGCCCAGGCGGTGAGCTCCAGCGAAACTTGCGCGGAGCAGGCTCGCATGCTGCTGGCGGCCAACCCGGCGACGACCACCGCCGAGCTCTACGAGGCGCTGGCTGTGGAGGACACCCGTGCGGCTGCCGACCAGCTGCGCGGGGTGTACGACGGGTCCTCGGGGAGCGACGGTTTCGTCAGCCTTGAGGTCTCGCCACATCTCGCCGAAGAGAGCGCGGCCACAGTGGCCGAGGCGCGCCACCTGCGGGCCCTGGTCGACCGGCCCAACCTCATGATCAAGGTGCCGGCCACCGCCGCCGGAGTGGTTGCCGTGGAGGAGCTGATCGGGGCGGAGACGGTGAACACGCTGCCGCTGGCCACCCTCGAGGCGTTCCGAGACCACGGAACGGCGAGGCCGACCTTGGGGGCCGGCACCGACGAGGCCGCAAGGCGGGATCCGGCAGCGGCTGGCGGAAAGCGGTAGAATAGCGCCCCGTCGCGGGTCCCAGGGCCCGGCAGGAAGGGGATCACGTCATGTGTGGAATCATCGGTTACGTGGGCTCGCACCAGGCGGTGCCCGTCATCCTCGACGGCCTGCGCCGCCTCGAGTACCGGGGCTACGACTCGGCCGGGATGGCGGTCCATGACGGAACCCAGATCCGCGTCCTGCGCGCCGCCGGCAAGCTCATCAACCTGGAGGAGCGGGCCTTCGGCGAGCCCCTGCCCGGCACCGTCGGGGTGGGTCATACCCGCTGGGCGACCCACGGCGCCCCCACCGAGATCAACGCTCATCCCCAGCGCGACAGCTCCGGGCGCTTCGCCGTGGTGCACAACGGCATCCTCGAGAACTACCCGGAGCTGCGCCGTGAGCTTCGGCAGGCGGGGGTCGAGCTGACGTCGGACACCGACACCGAGCTCATCGCCCAGCTCCTCGCGCGGGAGTCGGGGCAGCTGCTGGAGCGGGTGCTCAAGGTGCTGCCCCGCCTGGTGGGCCAGTACGCGGTGGTGGCCCTGGACAGTGCCGAGCCCGAAACCCTCGTCGCCTTTCGCCAGGGTCCGCCCCTGGTCGTTGGTCTGGGCGACGGCGAGAACGAGGTGGCCTCCGACGTCACCGCCGTGCTGGGCCGCACCCGCCGCGTGGTCTTCCTGGAGAATGGCGACGTGGCGGTGGTGGGCCGCGACCATGCGCGGGTGGTGCGAGCCGATGGCGCGGCGGTGGAGCGCCCGGTGGAGGAGCTCGACTGGGACGCGGCGGTGGCCGAGAAGGGCGGTTTCCGCCACTACATGCTCAAGGAAATCCACGAGCAGCCGGACGCCGTGCGGAACACGGTGCTCGCCTACCTCGACGACGAGCGCAGCGGGGTGGAGCTTGAGCGCCTGGGCCTCGACCCGGCGCGCGTCGCCCAAATCAGCCGGGTCCAGCTGGTGGCCTGCGGTACGTCGTGGCACGCCTGCCTAGTGGGCAAGTTCCTCCTCGAGCGGCTTGCCGGCCTGCCGGTGGAGGTGGACTACGCCTCCGAGTACCGCTACCGCCAGCCGCTGGTGGGCGACGAAGTGCTGCTCCTGGGCGTCACCCAGTCCGGGGAGACCGCCGACACCCTCGCCGCCATGGAGCTGGCGCGGGCCTCCGGCGCGCTGCTCGGCACCATCTGCAACGTGCGCGGGGCGTCGGCGTGGCGTCTGGCGGAGGCCAGGATGCTGACCCAGGCCGGGCCGGAGATCGGCGTGGCCTCGACCAAGGCGTTCACCACCCAGCTGGTGGCGCTGGTGCTGCTGGGCCTGGCGCTCCGTCGCGCACGCGGGCTCTCCGACGCTACCGACGTCGACCTGGTGCAGCAGCTCCAGCGCCTGCCCGTGGCGCTCGAGCAGGTGCTGGGCGGCGACGAGGCGGCCTATGTCGAGGCCACGGAGCTCCTTGCCCGGGCGGACGACTCCCTCTACCTGGGGCGCGGCATCCTCTACCCGGTGGCCCTCGAGGGAGCGCTCAAGCTCAAGGAGATCTCCTACTTGCACGCCGAGGGCTACCCGGCAGGGGAGATGAAGCACGGTCCCATTGCGCTGATCCACGAGGGCTTTCCGGTGGTGGCGGTGGCGCCGGCCAACGGCGGGCTCGAGAAGCTGGTCTCAAACCTCATGGAGGTTCGCGCCCGCGGCGCCGTGGTCCTGGCCCTGGCCCAGGAGGGCTGCGAGGCCCTCGACGGGGTGGCCGACCTGCTCCTGCCGATGCCGATGGTGCACCCCCTGCTGCAGCCGGTGGTGGCGGCCATCCCGCTCCAGCTCCTCGCCTACCGCGTGGCGGTGGAGCTGGGCAACGACGTGGACCAGCCGCGCAACCTGGCAAAGAGCGTCACCGTCGAGTGATGCAGGAGGCCGCTGCCGTCCGTACGTCCTGGCCGGAGCTGCTGCACAGCTGGCTCGATCGGATACTGCGCCCGGGGCCCACCCAGCTGCTGATCCTGGCGGTGGTGGTGGGCTCGATCTCGGGCCTGCTGTCGGTGGGCTTTTGGCACGGCATCCGGCTGGTGCAGGAAGGCATCGCCCGCTACGCCGCACCGTGGCTCGCCGGCACTCTCGGGGCGCCGTGGGGCCGCACCGAGATGTGGGCAGCCGCCTTCCCGGCGGTGGGCGCCCTGGCCATGGCGCTGCTGGTGGCCTACTGGTTTCGCACTCCCAAACCGCTCGGCGTGCCCAGCGTTATGTTCGACGTGCACCGCAGCCCGGGCTCCATCGCCATCCGCTACCTGCCCGCCACCTTCGTTGCCGCCGCCCTGGTCATCGGCAGCGGCGGTTCGGCCGGGCGCGAGGCGCCGGTGGTGGCCATGGGCGGCATCGTCGGCGGCTGGCTGGCGCGCCGCCTGGGCTTGAGCACCCGCCGGCGGCAGATCTTCGTCGGCTGCGGCACGGGCGCCGCCATCGCGGCCGCCTTTGACGCCCCCCTGGCGGGAGTCTTCTTCGCCCTCGAGGTGGTGCTCGGCGACTACTCGGCGGCGGCCCTCTCGCCGGTGGTGCTGGCGTCGGTGGCGGCCACCGCGGTGTCACGGGCGCTCGAAGGCGAAGGCGTGAGCCACTTCGCGGTGCCTGCCTACCACCTCGGAGGGTGGTGGGAGATCGGTCTTTACGCCGGTCTCGGCCTCGCCGCCGGCCTTGCCGCCCCTCTCTTTGTCGGCACCGAGCGGGTCATCTCGCGCTGGTTCAAGCGCTCGTCGGTGCCGCCACTGCTGCGTCCGGCCTTGGGCGGTCTGCTGGTCGGCGTCATCGCCCTCGTGCTGCCCCAGGTGATGGGCAACGGCTACGAGCACGTGGAGGGCGCACTGGTGGGCCGGCTGCCGCTGCTGCTCATGGCGGCGCTGGTGTTCGGCAAGATCCTCGCGACGTCGCTGACCCTGGGCTCGGGGGGCTGGGGAGGCGACTTTGCGCCGCTACTGTTCATCGGCGCCATGTTGGGGGGGTCGTACGCGGCGGCTCTCGACCTGGTGGTTCCGCACGGCTGGGTCTCCAGCGGCGCCTACGCCATGGTGGGGATGGGAGCCATGCTGGCGGCCGCTGTGCGCTGCCCCATCACCGCGATCCTGCTGCTGTTCGAGCTCACCGGCTCGTACGAGGTCATCCTGCCGATCATGACCGCCATCGCGGTGGCCGCACCGGTGGCGCGGATCTTCCTGCGGCGGGGGATGTACCACGAGCGGCTGTACGAGATGGGCGGGCCCGCCGCCGAGACCCCCGAGGCGCGACTGCTGGAGACGGTGCGGGTGGCCGAGATCGTGCGCCCGCAGGCGGTCACGCTGTCGGCCGGGACACCGTACCGCGAGATCCTCTCGGTGATCGCCACCTCCGACCAGCTGGTCTACCCGGTGCTCGCCACCGACGGCCGCCTCCTCGGTGCCCTCACCTTCCACGCCTTGCGCGGCCACCTCCACGCCCCCGAGCTGGCCGAGCTGGTTGTGGCCGCCGACGTGCTCTCCGAGGACGTGCCGGTACTGGTGATGGACGACACCCTCGAGGACGCCATGCACCTGTTCGCCGACGCCGACCTCGAGGAGCTGCCGGTGGTGCGCAGCCGGGAGAGCCGCGAGTTCGCCGGCATGATCACCCGCCGCCACGTGTTGGCGGCACGGGCGCGGATTCTCGCCGAGTGGGAGATGGAGGAGGCGTGAGCGGCGTCGACCGGTCCCTCAACCCACGGCAGCAGGAGGCCGTGACCCACGGGGCGGGTCCCCTGCTGGTCCTCGCCGGAGCCGGCTCGGGTAAGACCCGGGTGCTCACCGAGCGGATCGCACATCTCATCGAGGTCGGGCTCGCAAGACCGTCCGAGATCACCGCCGTGACCTTCACCAACAAGGCGGCGCGGGAGATGCGCGAGCGGGTCGAGCGCCTGGTCAGGGGACCGTTGGGCGGCGGATTCGTCGGCACCTTCCACCGCTGGGCCCTCGATCTCCTGCGCCGCCAGCCCGAGCTGGCCGGGCTGCCCCGGCGCTTCGCCATCCTCGACGCCGACGACCAGCGCTCCCTCGTCACCCGCGCCCTCAAGGAGGCCGGCTTCGACCCCAAGGCGTTCCCGCCCCGCGCCGTGCTCGGCCGCATCTCGCACGCCGCCAACGCCGGCCGCACCCCGGCAGCGCTGGCTGCCGCCCGGGATTCCATGGGCGAGGTGGCGGCGCAGATCTGGGAGGCCTACCAGGCCCTCAAGTCGGCGGCGGGGGCGGTGGACTTCGACGACATGTTGGTGCTGGCACTCCAGGTGCTGCGTGAGCACGAGCCAGTGCGGCGGGAGGTCCAGCGCCACGCCCGCTGGCTGCTGGTGGACGAGTTCCAGGACACCAACCGCCTCCAGCTCGAGCTCCTCAAGCTGACGGTGGGTGAGGCGCGCAATATCACGGTGGTGGGCGACGAGGACCAGTCCATCTATCGCTGGCGCGGTGCCGAGATGGACAATATCCTCTCCTTCGAGAAGCACTTCCCCGGCGCCACGGTAGTGACGCTGGAGGAGAACTACCGCTCCACCCAACCGATTCTCACCGCCGCCGGGGCTCTCATCGCCCGCAACCTGGGGCGCCGCGGCAAGACCCTGTTCACCAGCCGCGCCGGCGGCGAGCCAGTGCGCCTCTTCGTGGGCGAGGACGAACGCGCCGAGGCCCGCTTCGTGGTCGACCGCGTGGAGGAGCTCACCGCCGAGTACCCCCTGGGCAGCATGGCGGTGCTCATGCGCACCAACGCCCAGAGCCGGACCTTCGAGGAGGAGCTTACCCGCCGCCGGGTACCGTACCGGGTTGTGGGGGGCCTGCGCTTCTGGCAGCGTGCCGAGGTCAAGGACGCCCTCGCCTACCTCCGCTTGGTGGTGCACCCGGACGACGTGCTGGCCTTCAGCCGGGTGGTGAACGTGCCCGCTCGCGGCATCGGTGCCGCCACCATCGATGTCCTCGAGGCGCACGCGCGTGAGCGCGCCCTACCGTTGCCGGCGGCGGCACGGGAGCTGCCCGAGCGGCTCTCGCCGCGCGCCCGCACCGCCCTGGAGCATTTCTTCGCCCTCCTCGATGAGGCGCGCTCGCGCCAGGAGGAGCTCGACCCGGGCGACCTGGTGGGCTGGCTGCTGGAGGCGTCCGGGCTCCTCGCTCTTTACGACGGCGAGGATGAGGAGCGGGTGGCACGGCGCGAGAACCTCGCCCAGCTGGCCGCGGCGGTGGCCGACGCGACCCAGCAGGGCACCGGGCTCGAGGAGTTCCTCGACGCGGTGGCGCTGCTCGAGGAGGGCGACGACGCGGCGGTCCCCGACGCGGCGAGCCTCATGACCCTGCACTCCGCCAAGGGGCTCGAGTTCGACGTGGTGTTTCTGGTGGGCATGGAGGACGGGCTGCTGCCCCACGCCAACGCCCGCGACGACCTCGAGGGGCTCGAGGAGGAGCGCCGCCTGGCCTACGTGGGGATGACCCGGGCGCGGCGCTGGCTGGCCCTCACCGCCGCGCGCAGCCGCTTCCTGTTCGGCAATCGCCAGGCAACGCGAGCCTCGCAGTTCCTGCACGAGGTGCCCGGCGACGCCTACCGCGATGTCTCGGACACGCCCGTGAGCTTCGCCGAGGCGGAGCGCGTGGTGGCGGCGGCAGGTCGCCGGGGACGGGAGATCTCCGCGGCGGTGCAGGAGCGCGCGTCGCGGCCGGCGGCCGCTGCGCCGAGTCGGTCGCGGCGGCGGGCGGTGGCGGCCGCCGTCACCGACGGCACCGGCACCGGCTGGCATCCCGGCGACCGGGTGCGGCACCGGAGCTTCGGCACCGGAGTCGTGCTGTCGTGTCAGGGGCGGGGCTCCCAGCTCAAGCTGGTGGTCTACTTCGACCGTGTCGGCCGCAAGACGTTGGTCCCGACCATCGCCCAGCTCGAGCAGCTGTGACGACGTCGGCGACGGGAGAGCTCCGCTGGGTCGCCGCCGCACGGAGTGGCGAGGGCGGCGGGCGGGTTCTCTGGTGAGACGGCCCGTCTCGGGGCCGTGGGAGGTGAGCATGAGTGAGTGGCACCACACCACCGTGGTGGCGGTTCGCCGCGGCGGCACCGTCGCGGTGGGCTGTGACGGTCAGGTCACCCTGGGCAGCCAGGTGATGAAGCACGGCGCCACCAAGGTGCGCCGCCTCGCCGGCGGCAGGGTCATCGTGGGGTTTGCAGGCAGCGTGGCCGACGCGTTCGCCCTCTTCACCCGCTTCGAGGCCAAGCTGGAGACCTACGGCGCCAACCTCGAGCGGGCCGCGGTGGAGCTGGCGCGGGAGTGGCGCACCGACCGGGCCCTGCGCCACCTGGAGGCATTGCTGGTGGCCGCCGACGGCTCGACCACCCTGCTCATCTCGGGCACCGGCGAGGTGCTTTCGCCCGACGACGAGGTCGTGGCGGTGGGCTCCGGCGGAGGCTACGCGCTGGCGGCGGCGCGGGCGCTGGTGCGCCACACCGAGCTGGGTCCCGCCGAGGTGGTGCGCGAGGCCCTGGCCATCGCCGCCGCTATCGACATCTACACCAACGACCGCATAACCGTGGAGGAGCTGTCATCGTGAGCGCCGAAGCCCTCACTCCCAAGGAGATCGTGTCCGAGCTCGACCGTTACATCGTCGCCCAGGGCGCTGCCAAGAAGGCCGTCGCCGTGGCCCTGCGCAACCGCTGGCGGCGGCGCCGGCTGCCGCCCGAGCTGCGCGAGGAGGTGGCGCCCAAGAACATCATCATGATCGGACCCACCGGGGTGGGCAAGACCGAGATCGCCCGCCGCCTTGCCCGCCTCACCGGCTCGCCCTTCCTCAAGGTCGAGGCCTCCAAGTTCACCGAGGTGGGCTACGTGGGCCGCGACGTGGAGTCCATCGTGCGCGACCTGATGGAGGCGGCGATCCAGATGGTGCGCGGCGAGAAGGTCGCCGAGGTCAAGGTGCGGGCCGAGCGCGCCGCCGAGGAACGCCTCGCCGAGCTCCTCATGCCGCAGACCACCGGGCCGGCCGATGCGTCCTGGGAGGACAACCGGCGCGCCATCCGCCGCCTGCTGCGCGAGGGCAACCTCGAGGACCGCGAGGTGGAGCTGGAGGTTTCCGAGCAGCGCATGCCCACCGTCGACCTCTTCACCCCCCAGGGGATGGAGTCCATGGGCATCAACTTCAAGGACATGTTCTCGGGGATGTTCGGCAAGAAGACGAGGAAGCGCATGAAGGTGAGCGACGCCCGCCGCATCCTCGTCGAGGAGGAGGAGGACCGCCTCATCGACCGCTCGCACGTGGAGAGCGAGGCGCTGGCGCGGGTCCAGGAGGACGGCATCGTCTTCCTCGACGAGATCGACAAGGTGGCCTCTCGGGAAGACGGCGGCCGCGGCCCCGACGTGTCGCGCGAGGGGGTGCAGCGGGACCTCCTGCCCATCGTCGAGGGCACCACCGTGAGCACCCGCTACGGCATGGTGCGCACCGACCACGTGCTCTTCATAGCCGCCGGCGCCTTCCACGTGTCGCGGCCCGCCGACCTCATCCCCGAGCTGCAGGGCCGCTTCCCCATCCGGGTGGAGCTCCAGGCCCTCGACAGCGCCGACTTCAAGCGGATCCTGGTGGAGCCCGAGAACTCCCTCATTCGCCAGTACACCGAGCTGCTCGGTACCGAGGGGGTCAAGCTCCACTTCGAACCAGACGCCATCGACGCCATCGCCCGGGTCGCCACCGAGATCAACGCCGCGGCCGAGAACATCGGCGCGCGCCGGCTCCACACCGTCTTGGAGCAGCTGCTGGAGGACATTTCCTTCGACGCCCCCGACCATGCCGGCAGCACCCACGTCGTGTCGGCGACGACGGTGGAGGAGAGGCTGCGTCCGCTGCTCGCCGACCGCGATTTGGCTCGTTATATCCTGTAGCCACGGTTTTGCCGGATCGCTGCTGCGGGGGCCCATCTCGCCGCCGTGGCGGCGTGGCCCCGGCTTCCGATGCGCCCGGCCGCGGTCATCGGCCGCGGCCCCGGTCGCCGATGCTCCCAACACCGGCTCCCGGGTGGCTCCGCCGCCCGTCGGCGTGGTCCCGGGGGCGGCAGCGGCACGAGCGGACGAACGGCAACGAGGCCGCCCCCGGGACCCAGCGCCGAGTCGCCTGCCTCGTCGTTTTGGGGCACTTCTCCGGACGCCAAGGGCCGTGGGAGCCCCCCCGAACACTGTTTCGGCAATCGCGCTGCACATGTGAAGGCGCTCCAGGAAAAGTGTTCGGGACGGCACGCCCGCCGGAGGAGGCCTGCTCAGGGACGGTTCCGGCGATCGATCTCGGCCACGGCCAACGGTCCCGGTCCCGGTTCCGGTCGCGGTTCCGGTCGCGACGGAGAAATCCGGCTAGAATCGGGAGCGATGACGCGCCATACGCTTCGTGCCGGTGGGTTGGTGATCGCGGGCCTCCTCCTGTTACCCGGGTGCGGTCGCAAGGCGGTGCCGCTTCCGCCGGTGATCCGGGTGGCCGAAACCACCCGCGACCTCACGGTCTACCAGGCGGGCGAGCAGGCGGAGCTGCGCTGGAGCTACCCCGCCATGACCACCGCCGGGGGACCCCTGCCCGACCTCCAGGCGGTGGAGGTGTGGCGGCTCGCCATCCCGCCCGCCCAGGAGCCCAAGGGGACGAGCGACCGCGACCGCAGGACGCGGGTGGCGCTGCTCAAGGGGCAGGGCGAGAAGATCGCCGTGCTGCGCGGTGACCAGCTGGACGCCGCCACCCGCGGGCCTTCCCTGGTTTTCGAGGACAACCTCGCCGTCTGGTACGCCGCCAACCGGGAGCGCATGCCGCTGGTGCTGTGGTACGCGGTGCGCTCGGTATGCTGCGGCGACCGTCCCTCCGACTTGTCCAACATCGTGCGGCTCGAGCCCCAGGCGCCGCCGTCGCCGCCCAGCGGGCTCGTCGCCGCGGCCACCACCGCCGGCATCGAGCTGCACTGGACGCCCGAAGAGGGCAGCGGCACGGTGGTGGAGCGCGCTGGCTCCGACGGAGCGTGGCGACGGATCACGCCCGAGCCCCGCACCGGCGACAGCTGGACCGATGCCGGTGCTGCCCAGGGCGAGACCTGGCACTACCGCCTGCGCGCCACACGAAGCACCGGCAGCGGCAGCCTGGTCGTGGGCGGACCCGGACCCGATGTCACGGTGGCCTACCCGGACGTCTATCCCCCCGGCGAGCCCGAGGACCTGGTGTGCCTGCCCGAAGCCGGCCGGGTGCTTCTGCGCTGGAGTGCGGCGGCCGATGCTGTCGGCTACCGCGTCTTCCGCCAGCAGGCCGGCGGCGAGTGGCTCCACCTGGGGGCGCAGCAAACCGCGCTCAAGCTCGAGGACGACGGCCCGCCCACGGGCACCGTGACCTACGCGGTCAAGGCGGTGGACGCGGCGGGCAACGAGTCGAACCCGGCGACCTGCACCACCGTGGTCGCCAACGCCCCATGAGCGGCCGCCTCCTCAAGGTGGAGGGGGCGGGCAACGACTTCCTGCTGGGCACCGGACGCTGGGCGGAGCGCCTCGCCGCCGACGCCGATCTGGTCCGCCGCCTGTGCCGGCGGCAGCAAGGTGTCGGCGCCGACGGCGCCCTCGCGCTCTTCCGCACCGGTAGGTCCGAGGTGCGGGTGGACTACTGCAATGCCGACGGCACCCGGGCCGCGTTCTGCGCCAACGGTACCCGTTGTGCTGCGCGCGGGGCGGTGGAGCTTCTGGGGCTGCCGTCGAAGCTGGTCGTTCACACCGGGTGGGGGCCGATTCCCGCCCGGGTCGCGGGGATGCAGGTCGGCCTCGAGCTGCCGTCCACCGACGAGCCGCCGCGGCCCCTGCTCCTGGCCACCGGTGGCCGCCGCTGGCACCTGTGGTGGTGGCGGGTGGGTGTGCCCCATCTGGTGGTGCCGGTGGAGGAGGAGCTCGCCGAACTCGACCTCGCACGCTGGGCGCCGCCCCTGCGCCACCACCCCGAGCTGGCCCCTGAGGGCGCCAACGTCAACTTCGTCGCCGCATCCGCCCCCGGGCACCTGGCGATACGCTCGTGGGAGCGGGGCGTGGAGGGCGAGACACTGTCGTGTGGCTCGGGCGTGGTGGCGGCGGCGCTGGTCTGGATGGCGGAGCACGGCGGCCGCAGCCTCACCTGTGCGACTCGCTCCGGCGATCTCCTGGAGGTCGAGGCGGTGGGCGAGCTTCCGGTGGGCGGCGCGCGGCTCAGCGGTCCGGCCCGCTTCGTGGCTGCCGTCGAGCCGGCCGCCGAGCTGCTCGACTGAGACGCAGGGCCCGCCAGCCGGTCACCCGCCCAGCACGCCGGTGGCCTGCAGGAGCACCATCACCGCGCCTGCGAGGATCGCCGCCGCCAGGTCGTCGGCCATGATCCCGATCCCGCCCGGCAGCCTCTCCAGGCGGCGTATAGGCCACGGCTTGACCACGTCGAAGACCCGGAAGGCCACGAATCCCGCCGCCACCGTGACCGGCAGGTGTCCACCCAGCGCCGCCCCCGGCAGGGCGACCAGGTAGGTCAGCCACTGGCCCGCTACCTCGTCGATGACCACCGGGCCAGGGTCGCGCACACCGCGCCGCCTCGCCTCGCGGTCCGAGGCCCACCAGCCCACCGCGGTGACCAGGACCACCGCCGCACCCGTGACCAGCGCGAGCGCGCCGCGCCCGGGCACCAGGACGGCCGCGCCCCACCACGCCAGTGCGGCCGGCAGCGAGCCAGCCGTGGTGCCCGGCGCGGGCAACGCGTCGCCCAGCCTGCCCATCGTGGCGACGAGGCGTGCGACAGTTGTGCTGGCTCTCACGGGGGTGCATGGTAGCAGGCGGCCGATGGAGGCGCGTTCCAACGTACACGTTGCGGTTCGCCGGGGCGCGTCCTTTGCCTCACATGCTGCGTTCGGCGAGCGCCTCCAGCAGCCGCCGGCAGAGCCTGCCGAAGCTCCCCGAGGAGCAAACGAGAACCACGTCGCCGGTGTGCAGGTGCGGCAGCAACGCCTCCACCGGGTCCTCGTCCTCGGCCGGCATCACCGGGACCACCGAGCGGGCGGCGAGGCCACGGACGAGCAGGTCGCGATCGAGCACCTCGTCGGCGCCAAGGCGGTCGCGGTGGAACACCGGTGCGACCAGGACCACGGCGGCGCCAGCGAGGGCGTCTTCGGTGGCAGCCTGCACCTGGCGCCGCCCCGCGGTGAGCGAGCGCGGCTCGTAGGCGAGCACCAGGCGGCGGCCCGGCCAGCGTTCGCCCGCGGCCTCCAGGGTGGCGGCCAGGGCAGTGTGGTGGTGGGCGAAGTCGTCCACCACCACGATGCCGTGGGCCTCGCCCACGACCTCCAGTCGGCGGCGGACGCCGGGGAAGGTGGCGAGGGCGGCGAGGGCGGCGTCGGGGTCGACGCCGGCCCACAGGGCGGCGGCCAGGGCCATGGCTGCGTTGTGCAGGTTGTGACGGCCGGCGAGGGGAAGCGCCAGGTCCAGAGCCCGGCCCTGCCAGTGCGCCAACGCGAAGCTGCCGCTCGGGGTTGCCCGCAGGCGCTGGAGGCGGAGGGCGGCATCGGTCCCCGGGCCCACCACCAGGAGGGGCGCGGTGGCGGGGCGCACCGCCGTCAGCGCCTGCTCGCTCCAGCCGCTCACGATCACCACGCCGTCGCGGGGAACCTGCGCCGATCCGGCGCCGAAGGCGGCCAGAACGGCATCCAGGTTCGGGTAGAGGTCGGCGTGGTCGTACTCGACCGGGCCGAGCAGGAACACGTGTGGACGGTAGTGGAGGAACTTGGGACCGCGGTCGAAGAAGGCGGCGTTGTACTCGTCGCCCTCGATGGCCATCCACGGCCCCTGCCCCAGGCGGAACGAGCGGCGGCTCCACGGGAGCATGCCGCCCACCAGGTACGATGGGTCCGTCCCGGTGGACTCCAGCACCCAGGCGAGCAGCGCCGAGGTGGTCGTCTTGCCGTGGGTGCCTGCTACGACCATGCTCTGGCGGCCCTCCGCGAGCAGGTAGTGCGCCACCGCCTCGGCCTGGGAGAGGAAGGGGAGGCGCCGCTCGAGCACCGCGCGAACCACCGGGTTGTGTCGCGGCACGGCGTTGCCGATGATGACGCGGTCGACGTCGCTGGGGAGGTTGGCCGGATCCCACCCCAGACGTACGGGAATGTGCAGCTCCTCCAGCAGCTCGCTCATCGGAGGGTACAGCTGGCTGTCGACGCCGCTGACCCGGTGACCGGCGGCGTCGAGGAGGCCGGCGAGGGAGGCCATGGCGGTCCCGCCGATGGGCAGGAAGAACAGGTTCTCCCGACGCTGGAACGCGTCTTGCAATTAATTATCCCCCGTGGGCTTGAAGGCCCGCTACCGAACCTCTAAGATTGTCGCCGTTCGTGTGTGGGAGAACAAGGAGGACTGGAGATGCTGAAGAAGACCTGGTCGATCGTGGCACTGGCGGCACTCCTGCTGCTGCCGGGCCTGGCGGTGGCACAGAGTGCCCCGGAGGCAGACGCTGGCAACCCGAAGCTGGTGGTGCCCGAGAAGGTCAAGGATTTCGGAACTGTGGCCCAGGGCGAGCAGCTCAAGGCCAACTTCGAGCTGCGCAACGAGGGCACCGCGCCCGTCGAAGTCAAGTCGGTACGTCCCACCTGCGGCTGCACGGTGGCGAGCTACGACAAGAAGATCGCGCCGGGGGCCACCGGATCGATCGCCGCGTCCGTCGACACGACCAACTTCAGCGGCCCCATCGCCAAGTCCCTGCTCGTGCTTACCAACGATCCCGAGACCCCCAATCTGACCCTGGTCGTCAAGGCCGAGGTGCAGCCGCACGTCGAGGTGCTGCCGCGGCCCCTGGTGCGCTTCAACGCCGTCCAGGGCGACGAGGCGACCGACAAGGTCACTCTGGTCTCCTCCATGGGCGAGGGCTTCTCGATAACCGGCGTCGAGTCCAGTGTGCCGTACATCTCGGCAACCAGCCGCAAGCTGGGCAAGGACGAGATGCTGCCCAACAAGAACGCCCCGCAGTACGAGGTGTCCCTGGCCATGGCGCCGGACGCGCCGGTGGGCCCCGTCAACGCCACTGTGATGGTCCACACCGATGACCCCAAAGCGAAAGAGGTCCCCATCCGGGTGTTCGGCGTTGTGCGCGCCCTCGTCCACGTCACCCCGCCGGAGATCCAGTTCGGGACGGTGGATGCCAAGCTGAAGCCGGGACGCAACGTGCTGGTCATCAACAACCGACCGCAGCCCCTCAACGTGACCGGTGCCACGGTGGACGACGCCACCTTCGCCACCCAGATCAACCCGCTGCAGGAGGGGCAGCGCTACCAGGTCACGGTGACCATCAGGCCCGATGCGGCCCCCGGGACCCATTCGGGGACCCTTACCATCACCACCACCGATCCCCGTTACTCCGAGCTGACGGTGCCGGTGGCGGCCAACGTGCAGTAGAGACGCACCGCCGTGCATGGGGCCGGGTCTCGACCCGGTTCCGGATGCGGCCGCCGCCCGGTTCCTGGGAACTGGGCGGCGGCCGTCGGTGGTTCCAAGGATGGATGCCACGATGACCCGACTTCGCGCCCTCGCCTGGGAGGACGACGCCCTGCTCCTCCTCGATCAGCGGCAGCTGCCGCTGCGCACGGGCTGGGTGCGCTGCGTCTCGCCCGCCGACGTGGCCTCCGCCATCGCCGCGCTGGTCGTGCGTGGTGCCCCGGCCATCGGTGTCAGCGCTGCGTACGGCATGGTGCTGGCGGCCCAGGCCGACCCGGAAGGACTGGAGCGGGCCGCCGCCGAGCTACGCCGGGCCCGACCCACGGCCGTCAATCTCGCCTGGGCGGTGGATCGGGTGCTCGCCCGCTGCCATGTCGTGGACCGTGACGAGCGAGCTGCGGCGGCGCTGGCGGAAGCCCGCGCGATCCACGCCGAGGACGAGGCGGCGTGCCTCGCGATGGCTCGCCACGGCGCCGACCTCATCGCCGCCGAGCACCAGGTGGAGCTGCTCACCCACTGCAACACCGGGGCCCTGGCCACCGCCGGGATCGGCACCGCCCTCGGGGTGGTGCGTGAGGTGGCGCGACGTGGGCGTCTGGCCCGCCTGTGGGCGTGCGAGGCCCGCCCGGTGCTGCAGGGGGCGCGCTTGACGGCGTGGGAGGCGGTGCAGGACGGCCTCCCGGTCACCCTCGTGACCGACACCGCCGCGGCCACGGTGATGGTCCGACGGCCGCTGGCTGCGGTGCTGGTGGGCGCCGACCGCATCGCGGCGGACGGCAGCACCGCCAACAAGGTCGGGACCTACCCGCTGGCGGTGCTGGCTGCGAGGCACAGGGTGCCGTTCCTGGTGGTGGCCCCCACCTCCACGGTGGACCTGAGCGCCCGCGACGGCGCGGCCATCCCCATCGAGGAGCGCGGGCCCGACGAGGTCCGACGGGTGGGCGGGGCGCAGCTGGCCCCCGCCGACGTGGACGTCTTCAACCCCGCCTTCGACGTGACTCCACCCGAGCTGATCACCGCCATCGTCACCGAGCGGGGGGTCGCCCGGCCGCCGTTCGCGAAGGGGCTGGCCGAGCTCGCTCGAAAGGGGGGTGCGTGAGCCTGCTCCGCACCCTCGGGGTGGAGAGCTCGTGCGACGAGACCGCGGTGGCGGTGCTCGATGGCGACGGGCGGGTGGAGGTGAACCTTCTTTCCAGCCAGGTGGCGAAGCACCGCCCCTACGGCGGAGTGGTACCCGAGCTCGCCTCGCGTGAGCACCTGCGTGCCCTGCCGTGGCTGGTGGGGGAGGCGCTGGAGGCTGCGGGCGGAGAGCTCGGCCTGGTGGCGGTCACCGCCGGGCCGGGGCTCATCGGCGCCCTCCTGGTGGGCGTGCGCTACGCAGCCGGGTTCGCCTGGGCCCGCCGGCTCCCCCTGGTGGCCGTGAACCACCTGGATGGGCACCTGGTGTCGCCCTTGCTGAGCCTCGACGGCGAGGCGGCCGGGACCGCTCCCGAGCCCACCCTCGCGCTGGTGGCGTCGGGTGGACACTCGAGCTGGTTCCGCCTCGGCGACGGGGGTTCGGAGCAGCTCTGCCGGACCCGCGACGACGCCGCCGGCGAGAGCTTCGACAAGGTAGCTCAGGCCCTCGGCCTGCCGTACCCCGGCGGACCGGTGGTGGACGGCCTGGCCCGCCGCGGCGACGCTGGGGCGGTGGCGCTGCCGCGTCCGCGGCTCAAAGGGGATACCCATGACTTCAGCTTCTCGGGGCTCAAGTCGGCCACCATCCGCGCGGTGCGCGAGGGCGGGCTTGCCGGGGCCGGGACGGATGACCCCGGCCAGGCGGTGTGCGACCTCCTCGCCTCCTTCGAGCTCGCGGTTGTGGACCAGCTGCTCGCGCCGCTCTCCGAGCTGGTCGAGCGGCACCGTCCGCGCCTGCTCACCGCCTCCGGCGGCGTCGCCGCCAACACCCTGCTGCGGCGCAGGCTCGAGGAGGCGGGGGCGGCCCTGGGAGTGCCGGTGCTGCTGCCGCCCCCGGCGCTGACCACCGACAACGCCGCGATGATCGCCCGCGCCGGTCAGCTGGCCTTCGCCCACGGCGTCGAGCACGACCCGCGGCGGCTCGACGCCACCGCCCGGGAGGCGTGGCAGCCGCCCGGCATGCGGAAGGTCTCATGAGCGCGTCGAGAATCCGGAACTTCTCGGTCATCGCCCACATCGATCACGGCAAGTCGACCCTGGCGGACCGCATCCTCGAGCTCACCGACGCGGTCAGCGAGCGGGACATGATGGAGCAGGTGCTCGACGCCATGGACCTCGAGCGCGAGCGGGGCATCACCATCAAGGCGCACGCCGTGACCCTCAAGTACCGGGCGGATGACGGCCACGACTACATCCTCAACCTCATCGACACCCCCGGGCACGTGGACTTCAGCTACGAGGTCTCGCGCTCGCTTGCCGCCTGCGAGGGCGCGCTCCTGGTGGTGGACGCGACCCAGGGAGTGGAGGCGCAGACCCTGGCCAATGCCTACCTGGCCATCGACAACGACCTCGAGATCGTGCCGGTGATCAACAAGATCGACCTGCCCTCAGCCGATCCCCAGCGCGTGGCCGAGCAGATCGAGCAGGTGGTCGGTCTCGCCGCCGACGAGGCTCTGCACGTGTCGGCCAAGACCGGCGCAGGGGTGCACGAGCTCCTCGAGCAGCTGGTGCGTCGCGTGCCGCCGCCCACCGGCGACCCGGAGGCACCCCTGCAGGCGCTTCTCTTCGACGCCTGGTACGATTCCTACCGCGGTGTGCGCTGCCTCGTCCGGGTCAAGGAGGGCACCGTCCGCGCTGGCGACCGTATCCGCTTCATGGCCACCGGGAACGCCTTCGAGGTGGAGGAGGTGGGCCACTTCACTCCAAAGCCGCTGGTGTGCGACAGCCTCGCCGCCGGCGAGGTGGGGTACCTCTTCGCCAACATCAAGGAGCTCGACCAGACCAAGATCGGCGACACCGTTACGGCCGACCGCCGCCCGGCGTCGGCGCCGCTACCGGGTTTCGTCGAGGCGAAGGCGGTGGTCTTTGCCGGCCTCTACCCGGTCGACTCGGCCGATTACCAGGACCTCCGTGACGCTCTCGACAAGCTGCGCCTCAACGACGCCTCCTTCAGCTTCGAGCCCGACACCTCGCAGGCGCTGGGCTTCGGCTTCCGTTGCGGCTACCTCGGCCTCCTGCACATGGAGATCGTGCAGCAGCGCCTGGAGCGCGAGTTCAACCTCGAGCTGATCACCACCGCTCCCGGTGTGCGCTACCGCGTCACCACCGGAGCCGGGGACGAGGTTTGGGTGGAGAACCCCAAGGACCTGCCCGACGCCGGCGCCATCGACAGCATCGCCGAGCCGGTCATCGACGCGACCATTGTCACCCGGGACGACGCGGTGGGCCCGATTCTCAAGCTCTGCGAGGAGCGCCGCGGGGTCCAGCGCCGGCTCGAGTACGTGGGCGCCCAGCGGGTGCTCATCGAGTACCGGCTGCCCCTGGCCGAGGTGGTGATGGACTTCTACGATCGCCTCAAGAGCGTGTCCCGGGGGTACGCCTCCTTCGACTACCACGTGGTCGGGTACGAGGACGCCGATCTGGTGCGCCTGGACATCCTCGTCAACGGCGAGCCGGTGGACGCCCTCTCGGTGATCGTTCACCGCAACAAGTCCTACTACCGCGGCCAGGCGCTGGTCTCCAAGATGAAGGAGGTCATCCCACGGCAGCTCTACGAGGTGGTGATCCAGGCTGCCATCGGCCGGCGGGTGATCTCGCGGGCGGTGGTGAAGGCCCTTCGCAAGAACGTCACCGCGAAGTGCTACGGTGGCGACGTGTCGCGCAAGAAGAAGCTCCTCGAGAAGCAGAAAGAGGGCAAGAAGCGGATGAAGCGGGTGGGCCGGGTGGACGTTCCGCAGGAGGCTTTCCTGGCCGTGCTCAAGGTGGAGGGGTGATGAAGAAGACGGTGACGCGGGAGTACTACGAGGCGATCCTGGTGGCGGTCATCCTCGCCCTGTTCGCAAGGACCTTCGTGTTCGAGAACTTCAAGATCCCATCCGGCTCCATGGAGGACAATCTCCTGGTCGGCGACCACCTCGTGGTCAACAAGTTCATCTTCGCCCCGCACAGCGATTTTGCGCCCGAGAAGCTGCTCCTGCCCTACCGGGAACCGCGCCGCGGCGATGTCGTCGTCTTCAAGTTCCCCGAGGACCCGCGCCGCGACTTCATCAAGCGCTGCGTGGCCGTGGCCGGGGACACCGTGGAGATCCGCGCCAAGCAGCTCTTCCTCAACGGCCAGAGGAAGGACGAGCCCTATGTGATCCACAAGGACCCGGTGACCTACTCGGACTCACCGTGGGTGCCGCCGAGCCAGCGCATCCGTGACAACTTCGGTCCCTTTACGGTGCCGGAGGGGACGATCTTCTGCCTCGGCGACAACCGGGACAATTCCCTGGACTCGCGCTTCTGGGGACCGGTGCCGCGCTCCTACGTCAAGGGCCGCGCGGTGATCATCTACTGGTCCTATGAGGCCCCCCGCAACGACTGGCAGTGGCGCGGCCTCGGACATCGGCTCAAGCAGCTCGGCGACGTCCTCATTCACTTCTTCACCAAGACTCGCTGGAACCGAGCGTTCAGGATTATTAGGTAGGGACCCATGCTGCGGGCCGAAGGCCCGCCCGAGCCGGAGGCTCGGCGCCGCGAAGCGGCGAGCATGGGCTGGGGACCCACGCTTCGGCCGAAGGCCCGCCCGAGCCGGAGGCTCGGCGCCGCGAAGCGGCGAGCATGGGCTGGGGACCCACGCTTCGGCCGAAGGCCCGCCCGAGCCGGAGGCTCGGCGCCGCGAAGCGGCGAGCATGGGCTGGGGACCCACGCTTCGGCCGAAGGCCCGCCCGAGCCGGAGGCTCGGCGCCGCGAAGCGGCGAGCATGGGCTGGGGACCCACGCTTCGGCCGAAGGCCCGCCCGAGCCGGAGGCTCGGCGCCGCGAAGCGGCGAGCATGGGCTGGGGACCCACGCTTCGGCCGAAGGCCCGCCCGAGCCGGAGGCAGGGACCCACGCTTCGGCCGAAGGCTTGGCGAGGCGAAGCCTCGCGGCCGCGGAGCGGCCAGCGTGGGCTGGAGCCCCCCGAAGCGACCCGGAGCCTCTGCATGCAGGGAAGCCCTCCCAGTCGGAGGCGGATCAACCATGCGGCCTCGCAAGTTGTCGGCTGCGGAACGGCGCGGTACCATTGCGCTATCGTTACGGTCGGGGAGGGCGCGATGCGGGAGCGGGGCGAGATCAACTTCGGCTGCATCATCAGCCTCATCATCCTTGCGGTGGCCGTCGTCGTGGTCGTCAAGGTCGTCCCCATCGTGGTCAACGTGGGCGACTTCAGCGACGCTGTCGTGGCCCAGGCCGAGCGGGCAAGCCTGCCGCGGCACAACAACGAGTACATCCGCGACCAGCTGGCGCAGGCGGCGCGCAACCTGCGGCTCCCCGTCGAGCCCTCGCAGATCAAGGTCGAGCGCGGCGGCAACGAGGTCCACATCCACGTGGAGTTCGACAAGCAGATCGTGCTGCCCTTCTACACCTACACCTGGCACAAGGTGATCGACGAGCGGCGGCCGACCTTCTAGCGCCCGCACATCTCGCCGAACTTCTGCTGCGATCGCGGGTGTGCCAGCCATCGCGGCGCTTCTCCCTTCGGCGGCATCCTCGACGTAGCGCTGCTACGCCTGCGGTGGCGCCTCGGTCGAATCACCACGCTGACAGGCGCCTCCGCGATCTCGCGACGAAGCTCGGCGAGACGTGCGGGCTTGTGGGCACGGAGGGAGAGGAGAGAGGCGAGGGCTCTTCCGGGTGATGCCCGACGTAGGGGACGTGGGGTTGTGTCCGCGCCGCGGAGTAATCGGCTGCTGCGATCGCGGGTGTGCCAGCCATCGCGGCGCTTCTCCCTTCGGCGGCATCCTCGACGTAGCGCTGCTACGCCTGCGGTGGCGCCTCGGTCGAATCACCACGCTGACAGGCGCCTCCGCGATCTCGCGACGAAGCTCGGCGAGACGTGCCGGCCCGGCTCCTTCGAGGAGACGAGAACCCGGGCTCTCGACCGGCCGACTGCGGGGCGCTTCGGCGCCTGGCCGGGGCCCCGCCGCGGACGTGAGCTCAGCCGGCCATCTCCTCGAGGACTCTCCGGGCAGCGGCGGCGGGGTCGTCGGCGCGGGTGATGGGGCGTCCCACCACCAGCACGTCGGCGCCGGCGGCCACCGCGTCGCGGGGAGTGACGATCCGCTTCTGGTCGTCGCTCGCCGCCCAGGCGGGTCGGATCCCCGGGGTGACGATGAGGAAGTCCGGGCCGCAGGCGGCGCGCACGGCCGTCGCCTCTTGAGCCGACGCCACAACGCCGTCGAGGCCGCACTCGCGGGCCAGGCGCGCCCAGCGTACAACCACCTCCAGGGGTGAGCCGGCGATCCCGAGCTCGGTCAGGGAGGCGGCGTCGAGGCTGGTGAGCACGGTCACCGCGATCACCCGAGGTCTTCGGCTGGCAGCCCCCTCGTCGGCCCCGGCCCGGGCTGCTTCGAGCATGGCACGGCCGCCGGCGGCGTGGACGTTGAACAGGTCGGCGCCGGCGCCGGCGCAGTTGGCGGTGGCCTGCCGCACCGTGGCAGGGATGTCGTGCAGCTTGAGGTCGAGGAAGACGCGCGGGCCGTACGCCGCCAGCTCACCAACGAGGCCGGGACCGTGGGCCGTGAACGCCTCGAGGCCCACCTTGAGCCAGCCTGTCACCCCAGAGAGGCGGGCGGCGGTGGCGGTGAGCCAGCCCCGGTCGGTGCCGTCGAGGGCTACGCAGAGAGCATCACGGGCGTCGGACACTGTCCACCTCCTCCAGCGCACCAACCAGGTCGCGCGCCCGCACCACTCCGCGCTGCCGGCAGTAACCCTCGAGCTCGTCGAGGATGGCGAGCATCGCACCGGGCCGGCGGAACGAAGCCGTCCCCACCTGGACCGCGCTCGCCCCCACCAGGAGGAAGCGCACCACGTCGAGACCGCTTTCGATGCCGCCGAGACCCACCAGGGGGATCTCCGGAAGGGCACGGTGGATCTCGTAGACCATGCGCAGGGCGATGGGCATGATGGCCGGTCCCGAGAGCCCGCCGAAGGTCCGCGCCAGCTCCGGGCGTCGCCGGAACGGGTCCACTGCCATCCCCCGGATGGTGTTGATGAGGGACAGGGCGTCGGCGCCGCCGGCCACGGCGGCGCGGGCGGTGGACGCCAGGTCGGGGGCGTTGGGTGAGAGCTTGACCCATAGTGGCCGGGTGGTGAGCTCGCGGCAGGCACGGGTGAGCGGCTCCAGCAGGTGCGGGTCGTGGCCGAACTCGATACCACCCGACGACACGTTTGGGCATGAGACGTTGAGCTCGTAGCCGTGGATCCCCGGCCCGGCGTTTTCACAGCGGACGATGACCGCGCAGTAGTCCTCGACGGTCGCTCCAAAGACGTTGACCACCACGGTGACGCCACGGTGGACGAGCTCGGGCAGCTTGTCGCGGCAGAACGCCTCCACCCCGATGTTCTCGAGGCCGATGGCGTTGAGCATTCCCGAGGCGGCCTCGGCGATACGCGGCATCGGCGCACCGGCTCGCGGCAGGGGGCTCAGCCCCTTGCTGACGACGCCGCCGAGACGCTCGGGGGCGCACAGGTCGGCGAGCTCGAGACCGTAGCCGAACGTGCCCGAGGCGGCCAGCACCGGGTTGCGAAGCTCGAGAGCGCCCACCGCGGTGGTGAGGTCGGGGGTCAGCACACCACCTCCCAGTCCACGGCGGCGGCGTCCAGCACCGGACCCTCGGTGCACAGGCGCACGTGCGAGCCGTCGGCAGTGGGGACGATACAGCCCAGGCACACGCCGACGCCGCAGCCCATGCGCTCCTCCAAGGCCAGCTGCGCGGGCAGACCCCGGCGCGCAGTCACCGCCGCCAGCGCCCGCAGCATCGGCATAGGGCCGCAGCCCAGCACCAGGTCGTAGTCGACGCCGCCCTCGAGATGGCGTTCGAAGACCTCTGTGACCCGGCCCGCCTCGCCGGCGGTGCCGTCGTCGGTGGCCACCACCAGCTCGCCGTCGACGGTAGCGAGGTCACGGCGGCAGCCCTCGGGATCGAGGACCTCGGCGGCGGTGAGGGCGCCCAGGTAGAGATCACAGCGGCTGCGGTTGGCGGCCAGCCTCGGAATCGCGAAGCGCACCGGCGGCAGGCCGATCCCGCCCGCCACGAGCGCCACCCGGGCGGCCGCTGGTTCGAGACGGAAGCCGTTACCGAGGGGACCGAGCAGCAGCGCACGAGTCCCCAGGGGCAGCTCCAGCCACAACGCGGTGCCCGGGCCAACCACCTTCACCATGAGCTCGAGGAGGGCGCCGGCACCGTCCTCGGAGAAGCCCGCTACTGAGTACGCCCGCCGCCAGAAGGGCGGCTCGCCCTGGGCAGGACGTACCATCACGAACTGCCCGGGCGCGGGGCGCGGCATTCCTCTGGGCAGGCGGAAGCGAGCGACGTAGCAGGTCGGGGTGAGCCGACTCCGACTCTCGAGGACGGCGGCAACATCGATGCGCGCTACCATGGCGGAGGCATTATGAGGGCTCCCGCAGTAATCTTCCAGGGGCTGTTGGCCGGCGCCGCCGCCGGGCTGCTGATGCTGGCCATTCTCTTTCGCCTCAACCCGGAGATCCCCGCCGTTGGTCGTGCTCTCGGCCTCGGCGGTGTGGTCTTCTCGGCCTGGGGTGTGCTGGCGGTCGGTCTGCCCCTGGCCGGGCTGACCGTGTTCCTGCGCCTGGCGCGGCGGCAGAAGCTCGCCGTGGGCCGGCTCCCCGCCACCTGGCTCAGCGCGCTGGTGTACACCCTCGCCGCGGTCCTCGCCCGGGTCAACGCCGACCTCCACCCGAGCTTCCTGTCCGGCTCGGCGCACCGCACCCTGGGCCAGGATGCCGTCACCTGGTTGGCGGCGGCCCTGCTGGTGTACGGTCTCGGGCGTTGGGTGCGGCGGCGTGACGGGGCCGCCCTGCCCGTCGTCGTCTTCATCCTGGCCGTCCTGGCGGTCCCGCCCCTGCGCCTGGTGTGGCAGCCCACCCCCCCTCGTGCCGAGCTGCAGATCGCGCCACGCCCCCTCGGGACGCCCACCCGCAGTCTGGTGGTGGTGGGAGTCGAAGGTCTCGACCCCAGCTTCCTGGTGGCCCATGCCGGCGGCGCCCGCTATCCGACCCTCGAGCGCCTCCTCACCAGCGGCAGCTGGGGCCCGCTGCAGCCGCACCGTCCGTACCTGATGCGTTCCCTATGGACCACCACCGCCACCGGGGTCTACCCCCGCACCCACGGAGTCGAGTCGCGCTGGGCCTGGGCGCTGCCCGGCGTCTTCCGCGAGCCGGTGCGGCTCCTGCCGTGGACCCCGCTGGGGTCACGTGGGGTGATGCCGCCCCTCCTCTCGCATGCGGTGGAGCCGCCGTCGTCGCTGGTGCCGGCTCTGTGGCAGCGCCTCGACGAGTCGGGGGTACCAAGCCCGGCGCTGGGGTGGCCGGGAATCTGGGCGCCGGGGGTGGTCCGTCACCCCGGGGTGGACGGCGACGAGGTGCCCGATGCGGCGAGCGCCCTGGACGTGGACTTCCGGCGCTCGCTGGAGCTCGCTTTAGCGCCGCTGCCGCAGGAGGCCGACGAGATCTGGAGCGCGGTGGAGGGCGACCAGCGCCGCCTCGGTGCCGCCCGGTTGGCCATGACCGGGAGCCCGGCCAGCCTGTGGATCGAGCTCCGCGCCCTGGGCACGGCGCGACGCCTGCTGCAACCGCTGGGGAGCGGCGACCCGGCGCAGCGGGCCGCCCTCGAGCTGGTGCTCGAGCTCTTGGACGATCAGCTCGACACCCTGCTGCGCCTGGGCGGCCCGTCGGCCCTCGGGGTCGTCGTCTCGCCCTACGGCCTCGAGGGGCCTGACTCGTGGGAGCGCCTGCGCCGGCTCCTGGGCTTCGGCGGCACCTGGCACGCCTCTCCCGAACACTGTCGCGATGGCGTCCTCGTTCTGGTGGGTCACGGGGTGGTGCCGGGTCACCGCCGCGCGCGCGCGCAGCTCCCCGATGTCGCTCCCACTGTCTGCTACCTCCTGGGGCTGCCGGTGGCCCAGTACATGGAGGGAAGGGTGATCCTCGACGCCGTCGACCCGGAGTACCTGGCGGCGACGCCGTTGCGGGTGGTGGACTGAACCCTCGTCCGACAGCGAGACGGAAGACGGAAAGCCCTCCCCGAGCAGGCCCTCGGGCTCTGCGTGCGCATGGCACGCGGCGTGGGGCGGCCGAGTCCGTGCCGGAGCACCGAGCCTCCGGCGGGGGTGCCATTCTCGATGATCTTCCTGGAACCCCGTCTCTTCCGGGGGTGCCTTGCCGGGAGGCGTCGAGGGTGCAGCGCACGCGCAACCCGCTCGAGGCAGGCTGGCGTGCGGCGCCTGGGCGCCGCCCGCGGTACGATGGCGTCATGCAACGCCTTCTCCTCATTGACGGGCATTCCAACCTCTATCGCGCCTTCTACGCCATCCGCGGCCTCTCCACCCGCGACGGGATGCCCACCGGCGCGGCCTTCGGGTTCCTGCGCATGCTGCACAAGCTGCTGGAGGACCTCGAGCCGACCCACCTGGGTGTCGCGTTCGACGTCGGCCGCGAGACCTTCCGCACCCGCCTGGACGAGCGCTATAAGGCGCAGCGCAAGCCCATGCCGGAGGAGCTGGAGGCGCAGATCCCCCTGGTCCGCGAGGCGCTCGAGCTCATGGGGATCCCCATCCTCGAGCTGCCGGACTTCGAGGCCGACGACGTCATCGGCACGCTGGCCCGCAAGGCGGCGGAGGAGAAGGTCGAGACGGTTCTCGCCACCTCCGACAAAGACATGTTCCAGCTGGTGGAGGACCCCCTGGTCAAGCTCTGGCACACCCGCCACGAGCGCCTCCTCGATGAGGCTGGGGCGGAGGAGCTCTTCGGGGTGCCGCCCCGTCAGGTGCCCGAGGTCCTGGCCCTCATGGGTGACAGCTCGGACAACGTGCCGGGTTGCCCCGGGATCGGCGAGAAGGGGGCCAAGCAGCTCGTCGGGCGCTGGGACACGGTGGCCGAGCTCTACGCCCATCTCGACGAGGTCGAGCCCACGCGGGCGCGCAACGCCCTCGCCGAGCACCGCGAGGAGGTGGAGCTGTCGCATGAGCTCGTGGTCATCCGCACCGATCTGGAGCTCCCCCTGGACCTCGCCAGCCTGCGGCGCTCGGAGCCGGACGCCCAGGGTCTGGCCACGCTCTACCGCCGCCTGGAGTTCGGCTCCCTGCTCAAGGAGCTCGACCTCACCGACGAGAGCAGCCGGGCGCTGGCAGTGAAAACCACGACGCCAGCACAGCTGGCGCGGATGGTCGGCGGTCTGGCCCTGGGGGAGGGTTGGGCGGCGGTGGCCACGGGGCAACGAGTCGGGGTCTGCCGCGACGTCCCTGAAGCCCTTGCGGAGCTCGCGCCGGTGCTGGGCCACGAGTGGGTGGTGCACTCCAGCAAGGAGCTGCTGCGCGCCCTGCGCGACCGCGGCCTCGACTGGGAGGAACCCCCCCGCGACGTCGCCCTCGCCGCCTACCTCCTCGATCCCGGCGAGGACGTCACCCTCGAGGTAGTGGCCCGCCACCACCTGGGCGCGCTTCCGCCGACGCCGGTCGCGTCCGACCTCGGCGACGCCGCCGCCGCCGAGCAGGCGCTGTGGTGTCATCTGGCCGGAGAGGCGGTGTTCGCAGAGCTCGAGAACGAAGACCTCGGCGCGGTCTACCAACGTTTCGAGGAGCCGCTGGTGCCGGTGCTCGAGGCCATGGAGCGGCGTGGTATCCGACTCGACCGCGAGCTCCTCGGCGACCTCGCGCGCCGACTCGAGTCGTCCATGGGTGAGCTGGAGCGGGAGATCCACCACGAGGCCGGCGGCGCCTTCAACGTAAACTCGCCGCAGCAGCTGGCCGAGATCCTGTTCGAGCGCCTCGGATACCCGGTGCTCAAGCGTACGGGCAAGACCCGCCGGCCGTCCACCGCGGTGGAGGTGCTGGAGGAGCTGTCCGGGCGCGGCTACCGCCTGCCCGCCCTGATTCTGGAGTACCGTGAGCAGGCCAAGCTCAAGGGGACCTATGTCGACGCGCTCCCCCGCCAGGTGGAGGACGACGGACGCATCCACACCCGCTTCCACCAGACGGTCGCGGCCACCGGGAGGCTTTCCTCGTCCGACCCCAACCTCCAGAACATACCGGTGCGCACCGAGATGGGGCGCGAGATCCGCCGCGCTTTCGTGGCCGACCAGGGCTTCCTCCTCCTCGCCGCCGACTACTCGCAGATCGAGCTCCGCATCCTCGCCCACATGTCGGGCGACTCCGGGCTCCTCGCCGCGTTCCGGGCGGGGGAGGACATCCACCGCGCCACCGCCGCCGCGGTCCTCGGCAAGGCCCCCGGCGAGGTCATCGCTGCCGAGCGGCGCGCCGCCAAGACCGTCAACTTCGGTCTCATGTACGGCATGGGGGCGTTCTCGCTGGGCCGTGACCTCCATCTCTCGACCGCCGAGGCCCAGGCCTTCATCGACACCTACTTCGCACGTTTCGCCGGGGTCAAGGCCTACATGGACTCGGTGCGCGAGCGGGCGCGGCGGGACGGCCGGGTGTCGACCCTGTTCGGACGCTTCCGGCGCATCGCCAACCTCGATCACAGTTCGGCGCCGGTGCGTGCCGCCGCCGAGCGCATGGCCACCAACGCGCCGATCCAGGGCACTGCCGCCGACGTCATCAAGCTGGCGATGATCGAGGTCGAGCGGATGCTGGAGGGTGAGGACGCTCGCCTACTCCTGCAGGTCCACGACGAGCTGGTGCTCGAGGTCCCCGAGGCCGACATCGAGGCCGTGGCAGCGAAGGTGAAGAAGGTGATGGAGGGCGTAGTCGACCTCGAGGTCCCTCTCCTTGTCGAGGTCAACTGGGGCCCCAGCTGGTACGACGCGAAGTAGGGATCGCGTCGGCGTCTGCGCCAAGTGCTGGAGCCGTGTCCGCGTCCGGGGCCGCGGCGGGGACCGTCGACCGGGACCGGGACCGCGACCGCGTCCGGAACCGGGGCACCCAGGGGCCATCGGCGTGCACGGTGATCCCATGCACGTGGAGGCGCGCGGCGCTCGGGGACCTTCGCCGAAACGCCGAGGCTCGCCACCGCCCTCGCACCGCCGGTGGGGGCGCGGAGAGGCTCCGCGCCTACCCTCCCCCGCCCGTACCGGGGACCCCGCCGCGTCCGAGGCAGCGGCCGGAACCGCGTCCGGGGCCAGGTCCCGGACCGCGGCCGCCCCGGAGCACGTACCCCCCGGCGGGCGTGCCGTCCCGAACACTATTTCCGAAGAGCCTCCTCGTTTGCAGCGCGTCCGGGGAAAAATGTTCGGGGGGGCTCCCACGGCCCGAAGCGCCCGGAGCATCCGCTCCGAACGACCAAGCAGGCGACTCGGCGCCGAGGGCCCGGGGCCGGCCGTGCTGCCGCCTGCCCCCTCGTGCCGCTGCCGGCCCCGGGACCGCGCCGACGGGCGGCGGCAGGGCCGCCGCCCGGGAGCCGGGGTTGGGAGCATCAGGAGCCGGCGCGGCGGTGACCGGGGCCGCGACCGGGACCGTGGCCGAAACCGCGGCGGTGACCAGGGCCGGGGCCGTTGGCCGGGGCCGGTATGGGTCGCTGGGGGGGGCTGGGTGGCGTCCTCCGACTTCCTTCTCCCCTCCCCCTCTGCTATCGTCCCGGCGCGAAGGAGGAGGACATGAGCAAGCGCACGGTGGTGGTCATGCCCGGCGACGGAATCGGCAACGTGGTGCTGCCCGAGGCGCTCAGGGTGCTCGAGGCGGCGGGGTTCGAAGCGAGCTGGGTGGATGCCGGGATCGGCTGGGAGTACTGGGTCGACCAGGGCAACCCGCTGCCCGAGCGCACGGTGGAGCTCATCGCCGAGCACAAGGTGGCACTGTTCGGCGCCATCACCTCGAAGCCCAAGGACAAGGCGGCCCAGGAGCTCAAGGCGGAGCTGCGCGACCAGGGTCTCGTGTACTTCTCGCCCATCGTCGGCCTGCGTCAGCGCTTCGGCCTCGACGTCTGCATCCGGCCGTGCGTCAGCTTTCCCGGCAACCCCCTCAACTTCGTTCGTCGCGCTGCCGACGGCGGCGTGGACGAGCCCAAGGTCAACGCGGTCATCTTCCGCCAGAACACCGAGGGGCTGTACGCCGGGGTCGAGTGGACCAACCCGCCGGTCCAGGTCCGCGACGCCTTCGCCACCCACTCCAAGTTCAAGGCGTTCATGGACACCCCCGCCGAGGACCTCGCGATCTCCTCGCGCATCTTCACCCGTGCCGCCTGCCGGCGGATCTGCGAGGAGGCCTTCGTCTACGCCGACACGCACGGCTACCGCTCGGTGACGGTGTGCGAGAAGCCCAACGTGCTGCGCGAGACCTCCGGCATGATGGTGGAGGAAGGCCGCCGCGCGCAGGCACGCTACCCCCACATCCAGCTCTGGGACACCAACATCGACGCCCAGATGATGTGGCTGACCAAGAACCCCGAGGACTACGGTGTGATCGTCGCCGGCAACATGTTCGGCGACATCATCTCCGACGGCTTCGCCGGCCTGGTGGGCGGCCTCGGCTTCGCCGCCTCGGCCAACATCGGGCGCGAGGTGGGTGTGTTCGAGCCCACCCACGGCTCGGCCCCCAAGTACGCCGACATCCACCCCAGCATCGTCAACCCCGTCGCCATGATCCTCTCCGGCGTGATGATGCTGGACTGGCTCGGCGAGGTCGAGGTGGCGGCGAGGGTACGCCGGGCGGTGGCGGCGGTGGTGGCTGAGGGCCGGGCGCGCACCTATGACATGCTCAAGCTGCGGGGCAGCCGGGAGGCCCTCAGCCAGGGCGCCGCCAGCACCACCCAGATGGCGGACGCTATCATCGAGAAGCTGCGCTAGGAGCCTGTGAGGTATAGCCGGTGGATGGATTTTGGAATGACGTGAGATGCCTGATGTCGGTGGATGCGAGGAGCGGTACTCCGAGTACGGGCCGAGAATCCGACAAGACCAGGCGCTCACGGCGCCCGAAAGGCGCCACCAGTGCCATGCCCCACACGCTCGTTGGCGCAGCCGGGGAGGAGCCATGAGCCAGCCAGGCCTCAAGGCGGCGGCCGCGGGGCCGCAGGGCGAGAGCGTTCGCTCGGACTGCCATGTCGCCTACCAGCCGGGCGACGAGCCGCTGGAGGTCGCCGTCGCGAGCAAGGTGGACTACCTCTACGGCGACGCCATCGCCGCCGCCCTGCGGCGCGCGGCGGGGGCTCTGGGCGTGGTGGCCGGGCGGCTCGAGATCACCGATGCCGGGGCCCTGGAGTGGGTCATCCTGGCCCGCGCCGAGTGCTGCCTGCGCCGTGCGGGCGCCCGCGGGCCGGCGGTGCTGCCGACGCCGGCGCCGGGCCCGGTCCCCCAGCGGCGCCGCGAGCGGCTGCGGCGCAGCCGCCTCTACGTCCCCGGCAACCAGCCCAAGCTCATGCTCTCGGCCGGCCTCTACGGTGCCGACGGCATCATCCTCGACCTCGAGGACTCGGTGCCGCCGGCCGAGAAGGACGCGGCCCGTGTGCTGGTCCGCAACGCCCTCGTCGCTCTCGAGTGGGGCCCCGCGGAGCGCATGGTGCGAGTCAACCAGGGGAGTGGGGGCGAGGCCGACCTGCGTGAGCTGGGGGCGTTGGCCATCGACACGGTGCTGCTGCCCAAGGTGGAAGCGCCCGCCGAGGTCGAGCGCGCTGCGGCGCTGCTGCGCCAGCTGGCCGGCGACGGCGCACCCTTCCTCATGCCGATCTTGGAGTCGCCCCGCGGCATCCACCAGGCGTTCGAGATCGCCGCCGCCAACGAGCTGGTGGTGGCCCTCACCCTTGGCCTCGAGGACCTCTCCGCTGAGCTCGGAGCGCCGCGCACCGCCGCCGGGTGGGAGAGCTTCACGGCCCGCCAGACCACCGTGTACGCCGCCCGCGCAGCCGGTGTGCAGCCCATCGCCTCGGTCTTCTCGGGCATCGACGACGAAGCCGGTCTGTCCGCCTACGTGCAGCGGGAGCGCGGGCTGGGGTTCGACGGCGTCGGCTGCATCCACCCCCGGCAGATCGCGGTGGTGCATCGCGAGATGACACCCACGGCAGACGAGGCGGAGCGTGCGGTGAGGGTGGTGCGGGCAGCCCGCCACGCCGAGGCGCGGGGCCTCGGGGTGGTGGCGGTGGGCTCCAAGATGGTCGATGCTCCGGTGGTCCGGCAGGCTGAGCGCACCGTCCGGCTGGCCGTCGCTGGCGGCGTGCTGGCGCCGGACTGGGACGCGGACGCCGAGGTGAACCATGGCGAGTGACACGAAGCTCGACCGCAACCAGGCCGGACGCCTGGTGCCCACGTTGGTGAACGGGCGCGAGCAGGTGCCTTACCGCGGCCTCGGCGGCCACCGACCCAGCGGCCGCAAGGCGGCCCCGGCGGTCGCCACCTGCCTCGACTACCCCGCGGACGGCGACAAGCGGGTTGGCTCGATCCGCGAGGCCCTCGAGACGGTGGGTCTCAGCGACGGCATGACGGTCTCCACCCATCACCACCTGCGCAACGGCGACGCCGTCGCCAACCTGGTGTTCGACGCCGCCGCTGAGCTCGGGCTGAGCAACCTCATGTGGTTTCCGTCGGCCTCTTTCCCGGTGCACGCCAACCAGATCAAGCACCTGGAGTCGGGCGTCCTGCACCACGTCGAGGGTTCCATGAACGGTCCCCTCGGCGACTACTGCACCCAGGGGCGGATGCGTGGTCTCGGCGTGCTGCGCTCCCACGGCGGGCGCTGGCAGGCGATCCAGGACGGCGAGGTCCACCTCGACGTGGCGGTGATCGCCGCGCCCACCGCCGACCCCTTCGGCGACGCCAACGGCCTCGCCGGCCCCGCCGCATGCGGCCTGCTGGGCTTCGCTCTGGCCGACTCGCTCTACGCCGAGAAGGTCATCGTCGTCACCGACAACCTGGTGCCGTTCCCCTGCGTGCCGTGGCAGATCCAGGGCAACAACGTGGACGTCGTCGTCGAGGTGCCGTCCATCGGCGATCCCGCCCAGATCGTCTCGGGTACGACCCGGGTGACCCAGAGCCCCGAGCGTCGCCGCATCGCCGAGCTCGCCGCCCGCTTCTGTGCCTCGGCCGGCATCATGCGCGAGGGCTTCTCGTTCCAAGCCGGTGCCGGCGGTACCACGCTCGCTTTTGCCACCTACCTGGCCGAGCTCATGCGCTCGGCCGGGGTCACGGCGCGCTTCGCCCGCGGCGGCTCCAACAAGTACCTGGTGGAGATGCTCGAAGAGGGCCTGGTGGAGCACATCCTCGACGGCCAGACCTTCGACCTCGACGGGGTCCGCTCCATGGCCGATGACCCCCGGCACGTGGACACCTCGCCCTTTACCTCGTACAACTTCCACGGCAAGGGAAACTTCGCCTCCATGGTGGATGTTGCCGTGCTGGGCGCCACCGAGGTGGACCTGGGCTTCAACGCCAATGTCGTCACCCACTCCGACGGCCGTCTGCTGCACGGCATCGGTGGCTGGCAGAACTGTCTGGCGGCGCGCTGCGCCATGCTGCTGGTGCCGTCCTTCCGCGATCGCATCCCGGTGGTGGTCGACGAGGTGACGACCCTGTGCGGGCCCGGCGAGCTCGTCGACGTGGTCGTCACCGAGCGCGGCATCGCCGTCAACCCCCGGCGCACCGACCTCCTCGACGCGGTGCAGGGCTCGGGTCTGCCGATCCGACCCATCGAGGACCTCAAGGCGGAGCTCGATCGCCTGTGTGGGATACCCGCGAGGCCGCAGCGCTCGGAGCAGCCGGTCGCGGTGGTCAAGTGGGTCGACGGCACGGTGCTCGACACCGTCTGGCGCGTGGGTGGCCGCTAGGTGGATGAAGGTAAAGAGTGAAAAGTAAAGAGTAAAGAGTCCGCCCGCCCACCCCACCGCCGGCTGGGCAGCTGTGCTCGACGGCGAGGCTCTACGAGAGCTCACGCATGCCGCGGCACGCTGCTTGGTAGCTGCAGCGGGAGCGACACCGCCGCGACATTGGAGCGCGCCCCCTCTTTACTCTTCACTCTTTACTCTTTACTTTCTATACCGTCGCAACTTTCCTCGGCGGGAGGTCCCATGGCCATCATCACCATCTCGCGCGGCTCCCTGAGCGGCGGCGCCCGCTTCGCCCAGTGCTTGGGTATCCGTCTCGGCTACGTCGTGCTGAGCCGGGAGGAGCTGGTGGAAGAGGCGTCGCGCCGCTACGGCGTGGCCGAGACGAACCTCAAGCGCGGTCTCGAGCACGGGCCCCGCTTCTGGGACCGCTTCCGGGTCGACCGCCGTATCTACCTGGCCGTGGCCCAGGCCACTCTCTGTGCGCTGGTGCGCGAGGATGGGGTGGTGTACCACGGCAACGCCGGACAGCTGCTGCTCAAGGATGTCGGCCACGTGCTCCGGGTGCGGATCATCGCCCCCATTGACGACCGCGTCCGCACCGCCATGAGTGAGCGCAGTCTCGAGCGTGGTGCGGCCGAGAACTTCATCGCCCACGGGGATGAGGAGCGCCGCTCGTGGAGCCGCTTCCTCTACGGTATCGAGTGGGGCGACCCCGGGCTCTACGACATCACCGTCAACCTCGAGAAGCTCACCATCGAGGCAGCCTGCCAGTCGGTGGCGACCCTGGTGGAGCAGCCGGAGCTGCAGACCACCGCCGAGACCCGCGCGCAGCTCGACGACCTCTTCCTCGCCGCCCACGTCCGCGCCAAGCTCTACCTCAACCCGAGGGTGGCAGCTGCCGCCGACCGTCTCGCGGTGGCTGCGGCGGGCGGTCGGGTCAGCCTGTCCGGGATTCTTCCGGACGAGGCTCTGGTGAAGGAGGTAGTCGACACCTGTACGGGCCTTCCCGAGGTCCGTGAGCTGCACACCGAGATGCTGGGCTCCCGCGTCGAGCCGGTCTGACGACGAGGGTGCACACGTCGCCGGCGCCCACGCCGCCGCGAGCCGGCGAGCCGCGTGACGGCATCGGCCGCGGCCGCGCGGACGTTTCGTCTGCGTGACACCGTCTCGTCCTCGCGTGTTACATGGTGGTAACCGAAGACCAGAAATGCTAAGACGTTAAGAAACAATTACATGTCGTCAAGAACGCACCTCTTGAGGCGTACGGTCAGGGCATTATCTATTACATGGACACATGCTCATAATGTGCTTGTCTTTTTGTTTTCGGTGACTTGTCAATCATGTGAAAAACGGTACAAAACTTGCTTGGAAAGGATCGCCGAACCCACGGATCGGTATCGCGAACCTGGGAGGTGATGTGAAAGGGACGTCCTGATCAATGAACAGGCCACAGGAACCCGCCTCCGAAGCCGACCAGCCGCCGTCCTGCCGGCCGTCGCTCAGGGGGCCATCTCAGTACCCGGCAGGATGCCGGAAGCCAAGGAGGTGTTCATGCCAAGCTTCGTGAACCCCGAGAAGTGCGACGGGTGCAAGGCACTGGACAAGACCGCGTGCCAGTACATCTGTCCCAATGACCTCATGGTCCTCGATAAGGAGACCATGAAGGCCTACAACCGCGAGCCCGAGATGTGCTGGGAGTGCTACAACTGCGTGAAGATCTGTCCCACCCAGGCAGTGGACGTGCGCGGTTACGCCGACTTCGTGCCCATGGGCGCGTCGGTGGTCCCCATGCGCTCGACGGACAGCATCATGTGGACGGTCAAGTTCCGCAACGGCGCGGTGAAGCGGTTCAAGTTCCCCATCCGCACCACCCCCGAGGGCCTCGCCGAGCCGGCCGGCGGCTTCACCAGCGAGCCCACCCTGGACAGCGAGGCGCTGTTCACAGAGCCCGAATCCCTCGGCCTTCCCGCCGTGTGGACGAAGTAGGGAAAGGAGGGGGACATGACTGACTTCCAGACCGTCGTCGTCGACACCGACCTGCTCATCCTGGGCGGTGGGATGGCTGCCTGCGGCGCCGCCGTTGAGGCAGCCCACTGGGCCAAGAAGAACAACCTCAAGGTCACGCTGGTGGACAAGGCTGCGGTGGACCGCTCCGGCGCCGTGGCCATGGGCCTGTCGGCCATCAACCAGTACGTCGGCCTCAGGGACGGACAGAACACCGTCAAGAACTACGTGGACTACGTCCGCAACGACCTCATGGGCGTCACCCGTGAGGACTTGGTTGCCAACATCGCCCGCCACGTCGACTCGTCCGTCCACCTCTTCGAGCAGTGGGGACTGCCGATCTGGAAAGACGAGAACGGCGGCTACGTGCACGAGGGCCGCTGGCAGCTCATGATCAACGGCGAGTCGTACAAGGTCGTCGTCGCCGAGGCCACCAAGAACGCTCTCGGCACCGACAATATCTACGAGCGCGTGTTCATCGTCGGCCCCATCGTCAAGGACGGCGTGTGCGCTGGCGCCTACGGCTTCTCGGTACGCGAGAACAAGTTCTACGTGTTCAACGCCCGCGCCACCATGGTGGCCATGGGCGGTGCGGTGCACGTGTTCAAGCCGCGCTCCTCCGGTGAGGGCGCGGGCCGCGCCTGGTACCCGCCGTGGAACGCCGGCGCCTCCACCTACTTCACCCTCCAGGCCGGCGCCGAGATGACCTGCCAGGAGGTCCGCTTCATTCCGGTCCGCTTCAAGGACGCGTACGGTCCGGTGGGCGCCTGGTTCCTCCTCTTCAAGTCGCGTGCGACCAACTCCTTCGGTGGAGAGTACATGGTCGAGCGCCGGCCAGAGCTGGAGAACTGGGGACCCTACGGCAAGGTCAAGCCAATTCCGGCCAACCTCCGCAACTACCTCGGGATGCTCGACGTGATGGAGGGCAAGGGCCCCATCTACATGCGCACCGAGGAGGCCATCCAGAAGATCGCGGACCAGTCTCCGGACGAGAAGGCGTACAAGAAGAAGATGAAGGAGCTGGAGTCCGAGGCATGGGAGGACTTCCTCGACATGACGATCTCGCAGGCGATCCTGTGGGCGGCGACCAACACGCAGCCCGAGGAGAAGTCCTCCGAGATCGCCGCCGCGGAGCCCTACTTCATCGGCTCCCACTCCGGCGCCTCCGGCGCCTGGGTCAGCGGTCCCAAGGACCTGGCTCCTGCCGAGTACTTCTGGGGCTACGCCAATATGTCGACGGTCAAGGGCCTGTTCTGCGCCGGTGACGCCTCGGGCGCCTCGTCGCACAAGTTCTCCTCCGGCTCGCACGCCGAGGGAAGGATCGCCGGCAAGGGCGCCGTCCAGTACCTGGTGAACGAAAACCCGCCGGCCCCCAAGGCCACCGACGAGCAGATCGCGGCGTTCAAGGACGCCACCTACAAGCCCATGCGCACATTCGAGGAGAACAAGGGCCTGACGACACAGACCGACGTCAACCCCAACTTCATCCGGCCCAAGATGTTCATGATGCGCCTGCAGAAGCTCATGGACGAGTACGCCGGAGGGGTCACCGCCCAGTTCACCACCTCCAAACCCATGCTGGACAAGGGGCTCGAGCTTCTCAACTTCCTCAAGGAGGACTCGGAGAAGCTGGGCGCTGCCGACCTGCACGAGCTCATGCGGGCGTGGGAGAACGTCCACCGCATGTACCAGGCCGAGTCGCACGTCCGCACGGTGCTGTACCGCGAAGAGACCCGCTGGCCGGGCTACTACTTCCGCGCCGACTTCCCGAAGCTCGACCAGGACAACTGGCACTGCTTCGTGAACTGCAAGTACGATGCGGCCACCGGCGACTGGGAGATGCTCAAGCGCCCCATCCTCACCTGTGTCGAGTAGGGGACGCGTGCGCTGATCGTGTATCGACAACGGCCCCAGGCGCCCCCGGGCGCCTGGGGCCTCTTCCAGGGGGGGAAGGAAGCATGGACCATCCGAACTGCCCTCACTGCGGGGCCCCATTGAGCCCCTTCACCCTGCCCGAGGCGGCCGGTTGGGGGGAGCTGCAGCTCGCCTGCTTCGCGGACGACTGCCCGTACTACCGGCGCGGTTGGACCTGGATGGAGGAGCGCTTCGGCGTGAGATCCTCCTACCGCTACCGGGTCGACCCAGAAAGCGGAGTCGCAACGCCGTTGCCCGTCTGGTCGCCCACCGCGCTCAAGGACCGCGTCGTCGACGCTCACGTGGAGGCCTCGGCGGGCCCGTGCAGCTGCTGTGAGGGAGGCGCATCATGACCGCCGACGCAGCCGTCGTGCCCGAGGTGGTGCGCTCGAACCGTCGGCTCGAGCCGGGCGAGCGCTTCACCTTCGCGTGCCACCGCGGCCTCGCCTGCTTCAATACCTGCTGCGCCGACGTGACCATCGTGCTCACGCCTCTGGACGTGCTTTCCCTGGCCCGCCGGCTGGATCTCACCACCCGTGAGTTCCTCAGCCGCCACACCGTGACCCCGGTGAGCAAGGACCTCAAGCTCCCGGTGGTGGTGCTGGAGATGGGCCCGGAGCCCGAGCGTCGCTGCCCCTTCGTGGGCGAGCAGGGCTGCACGGTCTACGAGGAGCGGCCGTGGGCGTGCCGCATGTACCCCGTGGGCATGGCGATTCCCCCGGCCCGGGCGGGAGAGCAGCCGGAGCCGCTCTACTTTCTCTTTGAGGACGAGTTCTGTCACGGCCGAGTCGAGGGTCCCGAGTGGACCGTCGAGCGCTGGCGCGGCGATCAGGGCGCGGACGAGCGAGATCGCCTCGAGGCCGGCTTCCGGGACCTCGTCACCCATCCCTGGTTTATCGGTGGGCGCACGCTGGACGAACGCCGGCGGCAGATGCTGTTCACGGCCTGCTACGACGTGGACACCTTCCGCACCTTCGTGTTCGAGTCCAGCTTCTGTGACCGCTTCGAGCTGGAGCCCGACCTGGTCGAGCAGCTGCGCACCGATGACCTCGCGCTGCTTGACTTCGCCTATCGCTGGCTCCGTTTCGCACTGTTTGCCGAACCCACCCTGAGGGTGCGCCGCGAGGCGCCCTCGCCCAGGAGGAACCGATGAACGAGTCGCAACCCCTGCCCGTCGTCGTGGTCGGAGCGGGAATCGCCGGCGTGACCGCCGCGCTGGAGGCCGCCGAGGCCGGCCGCAAGGTGGTCCTCGTCGAGCGGGAGGCCTCGGTGGGCGGTCAAGTCGCCCGCTACCTCCACTACTTCCCCAAGATGTGCCCGCCCCTGTGCGGCATGGAGATCAACACCCGCCGCCTGGAGCGCAACCCCAGGGTCCGGGTGCTGACCCAGACCGAGGTCACCTCGGCCAAGGCCACCGCGACGGGCTGGCGGTTGACGCTCACCCGCGCACCGCGTTACGTCGATGCGCGCTGCACAGCGTGCGGCGCCTGCAGTGAGGTGTGTCCCGCACGAGTTGCCAACCCCTTCAACATGGGTATGGAGGAGGTCCCGGCGATCCGCCTGGTCCACCCTCAGGCCTGGCCCCAGCGCTACGTCCTCGACCGCAACGCCTGTCCACCCGACTGCCGCGCCTGCGTCGACGCCTGCCCGGTTGAGGCCGTGCACCTGGACGCCGGACCCTCCACCGAGGAGATCGAGGCTGCTGCGGTGATCCTCGCCACCGGCTGGCACCCGTACCCGCTGGAGAAGCTCACCGAGCTGGGCGGCGGGGTCCACGCCGACGTCATCTCCAACCTGCAGATGGAGCGCCTGGCCTCGCCCACCGGCCCGACCGGCGGCCGGATCCTGCGCCCGTCCGACGGCCAGCCTCCCAAGCGCGTCGCCTTCGTGCAGTGTGCCGGTTCCCGCGACCGCAACCACCTGCCCTACTGCTCCGGGGTGTGCTGCCTTGCCTCGCTGAAGCAGGCGCAGTACGTGCGCGAGCAGCTTCCCGAGACCGAGGTCGCGGTGTACTACATCGACCGCCGTACCCCGGGCCGCAACGAGTCCCTGCTGACCCGGGCGACGGCCGACGGAGTTCGCCTCATCAAGGGAAAGGTAGGCAAGGTGACCGCCAGCAACGGGGCCCTCACCCTCAAGGTCGAGGACGTGGAGGCCGGCAGGATCCTCACCGAGGAGGCGGATCTGGTGGTTCTGGCCACCGGCATGGTCCCCAACCTGGCGGAGGGGTTGCCGTTCCCGGTGGTGCGTGACGACGACGGCTTCGGCCTCGATGACCCCGCCACCGCCCTGGCGGTGGCCGGAGTCGCGCGGCGGCCAGAGGACGTGGCCGCCACCGTGCGCGACGCCACCGGGGCCGCGGCCAAGGCGCTGGCCGGAAGGAGGGCGTGATGGACAAGGTGGGCGTGTTCCTGTGCACGGGCTGCGGCATTGCCGAGGCCCTCGACGTCGAGGCGCTCGCCGCGGCGGCTTCCGACGCCGGCGCGGCCGACTGCACCACCCACCCCTGCCTGTGCGAGCCCGAGGGCGTCGCGCTGGTGCGCGAAGCCCTGGGTGGCGACGGTCTGCACGGCGTCGTCCTCGCCGGCTGCTCGCAGCGCTCTCGCGCCGACGCCTTCCGCTTCGCCCCCGCCACCACCCTGGTGGACCGGGTGCCTCTGCGTGAGCAGGTCGTGTGGACCCACCCGCCGGGCAACGAGGACACCCAGGCCCTGGCCGAGGACATCCTTCGCATGGGCGTCGCCAAGGTCGCCAAGCAGAAGCTGCCCACACCCCTCGCCGAGGAGATCGACGACACCGTGCTGGTGGTGGGCGGCGGTCTCACCGGCCTGCAGGCGGCCAGCGCCGCTGCCGCCATGGGCCACCCTGTTGTCCTGGTGGAGGCCAGCGACCGCCTCGGTGGTCACCTCGCCGAGGCGCGCGAGGAGGTTCCCGACCGTCCCCCGTACGACCGCCTCCGCCCCAGCCGCCTGCGCGATCTCGTCGGTGCGGTGGAGGACGACCCCCGGGTACGCATCGTCAAGGGCGCCCAGTTGCGCTCCATCACCGGACAGCCCGGACAGTTCCAGGTCGAGGTGGCGTGTGCGGGCGGCGGCGAGAGCTTCACCGCCGGCGCCATCGTCCAGGCCACGGGAGCGCGGCCCTACGATGCCTCCAACCTGGGCCACCTCGGCTACGGCGAGCACCAGGACGTCGTCACCTCGCACGCCTTCGAGGCGATGCTCACGGGTGGCGCGGTGGTCCGGCCGTCGGACGGACGTGCCCCGCGGCGCGTGGTGTTTGTGCAGTGCGCCGGCTCGCGCGACCCCGAGCACCTCGCGTACTGCTCCGCCGAATGCTGCACCACCACGCTGCGCCAGGTGGCGACCCTGCGCCGTGACCACCCCGAGATCGAGCCGTACGTGGTCTACAAGGACATCCGTACCCCCGGCCAGCGCGAGCACTTCTTCCTCGCCACCCAGGCCGAAGGTGGCACCCTCTTCACCCGCGGCGACGTCACCGGGGTGGCCGCCAACGGCAACGGTTCGCTCAAGGTCCACCTCGAGGCGAGCCTGCTGGGTGAGCAAACTGAGCTCGAGGCCGACCTCGTGGTGCTGGCGGTGGGGATGGTCCCCAACTCCGCCGACGGCGAGGCGATCCGGGCCCTGCGCGACGCCACCCACCGTGCCGAGCACGGCGAGTCCGAGACCCAGAAGGCCGAGGCCCGCAGGGTGATCGAGGAGCTCGGCCACCACGCCGGTACCGAGATCCTCAACCTCGACTACCGTCAGGGCCCGGACCTGCCGGTGCTGGCGGAGAGCTTCCCCGACTCACACTTCATCTGCTTCCCCTACGAGACCCGCCGCACCGGGATCTACGCCGCCGGCGCCCTGCGCGCGCCCATGGACGCGGCGCAGGCCGTGGAGGACGCGTGGGGCGCGGCCTTGAAGGCGGTGCAGAGCATCCGCGCCGCCCGCGAGGGCGAGGCGGTCCACCCCCGCTCCGGCGACCTCGGCATCCCCAACTTCTTCCTCCAGCGCTGCACCCAGTGCAAGCGCTGCACCGAGGAGTGCCCCTTCGGAACGCTCAACGAGGACGAGAAGGGAACCCCCCAGCTCAACGCCCTGCGCTGCCGCCGCTGCGGCATCTGCATGGGTGCCTGCCCGGAGCGCATCGTCTCCTTCCCCGACTACTCGGTGGACGTGGTGTCGTCGATGATCAAGGCACTCGAGGTGCCCGAGGAGGAGGACGAAAAGCCGCGCATGATCGCCTTCGTGTGCGAGAACGACGCGCTGCCCGCCCTCGACACCGCGGCCCGCCTGCGCCGCCAGTGGAACCCGTGGGTGCGGGTGATCCCGGTGCGCTGCCTGGGCTCGTTCAACATCGTGTGGATCGCCGACGCCCTCTCCCGCGGCATCGACGGGGTCGTCCTCATCGGCTGCAAGTACGGCGACGACTACCAGTGCCACTACGTGCGCGGCTCCGAGCTGGCGCACAAACGCCTGGAGAACGTCGGCGAGACGCTCAACCGCCTCGCCCTCGAATCGGAGCGGATCCGGGTGGTGGAGCTCGCGCACAACGAGTTCGACCGTATCCCCGAGATCCTCGACGAGTTCGCAGCCACCATCGACGAGATCGGCCCCAACCCCTACAAGGGCTTCTAGACGAGGAGGACGCATGGCAACCGTCACAGCCATCGCACCGTCATCGGAGTTCCGCGCCGAGCTGGCGCGTCGCGGCGGCGATACCGCCGCCCGCTGCTTCCAGTGCGCCACCTGTGGCAGCGTGTGCGAGCTCGCCCCCGCTGACCAGCCGTTCCCCCGCCGCCAGATGCTGTACGCCCAGTGGGGTCTGGCCGATCGCCTCGCCGCCGATCCCGCGGTGTGGCTCTGCCACCAGTGTGGCGACTGTTCGAGCCGCTGCCCCCGCGACGCACGCCCCGGGACCGTCATCGGCGCGGTACGCTCGATGGTCATCGAGCGGCTGGCGGCGCCCCGTGCCGCCGGCCGCCTGGTAGCAGGCGCACGGACCACGTGGCCGCTCCTGCTCGGGGTGCCGGTGCTCTTCTGGGCGCTCATGGTGCTCCTGGCCGGGCCTGCCCTGCCGGTTCATGTCGCCGCCTACGAGGAGGTTGTTCCCCACGCCTTCATCTACGGCGTGTTCTTCCCGGTGGCTGCGCTCGTGCTGCTCGCCGCAGTGATCAGCGGCCGTCGCTTCTGGACGCTGCTGGCGAGCGGCGGGCCGCCGCGACAGGGATCCTTCTTTGCCGCTCTCGTCGGGGTTGTCGGCGAGATCGCTACCCACGGCCGCTTCGGCAGCTGCGACGAGGCGGTCACCCGTCGGTGGGGCCACTTCACCCTCTTCTGGGGGTTCGTGGGCGCCGCCGTGACCTCGGGCCTGCTCATCGTCTGGATGTACGGTTTCGGCGTCCCCTTGCCCCTGCCCCAGGCCCATCCTGTGAAGCTCCTCGGCAACCTCTCGGCCGTTCTTCTGGTGGTCGGCGGGGTGCTGCTCACGGTAAGTCGGCTACGCGACGGCGAGCGGATCGGCGTCTCCACCGCCTTCGACCGCTTCTTCCTCAGCCTGGTGGTGCTGGTCCTCGGCACCGGCGTCCTGGTGGAGGTCGTCCGCCTCGCCGCGGTCCCCGCCGCCCTCGCCGCCGCCATCTACATCCTCCACCTCGGCGTCGTGCTCGCCCTCTTTCTCAGCTTTCCCTACTCGAAGTTCGCGCACATGCTCTACCGCACCCTCGCCATGGTGCACCAGCGTATGACGAGCGCACCGGCATCTCGGGAGGGCTGACGCCATGATCCCGCGCACGGCCCTGCTGCACGGGCTGCACGGGCTGCTCGGGCTGATCTGCGTGGCAGTGGGGGTCGGGATTGCCGCAGCAGGCGAACCGCCCCCGCCGGAGGTGACCGGTGCTCACGCCGAGGTGGCGTGCGCCGCCTGTCACGTGGACGAGGCCGACCGCTCGGTCGTGGAGTGCACCAGCGCCCAGTGCCATCCCGACCAGGCGAGCGCCTTCGCCGTCTCGCAGCACGACCGCACCCACATCGGAGAACGAAAGCCAGCGTGCGCCGCCTGCCATGGCGGCCACCAGGTGGTGAGCGGTCAGGCGGCGGCGGCCCTGGCGTGCGGCGATGCGGTTCAGGCGATATGCCTGGAGTGTCACTCGGCTGCCCGCTACGTGGCGGCCGGGAGCGACACCGGCGCGCCTGGTGAGACTCACGGCAGCGTCCACGCCCAGGCGGCCGCCCGGCTCGGATGCGCCGCCGCAGGGGTGAGCTGCTTCAGCTGCCACGGCGCGCACGGAGTGCTGCCGGCTAGCGACCCGGACTCCCCGGTCAACCGCCTCAACGTCGCCGCCACCTGCTCGTCGTGTCACCCGAGCGAAGGTGAGGAGTACCGGGCCAGTGTTCACGCCGCCGGCGTTGCCGCAGGTGACGAAGCTGCCCCCACCTGCGTCTCCTGTCACGGTGGCCACGACGTCCGGGCCGCCACCCAGGAGGGCGCACGCACCGCTGCGGGCCGGGTGGTCTTCACGTGCGCCGAATGTCACGAGGATCCGGCGGTGCTACGCAGCGCCGACCTGCCCTACGACGCAGTTCAGAGCTACGAGCACTCCTTCCACGGCATCGCCTACCTCCACGGCATCCACGATGTCGCCACCTGCGCGTCATGTCACGGCGCCCATCTCGTGCTACCACCGTCGGATCCGCGTTCGCTCGTCAATCCTGCCACCATACGCACCACCTGCAGCCGCTGCCACGAGAGCGTCACCGAGGCCATGCTGGCGTCGGTCAGGCACCCGGCCGGTCGCCCTGGGCTACGCGGGGTCCTCGAGCGGCTCAAGCTCTACTTCCCGGTGGCCAACACCTCGGTGAACCCTCTGCTGGTCTCGGGTATGGGAGCTTTGGTCGGCTTCCTGTCAGGTATCTTCGGGGTCGGTGGCGGCTTCCTCATGACACCGCTGCTGATCTTCATCGGCATTCCGGCGGCGGTGGCGGCGGCCACCGACGCCGCGCAGATCACGGCAGGGGCGAGCTCTGGTGCCGTGTCACACGCCCGCCTCGGCAACGTGGACCTCAAGATGGGGCTGACGATCGTCGTGGGAGGCTGGGTGGGGGGCTTCGTTGGGGTTCAGATCGTGCACGTGCTGCGCAACCTGGGGAACTTCGACTTCTATTTGAAGCTGGTCTACGTCCTCATCCTCGGCTTCATCGGTATCTCCATGTTCATCGAGGGCGTGCGGACCCTGCGCGGCCGCTCCAAGAGCCCCGAGGCCAGGCCCTCGCAGCTGCGCTCCTTCTTCAACCGGCTGCCGCTGCAGATGGACTTTCCCAAGTCCGGCCTGCGTACCTCGGCGCTGCTGCCGGTGGGCGCCGGCTTCCTGGTGGGCGTCCTGGCCGCCTTCCTCGGCGTCGGCGGCGGCTTCATCATGCTGCCCACCATGATCTACATCATCGGTATCCCCACCCGGGTGGCGGTGGGCACCGACCTCTTCCAGATCGTCCTCACCTGTGCCAACGTCACCTTGCAGCAGGCCATCACCAACCACACCGTCGACGTGCTCCTCGCCGTGGCCCTCTTCGCCGGCTCCACCATCGGCGCCCAGTTCGGGGTGATGGCCAGCCGGCGACTCAAGGGCGAGCAGGTGCGGGTGCTCCTCGCCGTTATCGTGTTAGGGGTGATGGTGATGCTGGTGTACCAGCTCGTCATCCCGCCGGACCACATGGTGGCGTTCGCAAAGTCGGGGGGAGGTCACTGATGCGCCGCGCCAGCTGCCTCGCCATCCTCGTCGCGCTGCTGGTTCTGAGTGGCTCCGCGGCCGCCCAGGACGAGAACGCCCGGCTCCGCATCGACACCCGGCGGGTGAGCATCTCCCTGGGGTTCGCTGGCCAGGAGGTCTTCCTCTGGGGCCAGACGCCGCCGGCAACCCGCCAGGTAGTGGTGGTCATCGAGAGCCCATCAACCGGACCGGTGCGGCTCATGGAGAAGGGTCGGGTCGCGCTATTCTGGATGGGTGTCCGACAGTACGCCGTGGCGGACCTGCCCGGCCTCTACCTGGTGAGCCTGAGCTGCCCGGACGGGAACGCGCTCAGCGACTGCAATACACCGCTCGACCTGGCGGCGGTCAACCGCGACCTCGCCTCGGTGGGGGCCCGGGTGGGTCCCGGCGCCCTGGTGGCGCGTGCGAAGGTGGAGGTGCTCAAGGGGGACGGCGGTGCCGCGGATGTGGACCGCCTGCTCGAGGGGTTCTGGGAGCTGCAGGCCTCACGCGGCCTGTACGAGGTGTTCGAGAACCGGATCCGCATCAACCGGGAGGGCACGTACTACTTCAGTGCCACCCTTCCCACCGCGGCTCCGGAGGGCAAGTACACGGTGACTGCGTACTTCCTCGGAGGGGGAGGCGTCGTCGCCATGGAGGCGGCCGGCATGTTCGTGCGCAAGGCGGGCATGGTGGCTTGGCTGTCCCGTTTCGCGGAGCGCTCCACGGTGCTCTACGGGGCGGTGACTGTTTTCGTGGCCCTCGCCGCTGGCTGGCTGGCGGGGGCCATGTTCAAGCGTGGAGCAAGCCACTGAGCATGACGCAAAGGAGGCGGAGCATGAGTCGATTGGTTCCACCACACGGAAGCCCGGTGCTGAAGCCCCTCCTGCTGGAGGGCAAGGCCCGCGAGGAGGAGATCCGGCGCGCTGCGGGGATGAAGAAGGTCCCCATGACGAGCCGCGAGACCTCCGACCTCATCATGATGGGAATCGGTGCCTTCACCCCCCTCGAGGGGTTCATGGGGCACGACGACTGGAAGGGCTGCTGTGACGAGTACCGCATGCCTTCCATGAACGGGCTGTTCTGGCCCATCCCCATCACCCTCTCGGCCGAGCAGGCCCTCGCCGACACCATCACGGTGGGCGAAGAGGTGGCCCTCTGGGACACCGAGACCAACACTCTCATGGGCACCATGAAGGTGACCGAGAAGTACACCATCGACAAGGCCCACGAGTGTCAGCAGGTCTTCAAGACCACCGACGAGGCCCATCCAGGCGTACAGAAGGTCATGGCCCAGGGTCCGGTGAACCTGGCCGGTCCGGTGAAGGTGCTGTCCGAGTCCTACTACCCCGAGATGTTCAAGGAGATCTACCAGCGCCCTGCCGAGTCTCGCGCGGCCTTCGACGAGCGCGGCTGGAGCACGGTGGCGGCCCTGCAGCTGCGCAACCCGATGCACAACTCCCACGCCTACCTCGCCTGGGTGGCGATCGAGGTGTGCGACGGCGTGTACATCCATCAGCTGGTGGGCAAGCTCAAGCCCGGCGACATCCCCGCCGAGGTGCGGGTCGAGGCGATCCAGGCTCTCGTGGACAACTACTTCCGTGCCGAGCGGGTCATCCAGGGCGGCTATCCCATGGAGATGCGCTACGCGGGCCCGCGCGAGGCGCTCCTGCACGCCGTCTTCCGCCAGAACTACGGCTGCAGCCACCTCATCGTCGGCCGCGACCACGCCGGCGTCGGCGACTACTACGGCCCCTTCGACGCGCACCAGATCTTCAACGAGATCCCGGACGGCGCCCTCAAGCTCCAGCCCCTGCGCATGGACTGGACGTTCTACTGCTACGACTGCGGATCCATGGCATCCATGAAGACCTGCCCGCACGAGTCCAAGGCGGTCATCGACGAGAACGGCGAGTACAAGGGCGGCTCCCGCCTGCTGCTCTCGGGCACCATGCTGCGCAAGCTCATGAGCGAGGGCAAGCCGGTACCCAAGGAGTTCTCCAAGCCCGAGGTCGTCGCCATCCTCAAGGAGTACTACGACAACCTCGAGGACAAGGTGGAGGTCAAGCTCCACGGCGCCGCCACCGGCGACGCAGCCAAGAAGTAGACGCGAATCCCCGGCGCCCGCCCGAGGCGGGTGGGCGCCGCCCACGTTCCTCAGGAGGAGGAGGAGGTTCTTCTCACGGCCGGGGGTCAAGCCCCGGCCGGTCTTTGTTCGAGGGTCTCCACCCTCCCGGGCCTCCGTGTCTGCGGCTCCGGCGGCGGCCGCACACCGCGATGGCCACGGCGACGGCGCACCGATCGCGGTTGACACCTCGGGGGTGCTGTCGCCGCGTGCGAGGGGCTGGGAGTCCCCGCCCTGACGCAGCCACGGTTCTGGTCGCGGTCCCGGCGCCGCGGCACCTGGCGGCCGTGGGCGCCGGGTGGGTGGGGGAGTGTAGGCGCGGAGCTTCTCCGCGCCACCCGCACCGTCCGTCGAGCGAAGGCCTCCAGGTGCACCCTGCGCGCCCGCGGAGCCGCCCCCGCCGCCGGCCGTAGTCGCCGGCGCCGCCCCGGGGGGGGGGAACCTCATTACGTCATCACCTCGTCACCGCCCCAACCCCTTGCACCGCCGGAGATGGAGGCGTATACTGCCCCGTCCGTGGCCCAGAGGCCACCGCGAGGTGAACCATGAAGCCCGAAATCCATCCCGAGTATCACGAGGTCGAGGTGCACTGCGCCTGTGGCAACAGCTTCAAAACCCGCTCCACCAAGGACGAGCTTCGGGTGGAGATCTGCTCCCAGTGCCACCCCTTCTTCACCGGCAAGCAGAAGCTCATCGACACCGCCGGTATGGTGGAGCGCTTCGAGCGCCGCTACGGCAAGCAGGCCTCCAAGTAACGCCCGACCAGGCCGCCCCCACGGGCGGCTCCGAGCCCCGCGTCGTCCGGTGACCGCGCGGGGCTTGGTGTAGGACACCATGTTCGACCGACTGGAAGACATCAACCGTCGTCACAACGCCCTGGTCGAAGAGCAGGCCGACCCCGAGGTAGCCGCCAGCCCCACCCTCTCCCGCGACTTGGCCAAGAAGGTCGCCGAGCTCGAGCCGGTGGTCACCGCCTACCGTGAGTACCTCGACGTCCAGCGCGAGCTGGCGGGATCGCAGGAGGTCCTCGGCGAGGCCGAGGATCCGGAGTTGCGCGAGCTCGCCGAGACCGAGGTGGCGGAGCTCGAGGAGCGCCTCGCCGAGCTCGAGGAGCGGCTCAAGCTTCTCCTGCTGCCCGAGGACCCCAACGATCGCCGCAACGTGATCCTCGAGCTTCGCGCCGGCACCGGCGGCGAGGAGGCGGCGTTGTTCGCTGGCGAGCTGCTCCGCCTGTACAGCCGGTATGCCGAGCGCAGGCGCTGGCGCTTCTCGATCACCGACCTGCACGAGACGGGGCTCGGCGGGGTCAAGGAGGCGGTGGCGGTGATCGAGGGCGACCGCGTGTACTCGCGCCTCAAGTTCGAGTCCGGAGTGCACCGCGTGCAGCGGGTGCCGGCCACCGAGTCGGCCGGCCGCATTCACACCTCGGCCGCCACCGTGGCGGTACTGCCCGAGGCCGAAGAGGTCGAGGTTCAGATCGACGAGAAGGATCTCCGCATCGACCGCTTCTGCTCCTCCGGTCCGGGCGGTCAGAGTGTCAACACTACCTACTCGGCGGTGCGCATCACCCACCTGCCCACCGGGCTGGTGGTGAGCTGCCAGGACGAGAAGTCCCAGATCCAGAACCGCGCCAAAGCGCTGCGTGTGCTCAAGGCCCGTCTCAGAGAAATCCAGGAGGAGGAGCAGGCGCGGAAGCGTGCCCAGAGCCGGCGCAGCCAGATCGGCAGCGGCGACCGCTCCGAGAAGATCCGGACCTTCAACTTTCCTCAGGGGAGGGTGACCGACCACCGCATCGGGCTCACCGTCCACCGGCTCGAGGCGATTCTCGATGGCGAGCTCGATCTCTTGCTGGAGCCCCTCCTGACCCAGATGCAGAGCGAGCGGCTGGAGCGCGAGCTCGACTCCTGAGCTCGGCGTGGGAGGTGCCCGTGGGCACGGTTCGCGATGCACTGGAGCTTGGCGCCCGGGCGCTTCCCCGCCGTGACGGTATTCCGGACCCGCGGCGGGAGGCGACCTGGCTGCTGGCCCATGCCTGGGGGGTCGAGGAGACCTGGCTCTACCTCTACCCCGAAGCGGAGGTTCCGACCGCGGCCGGCGAGCGCTACCAGCTCTGGCTGAGGCGGAGGGTACTGGGCGCACCGGCCCACCATCTCACCGGCGAATGCCCGTTCTGGGGGCGCCAGCTCGTGGTCTCGCCGGCTGCGCTGGTCCCCCGGCCGGAGACCGAGCTGCTGGTCGAGGCCGCCCTGGGCCTTCAGCTGCCATCAACCGCCCGGATTCTCGACATCGGCACCGGCTCCGGTTGCCTGGCGGTCACCCTGGCCGCCGAGCGCCCCACCTGGCGGGTCGTCGGGATGGATCGGTCCCTCGCCGCCCTCCTGGTGGCGCGTACCAATGCCCGTCGCTGGGCACCCGCCGTGCGGCTGGTCGCGGGCGATCTCGCCGAGGCCGTCAGCGGAGCCTGGGACTTGGTGACGGCCAACCTCCCCTACCTGCCCAGCGACGAGCGCCTGCGCCTGTCGGTGGAGGTTCGCCACGATCCGTGGCTTGCCTTAGACGGCGGCCACGACGGCCTCGACCTGGTACGGCGGCTGGTGGTCGAGCTGCCGCGCCTGCTTGCTCCCGGCGGCTGGGCGTTGCTCGAGCTGGGTGAGAACCAGGCCGACGCGGTGGGCGCAGCGGCCCGCGCAAACGGTCTCGCCGAGCTGGGCCGAGTCCGTGACCTCGGTGCGATCGACCGTGTGGTGCAGCTCCACCGGCCCGCATGAAATGGCGGTTTCGCATGAGCCTCTTGTTGACAGAGAAAGTTCCACAATTCACAATCCAACCTTTGCCGCCAGCCGGCGGGAGGAGGACATGATGGCGGAAGAGAGCCCCAACAAGGCGCGGCCGGTGGCAGTCATCGCCTTTGGCGGCAACGCCCTGCTGCGTCCCCAGGACCATGGAACACAGGTGGAGCAGTTCACCCTCGCCTGGAAGGCCACCCGCTGGCTCGTGGAGATCATCCACCGCGGCTACGAGCTCGCCATCGTGCACGGCAACGGGCCCCAGGTGGGCAACATCATGATCCAGGTGGAGGAGGCGATCACCAAGATCCCGCCCCAGTCACTGGACGTCTGCGTGGCCCAAACCCAGGGTTCCATGGGGTACATGCTCGCCAACCAGCTGCGCAACCGCTTCAACGAGGAGCAGCTGGATAAGGAGATCGCCACGGTGCTCAGCGAGGTGGTGGTGGACAAGGACGACCCCGCCTTCGAGAATCCCTCCAAGCCCGTGGGCCCCTACTTCACGTCGTACCGCGCCAACCTGCTCATGCAGGAGCAGGGCTGGCAGATGGTGGAGGATGCCGGCCGGGGCTGGCGCAAGGTCGTGCCCTCGCCGCGCCCACGCCGCATCCTCGGCAGCCGCACCTATCGGCGGCTCATCGAGTCGGGGGCGGTGCTGATCGCCGGCGGTGGCGGCGGCATCCCGGTTTACCAGGACGTGGGCGGCTACTTCCGCGGCGTCGAGGCGGTCATCGACAAGGACTACGTGGCCTCGATCCTCGCCCAGGACCTCGAGGCCGAGCTCTTCATCATGCTCACCCAGGTGCCGATGATCGCCGAGAACTACGGCCGCCCCAACCAGCGCTGGCTGCGGACTCTGCCGGTGGACAAGGCCAAGGAGATGCTCGAGGCGAACCAGTTTCCCCCCGGCTCCATGGGCCCCAAGGTGCGCGCTTCCATCGAGTTCGTGGAGGCTACCGGCAAGGAGGTGCTGATCACCGACGCCGAGCACCTCAAGGCGGCGCTGGCGCGGGAGAGCGGCACCTTCCTGGTGCCCGCCGGCGAGCTGGAGTCCGCACCGTTCACCGACTGATCGGCTATCCTGAGCCGGTGGCGGGCCCAGCGCTTTGGCTCTACCGCGTCCTCGTGCACCTCGCCCTGCCGCTGGCGGCGCCGGTGCTGTGGCTCAAGGACCGCGCCAGCGGCAAGAGCCGGCCGCCCCTGGCCGCACGTCTCGGTCGCGACCTCCCCAGCGTCGCCCCCGGAGGCCTCCTCGTGCACGCGGTCTCGGTGGGAGAGGTGGAGGTCGCGCGGCGCTTGGTGCGCGAGCTGCGTGGCCGCGCGCCGGGACTGCCCCTCACGGTCACTATTACCACCGCCACCGGCCTCGCCTTGGCGCGCCGTACTCTCGCCGGGCTGGCCACCGTCCACCCGTCGCCGCTCGACCTCCCAGGCGCGGTGCGCCGGGTGCTCGCGGCGGTGCGCCCCCGTGCCGTGGTCCTGGTGGAGACCGAGCTGTGGCCCGAGCTGCTGCACCAGTGCGCTCGTGGCGGCATTCCGGTGGCGGTGGTGAACGGACGTCTCTCCGATCGCTCCTATCGCGGCTACCGTCGGTTCCGTGCCCTCGTGCGACCCCTGCTCGCCCCCATCGACTTGGTGCTGGCCCGCACCGAGGCCGACGCAGCCCGGTTCGTCGCCCTCGGCGTGCCGGTCGAGCGGGTCCGTGCGGCTGGGAATCTCAAGTACGACATCGAGCCATCAGCCGAACCGCTGCCCTGGCGGGAGACCGTGGAGAAGTGGGCCGGGTCGCGTCCTGTGCTGGTGGCCGGCTCCACCATGGAGGGCGAGGAGACGCTCCTGTTGGAAGCCGTGGAGCGCCTGCCCGGCTCCTGGTCACGCCTCTTCCTGGTCCTTGCCCCCCGCCACCCGGAGCGCTTCGACGTGGTGGCGGAGTTGCTCGATGCCCGGGGTGTGGCGCTGGTGCGCCGGAGCGCCCTGCCCGACGCCCCCGGTCCCGCGCCTGACGTGCTGCTGCTGGACACCATCGGGGAGCTGGGGCGGGCCTATGCCGGCGCCCGCGCCGCCTTCCTGGGCGGCTCACTGGTGCCCACCGGAGGTCACAACCCGCTCGAGCCTGCCGCCTGGGGAGTACCGGTGCTCACCGGCCCGCACGTCCACAACTTTCGCAAGGTCTACGCGGAGCTCGCCGCGGTCGGTGGGTCGCTCGAGGTCGTCGACGCGGCCGCCATGGCGCTTGCCCTGGACGGCTGGCTCGCCGACCCGGCGGCGGCCGCCGCCGCTGGGCGTGCCGCCCAGGCGGTGGTCGAGCGCAGCCGGGGGGCGGCAGCTCGTGCCGCTGCTGCCATCCTGCGCCTCGCCGGGGTGGTCTCGTGAGCGCGGCCGCGCTGCTGGGACCCCTGACACCGCTCTGGGGCGCGGCGCTGCGGCTCCGGGCGGCTGCCTACCGCCACGGCGTGCTGCACCGGCACCGTCTGCCGGTGCCGGTGATCTCGGTGGGCAACCTCACTTTCGGCGGCACGGGCAAGACGCCGACGGTGATTGCGCTGGTGCGCGACCTCGTGCGCCGGGGTCGTCACCCCGGCGTCCTCACCCGTGGTTACCGCGGCCGCGGCCCTCACCCCCTCCTCCTGCTCGGTCCCGAGCCGGGGGTGGACCCCGCCGCCGCCGGCGACGAGCCGCTGGAGCTGGCGGATCGCCTGCCGGGAGTACCGGTCGTGGTGGACCCCGACCGCGTGCGGGGCGCCGGGGTGGCGCTGGCGCACGGCGCCGACCTGCTCGTTCTGGACGACGGATTTCAGCATCTCCGGGTGACCCGTGACCTGGACCTGGTGCTCCTGGACGCCGGCGATCCCTGGGGCGGCGGGAGCCTTCCCCCACGGGGGCGTCTTCGCGAGCCGATGACGGCGATCGCGCGGGCCACTGCGGTGCTGGTGAGCAAGCTCCCGGAAGCGGCCGCGCCGGTTCTCGACGACCTCCGGCGTCAGGTGGTGGCGTTGGACCCGGCCCTGCCTGTGCTCGGTGCGCGGCTCGTCCCCACGCGAGTGCACACCCCGGCTGGTCCGCGACTACCCGACGTGCTGCGCGGCCGGCGAGTCCTGGCCGGCGCCGCCCTGGGCCGGCCCGAGGGTTTCGCCGAAGTGCTTCGCGGAGCCGGTGCCGAGCTGGTGGCGACCCGCTGGTCCCCCGACCACCACCCCTGGTCCGCGGCCGAGGTGGCCGCGCTTGCGGCCGAAGCCGAGGCCTTGGGCGCCGAGCTGGTGATGACCGCCAAGGACGCGGTCAAGCTGCCTGTCGGCCACGGCGCCTGGGTTGTGGAGGTGGAGATGGTGCCGCTAGAGGGCACCTGGGAAGCTCTGTGGGCGACGGCGCCGCGGGTGCTGTCTTGAGCCGGCAGCGCTCGGTCTTGCGCAACCGCGTCGAGTATGCGGCTTACCTCGCCGCCCGGGGCATGGCGCGCCGGTGCGGTCGGCGTCCTCTAGCCTGGACGGGCGCCCGTCTGGGCGACCTCTACCTCGCCACGGGCCGGCGCCGTCGGGAGATCCTGCGCTTCAACCTGGCCCTCGCCTTCCCCGAGGCGAGCCCCACCCAGCGGCGGCGTCTGGCGCGGGCGGTGCCGCGTCACTTCGGGCGTGTGACCCTCGATGCCCTGCGCCTGCAGCGTCTCGACCCGGACGCGTTCATGGCCGAGGTCACCGTGGTCGGGCGAGGCCACCTCGAGGCTGCCTTGGCGCTCGGGCGCGGAGTGTTCCTTCTGTCGGCTCATATCGGCTCATGGGAGGTTGCGGCCCTGGCCGCCGGATTGCTCGTGCCCGGGGGCTTCGCGGTGGTCAACCGTCCGCTTGACAACCCGCTCCTCGAGGCCGAGCTGGATCGCCTCCGCTCGCTCTTCGGCAACCGCGCCCTGGGCAAGGAGAACATCACGCGCGGGATGTTGCGCCAGCTCAAGGCCGGCGGCGCCGTGGGAATCCTCATCGACCAGCGCACGCAGCAGCACGAAGGGGTCGAGGTGCCGTTCTTCGGCCGCCCGGCCTGGACCCACCCGGCGCTGGCCCGCCTCGCGCTGCGTACCGGGGCCCCGGTGGTGCCCATCTGGGGACTGTGGGACTCCCCAGGGCAGTACACCGTCCGCTTCGACCCTGCGCTGGTGGTCGACGAGCTACCTCCCGGAGAACGCGAGGAAGTGGCACTTACCGCCCGTTTCACGGCCCTCATCGAGGGCGTCATCCGCGAGCGTCCTGCGCAGTGGCTGTGGTACCACGATCGCTGGCGGGAGCTGCGGTTGAGCGGGTAGGCGGGTGACCCGAGAGCCGACCCCCGCCGATGCCGGGGCGGAGGGTCGGAGAACGGGAAGCGCCCCCAGCCTGTCCCGGCCGACCGCGGTGGGTCGAGTCTCGATTTGAGGCGACGGTCGACGCGCCTCCTTCGTGGGTCGATGCGGGCTCGATGAAGGCGTTGCCCGTTTGGGCGCCGCTGATCTTCACGCGCCGGGGGGCCGTCACCGCGATCGATGATGGCCGCATCTCTTGCGCGGTCGCAGGGGGAGGCGCCATATTGCTCGCATCGGTCAGCTCGAGAGGAGGCGCACCATGTCCGGGGTCCTGCAGCAGATCCATCTGGTGCCGTGTGAGGCGACCATCCTCAGCTTTGCAGACGTGAGCTTCGAGCTGCGTTCGCAGGGCCAGGGGATCCGCATCGCCGGTGACGGTGCGGACTTCGCAGAGGTTCACCCCGAGAACCACTCGGTACCGTCGGAGTCCAGCGTGGCCGACGGCATCATCTCCGCGGGCAGCCGGCACGGGGCCATCCCGTACGAGCGCTACTTTCTGGTGGACTGGGAGGACCACGTGGCCCACCCACAGGTGACCTTCACGGTGCCTCCGGCGCGGGTGATCCGGCGATTTGCCGAGCACGGCGCCCTCGAGCTGGGTCTCGAGGATGTCACCCGCTACCGTGTGACCTACGACGACGGGGTCGAAGCAGTCATCGACAGGGTCGGGCCGGCGAGCTACCGTATCGTCTTCTCCACCGGGCTCACAGGCGCCTTCTGGAAGGACGCGGACGGCTCCTACACCATGCGCTTCCGCGGTGACCGCCTGGGGCCCAGCGAGGAGGCGAGCCGCTCGCAGTCGAAGTTCATCGTGTCGCGCTGCAAGTACTCGGGCAATCTCCTGCTACTGCTCCAGGAGCCGGCCTCGGTAGCGCTGGAGTGACGGCGCTCCGAGGCGTGTCGGTTGGCGCATAATCTCCGTGCGCCCGGTGCCGGGAGCGAAGGAGGAGCACAGGCGCCGGCAGCGCTCGGCTCCGGCCGTGATGAACGGACTGTCATTCTCCCGTAAGGCGGTGTTCAGCCTCGTGATCCAGAGTCGTCCAGTGAGCGAGCCGAGGGAGGACGGGTTCGGCGTGCTGCACCTCACTTCCGAACGGGGGTGGCGGGGTGGGGAGCGCCAGGTCCTCCTACTCATGCGCGAGCTGCACCGGCTCGGCATCGCCCAGGCGCTGGCGGCACCCGCGGGTTCGCCGCTGGCGGAGTTCGCGGCGGGCGCGGGCTTCCGGCTCACGCCCCTGCATCCCACCGCCACCCTGCACCCCGTGAACCTCCTGCGCCTGCTGCGCGCCCTCCCGGGCAGCGGCCCGCCGATCCTGCACGCGCACACCTCGCCGGCCCTCACTCTCGCGTCGGCGGTTCGCCGCCTGCGGCCGGTCAGCGCCGTGCTCTACACGCGACGAACCGCGTTCCTCGTACGCCCGTCGCGCAAGTACCATACCGCCGCAGAGATCTACGTGGCGGTCTCGGAAGCCGCCGAGCGGCGTCTGCGCGACGCCGGCACCCCCGACCAGCGGATCCGCCGCATCCCGGACGCAGTGGACCTGAACCACGTCAGGGTGTCCGGTCGACCCCCCTCTCGTGCCTCAGCGGCCTCGCGGTCCCCCACCGTCGTCACCGTCGGGCACCTCAGCCCCGAGAAGGGACATCGGGTCCTCGTCGAAGGCTGGCCGACGGTGCTCGCCCGGGTCCCCGGGGCGCGGCTGTGGATCGCCGGCGCCGGCCCCGAACGGGGCGAGCTCGAGACGCTCGTGCAGCGCCTCAGCCTCGCGGCTTCGGTGCGGCTCCTCGGCTTCTGCGAGGACGTGGGCGATCTCCTGGCGGGGGCCGACGTCTTCGTGATGCCCTCGCTAGAGGAGGGGCTCGGCACCGCCGTCCTCGAGGCCATGGCGATGGGACTGCCGGTGGTCGCGAGCCGGACCGGCGGACTGCCCGAGGTGGTGGGCGACGGCATCACCGGCGTGCTCGTCCCTCCGGGTGAGCCGCTCCCACTCGCCGACGCGGTCGTCCGGCTCCTGCAGGACCGTGAGGCGTCGGCACGGATGGGCGCGGCAGGCCGTCGCCGCGCCGCCGCCCAGTTCTCCGCCGAGGGCATGGCCACCGGCTACCTGGGCCTCTACAGAGAGCTCGTGCACGCGGGATGACCGGAGCCGACCGGCTCCGCACAGCGAACCCTGAACGACGGTATCCTGGGTCGGCCAGGGGTTGCCTGCCGGCCGCCGTGACCACGCTCGCTGCGGGACACGGTTCTCGGCCGGTCGCGGCCATCGGCGCGACGTGACTGGAACGCAGCGAACAGCGGCGCGAACGGAGACCCGAGGATGTGCGGAATTGCTGGCTGGGCGGACGTGCGGGGTCGGGTCGAGCTCGACACGATCGTGAGGATGTGCGAGCGGATCCGACACCGCGGCCCCGACGGTCACGGTGTGTGGGTCAACTCCGAGGCGACCGTGGGGCTCGGGCACCGCCGTCTGGCGATCATCGATCTCAGTGCGGCGGCGGCGCAGCCGATGACCAGCGAGCGCGGCGACATCCACCTGGTGTTCAATGGCGAGATCTACAACTTCCGGGAGCTGCGCCGCGAGCTCGAGGCCGCCGGGCACGCCTTCGCGAGCCAGACAGACTCCGAGGTCATCATCCACGGCTACGAGGAGTGGGGAGCAGAGCGTCTTCTCGAATGTCTGCGCGGGATGTTCGCGTTCGCGTTGTGGGACTCCGGGCGCGGGCAGCTCCACCTGGCCCGGGACCGCATCGGGATCAAACCTTTGTACTACGCGGAGCTGCCGGGCGGCGGGGTCGCCTTTGCGTCGGAGGCCAAGGCACTCCTCGCCCACCCGCAGCTCTCGGCCGCCATCGACGACGACGGTCTCCGCGCCTACCTCGCGTACGGCTACGTCGCGCACGAGCGCTCGATCTTCCGTGGCGTGCGGAAGCTGCGCCCGGGTCACACGCTCTGCTGGGAGCAGGGGCGGATCGCGGAGCGGCGCTGGTGGGAGCTCCGTTACGAGCCGCGGGCGCGCGGCGGCAGCCGCTCCGATCTGGTGCAGTCCCTCGGTGAACTCCTGCGCGAGCAGGTGGCGGCACACATGGTCGCCGACGTCCGCGTGGGCACGTTCCTGTCCGGCGGGGTTGACTCCTCCACGGTCACCGCCTTGGCTAGCACCGGCGCCGGCAGCACCCTCTCCACCTTCTGCGTGGGCTTCGACTCCGGCGGTGAAGACGACGTGCACTACTCGGGGCTCGTCGCCGCGGCGCTCGGCACCGAGCATCATATCCTCGAGCTCGGTGGCGACGAGGCCAGGCGCCTGCTGCCCTCGCTGGCGGCGGTCATGGACGAGCCGCTGTACGACCCGTCCACGCTGGCGACGCTGGTCCTCTCTGGCTTCGCCCGACAGCGGGTCAAGGTGGCGCTGTCGGGCACCGGAGGCGACGAGGTCTTCGCGGGCTATGGATGGTTCGCGTCGCAGGTCGCCTACGCGCGCCAGCGGGCGGCCCTGGGCCCCCTGTGGGCGCCCCTGGCTGCGCTCGCCAACCCCATGGTCGACCTGCTGCGGCGTCTGCCCTTCGGAATGCGCGCCCCCGGCGCCCGCAAGCTGGTGGGCTGGTCCCAGCCCGAGAGGTCGTTCCTGGTGCGCGGCTTCTTCGACTCCTGGGAGCAGCGCCGCCTCCTCGGAGACGGCGTCGACGCGGCAGTCCCGGAGGGCGAGCACCTGTGGCTGCACCAGCGCACCTGGCGCCCCGACTGGCCCCTGATGCCGGCCGTCCTCAACCACGATCTGTGCAGCTTCCTGCCCGACAACTGCCTCGTCCTCCTCGATCGGACCTCGATGGCCCACGGACTCGAGGCGCGGGTCCCTCTGCTCGACCACGGTCTCGTGGAGGAGGTCTTCCGTCTTCCCTGGCAGGAGCTCTCGTCGGGCGACGGCGACAAGCGCCTGCTCAAGGAGATCGCGGCGCCGGTGGTACCGGAGGCGGTGCTCACCCGGGCCAAGTCGGGCTTCTCGCCACCCTTCAAGGTCTGGCTGCGCGAGGGCGGCATGGCGGCCGTGGGGCGGGAGCTTCAGACCGGAGCCTTGGCCGAGGACGGCATCATCGACCCGCGCTTCGTCGAGCTGCTGGTGCGTCGCCGGGCCCTGCGCAGGTGGAACAAGCTCTGGCTGCTCATCGTCCTGGAGTGGTGGTACCGCCGCTGGATCCGCGGTGAGCCCATGTCCTCCGCGTCGGTGCCTGAGCCCGCACCGCCAGGGCTGTCGGCTACCCCGCCTCCCGGCGTACCAAAGGGTGGGTCAGGCAGTGGGGACCGCCGCGGGCGCGGGAGATCTCATGGCTGGAGAGCAGCAGGCAGGTACGGCCGGATGTCTCCAGGTCAACCTCCCGGCGGCCCAGCAGCACGTCCTCAGCCTCGACCACGTCGAAGCCGTGCTGCGCGAGCTCCTCGGCGGTGCGCACGTTGCGGTCGTAGAGGGTGATGACCCCCGGAGCCAGGGCGAGGGCGTTGGCGCCGTCGGTCCATTGCTCCCGCTGCTGAGCCACCGGGTCTTCACCGCCGCAGGAGAGAGGCTCCAGCGCGAGGCCGCGGCGGGCCAGGGCCGGCAGAACGGCCCCGGCGGCGCTGGCGGCCGGGTGGGTGGCGTGCAGATCGAGCTCGTACACCGTTGCCGCGTCGGCGCCGCGGCCGCTGATCACCGGCGGGTAGACCAGCGCGGCGTCGCGGTCCACCGGTGTGAAGACCGTATCCAGGTGCATGTAGGCGCGGCGGTGAGGAAGGTGCACTACCTCGAGCCAGCGCGGGCCGCCCTCGCGCCGGGCGAGCGAGCGGACGAGGAGCTCCACGGCGACCTGGTTGGTGCGCTCCGAGAGACCTACCGCCACCACCTCGGGTGAGAGCACCAGGACGTCGCCGCCCTCCAGGCGAGGCCGGTGCAGCCCCAGGAAGAGCGGTTGCGAGGCGTCGGGCTCGAGGGGGTCGATGAGGGCGCCTTCGCCCGCCAGCTCGGGGTGGAAGCGGAAGAGCACTCGGGCCAACAGTGCCTCGCGCCAGCGCGCCGTGGTGGCCATGGCCGCGAACACAACGCCGTCGCCGAGGACGATCTGCGGGTCGCGCTGGAAGCACCAGTTGGCGAGCGGAGCGATTGTGAAGAGGGCCTCCACTCCACTGCCGGCCTCGGCGCCGGGCTGGCGCCGGCCGGTGACCAGGGCGGCCGCCAACTCCACGGCCGTCGCCTCGGCCAGAAGCTCCTGCACCGCGGGGGTGAGGTCGGCACCCATCACCCGGGCCAGCCAGCTGCGGGCGGCTTCGCTCGCGAGCGCAGCGCCGAGCAACTCCTGCGCCTCGAGCACCTCGACCCCCAGCAGCTGCATGAGGCGGCGGAAGCGGCGGTGCTCCTCGCGCGCCCGCTCGCCGAAGAGAATGTCGTCGAAGAGGAGCTCCTCCATCATTGCCGGCACCATGAGGTCCACCTCGGGCCCCGGCTCGTGGACCAGCACGCGCTCCAGCCTTCCCACCTCGGATGTCACACGCAGCATGCTGCATACTCCCTCGTCGGACCGAAGCAGGTGATGAGGTGATGCGGGCCGCCGCCAACCCTGTGTGTGCGGTGGATGGGAGGGGGGCTTGATCACCTCATCATCTCGTCACCTCATGACCCGGCTCACCGTCCCCGTCTGTGCGGCCGAGTATACTGTGGCGCGACGGAGGCACCGTGACCGAGCTGGACGGCTTCGACCACCCCCTGGCCGGGCGCTATGCGTCGCCGGAGATGTTGCGCCTCCACTCCCCACGCCACCGCTACACCACCTGGCGCCGACTGTGGCTTGCCCTGGCCGAGGCGGAGGCTGAGCTGGGCGTCGCCATCCCCGCCGAGGCGCTGGAGCAGATGCGCGCGGCCCTGGAGGTCACCGGCGACGACCTGCAGCGGGTGGCCGAGTATGAGCGCGCCACCCGGCACGACGTCATGGCCCACCTCAAGGCGTTTGCTGATCGCGCCCCGGCCGCCGAGCCGTACCTCCACCTGGGCGCCACCTCGGCCTTCGTGGGCGACAACGCCGAGCTGGTCATCATGCGCGACGCCCTCGACCTGGTGGAGCGGCGCCTGCTGGCGGTGGTTGCCGCCCTCGCCGCCTTCGCTGAGCGCTGGGGCGCCGAGCCGGCGCTGGGGCACACCCACTTTCAGCCCGCTCAGCCGGTCACCGTCGGCAAACGCGCCTGCCTGTGGCTGCAGGATCTCCTCTTCGACCTCGAGCGCCTGCGCTTCGAGCGGGGACGCCTCAAGCTGCGCGGCGCCAAGGGAACCACCGGCACTCAGGCCTCGTTCCTCGAGCTCTTCGCGGGCGACCACGGCAAGGTTGAGCTCCTCGACCGCCGGATCGCCGAGAAGCTGGGGTTCGCCGCGACCTACGCTGTCACCGGCCAGACCTACCCGCGCAAGGTCGATGCCTTCGTCCTCGATGCCCTGTCCGGCGTCGCTCAGTCGGCCGCCAAGATGGCCGCCGACGTGCGCCTTCTCATGCGCCTCAAGGAGCTGCGGGAGCCCCTCGCGCCCGGGCAGGTGGGCTCCTCGGCCATGCCGTACAAGGCAAATCCCATGCGCTCAGAGAGAGTCGGCGCACTGGCGCGATGGCTCATCTGCCTCGCCGCCAACCCCGCCCACACCGCCGCCAACCAGTGGCTGGAGCGCACCCTCGACGACTCGGCCAACCGCCGCATGGCACTGCCCGAAGCCTTTCTCACCGCCGACGCCATCCTGCGCATCGTCCACAACGTCGCTGCCGGGCTCGAGGTCTTCCCGGCCATGGTGCGCCGCAATCTCGCCGAGGAGCTCCCATTCATGGCCTCGGAGGCGATCCTGGTGGAGGCGGTGCGCCGCGGCGGCGACCGTCAGGCGGTGCACGAGCGCCTACGGGTGCACGCCCGTGCCGCCACCCGGCAGGTGCTCGAGGACGGCGACGACAACCCCTTCCTTGAGCTGGTCGCGGGCGACTCCGCGGTGCCGCTGGAGCGCCCCGAGCTGGACCGGCTGCTGGACCCCGCCCGCTTCACCGGCCGCGCCGCCGAGCAGGTGACCGTCTTCCTGGCGGACGAGGTGGAGCCGGTGCTGGCCGGGGCCTCGGGTCTCCCGCCCGCCGGTGACCTCGAGGTGTAGCCGGTGCGTGCGACGGCAGTGGCAGCGAGCGCGGCGCTTGTGCTGCTGGTCTCGGCCTGCGCCCACCGTGGTCCGGCCTCGCCGGTCGGCGCCCCCGGGGCCGGTACCCGCGAGCGCGGTCTTGCCTCCTGGTACGGTCACCCCTACCACGGCCGCCGCACCGCCTCCGGCGAGGTCTACGACATGTACGCCATGACCGCCGCCCATCGCACCCTGCCCTTCGGCACCCGGGTGCGGGTGACGCGGCGCGACGACGGCCGCTGGGTGGACGTGCGCATCAACGACCGTGGGCCCTTCGTGCGTCGTCGCATCATCGACCTCTCCTACTCCGCAGCCTGCCGTATCGGTCTCGACCGCGACGGGGTGACACCGGTGGAGCTGGAGGTGCTGCCCGCCGCCTCGGCCCCCGAACCGGCAGCGGCGCCGGCCCAACCCCCGGTTCCCGCCGCGGTCCCGGCGGTGGCTCCAGCTGCCGGGTGCTGGTGGGTGCAGGTGGGCGCCTTCAGCGACCTCGACAACGCCCGACGCGCCCGTGAGCGGCTCGCGGAGGCCGGCGAGACGGTGGTGGTCATGGAGGGTCCCCACGGCCTGGCCCGCGTCCGCCTGGGACCGTTCGACAGTGATGAGGCGGCGGCCGGAGCCCGCGGGCGGGTGCTCGGCAACTGGCCGGCGGCGGCCATCGTGAGGTGTGGGGAATGAAGCGGTACAGCGTGCTCGCGTTTCTTGCGCTCGTCCTGGTGGGCTGCGCCAGCTCGCCGCCCCCGGCGCCGGTCCCCGGCCGGGTGGTGCTGGTCTCCTTCGACGGGCTCGGGGCCGACCTGGCGTGGGGCTGGATCGACGGGGGTGTCGTGCACGAGCCCGACGGTCTCGCCGCGCTGGCGGCCAAGGGTCTGGCCGCACGACGGCTCCGCATGGTCAACCCAACCCTCACCGCGGTCAACCACATCTCCCTGGTCACCGGCGCCCTGCCCGAGGCGACCGGCATCGTCTGCAACCGTTTCCACCCTCCCGGAACCCCCATCACCGACTCGCTATCGGGCTTCTCGGCCCCCATCGCCGTTCCCACCCTGTGGCAGGCAGCGCGCCGCGCCGGCGTCCGCGTCGGTGTCCTCACCTGGCCCGGTGCCGACGGCACGACCGCGGCGCGCCGCGGCGACTTCGGGCTGGTGTGGCCGCCGTTCCCGTTGCTGGCCGCCGATGTCGTGGAGCTCGAGCCGGCCGCAGGCAACCCGGCGCCCGCGGCCGTCGCGTCCGCCGACGGAGTGCCGGCACACCTGTGGGCGCTCGCGCTCGAGCCGCACGGGGTGACGGCCGCCACCCTGGAGGTGGCGGTCGCGGACGGTACACCCGACGGCGTCGCCGCCTACGACCGCGTTCTGGTGCGACAGGACCCAGCGGGCGACTGGCGCGCCCTCGCCGCCGGCGCCTGGTTCCCGATCGTGATTCCCGCTCCCACGGCGGGCGATGCGGTGGGCCCGGCGGGTGGGTGGTGCAAGGTCTTGGCGATCGCTCGCGATGGCGGCGTGCGCCTCTACCGCGGCGAGCTCAACCGCCTGCAGGCCTACCCTCCGGCCTTCGCCGGATCGCTCGCCGCCGCGGTGGGGTTCTGGCCCGGCGCCCCCGACGGCGACGCCCTGGAGAGCTGGTGGCTCGACTCAGCCACCGGCATCGACCTCGACACCTACATGGAGCAGGCCGACCGGTTCGCCGACTACCTCGACCGCGTCGCCGCCTTCGCCCTCGCGCACGAGCGCCCGCGGCTGCTCCTCGCCTACCACCCCAACCCCGACGAGTACGAGCACGCCGGCCTCCTGGAGGAGCCAGCCCAATGGGCCTACAGCCCCGGTCACGCCCGGGCGGCGGCGGAAGGCATGAAGCGCGCTGGCACTCTTGTGGACCGCTCGGTTGCGCGCCTGTGGCGCCAGCTCGACCCCGGCCGCGACCGGCTGGTGGCGGTCTCCGACCACGGCCACCTGCCGCTGCACGACCTCGTCTCCCTCAGCCAGGCCCTGGCCGACGCCGGACTGGTGACGACCCGCGAGGTGCGCGGCCGCCTGCGCCCGGCGTCCGACACGCCGCTGGCGGTGTACGCCTCGGGCGGCTGTGCGCACGTCTACGTCAACCTCGCCGGGCGGGAGCCCGGAGGAGTCATACAGCCGGAGGATGCCCCGGGACTGCTGCGCCGCGCGGCGCGGGTGCTGGCCGACCTCGAGCTCGACGGCGAGCCGGTGGTGGAGGCCATCTACACCCGCGGCGAGGCGGCGGCTATCGGGCTCGACAGCCCGGCGTCCGGTGACCTCATCGTCTTCCTGGAGCCGGGCTTTGCCTGCTCCGAGCGCCTTGGTGGCCCGGTCTTCACCCCGAGCCGCTACTACGGCCAGCACGGCTACCTCGCCCGCCACGATCCCCTGTGCGGCATCTACTTCGTGCGCGGTGCAGGTGTCGCGGCAGGCCGCATCGGCGAGCTGCCGGCCACCGCGGTGGCTGGTCGGGTGGCCGCCGCCCTGGGCGTGGCGTGGCCACCACCGCCCACCCGGTAGCGAGCGAGAACGCCGCGAGGCGCGTCCGTCTCCAGGTCGAGGTCCGCGGGGCCGGAACGACCGCGAGCCGCCGCGGAGGCCCCCAGGAGTCATGCGCAGAAGCCCGCCTCTCCGTATACCCTTAACAGGGGGCACTGCGGTGCCACCAGAGGGGGGACGGTGGCGCGTTCCGACGCGATTCTGCAGCAGCTGCGAAACGGCAACGAGCGCTATGCCTCCGGTTGGGCCGTTCACCCCAATCAGGACGCGGCGCGGCGACGCGAGCTGGTGCTCCGCCAGCAGCCGGACGCCATCATCCTGACCTGCTCCGACTCACGGGTGGTGCCGAACATCCTCTTCGATGCCGGCCTCGGCGAGCTCTTCGTCATCCGAGTCGCCGGTAACGTCGCAACTCCGGGGGCGCTGGGCAGCATCGAGTTCGCCGCAGTGGAGCTGGGCTGCCCGCTGTGCGTGGTGCTTGGTCACAGCGGCTGTGGCGCGGTGACGGCGGCCCTGGCCGACGACTCCCCCGCCGGCCATCTGGGCGAGGTTCTCGACACCATCCGGCCGGCGTGCGCCGCGGCACAGGCCGCCGGGGGCGCCGACCCCATTGGAGCGGTCGTGTGGGCCAACGCGTTGCGGCAGGCTAGGACCGTGTCCGAGGCGCCGCCGATCCTGGCGGCAACGGTGGCGGCCGGCCAGCTGCGGGTGATTGCCGGCCTTTATGACCTCGTCACGGGTCGAGTCAAGCTCGCCGAGCCGGAGGCGGATGCGTAAAACGGCGGCCACTCCGGGGCCGATCCCCGCCGGTCGCTTGCCAAGCGGTTGACAGTGTGACATGATCCAGCTCCGGCCATTACCAGAGACGCGCTGTCGAGGTGTTGGTCATGGTGAAGTTCGCAGGGTCGCGAGACGACCTGAACGGAAGTGCCTACCGGCGATTCTCCCGTTCACAACCAAGCCGGAAGCCCTCGGTCGCAGGTGAGCGACATCGTGTCGGTTGCGTGCCCGGGGGATCGATACACGCCGTGAAGCAGCGACTCCGAGCCCTTCTCCACCCGGCCGACACCGGGACCCGGAGGGCTGAGGGTTCGGGGGGTTGATCCGAGCGGCAGATCAGGCCGGCCACCGTGGCTAGCCAGCGATCAGGCGGGCAGCCGGCCCGCCATCATGCAGGAGCAGGAGCCCATCACGAATGATGGTGCCCCACGGAAACGAGAGTGATGACATGTCCAAGAAGCTGTTTGTTGGAAGCCTGAGCTGGAACACTGATGACCACGGCCTGCGTGAGGCGTTCGCGCCCCACGGCGAGGTCACCGAAGCCGTGGTCGTGACTGACCGTGACACGGGGCGCTCCCGTGGCTTCGGTTTCGTCACCTTCGCCAACGATGAGTCGGCCGACAAGGCCGTCGCTGCCCTCAATCAGACTGAGCTTGACGGACGGACCATCAAGGTGGACGTCGCCCAGGCTCGGAATCGCGAGGACGGGCGGTCCGGCGGCAATCGCTGGTAGAGCTCCCCCGCAAGCCAATTGGCCCCCTCCCCTCGGGGAGGGGGCCTTTTTTTGGGTATTGGGGGAGACGCCACGAGTCCACGGGACGCAGTCTCCGGCGGTCGGAGCGTCGACGATCATCTCGTCGATCGAAGGTGGTGCCACGGGGGAGGCGTGCCGGGCACGCACGGAGAAGCGGTACCACCCGCGTCGGAGTTGGTCGCCTCGGGGTCGGCTGCCCGGCGCCGCTGAGTGTCGTAGTTGTCTATACTCGTCGATCGCATGGTGACGCCGCTCATCAACGCTGCTGGGATCTCCAAGTCGTTCGGCAACCGGGTACTGTTCGAGGGGGTGGACCTCGTGCTCGCCGAGGGGGATCGGCTGGGTGTGGTCGGACCCAACGGCGCGGGCAAGACGACGCTGCTGCAGATTCTCGCCGGGCTGGTCGCGCCCGACGAGGGCGTGGTGACCCGCCGGCGCGGGCTGCGGGTCGGGTCCGTACCCCAGGAAGACGCTCTCGAGCCAACCGCCAGTGTGCTGGAGATCGTGCTGCGGGCGGCGGAGGAGGCGGCCGAGCCCGGTCGGGTCGAGACGGTGGTGGAGCGCGAGGTGCGGGCCCGGATCATCCTCGACCGGGCAGGATTCACCGACCCCGGGCAGCGGGTCGGCACGCTCTCCGGGGGATGGCGCAAGCGGATCGCGGTCGCTGCCGCCCTCGCCCGTGATCCCGAGGTGCTGCTCCTCGACGAGCCCACCAACCACCTCGACCTGGAGGGGATCCTCTGGCTCGAGCGCCTGCTGACGTCGAGCCGGCTGACCTACTTCGTGATCAGCCACGATCGCGCGTTCCTCGAGCGGGTGGCGCGTCGGATGGTCGAGGTCGCGCCCGCCTACCCCGGGGGTCTGCTGGCGGTGGAGGGCTCGTACTGGACCTTCCTCGAGCAGCGCGAGGCGTATCTCCGCGCCCGCCACCGCTACCGTGAGGGCCTCGCCAACCGGGTCCGCAGGGAGCTCGAGTGGCTCTCGCGCGGCCCCAAGGCGCGCACCTCAAAGGCGCAGGCGCGCATCGAGCAGGCGGAGCGGCTCCAGAACGAGCTCGTCGACCTCGATCAGCGTCAGCCCGGGGACGCCATCGGGCTCGAGCTTTCGAGCTCGGGGCGCCGGACCAAGCGGCTGCTGGAAGCCAGCGGCCTCGGTGCGAGCGTCGCCGGGCGGCGGCTGTTCATGGACCTGGACCTGCTCCTGAGCCCCGGTCGGCGGGTCGGGGTGCTGGGCGCCAACGGCAGCGGCAAGACCACGCTGCTCAAGATCCTCTCCGGCGAGCGGGCGCCGGACGAGGGAACGATGCGCACCGCCGAGCAGCTGCAGGTGGTGTACTTCGACCAGGCGCGCGAAGGCCTCAACCCGACGCAGCCGCTGCGGCAGGCGCTGGCCGGTGAGTCGGACGCGGTGATCTTCCGCGACCGCTCGGTTCACGTCGTGACCTGGGCCCAGCGCTTCGGCTTCCGTGCCGACCAGCTGGACCTGCCGGTGGCCGAGCTGTCCGGTGGCGAGCACGCCCGGATCCACGTGGCCCGGATGATGCTGCGGCCCGCCGACCTCCTGCTTCTCGACGAGCCTACCAACGACCTCGACATCCAGACCTTGGAGGTGCTCGAGGAGAGCCTGCTGGAGACCGCCGCCGCGGTGGTCATCGTGACCCACGACCGGATGCTGCTGGACACAGTGTGTACCACGCTGCTGGGGCTCGACGGCCGCGGCGGGATCTCGGAGTACGCCGACACCGACCAGTGGCAGAGGGCGCTGGCGGCGACAGGGACGAGTGCGAGATCGGCCGCGCCGCGCAGGCCGGCGCCGCGTAGACCCCGGAGCGGCCTGACCTACCTCGAGAAGGCGGAGTACGTGGCCATGGAGGAGGCGATCCTGGCGGCGGAGGCGGCGCTGGACAAAGCCGCCGCGCGGCTCGCCGATCCGGCGGTGGCTGTCGACGCCGCGGCCGTGAACGAGGCGTTCGAGGCCCGGCAGCGGGCGCAGGAGCGAGTGGACGAGCTCTACCGACGCTGGGCGGAGCTGGAGGACAAGGCGAACGGCGCTGGCAGGTGACCAACGCCGGTGCCGTGACCGCGGCCGGAACCGCGACAGGGGCAGGGACGGGGGCAGGGGCAGGGGCCGCGACCGTGAGCCGGGACCGGGGCTGCCCCTCATCACCTCATCACCTCATCACCGGGCGGGGGGTGGCCCCTCCACCCTTTGCTGGACGTCTCACGCCGCCTCGGCGCCCTCCGCCGTCGAGGTGAGCACCCGGCGCAGGGTGTAGCCAAGGAACGCCAGCCCGGCCACCAGGAGGAGCGCGAAGAGCACGAAGTTGCCCCACTGCGGCGCCACCGCCAGCGTGACCCCGGCCCGCTCCGGTGCCAGCGAGAGAGCGCGCACCTGGTCCCGGAAGATCGCCATCAGCGCCACGGCGATCACCAGCGTGGCCAGCACGCCGGCGACGGTGCCCGGTGCAGCGGCCGGGTCCTGTACGCGGGAGATCATCACCAGAAGGCCGATCCCCAGGACGATAGCGCCGCCAAGGGGCACGAGGGTGGCGGCGCCACCGGCCATCACCCCCTTGAGCACCTCGGGCGGCAGCACCAGCAGCAGGACGACGCCGTCGGCGACCTGCGCGACGGTGGTCCACAGCAGCCAGCGCCAGGCGGTCGCGGCCACGGCGGCGTTGCTCTCGGCCGCGACGCCGCGACCGGCTTGACGCACCCCCCACCAGGCCATGACCGCCGCGGTGAAGCCTACGGAGGCGAGGACGAAGTGCAGCAGCCGCGGCCAGTAGGCGCGGTCGCCGAGGATGCTGAGGGGGCTGGCGGCAACCGCCGCCCACAGCTGCGGCTGCGAGTGGATCAGGTTGACCGCCACGTGGAGCATGGCGATGGCCAGGAAGCAAACAGCGGCGAAGACCAACCAGCCAGTGCCGCCTTCACGCCCGGCTGGGGCGCCGCGGAGCTTGTGCAGGTAGACGGCGTAGTAGCCCAGCATGAGCGCCACGATGAGCCCGAACCACAGCCAGCCCAGGAGGATGGTGGCGGGGTAGAAGGTCTGCTGGTAGAGCACCTGGATGAAAAGGAGCGGGGCAATTCCGGTAGTGATGGCCAGCGATATTGCGAAGGTGTTGACCCCCACCAGGCGGGAGGCGAGGGCGGTGCGGTGGTCGTCGCCGCGGGCGCCGGCCGCGAGGCGGAGGACCGCCGCCATGAGCGTGCCGCCCAGGGCGAGGTTCATGAACACCAGGTGGATGACGAAGGTGAGCACGAGCAGGATCTGGAACAGCCAGGCCGGTCCCGGCAGCGGAGCCGCGTCGACGGCGGGAATCAGCGGGTTCGGCATCACGCACCTCCCTCGGCGGCGCCGCCCTCGCTTGCGGGTGGCGTGGTCAGCGTCGTCAGGTAGGCGGCGAGGCTCTCGAGCTCGGCCTCGGTGCCCACGAACGGCGGCGTGTAGGGGTGCGACAGCGTGGTGGTGTCCACCGGCTGCTCCGGGGTTGCTGCGGCGAAGCTTTCCCCCATCTCGCGCAGCTGGGTGAGGGTGGCGCTGGTCATGCCGGCCACCAGGTCGTCGATCATCGCCGGGTCATCGCGGATGTCGTCGACGGAGGGCACCGCGTCGTGCATGTCCTCGGCACTCGTGTCGTGGTGGCAGTGCAGGCAGCGCCGGCCGTAGATCCGCGCCGCCGCGTCGCCGCTGGCGGCGGCGAACTCGGTTACGACGGCTCGGCTGGGCAACAGCGGTCGCATCGCCTGGTAGCCGTCCAGGGTGTGGCAGCTGCGGCACTCGGTGTCGAAAACCGCCTTCCCTTCGGCCTCCGGGCCGCGTGCGGCGGCGGCGGCAACCCAGCCGGAATGGGCGGCGAGGCCGTCCCGGTTGAGGGCGGTGATCTGGTCGATCCGGACTCCGTTGGAGAACATGAAGTCACGAATCAGGAACGGCTTGCGCGCGCCCTCACGGAGCCGCTCGTAGCCACCGAACGCGGTGAAAGCGGCCAGCGCCAGGACCACGGCGAGGCCCACACGCATGGCCCGCGGCGCGGCGATGAGCAGAAGGACGCCGAGGACGAGGGTGGCCGCCAGCGCCCACAGGACGAGGTGCCGGGTGAAGGCGAGCTCGGGTAGGAGCGGCGAGGTCCCTCGGAAGAGGGCGAGCGCCGGGTCGGGCAGCGCAGCCTCCCACCAGCGGTAGCCGGCGTAGGTGAGCAGTACGCCGCCCGCCAGCCACCACCCGAGGTAGCGGAGCAGGCGCGGCCGTGCCGCGGAGGACGCCCCGAGCGCGGGAAAGACCATGAAGACCGCGGCCATGAGGGCTGCCACGCCCGTGCGCAGCACCAGGTCCGGGAAGTAGGTCGGGTTGAAGAAGCCGTCCCAGAAGGCGTGGGTTTCGAGCCAGCGCCCGGGCGTGAGCTGAAAGGTGATGATGCCGTTGATGATGACCAGGGAGAGGTAGGCGGCGGCGAAGTACAGCCAGGCGAGGAGCAGGTGGGCCTTCTTGGAGATCCGTCCCCAGGTGGCGTAGTAGACCAGGGCGGCGACGATCTCGAGGATGAAGAAAACCCACTCGATGGCCCAGCCCCACACGTAGTTGTGGATGAGGGCCGAGATCGCCGCCGGGGCGATGAGCCCGGCCACCACCCAGATGCCGACGCCGCTGATGGCGCCGAACACGGTGGAAACGAGGATCAACACCAGCGACGAGCGCCGGGCGAGCTCGCGCAGCTCGGAGTCGCTCCGCCGCACCGACAGCGTCTCGGTGACCGCGATGACCAACCCGCCGCCGACGGCGAAGTGGGCGACGATGACATGGGTCACCGCCACGATCGCCATGAGCAGGGCGCCGCCCGTCGCAACATCCCAGACCGGGTAGTCCATGGCACCGCCTCCTTCCAACTCGCAGAGCGACGGGGCAAGAAGCGATCGCGTCGTCTCTGGAGCAGATGATACTGTCTACTGATTGTAGGCGAGCCGAGGCCCCGTGGGGAGAGCGACGCGATCGCTTGCGAGCTGATCGGCTGGTGGCGGCGCCGGCTGCGGTTGCCCTCGGCCGAGAGCGGTCGCGGTTCGGGCGCTACGAGCCCTGCTTCCGGCGCTCCAGGGCCTGCTCGAGTACGCGGGCGTCCTCCTGGTGCGGGCGAAGAGCTCGAGGATGTCCTCGAGGTCCTGGACCGCGTCCATTGCTCAGTCCGACGGCTCGGCCGCGTGCTCCCGCGCGGTCTCCGCGAGGGCGACGTCCTGGCGGATGGCCACCAGGGCGGAGAGCCGTTCCTCGGGCGTACGACGCTGCCAGTAGTCGAGGTCCCAGGCCTCCGCGTCCGCGAAGGAGGCGGCACGGTGCACCTCGATGCGCTCCCTGCGGCGCCGGCTGCGCTCCTCGATACTCATGGCGGGGAGTATTTTTTCCTGAACTCGACCTGCGCGGCGCGGCGACGACACCGCCGAGCACTCGACGTGCCGGGTGCCAGCGCGCAGCACTCCCATCGCCTCGACGCGGGAGGTCCTATCCGAAGCGCCCGGTGATGTAGTCCTCGGTCTGCTTGTTGCGGGGGTTGGTGAAGATCTGGGTGGTGGGGCCGAACTCGACGATGTGGCCCTGGAAGAAGAAGGCGGTGTGGTCGGAGATCCGCGCCGCCTGCTGCATGTTGTGGGTGACGATGACGATGGTGAAGCGGGTCTTGAGGGTCTCGATGAGGTCCTCGATCTTGGCCGTGGCCACCGGGTCGATGGCCGAGGTGGGCTCGTCCATGAGGAGGATATCGGGCTCCACCGCGATGGCCCGGGCGATGCAGAGGCGCTGCTGCTGGCCGCCGGAGAGGGCCATGCCGGGGCGATTGAGCTTGTCCTTGACCTCGTCCCACAGCGCGGCGCCGGAGAGGGCCTGCTCCACCCGCTCCTCGAGCTCCGTGCGGCTCAGGCGGTAGTGCAGCTTGAGGCCGTAGGCGACGTTGTCGAACACCGACAGCGGGAAGGGGGTGGGCTTTTGGAAGATCATCCCCACCCGACGGCGCAGCTCGATGACGTCTACCGCGGGGTCGAGGACGTTCTCACCGTCGAGCAGCACCTCGCCGCTGCAGCGCTGCTCACGGTAGAGCTCGAAGATCCGGTTGTAGACGCGGATGTGGGTGGACTTGCCGCAGCCGGACGGACCGATGATGGCGGTGACGCCGCCCGGGGCGATGTCGAGGTTGTTGTCGAACAGCGCCTGGTTGCCGCCGTAGTAGAAGCTCAGGTTGCGCACCTCGATGCGGCCGGCCTCCCGGGTCGGGGCGGAGGCGGGCCTGACCAGGGTCGTCGGGGTGGGCGGGGCGACGCGTGTTTGTGGTGAGGTCGTGCTCATCGGTTCCGTTCCCTTGCCAGGACTCTCGTGGTGAGGGTGAGGGCGAGCACCGCCACCGTGATGACGAACGACGCCCCCCACGCCGCCTGCTGCCAGGCCGGGTATGGGGACATGGCGTAGTTGAAGATGGTTACGGTGAGGTTGGCGGTGGGCTGGGCGAAGGAGGTGGGCCAGTAGGGGCTGTTGAGCGCCGTGAACAGCAGCGGCGCGGTCTCGCCGCTCACCCGGGCCACCGCCAGCAGCACTCCGGTGGCGAGGCCGCTCTTGGCGGCACGGAAGACCACCTGGAGGGTCACCCGCCAGCGTGGTGCGCCGAGGGCCAGGGCCGACTCGCGCAGCGAGTTGGGCACGAGCGAGAGCATGTCCTCGGTGGTGCGGGCGACGATGGGCAGCATGAGGATGGCCAGGGACACCGCTCCCGCGTAGCCCGAGAAGTGGCCCACCGTCACCACCAGGATGGTGTACACGAAGAGACCGGCGATGATGGAGGGGATGCCCATCATCACGTTGACCAGGAAACGCACCAGGGCGCCGAAGCGGGTGGTGGCTCCAAACTCGGCCAGGTAGACCCCGGCCATGAGCCCGGTAGGGACGCCCATGAGCGCCGCTAGCAGGGTCATCACGACAGTTCCCACCATGGCGTTGGCGAGGCCCCCCCGCTGCCCCCCGGGGGGGCGGGCAGCTCGGTGAAGAAGCCCCAGTTGAGGGCGGCAGCGCCGTGCAGCACCACCTCGTAGAGGATCCACACCAGGAAGACGATGCCGACGAGGGCGCCGGCCGCGGACACGACCTTCACCGCCCGGTCGGCGAGCCTGCGGCCGCGCGGGTTGCGGGCTCTCACATCCCCCTCCCTGCCCTCTTTTGCAGGCGATTGAGCCAGAGGTGACCAGCCACCTGCAGCAGGAAGGTGATAACGAACAAGACCAGGCCCAGCTCCACCAGGGCGCTGAGGTAGAGCGGGTCGGACGCCTCGGTGAACTCGTTGGCCAGGGTCGAGGCGATGGTGTTGCCCGAGGCGAAGAGGGAGGCGGCAATGCGATGGTCGTTGCCGATCACGAAGGTCACTGCCATGGTCTCGCCGATGGCGCGGCCGAGGCCGAGGAAGCATGCTCCCACCAGGCCGCGCAGCCCGTAACGCACGGTCACCTTGCGGGTCACCTCCCAGGTGGTGGAGCCCATGCCGTAGGCGGCCTCCTTGACCACCGGAGGCACCAGGCGGAAGACGTCGCGCGTCACCGCCGAGATGAAAGGCAGCACCATGAGGGCGAGGATCAGCCCGGCGGTGAGCACGCCGATGCCCATGGGCGGTCCGGAGAAGAGCCTCCCAAGTCCGGGGACGTCGCCGAAGGCCGCCTTGAGGGCCGGCTGCACGTGGTCGGCCATGAACGGTGCGAACACGAACAGCCCCCACATGCCGTAGATGATGCTGGGAATCGCCGCCAGCAGCTCGATGGCGACGCCCACCGGCAGGGCGAGGCGGGGGTGAGCGAGCTCCACCAGGAAGAGCGCGATCACCAGGCTGAGGGGAATGGCGATGACGAGGGCGATGACGGTGGAGACCAGGGTGCCGTAGATGCTGCTGGCCGCCCCGAACTGCTCGGTGACCGGGTTCCAGGCGTTGGACCACAGGAAGCCGAGACCGAAGCGGGCGATGGCGAGGCGCGAGTTGCGCAGCAGCTCGAGGAAGATGCCGCCCACCAGCAGCAGCACGAGGGCCGCGGCTGCCGCCGCGACCCATCGAAAGACGGCGTCGCCGCCGCCTCGGGTCACTGTCTTCGCGCCTCGCTTCATCGCCCGTCCAAACGCGGGCGGGAGGAGGAATCCTCCCGCCTGCTCGGGATTGCCTCTACTCGGTCCACACCTTCTCGCCGCCCGCGGTGATCTCGGACGACCACATCCGCTCGGCCATCTGGACCACGTTGTCCGGCATCGGCACGTAGTCCAGCTCGGTGGCCATCTGGTCACCGTTGGCGTACGACCAGGCGAAGAACTTGAGCACCGCGCGGGCGGTGTCGAGGTTGGCCTGGTCCTTGTAGACGAGGATGAACGAGGCGCCGGTGATGGGCCAGCTCTCGGCGCCGGGCTGGTCGGTGAGGACCAGGTAGAAGCCCGGGGCATCGGCCCAGTCGGCGTTGGCGGCGGCGGCCTGGAAGGTCTCGATGGTGGGGGCGACGAAGTTGCCGTCCCTGTTCTGGAGCTTCGCGGTGGTCATGGAGTTCTGCAGGGCGTAGGCGAACTCGACGTAGCCGATGGCGCCGTCGATACGCTGCACGTACGCGGCAACGCCCTCGTTGCCCTTGCCGCCGACGCCCAACGGCCACGACACCGCCTTGGCGGTGCCCACCTTCTCGTGCCACAGGGGAGAGACCTTGTCCAGGTAGTTGGTGAAGATCCAGGTGGTCCCGGAGCCGTCGGCGCGGTGCACCACGGTGATCTCGGTGGCGGGCAGCTTGACGCCGGGGTTGGCCTCGGCGATGGCCGGGTCGGACCACTTCGTGACCTTGCCCAGGAAGATGTCGGCCAGCAGGGTGGGCGTGAGCTCGATCTGGTTGGCGTTGATCCCCTTGAGGTTGACCACAGGGACGACGCCACCCATGATCTGCGGCCACTGCACCAGCCCGAGCTGGTCGAGCTCATCCTTCTTCATGGGCGCGTCGGAGGCGCCGAAGTCCACGGTCCTGGCCTTGATCTGGGCGATGCCTCCGCCGGAGCCGATGGACTGGTAGTTGAGCTTGATGCCGGTCTGCTTGGAGTAGGCGTCCGCCCAGCGGGCGTACACCGGGTAGGGGAAGGTGGCGCCTGCGCCGTTGATGGTCGCTCCGCCAGCGGCGGGCTTGGCGGCAGCGGGCTGCTCGCCGGTGGGCTGCTGGGCCGGCTGGCCGCAACCCACGGCGAGGGCGAGGGCGGCGGTGATGCCGAGAGTGCTCGCGAGAGTCCTCATGGTTCCTCCTTCGGTCGGTGGGCGCAACCCCGCCCGGGGGGCGGGGCTCAGAATCTAGCGCCCGGGTGTAAAGATCGTGTGAAGAGGGTTCAGTACTTGAGCTGTAAGGTGAGCTGCACGCGCTTCTCGGTGGGAATCGCGGGGCTGTCGTGCTTGACGTTCTCGAAGTCCAGGAGCCAGTAGTTGCCGGGCACGTACTGCCAGGCGACGCCGATGATGCTGCGCTTCTGCACGTCCGAGGCGCTGTCGTCCTTGTTGGGGTCGAAGCTGTCGTAGCGGGCGATGGCGCTCCAGTCGGCATCCTCGGTGAAGCGCACCTCGGTGAACAGCGAGTAGCCCTTCTGCTTGCGCGCCTGCCCGTCGGCGAGCACCGCCGAGCCGGACTGGTTGCCCTTGCCGGTGTAGTACTGGCCGGTGGCCACGAAGTAGCGGCTCTCGTAGCTCAGCATTGTGTTGAAGAGGTTGAAGTTAGGCGCTGGGGCGGCCACGTTCCCCTTGCCGCTGATGCCGAACACCGAGAGCTGCAGGCCCGGAACCACGTCGGGCAGCGGCCGCACGGTGACGCGCGCCTCCACCGCCTTGTCGGTGTTCTTCTCGGAGGCATGGTAGCCGGTGCCGTTGTAGAGGCCCACCTGGAAGGAGCCGTAGCGGCCGGCGTAGTGGCCGTTGACGCTCTTCTTGTACTCGTCGGGCATGTCGCCGCCGAAGTTGCCGCCCACCATGACGCCAACGTCGGCCGAGTTGAAAAGCCCGTTGCGCTCCAAGAACATGGTGTCCTGCATGCGGAAGCGGTTGATGCTCTCCTCGAAGTCGAGCCACGGCATGTGGGCGAGGCCGAACTCCACGTAGGGCGAACTGATGGCGTCGCTCCCCGCGAAGCTGAGCTTGCCGTACAGGTACTTGAGGCGGAGCTTCCAGTCGCCGGTGGAGTCCTGGTGGACATCGGGGGTGACCCGCGCCATGAGGAACGGCGTGATCGTCTTCTGGATGTCGATGTAGCCGCGCTTGAGGGTGAACCGGCTGTAGTCGGAGTTCTCACCGGGCACTCCGCTGTACTGCTTGCCGTCCTGGTAGGAGATGTAGGCGAGGGTGCCGATCTTCAGCCCTTGCAGCGCCTTGGGCAGCTCGATCCGGGGCGCCGGGGCGGCCTTTACGGCCTCGGCGGCGGCGGCCTGGGCCTGGCTGGTGACGGTGGCCGACTCGGCCGCCTTCCGGTGCTCGTACTCGGCCTGCACCGACGCGGCCTGGTCGCTGGTAATCACACCCTTGTCCACCAGCAGCTTGAGCAGCGGATCCATGTTCTCGGCCTGGGCGGTGGCGACGGCCCCGGTGAGTAGGACACACACAGTCAACACGGTCATGAACTGCACTTTCATGCTCCTCCTCCTTTCCCCGCTGGGAGTCTCGGCGGGCGATGTGAAGCTCGGATGAAGCCGGCGTTAACTCCGCGGCGGGTCGTGGCGGCTTCACGCGGTGCTTACCGAGTCTTGACTCCGGCTTCACACCGGTGTGGTGCCCTCACCGGCACGGACGCGGGAGGCCACTGCGCCTGCAGGACGCGCGATTTCCCGGGCGTTCGTAGCTATAGTGGTAGCCTCAGCAGAGCGTAAAGGGGAGCTGCGATGCACCGACAGTTCGAGGAGGAGCTGGACCAGCTCAAGCGCACCATCCTGGAGATGGCCGGGCTGGTGGAAAAGAGCCTGGAGGAGACCAACCGGGCGCTGGTGGAGCGCAGCTCCGAGCTGGCCGGGACGGTGGTCGCCCGCGACGACGAGATCGACGCCTACGAGGTGGAGATAGACCGTCTCGCCACCGAGTTCATCGTGAGACACCAGCCCGCCGCCAGCGACCTGCGCTTCGTCATCGTCGCCATCAAACTGGGACCCGAGCTGGAACGCATCGCCGACAACGCGGTGAACATCGCCGAACGGGTTCTCGAGCTCAACCGCCAGCCCCTGCTCAAGCCTCTCATCGATCTGCCGCGCATGCTCTCCCTGGCGCTGGCCATGGTGTCGGACGCCATCGCCGCCTACGTGGCCAGGGATGCCGAGCGGTCGCGCGAGATCGTCCGGCGCGACGACGAGGTCGACGCCCTCTACTTCCAGATCTTCCGCGAGCTGCTCACCTACATGATGGAAGACCCCACCACCATTCCGCGGGCTATCAACCTCATTCTCGTGGCCCGCTTCGCCGAACGGGTCGCCGACCAGGCCACCAACATCGCCGAGGAAGTGGTCTACCTGGTCGAGGGCGACCCTATCCGCCACCAGCACGTGGTGCCGCACGCGCGTCGGCCGGAGCGCGACGGCAGCTAGGAAGCGAGAGAGGCCATGGTCCATGAGCGCATCGCCCTGGTGGAGGACGACGTCGACCTGGCCACGTCCCTGGCCGCAGCCCTGACCCGAGACGGCTATCGCGTGGACCGGTACGACACTGGCCGGGCGGGCCTCTCCGGGATCCTCGCCGAGCCGCCCGACCTCGTTCTCCTCGACCTCAACCTGCCGGATCTCGACGGCCTCGCCGTGTGCCGCGAGCTGCGTGAGACGGAGTCGGTGCGCGACCTCCCCCTCATCATGCTCACCGCCCGGGTGGAGGAGCGCGACCGCGTCATGGGCCTCGACCTCGGCGCCGACGACTATGTCACGAAGCCGTTTTCGCTGCGGGAGCTCAAGAGCCGCATCCGCGCCATGCTGCGGCGCCGCAGCCTCGACCGCGGCATGCCCGAGGACGAGTACCAGGACGCGCGCCTCACCGTGCGACGGGGTGCTCACGAGGTGGAGGTGGAGGGCGCGTCGGTGCGTCTTACCGCACGCGAGTTCGAGCTGCTCTGGTTCCTCATCACCAACCGGCCGCGGGTGGTGTCTCGGGAGCGTATTCTCGAGCACGTCTGGGGCCTCTCCTCCGAGGTGGAAACACGCACGGTGGACGTGCACGTGCGGGCACTGCGCAAGAAGCTGGGCGCCGAGGTCGTCGAGACGCTTATCGGCACCGGCTACCGCTTCCGGGAGAGCCAGTGAGCTGGCTGCGCCATCTCGTCCTGGTGATGGTGACCGGTCTCCCCCTCCTGGGTGTTGCCCTCTTTGCCACTGCCCGCGCCGGCGCCGGGGCCATGACGGCGGCCGCCGCCGCGTGGGTCCTGGGGGTGCTGGTGCTGGCCAGCGCGGTGTGGCGCGAGACGGTGCGGCCGCTGTACGACCTGCTCGACGAGCTCGGCACCCGCAGCGGTCACCTGGCCCGCTGGCAGTTGCGCCAGCTCCATGACGACCTCGCCCGCTGCCGCGAGGAGCGGGCGGCCACCGACGAGCTCATGGAGGACCTCTCGGCCAGCCTGGGCGATGGCCTGCTGGTGGTGACCCAGGACCTCAAGATCCGCCTCATCAACCCCATGGCGCGGCGCTTCTGCGGTTGGGACGAGGTCCGGCCCGGCACCCTGCTGGTGGAGGTCCTGCGGGATCCCGCGGTGCTCGAGGTCATCGGCACCGCGGCGCAGGGTGCGACGCCGGCTCCGGCGGTTGTGCGCAACCCTCGTGGGATGTGGGAGATCCACGCCTTCCCGGTGCGCATGGGCGGGGCGGTGGCCCTGCTCGCCGACGTCGGCGTGGTGCAACGCTCCGCCGAGCTGCGCCGCCGCTTCGTGCAGGACCTGGCGCACGAGCTGCGCTCGCCACTCACCGTGCTGCGCACCGCCGTGGAGAGCCTCGAGGACGATGTCCCTCGCGAGTCGGCGGAGCTGCTGGTGCGTCAGGTGGCGCGCATCACGCGCCTCGCCGCCGAGCTCCAGGAGCTCGCCACCATCGAGGCCGGCGAGCTCAAGATGCAGCCCGCCGAGCTCGAGCTCGCCGAGCTGGTGGACGAGGTGATGGGCGATGCCCGGCCGTTGGCGGTGCAGCGCGGTGTCGACTTGCGCGCGGCGGTGCCGGAGGGTCTCGTTCTCACCAGTGATCGCCGAGCGCTCACCCGGGTGCTCTCCAACCTGGTGGACAACGCCGTCAAGTACAACCGGGCCGGGGGCTGGGTGGAGGTGAGTGCGGAGGAGGTCGCCCCGGGGTTTCACGTGGTGATCCACGACAGCGGAGTGGGGATCCCCGCGGCGGAGCTGGGGGCGGTCTTTCAGCGCTTCTACCGCCTCGACCAGGCGCGCACGCCCGGAGCGGGGGGGCTCGGCCTCGGCCTCGCCATCGTCAAGCACCTGGTGCAGCGCCTGGGCGGCTGGGTCACCCTCGACTCGCGCGAGGAGGTGGGCACCCGGGTGGTGCTCGAGCTGCCCCACACGATGCCGGAGGGAGAGCGAAGCAGGTAGAATGCCGCCGGCCCGCGCCACTCCCGACGCCTCGCTGGGACGCGCGCGGCCGGGAGGCGACCATGGGTGACGATTCCCGCTACCGCCGCTGGCTCGACGACGTCTTCACCCCCCACGCCGGGCGCCAGCGCCGGGAGCGTTTCACGGACTCCTCCGGGCACGAGCTGGAGCCGGTGTACGGTCCCTGGAGCGTGACCGGAGACCTCGCCGAGCGCCTGGGAATGCCGGGCGAGTACCCGTTCACCCGCGGCGTCTACCCTTCCATGTACCGTGGCCGTTTCTGGACCATGCGCCAGTACGCCGGCTTCTCCACCGCCGCCGAGTCCAACCGCCGCTATCGCTACCTTCTGGACCAGGGGCAGACCGGCCTGTCGGTGGCCTTCGACCTGCCGAGCCAGATCGGCTACGACTCCGACGCCGCCATGGCAGCGGGCGAGGTGGGCAAGGTGGGGGTGGCCATCGACACCCTCGCCGACATGGAGATCCTCCTCGACGGCATCCCCCTCGACCGGGTCTCCACCTCCATGACCATCAACGCCACCGCCACCGTGCTGCTGGCCATGTACCTGGCGGTGGCGCGCAAGCAGGGGGTTCCGTGGAGCAAGGTCTCCGGCACCGTGCAGAACGACATACTCAAGGAGTACATGGCGCGCGGCACCTACCGATTTCCCCCCGGCCCCAGCCTGCGCCTGATCACCGACCTCTTCGCCTTCTGCCATGCCGAGGTCCCGCGCTGGAACACCATCTCGATCTCCGGCTACCACATCCGCGAGGCCGGCTCGACCGCGGTGCAGGAGGTGGCGTTCACCCTGGCCGACGGCATCGAGTACGTGAGCGCAGCCCAGCGCGCCGGCCTCGAGGTCGATGACTTCGCCCCGAGGCTCAGCTTCTTTTTCAACGCGCACAACAACTTCCTCGAAGAGATCGCGAAGTTCCGCGCAGCCCGACGGCTGTGGGCGCGGATCATGCGCGAGCGTTTCAGGGCCCGCGACCCACGCTCTCAGACGCTGCGCTTCCACACCCAGACGGCCGGCTCGACCCTCACCGCGCAGCAGCCGGAGAACAACGTGGTGCGGGTGGCGCTCCAGGCTCTGTCGGCGGTCCTGGGCGGCACCCAGTCGCTGCACACCAACGCCCGGGACGAGGCCCTCGCCCTGCCCACCGAGGACTCGGTGCGGATCGCCCTGCGCACCCAGCAGGTCATCGCCCACGAGTCGGGCGTGGCGGACGTGGCCGATCCCCTCGGCGGCAGCTACCTGGTGGAGGCGCTCACCGACCGCATCGAGGCCGAGGCCGAGGCCCTCATCGCCGAGATCGACTCGCTAGGCGGGGCGCTCAAGGCCATCGAGGCGGGCTTCCAGCAGCGCCTCATCGGCGACGCCGCCTACAGCGCGCAGCGCGCGGTGGAGCGCGAGGAGCAGGTGGTGGTGGGGGTCAATGCGTACCGTTTGGAAGACGGCCATAGGATCCCCCTGATGCGGGTGGACGAGGCGGTGGAAGCGCAGCAGGTGGAGCTGCTGTCGGCGGTGCGCGGACGGCGCGACACTGGGGCGGTGCAGCGTCGCCTGGGCGAGCTGGAGGCGGCGGCGCGCACCGATGCCAACCTGATGCCGCGGATCCTCGCAGCGGTGGAGGCCTACGCCTCCATCGGCGAGATCGCCGGCACCCTGGTGAAGGTGTTCGGCGAGTACCAGGGCTCGGCGTTGGTGTAGCCTCCGCGGAGGGCCCCAGTTTGAACCGCGAAGACGCGAAGACGCGAAGAGCGCGGAGAACGGCGCCAAGAGGGGCATCGGAGTGGGACCGTGGTCTCTCGTCGAGGCGTCGCTCGATCGAGCGGCCGAAGGCCGATCCCACCGTCCCCCTCTTCGCGTGATCTTGGCGTCCCTGGCGTCTGCGCGTCCGTAGGGGTTCTGTACACCGCTGCCGGAGAATCGATAACGTGGAGGGGGAGGGCAGGCGCCCGAGCGGTGTCAACCCCGCGACGTGTGCGCCGTCCCATGAAACGTGATGCATGCTATACCCATGACCGAGCCCGTGATGGAACCCCCGGCCGCCGACCTCGCGCTCTGCGGGGCTGCGGCGGAGGGCGATCGCGGAGCGTTCGCCGCCCTCGTCGAGCGCCACCAGCGGCGGATCTGGCGTGTGTGCCGTCAGTACCTGGGCTTTGACGAGGCCGACGCCGCCGTCCAGGACACCTTCCTCAAGGCCTATGTGCGGCTGGCCGGCTTCGACGGACGTGCCGCCTTCACCACCTGGCTCACCCGCATCGCCATCAACACATGTCTCGACGTGCTGCGGGCGCGGCGCCGGGAGGGAGCGCGGGCCGAGACCGATGACGGCGATGGGACCTCCCTGCTGGTGCGGCTGCCCGACGAGGCTGTCGACCCGGAGACCCGTGCCATCGAACGCCAAGGTGTGCGCCGGCTCGCAGCGGCGGAGGTAGGGCTGCCGCCGCGGCAGCGTGAGATCTTCCGGCTGCGCTTCTACGCGGAGCTCGAGCTGGAAGAGATTGCCGCCGCGCTCGGCGTGCATGTGGGGACGGTGAAGACCCAGCTGCACCGGGCCGTGCACCGGTTGCGGCGGGAGCTGGGAGACGTACGATGAGCAGGCATCTCACCGAGACGCAGATCTCACGGCTGTGTGCGGGGCTCGAGCTGCCGCCTTCGGCCGCTGGTCATCTCGACGAGTGCGCCGGCTGCCGGCGCCGGATGGCGGTGTTTGCCGCCGCGGCGGCGGGTCGCCGCGAGGAGCAGGCGGCGTCCGAGCCCGACTGGGCGGCGACGCGCGCGGCGATCCTGACGCGACTGGGTGAGGTACCGGCGGTGGCGTCCGTCAACCGCTGGCGGACCGTGCGGCGTGCGCTGCTGGCGGCGGCCGCCGTCCTCGCGCTCGGGGTCGGGCTGGCGGTGCTGACAGCGCGGCCGGCGCCGCCGCAGCGCCTCACCGACCGCTCGGTGGAGCAGGTCTTCGCCGAGGTCAACGCCACCCTGGCTTCCGACCCGGTGCCGGGCTTCGAGGCCCTCGATCCTCTGGTGCCGGACACTGACGATCTCGTGCAGATTTCCGAGTCCAATGCGTCGTAGGCGGGCAATGAGCATGGAGGGTGTGATGAAGAAAGCGATCCTGGTGATGATGTTGGCAGCCCTGGCCGCTCCCCTGTGGGCGCAGGATCTCCAGTTGCCCCCTGGCCGCTGGTGGGAGAACCCGCAGGTTACCGAGCGCATCGGGCTCACCGCCGAGCAGCAGGCACAGCTGCACGATCTGGTCTTCGGCCACGCGCGCCGCATGATCGACCTCAACGCAGCCATCAAGAAGCAGGAGCTCGACCTCAAGGAGCTGGTGGACCAGCCGCAGCTAGACGTCAAGGCGGTGCGCCAGGCCTTCGCCGGGCTGCAGCAGGCGCGGCAGCGGCTCGAGAGTGAGCGCTTCGAGCTGCTTCTGGGGGTGCGCCAGGCGCTCACTCCCCAGCAGTGGGAGAAGCTGCGCCGGCTGCGAGACGAGGTGCGCGAGCACCGCATGATGCGCCAGGAGCCCCCGGGGGGCATGGGCCCCCAGGGGCCCGGCGCCGAGCGCCCGCAGCGTATGCCTCCCGGACCCGCCGGCGGTCGTTGAGCCGGAGAAACGAGGCTGTGACGGGAGGGGCCCCGCGGGGCCCCTCGTTCTTTGAGCGGCGACGGAGACGGTAGACGGCGTTGGCGACGGCCGCGGGATGGCGCGAGTCGAACGGAGCCCTGACGTCGCCGCCACAGCGTCAACCACGAGGTGGCCGGGGGTGATCCGGCGGCGTGCGGAGCGTTGCACTCTGGGAAGAGAATGAGGCATCGGGGAGCTGGCGGAGGGGGGTGGTTTCTGGCGGGGGAGGTTTGACAGTGGCGGCGCCGTGTGCTAGAAGAATCTTTCCTGAGGCGAGGTGCGCGATGAGCGATTATGCGGTAGTGAAACATGGTGGCAAGCAGTACCGGGTCAGCCCCGGCGAAGAGCTCCTGGTGGAGCGAACCGAGGCCGACCTGGCCAAGGGCGACAACCTCCTGTTCGAGCAGGTGATGATGGTGAGCCAGGGCGACGACGTCCGGGTGGGAACGCCGCTCCTGGAGGGCGCCCTGGTGAAGGCCCAGGTGCTGGCTGCCGTTCGCGGTGACAAGGTCATCGTCTTCAAGAAGAAGCGGCGCAAGGGCTACCGCCGTTCCCAGGGGCACCGGCAGAACTACTACCGGGTCCGGGTGCAGGCGATCGAGGCGTAGGGGGGCACGATGGCACACAAGAAGGGGCAAGGCTCCAGTCGGAACGGCCGCGACTCCAACGCCCAGCGGCTCGGAACCAAGGTCGGTGACGGTCAGCAGGTGACAGCCGGGACCATCCTCGTGCGCCAGCGGGGTACGCACTTCAAGCCGGGCACCAACGTGAAGCGGGGTGGCGACGACACCCTCTTCGCCACCGCGGAGGGACGCGTCAAGTTCCAGGATCGCGGGCGTTTGGGGCGGTTCATCAGCATCCTCTCGGCCTGATCTCACAGCCGTTCGATGTTCGTCGACTCCGCGCGCATGACGGTTCGAGCCGGCGGCGGGGGCAACGGTTGTGTCTCCTTCCGGCGCGAGAAGTTCGTGCCCAGGGGCGGGCCTGACGGCGGCGACGGCGGGCGTGGCGGGAGCGTCATCCTGCGCACCGACGCGAGCTTCAACACCCTCCTTCACGTCCACCACCGAAACCTGATCCGGGCCGAGCGCGGCCACCACGGCAAGGGCGCCAACCGCACCGGCGCCTCCGGCGCCGATGCGGTGGTTCCGGTGCCGCCGGGCACGGTGGTACGCGATGTGGGGTCCGGCGAGCTTCTCGGTGATCTGGTGGAGGCCGGGACCGAGCTGGTGGTCGCGCGCGGCGGCCGCGGCGGCCGCGGAAACGCCCGCTTCGCCACCTCCACCAACCAGGCGCCGCGGCGCGCCGACCCCGGCGAGGAGGGCGAGGAGCGCCTACTGGACCTGGAGCTCAAGCTCCTCGCCGACATCGGCCTGGTGGGCATGCCCAATGCAGGGAAGTCCACCCTGCTGTCGCGCCTGTCGGCGGCCCGGCCCAAGATCGCTGACTACCCGTTCACCACCCTGGAGCCCTCGCTCGGGGTGATGCAGGCCCCCGGTGACGAGGGCCGCACCCTGGTGCTGGCCGACATCCCCGGCCTCATCGAAGGTGCCCACGAAGGCGCCGGCCTCGGCATCCGCTTCCTCCGTCACGTGGAGCGCTGCCGTGTCCTCGCCCACCTGGTGGATCTCAGCGAGATGGCGGCCGAGCTCGCTCCCCTGCCCGAGCGGGTGGCGGTGATCCGCGACGAGCTGGCGGCCTACGCCGGTGACCTGGGGGTGCGCCGCTTCGTGCTGGTGGGCACCAAGCTCGACGCGGTGAGCGAGCGCGAGCCCGCGCTGACCGAGCTGGAGCGGGCGGCGGCCGCCTACGGTGTGCCCTGGCTGGCTGTCTCGGCCGTTACCGGCGAGGGATTGCGGGAGCTGGTCGGGCTCCTCTTCAGCCTCGCCGCCGAGCACGAAGGAGCCCAAGCATGACGCAGCGGATCGCCATCTACGGCGGCAGCTTCGACCCCTTCCACCTGGGCCACCTGATCCCCACGGTACGCGCGGCCGAGACCTTTCAGTTCGACGCGGTGCACTTCGTGCCGGCGGGCCTGCCGCCGCACAAGCAGGATCAGGTCCTCACGCCGGTGACCCACCGGCTGGTCATGGTGGCCATGGCGACCCTCCCCTACGAGCGGTTCTATACCTCGGACATGGAGGTGTTCGTGGGCGGGCCGACCTACACGGTGGACACGGTGCGGCGCTGCCGCGAGCTGTTCGCTGACGACCTGCTCTACTACGTCATGGGCTCCGACTCCTTCTCCCAGATCGCCACCTGGCAGGGCTGGCGCGAGCTCGCCGACCTTGCCCACCTCGTGGTCCTCCACCGGCAGCACATGTGGGGCGACGAGCTCAGGGAGCGGATCCCCGGCGAGCTGGTGCCGCGCCTCAAGACGGTGGCCCCGTTCCAGCACGTGCCCGACCCCGAGGCGGCCACCATCTACCTCCTCGATCACGAGCCCTTCCCCATCTCCAGCACCGACATCCGTGAGCGTCAACGGCTCGGGCTGCCGATCCGCGAGCTACTCCCCCACGAGGTCTCCTCCTACATCGAGAAGTACGGTCTCTACCGTCCGTGTGACGAGGTGGCCGATGCTCGACGCTGACGTCCTCGAGCTGGTGCGTACGGCTGCAGCCGCCGCCCGCGACAAGAAGGCTTTTCAGGTGGTCGCCATGGACGTGGTGGAGATGACCTCGCTTGCCGACAGCTTCATGGTGTGCTCGGGTGCGTCCGAGCGTCAGGTGCAGGCCATCGCCGAGGAGGTGGAGCGTCGTCTGGCCGGCGCGGGGAGGCGCGCCCTCCACACCGAGGGTCGGCCGCGCGGCAGCTGGGTGTTGCTGGACTACGGCGACCTCGTGGTGCACGTCCTCACCGAGGAGCGACGTGAGTACTACTCGCTCGAGAGCCTGTGGACGGGCGCCGATCGACTGGACGTGGACGACGCGGCGGAGGATGGGACCTCGCAGTGAGGCTACGGGTCGTTTGGTTCGGGCGCCCCGGCGGGAGCCCCTTCGAGGCCGAGATCAAGACCTATCGGCGGCGTGTGACCCGGCGTTGGCCGGCTGACGAGGTGTCGCTCAAGCCGGCTCCGGGCCGCACCGGTGATCCGGTTCGGGCCCTGGCGGCCGAGGCAGCGGCGGTCCGCCGCCACCTGCAGGACGGATGGCACACGGTGGTGCTGGACGAGCGCGGCAGGTCGCGCAGCAGCGAGGAGCTCGCCAATCGATTGGGCGAGCTCGAGCACTCCGGGCGCGCGGGAGTTCAATTCGTAGTGGGCTCGGACCTCGGCGTGGCGCCGTCACTCCCGGAGATCGCCGACGAGACGCTTTCCCTGGGCCCTCTGACCCTACCCCACCTGCTGGCGCGGCTCGTGCTGTGGGAGCAGCTCTTCCGCGCCACCCACATTCTCGGTGGTGGTGCCTACCACCGCACCGGCGTACAATGGCGCGAATGACGGAGGATCGAACGGCATGAAGCACGGCGATATGGACACTTACCGAGAGCTCCTCCTCGCCAAGCGCGAGGAGCTGATGGACCGGGTTCGCGCATCACGCGATTCGGAGACCGAGGAGGGCACCGCCGAGGCGCCCGACCTGGGCGACCGCGCCCTCTCCACACTCTCGCGCGAGATGCTCTACTCGCTGTCTGCCGGCGAGCGTGAGACCCTCCGCCTCATCGACCAGAGCCTCGACCGGATGGGCGAGGGTAGCTTCGGCAAATGCACGCACTGCGGGCGGGAGATCCAGGCCGGTCGTCTCACCGCGGTACCCTGGGCAAGGCACTGCATCGACTGCCAGGAGCTCCAGGATCGCGACGAGATCTGAGGCACGCAGGGTGCCCGCGGCCGTGTACGGTGACGCTCCATGACCACGCCACGCGTCTTGCTCGTTGCTTCCAGTGACGACTACCTCCTGGAGGAAGCGCTCGGGGAAGCCATTTCTGGCCTTGAGGAGTCGTTGGCCGGGTCCGAGCTGGTCGAGCTGGCGGGCGACACCGCTCCCGCCGACGTGGCGGTCGAGCTGCGCTCTCCGTCTCTGTTCGCGCCTCGTCGGTTGTTCGTCATGCGCGACGCCCGGGCGCTGGTGCCGGTCAAGGCTCATCCTGAAGCGCCAGCGGGAGCCCCGGCGCGCGACGCCGCCCCCCTCGCCGACCTGGTGCGCGAGGGTCTTCCCGAGGGCATCGGTCTGCTCCTCGGCGTGTGGTCGGTTGAACGCCCCGCCAAGGGCCCTCTCGTGGACGCCCTGGGGCCCGAAGGGGTGCAGTGGATCAGCCTCCCCCCGCCGCCCAAGCCGTGGGACGACGTTGCCCTGTCCCCGGAGCAGGTGGCGGTACTGCGCCGGGTCGTGGATCGTGCCGCCCCGGGAGTGCGTTTCGCCCCTGCCGCCGAGCGGCTCCTGCTCGACCGCCTTGGCTTTGCCCCCCGTGCTCTGGCGCAGGAGGCGGCCAAGCTGGCGGTGGCGGCCGCCGGTCAGACTGTGGACGAGGCTCTGGTTCGTCGCCTCGTGCTGCCCCGGGAGCACTCTCTGGAGGTGGTGCGCGAGGCCGTGCTCACGCGCCGACATCGCCCGGTGGCCGAGCTGGTGGCGGCGGCCGAGGCGGGGCTTCCCATCCGTAACTGGCAGGGCAAGCGGGTGGAGGAGCGCGCCTTCCCGCTGGTGGTGGCCGGCCAGGTGGCGAGCCTGCTCACCCAGCTGCTGTACCTGCGCGGGCAGGCAGCCGCGGCAGGGTTCGCCGGCGAGCTCGATCCTCGTCGCACCGGCCAGCCTCGCTGGTACCCACAGCACTTCAAGCGACGGCTCGCCGATCCCCTCGTCGACCGCGTGAAGAACGATCCTCTCTCGCCCCTGCGCCGCCCCACCCCGTGGAAGCTGGGCGAGCTCTTCGCCGCCGCCGCCCGCTACTCCGACGCCGAGCTGGCGACCGCCCTGGCCGGCGCTGGCGAGGTCGAGGCAGCGACCCGCGGCCCCCTGGCCCTGGAAGCCGTCGTCGCCTGGTTGGCCGGGATCCTCGCGGGTCACGACTAGGAAGCGCGCCTCGCTGTTTCTGCCGCCGGGGCACGCCGGCCGCTTCGCGGCCACCCGGCCACGCCCCGGCGGGTTCACCGCCTCAGATACTGTGTGCTGCTTTGTAGGCGCGCCACCCATCGCGTCGATGCGGAGTACATCGTGCCGCCAAATTGCGCCCAATCAGCGGAGGAAGCTCACCACCGCCCCGGAGCACAGGTCGTCCGACGGGCGTGCCGTCCTTGACGTCTTCCCTGGAGCGCGGTCTCCCTTGCGGCGCGTTGGCGGGAAACGTCAAGGGGGGCTCCCACGGCGCTTGGCGTTCGGAGCAGTGGCCCCAAACAACCAGGCAGGCGACTCGGCGCAGGGCGCGAAGGGGGCTATGTTGCGGCTGGGCGGCTTCTGTCGTTGCCCCCTTCGCGAGCGCGCCGACGGGCGGCGGCACGGCCGCCGCCCGGGAGCCGGCGCCCAAGGCACAGGTCGTCCGACGGGCGTGCCGTCCTTGACGCCTTCCCTGGAGCGCGGTCTCCCTTGTGGCGCGTTGGCGGGAAACGTCAAGGGGGGCTCCCACGACGCTTGGCGTTCGGAGCAGTGGCCCTAAACAACCAGGCAGGCGACTCGGCGAGCCCGCGGAGCGACCGCCCGCGGCCGTGGCAAGCTCGCCCGGGGAGCGTTAGACTGGGACAGAATCTCCGGAGGTGGTTTCATGGAGACCAGACCCGGGCCAGCGGCGGAGGAGTACTGGGTCGAGCGATCGCGCCGCCTGCAGGCGGTAGTGGACGCCAGCGTCCTGGTCAACTCCACCCTCGACCTGCGCGAGCTCGCCGATCACATCGTCGGCATCGCCACCGGGCTCATCCGTGCCGAGCGCGGCAGCCTCTTCCTCGTCGACCACGACCACGGCACGCTACGCTCGTTGGTCGCCCAGGGTGTGCAGGACAAGGAACTCACCCTGCGCATGGGCCAGGGCGTGGTGGGCTCGGTGGCCACTAGCGGTGAGGCGGTGATCCTCAACGATGCCTACGGCGACAATCGCTTCGCCCCGTCGGTGGACAGCCACACCGGGTTCATAACCCGCTCGCTGCTGACCGTGCCGGTACGCGACGGGGAAGGCGAGCTGGTGGCCGTGCTGCAGCTCCTCAACCACCGTGGCCGCGGCTTTTCCGACGAGGACGTCGCCTTCCTCGCCGAGCTGGGGGTGCCGTTCGCCATCGCCCTCACCACCGCGCGCCTACACGGCGAGATCGTCGCCCGTGAGCGTTACCGCGAGGAGCTGCGCCTGGCCGCCGAGATCCAGCGGCAGCTGCAGCCCTTCCGCCGCAGGGTGGTTCCGGGTCTCGCCCTGGAGACCCTGGCGCGCTCGTCCCTGGAGGTGGGCGGCGACTACCACGACATCATCCCCGACGACGACGGCAAGCGGTACTGGCTGGTGGTCGCGGACATCTCGGGCAAGGGCGTGGCGGCTGGTCTCATCGCGTCCAACGTCCAGGCCTACCTGTGGAGCCGCCGCAACGACCGCCGCAGCCTGGCGCGGGTGGTGGCCGAGGGCTCGGAGCTGCTCCATACCCTCGCAGGAGGGCGTAAGTTCGCCACCCTGGCGCTGGCAGAGTGGCGGCCTGCCACCCGCATGCTGCAATGGGTCTCGGCGGGGCATCCGCCGATCCTCCTCCTGCGCGGCGGGACGGTGCGCCAGCTGGAGGCCACCGGGGTCCCGATGGGAATCCTGCCCGGTCAGAGCTACGGCAGCGGGCGACTTCGCCTGACCCCCGGCGACCTGCTCCTGCTGTACACCGACGGAGTCTTCGAGGCGGGAGCACTGTCCGAGGTGGGCGAGTTCGGTGAGCTTCGCCTGACTGCCTGTCTGGAGGGTGCCCGCGACCCGGCCGACGCCGTGATGCGGGTCTCGGATGCCCTCGCCCGCCACCTCGGCGATCAGCCTCCGGAGGACGACATCAGCATCCTCGCCGCCCAATGCGTCGAGGACGTAGAGGAGCTCTCTCCGGCGGACGAGGTCTCCGCCTGACCCGCACACCAGTTCCCCGCTGCGCCGGAGCATTGACCCGCAGGGCCGCCGGCCCAGGCTAGTGTCCTGTTTGGGAAGTCCGATGTGCTATTCGCGCAGCCATCGTGGTTCCTGGCAAGGCGCGACGACGAAGTCGTAGCAACGCTACTTCGAGGAGGAGCAACGCAGCCAGGGGCCGCGATGGCAAGTGAATAGTCCATTGGAAATTTCCAAACAGGACACTAGAGTACGTCGGACCAGCCACGCTCCTCGAGGGCCCGTACCACCTCCTTGACTCGCTGCCCGTCGGCCACGCGGGTCACCAGGACCGCGTCCGGCGTCGCCACCACCACCAGGCCATCCACCCCCGCCACCGTGACCACCGGACCCTCGCTCACCACCACGTTGGCGGCCCCGTCAAGGACCACGGTGCGACCGCGGCAGACGTTGCCGGCGGCATCGGCGGGCAACACCTCGGCGAGCGCCGGCCACGAGCCCACGTCCGACCATGCGAAGTCCACCGGAACTGTCCAGCGCTGACCGGCTCCTTCCATGATCCCGAAGTCCACCGAGATGCGTGGCAGCCCCGGGTAAACCTCGGTCAACACGCGCTCGGCGGAGGTGGTGCCGAGGGCCGTAGCGACCGGGCGCAGGCCGGCGGCGAGGTCGGGGAGCTGGCGCTCCACCTCGGCCAACAGGTCGGTGGCGCGCCACGCGAACATACCCGAGTTCCACAGGTAGGAACCGTCGGCGAGGTAGGCACGCGCAGCGGGCTCGTCGGGCTTCTCCACGAAGCGTTCGAGCCGGTGGACGGGGTGGCCGTCACGGATGAGGATCTCGGGTCCGAGTTTGAGGTAGCCGTAGCCGGTCTCGGGACGGTGAGGGCGCACTCCGAAGGTGAGAAGCCCTCCCTCAGCGGCGACCTGGGCGGCGCCGGCAGCCAGCGCCGCCCGGAAGCGATCTTCGTCCCCCACGACGTGATCGGCGGGCAGCACCAGGCAGACCGCCTCGGGGTCGTGGTGGCGCAGCAGCACCGCAGCAAGGGCGGCGCAGGCGGCGGTGTCACGGCCGGCGGGCTCGGCGACCACATGGTCCGGCGCCAGCTCGGGGAGGAGCTGGCGGGTGAGCCCGGCGGTGGCCGCGGTGGTGACGACCCAGATGCGCTCGGCGGGGACCAGGGGAGCCACCCGCTCGTAGGTGGCCCGCAGCAGGGCCACCTCGCTGGCCAGGGCGAGGAACTGCTTGGGCCGGTCGCGTCGCGACACCGGCCAAAACCGGGTGCCCGAGCCGCCCGCCATGATCACCGCGTGAAGCATCGCTCCTCCGTCGTCGCCGCGGCCCTCAGTCGGCCTTCGGGGTGGCGTCGGGGCCCATGGTAGCGCGGCCGCCGGTCACCAGCTGCGCTAGCGCTTCGAGGTCTGGGACCCGGTGTCGACAGGCTCCCGCGTGGCGCCCCCAGCGGTCTACCAGCACCGCGTCGAGCCCTGCCGCCAGGGCCCCGTCGCAGTCGTCGCGCGGGCTGTCACCGGCGTGCAGGGCATGTCCAGGGGCAACGCCCAGGCGGGCCAGGGCGCGGCCGAAGATCTCTGGGTCCGGCTTTTCCACACCCTCGAGGGCTGACACGACCACCGCGTCGAAGGCGTCGGCCAGGCCCAGCCGCTTCAGCAGGACGGGCAGCCGGCTGTCCCAGTTGGAGACCACCGCCAGTGCGCAGCCGTGCCGGCGCAGGGCAGCGAGGGCGGCGGGAACCTCAGGGTAGACGCACCACGCGCCGGGCTGCTCGAAGTGGTGCCAGAGCTCGTCCAGGAGAGTCGCCGCGGGGGCGTCGTGGCCGAGCCGCCGGAGCAGAGTTTGCAGGAAGCTCGCCCACCAGCCGCGTTCGCCCCCCGGGAGGGCATGGTAGCGGTCGGTGCCCAGGGGCAGGAGCGCATCGAGCTCGTGCCACACCTCCCGGAACAGCGGGGCGACGTCCGCTGCCGCGACCCGTCGGCCGTGGCGGCTGAGCGCCGCCGCGTACACCGTCGCCGGGTCAGGCTTCGCCTCCAGCAGGGTGCCGGCGGCGTCCAGGGTCACGGCGCGGAACGATGCCCTTCCCATCGCCCCATTCTAGCCGCTGTTCGTAACCTCCGGCTCACGTTTGCGTTGCCCGGGGGATCTGCGATACTGCGTCGGTGCGACGGGACACCCTCGTGTTGCTCAGCGCCCTGATCGTGGCGCCTGGCCTGGTAGCCGCTAAGCCGGCGGCCGCCCAGGAGGGCATGGCGGCGCGCCGCTCACCGGTTGTCCGGGTGGTGGAGAAGGTCCAGCCGGCGGTGGTGAACATCGCCGCTCGCTCCATCGTCCAGGTGCCGCGCCGCAACCGTTTCGACGCCCTGCTGTGGGAGCTCTGGGGGATGGGTCCGGCGGTGCGCGAGGCGCAGTCCCTGGGCTCGGGTGTGCTGGTGGCGCCCGATGGACTGGTGGTCACCAACGAGCACGTCGTGGAGGGGGCCTCACAGATCCGCGTCACCCTGGTGGACGGACGCAGCCACGACGCCGAGGTGGTGGGCTCCGACGTGCAGAACGACCTCGCGCTGCTGCGCCTCAAGGAGGTTCCGGCGGGCACCGCCCTCCCCTACCTCGAGCCGATCCGCGCCAACGACCTGATGGTGGGCGAGACGGTGGTCGCGATCGGCAACCCCTTCGGCCTGGAGTCCACCGTGACCTCGGGTGTCGTCTCGGCGCTCAACCGCACCGTTACCGCCTCGGGCTCGCACCGTACCTACACCGACTTCATCCAGACCGATGCGTCCATCAACCCGGGGAACTCCGGCGGCGCCCTGGTGGACATCACCGGGCGCCTGGTGGGGATCAACACCGCCATCGTCGAGGCGGCGCAGGGAATCGGCTTCGCCATTCCGGGACCGCGGGTGGCCAGGGTGGTGGACGACCTTCGACAGTTCGGCCACGTGCGCCCCCTGTGGTTGGGGATGGTGACCCGTCCGGTGGCGGCCACCGGGCGCGGCGCCCTGGCTGAGGGCGAGAACCAGGGCCTGCTGGTGCGCCGGGTTCTGCCGGGCTCACCGGCCGATCAGGCGGGGCTCGCGCCGGGCGACCTCATGCTCGCCCTGGGCAGGCGGCCGCTCACCGTACCCGCCCAACTCCGCACGGCCCTTGCGACCATGACGCCGGGCGGGCACCTCACCCTCACGGTGCTGGGCGGCAGCGGCCGTCGCGAGGTCACGCTGGCGCCGCAGCCGCCGCCTGCCGACCTCGGCGAGAAGCTCCTCACCGACTGGCTCGGCCTTTCAGTGGCCGATTCCCGGCGCGGCGTGGTGGTGCGCACGGTGCGGCCCGCCGGTCCCGCGGCGGACACCGGGCTCGAGCCCGGCGACCGTCTGCTCGCGGTGGGCGGGCAGCGGGTCGACAGCGTCGCCGATCTCGACCAGCGGCTCGCCCTGGATCCCGACCCCAGCTCGCTGCTCCTGGTGGTGGGCCGTGGCGGCTACGCCTACAACCTCACCTTCCCTCTCGATGAGTAGACGCGGCGCTGTCCTGCTTCTCGTCGGCCTGCTGCCGGCGTTGGCGGCGGCGACCACGCCGCCACCTCAGGGGACGGTCACGTCGCGGGTCGAGGGGCACCTGGAGGTGGCCATGGCCGGCGGGCTCGAGCCCACCGACTTCGCCCACCTCGTCTTCGTCCAGGGGTGGCGGTCGTCCTTCGCTGATTTTCGGACTCTCGACACTGCCCTGGATCGACTGGGCGCGGTCAAGGCCGATCCCCTGATGGCAGGGGAGCTGCTGCTGGCTCGTCAACGGTCGGCGGCGGCGGAAGGCCGCATCGGCGACGCCCGCGCGCTCTTCGCCCGCCAGGGCGGGCTCACCCACTGGTGGGCGGAGGGCCCCAGCAGCCTCGACGAGCTGGGCGACTTCGCCCGCACCGAGCAGCCACCGGGGCCGGACGCCCAGTGGCGGGCGGCGCCGGGTGTGGACCCGGAAGGCTGGCTGAGGGCGGATGGCCTGGGCTGGCCGGCGCAGCGGCAGCTGATCTTCCTCGCCACCACCGTGACCAGCGCGCAGGTCCAGGCAGTGGCGGTGCGTCTCGGCGCGGCCCAGGCGGCCCGGCTGTGGCTCAACGGCGAGCAGCTTCTCACCAGCCCACAGCCGCTTGAACGTGCCGACGACCAGCTCGTCGTCGGCGGCTGGCTGCGCCAGGGCGCCAACCTGCTGGTGGTGGCGGTGGCCACCGAGCAGGACGGGTGGTGGCTCCGCGCCCGCCTCACCGCACCCGACGGCTCGCCCCTGGAGGGCGTCACCGAGCGCGACCAGCCGCCGCAGCCGCAGCCGGCGGTGGGGCGACCGGCACCCGAGGTGCGCTCCCTGGAGGTCGAAATTCACCACGCCGCCGAGGCTGGCGAGCCGGGCGCACGCCTGGCCTGGGCTGCCTACCAGGTCACCCGGCGGCCCGGACCGGCCGACTCCGGCGACGCCGCCGAGGCGTGCCAGCAGGCACGCACCGACGCTCCCGGCGAGGCCCGTCTGCTGGAGTGGCTGGTTACGACCGAGCCGGGTGCCGCCCGGGAGCTCCTCGAGGACGCCCTCGCGGCCGACTCCGGTCTGGTATGGGCGCGCATCGCCCTGGCCCGTTGGTACCACGCGCATGACCTTGACGAGACGGCGCACACCCTGCTCCTCGGCATCGACGAGCCGGCTGCCCGCGCCGCCGCCCTCGACCTGGATGCCGACCGTTGGGGCCCGCTCGAGCTGCCCCAGCTCACCGCCCTGGCGCGGGCCTGGCCGAGATCGCTGGATGTTCAGCAGGTGCTGGCGGAGCGGGCGGGGGCGGCCGGGCAATGGGGGCTGCTGCGAACGGCAGTGGAACGCCTCGAGGCCATCGCTCCGGGGACGCCGCCGGTGCGCCAACTGGCCGAGAAGCTGGCCTCCAACTGCGCCGACCAGACCGAGCTCCTACGCCTGGCCCGCCGAGAGCTCTCCGACGACCCTAACAGCCCCGACCTGCGTCTGCGCGTGTCGCGCCTGCTCACCGCCGCGGACGACCCGGTGGCAGCGCGGGAGGTGCTGGAGACGGGGCTCGCCCGTTGCCCCGGCCACCCGGACCTGCTGGGCGAGCTGGCCCGTCTCGAGCACGCCCAGGGGCACGATCAGCGTGCCGCCGCCCTGGCCCAGCAGCTGGTGGCGCTGCGTCCCCAGGATCGGCCGGCCCGCCGCCTGCTGGTGCTGCTGGGTGAGGGCCGCGAGGACCTCTCGTGGGTGCGTGCTCCGGCGCAGCTGCGTGCCCTTCCGGCCTCGGCCGCCACCGTGACGGCAGCCGAGATCCTCCTCGACCACCAGGAGGTCCGCTTTCTGCCCGGCAACCTGGTGGAGGAGCGGGTGCAGCGAGCTGTGCTGGTGAGGAACGCTCGGCAGGTGGAGGCGCTGCGGAGCGACTCGGTGGCCTGGGTGCCCGAACGCCAGCGCCTTCGGGTGCTCGCTGCGCGGGTGCTGCGCGCCGACGGCAGCGAGCTGAGCGCGCGTCAGGATGACACACCCCGCCTGCGCGACCCCGCCGTCAACATGTACTACGACACCCGTCTGCGGGTGGTGCGCTACCCGGAGCTCGAAGACGGCGACCTGGTGGAGCTCACCTACGTGCTGTCGGAGACCGCCGAGGCCAACGAGACCGGCCCCTACAAAGGGGGCCTGGTGATGCTGGCGGGCGCCTTTCCCACTGGCCTCACCGAGCTCGAGCTCAGTGGCCGGCCCGAGCTGCTCCCGGCCTGGGAGCTGGCTCACCTGGAGCAGCAGCCCACGCGCACCACCGACCCCGACGGAACCGTCCACCTGCGCTGGAGCTGGCGGGACCTACCGGCCGTGCCCGCGGAGCTGCCGCGGCCGCCGGTGCTCCTGGCGACTCCGCACATGGTGTACTCCAACCACCCCGATTGGGGTGAGCTGGGCGACTGGTACGCGCGCCACGTGGCACCGCGGGTCGTGGCCTCGCGCCAGGTGGAAGAGACCGCCCACCGGCTGGTGGACGGGATCGACGACCGCCGCGGCCGCATCGCCGCCATCTATCGTTACGTCACCGACGAGATCCGCTATGTCGGCCTCGAGCTGGGCGAGCACCGCTTCCGCCCCTTCTCGGCCGACTGGGTGATGAGCCACCGCATGGGCGACTGCAAGGACAAGGCGGCGCTGCTGGTGGCGCTGCTGGGGGCGGTGGACATTCCGGCTCGCATGGTGCTGCTGCGCACCTCGGACCAGGGGCCGGTGGTGGCGAAGTTGGCCCTGCTCGAGGACTTCAACCACGCCATCGCCTACCTTCCCGACGACGACCTCTGGCTCGACGGCACCGCCACCGGGCACGACCCCGCGCGTCCGCCCGGCCTCGACCAGGGTGCCTGGGCACTGGTGGTCGAGGGCAGCGCGAGCCGACCTCAGACCACGCCCCGTCCGGGCGCCGGGGTGGTGTCGCGCGAGCTCACGCTCCGGGCCGCCGGCGACGGCATGGTCGAGCTGCGGTTGGCTGCCGAGGACACCGGCGACGCCGCCGACGCGCTCCGCGGTCGGTTGGCTGGAAGCCGCGACCCGCGACGCTTCGCGAGCTGGCTCCAGGAGCTCTTCCCCGGAGCGGAGGTCGAGGGCGACCCCGCCAGCCACCTGCTACCCGGCCGCGATCCGGCCACGGTGACCGTCGACGCCCGCCTGCCACGTACCGCTCTCCTGGGCGTCGGCGGTGTGCCCCTCTACCCGGGCGATCTCGCGTCGCTCACCCGTCTCGCTCCCGGCGAGGAACGCACCACGGACCTGCTGCTCAACCCCCTGCCCGAGCTACGCTGGACCATGACGGTGGATCTCGGACGAGCGGCCGGTGACCTGCCGCCACCGGCACACGTCAAGAGCGCCTTCGGTAAGCTCAATCTGACGGTGGAGGCCATGCCCACGGGCTACCGGGTGCACGGCGCCCTCGTTCTCACGCCGGGTCTGGTGCCGGCGGAGTCGAGCGGTGCTCTGCGGAGCTTCCTGGTGACGGTGCAGAGGGTCCTCGACCGCCGGGCCGAGGTGCCATGATGCGCGCGCGCCACCTGGTTGCCCTGGTCGTGGTCGTCTTGTGCGCGCTTTGGGCGCATGCCGGCTGGTTGGAGGTGAGCCGGGCGGACGGTGCCCTCGACCTCGCCGCGGCGCGGGAAGCGGCGCTCGCAGCCATCACCGCCGACCCGACCAGCGCCGACGCGGTGGCCGCCGCCGGTTGGTGGCGTGACAACCTCGAGGTGTTGGCCGATCCTGACGCCGTGCTCTCGGCCGCCCCGGCGGGCGGCGACCCCGAACTGGGCTTTCTGCTGGCTCGCGTCGAGGCCGAACTGCGCCACCGTCCACCGGTTGGAGCCCTGCCCGAGGCCGAGCTGGCCGGTCCCTTCGGCGTGCTCGACACCCTCGACCTCGACCGCGGGGTCGTCCCGGCGGACGATGCACTCCCACCGCCGGGCACACGGTGGCGGGGTGACGGGTCTGGGTTTCGCCTCGTTCTGCGCAGCCTCGACGGCTGGCTGGCACCGCCCCAGCCGATGCTCGAGAGCGGTGTCTATCTGGCCAGCTACTCGTTCACCAGCGCAGCTGTGACCGGCTGGATGGTTGTCGAGGCACGCGGCGGCTTCGACCTCGAAGTGGACGGCCACCCGGTGGACCGTCGTCGGCACTGCAGCGAGCTGGCCGCGGGGGTACTTTGGTACCGCGTACGCCTCGCTGCGGGCCGTCATGAGGTGCGGCTCTCCATCTCCTCCACCGACGTCCCCCAGGTGCGCCTGAGCCTGTACGACGATGCTGGCCTGCCGCTGCGGCTCACGCCGCCGCCGGAGGCGAGCCCGCGGAACTGGTCCGGGGCTCGGGTGGAGACGGAGGCACCGCCGGCCGAGGCTGCCCTGACGGCTGCGCTGGGGGAGAAGGGTGGCAGCGTTTCCCAACTGATGCTGGCCGCCGCGCTGGCGCGCCTGCGCGAGGACGCGGTGACGGCCAGGACGTGGCTCGAGCGGGCGACTGCGGCAGCGCCCGACGCCCCGCAGTCCCACCTTGCCCTGGCCCGGCTCTTTCTCACCCTTCCCACCGGCGCCGACGTCGACAGCGACCGGCGGCGCTGCCGCGAGGAGCTGGGCAAGGCCGGCGAGCTTCCTCTTGGGCAGCTGGTGGGTCAGGTGCTGAGCGTGCGCGAGGGGCGCCAGCAGGACGCGGACGACCAGCTCGACCGCCTGGTGGAGAGCCACCCCCACGACCCACGGGTGCTGCAGCTGTGGGTGCGCACCGCCGTGGCACGGGGCTGGGCGCGCGAGGCCGAGCAGGGGCTCGCCGAGCTCCAGGCCCAGCTGCCTGCCTCTCCGGCGGTGCTGAGCCTCAGGCTCGACGTGCTCGGCAGCCTGCAGCGGTGGGACGAGCGTAGCCAGCTGCTGGAGGCCACCGCGGTCGCCGATCCCCTCGCTCCCAATGCGGTGGAGAAGCTCGCCGGCGCCTGCCGGCTGGATGCGGCGCTCGCGGCCCTGGCGGCCCGACGGGAGGTGGCCGAGACTCCCGATCTCGACATCACCCAGGTCCGTCTGCTCGTCCAGGCGGGTCAGCGGGCGGCGGCGGCGGCAGCGCTCGATCGCGCGGTGGCGCGCTGGGGCGATCTCGAGCCCCTGGACGAGCTCCGCCTCGTCCTCGGCGCCTGGCAGGGCGAAGCCGCCGAGAACGCCGCCCTGGACGCCGCCCTCGCCCGCGCTCCGGCCAACCTCGACCTCCTGACCCTGGCGTGGCGGCGCAGGCGCACACCCTTCTACGCTCCGTTCCGAGTGGACGCGCTGGAGCGGGCAAAGGCCGCTCCGGCCGCGGCCGACGGCGTCGACGCCGTGCTGCTCCTCGACCAGGCGGTGGAGCGGGTGTTCGCCGATGGCTCCAGCCTCTACTACTACCACGGGTTGAGTAAGGCGCTCACCCCAGAGGGCGCGCGCCAGGCGGCCGCGGTGCAGCTGATGGCGGGTGCCGAGCTCCTCACCGTGCGCGTTATCCATCCCGACGGCACCATCGAGGTCCCGCCCGACGTCCATGCCGCCGATGACGGCCTCACGCTGCGTGACGTGGGCCCCGGCGACATGGTCGAGGAGGAGTACGTGGCGGCGGTGCGTGGCGGGGGGCCCACCCGTGGTGGGCACGTCTCGCCGTACATCTACCGCTTTGCCGACTCCGAGCGCGCCTTCGGTCTCTCCGAGTACGTCATCCTGGCGCCGCCCGACGTTCCTGTTCAGGTGGACGGCAACCTCGAGGGCGTCGAGCACGACGAGGCCACCACCGCCGACGGCCTTCGCGTGCTGCGGTACCGCGCCGAGGCTGTGCCACCGATCCCGGACGAGCCCTTCGCGCCTCCGCAGCAGGAGCTGCTGCCGTGGGTAACGTACGGGTTCGGCGTGAGCTGGCAAGACGTGGGCGACACCGTGCGGGACCGCGCGCTGGCCATGCTCCGCGGTGGCCCCGACCTGTGGCGCTGGGGAGCGGAGCACCTCGCCAATCGCACCCCGGCTGCAGGTCTCGCGGCGCTGGTGAGCGACCTGGTCGACACCGTGGACGAGGGTGGGGCGGCCCTGGACCTGCGTACCACGGCGGGCGAGAGTCTGGGCCGGCGCAAGGGCAATCGCCTGGGGATTACCGCGGCCGTGCTGCTGCACGCCGGCTGGGACGTGGACCTGGTGCTCACCCGCCCCATGCCGCTGGCAGGGTCGCACCTCGAGGTGCCCACCATGGACGCGTTCGGTGTGCCGTTGCTGCGGGTGGTGGCGCCGGACGGCAGCGAGACGTGGCTCGACCTCGAGGACGGGCGCCGCGGGCTCGGTCACATCCGGCCCATGCTTCAGGGTTCAGACGGTCTCGTGCTGCCGCTGTCGGAGCCGACTCGGGCGGTCAGCCTGCTCGACCATTTGCCGCGCTTTCCCAACCCTGAGCTGGAGGAACCGCTGCGCCTCTCCGGCAGCGTGGCCGGCGACGGTGGTGCGCGGTTGACCCTGCGGATGCGAATGCGCGGAGCATCGGGTGAGCGCCTCCAGCAGATGGTCCAGGGGGTTACCGACGACCGCGCCGCGGCGGTGTATGCGCACCTGGCGGGCTCGATCTTCCCCGGGGCCGAGCAGGTTCACGGCAGCCTGGAGACCCAGGAGGACGGCACCCTGCTCACCCTCGAGCTGGCTCTGCCGCAGGCCTGCGAGCCGGTCGGTGCCGCGCTGGAATGCCGCGCGCTGACCCTCGACCGTCCCCTCTCGCCGATGCTGGCGAGTCTCCCCCAACGCCGCTTTCCCCTGGTGCTGCAGCTGCCGTTGGACCGCCGCCTCGATCTCGACCTCGATCTTCCGGCCGGCTTTACCGTTAGCCGCAAACCGCGGCTGTTGGAGGCGGAGTTCGGCACGGTGAAGGAGGAGCTGAAGGTCGCCGCCGGGCACCTGCACTCGGTGCTCCAGGTCTCGGTCCCGGCCCAGGTGATCTCCCCCGAGCGCTACCCGGACTTCGTGCGCTTCGCCCATGCCGTGGACGAGCTCACCTCCCGCCCGCTCCGCCTGGAGGCGGTGCCATGACGGGCCCGCATCGTTCACGAGAGCTCCGCCCCGGCCGGCGATGCGCCGTACTCGACGGTGTGCCCGCACCTCGAGGTGCACAACGCAGCTGCAGGTGCGTCTCCGCGCCCATCGGCTCGAGATCCTCGCTGGGCACGGCGCCTCGCCCGCCTGGCTGCAAATCCTGGCGAATCGCGCGGACGAGCTCTCGCTGGGCGATGTGCCCGCCGAGGGCAGGAGGTATACTGCGACGGTGACGGAGACGGTGGAGGGCACGGTCATCGCCACCCACGGCCCGCTGGTGCGGGTCCAGGTGGGTGAGCGGACGCTGGTGGTGGCGTCGCGGCGGCGGCTGCGCTGGGAGGGGGGCGTCCCCGAGGATCCGCGCCTCGTGGTAGGTGACGACGTCACTGTGGAGATGGACCGTGGCGAGGGTGTGATCGTGGGTGTCGCGCCTCGGCGCACCTGTCTGCTGCGCCGTGCCGCGTCGTCGAACCGTCCGCAGATCCTCGCCGCCAACGTGGACCAGGCGCTGCTGGTGTTCGCCGCCCGATTGCCCGAGCCCAACCGGCGGCTGCTGGACCGCTTTCTGGTGGCCTGCGAGCACGCCGACATCGCTCCGGTGGTAGTAATCAACAAGGCTGACCAGGGTGCCGACCTGGTCGAGGGCTGGCTGCCGCTGTACGAGTCGCTGGGCTACCCCATCCTGGTGGTGTCGGCCCGCACCGGCCGCTCCATGGGAACGGTCAAGCGCTGCCTGCGCGACCGTACCAGCCTCTTCTGCGGGCCCTCGGGGGCCGGCAAGTCGTCCCTGCTCAATGCGGTCTTTCCCGGCTTCCGCCTCCGGGTGGGCTCCATCTCGGAGGCCACCGGCAAGGGCCGGCACACCACCACAACCGCCGAGCTGATGCCGCTACCCTCCGGGGGGTTCGTGGTCGACACCCCCGGGCTCAAGGAGTTCGGACTGTGGAACCTCGACCGGCGGGAGCTCGAGATCTCCTTCCCCGAGATCGGGCGCCGCGCTCACGAGTGCCGCTTCCCCGACTGCAGCCACCAGCATGAGCCCGGCTGCGCGGTGAAGGCCGCGGTGGAGCACGGCGACATCGATGCCGACCGGCATGGAAGCTATCTCACCTTATTGAAAGAGCTGACCTGAGCCGACGAGCGTCACCGCCGCCCGCGCCGACGACGCTGGACCAAACGCCCGGGTCCGGAACTCTCGGCGGAGAACGCCTGGCAGCCCGGTGCGGCCGTCCCTGATCGCGACGCAGGCGAGGTCGGATCTACCCCTGAGTCTCCTCGTGGGCGAGATACAGCATCGGAAAGAGGGCGTAGAACGCCATCGCCGGCTGCAGCTGCACCAGAGGGATCTGGTCGTTGGACGAGTGCGAGTGCAGCTCGTCGGCGGGGCCGAAGCCTACCGTGGGAATGCCGAACATGCCGGCGGTCGTGCAGCCCGACGAGGAGAAGTTGGAACGATGGTGGCGGGGCTCGCGTCCCAGGACGGTGCGGGCAGTGGCGAGGGCGGCCTGCATGGCGCGGGAGCCCTCGGGAGTCTCCCAGGCTGGAAAGAACTTGCGCGTCGGGTACGTGAAGCCGCGCCACGACGGCAGCTCGTAGTCCAGCAAGGTAACGCGGGCGTCGGCGGCGGCCACCTCGGGGAGCTCGACGAGCTGCTCGAGCACCTGCTCCTCGGTCTCGCCGAGGGTCACGCGGCGGTCGACGTGGATTGTGCACTCATCGGGCACCGCCGTGAGCGAGGCGGAGCGACACGAGATGTCGGTGACTGCCAGCGACCCCGTCCCCAGTAGGGGATGCTCGGTGTCGAGGCGACCGTGCAGCCGCTCCAACGCCTCGACCACCGGCGCCATGGCGTAGATGGCGTTGGCGCCCCGCTCCGGCTGCGACCCGTGGGTCGACACTCCGGTGGTGGTGAGCTCCACCTCCATGCGTCCGCGCTGGCCGCGGCACACCCCGAGGTGGGAGGGCATGGCCACCACCACCACCTCGGGGCGCAGACCGGTCTCGCGGACCAGGAACTGCCAGGCGAGGCCGACGCAGTCCTCACCGTTGACGGTGGCGGTGAACCACAGAGTGAGGTCGTCAGGGACGCCGAGGCGGGCGAGCAGCGCCGCCCCATGGATCATCGAAGCGATACCGCCCTTCTGGTCCGAGGCGCCGCGCCCGTAGAGGATGCCGCCGGACACCACGCCACGGAAGGGGTCGAACTTCCAGGCCCGAGGGTTGGCAATGCCCACGGTGTCCACGTGGGCGTCGTAGGCGATGACCCGCGGGCCGGAGCCGAGGCGGCCGATCACGTTGCCCATCTCGTCGACGTGCACGTCGGCATAGCCGAGCTGCTCCATCTCCCGCTTCACTCGCTCACACACCAGCCGTTCGCCGCGGGAGGGCGAGGGAAGGGTCACCAGGTCGCGCAGGAAGTCGATACAGCCGGCCGCGGCTTCCGCACTCAGCTGTGAAAGGTCGCCGTCGATCTTGCCCTGTTCGCTGCTCTGCTCCATTTGTGGGCACCCCCGTCCGCCGTGAGAATCTTTTCACAAAGTCGCCGGGAAGACAAACCCCCGGGCTCGACTGGGGGGCGGGGACATTATGCCGATCGCGTGCGGCTGCCGAATATGGCGGTACCCACACGGACGTGCGTCGCACCCTCCTCCACCGCTACGTCGAAGTCGCCGCTCATGCCCATGGAGAGCGCGGGCAGGGCATGGCCGAGGTCGTCACGCAGCTTCGCCGCGAGCCGAGCGAGGGCGCGAAAGTGCGGACGCGACGCCTCGGGATCCTCGGCCAGGGGCGGAATCGCCATGAGACCCTCCAGAGCGAGGCGATCGCACGTCGCCACCGTCCGGGTCAGCTCCGCGGTGTCTCCCGGCAGGACACCCGCTTTCTGCGGCTCCTCACCGATGTTGACCTCGAGCAGGATAGGGAACACCCGGCCGGGCCAGTCGCGCTCGAGCAGGAGCTGAAGGCGCTCCGCCAGCGCAGCGCGGTCGATCGTCTCGATCGTGTCGAAGAGCTCCAAGGCGAGGCCGGCCTTGTTGCGCTGCAGGGGGCCGATAAGGTGCCAGCAAGTCGGCGGCACCTGCGCCTTCTTGGCGGCCGCTTCCTGCACACGGTTCTCGCCGAGGTGTGTGAGGCCCGCCCTCACCGCGGTGGCAAGGGCGGCGGCGGGATGGGTCTTGCCCACCCCCACCAGGGTTACGCCGGCGGGATCGCGGCCGGCCCGCTGGGCGGCGGCGACGATGCGCCCCCTCACTGCCTCGAGCCGGTTGGCGATGGCGTCGTCGCTCACGATGCTCCGCGGTCTTGGCCTTCCACCGTCTCCGGCAAATAGAGGATTCGGTTGCAGTGCTCGCAGGAGATGATCTCCTCAGCGCGACGGACGCGTTGCTGCACGTGTGGTCTGAGCTCGTAGTGGCACAGGGAGCACGAGCCCTCCACCACGGGCGCCAGCGCCTGGCCTTTCTTGCTCTGGAGCAGACGGAGGAATCGTGAGCGGTGGGACGGCTGCAGCTGGGCTTCGAGCTCCTTGGCCTGTTGAGCAAGCTGGTGGGCCTGTTCGGTAAGCCCGGTCTTCTGCCCCTCCCAGGAATCCAGAACCTCGCGATGGCTGGCTTCCTCCTCGGGGCGTGCGGACCTGCGCTCCTCGAGGTCGGCCGCGAGGGCCGCGAGCTCCTCTTCGAGCTCTTTGCGCTGTGCGCCGACTTCCTGGAGGGCGCGGGTGGCGTAGTCGATCTCCGAGATCACGGCGGTGAACTCCCGCTCGTTGGTGACCATCCCCTTCTGCTTCTGGAAGTGCTCCAGCTCGGTCTGGTGCTCTTTCTGCTTGGAGCGGGCCTGACGGAGCGTCTCCTCGAGGGCGGTGAGGCGCGCCTCGCGCTCCTCCAGCTCGAGCTGCCGCTGGCGATTCTCCTCCTGGAGCTGCAGGACCTCTTCGGGCGCGGTGGCGCGTTCCTTGAGAGCCTCGGCCACGCGGTCGTAGATCCGCTGCAGGCGAACCATCACTACAATGTCCTGATGTGCGCTTTCCACCTGAGCCCCTTCTGTCTGAATTGGCCGCGCCATCGGCGGGCCGGGTCCCTGGGCCCACCAGGATTCGAACCTGGGACCGACCGGTTATGAGCCGGCGGCTCTGACCGCTGAGCTATGGGCCCGGTGCCATGGTAACGCTTCGCTCAGGAGAGCGCCAATCGGGGCCGCCGACGCAGGGAGCGTCGCCCTGGCTGAGGGATCTGCGCTCCCAGCACGAGACTGGTGCGGCACGCGGACGGCTCAGGAGTTGCTCTCAGCGAACGGCTTGAGCAGGCCGGCCCGCGAGGGGTGCCGCAGCTTGCGGAGCGCCTTGTACTCTATCTGGCGAATGCGCTCGCGGGTGACGTTGAAGGTCCTGCCCACCTCCTCGAGAGTGTGCTCGGTGCCGTCGCCGATGCCGAAGCGCAGCTTCAGCACCTGCTCCTCGCGCGGCGTCAGCGAGTGCAGCGCCCGATCGGTGTGGTCCTTGAGCGTGCGCATGATGACGGCATCGATGGGCGACGGCGAGCTGGTGTCCTCGATGAAGTCGCCGAGGTGAGAGTCCTCCTCCTCGCCGATGGGTGTTTCCAGCGAGATGGGCTCCTGCGAGATCTTGTGGATCTTGCGGATCTTGGAGACGGGCATCTCCATGCGCTCGGCGATCTCCTCCACCGACGGCTCGCGGCCGAGCTCCTGCACGAGCATGCGGGTGGTGCGAGTGAGCTTGTTGATGGTCTCGATCATGTGCACCGGGATGCGGATGGTGCGCGCCTGGTCGGCAATGGCCCGGGTGATGGCCTGGCGAATCCACCAGGTGGCGTAGGTGGAGAACTTGTAGCCGCGCCGGTACTCGAACTTGTCCACCGCCTTCATCAGGCCGATGTTCCCTTCCTGGATGAGGTCGAGGAACTGGAGGCCGCGGTTGGTGTACTTCTTGGCGATGGACACCACCAGGCGGAGGTTCGCGACGATGAGCTCGTGCTTGGCCTGGTCGGTCTCGCCCTCGCCCATACGGACCTCGGCGAGCAGGCTCTTGAGGCGGTCGTAGGGGATGCGGAAGCGCACCTCCAGACGGGCGATCTCCTGCTCGTAGCGCGCGATGCGGGCGGTGTAGAACTGCCGGCGTTCGACGTTGCGCTCCTGCTGGATCTTCTTGCGGTCGCGGTTGATGGTCACCACCGGAATCGAGAACTGGCGCTCCACCTCGCCGAGGAAGGTGAGCAGGCGGTTGCGGGTGGTCGTGGTGAAGTCGACCTTGCGCACCAGGGTGGCGATCTCGGCGGTGTTGGCCTCGATCTTGTCCGCCAGCTCCTGAAAGCGTTTGCCCGAACGCTTGCAGCGGCGCAGCCGGCGGCGCAGCTCCTTGGACTCCTCCTCGAGGTCGTGGATGTCGCGGAACAGCGCGAGCGACTCATCCACGCGCTCGGCCCCCTTGTCGTCGAGCTCGGCGGCCTCGGCCTGGAGCAGCTCGCGCACCCCGCGGCGTTCCCGGCGGGCCTGCTCGTTGGTGCGGAGGAAGAGCTCGAGGAGGCTGGGCTCGCGCGACAACGCCACGAAGACCCGCGCCTCACCAGCCTCGATGCGCATGGCAATGTCGACCTCGCCCTCGCGGTCGAGCAGCTTTACCGTGCCCATCTCGCGCAGGTACATGCGTACCGGGTCGTTGGTCTTCTCCAGCTGCTCATTGTTGGGGCGGGTCTCGGGCTTCTCGGTCGTCTCCTCGCTTCCCTTGCCCTCGCCTCCCGCCTGGCGTCCGGTCTCCCGGCCTTCGGCCTCGGCCGACTCCGCGTCCATCACGTCGATATCGAGTTCGGACAGCCGCATATAGATGTCGTCCAGCTCCTCGGCGATGCCAGTGACCTCTTCCGGCAGGTTGTCGTACAGCTCCTCGTAGAGGATGTAGCCGCGGTCCTTGCCGGTTTGGATCAGCTTGCCGAGCTCGGGGTACTTCTCTTCAATCAACACGCTTTAGACCCTCCATACGTGGGTGCTCCGCGTCGCGGACGGTGGGTGAGAGCGGAAATGGCGTCGGACTTCGCCGAGCCCTGACACCACCCGCGGCAGGGTTCACAACAGCCCTGCGCACGAGTAATTTCCATCTCCGAAGAGAAGGTAACGGCGAGACGTCGTCCTTTGTCCGAGAACGGTTCGAGCTGCGTGACGAGTCGACTGCACCACCCGGCACAACCCCACTAGTCGGGTAATATGGGGCGCGAAGACCGGGTTGACAACCCCTGCGTCCTCACTGATCGGCCTTTTTCCGTCGAACCTTGATCTTCTCCGCCACAAGGGCGGTCTGTTCGTTCTCCAGCGCCGCCACATCGGCCTCGAGCCGGCCGCACTCCTCCCCTTGGGCAATCGCCAGGGCCGCCCGTGCGGCCTGCAGCCGACCGTCCACCTCGGTGATGCGCGCCCCCAGCTCCCGCGAGCGACCGAGTGCCACGCGACGGACAACCAGGGAAAGCTGGCGATCGAGCCCGCTCTCGTCCACCGGCGGCAGGTTCAGGGCTGAGAGCTCGGCCACCAGCTGCACCACCGCGGTGTCGGCGCCGGTGCGGACCAGGGTCTGGCCGAGATCGCCGGTGTCCGGCGCCTGGGCCAGCAGCTCGGCTGCGGCGGCGAACAGGCGTCGGACTCGGACGTCCTGGAGCGCCTCCGGCAGGGCCTGGTCGAGGATCCGCTGGCGCTGAACCGGGGTCCCCTCGAGCAGGGCGTGCGCCAGCTGCTGCTCGCCGGGAGGAAGCGGTCGGCGGCCGGCCGCATCCGCCTCCGGAGCTGGCGTAGGCCGGGCGCCCGCGAGCTCGAGGACGACCTCGAGGGGCAGGTCGACGCGCCGGGCGAGGGCCTCGAGCAGGGTGAAGCGCGTCACTGGGTCGCGGGCGGCGCCCACGAGGCCCGCCAGCTCTGCCGCTGCGCGCCGCCGCTCGTCGGGTGCGGCGGGTACCTCGGCGAGCAGAAAGTCGAGCAGCGGGAGCGGGCTCTCCAAGAGCTTAGTGAAGGTCTCCCCGCCGCTCTCGCGCACGACGTCGTCGGGGTCCTGGCCCGCCGGCAGAACCAGCACAGCAGCCTCGACCCCGGCCTCGAGCAGCACCCGCGCGCCGGCAGCTGCGGCCCGGCGTCCGGCGGCATCGGCGTCGTAGCACAGTACTACCCGCGAAGTGAGCCGGCGCAGGACACGGGCGTGCTCCGTGGTGAGCGAGGTCCCCAGGGTGGCCACCGCCTGGCGCACGCCGGCGCGGTGCAGTGAGAGGCAGTCGAAGTAACCCTCCACCACCACCGCGGTCCCACCCTCGGCCATGGCCTGACGGGCGCGGTCGAGCATGAACAGGGTCGAGCGCTTCTGGAAGAGGGGGCCCTCCGGGCTATTCAGGTACTTGGGTTCGCCGTCCCCCAGGGCGCGGCCGCCGAACGCCACGAGACGACCGTCGTGGGCGCGGATGGGGAAGGTGATGCGGCCGCGGAAGCGGTCGTAGGGGCGGCCCGAGCGCTCGGACGGGACGGCCAGGCCGGCGTCCACAAGGACCTGCTCCGGGTGACGGCGGCCGAGCTCGCCGAGAAGCTCCGCCCAGGCGTCGGGGGCGTAGCCGAAGCCGAACTCGCTCCAGATGGCGGCGGCGAACCCGCGTCGCTCCAGCTCGTGCCGCGCGCTGGATCCCTCAGGTGCGGTCAGGCGAGCGGTGAAGAAGCGCTGGGCCTCCTCGAGAACGCGCTGCAGCCGCTCACCGGTCTCGCGCCGCCGGCGCGCCTCCGGACTCGCCGGCGGCAGCTGCACGCCGAACCGCCGGGCCAGACGCTCCACGGCAGTGGGAAAGTCGAGCCGCTCCAGCCGCATGACGAAGTCGATGAGGTCGCCGCCGGCATGGCAGCCGAAGCAATAGTAGACGCCGCGCTCCGGGTCGACCGAGAAGGACGGGGTCTTCTCCTCGTGGAAGGGGCACAGGCCGACGAACCGCCGCCCCTGCCGGCGCAGGCGCACGTGGTCACCCACCACCTCGAGGGCGTCGGCGGCGTCGCGTACCCGCGCCACCACCGGCGGAGACAGGTCGACGTCACTCATGCTCGCCCTCGAGTGCAACTTCAGTGACGCCGCTGCCACCGCGGCGCTGTGGAGGATGCCGGAACGAGCGCACTGCCGGGTGGGCGCCGCACACCTCCCGCACCACTCGCCTGAGGGTTCCGGTGCCGTGCCCGTGTACGATCCGCACCGCGACGCGGCTGCCGGCCAAAGCGCGGTCGAGGAAGTGCTCCAGCTCGGCCCGGGCGCTCTCGGCGTCGAGGCCGATGAGGTTGAGCTCGCCGGCCGGCTCGCTCTCGACCTCCACCTGCACGGCCGGTGGGCGGGAGGCGTGGGCGCCGGTCGCCCTGTCCGCCACGGGCTCTAGGTCGCCCCGTTCGACCCACAGGCGCTTGTCCGCCGCGGCCACGAGCGCGCGCCCGCCGCGCACTTCCTGGAGGACCCCGTCGGAGCTCAGGCTGCGAACGCGCACCACCTGGCCGGGGGCGAGCTCGCCGGCGTCCCGGCCTGATCCCGGCTCCTGAGGATTTTCGGTCTCCAGTCGCAGGGCCGCGGCGCGGAGCCGTTCCGTCTCACGCCGACCCACCGCTCGGTGCTCGCGGGCAGCCTCCTCGGCGGCGGCGAGAGCGGCGTCGAGCTGCTCCTTGGCGCGGCGGCGCAGGCGGTCACGCTCCCGCACCAGGGCCTGACCGAGGGAACGCCGCTCCTCCTCCAGGCGTGCCGCCACCGCCTCGGCGTCGGCACGCACCCGGCGCAGCTCGGAGTTCTCGCGGACCGCGGCGGCCCGCTCCTGACGCAGCGCGGCTTCGGCCTCCTCGAGGCGCTCCAGCCAGCGCTCCAGCTTGAGGTGTTCCTCGCCGAGCAGCTCACGGGCCCGCTCCAGGACGGGGGTCGGCAGGCCCATGGCGGCGGCGATCTCGAGCCCCCGTGAGCGTCCCGGACGGCCCAGGAGCAGCTGATAGGTGGGGCGCCCGCGATCCTCGTCGTACTCCATGGCGGCGTTGCCCATGCCGGGGGTCGAGCCGGCGTACAGAGCAATGGCCGCGAGGTGCGTGGTGGCCACGGTGAGGACGTGGCGTTGGCCGAGCTCTGCCAGCAGGGCACAGCCCAGCGCGGCACCCTCAAGCGGGTCGGTGCCGGCGCCCAGCTCGTCGAACAGTGCCAGCGTGCGGGGCCCCGCGTCGCCGAGGAGCTCGGCGGTGGCGGCCATGGCGCCGGAGAACGTGGAGAGGTCGGCGGCGACGTTCTGCTCGTCCCCCACGTGGTACCAGAGTCGGTCGAGGCGCGGTACGGCAGTGCCCTCGTCCACCGGCAACGGGATGCCGCGGTAGGCGAGTAGGATCATCACCCCCAGGGTCTTGAGCACCACGGTCTTGCCGCCGGCGTTGGGTCCTGACACGACCAGGGTGCGGGTCCCGGGCGGCAGGCGGAAGTCCAGAGGCACGGCGTCGCGGGCAGGGTCGGCAGTAGGTCGCTCGGGGAAGAGCTGGGCCCGGAGGTCGTGCAGGCGGCGGTCGAGGAGTGGGTGACGGGCGCCGCGTAGCACCAGCTCGTCCCCCCCGGGCTCGACCAGCCGGCCCGCGGCGGCTTGGCCGAAGCGGACGCGGGCCTGCGCGGCGTCGAGGGCGGTCAGGATATCGACTCCGCGCGCGAGGTCGGCGCGCACCATGGCGATGGCGGCGGCGACCTCGTCGACGATGCGGCGGATCTCCTCCTGCTCGCGGGCGGCGCTGTCGGCGAGGGTGTTGTTGAGCTCGACGACCTCGTAGGGCTCGAGGTACACCGTGGCGCCCGAGCCTGAGCTGTCGAGCACCAGGCCGGGAAGCTGGGCACGGGCACCGGCGCGCACCGGCAGGCAGTAGCGGTCGCGGCGCAGGGTCGCCGGGGCGTCGGTGGCGGCATCGGGATGGGCGCGGCGCACCGCCTCCAGGCGGCGCACCAGCTCGCCGCGAGCCTGTACCAGACGTCGCCGCAGTTGAGCTAGCAGGGGTGAGGCGCTGTCGGGGATCTGGCCGTCACGCCCGAGACGGCTCGCCGCCCACTGCACCAGCCCTTCAGTGTCGGGTAGGCGTCCGGCGAGCTCGTGCAGGCGAGCGAGGTCGCCGGGGGCGGCGAGGAGGGCGCGGCGGACCTCGGCCACTCGGCGCGCGAGGCCGATGACGAGCAGGAGCTCGGGGATCTCCCGTGGCGCGGGAGTGGCGGCGTCGCACAGCGGGGCGGCCTCGTCGACCCCGGCGAACGGCAGCGGTCCATCTTCTTCCAGGAGCCGGACGACCTCGGCGGTGAGGCGACAGGCAAGAACACCCTCCCCAAAGTCGAGGAGGGTGTGGATGTGGGTGATCTGCTGCTGGGCGCGGCGGGTACGGGCGTGCGCCGCCACCAAGGCGAGGACCTCTGGGAGGTCAAGCTCGGAAGCGAGGCGCGCCGTCACACCCGGGCGCCGACCCAGCCTAGAGCAGGCCGGCCTTGCGCTGCTTCGCCAGCTTACGCAGCATCTTCTTGCGTGCCTGGACGATTTGGCGCTTGCGGCGCTCGGACGGCTTCTCGTAGAAGCGGCGTCGCTTGACCTCAGAGAGGATGCCCGCCTTCTCGCACTTGCGCTTGAACCGGCGAAGTGCCTGCTCGAAAGACTCGTTGTCGCGAACGTGGACTCCAGTGGGCATGGTGCGTTCACCCCCTCTCTGCGCGTGACTTGCACAGCGGCGTGTGCGACGCAGGGATGAAAGAGTAGCAGCCACGGGCTATCTCGGTCAAGGGCGGACGGCACTGAACGAAAAACGGCGAGGCCGAGGCCTCGCCGTCGAGTGTCGGTTGTGGGCGGCTCAGTTGGAAGCGACCTGGGTGGCCTTCACCGCCTCCCAGTTCTTGTTGTAGACCTTGCCCTTCTTGTTGAAGTAGACCGCGGCGGCGCCGCCCTCACGCTTGGGGTAGAGCCAGAACTGGATGCCCTTCTCCTCCTTCTTGTTGAGGTAGTAAGGCTGGCCGGCAGCTTCGGCGACCTCGTCCTCGCTCATGCCCTTTTCGACCGCGTCGAAGCGCTCTTTGGTGATGTAGCGCAGGTCCTCGTAGCTGTCGATCAGCTGGGTGAGCTCGTCGGGGGCCGGCAGCTGGACGCTCTCGTAGTAGTTCTTGGCGGTGGAGAGAATGTTGATGGCCTTCTTGTAGTTGCCGGAGTTCTTGACGTGATCGGCGGCGACCACCATGGCCTCCTGGGCGTAGATGTTCAGGGCCTCGGCAGTGGATGGTGCCTGCGGGTAGTCGTTGAGCGCGAGGTTGAGGAAGTCCGCCAGCTCGCCCTGGAGGGCGTCGTACTGGTTGGAGACCTGGGTCCCGAGCTGGGAGATCTTGGTGTTGGTCTGCTCGAAATCCTGCTGTTGCTCCTCACTCAGCTTCTTCTCCGCCTGGAGCTCGGCGGCGTGGGCCCGGGCGTCGGCGAGCTCCGTCCGTGCCTGCTTGAGCTGCTCCCAGTCGGTCTTGATGGTCGTGATCTGCTGGTCGGCCTGGGCCTTCTTGGCTGCCTCCTGCTTGCCCTGGCCGGAGCAGCCCGCCATGAGGCCGAGCGCTACCAGGGGAACAAGCAGGGAGGAGAGATGGGAAAACTTCCGCATGGCGTCCTCCTTCCCGCGAAAAGCTAGCAGAATCGGCAGGCTGTGACAACGGCTGCCGCCCTTTTCTTGACGCAGGGCAAATGCGACGGGGATAATGACCTGAATCAAGGCGGGAGGAAGCATGGATCCCCACGAGACAATCCTGGAGGAGCTGAAGCGGGCTCAGCAGCGCAGCCTCGAAGCATTCACCAACCGCCTGGACTTCGTCATGGAGAGCCTGGAGAGTCTCATCCAGGAGGCCAAGGAGTCGGTTCAGGAGGCACTTCCGGGCGAGGCTGAGGAGCTGTTCCCGACGGCTGCGGTGAGTGAGGCAGTGGCCGCTGCGCAGCTGCAGGTGACGGCCATCGAGAACCGGGCCGGGCAGCTCATGGAGCGGATTGAAGATCTCGAGGGCCGCCTGAGCACGACCGAGGCGGCGGCCGCCGAGAAGCAAGCCGCCCCTGTGGGGTTGGACTTGGAGGTTGTCCGCCGACTGGACCTTGCTCGCAGCCAGTCCGAGCTACTCCGCGAGCTCCTGCCGGTGCTCGCCGAGTACGGTGGCCGCGCGGTCGTGCTGGTGCTGCGAGACGGCCGCGTGAGTGCCTGGAGCGGCATCGGCTTCGCCGACGGCGAGTCGCTGCGGCGGTGGCAGGCGACGGCCGAGTCGTCTGAGGCGCTGAGCCGGCTCATCCACGACGGCGTCCCGGTGTACTTCGCTCCCGAGAGCGATCCTGTCTTCGCCGAGTGGCTCGAGTCCGAACCGGCTACAGCCGAGGCAATCCTGGTGCCGGTGAGTCTCCGCGGGCGGGTGGTGGGCGGAATTTACCTCGACCGCGCCGCTGAGCGTCCGTGGCGGCCGGAAGCGGCCCAGGCGGCGGTGGCGGTGGCGTGCTGGCTCATCGACACCCTCAGCCTGCGGGCGACCGTACCGTCGCCCATGGTGGCCGAGGTTGTCGACCTTGCCGTGGCCGAGGCGGCGGAACCCGCAGACGAGCCGACGCCGGCGGCCGGCTACCCAGCGGCTGCGGCGGAGCCGTCAGCGATCGAGCCTCCCAAGACCGAGGAGGAGGCCGACGACGAGGACGCGGGTGCTGGCGAGCCGGCCACGCGTCAGAGCCTGGCGGTTGCTGAAGAGCTGGAGATCGAAGAGGAGGAACCAGCAGTAGGTGCGGAGGATCTCGAGATCGAGGCGGAGGAGCTTGAGACCGAAGCCGAGGAGATCGAGGCGGAGGAGGCCGAGATCGAAGAGGTTGCCGAGGCGGCGGAGCCGGTCTCGTTGCCCGAAGAGACGCCGAGCTACGATCCGTCGGCGACCATGCGCGTCGAGGCGCCGCCTGCCGACGCCGAGCCGGTTGAGGCCGAGGATCCCGCTGCGGCCGCGGAGGTGCCCACGGCCGACGCGGCTCCGGGGGAATCGATGGTTCCGCCACCGGTGCAACCTGTCACTCCGCCGCCGCCCATGCCCAAACCGGAGCCGGAGCCGGAGCTGGCGGGCCTGAGCGCGCAGGAGCAGGCCCAGCACGAGGAGGCGCGGCGCTTTGCCCGTCTGCTGGTTTCCGAGATCAAGCTCTACAACGAGGAGGAGGTCGACCAGGGACGGCGCAACCACGACCTCTACAAGCGCCTCAAGGAGGACATCGACCGCAGCCGGGAGATGTTCGACAGGCGTGTGGCAGCCAACATCCGGGAGGCGCGCGACTACTTTCAGGAGGAGCTGGTCCGGATCCTCGCCGACGGCGACGCCGACGCGCTGGGGATGTGAGCCTCCGGCGCCTCGCCCTCGCGGCGGCGGCGCTGGCCGCCGTCGCGTGCGTGTCGCGGGGCCCGGCTGGAACCCCCAATCGTACACGACTGGAGCGGCTCGAGCAGGGCCTGCAGCTGGCGACCAGTGAACCGCTGGCGGCCGCGGCCGTCCTGGCCGCGGCCGGGCCCGGCGCCGGGCTCGAGCGGGTCCGCCTGACCACCTGGCTGCACTGCCTCGAGGTGGCGCCAGCTCCACCCGATGCTTGGCGCGAGCTGCTCGCCGTCCCACCGCCGCCGGACCTGCGCCCGAGGGTGCAGCTGGGCCTGGGGAGGGCGCTGGCTGCGGCGGGCGATGCGAGGGCTCAAGCGGTGCTCGACGAGGCCGGCGCTGCGGGGAGCACGGCCGCCGACGAGGCGCTGCTGGACGGGGCTGATCCTGCCTTCGCCCGGCGGGCGGCGAAGCGTCTCGCGGTGGCTCACCCCGAGATCCTCAAGCGGCGCGCACCGCGCCTCGAGAGCGTGGTGCTGGCGACCCTGGATGCCGAGGCCTGGCTGGAGCGAGCGACAGCTTGGGAGGACGTGGGACGACCGGACGCGGCGGTGCGGGAGCTGGCGGCCCAACGTTTCTCCGGTGAGGTCGAGCGCACGCGACAGGCACGGCTCGCCCTGGCCGGTGGCATTGCGCGCTCGCCTGCGTACGGCCTGCGTCGGCTGGGCACACCGGCGGTGGGCGACGCCGCAGGATGGCTGGCGCGCAGCCGCCTGCTTCGTCGGCGCGCGTGGGACCGGGCGCCCGACGCGGCGTCGAGGCGCCTCTTCCGCGAGGCGATGGCTGCTGCCCAGCAGGCGCTGCGTGCTGGTGCCGACCGCCACGACGCCCTGGCGCTGGTGCTCGAGACCGGCACCGAAGGGGGTGCGCTCAGCGAGGCCTGGGCGGCCTGGCGGGAGCTTGAGGCCGCGGGCTGGAGCGAGGCGCGGCGCGCCTGGCTCGGGCGACGGCTGGGGGTGGCGCTGGCGAGGCGCGGGGGTCGCGACGACGACGTGACTACCATCGCATCGGCGCTTCCCGATCACCAGCGCTGCCTGCGCTACTGGCTTGCGAGGGGTGATCCGGAGCGCGAGCTGGTGCTGGCGGCGGCGGCGGTACCCGACCTCTACGCCACCTGGGCGCGCGCGGACCTCGGTCTGCCGGCGCCCTCGCGTCTCGACCTGCCACCGCCGGTGGGACCGGGCGAGCCGCCTCCGCCGGTGGAGGAGCTGCTGGGGTGGGGGGCAACGGAAGCAGCGCGCCGCGAGTGGCGGCGCCTGCGCGAGGTGTGCGGCACCACGCCGGGCGAGGCGCTGGCGGCGGCGGCCCTGGACGCCGGGGCGGGGCGCACCACGGGGGCCATTCGCTGGCTGCTCGCCGGCTTCCCGGAGCTCGGCGGCATCCACCTCGATCGCGTGCCGAGCGACGCGGTCCAGGCGTACCTGCCGCTACGCTTCGCCGCCGAGCTGCGGGCGGCAGCGCGCGAGTTCGGCCTCCCGCCCTGGCTCCTGGCCGGGCTTGCCCGCCAGGAGAGCGCGTTCATGCCCAACGCCCGCAGCCCGGCCGGGGCCATGGGCTTGTTACAGCTGATCCCGGGCACCGCCGGTCGGCACGCTGCGGCGTTGGGCGTTGATCGTCGCCCCGATCTCGGCGACCCCATGCTCAACCTGCGGCTGGGAGCCCGCGAGCTGTCCGCCCTCAAGGCGCGCTTCGGCGCGCTGGAACCGGCGCTGGCCGCCTACAACGCCGGCGAAGCCCGGGTGGTCCGCTGGTGGCGAGCCGAGCCCGATGCGCGACGCTTCACCGAGTCGATCCCCATTCCCGAGACGTATACCTACGTGCGGCGAGTGGTGTACCTGTCCGAGGCGTACCGGCTGGTGTACGGACCCAACCTCGACGGAGGAGGCGCGCGATGAGGGAGATCGACGTGAGGACCTCCAAGCGGCGGGAGATGGTGGACGTCACCGACCGGGTCGCGAAGGTCGTACGGGAGGCTGGGGTCGAGGGGGGCCTTTGCCAGGTGTTCGTGCCCCACACAACAGCGGCCGTGACGGTCAACGAGCATGCCGATCCCGACGTGCGGCGCGACCTGATTCGGGCCCTGGGCGCAATGGTGCCCGACGTGGACTTCAATCACGCCGAGGGCAACTCCGATGCGCACCTGCTGGCGAGTCTCGTGGGCCCGTCGGTCGTGCTCCCGGTGGAGCACGGCTGTCTCCGGCTTGGCACCTGGCAGGGGATCTTCCTGGTTGAGGCGGACGGGCCACGGTCGCGGCGGCTCTGGGTTCAGATTCTCGAAGGTGTGCGCGCACTATCCTCGCGAGCTTGAGGTTGGGAGGGTCCCTGGGACGGTCGTGCGCTTACGGCCCGCCGATGGCGGCGGACTGTTGACGGGTTCATCTCGGGGTGTTGTATTTCTCGCCGCACCAGAAGCTCCATTGTTTTATGTATTTAGGCGTTCCTTCCTCATCAGACTGGTCGGGAGGTGTTGTTGAAGTCAACACGCGTGGGTTCCATCAAGTCTTCAAAGCCTTTTCCTTTCAGCATCTTGACATTTTGAGGTCGACTGGCACGGAGCGTGCAGATCAACAGGGTGACGGACGGTCTCCCGAGACCGCTCGCCGCCTGCCACTCTGCGATGAGTGGCAGCAGAAGGGAACACGCCATGACTGCTGTGCTCGTCATCGTCTCTGTTGTGGCCCTGGTGGCTCTGGACGCTCTGCTTCTCTGGCTGCGTGGCCGCAAGGCCGTGCCGGCGCCGGTTCCCCTGCGGCCCTTTGCGAGTGTGCACCTGCCTCGCGGGCTCTTCCTTGGGTCCAAACACACCTGGGCGCGGCTCACCGAGTCCGGCGAGCTGCGGCTCGGTGCAGACGAGCTCCTCGCCCAGGCGATCGGGGGCTCCGATCGGGTGGAGATGCGCGGTACCGGCGAGGAGGTGCAGGCCGGCGACGTGGTGGCGACCGTGTGGCGCATGGGCCGTCGCCTGGAGCTACGCACGCCGGTGGGCGGTACCGTCATGGCCGGCAACCCGTCGCTGCGCCAGAGCCCGGGTCTCATCACCGCCGACCCCTATGGCAGTGGCTGGCTGGTAAGCGTGTGGCCGGTGGAGCACGGTGAGGCCCTGCGCTCCTTGCGGGTGGGCGAGGCTGCCCGCCGCTGGCTCGAGCGCGAGGTGCAGCGGTTTGCCGAGTTCCTCGGCGCCGCGACCCGTCCGGCGGTGCTCGGCGAAGTGGTGGCTGACGGTGCCGTTCCGGTGGTGGGCTCGGCGCTCTCCCTGGGCGACGAGGAGTGGCGCGACTTCGACCGGCAGTTCGCAGGAGGCGCATGACGACATGAGCCCCCCGGCCGGCGTCGATCCCGAGGACGTCGGCCGGGCCGTCCGCACGCTGCGCAACGGTGAACGTCTCCACAGTAATCACCAGTAGACGTTGAAAATCTCACCAGAGGGGCCTACATTAGTGTGAGGAAGCGGCTCCAGAGTGCAAGGATTGGTGCCGATTCCTTGGAGAACTTGTGAAATTTCGCACGAGGTTTTTCGAGAAAGGCCCTCGCCAGGCGCGGACGTCCATGGAGGGATGGCGATGACGAGCTACGGACTGCTCTTCGACCAGAGCCGCTGCGTTGGCTGCCGGGCCTGCGAGCAGGCCTGTCAGGCGGAGCACAACCAGCCGCCCCACGAGGTCGCGCGTCTCGACGAGCGCTCCTACACGTGGGTGGAAACAGTGAGTGCCGGCGTCTACCAGCGCCACTTGTGCATGAGCTGCCTGGAGCCCACCTGCGCCTCGGTGTGCCCGGTGGCGGCGCTGCAGAAGACCCCCGAGGGGCCGGTCGTGTGGAACGCCGAGCGCTGTCTGGGATGTCGCTACTGCATCATGGCCTGTCCGTTCTCGGTGCCGCGCTACGAGTGGCACAACCCCAACCCCCGGGTGCAGAAGTGCGATATGTGCGTCCACCGCGTGAGCCAGGGACGGGAGACAGCCTGCGCCAGCATTTGTCCCACCGGCGCAACCCAGTTCGGCCGACGGGATGACCTGCTGGCCGAGGCCGGGCGCCGCCATACGGCTGCCCCCGGTCGCTACGCGGACGGCGTCTACGGCACCCGCCAGGCCGGTGGCACAGCGGTGCTGATGCTCCTCTCACGGCCGGCGGCGGAGGTCGGGCTGCCCGCCCAGGTACCCGAGGACCCGCTGCCAAGACTCACTTGGAACGTACTCTCGAAGCTGCCGCGTATCATTCCCCTGTGGGCCGCCTTCCTCGGTGGTATGTACTGGCTGACCGAGCGCAAGAACACCATCAGCGACCACCAGCGCGGGGAGGACCACCATGACTGAGTGGTTGTCGGTCCGAACGTCCTTCTGGCGGGTGTTCTTCCTGACGATGCTCGGCGTCTTTACTGTCCTGGTGGTGCGCCGCTTCACCATGGGGCTGGGAGCCATCTCCAACCTCTCCGACGCCATGCCGTGGGGAATGTGGATCGGCTTCGATCTCCTCGGCGGGGTTGCCCTGGCCGCTGGCGGCTTCACCGTAACGGCCGTCGTCTACATCTTCCACCTCGAGCGCTTCAAGCCCATCGTGCGGCCCACGCTGCTCACCGCATTCCTCGGCTACCTCCTGGTGGTGGCGGCGCTCCTCATCGATCTCGGGCGTCCGTGGAACATCTGGCATCCGCTGATCTTCTGGAACCCCCACTCGGTGATGTTCGAGGTGGGCTGGTGCGTGATGCTCTACACCACGGTTCTCTTCCTGGAGTTCCTGCCCACCGTCTTCGAGCGCATCGGCTGGCGCCGCCCCCTCAAGATCTGGAAGCACCTGACGCCGGTGCTGGTGATCGCCGGCGTGCTCCTCTCCACCCTCCACCAGTCTTCCCTGGGCACGCTCTACGTGATCGCGCCGCAGAAGCTGCACCCGCTGTGGTACTCGCCGATCCTGCCGGTGCTCTTCTTCGTCTCCGCCATTGCCCTGGGGCTCGCTATGGTCAACGTGGAGTCGCAGCTCTCCTACCGTGCATTCGGCGAGCGCCTGGAGCTGCCGCTGCTCGCCGACGTGGCCCGCGCCACCGCGGTGGTCCTCCTGCTCTACCTCTTGCTCCGCATCGAGGACCTCTGGGTGCGCGGGGTGCTGCATCTTGCCTTTACCTTCGACAAGGCCTCGCTCTTCTTCCTCGCCGAGATCGTGCTCGGCGGCATCCTGCCCATGGTCATGCTCTTCACCCCCTGGGTGCGCCAGCGGCGGCTGTGGCTCGCGGCCACCCAGCTGACGGTGGTGCTGGGCATGCTCTTCAACCGCCTCAACGTGGCAGTGACCGCCTTCCAGCTGGGCACCGGGGCGACCTACACCCCCTCGTGGATGGAGTTCGTGGTGTCCCTCGGTCTCGCAGCCATCGGCTTCGCCCTCTTCGGCCTGGCCGTTCGGCACCTGCCGGTGTTCCCCACCGGGCCGGTGAAGGAGACGCCAACCATCGGCAACCCCTTCGTCGACCTGGCGCGGTGATGTGATGATGCACTCCTCGGTCGCCGGCAAGCTCACCGTCCTCCTCGCCATCAGTCTGGTGGTGGTGCTCGGGACGGCCACGCTGCTCAACCTGGAGATCCAGGAGCGGGCGGCGACCAAGATCCTCCGGCTCAACGGCGCCCAGCTCGCTGACCTGGTGGCCGGCGCGGCGCGGGAGTCCATGCTCCACAACGACCGGCCGCGCATCCAGCGGACCATCATCGACCTCGCCCGCCAGCGTGACATCGAGCGCATCCGCATCGTCCAGAAGCAGGGCCGCATCGCGTACTCCACGATCCCGGAGGAAATTGGCACCGTCCTCGCGCCCTCCGACGAGCAGTGCCACATCTGCCACGACACGAGCCCACCGCCGATCTCCCTCACCGCGGACCGCGGGGCCCGCGTCATCCAGGATCCCGACGGCACGAGGCTGCTGGCCGTGACCCGGGTGATCCGCAACGGTCCGGACTGCATCTCGGCCGAGTGCCACTTCCACTCCCCCAAAGAGCGCCTGCTGGGTGTGCTCGACGTCGCCCTCGCCATGGAGCCGTTCGACGAGGCCCGCCACGAGAGCGCTCTGGAGCTCGTGGTGGCGGGACTGGTGGGGCTGCTCCTGGTATTGGGGATCACCGTGGGCTCCCTCCAGCGGATGGTGCACCGCCCGGTGCGCAAGCTCATCACCGGCGCCGAACGGCTTGCCCGCGGCGACCTCTCGACGCGGGTGCCGGAGGTCTCGCGCGACGAGCTGGGCGCCCTCGCCCATACCTTCAACCAGATGGCCAAGGACCTCGAGCACGCCCGCGGCGAGCTCATCGAGTGGGGACAGACGCTCGAGCAGCGCGTGGAGCTGAAAACTACCGAGCTGCGTCGGGCGCAGGAGCAGATCCTCCAGGTGGAGAAGATGGCGTCGTTGGGCAAGCTCGCGGCGGAGGTGGCGCACGAGATCAACAACCCACTCTCCAGCGTTGTGACCTACGCCAAGATCCTCGTCCGGCGCATCCGTAAGGGCCCGATGAGCAATGAGTGCCAGGCCAACCTCGAGTACCTCGAGGCCATCGGCTCGGAGGCGACCCGCTGTGGCGAGATCGTCGCCCAGCTGCTGGCCTTCGCTCGCCGCCGCGGCGGCGAGTTCAGCCCGGTGGACGTCAACCAGCTGGTGGAGAAGGCGGTCTTCCTCATCAACCACAAGCTCGAGCTCGCCGCCGTCGAGACGCACCTCGAACTCGCTGCGAGCCTGCCGGAGATAGTCGCTGACGGCGACCAGGTGCAGCAGGCTCTGCTCGCTCTCCTCATCAATGCCTGCGAGGCGATGGAGGAGGGTGGCCAGCTCTGGATCGTGACGCGGCCGAGTGACTCCGGCATCACCGTCGAGGTGCGTGACAGCGGCCCCGGTATGGCGCCGGAGGTGGCCCAACACGCCTTCGAGCCCTTCTTCTCGACCAAGGACAAGGCCTCCGGGGTCGGCCTCGGCCTCTCGGTGGTGTACGGCATCGTCGAACGCCACGGTGGGCACATCGAGCTGGACACCACCCCCGGCGGTGGCTGCCGCTTCGTCCTCACCCTCCCCTCTGTCCCCCCCGACACCCCCGAGGAGGTGGCGTCATGACGCCCGTCGTTCCCAGCCTACTCATCGTCGACGATGAGCTCCACGTTCGCCAGTCGCTGTCGCGCTGGTTCATCGAGGACGGCTACGAGGTGGAGGCTGCCGCCTCGGGCAAGGAGGCCCTGGCACTCCTCGGCCGCCGGCCGTTCGACCTGGTGATCACCGACATCAAGATGCCGGGGATGGACGGTCTCGAGCTCCAGCGGCGCATCCACGAGGTCAACCCCGAGGTGGGCATCATCCTCATCACCGCCTACGCCTCGGTGGCCACCGCCGTGCAGGCCCTCAAGGAGGGGGCACAGGACTACCTGGTCAAACCCTTCGATCCCGAGGAGCTCTCCCAGGTGGTGGAGCGGGCCTGCGAGCGTCGTCGCCTGGAGAAGGAGAACACCCGCCTCAAGGAGCGCCTCGAGGCGGCCGGGCCTCAGCTCGTACCCGGGCGCAGCCGATCCATGGCCCGAGTCCTGGAGCTTGCCCAGTCGGTTGCCGCCACCGACGCCACCGTGCTCATCCGAGGCGAGTCGGGAACCGGCAAGGAGCTGGTCGCCCGCTTCATCCACACGCACGGGGCGCGGCGCTACGGGCCGCTGGTGGCGGTGAACTGCGGCGCCCTCTCCGAAGGCGTGCTCGAGTCCGAGCTCTTCGGACATGAGAAGGGCGCATTCACCGGGGCCTCTGCCCGTCGCAAGGGCAAGCTCGAGCTCGCCGACGGCGGAACCCTCTTCCTCGACGAGATCGGGGAGATCTCCCAAAAGGTTCAGGTGGAGCTGCTGCGGGCCCTCGAGGACAAGCGCATCGTGCGCGTGGGCGGCACCCAGGACGTCCCCGTGGACTTCCGGGTAATCTGCGCCACCAACCGCGATCTCGAGGCGGCGGTGCAGCAGGGCAGCTTCCGCGACGATCTCTACTACCGCATCAACGTCTTCCAGATCGACATCCCCCCCCTGCGCGAGCGGCGCGAGGACATCCTCCCCCTCGCCGAGCACTTCGTGCACACGTTTGCCGCCGCCATGGGCCGGAAAGTGGAAGGTTTCGACGCCGAGGCCCGTGAGCTCCTTCAGCAGTACCCGTGGCCTGGCAACGTGCGGGAGCTCGCCAACGCCGTGGAGCGGGCGCTGGTGGTGTGCCGGCAAGGCTTCATCAAGGCGCACCACCTGCCCATCGCGGATCGCATGACGATGCCGGCCGCGGCGGCGCTGCAGGAGCCCAGCGACTCCGGTGAGGGCCTCAGCCTCAAGAACCTGGAGCGACGCCACATCGCTCGCGTCCTCGAGCTCACCGATTTCAACGTCAGCCAGGCCGCCAAGACCCTGGGGATCGACCGCGTCACCCTGTACAACAAGATGAAGCGCTACAACATCGAGCGGCCGAGCTGACGCCATGCGCGCGGACTGGACGGTGGAGCTGGTGCGGGTGGGCCCGGTGGCGCCCAGCCTGCTGCCCGAGGTGGCTGAGCGACTGCAGCACTACCTGCTGCGGCCGGTACCCCTCTGCGCGGACATCGACCCAGCTCCCGCGTTCGACCCTCATCGCAACCAGTATCTGGCCGACGCCATCCTCGACCTGCTCGCACCAGCTGGCAACGGCGTCGGCCCGGTGCGCATGGGGCTCACTGCGGTGGACCTCTTCCTCCCGGTCTTCACCCATGTCTTCGGCGCGGCCCGGCTGGCCGGCGGCGTCGGTGTGGCCTCGTACCACCGGCTCCGCCCCGAGTACAGCGGAAGCCCTGCGGACCGCGCCCGCCTCACCAGCCGCCTCGCGGTCGAGGTCCTTCACGAGCTCGGGCACGCCCTCGGGCTCACCCACTGCCGCACCCCGTGGTGCGCCATGGCCCCATCCCGGGCGCCCGAGGAGGTGGACTCCAAGGACCTCGCCTACTGCTCGCCCTGTGCCGCACGCCTGGGAGTACCCGAGAATCACTGGCGTACCGGTGCCGGCACACCTGAATCCGACCGGAACTCGGAGGCATGATGACCGCCATGACTCGTCCCCTCACGCTGCTCGTCGTCGCCTCCGCGGCGGTTGCGGTGCTCGCCGCCGCCACGCCGACGCCCCAGCCTCCGCCCGAGGTTGTGGAGATCGCGGCGCTCGCCGATTGGTTCGCGCCGGTGGCCTTTCCCCACGCCGTCCACGCCGAGCTCGCCGGAGACTGCGTCAGCTGTCACCACCACTCGGACGGCGAGCCGGTGCCTTGCGGTACCTGTCATGAGATCGCCCCGGCGGTCGCCGCCGGCGAGCCCCCCGTCCTCCGGGTGGCCTATCACCGCCAATGCGTGGGATGTCACGCCGACGCGGGAGCGCCTGTGACCTGTGAGGGGTGCCACCTCCGCCGGCGCCTGCCGCGGGGGCCGGTGCTGGGACCGGCGGCCCCCGGCTGAGTGGGATCCGCCGGCGGCGGCTCGGGCAGGGTTCGCTCCGGCGGGAGGATCCCTCCGGCTGGCGGGCATGGCTCCGTCCCCCCGGTTGAGAGACTCAGCCGCTCTCGTGACGACATCAAGTGAATGACGCGGACCGGGCTTCCTGTACACTGTCGCTCGAAGGGAGCGAGCCATGCCCGTCGACCCCGAGCTGCTGGAGATTCTGGTCTGCCCGGACGACAAGTCCGCTCTGCGCTTGGTGGCGCTGCCCGACGCCTTACGGACGAGACTGCGAGATCACTACCGCGAGCAGTTCAAGGACGAGGAGCCGGTGGTGGAGGATGGCCTGCAGTGCACGAGCTGCGGCCGCGTCTACCCGGTGGTGTCGGACATACCGGTCATGCTCATCGACGACGCCCTGCCCCGCGAGGAGGTGGGCGGCTGAAAGGCCCCGTCGCGCGCTTCGCCGCCGCGGCGCTGCTGCTGGGTATCGCTGTCAGCGTCAAGATCGCGCTCGCCAACGTCGTACTCGGCCTCGCTGCGCTCGCCTGGCTTGTAGCGCTGGTGCGTGGAGAGGCGCGCTGGCGGCCGGCCTCGTTGCATTTGGCGGTGCTCGCCTACGTGCTCGCCTCCCTCTGCGCGGTGGTGTTCTCGCAAGACCCCCGACACAGCCTGCTGGAGACCGGTGAGCTCGCCACCCTCCTGGTCGTGCCGATGGTTGTGAGCCTGGGCGGGCTGGTGTGGTGGAACCGGCTCCTGGTGGCGCTGGGCGTGGTCGCCTCCGCCTCGGCCGGGGTCGGGCTGTGGCAGTACCTGCACGGCGCATCCGACCTCGAGCATCGCCTCCAGGGCCTCACCACCCACTACATGACCTTCTCCGGGTGGATCCTCTTGGTGGCGCTCCTGTTGCTGGGCGACATGGTCTTCCACCACGATCGCCGCCGTCTGCTGTGGACCGTGCCGATCTTCTCGCTGTGCACCCTCAGCCTGTTCCTCTCCTACACCCGCAACGCCTGGGTGGGGCTCGCAGTTGGCCTCGTCCTGCTGGCGGCGGTGTGGCGGCCGCGGGCGTTCCTGCTCTACCCGGTGCTTCTCCTGCTGCTGGGCTTGCTGTTACCGCGGGCAGTGCTGGAGCGCGCGGTCTCCATCGTCGACCTGCGCCAGCCCGCCAACTACGATCGCCTGTGCATGTTCACGTCGGGGGTGCAGATGGTCGAGGACCACCCCCTGTTCGGCGAAGGCCTCGGCATGGTGCAGCGGCGCTACCCGGTGTACCGCCGCGACGACGCGCCGCGTTGGCGGGTGCCCCACCTGCACGACAACCTGCTGCAGATTGCCGCCGAACGCGGCCTCTTCGGCCTCGCCGCCTACCTGGGCATCCTGGTGGTCTTCTTCCGCCACACCTGGCGGGCGCTGCGCCGGCCGGAGCACCCGGCGCACGCCGCACTTGCCGGCTGCTTCATCGCGGTGGCGGGGATCACCGTGGCCGGTCTCTTCGAGTACAACTGGGGCGATGCCGAGGTGTGGATCGTGACCCTGGCGATCCTCGCTGCACCGTTCGTCCTTGCCCCGGAGGAGCCGTGAGCGCGCGGCACTTCTCGGTGAGCGAGCTGATCGCCGAGGTCAACCTCCTGCTCGGCCAGGCCTTCGCCTCCCTTTGGGTGGAGGGCGAGGTGACCAACGTGTCGGAGTCCTCTCGCGGCCACCTCTACTTCACACTCAAGGACGCCACCGCTGCCCTCGACTGCGTCATGTGGAGCTCGAGAGCGAGCCGCCTGCGATTCCGTATCGAGGACGGCCTCGCCGCTGCCGCCGCGGGCTCCCTCACCGTCTACCCGCAGCGCGGGCGCTTCCAGCTGGTGGTTGACCAGCTCGAACCGCTGGGTCAGGGGGCGCTCCAGCTGGCCTTCGAGCAGCTCAAGGCGCGCCTCGCGGCGGAGGGGCTGTTCGACGAGGCGCGCAAACGCCCGCTCCCGGCCTTGCCCCAGCGGGTGGGCATCGTGACCTCCCCAACCGGGGCGGCCCTGCGCGACATGCTCAAGATTCTGCGCCGCTGGCCGCACCTGCGGGTGGTGGTTGCGCCCGCCCGAGTCCAGGGCGAGGGCGCCGCCGCCGAGATCGCCACCGCGGTGCGCCGGCTCGCCGGCTCCGGTCTGGTGGACGTCTTGCTAGTCGGGCGTGGCGGCGGCAGCCTGGAGGACCTCTGGGCCTTCAACGAGGAGCCGGTAGCGCGGGCACTGGCGGAGAGTCCGGTGCCGGTGGTTGCTGGGGTGGGTCACCAGGTGGACTTCACCATCGCCGACTTCGTGGCGGACGTTCGCGCCGCCACTCCGACCCAGGCGGCCGAGCTGGTCGTCGCCCAGCTCGAGGGGGCGCTGCGCCGCCTGGTCGACGGCGAGGTCCGCCTCGCCCGCGACCTGCAGCGCCATCTGGCGCTTGCCCGCACCCGCCTGCGGGGCCTCGCGGGCTCCTCGGGGCTCGCACGGGTGCCGCAACGTGTGCGCCTGCTTCACGCCCGCCTGGAGCGGGCCAACCGCCTGGTGCCGGCCCTGCGTCGCCTGGTGGAGCGGCGAGCGGCCCGCCTCGTCGCCGCTGAGGCCGCCCTCCGGAGGGTGCCCGCCCAGGCCGCTGCAGGGGGGCATCGCAAACTGCTGGTCAGCCGCGAGCAGCAGCTTCGCCAGCTGCTGGCCCGGCGCCTGGAGCGGGTGCGGGACCGTGTGGCGGGGGCGCAGCGCAGCCTCGTGCACCTGGGCCCCCAGCAGGTTCTCGAACGCGGCTACTCCATCACCACCATGGCGGGGGACGCCGCGCCGCTGCGCGACGCCGGCGGCGTGCGGCCCGGGCAGGTGCTCGAGACGACTCTGGCGCGAGGCCGCCTACGCTCGGTGGTGGGACCGGCCGGCCCCAAGCCACGCGGGCGCCGGCCGCCGCCGGCTCAGGGGGCGCTGGACTTCGGAGAGGACGAGTGAGCATCGGGAGCGTCAGGCGGCGGAGCCCGGATCGAGGATGACGGGTATTGGTGAGCCGGTTTGACGAAGAGGGCGAAAAGACGGGGGTGAGCATGGCACGGGCCAGGACGAACGAGAAGACCGACGAGCGCTTCGAGGACCAGCTGGCGCGGCTGGAGGACATCGTCGCGCGGCTCGAGGACGAATCGGTGGGCCTCGAGGAGGCCCTGGGCCTGTTCGAGCGCGGAATGGAGCTGGCGCGCACCTGCCGCACCCGGCTCGAGGCGGTGGAGCAGCGGGTGGAGCGGCTGCTTGCCGAGACCGACGGCGAGCTCGCCACCGCGCCGATGGAAGGCGAAGAGGGGCCGGAGGCATGAGCCTGGGCGAGCTCCTCGCGGCGGAGCGCGCTGCGGTGGAGGCCGGGCTCGAGAGCGTGCTGCCGGCCGCCGGGGCGTGGCCCGCCCGCCTGCACCGGGCCATGCGGTACGCGGTCTTCGCCGGAGGCAAGCGGATCCGGCCCATCCTTGCGCGCCTCGCCCACCACGCGGCGGGCGGCGACCCGGACCGTGTCACCGAGGCTGCTTGCGGCCTCGAGCTCATTCACACCTACTCCCTGGTCCACGACGACCTCCCCGCCCTCGACGACGACGTCCTCCGCCGCGGTCGAGCCACCGTGCACGTAGCCTTCGACGAGGCCACCGCGATCCTGGTGGGCGATGCCTTGCTCACCGAAGGGATGCTGGTACTGGCCTCGCACCCCGGCGGTGCGGAGTGGGCCTCGCGCCGCGCGCAGGCGGTGGCCCTGGTGGGCGAGGCGGTGTCCTCCCGCGGTATGGTGGGGGGTCAGATGGACGACCTCGAGGCCACCGGCGAGGTGGACGGCGGCAGCGACCAGCCCGCCCTGCGCCTCGAACGCATCCACCGCCACAAGACCGGCTGCCTGCTCCGCGCGTCGGTGGAGCTGGGCGCGGCGTTGGCCGGCCTCGACGAGGGCCAGCGAGCGCCGTTCGCCGGCTACGGCGAGCGCCTGGGTCTCGCCTTCCAGGTCGCGGACGACGTTCTCGACGCCACCGCGAGCGCTGAGGAGCTCGGCAAGTCTCCGGGCAAGGACGCCGCCGGCGGCAAGCTCACCTACGTGACCCTGTACGGGCTGGGGCCGGCACGCGCGCGCCTCGCCGAGCTCGAGGCCGAGATGGTCGACCTCGCCGCCGCCATCGAAGGGCCCGACGGCACCCTGGCCGCCCTCGCGCGCTATGTGGCGCGACGGAGGAGCTGAGCGCCTGGCTGCCCATGCTCCGGACACCGGCTCCCGGGCGGCGGCACCGCCCGTCGGCGCGGCCCGGGGGCGGCAGCGACCGCGTCGGAGAATGGCGACACCCTCTCTGCGGCACCGGCGCCCGTGCGGCCTGCGGCCGCCCGTCGGCTCATACTCCCTTCGGCCCCTTCGCCGAGGCGCCTGCCTGCCGGGCGATGATCCTGCTGCCGACAGCCTGCCCGTGGGGAGCCACCCCCAACACCTTTCCTGTTGACCCTTCGAGTGGATCGGCGAAAGCTGTCGGGGATGGCACCCCCGGCGCGACGGCCCGTGCTGCGATCGGGCCGGCCCGCGGTCACGGCGGCGGCTCCGGTCCGCGGTCCCGAATCCGGCCGCCGCGGCGGCTTGCCGGGGGTCCGGCGGACCGTTACGCTGCCGCGATGAAGCCCGTCGTCAGGGTCTGGCTGCTGCTCGGGCTCGCGCTGCTCGCGCGAGTCCTGCTGCTGGGCTGGGACTCGGGCCTGCTCAGCCCCCACCCCGATGCGCGCCAGGTGGCCTTCGTCGCCCAGCGCATGAGCGGCCCGAGCGCAGACCCCGGCTTCTACGCCTATGGTCAGCTCCACTTCACTGCGGTACGGGCGGCGGCCTGGCTGCTGGGACAGCCACCGGAGTACTCCGGCCTCTTGCGCGGCGGCCGGATGCTGTCGCTGCTGGCCAGCCTCGCCGCCCTCGGCCTCGCCTGGCTGCTGGCGCGGCGGGCCTGGGGCCGCCGGGCCGGGCTCCTGGTGCTTGCCCTCGGGGCGTTGGTGCCTCTCGACCTCGAGCAGGCTCATTTCGCCACTGTCGAGGCCCACCACGCCGCCTGGGTCATGGCGGCGCTGGCCGCCGCCTACTGGCTTGCCCGACGGGCGGTCCTGCCCGCTGCGGTCCTTGCGGGCGCGGCGTGGGGGGCGTCGCTGGCGGTCAAGGTGTCCTCGCTGCCCCTCGCCCTGCCGCTGGCGGTCGCCCTGCTCCTCACCGTGCCGCAGCGCCGCTGGCTGGGTGCCGCGGCCCTCGGCCTGGCGTTGGCGGCAGGGGCCCTGGGCGCCTTCGCGGCGGTCCAGCCGTCGGCGTTTCCGCCGGGCCGGGCGCCGCTCCCGTCGGCCCTGGCCCTGCTGGGCGCAGCGCTCCTGCTCCACGGCGCGACCCGCCGCCGAGGGTGGACACGGGTCGCTCTGGGTGCCGCTGCTCTCGCGGCAGTGGCGACCGCCGGCTTGCTGCTCCCCGGCCTCGCGGCACCGTACCTGCGTGGCGTCGGTGAGCAGCTGGCCATGGCCACCGGCCGGGTGGAGCTGCCCTACACGCGGGTCTATCGCCACACCCGGCCGGTGCTCTACCCGCTGCTCCAGCTGGCTCTCTGGGGTCTGGGGCCCGGCCTGCTGGTGGCGGCGATGGTGGCGACGGCTGGCGCGCTGGTACGGCTCTGGCGCGGGGGGTATGAGCGGGCGGGGCGCTCGGCCACACTCCTCGCTCTCCTCGTCGCCTGGGTGCTGCCCGTATCCGCGCGCCTCGCCACCCTCCCGGTGAAGTACCTGCGCTACTGGGAGCCGCTGGTGCTGCCGTTGGTGCTGCTGGCGGCGTGGTGGCTGGCACAGCCGCAGCGTCGCCGAGCGGTGCGATGGGCTGTGGTGGGAGCGACGGCGCTGTGGGGGGTGGCCTACCTCTGGGGGTTTGCCGCCCCGCATCCCCACGCCACCGCGGCACGATGGCTTGATCGGGTGGCGGGCCCGGGCGAGAGCGTGGCCTTCGAGAGCTGGGACGAGTCGCTGCCCCTGGCGGTGGCGGTGCACACGGTGACACTGCCGTCGTACGACCTCCCCGACGATGCCGCCAAGGCCCGGCGCTGGTGCGAGACCCTCGCCAGTGCTGACTGGGCTGTGCTCACCTCGAACCGGGTACGCCATACCGTGCTCGCCAACCCCGACCGCTTCCCCCTCACCGGGAAGCTCTACCGACTTCTGCTCTCCGGCGGCACCGGCTTCCGACCCCTCTGCCGGGTCGACCGGGGGCCGCGGATCTTCGGCCTCGCCGCGCCGGTGCAGGAGGCCGATGAGAGCTTCGTCAACTACGACTTTCCCCGGGTGGTGATCCTCCGGCGGGTGGCGGAGGTATCGGCTGGCGAGATGCTGGCCCGGGCGCTGGCAACGCGGGCGCCGCCGCCCCGCTGGCCGCAGCTCGAGCACCGCCTGGTGGATCCCCTGCCACAGCTGCCGCCGCGGCCTGGCGCTGTCGCCGAAGCCGCTGCCACCCTGGCCTGGGTGGTGTTTCTCGTCCTCCTGGGCGCGGTGGTCTGGCTGCTGGTGGGATGGCGTTTGGCGGCGTGGCCCGACGGCGGCGCCGGGCTCAGCCTCGCCACCGGCTGGGTGGCGGCGGGCTGGTTGTTGTGGCTGGGAACGCGGGTGGGGACGTGGGCCCCGGGGCCGCGCACGGTCACCGCTGTGGCGCTGGCCGGGATGGTGGTCGCCACGGCAGTGGCGTGGCCGCGGCGCCGGCGCCTGATCCGCCTGTGGCGACGCCGCCGGCGCGGCCGGCGCCTGGTGCTGGGAGTGTCCGCGGCGGTGGGGCTGCTCTTCCTCGCCGCGCGGCTCTGGAACCCGGCGGTTTACTGGGGTGAGAAGCCCATGGACCTCGCCTTCCTCGAGGCCTTCGTGCACGCTCCTCAGTGGCCCGTCGACGAGCCGTGGCTGGCAGGTCAGCCGCTGCACTACTACTACCTGGGCGAAATCCTCGCCGCGGCACCCATTCTCGCCACCGGTGCCGACCCCGCGGTGGGCTACAACCTCATGGCCGCCACCCTGCCCGCGCTGGGCGCCGCCGTGCTCGCCGCCCTCGGGCTCGCAGTCGCGCGCCGGCAGCGAGCGGTTGAGGCCTGGCTGGCTCCGGGGTTGGTGCTGCTCACCGGCAACCTGGCCTGGCCCTTCCTGCTCGGGCTCGCCCGCCAGGGACGCTGGTTCGACCTGTGGTGGGCCACCTCGCGGGTGATCCCGGGGTTTGCCATCGATGAGTACCCCCTGTGGACGGCCCTCTTCGCCGACCTCCACGCGCACTTCCTCGCTCTGCCGGTGCTCCTGGCGGCGTTGGCGTGGGGCTGGGTGACGGTGGCGGCACGGAGGCGCTTTGTGGCGCCGGTAGCCGTGCTGGCGGTGCTGGCAGGGGTGCTGGTGGCCACCAATCCCTGGGATGCCCTGGTCTTCACCACCGCTCTCGCCGTCGGTCTGCTGGCCGCCCCGCGGCCGTGGGCGGGTCTTGCGCGCCTGGGCGGTGCGGCGGCGCTTGCGGTGGTGGCGGTGGCTCCGTTCTGGTGGGAGCTGGCGGCGTGGGCGCGGGCGGGGGTGGGAGGCCTCGGCATCGGTCTCAACCGTGCGGAGTTCGCGCCGGCGGCGGCGGTGGTGCGGCACCTGGGCGTGTTTCTCGTGCCGCTCGCGGCGGCGGCGGTGTACGAGCTGGGTGGGGGCTCCTGGTGGCTGCTCGCCGGGGTCGTGTTGGCGGCGGGGTCGGGCTGGGCCATGGGCTCGTCAGCCGCGGCACTGGGCCTCGGCGCTGCGGTGCTGCTGGCCGGCGCCGCGGCGCGGGCCCGGGAGCGCGGCGCCCGCCTGGGTTGGCTTCTGGCGGCGCTCGCCATGCTGCTGGTGGCGGGATGTGAGCGCTTCACCCTGCTCGACCGCATGAACACCCTCTTCAAGGTGTACAACGGCGTGTGGGTCCTGATGGCCGCCGCCCTGACGCTGCTGCTGCTCCGTCTCTCGGGCAGGGGGCGCCGGCTCCTGCTCTTCGTCTGGCTGCCCCTTGAGCTGGTCGCCTGCGTCAACCTTCCCCTCGGGCTCGCCCAGGGATGGCTGCAGCCGCGCATGCCGTCGCCGCGACCGACCTTGGACGGCCAGGCCTACCTGCCGGCCTATGAACCGGACACCTTCTTCCTGGTGCGGGCGCTCGAGGGGATGGCCCGGCCCAGCGACGTGGTGGCCGAGGCGGCGGGACCGCCCTACCAGGACTACGCCCGCATCGCCATGAACACCGGTCTACCCACCGTGGTGGGGTGGGAGTGGCATCTCCAGCAACGCGGCCAGGACCCCGCCGAGGTCGCGCGGCGGCAGGCCGATCTCGAGGTGCTCTACACCGGGGGCGTCCCGGCTGCCCGCCGGGCGGTGCTCGACCGCTACCACGTGCGTTGGGTGGTGGTGGGTCGGCTCGAGCGGGAGACCTATGGGCTGACGGCGCCGGAACCCCTCGCCGGAGTCCCCGGGGTGGTGGTGGTGGCACGCCGGGGCGACGCCGCACTTTACCTGGTGCGTGGACCGGCGGGGGCGAGCCCGCTGGCAGAGCGTACCCACAGCACATCGTCCACCACGTCCACGTGGTACTCGGGCGAGTGGCGGAGCAGCAGCGGGCGGTAGCGTAGGAGCACTTCCGGCACGTCACGTACTTGGGCCGTCGCCGCCGCCACGAGGGCGCCGGTGTCGCCGCTCTGGGGTAGGGGGCGGCCCGGGTAGAGAAGGTCGCTGCGGGCCGCCACCGCCTGGTCGAGGCCCCAGAGGCGGTGGCCGGCGGCGCCATCGGTGCCATGCCACACCGGCGAGGAGAGGCCGTAGAGGTCGAAGGTGACCAGGCCCGAGGCATAGGGCAGCGCCCCGGCGGGGCCGCACGCCAGCGTTGCGGTGGGTGGGAGAGAGACCCCCAGCCACGTTCCCATGGCCTCCCACCAGCGGCTCTGCACACGGTGCTCGGCCATGGCCCGCCAGCTCCTGCCGGCCATGGGAAGGGCCGGCGCGGTCTCCAGCGGCAGCAGGAGGAGCCCCGTCCAGGCCAGGGCGGCCGCCGCCAGAGCCGCGTTCGAGCGCGACCGAGTCGGCCACGACGCAAGGATCGTCAGGGCCGCGAGGAGGGGCAGCAGGTAGCGGGCGCCGGGCATCCAGTCGCCCCCGCCCAGCACCACCGGCACCGCCAGCAGCGCCGCTGGCAGTGCGACGACCATGCGTCGCGGGGCCGCCCACGCGGTCAGCGCCGCGGCGGCGGCCAGCGGCCACGCCCTGATCGCCGCCGCACCCAGGTAGGTGAGCCCGTGAACGAGGCCGGCAGGCGCGAGGACACTCTTGACCAGCGCCGCGCGAGGTATCGGCAGACCGTAGTATAGGGTGCGGGCACAGGCGATAACGGTCCCGACCGCGAGGGTGGCCAGCACCACTCGCCGCGCCGGTGCTTCGAGCCGGCGCCAGAAGGGAAGTACCAGCGCCGCCAGGAGGGGACCTTCGGGCCGCAGGGTGCCGACCAAGAAGGCCCCGCCGGCGGTGGCTGCGACGGATGACCCAGCAGACGCGGCCCCGACCGCCAGCCACAGCCCCATGGCGAAGGCTGAGGTCTCCATCCCCGAGGCGGCGTACAGTGCCGGCGTCGGGAGAAGAGCCCACCAGATGGCGGCACGGGCGCCGGCTTCGGCGCCCGCCCAGCGCGTCATGGCCCAACCCGCGGCGACAACCGCGAGTGCTGCGGCGGTCAGCGAGAGGATCCGGGCCGCGACCCCCAGCGCTGCTCCACTGATGCCGCCGGCGGCAGCCATGAGGGCCATCCACCCGCCGCTGGACGCCCCCTCGATGCGCACTCCGGGGTTGAAACCGGGCCGTTTCCGGCGAGGAGGTTGGCGGCGTAGCGGAACGCGATGTAGGCGTCGTCCACCAGACCGTTGGCGGCCACTCCAAGTGCGAGGGCGGCGGCGGCGGCCAGGCCGATGGCGAGGGGGGACGGCGGCGAAGGGCGAGGAGGGCGGCGACGGCCAGCACGCCCCAGGCGACCCACCAGGCGAGCGGCGGGCCGAGGCTGTCCAGCAGCGTGGCCACCGGGGCGTGGCCGTGCTCCCACCCCGTGGGGAGGTAGACCTCCAGCACGCGAAGAGGCTAGCACAGGGCGGCGCGCGCCTCCTGCGTTACTATGCCGTCGTGGCGCGACAGCACAGCCGTCTCGATCTCCTCCTGGTGGAGCGTGGCCTGGTCCCCTCGCGGGCGCGGGCGCAGGCCCTGGTGCTGGCGGGCAAGGTGCGGGTGGCGGGCCAGGTGGTGAGCAAGGCGGGGACCCCGGTGCCCGCCGACGCCGAGGTGGAGGTTTCAGAGCCCGACCACCCATGGGCCTCACGTGGGGCGCTCAAGCTTGAGGCGGCCCTCGACGCGGCGGGCATCGACCCGACGGGCTGGGACTGCCTCGACGTGGGTGCTTCCACCGGGGGCTTCACGGACATTCTGCTCGCCCGCGGCGCCGCGCGGGTCATCGCCCTGGACGTGGGGCGGGGGCAGCTGGACTGGCGGCTTCGTTCGGACCCCCGGGTGCTGGTCATGGAGGGTGTCAACGCCCGCCACCTGGAGCCCGACGGCCTGCCCTTCCCGGTGCAGCTCGCGGTGGTGGACGTATCGTTCATCTCCCTGCGCCTGGTGGTGCCGGCTCTGCTGCCGCATCTTCTGGTCGGCGGGCTCCTGGTGTGCCTGGTCAAGCCGCAGTTCGAGGCTGGTCGGGCACAGGTGGGCAAGGGCGGCATCGTGCGCGACGAGGAGGTGCGACGGGAGGCGGTGGACGGCACCGTGGCCGCGCTCGCCGCCCTCGGTCTCGAGCTGCTCACCCAGGTGCCGTCGCCGATCCGAGGCCAGAAGGGCAACCTGGAGGAGCTTGCGGTGCTGCGGAAGAGGCTCTGACCGCGGCGAGTTCTCTGACAGCGAGAGGAGGCGGCATTGAACGATCGACACATGCAGGTGCACTTCCCCGGAGGCAAGCGGGTGGAGGCGTCGTACGGTGACCTCACCATCGTCACCGACCAGAGCCGGGAGAACGGGGGCGAAGGCTCTGCGCCCGAACCCTACGATCTCTTCCTCGCCTCGCTGGCCACCTGCGCCGGGATCTACGTCCTCGGCTTCTGCCAGAACCGCGACATTCCATCCGAGGGGATTCGCATCCGCCAACGTTGGGAGCGCGACGACAAGGGCCGGCTCAGCGATGTGCATCTGGACATCGAGGTTCCCGGAGACTTCCCTGAAAAGTACCGCGGCGCGCTGGTGCGGGTGGCCGAGAAGTGCTCAGTGAAGCGCACCATCCAGGACCCCCCGGAGTTCCACATCGAGGTGGTTGCAGGGTAGGAGCTGGGACCGTGGCCGGGACGGCGGCCGGGGCCGAGGCCGGGACCGTGGTCGGGGCCCGGTTCCGGGGGGGCGAAAGCGTCGTCCTTCTCCCGTCTTCCGGGAGGGCGGGTGGGCGCTACAGCTCGTCGGCCTTGGTCGAGATCGGTCCACGGTAGTTGTGCATCAGCCGCACCTGGGCGACGTGGGGCCCAAAACCGCGGTAGGTCTCCTTGATCCGGGTGAGCGCGTTGGAGCGCCAGTCGACGTAGGGGTTGTCGATCTGCACCGGGTCGAGGCAGCCGGCCAAGGCCACCTTGGAGGTGGAGCAGAAGCGGCTCATGAGGGTCTTGGCGAGGTGGCGGTCGCCATTCTGGAGCTCGTCCACCAGCACGATGGACTGCTCGATGTCCATGCCTCGCAGCATCGAGGTGGAGAGCATGGTGAGCCGCGCCGAGGCCCGGAGGTCGGCTGTGAAGTCGTGGTCGTTGAGGATCGAGAGCGAGCGCATGGCCTGGAAGAATGGCTCCAGCCAGGGTGACACCTTGCTCTCGTAGTCGCCGGGCAGAAAACCCATCTCGTACTGGCTCGAGGCATGCTCGGGGCGCAGCAGCAGGAGGCCGTTGTCGTAGGCGGCGGCGGGGTTGAGCGGCGCCGATCGCGGTGACACCCGCAATGAGCTGGGCTGCCCCACCAGCAGGAAGAGGGCGGCTGCCACCATGAGCCTGGTCTTGCCGGAGCCGGCGGGCCCGTCGAGTACCACGAGCTGAACCTCGGGATCGAGCAGGAACTCCATGGCGAGGATCTGGAAGGGATCGCGGGGTGTCATCCCGAGAATCGGACGCGGCCGGTACTCGTCGCGCTTGCGGTCCCAGTACTGGGCGTAGCGGAGGTCCACCAGCCGACCGTCTTCGTCGAGGGAGACGCGGGTGATGATGTCGTGCCCGTCGCAACGCAGGATCACCCCGGTGTTCCACTCCACCTGAGTGCGCAGCGAGGGACTGAGCACCTCCAAGGGAAGCCAGCGCTCGCCGGGCCGGTCGCTGTCGAAAAAGGCGTCCAGCGCCTCCTCCGGAACCTCCGCCTCCACCACGCCCCGGTAGACCTCATCGAGGCTCTCGAGCTCGACCTTGCCGTAGCGCAGGTTCTCGGCCTCGAGCCCCACCGCGTCGCACTTGAGGAGCACGTTGGAGTCCTCGGAGATCACCACCACGCGGAAGCCCGGATGGCCGTTGCTGGCGGCGACGGAGGCGATGCGGCGGGCGGCGCCGAGGATCAGGTTGTCACCGGAGTCGGCAGGGTACGGCACCATGGTGTCGCCGTCGGGTTCCCACGCCAGGATCCCGCCGCTGGGAGTGGGCCCGAAGACGCCGGCATTCGCCTGGCGGGAGAGGAGCTGCTCGACGTGATGGTGGATGAGCGAGCGCTTGCGGTACTCGAGGATCTTCCGCGTCACCTGGCGTGCCGCATGACGAACGCCGTCCGACTTGGAGCGGGACGCCTGCAGGCGGCCGAGCTCCTCGATCACCTGGTGCAGCAGCACCACGACGTTGCCGTCGGTGAGCAACCGATCGAGGGCATCCGGGTTCTCGATGAGGGCCGAAGTGTCCGGCACGTACACCGTCCCGGACAGAAGCGAGGCGGGTAGGCTCATAGGCAAATGCAGTCTAGCACGGGACGGGTCAGCCGCCTTCGATCTCCATCTAAGTTGTTGTTTTCCTGAATGAAGCGTTTCTCATGGCGGGCGGCCATGCTGGCGGGCCAGGCATATCGCCAGGTGGAAGTAGGGGTCGTACGCGACCGTCGTGCCGTTGGGCAGGCGCTGCCCCTCGCTCGGCTCCGGCTGGCCCACGCGGGTCCGTACGAAGCGGGCGGAAGCCTCGCGCCACTGGCCGCTCGCCTCCAGCAGAAGGCATGCCAGAGCCAGCACGAAGGTGGCAAGGCGCTCGTAGGCGTCAGGTTGGGATCGAAGACCGGGTTTTCCCCGCGCCGCCGAGTGTACCATTGCGACATGCAGCGCCCACCTGCCGTGCTCGTCGCCAACGCCCCCCTGCAGTGGACCCCGCGCATGGCGGCCCTCGCCGCAGCCGCCGACCCGCTGCTCGCCGCCGACGGCGGCGCCGACCATCTGGCCCGCATCGGCCTCGTCCCCGCCGCGGTCGTCGGCGACCTGGACTCGGTGCGTCCCGAGACCCTGCGCTGGCTCGGACCTGAAAGGGTCCTCGAGCGCCCCGACCAGGATCACACCGACCTCGAGAAGGCCCTCCATCATGCTTTCGACGTGCTCGAAGTGGCCGAGTTGACAGTGCTGGCGGCGTTGGGCGGGCGCATCGACCACGACGCCGGGAACCTGGGTCTTCTCGCCCGCCTTGCGCTGGGCGAGCGAGTGGTGCTGGAGGACGAGACGTGGCGGGTGCTGGCGCTCACCGGCCGGCTTGAGCTTGACGCGGTACCGGGGGAGACGTGGTCGTTCTGGACCTATGACCCGGCCGTGCGGGTTACCCTCGAGGGCGTGCACTGGCCGGTGGTTGAGCGGGCCCTGGACGCGGGCGGGCGCCCCTCCATCTCCAACCGGGCGGCAGCCGAGCGGGTGACGGTGACGGCCGAGGGCGGCGCGGTGGTGGTGATGCGTCATCTGGCCGCGGTGGTCAGGGGGGTAGCGCCATGAACCGGCTGACCGAGCTGCTCGTCCGTCACGCTGACGAGGTTGCGCCGGTCCTCCCGGTCTCCCTCGCGGGGGCGCTGGTGCTCGACCTCGGCGGTGACGACGCCGCCACCCCCGAGGCGCTGGCCGCCGTCGTGGCGGCGGCGGTGGCGGCGAGCCCGGCGGGCCTCGCGGTGGGCCGCTGGGGCGAGGACCGCGTGATCTACCGGACGCCGCTGTTCGCCGGGAGCGGCGAGCCGCGCAGCGTCCACCTCGGCCTCGATCTCTGGGCGGCGGCCGGCACGCCGGTACGGGCGGCCCTGCCCGGCCGCGTGCACAGCTTCGCGGACAACTCCGCAGCCGGCGACTACGGCGGCACGGTCATCCTCGAGCACGCCCTGGAGGCGACGTCGTTCTTCACCCTCTCCGGGCACCTCAGCCGGGCGTCGCTGGAGGGTCTCGCCGAGGGTCAGGCGGTGGCGCGCGGCCAGCGCATCGGGTGGCTCGGCGAGCCTGGAGAGAACGGCGGCTGGCCGCCCCACCTGCACCTCCAGCTGATCGCCGACCTCATGGGACGGCGTGGGGACTTCCCCGGCGTGGCGGCGCCGTCGACCGCCGCACGCTGGCTCGAGCTGTGCCCAGATCCAGCTATCCTGCTCATGGGCAGGCACTTGCTGGGATGTGACAAGAGGATCGCCGGACTATAGATGGGAAGCGGGAGAAGCAAGGTGCGTTCCCCTACCCGCCCGACGCGCCGCACGCTCGTCATCGTCGGGTGAAGGTCTGACCGCGTCGTGCGGCCGGTGTCGCCCGCGCGATTCCCGGGCTGGCCCGTTGTTCCTCTGGCCTCTCGGCTCGGCGAGGAGGGGGAGCGTCTCGTGCTGCCCGTCTTCCGTGGCAGGGCGGGGGGCACACGAAAAAGCCGGGCGTCAGCCCGGCGTTTCGTGTTGATCTGGCTGGGGAGCAGGGACTCGAACCCCAATTCTACGGTCCAGAGCCGTATGTCCTGCCATTGGACGACTCCCCAGCAGGCCCCCTCGCGGGGAGCGTCATTATACCAACGGTCCTCCCGGCGTCAACTGCCGCGAGCGAGCTACGCCTTGAGCCAGCGCATCAGGTCCTTGAGCTTGGGCTTGGTGCCGTGCATGAGGATTCCGACCCGGTAGACCTTGGCCGCGATCCAGGTGCAGCCGAGGATGGCGCCCACCAGGAGCACCAGGCACGCCGCGATCTGGATCGGCGGCACGCTCACCAGCGTCATGCGCAGGAACATCAGCATCGGCGCGAAGAACGGGATCAGCGACAGGACGACGGCGGTGGTGCCGTCAGGCTGGTTGAGGATCTGGAACATGAGCACGATGGGAACGACCAGGAACATGGTGACCACGGTCTGGAACTGCTGCGCCTCCTGCTCGGTGTCGAAGGCCGCGCCGATGGCGGCGTAGAGGGTGCCGTAGAGCAGGAAGCCGAGCACGAAGAAGACCACAAAAAAGATCATGACGGAGGGCGCGACGGCGGGCAGCTCGAGCCCCGAGAAGCCCAGCGCGGCGGCGGCCCCGGGAGCAGTGAGAGCGAGGCCCACCGCCATCCAGAGGAGGTACTGGGTCAGCCCGACCGCGCCGATCCCCAGCACCTTGCCCAGCATCAGCTCGAAGGGCCGGATGGTGGCGATGATCACCTCGACGATGCGCGACTGCTTCTCCTCGAGGACGCCGCGCATCACGTAGATCCCGTACATCAGCACCGTCATGTAGATGACGAACATGAGGATGTAGGAGAGCAGGAAGGCCTGGCCGCGGTCGCGGGTCTCCTCGCCGCCCTTACCCAGCTTGATGGTCTTGAGGTCGACCCGCTTGGTGAGCTCCTTGACCCGGGCGGGGTCGAGACCGGCGCCGGTGAGGCGCTCGCCCACGACGACGTTGTTGACGCCCCGCTCCAGCACCGACAGGAGCTTGAAGGCGGCGACGTTGGGGGCGATGTACTCGGCCTCGCCCCCCTCGCTGAGGTCGGCGGGCAGCACCAGCATCCCGTCGTAGGTGCCGTCCTGCACCGCCTGCTTGACGTGCTCGCGGGTGGCAGTCGCGTCGGGGCCCGGCTCGATGGTCTTGAGGGAGATCTTGAGCGGGTCCTTGTCGCCGGAGACCAGCGAGGTGATCTCCTGCTCCACCGCCTGCGCGTGGTCGGCGGAGAGGTCGATTACCGCTACGTTGAAGCTGCCGCCCCCGCGGGAGGCCAGCCATGCCGGCAGGATGGTGACGGCGGCCAGAAAGATGGGCACGAGCAGGGTGGAGATCCAGAAGGCGCGGGTGCGCACGCGCTCCAGGTACTCGCGGCGGATGACGGCAGCGATCCTACTGAACATTGGCGCGATCCTCCTCCACGGCCCGGATGAAGATGTTCTCGAGGTCGGGCTCGAAGCGGCTGTAGGCCTCCACGCTGCCGCGCTCGAGCAGGGCGCGCAGGAGCTCGTCCTCGGGTGCGCCGTCCTCCAGCTCCACCAGCAGGCGGTCCTTGAGCGGGCTCACCGAGGCGACGTGGGGGAGGCGGGCGAGCTCGGCCTCGGTGGCGGCGGACTTGACCGTCCAGGCGTTGCCGCCGAAGCTCTCGCGGATCTCGGTGAGCGGCCCCACCAGGATGGGCCGGGCGCGGTTGATGAGGCAGATGTGGTCGCACAGCTCGTCGACCTGGGGGAGCACGTGGGTGGAGAGCACCACCGTGACGCCCTCCTGCGACATGGCCAGGAGCAGGTCCTTGAGCTGTCGGGCGTTGATGGGGTCGAGCCCGGAGAAGGGCTCGTCCAGGATGAGGAGCTGCGGGCGGTGCAGGATGGTGCCGATGAACTGCACCTTCTGCTGCATCCCCTTGGAGAGGTCCTCGACCTTGTGGTCGGCCCAGTCGCCGAGCTCGAACTGCTCGAGCCAGGCGGTCGCCCGCTTGCGCGCCTCGGCGGCGGCAAGGCCGCGCACCGTGCCGAAGAACACCAGGTGCTCGACCACCTTCATCTTGCGGTAGAGGCCGCGCTCCTCGGGCAGGTAGCCGATCAGCCGCCGCCGGTCGTCGTCGACCGGCAGGTCATCGAGCAGCACCTCGCCCTGGTCGGTCTCGATGATCCTCATGATCATGCGGATGGTGGTGGTCTTGCCGGCGCCGTTGGGGCCCAGCAGCCCGAACACCGAGCCGCGTGGCACCTCGAACGAGAGGTCGTCCACCGCCACCTTGTCGCCGTAGCGCTTGCCCAGGTTGCGGAGCTTGAGTATGGCTTCCAACGGGTCCTCCTTCGACTCGGGACGCTGGCCATGATACGGCAACCAGTTGGAGGGGTTTTGCGATGGAGGGGAGACGAGAGAGGGTTTCCCCGCCCGGTGGACGGCGACGGCGTCGGTGGGCAGCGGCAGGGGCGGCGGCAGGAGCAGCGGCGGCGTGCCGCGGCGGCGGCGACGGCACCGGTGTCGGCCCCCGCCCCGGTCCGCGGGCCCGGCCCCGGTCACAACCTACCCCTCACGAAGCGAGGCCACCTCCGCTCCGAAGTACAGGCCCTCCCGACGGGACGTGCCACCCATGATGTTCTCCCTGGAGAGCCATCCTGCCACCGCCACGTGGGCGGGAAACGTCATGGGTGGCAATCCACGGGGAGGTCGTCCGGAGCAGGGGTCCCACAATTGCCGGGAGGCGCCTCGGCGAAGGGCCCGAAGGGGGCCGGCATGCAGTCAGCTGGCGTCGACCGTTGCCCCCTTCGGGACCGAGCCGACGTGCCGCCGCTGAGCGGCCGCACGGGCGTCGGGGCCGCGGAGAACCTACCTGGGCCCCGCCCCCTCTTGCATCGGCCCGCGCCCTGTGGCAGAATCCTGATCCCGGCTGCGCCGGTAGCTCAGTTGGATAGAGCATCTGACTACGGATCAGAAGGTTGTGGGTTCGACTCCCGCCCGGCGCGCCATCAAACAGAGGTTCAAGCCCCCGCGTCGCGGGGGCTTTCTGTTTGCGTTGTGGGGGCGGAGATCACACCGAGAAGTGGCCCACCACCTCGCGGAGCTCCGCCGCGAGGGCGGCGAGGTCGCGCGCTGCGGTGCGCGTGTGCTCGGCGCCCGCGCTGGTGCGGCTCGCCGCCCCGGCCACCTCGGTGATGCCGTCGGCGATCTCGCCGCTGCCGTGGGCGGCCGCGGTGACGTTGCGGCCGATCTCGGCGGTGGCGGAGGTCTGCTGCTCCACTGCGGCGCTGATGGACGCCTGGATCTCGGCGATCTCGGCGATGATGGTGCCGATCTCGGCGATCGACGCCACCGCCGCGTGGGCGTCGCCCTGCACGGCGCCGATGGTGGCGGCAATGCTCTCTGCGGCCTCCGAGGTCTGGCGGGCGAGCTCCTTCACCTCGCCGGCGACCACCGCGAAGCCGCGACCGGCCTCTCCCGCACGGGCGGCCTCGATGGTGGCGTTGAGGGCGAGCAGGTTCGTCTGCTTGGCGATGGCGGTGATCAGGCGGGTCACTGAGTCGATCTCGAGGCTGCTGGTGCCGAGGCGCTCGACGGTCGTGTTGGCCTCGCCGGCGAGGCCGACGGCGCGGCCGGCTACGGTGGCGGCGTGGTGCGCGGAGCGGGCGATCTCGCGCATGCCGGCGCCCATCTCCTCGGTCGCTCCGGCGACGGCCTGGACCCCGTCGCTGACGCGTTCGGCGGCCGCCGACATGGTGGCCGCACGCTCCGAGGCTGCCTCGGCGTCGGCGGTCATGCCGCCACTTACCTCCGACAGCGCGCCGGAGGCCTCGGCGAGGCGGGCGGCATGCTCGACGATACGCTCCACCGCGGCCCCCATGATCCGCACCGCCGCCGAGAGATCCCGCGCCGAGGCGCCGATCTCGTCGCCACTTGTGCTGCCGAGATCAGGGACCCGGAGGTCGCCGTCGGCAAGCGTGCCCGCCAGCCGGCGGAGGGAGGCGAGGGGACGGGTGGTTCGGGTCGCCAGGGCAACGGCGAGCCAGGCCAGGAGGCCGCAGACGACAACCAGGGCGACGAGGTACTGGACGACGAAGGTGGTCCGCGCCCGCTCCACGTGGCGTCGCGTCACCAGCACCGCCATCACCGGAGCGCTCCGGCCGCCGTGACCGCCCAGCGCGACGTAGCCCACCTGGTACGAGGCGCCGGCCGCGACGGTGCGGGCATAGGCCTCTTCGCCGCGGACCACGCTCGCGGTGAGGCTCGCGGGTAGCTCGAGCCGGTCCGCCGCCGCTGGTGGGAGCGTCGACGCCTGGACCCGGCCGTTCACCAGAAAGGCGATCTCGGCGCCGGTTTTCTCCTTGATGAGGCGGGCGGTGTCGATCCCCAGTGCGCTCACTACGCGCAGCGCGCCGACGATCCGCTCGTGCTCGGCGAGGGGCGCCACCGCTTGCATGCCCATGCCGGTGTCGTCCTCCGCTGTCACCAGGCCGTGTGCCACGCGGCCATGAAGGGCCTCCTCGACGAGCGGCGCCGCCGACAGGTCCTGGCCCGCCCGGGTCGGGCTCTGACCGCGCATGAGCACGACGCCGCGGGCGTCGACGGCGTCGAGGGCGACTACCGAAGGATCACGGTCCTTGAGCGTCTGAAACTCGCCGATGAGGACCTCGGCGAGGCGGTCGGAGTCGTGGCTGGCGACTGCGGCGGCGAGATCGGGCCGCTGGGCTAGCAGCTCGACGTACCCCACCACCCGGCGGTCGGCGTCATCGGCGATGGCCGCCGCGGTGGAGGTCGCCGAGCGCACCATCAGGCCGAGGTCGTTCTCGGCGAGTCGGTCGAGGCTGTAGACGAAGATGACGGCCCCCACCGCAGCGCTCACGAGCACGGTGAGGAGGGCGCCCCCCACCAGCTTGCGGCGCAGCGTCCAGGCGAGCTGCCAGCGGCCGGTCGCGGCCACCTCAGCCGCCCTTTCGCCCGAGCTTCGCCTCCTCGGCGCGGAGGATCTCGTTGACGTCGACGCCGGCGAGCTCGAGGGTGTGCCGGAAGCCGTCGAAGGCGGCGTCGGTGGTCTTGGCCAGCCCGACGCCGCCGTCCAGCTCGCCCAGCACCCGGCGCCCGTCGGCGGTGTCGAGGAAGCGGCTAAGGGAGGTGGCGAGGCGCTGCCAGGTGGCGTCGGGGAAGCCGCGGCGCACCACGCACACGTCGGAGGGGATGGGGTCGGTGAGGGCGATGACCCGCAGCCGGTCGAGGACCATCTCCCGGTCGGCGTCGCCGGCGAGCCGCTGCAGGAGCCGGCCGCGCGCGTCGCCCACCACCTCGCCCCGCTGGCGTTGCTGCTCGCCGGCCGGTGAGAAGTAGACGGCCCCCGCGGCGACCCGGCGGGCCCAGACGTCCTCGACCACCTTGGTGTGACCGCCGACGAAGTACTCGGCGGCGGGGGTGACGTCGTGCGAGCGGAGGAGGCCGCGCGGGAAGATGAATCCGGAGGTGGAGGCCTCGTCGGTGTAGGCGAGGGTGCGGCCGGAGAGGTCGGCGAGGCGGCGGATCCCGGAGTCGACCCGGGTGAGGATGCAGCCGCGGTAGCTGGCGATCTCCCGCTCCAGCGGCTGCGGCAGCGCGGCGAGGACGGTGGTGCGCTCGAGGGTTCCGGGACGCTCGGCCTCGAGCTCCTTGCGGCCGTCCCCGACGAAGTCACGCGGGCCGGTCGAGGTGGAGGCGCTCACCGCGGCCGCCGGCGGATCGGGACCGCTGAAGAGGGCACGCACGGCGTCGCGGTCGCTCGCCACCCCCACCTCGTGCCAACCGGCGGCCGGGCGGAGGAGCTCTCCGAGGGCGCGGCGGAGCGGCTCGTCGAGGGTCATCGGCACGGCCACCCGGCGGCCCGCCAGGTCAGCCAGGCGGCCCACCGTGCGGTCACCCGAGCGGGTCACGACGATGAGGGACTGCTCGAAGGTGCGCATGACCTGGAGGCGGGCCTCGGCGTCGGCGTTGCCGTGGGCGATGACGTAGGCGAACGCCGGCATCCACGCGACGTCCGCGCCTCCGGTGGCGAGGGCGTCGATGACGTCGCCGTAGCCGGCGGGAACCTCGGCGCGTAGGCGTAGGCCGGCGTCGTGGCTCACGAAGCGGGCCAGCTCGTCCGCGGCCTTCTGCATGGTGGCCGGCGTCTGCGAGGGCACGAAGTACATGCGGACGGTGGTGTTACCGGAGCCCGGCCGACCGTGGCCGCAGGAGAAGGGCAGGGCCAATGCCGCGGCAACGGCGGCAGCAGCGAGCACGCCCCGGAGACGATGGCCCCCCATCGAACAGAGCATAGCGCAACTGACCAGTACTGGTCGCGTCGGGCCGCCCACCCCCAGCGGCCGGCGCCGCGGCTCCGACGATGAGTCGGGCGGCGCGGGCCGCCGGCGCTCTACTCCGGCTCTGGCGGGTCGAGCTGGCGGCGGATGCGATCCGTCGCCCGGTGCAGGCTCTCGTCGGTGCTCAGCTCCGCGAGGGTGGGCGGCGCTTCCTGAGCCCGCTCCAGGGCGTTGAAGAAGGCGTCGAGGAGGTCGCCCTCCACGGTGGGAACCAGGAAGAGATGGGTGTGCGGCACCCGCCGGCCGCGGGCGTAAAGACACACGAAGTCGGGCTCGAACGCCGCACCCAGTCGGCGCGCCACACTGCGCGCCATGCGGAAGAGGCTCAGCGTCTCCTCCTCGCTGAGGTCGTGCCACCACGGGACGTGGCGCTTGGAGATCACCAGGCAGTGGCCCTCGGTGAAGGGATTGATGTCCAGCAGACAGAGGGAGAGCTCGTCCTCGGCCACAATATGGGCGGGAGCCCTCCCCGCAACAATGTCGCAGAACACGCATCCACCTGAAGCGTGACTCAATGGTTCGTCTCCTCGGGGCCGTGCTATACCGAGTCTACACCCTGAGCGGTGACGGGCGGGTGCAACCGCCGTGCTCCAGTGGGTATAGCTTGGTCGGAGGTGGCGACCATGCGGATGGTTCTGGCCGGGGTGGTGGTGATGATCAGCGATGCCGCTGAGCTGGCCGTCCTCGGCGCCGCCCATCGCGCCCTCGGGCAGGTCCGCCGAGAGCTGCCTGCTCACGGACACCCCACACCTGCTACCATGCCGTCCAAGCGAACAGCAGGAGGCGACGCATGTCCAACAGGATCACGGCCGGGGTGCTGCTCACGCTGGGGGTCTTGCTCTTCCTGGTCAGCGCCGTGGCCGACCGCCTCGGTCTCGGGGCGGCTCCGGGCGTGGGCTGGAAGCAGATCCTGGGCATCACCGTTGGAGTGGTCCTGGCGGCGGCCGGAATGGTGAAGCTGCGGCGCTGAACCGTCGGCGCAGCCTGCTTGCAGGTGAGGGGGCTTCGAGATGGTGGGACGGGGAACAGGCGTCCTCGTGTTGGCCGTCGGCCTTGCGGTCATGCTGGTGGCTGCCCTGGCGGACCGGATCGGGCTCGGCAGCGACCCCGGCATCGGCTGGCTCCAGGCCATCGGCATCGCCGTCGGGGTGATCACGACGGTGGCGGGCGCGGTGCTCACCATGGGTCGGCACGCACCAGGACTCAGGTAGCGGGACGCGGCCGCGGCTCTTTCGAGCCCGAGCGCCCGGGGTGGCGACCGTGCCCGGGGGTCGCCAGAGAGGGGCCCGCTTCCTTTGCGGTGGCCGGTGGAATGCACGATGCGGCAACAACTTTGTTTATCAATGAGGGTGATGCGCCGACCGGGTCACGGGAGGTGAACGAGATGCATGGCTACTACGGAATGGGCGGCATGGGCTGGGGGATGTGGCTGTTTTGGCTGGTGCTCATCGTCGGCGTCGTGGTGGTGATCGCTCTGCTGATGCGCGCCGCCAGGGGGCGGGGTGCCGAGCCGGGGGAAGCCGCCGGATCGGCGGAGAGCCCGGAGCAGATCCTCAAGCGGCGCTACGCCGCCGGCGAGATCGAGGACGAGGAGTACCGCCGCCGGCTCGAGCAGCTGCGACGATAGACCGGGCTGTGCGACGGATCACGCGACGAGGCGGAAGTTGGTCAGCGCGGGACTTCTCGGGCACCTCGCGGAGGTTGCACGTGGGTGAGACCGGAGGATTCCATGAACCAGCGATCAATTCCAACCGTCGCCGTCGTCGCCCTCCTCGCGCTCACGCTCGCTTGTATATCCAGTGAGGATCCCAACAAACGGGCCAAGCAGGGGGCCGCCATCGGCGCGGCCGCCGGCGCGGTGGCTGGGGCTGTGATCGGCAACCAGAGCGGGGACCCGCGAACCGGGGCTGTGGTCGGTGCCGCGGCCGGTGCCGGGATCGGTGCCGCGGTCGGTCACCACCGGGACAAGATGGCGCAGGAGATGCAGCAGATCGACAACGTTGCGGTGCAGCCTTCCGCCACCGACCCCGACGAGCTCAAGCTCGTCGTCAACAACCAGGTGCTCTTCGCCACCGACTCGGCGACCCTGAGCCCGGCCTCGCTCGGCACTCTGAACCAGATCGCCGATGTCCTCGGCCGCTACCCCAGCTCGACCCTCACGGTGGTCGGCTACACCGACAGCACGGGCTCGGAGGTGCACAACCAGGAGCTCTCGGAGCGCCGCGCCCAGGCGGTTCGGGACTATCTGGTCTCGCGCGGTATTGTGGGCAGCCGGATGACCGCGGTGGGGCTCGGCGAGTCGGACCCCATCGCCTCGAACCTCACCGCCGAAGGGCGTCAGCAGAACCGTCGGGTGGAGTTCCGCGTACGTGTGAGCGATTGATCCGCTCCGCTGGGGCGGAGACGCCCGGATGCGGCGCGTACTGCCACTCCACGCAGGAGGTCGCACGATCGCGGTGTCTCGGAGGAGCCCGAGGCCAAGCGGGCGCTGCCTTGGCGTAGCTCGCGGCGCAGAAGGAGGGGACGAGGCGTCCTCACCGGATCCCTTCGAGCCGGGGTAGACTTGAGGATTCCCGGCGGAGGTGCCCGGCATGATCGACCACGTCAGCATCAAGGTTTCCGACCTCGGACGGAGCCGCGCGTTCTACGAGGCGGCGCTCGCTCCTCTGGGATACCGGGTGGTAATGGACCTGGGGAGCGTCGTGGGCATGGGAACCGGCGGTGACGCCATCCCCGACTTCTGGCTCGGCCAGGGCACGGTGGCGGCCGCCGACCGCGTACACCTCGCATTCGGGGTGCCCTATCGTCGGCTGGTGGACGAGTTTCACCAAGCGGCCTTGGAGGCCGGGGGTCGCAACAACGGCGCACCCGGGGTGCGGACGCATTATCACGCCCACTACTACGCCGCCTTCGTCCTCGACCCCGACGGCTGCAACGTCGAGGTCGTGTGTCACCGGCCGGGGGGCATGGAGGATTGACGAGGGTATCAGCGCCAAAGAATGCAAACTATTGACTATAATGTCACTTGTGCACTACGTACCAGCCCCTGCCCCGACCACCCGCCAGACCGGGATCGTGCCGTCCGCGGCCACCATGCTCCTGAAATCCGGGTACTGGTAAAGGCCGTACAGCATCGTCGGCTCGAGGAGCAGCGCTGCCATCGTCCGAGCCGGCTGATCGGGGAAGACGAGCAACGCTCCGGTCTCGAAGCGCCGATCTGTGGGTGCATCACGGGTGACGATCTGGCGCCCGCCGTAGCGCTGGTAGACGGGATCCGTATCCTCCTCGACCCGCTCGAGCCGGGTCCGCTCGGCGCGCAGGACGGTGGCGCTACCGAGCACCTGGTAGGAGATGCCGTGGCGGTCGAGGAGGGTGCGGTAGGGCTCGGCCGCAGCCGCCGTCACGACCCACGCCACCGGAGTACTGACGCTCGCCTTGACGATGCGGTCATGCATGAGGTTGGCGGTGGTCACCACCTGATTGGAGCTGCGCGCCGAGTCGATCACCTTCACCTGGCTGACCTGAGGCCCGGCGTTGCCCCAGAAGGTGTTGGTGGGCAGGAACGGCGGCAGCGCCGCCGCGCGCGCGGCCGTCACCGCCTCCCGTGAGAGCCCGCGCAGGCTCTGATCCTCCAGCAGGACCCTGATGATCCTGAGGTGGGCGTCCACCCGCCTGCCGAGGTCGGCATTGGGATCGGCGGCGGCCCGCCGCACCCCCGACTCGACGATGAACCCAAGGCAGCCGGTGGTGGCGGCAAGCGAGTTGCGGGCGTCGTCGGCCTCCAGGGTGGACGGCCGTTGCTCGCCGTTCGGTGGCGCGCCGCCCACCGTGTAACGGGTGTAGTTGATGCCGGCAGCCGTCAGTGGAGCGCTCATCGCCTCCACCCACCGCACGCCCACGGCGTAGAGACCAGGATCGAGGAGAGCCGTGTTGGCGGTGTCCATCATGATGTCGGGCCACTCGGTCCAGCCGCGGGTGGTGTAATCCTCTGAGGTGCGGTCGAACTCGTGCAGATCCACCGCCACGTCGGGCTGCACCCGGCGGGCGATGTCGTGAAGCACTCGGGTTTCGGGCTGGGCAAGGAGGATGTGGTCGCGGTTGAGGTCGGCGCCGGCATCGTTGGTGCGACGGTTGGCTGCGTAGCCGTCGGGGTTGAGCACCGGGATCACCCACAGGTCGACGTCGGCGGGCAGCCGTTCGGGCGTCGCCGCGATATCGCGCACCAAAAAGGTCAGCGCCGCCACCCCGGCGGGCTCGTTACCGTGCTGGCCGGCGACGAGGAGGACCCGCCAGGTGGCGCGGCCGGCGCTGCGATCGAGGTGCACGAGCCGTATCGGGCGGTTCCCCGCCGAGCGGCCCTCCTCGGTGACGGTGATCCAGGCATGGGTGTCCGCCTCCGCCAGTGCCGCCTCCAGGGTGGCCGGGTCCGGTGGGGCGCTGAGCGTCCGTAGGTCTGCAGGCAGGGTCGGCGCCGCCTGGCGCGCCATCGCCGGAACGATGCTGCAGGCGAGCAGGGTCAAAGCGGCCGTGGTGATCAACATCTGACGCCGAGAGGTGCACATTGGCTGGGCTCCCAGAGATCGAAATCGGACCTACTCAGGTTAGCCGATCCGAGCCGCGCCGGGTGCGTTGGGGAAGCCGTGGCGCGAGGTGCGGCGCCAGCACCTCGCGGCCGGCCGGCGAGCTGATGAGCAGAAGCTCGTCACCCGCGGCGAAGGGCTGCGGCTCGTCGGGGAAGAGAAGCGTCCCGGCGCGCAGCACCGCCACCAGCTCCACGTCAGGGTGTCCGCCGGTGGGGCAGCCCCGGGCGATGGGTTTACCCACGCAGTCGCTGCTCTCCGCCAGCCGCTCCAGCAACAGCTGGCGCCGCTCGGGGAGATCCACCGGAACGCCCGACTCGAGCAGGCCCTGCAGGTCCAGGTGACCCACCGTCTCGGGTGCGAACACGGGGTGCTCCCGCAGCAGTCGCAGGGCGGCGACCATATGGTCCACGTGGTGGGCCGGCGAGTACGACGCGCCCACCACCTGGGCCTCGTAGAGGCTGTGGTAGCGGAGCTTCGACGAGAAGGCGTGCTGCACCATGGAGCTCAGGAAGACCGCCAGGGCGGCGGGCACGAGGACGGTGTACCCGCCGGTCATCTCGGTGACCATCAGGAGGGTGGCGAAGGGCACCCGGGCGGCGCCGCCGAAGACCGCTGCCATCCCGACCACCACGAACGGCGCCGCCGGCAGGTGCAGGGTGACCGCCACGAACCCGCCCAGCATGGCGCCGACGTAGAGGCTCGGCGCGAACACGCCGCCAGAGCCGCCCGAGGACACCGTGAGGGCGAAGGCGGCCAGCTTGGCGAAGGCCAGGGCCAGCAGGAGGCCAGCGGCGAGCTTGCCGTCGATGGCCTGCTGGATCCAGCCATAGCCGCCGCCCAGCACCTGGGGAACTGCCAGCGCCAGCAGGCCGAGCCCCAGGCCGCCGATGGCGGGCTTGAGGTGTGGCGGTACCGGCAGGCGGCGGAAGAGGTCGCGCAGGCCGTAGAAGGTCACCGGCACGAGGGTGGCCACCGCCCCTGCGATCAGCCCCAGCAGGATGTAGAAGCCGTACTCGGTGAAGCTCGGCGGCGTCAGGTGAGGCACCGTGAAGAGGGGCTCGTAGCCCACGAACAGGCCGTTGACGGCGTAGGCCAGGACCGACGCCAGCATCGTATGAAGAAGTGCCCCGGCGTCGAACTCCATCTCGCTGTACAGCACCTCCACCGCGAACACGGCGGTGCCGATGGGGGAGCGGAAGATGGCTGCCAGGCCGGCGGCCATGCCGATGAGGACCAGCAGGCGGCGCTCGGCCTCGGTGCGGTGCAGCAGGGTGCCGAAGATGGAGCCCACGCCGGCGCTGATGAGAGCGGTGGGCCCCTCGCGGCCGGCGGCCCCGCCGGAGCCGATGGTGATTGCCGACGCCACCGCCTTGAGGGGCGCGACGCGGGCACGGATGAAGCCGCCGGACCGGTGGAAGGCCTTGACCGCCGTGTCGGTGCCGTGCCCTTCGGCTTCGGGAGCGAGGCTGTAGACAAGGAGGCCCGAGACGAGGCCGCCGAGAGTGGTCACCACGGGGACCAGCCAGAGCCAGTGGGCTCCGATCACCTGCTCCAGGGCACCGCCTTCGCTGGCGAGGGCTGGCGGGTGGTAGCCGGCGATGCCCTCGAGGAGGACCTTCTGGGCGAAGCGCAGCATGACCATGAAAGCCTGCGCGCTCAAGGCGCCGACAACGCCGAGGATGATGGTGTCGATCAGGCGGATTCGCCGCTTACGCACCCCGGAACCTCCCGAAAGGGCCTACGGTCGCATGGACCCGCTTCAGAGAAGCGGCGGAAGTCTCAATTCCTTCCCGGTCAAGCGGCGCCCGAGAGCTGACCGCGACCTCGGGGGTCGTCCACGGGCTCGCTCCATCGGCGTGCGCCCGGAGCCCGCGCCGCCGCCGGGAGAAGCGGCTGAGTAGCGCAGTGTTGTTGAGTTCCAATGGGAGCCCGGGGGAGAGGGGGATCTTCGTCGCGAGAACGCGGAGGTGCCGGTCAGCGTGGTGATTCGACCAAGGTGGCGCCGAGGCGTAGCAGAGCTACGTCGCAGGCGCCGCCGCCGGGAGAAGCGCCGCGATGGCGGGTACCTCTACGGTCGCAGCAGAAGATCCCCCTCTCTCCCGGGCGACAGCAAAGCCCAGCATGGAGCCCAGGCGACCTGTGGCACTCGCCGTGACCCCCTTAGTGCTGCTTCCTTCCGGACCTGACACGCTTCGGAGGGCGACGATGCACAGGACCCGGGCTCCAGGCTGGGCTCTGCATCGGACCTGGCGGAGAGGGCGGGATTCGAACCCGCGGTGGAGTTGCCCCCACACACGCTTTCCAAGCGTGCTCCTTCGGCCACTCGGACACCTCTCCAAGCTTCATCTTTCAAGGATCATGGCGGAGAGGGTGGGATTCGAACCCACGGACCCCGTGAAGGGTCAACGGTTTTCGAGACCGCCCCGATCGACCACTCCGGCACCTCTCCGCACGGGGACCGGCATTCTACGATAGATCCCTGCGCTGCGCAAAGAAGGCTGCGAGCAGCTCGCCGGCAGCCTGCGCCTCGAGGCCGCCGCGGTGCGCCAGGGGTGCCTGCGGCGGACGCGGGTCCTCGGCCAGGTCGAGGGCGGTGCCGCAGGCTCCGCCCAGCGGATCTGCGGCGCCCCACACCACCAGGTCGAGCCGGGCTTGTCGGCACGCAGCGGTGCACATGGGACAGGGCTCGAGGGTGACGTAGAGGGTGCAGTCGGCCAGCCGCCAGTCGCCCAGCGTGACGCCGGCCGCGCGCAGGGCGAGGATCTCGGCGTGGCCGGTGGGATCGGCGAGCTCCTGCCGGCGGTTGCCCGAACGGGCGATCACCGAGCCTGCGCGCACCACCACCGCGCCCACCGGCACCTCGCCGCGCTCGGCCGCCGCCCGCGCCTCGGTCAGCGCCTCGGCCATGAAGTGCCGGTCGTCGTCGGAAAAGACCCAGTCGGGGAGCATGGGGGGAGTATAGCGGCGTCGGGGTCGGCGTCCGCGGCGGCGGGCATGGGAATGATGGCGGGGGTTTCTGCGGGCAACGGCTCCCCGGCGGAGGCTGAGCCGCCGCCCGTCGGCGCGTTCGCGAAGGGGGCAACGGCAGGGGCTGCCTGACGGCAACACAGACCCCTTCGCGAACGCGCCGAGTCGCCTGCCTGGTTGTTTGGGGCCACTGCTCCGAATGCCAAGGGCCGTGGGAGCCCCCCTTGACGTTTCCCGCCAACGTGCGGCAAGGGAGAGCGCGCTCCAGGGAAGACGTCAAGGGCGGCACGCCCGCCGGAGGACCTGTGCTCCGGGGCGGTGGTGAGGTCGTCAGGGCACGCGGCCATGCCGACAGGCGCGCCCGGCGGCATGAGTCCCTTTGTGCCGACGGAGAGCCTGCGAGTCTCCTGTTTGGCGGAGGGAGGGAGGACGGTAAGGAGACGCCGGCCCTTCCCGCCCGGGAGGTGGAAGATGGGCAGGAAAGGCCGGACGCGCTGGGGCCGACGCTCAGTCCATCTGCTTGCGCAGGATGGCCGGGATCTCGTACTCGTCGCCGAGGTTGACGCCGTACTCGGAGTTGGGCCCGTTGGGGATGAAGAAGCGGCTCGCCCGCCGCTGCTCCGGCTCGGGCTCGGTGCGCACGGTGGTCCTGACCTCCTTGCGCGCGGGCATGTGCACCACCTCGTTGGGCTGGCGGAAGCCGGTGGCGATGACCGTCACCTGGATGCGTCCGTCCATCTCCGGCACCACCACCGCCCCGAACAGGATCTGGGCCTCGGGATCGCAGCCCTCGGTGATGATCTCCGCAGCCTCGTTGATCTCGTTCAGCGTGATGTCCTCGCCCCCCGAGATGTTGATGAGGAGGCCCTTGGCGCCGTCAATGGAGGTTTCCTCCAGCAGCGGCGAGGCAATCGCCTGCTGCGCGGCCTCCACCGCACGGTGCTCGCCGGCGGCGCTGCCGATTCCCATGATGGCGTGGCCCATGCCCTGCATCACCGTGCGCACGTCGGCGAAGTCGCGGTTGATGAGGCCTGGCACCACGATGATGTCGGCGATCCCCTGCACCGCCTGGCGCAGCACGTCGTCGGCGATGCGCATGGCCTCGGTGAAGTTGGTGTTGCGCTCCACGAACTTGAGCAGGCGGTCGTTGGGGATGGTGATGAGGGTGTCGACGTGCTCGGAGAGCGCGCCGATCCCCTCCTCCGCCACCGTGCGGCGGCGCGAACCCTCGAAGCTGAAGGGCTTGGTCACCACCGCCACGGTGAGGGCGCCGGCGTCCTGGGCCATCTGCGCGATGATCGGCGTGGCCCCGGTACCGGTTCCACCGCCCATGCCGCAGGTGATGAACACCATGTCGGCCCCGTCGAGGAGGTCGAATATCCGCTCGGTCTCCTCGAGGGCGGCGTTGCGGCCCACCTCCGGGTTGGCGCCGGCACCGAGCCCGCGGGTGAGCTCGCCCCCCAGCTGCAGCTTCACCGGCGCCTTGCAGCGGCCCAGCGCCTGCGCGTCGGTGTTGGCGGCGATGAACTCGACGCCGCCCAGCCCCGCGGCGATCATGCGGTTCACCGAGTTGCAGCCGCCGCCGCCAACCCCGATCACCTTGATTCGCGCTGGCGACTGGCCGTCGTCGAGCAGGATCTGCGGGCGCACGTCCCCGCCGCCGTCGAGATGTTCCCCAGCCTCGTTCACATCGTCAAACTCGATTGTCACATTCCACCTCCCAGCTCGAAGAACTCCCCCAGGGCGTGCCGGATCCAGCCGAGGATTCCCGAGCCTTGGCCCTGGTCCATTGACGTTCGCACGAAGCGGCGCCGGTGCTGCATGAGCACCAGGCCGCAGGCGACGGCCCACTCGGGGCCGGACACCGGCTCGGTAAGGCCGGTAAGGCCGCGCGGCGCTCCTAGGCGCACGCGGTGGCCGAAGATCTCCTCAGCGAGGTCCGCCAGCCCGTCCAGGCGGGACCCGCCGCCGGTGAGCACGATGCCGGCGCGCGACACCCCCTCGATGCCCTCCCGAGCCAGCACGGTATGCACGCGGATGAGGAGATCGCGGGCGCGCTCGTACAGTACCTCGGTGGCGAAGCGGGCGGGGTAGACCTGGAAGCCCTCCCCGCCCAGGGCGGGGACGTCCACCGACTCGGTTTCGAGGCTCTCGTGGTAGCGGACGCCCACCTGCTGCTTGACCTTCTCGGCCGCCGCCGACGTCGTCTTGAGCACCGCCGCCAGATCGTTGGTGAAGTGGCGGCCCGCAACTGGCGTGGCGCCGCTGGCTGCTACCACTCCTTCAGAGAAGAGGATCCACTCGGACGAGCCTAAGCCAATATCCAGCATCAGGCAGCCGAGGTCACGCTCGTCGCGAGTGAGGACTGCCTCGGCCACCGCCAAAGGTTCGTACACCAGCTCCCGCACCGCAATGCACGCCTGGTTGACCGCCTGCTCCACCGTGTCGGCCTGGGTCTTGTGGGTGTAGAGCACGTAGGCCTGGGCGTCCAGGCGGGTGCCGGAGATCCCCACCGGATGCTCGACGCCGCCCTGGCCGTCCACGGCGAAGCCGCAGGGGATGATGTCCAGCACCCGGTACTCGGGGGGTATGGCGACCCGGGCACAGGCGTGGAGGGCGCGCTGCTGGTCGTCGCCGGTCACCGTGCCGGCGCGGCCCGTGATGGGCACCGAGGCGGTGGCGCGCACGCCCTGGATGACCGTTCCGCCGATTCCCACTGCCGCCTCCTCCACCGGCAGCGCGGCCATTGCCTCGGCCTCCTCGGCGGCGGCGCGTACCGCCCGGGTGACCTCCTCGAGGTTGGCAATCAGGCCCTTCCGGGCGCCGTCGTGGCGGGCCTGACCGCAGCCGTGCACGACGAGGTCGTCGCCGTCGGGCAGCGCCACCACCACCGAGACCGCAGCCGATCCCACGTCCACGCCGACCAAGGGGCGGAGCTCGCTCATGACGCATCCACCAGGGTCATGCGGTTGTCGCTGCGGAGATCGGCCCACCGTGGGGAGACGGAGCCCTCCGCGAGCAGGGCGCAGAAGCGGCGCTCGGCGGCGCTGCCGGCAGGGCTCACGTGGACCTCCAGTGGCTGCTCGGCGGGGGAGCGTGCAGCCAGCACGACGAGGAGGTCGTCGGGCAGGACCTGCCGGACCAACGCGGCGCGGCGGCCGCTGGCCTCGGCGAGGCGAGCCGCCGCGGCGAGGCCCGAGCGAAGGGCGACGGGGTCCTCGCGGAAGCCTTGCAGCAGTGGCATCACGGGTGCGGCCAGCGGGCCTCCCAGCTCCCCGGTCCGCGTGACCGCGTGCCAGCGCCGTCCGCTGGCGACCGAGCCGGCGGCAGGGGCGGGGTGCGCCACGACCGTCACGGTGCCGGGAAGCTCAAGCGCCACCTCCACTCCGGCCACAGCGGGCCACTGAGCCAGCTGGCGCCGGACCCAGTGGAGGTCCAGGAGCGGGAGCCACTCGCCCACGAGATGCTGGAGACCGGCGCGGCTGGCGGCGGGCACGCCGGCGCACGGTGCCACGTCGACGGCGTGCACCCGCCACAGTGGCAGGGTGAGAGCGAGGGCCGGGAGGAACGCGAGGAGCAGCGCGCCCCGCCGGCGTCGGCGCCGAGCGGGACGGGTCGCGCGCGGGCGCAGATCTTCGGGCATGCGCGGCAGGGAGGGCATCATGCGTCGCCTCCCAGCCAGCGCTCCCCGAGACGATGGACGTCGCCGGCGCCCAGGGTGAGGAGCACGTCGCCGGGCTCGAGCAGGGCGCTCAGACCGGCGAGAGCCTCGTCGAGAGATGCGGGCTCCACCACCCGGGTGGCGCCGCCGGCGCGAGCGGCCTCGGCGACGAGGGCACTGCTGACTCCCGGGAGAGGCTGCTCGCGCGCCGGGTAGATGGGCAGCACGACCACCACCTCGGCCTCGGCAAGGGCGGTGCCGAATTCGTCGGCGAAGTCGCGGGTACGGCTGTACAGGTGCGGCTGGAACGCTGCCACCCGCCGGCGGCCGGGGAACACCTGGCGAGCGGCGGCGAGCACCGCTCGGAGCTCGGTGGGATGGTGGGCGTAGTCGTCCACCACCGTCACCCCGGTGCGCTCGCCGCGCACGTCGAAGCGGCGGGCGACTCCGGAGAAAGCGGCCAGCGCATCGGCGATGACGGCGAACGGGATCTCGAGCTCCAGCCCCACCGCCACCGCTGCCAGCGCGTTGCGCACGTTGTGCAGCCCGGCGAGGGGCAAAGCCAGCCGTCCCAGCTCGACATCGTGGTTCGCCACGGTGAAGCGTGTTCCCCACACGCCGGCCTCCACCCCGGTGGCGCGCAGCGCGACGCCCGGGGTGGTGCCGTAGGCCACGACCCGGTTTTCCAGCCGCGGCAGCAGTCGCCGCACCCCAGGATCGTCGACACAGGCCACCACCGCGCCGTAGAAGGGCACCGAGTCGGCGAAGGAGACGAAGGCGTCCTCCAGATCGGCCAGGGAGCCGTACGAGTCCAGGTGCTCCGCCTCGACGTTGGTGAGCACCGCCCACACCGGGCGCAGGGCCAGGAATGAGCGGTCGTACTCGTCCGCCTCGCAGACCACCAGGTCGCCGTGACCGCGGTGGGCGTGGGCATCCAGGAAGCGCACGTGCCCGCCCACCAGGACGGTCGGGTCGAGCCCCGCCTGGGTGAGCACCCAGCCCACCAGCGAGGTGGTGGTGGTCTTGCCGTGGGTGCCCGCCACCGCCACTCCCTCACCGCGCCGAACGAGCTCGCCCAGGAGGTCGGCGCGCCGCACCACCGGGATGCCGCGGGAACGGGCGGCCGCCACCTCGGGGGTCGAGCGGTCCACCGCCGCCGTCACCACCACCGCGTCGACCCCGTCGAGGTGGGCGGGGTCGTGGCCTACGAGGACCGAGGCGCCGCGCCGGGCGAGGCGCTCGGTACGCTCGGACGGTTCGGCGTCGCAGCCGCTCACCGTGAAGCCGTCGCTGAGCAGTACCTCGGCCAGGGCGCACATGCCGACCCCGCCGATGCCGACGAAGTGGAGGTGGTGGACGCTGCCGAGCTTCACGCCACACCTCCCCGGGCCAGCAGCATGGTGGTGATGGTCTCGGCCGCGTCCGGCAACGCAACCGCGCGGGCGGCGCGTGCCATCTGCACCAGGCGGCCGGCGTCGGTGAGGAGCGCGGTCAGGGTGTCGGCGACGCGGTCGGGACGGGCCTCGCTTTCAGTGAGGACCAGGGCGCCCCCAGCCCGTTCCAGGGCGCGGGCGTTGTGCTCCTGATGGTTGCCGGCGGCGGCCGCAAACGGAACCAGCAGAGCGCCGCGGCCGGCCGCCGCCAGCTCGGCGATGGTGAGCGCCCCCGAGCGGGCGATGACCAGGTCGACGTCGGCCAACGCCTGCCAGGGCTCGGCGAGGAAGGCGGTCACCTCGGCTTCCAGCTTGAGGTCCTGGTACGACGTGCGCACCACGTCGGCCCAGCGCGCGCCGGCCTGGTGGCGCACCGCCGCCGGGAGCCCGTTGGCGTGGAGACGGGCCACCGCCTGGGGCAGGATCCGGTTGAGGAAGAGGGAGCCCTGGCTGCCGCCCAGCACCAGGATCTGGGGGGTGGCGTGGGGCTCGAGCTCGGGCACGCCGAAGAACTCGGCCCGCACCGGGTTGCCGGTCCACACCGCGGCCAGCGAGGGGAATGCCGCTACCGCGTCGGCGAAGCCGCAGCAGATGAGGTCGGAGAACGGGGCGGCGAGCCGGTTGGTGAGCCCGGGCACGGCGTTCTGCTCCTGCAGCACCCACGGGATGCCGAGCAGCCCGGCGGCCGCCACTCCTGCGGCTGACGCGTAGCCGCCGACTCCCAGCACCGCGGCCGGCTTGAGGCGCAGGAGGGTGTGCACCGCCACCGCCACCGCCCGGGGCAGGGCGAGCACGGCGCGCGCCGCGGCCGCCACGTTGCGCGCCTGGATGCCCTCCACATCCACCAGGGTGATGGGGATGCCGTGCTGTCGCACCAGCTCACCCTCGAGCCCGCGGCGTGCCCCCAGCCAGTGCACGGCGTGGCCGCGCCGCTCGAGGTCGGCCGCCACCGCCAGGCCGGGGAAGATGTGCCCGCCCGTGCCGCCGCCGGCGATCACCAGCACGCTCACGGGCGCACCTCGCGCGAAAGATTGAGGAGCAGTCCCACGCACCCCAGGGTGACCAGGAGATCGGTCTTGCCGTAGCTCACCAGCGGCAGGGGGATGCCCTTGGGCGGCGCCAGACCCAGGCACACCGCCATGTGGATGAGGCTCTGGGCGCCGTAGGCGAGAGTCAGTCCGAAGGCCAGCAGGGCGTGCTCGGGGCGGGCCTGGCCGGCGCCGATGCGGAGGCCCCGCCAGGTCACGGTGGCGACCAGGAGGAGCAGCCCGCCCACCCCGGCGAGCCCCAGCTCCTCGCCGGTGATGGAGAAGATGAAGTCGGTGTGCGGCTCGGGGAGGAAGAAGAGCTTCTGCAGCCCGGCGCCGTACCCTTCGCCGAACAGGCCGCCGCTGCCCAAGGCGATGAGGCTCTGGCGCGTCTGCCAGCTGGCGGCTGACCCCGCTTCGGGGTTGACGAAGGCGCGCACCCGCTCGAGGCGGTAGGGCGAGAGCACCACCGCCACGACGGCGAAGACCAGCGCGGCCAGCATGGGAACCGCGAGAAGGCGCATCCGGATCCCGGCGACAAAGGCCATGCCGAGGAGGAGGATCACCACCAGAGAAGCCGAGCCGAGGTCAGGCTCGAAGAGGATGAGGGCGGCGGTGATGCCACCGGCCGCGGCCAGGGGCAGCAGGCGCCGCAGCGGCCAGCCCTCGCGCGCCGCCACCGGCAGCAGGACGGCGGCCAGCAGAATCATGGCGGGGCGAGCCAGCACCGACGGCTGCAATGACAGCGCGCCGAGGCCCACCCAGCGGTGGGCGTTGGCCACCGGCGGCTGCAGCAGGGCCAGCACCAGCAGCCCCCAGACCAGGATCATGGCGCCCCACACCACCCGCCGATCGTCGAGGAGGCGCAGGCGCAGGTGCATCCCGGCCACCAAGAGGACCAGGCCGATGACCGCGGTGGCCGCCTGCCAGGTGAAGAAGTAGGTGCCGGGGCGGTGGTACCGCTCGGTGGCGATGAGCCACGACGCCGAAGCCAGCAGGGCCAGGCCCACCACGGTCTGGACCACGGTGGCGGCCAGGAGGAGGCGGTCGAAGCGCTGCTGCAGCGGCATCAGTCCTCCCCCCCCTTGGCGAGCCGGGCGAAGGTGTCGCCGCGCTCGGCGTAGCCGGTGAACTGGTCGAAGGAGGCGCAGGCGGGGGCGAGGAGCACGGTTTGGCCGGGGCGGGCCGCACGCCGGGCCCGGCGCACCGCCTCCTCGAGGGTGCCGCAGTGCTCGATGGGGGCGACGCCCCCGAGGGCGGCGGCCAGGTGGGGGGCATCGACGCCGATGAGGTAGAGGCATGCCACCGTGCGGGCGGCCTCGTCGGCCAGGAGGCCGAAGTCCTGACCCTTGGCCTGGCCGCCGAGGATGAGGTGCACGCTGCCGTCGGAGTAGCCGCCGAGGGCGGCGACGGTGGCGCCCACGTTGGTGGCCTTGGAGTCGTCCACCCAGCGGACGCCTCCCGACTCGAACACCGTGCGGTGGCGGTGGGGGAGGCCGTGGAATGTGACCAGGGTGAGGGCCGCCGCAGCTGCCGGGACACCCAGCTCGCCGGCGGCGAGGGATGCGGCGAGGGCGTTGGCCAGGTTGTGGCGCCCCGCAAGGGCCAGCCCCGAGACCTCGGACAGGGCCTCGCCTGCGACCCGCAGCACCTCGCCGTCGAGCCAGCCGTCGGCAGGACGCGCCAGCGAGAACTCGAGTCGGCGGCCGCGCGTGGGGGTGGCGAGGACCTCCGGGTCGTCGGCGTTGAGCACCGCAGCGTCGTTCTCGCCCTGGAAGGCGAAGAGGCGGCGCTTGGCTGTCAGGTAGTCGGCCAGGGTGGGGTGGCGCTCCAGGTGGTCCTGGGAGAGGTTGAGGAAGACCGCCACGCGCGGGCGCATGGCCGTGAGCAGCTCGGTCTGGAAGCTGGAGACCTCGAGGACCCAGGTGTCGAACCCGCCCTGCAGCACCAGCTCGGAGGCCGGGGGCCCGAGGTTGCCGCCGGCGGCGGCGGCGATGCCGGCAGTCTTGAGCATCTCGGCGGTGAGGACGGTGACGGTGCTCTTCCCGTTGGAGCCGGTGACCGCCACCAGCGGAGTGTCGGGCCGGTGCCGCCAGGCGAACTCCACCTCGGTGACCACGGCGATGCCGCGCTCGCGCGCGGCGGCGAGCACCGGGGCGTCGGCGAGCACGCCGGGGCTGGTGATCACCAGGCCGACGCCGTCGAGGCAGGCCTCCGGGTGCCCGCCGAGGAAGGTGCGGGTGTGCGGCGGCAGGGCGGGCAGGACCTCGCCCAGCTCGGTGGCGGCACGGCGGTCGGTAACCCACACCTCGGCGCCGCCGTCGGCGGCGAGACGGGCGGCGGCCTGGCCGGAGCGGGCGAGCCCGACCACCAGGACGCGCGGAGGGAGGCTGATCGTCGTCATCGCAGCTTCAGCGTGGCCAGCCCGGCGAGGGCGAAGACCACCGAGAGGATCCAGAAGCGAGTCACGACCTGGGTCTCGTCCCAGCCCTTGAGCTCGAAGTGGTGGTGCAGCGGCGCCATGCGGAAGACGCGCTTGCCGCGCAGCTTGTAGGACGCGACCTGGATCATCACCGAGAGGGCCTCGAGCACGAAGAGGCCCCCCACCACCACCAGCAGGATCTCCTGCTTGGCCACCACCGCGACGATGCCGATACCGCCGCCCAGGGCCAGCGAGCCGACGTCGCCCATGAACACCTGAGCCGGATGGCAGTTGAACCAGAGGAAGCCGAGCGCAGCGCCCACCATGGCGCCGGTGAACACCGCCACCTCCCCGGCCCCCGACACCGGAACGATGCGCAGGTACTCGGCGATGCGGGCGTGGCCGGCCACGTACAGGAAGATGGTGTAGGTGGTGGCGGCGATGGCCATGGCGCCGATGGCGAGGCCGTCGAGCCCGTCGGTGAGGTTGACGGCGTTGGACGCCCCCAGCATCACGATTAGCACGAAGGGCAGGTACAGGAGACCCAGGGGGACGAGCAGGTTCTTAACGAAGGGCAGGGCCAGGGCGCCGGCATGGGCCGACGGCTCGGCCACCAACCGCACCGCCAGGCCGCCGCCGAGACCCACCACCGCCTGTCCGGCGAACTTCTGCCACGCCCTCAGGCCGAGATTGCGACGCTTGGCGATCTTGATCCAGTCGTCGGCCAGGCCGACTCCGGCGAAGCCCAGCGTTACCAACAGGACAACCCACACGTAGGCATTGCTGAGGTCGGCCCACAGCAGGGTGCTGAGGGTGAAGGCGCCGACGATGAGCACCCCGCCCATCGTCGGGGTCCCGGCCTTGGCCTGGTGCCGCTCGGGCCCCTCGGCGCGGATCGACTGGCGGATCTTGAGGGCGGTGAGGCGCCGGATCACCGCCGGGCCCAGCAGGAGGCTGATGAAGAACCCGGTGGCGATGGCGACGCCCACACGGAAGGTGATGTAGCGGAAGACGTTGAAGCCGATCCACAGGTCGTGCAGCGGGTAGAGGAGCCAGTACAGCATCAGGCTCCTCCCCCGGCGAGCAGGGCCGCCACGGTACGGTCGAGACCGACGCCGCGCGAGCCTTTCACCAGCACCACGTCGCCGGGCTCCAGGAGGTCGGTGACACGCGCGGCAGCGGCCTCGGCACTGGTGACGTGATGCACGGCGGCGGCGGCGAGGCCGGCGATGCGGGCGGCCGCCGCCAGCGCCGATGCCGGCTCCCGCCCCACCGCCACGAGCACGTCGCAGGCGGCGGCGGCGGCGCGGCCGACCTCGCGGTGCGCCTCCTCGGTCCGTTCTCCGAGCTCGTACATCTCGCCGAGCACGGCCACCCGTCGCCCCGGGGCGGCGGCGAGGAGCTCGAGCATGCGCTGCACGGCCACGGGCGAGGCGTTGTAGGAGTCGTCCACCACGGTGACGCCGTCACCGCGGCGGTGCACCGAACCGCGGTGGACCTCGGCCTTGAGGCTCGCCGCTGCAGCGGGAACGTCTCCGGCATCGAGCCCAACCGCGGCGGCGGCGACGGCGGCGGCGAGCAGGTTCTCGGCCTGGTGAAGGCCGGCCAGGGGCAGCTCCACGTCGCACCGCTCCGGCCCCAGCACGAGCCGGAAGCGGCTGCCCAGCAGGCCGCGGTCCGCGAACGCCTCGAGGCGCCCCCACGAGTGCTCGTCGCCGTAGGTCAGGGTACGAGCGCGAGTGCGGCTCGGGAATGCCGCCTGGAGCGGGTCTGAGGCGTTGATGACCAGGGTGCCGTCTGGGTCGAGGTGGGCCAGCAGCTCCGCCTTCGCCTCCACCAGGGCCGACATGTCGGCGAAGAACTCCAGGTGCACTCCTGCCAGCCGGGTGTAGAGCAGCACGTCGGGGGGCAGCATGGCGCCCAGAGCGTCCAGCTCGCCGGCGTGGCTCATCCCCATCTCGGCCACGAACACCTCGATGTCCTCCGGCTGACGCAGCAGCTGGGCGGGGAGCCCGAGGGTGGAGTTGCGGTTGCCCTCGCTGGCACCGGTGACGAAACGGCAAGCCAGCAGGTGGGCGAGGAAGTGCTTGGTGGTGGTCTTGCCCACCGAGCCGGTCACCGCCGCGACCTTCCAGGAGCGTCGCGCCGCCTCGGCGCGGGCCATGGCATGGTAGGCGGCCAACGGGTCGTCGACCCGCACCAGGGCGCGGCCGGGGGGCGGCGGCGGCAGCTCGGTGTCGCGTCGGACCAGGGCCACGGCGGCGGCCCCGGCCAGAGCAGCCGGCACGAACTCGTGCCCATCGCGGCGGGCGCCGGGCAGCGCCACGAAGAGGTCACCGGCGGTGAGGCGGCGGCTGTCCACCTCGGCGCCGGCCACGAGCACGTTTGCGTCCCCCTGGAGGGTGCCGCGCACCGCGCGTGCCAGCTCGCCGGCGGTCATGCGCATGACGCGCTCCCGGCCAGCTCGAGTACGACATCGGGGTCGGAGAAGGGGATGGTGCGCCCACCCGCGGTCTGGGTGCGCTCGTGGCCCTTGCCGGCCACCAGCACGAGGCTGTGCTCGTCGGCGAGCTCGAGGGCGGTGGCAATGGCGGCGCGGCGGTCGATCACAACCCGGGGCTCGGCGCCGGCGGCGCGTACTCCCGCGGCCACCGCCTCGGCGATGGCGGCAGGATTTTCGGAGCGGGGGTTGTCGGAGGTGACGATGGCCACGTCGGCGAGACGGCCCACCGCGTCGCCCATGGGCCCACGCTTGCCGCGGTCGCGGTCGCCGCCGGCCCCGAAGACGACGATGAGGCGGCGCTCGCTCACCGCGCGCAGCGACTCCAGCACAGCGCGCAGGCCGTCGGGAGTGTGGGCGTAGTCCACGTACACCGGGAAGGCCAGTCCGGCGTCCACCGGCTCCAGCCGGCCCGGCAGGGGTCGCGCCGCTTCCAGACCGAGATGGATCGCCGCGGCGGGGGCGCCGGCGGCCCACGCGGCGGCAGCTGCGGTGAGGGCGTTGGCGAGGTTGTGGGTGCCCACCAGGCGGAGATGGACGAGGAGCCTGTCGTCGCCCAGATGCAGGGTGAAGCGGCTGCCGTCGAGGCCGAGGCTGAGATTGGAGGCGTGGACGTCGCCGCGCTCGATCCCCCAGGTGATGTCGCCGCCCCGCGGCGCGGCGAGCAGGCGCTCGGCCCAAGGGTCGTCGGCCGGCAGCACGCGGCGGCCGCCGGGCGCGAGGTGGCGGTCGAAGAGCAGGCACTTGGCCTGCCAGTAGCGCTCCATGTCGGTGTGGAAGTCGAGGTGGTCGCGGGAGAGGTTGGTGAGCACTGCCACCGCGAAGGCGAGGCCGGCAACGCGATGTTGCGCGAGCCCGTGCGAGGAGACCTCCATCACCGCGGTGTCGCCGCCGGCCGCCACCAGCTCGGCGAGGTGGTGGGCCAGGTCGGTGGCCTCGGGGGTGGTCCGCGGCGCCGGCACCTCCATCCCCGGCAGGCGGTAGGCGAGGGTGCCGAAGAGGCCGAGCCGGTGTCCGGCCGCCTCCAGCATTGCGGCGACCAGGTGCGCGGTAGTGGTCTTGCCGTTGGTGCCGGTGATGCCCACCAGCTGCAGCTGCAGCTGGGGATCTCCGGCCAGGGTCCAGGCGGCCAGGGCGGCGTCGCGCCGGGGCTCGGGCGTCTCGATCCACGGCAGGGGGGCGGTTGGGCGGCGGTCGGAGAGCACCGCGGCGGCGCCGCGCTCGAGCGCTTGCTCGATGAAGTCGAGGCCGTGGGCGCGTTCGCCGGGCAGTGCGGCGAAGACATCGCCGGGGGCGACCCGGCGGGAGTCATGGGTGATGCCGGTGACCTCCACCGCCGGGTCGCCCGCGAGGCAGGCGCCGGGGAGGCATGCGACGAGCGTTTCCAGCCTCACAGCACCCCCCCTTCGCCAGAGGTGGCGCGGACGGCGAGGCGTACGGGTCGGGGCTCGTCTGCGCCAGGCTCGTGCGGCGGGATGCCCATCAGCGTGGCGGTGTCCCGGGCGATGCGCGCGAAGCAGGGCGCCGCCACCGAGGCGGCCCAGTAGTCGCGCTGGGGCTCCTCCACCGCCACCACGATCACGGCGCGCGGATGCGGGAGCGGGAAGAAGCCGGCGAACCAGGCAACGTGATGCGAAGCGTCGAAGCCGCCGTCCACCGCCCGCTGCGCGGTGCCGGTCTTGCCGGCGACGCGGAAACCGGGCACCTGGGCCCGCTCGCCGGTCCCGTCCTCCACCACCAGCTCGAGCATGGCGGTGATGCGTGCGGCGAGGTCGGCGTCCATCACCCGGGCCCGCCACTCGGACTCGCCGCTGCTGGCGCCGTCGCTGGTGAACACGCGGGCCACCACACGCGGCCGCGGCAGCCAGCCGCCGTTGGCTATGGCGGCGTAGGCGGCGGCGAGCTGCAGGGGCGACACCGTCATTTCCTGGCCGAGGGCGAGGCCGGCCGGGCTCATGGCGGACCACTGCGTCACCGGGGCGAGCAGCCCCGCGGTCTCGGCCGGGAAGCCCACGTCGGGGGCGCGACCGAGACCGAAGGCGGCGAGCCCGCGGTAGAGCAGGCGGGGAGGCACGCGCTGGGCGATCTCCACCGCTCCGGCGTTGGAGGAGCGGGCGATGACCTGCTCCAGAGTGTAGGTTCCCGGCTCCACGTGGTCGCCGATCCAGTGGCCCGCGACGGTGATTCCGCGATGACGGCATTCGAACCGCTCACCGGGGTGTACCACGCCCGCCGCAAGGGCGGTAGCCGCCACCAGTGGTTTGATCGTCGACCCGGGCTCCCAGCCGTCCTGGAAGGCGCGCAGACGCCAACGCGCCGGCGGCACCGAGCCTGGGTCGGAGGGGTCGAAGCCGGGCATCGACGCGGCGGCGAGGACATCACCGGTGGCGGGGTCGAGAACCACCGCCGAGGCGCTGACCCCGCCCACCTCGGCCAGGGTGTGCTGGAGCTCGCGCTCGCACGTCGCCTGCAGGCGCGCCAGGACGGTGAGCTCAAGGGCGAACCCGGCACGGCCGCCGGCCACTGGCTCGAGGCGCAGCTGGCGCTGCACCGCGTCGTGGATTGCCAGGTAGCGCATGGGCTCACCGGCGAGCACATGGTCGTAGTGGTGCTCGAGGCCGGCGCGCCCCACGGTCTGGAGCTCCTCGCGGCCCACGAATCCCACCAGGGCGGCGGCGGTCGTACCCTGGGGATAGAGGCGCTGGGCGTCCGGAACCAGCGCCACCGCCCCGGGCGCCAGGGCGTGCACTTCACGGGCGCGCTCCGGCTCCACCTGCTGGGCGAGCCACACTGCGCGTGGGCCGCTGGTCAGGCGCGCCGCGAGCTGCTTCTCGTCGGCGCCCAGCACGGGGGCGGCAGCCCGTGCCAGGAGCTCGGGGTAGCGCAACAGGTGGGTGTCCACCTGGATGGCCACGCGCTCGGCGGAGGTGGCGAGGAGATAGCCGTCGGCGCTCACGATATCGCCGCGCGGGCTGGGCACGTCGAGAACCCGCTGCTGCTGGCGCCGGGCGAGGCGCTGGTAGCTGTCGTGCTCCAGCACCATCACCTGGAAGGCCCGGCCCGCCACCGCCAACGCGAGGGCGGCGAGGAGGGCGGCCACCAACAGTAGGCGGGGTCGCCTCACGGGGCTGGCTCCGGCGTCGGCGAGGGTTCCTGGGAGTCCGGCGGCTCGAGGCCGAGGGCCTCGCCCCGGGCCATCAGGCGGGCCGGGCTGCGGGCCTCTTCCGCCGCCAGCTCGAGGGTGCGCTCGTGGCGCCGCAGCTCGTCCACCTCGCTGCGCAAGCGGATGAGGTCGTAGTGGATGGTGGTGGAGCGCAGGCGTGGCCAACCCACCAGGAACAGGATCGCCAGGAGGACTCCGCCGAGCAGCAGGGTTGACGACAGCACGCCCAGCCAGCGGCGGTCGCGTTGCCGCACCAGAAAGCGGTTCGAGGGGCGGACGACCTGGACATCCATCAGCCGCCCTCCTCCGCCACCCGCTCGGCGGCGCGCAGACGCGCGGAGCGGGCGCGCGGGTTGGCGGCGACCTCGGCGTCGTCCGGCCGTAGCGGGCGGGAGGTGAGGCGGCGCACCACCGGGCGCGCGCCGCATACGCAGCGGGGCAGGTCGGGTGGGCACGTGCAGCGCCCTTCCAGGCGCCGCAGCGTGTGCTTGACGATGCGGTCCTCGAGGGAGTGGAAGCTGATGACCGCCAGGCGGCCCCCGGGACGGAGGGCGCGGGCGGCAGGCTCGAGCACCGTCTCCAGCTGTCCGAGCTCGTCGTTGACGGCGATGCGCAGCGCCTGAAAAGTGCGGGTGGCGGGATGGACGCGGCCGCGCCGCTGGGGGCCCATTACCGAGAGCACGAGCTCGGTGAGCTGGCGGGTGGCGGTGAACGGCCGCTCGGCGCGGGCGCGGACGATGGCACGGGCGAGGCGCCGTCCCATGCGTTCCTCACCGTAGTCCCAGAGGATGCGCATCAGCTCCTCCTCGGTGGCGGTGTTGACCAGGTCGGCGGCGCTGGGACCGCGGTCGCCCATGCGCATGTCGAGGGGCCCTTCGGCCGCGAATGAGAAGCCACGCTCGGCGCTGTCCAGCTGCAGGGAGGACACGCCGAGGTCGGCGAGGATCGCTGCGGGAGGCTCGTCTGCCGCTTCGGCGAGCGCCTGGGGGAGCTCGGCGAAGGGACGGCAGAGCAGGCGGGCCCGGGTGCCGAAGCGGCGCAGCCGGGCGCCGGCCTCGGCCAGGGCCGCGGGGTCACGGTCGAGGCCGAGGAGGCGAAAGCCCGGGGCCGCCTCGAGCAGGGCTTCGGCGTGGCCGCCCAGGCCCACGGTGAGGTCGACCAGAAGGCCGGGCGCAGCTGGCGCGAGGAGCGCGACCACGGTCTCGCGCAGCACGGGGAGATGGGTGGCCGGCACGCGCGTCCTCCATCAGAGCTCCAGCTCCGCGAGCTCCTCGAGCTCTTCGTTGCTGAGCGAGGCCTCCTTGAGGAACGTACCGGCCCGGTCGCGCCGGGTGAGAGCCAGGTGGTTGATGCGGCCGGAGACCACCACCTCGCCCTCGACCTCCACCATCTCGCGCAGGAGGGCGGGAACCAGCAGGCGGCCCTGATCGTCGACCTCTACCTGCTGACCGTAGTTGACCCGCTCGATGAGCTTGAGCTTGGCGGGCTTCATGGTGGGCCGCGCCAGCAGCTGCTCCTCCACCAGCTCCCACACCGGGAGGGGGTAGACGCGCAGCTCGTGAGGGAAGAACGAGCACACGTAGACCTCGCGGCCGTAGGCGCCCTCGAGCTGCTCGCGCAGACGTGCGGGCAGTTTCACGCGCCCCTTGGCGTCAATGGTCGCCGGAAAGCCCCCTCGAAATCGCTCCACCGTTTCCCCCGGCCGCGTGAAGGGCGCGGATCGGTCGCGCCATCCACTTCAGGCCATTTTGAGCCACTTCTGACCACTCAATCTTGAGGCGGCCCTCGGGAGATGTCAAGGGCGGATGTGTGATGAGGTTAACAGCGTCGGAGGACGGCGTCGTCGTCGGCGGGCGGCGTGGGAATGAAGGCGGGGGATGCTGCGGGCACCGCCGCCCGTCGGCGCGGTCCCGAGGGCGGCGACGACATGCGCTGCCGCGCGACCTCGCGGCCGCCCTCGGGCCCTCAGCGCCGAGTCGCCTGCCTGGTCGTTTGAGGCCACTTCTCCGAATGGCACGGGCCGTGGGAGCCCCCCTTGACGTTTCCCGCCAACGCGCAGCAAGGGAGATCGCGCTTGAGGGAAGACGTCAAGGACGGCACGCCCGCCGGAGGATCTCTGCTCCGGGGCTGAGCCACGGCCGGCGTGCTCGGAGAACCCATCAATCCGATGTCCAGCCGACCGTCGCCGGAGGCGACGGAACTGGGTGGATGGGCGGGACACGGCGTCGTGAAGGGGAGTGGCGGGCGGATTCGTCGCGAGGGCCGCGAGGTGGTGCTCCCTGCTGCTGCGTAGCAGCCGCAGGGGGCGCTGCATCGCGGGCCGCAGCAGAAGCCGCAGGAGCCACTTTCCGGGACGCGGCGTAGCCGCGGCCCAGCCGCCGAAGGCGCGACTAGATCAAAACAGAGAAAGTGGGATCTCCCTACCCTCTCGGAGCATACCTTCTGGCGTACCGGGCCGCTGGGGCACGAGCCGGGGCGGAGCCCCGGCAGGCCGGGAGGGAGGGCCCGGCGCGCGCTTGCGTGCGCTCGGGGCCCGACCGAGTGGCCGAGAGGCCGCGAAGCGGCCGGGCGTGCCCCGGCGGCGGAGGGAGTCTCGAGCCTTGCCCCTGCGCCCTTTACCCAGTGGGCGGCCGGATGGTGATCTCTGTACAATGTGCTTCGTGTCGCGTGATCGCATTCGCCGGGTGGGCGTCGTGCTCAAGACCTCCAGCCCGGAGGCCGTTGCCCTCGGTCTCGGGCTGCTCGAGGAGCTCGAGCGCCTCGGCCTCGAGGCGGTGGTGGACTCCGAGTCGGCCGCGGTTCTCAAAGGCAGCCAGGGCCCCTCCCGCTCGGAGCTGTGCGCCCAGGTCGACCTCGTCGTGGTCATGGGCGGGGACGGCACGCTGCTGTCGGTGACCCACGGCGAGATGCGTGGCACCCCCATCCTCGGCATCAACATGGGCTCCCTGGGCTTCCTCACCGAGCACCCTGCCGAGGCACTCTTCCCGTTGCTCGAGAGCGTGCTCGCCGGGAACGCCCAGATAGAGCGGCGCGAGCGTCTGGAGGTCACCGTCCAGGCCGAGGGGCGGCCGCCCCGCACCCGCCGCGCCCTCAACGACGCGGTGGTCAACAAGTCGGCGCTGGCTCGTATGATCCTCGTCTCGGTGCATGTCAACGACCAGTTCGTCAGCCGCTTCCGCGCCGACGGTCTGATCGTCGCCACCCCCACCGGCTCGACCGCCTACAACCTCTCCGCCGGCGGACCGATCCTCTACCCGACGCTGAACGTCATGCTCATCACCCCCATCTGCCCCCACACCCTCACCAACCGCCCCATCGCGGTGTCGGCGGACTCGGTGTTGGAGCTGCGGCTGGAGAGCCCCGCCGAAGAGGTCTTCCTCACCCTCGACGGCCAGGAGGGCTTCCCGTTGACGCCGCGGGACCTGGTGCGGATCCGGCGCTGCCCTGAGCCGGTGCACCTGGTGACCTCCCCCGGCCACTCCTACTTCGGGGTTCTCCACCGCAAGCTGAAGTGGGGAGAGCGGGGCGGGTGAGGTACCGCCACCTCAGGCGCACCACCATCGCCGTGCTGGCGACGGTGGCGATCCTGCTCGGTGGCCTCCTGCTCGCTGCACGGGTGCTCTCCGACGCCCGGGTGCGGGCGGCGGCTACCCGCTGGCTCGAGGTGCGGGTGGCGCGGGCCACCGGCGTGCACCTGAGCATCGGCGACCTCGAGTGGGGGCTCCTTCCGCCGCGGCTGACCCTCACCGGGGTCGAGGCACGCCTTCCGGGCCTCACGGTGCGTGCCGACCGGGTGTCGGTGGACGTCGCCGATCTCCGCCTCGCGCGGCGCACCCTGGAGCTGGGCACGGTCAGTGCGCACGGCGTCCATCTGCGCCTCGACGCCGGCGAGCTGCCGCGCGGTGGCGGGGGCGGCTCGCCCTGGCTGCGCCTGGTGGTACGCCATTTGGAGCTCGACGACGTCACGGTGGAGGGCTCTGATCTGCCCGGCGGCCTGGCGGTCGGCGTGACCGGGCTGGAGGCGGCCTGGAGTGCCACCGACGGACCCCCGCGCGGCTTCCTACGGGCCCCCCAGGTGCGGCTCGACATTCCCGGCATGGCGCGGGTCGCCGGCGACCTTTCGCTGCGCTTCAGCCTCGACAACGGCCTGCGCATCTCCCTGTTCCGCTTCAGCAGCCCGGGTGTTGCGCTGAGGGGCGACGCCACGCTGGCCCGCGACGGCCGGGTTCACGTCACCGCCGGCGGGCCCCTCGAGCTCGCCGAGGTCGATCGCGTTACTCGGGTCGGTGGCATCCTCCAGGGATCCACCGAGGTGCGTCTCGTCCTCGACACCGGCGCCGATGACTTCCTCCACGCCCGCTTCACCTCCCCGAGGGTGCGCGCCGCCGGCTTCCCGGTGGACGACCTGGAGGGTCACATCGGCGTCGGCACGCACGGGGTCACCGGTGTCCTCGACCGGGCTCGCTTCCACGGCGGCCGACTCTCGGGCACCTACCGCCTGCACAGCCTCGACTCCCCCCATCCTCACGAGGTCCACCTGCGCGCCGAGGGCGTCGACCTCGAGCCGTTCCTACGCGACTTCGGCGTGCCCGCCGCGGGTCTGGCCGCGCGCCTCGACGTGACAGCCCAGCTTGCCTGGGACGGCAAGCACATCAAGGCCGGGAATGGGCTTGCCGAGGCGGTGCTCCACCCCGCGTCGGGAAGGCTGCCGGTGGGCGGCCCCCTGCGCTGCGAGCTGCGTCACGACGGCCTCCTCCACTTCGCCGGCGACGACCTCACGGTGGCGGGCTCGCACGTGGAGTGGGAAGGACCCCTCACCATGGGAAGCTGGGAGCCGTCGTGGTCGATCGCCGTCAACCCCGGCCGACTTCGCGAGATCGTGAGTCTCGTCAACGGCTTCCTCGAGACCGAGGTGCTGCCGCCGGAGCTGGACGGTGATGCCGAGGTGCACCTCACCATGGCGGGGCCCTGGCACCACCTGCGGGTGGCGGCCCGGGTGGAGGCGCGCGCCCTCGTCTACCCACCCATTGCCCTCGACCACCTCACCGCCGAGCTCCTCATCGACGGTCGCCAGATGACCATCGGTCCTGCCGCCTTCCGCCTCGGCGACGGCGACGGCGAGGTGGCGGGCAGCGTCACGTGGCGCGACGGGGCGGGTGACGACCAGCTCGACCTCACCATGCGTGGCCGTCGGATCCCCCTCGACAGGGTGGCGGCCTGGCTCGGCCAGGAGGATGTCGTGACGGGCTCCGCCTCCTTCGCCGGCGGACTGCGCGGCAGTATCGAGCGGCCGCACGGATCGTGGGCGCTGGGCCTGGTGGGCGCCCAAGCGGCGGGGCTCGACCTGGGTGATGCATCGGCCACCATGGACCTGGAGAACGGGATTTTCACCGCCAAGAGCCTGGCCTTCGAACGTGGCCTCGCCGGCACCGTGCAGTGGAACGTACTGGGCGAGAGCGTGGCCGCGGACCTGCGCTGGCCCGAGCTGCCGTTGAGCGCACTGGGCGACGCGGCCGTCCGCCTGCTGGGGGAGCATGCCGCCCTCGCCGCCACCCTGCGCTGGCCCCTCGACGGCGTGATCACCGGCACGGCGACGCTCACTGCGCCCCACGGCGCGGTACGGGCAGCCGCCGACGACGCCAGCGTCACCGTGCACGGCGAGCTGGCCGGGCTGGCCGACCTCACCGCCACCTTGGGCCGGAGCGACGGTGGCCTGGCCGGCGAGGGGACCCTCGCAATCGCGTCGGTCGGCGGTCTGCTGGACCGGGTCCTGCCGGGTCGCGGCATCCCGGTGGAGGGCAGCTCGCGGGTGGCGCTGCACCTCAACTGGCCGGCCGAGGGGCGCCCCCGGTTGGACGGCCGAGTGACCGCCCTCGAACTCGTCCTGGGGGGCCGCCCGGTGCGCCTGGAGAGCCCAGGCCGCTTCACCGTTGGCGACGACGGCTTCACCCTCGCGGGGCTCGGCCTGACGGTCGACCGCGACGAGGTGCGCGTGGCCCTGGGCGTCGCCGGCGACGGTGGCCTGTCCGGGCGGCTCCAGGGAACTCTCGACGCCCTTTTGCTGCGCCTGGTGGTGCCGGAGTGGGAACCCGCCGGGCGTCTGGCCGGCGACGTCCGCCTGCTCGGCACGGTTGCTCAGCCCCTGCTGGAAGGAAAGGCCACCGTGACCGGTGCGTCGTTCCGGCTGCCGGGCAGCAGCGACGTCTTCTCGGGCCTTACCGGCACAGTGCGCCTGGCCGCCGACGAGGCACTCATCGACGACATGGGCTTCCGCTTCATGCACGGCAGCGGCCGGGCGGCGGGGCGGGTGGCCCTGTCCGGCGGAACCGTGGAGCTCGAGCTCGCCGGCCACGTGGATGGCATCCAGTACCCGGTGTTCCCCGGCCTGGTGCCGCGTTTGTCCGGCGACTGGCGACTGCGCGGACCGGTGGATCAGCTGGAGCTGGCCGGCAGCCTCGTCGTCGACCGCGCCATGCTGCGGCGCAAGGATGACCTCGCCACCATCCTCACCGATTGGTTCGCCAACATGCCATCGGGCGGCGGAGCCACATCGCCGACCCTCGACCTGAGCGTGCGGGCCGACAGAACCATCGAGGCGCAGACTCCTTTCGTGCACCTGGTTGGCTCGGCCGACCTGCACCTCACCGGTACTCCAGCGGACATCGGTATCGTCGGCCAGTTGGAGTTCCTGGAGGGCGGCGACTTCACCTTTCAGGGCGTGCGCTACGAGCTCGACCGCGCGGTGCTCACCTTCTCGGACCCCGGCCGCATCGACCCCTACATCGAGGTCCGTGCCCGCGCCTGGGTGCAGATCTACGAGGTCACCGTGACCCTCACCGGCACCGTCGATCGGCTGGTGCCGGCGCTGTCCTCCGACCCGCCGCTGCCCGAGGGCGAGATCGTCTCGCTGCTGGCCATGGGACGGCGCGACGAGGGGGGCGACAGCGGCAGTAGCGCCGTGGGGGTGGGCCTGGCGTCCACCCTCCTCACCCGCGAGATCAATGCCGAGCTCGAGAAGCGGGCGCGCAGCCTGCTCTCGGTGGACCAGGTACGGGTCGATCCCTTCGCCGAGGTGAGCACCGGCAACCCCGCCGCCCGCATCACGGTGGTGAAGCAGCTCTCCCCCACCTGGACGGTGGTTGTGCAGTCGAATCTCTCGGCCAACCGCGAGGAGGCGATCACCAGCCGCTGGCTGCTGGGACCGGGCCTCTTCCTCGAGGCCAACCGCGACGTCGACGGCACCTACGGTCTCGACCTCAAGCTCCGGCGGCGCTACTGATGGGTCGGGTGCGGTGCCTCGCCGTCCTCGTGGCGGTCATCGCCGTCGCCGGGGCCGGCGTGGCCCAGGAGCCCGTGACCCGCGTCGAGGTCGCGGCCGACGGGCCGGTGCAGCGGCAGCAGACGCTCTCCGTGCTGGGCCTGGCCGAGGGCGTGCCGGTGGATCGCCACCGCCTGCGCGAGGGCGTGCGGGCGCTCTTCTCCACCGGCGAGGTGGAGTACCTCAAGGTCGTGGAGGCGCCCGCGCCGAGCGGCGTCGCCCTCACCGTGGTTCTCCACCTGCAGCCGCGCATCGCCGATGTGAAGGTCGCCGGTGTGGGCCTGCTCTGGCGCCGGCGCGTGCACTCCTGGCTGCAGATGGAGAGCGGCGCGGGATTCGTAGCCGACGAGCTCGCCGCCGCCGCCCGGCGGGTGGAGCGGGAGCTCACGGAGCGCGGCTACCGCGGTGCCGTGGTGCAGCCGTGGGCGGACTACCGGAGGGCCGACAACACGGTGGCGGTGACGCTGGAGGTGCACCTTGGTCAACCGCTGGCGGTGGGCGAGGTGCGGGTCGAGGGGGTTCCCGACCCCGAGGGACGTCTGGCCGCCGCCGCGGACCTGCCGGTGGGGGCCGTGCTCACCGCCGATCGGGTCGAGCGTGCCCGCACCCGGGTGGAGGCGGCGGTGCGCGGCGACGGTTACTGGGAGGCCGAGGCCGAGGCCGTGGCGAGCCCGCACAAACTGGGCTCCGGCGAGGCGGTGCTGGTGGTGGTGGTGGACCCCGGTCCGCACTACGAGCTCCGCCTCGACGTGCCGGAGGGTGCCGAGGCGGCGGTGCGGCAGGCGCTTCCCGATCCGGCGGACGACGAGGTCCACCCCGCCCAGACCGGCGCCCTCGCCGACCGCATCCGCGCGGCGCTGCAGCGGTCGGGGTACCTGCTCGCCAGGGTCGAGGTGAGCTTGGAGGACGAGGGCGAGGTTCAGACCCTGGTGGTGGCGGCGGAGCCGGGGCCGCTCCGCCACGTGGTCGAGCTCGCGTTCCCCGGAGCCGACAGCGTACGCGGCAAACGCCTGCGGGCTGCGGTTCAGGCGCGGCCGGGGCGGCACGCGGTGGTCACCGACGCCGGCCTCGACGCTGACCGTGCGGCGCTGGAGGACCTCTACCGGCGGCGCGGTTTCACTGACGTCACGGTGGACCGGCCACGCCTCGAGGCGGTAGGTGACGACGGTGTGCGCGTGGTCTTCCCGGTGCACGAGGGGCGCCACTGGGTGGTGGAGGATCTCCGCATCGAGGGCCTGCCCCTGGAGGCGGCCACCAAGCTCGAGGAGCTGGGCCCCGTACCCCTGGCCGAGGGCGGGCCGTGGGACCCGCACCTGGCCGAGTCGGCGCGGCGCCGCCTGGAGGAGGCTCTGGCCGACGCCGGTTACCCCGACGGTCGCGTCGCCATGAAAGTGGACACCTCCACACCGGGACGCGCGCTGGTGGTCTACCGGGTGGAGCCCGGTCCCTTCGTGGTGATCGGCGAGGTGGTGATCGCCGGCCTGGAGCACACCCGTTCCGGGGTCGTCCGCGGCGTACTTCAGCGCTCGGGGGTCACGTCCGGGGCGCCGTGGGCGCTGGACTCCCTCCTCGGCGCCCAGCGCCGGCTCTACGAGCTCGGCATCTTCCGGCGGGTCGAGCTGTCGCCGATCCCTGGCCAGGAGCAGAGCGTCACGCGCGGCATCGTGGTGCGTCTCGAGGAGGGGGCGCAGCGCTCGTACCTGGTGGGCATGGGCTGGGACACGACCAACGGCGCCCGGCTCTCGCTGGGGTGGTCGCACCTCAACCTCTTCGGCGGCGCCCATGCCGTGGCGGTGGAGATGCGCCTGTCAGGGCGCGAGAAGCGGGTGCAGGCGAGCCTGCGCGAGGCCCACACCTTCGGCCTCGACGTGCCCACCTACGCAACCGTCTACCGCACCGAGGAGGAGTTCTCGGTCTTCTCGCAGCTTCGCCGTGGCCTGTGGGTGGAGGTCGGCGACCGGCGGCGGCGTCCGTGGCGTCCGTGGGTGCGCTATGAGTACCAGATCGTTCGTCCCGACGCCCCGCCCGAGGTGCTGTCGGAGCTCGAGCGTCAGGACCGCGAGATCCAGGTGGCCTCCATCACCCCGGCGCTGGAGTGGGACACGCGCGATGACCTCTTCCTGCCGCGCCACGGCCATCTGGCTTCGCTGGCGGTGGAGTTCGCCTTCCCGGTGTTCAAGGCCGACGCCCGCTACCTCAAGGCCGAGGCGGGCTTCTCGCTGTACGGGCGGCTGCCGGCCGGTACCGGCGCGCTGGGGGTGCGGCTGGGCGCCATCCATCCCATCGCCCAGCGTGGCAGCGGGCCCGAGAACCTCAAGGTGCCGATCAACGCGCGCTTCTTCGCGGGTGGCCGCGTGTCGCAGCGGGCCTTCGCCACCGATCGCCTGGGGGTCCCCGGACAGACGCTCGATCAGGCCGGTGACGCGATTGGAGGCAACGCCATGGTGCTTCTCAACTTCGAGTACCGGCGGCCGATCCGCGGCGGCCTCTCGGGGGTCCTCTTCCTGGATGGCGGTAACGTGTGGGCCGAACCCGGTCTGGTGCGGCTCTCGCAGATGCGCTGGGGCCTTGGCCTCGGCGTCCGCCTCGACACCCCGGCCGGTCCCCTGCGCCTCGAGTATGGGCACAAGCTCGACCGCGAGCCCGGCGAGTCGGCAGGCGAGCTCTTCCTGTCCTTTGGCACTCCGTTCTGACGGCTGCAGCCGTTAGAACGGAGTGCCAAAGGACAGCGGCGTCAGCGGCGGAGGGCCGCGACGCCGCGCCGAGCGGTTGCCCCGGTCCCGGCCCCGGCCGCAGTCGCCGACGCTGACCCCGCCGCCGCAGTGCCCGGAGCGCCGCCTGCGCCGTTGCTGCGCCCGAGATGCAGTAGCATGGGCGCCATGACGCAGCTACCCTCTCACCTCGCCGTCATCATGCTGGTGGTGGGCGTGGTGCTTCTGGCCGGCGGCGCGTCGTGGCTGGTGGACGGGGCCTCGCGCCTGGCCGCCCGCCTCGGCATCGCTCCACTGGTTGTGGGCCTCGTGGTGGTGGGCTTCGGCACCTCAACGCCGGAGCTGAGCGTGTCGGTGATTGCGGCGCTCCGCGGCAGCGGTGGTTTGAGCCTGGGTAACGCAGTGGGCTCGAACATCATGAACCTGCTGCTGGTTCTCGGTGTCGCCGCGGTGATCGTGCCGGTGCAAGTGGCCGGCAGCCGGCGCGTAGTGGCGCGCGACCTCGTGCTCGGAGTGATTCCGGCGGTGATGCTGATGGCCATCGCCTGGAACGGCAGGTTGGGCCGCAGCGGCGCCCTCGCCCTGGTCACGTTCTTCGGGCTCGCCCTCGGGGTGTGGCTGCATTCAGCCCGCGGGCGTCGGACCGAGCCTCGGGAGGTTCCCGGTAGCATCGTTCGCGACCTCGCGTTCACAGTCGCCGGCATCGCCACCCTGGTGGTCGGCGCGGAGCTGTTGGTCCACGGCGGGGTCGGGCTGGCGCGCGCCATGGGTGTGTCGGAAGCCGTCATCGGCCTCACCCTGGTGGCCTTCGGCACCTCGCTGCCCGAGCTCGCCGCTTCGGTGGCGGCGGTGGTCAAGGGTCAGGCCGAGCTCTCGGTGGGCAACATTCTCGGCTCCAATGTCTTTAACCTTGGGCTCATCGTCGGCACCGCGTTCGCGATCCGGCCGGGTGGGGTGCCGATCTTCGTGGTTCGTCAGGATGTCCCCGTCCTGCTCCTCGCCACCGCTGTGACCGGCGCCCTGATTCTGCGCCGCGGTCGTCTGGGGCGGGGCGAGGCGCTGATGATGCTCGGGCTCTTCGTGGCCTACCTCGGGTTCGTGGTGGCCCGTGGGGGAGGGTGACCGTGATCTCAGTGCTGGCTCTTCTACTCTTCGGTCTGCAGCAGCAGCCGTCCACTACCGCGCATGCCACGACCGAAGAGGGGGTGGTCATGGTGCGCAGCCTCTACGCCGCGCCCGGCGGCGCCGTGGTGTGGCTCGACCGGCCCGACGCCGAGCAGGTGACGGCGGGGGCCGTGGAGCCGTGGCTGGCCCCCATCGAGCTGGAGCGCTACCGCGAGCCGCAGGGGGACGGGGTGTGGGTGCAGATGCTGTCGGCGCAGATGCGGCCGCTGGGCGCCTTTCGCGCCGCGCTGCCGCCGCCCGGAGGGCGCTGCGCATTGGTGCTGCCGGTCGTACGGGGTACGTGGTGGCTGCTGGTGCTCCAGCACCAGGGTGACGATACGCATATCCTGGGTCAGCTCGAGGTGGGCCCGCAGCTCGCGGTGCTGGTGAAGAAGTACCCGATTCCGGTGCAGTAGGCTGCCTCCCCCGCCCGGTAAAGAGTGAAGAGTAGGGGCGCTCCAATCGTGGTCGGGCGCACCCGGGAGCGTGGCGCTTGGGCCCTTCCTGCGCGTGGGTGGCCGGTCGGTAACGGGTGTTGGCGAGGCGAAATGACGGCGGCGGGTGGGCTCTTTACTCTCTACCCTTCACTCTTTAGCGCTCGCGCCGGTTGGGGCAGTCAGCAGGAGCACCAGGTCCGCCACGTTGGTCCCCGTCGGCCCGGTGCGGAGCGCGTCGCCGGCGGCCTCCAGGGCGGTTGCAGAGTCGTTGGCCGCGAGCACCGCGGCGGGATCGATGCCGGCAGCGCGAAGGCGGCCGGTGGTGCCGCCGTCCACCACGGCGCCGGCGTTGAGGCTGGCGCCGTCGACACCGTCGCTGGTGCCGGCGAGCAACACAGCGCCCCTGGATGGGAGCCCCACTGCGGCGGCCAGGGCGAGCTCCTGGCAACGCCCGCCCCGGCCCCGGCCGGTGACGGTCACCGTGGTCTCGCCGCCCAGCACCAGGGCGGTTGGGTGGTCGGTTTTGAGGGCGGTCGCCAACGCCGCGAGCTGGCGGCCACGGCCGGCTGCCTCGCCGGTGAGCGGAGAAGATGGCGCCACGATGCGGTAGCCGGCAGCGTCGAGGTGGGTCGCGGCGGCTTCCCTAAGGTCGCGGTTGCCGGCCAGCAGCACGACCCGTCCGGGCGGCGGCGCCGGATCGGGAGGGCGGTCGAGAGCTCTCGCCAGTGCGGGCAGCTCGCGATGGAGCCCGTGGCGGCGCAGCGTCGCGAGGGCGTCGGCGGGGCCGGTGGGCGATGCAATGGTGGGGCCCGAGGCGACGTCGGCGAGCTCGCCGGTGAGCACGTCGGAGAGCACCAGGGTGACCACCGCCGCGGGAGCCGCGGCGCGGGCGAGGCCGCCGCCGGCCGCGGCCAGGAGCGCCCGCCGCACGGTGTTGAGCTCGCCAATCGGCGCGCCGGCCGCGAGCAACCGACGGGTCACGCTTCGCAGGTCGGCGAGGCTCACACCGGGCACGGGGGCGGCGAGCAGCGCGGAGGCGCCGCCGGAGAGGAGCACGACCACGAGGTCGTCATTGCTGAGGGCCGAGAGCCGCGCCATGAGGCGCCGGGTGGCGGCGGCGCCCGCGTCGTCGGGCTCGGGGTGGCCGCCGTGCATCACCGGGAGGGTCACGCCCGGCGGTGCCGGCGCTCCGTGCGGGGCCAGGACGAGGACCTCGTCGGCCCAGTCCGGCGCGCGCGCCTGCCACGCCGCGGCGAGGCCGGGGGCGGCCTTGCCCAAGGCCACCACCAGGCGGTATCCGGAGCACGCCGGCAACGGCTCGCCGGTGATGGTGACCCTGCCGTCCTCCCAGCCTACCGCCCGGTTGATCAGAGTCGTCGGCGCCAGCGCCGCCAGCGCGGCGCGCCACCCGGCCACGGCGTCGGCTCTGAGGCGCTCCCCCGGCTGCCCGGCCGCACGCTCGCCCGCCCCGCGCAACAGCGTCACACGCCGTCCGGCGGCGCCTCACCTGCCGCATCGCTGCGGTTGGCGGCAACCACCCAGCCGCTGCTGTCGCCGGCGGTGAGCCCGCGCCGTCGCAGCACGCGGAGGAAGGAACGCACGACCTCGGGGTCGAACTGGCGTCCGGCCTCGCGTCTGAGCTCGGCCAACGCGTCGTCAACCGGCATGGCGCGGCGGTAGGGGCGGTCGGACGTCATAGCGTCGAAGGCGTCGGCCACGGCGATGATCCGGGCGCCCAGAGGAATCGCTTCCCCGCGGAGTCCGTAGCGGGCCGGGTACGGACCGTCGGTGCGGCCGTCCCAGCGCTCCTCGTGGTACTGGACCATGGGGACGGTCTCCTCGAGCATCCCGGTACGCCGGAGGATGCGTGCGCCGATGTCGAGGTGGCGCTCCATGACCTCGTGCTCCTCGGGGGTGAGCGGGCCGGGCTTGTTGAGGATCTCCGCAGGGACGCCGATCTTGCCGACGTCGTGGAGGATGGCGGCGTAGCGCACGAGGTCGGTCTGGACCTCGTCGAGGCCAAGCTCGCGGGCCAGCTCGGTGGTGAGCAGACTGACCCGCGCCACGTGCTCCTCGGTGGTGGCGTCCTTGGCCTCCACCGCCGCGGCGAGGGCGGTGACGGTGGTCTCGAAGCTCTCCTTGAGGCGCTGCCAGCGCTGCTGCAAGCGTCGCAAAAGCTCGAGGTTACGTGTGCGGATGGTCCCCGCCACCACCGCGAAGAAGAAGAGCACGGCGAGATTGCCGTACACCACAATGACCTGCTCGGGGTTGGTGAGCGGGTTGAAGCCGGCGGTGCGGGCCTCGAAGCCGAGGGTGACGAGGTAGCCGAGGGCCGCCATGGCGTTGCCGACGGCGGCCCCGGGCAGCCCGCCCTCGAGCAGGAGGAGGCTCAGGGGCATGAGGTAGAGCAGCACCGGCCAGTTGAACGTGCCGCCGATGAACGCGTCGTGGGCGTAGATGGCGACCGAGACCGCCGCGGTGAGGAGCACCGCCGTTGTCACCAGCCCGCGCCGGCGCAGGAACCCCCAGTCGACCATGCGGCGGTCGGTGAAGAAGAGATCGGGCCGCAGCCAGAGCAGCAGCGGCAGCGCGAAGATTGCCACCGCCACGGCGTCGGCGGTCCACCACGCCATGGCCGCGTCGAGGGAGGCGACGTCGAGGGGTTTGAGGCCGGCGAGGACCTTGGGGCCGCGGGCGATGACGACATTTGCGAGAGTGTTGACCAGGCAGGCCCAGAGGCCGAGACGGGCCAGCGCCACCAGGTCGCTGGCCGCCCTCCGCGGCCTCAGGATCAGGGCCGGGAGCACTGCCTCGACGCTGTTGCCGAGGGCATAGAGGAGCATGATCCAAAACGGGTTGTCGTGGGACCACGGTGTGAGGGCGGTGGCCACGAACACGGCCAGCGCCGTCTCGTAACGCCAGCGCAGGGCGACTGCCACGCCCACCGCCGACGCCGGGTACACCATGGATACCCCTGGAAACACCGGCACCTCAGACGCGAGCAGGTTGAGGCCGCCGTACGCGACACCAATCCCGATGACCCGCAGCCCGAAGCGAACGGCCGGCCGCATGCTCGATGAACCTCCCGCGGAACGCTGCCCCCCATCATACCCGGAGTCGCCGGGGGAACGGCAGGGAGGTGGCCGAGTAGCCGACGACCGCCTCGGTGGGGGCGTCAGTCCGCGTCGGGCGCGGCAGTGCGGATCGTGAGCTCGTCGCCGGCGGCGTCGAGCACCACCCGGTCGCCCTCGCCCACCTCGCCTGCCAACACCTTCTCGGCCAGGGGGTCCTGGACCAGGTGCTGGATGGTGCGCTTGAGCGGCCGTGCCCCGAAGTCGGGGTCGAAGCCGCGCCGGGCGAGGAGCTCCTTCGCCGGGTCGCTAGCCTCCACGGTGATGTGGCGGTCGGCGAGCAGGCGGTTGAGGTGCCCGAGCTGGATCTCGACGATGGCGCGCATGTGCTCCTCGCTCAAACGGTGGAACACCAGCACCTCGTCCACCCGGTTGAGGAACTCGGGGCGGAAGTGCCGGCGCAGCTCGCGCTGGACCTCCTCGAGCATCTGCTCACGGTCGGCCTCGCCGTACTCCTGAATGGCGTGGGAGGCGATGTTGGATGTCATGATGATGACGGCGTTGCGGAAGTCTACGGTGCGGCCCTTGCCGTCGGTGAGGCGGCCCTCGTCGAGGATCTGCAGGAGCACGTTGAAGACGTCGGGGTGGGCCTTCTCCACCTCGTCGAGCAGGACCACCGAGTACGGCCGTCGGCGTACCGCCTCGGTGAGCTGACCGCCCTCGTCGTAGCCGACGTAGCCGGGGGGCGCCCCGATCATCCGCGCCACCGAGTGCTTCTCCATGTACTCGGACATGTCGAGCCGCACCATGGCGCGCTCGTCGTCGAAGAGGAACTCGGCCAGGGCCCGGGCGAGCTCGGTCTTGCCGACGCCGGTGGGACCGAGGAAGAGGAACGAGCCGATCGGCCGGCTGGGGTCCTTGAGGCCGGCACGGGCGCGCCGCACTGCCGCTGACACCGCGCGCACGGCGTCGTCCTGGCCCACCACCCGCTGGCTCAGGTTGTCCTCCATGGCCAGCAGCTTGGCCTTCTCGCCCTCGAGCAGGCGCGACACCGGGATGCCGGTCCAGCGCGACACGGTGCGGGCGATGTCCTCCTCGGAGACCTCCTCGGTGAGCATCGAGCCGTGCGTCTCCTGGTGGCGCTTGAGCTCGTCGGAGGCCGCCTCGAGCTCGTGGTTGAGCTCCACCAGGCGGCCGTAGCGCAGCTGGGCGGCGCGCTCGAGGTCGCCGTCGCGCTGGGCGCGTTCGGCCGCCTCGCGGACCTCCTCCACCTGCTCCTTGAGCGCGCGGATGGCGGCGATGAGGTCCTTCTCCTGCTGCCACTGCGCCTTCTCGGTGGCGATGGTCTCGGTGAGCTCGGCGAGCTCGGCCTCGATGGCGCCGCGGCGCTCCTTGGAGGCCGGGTCCTTCTCCTTGGCCAGGGCGCGGCGCTCGATCTCCAGCTGCAGGGCGCGGCGCTGGTGCTCGTCGATGGCAGTGGGCAGCGAGTCGATCTCGATGCGCAGGCGTGAGGCCGCCTCGTCGATGAGGTCGATGGCCTTGTCGGGCAGGAAGCGGTCGGTGATGTAGCGGTGCGACAGGGTGGCCGCCGCCACCAGGGCCGCGTCGGTGATGCGCACGCCGTGGTGGACCTCGTACTTCTCCTTGAGGCCGCGGAGGATGGCGATGGTCTCCTCCTCCGACGGCTCACCCACCCGAACCGGCTGGAAGCGCCGCTCCAGGGCCGCGTCCTTCTCGATGTACTTGCGGTACTCGGTGAGGGTGGTGGCGCCGATGGCGCGGAGCTCGCCCCGGGCGAGCGCGGGTTTCAGGAGGTTGGCGGCGTCCATGGCGCCCTCAGCGGCGCCCGCCCCCACCAGCGTGTGGAGCTCGTCGATGAAGAGGAGCACCTCGCCGGCCGAGTCGACCACCTCCTTGAGCACCGCCTTCAAGCGATCCTCGAACTCGCCGCGGTACTTGGTGCCGGCGATGAGCGCGCCCATGTCGAGGGCGACGATGCGGCGGTTCTTGAGGAGCTCGGGGACGTCACCCGAGGCAATTCGCAGGGCAAGGCCCTCGGCGATGGCGGTCTTGCCGACCCCGGGCTCGCCGATGAGCACTGGGTTGTTCTTGGTCCGGCGGGTGAGCACCTGCATCACCCGGCGGATCTCGTCGTCACGGCCGATCACCGGGTCGAGCTTGCCGGCGCGGGCCGCCTCGGTGAGGTCGCGGCCGTAGCTCTTGAGCGCCTCGATCTTGGCCTCGGGGTTCTCGTCGGTCACCCGGTGCGAGCCGCGCAGGTCCTGGACCGCCTGCAGCAGCGTCTCCTGGGTCACTCCCGAGCGCGCCAGGAGCTCGGCGGCGGAGCTGTCGCGGACGGCGGTGAGCGCCATCAGGAGGTGCTCCACCGAGACGTACTGGTCCTGGAACTGGGGCGCCAGCTTGGCCGCCTGCTCGAGGACCCGGCGGAGATCGCGGGAGGGCGTCGCCTCGGCGCCGCCCTCGGCGGCGGGGAGGCGGTCGAGGTCGCCGGCGACGGTGCGGCGAAGCTCGCCGGCGGGTGCGCCGATGCGCTCGAGCAGGCGCGGGGCAAGGCCGCTCTCCTGGTCGAGGAGAGCGAGGAGCAGGTGCGAGGGGATCGCCTCGGGGTTGCCGCGCGCAGCGGCGCCCTCCATGGCTCCCTGGATCGCCTCGGCGGCCTTGACGGTGTACTTGGTTTGGGCACTCATCTGGCGTGGTTCCTCCATGACGCGGCCGTCGCACGACCGCTCAGTCAATATAAAATCTGAGTGATATATTGTCAAGTTTTATTGCTCATTTATCTGATGTGTCGTTTGGTAGATTTTTGGCTGTGCCGCCCGGCGAAGCCCCCGCCCGCTTCATGTACAATGCGCCGCAGCACTCCGGGGGTCGGCAGCGGGCGCGTTCCGGCCCGTCGGGTTCGCAGGAAGAAGGAGGTTTCATGAGCCAGCTGCGCTATCAGCCGGTTGTCTCGAGCGATACGGACATGCGGGAGTTCACCTTCCGGGCCCTCGTCCTGGGCCTCTTCATGTGCGTGATCCTCGGGGCGGCCAACGCCTACCTCGGCCTCAAGGCCGGCATGACCATCGCCGCCACCTACCCGGCGGCGGTCATCGGCATGGCCGTGCTCAAGCTCTTCGGCGGCTCCCTGCTCGAGGAGAACTTCGCCCGGACCGTCGGCTCCATCGGCGAGTCGGTGGCGGCCGGCGCCATCTTCACCATCCCGGCCTTTGCCATTCTCCACCTGTGGGAGTTCCGAGGCCTCGCCGACTACCTCAAGGCCACGGCCCTCATGGTGGTGGGCGGCATCCTCGGCATCCTCTTCGTCACCATGCTGCGGCGGGTGATGGTGGAGGATCCGGAGCTGCCCTTCCCCGAGTCGGTGGCGGCCTCGGAGATCCACAAGGCCGGGCAACGCGGCTCCGACGCCGCCAAGCAGCTGTTCGAGGCCATGGGCGTCGGGGCGCTCATCAACCTGCTCGGTCAGATGGGGATCTTCACCGCCGTCTATGACCGCGTCGTGCACGTCGGCGAGATCGGCAAGAGCCTGGTGCGCCTCGGCTTCCGCCGCGACGCCTATGCGGTGCAGGCGGGCGGAATCTCCACCATCACCGCCCCGGCGGTGAGCCCGGCCTACCTCGGCGTCGGCTACATCATCGGGCCCGAGCTCGCCGCCCTCAACTTTGCCGGCGGCCTCCTGGCGTGGGGCCTCTTCGTGCCCCTGCTGGTGTTCTTCCTGGGCCCACACATGATCGCCGAGTTCGCTGCCTCCACCGGCGCCAACCCGGCGGCCGACGCCACCTGGGTGGCGATGGCCACACAGATGTGGCTCTTCATCGTCCGTCCCATCGCGGTGGGCGGCATGCTGGTGGGCGCGGTCTACACCCTCTACAAGATGCGCAAGAACCTCTGGCTCGGCATCAGGCGCGGCGTCTCCGATCTCAAGAAGTCGGCCGGGGCGCAGGAGACCACCAGCCGCCACGACCGCGACATCAACTTCAAGATTGTGCTCTTCGGCGTGGTCGTGACCTTCATCCTCATGGTGCTGCTCTACTGGTACTTCACCGGCGTCATCGGCGGCGCGATCATGGCCGCCCTGGTCATGCTCATCACCGGCTTCTTCTTTGCCGCGGTGTCGGGCAACCTGGTGGGCCTCATCGGCTCGTCCAACAACCCGGTGTCGGGCCTCACCCTGGCCACCCTCATCGTCGCCGCCCTGGTGATGGTCCTCATCGGCGTCTCCGGCAGCCACGGCGTCGCCGCGGTGCTGGGCGTCGCCTCGGTGGTGTGCGTATCCTCGGCGGTGGCCGGCGAGATGCTGCAGGACCTCAAGGTCGGGCACATCCTCGGCGGCACGCCGTGGAAGATGCAGGTGGGCGACCTCATCGGCGTCGTCTTCGCCGGCGCCTTCATGTTCGTGCCCCTGTTCGTGCTCAACGCCTCGAACATCAAGCAGGGCGGCATCGGCTTCGGCGACCGCGCCCTGGCGGCGCCCCAGGCCGGCCTCATGGCCACCCTGTCGCAGGGCATCGTCGGCGGCGAGATGGCCTGGCCACTGGTCATCGTCGGCATCGTCATGGGCCTCGCCCTCATCATGGTCAAGGTCAAGAGCCCGATGCTCTTCGCGGTAGGCATGTACCTGCCGCTGGAGACCACCTTCGCCATCTTCGTCGGCGGCATCATCCGCTGGGCGGTGGACACCATGGTGAAGAAGCGCCGCTTCAACGAGGCACAGGGCGCGCGGGTGGAGAACGCGGGGGTGCTCACCGCCTCCGGCCTCATCGCCGGCGAGGCCCTCATGGGCCTGGCCGTCGCCGCGGTGGTGTTCTTCAACCAGGACGCCTGGGAGGGGCTCATCAACAGCACAGCCCTGTCCAAGGGCGTGGCCAACGGCCTCTCCATCCTGTTCATGGCGATCATCGCCGGGTACCTGATCCTGCGGCCGCTCGGCAAGGCGGGCTCCCCCGACGAGGCTGCGCCGCCACCGATCACCATGTAGGCAACGGTCCGGCTTCGGCCTGACACGCCCGCCGCCCCCCGGGGCGGCGGGCTTTTTCGTGACCGCGTCGGCGTCGGATGGCGGCGGCCGGGGCGGCGACGGCACACCGCGACGGCGGCGGCGGCGGCGCGTCGGATGGCGGTCGACGGACGAAGCGCTCGCTCCGCGTTGCGATGGTGTCGGCAGGCGGGCCTCCGCCGCTGACGCGGACGCCGGGCCCGGACGCGGTCCCGGCCCCGGACGCCGACGCGGTCCCGGATCCAGCGGCAGCGTCGGAGGGCAGCGGCCGGGGCGGCGACGGCACACCGTGACGGCGACGGCGACGGCGCGCCGGATGGTGGTCAACGGCCGGAGCGCTCGCACCACATTGCGGGGGTGTCGGCGGGCGGGCCCCGGACGCTGACGCGGAGGCCGATCCCGGACGCGGACGCTGCCGCCGTCCTCCGACGCCGACGCCGCCCATGGTCCCCTCCAGGTCGTTCACCACGTTCGGATAACCGCCGGTGCGGCCGGAGTCAAGGGTCGCTGCGCGACCGGCCCGAGGGCCGGAAACCCTTGACGCCGGGCACCCCGCCGGCTGGTGGGACGGCCATGAACGACCTGGAGGCGACCATGGCACACGCGCCCAGCACACCGAACACCGGGCTCGAGGTCCACCGGCTGGCGGTGAAGGTCGCCGCGATGGCGCTGAAGCTGGCCAGCACGGTTCCGAACCGGATGAGCTTTCTGAGCGACCAGCTCAGCCGGGCGGCCTGCAGCGTTCCTCTGAACCTCGCCGAAGGGCACGGGCGGTTCGGCAAGGATCGGATGCAGCACTGGAGAGTGGCCTACGGCTCCGCGAAGGAGGCCGGTACCGCTCTTGAGCTGCTCGCTTGCGGCGGGCTCGTCGATGCCGAGGCGGCAGCGACGGTGATGGCGAAGCTGGATAGTGTGCGGGCGATGACGTGGCGGCTGCTGCACCCGCGGTGAGGGCGGCAGCGGCGGCGTCGGAGGGCTGTGGCCGGGGCGGGAACGGCACACCGCGACGGCGGCGGTCGCGGCTTCGGCCCTGGTGCCGGCAGTTGGTGCTCCGAGCACCGGCTCCCGGGGGCGGCAGCGGCACGAGCAGTCAGACGGTAACGAGGCCGCCCCCGGGCCCTGACGCCCGCGTGTCTGCCCGATCATCTGCTGCGGCCGCGGATCCACCGGCCAGGGCGACGCTTCGCCCGGCGGTGCCGCCTGCGACGTAGCGCTGCTACGTCTCGGCGGCGCCTTGGTCGAATCGCCACCCTGACAGGCGGCTCCGCGGTCTCGCGACGAAGCTCGGGCAGATAGCGGGCTCGCCGAGTCGCCTGCCTGGTGGTCCGGGGCCGCTGCTGCGAACGCCAAGGGCCGTGGGTGCCCCCCTTGACGTTTCCCGCCAACGTTCCGCAAGGGAGACGGCGCTCCAGGGAAGACGTCAAGGACGGCACGCCCGCCGGAGGACACCTGGTCCGCGGCGGTCCCGGTCGCCGTCCCGGTCGCGGTCCACGGTCCCGGTCGCGGTCCCGGCCCCGGCCGCCGTCAGCTGTCGCCGGGATCTCGTCGTAGCCGGGGTAGGCGAGCATGCCCTCGCGGCGGAGCAGGCGCACGAAGTAGCCGACGCGATCCTCCACCGGCTCGGCCGACTCACCGAACTCCTTCCGCACGGCCTCGGCCACGACGCCCACCGTGGTGGCGCCGTCGAGGCGCTGCCAGGCGAAGGAGCCGACCGGGTCGAGGCGGACGCGCGGCGGCGACAGCAGGTGCGAGATGCGATCGGCAAGGCCGCGCAGGCCGGTGGTGTGCGGCTTGGGCCGGTGCACCACCACCCGCTCGTCCTTGAGCTCCCACTTCGCCAGGCGAACAGGCGCAAGCTCGAGCAGGTTGACGGCGGCGAGGGGGTCGGGGGTGGGGGTGCGGGCCATCGGGTGAGGGTAAAGGGTGAGGAGTGAAGAGTAAAGGGTGCCGCCGCCGGTCAACGCAAAGGCGCAATGGCGCCAAGGCGCAAGGCCCCCACCCACCCGAAGGGAAGGAAACGCAGAGGCGCGGAGACGCAGAGCCCCCGCCCGCCCCGGGGGAGAGACGGAAGACGGGAGACGGGAGACGCCTCCCCCTCCCGCCCACCTGCTCCGGGGCGTCCGTCGCAGCCGGGCACGAGACCGCCCCGGAGCAGGGGACGTCTCGGCGGGCGTGCCGACCCCGACGATTTTCCTGAAGACGGCTGCCATGGGCAGCGCGACCGTGGAAACATCGTCGGGGTTGGCTCCCACGACCGTCGCCGCTCGCAGCAGCGGCCCCGGCGACCGGGGAGGCGCCTCGGCGCAGAGCCCGAGGACGGCCTCGTTGTCGTTTGCCGGCTCGTGTCGTCGCCGCCCTCGGGGCCGCGCCGACGGGTGGCGGCTTGCCCGCCGCCCGGGCGCCGGAGCCGCGGAGAAGGGGGACCGCGCCCGGGGCCGCGCCCAGGGCCGCCACGGCGGCCGGATGCCGCAGCGCACTCGGGTCCCCGGGGACGGCACCGATCGGACGTGGAAGCGGCCGCAGCACGTCCCGGCGCCTCGGGTCTGCTGCCTCCTCGAGCAGCCCGCGGCGCTCCTCGGGCGAGAGCATCCTCGAGCCCTTCGCGCGGCGCGTCGACATCCTCATCCTGCGCTCTTGTAGGGACTTCTCGGTCGCTGAGCAGATCCGACACACCGAGGGCGTTGCGCTTCTTCGAACGAAACCCAGTCGACCGCTGCAGCGAGGAGGCGGTGATCCGCGCTGGCCGGCCTCACCTCTGCAGGCGCCACCGCATAGGCGAACTGCAGCACAAGCAGGTTCTCTCCGGCTCGCTGCAACGCAGCTGGAACCTCAAGGCTAACCACCTGGGAACCTCGCCGTAACGGCACCTCCCCGGGCACCGACCCATCGACCAGGGCCCGCACCTGCTGGGTGCGCCCTGGCGCCGCGAACGGCCATAGCCGCACCTTCAGGATCAGGGGTGCGGGCCTGTTCCTGAAGAATCGGACACCGGCCTCACGGCCCCGAGCCCATACGAAGGTCGTCCCGTCGCCACGATGCTCAAACGTGGACCAACCCGCGACGAGGGCGTCGGCTGTGGTGGCGCGATCGAAGTCCAGACGCTCGGTGTTCGGCGTACCGCGCCCGCCGGTGAGTGCGTCATGCAGGCGGGCGAAGCACGAACGCGGCTGGCCCTGCAGGGCCGCCGGGAGCAGCACGAGCGAGGATGGTGGCCAGGCCGATCCTTCGCGTTCGGACGGGGAGCTCACTGAGCGGTCTCCAGAGATGGTGTCGCGCGAGCTGGCTGGAAGACGGCAGAGACGCGCCGTGCTGAAGTACTCCACCACGGTGAGAGCGTGCTCGGCGATCTCACGAAGCGCCGGTGCGGCCGGTAGCCGGCCCACGACCAGCAGACACGATCGGCCCGGTGGCCAGCTCTCCAGGAGGCGCGTGAGCTGGCCCTGCGCGTCCACCATCGCGGATCCACCACCGATCTCCCGATCCAGGTAGTGACCCAGGCTGATGGCGCACTGCGTGTTCTCGACCACCAGGGGCTCGTCGCCATGTCGGACGGTCCGGATCACCTCCGCCAGACGGTCCCAGCTGGGACGGCCGATGCGTTGGTACTCGGCCACCCCGTGCAGGCTCACCAGCGAGATGGCGAGAAGCGCAGTGAGCGCCGGCAGGTGACGCGGCCCGAGCGCGAAGAGGCGGTCCAGCCCGAGAGCCGCGAGCACGAGTAGAAACGGCCAAGCGAGCAGGTCATAGCGCCCGTTGCTCCAGTGCCCCGCCGCGGCCAGCACGAGCTCCACTCCGGCGGTGCCCAGGAGAACGGTGGCGAGAGCGGCCACTCCTGCCGCGGACCGCACGGCCCGCAGGCAACCCACCAGGACGGCAACGAGCACGAGCAGTCCGCCCAGCGAGAGACGGTCCCCGGCGCGCGCCGCCACCGTGAGGAACTCCCACCGCTCACCCAGGGAGTGCCACGTCCACACCGCGACCCCGCCGGCTGCCGGCCGCGACGCGATGGTCCGCAGGCTGGCCACAGCCCACGGCACGTAGGCAGCGAGGCTCACCGCGGCGGCCCCGCCGAGAAGAGCGGCGGCTCGAGGCAGGCGCGCCCGGTCACCTGGAGAGGCGTGGCGAAGCCGGGCGACGAAAACGATCGTCACCGCCACCCACACCAGCGGGTAAAGAATGTGGCTGTAAAGCCCGCCGACCATGGCCGCGCCGCACAGGCCGGTGCTGAGCAACCCCGGCCGCTGCATCAGTCGGTCGACGGCCACGAGGGTCAGCACCGCAAAGAACAGGAGGTAGGGGTAGGGGCGCAGCTCCTGGGAGTAGCGGATGCCCAGCGGCGAGACGGCGGCGAGCCAGCCGGCCAGGAGACCGGCGCGGCGACCGAAATGGGTCGCTGTCCAATGCGCCAGCAGCAGTACGGTGGCCACGCCCAGTGCGATGGGGATGAGGCGCTGCCCGCTCTCGCCCAGACCCAGTTTCCGGCCCACCGACATCACGAGCGCCGCGAGGGGTGGGTGCTCGGCGTTGGCGGCACAGGCCGCCCAGGTCGCCGTCAGGCTCCCCCGTGCCCGGTCCATGATCAGCACTTCGTCCAGCCACATGGAGAAGGTGCCGAGGTTGCAGACGCGTAGAGCGGTTGCGGCGGCGCCGATCGCGACGAGCGGCCACAGGCTCGGGCGAAGGTGCGTGACGGCTGCGTTCTCGTCGACGACGACGGAGGGCGGAGGAGCGTCAGGAAGCACCGGCGACAATTCTAGGTCGTCCCGTCGCGGCACGTCACATGAACCTCGTGTACCGGGTGAACAGGAGGCCGAGGTTGTGGAGGTAGACGAGCACGAGGCTGAGGCTCAGCCAGACGGCCGCTCTCCTCCACCGCCGCCGCAGCCACCGCATCCACCTCGCCGCGAGCAGCGCCAGGAACGGCATCGTCTGCAGCATGTAGGTGGCCTTGATGGTGTCCCCCTTGTCGGGCTTCGGGTACATGACGAGGAACCAAAAGTAGCCGGCGAACGAAGCGACGACAATGGCGACGGCGAGAGCCTCGAGGGGGAGCGCCGACGGGTCCCACCGCGCACGCAGCCATGACCACGACCGGCGCACGCCCAGACCGAGCCCGCACAGCAGGACTCCGGTGGGCAGCAGCGCCAGGAGCTGCGCGCAACCCAGGTAGCGATTGAGGGTGTACCGATTCGTCTCCAGGCGCGCCCGATAGGAGGGATCGGATAGCGCTCGCTCGAGCGCGTGCCCCGCGACGTAGCGCCCGGTGTCGCGCTCCTTGCCGTAGACGAGGAAGTAGCACTCGTAGTCGCCCCACAGCTCGGAGTAGAAGGCCGGCAGCAGCTGGTTGGTGAAGGAGGTGCGCAGGGGCTCGGTGAAGAGCTGGGGCAGCCCGAGGCCGAGGTAGAAGCTGCGTGGCTGGTTGGCCAGCGAGAAGCTCGGTGCCGGCGCGCGGTTGAAGGCGGTGACCGCGCCTTCCGCTCGCCGCAGGTGAAGGTAGAACCAGCCGGAGCCCGCCACGAGCAGGACCAGCGAGAGCACCGCCGCAGCTGTGAGCCTTGCTCGGGCCGGACGACGGCGCGCCGCGTCGAGGGTCATGGCGCCAGCCACCGCGGCGACGGCGAACAGCCCCCACTGACGCGACAGGGCCATGGCCGCGAAGCAGAGTCCGAGGAGGAGGCCGCGGCGCAGCGGCGAGCCCCGGCCCTGGACCAGCAGGAGGGTCTGGTCGGCGGCCGCGACGGTGACCAGGGCGAGGAGCGGCTCGCCGCGGATGAAGGCGACGCTCTTCACCCACACCGGCAGGAAGCCCAAGAAGGCGAACGCCCATGCCATGGTCACCGGGTCACCCGGCCACCGTCGCTGGCAGATTCGCGCCAGCAGTATGAACGTGAGCACCGAGTAGAGCAGGTTGAGGAGCTGGGCGAGCTTGCGCATGCCACGAGTGCCCACTAGCCCGATGTGCTTGTCCAGCGCGGGCGGCAGGTAGGGTAGCGGCGGCGAGAAGAACTCGCAGGAGTCGGCCGGGCCCGGAAGCCGCAGCTGGGAGTAGACCTCGAGGTTCTCGAGGTGCCCGCCGGCGTCGTAGCCGATGAATGGATGGTGGTAGACGGCGTTGTAGGCCATCACGAGGTGAACGACGACGGCGACCACGAGCGGGGCCCAGCGCCACGCAGTGCTCGGAGATCGACCCTCCGCGGCGACCGAGCCGGTGAGGGTACGGTACGCCGCCGGATCCATCGGGCGGAAGCGAAGACGCCTCACGCCGCCCCGCGCGTGGTCAGCACCGCCGGGACGGTCTTGGCGAGGATCCTGAGGTCGAGCCACAGCGACCACTGGTCGATGTAGGCGAGGTCGAGCTCGATCCAGGAGTTGAAGTCGCCGAGGCCGGCGCGGCCGGAGACCTGCCACAGGCCGGTGAGGCCCGGCTTCATGGAGAGGCGGCGGCGCTGCCAGCGCTGGTACCGCTCGACCTCCTCGGGGATCGGCGGGCGCGGGCCCACCAGCGACATGTCGCCCTTGAGGACGTTCACCAGCTGCGGCAGCTCGTCCAGTGACAGGCGGCGCAGGATCCGGCCCACCGCGGTCACCCGCGGGTCGCGGCGAGACTTGAAGGCGGGTCCGTCCACCTCGTTGAGGTGCGCGACCTCGGCGAGCTGGGACTCCGCGCCCTCCACCATGGTGCGGAACTTGAGCAGGGTGAAACGTCGGCCGTTGAGGCCGCAGCGGGTCTGGCGGAAGAGCACCGGGCCCCGCGAGGTGAGCCTCACCGCCAGCGCGATGACGAGGAGCAGGGGCGAGAGCATCGCCAGAGCGAGGGCCGCCACCAGCAGGTCTGCCGCCTGCTTGACGAAGAGCGGGAACGGCGCCGCCGGGGTGGTGGTGAAGGTGAGCAGCGGGATCCCCTCGAGCTCCTCGAGCAGGACCCGTGCCTTGAGATGGGGCAACGCCAGCGCCACCCGGGCGCGGATGCCGAGCTCGGAGCACACCAGGAAGGACTCTTCGAAGTCGTCGAGCTGACGGCGGGAGAGCACGAAGAGGACCTCGTCCACCACCTCGCGCTGGAGGATGCCCGGCAGGTCGTCGGCCGCGCCCAGCACCGGGTGGCCGGCGAAGGTCTCGGGGATGTCGCCGTTGGGGGCGACGAAGCCGAGCAGCCTGAGCCCCCACCACGGGTGCGCGGTGAAGATGGCGGCGATCTCCTCGGCTCGGGGGTTGAGTCCGACGATGAGCACGGTGCGGAAGTTGTAGCCGCGTGCCCGCACCCGGCGGGCGAGGAGGCGCAGGGCGAGCTTCTCGGCGAGGACAAGGCCGAGGTCGAGGCCGCCGAAGAGGATCAGGAACGGGCGCGAGACGAAGTCCAGGCGCAGCAGCCAGCCGGCCGCCGCCAGCGCCAGGATGCCGAATCCCACCACCCGGACCACCTGCCAGGCCTCGCGGTGCAGGCTCACGGTGCGCCGCGAGGTGTAGTGCTCGCCGGTGACGAGGAGCAGCGTCCAGATCCCCAGCACCAGGGGCAGCAGACCGAGGTAGCGCGACAGCGGGTAGAGCTCGCCGGGGAAGATCGTCGGCAGCAGCTGCGGCGCGAGGTGCGAGCGCAGCCACCAGGCGAGAAGGAAGGCGGCGGTGGTGAGCGCCAGGTCGGCGGTCCACACCCAGTAGGCGACAGCCTTGGCCCGTTCCCTCAGCACAGCCCCTCCAGCAGCGCCTCGTAGGCGGCGGCGACGTCGTCCCAACGGTAGCGCTCGGCCACCCGGCGCCGGGCCCGCTCGCCGAGCTCGGCGAGACGGGCGTCATCCTCCACCACGCCGGTCAGCACGCGCTCGAGGGCGCGGGGGCCTGAGAAGGTGAAGGCCAGCCCGGCGTCGCCCACCACCTCGCGGTTCTCCGGGGAGTCATGGTACAGAACCGGGCGCCCGGCCCCCATGGCCTCCACCAGCGCCGGGTGGGTGCCCCCCACCTCGGTGGCGTGCACGTAGACCCGGGCGTTGAAGAGGAGCTGGCGGTAGCCGTCGCCGTACACCGGGCCGGGGAGCAGGGTGCGGGGATCGGCGAGCTCGCGCACCCGCCGGGCGAGGCCGGGGGCGTAGGGCGCACCGCCCACCATCACCAGGCGGCGCTCTCCGGGCACCGCGGCCCACGCCGCCGCCACCCGGTCGGGGTTGTTCTCGGGCTCGAAGCGGGAGACGTAGAGGACGTACGCATCCGGCGCGAGGCCGAGCTCGTCGAGCACTTCGCTGCCGCGTGGGCCCTCGAGGTCGCCGCCGTAGGCGATCATCGTGGAGTGGGCGCGGTAGCAGCGCCGGTAGTAGCGGCGGATCACCTCGGCGTCGGTGATGAGGGCGTCGGGGGTGAGCGCGGCCAGACGTTCGCACAGGCGGTACCAGGCACGGCCGGCGGCGCCCCACTTGCGGCGCTTGCGCTCGAGGCCGTCCACGTTGAGGGCCACCGGCACCCCGGCGAGCTGGAGAATGCGCACCCAGGGTGCGTTGGCGGCGTTGCACAGGAGCACCGCGTCGAAGCCGGCGCGGGCGGCGTGGAGTGCCGCGACCAGGGTATGGACCACCGTCTCCAGGTGCTTACGCCGGGGGGCGGGCAGGACCACGACGCGCATACCCCGGTGCTCGGTGACGGCGGGGTCGACGAAGCCGGGCCGGCCGTACACGGTGACCGCGTGGCCGCGCGACGCCAGGCGCCGCCCCAGCTCCTCGGCCAGGGTCTCGAACCCGCCGTACGCTGCCGGCACCCCGCGGGTGCCGAGGATGGCGATCCTCACGCTGCCTCCACCGGTTCGCTCCACCCTCCTCTACGGAACCAGCGGCGAAGGCGTCGCGGCGGCTCGGTGGCGCGTTCCAGCACCCAGCGGCGGCGCTCGCAGGCGTCGGAGCGCAGCTGCCATGCCTGGCGGAGGGCGGGCAGCGAGGTCCGCTCCACCGTGAGGCAGGCGCCCACCACCGCGAGGTCGCGCACCAGCCACCACGGCAGGCAGGTCAGGTGCCAGCGCCAGTCGGCGCAGTGGGCGCGGAGGAGAAAGCGGTTCTTCACCGAGTGGAGGTTGACCAGGGCGTCGGCGGCGCGGCCCCGCTCGGCGCGCAGGCCGCGACGGTGGGCGGCGCGGGCGTCGGGCGCGTAGAGGCAGCGCCATCCCCGCCACTGCAGGCGCCAGGCGAGCTCGGCGTCCTCGCGGTAGGCAAAGAACGTTTCGGCGAAGACCTGGCCGTCGGGGTAGGCGACGTCAGCCAGGGCACGGCGGCGGTAGAGGGTGGCGGCGCCGGTGCCGCCGAAGACCCATTCGGGGGCGTCGAAGCGGCCGTCGTCCGCGCTCCCGGCGCCGCGGTCGAAGTGGCGCCCCGAGGGGGTCACCACCATGCCGGCGGCATCGAGGGTGGTGGTGGCGGTGAGGGCGTCGTCGTCGGCTCGCAGCAGCTTGCCGGTGACGGCGCCCACCCGGCGCCGCCCGTGGGCGGCAGCCATGAGCCGGGCGGCGTAGTCGGGCGCGGGGGCGCAGTCGGGGTTGAGCAGCAGCACCCACGGCGCCGCGCCCACCGTGAGACCGCGGTTGGCGCCGGTGGAGAAGCCCATGTTGCCGATCTCCTGGGTGAGAACCAGCGGAAGGCGCACGGTGAACCCAGCGGCGATCGCGGCGGAGCCGTCGCGGGATGCGTTGTCCACCACCGCCACCGAGTCGGGGGGCGGCACCATCGCGGCCACCGCCCTCAGACAGCTCCCCAGGGTGGCGGCGTGGTCGTGCACCACCACCACGACGTCGTAGGCTGCGATCTCCGGCACGGCGGCATTGTAGCGGGCTTGCCGCTGCTCGGGCGACGAGCAGGGCGGAGTGCAGGGATGACGGTAATGAGGTAAGAGGGACCCCTTTCGCCGCGTCGCACCGAGCGGAGTGATCCCGGCATCTGCAGTGGACGGACAGGCTCGATTGGATTAGCACGACCTGCGCGCGGGCCTATTCGGGGCGCCTCGATATCTTGCCTGCCCCTCGCGAGCTCCGAAGACTCCGGATCGGAGGTGGTGCGCAGGATTCATCCGTTTCCCGTTGTGCCCGGGTCGGCGGGTGGGCTTTTGACTCTCCCCCCGCCCCCTGGTAGCTTGTCCCCATGCCTGCCGGAATCCCATGCGTGCCCAGGGGAGCGAGAGGCCGTCGCAGCCTCAGGCCGCGCGGTCGCGCGGGGTGGCTCCGCCGGTGCGCGGCCTTCGGGTGCTCCTCGGGGTGGCGGCGGGCCCGCGCGACGGCCGCGTTCCTCGCGCCGGCGCGGTGGCGAGGCGCTGCGACGCCGGCGAGGAGGTCACGGTGCGCTGGACGCCGCCGGCGGCCGATGTCCGCGAGCTCGAGCTGTTGCTGCTGCTCGACGGTGATGCCGCGCCGGTGCGCCTCACCGAGCAGCTGGCGCCGCAGGAGGGCATCTACCACTGGCGGGTTCCCGGCCTGCCGAGCCCGGCGGCCCGCCTCCAGATCCGCTTCTCCCGCGGCCGCGGTGAGGAGCTCGGCAGCACCAGCGCGCCGTTCCGCATCCTTCCCCGGCAGGCCGGCCGGCTCGCCGATCTCGGCCGGCGCGGCGGCGAGTGGTGGGTGGTGACGCCCGGCGCCGGTGCCGTCGGCCGCCTCGAGCCGCCACGGCGCGGTGTCTGCGCCGAGCTCGTCGCCGCCTGGCCCCTCGAGCCCCTCGGGAGCTCCGGCGAGCGCGAGCCGCTGCTGGCCCCGGCGTGGCTGGGCGCCGGTCCGGGCTCGAACGGTACCTGGTTGAGTGTCCGTCCGGTGGGTGGCTCGGTCATGCCGCGTGCGCCCGGCGACGTTCCCCAGCGCGAGTAGACCCCGGCCCCTCCCTGCGGACCGATCACCATCCGGATCTCGCCGCGTGCGGCCGCACCGCTCCGGGCGGGGTTGTGCGCCGGCCGCCGTGCTCCCTGGTGGGTCGCGGCCTCCGGCAGCTCAAGAGGAGGTCAGGTATGCGAGAGCTCAGGAGTGCGGCGTCCCTTTGGCGCCGGGGCGTGTGCATCGTCCTCGCCGTCGCCGGTGTGCTGGCGACGGCCCCTGTCATGGCGGCGGACTCGGCCGCTGCAGCCACCACCGCGGCGACTGCCGTGCGGAAGGAGGAGGCGGCGAACAAGGAGAAGCCGCCCAAGGTGATGGAGGAGGAGATCGTCGTCACTGCGCCGCGGGCCGAGATCCCTCTCAAGGAGAACCCGGCGGCAACCACGGTGGTGGAGGCCGACACGCTGGCGACGATGCCGCGCACCGTCGCGGCCGACGAGGCGCTGGCGCTCGTCCCCGGCGTCAAGGTGGACAATCAGGCCGACGGCGAGCGCGTGCACCTCTCCATCCGCGGCCAGGGGATCCTCACCGAGCGCGGCATCCGCGGCATCAAGGTGCTGCTGGACGGCATCCCCCTCAACGACCCCACCGGGTTCGCGCCAGACCTCTTCGACGTGGACTGGGCCACGGTGCAGCGCATCGAGGTGCTGCGCGGGCCGGCCTCGGCCCTGTACGGCGGCGGCGGCTCGGGGGGGATCCTCAGCATCACCACCGCCGCCGGCGGCCCCGAGCCCCTCGACGGCGAGGCGCGGCTGGTGATGGGCTCGCATGGCTTCGTCAAGGCACTCACCCAGGCGAGCGGTAGCGAGGACGGCACCAGCTACCGCTTCTCGGCCTCGCGCACCCAGGGGGAAGGCTACCGCGTCCATACCGCCTTCCAGGCCACCAACCTCTATGGCAAGGTGCGCCTGCGCGACGTGGGCCGGCTGCATCTCACCGCGATCGTGGCGGGGACGACGTTCTTCAACGAGAACGCCGAGGGCCTCAACCTCGACCAGGTCCATGAGGATCCGCAGCAGCCCAACCCCGATGCCCTCACCTACAACGAGTACCAACGCACCCGCCGCGGCACCGCCGGCCTGGTGGGGAGCCTCGACCTGGGCAGCGGGCAGAGCCTCGGCTTCACCGTGTACGGGCGTCACACCCAGTGGCGCGAGTCGGTGCCCTCGTCGGTCCAGCACCGCGACTACGACGGCTGGGGCGGCTCCCTGCAGTACACTGCCAGCGTCCGGCTCGGCGGCCTCGTCCATCACTTCAGCCTCGGCTCGGACCTCGACTGGCAGACCATCGACGACAGCCGCCGCCCCAACCTGGGTGGCGCCCGCGAGGGCCCCGAGGTCGTCGCCGACGGGACCATCCGCCAACGCGGCACCGGCGTGTTCGCGTTCGACCGCGTCGACCTCGGGCAGGGCTGGTACCTGGTGGCGGGGGCCCGCCACGACCGCATCACCAACCGCCTCGACGACCACCTCAAGGAGGGCGGCGTCGACCTCTCCGGGGAGGCCGACTTCTCCAAGACCACGGCGCGCGCCGGCGTGGCCTGGGACCTGCGCCCGGAGCTCGGCCTCTACGCCAGCTGGGGGCAGGGCTTTCTGCCGCCGGCCACCGAGGAGCTCGCCAACAACCCGGACAGCCTGGGCGGCTTCAACCAGGGGCTGCGGGCGGCCACCTCGCGCAGTGAGGAGCTCGGCGCCCGCGGCGTTCTCGGGCACGCTTTCGCCTACGACGCGGCGGTCTTCCGCCTCCTCACCGACGACGACTTCGGCCGCTACCGCATTCCCTCGCGCCCGCTGGAGACCTTCTATCGCAACGCTGGCTCGACCCGGCGCTGGGGCCTGGAGACGCTGCTCTCGTGGTACCCGCTCCCGCAGGTGACGGCTCGCCTGGCCTACACCTACTCGCACTTCACCTACGAGCGGGTTGCCATCGGCGACGAGGTCTACCGCGACACCTGGCTGCCCAACTCGCCGCGCCATCAGGCCCACCTGGACCTCGAGTATCGGCCCGCCCAGCGGCTGGCTCTCGGTGCCGGCGTCCAGCACTTCAGCCGCGCCTTCATCGACGGCAGCAACGCCACCTGGATCGACGGCTACACCCTGCTCAACCTGCGCCTGGCGTACCGGTTCGAAGTGGGCGGCGCGTCCGGCGAGCTGCTGCTCTCCGGGAGGAACGTCACGGGCACCGAGTACATCGCCTTCACCGAGCCCGACCCGGACGGCAACTCGTACCAGCCGGGACCCACCCGCGAGCTATTCGGCGGCGTGATCCTGCACCTGTGACGGCGGCCCGGCGGGCGGCATGGGATTGGTGGTGGTTGCGGATGCTGCGGAGACCGGCTCCCGGGCGGCGGCTTTGCTGCCGACCCTCGGCGCGGACCCGGAGGCGGCGAAGACGTGCGCTGGCGCGCGGCATCACGGCCGCCCCCCGGGCCCTTGACGCCCGCGTGTCTGCCCGATCATCTGCCGCGACGGCGGATCCACCGGCCAGGAGGACGCTTCGCCCGGCGGTGCCGCCTGCGACGTGGCGCTGCTACGTCTCGGCGGCGCCTTGGTCGAATCGCCACCCTGACAGTCGGCTCCGCGGTCTCGCGACGAAGCTCGGGCAGACACGCGGGCTCGCCGAGTCGCCTGCTTGGTTGTTTGGGGCCAGTACTCCGAGCGCCGAGGGCCGTGGTTTTCCCACCCCCGCCCGCCCATACCTGCGGCCCCCTCCCGCCACTCCCCCCACCCACCCCCGCGGGTTTGCTCCACCCCCCGCCCACCCAGACCCGCGGCCCCCTCCCGCCACTCGCCCCACCCACCCCCGCGGGTTTGCTCCACCCCCCGCCCACCCAGACCCGCGGCCCCCTCCCGCCACTCGCCCCACCCACCCCCGCGGGTTTGCCCCCCTTGACGTTTCCCGCCGACGCGCGGCAAGGGAGAGCGCGCTCCAGGGAAGACGTCAAGGACGGCACGCCCGCCGGAGGGCGTGTGCTCCGGGGCGGTGGAGAGCCTCCTCCGCTGATCGGATGTGGTTTGCCGGCAGGCCGCACTCCACATCAGCGCGATGGGTGGCGCGCGAAAGTCGCGCGCCTACACTGCGATGGGATCACCAGTGCTTCCGGGACGCTTTCTCCTAGGCGCTCGGGGCGCAGGGCACGCCGCCGTGGCGTAGCCACGGCCGGCTGCGAGGCGGCCGGTGTGCCTCAAAGAACCCCATCTCCCATCCCCCGTCGCCGCAGGCGCCGGCACCGGGCGGGTGGGCGGGACAGGCGTCGAGGAGGGGGTCGGCGTGCCCGGCGGCATGAGCACTGTGTCTGCTAGGCCGACTGGCGCCGCGCTTTCTCCACCAGCTCCACGAGGCTCGCGAGCTTCGGGGGCGGCGGCGCATTCGCCACCTCGAGGAACCCGGGCGGGCCGTGGTGACGCAGATAGCCCACCACGTCGAAGCGCTCGTGCCAGCAGTCGAGGATCTTCGGGCACGGGGCGTCGCCCGAGGTGGTTCGGCAGTAGCCGAAGCGCAGCGGGTGTCCCAGGCGTCGGCAGTAGCCGGTCAGCTCGTCCCAGCGCTGGGCACCACCGCTCACGACGACCGCCCCTGGGGCCAGCGCCCCGTGTTTGCCACGACCGCCGGCGGCAGGCCGTGAAGCACCGCCAGGGAGCGCTCGAGCTCCTCGTCCGGCAGTACGTGGTTGCTGAGCTGGCCGGCGAAGTACATGTCGTAGCCCGCCAGGTCCATGTGGCCGTGGCCGCTGAGGTTGAAGAGGATGGTCTTGTCCTTGCCCTCCTCTTTGGCGCGTGCCGCCTCCTGGATGGCAGCGGCCACCGCGTGGCTTGTCTCGGGCGCGACGATGATCCCCTCGGTGCGGGCGAACAGCACCGCCGCCTCGTAGCACTCCAGCTGCGGAAGTGCCCGGGGCGCGAACAGCCCCTCCACGACCCCCTGCGAGACCAGCGGCGACATGCCGTGGTAGCGCAGCCCGCCGGCGTGGATCGGCGGCGGTACGAACTCGTGCCCCAGCGAGTACATGGGTAGCAGCGGCGTCATCTTCGCGGTGTCGCCGTGATCGTAGGCGAAGGGGGCACGGGTGAGGGTCGGGCACGAGGTCGGCTCCACCGGGATGATGTCGATGTTGGCCCCGTTGATCTTGTCGGCGGCGAAGGGGAAGGCGAGGCCGGCGAAGTTGCTGCCACCGCCGGCGCACCCGATGATCACGTCGACGCGCTTCTCGCCGATCTTCGCCAGCTGCTTCTTGGCCTCGAGCCCGATGACGGTCTGGTGGAGCATGACGTGGTTGAGGACGCTTCCCAGCGAGTAGCGGGTGCGCCCGGAAGGATCCGACACCGCCTGCTCGATGGCCTCGCTGATGGCGATTCCCAGGCTGCCGGGGGTGTCGGGATCGCGGGCGAGGACGGCGCGGCCTGCGGCGGTCTCGGTGCTCGGGCTCGCCACGCACTCCCCGCCCCACGTGTGCATCATGATCTTGCGGAACGGCTTCTGGTCGAAGCTGATGCGCACCATGAAGACCTTGCACTCGAGGCCCAGTAGGGAGCACGCGAAGGCCAGCGCGCTGCCCCACTGCCCGGCGCCGGTCTCGGTGACCAGACGCTCGATGCCGAAGATCTTGTTGTAGTAAGCCTGGGCCACCGCGGTGTTGGGCTTGTGGCTGCCCGCCGGCGACACACTCTCGTTCTTGTAGTAGATGCGCGCCGGAGTCCCGAGGGCGCGCTCGAGGAAGACGGCGCGGTGGAGCGGGGTGGGCCGCCAGCGGCTGTAGATCTCCAGCACCGGCTCGGGGATGTCGATCCAGCGCTCGCTGCTCATCTCCTGCTCCACCAGGTTCATGGGGAACACTGGCGCGAGCATCTCCGGGGAGATGGGGGCGCCGTCCGGTCCCAGAGGCGGCTGCAGGGGGGTCGGCAGGTCGGCCGCCAGGTTGTACCATTGGCGGGGGATCTCGTCGTCTGAGAGCACCACCTTCACCGTCATCGTCGGAGTCCTCCTCGTCAGGTCGTTGGTTCGGTCATGGCCTCGAAGCGCTCCACCGCCCGCAGTAAGGGCGAGCGAGCGCGCTTGAGCTCACGGGAGCCGCGGGTGATCTTGCACAGGCTGAGCCCCAACTCGCGGGCGATGGTGCGCTGGCTGGCGCCCCGGCGCAGACGCTTGACGAGCTCCCAGCGCGCCGACAGGTCGTGGACCTCCCTGGGTGTCAGGATGCTGCGCAGGAACCCGTCGATGAGGGCGGCGTCGTCGAGCTCGGCCAGCAGCTGCGCCATCTCGGTGATCCGGTCCATGGCGCCTCCCTTCCCCGGATGAACCTGAACGTTTCTACAAATAGAAACAGTAGCGGGACGGGTGCCGCGTGTCAAGCAGCCTTCTCGACTGGGCGACGGCGGCGGAGGCCGGGCTCAGAGCCCGCGGAACCAGCCCGGCTGGGCTCCCTCTTTGCGGGCGGCCCGCACCACCGCGGCGAGCGCATGCTCGGCGCGTCGTAGCTCCTCGTCGAGCCGGTCCAGCTTGGCCTTGGCCTGATCGATCCGGGCCAGGGTGCGCGCGGTGAGGCGGCCGCCTTGGAGGAGATCCAGATCGTCGAGCAGGGCCTTTCGCCGCGTCTCGAGCCGGTGCAGGGCGGCGCGCTTGGCGGCGTAGCGGTGGCACCAGCGCTCGCGCACGCCGGGGTCGGGGGTCGGGAGGGGCGTCGCCGGTGTGGCGATCGGCGGGCCGGTGCTCCCGCCGAGGGTGAGGGCGCCGCCGACGCCCAGCTCGCTCAAGTCGTCGGTCGTGATCTCGAGGGGTGCGTCGGGGTCGGCGGTGGGTGGTCGGCGTAGGGTGACGCGGCCCGCGTAGGCCGCCAGGGTTCCGGGCCGGGGCGTGGGGGTCGGTCCGGTCGTCGGCGCGGGGTTGCCGACGGTGGCTGCGGAGGCGAGCGCTGCCACCAGCACCATGCCCGCGTAGCAGCAACGCACGAGGGGATGAGTCGACATGCCGGAGTCCTTTCCGGCGTGGACGGGATACTCCAAGCCTAGTGGCAACGGCGAGACCGCGCAAGCGAAGAGGCACCAAGGCCACTTGAGGCGGCTATACTGGTGTTCCGCCCACCGGTGCAACCTGGGCGGCCACGTTGGGAGGTGACCCCCCGTGACCGTCGTGCAGTTCGTTTTCGACGCCGCTGTTGTGCTTGGCGTGTCGGTGGCCGTTGTGCTCGCGAGTCACCGAGTCCGCATTCCGGCGGTGGTGGGCCTCCTGCTCGCCGGTGTGCTGGTGGGTCCTTCCGGACTCGCGCTGGTCCCCGATGTCCACGAGGTGGAGCTCTTCGCCGAGATCGGCGTGATTTTCCTGCTCTTCTCCATCGGGCTCGAGCTCTCGTTCGAGCGGCTCGGTGAGCTCCGCCGGGCGTTTCTCGTGGGCGGCTCGCTGCAGTGTGGGCTGACCATCGCCGCCACCGCCGGACTCGCGATGGTAGCCGGCCTGGCGCCCAACCGCGCGGTGTTTGTGGGCTTCCTGGTGGCGCTCTCGAGCACCGCCATCGTGCTCAAGCTTTACGGTGACCGCCGCGAGACCACCACGCCTCAGGGCAAGGTGATCACCGGCATCCTCCTCTTCCAAGACATCCTCATCGTCCCGATGATCGTGCTCACGCCGGTGCTGGCGGGCGCTGCGGCCGCGTCGCCAGCGCTGATCGCCGGACGGCTCCTCCTCGCCCTCCTCGCCGTGGCGGCGGTCTTCGTGGTTGCGCGCCGCCTGATGCCGCCCCTGCTCGATGCAGTGGCACGCACCCGGGTGCGCGAGCTGGGTGTGCTGAGTGCGGTTCTGGCGTGCCTGGGGATGGCTGCGTTGACCGCCGTGCTGGGATTCTCCCTGGCACTGGGCGCCTTCCTCGCCGGCATCATCATCTCGGAGTCGGAGTTCAGCCACCAGGTGGTGGCGGACACCGCCCCCCTACGCGACCTCTTCACCAGTATCTTCTTCGTCTCCATCGGCATGCTCGTCGATCTTCACTTCGCGGCCGGCCACATCCCCATGCTCCTGGGTCTCGCTGGCGGCGTCGTGCTGCTCAAGAGCCTCATCACCGGGTCTGCGGTCGTGGTCCTGCGCTTTCCCGCGCGCATCGCCGTCATCGTCGCGTTGGGTCTGGCCCAGGTTGGGGAGTTTTCGTTCGTGCTGCTGGAGGTGGGGCGCGAACACGGCATGACCGGCGAGCTGCTCTACCAGGGGTTCATGGGCGCAGCGGTTCTCACCATGCTGCTGACGCCAGCGCTGATAGTGGTGGCGCCGCGGCTGATCCGCCGCGCGGGGGGCGGGACGGCGGCGGCCGACGAGGGCAGCACCGCCGCGCCGGAGCTCGAGGACCACGTGGTGGTTGTGGGCTTCGGGCCGGCCGGGCAGACGCTGGCGCGGGTGCTGCGCGGCGTGGCGATACCCTACCGAGTGGTGGAGCTCAATGGCGATACCGTGCGGCGGGCCCGCTCAGCCGGCGAGCCGATCCTCTACGGTGATTCCAGCCGGCGCGAGATTCAGCTGCACGCGGGGGTACCGCGGGCGCGCGCGGTTGTCTTCGTGATCTCCGACATCGAGGCAGTGCGACGCTCCATCCGACTGGCCCGGGAGCTCAACCCCCGGGTCTACCTGGTGGTCCGCACCCGCATGCAGTCCCAGATCGAGGAACTCACCCGCTGCGGCGCCGACGAGGTCGTGGCCGAGGAGTTCGAGACCTCCCTGGAAGTCCTCGTCCGGGTCCTCGGCCACTCACGGGTGCCGCCCGAGGTCATCGCCGCCGAGACGCAGAGGCTTCGGGACGAGGGCTACCGCCGCCTGCGGGAGCCCGAGCCGTGACGGTCAGCGCGGAGCTCTCTGCGCCGGTGGCAGCAGGAGGCCGTTGAAGAGCAGCTTGAAGGTGGCCGGTGTCGAGGCGCGGAACTGCGGGTTGAATCCGTAGAGGACCAGCTGGCCTTTCCCGGCGCGCAGCCACACCATCGCGGCGGCATTGCCCAGGGCGTCGGCGTGCTCGGCGTAGCCCGACAGGAGCTGGTCGTGCTCGGGGTAGGAGGCGACCACCCGGCGGTCGGTGTCGAGGCGCGGCACCGAGGTTGCGAAAGCAGGCTCTCCGCGCGAGAAGACCCCCACGGTGGCGGGCATTCCCCAGGTGAGCGGAAGGTCGGGCGTGAGCCGGACCTCGAGCAGCGAGCCGGGCACCAGCAGCTCCTGCTTCTCGAGCCCCTCTGTGAGATCGCGCACCGGTAGCTGCACGTTCAGGTCGTTGCTCACGGGAATCTCGAGGCCGCCGGTGAACAGCGCCGTGGAGCGCCGCCAGGAGAGCACCACGCCGCCCCCGCCGAGGAACGCCGCGACCTTGGTGCGGCCCTCGTCACCCATGCCCTTGGCGTACTCGGGAGGCAGGTTGCCCAGCCGGTAGTGGCCTTCCCGCTTGTACTTGCCCTCCATGAGCACGTCGGAGTCAGCGTCGGGGAAGACGAGCACGTCGTAGCTCGCGGCGAGGTCGGTGGAGGCCAGGTCGGCGGGGTGGAGCACGGTGAAGGGAATGCCGTAGCTGTCGAAGACGAAGCGTGTCCAGCCCGCGTCCATGTCGTGGAAGTACGTCTCCACCAGGCCGATGCGGGGTCGCTCGAGAGGGCGCGCGTCGAGCCGGGCGGCGTCCGGGATTGCCACGGGCGCCACCGGGACTCCCTCCACCACCGCGCGCAGCGCCTCGCCCGAGGCCGCGGCGGTGCGAATCACGAAGCTGCCGGCGGGCAGCGCGGTGTCACCGATGTGGGCGGGTGCCTGCAGGCGGGCCACGGCGAGGCCGTTGGCCCAGGCCAGGAAGGCTGCCTTGAAGGCGAGGTTGTCGTCGGCGGAGTAGGCCACCGCGCTCACGCCGAAGGGAAGACGCGGCACGGCCGTCAGCGGGCCTGCGGGCAGCGGCTCGAGGTGGGACTCGAGCTCGGTGGAGCGCGTGTCCACCTGGTAGGCCGTGAGCCCGAAGTGCAGCGGCAGCGACCAGCTGGTGACGTCGTAGGGCCGGATCACCTCGCCGCCGGGCTCGAGGTGGCGCACAGGGTAGTGCTGCGCCTCCATGACCTCCTTGACGAAGGCGCGGAAGGGCTGGGCCAAAGGCACTACCACGCTGTCGGCGGGCAGGGCGCGGCCGTCGACGACCGTGGCCTCCGTGAGGCGCGCCAGCTCGACCCCGTGCTCGCGCAGCAGCGCGGTGAGGGCGGGCAGCGCGCCGCGGTCGTGTTGGGTCGGTGGCAGCACGAAGTAGAACGGCGCCTCGCTGCGTCCCGCCGCCACCTCGCGCCGGGTGAGGTCGTTGCGGAAGCGCAGGAGGTCGGCACGGGCGGCAGCTGCGGTGGCGAGGAGGGAGCGCATGGAGGCGAGCTCGAGGTCGACGATGTCGCCGAGGCGCCACCACCCGCCGGGCCAGGGGTCGGGCATGTTGACGCTCTTCTTGTACTCGGCGAGGCCCTTGCCGTCGACGCTAAGCTCGGTGGGCTCGATGAACACGGGGGTCGCGACCTTGCAGCTGGCGGCCTCGGTGAGGAAGCTCACCACGCCCTTCCACAGGCAGGTCTCGGTGGAGCCCGGCCAGTAGTTGTCGAACTCCCACTCGTGTACGACGCCCTTGAGCCCGTCGTGCCCGAGGTCGCGGGCGAGGTGCGAGCCGAAGACCGCCATCCAGTCCCACAGGCCCGCGTCCACGTTCTCGGCGATGGGGTCGTGGTTGGGCGGCACGAAGTAGCGCGGCCCGGTCATCCCCATCTGGTGCTTCTCCACCATCACCTGCGGGTACCACTCGGTGCTGTACAGGCGCGAGATGACCCGGGTGTCGGCCTGGGTGAGGGTGACGAAGTCGCGGTTGTTGTCGTGGCCCACGTAGCGGTGGTAGACCCTCGGCAGGGAGCAGCCCTCCAGCGGCGTGCCCAGGTACTTGCGGTAGTTGGCCACCACCATGTCCATGCCGTCGGGGTTATGGTTGGGGACGATCATGAGGACCACCGACTCGAGCCGGGCGAGCACGGCGGGGTCGGTGGTGGCGGCCATCTCATAGGCGAAGCGCGGCAGCGCCTGGCTCGGGCCCACCTCGCTGGAGTGCATCGACAGGGTGGCGAGCACGAAGACGCGGCCGTCCCGGATCAGCTGAGCGCGCTCGGCGGCGGGAATGTCGGGATCGAGGGCGAGGCGCCGGTTGATGTCGCGCAGGGCCTCGAGCCGCCGGATGTTGTCCGGCGCCGAGATGAAGAGCACGTCCATGGGCCGATCGAGCGGCGAGCGCCCCACCTCGCGCAGCTCGAGCCTCGGCGACGCCGCCGCGAGCTGGCCGAGGTAGCCGGTGAGCTGCTCGTAGTCCACCAGCTGGTGGTCGGCTCCGGGGGTGAAGCCGAAGGCGCTCTCGGGCGTGGGCAGCGCGGCTCCAGCGGTGGCGGCCACCAGCAGCCCGGTGACTACGGCTGAGACGAGACGAATCCGGCGGAGCTTCATTCGACCCCCCATGCGGCGCGACGGCGCCTCCGCGAAAATAGCACGAGCGTGTCCGTCGTCGGTGCTCCCGACACCGGTTCCCGGGCGGCTCCGCCGCCCGTCGGCGCGGTCCCGGGGGCGGCAGCGGCACGAGGCGGCCAACGGCAACGAGGGCAGACACGCGGGCTCGCCGAGTCGCCTGCCTCGTCGCTCGGGGACACTTCTCCGCACGGAGTACCCGTGGATTGCCACCCATGGCGTTTCCCCCGAGCGCCCTCCTAGTGAGGAAGCGCTCCCGGGAAGACGCCATAAGCGGCACGTCCCGCCGGGGGACGCCTGCTCCGGGACGGCCCCGGTCGCGGCCCCGGTCCCCGCCCCGGCCCCGGACGCGGTCCCGGCCCCCTCTTCGAACGGCCGCCCGGGTAAACGGTCAGTCCGCGACCCACCGCGCCCGCAGACGGTCCCGCGCCCCCGTCAGCACGAGATAAAGGGCCGGGACCACCACCAACGTCAGCACCGTCGATACGAGTAGACCGCCGATCACCGCCACCGCCAGCGGCGCCATGAGCTCGGCCCCGTCCGCGGGGTTGAGGGCGAGGGGCAGCATGCCGATGACGGTGGTACTGACGGTCATGAGGATGGGGCGCACCCGCAGCGGCGCCGCCTCGAGCACCGCGGCGCTGCGCGAGGCCGCCCCGGCGCGGCGGCGGATCTCGATGTACTCCACCAGCAGGATCCCGTTGTTGACGACGATGCCGGCGAGGAGGATCAGCCCCAGCATCACCGGAGCCGAGATCGGCAGGCCGGTGACCAGCAGGGCGGCCACCACCCCCACCAGGGCCAGGGGGATGGCGATCATGATCACCAGCGGGTTGACCAGCGACTCGTACTGCACCGCCATCACCGAGAAGACCATGAACACGGCCAGGGCGATAGCGGTGAGGAGGGTGCGACGGTTGGCCTGGATGGCCTCCTCCTGACCTCCGAAGAGCACCCGATAACCAGCCGGCAGCTGGTAGCCTGCGAGATTCGCGCGTACCGCGTCGGTGGCCTCGCCCACCGACCAGGCCGCCGGCAGCACCGACGCGGTGATGAGCACCAGCCGGTTCTGGTTCTCGCGCTGAATCTCCTGGGGCGCCAGGCCCTCGGACACGTCGGCCACGTCGCGCAGGCGCAGCGGGGCGCCGCTTCTCGGGAACATCGGCAGGGCGGCGAGGTCGGCGGCGGTCTGCACCCGGTCGCGGTCGAAGCGGACGCGGATGTCGTACTCGCGGTCGCCCTCGGTGAGACGGGTGGGCACCGAGCCGCCCACCGCCGTCTGCACCGTCCTCCCCACCTCGCCAACGTCGAGGCCGAGGTCGGCGGCGCGCCGGCGGTCCACCGCCACCCGCACCTCGGGGGTGACCTCTTCGTAGGAGCTCTCCACTCCGGTGAGACCGGGGATCGCCTCGAGCCGACCAGCCACGTCGAGGCCGATGCGGCGCAGGGTCTCGAGATCGTCGCCGAAGACCTTGACTTCGATGTCCTCGGTGCCGGTGGAGGTGCGCAGGCCGCGGATCCGCGGCGGACGGATGCGCAGGCGGGCGTTGGCCAGCTCGGGCAACGCCTCGAGCTTCTGCTGGGCGACCTCGATCCACTGCGTGGCGCTCATGCCGCGTTGCTTGCGCGGCTCGAGCTCGATGTCGAAGCCGATCCGGGTGGAGTTGAAGGAGGCGCCGCGGCCCCACACGTACCCCCCGGCAGTGGTGAAGACGTGGACCACCTTGGGCAGGCCCCGGATGACCTCTTCGGCGGCGACGCTGGCGCGGTTGGTGGTGGCCAGCGGCGTCTCCGGGGGCATCATGACGTAGACGCGGAGGCGCCCGTCGTCCACCGGCGGCAGGAACTCGTTGCCCAACCTGGCGGCGACCAGCAGCGAGCCGGCGAAGATCAGCGCGGCGGTGGCCAGCACCAGCCAGCGGCGGCGCACGACCACGGGCAGTAGCCTGCGGTACGCATTCTCGAGGCCTCGTACTGCGGCGGGCACGATCCCCAGCAGGCGTGAGCTCTCCAGGCGCGATCGGGTGCGCAGCTTGAAGAGCTGTGCCGAGAGCATGGGCACCAGGGTGAGGGCCACCACCAGCGAGGTGAGGATGGCGAAGGAGATGGTGAGGAGGAGCTCGTTGAAGAGCAGCGCGGTAAGGCCGCCCACCAGGAAGAACGGCACCACCGCCGCGAGGTTGGTCATGGTGGACGCGGTGACCGCCGAGGCCACCTCGCCGGCGCCCACGTGCGCCGCCTCCTGGGGGTCGTCGCCGCTGCTCTGGTGGCGGTCGATGTTCTCCAGCATGACGATGCTGTTGTCCACCAGCATGCCGATGCCCAGGGCGAGCCCGCCCAGGGACATGATGTTGAGGGTGAGGTCGGCGCTCCCCATGAGGGCGACGCAGCCGAGGATCGCGATGGGGACGGAGGTGCCGATCACCAGGGTGCGGCGCACCGAGCGCAGGAAGAGGAAGACCACCAGCATGGCCAGGCCGCCGCCCACCAGGGCCGCGTTGGCCACTCCGCTCACCGCCGAGCGTACGTAGAACGCCTGGTCCTGGACCACCTGGGTCCCGACGTCGGCGGGAAAGAAGCGCTCGCGGTGGAGCCGCGCCAGCACCCGCTGGCAGCCGTCCACCACCTTCACGGTGTTGGAGTCGGGCTGTTTGGTGATGGCAACCTGCACGGCCGGCTGGCCGTCGAGGCGCGTGGTGACGCGGTCGTCGGCGTAGGTGTCGAGCACCCTCCCCACGTCCTCGATCCCCACGTCGCCGCCCCCGGCGAGCGGCAGGCGGACCTTGCGGACGTCGTCCACCGAGGTGAACTTCCCCTTGGTCTTGGAGAGCAGCTCACGGCCCGCCGAGCGCAGGCGGCCGGCCGACACGTCCTGGTTCTCCTCGCGCAGGCGGGTGAGCACCTCCGACACGGTGAGACCGTAGGAGCGGAGACGCTCGGGGTCGAGCACCACCTGGATCTCGCGGTCGAGGCCGCCGGCCACGTCCACCGAGGCCACCCCCGGGACGGTGAGGAGCTGCTTGGAGAGCTGGTCCTCACACCACCGCTTGAGCCAGGCCTGGTCGCGGCTGGGCGACGACACCGCCAGCTGCAGCACCGGGATCTGCGACGGGTCGAACTTGAAGATGGTCGGGGGATCCGCCTCCTCGGGGAGCGCGCCCCGGGCCTGGTCGAGCTTGGTGGAGGCGTCCCTGAGGGCGCTGTCCACGTCGGTACCGTACTCGAAGTGGACGTCCACCCCCACCCGGCCCTCGCGGGACTCCGAGGTGACGAGCACGGCGTCCTCGGTGGTGGCCAGGCGGGGCTCGAGCACCTTGGCCACGGTCTGCTCCATGACCTCGGGGTCGACCCCTGGGTTGGAGACGCTGGCGCGCACCTGCGGGTAGATGATGCGGGGCAGCAGGTCCACCGCCAGCCGCCCGATCATGGCCGTACCCACCACGCAGATGGCCACCGAGATCACCACCGTGCCCACCGGGTGGGTGATGGCCCAGTCCACCAGGCCGCGGCGCTCGGTCCCGGGCGCGCTCATTCGCCGCTCACGGCCTCGGCAGCATGGGCGTTGACCGCGAGGCCGTCCTGTAGGCGTGCCGTACCCTGCACCACAACGCGGTCGCCGGCGGCGAGCCCGGCGGTGATCAGCGCGCGGCCGCCGAAGCGATCGCCCACCTCCACCTTGCGCAGCTCGGCGACGCCGTCCGCCACCACCCACACGAACCCGCCCTCGGCGCCGCGCTGGACCGCCTCCTCGGGAACCGTAAGGGCGGCGGGGATGCGTTCCACCACCAGGTGGGCGCGGGCCAGGAAACCGTAGCGCACCGCGGCTGGCGGGTCGTCGACCTTGAGCTCCACCGTGACCTGGCGGGAGGCGCCGTCGGCGGCGGGGAAGAGCCGCTGAATGTGGGCCGCCAGGGTCACGCCGGGGAGCGCGTCCACCGTCACCCGGGCGGGATCGCCGGCGGTCAGCTTCACCACCTCCAGCTCCGACACCGGCACCCGCAGCAGGAGGCCGCTGCCCGAGGCGAGCTCGAGAAGGGGCGAGCGGGGCGAGGCGAGGTTGCCGACCTCCACCTGGCGGGCCACCACAACGCCCGACACCGGGGCGGCGATGTGGGTGAAGGAGAGGCGGGTGTGCAGGGCGTCCACCTTGGCGGAGGCGATGCGCAGCGTCGCCCGCGCGGCATCAAGCTCCTGCTCGGGCACGAGGCCGTCAGAGCGCAGGCTCTGCACCCGGTTCCAGGTGGAGGTGGCCTCCTCCAGCGACGCCTCTGCCTGGGCCAGCTCCGCCTCGAGCTCACGGCTGTCCAGCTCCACCAGCAGCTCCCCCGCCCGCACCCGGTCCCCCTCGCGGACGTGGACGGCGGTCACTACCCCCTCGGCCTGGGCGGCCACCAGCACACGGGCCACCGGCTCGAGCGTGCCCACTGCGGTGAGGGTGCGCTCGGCGGGGCTCGGCCGCACCGTGACGGTGGCGACCTCGGGCGCCGGCGGGGGAGGAGGTGGGGCCGGGTCGCCGCCCGAGCAGGCGGGCAGCACGAGCAGTGTCAGGGCCAGGGAGCCGACGGCGAGAACGGAGACGGAGTCGTGAGCACGCACGTCGTGATGATACCCCGAAGTGGGGCGATCCGATGTCGCAGTGGTTTCCCGCTGTCGCAGGGCGGTCGGGGAAGCCCCACCGCGGGCGTGCTGTTGTGCTGGCAGACGGGCGGCGCCGGCCGGCGCCGCCCGCGATCGGGAGGTACTCATGAAGCGCACATTTCTTCTTCGGCCCACCTGGCTCACCGCCGCCCTGCTCCTCCTTGTGGGTTGCGGGGGCGGCGCGGTCAAAGCCCCTGAGGCTACGCCCACCCCGGCTGTGACGACCACCGGAGGCGCCATCGACATCGTGCCCCAGGGGTTCGTCAAGGGCGATCTGCCGCCGTCGCTGGACGCGATTCTCAAGGACGCCGACGAGATGGTGGTGGCGGCGGCCGCGGGCAACTGGAGTCAGGTCGATGCGGGCATGAACGCCATCGACGCCGACTGGGCGACCTTCAGCGCACGGCCGGAGATCAGCCAGCTGCCCCAGGACCAGATGGGCGCCATCGACGACGCGGTGCACGCCCTGGGGGTCACGGTCAAGGACCACGAGTCCCGCTCCACCATGCGCGGGGCCAACAACCTCGGCGCGCTGCTCGCCATCCTCGCCGAGACCTACCACCCCGACCTGCCGCCGCAGATCAGCCTCCTGCGGGTGGGCGAGCGCAACCTCATGCTCGATGCTCAGGACAACGACATGGTGGCGGCCGACGAGACCCTGGCGCAGCTCCAGACCACCTGGCAGGAGATCGAGGACAGGGTCGTCGCCAATGATGGCGCCGAGGTCGCCGAAGGCTTCGCCCAGGCCATTGTCCGCCAGCAGGCGGCGGAGAAGGCCGGTGACGCAAAGGCCCTGGAGGCCGAGGCGCGGGCCGCGCTGCTCCTGGTGGAGCGCATGGAAGGGCTCGCCTGGTAGGCGTGGGGCGACTCCCTCGGTGGGTTAGGTGGGCGGAGCCCCGGGCGGGGGTACGCGGCGCAGCCGGACGCCGCTCTCGCGCAGCCATTCCGCCACCACCATGCCGGTGGGCGTGCGCAGAATCGCCCCACTGTAGCCGGCCGGCTCGAGCCGATCGGCCACCGCCTCCGTCAGGCGCGTCCGTGCGGCGTCGTCGAGGCCACTCCAGGCGGCCTCGTCGACGGTGAGGTAGAGGCTGGGCGGGCGTGCCACAACCGCGGTGACGGCGGGCAGCTCGGCGAAGTCATCGAGAGTGAAGGCGGGGATCGGCGCCGGCCGGCCGGAGGTGTGGACGATGACCAACAACACGCCGGCCAGGAAAACGAGCAGGGCCACCATGGCGGAGGTGCGGCGCCGTTCGCGTCGTGCGCTTGCGGGGGTCGCCTCTGGCGGCAACCGGTCGGCCTCGACCCGTGCTGCGGCGAGGCGGTCGATGGTGGCGTTCAGCCAGGCCAGCGCCTCACTCAGGGCGGCGCTGCGCAGAGCGGCCTGGGCCGCGTCGTGGCTGCGGTTCCCCGCCGACAGCTCGGTGACGGCATGCCGGAGCTGGGCGCTGACACGGCGACCGTTGTCGAGGAGGCTGGCCAGCTCGGCGGCTTCGGCGTCGGCGCCCCCGTCGGCCTCGGCCATCTCGACGGCCAGCCGTCGCCGTCGATCCGCAACAACCATTTCTAGGGCGATAGCCTCCGCCAAGGGGCGACCCGCTAGAGGAGCGCCCCCCGCCGCCCACGTCGCCACCTGACGCCGCTCCCACGGGCTGAAAGCAACAGCCTCGCCAGCGGCGAAGAGGGGCGCGTCGGGGTCGGCCGCGGCGGCGCGCACGGCCGCCAGGGCCTCTGCCAACGTCGCTGCCCATGGTGGCTGCATGCTCGGGTCCCCTCGACCGCCGTTGCTCAAGGTGTGCGCCACCTCGGAGGCGGTGGTTGCTCGATTCCGGTCGGGCTCCTGCCTCGAGTCTAACCTATGACTGGCGGCGCTCGGGCCGACAGGGGGGCGATCTCCGGGTTCCTCTCTTCACGGCTTCGGCGGTACGAGGTAACAGACGGTGGAGACGTCGCTGCCGGCGGCGATGACGAGCACCGCCGGCGTCGGACCGAAGGTGATGCCGTCAAGCTGGAAAAGGGAGAGGTCGCCGGAGCCCGCGACCAGACAGGCGCTGCCCCCCGAGAGTGCGATGGCGTTCACGCGGCTGTTGGTGAGGTACTCCATGAACCTCTCGTGCTCGAGCGTGGGCCGGCTCATGAGCTCTCCCCCTCTCTCTCGAGTGCCGTGGTTTCGGTCGAGGGCGGTCCTGGATCGGAGCCCTGTGAGCGGATGCCGGTCGCGGTCATCGAGCGGGTGTCCACGTGTCGGCGGCGCCGCCGAGCTCGTCCAGGCGTCAGCCCCGCACCCCGGGATCGGCCACGGATTCGGGTCGGGCGGCGAGCTGATCGCTCCACCGGGCGATGCTGTGCGGTCGCGCGGCGGGCTCCTTGTGGAGCGCTGTTGCCAGCAGCTCGTCCACTCCGCGAGGAATCGCCGGACGCAGCACCGGGACCGGCGGAGGGTCCGGGTTCCTCGAGCAGGCTGAGGGTCCTTGCGGACGGCAGCTCGTCCCGCGTCTCCTAGTGTCCTGTTTGGAAAATCCCGATGCACTCCTCGCGGGCCATCGCGGCCCCTGGTGGCGTTGCGACTCCTTGAAGTAGTCAGACTACGACTGCGTCGTCGCGCCTTGCCAGGAACCGCGCTGACTCCCCGAATAGCACATCGGACTTCCCAAACAGGACACTAGCGCTGTCCCGAGCATGATCGGCTCGCCGAGACGATTGCCCGGGAAGCTCGGCAGGTGCAGCGGGACCGCGAGGCGTGGCCTGCGGGCACGTGCTCGGGGAGGCCCACTGCCGGCTGATTGAGGTGTACGCGAGATGGCGAGTTCCGGGAACCCGGAGGAGCCCGCCCCCGTATACTGGGGCGTGGCAGGCATCATCTCGGTCCAGGGTCTGGTCAAGGAGTACCGCTCGAGGCGGCGGAGGCTGCGCGCCCTCGACGGGGTCGATCTGGAGATCGGTCAAGGCGAGGTCTTCGGCCTGCTCGGTCCCAACGGCGCCGGCAAGACCACCCTGGTGAAGATCCTCCTCGGCCTCACGCGGCCAACCGCGGGCACGGCGTGGCTGCGCGGTGCAGACCCCGCCCGCGCTGCCGCCCGGCTCAGGGTCGGATACCTGCCAGAGGGCCACCGCTTCCCCGGCTACCTCAGTGGGGTCGCCACGCTGCGTCTCTTCGGCCGGCTCGCCGGCGTAGCCGACGGCGAGCTCGCGCGGCGGATCCCGGAGCTGCTGGAGCTGGTGGGTCTGGCTGACCGCGGCGGCGATCGCGTCGGTCGCTACTCCAAGGGCATGACTCAGCGTCTCGGCCTCGCCGCCGCCCTGGTGGACCGCCCTGAGCTGCTGCTGTTGGATGAGCCCACCGACGGTGTCGACCCGGTGGGCCGCCGTCACATCCGTGACGTGCTGCTAGCGGAGCGCGCCGGTGGCACAGCCATCCTGGTCAACTCGCATCTCCTGTCCGAGGTGGAGCGGACCTGTCAGCGGGTCGCCATCCTCGACCGGGGTCGGGTGGTGAGGGAGGCCAGCATCGACGAGCTCGTCCGCCAGGAGCTGCGCTTCCGCGTGCGGGTCGAGGGCGGCGACGCTCCCGAGCCAGCGGTCACCATTCCGGGGGTCGCGCTGACCCGCTGCAACGGCTACCTCGAGGTCGAGGCCGAGTCGCTGACAGCGCTCAACGCCTTGCTCGACGACCTGCGTCGGGAGGGGCACCTCCTCAGCGAGGTCACGCCTGTGCGGCCTGATCTCGAGGAGGTCTTCGTCCGCCTGGTGGGGGGAGTGGCGCCCCCCGATCGATCCGCCGGGGGAGGTGCCCCGTGAGGACCTGGGCCCTGGTGGTGGACACCTGGCGCGAGGCCCTGGCACGCAAGACGCTGCTGGGTTTCGCCGGCGCCTCCACCCTCTTTCTGCTCACCGTCACCTTCGCCCTCGACCTCGACATCGTGCAGGGCTCACTGGCCGCGGCGACCCTCTTCGGCCACCAGCTCGAGCTGCACGGCGGTGCGGTGGCCATCGACGAGGCGGTGACCGGCGGTCTCTCGGTGTTCGCCGGCCTCACCTACGGCCTGGGGATCTTCCTCGCTGTCTTCGCCACCGGCAACCAGGTCCCCAACCTCATGCGGCGCGGAACCGTCGACCTCTACCTGAGCCGGCCGGTGGCCCGCGCCCACGTGCTGCTGGGCCGTTTTCTGGGCGGCACCACGGTGGTGGCGGCGAACCTTCTCTACCTCTGTGGCGGCCTGCTCGTGATCGTCGGCCTCAAGACCGGCGTGTGGGAGGCCCGCTTTCTCCTCGCCGCCCTTCTCATCTTCTTGGTGTTCCTCTCCTTTCTCGGCTTCATGTATCTCATCGGCGTGCTGTCGGGTTCGACGCCACTGTCGGTGATGCTGTCCTACGGCCTGTGGGTGGTGTCCATGCCCCTGGCGGCGCACGAGCGCATCGCCGCCGCCATGGACTCCCGAGTCTCCGCCGCCCTCGTCAACGGTCTCTACTGGGTGCTGCCCAAGACGTCGGAGCTCGGCCGCGACATCGTCCGGTTGGTCCTCGGCCAGGGCGCCCCCGGGGCGGCCGCTCTCGTCACCACCGCCGCGTTCGGCGCCGTGTGTCTGGCACTGGCGGTGGCCCTCTTCGACCGCAAGAGCTTCTAGGAGGTGATCCATGCTCCGTCGTACCCTTCTCGCCGCCTTCGTGCTGGTGGCCGGCACCGCCTGGGCGGCGCCGCCCACCGTGCCCGAGCTGCTCCGCCTGGTCCCCGCCGATGCCCGCGCCGTGGTGGCGGTGGACGTCGCCGCCCTCAGGACCGAGCCGCTGGTGCAGCAGTGGCTGCTGGAGCACCAGGAGACCTGGAGCGGGGTGGACGACGACGCCATGCGCTTCCTGCGTGAGGCCGGGCTCGATCCAGCCCGCGATGTCGACCTCATGGTCTTCGCCGTGTCAGGCAGTGAGGAGGCCCCGGAGCCGCTCGCCCTCTTCGCTGGTCGCTACGATCCCGCCACCCTGGGCGCCGCGCTCACCGCGCGCGGCGCCGAGCTGGTGGGTGTCGGCAGCGTCACCGCCTACCGCGTGGGTGACGGCGACGAGACCGGACACGCCGCCCTCGTAAGGGTCACCCCCGGCCTGGTGATGGTGGGGACGACGACGACTCTGACCGCGGTCTACGGTCCCACCGGTGGACCGGTTCACGTGGTGGCTGCCGAGACTGCGGCCGGGCATCTCGACCTCGCTGCGCCCTTCTGGATGGCCGTGGCCGTCCCCGAGGGCGCGGCCGATCCGCCGGACCACGCGAAGGCCATGGCCGAGGACAGTCCCGAAGGGCGAGCGATGATGGCGATGGCCTCGGCCTCGACCTCCATCCGGCGCGTGGCGGCATGGGCGAGGCTGGGCGAGTACCTTCAGGTGCACGGCTTCGCCACCTCCACCAGCGAGGAGAACGCTGGCCTCTTCCGTGATGCCGTCAAGGGCGCCCTTGCCGCCATGCGACTGGCCGCCCAGGAGCGCGAGCCGCAGCTGGTGGACGTGCTGCGCGGGGTCACGGTGAAGGCCGAGGGCACCGGTGTCGCGGTGACCGCGGAGCTGCCGGTGGAGCTTCTGAAGCAGCTTAGTCGAGAGGTCCACGCGCACCACCACCACGCTGAGGTCACCGTCGAGCCGGAGTGAGCCGGTCGACCGCCGCTGGCGTCAAGCCTCGCGGGGCAGCTCGAGGAGAGTCTCGAGGATGCGTAGGGTGAGCCCCCACACCACCCGGCCGTGGTAGCGATAGCAGGGGAAGGGCAGCGGTACCCGGGCGCGGGTCCAGGTGAGAATTGAGCGGTTGGCGCGATCGAGGAAGAAGGCCAAGGGCACCCAGAGCGCTTCTTGAACCTCGTAGTTGGGGCACAGCTCGGGCTCGTCTGCCAGCGCGAACACGAAGGGCGTGACGGTGAGAGGTCCCGGGCCCGAGCGGAGATGGGTGCGCATGGTCGGTAGGCGGCCCAGGGTGCGGGCGCAGCCCTCGAGGTCGAGAGTGAGCTCCTCGCGCGTCTCCCGTACCGCCGTGGCGTAGGCAGTGGCGTCAACCGGGTCGACGCGACCCCCGGGCAGCCCCATCTGGCCCGACCAGGGGTCGCCTGGATGCTCGGCACGGTGGATGAGGAGGATCTCGGTGCCGGAGCCGTCCTCGCGAAGCACGGCCGCGACCGCGGCGGCGCTGGGCTCGGCGCTCACCACCGGGTCGTGGCCGGCGCGGGCGAGGGCGGCGGCGACATCGGCGACGGAAGGGGGAGCGACGATCATCGTCGGCCATTGTCGCACCGCCGGCCGGCGGGCGCCTCTGGTAGCCTGGGCTGGAGGAGATCGTGAGCACTGCCGGACGTGTCGAGGCGCCGCGCTGGGCGCGGGCGATGGGAGCGCTGCAGGAGGCCGTGAGCCAGCGCTTCCTGGGGGGGCCGCGCCTCGTTAAGCTCGCGTGGATCATCGACTTCCAGAAAGGCGGTACGGTAGCGTTCGTGCTCGCTCTGATGGCGGCCTATCAAAACTGGAGCCCCGCCGCCTGGGTGTACCTGGCGTTGCACGGCAGCTACGGCCTCGTCTGGCTGGTCAAGGACCTCGCCCTGCCCGATGCGCGCTGGCAGACGCGGGTGACCGTCGGCGGCGGGGTGATGGCCTTCGTGCTGGTCCTGGGACCCTACTGGCTGTTCCCGTGGCTCCTGGTGGCGGTCACTGCGGCGCCCGGGCGCGCGCCGGCGCCGGCGCCGCTGCTGGCCGAGTGCATAATGCTCCACACCGTGGGAGTGGCGGTGATGCTGGCGGCTGACGCACAGAAGCACTTCACCCTCGCCCACCGCCCCGGCCTGATCACCTCCGGGATGTACCGCTACACCCGTAACCCAAACTACCTCGGTGAGATGATGGTGTATGCGTCGTACGCGCTGCTGGTGCGGCACTGGGCGCCGTGGTTGATCCTCGCGTGGGTGTGGTTGGGGGTGTTCCTGCCCAACATGCTGCTCAAGGATGCCTCGCTGTCCCGCTACCCCGGCTTCGCCGCCTACCGGGCACGCACTGGCCTGCTGGTGCCGACGCCTTGGCGGCGCCGGACCGAGCCGGCGACCGCCTCCGGCTAGGCTGGGCCCGGTGGGTACGGTGCCGTCCACTCCGCGCCTCTCGGTGGTGATTCCGTCGTGGAACTCGAGCGCGACGGTCGCGTGTCACCTGCCGGCGGTGGTGAGCGAGGCGGAAGGGCTCGTCGGCGGCGCCGAGCTGATCGTGGTCGACGACGGCGGCGACGACGGCGAGCGCCTCGCCGCTCTTGCAGTCGGCGCCGGCGCCCGGCTCGTGCGTCGATCGCACAACGGCGGTTTCGCTGCGGCGTGCAACAGCGGCGCCGCCGCCGCTGCCGGGACCTACATGCTGTTTCTCAACTCCGACGTGCACGTGGAGGACGGCTGTCTTGACGGGCTGCTGGCGGTCCTGGAGGCGCGCTCCGACGTGTTCGGCGTGACCCCCGTGATCATCAACCTGCCCGGCCAGTTCGCCGAGAGCACCGTGCGCCTGCGCCTCCACCACGGGGTCTTCGATGCCCTCCAGCCGGGCCGGCAGGGGCTCGCGCCCCCGGCGCCGGGCGAGCTGCGACGCGTCGCCTACCCGTGCGGCGGGGCGCTCGCGTGTCGGCGCGCGGAGTTTCTCGCGCTCGGCGGGTTCCCGCCGCTGCTGGTCCCGTTCTATTGGGAGGACGCCGGGCTCGGGTGGACGGCGCGCCGCGCCGGTCGTGAGGTGCTCGAGGTGGGCGCCGCCCGGGTCTTGCACGACCACGCCGCCACCATCGGGGCGCGGGTGGCTCCGGCCGCCGTGCGGGCCATCTACGAGCGCAACCGGTTGCTGTTCACGTGGGTCCACCTCGCTGGCCTGGGACCCTGGCTGCGCCACCTAGCCTGGCTCGGGCCGCGCTGGCTGACGGCGGTGGTGCGCCGAGACCCGGCCGCCAGGGGATTGCCGTCGGCGCTGTGCCGGCTGGGGGCGGTACGACGGGAGCGCCGTCGCCTGACGCCGACCAGGCCACGCGCAGCGGCGCTCGTGGCGGAGGTCATCCGTAGCGGGCGCGGCGGCTGGCCGGCTAGCCATCTCCCTTGAGCGACCGCTCCAGCGTATGGAGCTGACGCCGCAGTACGCGGTCACGTCGCGCCGCCACCTCCGGCCACGCCACCGGGAGCTCGGCGAAAGGAGACTGCCGGGTGCGGAAGCCATACAGCATGCTCAAGTTGTCGAGCCAGGCGCCCTCGCGGATCATGACCCTTCCGGCCACGTACTCGACGAAGGGGAGGTCGTCGACGTGAGGCTCGACTCCCGCCACCAGGCGCGACACCTGCTCGGGGCCGAGCAGCAGATCGGCCGCCAGGTCGGCCGGCCCGTGGACCCCGGCGATGGCCAGTGACGCGGCCACGCCGGGCTCTGCGAGCTGGCCCCAGGCGAGGCGCAGCGGTCCTGGGGTCGCCAGCCCGGTCACCACCGTTGACTCGTTGACGGTGGAGAGGTCGCGCCACACCGCGGTGCGGGGAAAGACCTGGTGAAAGGCGGCGAGGATGCGCAGGTAGCTCTCGCGGTCGAGGGAGTACAGCGGCAGCCACATGGACACCACGCCGTCCGGGGCCAGGTGGCGCCGGCAGAGGCGGAAGTACTCCTCGGTGTACAGCGTGCTGTTGCCGGCGTAGACCGGATGGATCGAGTCCGAGAGGATGACGTCGTACATCGCGTCGCTGGCCAGCAGGTAGTTGCGGCCGTCGTTGACGATGACGTGGACCCGGGGGTCGGAGAGCACGTGGTGGTTGACGTCGGCGAAGGAGTGGTCGGCCGTTTCCAGCACCTCGGGGGAGATCTCCACCACGTCCACCCGCTGCACCGGGTGGCGAGTCACCGCCCAGCAGGTGCCCCCGGATCCGAAGCCCACGTGCAGCACCCGTCGCGGGTGGCGCGCCTGCAGCAGGGGGAGCTGCCCCTGGAGCTGTTGCACCGCCAGTAGCGCCGGCGAGGTGCCGGCCACGTTGACGCCGTTCAGCTCCAGCGAGAGCCAGTCGCCGCCGGGATCGTGGTAGCGCTTCACCAGGACGGTGGCCGTGAGGCTCTCACGCACCTGCAGCAGATCGCTGCCACCCGGCTGGTGGCTCTGGCGGATCACCCAGTCGGCGGGCAAGAGCCACCACAGCAGCACGGCCGCGATGGCCACCGCACTCCCCGCCAGGCGCGGCCACCGCCGCCGCAGCGCGGTGGCGACCCCGAGATGGATGAGGACCAGGATCAGCAGGGTGCGTTGGGAGCCGACGAGAGGAATGAGGAGAAACGGTGCCGCCAACGCTCCGATGATGCCGCCCACGGTGTTGGCTGCGGCCACCCGGCCGGTGTGGCTGCCCGCCGCCAGACTGCCGGGGTCGGCGGCCACCGCGAGGGGAAAGGAGGCGCCCAGGAGGACGGTCACCGGCAGGAACAAGATCACCACCGCGCTCAGGGTGACCAGCTGGACGGTGGCGAACTGCAGCCGCGCGTTCAGGAGGGTGGCGAGGGCGGCGAGCAGGTCGCCGGTGTGGCCAAGAGCGATGACCTGAACGGCGAGGGCGGCAGCCACTCCGAGCTGGACTGCCGCCAGGGTCCGGCGCGGCTCGTTCAGACGCGGCGCCAGACCGCGCACCGCCAGACTGCCGAGGGCGATGCCCAGCAGGTAGACGCCCAGGAGCACGGCGAAGGCGTACACCCGCGAGCCCAGATGGAGGACCAGGAGGCGGACCCAGACCAGCTCGGCTGCCAGTGCCGCGGCGCCCATGGACCCCACGATCAGCATGAATCCCAGGTGTCGCGAGGGCAGGGCGTCTTCCGCCGGCGGCGGCGGCGGCGCCTCCGGCACCGTCCCCTCTGCCGCCACCGCTGCAGCCGCCACCAGCCCGCAGCACAACGCCGCCGCCGCGAGGGTGCCGCTCTCGCCCAGGCGGGGCAGGAGCACGTAGGCGGCCAGGAAGACCCCCGTCGTCGCGCCCAGGGTGTTGACTCCGTAGAGCACGCCCACGCGGGCGGCGAGACCCGCGCCGCGCAGGCGCTCCACCACCAGGGGGAGGGTGAGCCCCATGAGCACGGTGGGCAGGGCCAGACCCGCCACCGCCAGGGCGAGGCGGAGGGCAACGCCGCCCGCCAGGGCGCCGCCCAGGTCCGGGCCAAGCAGAGTGCCGAGGTGGAGGAGACCGCGCTCAACCAGGCCCGAGGCGGCAAAGAAGACGCCGATGAGCAGCTCGGAGGCACCGTACCAGCGCAGGTGCCGCCGGGTGCGCGGGGCCAGCGCCGCTCCCAGGCGCGCGCCCACGGCCATGCCGCCCATCCACACCGCCACCACCGCCGAGGCTGCCCACACGGTGTTGCCGACCACCAGCCCGAGCATGCGCATCCACACCACCTCGCCGACCAGCGAGGTGGCGCCGGACAGGAAGAAGAGAGGAATCAGCAGCCAGCTCACGCGCCCTCCACCCGACGAGGCCGCCCCGAGTGTACCGCGGCGACCGGCTCGGGCAAGTCGAGGGTGCGGCACGCTGCAAAACCTCCGGCCCGGCGCCACCGGATGATCGACCGGTGCGGACAGTCGGCGCCAGAGGGGGCGGTGCTGCTAACCCGCATATCTCTCCAGTGTTCGTCGCGAGACCGCGAAAACGCCGGTCAGGGTGGCGATTCGATCGAGGTGCCGCCGAGGCGTGCTTGCGGCACGTCGCAGGCGGCGCCAAGGGGAGAAGCGCCGCTGTGGCTGGCGTGTCTGCGGTCGGAGCGGAATTCTGGTGAGGAATGCAGGCTGAGCCAAGGGGGAGCTCAGCGAATGCTGGGGCCCCTGCCGACGAGGCGCAGGTACTTGGCGAAGTCCACGCCGTGTCGCTCTGCGAGGCTCTCGGCGGTCACGAGGAACGTCACGTGCTCGCCCGCGCGGGGTGAGAAGTAGAGGCGACGGACCCGGCCCTCCTCCTCCACATTGAGGGCGCACAGGCCCTCTGCCGTCTCGTCGGCGAGGTCGGTTACGATGGAGCGATCGTGAACCAGGACGACCGTCGACCCGTGCGCGGGACGCTGCCCGACCTCTCAACGCCGCCCGGGAGCTCGGAAGGCGAGCTGGATCTCGCCCATCTGGATCCCCTCACCGGCGCCGGCAACCGACGCCTGCTCGACGAGCTGATTGCTCGTCGATGGGAGGAGCTCACCACGGCGTACGGACGGGTGGCGCTGGTCATCGTCGACCTGGACGCCTTCAAGGCGGTGAACGACCGCTTCGGCCACGCCGCCGGCGACCAGGTGCTCGTCACCACCGCTGAGCTCCTGCGCCAGCACTTTCGCCAGGGGGATCTGCTGGCGCGGTTCGGCGGCGACGAGTTCGTGGTGGTGGCCCCGGGAGCCGGCAGCCGGGTCGCGGCCGAGCTCGCCACCCGGGCTCGCCGGGCCCTCGACTCGCACCCCTTCACCTTCCCGTCCCGGGGCCGCGACCTGCGGGTGCCGCTCTCCTTCAGCCTGGGCGTGGCCAGCTACCCGGATGACGGCCTGGCGGGCGACGAGGTCCTCGCCACCGCCGATCGCCGCCTCTACGACGAGAAGCGCCGACGCTCGGCCCCCGGACGCTGGCGACGCGGCGCCCTCGTTGGGCTCGGGGTGCTGGTCACGGTGGCCGTTTTGATACTGCTGGTCCGGGCCGAGCTGGGTCGTCGGCTCGGCGGCGGTGCGGTGACGTCGGTGACGGTAGCCACGCCGGCGCCCGAGGCGCGGGAGGTCGGGCCCGGCGCCGACGCCAGTGAGCTCCAGGGCGAGGTGGAACGACTGCGCCGGGAGCTGGCCCGGCAGACATCGGCGGCGGCCGGCGCGCCGTCGCGGTCGGAGGTGGCAAGGCTCGAGGAGACGATTCGCTCGCTTTCGGCAGAGCTGGCCGCCGCACGCCGTACGGTCGTCCCTTCTCCGAGCTCCGTCGCGGCCAGACCGACGCCGACGCAGCATGCGACCCCCGTCGCCGAGAGCGGCGGGGCGGACGCGGCGGCGCCGCCGATGCCGACGTCGACGCCACAGCCGCCGGTCGAGCGGCCGCCGACGATCCTTCGTTACCCCGAGCCCGAGTACCCGCCCATGGCTCGCAGGCTGGGCCGCGAAGCGGCGGTCACCGTGCACGTGAGGGTGGACGCCCAGGGGATCGTCCGGGGGGCCGAGGTGGTTGGCGGTCGCGCCGGCTTCGGGTTCGACGAGGCGGCGGTCGAGGCGCTGCGGCGAGCGCGCTTTGAGCCTGCCACCCGCGACGGAGTCCCGGTCCCTGGCGAAACCGTGCTGGTGGTGCGGTTCACGGAGCAGTGAGAGGTGCCGGCGGCGCGTTGGAGCTCACCGGGCTTCGATTCCCATGCGGTGGCCTCGCGACGATCCCGAGTCGCCGCCAGCGTGGTTGAGCGACTCGTCCGAACGCCACAGGCCGTGGGAACCCCGGGCAGGCTGTCTCCGTGATCGCGCTCCAGGCTCCTGACAGCGCGACCAGCCGCCACCCACTCTCGACACGGGCCACCCGAGGGCTGAGTGGCCCCGTGCTGTCGAGCTTGAGCTCCGGGCGGTTACTTACCCAGGCCGAGCCGCCTGACCATCTCCGACAGCGTGCTGGGGCTGAGGTTGAGGAGACGGGCGGCGCGGCGCTGGACGCCGTCGGCACGGCGCAGGGCCTCGGCGATGAGGGAGCGCTGGAAGTCCGCCACCGCGGCGCGCAGGTCGAGACCGTCGGCGGGCAGGCCGGGGCTCGGCGCCGTCGAGCCGCCGCTCCGCGCCGGGGCGGGGAGGAGATCGACGTCGATGATGTTGACGCGGCACAGAACCACGGCGCGCTCGACCGCGTTTTCCAGCTCGCGCACGTTGCCCGGCCACGCGTAGCTGGCAAGTGCATCCATGGCGCCTGGGGTGAAGCCATCCACCTCGCGCTCGTTCTCGGCCGCGTACAGGCGCAGGAAGTGGTCGGCGAGAATGGGAATGTCCTCGGTGCGCTCGCGCAGCGGTGGGAGCTCGATGGAGATGACGTTGAGGCGGTAGTAGAGGTCCTCGCGGAAGCGCCCGGCCTGGACCTCGGACCAGAGATCAGCGTTGGTGGCGGCGATGAGGCGCACGTCCACCGTGATGGACTCGACGCCGCCGACACGACGGAACTCGCGCTCCTGAATGACCCGGAGGAGCTTGGCCTGGGTGTCGGGGGAGATGGTCCCCACCTCGTCGAGGAAGAGCGTGCCGGCGTGGGCGGCCTCGAACAGCCCCTTGCGGCTGGTGACGGCCCCCGTGAAGGCACCCTTCACGTGACCGAAGAGCGTCGACTCCAGCAGCTCCCCGGGGATGGCGCTGGTGTGCACCGGGACGAACGGGCCGTCGCGCCGCGGGCTCAGGTTGTGAATGGCCCGTGCCACCAGCTCCTTGCCGGTGCCGGACTCGCCCACCACGAAGATGTTTGAGCGGGCGGGTGCGGCGCGGCGGATGAGCTCGAACACCTCGCCCATGCGGCGTCCGGCGCCGACGATCTCGTCCATCCCCTCGAGCCGGCTGCGTAGCTGCAGGTTCTCCACCTGGAGCCGACGGCGCTCGGCGGCCTGCTGGATGATGTGCAGAACCTCCTCGTTCTTGAAGGGCTTGGGGACGTAGTGAAAGGCGCCGCGCCGCATTGCCTCGATGGCCGACTCCAGCGAGGAGTAGGCGGTAATCACGACCACCGGGAGGTGGGGATCGTGGGCCTTGATCTCGGGGAGGATCTCGAGGCCGGGCCGGTCCGGGAGCATGAGGTCGAGGAGCACGACGTCGACCTCCTCTTCGCGGAGCAACCGGAGCCCGTCGGCGGCGGATGTGGCCTGCAGGGGTATGAAGCCGCGGCGCCGGAGGAGGGTGGCTAGGACGTCCTGAAGGACGGGCTCGTCGTCGATGACGAGGACGTTGCCGACGCTACCCACCGCTGCAGCCTCACCGTCGCTCGCGTGCCGCCGAGGAGCGATGTCGCCAGCCGTACCTCACCTCCGAGGTGCCGGATCATATCACGCGTGATTGCCAGGCCCAGGCCCGTTCCACCGCGCTCCGCGCGGGTCGTGAAGAACGGTTCGAAGACCTTCTCCCGCAGCTCGGTTGGCACCCCCGGGCCGTGGTCGTCGACGTGGACCTCGCCCCACTTGGCGCTGTCCTCCACGGTGACTCGTACCGGGCCGTCGGAGGACGCCTCGAGCGCATTGCGTACCAGGTTGGAGACTGCCAGCTCGACCACCCCCGGAGCGGCGGTCACCATCACAGGAGGGCCCTTCGCCGGCAGCTCCAGGCGCTCGAGAAAGCCGAGAGAGCGTGCGGCGTCGCTGGCGGCAGCGCAGGCCACCTCACGCAGGTCGAACGAGATGCGCTCGTGCCGTCCGCCGCGTACCGCCTCGTGCAGGTTGGCGACGATGCGCGCCACCCGAAAGCTCTGATCCACGAGCTTGGCAACCAGCTCGGCGCGGGGATCGGCCGGGTCGGTCATCTCGCCCAGCATCTGGGCGAACGAGGCGATCCCGGTGAGCGGAGTGTTGATCTCGTGCGCGAGGCCGGCGGCGAGGCGGCCAAGGCCCGCCAGGCGCTCCTGCTCGCGCAGGCGGTCCTGGAGCTGCCGCACCTCGGTGACGTCCTGGAGGACCACGACTCTGCCGTTGAAGCGCCCGCTGTCGAGCTCGAGGACCGAGACCGCCATGACCACCCGGCGCTGCGGCTCGGTGGAGGTCTCGGCCTCGGCGTTGACGGCGTGCAGGGGGAGGTGGGGACGCCAGCGCTCGGGTACCGTCACCAGCTCGGCCAGCGAGCGGCCCACCAGAGCCATGGCGGTGCCCCCGAAGAGATCCCCGGCGCGCACGTTGCTCGAGAGGATGCGGCCGCCGGCGTCGCACACCACGATGCCGGCGGCCGACGACTCGATGATGCGCTGCGTGTTGGCGTGCAGGATCCGGTATTCCTCGGCCTGGCGGCGGAGGTCGTCCAGGAGGCGGGCGCTCTCCAGGGCCAGCGCTGCCTGGGTGACCAGGGCGGTGACCACCTCGCGGCCCTCACGGCCGAGGGGGAAGATGCCGCGCCGCAGGCCGAGGTAGAGCAGGCCCAGCACGGTGCCGCCACGCTCGAGGGGGATGCGCAGGGCGAAGCCCTCCGCCATCAGGACCTCCTCGCGACCGTGCGGGAAGAAGCCTTCTGCCAACTCGGCCGGCAGCGCCGCGGGGAGGTCCGAGGCGCTGGCGGCGACGCGCCGGAAGCTGCCGTCGCGCTGGCGCAGGTAGGTGACCACCCGCTCCAGCTCGAGCCCGTCGTGGAGGATGCCCTCAAGATGAACGAGGACGTCCTCGGGATCGGTGAGCCGGGCGAGCTCCCGGGTGGAGTCGGTGATCAGGGCGCGGGGGCTGGGGTGCCCGTGGTAGAGCCAGCGGTCGAGGAAACGCTCCACCTGACGCCGCACCGGCAGGAGGAGGAGCACGGCGGTGACGCCGGTGACGAAGGCGAGAAGGTTACGCACGCCGCCGAGTCCGGCCGCGTAGCTCACCAGGAGCCGGTTGGATGCGGCGAAGATCAACCCCCCTGCCACGACCACCAGAGTTGCCGAGAGCGAGTCGCGGGTGATGGGTTCGAGGTCCCAGAGGTGGTATTCCAGGAGCGCCGCCAACATCCCCAGCGGAACCGCCACCATCGGCAGGACCGCCAGCCAGGCGAGCGGCTCGAAGCCGATGCCCAGGGAGCGCGGCAGCAGGACGAGGGCGCCGTAGGGCAGCAGCCCCACGAACATCCCCAGCGCCGCCCACTCGATCTGACGGCGCACGCGGGCGACTCGCGTGGCCTGCCGCCAGCGGTGGATCTGGAAGATTGCGGAGATGCCCAGGGCGGCGACGAAGAGGCCTCGCAGAGCGCCAGCCACCGCCTGCCAGTACAGCTCGCCGCCGGGGACCACGGCGGTGGCCGCAGCCGCCGCCATGACGACCATCGTGAGAAGATCCCAGCCGCGTTGCCAGCGTTCCCGCTCGGGGAACATCGCGTAGAACCGCACCAGCAGGAAGGACACTGCGGCGCCCGCCATGCGGTGGATCACGCTCAGGGTGAGGCCGGAGGCGGCGGTGCGGTGCGGAATGGTGGCCAGGAGCAGGGCCGAGGCCGCGAGAAGCACGAAGGTCGGCACCTCGCTGCGCCGAGTGAGCAGGGCGCCGGCGAGGGCGCAGGCGAGGCCGAGGATGGCGACCAAGCAGCGCGCCAGGTAGACCAGGTCGAGGCGTGGAGGCGGTGGGTGGTAGACCACTTCGCGCCTGCTGCCCTGGAGGTCGACGACCTCCACAACGTGCTCGCCGTGGCTGGCCAGCCGGTAGACGGGGTCGGCGAGAGCGGCCAACGAGTGTCCGTCCACCGCCACCAGCAGATCACCGGCGCGGAGCCCGGCGTCGGCGGCGGTGGAGGCCGGGGGCACGAGCTCCACGCGCACGCCGCTCTCCACCCAGCTGACGCCGAAGTCGAGGGTGAAGAACGTGCGCACCGTGCGAACCACCGACCACCCCGCCACGGCGAGGGCGGCAAGTGCGACGAGGACGAGGAGCGTGCGCCGCAACCCCACGCCCGGTGAAGAATGCAAGGCGGATGCCGGAGCCCGCGCAAAGCGCCACCGCCCGGCGGCCCGTTCGCCGTTGGTAACGTCCGGAAATCCGTTGGTGGGTGGCATGGCGTCGTCCATCGCCAGCTTAGCGCAGGCCGGGCCGGTGCAGACGCTCGAGCTCTGCCGGGGCCTCGGATCCTGGGCGCGGGGATGCGGACGCCGCCGAGCCTCCTCACCACGCGAGATGGCCTGCGCACCCTGGGGTCACCGTGCAACGGGCGCGAACCGGGCGACCCGCGACTCTCGACAGGTCAAGTCCTGGCCGCGGCGGCCGTCATCACGCTGGCGCGCCTCGTGTGGCCTCCCACGATCACCGAGGAGGTGGCGGCATGCTCGGGGGTATGGCCGCCCCGGCTTGACGGTCGCACGCGCCGTCCCTAGGCTGAGTGGGACCAGGACGGTCGGGCCGGCGCCGCATGCGGCGGCGGCGGCCCGAGGGAAGCCGGTGCGAGTCCGGCGCGGCCCCCGCCACTGTGACCGGGGACGGGTCGCTCACGGCGCAAGCCAGCCACTGGTCGGAGTACCGCAATGCGGGACCGGCCGGGAAGGCGAGCGGACCTGGATGATCCGGGAGCCAGGAGACCTGCCGTCCGTTGAGAAACGGGAGGTTTCGCATGGCTGCTCGCCGTCTCACCCGGACCGTTCTCCTGCTCGTTCTCGTCTCGCCCGGCCTCGCCGTCCCCGCCGACCCCGGAGACGTGTTCCGCGAGGAGATCACCGTGACAGCCACTGGCGAGGCCACCGCGGTGACCGACGTCCCGGCGGACGTCACGGTGGTGGATCGCCACGAGATCGAGCGCAGCCAGCAGGCGACGATCGCCGAGCTGCTGCGGCGTGTGCCGGGCCTGCTGGTGCTGCAGTCCGGCGGGCCCGGCCGGGTGGCCAGCGTGTTCACTCGTGGAACGGAGTCGGACCAGACACTGGTCCTCTTCGACGGTGTGCGTCTCAACTCGCCGTACTTCGGCGGCTATGACTGGAGCCTCCTGCCCACCGCCGGCCTCGAACGGGTGGAGGTGGTGCGGGGGCCGGCGTCGGCGCTGTACGGCGCCGACGCGCTGGGTGGCGTCGTCAACCTGGTGCCGCGGCAGCGACGGCGGCCCGGCTTCGGAGTCGACGCTCTCGCCGAGGTGGGCGAGGGTTCGTGGCGGCGCCTCGAGACCACCCTCACCGCAGCGGGCAAGGGTTGGGACCTGCTTGCGTCGGGCTTCGACCGAAGCGGGTCGGGCGCGCTTCCCAACAGTGACTTCGGCACCACCCAGGGGCTGGTGGACGCGGGCTTGGTGCTGGGCGCCGGTCTCCGCATAGGACTCCTCGCCCAGGATCTCGAAGCCGAGGTAGGCATCCCCTTCGACGGTGCCACCCTCACTCCCCGCCGGCGCCAGTGGGCCGATCAGACGATCGTCGCGGTGCCGGTTCACGCCCGGGTGAGCGAGGCCTGGACGATCGAGGGCTCGCTCGCCCGGGTGGACCGGAGCCTGCGCTTCGTCGATCCCGAAGACGCCTTTGGCTACACGAGTGGATACACCGAGGCGCGGAGCCTCGAGGCGCGGCTGCTGTCACGCCACCGGGCGGGCCGCCACACCCTGAGCTGGGGTGGTGAGTGGCGCCGCGATCGGGTGGACGACCGCTCCAGCTACGGTGTGAGCCTGGCGGGGGCCCGTCAGAGCAGCAGTGGGCTGCTGGTCCAGGACGTGTGGCGGGTGGCGGAGCCCCTCCGGCTGGTGGCGGGTCTGCGCTGGGACCATGCCGACCGCTGGGGCGGCCAGCTCTCCCCCCGCCTCCACCTGGGGTGGGCGCCCGCACCAGGCTGGGAGATCCGCGCCGGCTGGGGCGAAGCCTTCCGGCAGCCGTCGTTGGGGGAGCTCTACTTCCCTCTCTCCGGCAACCCCGATCTCGAGCCCGAGCGCGGGCGCACCGCCGAGCTCGGAGTGGTGCGCGCGTTCACCGCGGACCGCGGCCACGTGGCCGTCACCGCCTTCAGCACGCGCCTGAGCCAGCTCATCGACTTCGACTACGTCAGCTATCGCTTCCGCAACATCCAAAAGGCCCGGATTCACGGGCTCGAGGCGGTGACCGAGCTGGTGCTCACGCCGCGCCTGGGGTTGACCTGGCAGCTCACCTGGCTGGACACCGCCGGCGGCGATGGGCAGCCGCTGCTGCGTCGCCCCCGCCTGGCGGGAGCGCTCGTCCTGGGAGGCTCCCCGCTCGCGCGCCTCGACGTGGACCTGGCTATGCGCTGGCTCGGCGCTCGCGACGACCTCGACCCGGTGAGCTTCGCCCGGGTCCGGGTGGGCGGCTCGGCCACCCTGGACGCGGCGCTGGCATGGCAGGTGGGACGGACCGTCGCTCTCACGACGCGCGTCAGCAACCTCCTGGACCGCCGCCTCGACGAGGTGCTGGGGTACCCGGCGCCTGGCCGCCGGCTGGCGGCGGGGATGCGCGTGGGCCTGCCGTGATCACGCGCTCTTGACGCAACCCGATCAATCCATGGAAGATTCGTGCATGTTGCAGAATGATTGCCAGATTGGGTCTGAGATCACTTGACATGACGCATTGGATCGCCTATGTTTGTTTGAGACAGTGAAAATGAGACTGGATTAGGAGCATGACGAACCTTTCACAGCGAGCCCAGAAGCTTTTCATTCAATACCTGCGCGAGAACAACCTCAAGGTCACGCAGGAGAGGCTGGCGCTGCTCGAGGAGATCTTCGCCACCAACGAGCACCTCGATGCGGACGAGCTCCTCGCCCGGATGAAGGCCAAGCGCAAGAAGGTGTCCCGAGCCACGGTCTACCGCACCCTCGACCTGCTGGTGCAGTGCGGGCTGGTGCGCAAGAGCCGCCTCGGGCACGAGCACTACTTCTACGAGAAGGTGCAGCCGGGCAAGCGCCACGACCACATGGTGTGCACCCACTGTGGGAAGATCCTCGAGTTCTGGGACCCGGCTCTGGACGAACGCCAGCGTCAGATCTGCCAGGAGTATGGCTTCCGTCCGTCGTTCTACTCCATCCAGATCCAGGGCCTCTGCGACGATTGTCAGAAGCTCGAGCAAGAAGTCCGGTTCCTCTAGCCCGCACATCTCACCAGAATTCTGCTGCGACCGCGGTGGCACACGCCATCGCGGCGCTTCTCTGTTCGGCGGCATCCACGACGTAGCTCTGCTACGCCTGCGGTGCCGCCTCGATCGAATCGCCATGCTGACGAGCGCCGGCGCGGTCTCGCGATGAAGCCCGCCGCATCGGCCGGGCTCGTGCTCCTGACGACAGGAACCGCCTCCGGATGGCGCCATCCGACCAGAGCGGACGGGCGCCACTCCACCCACCCGCCCCCCAACCCAAAGAGATTGCCTGCCTGAGCTCAGGCGGGGAGCTTCTCCCAGTCGGACTTGGGGGCGTCCTCGGCCAGTGCCAACCCGCCAGCGGCGCCGGCGAAGATGGGGTCCTCCACCACCCGCACCGAGCCGCCTCCCAGGTCTCGGAGCGACTGCTCGAGACGTTCGCCGAAGCCGGCTATCCCCGAGCTGCCGCCAGCCAGGATGACGCTCTGCCGGATCCGCTCCTGGTACTCGGCTTCAGCGCTGGCGATGAGGTCGAGCATGGTCTCCACCACCGGCGGGACGAGCGCCTCGCAGGCAAGGCGGATCTCCTCGGTGATGTCCACCTCGGTGGGCTTGCCCGCCACCGGGACCGTCACCTTCACCGGCTTCTTGGGGCTGCCCACGAAGCTGTGCGCCTCCTTCCAGGCGCACACGGTGTGGCGCGAGACCTTGATCTCGGGATGGCGGTCGTTGAGCAGCTGAACGAGCTGGTCGTCGACCCAGTCCCCGGCGTTGGGCAGCGTGCGTTGGTCCTCCTCGGTGGGGTATCGCCCCTTCATCAGGCAGAAGTCGGTGGTGCCGGCGCCGAGGTCGACCACCAGGGTGTGGAGGAGGGCCTCGAGCCCGTAGGCGACTGCGAAGGGCTCGGACACGATGATGAGGTTGTCGACGAAGCCTCGGACGGCGTCGCGAAGGTGCTGCTTGCTCACGCGCATGGCCTCGGCCGGGACACCGACCACCGCCCGCACCTTGACGCCCTCGGCTCGGGCTGCGGTGACGCCGGACGTCTCCAGGAGGTAGCTGAGAAGCTCGCGCACCGCCTCCTGGTCACGTGGCGAGCCCTCCTTGAGGAGCCCCCGCTCCAGCGGACGGTGGAGGTCCAGCATCGAGCGATTCTCGATTGCCTCGTGGCCCACCAGACAATTCCGCTTGAGCACCTTGCGGGCCACCAGATCGGCAGGCCAGCCAACGAAGCTGTCCACCCAGTGGCGCTCGCCGTTGGACGTGGCGATGGCGCTGCGCGAGGTCCCCAGGTCGATTCCCACCAGCAGGTCGTTGGTCTTGCTCATCTCGGGCGTCCTTTCTCCCCGGTATCGGAGGCGCCGTTCACGGTCTGGGCGAAGGCCCGGATCCCGTCTTCGAGGGCGCGGGCGATGTCTTGACGATAGCGCGGGTTGGCCAGTCGGCGGGCCTCCCGCTCGTTGGAAAGGCACGACACCTCGGCCAGCGCCGCCGGCATCTCGGTGGCGATGAGGACCACGAAGGGAGCAGTCTTGATCCCGCGGTCGCTGACCTCGGGGTCCTCGTCGTGCAGGGTCGCGTAGAGGGAGGCTTGCAGCGCCTCGGCCAGGTGCCGCGAGTGCTGCTGGCGCACGTCGGCGTACATGCGTTCCATGAGGGAGCGGAAGTCGGCCAGGGAGAAGCCGGAGTCGCGGTTCTCGGTGGCGGCGAGCTGGGTGAGGAAGGGGTCGTTGGTGGGTCCCAGGTAGTAGGTCTCGACCCCCCTCGCCTGGCGGTTGGGGATCCAGTTGACGTGCACCGACACGAAGACGTCCGCGGCGGCTCGGTTGGCACGCGCCACCCGCTCCTCCAACGACACGGTCTCGTCCGCCGCTCGCGTCATGCCAACCTGGAAGCCGGCTTCCTCGAGCAGCCCCTTGAGGCGGTACGAGATGTCGTAGGTAAGATCTTTCTCGAGCAGGCCGTAGGTGGCGACCGTGCCCTGGTCGCGTCCGCCGTGGCCGGGATCGAGCATGATCGAGCGTACCGCCAGCGGGATCACCTCCGGGTCCACCGCCCTGGGTACGGTGTAGGCGAGGGTGTGTGGTGCGGCGGCGGCGGCGGCGGCGCGCCTCACAACCTCCGCCGGCGGAGGGGCGGTCGCCCCGTGAGGGGGGGCCGCCGGACGTGCCGCCACCACAGCCAGGTACGCCCCGGCGATGACGACCCCGCCGGCCAGCGCGGCGATGCCGCGCAGGGCCCAGTTGCGCCGGGACGAGCGGCGGCGACGGTAGAAACCCCTGGGCCGCCCCAGGAGGTCCTCGACGTTGTCCTCCACCAGGGCACGCACCAGGCGCCGCTTGAGCCGGCCGGTGTCCGCCATCAGCCGGAGCCGCGCGCCCGTACCCGGGCGAAGCGCCGCTTGCCCGCCTGCAGGAGGAGGCGCGCTTCGCCGGTCAGCGTCACCTCGGCCAGGATATTGCTCACCACCGTGCCGTCGACCCTGACCGCCCCCTGCTGGATGAGGCGGCGCGCCTCCGAGTTGGAGGAGGCCAGCTCGGCCGCCAGAAGAAGCTTGGAGAGGAGCACCCGCTCGGCGTCGAGGTCGAGCTCAAGCTCGGGGATCTCCGACGGCAGCCGGCCGGCCGAGAACACGCGCTCGAACTCGCTGCGCGCCGCCGTCGCCGCTGCTGGGGAGTGGAACTCGGACACCACGATGCCGGCGAGCTCCTTCTTCACGTCCATGGGGTGGCGTCGGCCCGCCGCCACCTCGTCGCGCAGGGCCTCGATCTCGCTCTCGGTGTGGTCGGTGGCGAGCAGCCAGTACCGCCACATGAGCTCATCGGAGATCGACATCAGCTTGCCGAACATCTCGGCCGGCACGTCCTCTACCGCCACGTAGTTGTTCAGCGACTTGGACATCTTCTCGATGCCGTCGAGGCCCTCGAGGAGCGGTACCGTGAGCACGACCTGAGGCTCCATGGCCTGCTCGCGCATCACGTGGCGTCCCATGAGCAGGTTGAAGAGCTGATCGGTACCGCCCATCTCGACGTCACAGGCCAACGCCACCGAGTCCCACGCCTGGGCGAGCGGGTAGAGGAACTCGTGCAGGGAGATGGGCTGTTGGTGGTCGTAGCGCTTGCGGAAGTCGTCGCGCTCGAGCATCTGCGCCACCGTGACCTTGGCGGCCAGGCGAATCCAGTCGGCAGACGACAGGGTGCCCAGCCACCGCGAGTTGAGCTCGATCACCGTGCGCTCGGGGTCGAGGAGCTTGAAGATCTGCCGCTGATAGGTGCGGGCGTTGGCTGCGATCTGCTCGGGTGTGAGCTGCGGCCTGGTCGCCTTCTTGCCGCTGGGGTCGCCGATGAGGCCGGTGAAGTCGCCGATGAGGAAGACGACGCGGTGGCCGAGCTGCTGAAAGTGGCGCATCTTGCGGATGACCACGGTATGTCCGAGGTGGAGATCGGGGGCGGACGGGTCGAAGCCGACCTTGACGGTGAGCGGAGTGCCGGTGGTGGCGGACCGCTTCAGCTTGGCCTCCAGCTCGTCGCGTGGGATCACGTCCACGCAGCCCTTGGTCAGGTAGGCGAGCTGGCCGTCGATGTCGTCACGCTGCACGTTTCCTCCTTGGGCGAGGGGCCGCAGGGGGCACCGAGCCCAGCGCTCAACTCTACTGGACGCAGCCGCCTGGCGACAAGCGCCGTGGTCACCGACGTCGGGGGAGGGTCGGGGCCGGCAGCGGCCCGGCGCCGGTGCTCTCCAGGTCCTGCCAGTCGGGTACCGCCGCCAGCGCTCGGCTCAGCTCGGCAGGATCGGTGCCGAGGATCGCCATCTGGCGGTCGGCGGCGGGGCGCCACGTGGTGACGCCAGCCGCCACGGCCGCCATCTCGCGGGCCTGTCCCACGGACCCTGACGCAGCCACTGCGGCCGACGTCGCGGCGCGTCGCCGCACCGGCGCCAGGTTGGCCTCGGCCACGGGGGCCAACCAGCGCCGCCAGACGCTGCGTACCGTCTTTGAGAGGTCGTCCAGCTGTCCAGCGCCAGTCACTACCACCACCAGAACTTGCCGGCCCGGTACCGTTGGCTGCAGCACCTCCACCCGCTGGTCCGGGAGAAGGAGCGCGCCGCGCTCGCGCAGGAGCTCGCCGAGCACTCTCTGGTCCCCATCGCTCAGCGCGTCTGTTGGTATCGCCGCCGCCACCGCCGACTCGCTGCCGGCTACCATAGCGCGCCGCTCATCGCCGCTCAGGGGCCGGCTCTCCAGCGGCACCTCGGCGCCGTGCAGGGAGTCGAGGAACTTGGTGAGGGACTCGCTCGCCGCCTCCTGATCCGGCGCGACGACCCCCACCGCCAGGTTGGCGGGCCGCAGCAGCGCGGTGGCCGAGAGCTCCCCCCATCCCCAGGAGCACCGCCATCAGGTCGGTCGCCCGGCGCCGGGGATCAGAGGCAGCGGGCACCACGGCGGTGTCGTCCCCCGCCACCGTCTCCAGGGCGCGCGCCAACGCCTCGAGCAGCTCGTCGAGACCGCCGGGTCCGGCGGCCATCTCCAGCCGGGCGGGCCGAGCGGTGACCCGTACCCAACCTGGCGCAACCGGGTCCGAGCGGAGCGCTGCCGCCACTCGTGCCAGCACCGTAGCGGCAACCTCTCCGTCGAGGTCGGGGGTCAACACGGGTTGCACACAGACCGCCGCGAGGGCCGCGGCAGGGCGCTCCAGCACGGCGGCGGTGAGGTCGTTGTCCAGGTGCTCAATGCGTGGGCCGGGGGCGAAGCGCGGGTTGAAGACCCGCGGCGGGAGGCGAAGCTCAGCCGAGCCCGGGTGCTCGGCCAACCAGTCACGTGCCGCCGCCGTCACCTGCTCGGGAGTCACCCCATCGAGTCCGAAGAGGAAGCGCCGCACCGCGTCGAGGCCGCCTGCCCGCCACAACGCCACCAGCTCTTCGGCCGCCTCGGGCTGGCGCTCGAGCTCGACCCGCCGTCGCACCTGGAGACGGGCCCGCGCCGCCTCGAGCGGGGCCGGGTCCAGCTGTGGCAAGCTTCCCAGCTGCTGGAGCGCGAGCCGCAGCCGTGAGAGCTTCAGCTCGGCTAGCTCCGGGTCCACCGCGAGCTCGAGGGACACGGTACTGCCGGTGTGCGCTCTGAGGTTCGGTACCTCGTGGGAGAGGAGCTCGGGCAGCGCTTCGCCGAGTACTTCCAGCGGTGGGCGGCGCCAGTCGCTGGGGGCGGGCAGCGGGAGGGTAAGAGCGAGCACCGGGTTCGCACCGGCCGCCACCAGGCGCCGTTCGACGCCGCCTTCCGTCATCACACTGGGTGGCGGCTCGGGCGGCAGCGTGGACGCGGCGGCCTCTCCGAGGGTGCGCTCGAGAAGCGCCCGCAGCTCGGGTACCTGCGCCGCCCCCACCGCCGCCACCATCGGAGGCGCCGGGTGGCCTGTCAGGGCCTCGGTGACCGCCGCCACCAGAGTGACCTCGCCGCCGCTCACCGAGCTGACCCGGACGCCGCCGTCGGCCACCTCAGGCCAGGCCACGCTTGTGGCCGTGGCGTTGGGCTCAGCGACCACCACCAGGGTCGTACCGCAAACGAGGGTCTCCACGTGCAGGGCCTGGGCACTCGCGGTCCCGGCAAGAGCCCAGGCGATGACGAGAAAGTGCAGGCAATAGCGTGACTTCATCCAGGCATGTTAGCATGCGGCATGTACCGAGATGCAGACCCATGGTCGCCGCAGGGCGTTGTCGTTGGCCTCCTCACAGCGGTCGCGGCAGCGGCGTTCACCCTTCTGCTGGCGGTGCTCGGGCAAGCCCTCGGTGCGCTCGCCGGCGGCTGCACGTGGATCGGCATCAGTACGTCGCCATACCGACAGGTGTGGGCGCTGGTGAACGAGCCGACACTCAACTTCGCCTCGTTGCCGCGGGCCTTCGGCTACTGGTGGGGATCGCTTCTGCTGCCCCTGGCCGTGGCCGGTTTCACCGTACCGTTGGTGCCGCGCCGGCGCACCGTCGCGGCGGAGCTCGCAGCCGTGCACGTGGCGTGGATGGCGACGGTGGTGGGGGTCGCGTGGCTTCCTCTCCTGGACCCCCGCGAAGGCCATCTGGCACGCTGGCTTGAGCTCGTCGGCCGGCCGGCCGACCTGCTCTGGCTGGCACCGGCCACGGCGGCACTGCTAGCGGTGCCGGTGACCCTCCGCCTCCTGGCGCTGGCCCGTGCCGCGCGGCGTGACCTGCCGCGACTGAGCCGGGTCGGCCTGGTGCTGGCGCACCTGGTTGTGCCGGCTGTGGGCTGGTGCATGCTGGTGGTACCGCTACGCGGCACCCCACCGGTGACAGCCCTCGCGGGGCTTGCGATGCCGGTTGCTGTCGCTCTGGTCGTGGCCTGGACCGGGTACCCAACGGCCTACGCATTCCGCCTGGACGAGCTCTCGGGCGGGACGGTGGTGCGCGCCCTGGTGGCGGCGCTGGTCGGGTGGGCGCTGGTGCTCGGCTGCGGCCGCCCTCTGTCGGACGGGAGCACGGCGGGTGTCCTTTGGGCGGCGCCCAGTGCGCGCAACAACGTCCGCCCGTGGATCTCGCCCACGCACCTCTACACCCAGCCCGAGCCGGTCAAGCCGGCGGGCTATACTGGGGCCATCGCCGAGCGGGGCGCTCGAACACACGGCCCCCGGAAGGGACCATCAGCATGATGAAACCAGCCGTCGAAAAAGCACTCAACGACCAGATCCACGCGGAGTTCTACTCCTTCTACCTGTACCTCGCCATGGCCGCGCACTTCGCCAACGAGCACCTGGACGGCTTCGCGCACTGGATGCAGGCGCAGGCCCAGGAGGAGCTCGGCCATGCCTTCAAGCTGTTCGGTTTCGTCACCGAGCGGGGTGGCGCCGTCAAGCTTCAGGCGATTGAGGCTCCCACCGCGACGTGGCCCTCGGCGAAGGCGGCGGCGGAGGACGTGTTGACGCACGAGCGCGAGATCAGCGGGCGGATCGACCAGCTCGTGGAGCTCGCGCGCAGCGAGCGCGACCATGCCACCGGGGTCTTCCTCAACTGGTTCGTGCAGGAGCAGGTGGAGGAGGAGTCCAGCGCCGAGCGGCTGGTGCACCAGGTCGCCATGGTGGAGGGGAACCCACAGGGCCTCCTCATGCTTGACCGCCAGCTCGCCCAGAGAGGGGCCTAGCCCGCACATCTCACGAGAATTCTGCTACGACCGCAGATATGTCAGCCAGGGCGGCGCTTCTCGTGGCGGCGCCGTCCTCGACGTAGCTCTGCTATGCGTGCGGCGGCACCTCGGTCGAATCGCCACCCTGACAGGCATCTTCGCGGTCTCGCGACGGAGCCCAGCGGGACCCGCGAGTTCGAGATGCACGAATCAGGCGCTGACACTGCCATCGGTTACGTCTCGTGGGCAGGGGCGAGAGTCTCTGAATCTTCGGGCCCTTGAGTGCCGCGCACCGCCGGGCGTTCACGCCTTCCGGGCGAGGGCGATGAGGTGGGCGACGATGGCGCTGGCGACGTCGGCGCCGGTGGCTGCTTCGAGGGCGCGGAAGCCGGGCGTGGGGTTGACCTCGCCCACCACGGTGCCGTCGGCGCCCGGCAGGAGGTCGACGCCGCAGATGCCGAGGCCGAGGGCGGCGGCCGCCGCGTGCGCCAGCTCAGCCTCACCGGATGAGGGCTCGAGGGCCTCCGCGCAGCCCCCTCGCGACGCGTTCGAGCGCCAGTCACCAGGCGGAGCGCTGAGCCGCATCGCGGCCACCACGCGGCCGCCCACCACCAGCAGCCGAAGGCTGTGGCCGCTGCACGGCACGAAGCGCTGGATCACCACCTCGTCACCCACCCGCCAGAGCGAATCCAGCACCGCCTCGAGGTGATCCGGTGTGTCGCAGCGGATCACGCCCACTCCCATGCGTGAGCGGCGCTGCTTCACCACCACCGGGAAGCCGAGCTCGCGGCCGGCACCCGCCAGCACCTCGGGCTCGGAGCCGGCCACGGTGGCCGGCGCCGGCACCCCGGCCGCGGCGAGACAGAGTATCGTGCGCCAGTGATCGCGGCCGTCGCGGATGGCCTTTGGCGGGTTGGGGGTGGGTACCCCGGCTGCGCCGCACGTCTCGAGGGCGGCGAGCATGCTCTCGGGGCGCCAGTTTCCCACCCGTGCGAGGACCGCCCTCGGGGGCGGGGCGAGAAGCTCACCGTCGAAGCAACGCAGCGACGGAGGGGCGATCCGCGCCACCAGCGCGGCCGCGTCGGCAAGCTCAAGCTGTGCGGAGGCGGCGGTGGCTGCTTCCTGGAGCCGGTGGTTCGTCTCCAGATCGAGGCGGGCGGTGAGGAGCAGCAGCCGCATCGGTCCATCGTAGCAGCGGTGGACAGCTGCCCCCGCACGCTATACTCGCATCGTGATCCGCGGCACATTGGCACAACTCCACCTGGGCGACCTGCTCCAGTGGCTTCAAATGGGCGGGCTCAGCGGTCGACTGACCCTGGCTCACGGGGGACACGATCGCCGCTTCGACTTTCTCGAGGGGCGCCTGGTCTACGCCTCGTCCCTGGTGCCCGCGGAGCGCTTTGCCACCTGGCTCGCCACCGAGGGGGTGTGCCAGCCCGAGGAGCTGCGCCGCAGCCTGGCGCTGGCGCTGCTGCGCCGGACCCTCTTCAGCGACGTGCTCATCCAGCGCACAGGCGTCGAACCGCCCGCCCTGCGCGCCAGCCTGCGTCGTCTGGCCGAGACCATGGCGACCCGCATCATCCTGATCCCCGAGCTGCGCTTCACCTTCGAACCAGCGTACCCGGTGCGGGAGCTTCTCGGCCTGAGCCTCGACCTCGAGCCGCAGCAGCTGCTGTTGGAGGCGGCCCGCCGCACCGATGAGGGCGACGCCGACTCCGCTCGGGCCGCCGAGCGCCTCCTCCCCCTCGGGGGCGAGGCGTTCGAGTCGTTCTTCTGGGAACTGGCGGGCGCAGCAGTCACTGTGAGCGAGCCGGTGGACGGCGAGCAACTGGCCGAGATCCACGAAGCCGTACGCCGAATCGTCGAAGCCCTGGCACAGTGGGTGGAAGCGAGTCCCGGCCTCGTACCGGTGCCGCGTGCCCAGGTCGACGACCTGGCCGGTGCCCTGGCGGGGCGAGGTTCGCTCCGTCTCGAGCGACTTCCCCACGTCGTCTGGAACCAGATGGTGCTGACGTGTTCGGTGCGCAGCCCCGAGCTCGTGCGCCCGCGGCGCTTGGAGGAGCTCGAGGCGGAGGAGCCGCCAGCGCGTCAGGAGCTGGCCGCGAACACCGCCTGGCACCGCCCCGACGCGGGGCGCCTGGACGAGCTCACGCGCCAGGTGGCGAGGCGGTGGAGCGCCGCTGCCGCCGCCGCCGCGCCTCACCTGGGTGAGGATCCTGGCGCCGCCTCCCTCGCCGCGCTCATGTCTACCGTGCCCACTGACCTCGTGCTTTGGGTGCTCTCCTCTCTGCCGGTACCGCATGTGGCGCTGCGGCGCGCGCTCCTGCGCCTGCTGCCGCCGCGCCTGGCCGCCGCCCTGGTGTACAGTGCCGACCTCCCGGACGAGCTCCTGGATGCCCTCGCGCCCTCTCGGCCGACCCCCCTCGGCGCCTGCCTGGCGGTGGCCCACGAGACGGCGCCGGCGACGCTGGCGTGGCCCGCGATGCTCCCTGACTGGGACGAAGCTCTCCTCGATGTGGCGCGGCCAGCTGTCCTCGCCCGGGCGGCGGCCGCTGCCCGGAAGGCGGCAGAGGCTCCGCTCGACGCCTCGGGTACGGTAGGATAGCGCCATGCGGGTACTGGTTCTCGGAGGGACGCGCTTCATCGGTCGGTCGGTGGTCGAGCATCTGCTGCGCGAGGGGCACGAGGTCACCCTCCTCAACCGCGGGCTGACGCCCGATCCCTTCGCCACCAGGGTTCGCCGGGTGGTGGGCGACCGGCGCAAGGAAGAGACCATCCGCCGCGCCGCGGCGAAGATGGACTACGACGTGGTGGTGGACATCACCGCGTACCACGAGACCGAGTCGGCGGCGCTGCTGGACGCCTTCAAGGGCCGCATCGGCCACTTCGTCCACGTCTCCACCGCTGCCGTGTACCTCATCCGAGACGGCGTGTTCCCGCCCTTCACCGAGGCCGAGTTTGCCGGTCGCCTCACCTCCAAGCGGTCGGGCGAGGAGTCGTCGTGGCTGTACGCTTACCACAAGCGGCGCTGTGAAGAGGTCCTCGCCCGGGCATGGGAGGAAGACCGCTTCCCCTACACCTCGCTGCGTCTACCCATGGTGGTGGGACCCCACGACTATACGCACCGTGCGGATGCCTACCTCGAGCGCATCGCGGCGGGTGGGCCGCTCATCCTCCCCGAGGGCGGGCTCAACTCGTGGGGCTTCTTGTGGGTCGACGACGTCGCCGAGGTGGTGGCCGCCAACCTGGCCAACACAGCGGCCTTCGGGCGTGCCTACAATCTCGCCCAGCGTGAGGCGGTCACGCTGCGCCAGTTCGTCGAGCTGGCGGCGAGCCTACTGGGCCACCCCGCCAACCTGCTGTCGCTGCCCACCGCCTGGCTGCAGGCGGTCGGTTTGGGAACCGCGTACAGCCCCTACACGCATCACCATGACATCCTCCTCGACTGCCGCGCCGCCGAGGACGACCTTCTCTTCCGCCCGACCCCGCTGATGGTGTGGATGGAACGCCTAGTGGCGGACTTCCGCGCGCGCTGGGACGGCGTCCCCCGTGCCTTCGCCGCGACCCGTTCCTTCGAGCTCACCCTCGCCCGCGAGGTTGCCAAGATCCGCCTGCCGTCGTTTGCCGCGGCGGAGGCGACGGCGCGGTAGGGACGGACGCGCGGCGCTCACCGAGCCGCCCTAGGGGTGACGGCCGCAAAGGGCACACCCCTACTGCGGCCACGGTTTCGCCGGCCATTGCGGCGCCGCTCCCGGCGGCGTTCTCGACGTAAGGCTGCTACGCCTCGGGCTGGGGGGCAGCGGCGGATCCCTCGGTAAGACCGTCCTGGGGCAGCGCCACCGTCACCTCGGTGCCCTGCTCGGGCTCGGAGGTGAGCGAAACCGTGCCGCCGTGGCCCTCCACAACCCGCTTGACGATGGCGAGGCCGAGGCCGGCGCCGCGAGGCCCCTCGCCGGGGGTGGGGCGCTGCCAGAACGGTTCGAACACGTGATCCAGGTCCCCCTCCGAGATACCGATTCCGGTGTCCTTCACCCGGATCATCAGCCAGGCGCGCCCCTCGTGGGTGGCTCGGCGCACCTCGAGCTTCACCTGGCCGCCGGGCCGGCTGTTCTCGATGGCGTTCTTGACCAGCGCTCGCAATGCCTCGGCGGTGGTGTCGGGATCGCACCACACCGCGTTCAGGGCGCTGGGCGTGAGCACCTTGAGGTCCACCTGGGCGGCCTGTGCCGCTGGTCGTAGGGGCGTCACCACCCGCCGGAGGAGGTCCTCGAGCGGAACCACCTGGCAGGGCAGCTCTCGTCCGGTACGGCCCAGTACGGTGGCCTGGATGGCGCTCTCGAGGGTGCCCCCGAGCTGCTCTGCCTTATCGCGAATCACACCGATGATGCGAGCGCGACGCTCGGGTGGAGCCTCCGCACTACCCTCCAGCGCCCTGGTGGCGGTGAGCAGTGCCGAGACGTTTTCGCGCAGGTCGCCGGTGAGCCGGTCGAGGAGGCGTTGACGCAACCCGTCGAGATCGGAGAGCTCGCGGTAGGCTTCCTCCAGCAGGGTCTTACGCCCCTCCAGCTCGGCTGCCAGCCGGCGCACCTCGTCGAGGGTGTCGGAGAGCTCAGCGGTGCGCCTCGCCACCTGCTCCTCGAGGCCCAGGTTGAGCTCCTCCAGACGCTGCCAGGCAAAGGCGTTGGCGTAGGCCATGGCGGCGGCCACCGCCGCCACCGACGCGAGCTGGAGGTCGTCCTCGTCCAGCGTCCTGCGGCGCCGGTCGCTGTACGCACACAGCAGCCCGATCACTCGGTCGCCGGCGACCATGGGGGCCGCCACCGCCGAGCCAAAGCCGGCCGCCTCCACCGCTGGAAGCAGGAGCGGATCACCGACGGTGCTCGACAGGTCGCGGTGTACCAGCGTCGGCTGGCGCGTACCCACCAGGCGAGCGGCGAGGGACTCCCCGGCGGGGCTGGTGGCGAGCAGCAGGGGATCCTGGGGCAGGCCGCGCAGCGCCGCCGGGCGAAGGCCGCCGGTGCGGTCCACGGCCAGCATCGACGCCGCCGGGACCTTCAGCAGGTCGGTCACCGTGGAGAGAAGGAGCTTCACCACCTCGGCGGGATCGTGAACCACGGTCACCGCCTGACCGAAGTCGGCCAGGGTCGCCATCGACTCCACCTTGCGCCTGAGCTGCCGCGTAACCGTGTCGAGCCGGGCATTGAGGTCGGCCATGGCCACGTTGGCCCGAACCGCCTCCCGAACCAGGGTCTCCTCGCTCAAAGGCTGGCCCGCGTCCGTCTCCTCCACGCCCTCGGTCCGCAGAACTGCGGCGTCCTCCACCGTGGCTGGCTGCTCGAGGAGGAGGGGGCTGAGCGCGTCACGGGCATTTGCGAGAAGGCGTTCCACCGCCTGGGGGTTGCCTGCGACGCCGAGCTTGTCGGTCACCGCCTGGAGGGTCTGCTCGGTGATGGCGGCGAACGCTTCCATCACACCGCCACCACTGGTGGCCACGGAGGGGAACGCCGGCGCGCTGTCGGCGTTCAGGTCACCATCGAGCTCGGCGACGGACAGCAGCGCGGGGAGGTCGCGCTTGTTGTACTGCCGCACCACCGGGAGACTTGTGGGGTCGATGGCGTTGGCCTTGAGGTTCTCCCACAGGTTGGCCAGGGACTCGAGGTTGGCATCGCGCTGGTTGGCCTGGGAGTCGGCGACGAAGATGATCCCGTCCACCCCCGAGAGCACCGCCCGCCGGGTGGCGTTGTACTGCACCTGGCCGGGCACGGTGTAGAGCTGGAGGGCGAGCTGGTAGCCGCGGATCTTGCCGAGGTCCAGCGACAGCAGGTCGAAGAAGAGGGTGCGGTCGTTGGCCGTATTGAGAGAGTAGAGGCGGGTGCGGCGATCGGGGTCGACCATGCGGTGGATGTGCTGCAGACAGGTGGTCTTTCCCCCGAGGGCTGGCCCGTAGTAGACGATTTTGAGCTTGATCTGGCGATTCTGGTTGTCGAACTGCACGCATCCTCCCGGCGGTGCCAGCGTTCACCGGTCATTGTAGCCGTACCGGCGCCGAGCGGGCCTGCGTGCGGAGAGGCGGGAGGGCCTGCCGCAGCCGAGAGCATCGCGCGGGTATGCCGTCCCTGACGCCCTTCCAGGCGAGCCTCCTCGTACGTCCTGCGAAAGTACCGCATCCCACGTGGTCTCGGACGCCTCGCGACGACCCCTGGTGAGATATGAGGGCTAGCGTGCGGCCCGCGCGCCCGCTTGGCGCAGCTGGGCGCCGAGAGCCCTGGCTTCACCGGCCGGCCGGGGCGTGGCCAGGGCCGGCCGGTGGCGGGTCGACTGCGACATGTCTGCGACGCTCACCCCTACCGCCGAGGCGATGGCCGGGACATAGCTTGGGTCGCCGGTGCGCTGATTGACCATGGATGCGTAGGGGAAGACCAGGGCGTCGCCGGGGCCATCTACCAGGTAGAAGACCAGGCTTGCGCCGGTTACGGCGGTGCGCATGCGTCGCTGCAGGTGCCCGTATGGCGGCAGCTCGAACTCCTCGGTGTCGAGCAGGTAGCCGTCGGCGTCCTGGACGTCCACCCGCACCGTGGTCCACGCGTCGGTCCACGAGGCGACACCGATGTTGCAGCGAAAGGCGGCGCCGTCGTTGAGGATACCTGCGGCGTAGCCGTAGCTGTTCCAGTCGACGCCATCGTAGGACGCCACCGCCGGGATGCCCTGGCCGAACTCGCCGGAGGCGTCGCCGGGGACGAGGGTGTAGGTGCGCGAGTAGACCAGGAAGTCGCACTCCTCCGGCGGATCGCAGGCGAGGGAGAGGTCGGCGAAGGCGATGAGGGCGGCGGTGCCGTCGAGGCCGAAGACGTCAGGTCCGAGGACATCCCAGGCGTTGACGGTCTCGTAGGGCGAGAGGGTGACGTCGGCGGCGGCGGCCGAGAGGTTGCTCTGGCCCGTGGGCAGCAGCATGACCGTCACCGGCAGGTCGTAGCTGTGTGGGTTGTGTAGCGACAGGTCGGTGCGCCAGAAGGTTCCGCCTACCCCGGTGGTGTGGGCCGCGGCGGGGACCATCCACGTGTACGAGAGCTGCCCGGCGCCGACGCCTGTGGCGGCGGAAGCGGCCAGGGCGAGCGCGACGGCTGTGGTGAGGGTTCGCATCATGACCTCCGATCACGACTGACGCAATCGCCGTGCCAGGGTCGCCTCCGCCCGATCGCCGGGGCGGCGGCCGCACATGTCCTCGGTGGAGGACACGGTGGTGACAACCGGTGGTCGCCGCTACACTGGAAAATTGGGGGTCATGCCCCCGAGGAGGGGCCATGAAGCTGAGTGGTGCGCTGATCCTGGTGGTGCTCCTGGCGGCAGCGATCGTGATCTTCCTGCAGAGTCGGGACACCAAAGCGAGCCTCGATGCCGTCAACAGCGTCGCCGTGGACCTACGTGAGGCAGGAGTCAGCGGTACCAGTCTCGACCGCGCCGCGGCCGGCCGTGCCCTCGACGCCCTGGATCAGCTCCAGGCGGCCCCGGACACAATCGCCGACCACCTCGACGACCTCCGGACCATCGCCGAAACGGCAGCGCGCTGGGCGGACGCCGCTCCCACTCCCTCCCAGGACCTCACCGCGGCAGTGGCGCTGCGCGTCGCCGCGGACGAGCTGCGTCAGTACGGTCTCGAACCAGCGCCGGCGCACCTTATCGGCGCGCGCCGGGAAATCGCCCGCGCCCGCGAGGCACTCGTCAGCGGTGCGGCCGGGCCGGGCGGGGCGTCCGACGGCTCGATGCCAGCGGGCAGCTCGGTACAGGGTGTCCGCGACCGCCTCAAGAACCTGCAGCAGGGCGAGCGCGAGCGGATCCAGGACGTCCAGCAGCAGATCAATCAGTAGCGGGCTGATCGGACGGCGGGAAGGGGAGGTCCTCCCACAGCTCGGGAGCGATGTTGGTGCTCGTCACCGGACCGGCGCCCAGGGTGGCCAGCTCGGACGCCACCTCACACAGCCACCGCTGCACCGCGCGGCTGCGCTCCACCGCCACCAGCGGCCACAGGCGCACGATGGCGTGCCCGTGGTGAGGCGCCAGCAGGAGCACTGGGTGCAGGGGCCGGGCGAACTCCACCACCAACCCTTCGACCAGGACCCCCTCGCCGTCGAGGCGCAGCCAGCGGCCCTCGCTCTTGAGCACCGCTCGTCCCCAGCGGCGCGGCTCACCGGTGAGCTGTGCCGCCACCTCCGGCCATGCCACGGGGTGTGTGAGGACCATGTGCGGCATAGAACCTCCGGTCCTCAGTGTAGCCTTCACCGTGCGCGAGGACGCTTGTGAACTCTGTTACGATGCGCCGATGCGTGCGATGGAGGTTCTCACCGCCACCGTCGAGACCCTGCTCCCGAGCACCTGTCCGGGGTGTGACGGCGAGCTCCCCGGTTTCGCCCGGGGGCTCTGTCCGGCCTGCTGGTCGACCCTGACCCCTTTTCCGGGGCCGCGTTGCCCGCGCTGCGGCGGCGAGACCGACTGTGCTGGTGCCGCGTGCCTGGCCTGCGCCACGGCGCCGCCGCCCCAGGCCGGCACGGTGATCCTGGGGGAGCACGCCGGGCGGTTGCGCGTGGCGGTTCTGGCCCTCAAGCACCACGGGCGGGACGAGCTGGCGTCCCCGCTCGCCGCCCGCCTCGCGGACCGGGTGGCGACGGCGGCGTGGGCGCGCGACCTCGACCTGGTCATGGCGGTGCCCTCGCACCCGCTGCACCGTCTGCGCCGGGGCTGGACCGCCGCCGAGTTGGTGGCACGAGGGGTGGCGCGACGACTCGCACTGCCCCACCGATGCGGTCTGCGCCGGCACGGGATCCGGCGCCAGGCCGGGCGTGGCCGGGCGGCGCGCCGGCGTCTGCCGCGGCGGGCCTTCACCGCCGGCGAGCTTCCCACCGGAACGCGGGTGCTGCTGGTGGACGACGTCACCACGACCGGGATGACCCTGCGGCGGGCCAGCGAAGCGCTCCTCGCCGCCGGAGCGGCGGTGGTTTACTGTGCGGCGGTTGCGGCCGCTGTAGATCCCAGGAGGCTTGCATGACAGCGTTCGACACCCTGATCAAGCACGGGCTCCCGCTGGTGCCGAAGTTCGTGGTGGGTCGGGTGGCCCGTCGTTACGTGGCGGGCGAGAGCCTTGACGACGCCGTGCAGACGATCGGCGCCCTCAATCGGGAGGGCGCCATGGCCACCGCCGACGTGCTCGGCGAGGAGGTGCACGAGCCGGGCAAGGCGGCGGCGGCGGTGGCCGAGTACCATCGCGTGCTCGACACCCTCGCTAGGGAAGGACTCGACTGCAACGTCTCGGTGAAACCCACCCTCGTCGGGCTCTCCATCAGCGAGGGCCTCTGCCTCGACAACATCCGCGCAGTGGCCGCGCACGCGCGCGAGCTCGGCAACTTCATCCGGATCGACATGGAGGACCACACCTGCACGGACGCCACCCTGCGCATCTACCGCCAGCTGCACGGCGAGTTGGGGAATGTCGGTGTCGTCCTCCAGTCCTATCTGCGGCGCACCCTCGCCGACATCCGCGAGCTTCTCCCACTGGCGCCCAACATCAGGGTCTGCAAGGGCATCTATCGTGAGCCCCGGGCGATCGCCTGGAAGGGCTTCGACACCATCCGGGCCAACTTCGTGCGCGCGGTGGAGGTGCTCGCCGAGGGCGGCGGCTACCCCGCCATCGCCACCCACGACGAGCACCTGGTGTGGGCCGGAATGGCGGTGGTGGAACGTCTCGGCCTGGAGCCGACGCGATACGAGTTTCAGATGCTCCTGGGGGTCGATGCCGAGCTGCGCCGGATCATCCTCGCCCACGGCCACCGCCTGCGGGTCTACGTGCCCTACGGCCGCGACTGGTACCCCTACTCCACCCGGCGCCTGCGTGAGAACCCCACGGTCGCCAAGCACGTTCTCCGCGCCATGCTCGGGATGAGGCCGGCCACGAGCTGACTCTCGGCGCGGCCCCGGTCCCGGTCCCGGTGCCGGTCGCTGATGCTCCCGCCACCGGCTCCCGGGCGGCTCCACCGCCCGCCACCGGCTCCCGGGCGGCTCCACCGCCCGTCGGCGCGGTCCCGGGGGCGGCAACGGCGTGCGCGGCCAGGCGGCAACGAGGCCGCCCCCGGGCCCTCAGCGCTGAGTCGCCTCCCTGGTCGTTCGGGGCCACTACTCCGGACGCCAAGGGCCGTGGGAGCCCCCCATGACGTTTCCCGCAAGCGCGCTTCGAGCGAGGAAGCGCTCCCGGGAGAACGTCATGGACGGCACGCCCGCCGGAGGGCCCATGCTCCGGGATGGTCCCGGCCAACGGACCCGGTCCCGGTCGCGGACCCGGCCCCGGAGGCGGCCCCGGTCCCGGTCGCCGCCGACCCGGGCAGCTAGTCCTTCACCTCAGGCATTTCGCAGCCGTAGACGTAGCGCTCGAACCACGGCTGCCAGTCGTCCTTGGTGATCTGGTTGAGGATTCCCACCAGGTGGCGCGTGCCTCCCCACTTGTAGGTGAAGTTCTTGAGGAACGAGCGCAGGAGGGCAAAGAAGTAGCGGTCGCCCTTTTCCTTGCTGCCGAGGCGCCGGGCCAGCTCCTGGCGTAACGCGTGCAGCACCAGTGGCCCCTTGTGGTAGAGCAATCGCGTGCGGTCCATGTAGTCGCGGCTGTCGTGCATGGCCAGATAGTTGGCGAGGTAGATGCTGCCGCCGTCGCCGACCATGGACTCGCCGCCCTTCCAGCCGTTGAGGATCTTCTTGAACTCGCGCTCGCCGCGCTTGCCGCCGCCGCGCATGGCCTCCAGGCAGAGCGCCGCCGAGTACTCGGCGAAGCTCTCGGTGAGCCACTGTTCCTCCAGCGAGTCCATCTTGAGCACGTGCCCCCACCAGGCGTGGGCGATCTCGTGCACGACACGCTCGTTCACCCCCTGGGAGAAGATCTGACTCATGGTCTCGCCAATGGGGTCGAAGGCCTCCTTGGTGATGAAGATGATTCCGGGAGGCGCCTGCCCGAAGCCCCAGGTGTTGACCTCGATGATGTCCTCGTCGCTGAATGGGTAGGGGGTGTCGAACAGCATCTGGTAGAACTTGGTGGCGGCGAAGAAGTTGTTGAGCAGCTTCTTGGACGCGGACTCCTTGCCGAACACGTATGCGGCGACGTTGCAGCTGTGCCCCTCCTGAGTGTCGCTGAGGACGTGATACTTGCCCGCCGCCACCGCAGGGAACTGCATGGGGTGTTCGACCTTGGTCACCACCGTGGTGACGCCGTTCTCGGTGGTGCGCGACGTGGTGACTCCGGAGGCAAAGGGGATGAAGGGTTCGGGCGCCTTGACCGTGAGCTCCATGGTCGCGAGCTCGCCGTTGAGGGGCGGCTGCGGGTACCACGCGCCCGGGGGCAGCGAGAAGTAGCTGTCGCCGCCGGGGTGCTGGGCGAGCTCGCCCTCGTGGACGACCTCGACCTCGGTGGTCGCACCCAGAGCCGGCGGTGGGTCGAGGAGCACCAGGAGCTCCGAGTCCTGGTGCACGAAGGGAGCGCTCTTGCCGTTGACCTTGACCGAGCGCACCGTCACCGGGAGCTCGGTAGCATCGTCCACCACCGACTGCCACAGCGAAGCCCGCCACAGACCAACGCCGGCTCGGGTGGTGCGCAGCGTGCTCCGGGTTGTGATCACCGCGTGCTCGTCATGGTCGTTGTCCACAGTGAATGCCTCGTGCTCGGCCACCAGTGGCGCCGGGAATCGATCCCACCACTGGCGCCCGATGGGCTGTGTCACGAGGTTCTCGGGGCCGTAGCGCCCCTTGTAGACAGGATTGCTAGAGGTCGACTTGTCGAGGCGCTCGAAGGCTTCGCTGCGCCTCACCACCGGGTCCACCTCGAGGAGGTAGAAGCCGTGCTTGCCCTTGAGCAGGGCGTAGGCCGTCCCCGCCGGCGCTCCGGCGAAGTGTCGGGCCACCGCCAGGTCATGGGAGGGATGAGCGAAGAACGGGTGGTCGAGAAGCTCGCCGACCCAGCCCGGCAGATCGCCCGGCGCCGCAGTATCGGCGGTGTCCTGCACGGTACCCGGGAGGTCCCACCCCCACACCACGGCGCCCTCGAGGGTCTCCTGTACAACCTGGGATCCGTCCCGTTCGGTGAGCTCCAGCGAGCTGGCGCGATGCAGGTTGCGGCGGGCCACCGGAGCGCTGAAGCGATCCTCCACCCGGTACACCAATTCAGCGGGGCCCGACAGCAGGAGGCCGCACCGTTCGCCGCCGGCGGTGAGGACGCGCGTCGTGCAGCCGGGCTGGGGCGTGATCCTCGCACGGCCGATAGCCAGGGCGCCCGGCAGCGTGACCAGAGCGCCGACCTGCGGCGCGTCTACCGCGGCCGCCCACTCGGCGAAGGCGGGGGGCGGCGCGGCCCTGGGAGTGCTGTCGGCCGCGGCGCCGCCGCCGGCGACGAGTACGGCAGCCGTTAGAGAAACCAGAATGGAGCGTGCCTTCATGAATGCCTCCAAACTCCGCGATTGTAACCGAGACCGGCGGCCACCGAGTTGCTTGAGACGGGGTACGGTCGACCATCCGCTCATCGGCCGGAAGTTGAGAGCAGGCGCGAAAAACGCTATGCTCCGAGGTGCGTGCGGACCGCACGCTGGAGGCGCTCATGCTCAAGGTTGGACGATTCACGCTGGTAGCTGCGATGCTCGCCCTGCTCGGTGTTGGCCTGGCCGAGGCCGGAGCCCAGGCCCGGGTGCGGGGTATCGTGGTGGACAGCGAGGGCAAGCCGATCCCCTCGGCGAAGGTAATTGTGACCTCATTGGACATCGACGACTACAAGAAGGAGATCTCGCCCAAGGATGACGGCACCTTCTCCTTCGTGATCCTCGACGCCACACGGCACTACAAGTTCCACGTAGAAGCCGACGGGTATGTGCCCTACGAGCAGGAGTTCAAGGTGCCGGTGGGGAGCACCGACAACGACTTCAAGTTCGAGCTCAAGACTCGGTCGGAGATGGTCCAGGCCGAGCAGGCCGAGATCCTGGAGCAGCCGGGCTACAAGCAGCTCGGCGAGGCGAACGACCTCCTCAAGGCGGGCAAGAAGGAGGAGGCTCGTGCCAAGTTCGCGGAGGCGGCGGAGGCCAAGCCGGACCTGACCCAGGCATGGGCCGCGCTTGCCCAGCTCGACTACGAGGCCGGCGACTGTCAGAAGGGCCTCGATGCCGCGAAGAAGTGCCTGGACCTCGACGACGAGTCGGTACAGTGCCTGGCTGTAGCCACCAACGCCACCAAGGTTCTCGGGCTCACCGACGAGCACGAGAAGTACCTGGCCCGCTATCAGGAGATGAATCCCGAGGACCCAGCGACCCTGTTCAACCAGGCGGCCGGGTTTCTCAACAAGATGGACGACGAGCACGCCAGGCCGCTGCTTGAGCAGTGCCTCCAGGTCGACCCAGACTACGGCAAGTGCTTGTTTGAGTACGGCATGCTCCTGCTGCGCTCGGGCGACATGGCCGGGGCCAAGGCGCAGCTCGAGCATTACCTCGAGGTCGCGCCCCAAGGTCCCGAGGCGGAGACGGCGCGCGAGACTCTGAAGTACCTCTGACGGCACGGCGAGCCGGGCGGGGCAGCCGTCCGGCTGCGGGAGGCGGCGTGGAACGGACCCTGTGTATCGGGGTCGCCGGCGGCAGCGGCTCCGGCAAGACCACCGTGGCCAACGAGATCATTCGGCGGGTGGGGCGTGAACGCATCGCCGTCCTCAATCACGACCGTTACTACCTGGACCTCTCCCATCTCGACGAGGCCCGCCGCGGGCACCACAACTTCGACCACCCCGGGTCGCTGGAGAGCGCGCTCATGGTTGAGCATCTGAGCCTGCTGCGGGCCAGCGAGCCCGCGCCGGTCCCGGTTTACGATTTCACCCGCCACGTCCGGCGCCCGGAGGTGGAGTGGTTCGAGCCGCGGCCCGTCATTCTCGTGGAGGGAATCCTGGTCCTGAGCGAGCCCGCCCTCCGGGCGCTCATGGACGTCAAGATCTTCGTCGACACCGACCCCGACATCCGCTTCATCCGGCGCCAGAAGCGCGACATCGCGGAGCGGGGGCGGACCGTGGAGAATGTCGTTGCCCAGTACCTGGAGACAGTGCGGCCGATGCACCTGGAGTTCGTGGAGCCCTCCAAACGGTGGGCCGACCTGATCATCCCCGAGGGCGGCTTCAACACCGTTGCCCTCGACCTCGTCATCAGCCGCATCGAGAAGATGCTGGCGAGCACCCCGGCCGAAGCCGGCGACCGGCGAGGCGGGTAGGGGGCCGTGCGGCGGGTCATCACCGTCTCGTCGGGCAAGGGTGGCGTCGGCAAGACGACCTTCGCCATCAACTTCGCCCTCACCCTGTCGCGGGTCGCACCCACTGTCCTCATCGACCTCGACACCGGCACGTCGTCGGTGCGCAACACCCTCGACGCGCCGGTGACGCGCGACCTCTACCACTTCTTCCGCAAGGGGCTTCCTCTCGCCGAGTGTGTCACGCGGCTGCCGGCGAACCTCGACCCCGCCGGGCTCTTTCAGCAGTTCGGCTTCATCGCGGCGCCCAAGCATGCCATGGAGGACATCACGAACCTCGCCGAGGAGGCGCGATGGCGGCTGGTTCATGCCGTCAATCAGCTTCCGGCCACGTACATCGTGCTCGACCTGCGCGCCGGGCTCGACGCCAACGTGCTCGACTTCCTGCCCCTCTCGAACTCCGGAGTGCTGGTCTTCACACCGCACCACCCGGCCGCCACGTTGGCTGCCGGAGACATCGTCAAGAGCCTGCTGTTCCGCAAGCTGCGCTTCGTGTTCGCGCCCGACTCGCCGTTCTTCCGCGGCTCCGCCAGAGCGCACGAGCACCGCCTGGTGAACGATCTTCTCGATCAGGTTGAGGACGTCTACGAGGAGCGCCTTCCCAACCTTGACAGCTTTCTCTCCGACCTCAGCGAGTCGTTGGGCGACAACCCTTACCTACCGGCCATCGCCGACGTGCTCAACTCCTTCGGCGTGTACTTCGTGCTCAACATGTTCAACGGCGTGGAGGAGTCGTACGACAAGGCGGTCCGGCCCTTCATCGAGTACCTGACGCGGTATGTGTCGGGCCGGTTGCACCTCACCAACCTCGGGTGGGTCGTGGAGGACGACCTGGTCCACCAGGCCAACTGCGAGCGTCGCCCCATCCTCCTCAAACCCATCGACGGCAGGGGGCCGCGTTCGCTCGACCCGGTGATTGAAGAGCTGCAGCGCCTGGAGAGCGCAACCCTGGGGCTGCCGCGCCTCGCCGGCCGGCGCGCGCTGCAGGATGGGCGCGACGACGAGGTGGCCATGCTGGGTCCCCAGGCCAACCTCAACCGACAGCTCGACATCCTCCACCGCATGTACCGCAGCGTGGGGGCCATGCAGGTTCGAGACAACTTTGCCTACATCGCCCACCGGGCGCTGCACGTCACCCGCTACCTGCCGGCCGACACCTTCGGACAGGCCCGCCTCACGACCCCCCTGGAGATCTTCCAACAGCTGTTTCCCCGAGGTCGGTAAGTCGGGGTTCGGTCGGGACGACCGCCCCGCGCTCTACGGCGGCCATCGTGAGCCCTGACCGCGCCGCCTCGTACCCTCAGTCTCCTGCCAAATTGGCGTCAGGAGCGTGCCGCCGGGCGGCGTCGCCGCCGGGTGTGCAGCTCCTCCTCCTTGAACATGAACCTGATGGAGTGCTTGAAGAGAAGGAGGTTCGGAGCATCGCTACGGTTGAGCTTGATGCAGTTCTTGTCGTACCACTCGATCCAGCCGTTGAGCTCGGTGCCGTCGTTGAGCACCACGATCATCACGGTACGCGCCTGCATCTGCTTGAGGTAGTAGAAGTTCTCGGCATTCGTCTGCTCGGCCGGAACCTGCTTGCGACGGCCCGTAGAGCGCGACGGATAACGTTCCATCATCTCGGTGATGGAGGGTCGGATCAGCTTTCGGTCCGACATGTGTTCTCTCCTTACGGCCCACCCGGTGGGGATGTCCGAACCCTCTTCCTCAATGGTGGGCCGCTCAGTTCAGAGTAGCAAAACCCGGGCCAGTCTTCTTCCGTGTCTGGGCGCTGTTCTCACTGAATCATACCGTGAACCCGGCCTCGTGTGCAGCCATTCCGACATCCCGCCGGAGCTCTCCCGGCCGGCCGAGCACCGGTCCAGAGCCGGATCACCGCCGGTTGGGTTTGCTGGGGTACTGGTCCACCTCGTGGGCCAGGCAGCACATGAGCCGCCCGCACATGCCCGAGATCTTGGTGGGGTTGAGGCTGAGGTTCTGGCGCTTGGCCATGCGTACCGTCACCGAGTGGAAGCGCTCCATGAAGGTGACGCAACACTGGTGCCGGCCGCACGGACCGAGACCGCCCGCCTCCATCGCGCCGTCGCGCACTCCCAAGGGGCGCATCTCGATGCGGCGGTGAAAGCGCTTGGCGAGCTCGCGCACAAGCGGCCGGAAGTCGACCCGCTGCTCGGCGGTGAAGTAGACCATGGCCTTGCGCCCGGTGAGCGGAAGCCTAACCTTGAGCGGGCGGATGTCGAGGCCCAGCTCGCCGACCCGCTCCTTGAGGTAGGCGACCATCTCACGCTCTTGGACGGCGAGGTTCCGTCCGCGCTCGAGATCCTCGTCGGTGGCGCGCCGGATCATCCGGGCGCCTCGACCCTTGGGCGGGCGCAGGACGGGAGGAGCAAAGCAGGTGACGCGGCCGAGGAACTGGCCGTCGGCCGCCTCGATAACGCACTCGTCGCCGTGCGCGACGACGTCATCGTCACCGCACTGGCACGGGATGGCCGCGAGCTCCGGGTCGACAACCACCCGGAGCCAGCCGTTGGCCGGCGCGGCAACGGCCATGTCCGCACCACAGCTCACGAGAGTGCCTCCTTCACCGTACGGTCGCCTTCCAACACCTTGGTCACGCCGGCCGCCCGCTCCTTCTCCACCGCCTCTTTGACCTCGGGCCGGTCGAGGGCGATGAGCTGGGCGGCGAAGCAGGCGGCGTTGCGGGCGCCGGGCGCACCGACGCCGAAGGTCGCCACGGGGATGCCCGGCGGCATCTGCACGGTGGCGAGGAGCGCGTCCATCCCGTCGAGTATGCCGCCGGGGAGCGGCACCCCCAGGACCGGCCGCAGGGTGTGGGCCGCCACGGCCCCGGCGAGGTGGGCGGCCATGCCTGCGGCGCAAATGAAGGCACGGCAGCCCTGTCCCTCGGCCTGGCGGACGATCTCCAGCGTGCGCTCGGGGGTGCGGTGGGCGGAGGTGACGTGGACCTGGACCTCGAGGCCGAGCCTGCCGAGCAGCTGCACCGCCCCCTCCAGGTGCGGCCAGTCGCTGGCCGAGCCCATGAGCACGACGACATCACTCTGAGGCACTGCTGCTTCCTCCCAGTCGGGCGAGGCTGTCCGCGCCGATATCGGAACGGTGATGGGCGCCGTCGATCTGGATGTGCTCGACCCCGCGGTAGGCGGTGGCCACGGCCTCGGCCAGGTTGGCGCCGCGGCCGCACACCGACAACACCCGACCACCGGAGGTCACCAGGCGGCCTTCGCTCACCGCGGTGCCGGCATGGTAGACCGTGACTCCCGGGAGCGCCAACGCCTCGTCGATTCCGCTGATCTCGTCACCCCGGCGTACGCTGCCGGGATAGCCGGCGGCAGCCACCACCACGCAGGCCACCGCCTCGCGCCGCCAGCCCAGACTCAGGGCCGCCAGCTGGCCTTCGGCGGCCCCGCGCAGGGTGCCGGCCAGGTCGTCGTCCAGCCGCAACAGGATCGACTGGGTCTCCGGGTCGCCGAGCCGGCAGTTGAACTCCAGCACCTTGGGCCCGGCGGCGGTGAGCATCAGACCCACGTAGAGGATGCCGCGGTATACGCGACCCTCGCTGGCGAGCCCGGCCACCGCCGGTCGGACCACCTCGTCGAGTAGCTGGCGGCCGGTTCCGGGGGGCAGCACCGCCGGCGAGTGCGAGCCCATGCCGCCGGTGTTGGGTCCGACGCCGCCGTCGCCCACCCGCTTGTAGTCGTGCGAGGTGGCGAGCGGCACCACCCGGGTGCCGTCGCTGATCACCATGTAGGAGAGCTCCTCGCCCACCAGGAGCTCCTCCACCAGAACCCGCTCGCCGGCGTCGCCGAAGCGGCGTTGGGTGAAGAAGGTGTCGAGGGCGGCATCCAGCGCCGGTCGGTCGCTGACGATCACCACCCCCTTGCCGGCGGCCAGACCGTCGGCCTTGAGCACCACCGGCAGCCCGAGGCGGCCCACGGCAGCGAGCGCCTCGTCGGTGGAGCGGACGACCTCGGCGGCGCCGGTGGGGATGCCGTGGCGCTGGCAGAACTCCTTGGCGAAGACCTTGCTCCACTCGATTTCGGCGGCGGCCCGGGTCGGACCGAAAAGGCGCAGACCACGCTTTGCGAACTCGTCGGCGATGCCAAGCGCGAGCGGCACCTCGGGTCCCACCACCGTGAGATCGATCTTGAGGTCGGACGCCGCTTCCGCCAGCCCGGGGAGGTCGTCGGCGGCCAGCGGCAGGAGATCAGCCGCCTGACCGATGCCGGGGTTCCCCGGGGCCGCGAAGATCGCCTCGACGCCAGGTGAGCGGCGCAGGGCGTGTACGATGGCGTGCTCGCGGGCGCCGGAGCCGACCACCAGCAGCTTCATGCCGGGCCACCCGAGGCCTGGAGCAGCGTGAGGTACGAGGTCTCGACGATGTCGGCGGCCGAGCACCCCCGGCTGAGGTCGTTGGCCGGCTTCGCCAGCCCCTGCAGGAGGGGTCCCAGCGCGCGCGCACCGCCGAGCCGCTCGGTGGCCTTGTAGCAGATGTTGCCGGCGTCGAGGTTGGGAAAGACGAGCACGTTGGCGCGGCCGGCCACCTTGGAGCCGGGGGCCTTGCGCTCGCCGATGCCGGGCAGCAGGGCGGCGTCGAGCTGCATCTCGCCGTCGAAGGCGAAATCGGGACCGCGCCGCTCGAGCTCGGCCCGCGCCGCCTGGACCTTCTCTACCAGAGGGTGCTTGGCGCTGCCGCGGGTGGAGAACGAGAGCAGCGCCACCCGCGCCTCGCCGCCGACAATGCTGCGGAAGCTGGCCGCGGCAGCGACGGCGATGTCGGCGAGCTGCTGCGGATCCGGGTCCGGCAGCACCGCGCAGTCGGAGAAGACCATAACTCCGTCCTCGCCCCAAACGGGGTCAGGATGGACCATCACGAAGCACGAGGACACGGTTTTGAGCCCCGGCTGGGGGCCGATGCAGTGGAGGGCGGCCCTCACCGTGTCGGCGGTGGTGCGCACCGCGCCCCCCACCGAGCCGTCGGCCTCTCCGGTGCCCACCAGCAGGGAGGCGAAGTAGAGGGGGTCGAGCACTGCGGCGGACGCGTCCTCGCGGCTCATGCCCTTTGCCCGCCGCCGTTCGAAGAGGTGCCCGGTGAAGAGCTCACGGCGGGGGTCGGACGCGGGATCCGTCACCTCCACCCCGAGCCCGACGAGCTCCTCGTGGGTCGGGCCGCGGTGGGCCGCCGGGCAGAGCACCGTGAGCCGGCACACCTGGCGCGTGGCCAGGACCTTGGCCGCATCCTGGACGCGCGGGTCGTCGCCCTCGGGCAGGACGATGCGCCCACCCACCGCCTGCGCACGGATCTCGAGCTTCTCGAGGAATGCCATCAACCCCTCCGGGTCGCTCATTGTACATCAGGGCGAAGCCTGACACGTCGCGAGTTTGCTCCACGCCCGCGGCCCCGACAGGGCTCCCAACGTGACCGCGGGCCGCCCGCCCGGAGCGGTGGCCCTCCCGGCGACGGCGCCCGCGACGCCGCCGATCGGGTCGCAGCCTGCGCGGACGACGAAGTGTGTACCATGGCGCCATGCGACACGTGGTGTACGGCACCGCCGGGCACATCGACCACGGCAAGACCGCCCTGGTCCGCGCCCTGACCGGCATCGACTGCGACCGGCTGCCCGAGGAGCAGGCCCGCGGCATCACCATTGACCTGGGCTTCGCACATCTCGAGGCCGGCGACCTGCAGCTCCATTTCGTCGACGTGCCCGGGCACGAGCGTCTGGTCCACACGATGATCGCCGGCGCTGCCGGCATCGACCTCGCCCTCCTGGTGGTGGCGGCCGACGAGGGCATCATGCCGCAGACCCGCGAGCACCTCGAAGTGATCCGCCTCATGGGTGTCGCCGGGGGTGCGGTGGCCCTCACCAAGGCCGACCTGGTGGACGAGGAGCTCCTCGAGCTGGTGCAGGAGGAGGTGGCCGACCTGCTCGCGGACACCGCCTTTGCCGGGGTTCCCGTGGTGCCGGTGTCGGCGCGCACCGGGGCCGGGGTGGAGGAGCTGCGCGACCTGCTGGTAGCCCAGGCCGAGCACGCCCGGCCGCGCCAGCTGACGGGCCGGCCCTTCCGCGAGGCGGTGGACCGGGTCTTCACGCTCCCCGGCGCCGGCACCGTCGTCACCGGCACCTCCCTGTGGGGAAGCCTCGAGGCCGGGGCCGAGGTCGTGGTGCTGCCGTCCGGGCGCACTGCCCGGGCGAGGCGGCTGCACGTGCACGGCGGCGAGCGCGCGCGGGTGGAGGCCGGCGAGCGGGTGGCCGTGAACCTCGCCGGGCTCGCCACCGACGAGGTGGCGCGAGGCGAGCAGGTGCTCTCGCCGGGGCCGTGGCGACCCACCCGCTTCGTCACCGTCCGGCTCGAGCTTCTGGCGATGGCGCCCCACCCCCTCGACGAGGGCGACGAGGTGGAGGTCCACGCCTTGGCGGCGCGGGTGCCGGCGCGGGTCGACCGCCTGGGGAGGCGGCCCCTGGCGCCGGGCACGGCGGCCACGGCGCAGCTTTCCCTGCGCGCGCCCATGCTCCTCTTTCCGGGCGACCGCCTGATCCTGCGGCGCCCTGCGCCGGTCAACACGTTTGCCGGCGGGGTGGTCCTCGACGCCCACCTCCCGCGGGTGCGCCGGCGCGACGCGGCCGCCCTGGAAGAGCTGCCGGCGGTGCAGCGCGGCGCCTGGCCGGCGCTGCTGGCGGCGTGGATCCGCCGCGCCGGACTTGCCGGCGCCACCGCCGCCGAGCTGGCGGGTCGCCTGGGCGTCCTCACCGAGGCGGTGGAGGCGCCGCTGGGGCGGGTCCTGGCCGGGGGCAGCGTGCGAGCCCTGCCCACCCAGCCACCCCGGCTGGTGTGGGAGGAGCATCTCGCAGCGCTCACCAAGGCGGCGGCCGAGGAGCTCGGCCGCCGCCTTGCCGGAGAGGAGGTCTCGGCGGGGATTCCGGCTCGTGACTTCGGCGCGTCGCTGCTGCCGCGGGCGGCCCTGGCTCTGGTTCAGGTATACCTGGAGGAGCTGCGCCGGCGCGGGGTGCTGGAGCTGGCCGAGGGCCGGGTGGTGCCGGTAGGTCGCTCGGAGCACATGACCGAGCTGGGTGAGGAGCTCACCCGTCGAATCGAGGCGCTCTACCGCGAGGCCGGCCTGGCGCCGCCATCGCCGGGTGAGGCTGCCGAGCGGCTCCAGGCGCGGCCGGCCACGGTGGAGGGAATCTGCCGCTACCTCGTGCAGCGCGGTCGGCTGGTTCGTCTCGAGGGCAAGTTCCTCATCCACCACGCGGCCCTCGAGGCGGTGGCGCGGGGCATCCGTGACTGGGGCGTGGCCGAGTTCGGGGTGGGGGAGTTCAAGGAGCGCTTCAGCCTCACCCGCAAGCTGGCGATCCCGGTGCTGGAATGGCTCGACTCGGAGAGGGTGACCCTGCGGCTGGGCTCCCGCCGCAAGGTGATGCCGCCGCGCAGCTGAGGGTTCGATCGCGACGGACCCGGCGCCCGTCGACCCGGGGATCAGCTCCCGGCCGGCTCGCTCCCGGATGCGGTGGCGGCCCTCGGGGTGAATGTGCGCTCGGGGAAGAGGCGGGCGGTGGTTGAGTCGAGGCCGGACAGCTTGAGGCGGATCCGCGCGGTGTAGTGCAGCCACGTGGGCACCGGCTGACCGTCGCGCTGGGCCGGTTCGAGGTGCCAGCTGGCGAGGTAGGCCGACAGCCAGGAGACCAGCCCGCTCTCCACCTCGAGGGGGACGAAGCGGTCGCAACGACCGCCGTCGGTTACGTGAACCAGGGCGCGGACGCCGGTCTCCACCTCGCGCCCGGAGATCTTCACCCGCACCCGGCGGGGCGAGGCGGTGGCGGTGAGCTGGTCGCGAGGAGTGAAGGGTAGGGAGGCGAGGCGCCCCGCCGGAAACGGCGGCTGGGCCTCGGGCGGCGCCGGCGGTGCGTCGGGGCGCGGCAGCTCGAGGGTCTGGTCGAGCACCGCGCTCTCCTTGACCGTGGCAGCCAGGGTCACCTCGAGCACCAGCCACGACGCGACATCGCGGCGACCCACCTTGGCCGGCTCGAAGCGTGTGTCCATGAGCTCGTCCACCAGCGACGTCGTGATGCCGGGAAACGGCAGCTCCAGAGGCACCGCGCCCTGGCAGCGTCCGTCGGCGTCCACGTACAGCGCGGCCAGCGCCCGACCGGCCACGTTCTGCTTGCGCGGCGGTACCGATGTGAGGAGGGCGGGTGGTTGGCTCACCGGCGTCGCGAAGGGGTTGGCTGGCGCCAGCGTGATGAGAGGCACGGCGGCCGGCACCTCGACCTTGAGCCGCTGCTGCCAGGCGCGCTGCCCCGCCTCCTGGGCTGGGACGACGGAGGGTGCCGCGACGACGGCGAGCGCAACGAGAGGGGCGCCGAGACCGAACCTCATGGGCGCATGCTACCACTTTCCCTGCCGGGGACGGGTCGTCGGCCCCTGTGACTCCTGCAGCGCTGGGCGGTCTCCGCTACCCTGCGCTGATGGGGTCCATCGCCTACCTGGTCACCGCGCACGGTTTCGGTCACGCCGCCCGGGCCGCCGCCGTCGCCGACGCGGTGGCGGCGCTCCGGCCCGAGCTCGGCGTGCACGTCTTCACCACCGTGCCCCGCTGGTTCTTTGCCGAGTCCCTGCGCTGCTCCTTCACCTACCATCGCGCCGTCACCGACGTGGGTCTGGTGCAGTGCGGCCCGCTGGAGGAGGACCTGGTCGCGACGTTGGCACGTCTGGGCGAGCTGCTGCCGCCCCGACCGGCGGAGGTGGACGGGCTCGCCCGCCGCCTCGAGCGCGCCGGCTGCCGGTTGGTCGTGTGCGACCAGGCGCCCATGGGCCTGGCGGCGGCGCGGCGGGTGGGCATGCCGGCGGTGCTGGTGGAGAGCTTCACCTGGGACTGGATCTACCGCGCCTACGTCGCGGAGAGGCCGGCCTTCGCTCCCTTCATCGAGACCCTCGAGGAGCTCACCGCGGCGGCGACCCTCCGAATCCAAACCGAGCCCGTGTGCCGACGGGCGGGAGATGCGCTGACGGTGGCGCCGGTGAGCCGCGCGCTACGGGATCCCGAGGGTGTCCGTGCGCGACTGGGTCTGCCCGCCGAGGAACCCGTGGCTCTCCTGAGCATGGGCGGGCTTCCGGGTGGCTGGCCCGGCCTCGCGGCGCTCGAGGAGGGACCGATCACGTGGGTGGTGCCGGGAGCCGCTCGCCGCCCGCAGCGGCGCGGCCGGGTGCTGGCACTGCCGCACCACTCGGGGCACTACCACCCCGACCTCGTGCGCGCGGCCGACATGGTGCTCGCCAAGCTGGGCTACAGCACGGTGGCCGAGGCATGGGCGGCCGGGACCCCGCTGGCGTTCATCCCGCGGCCGACCTGTCCCGAGTCGCCGCCGCTGGGGGAGTTCGCCCGGGACCGCCTCGGAGCCGTCGAGGTCGAGCCCGCAGCGTGGCGCGACGGCACCTGGGTCGAGCGGGTCCCCGCCCTGCTCTCACAGCCCCGGCGGGAGGCCGGTCGCAATGGCGCCGCGGCGGCGGCGGCGGCGGTCGTCGCCCTCGTCGGCTGACGATCATCCTCGGAGCGCTTCCTCGAGCCGCCGGTCTCCGCTGGGCTGTGTCTGCAGCCGAAGCCGGGCTAGAATCGGAGTGTGCCGGCGTCCTTCAAGGACCATTTTTCGGGTCACGCCGGCGCCTACGCCGCCGCCCGGCCGGACTACCCGCCCGAGCTCTTCATCGCCCTGGCGGCCGAGGCGCCGCGGCGGGAGAGCGCCTGGGACTGCGCCACCGGCAGCGGTCAGGCGGCGGTGGGGCTGGCGGGTCACTTCGCCCGCGTGGTGGCCACCGATGCCAGCGCGGCCCAGCTGGTGTATGCCCAGGCGCACCCCCGCGTGCGCTACCACGCGGCCCTGGGCGAGGCCTGCGGGCTGACCGCGGCGAGCCTCGACGTGGTCACGGTGGCGCAGGCGCTGCACTGGTTCGACCTCGAGGCGTTCTGGCCCGAGGTCCGCCGCGTGCTCCGCCCGGGAGGGGTCGTGGCGGCGTGGTGCTACCAGCTGCATACCATCACGCCCGAGGTGGATCGTGTGGTGCGGCACCTCTATGACGGAGTGGTGGGACCGTACTGGCCCCCTGAGCGCCGCCTGGTGGACGCCGGCTACGGCGAGCTGCCGTTTCCCTTCGACCCGCTCGACCTGCCCCCATGCGTCATGGTGCGCCGCTGGCGCCTTGAGGACCTCCTCTCCTACCTGGGCACCTGGTCTGCCTGCCGCCGCTACCAGGCGGCACACGGCCACGACCCCCTCGACGAGGTGGCCGGCGAGCTGCGCACCGCGTGGGGTGAGCCGCGGCGGCAACGCACCGTGCGCTGGCCGTTGTCAATACGCGTCGGCCGCTGGGGCGGGGGCTAGCCGACCCGCACGTATACTGGTGGTCACAGTGAGCTCCACGACCCCCGACGCCGCCGCACCGCAGCTACCGGTGACGCCACCCCAGCTGGGCGCCTTCCTGGGGGTCTTCACACCGTCGATCCTCACCATCCTCGGCGTCATCCTCTTCCTGCGCGCCGGCTGGGTGGTGGGCAACGTCGGGCTCGTCCCTGCCCTGGCCATCGTCATCGTCGCCAACCTCATCACCCTGGCCACCGCCCTCTCGATTTCGGCGGTGGCCACCAACATGCACGTGGGGGTCGGCGGCGCCTACTTCATCCTCTCCCGCTCCCTGGGACTCGAGGTGGGTGGGGCCATCGGCGTGCCGCTTTTCCTCGCCCAGGTCTTCTCCGTGACCCTCTATGCCTTCGGCTTCGCCGAGAGCCTGCGCCTGCTGTGGCCGGAGCTGCCGATCGTGCCGGTGGCGGCGGCCACGGTGCTGGCAGTCTCCCTGCTGGCCGGACGCAGCGCCAGCATGGCCCTCAAGCTGCAGCTGCCGATCCTCGGCGCCATCGTCCTCGCCGTGGGCTCGCTGGCGGTGGGTGTGGGCGCCGGCGAGGCCCGTGCCATCCCGCTGTGGGCGGGCACCCCCGGCGGACCCTCGTTCTGGGCGGTCTTCGCGGTCTTCTTCCCGGCGGTGACCGGAATCATGGCCGGCGTGAGCCTGTCGGGCGACCTCAAGGATCCGAAGACGGCCATTCCCCGGGGCACCCTGGCGGCGGTGCTCACTGGCTTCGCGGTCTATCTCGTGGTTCCCTGCATGCTGGCCGCGGCCGCTCACCCCGAGGAGCTGGTGGCGGACTCCCTCATCTGGTTCAAGGTGGCGGCGGTGCCGGTGCTCATCTTCCCCGGGCTGTGGGGGGCGATCCTGTCGTCGGCGTTGGGCAGCATGATGGGCGCGCCCCGAACCCTCGAAGCGCTGGCGGCGGACCGCGTGGTGCCGGCCCGCCTCGTGCTCGGACGGGGACAGCTGGCGGGACCGGGACGATCCCACCTGCTCGCCACCGCCTTCGCCCTCGCCGGTGTGCTGCTCGGGGGCCTCAACATGGTGGCCCCGGTGCTCACCATGTTCTTCCTGACGACCTACGGCACGATCAACCTGGTGGCGGGTCTGGAGCAGCTCACCAGCTCGCCCTCCTACCGCCCCACCATCCGGGTGCCGTGGCCGGTGTCGCTGGCGGGAGCGGTGGCCTGCTTCTGGGTGATGGCCCTCATCAGCTGGCCTGCGGCTCTCGTAGCGGTGGCGGTAGAGGTGGTCCTCTACTTGATCCTCGAGCGCCGCTCGCTCACCGCGTCGTGGGGTGGTGACATGCGCTACGGCGCCCTCATGTCGCTGGCGCGGGCGGTGTTGCTCAAGCTCCGGGAGCTGCCGGTGGCGCCGCGCAACTGGCGACCGCACATCCTGGTCTTTGCCGGCGACCTCGACAAGCGCCTCGACCTTGTCCGCTTCGCCGCCTGGCTCAACCAGGACCGCGGCCTCCTCACAGTCTGCCACCTCCAGGTGGGCGACGTGGAGAGCGGGGCGGCCGCGCTGGAGCAGCGGACCCGTGTGATGCAGGCGCGGCTCGACGACGAGGGGCTCATCGCGTTCGCCGAAGCGCACGTGGTACAAGGCTTCGAGTCCGGTGCGGTGGCGGTGGCCCAGGCCCACGGCATCGGCGGCATCGTCTCCAACACCATCATGCTGGGTTGGAGTGCCAAGCCCGAGCGGATGGTGGCGGCACTGCGCATCATGCGGCGCGCGTCGATGCTGGGCAAGTCCACGGTGTTCTGCCGCATCGCCCCACGCAGCTGGGCCTCGCGTCACCGTCGCATCGACGTGTGGTGGGGCGGGCTCGAGCACAACGGCGACATGCTCCTGCTCTTCGCCCACCTCCTCTCGCTCAACCCCGAGTGGCGCTCCGCGCGCATCGCCGTCAAGTGCATCGCCTCGGAGCGTAACCCGTCGGACTGGTCGGAAGCGCGCATCCGCGAGCTCCTCGAGCGCAGCCGGATCTCCGCCGAGCCGGAGGTGATCGAGGCGGGCGGCGGTGACGACATTCGCCGCGTCATCCACGCCCGCTCCGCTGATGCCGACCTCGTCCTCATGGGCCTGCGCGAGCCCGAGTCGGGGGGCGAGGGCGAGTACGCCCGCCGTCTCGAGGAGATGGTGGGCAGCCTCCCCAGCGTGATCCTGGTGCGCGCCGCGGGCCCGTTCGCGGGCCAGCTGCTGGACGCTGCCGAGGGATGAGGGGTATGCCGGTGGGTGGGAACGGACGATGGATGATTCACGGTCTCAGTTGTGTTACACGAGGGAACAGAGGATCGCCCACTCGTGACGCACGACCCGACAACGGCCGAGGAGCTACGCCGCCGGCGGTGGCCGGAGGTGGAGACGATCCTTGACGCCGCCCTTGACCTGGCGCCGGCCGAGCGCCCCGCTCTCCTCGACCGCCGATGTGGCGGCGACGTCGTGCTCCGCCGTGAGGTGGAGCGGCTGCTCGCCGGCTGCGAGGACGCCCCCGACTTCCTCGCCCGCCCGGTGCACGAGCACGCGGCCCTGCTCCTCGCGGAGGGCGCTGCCGGCGCCCCGGACCGCGATCCCTTCCGCGGCCGGCGGCTCGGTCCCTGGCTTCTCGAGGACCGGCTCGGCGAGGGCGGCATGGGAGTGGTGTACCGCGGTCGTCGCGCCGACGGCGACTACCGCCAGGAGGTGGCTGTCAAGCTCGCACCGGGAGTCCTGCTGAGCAGGGAGCTCAAGGACCGCTTCCACGCCGAGCGCCAGCTCCTCGCCGGTCTCCGCCACCCGCACATCGCCCCTCTCCTCGACGGCGGCGCCACCGCCGAAGGGATACCCTATCTGGTCACCGAGCTGGTCGACGGCGAGCCGGTGGACCGCTACTGCGAGATCCGGGACCTCGATCTGCACGCCCGCCTCCGCCTCTTCCTCCAAGTGTGCTCGGCGGTGGAGCACCTCCACCGCAACCTCATCGTCCACCGCGACCTCAAGGCCGCCAACATCCTGGTAGACCTGGAGGGACGGGCGCATCTCCTGGACTTCGGAATTGCCAAGCTCCTCGACGCAGCCGGCGCGGGCGGCGCCACAAGGGCCGGGCGCCAGCCGATGACGCCGGAGTGGGCCGCGCCGGAGCAGGTGCGTGGGGAGGCGGTGACCACCGCGGCCGACGTGTACGCCCTCGGCCTGCTCCTCTACCGCCTCCTGGTCGGACGTGCACCGACGGCGAGCGCGGCGGGCGGCCCCCCTCCGCCGCCCAGCGAGGTCGCCCCCGGACGTCGGCGGCGGGAGCTGCACGGCGACCTCGACGCCATCACCCTCGCCGCGTTGGACCCGGACCCCGAGGAGCGCTACCCCTCGGCCGCCGAGCTCGCCGCCGACCTCCGACGCCACCTCGACGGGCTCCCGGTGGAGGTGTGCCCGCGCTCCTTTCGCTACCGTCTCGGCAAGCTGGTGCGCCGGCACCGCGCCGCCGCGGCGCTGGCGGCGCTGCTGGGAGTGAGCCTGGTGACCGGGGTCGCGGGCGTCGCCTGGCAGGCCCGGGCGGCACGCCAGGAACGTGACGCCGCCCGCCGGGAGGGCCGGCGCGCACAGCGCACCGCTGCGTTCCTGGAGGGGCTCTTCGCCGCGGCCGATCCCTTCGGTGAAAGCGGCCGCGAGCTCTCGGTGCGTGAGCTGCTGCGGCGCGGCGCCGAGCAGGTCAGGCAAGAGCAAGGCGATGCGGAGACCCGGGCGGCGCTGCTCGCCAGTCTCGGGCGGAGCCTTCAGCACCTGGGGGCGAGCGTGGACGCCGCGGCCGTCCATCGCCGTGCCCTGGCCCTCCGCCGCGCCCACTTCGGCGCCACCAGCCCGGAGGCAGCATGGTCGGTGGTGGATCTGGCCGAGAGCCTTGCGCCGCAGGGCCGCGGGGCCGAGGCCGAGGCGCTGCTGCGTGACGCCGTCCGGATCCTGCGTGCCCGGGCGCCGGGCTCGTGGGCGCTCGCCAACGCCCTCAACTTCCTGGCCGTCCAGCGTCTGGGCCGACCCGATGCGGAGCCGCTGCTGCGAGAGGCGCTGACCCTCGCCGGGCGGCTTCGCGGCACCCACCCGGGCTTCGAGGCCACGGTGCTCAACAACCTCTCCGTGCATGACGACCTCGTGGGGCAGAACGACGAGAGCCTGGCGCTGCTGCGCCGCGCCATCGCCGCCGAGCGCGATGTGTACGGCGATACCCACCCGAACCTCGCCAGGATGGAGTCCAACCTCGCCATCCGGCTGCAGGCCCGCGGACGGCTCGACGAGGCGGAAGCGAGCTACCGGCGAGCCCTGGCGGTTCTCGGCCGGACCGTTGCCGCCGGCCACCCGGTCTGGGTGGGACCCCTCACCTCGCTGGGGCACCTCCTCCTGAAGGAGGGGAAGGTGGACGCTGCCGCACCCATGCTCGAGCTGGCCGTGGCCATCGCACGGGAGCAGCTGCCGCCCGACAACTTCCAGCGCTTGGCGGCGGAGACCAACCGCGCCAGCCTCGAGCTGGCCGGCGGCGATCTCGAGGATGCAGAGCGAGCCTACCGGGGCGTCCTCGAGCGGATGCAAGTGGTCGCGGGTACCGACCACGCCGGCACGGCCCGCCTGCGCTCGCTGCTCGGCGAGACCCTCCGACGCGAAGGTCGTCTGGACGAGGCCGAGGTCCTCCTGCGGGGAGCGCTGGCCAACCAACGCGGGCCGGCGGCTCGTCCCGCAGCCGTCGCCGAAACCCTCGAGTCGTTGGCCGCGGTGCTGCGCGCCACCGGTCGCGCCGACGAGGGCGCCGGACTGGAGCGCGCCGCGGCAGCCCTCCAGCCCGGCGGCGCCCCCGCGGCGCCGCCGGGGCCCGAGGCCCGGCGATGAGCCACGACGACCTCGCGCCCCTCCTGGCCGCGGCCCAGCGCGGCGCTCCAGGTGCCATGGAGCAGCTGGTCACCCTTCTCTACTCCGAGCTGCGTCGCCTCGCGCACCATGAGCTGCGCCGCGCCGGCGCGGGCTCGGCGACGCTCCACACCACCGCCCTCGCCCATGAGGCCTACGTCAAGCTGGCCGCCGGCCGCGACCTGCCACTGGGCAGCCGGGGCCAGTTCTTCGCAGTCGCCGCGCGGGCCATGCGGCAGGTTATCGTCGACCATGCGCGGGCGGCGCATGCGGCGAAGCGTGGTGGCGGCGTGCACCCCCTGCCGCTGGACGAGACTCGCATCGCGGTGGAGGCGCAGGCCGAGGAGCTGCTCGCCCTCGACCGCGCCCTCGACCGCCTCAGCGAGCTCGACGAGCGCCTCGTGCGGGTGGTGGAGTGCCGCTTCTTCGTGGGCCTCACCGAGGAGCAGACGGCCGAGGCCCTCGCACTGTCTCGCCGTACCGTGCAGCGCGCCTGGCTCAAGGCGCGGGCGTGGCTCAAGGTCGAGCTGAGCGCGAGCGGGGTCTGAGCCCTCCTCGTCGGGCCGTGGCGCTTTTCCTTCCCTGATTCCGCATTGTACAGATGAGAACCGGACGCGGGCCCGATCGGCGCATCGCTCGACGCCGACGGTGACTGCGCCGTCAGGAGGAAGAGAATGACCCGGATCGTCCCCCTTGTCCTCATCGTCGCTCTCGTTTCAGTTGCCGTCACCGCGCAGTCTCCGGAGCCCGGTGCTGAGCTCTGGATCGACGGCGGCCTCGCCAGCGACAGCGTGCGCACGTTCCCCGACGTGGGCGTCGCCGCCGACGGAATGACCTGGTATGTATGGGAGGGCGAAGACGCCTTCAGCAGCGGGATCCGCGCCCGGCGCTTCGCCGCCGATGCGACACTGCTCGACAGCTCGTTGCTGCTGGTCAACACCACCACCGCTGACATTCAGGCTCTGCCCAAAGTGGCGGTGCAGCCCGATGGCGACGCCTTCGTGGTGTGGGCCGACCGTTCGAGCGGCGCCTGGGACCACCTGCGCGGTCAGATGCGCGCCGCCGCCGGCGGCGCCGTGGGCGGCGAGGTGACGGTCAACCAGGTCGACCTCGGCTGGTTCGCGCCCCTTCAGGTGGCCGCCGCGGCGGGCCCCGACGGCAGCATGGTGGTGCTGTGGGCGAGCGAGAACGGCAGCGGCAGCGACAACAGCGTCACCAGCGTCCAGGCGCGCCTCATCAGCGCCACCGGCGTGCCCACCGGCAGCCAGTTCCAGGTGAACAGCCTCACCGACGGCCGCCAGGAGGCCCCCGACGTGACGTTCCTGCCCGACGGCACGTGGGTGGCTGTATGGCAGAGCCGGGACAGCGCCGGGACCGACAGCGACTCCTACAGCATCCAGATGCGGCGCTTCTCGGGCACCACGCCGATGGGGGTCGAGACCCAGGTCAACACCACCGTCGCGGGCTCCCAGGACCACCCTCAGGTGGCGGTGGGACCGGGCGACACGATCGCCGTCCTGTGGCGGGGCCCGGCCGACTCGGCGCACGGGCTGTGGGCCCGCACCTACTCCGCGGTCGGAGCTCCCGACGGCGCCGACTTCCGGGTCGATGACCTCCAGGATCCCTACGACGCCACCGCCATCGGCGTCGGCCACTCGGTAGCGGCGGCGGGCGGTGCCGGCTTCCTGGCCGCCTGGACGAGCATCTCGATCCGCCCCGGCGCCGACGCCGACGCCCGTAGCATCCAGGCCCGGCTGATCCGGCGCGGCGCCCCGGAGGGAGCTTCCTTCCAGGTCAACGTCGACGAGGCCGGGAGCCAGGACCTGCCGCGGGTGGCTTCGCGGCCGGGCGCCCTGGTGGTGACGTGGCATAGCAACGGGCATCCCGGCTACTCGGAGGTGGTCGAGGCCCGACCCTACGCCATCTGCCTTTTCTGCGACGACCTCGAAAGTGGGGGCGTGGGCCGCTGGTCGACCCACGTGCCGTGAGCCGGCGGCGACCGGTGATGTGTCCGCACAACGGTGCCGGACCGAATAGGTAGACGGCGTCCTCATCCCATCCGGACCCAAGGTCGCACGGCACCACGATGGGGCCGTGCGGCACGGTCTCCTGTGCGAGAATGGCGGCACCACGCAGCCACACGCTCCCCCGCCGGTGCGTGTCGGCGTTCAAACCGGAGGTCCCTGATGCCGCGTCTCCTCACCACGGCCATGCTCGTGCTCTCGCTCTCCCTGCTCCTCGCCGCCCCGGCCCAGGCCCAGCACGCCACCACCGGCGTTCTCGCCGGCCGGGTGGTCGCCGAAGACGGTTCGCCCCTGCCGGGCGCCACCGTGGTGGTCTCCTCGGGGCAGGGCGACCTCAGCTTCACGAGCGACCGCCAGGGCCGTTTCCTCGCACCGTACCTGACCCCCGGGACCTACGACGTGCGCGCCAACCTCGCCGGGTTCCAACCGGTGGAGCGGCGCGGCCTCGAGGTCCGCCTGGGCCAGCGGCTCGAGGTCCTCTTCACCCTCCCCCAGGGCAGCTTCTCCGACACCGTCGAGGTCACGGCGGCGCCGCCGGCCATCGATTTTTCCAGCGTCAGCACCGGGCTCACCGTCGACAGCCGGTTGCTCGACCAGGTCCCGGTGGGGCGCCAGCTCGCAGACGCCGTCTACCTCGCGCCGGGGGTCTCGGGGGGCGGCGGCACCGGTGCCGCCAACCCCTCGATCTCCGGTGCCAGCGGGCTCGAGAACCAGTACGTGGTGGACGGAGTCAACATCACCGAGCCGCGCTACGGCGCGCTCGGCGTCTACAGCAGCGAGTACGGCTCGCTCGGCAACGGCGTCACCTACGACTTCATCGACGAGGTCCAGGTGCGTACCGGCGGCGCCACGGCCGAGTACGAGCAGTCCACCGGCGGCCTCGTCACGGTGGTCACCAAGAGCGGCTCCAACGAGCTCCACGGAAGCGTGTTCGGCTACCTGTCGCCCGACTCCCTCTACGGCGACCCGAAGCTCCTCGAGCTCGCCAACGGCGCCGTGAACACCGTCGGCGGGTCCCGCTCCGAGCTCGGCTTCACCCTCGGCGGTCCGGTGGTCCACGACCGAGCCTTCTACTTCCTCGCGGCGAGCCGTCAGCGCCAGACCACGACCTTCCTGGCCCCCGACGGCTTCCCGCTGCGCGCCCTCGGCGAGGTCGACCGCGAGCGCACCGTGCTCACCTACGCCGCCAAGCTCACCCTCCTGCTGGGAAACGAGAGCCGGCTCGAGCTCTCCGCGTTCGGCGACCCCGCCGAGGCCGACGCCGGGCCCCAGTCGCCCGACGCCATGCTCTTCCGTGACACCGGCGCCTTCAGCTCGCTGGAGTACGGGAGCCACGACCAGAGCCTCCGCTACCAGGGTGTGCTCGATCCGAGGTGGCTGGTGGAGGCCACCCTGGGCCACGCCGGTCACCACTTCAGCGAGCGGCCGCTGGTGGACGAGTGGCTGGTGGTCGACGAGACCACCACGCCGCCGCTGGTGAGCGGCGGCAAGGGCCGCTACGACGCCGAAGGTGACGGCGACAGCTGGCAGCTACGGGCCCGCTCGACCCACCTGTGGCGGGGCCATGAAGTGCGCTACGGCCTCAGCCGGGAGCGCGTGAGCTTCGACTCCACCCGCGACCTCACCGGGCCTCCGATCGTGCTGCCCAACGGGCTCTCTACCGGCACCGGCGTCCAGGTCACCGTCCTCCCGGACTCCGAGTACGGCGAGATCTACCGGGTCACCCAGGCGTACGTCGAGCCCACCCGCCACAGCACCGACACCTCCCTGGGCGCGTTCGCCCAGGACCGGGTCGACCTCGGTCGCGGCCTCAGCCTCCAGGCCGGGCTGCGCTACGAGAGCCAGACCATCGAGGGCGACGGCGCGAGCCACACCTTCGACGGCAACTGGGCGCCGCGCCTGGGGCTGGTTTGGGACCCCACGGGGAGCGGCGAGATGAAGGTCTCGGCCAGCTACGGCCTCTTCTTCGCCCACATCCCCAACAACATGGCGGTGACCCTCTTGAACGGCGGTGGCCGCGTCCTCCGCGCCGACTACTTCGATGCCGAGCTCACCGACCCGGTGCCCGAGGGCACCGGTGCCGCCGGCACAACCCAGCACCTCCTGCTGGGCTCGCGGAGCCCCACCCCGGTGGATCCCTCGGCAAAGCTCACCACCACCCGGGAGGTCACCCTGGGAGTTGAGCTCGCGGCCGCGCCGCAGCTCACCCTCGGCCTGCACTGGGTCCACCGCGAGCTCACCCGCGTCCTCGAGGACGTGGGCACCGCCGCCATGGCGCTCTACTTCACCGGCGAGTACGATGTCGACTACGTCGTCACCAACCCCCGCAACGGCTACCCACCGACGGTGGCGGGCGTGGGCTCCTTCGAGGACCCGGTGCGCCGCTACGACGCGGTGGAGCTCACCGCCGACCGCCGCCTCTCCGGCGGCTGGTCGCTGCTCGCCTCCTACCGCTGGTCGCGGCTGCGCGGCAACTACGAGGGCTACTACCGCAACGACAACGGCCAGTCGCAGCCCGGGTCGACCTCGTTCTTCGATTTTCCCACCAACGACCCGAGCTACACGGAGATCGGCGTTCCCGAGCTCGGCTTCAGCGGCGACATCCGCTTCCTCGGCCAGGTCGGCCCGCTGCCCAACGACCGCACCCATCAGCTCAAGGCCTACGCGTCCTACCTCGCCGGCGACCGCCTCGGCCTCGGTGCCGGCCTCAACCTCGCCTCCGGCACCCCGCTCACCCCGCTGGCCGCCAACCCCGTGCTCAACCGCGCAGGGGAAATCCCCGAGGCCCCGCGCGGCGCAGGGATCGAGACCGAGGACGGCTTCCGCCGCCGCACGCCGTGGCTGTGGTCGCTGGACCTCCACGCCGACTACCCCATCCCCCTCGGCCCCGGCCGCCTGGTGCTCCTCCTCGACGTCTTCAACGTCCTCGACCGCCAGGGGGTGGTGGCCTACGACGAGCGTACCGAGCGCGCGTTCCGCGTCGCCAACCCGGACTTCGGCCGCCGCCTCGCCTACCAGGAGCCGCGAGTCATCCGCCTGGCCGCGCGCGTCGAGCTCTGAGGGGGAGGGGCCGCACGACGGTTCCTGGCATGACGAAGTGACGAAGCCGACCTGCCTGAGGCGATCACCCCGGGCGGACGACGGCAACTGGCCTCGGCCCTGGCGCCGAGGAGCCCCGGGTCGCCACCTTCTGGCGAGTGGATAACCCCCGTGACGCGGCGCCCCTTCTTCGGACGCCTCCTCGCACCCGAGCCGCGTCGACTCGGGCGAGCAGGGCTGGCGGCCCTCGGGCAAGCCCTCATTGCGAACGTATCCCTGCGCCTGCGCGGCGCGGGGGCAGTTGCGGAGCCGCCCAAGGCCCCGTAGAGTCGGCTCATGCACGGACCGACGATCGCAGCCGACGACCTCGAGGCCTGGGCGCGGACCCCGCTCGAGCACTCGCTCGGCGGTATCGCGCCCGGCGAGCGAGTGATGATCAAGGGCAAGCGGATCGCCTGGCCGCTGATGGCTGTGCTCGAGCGGGGCGTGGTCGAGGCGGGCGGCATCCCAGACGTGCTGCTGGTGGAGAAGGTGGGCGGCACGCTGCACGTCGCCATCGGCCGGAGCTACGATCACGCCTATGTCGAGGAATCGGGCAGCGAGGAGGGTGCGCGGCGCCTCGCCGAGCTCGAGCGGGAGGGCGTCATGAACCGCTCGGCGCAGCACGTCGACATCGTCGCCGACGTCCGGCCTAGGGGCTGCGGCCGGCGAGTGTTCATCGACGACACCGAGATCGTCGTTCCCAACCGCGTGTGGGTGCCACGGCGCGAGCCGGCAGGGCCCGGCGACCCCGCGAGGGTCGCGACGTCCATCGGAACCGAACGAGGGATCGCAACGTGCTGAGCCGCGGCGGCACCGTGGCCGGTGACCGGAGCGGCGTCGTACCGATCTGGATCGCCTCCTTCCCCCGCTCGGGCAATGCCTTCCTGCGTATCGTTTTGAAGTCGGTCTACGGCGTCGGCAGCCACACGACCTACCAGGGCGAGGGGTACAGCTCGAGATGGGACGGCGAGGGGCGGTGCGGCGCCGGTGCTCCCGACGAGGAGGAACCGGCGACCCCGGCCTTCGTCAAAACCCACGAGCTCGCCGTCGCCGCCGACCCGGCCCCCGCCGTCTACCTGGTGCGCGACGGCCGCGACGCCTACGTCTCCTACGCCCACTTCGCCCGGGCGAGCGAGCCGGCCACCTACGGCGCTCGGCCCTTCGCCGAGATCCTCCGCCTCCTCGTCGCCTCGAAGGACCACTTCGGCGGCTGGTCGGCCCACGTGGCGGCGTGGACTCAACGCGCCGCTCCCACCGCGGTGCTGCGATTCGAGGATCTCCGCGCCGAACCGGCGACGGCCGCGACGCGAGCCTGCGGCGAGCTCGGCATCGAGCTGCCATCGCCGACCGGCGCGATGCCCTCCTTCGACGAGCTGCGGGCCTGGGACCCGCAGAGCTTTCGGCGCGGGAGGACGGGGGACTGGCGCGTCGAGATGCCAGGCGAGATTGAGGCCCTCTTCTGGCGCCTTCACGGCGCCGCGATGGAGCGCCTCGGCTACCGCCGCGGCGCCTGAACAACCGGTCCAGGCTCAGTCGTCGGGGGGCAGGGCCTCGAGGCCCGGATTGCGGTAGGTGCGGCGCAGCTCTCGGGCGTAGCGCGGTGGCAGTGTCTCCTCGCCGACCGCCTCGCAGACGAGGGCGGCGCGCTGCAGCGAGACCTCCCCCTCGTGGTAGGGGGGAGTCGTGGCGAGGGTCTCCTCGACGGGCCGCAGAAGGCTCGCCCGCAGCATCTCCCGCAGGCAGGGCACGGTCGGCGCCCACCAGGTCGTGGCATCCGGGTAAATTCGCGGCGGGTCCGGCGGCACGCCGTTGAACAGCAGGAAGGCCCGGGGCTCGTCCGCGACCACCACCGTCTCGATGAGGAGGCGTCCGCCGCCCCGCAACACGCTGCGCGCCTGAAGCAGCGACAGCATCGGGTCGCGCAGGTGGTAGAGCACGCCGAGGTGGTGCACGACGTCGAAGCGGCGCTCGGCGGCCGGGCGACCGGGCCAGCGCTCGTGGAGAACGAGGTCGAGGCGCTCGGCGAGGCGGTAGGGGGAGACGTTGTAGTAGGGCGCCACCCGGCTACCGAGGGCGGCGTGGCAGAGGAGGAAGCGCTGGAGGGGGTCGCCGAAGCCTCCGTCTTCGAGGTAGCAGTCGGTCGCCACCACGAAGGCGGCGCCGAGGCCCTCGGCCTCGAAGGCCCACATCCCCTCCATGCTGCCCACGTCGAGGACGCTGGCGCCGCGGTAGTCGAGGTGGGCGCGGGCGCGGCGGATGTTGTCCCACACCGGCACGAACCGCTCGAGGCCGGGGGTCACGACCCCGCCGCCGAGGTCGATGCGGTGGTACCAGGGCCCCAGCTTCTCGGCCCTGGCGCGCAGCGTCGCGTCGTCACGAGTGGCGTTCATGTGCTTGGCTCCCTGCCTACCTGCGCGAGGCATGCCTCGAGGATCGTCGCCGTCGCCCGGGCGTGGCCGCGGATGTAGGAGTCGTGGTTTCCGGGGGCACGGTGGACCTCCAGGCCAACGACGAGGCGCTGCCACTTCTGCGCCACCCCGCGACCGTCGTACTGCTCGCTGAGTAGGAGGGCGACGCGCCCGGCGTACGGGCGCGCCCGGTAGGCGAGCAGCGTCCGCTGGTAGGCCACCCACTCGGGTTCGACGGTGGCCGGCGCCTCCCGCCCGTCGTAGGGCAAGAGCCCGTCGAGGAAGCGCCGCACGACCAGCGCGAGCCCCTGGGCGGAGCGGCCCGCCGCCAGCGCCTCGTGGGAGCCCGGCAGCGGATCAAGCCGCGCGTCGAGGCGGCGGCGCGCCTCAGAAGACATCTCCCGCAGGCGGTGCCGCAGCACGCTCGCCAGGCGCGGCGGCCGACTGTCGAGGAGTACGACGAGGCCCATCTCCTCGCCCGCCGCCAGCGCCTGGCGTCCCATTTCGTAGGCGATGACGCCACCGATGCACTCGCCACCGAAGACGTATGGCCCCCGAGGCTGGACCTGCCGCACCTCGGCGAGGTAATCCGCCGCCATCTCCTCGACGCTGGCGTGGGGAGGGAGGCCGTTGCCGCGGCGGGCCTCGAGGCCGTAGAACGGCTGTTCGGCGTCGAGAAAGCGGGCCAGCTTGGCGTACACGAGCAGGGCGCCGGCCCCACCGTCGCCCCCCGGGGTGAAGAACAGCGGCGGGCGCGAACCCCCAGGCTTGATCCGCACCAGGGAGCGGCCACCTGCTGCGCCACTCCCGGCGCGGCCGAGCCGATCCTCGACGAGGGCGGTCAGCCCGCGCGCCGTCGGGTGCTCGATGAGGCCGGCGGGTGGGATTTCGACACTGAAGGCGCGGGCAAGGCGGGCGAGGAGCTCGAGGCCGAGGAGGGAGTGGCCGCCGAGGTCGAAGAAGGATGTCTCCACGTCGATCTCGTCGCGCTCGAGGACGTCGGCCACGATCCCCGCCACGATCTCCTCACGGGCGCTGCGCGCGGTCAGCGGCGGCCGCCCGACCGCCGCCCCCGGCGCTGGCAGCGCCGACCGGTCGAGCTTGCCGTTCGGGGTCAGAGGAAGGCGCTCGAGGAGGACGACCTCCGCCGGCACCAGGTGGGCAGGCATTTCCCGCCCGGCCGCCTCGCGCAGCCGCGCCGGGTCGAGGGTCGTGCCGGGCCGCGGTACCACCCAGGCCACGAGGCGCGCGGCGCGCCCGTCCTGCCACTGCGCCAGCACGGCGCAGCTGGCCACCCCGTCGAGGCGCTTGAGGGCCGCCTCGACCTCCGCCGGCTCGATGCGAAAGCCGCGCAGCTTGACCTGCTCGTCGCGGCGCCCCCGGAACTCCAGGGTGCCGTCGGTGCGCCACCGGCCCAGGTCGCCGCTGCGGTAGAGGCGCCCTCCCGGCTCGTCGGCGAAGGGGTCGGGGAGGAAGGCGGCCGCGGTGAGGTCGGGACGACCGCGGTAGCCCCGGGCGAGGCCGTCGCCACCGAGCCAGATCTCGCCGACAGCGCCCCAGGGCAGGGAGCGGCGCGCCGCGTCGAGGACGTAGACCGTGCTGTGGGCGAGCGGCCGTCCGATGGGCACCGAGCGGGCTTCGGCCGGCAGGTCGTGGGGGATCGGCCAGGTGCAGGAGAACGTGGTGTTCTCCGTCGGCCCGTAACCGTTGACCAGCCGCGTCCGCGGCAGGAGGGTCGCAGCCCGCCGCACGTGCTCGACGGACAGGGCCTCGCCACCGACCAGGAGCTGCGCCACCGGGGCGAGGATCTCCGGCTGCCGATCGACGATGACGTCGAACAGCGAGGCGTTGAGCCACATCGTGTCGACCCCCTCGTCGGCGATCGTGCGCCCGAGGGCGGCAAGGTCCGGCACGTCCTCGGGGTGAACGACGACGGTGCCGCCGTGGAGCAGGGCGCCCCAGATCTCGAAGGTCGCGGCGTCGAAGGACAGCGGCGCCAGCTGCAGCAGCCGCCGGCCACCCGCGAGGTCGGCGAAGCCGCCGTGCACCAGGCGCACTATTCCCCGGTGCACGATCTCCACCCCCTTCGGTTCCCCGGTCGAGCCGGAGGTGTACATCACGTAGGCGAGATCCTCGGCTCCTGGGAGGCGTGGCGGCTCCCGGGTCGGGAGGCCGCCGAGCTGCGCCTCGAGCCCGTCGAAGAGGATCCGCTCGGCGTCGCGGCAGGCGGCCAACCGCGGCCAGGAAGCGGCATCGCCGAGGACGCGTCGGGCGCCGGCGTCAGTGAGCAGGGTGGCGAGGCGGCGCTCCGGGTCGCGGGGGTCGAGGGGTAGGTAGGCGGCGCCGGCCGCGAGGACGGCGAGCATGGCGACCACGGCCTGCGGGCCACGCCGGCAGCAGACGGCGACGACCTCCCCAGCCTCCACGCCCTGCCCGACGAGCCAGTGAGCCAGCCGGTTGGCGGCCTCGTCGAGCTGATGGTAGGTGCGGCCGTCGCCGGCGCAGCGGAGCGCCACCGCCTCGGGCGTCCGGGCCACCTGCGCACGCCACAGGTCGACCACCGAGGCCTCCCGCGGATAGGGCGGGGTCCCGCCGCGGCCGAGAGCGAGCACGGGAGCGGCGCTTTCGGCCGCCACCTCGCGCCACGGGCGCTCCGCCCCGGCGCTGCCGGCACGCAGCAGCTCGAGGTACTGCGTCGCCAGGCGCTCCACCGTGGTCCGCTCGAAGAGGTCGCTCGCGTACTCCCAAATGAGAAAGACGCGGTCGTCGGACGGCGCCCCCGGGCGAGGCGCGAATCCGCCCGCGGGCTGCACGACGAGGATGACGTTGAGGTCGAACTTCGCCGAGCCGTTGGGCAGGCCCGCCTCGACGTCGACGACGAGGCCTGGCACCGGCACCCGCGGCATTGGCCCGTCCCAAGAGCTGAAAAAGACCGGACATACCGCGGCCGGCGCCGCCGGCGCCCCATCCTCGCCGCTGACCAGGCGCACCGCCCGGTCGAAGGGCAGGTCCTGGTTGGCGAGGGCGTCGAGGACGACCCGCTGCGTCCTGGCGAGGAGGGCGGCCAGGTCGTCGTCGCTGGAGAGATCGAGGCGCAGCACGACGTTGTTGAGCAGCATGCCGAGGATGCCCTCGGTCTCCCGCCGGCGGCGGTTGGCCACGCCGGAACCAATGCACAGGTCGTCCTGCCCGCTGGTTCGCGCCAGGAGGACCGCGAAGAGGCCCAGCATCGCCGAGAAGAAGGTGACCCCGCTTCCGCGCGCCAGCTCGCGCACCGACCGCACGAGCTCCGGCGGCACCTCTTGGCGGAAGGAGTCGCCGCTGTAGGAAGGTCTCTGGGGGCGCGCGAAGTCGGTCGGCAGCTCGAGGGACGCCGGCGCCCCGGCGAGACGCTCGCGCCAGAAAGCGAGTTGCCGCTCGGCGGCGGGGCTGTCCATCCACGCTCGCTCGGCGAGGGCGAAGTCGCCGAGCCGCAGAGGCAACGGCGCGAGCGGCGAGGGCGCGCCAGCGCGGCGCGCACGGTAGAGCTCGAGGAGCTCGCCGACGAAAACGACGAAGGACCACCCGTCGTGGAGAAGATGGTGCTCCCGGTGCAGCAGTACGTGCTCGTCGCCGGCGAGGCGGAAGAGGGTCCAGCGCACGAGAGGCAGGCGGTCCAGGGCGAAGGGCTGCGCTGCGGTCTCCCGTCGCCAGGCCTCGACCCGACGCCGTCCCTCCTCGGGGTCCACCCGGGACAGGTCGACCTGCTCGAGGGCCACCGGGCCTTCGGGATGGACGCGCTGCAGCGGCCGCCCGTCGACCACGGGGAAGGTCGTGCGTAGCACCGCGTGGCGGTCCACGAGCTCGCTCAGGCAGGCTTCGAGGAGGGCGGCGTCGAGCGCGCCGTGAAGCTCGAGCCGGGCCTCGAAATGGTAGGCCACGGACCGTGGGTGGATCTGTTGGATGAGCCACACCCGCTCCTGGGCGAAGGTCAGGGGAAACTCGTTGCCCTGAGCCGGAGTCGGCTCGACCGGCGGCGGCGCGGCGGCCTCCTCGACGAAGCGTCCGGCAGCGATTGCCTCGGCGAGGTCGGCCACCGTCGGCAGCTCGAAGATCGCCGCGATCGGCATTCCCACGCCGAAGAGCTCCCGCGCCCGGGCCACCACCCATGTCGCCGACAGGGAGTTGCCGCCGAGATCGAAGAAGCGGTCGTGGATGCCCACCCGGTCGACGCCGGCGGCCTCGGCAAAGAGGGCGGCGAGGAGCTCCTCGGGCTGGGTGCGCGGCGCCGCGTATCCCGTCGCCAGGTCCGGGCGTTCCTGCCCCAGGTCGGGCAGGGCGGCGCGGTCGAGCTTGCCGTGGGCGGTCAGCGGCAGGGCGGGAAGGAAGCAGTAGCGGCTGCATGCCATGTAGTCGGGGAGGCGGGCGCGCAGCAGCTCGCGCAGCTCCCGCTCCGCCACCTTTGGCCCCGCGGCGCGCACCACGTAAGCGACGAGGGACGGCTCGCCGTCGCAGTCGGGGCGGGCGACGACCGCCACCTCGCACACTCCGGGATGGCGGCGCAGCGCGGCCGCCACCTCCCCAGGCTCGACGCGGTAGCCGCGGACCTGCACCTGGTCGTCGAGACGACCGAGGTAGACGAGGTCGCCGTCCGGCAGCTCCCGGGCGAGGTCTCCCGTGCGGTAGAGCCGGCCGCCCGTCGGATCGACGGGATCGCCGATGAAACGCTCGGCGGTGAGCTCCTCCTGTCCCAGATAGCCTCGCGCCACGCCGGCGCCGCCGACCTGGATCTCCCCTGCCACCCCCCGCGGCACCGGCCAACCTTCCGCGTCGGTGAGCCGCACATCGAGGTCCGCCAAGGGGCGGCCGATGACGCTTGGCGAGCCCGGGGTGCAGTCGACAGCGCGAAGGCGCCGCCAGGTGACATGCACCGTCGTCTCGGTGATGCCGTACATGTTGACGAGGCCCGGACGCTCGTCGCCGTAGCGCGCCAGCCAGGGGGCGAGGCGCGAGGGGTCGAGGGCCTCGCCGCCGAAGACGATCCAGCGCAGGGAGGCGAGGCGCTCACTGCCCGTCGCCGCCTCGGCCTCGAGGAAGCGGTAGAAGGCCGACGGCGTCTGGTTGAGCACCGTGACCCGCTCGGCCGCCAGCAGGTCGCGCAGCTCCTCCGGCGAGCGGGTCACCTCGGTGGGCACGACGACGAGGCGCCCGCCGTGGGCCAGGGCGCCCCACAGCTCCCACACCGAGAAGTCGAAGCCGTAGGAGTGGAGCAATGGCCAGACGTCGGTAGGGCCGAAGGCGAATGGCTCGCGCGTGGCGGTGAAGAGCCGCGCCAGGTTGTGGTGGTTCACCATGACACCCTTCGGGCGGCCGGTGGAGCCCGAGGTGTAGATGACATAGGCGAGGTCGGCGGCTCCCGGGCGCCGGCCGAGGGTCGACGGGTCCTCGACCTCGAGCTCGGACTCGAGGTCGGCGAGGCGCAGGGTGCGCGAGGGCATCGATCCACCGGCGCACAGGGGCGCGGGTTCACTGTCGACCAAGAGCAGGTCCACGCCGCTGTCCTGGAGGATGAGCCGCGACCGCGCAGCCGGCGAAGCGGGGTCGATGGGGACGTAGGCGGCCCCGGTGGCGAGCACAGCGAGGATCGCCGTCACCAGGTCCGGCGAGGGCGTCAGGTACAGGCCGACGAGCCAGCCCGGTCCGGCGCCGCGACGCGCCAGCACCCGGGCCAGGCGGTTGGCCCGGGCGGCCAGCTCGGCGTAGCTCCAGCTGCCCCCACGCCAGGTGAGGGCGACCGCCTCGGGCCGGCGGGCGGCGTGGGCCGCGAACGCCTCGTGGACCGGCTGCCACGTCCCCGGGACCTCCGCGGTCCGGTCGGTGACCGCCACTGGTCGTGGCCGTTCGCCGGGGAGCAGCCAGTCGAGGTCGCCGACCCGCTCGGCCCCCGCCGCCGCCTGGACCGCGATACGGCGCACGCGGGCCGCCACGGTGTCGTCGAGGAGGTGGCCGGTGGGCACGAAGTGGCGCAGCTCGAGGCCGCCGTCGCGCATGCCGACGACGAGGTGGAGCTCGTCGGGGGCCTGGGAGAAATGGACCTCGAGATCGCGGGCCTGGCCAAGGACCTCGACCTGGTCGAAGTCGTAGGCGTTGTAGACCAGCCGGCAGCCCCCGGCCGGCAGACAGTCGCGCAGCCCGAGCATCGACACCGCGCCCAGGCGGCCCAGCCGCCGGCGGTAGCCGTGGAGATGGGCGACGAGGTCGTCGAGGCGGGCCGCGCGCCGCAGCATCCCCTCGCGCAGCAGGTAGGGGACGACTTGGAAGAAGCAGCCCATGGTGTCGGTGAAGCGCGGCGGCCTCGAACCTCGGATGACGTTCGTCACCCAGTCGCCCCCTGGCTCCCGAAACCGCTCGAGGACGATTGCCCACAGCGCCAGGAAGAGGGCGGAGCGGCTCCACCCCCGGGTGGAGCACAGCGTCTCGACGGCGCGCGTCTCCTCCGTCTCGAGCCGTGCCGTCTCGACCCGGCGCGTGCCGGGCAGCCGCCGGGCGGTGCGGAAGGTGACCGGCACCGCCTCGCGCAGCTGCTCGCGCCAGAAGGCGAGGGTCGCCTCGTCGTCGGGTTGGAGGTCCGCCTCCCGCAGGTAGTCGTACCAGGACGGCGAGCGCGGAGCGGGCCACGCCCGGCCGTCGACGAGGGCCTCGTAACAGCGGCTCGCGCGCTCGAAGAAGAGGCGGAAGGTGTGGCCGTCGGAGAGCAGGTGCGGGCTGCCGAGGGCGGCATGCCAGGTGCCCTCGGCGCTGTGCACGAGCCAGTGCTGAAACGGCGGCTGCGCGCCGGTCGACGCCGGCTGCACGAGGCGCCGCTGGAGGGCGGCGCGGATCGCCATGGGACCTCCGGCGACCCCGTCCTCGAACCCCATCACCAGCTCGGCCCCAGGGTCGGCGACCTGGCGCGGACCGTCGGGGGTCTCCTCGATCCGGGTCCGCATCACCGGCTCGGCGGCGAACACCGCTCGCACCGCCTCCTCCCAGCGGGCGCGGTCGAGGTCGCGGCCGAGCTCCAGCGAGGCACCAATGCTGAAGGTCGGTTGATCTGGGTAGAGCTGTTGGTCGAGCCAGACATCGCGCTGGGTGGGGGTCAGCGGCGCCGTGAGGGGTCCGGGCTCCGTTGTGGCCGTCCCGCCGGGCGCCGTGCCGCCGTCCCGCGTCGGCATCAGTCGGCTCTCAGAGGCGGGACCGCCACAGGCCAGAAACGGCCTTCCCCCGCCCAATCAGCGGGTCGGGCGGGCCAGTCCACGAGCTCGACCCGGGGCGGCTCGGCCCCGGGCGACGCCTCGACGGCAAGGCAGGCGCGGTGGTCCGGGGGGGCGGGGAGGTCGACGAACCACCAGCGGTCCACTTCGCGTGGGACCTGCCGGTGGACGAGGAGCCGGCAGGAGGCGGCATCGGCCAGGGGTACGGCGAAGGCGTCGAGGGGCGCGGACAGCCCGGTGCCAAGCGCCTTGAGGTAGGCCTCCTTGCGCGTCCAGCAGCGGCAGAAGGCCTCCGGCCGGGCCGCCGCCGGCAGGGCGGCGAGGGCGGCCGTCTCCTCGGCAGCGAAGAAGCGCCGCGCCAGCTCGAGAACGTCGAGGTCGCGGTGCACCCGCTCGATGTCGACGCCGACCTCGCGGCCGATCGCCAGGGCGTAGAGGGCCACCTCACCGCTGTGAGCGAGGTTGAAGCGCAGGTCGCCACCCCAACCTCCGGTCAGCACCGGGCGGCCGTGGGTGTTGGTGGCGAGGGGGACCATACCGGGCGCCAGGCGGAGCTCGTCGCCGAGGAGGCGACGCAGGACGACGCGGCCGGCAACCCAACGCCGGGCGTCGGATCGGCGGTGCAGGCGGGCTGCCCGCGCCCGCTCCTCGGCCGACAGGGCGGGCGCACTGGCCGCGGTCAGCCCGCTGCCATCGAGGCACACCCGTACCACCCGCACCGCCGCCTCACCGGTCAAGGCCGGCAGCCTCGGCTCGACGATGACCGGACACGGTGGGCACATGGAATTACTGCTTCCCTCGGTCTTCGACGCCCCAGGCGGGGCCCGTTGGTGCGACGTCCGCTCCAGGATACGCGCGCCCCCCGGCAGCGGCAAGGCACGCGGGGCCGGCCGGGCGGAGGGCCGGGAGGGGCGGTCTGCTAGACTGCCTTTACATGGGCGAATCGACGATCTTGCGGTGGCGGAGGACGCCACCCGGCGGCCATCAACCCCCCGTCCCGACCGGCGCCGGACGGAGCTGAGCCGTGGTCGACAGGAGCTCGCCCGGCGAGGGCTCGGCCGGCGCGCTGACCGCTGGCGGGGGCGAGGCGGCCCCCAGCGGCGTGGACCAGGACCTGCTGCGGCACGCCCGCTGTCTTTCCGCCCTGCAGCGCGAGGTCGTCGGGCGGGCCGAAGAGATAGAGCGTTTGCGCGGGACCCTCGAGCGGCTCGGGCGCGAGGAGGCCGCCCGCGCCAGTGAGCTGTCGCGCCTGCAGGCCGATGTGGAGCGCATGGCGCGCGCCGGGGCGCTGCGCTCGCTGCCGCCGTGCTCGCGGCCGGCCCTGCGTACTTTCGTCAAGGCGCTCATCGGGATGCGCCTGCAGCTCGAGCCCTTTCACGCGCCGCGCCCTCTGCATGTGCCGCGGCGCTACGCCCGCACACACCCCCCCGCGTTGCCGCCCACCATCTCGATCGTCACGCCGTCCTACAACCAGGGGCGCTTCCTCGTCCACACTCTCGACAGCGTCATCGAGCAGGGCTACCCTCGCCTCGAGTACGTGGTTCAGGATGGCGGCTCCGAGGACGGCAGCATGCGCGTCGTCGAGCGCGTGCGGTCCCACCTGCACGCTGTGGACTCGCGGCCCGATCGGGGACAGGCCCACGCTATCAACCTCGGCTTCGCCCGCACCAGCGGCGAGATCATGGCCTACCTGAACTCCGACGACCTGCTGATGCCTGGGGCGTTGAGCTACGTGGCGCGGTACTTTGCCGCGAACCCCGGGGTGGACGCCGTCTACGGCCATCGGGTGCTCATCGACGAGGAGGGGTTCGAGATCGGGCGCTGGATCCTGCCGCCCCACCGTGATGCGGACCTGCGCTTCGCCGACTACGTGCCCCAGGAGACGCTCTTCTGGCGCCGCCGACTGTGGGAGCGGTCGGGAGGCTGTATCGACGAGTCTTTCCAGTTCGCCGTCGACTGGGACCTGCTGCTGCGCTTCCTCGACGCCGGCGCCCGCATCGTGCGGGTGCCGCGCTTCCTCGGCGCCTTCCGCGTGCACCGCGAACAGAAGAGCTCGCAACAGATCGCGGGCCTCGGCGCCCTCGAGATGGACCGCCTGCGGCGCCGCTGCCATGGCCGCGACCTGGCCATCGAAGAGGTTCGCAACGGCTTGCTGCGCTTCATGATCCTCCACGCGATCTGCCGCCGTCTCTACCAGGTAGGGCTCGTGTGGTACTGACGCGGCGCGCCACTGCCGACGATCCGCCCGGCAGAGACCTCCTCGCACGGCTCGCGGCCAGTCGCACTTTCGCCTACGGCACGCTCATCGCGCTGCAGGCCAGGGTGATGTGGGGGTTCTGGAGTTTCAGGGATCTGAGCGCCGGGGACAGCTCCTACTACTTCGTCAAGGCCAGCCGCTGGGCCGAGTCGTTGAACCTCGACCCGGTGTGGTCGCCGCTTTTCACGGTCTTCCAGGGATCGCTCTTATGGATCCTACCGGACCCCTTCGCCGCTACCGTCGCCCTGCGGATCCTCCTCGTCGGCGCCCTCGCCGTTCTCGTCCTCGCCGTCCTGCGCAGCCTGCTGCCCCACCCGGTTGCCTGGCTGCTCGCCGCCTGGTTCGCGGTGGTGCCGATCAACTTCGACAGCCTCTACGAGGTGCACCTTTTCAGCGCTCTGCCGACGCTCCTCGCTGTGGTCCTCGTCGGCCTCCTGCCGGGACCCCGTGGGCGGGCGATCGCCCTCGGTCTGCTCCTCGCTACGAGCCTCCTGGTGCGCAACGAGTTCCTCATCGCCACCGTCATGTGGGGCGTTTTCTGTCTGTGGCGCGACGGGCGGCGACTGCTCGGCGGCGGGACCCCCGGGGAGCGCACCGGCATCCTCGCCTCCTACGCCCTCGCCGTGGCGCTCGTCCTCGGCCTGTGGGGCGCGGTATGCGCGCGCTCGACCCACGATCTGGCCACCTTGCGCCGCCTCGCCGAGAGTAAGCACACCTTCAACGTATGCCAGATCTATGCCTTCGGCTACTCCCAGCGCCACCCCGAGTGGACGGGGAACGCGTGGACCGAGTGCCAGGGCCTCATGGAGCGCGACTTCGGCGTCCCGGCGCCCACGATGGTCGAGGCGCTGCGAGCCAACCCGCGGGCGATGGCGACCCACTTCGCCTGGAACGCGCTCCTCGTGCCGTCGGCCCTGCTCCTGCAGCTCTTCGGGGCGATCCCCGGGGGGCCGAACCCAGACTACGTGCGGGTGCCCATCCATCCCCTGGTGGCGGTGGCCGGCGTCCTGGCTCTCGTCCTCGTCGTCGCCGGCGGCCTCCTGCTGTGGCGCGACCGCGCCTCCGGGTGGCCGCCGTGGCTGCGCGAGCGCTTCGCCCCCTGGGCGCTCCTTGCATGCCTGACCGCCAACGCCGCCTTCATCATGCTCGTGGCGCGACCCCGGCCGTCGTACCTCTTCAACCAGGCCGTGGCGCTGCTGGCGATCATCGGCGTGGCTGCCGTCGTGGTGTCCGGCCGCTGGCGCGCCACCGCCGTCGCCCTGCGCTTCGTGCCTGTCCTCGCCGTGCTCCTCGTGCTCTTCGTGCCCCCGTACTGGAATGCGGAAACCCCCCAGGCCTTCGGCCAGCGCGGCCAGCTGCTGCGCCGCGCGGTCGAGCGCGTGTGGCCGGTCCGCGAGCTCCTCGCGGGTCGCGAACACCGTCTCCTTGCAGGCCCCTTCGCGGGCGAGATCTGCAACTACGCCGGCGGGGCCAGCCCCTGCACCGCCGTCGCCTTGACCGAAGTCACCGACATCGAGCCGCTGGAGCCAGGAGCGCTCCTTGCCGCCGTCGAGGCCCAGGGCGTGGACTGGATCTACGTCGACGAGCAGGCGTGGGATGAGACTCCCTGGCAGTCGTTGCGCCTCCAAGCCGAGGCCTCCCCCACCTGGCAGCGCCTCGCTCCCACGATGGAGGACGGCGAGCGCTGGGCGCTGTTTCGACGACGCGAGGCGGCGGCTGACTCCAGAGTTGGCGCTC
>CAWJPW010000009.1:0-329790 GCA_963844845.1 uncultured Acidobacteriota bacterium
TACGGCCGCCGCAAGAACACCATCCGCACCGCCAAGCAGGCGGTGGAGAAGGCCAACCAGTACGCCTTCCGCGACCGCAAGCGGCGCAAGCGCACCTTCCGCGCGCTCTGGATCCAGCGCCTGAACGCCGCCGTGCGGCCGTTCGGCCTCAACTACTCGAAGTTTATCGACGGACTCGCCAAGGCGGGCGTCGAGGTCGACCGCAAGGTGCTGTCGGATCTCGCCATCCATGAGCCGGCGGCGTTCCAAGTGATCGTCGAGAAGGCCAAGTCGGCGTTGCCGGCGTGAGTTTCAGCCGTCATGCCCGGTGTCCAAGCCGGGCATCCACGCCTTCCTTTCTGCCAGCAAGACGTGGATGGCCGGGACAAGCCCGGCCATGACGAGGCATAGGATTGCCTTGCCATGTCCGATATCGCGCAGCTCGAAGACGAAATCCTCTCCGCCGTCGCCGCCGCCAAGGACGAGGCGGCGCTGGAGACGGTGCGCGTCGGCGCGCTCGGCAAGAGCGGCTCGGTGTCGGCGCTGTTGAAGACGCTCGGCGCCATTCGAGGCGGTGAACCGCACGGAGCTGTTCGGGCCGTCGGGCGACCTTCTCGAGGCGTCCACCGAGCTCTCGGTGGTCGACGCCGAGAGCGGGGACGTGGGCGTGTTCGCCGGGCTCGGAGCGGGAGATGGGCGCGTGCGCGTCGCGGGCGGAGTGCGAGCGGTCGGTGGGCACGACAACCGGGGCGGCCACTTGGGCGACCGGTCCACGACCGAGCCCGCGCTCTTCGGTTTCGTGGCGGCGACCGTCCCGGTCGGCGCCGGGTTGGAGCTGGCCCGCCCAGTTAGCCCGTGGTTTCCGGGCGCCCCTGCTCTCGGACCGCTACTACCGTGGCGTCACCGGCCGTGGATTCATCACCGGGAACCCCGACCTTGAGGCCAGACCAGCCACCAGTGCGACCTTGCCCTGCGCGCCACCCGCGGGCGGCTGCAGGTGGCGGGGTTTGCCTATCTCTACCGCGTCCACGACCTGGTGGAGCGCTACCGGGACGGGGCCGACTACTTCTTCCGCAACCGTGGGGTCGCCGAGATCCGCGGCCTGGAGCGAGGAGCTCGGTGCCGCCTGGGGAGCCGGATTCGAGCTCCAGCTGGGAGCGCAGGCGCTGCGCGGCGAGGTGGGACGACGCAGCGCGCTGGACGACATTCCGGCGCTCGGCGGGTTCGCCGTGCTGCGCGGGCACCTGGGCGAGCCGGGTTGGTGGCTGCTGCGGCTCGCCGTCAAGGGGCGGGACCAGCAGCCAGAGAGCCACCGAGTCCGTGGTCCCGGGTCTCGCGGTGGTGGATGCCGGCTTCGGCTGGAGTCTGGGCCGTGGTCTCGAGGCTGAGACCTCGGCCGCAACCTGCTCGATCATCCCTACCCGGCCTCTGCCGATGCCGCCGCGGTGCTGGCTCCGGGGAGGAGCGTGCAGGTGGTGCTGCGCGGTGGGGTATGACCAGGCTCTGACGCAGTGCGGCAAGCCGCGTGCTATCCTGTCCGGACCGTGATCACGACATTCCGGACACGACCCCGGCGTCACGCATCGGAGGGGTCCATGCTTGAGATCGAGAAGGGTACCGACAAGAGCGTCTACACGCTCCGGGTGGTGGTGGAGGATGAGCCGGACTACCTAGGCAAGGACCCATGGTCATCGGTGAGTCAGGAGCGACGGTCGGCGACATCACCAGGGTGGGCGCGGGGCTCAACCACACGACCCGCGACATCGATGTCCTGGTGGACGACGAGGACCACCTCAACCGTCTGCTGGAGTTGCTGGGACGCCTGCCCGGCACGCGCATCCCAGGGGGTCTTCAACCATGTCGGGAGCTGCATCGCGGCGGCAAGATCCCCATACAGCCCAAGTCTCCGTTCGTAGCATCTCCGACGTGCGCAAGATCTTCACCCCGGGCGTGGCCTCGATCTGCAAGCTCATCCAGAAGAACCGTGAGGAGGTGTTCCGGTACACCTACCTCAAGGACACCGTGGCGATCGTCACCAACGGCATCCCCATCCTCGGTCTGGGGGATATCGGCGTGCGCGCCGGCCTGCCGGTGATGGAAGGCAAGTCGGTGCAGTTCAGCACGCTGGTCGGGATCAACGGAATACGGATCCTGGTGGACTCCAGGGACCCCGACGAGATCGTGCGCACGGTGGCAGCCATCGCAAAGAGCTTGGGGCTATCAAGCTCGAGGACATCGCGCCCCCCGAGTGCTTTCAGATCGAGGACGATCTCGCTCGCAATCTCAACATCCCGGTGATGCACGACGATCAGCACGGCAGGGCGGTGGTGGTCCTCGCGTCGCTCCTCAACGCATGCGGTTCGGGGCTCGAAATCCACGCCGCTGCCATCGGGATCATGGGCTCGGCGTCCCCGGGCTCGGTGTCGCCAGCTTTCCTCACGGCTTCGGGCCGCTCCATGGCGGAGTCGACCTGCGACGACGCCATGGCGCGTCTAGCCCGACTGGCCGGCCGTCAGACAACTCTGCAGGAGCTCATGGCGGCTCCGATATCGTCATCGCGACCACCGGCGCGCAGGGGCTCATCACGCCGGCGATGGTCCGCCCCCGCCAGGCGATACTCCCCTCTCGAAACCCAACCCGGAGATCCGGCCGGAGCAGGCCCTTGGGCCGGAGCGATCTTCGCTGCGGATGGACGCTCGGTGAACAACGCGCTCGCCTTTCCAGGCCTCTTCGCGGCGCTCTGGACGCTGGGGCTCGCTGCATCAACAATCGCATGAAGATCGCCGCCGCCGAGGCCATCGCCAACGAGGCGGAGCAGGGCGACCTCGTCCCAACCTCCTCAAGGAGGGCCTCCACCAGCGGTCGCGGCGGTGGTCGAGCGGACGGCCCCAGAGCGGCGCGAACTTCGACAAGGAGGACTGAGCGCGGGCGCCCACAAGGTGCGGCCGGAAGCATTCGCCGCCTTGGTCGGGGTTGTGAGCGGGCGGGGCGCCCAGCCCCCGAGGAGGAGTCGGCCGAGATGTACTCGACGCGACCGTACCGTACTCCACCGGGAGGCTTCGGTCTCCCCGGACGGCGACCCACGGATTCACGTGGTTCTCGCCGTCGTGTTCGTCACCTTCGCGCTGCAGTTCTTCCCCGGGGTCGGCGTGCTACCGGCTCTCATGCGGCTCACCCCGAGCGGTGTGGCAGGCCGACCTCGGGGAAGAGCTGCAGCGCGAAGGTGACGAACACGACGGCGAGAACATGATGAGATCGTGGTCACCGGGGAGACCAAACCTCGGTGGAGTGCTTACGGTCGCGCCGAGACATCTCGGCTGACTCCTCCTCGGGGGCTGGGCGCCCCGCCCGCTCCTCAACCCGACGAAGGCTGCGAATGTCTTCCGGCCGTACCTGCGGGCGCCGGCGCTCAGTCCTCCTTGTTCAGGTTCGCCCCGCTCTGGTAGGCCGTCCGCTCGACCAGCCGCGACCCGCTGGTGGAGGCCCTCCTTGAGCAGGATCGGAGAGGTCTCCCTTCCGCCTCTTCGGCGATGGCCTCGGCGGCGGCGATCTTCATGCGATTGTTGATGCAGCGAGCCCCAGCGTCCAGAGCGCCGCGAAACAGGCCTGGAAAGGCGAGCGCGTTGTTCACCGAGCGTCCATCCGCAGCGAAGATCGCTCCGGCCGCAAGGGCCTGCTCCGGCCGGACTCGGGGTTGGGGTTCGAGAGGGCGAGAATCGCCTGGCGGGGCCGGACCATCGCCGGCGTGATGAGCCCCTGCGCGCCGGTGGTCGCGATGACGATATCGGAGCTCGCCATGAGCTCCTGCAGAGTCGTCGGACGGCCGCCCAGTCCGGCTAGACGCGCCATGGCGTCGTCGCGCAGGTCGACTCCGCTGATGGAGCGGGCGCCGAAAGCCGTGAGGAGCTTGGCGACACCGAGCCCGGCGGCGCCGAGCCCGATGATCCCGATGGCAGCGGCGTGGATCTTGAGCCCCGAGTACCGGCATGCGTTGAGGAGCGACGCGAGGACCACCACCGCCGTGCCGTGCTGATCGTCGTGCATCACCGGGATGTTGAGATTGCGAGCGAGATCGTCCTCGATCTGAAAGCACTCGGGGGACGCGATGTCCTCGAGCTTGATAGCCCCGAAGCTCTCTGCGATGGCTGCCACCGTGCGCACGATCTCGTCGGGGTCCCTGGAGTCCACCAGGATCGGTATTCCGTTGATCCCGACCAGCGTGCTGAACAGCACCGACTTGCCTTCCATCACCGGCAGGCCGGCGCGCACGCCGATATCCCCCAGACCGAGGATGGCGGTGCCGTTGGTGACGATCGCCACGGTGTCCTTGAGGTAGGTGTACCGGAACACCTCCTCACGGTTCTTCTGGATGAGCTTGCAGATCGAGGCCACGCCCGGGGTGTAGATCTTGCGCACGTCGGAGATGCTACGAACGGGAGACTTGGGCTGCATGGCGATCTTGCCGCCGCGATGCAGCTCCTCGACATGGTTGAAGACCCCCTGGATGCGCGTGCCGGGCAGGCGTCCCAGCAACTCCAGCAGACGGTTGAGGTGGTCCTCGTCGTCCACCAGGACATCGATGTCGCGGGTCGTGTGGTTGAGCCCCGCGCCCACCCTGGTGATGTCGCCGACCGTCGCTCCTGACTCACCGATGGCCATGAACACCTTGCCCAGGTAGTCCGGCTCATCCTCCACCACCACCCGGAGCGTGTAGACGCTCTTGTCGGTACCCTTCTCGATCAGCATGGACGCCTCCGATGCGTGACGCCGGGTCGTGTCCGGGATGTCGTGATCACGGTCCGGACAGGATAGCACGCGGCTTGCCGCACTGCGTCAGAGCCTGGTCATACCCCACCGCGCAGCACCACCTGCACGCTCCTCCCCGGAGCCAGCACCGCGGCGGCATCGGCAGAGGCCGGGTAGGGATGATCGAGCAGGTTGCGGCCGAGGAACTGGAGCTCGAGACCACGGCCCAGACTCCAGCCGAAGCCGGCATCCACCACCGCGAGACCCGGGACCACGGACTCGGTGGGTCCTGGCCGCCGGTCCCGCCCCTTGACGGCGAGCCGCAGCAGCCACCAACCCGGCTCGCCCAGGCGCCCGCGCAGCACGGCGAACCCGCCGAGCGCCGGAATGTCGTCCAGCGCGCTGTGATCGTCTCTCACCTCGCCGCGCAGCGCCTGCGCTCCCAGCTGGAGCTCGAATCCGGCTCCCAGGGCGGCACTGAGCTCCAGCTCCAGGCCGCGGATCTCGGCGACCCCACGGTTGCGGAAGAAGTAGTCGGCCCCGTCCCGGTAGCGCTCCACCAGGTCGTGGACGCGGTAGAGATAGGCAAACCCCGCCACCTGCAGCCGCCCGCGGGTGGCGCGCAGGGCAAGGTCGCACTGGTGGCTGGTCTCGGCCTCAAGGTCGGGGTTCCCGGTGATGAATCCACGGCCGGTGACGCCACGGTAGTAGCGGTCCGAGAGCAGGGGCGCCCGGAAACCACGGGCTAACTGGGCGGTCAGCTCCAACCCGGCGCCGACCGGGACGGTCGCCGCCACGAAACCGGAGAGCGCGGTCTCGGTCGTGGACCGGTCGCCGAAGTGGCCGCCCCGGTTGCTTGTGCCCACACGATCCGCCCGCACTCCGCCGGCGACGCGCACGCGCCCGATCTCCCGTCCGAGCCCGGCGAACACGCCCACGTCCCCGCTCTCGGCGTCGACCACCGAGAGCTCGGTGGACGCCTCGAGAAGGTCGCCCGACGGCCCGAACAGCTCCGTGCGGTTCACCGCCTCGAGGGCGAAGCGCCCGTAGGCGTTGGCCCCGAGCACCAGGCGATTCTCCCCCAGCCGACGCTCCGCCTCCAGGCGAAGATCGTAGTCCTGCGCCTCCACCTCGGCCCGCCGCAGCCGGCGGGGCTCGCCTCCATCCGCCGGCCTGTCGCGGTCCAGCACCAGCGTGTATCGGTCCCACGCGGCGCTCACCGCCAGCCGGTCCCAGCCCGCCGGTCCAGGCCGTTGGTAGACAACACCGAATCGGCGGGAGTCCTCGACGGGGTATTGCGTGCGCTCCCCGCCAGCCTCGACGGCGGGCTTGCCGATGTCGCGTCCCCGGTCGTCGCGCCAGTCGAGGCGCAACAAGCCCGCACCCACCGCCACCTGGTAGGCAAGGCGGTAGCCCGACAGCTCGGCTCCCGAGTCCGGTACGACTCCGTGCGGGCTGCGGTAGTCGTCGAAGTGGCGCTGGTGCGCACCCACCAGGAGCCCGCCCCCCAGCACCGTGCCGCTCGCCTCCACGACCGCGCCGGCCTCGCCGGTGGCGCCGGTCCCGACCGCCGAGTAGCGCACCGCGAAGGACTCGCCGGGGTCGGGCACCCGTGAGCGCAGCCGGATGACGCCGCCGAATGCGTCGGAGCCGTAAGCCACCGATCCCGGCCCGCGCACGATCTCCACCTCCTCGATGGTGGCAGGGTCGACAAAGCTGGCGGAGGGCCCCGCCCGGCGCTCTGCCGTGACCCGTCCTTCATCCAGCAGAATCAGGGTCCGCCCCTTGGCGAACCCGCGCAGCGCGGGAACGGCAGCGTGGCCCTCCCCTACCTGGGTTGCGCCGGGCACGTCCTCGAGCACCTGTGGAAGGCTGTCGGGCGTTCGCAGGTCGAGGTCTCCGCGACCGAGGATGGTGGCGGCCGCCGCGGGAGGCAGCTCGAGGTCCGGAACCACGCCGCTGATCACTGTGACCGACTCCGTGAAGGCCGGCCGGACCGTGACCACCAGCCGCCCCGAGGCGGGAACCTCCGTGACCGTGATCGGCACCATGGCCACGCCGTCTGGCCGTGTCACGAGCAGGCGAAACGGCGGCGCCGGAGCCTCCGGCAGGCGGAAGTTCCCCTCCCGGTTGCTGACGGCTGAGCCGGGAAATCCGATCACGACCACGCGCGCCCCCGGCAGGGGGCTGCCTTCGGGATCCACGAGGCGACCATCCAGCGCCGATGCCAAAGCCGGCACGAACGCCATCACGAGCACAAGAAGCCCCGCCACCCGTTGCCCGGGCGCTTCGGCTCCTCGACCGCGATCGATCATGAGAGCCCCCAATACGAGGCCTTTCTCAATGTCATCCTGCCTCCTCGGATACTCAACCTCGTCACGCCGCGTGGCTGAGTATAGCTGCGAGGTATGAGCCGACACCCGTCCGGACCCACCTCTTCTTCAGCACGATCTTCACCACCCGCTGGAGCGCGGCCTCCGAACGCGCTAGCCTTGGAGCAGCACAGCCCCGTCAGCGAGGGGAGACACCCGAGCAATGAGCCCAGCGACCCGCGACATCTTCTGCAATCGAACCCTCAACCTCCGTGCCATCAGGGCCATCGGCTACGACCTCGACTACACCCTCGTGCACTACCGCTTCGAGGTCTGGGAGCGATCCGCGTACGCTCATCTCCGCGCCAAGCTCGCCGACGGCGGCTGGCCGGTGACGGAGCTGGAGTTCGACCCCGAGCTGGTGATCCGCGGCCTCATCATCGACACCGAGCTGGGCAACATCGTCAAGGCCAACCGCTTCGGCTACGTCGTGCGCGCCTTCCATGGCACCCGCCCCCTCCCCTACGAGGACCAGCGGGCGACCTACCGGCGCTCGCTGGTCGACCTCGGGGAGTCGCGCTATACGTTCCTCAACACCCTCTTCTCGCTGTCCGAGGGCTGCATGTTCGCTCAGCTGGTGGATCTCTTCGATCGCGGCGAGCTGCCGGGGGCGGCCAGCTACCGCGACGTCTTTCACCGCGTACGCAGCGGTATCGACGAGGCGCACATGGAGGGGGTGCTCAAGACCGAGATCGTGGGCGACCCCGGACGCTTCATCGAGCCCGAGCCCGAGGCCGCCCTCGCCCTTCTCGACCAGCGGGAGTCCGGTAAGCGCCTCATGCTCATCTCCAACGCCGAGTGGCTCTACGCAGCGGCCGTCATGGAGTACGCCTTCGACCCGCACCTCGACGGCGCGAGCTGGCGGGACCTCTTCGACCTGGTGATTGTCGGCGCACGCAAGCCCCACTTCTTCGCCGCCGACATGCCGCTGTTCCGGGTCGAGAACGAGGTCGATGGGAGCCTCAAGCCCGCCCCAGGAGGCATCCGTGAGCCCGGCGCCTACCTCGGCGGGGACGCTTCCGCGGTGGAGGCCTTTCTCGGCCTCTCCGGGGACGAGATCCTCTACGTGGGAGACCACGTCTACGCCGACGTGCGCATGTCCAAGAGCCTGCTGCGCTGGCGGACGGCGTTGATTCTGCGCGAGCTGGAGGACGAGATTGCGGCGCTCGAGGGCTTTAACGGCGACGAGGGCGAGCTGGTGCGCCTGATGACCGAAAAGGAGCAGAGCGAGCAGCGCCTGGCGCACGTGCGCCTCGGGCTGCAGCGCGCCGAGCTCGCCTATGGCCCGCCCAACAACGCGACGCCCAAGGCGCTCAGCGTCCGCTACGACAGCCTGCGGGCCGAGCTCGCTGCCCTGGACGAGCGCATCGCGCCCCTCGCGCGCTCCGCCGGCGAGCTCTTCAACCGACGTTGGGGTCCGCTGCTCCGGGCCGGCAACGACAAGAGCCACCTCGCCTGGCAGCTCGAGCGTTCCGCCGACATCTACACCTCGAGGGTGGCGAACTTCCTCGGCGTCACCCCGTTCGCCTACCTGCGCTCCTCGCGCGGCAGCCTTCCACACGATCCCACCCGTTTGGCCGCGGTGGAGTGAACCGGATGAGGGAGGACCCTCCTGTCGTGGCTGCCCAGGACCCGCTCGGAGGCGCGGCGAGCTTTCGCGAGGAGCGGGTCGAGGTGGCCGACGGCGTTGTCACGCGGCTGCTGCGCTGGCGGACCCCGGCCCCCTCCCGCCCCCCGGTGGTCTTCGTCCCCGGATGGGTGTCCGACCCCGCGGGCTGGTTCGACCTCCTACGCGCGATGACCGCCGACCGCGAGGTCGTCTACGTGGAGACCCGGGAGAAGGCCAGCGCGTACCTCCCGAAGCGCCTCGGTCCAGACGACTTCACTGTTCCCCGGCTCGCCGACGACCTGCGGCGGGTGTGCGCCGGCCTCGAGCTTCGCGAGACGCCGGTGGTCATGGGCAGCTCGCTGGGCGGTACCGTGATCCTCGAGGCCCTCAAGGGCGAGGGGCTTCCGGCACGGGCGGCGTTCCTCATCGGCCCCAACGGGCGGTTCCGCATCCCCTGGTGGGGATGGCCGCTGCTCCGCCTTCCCGACGGGGCCTACACAGTCGCCAGCGAGTTTGCGCTGTGGTACCTGCGCCGCTTCCGAGTGAATGCCGAGCGGGAGCCCGAGCAGATGGAGCGCTACGTGCGTACCGTGCGCAGCGCCGAGCCGGGCCGACTCAAGCTCTCGGCCCGGGCGTTGGGGCACTACACCGTGTGGCCGGGGCTCGCCGGCGTCAAGGTCCCGGTAGCGGTGGCCTACGCCCCCAGCGACACGCTCCACGTCGCCGACGATATCCTCCACATGGTGCGCGAGCTGCCCGTCGGTGTCGCCGTGGAATGCCCGTCGAACCTGCACATGCACCGCCCCGAGATCCTCGTCGACCTCGACCGCTTCGTGGCCGGTGTGGACGGCAACCGGGACCGCACATGACCGAGCGGCCGGGTGCCGCGGCTGCGGCCGCGGACGCGGCGACCTTCGTGGTGGCCCTCGGCCGCGCGCTCCACGCTTACGGCACCCCCGCCCACCGGCTCGAGGCGGCAATGGCGGCCGTCTCCGAGCGACTCGGCCTCGCGGGGCAGTTCTTTTCCCTGCCCACCGCCATCTTCGTCAGCTTCCGGAGTCCCGAGGGAGACACCGGCCGCTTCGAGCGAGTGGAGCCCGGCGAGGTGGACCTCGAGAAGATGACCCGCCTGGACACCCTCGCCGAGCGCGTCGCGTCCGGTGATCTCAGCGCTCGGGCGGGCCTCCAGTCGGTCGCCGAGATCGTGGCCGCGCCGCCGCGCTACGGCGCCGGGCTGTCCACTCTCTGCTTCGGCCTCGCCTCAGCCGGCGCCGCCCGCTTCTTCGGGGGAGCCGGCCCCGAGATCGCCACCGCGGGCGTCATCGGGCTGAGCATCGGCCTCCTCGCCCTGGCGACCGCACGCCACCGCCGCCTGGCCTGGGTCTTCGAGCCCGCCGCCGCCACCCTCGCCGCCGTCATCGCGATCCTCGCCAGCTGGCTGGCGCCGCCCGTGGCGATCCCCGTGGCCACCCTCGCCGGACTCATCGTGCTGATCCCCGGGCTCACACTCACCGTGGCCATGAACGAGCTGGCCATGCGCAACCTCGTCTCCGGCACCGCCCGCCTGGCGGCGGCCGTCGTGGTCTTCGTGGAGATGGGCTTCGGCGTCACCCTGGGAAGCCAGCTCGCCCGCCTCCTGCCCGCAGGGGCAGCCGCGTCGCCCCCGGTCGCCCTGCCCATGTGGACCGAGCTGGTCGCCCTGGTGGTGACCGGCTTCGCCCTCACCGTGCTCTTCCGCGCCCGTCCCCGCGACGCCGGCTGGATCGTCACCGCCGGAGCGCTCGCGTTCTGGGGGGCCCGCGGCGGCGCCAACCTCTTCGGTCCGGAACTCGGCGTGGCGATGGGGGCACTGCTCCTCGGCCTCGCGGCCAACCTCCACGCCCGCCTGCTCGACCGCCCGGCGGCCGTGCTCTTGGTGCCCGGCCTGATGCTGCTTGTCCCCGGCTCCATCGGCTTTCGCAGCGTCTCCCTCCTCGCCCAACACGACGTCGTTGTCGGGGTCGAGACAGCCTTCACGGCGGTGATGGTGGCGGTGGCGTTGGTGGCCGGGCTGCTACTGGCGAACGCGCTGTTACCGCCGCGGAGGTCTTTGTAAGGGCGTCGGCTCCGGGGCCCTCAGCGCCGAGTCGCCTGCTTGGTTTCTTGGTGCCACTGCTCCGGACGCCAAGGACCGTGGGAGTCGCCACAGCCCCGGTCCCGGTCCCGGTCCCGGTCGCGGGTCCTGGTCCCGGCCCCGGTCGCGGTCAACGGTCCCGGTCAACGGTCCCGGTTCCGGCCAACGGTCCCGGTTCCGGCCAACGGCCAGCGTGCCGGCTCCTGATGCTCCCAACCCCGGCTCCCGGGCGGCGGCCTTGACGCCGAGTCGCCTGCCTCGTCGTTCGGGGCGGGTACTCCGGGCGCTTCGGGCCGTGGGAGCCCCCCGGACACTTCTCCCGGCCCGCGCCGCAAACGAGGAGACTCTTCGGGAAGAGTGTCCGGGACAGCACGCCCGCCGCAGGCCACCTGCTCCGGAAAACCCCTGCTCCGGGACGGGCCCGGTCGCGGTCCTCGGCCCCGGCCCGGTCACCGCCCCGGATGCACCAACCGCCACGTCATCGCCCGCACGCGATCGAGCACCTCGGCGGCCCGGGCCGCCTCTTCCCTGTCGACGAAGCCGCCGCCTGCGAGCATCTCCAGCGCACTCCCTGCCTCCTTCGCCGAGCCGTAGGCGATGCGGAAATGCTGGAGCCGATCTCTCCCGAACCTGCCGTGCCCCTCGGCGAGGTTGAGCGGCACGCTGCAGGCGGCTCGGCGAGCCTGATCGGCAAGAAACCTCACGGACGGAGGAACTGTGGTCACGAGCCTGAGCACCATTCCGGCCGCCGCGACGGCGAGGGTGTGCGCGTGCAGGTCGTTGCTCGGAGTGGGGAGCGCGTCGTGCATGGTCACCTCCGGATCGTTCATGACCCATCCACCAGCCGGCGGGGCCTCCGGTGTCAAGGGTTTCCACGCGGTGGTCGCGAAGCGACCCTTGATAGCGGAGGCTCCGGCGGCCATCCGGCTCCTCTGAACGATCCGGGAGTGGCCATGCCGGGGGCGCCCGGTCCCGGGGCCGAAAGCGGACTCCGGGACCGGGACGGGACTCCGGGACGGGTACGGCGACCGGAATCCGGGTCCGGACCCGGGGCGGGGACCGGGACCGGAATCCGGGTCCGGGTCCGGGACGGGGACCGGAATCCGGCCTACGGCCCCGGACCCGGCCTACGGCCCCGGTCACGGTACCGGTCGCGGTCCCGGCCGCGGCCCCGGTCCCGGCGGACGCACCTACGGCAGAGGAAGGGGGTGTAGGCGCGAAGCCTCTTCGCGCCCCCACTGCCGCTCCAGAGCACGCGGGGAACCCTGCCGAGCAGCGAAGGTACCCGAACGAAGCTCCCCCGTCCATCGCGCTCGTGGCGCGCGAAGGTCGCGCGCCCACAAGGCCATGGGATTGACCACAAGCCGATACGTCTGGGTCGCGACGGCCCCGTCACCGACTCCTGATGCTCCCAACCCCGGCTCCCGGGCGGCGGTTATGCCGCCGCTCGTCGTTTGCGGCCACTGCTCCGATGGCCAAGGGCCGTGGGAGCCCCCCATGACGTTTCCCCCGAGCGCGCCACAGCCCAGGAAGCGCTCCAGGGAGAACGTCATGGACGGCACGCCCGCCGGAGGATCTCTGCTCCGGGGCGGTGGTGAGGCTGTCGGGGCCCTACCGAGTGGCCGAGAGGCCGCGACGCGGCCGGCGTGCCCCGGCGGCTGGACAACATCGCTCGGCCAGCTCTACAGCTCGCGCAGGGCCGTGGCCACCGGAAGACGAGCGGCACGCAGCGCTGGGGGGATCCCCCCGGCCATGCCCATGAGCACGGCGAACACCGCTCCCCATACCAGGATCAGCGGCGTCACCCGGAAGGCGAACGCCAGGTGCGAGAAAGTCTGCCAGTTCATCGTTCCCGTGGTGTAGCCGTTGAACGGCAGCGCCGCCAGACACCCTGCCGCCGCTCCCACCAGCGCCACCACCAGCGACTCGACCAGCACCGCCGTCATCACCGCCGCGCCGCTGAACCCGAGCGCCCGCAGGGTCGCAAGCTCCCGGGTCCGCGCCGCCACCGCCGAGTACATCGTGTTGAGCGCCGCCAGCACCGCTCCCACCGCCATCACTGCCGCCACGAGGATGCCGAGCACCCGGATGAGCGTCGTAATGGTGCGCGACTGCCGCGCGTAGTACGCCGACTCGCGCTCCACCGACACGGTGAGCCGCGGGTCAGCCGTCACCGCATCCTTGAAGGCGCCGAACGCTGCCGGCGTCTGCAGGTGCACGGTGACCGACTGGAAGATGTCCTCCGGGCGCTTGTACACCTGGTTGAGCACCGGGGCGTCGCACCATACCTCCGAGTCGAAGGCGCTGCCTCCGGCGTCGAAGGCCCCCACCACCGTCCACGCCGAGCCCCCGAACTCCACCTGCCGACCCAGCTCGAAACCGCTGTAGGTCCGCGCCACGTTGCGGCCGACCACCAGCTCCGGCATCCCCGGGTGGAAGAACCGCCCGGCGGCCATCCTCACCCTGGGCCGGACCTTCAGCACCCGCGGCGACAGCCCGCGCACCTGGACGTTGGCATCGGTTCCCGAGCTGGCCAGGGGGAACGCCGCGACGACCACGACCTCGCCGCTCACCAGCGGCGCGCCGTCGGCACCCCGCGCCACTCCGGGCGCATCGGCGATCACCCGCGCCTGCTCCCGGCGCACAGCACTCTCCAGCTCGGCATTGGCGCCGCCGCGCAGAATGATAGCGTTGTCCGGCGATCCCGACGTGGCAAGGGTCGCCTTGAACCCCTGGGCCATGGCCAGCATCACCACGAACACCCCCACCGCGCCGGCGATCCCCACCACAGCCACCAGGGTCGAGCGCCAGCGGGCCGCGAGGCTGCGAATCGAGTAGCCGAACGGAATCGCCACTTCAAACCCCCCGCAGCGCGCCGGCGATGGGCCCCCGCACCGCTGGCGCGCCGGTGACGAGACCGGAGAGGCTCCCCACCACCAGCGCCAGGAGGAGCCCGCCGGCCATCTCCCGCGGCGCCAGGTAGACCAGGGGCAGCAGCCCATGAGTGGGATCGCCGCCCAGCGTGAACAGCTTGGCCAGGAGGACGCCGAGCCCCCCGCCGATCCCCGCCAGGAGGGTTGCCTCGGCCACCAGGAGCGCCAGCACACCGGCGCGCGAGAAGCCCAAGGTGCGCATCACCGCCAGCTCCCCGATCCGCTCGCGTACGGCGATGGCCATGGTGTTGCCACTCACCAGCATCAAGGTGAAAAAGACGATCCCCCCCACGGTGAGGAGCAGCAGGCGAATGTTGCCGATCTGCTTGGCGAAGCCGGCGATGAAGGCCTTCTCGCTCTCACTGCGGGTCTCCCACGGCGAGTTGACGAAGCGCTCGTCAATCGCGGCGGCGACCCCGGCGGCGCCTGCCGGGTCGTCCACCCGCACGATGTACCACCCAACCATCCCCTTCATGAACGGTCTCCGCTCCTCGAGGTAGTCGTAGTGGAACCAAAAGTCCATGGTGGGATCCTCGGGGCTCTCGCCCTGGTAGATCCCGCACAGGTTGAACTCCCATGTGCCTGGAAAGATCGTGCCGCGGATGGGGATGCGGTCACCCAGCTTCCACCCGAAGCGCTCGGCGAGGTCGCGGCCGGCCACCGCCCCCTGGCGGTCAGCGAGGAAGGCTTGCCACTCCTCGCCGGGGACGCGGAAGTTGGAGTAGACGTCGAGCCAGGTCTCGGTGTCCACCGCCATCTGGGCGAAGAAGTTGCGCTCGTCTTGATAGACCCCGCCGAACCACGAGGCGAAGGTCACCTGCCGGACTCCCGCCAGACGCCGGATCTGCTCCCGGTAGGCGTACGGCATCGGCATGATGATGGACACCCGGTTGCGGACGATGAGGCGGTCAGCGCCGGTGACACCCACTCCGGCGGTGAGGGCCCGCCCGATCACCGCGAGGATCCCGAACAGGAAGAGCGCCACCGCGAACGAGCCCACCGTCAGGAGCGTGCGTAGCTTCTTGCGGCGGAGGTTCGCCAAGAGGAGAGGGAGGTATTTCACCGTGCCGTCTCCGCCTCGATCAGGACACCCTTGTCCAGATGCAGCACCACGTCGGCGCGCTCGGCCGCCACCGGGTCGTGGGTCACCATCAACACCGTCTTGCCGAACTCGGTGGCGAGGCGGCGGACGAGGGTGAGGACCTCCTCTCCGGTGGCGCGGTCGAGGTCGCCGGTGGGCTCGTCGCACAGGAGGATCTCGGGGTCGGAGACCAGGGCGCGGGCGATGCCGACCCGCTGCTCCTGCCCGCCGGAGAGCTGGCGCGGGTAGTGCTCCAGTCGGTCGCCGAGGCCGACGACGCCGAGGGCCGCCTCGGCGTGGCGCCGCCGCTCCGCCCGCCCGAGACGGGTGAGCAGGAGCGGCAGCTCGACGTTCTGACGCGCGGTGAGAACTGGCACGAGGTTGAACATCTGGAAGACGAAGCCCACGTGACGCGCACGCCAGCCGGCGAGCTGCCGCCCCGAGAGGCGGTTGACCTCGTCGCCCGCCACGCGGAGGGTCCCCGAGGAGGGCACGTCGAGCCCCCCGAGGAGGTTCAGGAGGGTAGTCTTGCCCGACCCCGAAGGGCCCATGAAGGCCACGAACTCCCCGCGATCCACATCCAGGTCGAGCCCCTGCAGGACATGGATCTCTTCCTCGCCCCGGCGATATCGCTTGTCGAGCCCGCGAACCTCGATGAGGCTCCCCGAACCACTCCCGTCAACCGTCACCATCGTGCCGCCTCCTACTCGGACGTCCGCACCGACGCGCCGTCCGCGAGACTCTCGGGGGGCTCCACAACCACCACTTCGCCCGGGTGCAGCCCCGCGGTGACGACGACCTCGCTCGCCCGCTCGTCACCAGTGCTCACAGCGCGACGCTCGACGACGCGGTCCTTCACGACGAAGACCGACGCCTCGTCTCCGGTCCTGCGCACGGCACCCGTAGGCACGAGCACTCCGGGAGACGCCTGGCCCGGCGATGGCTCCCCGAGGAAGCTCACGCGCACTCCCATGTCGGGGAGGATGCGCGGATCGAGGTGATCAAAGGAAATGCGCACCTTGACTGTCGCTTTCTGGCGGTCGGCGGTGGGAATCACGGTGCGCACACGGCCCGGGATCCGCCAGTCCGGGTATGCGTCGAGCACCGCCTCCACCGGCTGTCCGGCGTCGACCCGCGCAATGTAGGACTCGTTGACGTCCACCTCGATCTCGAGTGAGCCCATGTCGACGATGGTGGCGATGCCGGTGCGGGTGAAACCGCCGCCGGCGGAGATCGGTGACACCATCTCACCGGGCTGCGCGTCCTTGGACACCACGATGCCGGCAAACGGAGCACGCACCGTGGTGTTCTCCACCGCCCGCCGCGCCATGGCGACGCGCCGCTCGGCGGCCGTCACCTGGTCCCGGGCGACCGTCAGCTGTGCTGCCAGTGCGTCCGCCCCCATGCGGGCGGCGTCCAGCTGATCCTGGCTCGCGACCTCGCTCCGGTGCAGCGCCTCCACCCGTCTGAAGGTGCGCCGGGCATCGGCCAACCGCACGCGGAGCTCGTCGGTCTGAGCGACCGCCACCTGGTGATCGGCCTCGGAAGCGCGCAGGGCGGCGCGCGCGTCGGCGTCGTCGAGGCGGGCCAACACCTGACCGTCGCTCACCTCCATGCCCTCATCCACCAGCACCTCGGCCACCTGACCGGTGATCTTGGCCGACACCGTGGCCCGCCGCCGGGGCGTCACGTAGCCTGACGCCGTGAGCACCGTGGCGGGTCCGCTGTCGGCGTCGCGAACCACCGCGGTCCGTACCTCGAGCGGACGGCTCGGAACCAGCCACCAGCCCAGCGCCATGGCCGCCACCACCAGAACCACGACGACGAGGACGGTCCGTCCGCGTCCGCGCCGCGGCTGGCGTGCATCGGGGTCGATCTTCAACACCGACAGATCCTGCTCCGGCATGTCACCTCCGACCCGCGCATCGTACACTGCCGAGCGGGAGGACAACCCTTGGACCGACTCGCTGATTTCCTGTTCGAGGTGGGGATGCTCAAACGCACCCCACGCACCGGTTGGCAGTTCCTCGGCTCCGGGGCCGAAAGCGTCGCCGAGCACAGCTTCCGGGTCGCCATGATCACCTTCGTGCTGGCCCATCACGAGGGCGACATAGACGCCGAGCGGGCGTTGCGCATGGCCCTCTTCCACGACCTTCCCGAAGCCCGCACCGGTGACCTCAACTACATGGCCCAGAAGTACGTCACCGCCGACGAGGAGACCGCCGCCGCCGACATGACCGAGGGGCTACCGTTCGGCGGCGAGGTCCGGGATCTGCTGGCGGAGTTCCGTGCCCAGGAGAGCCGCGAGGCGGTACTGGTGCGCGACGCCGACAACCTCGAGATGCTGTTCCAGCTCAAGGAGCACCACGACGTCGGCAACCGCAACGCGGAGCGCTGGATGCCGGCAGTGGTCGAACGCCTGCGCCTGCCCTCGGCCAGGGAGCTGGCCCAGCGGGTCACGGCGGGTGACTCGTCGGCGTGGTGGTTCGTGGATCCAGGCTCCGACTGGTGGATCCGAGGGGGCAAGGTCTGACGCCCTACCGGCCTCCCGCGGCCCTCTTCTGGGGTAGAGTAGAGGGAGCAACCTTTCAGAGGAGGTCGGTATGGCGTCCACCGCCGTCAAGCTCCTGCGTACGATCCTTGCCGCCGCCGCCGCCGCGGTCGGGGTGGCCCTGCTGCTCGGGCCTGCGCGCCGTCGTCCGGCGCCGCCCCGTGATCCGCACTTCGCCGGCAACGACTCCAGCGGGGTGTTCCATCACCTGCGCTGCAGGATGTATGACGCCGATTCGGAAGCGCCCACATTCGCCACCCGCGAGGAGGCGCTGGCGGCGGGGTACCGGCCCTGCGGGATTTGCCGCCCATAGGTAGAGAATGGAGGCGTGAAGGAGAGAGGCGGACAGATGGGTTGAGGCGGGTTGCAGGAGCATATTGCCCCGGCCACCAAGCGCCCCGCCCTTCACTCTCTACTCTTTAATCTTTACTCTCTACTTACACCCCGAACACCTCCGCTTCCAGGGCGGCCTTCTCATCGATCTCGAAACCGAACGCCTCCGCGAGCCGGGCCAACCACGCTCGCTCGGTGTCACTGACTGTCTCGTCGGCCAGGACGACGAGAGCGGCGACGCGGTACACGGCGGCGCGCTCCTCGCTCCCTGCGACCATGTCGGCCAGCTCGCGGGGGCTCGCCGGTAGCACAAGGTCCTGGTGAACCTGCCGCACCTGCTCTGCCGTGAAGTTCGACTCGCCGAGGCGAGCCTGGATCGCACTCTTCTCCGCCGGGTCCATGTCCCCGTCGGCCAGTGCCGCCGCCACCATCGCGCGGACCAGCGCAAAGGCGAGCGCCGCCGGTACCTCATCACTTTCCGACGAGGGTAGCGGCGGAGGCTGGGGCGGCGCTGCCGGTCTCGTCCCCGGGATTGGAGGCAGAGGCGGTGCCACCTGCGGCACCGGAGGCGGCGCAGCTCGAGGGTCGGGGGGCGGTGCGGGCGCGGCCGCCCCGGTCGCACCCACGCCGGAGCCGCTACGCCCGGCCTGCTCGGCCAGCAGGGCTCCGACCAGGGCCGCACCGCCCACAAGCAGCAGGTTCTTGCCGCCCACCAGCCGTACTGCCCGCCGCACCGGAAGCCCGGTGGTGTTCCCAATCAGATCACCCAGCATGCGGTCGAGGAATCCCATGCGCTACCCCCTCCCGACATTGTAAAGAACGAAGAGCCCGCCGGGACGAGCGCGCGGAGGCGTTTTCGAGAGCTGAGAGATCTCGAGGTCCGAGGACCTCGCCCGCCCGTCCCCGCCGAGCTCGCAGCACGACTCCCCAGAAGTGGTTCGCCCCTCGACGCCGTGACCCAACTCTCCACATGTCAACCTCGCTACCCCCGAGCCAGGGCAGCCGTGGATTTGCCGTATGATTCCCGCATGTACGAGCTTGCCTCCGTCGCCTCCTTTGCCAATGCCCAGGCCCTCGACGCCGGCGATCCCCTGCTCCTCTTTCGCGACGAGCTGTTTCTCCCGGATGGGCTCATCTACCTGGACGGCAACTCGCTGGGACCGCTGCCGCGGGCGACTCCGGAGCGGGTCCGCCAGGTGGTCGAGGAGGAGTGGGGCCGGGACCTCATCACCGCCTGGAACTCCCGCGGGTGGATGGATCTCCCTGTCCGGGTGGGTGATGCCATCGGCACGCTTCTGGGTGCGGCGGCGGGTCAGGTCGTGGTGGCCGACTCCACCTCGGCCAACCTCTTCAAGGCTCTGGCCGGAGCGCTTCGGCTGCGCCCGGAGCGCCACGTGATCCTCACCGAGGAGGGCAGCTTCCCCACCGACCTCTACATCGCTCAGGGGCTGATCGAGCTTCTTGGCGCTCCTGCCGAGCTGCGGGTTGTCGAAACCGACGGCCTCGTCGAAGCCCTAGACGACGACACCGCCGCACTGCTCCTCACCCACGTGAATTACCTCACCGGCCGCATGCATGACCTCGAGTCGCTCACCGGCGCTGCCCACCGAAGCGGCGCCCTGGCGATATGGGATCTCGCCCACAGCGCCGGTGTAGTCCCGCTGGAGCTCGACGACTGGCACGCCGATCTGGCAGTGGGTTGTGGCTACAAGTACCTGCACGGGGGACCCGGAGCGCCGGCGTTCCTGTACGTGGCACGCAAGCACCATGAGGGGTTCCGTTCGCCCCTGTCAGGCTGGATGGGACACGCCGAACCCTTCGCCTTTGTCCCCGAGTACCGCCCGGCCCCGGGCATCGCCCGAGGGATGTGCGGTACGCCGCCGGTGCTCGGGCTGGCCGCACTGGAGTGCGGCGTCGATCTTGTCGCACGCGCTGGCAGCGCGCGGCTGCGCGCCAAGGCGTCAGCTCTCGGAGACCTCTTCATCCAGCGACTCGACCGTGAGCCTGGCGCTCACTCGCTCCAGCTGGTGTCGCCGCGGCACGCGGCCTGCCGGGGTGGTCAGGTGTCCTACCGTCACCCTGACGGCTACGCCCTGGTTCGGGCGTTGGCCGAGCGGGGCGTGGTCGCCGACTTTCGTACCCCGGACGTGGTGCGCTTTGGCTTCGCACCCCTTGCGGTGCGCTTCGTGGACGCGTGGGACGCAGCCGAGATCGTCGAGCAGGTGGTCGCCACGGGGGCCTGGGAGCGCCCAGACCTGGCCCGGCGCCAGCGCGTGACCTGAGCCGCCCTGGCCCCCGCTCAGCGTGCTACCATCAGTGGGAATGCAATGTTTTCGCTCTATGCAGTTGGGCCTCGCGCCCGGGTTTACTGACCCCGGGGCACGGGCCGCCCGTCGCAGGGGGGCGTTCTCATGACCGCCACAGAAGACCGTCCGAGCGATCTCGGCGAAGCAACGAAACCGTTGCCCGAGCTGATGGCTGAGCTCAACCGCCGGCGGGACACCGGCACCCTCGCTGTCGTCGGAGCGCGGGGGCGGCGCGAGCTTCTCTTCGTCAACGGTGAGCTGCGTGCCGCGCGGTCCGAGATCGAGGCCGAACGCCTCGCCTCCTGGTTGGTGGCCCGCCACTTCATCACCGAGGAGGACAAGCAGTTCAACCTGCTCAAGCAGGGTGGTCATGAGCCCTCGCCCCTCGGTCACATCCTGGTGCGTCGCGGCCTCGTGGAGCAGGCTCAGCTCGAGAACGAGCTCGAGGAGCTCGCCCTCACCATCATCGCCCGCGCCGCCGCCGACACCGACGCCTCGCTGAGCTTTCAGCCCGGAGCCACCATCGGCCAACCCGACACGCTTCCCAACACCGCGACGGCCCAGCTGGTTCTCCACGCCGCCCGCGCCTACCCCGACGAGGAAGCCAAGCATGCGGCCCTCGGTGGGCCGGCGAACCTCGTACGGCTCATTCACTCGTTGGACGACCTTGTGCAGGAGTACGAGTTCGAGCTCCCCGAGGCGATCCTGCTGGGCCGTCTGCACCGTGGCCAGCGCCTCGGTGACCTGGTCAACCTGGTCGACCTCCCCCCAGGCGTGTTTGATGCCGGTCTCTACGCCCTGATGGCCGCAGGAATCGTCGAGCTGGTTGATGAGCCACCGCGGAGCCAGCCGCCACCGGTTGCCCAGGGCAGGCCGCGGCCCGAGACCCAGCGCCCGGGACCTCCGCCCGCTGCAGCTGCGATGCGGCCGGCCGCTCCAACATCCCCGGCAGGGGGGCCCTCCGCTCCGGCTGGTGACACCCACGCCAGCCGTGAGGAGGTGAACCGGCTTGCCGGTTCCCTGAGCTCGCTGGATCACTACCAGCTCCTGGGTCTCACTCCGGATGCCTCCTACCAAGACATCTTCGACGCCTGGGACCGCTTCAGCAGCCACTTCGACCCGATCCGCGGCGGAAAGGACCGTCTCGCCGACGCACGCCCACAGCTGGAGGCCATCCTCCAGCGGGGCCGCGAAGCGTTCGAGACGCTCTCATCTCCGCAGAAGCGCCCCCGCTACGACCGCATGGTCCGCGCCGACCAGCCGGCCCACCGCTCGAAGATGGTCCGCGACATGGCAACACAGCGGACAGTACCAAGCGAACGCGGCGCGGCCGATGCCGCTCGCCTCGAGGTCGCCCAGGCGAACATCGCACGCGCCGAGGAGCTGGCTCGCGCGGGCGATGTCTTCACAGCCATCAGCCTGCTCGAGCAGGCCTGCGCGCTGGACCCGCAGCCCGACGGACTGCTCAAGCTCGCGCGACTGATGCTCCTCAACCCTCATTGGTCGAACCGCGCGCTGGAGAAACTACGGCTAGCACTCGAGCTCGACCCAATGATGGTGGACGCGTGGATGGAGCTGGCAGAGTTCTGGCGCCGGCGCAAGCACGCCGAGAGGGAGCGCAAGGCGTTGGAACGCGTGCTCCAAACCGCGCCCGACCACCCCGAGGCGATCGCCCGCTACCGCGAGCTCATGGGCGACTCTGAGCTCAGGCGACTTCTCGCCCGTCTCAGCCGTCGCTCGGACTGAGGGACCCTGCATTCCCTGCGCCACGCTGCACCGGTGAAGCCTCCGCCAGACCCCGCCGGTTCACGGACTTGAGGGCGAGTCGCGCGGAGGTGGAGACCACCTCGCCGCCGCGGTTCGAAACTACGCAGCGAAAGTCGCCGGCGAGCCGCTGCTCCACCCCTAGCACCAGCAGAACCTGCGTACCCGCCCCTGCGAAGTCGGGCGAGTCGGCGAGGTCCCGGCCGTTCCGCTGCCAGCGGTAGCTCAGAGGGCTCGCTCCCTCAGCCACCACAGAGAAGACCGCCACCCGCCCGCGCAGCACCTCTTCGCCGGCCGGGGACGACACCACCACCGGCGGCGGCGTCGGGCTTACAGCCAAGCTCCACGAACGTGGCGTGCCAAACCACCACTTCCCGGTGCGCTTGAGACGGACGTCGAGGCGGCGCACCGGTTGGCCGACGGGCGTAATGGCCGGAGCCTCCAGGACCAGCGAGAAGACCACCGTGTCCCCCGGCGTCACCACCGCCGCCGCCGGCAGCCCGCCGCCTGCTTTCACGAGGGAGCCCCCGTACCAGTAGGTGCTCAGCGCCACACCATCACCCACGTCCCAGGACGTTGTGCCGGTGTTGCGCACTGTGACTGTAACGGTCACGGGCTCGCCCGGCGCGAGGTACGGCGGCAGCGTGTCCGCGATGATCTCGCCGTCGTCCACCTGGCTGCTCGCGATGAAGTCGCGGTAGGCGTACCACGCCTGCTTGCGGCGCAGGCCGGGGGGCGCAGCGACAATACCGAAGGTCGGGTGGGGTGCGGCCGGATCGTCCACCATCTCGTAGAAGAACACCCGGTCAATCCAGCTGAGGTCGCGGTCGGGACGGAACCAGTCGGCCAGGAGGTTGCTGTAGAAGCCGGCCTGGTCGAGCTCGCCGGCGTTCCCGCTCTCCATTCCGGTCTCGGTGAGCCAGAAAGGACGACCCGACCAGCCCGCCCGGCTCAGCACCTCGCGCACGGCGTCGTCCTCCCACGGCTGCGATCCGCCGACCTGCAGCTTCTTGGTCACGTCGGTATGGCTCCTCCCAGACGGGTAGACATGGTGAGTCACCACGTCGAGCACGGCTCGGCCCTGGCGGATGCAGTCCTCCAGCCAGCCCTCCCAGTCGCGGCTGGAGAGGTGGGCGAGGTCGGGGCCGGCCACCAGGGCCGCTGGATCGGCGGCGTGGACCGCCCGGCCTCCTCCCAACAGGATCTCGTCGATGTACTCCTGGCGCGTGCCGGCCCAGAAGCCCGGGAGGTTGGGCTCGTTCCAGATCCCCCAGGCAGACACCCGTCCACGGAAATGCGCCGCCACCTCGTAGCAAAAGTCGTCCCAGTCGGCGGGATCTTCAGGCACGCCGGCACCGGGCGCTCCGCGGGTCGCCCAGGCCGGGGTCGCCTGCAGGGTGGCGTAGACCCGCAGCCCGCGGGCACGCGCCGCGTCCACCACCGGGTCGTAGAGCGACCAGTCGTAGCGCCCGCGGATGGGCTCCAGGAGGTCCCAGCGGAAATCCATGCGCACCCACTCGATGCCGACCGCCTCCGCTTCGTCGAGCACCGCGGCGCCCGGAATGTGCGCGTTGACGCCGAACGGGGTGGCCAGCGCCGAGGGGGTTCCCAGCGCGGCACACACCACCCCCAGCGCCACAAGGCGGCGCATGCCCCGGGTCAGCCACCCGAAGGTGGTTGCGTCGCTCACCATAACCGCGACATTATGCCCCAGAGATGGTCGCGGTCACACGACGCTGAGTCCCAACCCTCCGCGGCCCCGGGAGCCCACGCATGACCAGCATCGCTCCGGCCGGGCTCGAACCGGTGCTCGAGGCGCTCGCCGAGCTCGTCGCCTTCGACACCGTCCCGACGGCCAGCACCGTGCCGATAGCCGAGCAGATAGCCCACCGCCTCACCGACGCCGGTTGGAGCGCCTGCCTGCATCGCGAGGAGGCCCTTGGCGCACCCAAGGCAGCGGTGGTTGCAACGGTGGGTCCGCGGGAGCCAGGCGGCCTGATCCTCACTGGACACATGGATGTCGTACCGCACGCCGACCAACCCGGCTGGACCCGCCCGGCAGCCGCGCTCACCCGCGACGACCGGCGGGCTTACGGCCGCGGAGTCGCCGACATGAAGGGCTTCATCGCCCAGTGCGTCGCCCTCTCCCCCGAGATCGCTCGTCTTGCCCTTCAGCGCCCGGTGGTGCTGCTCCTCACCTCCGACGAGGAGGTGGGCTGCCAGGGTAGCGCGCGCCTCGTTCCCTACCTCGAGCGGCTGCTCGACGGTACGCCCCTTCCCAGAGAGGCCCTGGTCGGCGAGCCCACCGACTTTGCCGTCTACCGCGCCCACAAGGGGCACGTCCGCGTCACCGTGATGCTCGAGGGCCGCGGTGGCCACAGCAGCCGCCCGGATCTCGGGGTCAACGCCATCGCAGCCCTCGAGGAGGTCCTACGGGTGACGGCACAGCTGGCCGAGGAGGCCGCTGACCGCTCGGGAACCGAGGCGTCTGTCCTGTTCCCGGACTTCCCGGCTACGGCGTTCAATTTCGGCAGCGTCCGCGGCGGCACGGCGGTCAACATGATCGCCGAGCGCTGCGAGCTGACGCTGGGCTTCCGCCCGGTCCCGGACGACGACCCGGCAGATCTGCTGCGGGAGCTCGAGGAGCGCATCGCGGCAGCGGTGGAGCGCCGACACCCCGGGGTCGGCGTGCGGTTCGAGGGCGTGGTGGTCACTCCGTCGATGCGTTCACCGTCCTCCGGCGCCCTCGCCGCCGCACTCGCCCGTCTCACCGGTGACCCGGGGCTCCGCGGTGCGCCCTTCGCCACCGACGGCGGCCAGCTCGGCCGTGCCGGTGTTGCCTCGTGGATCTGCGGCCCCGGCGAACTCGCCCAGGCCCACCAACCCGACGAGTCGATCTCCCTCGCCAGCCTCGAGCGCGGCCTCGCGCTGCTCCGCGGCGTCATCGAGGATCTGTGCGTGGAGCCTCGCGCTCTATGATCTCCAGGATCCCTCGAACCGGCAGCCGGGGTGGCCGTCGAGGACGCACTCGGTGTGACGCACCCGTACACCCGAGACCCCGCCGAGCTCGATGGTGCGCTCGAGCCAGCCCTCGAAGCGCATGCAGAACGACTTACTCAGGGGATTGAACTCAGTCAGGAGGATTTCGCCCGTCCCGCCCTCCACCGTTGTCCGCATCTTCCCGGCGCCGTAGTAGAACGCCCACATGCTGGCCGCTCCCTTGAACCAGTAGTCGAGGCTCGACAGCTTCAGGAAGACCTTGTGCAGCAGCGTCACCTCATAGTCTGAGGACCATCGGCCGATGTCGCGGCAGAGTGAGAGCGTGCCGCGCCCGAACTTCCGGTCGGCGGTGGTGAGGACGTCCACCAGCACGCCGAGGGGGTACCACGAGGATGGCAGCACCGTCCTCCCGATGAGCCGACGATGCTCCTCCTCCAGGTGCTCGAGGACTCGCTGGACCCCCGCCTCTCCGTGCTCGTGCTCGACCCAGCCCAGCGCCGCCTTGAGCGGCGTGCCCTTAGTGCGCATGGACTCTGCAGGTGGGATGGCGGGCGGATTGGGGCTCGACGACATCTGCTCTCCTTGCGGCGTCGTGCCCCGACTCGCCTCGCGACAGCCCTTGGCATGCCCGCGGCGAAACCGCGACAACGCCGATTTCACTTATCTGATCATAGCAGCTCGAGTGTGGCCCGCCTACCGGCCCACCCTTGTCCGGGCAAGCTATAGTTGGGGTTCCATGAGGCTGCGTCGGACTCTCCTGTGGTCTGCCGCTGGCGCCGTTGTGGCGGCGGCGGCCTGGCTCGGCTACACCGCCGCCACCTGGCCCGACGTGGCCGACCTCGCCCGCAACAATCCCTCGACCACAGCTTTCATCCAACGCTACGAGGCCCGCCGGCGGGCAGCCGGGAGGTCGCCCAACCCACGTTGGCACTGGGTCTCCTACGGCCGCATCTCGCCGAACCTCAAGCGCGCAGTGCTCGTATCCGAGGACATCAACTTCTTCTCCCATGACGGCTTCGCCGTCGACGAGATGAAGAAGGCGGTGCGCGAGGCCATCAAGGATGGCGAGCCGCCGCGCGGCGCCTCCACCCTCACCCAGCAGCTCGCCAAGAATCTCTGGCTGTCGCCGTCCCGCAACCCGATGCGCAAGCTCGAGGAGGCGATCCTCACGATCCAGCTCGAGCATGACCTCTCCAAGCGCCGCATACTCGAGCTCTACCTGAACGTCGTCGAGTTCGGCCCGGGCGTCTACGGCGCCGAGGCGGCCGCCGAGACGTACTTCGGCGAGGCCGCCGCGGATCTCACCGAGGAGCAGGCCGCCCAGCTCGCTGCGGCGCTGCCCAAGCCGTCGGTATGGCACCCGGGCTCGTCCAGCCGTGTGGCACAGCACCGCGCAGCGCGGATCCTGCGGCGGATGCAGAAGGCGCAGTTCCTGTGGAAAGAGATTTGATCCGCATCGTGCGTCTCACCGGGGCCACCTTCGCCGTCGTTGCGAACCACGTGGGCTGGCACGGGCTGAACCGTTCTCTTCGCAGTGGCTCTGGGACGCCACGACCGAGCGGGAGCTCCGCGCAGAACCCTGTGGTCGGGGCTTTCGTATAGGTTGATGGCGTCCCCCGGTCGCCCAGTTGATGCTCTGACTTCAATTCAGGGAGGTTCCATGTACCGAAGGTTCACCGGACTGCCGGGCGTGCTGGCGCTGGTGTGCGTCGCCGCCGTCGTCGCCGTTGCGGCGCCCGCCCCCGCCGCCCCGACGCATCCCGCTCAGCTCATGCGGTTTCCCAACATCCACGGTGACACCGTCGTCTTCGTCTACGGCGAGGACCTCTGGTCGGCGCCGGTAGCCGGAGGCTTGGCACACCGCCTCACCGCCAACCCGGGTGAGGAGCGCTACCCGCACTTCTCCCCCGACGGCACGCTCATTGCCTTCACCGCGGAGTACGACGGCAACCCCGACGTCTACGTCATGAACGCCGACGGCAGCGACGTCCGACGGGTCACCTACCATCCGGCGTTCGACGAGGTCGTGGGCTGGCAGGCTTCCACCGGCAAGATCCTCTTCCGCTCGAGCCGGACGAGCTTCCAGCGCTTCGACCGGCTCTTCGTCATCGCGCCCGACGGCAGCGGGCTCGAGCAGCTTCCCCTGGCCGAGGCAGCCCACGGCAGCTTCTCGCCGGACGGCACCAAGATCGTCTACAACCGAATCGCCCGCGAGCACCGCACCTGGAAGCGGTACTTCGGCGGCCTCGCGCAGGACCTCTGGATCTACGACTTCAACACCCGCGAGGACCGCAAGATCACGGACTTCCCCGGCACCGACCGCCTGCCCCAGTGGATCGGCGACACGATCTACTTCGACTCGGACCGTGACGGGCGCCTCAACATCTGGGCCTACGACGTGGTCAGCGGCGACGTCACCCAGCGGACCCACCACGAGGACTTCGACGTCCACTGGCCGTCCGCCGACGGTGCCCTCATCGCCTACGAGGTGGCCGGCGACCTGTGGGTCCTCGACACGACCACCGGCGTCGAGCGCAAGCTCGCCATCACGGTCGGCCCCGACGCCCCGGAGGTCCGGCCCTACCTCAAGAACGTCAAGGGCTTCATTACCTCGGTAGACGTCTCGCCCTCGGGCGCCCGCGCCGCCGTCGTGGCGCGGGGCGACGTGTTCACCGTGCCGCGGGAGCACGGCGCCACCCGTAACCTCACCAGCTCGTCGGGCGCCCGGGATCGCGGCGCCGTGTGGTCGCCCGACGGCGCCCGCATCGCCTATGTCTCCGACGCCACCGGCGAGTATCAGATCTGGATCGCCGGCGCCAGTGGCGACAAGCCACCGGAGAAGCTCACCGACTTCCCCGACGGTTACCGCTACTCCCTGCGCTGGTCGCCGGACTCCACCAAGCTGAGCTTCTCCGATCAGACACACACCCTCTCGGTCATCGACATTGCGACCAAGAAGATCACGGCGGTAGACCGAGCCGAGTTCGAGCCCATGGACGTCTCGCTGGACGCCAAGCCCATCGCCGACGCGACCTGGTCGCCCGACGGCCGCTTCCTCGCCTACTCCAAGATGAACTCCGACCTGGTGAGCCAGCTCTGGATCGTCGACCTCCAGAGCGGCGAAAAGCACCTGGCCTCGGGGCCGCTCTTCAACGACTTCGGACCCGTGTTCACCAACGACGGCGAGCACCTGCTGTTCGTCTCCAACCGCCGCTTCGACCCCACCTTCGGCGACTTCGAGTGGGAGATGGTCTACAAGAAGGTCGCCGGGATCTACAGCCTCACCCTGCGCCGAGATGGACCACCCATGCTGCCGCTCGAGAGCGACGAAGAGGGCGGGGCGAAGGCGGCGGTGAAGGGCGAGAAGCCGGCCGAGAAGGCCGCGCCGGTTCAGGTCCGTATCGACTTCGACGGCCTCGCCGACCGCGTCCAGGCGCTGCCGGTGCCGCGCGGGAACTACCGCCAGCTCGCGGTAACCGGCGACGCCCTGTACTACCTCGACTCCGACGAGGGCGACTACAACCGCTTCGAGTTCCGTGAGCTGGGACCCCGCGACCTGTGGGCCTACCGGTTCGCCAAGCGCGAAGCGCACAGGGTGATCGAGAAGGTCGACGGCTACGCCCTCGCCGCCGGCGGAGGGTTCGCCGCGTATCGCAAGGGCGAGACCGTGGGGATCCTCGAGCTGGGAGGCGGGGAGATCCCGGAAGCGGTCAAGGCTGCCGGCTTCGGACCCGAGCGCTACGAGCTCGACCTCGCGGACCTCGAGATGACCATCGACCCCCGCGCCGAGTGGCGGCAGGTCTACGACGAGGCCTGGCGCATGGAGCGCGACTACTACTACGACCCCGCCATGCACGGCCTCGACTGGCCGGCGGTACGGGCGAAGTACGCGAAGCTCCTGGACGGCGCTACCAGCACCGAGGACCTCACCTACGTCATCGGCGAGATGATCGGCGAGCTGGCCACCTCGCACACCTACATCTACGGCGGCTCGCCCCACCGCGAGGCCGAGAACGTCGACGTCGGATTACTCGGCGCCGACTACACCATCGATCCCTCCGCCGACCGCTACCGCATCAGCAGGATCTACCGCGTCCCCGACTGGTCGCACGACGTGACGCCGCCGCTGGCTGCGCCCGGCGTCGACGTGCGCGAGGGCGACTACCTCCTGCAGGTGAACGGGCGGGAGGTCCACGCCGACCGCGAGGTCTACGCCGCCTTCCAGAACCTCGCCGGAAAGCAGGTCCTCCTCACGGTGAACTCTCGGCCCACGTTGGAGGGCGCCCGTACCGTCACGGTGGTTCCCCTGGCAAGCGAGCGCACCCTGCGCTACCTCGACTGGGTGGAGCACAACCGCCGCCTGGTGGACGAGGCATCCAACGGCGAGATCGGCTACCTCCACCTCCCCGACACCTACCTGGGCTCGGCGGTGGAGTTCCCGAAGTACTTCTACTCGCAGACCCAGAAGAAGGGCCTCGTCGTCGACGGCCGCTTCAACGGCGGCGGCCTCGACCCGCACATCTTCTTGCAACGGCTGGCCAAGCGGCCCATGTCGTACTGGACGCGGCGCTACTCCCACGACCAGTTCGGCCCCGCGGTGTGCACCAACGCCCACCTGGTGCTGCTCACCAACCACCAGGCCGGCTCCGGCGGCGACGAGCTGCCGCTGGAGTTCCGCGAGATGGGGCTCGGCCCCATCATCGGCACCCGCACCTGGGGCGGCCTCGTGGGCGTCTCCATGTTCGTGAGCCTGATGGACGGTCACCTGGTGACAGTGCCCGACTACCGCATCTACACCCCCGAGGGGAAGTGGGTGGTGGAGAACGAGGGTGTCACCCCGGACATCACCGTCGAGCTCGACTCGGCGCAGATGGCGGCAGGCCACGACGCCCAGCTGGAGAAGGGCCTCGCGGTGCTGACCAAGACGATCCAGGAGCACCCGCGGCCGTGGCCGCAGCACCCGCCGTTCCCGAAGGAGCAGTGAGCTCCACCACCGCATCGGTCTGACACCACCGCCCCCCGGCGCCGCGCCGGGGGGCGGTTTCTCGTGGTCCGTGACCGGGGCGGGGACCGGGACCGCGTCAGGGGCCGGGGCCGTTGACCGCGCCCGCGACCGGGGCGGCGGCCGAGACGGTCGCGGAGTAGGTGTCCTCCGGCGGGCGTGCCGTCCTTGACGTCTTCCCTGGAGCGCGCTCTCCCTTGCGGCGCGTTGGCGGGAAACGTCAAGGGGGGCTCCCACGGCCCTTGGCGCACGGAGCAGTGCCCCCGAACGACCAGGCAGGCGACTCGGCGCAGGGCGCGAAGGGGGCCGCGTAGCCGTCAGGCGGCTTCTGCCGTCGCCCCCTTCGCGAACGCGCCGACGGGCGGCGGCAAAGCCGACGCCCGGGAGCCGGTGTCGGGAGCATCAGGGACCGGGTCCGGATCCGGGGCCGCGGCAGCCGCGTCTGCCCAGCGCCGGGCTCTGGCTCTTCGCCTACCGCGACGCCCGCTTCACCGCCCGCATCGAGCGCTGCCCGTGCCTGGTCGACGTGGACCTGGTGAGCGCGCGGCCACCCGGGGCCGAGGGCGGCTGACGCGCGGCCGCCGGGACGAGAGGCCGTCCGGGACGTATACTCCTCCACAGACCCTGCAACCAAATGGCCGCGCCCTCGGAGGAGGTCGGCCCCAGATCGGAGGTAGCCATGCGCGTGCGTCCTCGGTTCGGCGTGTCGTGTCTCGTCATTCTGCTCGGTCTGGCTCTCGCCGGCTCGGCCGTGGCCGGCGAGGAGCCCTCGGTCAAGGGCACCTTCACCGCCAACGACAAGGACGTGAGCCTCCCCTACGTCTACGTCTATCAGCTGGAGAAGGGCTTCTACAACGACAGCGACCCCACGTGGAAGCTGCTCTTCGTGGAGCACCCAATCGCCGAGCGCGACGTGGACGAGCACGTGTGGGACTCCGCCTACCTGGAGCTCGGGATCACGAAGACCGCCGAGTTCGGCGGCGAGCCCAAGCTGCAGGTCTACTCCCAGAGCATCCGCTTCTCGGCGGACTCCGCCGGCAACGTCTCCGGTGGCACGTACCCGGAGCTGGCGTTGGAAAGCTCCGGCCCCGAGCGCTTCGCCGGCCGCGTCTACCTGAAGGAGCCGCAGACCATCTTCGACGACACCTTTATGTACGACCTCACCTTCAGCGCTCCCCTGTCCGACCCCGACGCGCCGATCGGCGAGGCTCTCGCCGAGGGTGGCGGGGAGCCCGGCAATGCGTACCTCGCGTGGGTCGCCGCAGTGCACTCCGGCGACCTCGCACGACTCAAAGAGCTCGTGCCGCCCGAGAGGGCGGCCCAGATGGATGACGAGGAGGTGAAGGCGAGCCTCGAGTTCATCCAGGCGATGACGCCCACCGAGGTCACAGTGCTCGGCGGTTCGTCGGACGGCGACACCGCCATCCTGAAGGTGACAGGCGTGATGGACGGCGAGGCCGTCAAGGGCGAGGTGACCATGCAGAAGATGGGAGACCGCTGGATCGCCGCCGGCTCGTCCTGGTAGGCGCGATCACGCGCGCTGCGCGCCGCCGAGAAGGCGCTCGGCACCCCCGGCCGTCTGCTTGACCGGTGGTGCCGCCACATCTACCGTAATAAACCACGGTGGCCGGTGACCCGCTCTCCCTGTTCCATCCCCTCATCGCACGGTGGTTTGCCGAGCGATACGGCGCCCCCACAGCGGTCCAGGCGGCGGCGTGGCCGCGCATCGCGCGGGGCGAGCACGTCCTGCTCACAGCCCCCACCGGCTCGGGCAAGACCCTGGCTGCCTTCCTCTGGGCGGTGAACCGCCTGGTCACCGGCGCATGGGAGCCCGGGCGCGTGCGGGTGCTCTACGTGTCGCCGCTCAAGGCCCTGGGTACCGACGTCCGCCGCAACCTCGAGGAGCCCCTGGCCGAGCTGAGGGGCGTGTTCGCTGCGGGCGGCGAGGTCATGCCGGCAATCCGCGCCCTCACCCGCTCCGGCGACACCCCTCAGAAGGAACGCCGGCGCATGCTCCAAAGCCCTCCCGAGATCCTCATCACAACTCCGGAGAGCCTCAACATCCTCCTCACCTCGGTGCGCGGACGGCAGCTCCTGGGCGGTGTCGCCACCGTGATTCTCGACGAGGTTCACGCGGTGGTGGGCGGCAAGCGCGGCGTCCACCTGATCACCGCGGTGGAGCGGCTGGTGCCTCTGGCCGGCGAGTTTCAGCGCATCGCCCTGTCGGCCACGGTGCGGCCACTGGAGCGGGTGGCGCGCTGGGTCGGGGGCTTTGAGCGCGTCGGCACGGGGCCCGATTCGTTGCAGCCGCGGCCGGTGGCCTTGGCCGCGCCGTCGGCCACCAAGCACTACGAGCTTTCCGTCGCCTATCCGGCGGGCTCCGGCGGGACCACGGCTGCCAGCGAGGAGGAGGCGGTATGGGCGCCGCTGACCCGCGACCTGCGGGAACGCATCCGCGCCAACCGCTCCACCCTGGTCTTCGCCAACAGCCGCCGCACCGTGGAGAAGCTCACCCGCATGCTCAACGAGGCGGCTGACGGCGAGCTCGCCTACTCCCACCACGGCTCGCTCTCGCACGAGGTGCGGGCGGTGGTGGAGGAGCGCCTCAAGGCCGGCGCGCTGCCCGCCATCGTCGCCACCAGCTCGCTGGAGCTGGGTATCGACATCGGGGCCCTCGACGAGGTGGTGCTGGTGCAGACGCCGCCCAGCGTGGCCTCGGCGGTGCAGCGCCTGGGTCGAGCCGGACACGGCGTCGGCGAGACCAGTCGGGGCCGACTGGAGCCGCTCTACCCTCGCGACCTCCTCCAAGCCGCAGTGGTGGCACGGGCGGTGCTGGAGGGAGACATCGAGGAGGTCCGCCCGCTGCTGGCACCCCTCGACGTGCTCGCCCAGGTGGTGCTGTCCATGGTGGCCAACCAGGAGTGGGCGCTGGACGACCTTTACGACCAGCTGCGCACCTCGACGCCCTACCACGGCCTCCCCCGCCGCGCCTTCGACCTCGTGGTCGAGATGCTGGCCGGCCGCTTCGCAGCCACCCGGGTGCGCGAGCTCGACCCCCTGGTGAGCCTCGACCGCGTGGCCGGCACCGTACGGGGCCGGCCCGGCGCCGACCGCATCGTCTACCTGTCCGGCGGCACCATCCCCGACCGCGGGTACTTCCACCTGCGGCTCGAAGGAAGCCTCACCAAGATCGGCGAGCTCGACGAAGAGTTCGTTTGGGAGCGCTCGGTGGGCGACACCTTCACCCTGGGCGTACAGACCTGGCGGGTTGAGCGGATCACCCACAACGACGTCGTCGTGAGCCCGGCCCACGCTCGCTCCGCCATGGCTCCGTTCTGGCGCGCCGACGCCCGCGATCGCTCGTTCCACCTCTCGGACCGGGTGGGTCGCTTGCTGGAGGCGCTGGAGCCGCGCCTCGGAGAGCCGGGGCTGAAGGAGGAGCTCGCACGGACCCACCGCCTCGAGCCCGCCGCCGCCGACGCCCTGGTCGAGCTGCTCGCCGACCAGCGCACCGCCTGTGCGGGCCTGCTCCCCCATCGCCACAGGGTCGTCATCGAGCACCTGGACGACCCCACCAGCCGGGGCGACCTGCGCCAGGCCGTGGTCCACACGTTCTGGGGAGGCCGGGTGAACCGCGCGTTCGGCTTCGCCCTGGCGGCAGCCTGGGAGGAGCGCCACGGCAGCCCGCTGGCCGTGGAGCACGACGACGACTGCCTCCTCGTCACCAGCCCCGCCGGCGCTCCCCTGGACCAGCTCGTCGACCTGGTGAGCAGCACCCGGAGCGAGGAGCTCGTCCGCCGCGGTCTCGGCCGCACCGGGTTCTTCGGCGCACGGTTTCGCGAGGCCGCCGGCGTTGCCCTGCTCCTGCGGCGCGAGAGCTTCCGCCGCCGCACGCCGCTGTGGTTCAACCGCCAGCGCTCCAAGCAGCTGCTCCAGACGGTGAGTCGCTTCGACGATTTTCCGGTGATACTGGAGGCGTGGCGCACGTGCCTCGAGGACGAGCTCGACCTCGGCTCCCTCGCCGTCCTCCTCGACGAGGTGGCGCGGGGCGAGATCACGGTGCGGCACGTTTGCACCGAGAAGCCCTCACCCTTCGCTGCGAACGTCATGTGGCGGCAGACGAACCGCCTCATGTACGAGGACGACACTCCCGAGCCGGGAGGCGCCGCCGTGGCCCGCGAGGACCTGCTGCGCGAGCTGGTGTTCTCCTCCCGACTGCGCCCCCGGCTGTCGCCCGCTCTCGTAGAGGCCTTTCAGCGCCGTCTGCACCGGGTGGAGCCGGGTTGGACGCCGCGCGACGGGCGCGAGCTGGCCGACTGGGTGGAGGAGCGGCTGCTCATGCCCGACGACGAGTGGCACGCTCTCCTGGCGGCCATGGATCGGGACGGCCACGACGCGAACGCCGCCATGGCCGAGGCTGCGCCGCGCCTCGCCCGCGTCATTCGGCAAGACGGCCGCGGCCGCCCGTTGGTGTGCGGCGCCGCCGATCTCGCCCTCATCCTCGCCGCCGTCGCGCCAGGTGACGGCTCCGCGGAGCTGTCGTCGCCAGTGCCCGGCCAGCCCGCGCCGGCCCGACCACGGTTGGCCGCGCCCGCTGGCGAGGAGGTCCCGGAGCCCCTGGCAGCGCTGGTAAGCCGTTGGCTGCAGAGCTACGGCCCGGTGCCGCACACCCACCTCGCCAACGTCCTCGGCCTCGACGCCGACGCCGAACGTGAGGTGCTGGAGACCCTGGTGGCCGAGCAGGCGGTGGTGGTCGACCAGCTGCTCGAGGACTCCGACGACCTCCAGCTGTGCGACGCCGAGAACCTCGAGCGCCTGCTGCGTCAGGCCCGAGCCGCGGCCCGCCCGCAGCTGGAGCCCCGTGGGCCTGAGCACCTGGCGGTCCTGCTGGCACACCTGCAGCACCTCGGCAGCGCTGGTGCCGGCCCCGACGACCTACGCACGTGCCTCGAGACCCTGTTTGCCTACCCCGCGCCCGCGCGCCTCTGGGAGAAGGACATCCTCCCCGCCCGTCTCGATCCCTACTACCCGGACTGGATTGACGCCCTGCTGGGCGAGAGCGAGCTGGAGTGGGTGGGGTGCGGCAAGGAGCGGCTCGCCTTCGCCCTCTCAGGCGACCTCGACCTCGTGCGCGACGACGTGGCGACGGCAACCCGCTCCGCCGCAGTGGACGAAGTCCTGCCGCCGGTACCGGGCCGCTTCGAGCTCACCGACCTCGCCGCCCACAGCGGCCTCGGCTCCGCCGAGCTGTCGCGCCGGCTGTGGCGCCTGGCCTGGCGCGGCATGGTGGCCACCGACAGCTTCGCACCGGTCCGCCGCGGCCTCGCGACCCGCTTCGCGCCGGTGGAGGTCACTCCGACTCGTCCCGGCCGCTCCGCCCACCGCATGCGCTTCGCCCGCTGGCAGGCGTCACGGCCGTTCGTCGGCACGTGGCACCGGCTGCCGGCCTCACCACCGCCCGAGGACGCCGTCGCCGCCGAGGAGCTGGCCAAGGAACGCGCGCGCCTCCTCCTCGAGCGCTACGGAGTGCTCTTTCGCGAGCTCTCAGAGCGCGAGCTCCCGGCTCTCTCGTGGCCGCGGATCTTCCGCGCCCTGCGCCTCATGGAGCTCTCCGGAGAGATCGTCGCAGGGCACTTCTTCACCGGTGTGCGCGGCCTCCAGTTCGCCTCGCACGCTGCCGTGCGCCTGCTCCTCGACGGCCTCCCCGGGGACCGGGTGGTGTGGATGAGCGCCGCCGACCCCGCGTCGTTGTGCGGGCTGGGCCTCGAGGGCCTCGACCTCCCCCACCGGCTGCCTTCGAACCACCTCGTCTTCCACGGTCCCCAGCTGGTGCTCGTGTCCCAGCGCCGCGGCCGGACCCTCGACGTGCACGTCCCCGCCGATCACCCTCGGCTCGAGGAGTACCTCGGCTTCCTCAAGGTCCTCCTCACCCGCCAGGTCGATCCCGAGCGCAGCCTCACGGTGGAGACCGTCAACAACGAGCCCGCTGCAGCCGGTCCCTTCGCCCCGCTCTTGCGACGCCTCTTCGACGCCTCCGCATACCGAGGCGGCCTGCGGCTGAGTCGCCGCTACTGAGGCTCCCGCCCACCCGACCGGCAGAAAGCGAAGGGCAACGTATGAAAGGCCCCCCTCCCTGACCTCGCAGCCACACGAAGGCCCCGGCCCCGGCCATCGGCCCCGGCCATCGGCCCCTGCCCCGGCCCCGGCCCCGGCCATCGGCCCCGGCCATCGGCCCCGGCCCCGGCCCCGGCCCCGGCCATCGGCCCCGGCCATCGGCCCCGGCCCCGGCCCCGGCCATCGGCCCCGGTCCCGGCCATCGGCCCCGGTGCCGGCCATCGGCCCCGGACGCAGCCATCGGCCCCGGACGCAGCCCCGGCCACCGAAGAACGTTGTAGCGTGGTAACGCGTCCACGAAGGAGCATGCGATGAGCCCTCCAACGCTGACACCATCCCAGGCGCGATCGGTGTACGACCGCATCGGCCGCAAGCAGGACACCCAGGGGTTCTACGAGGACCCTGCGGTGCACGACCTCCTCGCCAACGCGCGCCTGGCTGAGACCACCGTCTTGCTCGAGCTCGGCTGCGGTACCGGCCGATGGGCGCTCCGGCTGCTGGAGCAGCACCTTCCCGGTGACGCGCGCTACCTCGGCATCGACCTCAGCCCGGTGATGCTCGGGCTCGCGAGCCGCCGCCTCGCCGGCGTCGGCCCGCGCGCGGCCGTCGTCCGCGCCGACCTCACCCGGGGCCTGCCGCTCGTTGCCGCTTCAGTGGACCGGATCGTCGTCACCTACGTGCTCGATCTCCTCTCGCGCGAAGCCATCGCCTCCGTCCTCTCCGAGGCCCATCGCGTCCTCCTGCCCGGGGGATTGCTCTGCAGCGTCGGCCTCACCCGCGGCCGTACGGTGCCCTCCCGGGTGATCACCACCCTCTGGTCCGCGCTCTTCCGCCTCAGCCCCCGACTGGTGGGCGGCTGCCGGCCGCTGGAGCTTCGTCCCAGTCTCCCGGCGGACGCCTGGCGGGTGCTCCACCACCGCGTGGTCACGGCCTGGGGTGTGCCGTCGGAGGTAGTGGTCGCGGAGGCAATCGGGCCCTAGTGTCCTGTCACGGATCGTGCCGCGTATGATGTGCGCGTGCCGAGGCTCTCCTGGCCCGAAGCGCGCCGCATCGGCGTGATATCCGACACCCACGGGCTGCTACGCCCCGAGGCGGCGGCGGCCCTGGCCGGCTCGGACGTCGTCCTCCACGCCGGCGACGTGGGCCGGCCCTCGGTGCTCGAAGCTCTCGCCGAGATTGCGCCCGTGCTGGCGGTGCGCGGCAACGTGGACCGCGGCGAGTGGGCCACGGCGCTTCCATCAGTGCTCACCATCTCCCTCGCCGACGGTCTCCAGGTCCACCTCCTGCACGACCTCGCCGAGCTCGCCATCGACCCCGCCGCCGCCGGGCTCGCCGCGGTGATCTTCGGCCACAGCCATCACGCGGCCATCGAGACGCGCCACGGCGTCTTCCTTCTCAACCCCGGCAGCGCAGGCCCCCGCCGCTTCCGCCTCCCGGTCACCGTGGCTCACATGGAGGTGGACGCCGGCCGCCTCACCGCCCGCCTCGAGCACCTCCCGACCTGAGCGGGAGCGCCCCGCCCCCCGGACCGAAGATCAAAGCCACGCCCGACGCGGACAGCGGAATGAACGGCTGAGCGCCTGCGGGCTCTCACTTCCCGGCGATGCTACGATTGAACAACACGAGGCCCACATCGGGAGGCTGCCATGAAGGATCCGGCGAAGGACGTCCGCTGCCTCGAGCTGTACCAGGCGCTCCCCGAGAACCAGGCCGACCCGGTGGCACGCTGGGCAACGGAAAAGCCTAACGCCCCGGCCCTTATCGAGCACGACACCGGCGAGGTGGTCACGTGGCGTGCGTTCGACCACGCCGTCTCGGCCTTCGCCGCCAAGCTGCTGAGCCTGGGCCTTTGCAAGGGCGACGTGGTCGCCACGAGCCTGGCTCTGCTCAAGGAGCATGTGTACCTGATCTACGCCTGCTACCGGGTGGGCCTCGTGGTCGCGCCGCTCGACCTGCGACTCAAGACGAAGGAGGTGCAGTACTGCTTCGACCACATTCGGCCGCGCGCCTACTTCTTCCTGGGAGAGACGCCGGTGATGGACTTCCGCCCCATGGTAGGCGACGTCATGGCCTCCTCCCCGTGGGTGGAGCACTGGGTGCAGATGCAGCGCGAGCCCGACCCGGTGATGGCGGGCGCCGTCGGTATCAGCGAGTTCGCCCGCGACATCAAGCGGCGTTTCCTCGTCAGCCTGGTCACCGGCAGCGTCCGCCGGGCGCACCGGCGCGTCGGGCGACGCGACGGCTGCCTGGTCATCTTCACCACCGGCTCGACCGGACCTCCCAAGCCCGCCCTGCTGTGCCACGAGAACGTGCTGGTGCAGAACATCGGTCTGGCAGTAGGCTTCGAGCTCGCGGACGACGACGTCATGCTGGTGAACCTGCCGCCGTCCCACGTGGGCTGCGTCACCGAGCAGCTCGCCACGACCATCTACGGCGGCGGCACCGCCGTACTACTGCACGTGTTCGACCCGCAGAAGAGCCTGGAGGCCATCCAGCGCCACCGCGTCACCGTGGTCGGCCAGATCCCCGCCCTCTTCAACCTCGAGTGGCGCCTCCCCGAGTACGGCGGCTACGACCTCTCCTCGATTCGCTTCGCACTGTACGGCGGACAGGCGGTGTCGCGGGAGTTCCTCGAGCGCCTGCAGACGATGGCGCCCCGCATCGGCACGGGCCTCGGTCTCACCGAGACCGCGGGCTTTTGCACCTACACCGACCCCGGGGCGGACCTCGACGACGTGGCAGGCTCCATCGGCTTCGACATGCCCCTGTGCCCGCTCACCGTACGCGAGCCGATGACGGCGGACGGCCGGGCCGGGGCGGAGACGGCCCCCGGCGAGATCGGTGAGGTGTGCTTCACCGGGCCTCAGGTGTTTCTCGGCTATCTCGACGACCCCGAGGCCACCGCCCGCACCGTCACCAGCGACGGCGTCTGCTACACCGGCGACCTCGGTGCCTATGGCGATCGCGGCCTGCGCTTCGCCGGCCGCGCCAAGCTGGTGATCAAGCCCAAGGGCTACCAGGTCTTCCCCGAGGACGTGGAGAAGCACATCGCCGGCGCCCTCAAGGGAAGGGTCGCCCAGGTGGGCGTGGTCGGCGTGGAGCACGAGGTCTTCTCCGAGGCTATCGTCGCCTTCGTGGAACCGGTGGCGGGAGCGGACCTCTCTGCAGCAGACGTGGACCTCGCCTGCCTCGATATCGCGGCCTACGCGCGCCCGGAGCACGTGGAGCTGATCGCTCCGGGGCAATTCCCGCTGAACCGCGTGGCAAAGACCGACTACATGGAGCTCCGGGAGCGTGCCCGCGGCGTCATCGAGCGGCTCCGGAACCAGGGCGGATGGGACCGCAGCTTGCCCCCTTCTCCTGCCACCTCGTGACCGGGCACGGCAACCCGCCGGCTGACGCGCCCGGAGCTTCATCCCTGCTCGGCCAGGAACTCCTCGATGATGCGGATGTGCTCGAGGTCCTTGGGCCGCGCCAGGACCCGCTTGAACTCGAGTACGTAGCGCAGAGGGGCCCACGGAAAACCGTGGCGCCACTCGGCAGCGTCGATGACCTCGTCCAGGTCCCATTTCATCGGCGCCCAACCGTCGAAGATCTCCATCGTCCCATTCTCCAGGCGCACCACCAGGTCGCCCAGTGCCGCGCGCTGCGGCGCGCCCAGCTCGCAGGCGCGCCGCCATGCCGCGCCACGGGCCAGCACGTCCACGTCGTGGGGCAGATCGGGAATCAGGCCGTGGGCCCACAGCGGCCCGCTGCCGAGAATCACCCAGTCGCCCCGTGGGAGCCCGAGCTGCGCTAGCCTGCGGAGGATGGCGATCACGACGGCTCCGAACGCTCGTCAGCAGCGCAGCAGGCGGCGACGATCATGCGGTCGGAGAGCTCGGCCGCGCGCTGGACTTCGTCCAGCGTCGCGTGGTCATGGGGGTGAGAGCCTCCGCCAGCCGCCAGGGGCCGCACACCACGGCCGTCGCGCCGCGCCGATGGGGCAGGCTGGCATCGGAGCAGGAGCGAAACGTCGCCGGCACAACGAGACGACCGGCACCGGCGCGGCGCAACGGTTCCAGCTCCGCGGCGTCAGGCTCGGTCGAGCTCGTCCGCTGTCCCCCTGGGCGCTTCATCCTGGTCGGCCACTTCCGCCCTCCGCTCCGGCGCATGCGCCGCCGCCTGTAACGGCCCCACGCCGCCGCGGTGCTTCCCGGGTCACGACGTGGGCGGCTCGCCCTCGTGCCAAAAGCTCGGGATGGCCTCGGCTTCGCTGTCGAAGATCTCGAACAGACCCACTAGCTTGCTCATGGTGAGCAGGCGGTAGGCGCCCGGGTTGAGGTGCAGGAGCTTAAGCTCGGCGCCGCGCTCCTCGCAGGTTTCCCGGCTGCGCAGGAGCTCGCCCAGTCCCGAGGAGTCCACGTGACGCACCGCTCCCATGTTGAGGAGGATCCTGCGGTACCCCTCCTCCAGCAGCTCGAGCAGCCGTCCGCGCAGGAGGACATCACCCCGCCCCAGGGTGAGCGCCCCCTCGAGGTCGAGAATGGCCACCGGATCGTAGTAGCGCGTGGTGATCTTCATGGCGCAGAACTCCCGTTACGACTGTTGGCGATCAGACCTCGCCGCGTGATTCCCAAGCCTATACCTGTATGGTCCGCCGACCCGCCTCGGTGGGACGAAAGCTACGTAACGCACCCCACCGTTACGATCGAGATTACCATCCGAGCCGGCGACCTCGTCGGCCCTCGTCGCCGCGGAGGTCTCGGGAGACATGCGTGCTACCCCTCACCCTCGCCCAGCTGGGCGCTGGGAAGCGGTGGCAGCAGCTTGAGCTGCTGGAGCGCGGTGAGATTGTCCCAGGTGATCCACGTCTCGGCGATCCTGCCCTCCGACAGCCTGTGAACTCCTGCGATGTCCACCTGGATCTGTCTGCCCGTTGCTGCGTGGGGGCCCATCCGACCCTTCTGGGTCCCCGTGTAGGTCCCCCAGAAGGCCACACGGTCCCCCTGGGCGCTGAGGAAGAGAATAGCGATCTTCCCGTCCGGAAACGTCGCCCGCTCGCTCCTGAGGTACTCCTTGAAATCCTCGAGGGTGTTGACATCCACACCCGGCGTCGCCTGACAGTGACGAACGTAGGTCGGCTCCATGAGGTCGTCGAGGTCGCCGTAGCGATCCGCGTTGACCGCTGCGAAGACCTTGTTCACGACCTCTGTGTTCCGTGCCTCCACCCGCCCGGGGGAGTTGGCGCAGCCCGTGAGCAGAAGCGCGGCACAGGTGAACACCGCCAGAGCGCCCGGTGCGGTACTTTCTCTGAGCATCCCTCCTCCTCACATCCCGCCAGGGGGATCTCACATCACGAAGACCTCAGTGCCCACAATCGCCCAGCGCCGGCCAACATTCCCTCCCGTGACAGGCGGCCTTGCGCAGCTCGACGCCGCACCCTCACAGGCCGTACTTCTCCAGGCGCCGGTACAGCCCCCCGGCGAGAGACGCAGCACCTTGGCGGCGCGGCTCACGTCGCCGTCGAAGCGGCGCAGGGTGCGATCGACGAGGAGCCGTTCCACCTCCCAAAGCGACATCTCGTCGAGCCGCGGTGCGCCCTCCGATCCCGCCGCGCCCGAGCCCGAGACTATCGCACCCGACCACGCTGCCCCGGCCACCGTGGCCTCGCACCACGGCCCCCGGCAACCTCCAGGAGGGCCGAGAACGCCGCCGCCTGCAATCCGCGCAGCCGTCGCGTCTGTTTCGCCACATATTTTCTTGGCACATCGACGACGCATCCCGGCCAGAGCCTACACAGGCTCCCTGCCACTCTTGCGATTTCTCATAAAAATGGAAGAATGAGCAAGATAGACTTCTGCGTCGCGCTTCACATCGCGACCATTCTGTCGCTTCGCAGGCCCTGACTGTCCAAGAACGGACCGAGTGCAGAGGTCGAAAGGAGCCTCGATGTGACCCGCGGCACGTGCCGATCGCGCGAGTTGGGGCTATGCTGGTTCCCGTGACGGAGGGACAGCCTTGCCAGGTGCTGGCTATGGGTTCGGGAGCCTCGGCCCTTGAGGGAGTGCTCGCCCTTCTCGATCCCGCTCGTTTCGCGGTGCATCGCTCCTCTGATCCCACGGTCGGCCTGCAGCTCGCCGCCGCCGAGCCGTGGGATCTGGTCCTCATCGCGTACCCTCCCCGGGGCTTCGAGCTGGACGAGATTGCGATGGTGGTCCGCGCCCCCTCGTCGCCCAGCCGGCGCAGTGGACTGATCGCCGTAGCCGAGCCCGACGGTGTGGATGAGGCGAGCCTCTTCCTGGGCCGTGGCATCAACCGAGTCGTGAGCCTCGACCTCCCGGTGGAGTACATCGTGCACTGCATCGACGAGCTCACGAGCGCCGCGCCTCGGGTGCTGGTGAGGGCGGTCCTGGAGCTGCAAGCCGAGCTGAGCAGGCGGCCCACGCGCGCGCTCTTTCAGACGGAGAACGTCTCCGCCACCGGCATGCTCGTGAGGGGCGGCCGAGTCTTCCCGCTCGGGACGACCTTCGACTTCGACCTCGCCATGCCATCGGGAGCTCCGCCGGTGCGGGGCGCGGCGCGAGTCGTGCGCCATACCGATCCCTTCCGGGAGCATCTCGAGGGCTTCGCCGCACAGTTCGTGCGGTTCGAGGGCGACGGGCGCGAGCACCTGGACAACTGGCTTTCCCACAGACTGTCGTAACCCAACGCACGACGCCGCAGGAAGACGGTGGTAGGGACTACCGTTAGCTCTGGTGGAAGTCTTCCGAGTCGGGACCAGAAAGGTCTCTCATGTTTCGAATCCGCAGGGTCCACGACGACCTCGTACCGCGCAACCGGGATGCCATCTCCCAGGTCCAGGGTATGCTGCACCAGCAGTTTCCGGGCCTCAGCCCAGGCGAGATCGCCAGCCTGCCCGAGAAGCTCCGCAACCCGCTCAAGTACCGGTTCCGCTCGCTCCTGTACGTGGCCGACGACTGGAAGGGACACGTGTCGGGCTTCGCGCTGCTGATGCATGCCCCGGACCTCCACTTCTGCTACCTCGACTACGTCTCGTCCGGCAAGGTGTTCAGCGGACGCGGCATCGGCGGCGCACTGTACGAGCGGATCCGGCGCCGGGCCGCGGCCCTCGACACCCTCGGCCTCTTCTTCGAGTGCCTCCCCGACGACCCGGAGCTCAGTCCCGAACCGGCTGTCCGCAAGCAAAATGCCGCCCGGCTTCGTTTCTACGAGCGTTACGGCGCCCGCCCCATCACCGGGACCCGTTACGAGACGCCGCTGAAGCCCGGCGAAACCGATCCGCCGTACCTGGTGTTCGACGACCTCGGAAGCGCCAAGCCCCCCTCCCGCGACACAGCCCGGGTGATCGTCCGCGCCATCCTCGAGCGCAAGTACCCAGACGTTTGCCCGAGCGACTACGTCGACATGGTGGTGGACTCGTTCACAGATGACCCCGTCCGCCTGCGCGAGCCACGCAGTGTGACCCGACCGGAGCCTGTGGCCCCGTCTCCCGAGCGCCCACCCGACCGCCGCATCGCACTGGTGGTCACCGACCGCCACGAGATTCACCACGTGCGCGAGCGTGGCTACGTGGAGTCTCCTGTACGCATCCGAAGTATTTCCAAGGAGCTGAGCCGTCTGGACGTGTTCCGCCCGATTCCCCCCCGACACTTCGGGGAGAAGCACATCCTGGCCGTCCACGACCCCGACTACGTGGCCTACTTCAAGCGGGTATGCGAGGCGATCCCGGAGGACGAATCGGTCTACCCCTACGTCTTTCCCATCCGCAACACCGCTCGTCCGCCGAAGGAGCTGGCGGTCCGTGCGGGCTACTACTGCATCGACACCTTCACCCCTCTCAACGAGCATGCCTTCACCGCCGCAAAGCGGGCGGTAGACTGCGCCCTCACCGCCGCCGAAGAGGTTCTCCAGGGCACCCGTCTCGCCTACGCCTTGGTTCGCCCGCCCGGACATCACGCGGAGCGCCGCTCCTTCGGTGGTTTCTGCTACTTCTGCTCGGCGGCGGTCGCCGCGCACCTCCTGAGCCGGTACGGAAGGGTGGCGATGCTCGACATCGACTACCACCACGGCAACGGCCAGCAGGACATCTTCTACAGCCGAGGCGACGTCCTTACCGTGTCCATCCACGGTCACCCGCGCTTCGCCTACCCCTACTTCAGCGGCTTCGAGGACGAGCGCGGCGACGGTGACGGGCGCGGAGCCAATCGCAACTACCCACTGAGCGAGAAGCTCGATGGCGAGGGTTTCCGTGAGGTACTGGCGCGCGCTCTTCGACGTATCCGGCGCTTCTCACCGGGTTTCCTCGTCGTCAGCCTCGGGCTCGACACCGCCAGGGGCGACCCCACCGGTAGCTGGAGCCTCGGCGCCGCCGACTTCGAGGCCAACGGCCGCATGATCGGCGAGCTTTTCCTGCCCACCATGGTGGTCCAGGAAGGCGGCTATGACACCCGCCATATCGGCGTCAACGCCCGCCGCTTTTTCCAGGGTCTGCTCGCCGGCGCGGAGAGCGGGGATTGAGCTCTTCGTGAGGCGCCGGCGCACTGGCGCGGCGCCCCTGCGTAGCGGCCCACCCACCGGGACAGTGAGCTGGCTCGGGGCGACCTCAGAACTCCAGCGAGAGCTGCTCCCCGCCCGGTCTGCGAAACGCCGCAGCGGACAGCTCCGGCCGTCCCCTGCGTACGTCGTGGCGACGGCAGGCCGCCTCGAACAGCGCGTCGAGGTGCCGGGCGAGGACGCCGTCGCCGTGCATCCGGTGCGCAAAGCGGGGCTCGTCCAGATCTCCCCCGCGCGCGTCGCGGATCCGCTCGAGCACGCGGCGCCGCCGCCGAGGGACCACCCGGCGCAGCCAGTCGTCGAAGATGTCGGCCACCGGACCTGGGAGGCGAACCAGTCCCCAGGCGGCAAAGCTCGCTCCAGCCGCTGCTGCGGCGGCAACCACGCGGGGAATCTCGTGGTCCGTGAGCCCAGGGATCACCGGCGCCACCAGGACACCGCAAGGGACACCAGCGGCACGGAGCTCCGCCATCGCCCGCAGACGCTCACGAGGCTGCGACGTGCGCGGCTCCAATCGCCGCGCCAACGCCGCGTCGAGGGTGATGATCGAGAAGGCCACCGCTGCGGCGTTCTGCCGAGCGAGGCTGACGAGGAGATCCGCGTCCCGACGCACGAGGGCGTTCTTGGTGATGATAGACACCGGGTTGCGCGCGCGGGCCAGCACCTCGAGGCAGCTCCTACTGAGGGCGAGTCGCCGCTCGGCTGGCTGGTAGGGGTCGGTGGCGCCCGACATGGCAATGGTCTGCGGCCGCCAGGAGGGCGACTGCAGCTCCGCCTCGAGGAGGCTGGGCGCCTCCTCTTTGACGAGAATGCGGGTTTCGAAGTCCAGACCCGCCGAGAACCCGAGAAACTCATGGTAGACGCGGGCATAGCAGTAGGCGCAGCCGTGCTCGCAGCCGCGGTAGGGATTGAGAGTTGCGTCGAATGGAACGTCGGGGCTGTCGTTGCGGGTGATCACGGAGCGACTGCTGTCACGCAGGAGCACCGTGTCCACCCGCTCGGGCGCCTCTTCGCCTTCCAGGTGCAGGCGCTCGAAACGGTTTGCGGGGTTCACTGCGGTCCCGCGCCCGTACGCGCCCTGATCCGCCTGCCTGGCGATCTCGACGCCCGGTATCCTCTCGTCCCCGTCGGCGAATCGCCGTCCCAAGGCGCCCCCTCTCCTGCCCTCGAACCCGTCTCCGCGGGCCGAGTGTCCTGTTTGGAGAATCCCAATGGACTCTTCGCGTGTCATCGCGGCCCCTGGCTGCGTTGCTCCTCCTCGAAGTAGCGTTGCCACGACTTCGTCGTCGCGCCTTGCCAGGAAGCACGCTGGCTGCGCAAATAGCACATCGGACCCCCAAACAGGACACTAGCTGACCGCACGAGCCGGGAGTCCGAACCGAGAGCGGGAATAAAAAGCGCCTGTCCCCCTGTCGTACGTCTTAGAACCAGCTACCCAACACCCGTGCCGTCGCCACCCGGGCAGCCGGTTCAGTGACTTGCGACAAAGGGACCAGGCGCACTGGAACTCGAGCCGGTTCTGGCGCGTCGTGGTCGCTGGCTTTTGGACAAGGCCCACCCTCTCGGTGGCCCGCCCTTGGACCCGCTCCCTCATCGTGGTCGTTGACCGTCGTTGACATTCAACTTTATGCCTGGCCCTCCCGGGGTGTCAAGAGGAATCTCCTCCCCTCGGCACGATTCGCCGTCCAAGGGCTCGCCCAAGCATCCGCAGCCGGTCGCCCCACGGCAGCCGCCAGAAGTTCGTCTTGACGACCCCGCGGGTAAAGAAGGTCTTGTGAGAGTAATCGATGGCCACTTCCACCATCACCGGGCGGCCGTCGCGGGCGGCGCTGACCGCCAGAGGAATCACCCCCTCCAGCTCGGCGTCCCGCAGGATCCGGAAGTAGCGGCAGCGGACGGCCCGCGCCAGGTCCTCCACCTCGAACGGCGGCAGCACGGTGCATGTGTCCCGGTTGAGCGGAATCCTCTGGAACTGGGCAATCTGGCCGAGGTGGCCGTCGCGCAGAACCACCACAACGGGCGCCGACCCCGCCGCGCCCCCAGCGATGAGCTCCAGCCCGGTCATGAGCAGTGCCCCGTCGCCGGCCAAGGCGACCACGTCCCGCCCGGGAGCGGCCAGGCTCGCGCCAATGGCGGCCGGAACCGAGTACCCCATGCAGGAGAAGTCGATGGGCCCGATGAAGCAGCCCGGCCGATCCAGGCGCAGGTGCTCCATGGCGAGGAACGTGCCGTTGCCGGAATCCGTCGCGTACACGGCGTCCGGGGCACAGTGACGTTGGAGCGCGGCGAAGAGCCGCGCCGGGGTCACTCCCGTTCTGCTCGTCTGTCCCGCCCACTCAGCCTCCACCTTGCGGTGGCCGGTGGCGATGGCCCCCTCCAACGCCGCGCGTTCACGCGGCTCCCCCTCGAGGCGATCGAGGAGCGCTCGGACGAAGCGCTCGGCATCCGCCTCCACTGCGACGGCAGCATGGAAGTTCCGATGAAAGACCTCGGGCGCGATGTCCACGTGGATGAGGTTGTCCGGGGGGGTGAGACCGTAGGAACCGGTGGCCACCTCGCTGAAGCGGCAGCCGATAGCCAGGAGGCAGTCGCACTCGGCCATGATCTCCGAGACGAAGCGGGGCGCCTGAGGTCCGAAGCCCGTCCACAGCCACAGGGGGTGGTGCTCGGGGAAGACCCCCTTCCCCGAGATCGTGGTGGCTACCGGCGCCCCCAGGCGCTCGGCCAGCTCAGGGAGCCACGGCGCTGCGCCGGCCGCGCCCAGCCCCACGTAAAGAGCGGGACGCCTCGCCGACGCGAGCCTGCGGGCCGCCTCGGCGACCAACTCCGGCGCGGGCTCGGGTGCGCTCGGGGGGGAGAAAGCGGCTCGGGTGCGGCCGCATCATGGGTCAGGAGCATGAGGTCGGCCGGGATCTCCACCGCCACCGGACCGGGAGCTCCGGCACGGGCAAGGCGAAAGGCCTCACGAACCCGTGGCACGATGGCGTCCACGTGCTCCACCCGCCAGGCCGCCTTGGTCACCGGCCGCAGCAGCGCAAGCTGGTCGATGGCATGGAGCTGGTACGCCGCCCCGGTGTCGCTGCGGATGCCGCAGGCCAGCACCACCAGTGGTACCGTGTCCATGAATGCCTCGGCGATCCCCGACAGGGCATGGGTGACGCCGGCCCCGGGCACCACTGTGAGAACGCCGGTCTGCTCCGTGGTGCTCGAGATACCGTCGGCAAGGAAAGCCGCCGCCAGCTCCGAGGTCACGAGCACGGGCCGCACCGACGAGCGCGCCAGCGCGTCGTACAGCTCGGTGTTGTGAGTGCCGGGAATCCCGAAGGTAAAACGTACGCCTTCAGCCTCGAGGGCCCGGACCACCAGCTCGGCGCCGCGCACCCTCATGAGGCGAGCAGCTCGGGCGCCCGCGACCGCACCCGCTCGGCGACGCGGTCGGCCAAGGCCATGATGGTGACGTAGGGGTTGATCTCGGAGCAGCGCGGGAACAGGGAGGCGTCGGCGACGAAGAGCCACGGTACCCCGTGCACCTCGCCCCAGACGTTGGTCACGGAGTCGCTGGAGTCGGCTCCCATACGACAACCTCCCATGATGTGGGCGGAGGTCACCGACATCTTGCCGGGAATGACGTTCTCGCGCGGAATCAGCTCGTCGAGACGGTCCCGCTCCCCCGCCTCGATGAAGAAGCGGCGGCCGGCCGGCGCGTGCACCCGCTGCGCCCCGGCCGCGAAGAAGATCCGCGCTGAAGCCAGCATCGAGCGGTGCAGCGAGTCCAGCACCGGCTCGGTCAGCGTGTAGTCCACCACCGGCTCGCCATCCCTGTCCAACCGTACTCGATTGCCGGCCAGGGCCGGGTCGACGGCCAGCACCAGGATCATCTGCAGCCGTGGGAAGGCGCGCATCAGCTGGGTGTGCTCCGGCCCGAAACCGATCAGGTTCTTGGCGGTGGTGAAGGGGAAGTACATGCAGGCCTCGAGAAGGAAACCCTCGGACTCGGCGAAGTGGTCGCAGTAGAAGCTCTTGGGGTGACCGTAGAAGTTGGTGATGGGCTCGGGGTGCTCGCCAACCAGGATCAGGGCGGGGTGCAGTGTAAGGTAGCGTCCCAGGGCGGGAAGCCCGCGGCCGAAGCCCGAGCGCAGCAGCAGGGCAGGGCTTTGCACCGCGCCGCCGCACACCACCACTATCTTGGCCTTGACCCGGTACTCGCCCGGCGCCCAGCGTGACGGCTCACCGTAGTCGCGCCTCACCACAGTCGCGTGACAGACGCGGTCCGCCACCCGATCCACCCGACAGTTGGTGATCACTTCCACACCCGAGGCTTCGGCAGCAGGCAGCTGGACCCGCAGTGTCCCCATCTTGGCCTGGTTGGGACAACCGAGGTTGCAGAGGCTGGAGCCCTTGCATCCTCTGAGGTTCACCGGGAACTGCTCGACCCGGTAGCCGAGCTTGCGGCAGCCGTCGCGGAACAGGCGGTTGTTGTCATTGAGCCTGTCCTCGTCCTGCAGATGGACATGATTCTCCACCAGGTACTTCCGTGAGCGGATCTGGAGATCTTCAAAGTCGAGGTCGGGTACGGCCCAGCGCTTCAGCACGCTCTCGGGGAGCGCCAGCGAGGTGCCAGTGTAGACGACGGTGGAGCCGCCATAGGCGCGGCCCATGGCCAGGGTCATGGTGCGGTCTCGGGTGATCATGCCGCCGGAGTCGAAGTACAGCTTCGCCGCCATCTCCACCTCGCGGCCGGTGTACTCCTCCTCGCGCAGCCTCGCACCCCACTCCAGCACTCCGACGCGCGCTCCGGCTTCGGCGAGCGGCGCCAGCTCCTTGGCCACTGCGCCGCCGCCGGCCCCGGAGCCGACGATCACGATGTCAAACTCTCTCTCAAGCATGGAGCCTCGCATTGCCGTCGAGCTGCGGGTCGTAGCCGATCGCCGGCCAGGTCTCAGGCTGCCCGTAGTAACCCATGAAGACGAGGACCTTGAGGCCCCAGAAGCCCTTGCGAAGAAGGCTCACGGGCCCGCCCTCGAGCCATCGCAGCACGGCATCCTGGCGCGCACCGGGGAGGCCCTCGAAAGGTCCCCCGAAGCGCGCCATCGGCGCCATGTGGATCACACCGAGGAAGGCCCCCAGCTGCCGCCGCATGCCAGGAGGGCGCTGGCCGAGGGCGTCGTCGATGATCGCCAGAAAGAGCTCACGCCGCGCCGTATCGAGCCCTGCCGTCTCGGGCACCACGCGCGCCGCCACCGCTTCCAGCGTCCGCTGTCGTTTCGCTGAGAGAAACTGCATCCAGCGATTGTACCTCGCGCTCTCGGCCCGTTCCCGCACACAGCGGATCTCAGCGACCGGGCGCGTGAACGGGCCTCGTGATCAGCCGCCCTGGTACTTGAACGACACCTTGACCTTGGCGCGGTAGGCCGCGACCTTACCCTCCTCGAGCTGCATGTCGAGGCTGACGATCTCGGCGATGCGGAGGTCGCGCAGGCTCTTTCCCGCCATGGCGACGGCCGCCGCGGCGGCCTTCTCCCACGACTCCGGGCTCGATCCAACCAGCTCGACGACCTTGTACACGCTCTCCGGCATGACAACCTCCCGTCAGTTCGCTACGCGCTTGTCGATGAAACTGATTTCCCCATTGTAGGGCGACCCGCACACACATTCAACGAGGAGCGCGCCGTGCGGAACCTGTCACGAGCGGGAGATGAGCGTCCCGTCCGTACGGTCTCTCGACCGCCACGGAGCGTGTGGACACCCCTTGCTGTTTACTTCTCTACTCTCTACCGGGCGGACGGGCGGGGCTCAGACGATCCGCTCCCGGATCTTCGCCGACACGACGTCCATCAGCCACACGGTCACGGCGATGAGCAGCACGAGGGTGCCGACCTCGCCCCACTCACCCAGGTCGACCCTCGGCTTCAGGATGTAGCCGATGCCGCCGCCGCCCACGAAGCCGATGATCGTGGACATGCGCACGTTGATGTCCCAGCGGTAGATGGTGAAGGAGAGAAACGGAGGGATGACCTGCGGTACCACCCCGTAACGCAGCACCTGCAACCCCGAGGCTCCGGTGGCGGTGATCGCCTCCAGGGGACCACGGTCGATGCTCTCGATCTGCTCGGAGTAGAGCTTGGCCAGGGCAGCCACCGAGTGGATCCAGAGCGCCAGCACCCCGGCGAAAGGCCCGATTCCAACCCACGAAATGAAGATAAGCGCCCAGACGAGCGGCTCCACAGCGCGCACGAAGTTCATCACCGTGCGGGTCACGGTGTAGACGAAGCGGCTCCAGGCGGTCGACCGGGTGAGGTTGCGGGCGCCCAGGAACGCCAGCACGAAGGCCGCCGGGATCGCGAAGGCGGTCGCCATGAAGGCGAGAAAAATGGTCTGGACCAGGAGGATGACGCCCTGGTGGAGGACGGCGGCGGAAGGATGCACAAGCCCGCGCACGATTCCCGCCGCCTTGGAGAACTTGGTGAGGAAGGAGCCGAGGTCGACCTCGGTGATGAGCCAGCCGGTGAAGAAGGTGAGCTCGATGAGCAGTGCGCTGAACCAGCCGCGAAGAGTGTGCGTCCACGGAACGCCCTGCTCGTCCTCGCGAACCCCGCGCACCAGCGCCCGCCCCGGCGAGCTACCGATTGTCTTGGAGAAGAGGTTCCATCCCAGGGCCAGGACCAGCGCTCCGGTGACCAACCATCCATAGTGGAGGAGGTCGAGTATCTCCTCCGGGGTCAGCACCAGCCCGGTCGGTCCCCGCACCCCCGAAAAGGCGACGGCGAGGAACTCCACCATGGTCAGGAAGAGCGCCAACAGCACGGCATCCACCGCCAGCGCCTTGGAGCGGGCCAGACCCTTCTCCAGGGCTGCGGGCGGGCGGCGGAGGTCGAGACCGCGCGGCACCATCAGCTCACAGCGACGCGTTGGACGCCGGCTCGGCGTCGTGGCCGTAGATCTCGCGGAACACCGCACGGTCGAACTGATCGGGCCGCCCTTCGTAGACCAGCCGCCCATCACGCAGCGCCACCAGCCGGGTGGCGTAGCGGGTGACCAGGTCGATATCGTGCAGCGAGCACACCACCGTCATCCCCTCGTCGCGGTTGAGCGCCTCGATGTGCCGCATCACGGAGTGCCGCAGCGCCGGGTCGAGCGACGCCACCGGCTCGTCAGCGAGAATGACGCGGGGGCGCTGCATGAGCGCCCGGGCAATCGCCACCCGTTGCTGCTGGCCGCCCGAAAGAGCGTCGGCACGGCTGCCGGCACGCTCGGCCAGGCCGACGCGCTCGAGGCTGGCCAGCGCCTGCTCGCGTTCGTCGCCGGTGAAGCGCAGCAGCAGGCTCGGCAGCAGCGAGGCCCGTCCGAGGCTTCCGGCGAGCACGTTGGTGAGGACGCTGTGCCGGCGCACCAGGTTGAACTGCTGAAAGATCATCGCAACCAGACTGCGTAGGCGGCGAAGCTCGCCCCCCCGGGCCGCGGTCACATCCTCGCCGAACAGGACGACTCGACCGCTGGTGGGATCAACGAGCCGGTTGATGCAGCGCAGCAGGGTGGACTTGCCGGACCCGGACAGCCCCAGAACCACCAGAAACTCGCCCTCAGCCACCGTGAGATCGACATCCGCGAGGGCCCGCACGCCATCGGGGTAGACCTTCCCGACGCCCTCGAGACGGATGGCCACCCCGTTGGCGGCGGCCTCGCCAGCGCCTGGACGGGGGGTCACGAGCCGCTTCCCTTCTTGCGCTTGCGCTGCAGCTTGTCCTCCTCGGCCTCAAGCAGCTTGGAGGCGCTCACTCCGGCGTCGCGCAGGGCCTCACGGAAGCCGTCGAAGGCGGCGTCGTCACACGGCGCGGCGGCCACGCCGGCGACCAGGTCGAAGTAGGACTCGCGCCCCTGGGTGGTCTCGAGGAAGCGCTGCAGCGACCGGTTGAAGCGCTCCCAGGTCTTCTCCGGAAAGCCGCGGCGGACGCAGCACAGGTCGTTGGGGATGGGGTCGGTGAGCTTGAGCACTCGGACCTCGTCCAGGAAACGCACCCGCTCGTCGTACTCCGGCATGCGCTTCATGATGATGAAGCGGGCGTCGGCCACCAGCGTACGGTCGCGCGCCTGCTGCTCGCCGGGGGGCGAGTAGAACGCCGAGCCCGCCGCCACCTTGCCGTCCCACACCGCCTGGACCACGTTGGGGTGGCCTCCGGCGTAGTACACGTGTCCGAGGGTCACGTGGTGACGGTTGAGGAGGATGCGCGGGAAGATGTGCCCCGAGGTGGAGGTCTCGTCGGAGAAGGCGAAGGATCGCCCGTTGAGGTCCTCGAGCCGGTTGACGCCGGAGTCGGTGCGGGTGAACACACAGCCGTAGTAGACGGCGGTCTGCTGCGCCACCGGGGTGTCGGTAGTGTCCACCACCCGAGTCTCAGCCAGGGTGCCGGGACGCTCGTACTCGAGCAGCTTGCGGCCATCACCGATGAGGTCGTGAGGACCCGAGAAGACGTGGCTCGAGACTGCCGCGTCGACCTCCAGTGGACGTTCCACCAACAGCCTCACCGCCGCCGTGTCGTCGGGCACCGGAATTTCGATCCAGCCCGGTGCGGCGCGGTCGAGACGTTCTCGCACGCGATCCCGCAGCTCGCCGCGCACCGAGCGCGGAAAGGCCACCCGGCGCGCGGCCAGGGCCGCCAGGGACTCCGGCTCCCCCGCCCCGGTGCGGGTCACGACGATGGCGAAGAGATCCATGGAGCGGACCACCTGGAGGCGGGCCTTGGCACCGTAGCGGGCATTGGCGAGCACGTAGGCGAAGGCCGGCATCCAGGCGACATCCGCCTGTCCGGCCCCCAGTGCCTGGATCACCGCGGCGTACGACGTCGGCACCTCGGTACGCAGCGTGAGGCCGCTGTCGCCGCGCACGAAGCGGGCCAGCTCGTCGGCCCGGCGTACCAGCGTCCCCTGCTCCACCGAGGGAACGAAGAGGACGCGGATGATCTCGCCCCCGGCCGCCTCGAGAGCTGCCCGCCGGTGCAGGCCCCAGACGAAGGCGGCAAACACCGCCAAGACCACGACCAGCCCGGCCCGGGCCCGCCACGCCCTCCGGGTCATCGTCTCCACCGGTCTTTGGTGCTCGACTTCGGGCATCGACCCCCACCCGGAAACGCGGCACAGGGTAGCACAGCGAGGCGACCTCCCCGCCGCGCTGTGTGCGCCTCGAAACAGCTACGAGCCGGCGCCCTCGAGAATCGTCCGCACGGTGCGCGCCAGCTGGTCGAGGCCATAGGGCTTGGCGAGGAAGTGCATGCCTGCCTGGATACCCGCCGCGCCCAGGGCCGCCTCGCTGTACCCGGAGGAGAACAGGAAAGCCGTTCCCGGCACGACATCAGCCGCCGCCCGGTAGAGCTCCAAGCCACCCATGTGCGGCATCACCATGTCAGTGATCACCAGGTCCACCGGCTGCCGGCGCAGGATCTCCAGGGCGGCGCGTCCATCGGGGGCGTCCACCACCCGGTAGCCGAGCCCGCTCAGGAACTCCGTCACCACGCGCCGCACCTCGGTCTCGTCCTCCACCACCAGGACTGCCTCGTTGCCACCGCGCACGGGGCCGTCGATCTTCGCCCCCACCTGGGCCGCGGGCCGCTCTACCAGCGGAAGATAGACCTTGAAGGTACTGCCCTTGCCGAGCTCGCTGTAGCCGTTGACCATGCCATCGGCCTGCTTGACGATGCCGTACACCGAGGCGAGGCCGAGGCCGGTGCCCTTGCCCTGCTCCTTGGTGGTGAAGAACGGCTCGAAGACCCGGTCGAGCACCTCCGGCGCCATCCCCTCACCGGAGTCGCTCACGCTGAGCAGCACGTAGCGCCCGGCCCGCGCCCAGGGGTGGCTGGCGATGTAACGCCCGTTGATGAACACGTTCTCGGTCTCCAGCGTGAGAGTACCGTCACCGGGCATGGCGTCGCGGGCGTTGGCACACAGGTTCATGAGCACCTGCTCCACCTGCCCACGGTCGGCCCGCACCACTCCCAGCTCGTGGCCGGGCACGAAGTCGAGGGCGATGTTCTCGGGCATCACCCGCCGCAGGGTCTCCAGGAAGTCACTCAACAGCTGGTTGAGGTCGAGGTCGCTGGGCTCCGTGTGGTGCCGTCGCGAGAAGGCCAGGAGCCGACGCGTGAGCTCCGCGGCGCGCTGCGCCGTGCGCTGGATCGCGGCCAGGTGATCGGCCGACTCGTCTCCCTCCGGCAGGCTCCGGCGCAGCAGTTCGGCGGAGCCCATGAGAGCGGTGAGCAGGTTGTTGAAGTCGTGGGCGATGCCTCCGGCGAGCTGACCCACCGCTTCGATCTTGTGCGCCTGTCGCAGCTGCTCCTCCACCCGCTGGCGGAGAATGGCGGCGCCCTGCGTCTGCGCCGCCACCCTCAGCGCCTCGAGCTCGACCCCGCTCCACTGTCGCTCGTGATCACACTGGTCGAAACCCATGAAGCCCCACCACTCGTCACCCACGAGAATGGGAGTGACGACGAGTGAGCGAACGTCCTGGCCTGTGAGCAGCGCGCGTGCGGGCTCCGGCATCTGCGCCGGAGTGCTGACCACGGTGCGGCCGGACCCCAGGGGTTCCAGCCACGCAGCGAAGCCCCCGGCCACGTAGTCGAGACCCTCGAGCTCCGGACTGTCCAGCTGCGACTCCACCCCGGGTGCCGACCACTCCCAGCGTTGCCTCGACAGGAGGCGGCCCTCGCTGTCGTGGTGATTCTCGAACACGTAGGCGCGGCTCACCCCAGCCGCCTCGCCGAGCCGCCCGAGGACGGCCGCCACCCCCGAGCGCCAATCTGGCAGCAGCAGGAGCCGCTCGGCGGCGAAGCTCACCGCACGGAGGATGGCGTCGCTGCGCTCGAGGGAAGCCTCGGCGCGGCGGTGCTCGGTGACGTCGAGGAGGTAGCCGTCAGTGTGTACCACGCGGCCGTTCGCGTCGCGGCTAGCCACGGTCACGTCGACCACGCACCGTTCACGGCCGTCGGGACAAAGGAGGCGGTACTCCTGAGTCCACGACTCCCGCCCGGCAGCGGCTGCTGCGCTGGCCTCTTCGATAGTTCGGGCCCTATCGTCCTGGGGTACCAGGTCATAAACCGTGGCACGGCCGATGAGATCATCGGGCTCGAAGCCCCACTGCCGGACATTTTCCGACACGAACACGATGCGCCGGTCCGCGGTCCAACGCATCACCACCACCGGGCCATGGGCGAACAGCCGAGCCTCGCGATGAGCAGCCTCCCCGTCGCGCCGCCGTTCGGTGACGTCGGCCACGAGGCGATCCACACCGTGCTCGCTCTCCCACATCAGGCGCAGAAGCCGCCGGATGTGCAGGACGGCGAGGAGCACGAGCACCGAAATGAGCAGGGCCACGCTCTCGGTCGCCACGGCAGTCGCCCTATCGGGGTATCCGCCCAGGCCTCCGACCAGCGAGATGCCGCGCCACACCGCCATGGCGACCAGGGCGCTTGTGAGCAGGACCCAGGCAGTGTGGTGCCGCGTCCGGCGGATGAGTGTGAGCGCCGCAGCCGCGGCGGCCAGCTGGACCACCATGGATGCGAGAATCAACCAGGTGACAACGCTCATCGCGAATTCCTATCGAGGACGCGGCACCCTCGCACGGTACCAGAGCGCCGATGCGCAACACAACAGCGCAGAACGCAAGGAACTCGCACAATTCAACCTATTTCTGTCAGTTCCAGGCCCGATTGTAAGGGCCTCAGCCACCTCCGCCGCCTTGACGCCGCAGGAAGTCCTCGATCTGCTTCCTCGCCTTGGCCACCTCGCCCTGGAGCACCTCTCTGCAGGTGAGCACGTCGGTCCCGCGGATGCAGTGCATCACCGGGAAGCGGCTCACCTCACCGAAGTCGTTGAACGCGATGGCGCCGGTGACTCCCGCGAAGTCCTGCATCCCGAAGTGCATGTCCTGCATCAGCTCGGGTGTGTAGAGGCTCTTGCTGGTGGTGACGGTGTGAAGGGCCACCCGCATGGCGTCGTAGCCGTACGCCGCCCAGAGGTCGGGAGCGCGCCCGTATTTCTCGCGGAAGGCCGCGACGAACCCCTCACTCGGTGCCTTCTCGGAACGTATGTCATACGGCGCCAGGGCCAGCACCACCCCCTGGAGAAGCTGCTGGTTGTCAGGCACGACGTTGCCCACGTCCAGGGCGGACGTGACGCACCGCACCCCGGTGAAGCCAAGCCCCTTCAGCTCCTTCAGCGCCGCCAGCGTGGCGTCGGCGTAGCCGATGACGAACACCCCCTGGGGGTCGTGGGCGCTCCGGAGATCGGCGACCTCGTGCTTCCAGTCCTCGCCACCGATGCGCACCGAACCGATGATCCGGCCCGCCATCTTGAGGGTGTAGTGCTTGCGGAACTCCCCGTCGAGGCTGGTCGCGAAGGCCGAGCCGTCGGACAGCACCAGGAGCCGGTGCACGCCCCCCTTCTGCGCCAGGTAGAGGGCCGCAGTCTGGGCCTCCAGGCCGGTGGACTGAAAGAGCCGGAAGAGGTACTTGCTGTCGTGGGTGGCCTCCTCACTGCTGGACGTCGGCGAGATGCAGATGCACTTCTCCTTGTCCAACACCGGCAGCATGGCCTCAACCTCGGCGTTGGTGATGCCGCCAACGACCAGTCTGGCTTTGCTCTTCTCGATCAGCCCGCTCAACTGGGCGGCCGCCGTCGCCGGAACCGAGGCACTGTCGGCCTCCACCAGCTCGAAGCCAGCGGGCAGGTCTTTTGCGCCCTCCACCGCCAGCCGAGCACCGTCGCGCACTGCCTTTCCGTAGACTGCCCGGTCACCCGTCACCGGGCAGAGCAGGCCCACAACCGGCTTTGCGTGACAACCGGCGCCCGCCGCCACCACGAGGGCGGCAGCGACGATTCGAGCTGGAATCCAGAGGGTCGAGCCGAGTCTCACAACAACCTCCATTCAGAGATGAGAATCGTCATGCCACCAGAATACCTTCCCGAGAGCGCTCCCGACAGCCCAGCTCGTGGAATGCCGCTGCGGGAAAACCCCGTTGCACGGGCCGAACAGCCATCCGCTTCGGGGCCTCATGTCGAAGTGGTGCCGTGACGGGTGACTGTCGCGTAGCGGACGAGAGGAGACCACGCGATGCCGGAGCCCACCACCAATGAGCCTATCACCGTCGACGACGGCCGCCGCCGAGTCGTCATCGCGGGCGTGAGCCCCGAGGTCGATGCCGGGCGCTTCCCGGCCAAGCGTGTGGTGGGCGACGTGGTGGAGGTCCGTGCCGATCTGCTCTGCGATGGCCACGACCTGATTCGTGCCGCCCTGCTGTTCCGGCACGACAGCGCCGACCGCTGGCAGGAGACGGCCATGGAGCCCCTCGTCAACGACCGCTGGCGTGGGCGCTTCGCGGTGACCACCCTCGGCCGCTATCAGTACACGGTGCGCGCCTGGGTCGACCACTTCGGGAGCTGGCGCTCCGCCCTCCAGAAGAAGGCCGCCGCCGGCCGCGACGTGTCGGTGGAGCTGCTGGAGGGGGCCGCGCTGCTCCGTGCCGCCGCGACCCGGGCCGGTGGGGCCGACGCCGACGCGCTCGAGAAGTGGGCGACACGCCTCGCCGATGACACCGGCACCCCGGTCGCAGTCGCCCTCGACCCCCTCCTTCTCGAGCTGGTCCGACGCTACCCTGATCGCGAGGTAGCCACCACCTACCCGCGCACGCTCGTGCTGATGGTGGAGCGTGAGCGTGCTCGCACCGGCGCCTGGTACGAGTTCTTCCCGCGCTCCACCGGAATCGACGGCGCCCACGGCACCCTACGCGACGCCGAGGCCGTGCTCCCCTACGTCGCGAGCATGGGGTTCGACGTGGTCTACCTCCCTCCGGTGCATCCCATCGGGCGCACCCACCGTAAGGGCCCCAACAACGCTCCGGCGGCGGAACCCGACGACGTTGGGTCGCCGTGGGCCATCGGCGCTGCGGAGGGCGGTCACGACGCGGTCCACCCGGCCCTCGGCACCCTCGAGGATCTCCGCCGCTTCCGCACCCGTGCCGCCGACCAGGGTCTCGAGCTGGCCATGGACATCGCCTTCCAGTGCGCGCCGGACCACCCCTGGGTGACCGAGCACCCGGAGTGGTTCCGCCGGCGACCCGACGGCTCCATCCAGTACGCCGAAAACCCTCCCAAGCGCTACGAGGACATCGTCCCCTTCGACTTCGAGACCACCGCGTGGCGGCAGCTGTGGCGGGCCCTCGCCGACGTGGTCCGCTTCTGGGCCGAGCAGGGCGTACGGATCTTCCGGGTCGACAACCCGCATACCAAGCCCTTTGCCTTCTGGGAGTGGCTCATCGCCGACGTGCGCCACGCGTACCCCGACGCGATCTTCCTGTCCGAGGCGTTCACCCGGCCCAAGGTGATGGAGCGGCTCGCCAAGGTGGGCTTCAGCCAGTCCTACACCTACTTCACCTGGCGCAACACCAAGACCGAGCTCACCGACTACCTCACCCACCTCACCCGTACAGGCGTGAGCGACGTCCTCCGTCCCAATCTGTGGCCCAACACCCCCGACATCCTGCCCGAGAGGCTGCAGACCGGGGCGCGACCGGCCTTCGTGGCCAGGCTGGTACTGGCCGCCACTCTCAGCGCCAGCTACGGCATCTACGGGCCTGCGTTCGAGCTGCTCGAGTCCCAGCCGCGAGAGCCGGGATCAGAGGAGTACCTGCACTCCGAGAAGTACCAATTGAGGAGCTGGAACCTCGACGACCCGGCCAGCCTCGCCGACGTCATTGCGCGGGTGAACCGCATCAGGCGCGAGAACCCGGCGCTCCAGGTCAACGACACCTTGCGCTTCCACCCGGTCGACAACGACGCACTGCTCTGCTACTCGAAGCGGGCGCCGAACCTCGACAGCGTCATCCTCGCGGTGGTGAACCTCGATCCGCACCACACCCACACCGGCTGGCTCGAGCTCGATCTCGACGAGCTCGACGTCGACCCTGAGCGCCCGTTCCAGGTGCATGACCTCCTCGGCGACGCCCGCTTCCTTTGGCACGGTGCGCGCAACTACGTGGAGCTCAACCCTGGCGTGATGCCCGCCCATCTGTTCCGCGTACGCCGTCGCGTACGCAGCGAGCGGGACTTCGAGTACTACCTGTAGGCAAGTCGGGAGCACGATGCCGAAAAGACCAGCCCCACCGCTGCCGTCCGAGACCGATCCCCTGTGGTATCGCGACGCGATCATCTATCAGGTGCACGTGCGCGCATTCTTCGACGGGGATGACGACGGCGCCGGTGACTTCAAGGGCCTCACGCGCAAGCTCGACTACCTCCAGGATCTCGGCGTCACAGCCCTGTGGCTGCTGCCCTTCTACCCCTCGCCCCTGCGTGACGACGGCTACGACATCGCGGACTACAACGGTGTCCACCCCGACTTCGGCTCCCTCCGCGACTTCCGCACCTTCCTGCGCGAGGCGCACCGCCGCGATCTCCGGATCATCACCGAGCTGGTGGTAAACCACACCTCGGACCAGCACCGCTGGTTCCAACGCGCCCGCCGCGCCCGGCCCGGGAGCCGCGCACGCGACTTCTACGTGTGGAGCGACACCCCCGAGCGCTACCAGGATGCACGCATCATCTTCCAGGACTTCGAGGGCTCCAACTGGAGCTGGGACCCGATGGCCAAGGCGTACTTCTGGCACCGTTTCTACTCCCACCAACCCGACCTCAACTTCGACAACCCTCGGGTGCGCGAAGCGATCATCAAGGCGATGGAGTTCTGGCTCGACATGGGCGTCGACGGAATGCGCCTGGATGCCGTGCCCTACCTCTTCGAGCGCGAGGGCACGAGCTGCGAGAACCTGCCCGAGACCCACGGCTTCCTCAAGGAGCTGCGACGCCACCTCGAGGAGCGCTACCCCGACCGCATGCTTCTGGCGGAGGCCAACCAGTGGCCTGAGGACGCCGCCGCCTACTTCGGCACCGGCGATGAGTGCCAGATGGCCTTCCACTTCCCGGTAATGCCGCGGCTCTTCATGGCGGTACACATGGAGGACCGCTTTCCCATCGTCGACATCCTCGACCAGACGCCGGCCATTCCAGATGGCTGCCAGTGGGCGATCTTCCTCCGCAACCACGACGAGCTCACCCTCGAGATGGTCACCGACGAGGAGCGGGACTACATGTACCGGGTCTACGCGCGCGATCCCCGCGCCCGTATCAACCTGGGGATCCGCCGCCGGCTCGCCCCACTGCTCGCCAACGACCGGCGCAAGATCGAGCTGCTCAACGGGTTCCTCTTCTCCTTGCCGGGCACGCCCATCGTCTACTACGGCGACGAGATCGGCATGGGCGACAACTACTACCTCGGCGACCGCAACGGCGTGCGCACCCCCATGCAGTGGAGCTCCGATCGCAATGCCGGCTTCTCCCGCGCCAACCCACAGCGGCTCTACCTGCCCACCATCATCGACCCCGAGTACCACTACGAGGCCCTCAACGTGGAGGCCCAGCAGCACAACCCGAGCTCGCTGCTGTGGTGGATGAAGCGGCTCATCGCCCTGCGCAAGCGCTACCGCGCCTTCGGGCGCGGTTCGCTGGAGCTGCTCCACCCGGACAACCCCAAGATCCTGGCGTTCGTGCGCCGCTTCGAGGACGAGACCCTGCTCGTGGTAGCCAACCTCTCCCGCTTCGTCCAGCACACCGAGCTCAACCTCGGGGACTTCGCCGGCACAACCCCGGTGGAGCTCTTCGGCCACAATGAGTTTCCCCGCATCAACCGCCGCCCGTACCCCTTCACCCTCGGCCCGCACTCGTTCTACTGGTTCGCACTCACGCCGAAGCCCGCCGGCAACGGAGTGGCAACCACCCCCCCCCGCGAGGAGGCGCCGATCCTGACGGTGCGTGGCGCCTTCGAAAGCGTGCTCGAAGGGCGGGCGCGGGAGCGCCTGGAGGCACAGCTGCCCGCCTACATGGCGGCACGCCGCTGGTTCGGCGGGAAGTCCCGCGGCCTCAAGAGCGCCCGGATCGTCGAACGCATCCCGATACCCACCGCCGAGTACTCGGCGTGGATCACGCTGGTGCGCGTGGAGTACGTCGATGGTGAGCCCGAGACCTACGTCCTGCCCCTGGGCATCATCGAGGGAGAGCGCGCCGACCTCCTGACCCGTTCGGCACCGTGGGTAGTGGTGGCCACGCTGGCGCGGGGGGAGAGCCGAGCCCTGCTGGCGGATCCCTCGTCGGAGCCGATGTTTGCCGCTGCCCTGCTCGACGCCATCACCCGCCGCCGCCGCCTCAAGGGCGACGAAGGGGCGATGTCGGCCCGGCGCACCGCCGCCCTGAGGGCGGTGGCGCCGGCGCGCGAAGGCCTGGTGCCGGAGGCGGTGCGCTCCGAGCAGAGCAACACCTCGGTGGTCTTCGGGAGCAAGCTCATCCTCAAGCTGTTCCGGCGTGTCGAGGCGGGCATCAACCCGGACCTGGAGATCACCCGGTACCTCACCAGCCGCGGCTTTCCACATAGCCCTCCGCTCGCCGGCAGCCTCGAGTATCGGAGCGGCCGCGACAGCGAGGCCACCCTCGGCATGCTCCAGGCCTTCATCCCCAACGAGGGGGACGCCTGGCGCTACACCCTTGGAGCCCTCGCACACTACTACGAGCGCGTCCTCGCGCACCCCGAGCTTCTTCAGTCACCGCCTGAAGCCCCTGCCCTCTTCGACGTCATCGACGAGGAGCCCGGCACCCTCGCGCTGGAGCTGGTGGGCACCTATCTCGAGTCGGCGCGCCTGCTGGGAGAACGCACCGCCGAGCTGCATCTCGCCCTGGCGGCCGAAACCGACGACCCCGAGTTCCAGCCCGAGCCTTTCACGGCGATGTCCCAGCGCTCCCTCTACCAATCGCTGCGCACCCTCGCCAACCGCTCCTTCGCGACCCTCAGGCGCCAGCTCCGCCGCCTTCCGGAGGATGCCCGCAAGGACGCCAGCCGCGTCCTCGAAGCCCGCGACAAGGTGATGTCGGTCTACGGGGCTCTGCTCACCGACCGCATCACCGCAACTCGCATCCGCTGCCACGGCGACTACCACCTGGGACAGGTGCTGCACACCGGCCGCGACTTCGTGATCATCGACTTCGAGGGCGAGCCTGCCAGGCCTCTGGGCGAGCGCCGCCTCAAGCGGACGCCGCTGCGCGACGTGGCCGGCATGCTGCGCTCCTTCCACTACGCCGTTCACACCGCGCTGGCGTCGCTGGTCGAGCGCGGCCTAGTGCGGCCCGACGACCGGCCCACGCTCGAACCGTGGGCCAGATTCTGGTACCTGTGGGTGGGCGGCACCTTCCTGCGCGCCTACCGCGATGTGGCGGCTCGCGGCGACATCCTGCCCCGCACCACCGGCGGCCTCCACAATCTGCTCGATGCCTTCCTCCTGGACAAGGCGCTCTACGAGCTCGGCTACGAGCTGGACAACCGGCCCGACTGGGTACGGATCCCGCTGCTCGGCATCCTCGAGCTGCTGGAGTCCCGCGGAGACGACGATGTCTGAGAACCCCCCGACCCCTGATGGGAGAACCGCATGACCGCAAAGAAGAAGTCGGGCCCCGGCCCGGCCCCAGCCTCTGCCGCCGATGGCGCGGCCACCACCGCCGCCCCGGGCACGGTGTCGCTCATCACCGACGACGACCGCTACCTTTTCAACGAGGGCAGCCACTTTCACCTCTACCGCAAGCTCGGCTCCCACCCGATGATCGTGGACGGCAGCGACGGTACGTACTTCGCAGTGTGGGCGCCGGACGCCGAGCGTGTGTTCGTGATGGGGACCTTCAACGGTTGGAGCACCTCCAGCCATCCCCTTCACCCGAGCGGCTCATCCGGAATTTGGGAAGGTTTCATCCCCGGGGTAGGTCGTGGCACCGGCTACAAGTATCACGTGGTCTCGCGCCACGGCGGCTACTGCGTGGACAAGGCCGACCCCTTCGCGGTGCACCACGAAGTGCCGCCGCGAACCGGCTCGATCGTGTGGGACCTGGACTACGAGTGGGGCGACGCCGAGTGGATGACCCGCCGCGCCGAGCGCGACGCGCTGCACGAGCCCATGAGCATCTACGAGGCTCACCTCGGCTCCTGGATGCGGGTACCCGAGGAGGACAACCGCCCCCTCACCTACCGCGAGATCGCCCCTCGCCTGTCCAGCTACCTCTGCGACCTGGGCTTCACCCACGTGGAGCTGCTACCGATCATGGAGCACCCATTCTACGGCTCCTGGGGCTACCAGACCACCGGGTACTTCGCCCCGACCAGCCGCTATGGCACCCCTCAGGACTTCATGTTCCTGGTGGACCACCTGCACCAGCACGGAATCAGCGTCATCCTCGACTGGGTCCCCTCGCACTTCCCCTCCGATGAGCACGGTCCCGCCTACTTCGACGGCACTCATCTGTACGAGCACGCCGACCCCAGGAAGGGCTTCCACCCCGACTGGAAGAGCTACATCTTCAACTACGGCCGTCACGAGGTGCGCAGCTTCCTGATCTCCTCCGCCATGTACTGGCTCGACGCCTTCCACATCGACGGTCTGCGGGTGGACGCCGTGGCCTCGATGCTCTACCTCGACTACTCGCGCAAGGACGGCGAGTGGATTCCCAACGAGTACGGTGGCAACGAGAATCTCGAGGCGATCTCGCTCCTGCGCCGTTTCAACGAGGCGGTGTACGGAGCCTACCCCGGCGTACAGACCATCGCCGAGGAGTCCACCGCCTGGCCCATGGTGTCGCGTCCCACCTACGTCGGCGGGCTCGGCTTCGGCCTCAAGTGGGACATGGGCTGGATGCACGACACCCTCAAGTACATGTCCGAGGATCCGGTGCACCGCAAGTACCACCACAACGAGCTCACCTTCCGGATGATCTACGCCTTCAACGAGAACTTCGCCCTGCCCCTGTCGCACGACGAGGTGGTCCACGGTAAGGGCTCGCTGCTCGCCAAGATGCCGGGAGACGACTGGCAGAAGTTCGCGAACCTGCGGCTACTCTTCGCCTACATGCACACCCAGCCCGGCAAGAAGCTCCTCTTCATGGGGGGCGAGATCGGACAGAGGCGCGAGTGGAGCCACGAGCAGAGCCTCGACTGGGACGTGCTCCAGTACGCCCCGCACCAGGGCGTGCATCGGCTGGTTGGCGACCTCAACCGCCTGCATCGCAGCGAGCCGGCGCTCCATCGCCTCGACCTCGATCCCGCCGGCTTCGAGTGGGTGGACGCATCGGACTGGGAGCACAGCGTCATCACCTTCCTGCGCAAGGCCGAAGATCCCGCGGAAAGCGTGCTGGTCGCCTGCAACTTCACCCCGGTACCGCGTCACAACTACCGCATCGGCGTCGATCGCGCCGGCCTCTGGAGCGAGCTCCTCAACACCGACGCCGAGATTTACTGGGGGAGCGGCCAGGGCAACATGGGTGGCGTTGAGACCTCGCCGGTGCCGTACCACGGGCGCCCCCACTCCATTGTCGTCACCCTGCCGCCCCTGGCGGTGGTGGTGTTCAAGCATGGCCAGGAGTGATGGGGTCGACTCTCAGCCTCGGATCGACGGCGGGGCCCGACGGTCGTTGCCGTTTCCGGGTATGGGCGCCGCGCTCACCCGAGGTGGTCGTGCATCTGCTCGGGCCCGTGGAAGGACTGGCCCCGCTCACGCCGGCCGGCGACGGCTACCACGAGACCGAGCTGGGCGACGTGTACCCGGGGCAGCGTTACCTCTACCGCCTGGCCTCCGGCGCCGAGCGGCCCGACCCGGCTTCCCGGGCCCAGCCGGATGGTGTACACGGCCCGTCCGTCGTCGTCGGAACCTCGTTCGAATGGCGCGACCATGACTGGCGCGGACACCTTTCCGAGGAGCTCGTCCTCTACGAGCTGCACGTGGGCGCATTCACCAGCAGCGGCACCTTCTCCGGGGTCATTGACCACCTCGACGAGCTCGCCGACCTGGGAGTCACCGCCCTCCAGCTGATGCCGGTGGCCCCGTTCGAGGGTGAACACAACTGGGGTTACGACGGCGTGCTGCCGTTCGCGGTGCACGCCGCCTACGGCGGCCCGGAGGGCTTGTACGGGCTCGTCGACGCCTCCCACCAGCGCGGGCTCGCGGTCATTCTCGATGTGGTGTTCAATCACCAGGGACCGGTCGGTAACTACCTCGCCGAGTTCGGCCCGTACTTCACCGACCGCTACCGGACACCGTGGGGCGACGCCGTCAACTTCGACGGTCCTGGCTCGGACCACGTGCGGCGATACTTCCTGGAGTGCGCACTACACTGGATCGACGAGTACCACGTGGACGGCCTCCGCCTCGACGCGGTCCATGCCATCCTCGACCACTCGCCCTACACCTTCCTGGAGGAGCTTGCGGCGGCGGTGCGCGAGCGCGAGCGGCGCCTACGGCGCCCGTTGCATCTCATTGCAGAGACCCCCGACAACGACGCCCGTCTACTGCGCCCACCGGCTCTCGGAGGGGTCGGCCTCGACGCCATCCTCAGCCAGGACTTCCACCACGCTCTGCACGCCCTTCTCACCGGCGAACAGGCCGGCTACTACCGGGACTACGGCGGGCTCTGCCACCTCGGCGACACCCTGAGCCAGGGTTGGGCCTACACCGGCCAACCGTCGTCCTACCACCAGCGTCGTCACGGCACCCCCACCACCGGAATTCCGGGCCGGTGCTTCGTCGTGTTCGCCCAGGATCACGACCAGGTGGGCAACCGCCCGCACGGCGAGCGCCTCACGCAACTGGTCCCCTTCGAGGCCGCCAAGCTCGCCGCCTCCCTCACACTCCTCGCGCCGTTCGTGCCGCTTCTGTTCATGGGCGAGGAGTACGGAGAAACCGCTCCGTTCCCCTACTTCGTGAGCCACGAGGACCCTGTCCTGGTGGACGCGGTCCGACGCGGCCGGGCCGCCGAGCTGCGCGCGGGCGGCTGGGACGCCGCCGGCCCCGATCCCGCCGATCCAGGCACCTTCGAGTCGGCAGTGCTCCGCCACTCCCTGCGCCCGAGCGGCCGTCAGCAGGCACTGTGGGAGCTCCACCGCGCCCTTCTTCGCCTACGCCGCGAGGTCGCCGCCCTGGCATCCCCTACGCGGGAGGACGCCGAGGTCACGGTCCATGACGAGCCCGGCGTACTGGTCTTGCGGCGCCGCCACCCCGCGGGAGAGGCCGTTGTGGTCGCGCACCTCGCCGACGGAGTTGCCGAGGTGGGAGTGTCGCTCCCCTCAGGGCGCTGGACCCGCGTTCTCGACACCGCCGACAAGCGCTGGCAGGGACCGGGCGCGTGCGGAGGTGAGCTGGGGACCTCGGACGGCGAGGAGTCACTCACGCTGCCACCGTGGTCGCTCCAGGTACTGCTGCAGAGTAAGGGAGCAGAATGAGCGAGCGTTACGTCTGCATCCACGGACACTTCTACCAGCCGCCGCGGGAGAACCCCTGGCTCGAGACCATCGAGCTGCAGGACTCGGCCTATCCCTTCCACGACTGGAACGACCGCATCACCACCGAGTGCTACGCACCCAACGCGGCCTCGCGGATCCTCGACGGCGACGGGCGCATCCTGCGCATCGTCAACAACTACTGCAGGATCTCCTTCAACGTCGGTCCGACCCTCCTGACCTGGCTCGCGGAGCAGCGTCCCGAGGTCCATGACGCCGTGATCGCCGCCGACCGCGACAGCCGCGAGCGTTTTTCCGGCCACGGCTCGGCCCTGGCTCAGGCCTACAACCACATGATCCTGCCACTGGCCACGCCCCGGGACCGGCGCACCCAGGTGCTGTGGGGAATCCGTGCCTTCGTCCACCGCTTCGGGAGGGAGCCCGAGGGGATGTGGCTGCCCGAGACGGCGGTTGATCTCGACACCCTCGAAGCTCTCGCCGAGCTGGGGCTCCGCTTCACCGTGCTCGCCCCCCATCAGGCCGGGCGTGTGCGAGAGATCGGCAGCGACGACGAGCAGTGGATCGACGTGTCCGGCGCCCGCATCGACCCCACCCGTGCCTACCTCCAGCGCCTTCCGTCGGGTCGCGAGATCGCGCTCTTCTTCTACGACGGCCCCGTCTCCCAGGCGGTGGCCTTCGAGCGCCTCCTGGATCGTGGCGAGGCGCTGATGGAGCGCCTGACAGGGGCCTTCTCCGACGAGCGCGACTGGGACCAGCTGGTCCACATCGCCACCGACGGCGAGACCTACGGCCATCACCACCGCCACGGCGAGATGGCCCTGAGCTGGGCGCTCGAGCACCTCGAGGCCGCGGACCTCGCCCGCCTCACGAACTACGGCGAGTACCTCGAGACCCATCCACCCACCCATGAGGTCGAGATCATCGCCGACTCCTCGTGGAGCTGCGTCCACGGTATCGAGCGTTGGCGCGCCGACTGCGGTTGCTCCAGCGGAGGCAGACCGGGTTGGAACCAGGCCTGGCGCGCACCCCTGCGGGATGCCCTGGACTGGCTACGCGACCATCTCGAGCCTCTCTACGAGGAGCTGGCTGAGCCTCTCCTGCGGGATCCATGGGCGGCGCGCGACGACTACATCGAGCTGATTCTCGACCGCTCCCCGGCGCGGGTGGCGACGTTCCTGGAGCGCCACGCCGGCCGCGCCCTCGAGGGATCCGAGCGGGTCACGGCGCTCCAGCTCCTCGAGCTCCAGCGCCATGCCATGCTCATGTACACGAGCTGCGGGTGGTTCTTCGACGAGCTCTCGGGGATCGAGACGGTTCAGGTGATCCAGTACGCGGCGCGGGCCCTCCAGCTTGCCCGCGACCTCACCGGCGACGACACCTTGGAGGAGAGCTTCCTCGCCCGCCTCGAGGCGGCCCCTTCCAACCTGAAGGAGCACGGCAACGGCCGTCGCATCTACGAGCGCTTCGTTCGCCCGGCCATGGTGGACCTTGCCAAGGTGGGAGCTCACTACGCCGTCAGCTCGGTGTTCGAGGACTACGCCCCCACTCAGGAGATTTTTTGCTACACCGTTGACCGCCACCACGGCGCCACCCTGCAGGCCGGGCGCTCCCGCCTGGTTCTCGGACATGCCCGGGTGAGCTCCCTCATCACCACCTCGGCCCTCGAGGTGAGCTACAGCGTCCTCCACTTCGGCGACCACAACCTGGCAGCCGGTGTGCGGGCCTTCCAGGGCGACGCGGCCTACCACGCCATGGTCGCCGACCTCACCGACGCCTTCGCCCGCGCCGACGTGCCGGACACCTTGCGCCTCCTCGACTCCCACCTTGGAGCGGCGGGCCACTCCCTGCGCACCCTCTTCCGCGACGAGCAGCGCAAGGTGCTCGACCACGTGCTCCTCTCCACCCGCTCCGCGGCCGAGGACCTTTACCGACGGGTCTACCTCGACAACGGGCTGCTGGTGCGGTTTCTGGGGGGGCTCGGCGCGCCGGTGCCACGCGCGTTGTCCACCGCCGCCGCCTTCGTCCTCAACGTCGATCTCGAGCGGGCCCTGGCCATGGATCCTCCTGACCTGGCGCGCGCCCGTCTGGTGTCCCAGGAGGCTAACGAGTGGGGGGCGCAGCTGTCCACCGAGGGCCCTGCATTCACACTCGTGGAGACCCTCGAAAAGCGCATGCGCGCCCTCGATGAGTCTCCTGACGTGACGGCCGTCCGCGAGTTCGACGCCCTGGTGCAGGAGGCGTTGGACCTGGGCCTGGAGCTCAACCTCTGGGGCGTCCAGAATCTCTACTTCTCGCTGCTCGACCACTGGCGGGCCGAGCGCCAGGCCGCCGCCGAGCAGGGTGATTCAGCTGCGCGGGCCTGGCTCGAGGCCGTCGCTGCAATGGGTGCGCGCCTCGGCGCCGCACCGCCGTGAGCCTTGAGCCATGCGCGCCAGGATTCCCAACGCCACCTACCGGCTTCAGCTCACCGCCGAGCTGGACCTCGACGCCGCGGCCGAGCTCGTCCCCTACCTGGCCGAGCTGGGGATCTCGGATCTCTACGCCTCGCCCATTCTCACCACACGCCCGGGCAGCAGCCACGGCTACGACGTTGCCGACCCGACCCGTCTCAACCCTCAGCTCGGCGGCGACGCCGGCTTCGCCCACCTGAGCACCGTCCTCGCCGATCACCAGCTCGGCCTCATCCTGGACATCGTTCCCAATCACATGGCCGCCGACCCCGCCAACCCGTGGTGGGCAGACGTCCTGCGTCACGGCCCGGCATCGTCCTATGCCTCCTTCTTCGACCTCGATTGGGATCCTCCGTCGAGCCCGGTGACCGGCCGCATCCTGCTGCCCGTCCTCGGGCAGCCCTACCACCGAGCACTGGCGGCTTGCGAGCTGGTGCCCGAGCTCGGCGGCTCGGGGCTCGCAATCCGCTACTACGAGCGCTCGTTCCCCCTCGATCCCGCCACCTGGCCGCTGGTCTTTCGCCCCGTCGCCACGAACCTCGGATCCGATCACGACGCCGGCCGCGTGCTGGACGACCTCGTCAACGACCTGGAAGACCTGCCCCCCCGCCGACCGGACGCCGAGGCGAGGGCGGCGCGGCGGCACTGGGACCGTGAGGGCTGGCCCAGGCTGGAGAGACTGCTGCACGAGAGTCCCGCCGTCGCCTCGGCGCTCGACGACGAGCTTCGTCGTCTCGCCGGACGCCGGGGCAGGGCTGCGAGCTTCGACCGGTTGCACGTGCTGCTCAGCCGACAGGCCTTCCGCCTGGCCCACTGGCGATCCGCCAGGGAGAAGCTCAACTACCGCCGTTTCTTCAACATCAGCGACCTGGTCGGGCTTCGCACCGAGCGCCAGGAGGTATTCTCCGCCGTCCACGAGAAGGTCCTCGAGCTGGTGGCCGGCGGCGGCGTCACCGGCCTGCGCGTCGACCACGTGGACGGACTTCGCGACCCCCTCGCCTACCTCCACCGCCTGCACGACGAGGCGACGGCGGCGCGCCGCGACCCGTACCTGGTGGTCGAGAAGATCCTCGGCGCGGAGGAGGAGCTGACGCCGGACTGGCCTGTGCACGGCACCACCGGCTACGACTTCCTGGCGGCAGCCAACGCCATGCTGGTCGATCCCGTGGGACTGAACGCACTGGAGCGGACGACCGCCCGCCTGACGCATCGCGTCGAGCGGTTTGCCGAGCGTGCCTTCCAGGCGCGCCGCCGGATCGTCCGCGACCTGTTCCCGGGCGAGCTGCGCGCTCTGGAGCACCGCCTCGCCGACCTCGCCGAGGGTGACCGTTGGGCCTGTGACATCCCCCGCCGCGCGCTGCGCAAGGCACTGGAGGAGGTCACCGCCTGCCTGCCCGTCTACCGCACCTACTCCCGTGGCGAGCCCGTCGGCGATCGCGACCGTCGGCTCGTCGAGCAGGCGGTCACCGAGGCGCGGCGACGCGTGCCGACTCTGGCCGCCCAGGCACTCGGGTTTCTGCGCCGCCTCCTCTGCCTCGAGCTCCCGGCTGACCTCGACGACGAGGAGCGCTTCGCGTGGCAGGACTTCGTTTTGCGTTGGCAGCAGGTGACCGGCCCGGTAGCCGCCAAGGGCGTCGAGGACACCGCCTTCTACCAGGAGGCGCGTCTCATCTCCCTGGCCGAGGTGGGCGGCGACCCGGAGACGGGCGCGCTGTCCCCTGCCGGCTTCCATCATTTCGTAGCCGCTCGCACTGCCCGTTGGCCCCACTCCATGAGCGCCACCGCGACCCACGACACCAAGCGCGGCGAAGATGCCCGCGCCCGCCTCGCCGTGCTCTCCGAGCTGGGCGATGCCTGGTCGGACCACGTCGACCGCTGGTGGCAATGGAACCGGCCCCACCGGGTCACACTCGAAAGCGGACCCGTGCCCGATACCGCGGCCGAGCTGATCCTCTATCAGACCCTGGTCGCCACCTGGCCGGCAGGCGAGGCCAATCTGGGGGTCCTGCGCGAGCGCGTCGCCGGCTTCATGATCAAGGCCGCCCGCGAGGCGAAGGAACGATCCAGCTGGCTGCGGCCCGACGAAGCCTACGAGAGCGCCCTCAGGGCCTTCATCGACGCGGCTCTCAGCGACCCGGGCTCGCCTTTCGTCACCGACCTGGCGGGCTTCGCCGATGAGGTGGCATTCTTCGGCTTCCTCAACTCGCTGACTCAGGTGACCCTCAAGCTCACCGCCCCGGGTGTACCGGACTTCTACCAGGGCACCGAGCTCTGGGATCTCTCGCTGGTCGACCCCGACAACCGCCGCACGGTGGACTTCGCTCGTCGCCGAGCCCTCCTCACCGAGCTGCGCCGCCGCCACGACCGGGGACCAACGGTGCTCGCCGCCCAGCTGCTCGACGGCTGGCGCGATGGCCGCGTCAAGCTCTGGCTCATGCACCGCCTCCTGGATCTCCGCCGACGCCTGCCGGACCTGTTCCGCGACGGCGACTACCAGCCGGTACCTGCGGCCGGTCCCGCCGCCCCTCACGTCGTCTCCTTCGCCCGGCGTCTCGACAGCCGGTGGCTCCTGGTGGCGGTCCCACGACTGCTCACCCGGATCACCCCTCCCGGGCACCCTCCCCTGGGCGAGAGCGCATGGGCCGGCACCACCCTCTGCCTCCCCGCCGAGGCCCCGGGCCATTGGACGAACGCCCTCACCGGCATCGCCTGCACGTCACCAGAGCTCGCGACCCTGTTCGAGGACTTCCCCGTCGCGGTGATGACCGGCAGCCGCCCCGGGTGATGCGGCGCCGGCGGAGTCCCCTGGTGCCACCAGTCAGCACGCCATTCGCAGGAACGCCGTGTCAACCGACGAGCGACCTCGAGACCGAGGCACCTTTCGCCTCCTGTCCTCGGAGGCGCTACGAGTGGTCGTACGGCGTCGGCGGCGGGATGAAGGCGACCTCGTCCGCGGTGCGGTGGTTGGCAGCAGGAGCGACGTCAACCTGCCGACGCTGCTCGTGCTCGCCCGCCTTCACCACGACCGTGTACTTCCCTGGCGGCACGAACTGTGTCTGCGCGCCCGGGAAGCTGAAGCGCTGCTCCTCGTCCGCCTGGAGGTCCCACACCACACGGTTGACACCCGCTCGTCCCCCGCCCGTGAGGGTTCGCACCGTGTGCCCCTCTGCGTCCTCGATCCGCACCTTGACCGGCTCGGCAGTCTGATCCCGCAGCCAGTAGGTGACGATCGCTCCCATGGGCGGGTTGGGCGCCCGGAACACCGCCGATCCCTCGCCGTACCCTCGCCCTGCGAAGAGCCGCGGCTTGGCCTCGCGCAGCGCGAAGAGATGCAGCGGCTCGGCGAGGCTGGCGGGCGTCAGCTCGCCCAGGAACGCGGCATCGTCGAGGATGAATACGCTGCGCCCGTGGGTCGCCGCCACCAGGTCACCCTCGCGGGGATGGAAGACCAGGTCGTACACCGGCACGGTGGGCATACTCGTGCCGTTCAGCCGAATCCAGTGCTGGCCGCCGTCGATGCTGACGTAGGCGGCAAGCTCGGTGCCGCACACCAGTACATCGGGGTTGTCGGGATGCTCGCGCACCACCCGCACCGGGCCGCCCGCCGGGAGGTCGCCGGTGATCTCGGTCCAGCTGACGCCGCCGTCGCGTGTCCGCAGCACGAGCGGCCGGAAGACGTCCGACCGGTGCCCGTCCACCGCCACGTAGGCCGTGCCGGCATCACGATGCGAGGGCTCGACGCACGACACCCACCGCCCGTCCACCTGCCTGGGCGTCACGTCCTTCCAGTGTCGACCCTCGTCGGAGGTGACCTGCACGCGCCCGTCGTCGGTGCCCGCCCACAGCATTCCCTGTCGAACCGGCGACTCGGCCAGTGCCACGACGGTGCCGTAGGTCTCGGCCTCTGAGCCCTCGGTCATGATGCGGTCGGTCTGGCGGCGCGAGAGGTCGGGGCTGATGGCGTACCAGTAGCGCCCGTTGTGGGTGAGCTTGAACACCCGGTTCCCGGCCACGTAGATCACGCTCGGATCGAAGTGGGAGATCAGGTAGGGCGCGTCCCAGTTGAAGCGGAGCCGCTCCTGACCCTCGTCGGCCGCCGGCCGTAGCCGATCGACGACCTTGGTGCGCAGGTTGACGCGGGCGAGCTCGCCGCCCTGGGAGTTGGCGTACACAACGTCGTGGTCTCCAGGATCGAAGGCCACCCGGAAGCCGTCACCACCGAATACATACTTCCAGTCGCGGTCGAGGATCCCCATCTTGGCGCCGCCGGCGCCCTCCACCACCCCGAGGGTGCCGGATGGGCCGATCCAGGAGCCGTTGTCCTGCAGGCCGCCGCCCACTCGATAGGGATCCGAGAGGTCAACGCTCACGTGGTAGAACTGCCCCGCCGCGACGGTCGCCAGGTGGCGCCAGTGGGCTCCGCGATCATGGCTCAGATAGGCGCCGCCGTCATTGCCCACCAGGATTCGTCTCGGATCCCGGGCGTCGATGGCAATGGCGTGGTGATCCACGTGCACTTCGCCGGCTCCGAGACGGCGCAGGGTACGTCCGCCGTCGTCCGACACGGTGACATCCCAACCTAGGACGTACACGCGGTCTGCGTCCTCGGGGTCCACGGCGACGCGCGAGAAGTAGAAGGGGCGGAAGGAGAGGTCGCTCACCCTGACCCAGTGCTCGCCCCGGTCGTTGGAGCGAAACAGGCCGCCGGCAGGGGAACGATCGTCCCACGCCGAGGTCCCGATGCCGCCCTGGTCGCTCTCGACCACCGCGTACACCACGCTGGGCTCGGAAGGCGCCACTGCCAGACCGATGCGTCCGGTCCGCTCCGGCAGGCCGGTGGTCAGCTCGTGCCAGGTGGCGCCGCCGTCATCCGATCGGAAGATCCCGCCCGTGGCGCTGATCCCCTCATAGCTCCACGGCGTCCTCCGCCGGGCGTAGAGGGCCGCGTACACAGTGTCGGGCCGACCAGGCTCGAGGAGCACATCGCAGGCGCCGGTATCCGCGTCCACCTGGAGCACCGGTCGCCACGTGCGCCCGCCGTCGTCGGTCTTGTACAGTCCGCGCTCGGGGTTGCTGCCCCAGAGGTGGCCCAGGGCCGCCACGTACGCCACGTCGGGATTGCGCGGATCGACTGACAGGGCAGGGATGTCGTGGCTCGCCTCGAGCCCCACGTGAGCGAAGGTCTTCCCACCATCGGTGGAGCGGTAGACCCCGTCCCCCCACGAGGAGCTGTTGCGGTTGTTCCCCTCGCCCGTTCCCACCCACACGATGCGGCCACGACCACGCTCGGCCGGGTCATCGGCCGGCGCCGCGCCGCTCGGGCCCTCGCCGACCTCGGCCGAGCCCGGCCAGTTGAGCGGCGCGTCGGCCACCGCCACTGAGCCGATGGATGAAACACCCTCGTGGTCGAACACGGGGGTGAAGGTGACACCGAGATCGTCGGTCTTGAACAGACCGCCGGTGGCGTAGCCCATGTAGAAGCTGGTGGAGCTTCCGGGCACCCAGGCCAGGGCTGAGACCCGCCCTCCCATGCGGGCGGGCCCGACCCCGCGCCAGCTCACAGCTGCGAGGTCCTCGGCCGCAAGGGCTCGCGGGGCGGGGTCGGCGGTGGCCGCCACCGCGGCAGCGGCCGTCGCGAGCGCCGCCAGGAGGATCACGTAACGAGCAAAACGGTGTTGCAGCTGCATGGCTCGGTGCCTCCTAAATACCTGACTCAGCCGGACCGCTCAGCTCAGGCGCTGGCCGGGGTCACCACCGCGCGGTTCTGCTCGACGATGGCGGCGGCAAGGCGCTTGATACCCTCCATGATGAGCCCCTCGGAAGGATAGGAGAAGTTGAGGCGCATGGTGTTGCGACCGCCGCCGTCGCAGTGGAAGGGGGCACCGATCACGAACGCCACGTTGTGCTCCACCGCCTCGCGCAGGAGCACGCAGGCATCCATCTCCTCCGGAAGCCGCACCCAGAGGAAGAGGCCTCCCTCGGGCCGCGTCCACGTGACGCCGGGCGGCATGAACTCCTCCAACGCCTCCAGCATGACCTGACGCTTGTGGTCGTAGAGCGGTCGGATACGCTCCACCTGGCGATGCAGCAGACCCCTGCTCATGAACTCCGCGGCGATGGCCTGGGTGAACGAAGCCGTACACAGGTCGGTGCTCTGCTTGGCGATCACCAGCTTACTGATGAGATCCTGAGGCCCCATCGCCCAGGCAAGGCGGAACCCGGGACAGAACAGCTTCGAGAAGGACGAGATGGTGATCACCCTGCCGTCGCGGTCGCTGGCCAGAATCGCAGGCGCCGCCTCTCCGTTGTAGCGCAGCTCACGATACGGCGTGTCCTCGATGATCAGGGTGTCGTACTCTCTGGCGAGCTCGAGCAGGCGCCGACGACGGTCGGCGGGCATGGTCACACCCGAGGGGTTCTGGAAGTCCGGCACCACGTAGATCATCTTGGGCTGCACGCCCGCGGCTGCGAGCTCGGCCAGCTTGGTCTCGAGGAGGTCCATGCGCATCCCGTGGTCGTCCTGGGGCACCCCGTGGAGGGCGGCCTGGTAGGCGTTGAAGGCCTGCAGGCCGCCGATGTACGAGGGCAGCTCGACGATTACCGCATCGCCCGGGTCGACGAAGATCTTGCCCAGGAGGTCGAGCCCCTGCTGGCTTCCGTTGGTGATGAAGACCTGGTCTGCATCGACCTCGATGCCGTCCTTCGCGACCCAGCGCACGAGCTCCTCGCGCAGCGCCAGATCACCCTCGGTGGGGCCGTACTGGAGCGCGAGCGGCCCCTGCTCCCGCAGCACCGCCTGCGTGATCTCGCCGATCTCGGGCACCGGGAAGCTCCCTGGGTCCGGCAGGCCGCCGGCGAACGAGATCATGTCCGGCCGCCGCGTCAGCTTGAGAATCTCGCGGATCTCGCTCCGCCGGGCGCGGCGCGCCGGGATCGAGTAGAAGCGGTCGTAGCTCATGCCCATGAGGACCTCCCGTTGTCACAGTCCGCCGCAGCGCGAGGGTGTGCGGCTCAAGCCTCCGCCGGAACCGGAGTGTCAGGCCCCGACACGGCGTAGTGATGCGTTGCAGAGCCGTGGCATCGCGGCGACGCGGACTCGGTGTGCACCGCGAACGCACCCACTGTACCAGGACCTTCGCAAGACCTCACCCCGCGCCTCTCGCTGAACCGCTCAAAGGTACGGTGCGAGCAGCCCTGCCGTTGCATCGCGAAGGCGCACGCCGAGGCCCCGTCCCGCCGCCGCCTCGGAGGTGACCTCCTCCGAACCCGCCCTCGTGCGGTCCACGAAGCCGGCGAGCTCCGCGACGACTCGGTCGTCGAAGATCTCCAGGTTGAACTCGAAGTTGAGCCGAAAGCTGCGAGTGTCGAGGTTGGCCGAGCCGATCAGAGCGTAGACCTCGTCGACCAGCAGCATCTTGGTGTGCGCGAAGGGCGGGGGCTGGTACCAGAAGCGGACTCCCTGCTCCAGCATGTCCGGCTGCAGGGACCGGCACGCCCACTCCACCAGGGGGTAGTTGTTCTCCGCGGGCAGCACGACATCGACCTCGACGCCCCGCAATGCGGCGGCGTTGAGTGCCGCGACAATCTCTCGCGCCGGCACGAAGTAGGGGGTCATGATCCGCACCCTCTTGCGGGCGGCGTGCAGCGCTCCGAGGACGATCCACTGCAACTTCTCGAAGTCCTCGTTGGGACCGGCGTTCACTCCCCGGCATACCGCCGGACGCTCGTCGTACACGAAAGCATAGTCCTCGGGCCGAAATGGATGGCCGGTGGCGAAAGCCCAATCCTCGCGGAAGGACTCCTCCATCTGCAGCACGACCGGGCCCTCCACCCGAAAGTGGACGTCGGCCACCCGGTGCCGCCTGCTGGGATCGGCCGCCAGGTGACGGTCCCAGATGTTCATGCCGCCGGTGAACCCCACCAACCGGTCGACCACCAGGAGCTTGCGGTGGTTGCGCAGGTTGAGGTGTAGCCGCGAGCGCCACAGGGAAAACGGCAGGAACTCGGCGTGGGGCACGTCGGCGCGCCGGAGCAGGCGCCGGGAACGTGGCCACGAGTAGAACTGGCCGAACCCGTCCAGGAGCACCCTGACATCGACGCCGCGGCGCACCGCCTCGGCCAGCTCGCTGACGAAGCGCTCGCCGGTGCTGTCGGCGGCGAAGATGTACGACGAGAGGAAGACGCACTGCCGCGCCCTGGATATGGCCTCCAGCATCGCCGGGTAGGCCTCCTCTCCGCCGTACAGCACACGCAGGTCGTTGCCCGGCAGCAGGGGTCTCCGTGTGACCGCGCCGGCCAGGTGGACCAGCGGCGCATACGCGGCCGGGATGAGATGCTCGGGCATGTGTCCGACCAGGACCTCGCTGGTACCCCCCGCTCGCCGCGGGAGCAGGCGCCGCCAGTGCGACTGGTACTTGCGCGCGCGGGTCCGAATCCGGTTCACACCGATCAGCCAGTACAACACCGCACCGAGGCCCGGGATACCGACGCACACCGCGATCCAGCCCACCGCCGAGCGCGGGTCTCGCTTGGTCAGGAGTGCGTGCGCCGCAGACAGCACCGACACCACCACGGCCGCGACGAAGACGGCGGTAGTTAGCACTCGGTCAAAGTCCCAAGAGGGTTTGGCCCCGGCCGGAACCTTCGCTGCTCATCGTCACTCGAGTATGCGTCGGACCCGGGCGATTGTGAACCTCGAGCGGCCCGCGGTGGCACAAAAGCTCAGGCGCGATCCGCCGGGAACGCCAGGACCTCGGCCAGAGAGCCGGCCCCGGCCACGAGCATGACCAGCCGGTCGAGCCCGAGCGCCACGCCTGCGCAGGGGGGCATGCCAGCGTCCAGGGCGGCGAGCAGACGCTTGTCCACGGGGACCTCGGGGAGACCCAACCGAGAGCGCTCCGCCATATCTGCCGCGAACCGCCGCCGCTGCTCACTGGCGTCAGTGAGCTCGTGGTACCCGTTGGCGAGCTCGACGCCCTCGACGTAGACCTCGAAGCGCTCGGCAACTGTGGGGGGACCGTGCCGCACTCGCGCCAATGCGGCCTGGCTCGCGGGGTAGTCGATCACGAAGGCGGGCGAGCCCCGCCCCAGGTCCGGCTCGATCGCATGCGCGAAGAGGAGTCCGAGCCAGTCATCGCGCCCGCCCTGGTCGACCCCCGCAGCCTCCAGACCGAGCTCGGCGGCGCGGCAACGAAGGTCCCTCACCGAGGCGGCGTGGGGGTCGAGCCCGACTCGGCGGAGGAAGGCGTCGGCGTAGGTCAACCGAGTCGCCGGCGGTGTATCGAGAATCTCGTGCAGGAGCTCGTCCACCTCGTCCATGAGCCGGTGGTGGTCGAAACCCGGCCGGTACCACTCGAGCATCGTGAACTCGGGGTTGTGGCGCCGTCCTGCCTCGTGGTCGCGGAAGGCCGGTCCCAGCGAGTAGATCGCCCCCCACCCGGCGGCCAGCAGCCGCTTCATCGCGAACTCCGGCGAGGTCTGCAGGAAGAGTGTGCGCCCTTCGTCCGCCCCCGGTCCGCGATAGCGGCAGGTCAGCGCCGCCAGGTGAGGATCAGAGGCCGGCGCTGAAGCGAGCACCGGAACTTGCACTTCCAGTACCCCGCGTTGGGCGAAGAACCCACGCACCGCAGCCAGCACACGGGCACGGCACCGGGCCGCGTCGAGACTCGCGGAGGGGCGCCACTGCGTCATACCGAGGGCAGGGGGCGGCCGCGACCGGCGCGCCCGACCGTCACTCCTCCTTGGCCCGGGAGACGTACTCGCCGGTGCGGGTGTCGATCTTGAGGAGGTCGCCGATCTGGATGAAGAGCGGCACTTTGACCACGGCGCCGGTGCTCAGGGTGGCCGGCTTGCTCCCCCCGGAGGAAGTGTCACCGCGCACGCCAGGGTCCGTCTCGGTAACCTCGAGGACGACGAAGTTGGGCGGAGTGATGGCCAACGGCGAGTTATTGTAGAGGGTCACGGTGCAGACGTCGTTCTCCTTGAGCCACTGAGCATTGTCGCCCACCGCGGTGGCGTCGGCTGCGTACTGCTCGAAGGTGTCGGGCACCATGAAGTGCCAGAACTCGCCGTCGTTGTAGATGTACTGCATGTCCGTGTCGACCACGTCGGCGCCCTCGAGGGACTCACCCGACTTATAGGTCCGCTCGTTGACCCGGCCGGTCTTGAGGTCCTTGTACTTCACGCGGACGAAGGCCTGCCCCTTACCCGGCTTGACGAAGTCGGTGTCGACGATAGTGCAGGGGTTCCCGTCGACCATGATCTTGAGGCCCCCGCGGAACTGGTTGGTGCTGTACGTCTCCGCCATGCTACTCCCCTCCGGCTTGAAAGAACCGGTCGAATACTGCCAAACTCGGCCGGATGATAGCGCGAACTGCCCGTCCCTGGCCATCCGGCGCCTGGAAAGACCTTCTTTCTTGCGCCGTCACCGACGTCGGGGAGCTGCTCCGGCTCCTCGGTCTGCCTCCAGATCACGCCGGAAACCCCGACGCCGTCGCCCGGGTCGAGCGCGAGCTGTCCGTACGGGTCCCCAGGGGGTTCGTCGCCCGCATGCGCCCGGGCGACCCTGACGACCCTCTTCTCCTCCAGGTGCTCGCCCACGTCGACGAGAGCAGGCGGGCCGTCGGCTTCACCGCCGACCCGGTGGGGGAGCTGTCCGTCTCCCGCGGTCCGCTCCTGCGGAAGTACCGGGGCCGAGCCCTGCTGGTGGTCACCGGCGCCTGCGCGGTGCACTGCCGATACTGCTTCCGGCGGCACTTCCCCTACGAGGCTCACACACTCACCGGGGCGACCCGGGAAGGCGCTCTGACCGCCCTCGCCGCCGACCCCTCGATCAGGGAGCTCATCCTCAGCGGCGGTGACCCGCTGGCCGTCCCCGACGATCGTCTCTCCAGCCTGCTGGATGAGCTCGCGGCCATCCCCCACCTTCGGCGCCTGCGGCTGCACACCAGGCTGCCGGTGGTGATCCCCCAGCGGGTCGACGAAGCGCTCCTCGGCTGGCTGAGTAGGACCCACCTCCAGACTGTCGTCGTGCTTCACGTCAACCACGCCAATGAGATCGACGATGAGGTGACCACCGCGGCCGGGCTCCTGCGCGCCGCCGGCGCCACCGTTCTGAACCAGGCGGTTTTGCTTGCCGGTGTGAACGACAGCGTCGAAGCTCTCGCGACCCTCAGCGAGGCGCTCATGGCCGCGGGGATCCTCCCCTACTACCTGCACCTCCTCGACCCGGTCGCAGGGGCCGCGCACTTCGACGTCCCCGAGAAGCGCGCGGTGGAACTCATCGAGGGGCTGCGGGCGCGGCTCCCTGGCTTCCTGGTTCCACGGCTGGTGCGGGAGGTCGCCGGCGCACCATTCAAGGTGCCGATCGGTCCTTCGGTGGTTGAGCCCACGCCCTGACGACCTCAGCGTGAGGCACGGGCAAAGAGGTCGGATGCGACCTCCAGCATCCTCTGCCGCTCGTTGGGCGTGACCTCCCGGTCTCCCCTGCCGGTGAGGTGGAGCCTGATCGTCATGGCGTCGGCGGTCGCTGGATCGGTGCGCTGCCAGCTGAATGACGCCAGCTCGGCGTACCACCTTGCGAGCTTAGCGCGCTCGTCGGCGTCGAGCCGGCAACGACCAACCTCCTCTGGTTCCCGCCGTCCGCACCTGGTGGCGACCGCGATGCCGCCGTCGTCCACCACCAGCTGATCGCAGAACCCGGCAAAGCCCCCCTCCCGACTCCAGGTGAGGATTGCGTCGCCATCGCCGCCCCCGGAACCTCCGCCGACGGCAGTGAAGGCCATCGGAGTGAGCACGAGCACCAGGGTTATCATGACGGTTGCGGGCATCAGCACCTCCGCCGGGACCCGGTCAGCTTACCCCAGCGCGGGTTAGCGGGTTTGCGGATCGCGCCCGACCGGCACCGCCACGACCGAGCGCTCCAAACTGCGCGACCGCCTCACCTCCCACCACCCCCCACGTGCGGCGAAGCGGTAGCCGGGCTCAATCGCGGGGTTCCAGACCAGCACCTCCACCGACGCGCTGTCCCCCCGGTCGAGGATCACGGCCATACGGCACACCCGCCCGCCGCTCCATCCAGGTCTCTTGCCTGATTCAGTGCCCAGCTGCGGTTCGCCCACGCTCACCTCCACCATGAGGAGAAACGCAGCCGGCGGGGGGAAGGTTCTGACAAAGAGAAAGGGCCCCGACAACACCGGGGCCCGATCGCCTTCAGTCGGCAGACGCGTTGCTCAGCTCTCGATGGTGACCTTGACCGAGCGCGGCTTAGCCTCCTCGCGTTTGGGCACGCCGAGGAGCAGCAGCCCGTGGCGATAGCTTGCCTGGATGCGATCGGGGTCCACTGAGCGCGGCAGTGCGAAACGGCGCTCGAAGGCGCCATATGCCCGCTCCACGCGATGGTAGACGGTATCCTCGGTGCTCTTCTCCACCGTCCGCTCGCCGCGAATGCTGAGAACGCCGTTGTCGACTGTGACCTCGACGCTCTTGGGGTCGATGCCGGGCAGCTCGACGGTCACCTCGAGAATGTCCTTGGTCTCGCGAATGTCCACCGCCGGTGCCCATGCCGCCGTGGCTACGGGGTCCTGCCCCGTCCTCCGCCCCATGAGATCGCCGAACAGCCGCTCCATCTCATTCGTGAATCGACCCAGGTCGCGTCGTGGCTCCCACTGCGTGATGAAATCCATGATCGTTGCCTCCTTTCAGTTTCCCTCTCCAGACACGAGTATGGGATCTGACCTGTTACTTGTCAAGTCTTGCGCTTGATGACAGTCTCTACTTGAGGTCGTTATACTCAGATCCAAGCCATCTTGAACCCCTGCCGTGCTATGCTGCAGCCCATGCGAGCCCGTCTTCTTCTCCTGTTCACGATCCTCCCCCTTCTCGAGCTCTGGCTTCTCCTCGAGCTCGGTCGTCTGCTCGGGCTGCTTGCAACCGTCGCCGTCGTCCTCATCACCGGCGCGGTGGGCGCCACGGTGGCCCGGCACCAGGGCCTCGCCACTCTCCAGCGGGCTCGTAGGGCGTTGGCCGACGGCCGCGTACCGGCAACCGAGGCAGTGGATGGCCTTCTCATCCTCCTCGCCGGTGCGCTCCTGGTGACCCCCGGTCTCCTCACCGACGCTTCCGGCCTCGTCCTCCTCGTTCCCCAAGCCCGCGCCGTCGTGCGCGCACGAGTGAGCGCCGCTCTCCAGCGGGGTCTCGGTGTTTCCCGTCTACCCACCATCGACGGCGAGTGGCGGCGGATGGACTAGCCCTCGCCGCGGCGGATCGTCTCGGGCACCCAACGGGCGACGATGCCGGCACCCACGAGGTTGAGCACTCCCCCCACCGCGAACGGAAACCAGAACGAAACCGAGGCCAACGCTCCGGCTGTCAACGGACCCACGGCGATCCCCAGCATGAAGGTCGAGGTCACCAGGCTCATCTGCCGCCCCGCTCCCTCCCCGGTGGCGAGATCTCCGGCAAGCGCGAACGCCGGCGCCGCCACTGCCGCTGATGCGGCTCCCTGCCAGATCCGCGCCCCCACGAGCTGCCAAGTGGAAGCTACGATCCCGAGCAGCGCCGTCGCCGGAGCCATGGCCAGCAGCCCACCGACTACCAGCGGCTTACGGCCGATACGGTCCGACAGGTAGCCGAGCGGAACCTGGAGCAGCAGGCGGCTGATCATCAACGCACTGAACGCTGCCCCGAACGCCAGAGCGCCCTGATCGAGACGCTGATTGAACTGCTCCTCCAATGGCACCATCAGTGAGAACCCGACGGCCATGACGAAGGTAGCCGACGCCACACCCGCCAGGCCTGGGTTCACCAGCGATCGATCGAAAACCTTGAAGGGCTTGCGCCTACGGTGCCTGTCGGCCGTGCCAGGAGTTATCGGATCGCGGACCCACAGCTGTACCAGCACTCCGGCAACAACGATTCCCCCCGCCCCCGCCAGGAAGGTCACAGTGAACCCGTAGCGCTCGTGCAGGAAGCCTCCGAGCAGCGGTCCTGCCGCGAACCCGATCATGCGAAGGCTCGTGTAGATCCCCATCGATCCGCCGCGGCTCGACCTCTCCGACGCCAATGCCATCAGGGCGAGGCTCGCCGGCACTACCAGCGCCAGGCCAATTCCCTGCAACAGCCGAAGCCCCAGAAGCTCGGCGAATCGGGTCGCCGGAGCGAACCCGATCGTGGCCGCCGCCATCAGTCCCAGGCCGCTGACGATGAGCGGCTTGCGTCGTCCCAGCCGGTCGCTGAGTGCTCCTGCGAATGGCTGGGCCACTGCGGCGGCCAGCCCGTACAGCGACAGCAGGAGACCCGCGCGTAGAGGCTGCGGCCACGGGAACCACGGCGACGGCAGCTCGGTCACGTACAGCGGGATCACGATGAAGAGAATGCTGTTACCGAGGGCGTCACCGAGCCGCGCTACCGACAGAGCGACCACCGTCCGGTTGGCACCCATCGCCGTCTTCACTCGCGAGACCCACAGCTGATCATCTGCCATCCCCGGCGCAACCCACGCCCGCCGGACGGCATTTCCCACCACAGCTTCAGCTCCGCCCGAGATTCCCGGCACGGCATCACGGAACCCGGGTTGACCGAACCGGCGGAAGCGCGGCTGAATCGCGGTTCATTTGTGAATCACATCACAAAGTCTTCGCAAAGCGCGCCGTATCAGGAATCTGCGCTCCCTCCCGCAATCTCAATTGAGAATTTGTCTATCATACTGAAAACACTTGACATAGCATATTTCCCTTTCTATTATCGTTGACAACTTGTCAATGCCTTGTCTTGTCACGTCGTGAAGGAGGAGGTCGCTATGGGACGCAGTGACTTGGTGCCGGATTGCTCCGGGCCTTCGCTCCCGGATGGGTTCGACCGTCGGGATTTCCTGAAGATCTGCACCATGGCCGCGGCCGCCCTCGGCCTGCCGGCGTCGGTCGGCGTGCGCTGGGCGGAGGCGGCCGAGCAGGGTCTCAAACCATCCGTCATCTGGCTTCACTTCCAGGAGTGCACCGGCTGCACCGAGTCCCTCCTGCGCACCGCGCATCCCGCCGTCGCCGAGCTGATCCTCGACCTGGTCTCGCTCGACTATCACGAGACCCTTTTCGCCGCTGCCGGCTACCAGGCCGAGGAGGCTCTCAAACAGGCCATGGACGCCAACGCGGGCAAGTACGTCTGCGTAGTCGAGGGAGCCATTCCCACCAAGGACGGCGGGATCTACTGCAAGATCGCCGGCCGCACCGCGGTCGACATGTTGAAGGACGTCGCCGACAAGGCCGCGGCGGTCATCGCCATCGGCTCGTGCGCCTCGTGGGGCGGCATCCCCTCCGCCGATCCGAACCCCACCGGCGCCGTCGGCGCGCCGCAGATCCTCGAGGGCAAGACCGTGCTCACCCTCCCGGGCTGCCCGTCGAACCCCTACAACTTCCTGGGCACCGTCCTGCAGTTCGTCACCATGGGTTCTCTGCCCCAGCTCGACGACAAGGGCCGGCCGATGTTCGCCTACGGAAGGACGATCCACGAGCACTGCCCACGGCGCGCCCATTTCGACGCCGGGCGCTTCGCCGAGCAGTTCGGCGGTCCCAACCACCGGCTCGGCTACTGCCTCTACAAGCTGGGCTGCAAGGGCCCCCAGACCCACGCCAACTGCTCCACCCTGAGCTACGGCGAGATCCCCGACGCATGGCCCATCGGCATCGGCCATCCCTGCTTCGGGTGCACTGAGAAGCACCTCGGCTTTCGGGTTCCGCTGCACACCACGGTGGACATCGAGCATCTCACCCCACCCGACACCTACCCACCCGTCAACGCGGGCTCGCGCGGCATCGGCCCCGCCGCGGCGGGCGTCGCCGGCCTGGTGGGCGGCGCCGCCATCGGCGCCGGTCTCATGGCAGCCCGCAAGGTCGTCAAGACCGATGAGGAGGAGGAGACGTCATGACCTGCGACCGGCGAACCCTGTTCAAGGGGATCGCGTCGGCGGGAGCGGCGGCTGCGGTCGGGAGTGTGTCCACCGCTGCAGCCGCCGAGGGTCCCAAGGCGCCCGACGACGCCGTCGGGATGCTCTACGACGCGACGCTCTGCATCGGCTGTAAGGCATGTGTCGTGGCCTGCAAGGAGGCCAACGACATGCCTCCTGAGTCCGGCGGCTGGGCGGAGGGTCTCTACGACGCTCCAGTGGCCCTCTCCGGCAAGACCCGCAACATCATCAAGCTCTACAAGGAGGACGGCGAGCAGTCCTACGTCAAGGCCCAGTGCATGCACTGCCTGGATCCCGCCTGCGCCCGCGCCTGCATGATCGGCGCGCTGCAAAAGCGCGAGCACGGCGTCGTCACCTGGGACGGGAGCCGCTGCATCGGCTGCCGCTACTGCCAGGTGGCGTGCCCCTACGAGATCCCCAAGTTCCAATGGGACTCCGCCAACCCCAAGATCATCAAGTGCGAGATGTGCCATCACCGCTTCGCCGAAGGCAAGGGTCCGGCGTGCGCCGAGGTCTGCCCCCGCCACGCGGTGATCTACGGCGCCTACAGCGACCTTGTGAAGGAGGCCGAGTCCCGCCTCGCGGCCAACCCGGAGCGCTACGTACCGCACATCTACGGGCTCCACGACGGCGGCGGAACCCAGGTCCTCTACCTCGCCGACCTCGACTTCGCCAAGCTGGGCCTGCCCGAGCTCGGCGACGAGCCCTCGGGCGAGAAGGCCCAGAAGGTCCAGCACACCGTGTACCAGGGCTTCGTCGCCCCGGTGGTGCTGTACGGCCTCCTCGGTGCGGTTCTCTGGCGCAATCGCCGGAGCGGCTCGGGGAAGGAGGGCTCGTGATGGAACAGCACCACGCGACACGGGTGGACCGGCCCATCATGACCGGATTCTTCAAAGGCCTCCTGGTCTTCCTCGCGGTCTGGGCGCTCCTTTTGATCTGGCGGTTCGCGGCCGGGATCGGGGCGGTCTCCGCCCTCAATGACGGCTACCCCTGGGGCATCTGGATCGCCTTCGACGTCGTCACGGGCACTGCTCTCGCCTGCGGCGGGTACGCGGTGGCCCTGCTCGCCTACGTCTTCAACAAGGGCAAGTACCACCCGCTCGTGCGGCCCGCCATCCTCACCAGCGCACTCGGCTACTCGATGGCCGCGCTCGCCATCATGATCGACGTGGGCCGCCCCTGGTACATCTGGCGGATTCCCATCTCGGTCGGGAAGTGGAACCTCAACTCGGCGCTGCTCGAGGTGGCCCTTTGCGTCATGGCCTATGTGGGAGTCTTGTGGATTGAGCTCGCGCCTGCCGCGTTCGAGCGCTGGCAGCACTCGGCCAAGCAGGGGCTCGCCAGCTTCGCCCGCAAGGGCCTGAAGTTCTTCGACAAGGCCCTCATCTGGATCGTCGCCATGGGCGTGCTGCTGCCTACCATGCACCAGTCGTCACTGGGGACCGTGATGCTCCTGTCGGGCTACAAGCTGCACCCGCTCTGGAACAGCGCTCTCATCCCCCTGCTTTTCCTGATCTCGTGCGTGGGCATGGGGTACGCGGTGGTCGTGTTCGAGTCGGCGGTCTCCGGTGCGGTCTTCAAGCGCGCTCGCGAGACCTCCATGCTCACCTCCCTGTCGGGGGCCATGGTCGTGGTGCTGAGCCTCTTCCTGGGGATCCGCGTCATCGACCTCGTCGCCCGCGGCCGCCTCGGCCTCATGTTCCGCTTCGACGGCTACAGCCTGCTGTTCTGGCTGGAGACCCTGCTCTTCGCAGCGCCGCTGGTGATACTCGCCAGCCGCGCCCGGCGCGCGCGCTTCTCCACCATTTTCCAGGCCGCCGTCCTCATGATGCTGGCGGGCAGCCTGTACCGCTTCGACGCCTACCTGGTGGCGTACAACCCGGGAGCGCAGTGGAGCTACTTCCCCGCACTTCCCGAGCTGCTCATCACCCTCGGCGCCATTGCCTTCGAGATCGCGCTGTACCTCGTCATCGTCAAACAGTTCCCGATTCTGGCCGGCGGGAAGCCCGCGGCCGATCGTTCCTGAGGGGGAGCAACATGGCCAAGAGGATCGTCGTCGACCCCATCACCCGCATCGAGGGCCACCTCCGCATCGACGTCGAGGTGGACGGCGGCGCCGTGCGCAACGCCTGGTCATCCGGCCAGATGTGGCGCGGCATCGAGAACATCCTGCAAGGGCGCGACCCGCGCGACGCCTGGATCTTCACTCAGCGCTTCTGCGGCGTGTGCACCACGGTTCACGCCATCGCCTCGGTGCGCGCGGTGGAGAACGCCCTCGACATCGAGATTCCGCTCAACGCCCAGCTGATCCGCAACATCATCGTGGCCGCGCATGCCCTGCACGACCACATCGTCCACTTCTACCAGCTTTCGGCGCTGGACTGGGTGGACGTGGTCTCGGCGCTGAAGGCCGACCCGGCCAAGACCGCGGCCCTCGCCGAGAGCCTGTCACCGTGGCCGCACAACGGCGTCCGCGACATGCAGGCGGTGCAGGCCAAGCTCAAGGCCTACGTGGACCGCGGCCAGCTCGGTATCTTCGCCAACGGCTACTGGGGCCACCCCGCCATGCGGCTGTCACCCGAGGTGAACCTCTTGGCGGTGGCCCACTACCTGCAAGCCCTCGACTACCAGCGCAAGGCCAACCAGGTGGTCACCGTCCTGGGCTCGAAGACTCCCAACATCCAGAACCTTGCCGTCGGGGGCGTGGCCAACGCCATCAACCTCGACAACGAGGCCACGCTCAACATGGCCAAGCTGTTCTGGGTGAAGGACCTGCTCGACGAGCTCCGGGGCTTCGTGGAGCAGGTCTACCTCCTCGACGTCGCCGCCATCGGCGCCATGTATCCCGACTGGCTCGGCTATGGCGCCGGCGTCACCAACTACCTGGCGGTGCCCGATCTGCCAACCGACACGACCGGCACCCAGTTCGACCTGCCCGGCGGCACCATCATGGACGCCAAGCTGAGCTCGGCCAAGCCCATCACCTCATTCACCGATCCCTACTTCCGCGACAACGTCTCCGAGAGCATCGCCCGCGCCTGGTACGACGGCGACTGGGACCGTCACCCGTGGGAGGAGGAGACCGTACCCAAGTACGGCGACTACGACGCCAACGGCAAGTACTCGTGGGTCAAGGCGCCGCGATTCGACGGCCGGCCCATGCAGGTGGGGCCGCTCGCCCAGGTGCTGGTGGGCTATGCCACCGGCCACGAGGCCACCAAGCGCTGGACCGACAAAGCAGTCTCCGTCGCCTCGTCAGTGGCGCGGACCCAGCTTGGACCCCAGCACCTCCACTCCACACTGGGCCGCCACCTCGCCCGCGCGGTGCGCGCCGCCGTCATCATGGAGACCGCCGACAAGCACTGGCAGATGCTCGTCAACAACATCGCCGGCGGCGACGTGTCGACCTTCACACCGTGGGAGTACCCCAAGGGCGAGCAGCGTGGTTTCGGCTTCCATGAGGCGCCGCGCGGCGCGCTCTCACACTGGGTCATCATCGACAACGGCAAGATCAAGAACTACCAGGCGGTGGTGCCGTCCACCTGGAACGCCGGACCGCGCGACAGCAAGGACCAGAAGGGTCCGTACGAGGCTTCGCTGGTGGGCAACCCCATCGCCGACGCGGAGCGCCCCCTCGAGGTCCTGCGTACCATCCACTCGTTCGACCCGTGCCTCGCGTGCGCCATCCACGCACTCGATCCTGAAGGCCGGGAGGTGGCCAAGATCCGAGTGCTGTAAGCTCAATCCATGGCAGACGCGGCCGGTACGGTGCGGGTTCTGGGCTTGGGCAATGTGCTCATGGGCGACGATGCTCTGGGTCCCTACGTGGTTCGAGTGTTGGACGCGACACATGACTTTCCCGAGGCCGTGGAGGTGCTCGACGTAGGCACCCCCGGCCTCGATCTTCTTCCCTACCTCGCCGGGGCGAGCCACGTCATCATCGTCGACACGGTGCGCGCCGAAGGCTCCCCCGGCGAGCTCAGACTCTACCGTCGCGATCAGCTCCTCGCCGCGCCTCCGCAGCCGCGCCTCAGCCCTCATGATCCCGGGCTGAGGGACGCCCTCCTCACCGCTGAGATAGCGGATGCCGCGCCCCAGGAGGTTCTTCTCGTGGGTGTCATACCTGGCGCCACACGGACCGGCGTGGGGCTCAGCGAGGCGGTACGGACCGGCGTCGAGCCGGCTTGCCTCGCCGTCCTCTCCGAGCTGGACCGCCTCGGGCTGTCGGCGCGCCCCAGACAGCCCGCGCAGGAGCCGGACATTTGGTGGGAGAAGCCGACTTCGGCCCGCCCATGACCGCCCGCGAGACCCTTCACGCCCACGCCGCTACGCCACGCTTGGTGGAGCGATGGCTGGTGATACTCATCGCCCTTCACAGCTATGCGGTGGGCGGGATGCTCTTCCTCGCTCCGCGCTGGGCGGCGAGCTTCGGGGGCTGGGAAGGTGACCCCCACCCCCTGTTTTTCCTGCGCCAGGCGGGCGTATTTCACTTCGTGCTGGCGACCGCCTACCTCATCGAGTACACCCGCTACCGGGGCGTGGCGGTGCTCCTCAGCGCCAAAGGCTTCGCGCTGGTGTTCCTGCTGCTGGAGAGCGTGATCTTCCCGGTGAGCTGGGCGGTACCCTTTTCTGGTGTCGCCGACGGGCTCATGGGCGCCACCATCCTCGCTGCCCACCTCTGGGTGAGGAAGCAGCAGGAGCGAGAGCGGTAAAGCGAATAGCCTACTGGGATTCTCCAAACAGGAGACTAGTGAGCTATGCAGGCTAGAACGTCTCGTCGGCCTCCACGTCCCTCGGGATGCGGTCGGGTCGGGCCTCAAGACGTTCGTACGTCTCGTGAATCTGGTCGCAGCCGAACTGGATCGACATGGTGACGTAGTCGTGCACCGCCTGCTCGAGCCCCTCTGACTCGGGATCGTTGCGCAGCACGAGCAGGCAGATGTGGTGAATGGCCTCGAGCGCGTCGCAGACCTCCTGGAGGCGAAACCCCTGGGCGAAGCGCCGCTCGGCGAGGTCCCTGCAGTAGGCCATGAACACCCCCCTCTCCTGCGTCCGAATGGAGTTCATGAGGTGGCGCAGAATCAGGCGGTGGCGCCAGTGCAGCCGCTCCCGGGTGGTGCGCTGGTAACTGGGGTAGCGCTTCTTCCCCTCCGGGCCGTGCAGGAGATCGGTGAACGCCTGGCAGATCTCCTCGTGGTGCTTCTCAAGGAGGCGATGGATCCGCAGGTTGTTGCGAAGGCGGACCTCCTTCATGGCCTCGCGGTTGCGCCGGTGCCACTCAACCGGGTCGGTCTTGAAGTTCTCTGCCAAGAACGGCATCCGTCTGCGGATCTCGAGCCGTGGTCGTGGCACCCAGTCGAGGCGCTCCCTGGTCGCCCGGGCGTCCACGGTCAGCGCCTTGTCGATGTAGCGCACCATCCAGGGCCGCTCGAAGGGGCGTTCGCCCAGCAGCCGGCCCATCACGTCGCGCAGGTTGACACCCAGCCGGCACAGAAGGTGGGGCATGTGCACGGGCTTGCCACGCCCGCCCAGATAGCTCAGGGTGGCGAGCTCAAAGAGCTCACTGTGGTTCACCGCGCCGTCCGGGCTGGCCAGCACCACCTCGCGCTGCTCCAGCATGTCCAGACGTTCGATCACCCGGGCCAGGAACGCCACGGCATCGCGCACGTGCAGGTACGGAACCGCCGACATCCCCCTTCCCCCCAGAATGCGTGAGTTCCATGCGTCCGACAGCCAGGTGTTCAGGAAGAAGTACAGGGGTGGGTACTCGCACCAATCCGAGAAGAGCGCCGCGAACCGCACGATGACCGAGTGCAGGACGTCGTCATAGGCGCCCAGCATCTCTTCGCCCAGGCGTTTGGTAACTGCATAGATGTGCTCACCGTCGGGTGCCGAACGCTCGGTGAGTGCGGTTCCTGCGGTCGGAAAGCGGCACGCGGCCACCGAGCTCGCAAAAACGAAGTGCCTGGGCTTGAGGATGTCGCGGCAGCCATCGAGGACGTTGCGCAGCCCCTCGATGTTGGTACGCCAGTACTCGGGGTGGTCCTCCCCCGTGAAGTCGTAGTGTGCCGCCAGGTGCACGACGGTGTCCGCGCCCCCACCGTCGCGGATGGCGTGGAAGGCCGCCATGAGCGCGTCGCGCTCCCCGATGTCCACCTGGAACCAGGTGATGTTGTCCGAGAAGGGTGCGCCGCATCGCAGCTGCGAGCGCCGGGCCAGGCCGTAGATGCGACAGTCCTCCTTGAGGCCATCGAGAAGGTGGCGGCCGATGAAGCCCGACGAGCCCGTAACGACCAGTTTGCGCGGCGGGGGCATGCAACCATTGTAACCGCTATGTCGCGAGAACCCAATTGAGAGCGTCGCTCGAGACGAGCCGCACTCCGCCGTATCGACGAGTGCGAGAGCGCCGGGCAGGCGTCGGCGCCGAGCTATACTCGGACCCTCGCGCGGCCGAGGTCCGCGCTCCATAGGAGGCGTTCGTGCACGAGATGGGCATAGCCCTGGAGATCTACCGTACCTGCAGGGACGCCGTGGCCCAGCACGGGCCGGGACGCATCGAGCGGGTGGCGGTGGCGGTGGGCGAGCTCGCCGCAGTGGAGCCCGATCTTCTGCGCTACGCCTGGGAGGCGGTCGTCGCCGACGGCCCCGACGCGGGCGCGCTGCTCGAGGTCGAGTGGCATCCCGCCCGCCAGCACTGTGCCGAGTGCGATGCCCCGAGAGAGCGCACCGAGGGCAGCTGGCTCCGGCTCTGCCCCCAGTGCGGTGGAATTCTGACCGTGACGGGTGGCGACGAGCTCGATGTGCTGCAGCTCACCTTCGCTGCCGACGAGGAGGAGGAGAGCGCATGAAGCAGGTTGTGGATATCCGTCGGCGAGCCTTGGCGGACAGCGAGAGCGCGGCAGAGGGGCTGCGTCGGCGGTTCGCCGAGCGGGGGACGCTGGTCGTGAACCTGATCTCGTCGCCCGGTTCGGGCAAGACGACGCTGCTCGAGCGCAGCGTCACGATGCTGCGCCCCCATGCCAGCTGTGCCGTTCTCGAGGGTGACGTCGCCACCGAGCGCGACGCCGAGCGCATCCGGGCGTTGGCCGTGCCCGCCCACCAGATCCTCACTGGCGGCGCCTGTCACCTCGACGCCCGACAGGTGGAGCGCGGTCTCTCCGAAGGCGCGCTTCCGGACACCGATGTTCTCTTCATCGAGAATGTCGGCAACCTGATCTGTCCCACCACCTACGACCTCGGCGAAGACTTCAAGGTCGTCCTCCTGTCGGTCACCGAGGGCGACGACAAGCCGTTCAAGTACCCGGCGATCTTCGCCCGTGCCGAGGTCGCCGTGATCTCCAAGGTGGACCTCCTCCCCCACGTGCCCTTCGACCTCGCGGCTGTCGAGCGGCAGGTCGCCTCGCTGAACCCCCGGGGCACACTCCTGCTCACCTCCTCGACCACGGGCGAGGGTCTGGATGCCTGGATCGCGCTGCTTCTTGGCCGCCTCGAGGGCAAGCGCGGCGGCGCCTGAGGAGGCAGCCATCCGCTCGCGTCTGCGCGTCCTCTGCCGCGGCGCCGTTCAAGGCGTGGGCTTCCGGCCCTCGGTTCATCGCCTCGCCACCGAGCTGGAGCTGGCGGGATGCGTCCGCAACACCCCCGAGGGTGTCGCCATCGAGGTCGAGGGAGAGGCCGACACGGTGGCCACCTTCCCCCGGCGGCTCGTCGAGGATCTCCCGCCTCTGGCCCGCATCGACCACATGGAGTCGATTCCGATCCCGGTGCTGGGTGAGCGCGGCTTCGTGGTCGAGGCTTCCACTCCCGGCCGCCGGGCGGGCGCTCTCGTACCGCCCGATGCTGCCCTGTGCGCGGCCTGCCGGCGCGAGCTCGATGACCCCTCCGATCGCCGCTTTCATTACCCCTTCACTACCTGCACCGACTGCGGGCCACGCTTCTCGCTCGTGCATGAGCTCCCCTACGATCGCGAGCGCACCGCCATGGCCTGCTTTCCCCTCTGCCCGGCATGTCGCGCCGAGTACGAAGACCCCAGCCACCGCCGCTTCCACGCCGAGCCGGTGTGCTGCCCGAACTGTGGGCCTCGGCTGTGGCTCACGGGCAGCGACGGCACCACCGTCGCCGAGGGCTCCGCGGCCATCGCCGAAGCTCAGAACGCCCTCCTGGGTGGCGCGGTCTTGGCGGTGAAGGCGTTGGGTGGCTTTCAGCTTGCGTGCCGCGCTGACCGGACCGAGGTGGTCACCCGCCTCCGCGAGCGCAAGCGGCGTCCCACCAAACCTTTCGCCATCATGGTGCGAGACCTCGAGGAGGCACGCTCGGTGGTCACTCTCGAGGCCGCCGACGAGGCGCTGCTCGGCGGGCCGCGGTCCCCGGTGCTGCTCGCCCCCCGGCGTCCCGGGCAGGCGGTAGCGCCCGAGGTTGCCCCAGGGCTCGCTGACCTCGGTGTGATGCTCCCCACCACACCACTCCACGTGGAGCTCATGCGCCGCCCCGACATGCCGCCGCTGGTGATGACCTCCGCCAACCTCTCCGAGGAACCCATCTGCCGCGGCAACCGCGAGGCTCTGGCCCGGCTCTCCGGTATCGCCGATGGATTTCTCCTCCACGACCGCGACGTCGTCCGCCGGGTGGACGACTCGGTCGTGCGCTCGACCCCTCGTGGCCCGCTGATGATCCGCCGTGCCCGCGGCTTCGTCCCCGACCCACTTCCACTCCCGGTACGGGCTCCTCGCGCAGTCCTGGCGTTGGGCGGCCATCTTCAGGCCACCGCATGTCTCGCGGTGGGAGGGCAGGCCTTTTCGTCGCAGCATGTTGGGGATCTCGACTCCGAGCCGGCCCGGGCCTTCCTGCGGGAGGTGGCAATCGGGTTGGAGGAGTTTCTCCAGACCGAGGCCACAGTGCTCGCCTGTGATCTCCATCCGGATTACCCCTCCACCTGGCTGGCCGAGGAGCTGGCGACGGCACGCGGCGGCCGGGTTACGCCCGTCCAGCACCATCTCGCCCACGCGGCGGCGGTGCTCGCCGAGCATGGCGCCTTCCCGGGTCCCGACGAGCGGGCTGTGGGAGTGTGTCTCGACGGCACCGGCTGGGGCCCGGATGGCACGGCATGGGGCGGCGAGTGGCTCGAGCTCGACGGCGGCCTACGGTGGCGCCGGCTCTCCCACCTCGAACCCCTCTCCCTGGTGGGGGGCGAGCTGGCGGTCCGGGAGCCGTGGCGAGTGGCGGTTGCCGCCCTGGCGCTCGCCGGAGAAGGTGCTCTGGTGCGGCAGACTCCGCTCGGAGAACTGGTCTCCGCTTCTCGGCGCGACGACGTCGCCCGCCTGGCGGTCGGGAGCTGGCCGCAGGCCACCGGCGCCGGCCGGCTCTTTGAGGCCGCAGCCGCGATCCTCGGACTCAGCACCGTCAACACCTTCGAGGGGGAGGCCGCTGCACGCCTGGAAGCCACCGCGGCAACGGTCGCGCCGGCCGAGCCGTGGGCCGAGGTGGCGGTCGTCGCCGGGGCACACGGCCCCGTCCTCCCCTCCCGCGCGATCCTCGCCACTGCTGCCAGGCGGGTGGCCGCCGGCGAGCATCGTGCAGCGGTTGCTGCCGGCGTGCACGCGACCTTTGCGGCGCTGGCCGCCGAGATCACCGCAGAGGTCACCGCCCCGCGGTCCGGGGTGGTGGCCATCGGCGGCGGCTGCATGGTCAACCGCCTGCTCCTCACCGGGCTCTGCAGCCGTCTCGAGGCGGTCGGCCTGCGGGTTCTCACCGCCTGCCGACTTCCACCCGGCGACGGTGGGCTGTCGTACGGTCAGGCCGTGCTCGCTGCCGTCGGCGAGGCCAGGTCGGCGGCCCTATCCTGCGAGGATGTCTCTCGTTAGCTGCTGGGTCCATGGTCTATAATCGACTCGGCGCCTCATCCGAAGGTACGATCAGAGAGCACGACGCCAGGGAGATCGCCCATGTGTCTCGCCATCCCCATGCGCCTCATCGAGCGCGATGAGTTCGAGGGCCTCGTTGAGGTCGACGGCGTGCAGCGCCGCGTGTCCCTCATGCTGCTGCCGGACGCTGCCGTGGACGAGTTCGTGCTGGTACACGCCGGCTACGCCATCGGCACGATCAACGAGGAGGAGGCCGCCGAGACACTCGCCGTCCTGCGCCAGTACAGCGACGCGATGAGGCCTCTGTGACGGCCAGCGACCCGTACCACGACCCAGCAGCCACCGCGAACATCCTCACCGAGATCGACAGGGCACTGGCAGACCTCGGGCGCTCGGTGACGCTCATGGAGGTCTGCGGCACGCATACCCACGCGGTGGCCGCTGCCGGCCTCCGGCGCCTCCTCCCGGACGGCGTCCGCCTCATCTCGGGGCCCGGCTGCCCGGTGTGCGTCACTCCTGTGGAGTACCTCGATCGTGCAGTGGCGCTGGCACGCCGGTCCGACACCGAGGTCTGCACGTTCGGCGACCTCATGCGGGTGCCGTCGAGCACCACGACTCTCGAGCGGGTGAGCGCCGAGGATGGCCGCGTCCGGGTGGTCTACTCCCCGCGCGACGCCCTGGATGCGGCGAGGCGCAGGCCCGAACGGCGCGTCGTCTTCCTGGCGGTAGGGTTCGAGACCACAACCCCCACTATCGCCGCCGCCCTGGCCGAGGCCGAAGGCTCGGGCTGTGACAACTTTCAGATCCTCACCGGAAACAAGGTCGTGCCCCCGGCGCTCGAGGTACTAGCGGAGGACGAGCGCCTGGACGTGCAGGGGTTCCTCCTGCCCGGCCACGTCTCTGTCATCACCGGCTGGGAGGCCTTCGGCTTCCTGGCGGATCGCTACGGCGTACCCGGCGCAGTGGTGGGCTTCACTCCCACGGACGTGCTGCGAGGAGTCCTCGAGGTGATCCAAATCCTCGAAGCCGGGACACCCCGGGTGTCGAACCTCTACGGCCGCGTGGTCACGGGGGGCGGGAACGCGGCCGCACAGGAGCTCGTACAACGCTACTTCGAGCCCGCTCCGGCCTCGTGGCGCGGCTTCGGCGCGATACCCGCGTCCGGGCTGATGCTGCGACCCCGGTGGCGGCACCGCGACGCCGGCCTGCTCCCTCTCGAGCTGCCGACTCCGGTGGAGCCTGCCGGCTGCCGCTGCGGTGACGTCCTGCGCGGGCTCATCGACCCGCCCGAGTGCGGGCTTTTCGCCACAGCGTGCACCCCCGAGACGCCGGTGGGCGCCTGCATGGTGTCCAGTGAGGGGACCTGTGCCGCCTGGTACCGGCATGATCGCTGGCAGACGGGGGCCACGTCGTGAAGCTGCCGCCCCGAATCCTCCTCGCCCACGGAGCCGGCGGCCGCCTCACCCGAGACCTGGTAGAGGGGACCTTTCTGCCCTCCCTGGACAACCCGCACCTGGCCACACTCTCCGACGCCGCGATTCTGCCGATGCTACCGGCCGGCAGGCCCGCCCTCTCCACCGACGGTTTCGTGGTCGATCCTCCTGTCTTTCCGGGCGGCAACCTGGGCCACCTCAGCGTGTGCGGCACCGTCAACGACCTCGCGGTAGCCGGAGCCCGGCCGCTCTGGTTGACCTGGGCGCTGATCCTCGAGGAGGGCACCGATGGAGAGCTTCTGCAACGGTGCGTCGAGGGCGCGGCCGCGGCGGCGGCTGCCGCCGGCGTCCACATCGTCGCCGGGGACACCAAGGTGGTCCCACGCGGCAAGGGCGACCGCGTGTACGCCACGACCGCCGGCCTCGGGGTGGTCCCGCCAGGCCGCGACCTGGGCGACCACCTGGTGCGCCCGGGGGACGCCATCCTGGTGTCCGGCCCGGTGGGTGATCACGGGGCCACCATCATGGCCTGCCGGCACGAGCTCGAGAGCCGGACCCTCCGCTCCGACTGTGCACCCATCTCCGGCCTCGTCGAGGCGGTGCTCGACAGCGGCGCCCGCGTCCACGCCCTCCACGATCCCACCCGCGGCGGCGTCGTGACGGTCTGCCACGAGGTCGCCGGCCGCAGCCACCTGCGCATGATCCTCGTGGAGGAACACCTGCCGGTGCGGCCGGAGGTGCAGGCCGTGTGCGAGCTCCTCGGCCTCGAGGCCCTCGCCCTGGCGTGCGAGGGCCGCGCCCTGCTCTGGGTGGCCGACTCCGACTCCGAGCGCGCCCTCGCGGCGCTCCACGCTCATCCCCAGGGCTCTGACGCAGCCGTCATCGGCCGCGTCGAACCCCTACCGGCAGCCTCTCCTCCCGTTGTGATGGAGACCCGCATCGGTGGTCGGCGACCGCTCGATTTGCTGTCTGGAGCCGACCTGCCACGAATCTGCTGAGCGGAGACACGTCACACCAGGGAGCACTCCACCTCCTGAAGCGCCTGCCCTATCCCGGCTTGTGCGGGTACATCCTTGGCAACCGAGCGGCCTCAGCGAACCGAGCGATCGCCGTGACAGCGTGCAGCGTCGCCCAACCGTCGGCATCGACGGCCCCATCGAACGGCAGCGAGCGCGGTGCCGACACCGAGACACGCCAGCTCGCCTTCGCGTCCTGGAGCTGCTGCAACCGCCCGAGCCCCTCGTCGAGGCGAGAGTCGTACCCAACGCCGGCTCGGGCAAGGGCGGCCAGGCCCTCGGCCAGGTCGGTGCGCAGCAGGTTGGGCCAACCGAGTCGCGGCGAGAGCCTTCCTACTCCGCTCGCCAGCAGGCTCTCGGCAGCCCGCTTCGCCAGGCCTCGTCCCGCCACCTCGTCAGTGATGGCCGACGCCTCGAGAAGCGCCACAGCGGTGACCGCACAGCCGTGGGCTCCGCCGTGACGAGCGCACGGCCAGCCACCATCCCGAGCCTCCTCGATGGACCCGAGCCAGGCCAGCGCCTCGCTGAAGCGAAGATCACCTCCGAGGCCCAAGGCAGCCAACGCCGCCAGCGCGCGGGTCGTGGCGCAGGGCAGGGCTTCCCGCTCCGGCGCAAGCGAGCCGTCCCGCTCGACTGTCAGCACTGCCGGGGCTGCGGCCGCGAGCCTCGGGTCTGCGGGGTCGGCGCCCAGCTGCACCGCGGCCACCAGGCGCCAGACCGAACCAGAGTAATGGCGCCACTGCGAGCCGCCAGCGTCCCACTCACCGTCGGGCCGCAGCCCGGCGAGGAGGTCCGCCACCGGCGCCTGCGCGTTGGCCCCGCCCCTGGCCCTCACGACCGCAGGGCTCTGACGCGGTCGGCCGACGACGTCCACCAGCGCTCGCCACAGGAGGTTGGGCCGAGCCGGATCCAGCAACCTCGGCATCGGATCCCACCGCAGCGCCTGCCACCAGGCAGCGCCACCGGACCGACTCGTCATACACGGCCTCGGCGGCGGCTCTGCGCCGTCGTCCGCACCACCCGGAGGGCGCCCTCCAACCGGGAGATGCGCCGGTTGCGTACCTGGATACCGGGCAGATCTTCCAGGTCGACCTGCTCACCGCGGATCTCCCGCAGCTTCTTGTCGATCTCGAACTGGAGCTGATCGAGCTCGCTCGCCTCGAGCCGTTTGAGGCTCATCGCCGTCACCAGCGTGTAGCCCTCGCTGATCTGGCGCACCATGGCCGGAGCCGAGCCACCGATGAAGCTACCCATAGCCACCCTCCTGCCGTTCTTCGCTCCGCAACTGATGCCCCCGCGGCGGCGCGCGGAGGCTACCGTGGCGCAGCTCCAGCACAGTCGTTGCACGGGCTGCCAGCTCACGGTCGGGCGTGAGCCAGAGCGCGGTGCGCCCCAACGAGGCGCGCACAACCGCGGCCCTCCAAAGCTCGGCCCGCATCGTGTTGACCCAGGGCATGGGATCGACGATCACCACCAACCGGTAGTCAGAGGGGATCACCCGGGCCACCGCGAGGAGGAGCCGATGGAAGGCGTCGAGGGGCGCTCCGTCGAGACCGAGGATGACGCCTCCCAGCTCGCTCTCGACCTCGTCCAGGGCGCAGGCCTCGCGCACCCCGAGCAGGGTGTCGCGCGGGATGGCGCCTGAGACCAGCGCCGCCACGTTGTCGTCCACTCCTCCCGCTACAAAGGGCTCACCCGGCGCCACCAGCGCAACCAGGCGATCGCCCACGGCTGCCGCTTCGTCGTCCACCACGACCGCCCCGCCGGCCGGTGGCCGCCGCCCGGCCACGGCCCACGCGATGGCCTCTGCATCGGTTGTCGTATCGCACACCACGGCCAGCGACTCCCCGGGCTCCAGGGCAACCTCCAAAGGAGCAGTGCGGGGAACACCGCTATGGTCTCCAGCCACGAGCCGGTCGAGCCTGAGGCGGCCGGCGACCTCGCGAGTAGGCGGCCCCAAAGCGGCTGCTTGTTCACGACCTCCCGGAATCGGGACCATCCTGCGGGCGAGCACCAGCGCCACCGCCGGAGCCAACCACCCGCCTCGCTCCGGGCTGAGCAGATCGGGCACCAGCACGAACGCCCCACCGAACCCGGCAAGGGCGACAAGGTCGGCGGCATCGGGCCGACTTGAAGGACGCCGCCCCAGCGAGTACGCGACACCCGCCACCGTCGCAGCCAGGAGTACCCACGCCAGCGCCTCGGTGCGGGCGCCTGCCGCTGCCATTGCGCCGAGGCTCGCTGCTACCGCCGCGAGGGCGGCCCAGGGATCGGTGCGGCGGTGCCGCTGCCAGGGAGGATGCAGGAGGACGGCGACCGCCACCATCGCCGGTACCAGCCACGGCTGCCACCGGACGAGCCACGGCGCCGCTGCCAGCACCGCTACGTGCAACCAGCCCACCACCCCGTCACCTCGTGGGACCATGGTGCGATGGTACCCCGCCGCGGGCGGCCGCACCAGCGCAGGGGAGCCTCTACAATGTGCACCAGCGTCAGACGGCCGCCGACAGCCCATCCCGGGGGGAGCCATGACACGTTTCGAAGACCTCGACCTCTACCATCTCGACGCGCTCCTGAGCGACGAGGAGCGGATGGTGCGCGACACCGTCCGCAGCTGGGTGCGAGAGCGGGTCCTGCCCGAGATCGAGCGCTGGGCCTGGGAGGAGCACTTCCCCTGCGAGCTGGTGCCGGAGATGGCCGAGCTCGGGCTTCTCGGCAGCCCCTACCACGAGTACGGGCTGCCCGGGCTTGACGGCATCGCCTACGGGCTCATCAACCAGGAGCTGGAGCGCGGCGATTCGAGCCTGCGCTCCTTCGTCTCGGTCCAGACCTCGCTGGTGATGTACCCCATCCTCACCTGGGGAAGTGAGGTACAGAGGGAGCAGTGGATCCCGGCTCTGGCACGAGGCGAGGCGGTGGGGTGCTTCGGCCTCACCGAGCCCGACTTCGGCTCCAACCCGGGGTCCATGCGCACACGAGCAGCACGCGATGGCACCTCCTTTGTGCTCAACGGCGCCAAGGCATGGATCACCAACGGCAGCATCGCCGACGTGGCGGTGGTGTGGGCGCAAACCGACGAAGGCATCCGCGGCTTTCTGGTGGAGCGCGGCACTCCCGGCTTCACCACCGTTGAGCATCGCGGCAAGTACTCGCTGCGGGCAGCGGTGACGTCGCAGCTCGTCTTCGAAGACTGCCGTCTGGCTGCCGACGCGGTCCTGCCAGGTGCGCACGGGCTCGCCAGCGCGCTCTCGTGCCTCACCCAGGCCCGCTACGGCATCGCCTGGGGAGCCCTCGGGTCGGCCATGGCCACCTTCACCGCCGCCCTCGACTACGCGAAGACCCGCATCCAGTTCGGAGGCCAACCCATTGCCGCGCATCAGATCCAGCAGTCGAAGCTGGTGTTCATGTACAACGAGATTCTCAAGGGGCAGCTGCTCGCCCTCCAGCTCGGACGCCTCAAGGACGCCGGCACCCTCAGTCACCAGGCGGTCTCTCTGGCGAAGCGGAACAATGTCTGGGTGGCGCGCGAGTGCGCCCGCCTGGCGCGCGAGATCCACGGCGCCAACGGCATCGTCAACGAGTACCCGATCATGCGCCATTTCATGAACATCGAGTCGGTCTACACCTACGAAGGGACACACGACATCCATACCCTGGTCCTGGGCGAGTACCTCACCGGCATACCTGCGTTCGACCCACCAGCCCGGGGCTGAGCTCTCCGGTACAATCCGCCGATGCCGATCCCTCGCGGTCTCATTCTCCTGGTGCTGCTCCTGGTCCTCGGGGGTGCGGTCTGGGGAGCTGTCCATCGCGATCCATGGGACCCGGACGAGACTCGGTACCTCGAGGTCGCCCACGAGATGACAGCCGCTGGCGGCAGTCCGTTCTTCCTGCGCTTCAATGGTCAACCGTACACCGACAAGCCGCCCCTCTTCTTCTGGCTCCTGGCGCCGGCGGCGGCACTCCTGGGCGCCCGCTCTGCGCTCGCCGGCACGCTCCCCTCGCTCCTCGCCCTGCTCGGACTCGCCTGGGCCACCGTGCGGCTCGGACGCCGCGCCGGCCTCGACCCTCCCGTCTCCCGCTGGGGCGTCCTCCTCACGGTGACCTCCCTCCTCCCGGCGCTGCTCACCGGCGGCTGTCGCATGGACCTGCTCTTCGCCGTCTTCTGCGTCCTCGCACTCGAGCGCCTGGTGGGGCTGGCCGACTCCCATCCGCATCCGTCAGATCACCTGATGCTCTGGCTGTGGATCGCTCTCGGCGTGCTCACAAAAGGGCCTCTCGCCCTGGTGCTTCCCCTCCTGGCGACAGTCCTGCTGCTGCCCACCTCGGCCCGGACGCTGCGCCGGGCTCTGGTCGGCTGGGGACCCATCCTGACCCTCGCCATCCTCGCCGTGTGGCTCGTGCCTGCCGCCGTCATCGGCGGGATGGAGTGGGTGGAAACCGTGGTCGTCCACCAGAGCGCCGGCCGGGTGGTGAGCTCGTTCGCACACCGGGAGCCGTGGTGGTACCACCTCGCGGTGCTGCCCCTCACGCTCCTGCCATGGTCGTTCGCCGTGCTCATGGGCGTACTCGGCGCCCTCAGCCAGCGTCATGCCCTGCCCGAGCGAGCGCGTCTGCTCCCGGCATATGGCGTCGGCACGCTGGGGTTCCTTACGCTGCTGTCGGGTAAGACCTTCCTCTACCCCTTGCCGCTCTTCGCCCCAGCCGGTCTCGTCGCCGCCTGGTGGCTGCTGCGCCAACCGCGCGCCGCCGGTCCCCGCGTCGCCGTGGCCGGCGGCGGCGTCGCCGTCACCATCGTGGGTGCGGGGCTCGCCATCGTCGCGTCCCACCGCGCCGACATGGGCCTCTCGCTCGCGCAGGCGGCCCTGCTCGCGGCATCGCTGGTCGTGCCCGGGTTGCTGGCAGCCGTAGCGGCGGCTCGCGACCGTCTGCGCACGGCTCTCGCCATGCTCGTTCTCGCGGTGCCGCTCTTCGCCGCGTTCGGAGTTCAAACCCTCGTGCCTCCGTTCAACACACTGCTGTCGCTCCGTCCCTTCGGCCGGGCCTATCGGGCGGCGGCACCGCCCAGCACTCGCGGAGCCGCGTTCGAGCGTGTCCAACCGGGTTTCATCCTCTTCACCGGCCGCTTCTTCGACGAGCTCGACACATTGGGCTCCCTGAACAATGCCCTCGACGCAGGACGGGTCGTCGCCGCGGATGACGCCGCGGCAAGCCGGGTCGCCGGCGAGAACGGGGAGGCATGGCGGGTGCTGGTGAAGATCCCCTACCGACACAGCAGCATACTGCTCCTGGACCGTCCGCCGGACCTGACCGCGGCGCGCGACTGAGCATCTGTAACTTTTGCCCCCCGTCCGGCGTATCAACGCTCGAAGGCCTCACACCGTATAACCGGATGTGAGGGCAAGCGAACACGCACCTTCACCAACCTCCTCCTTCCTCAGGCTCCTTCGGGAGCCTCCTTTTTGCCCGGACACTCCGCCCGCGGCCACCGAATCGCACGGGGGCGGACTCCGTAGCCAGTGTCCTGATTGGGAAGTCCTATGTGCTATTCGGGGAGTCAGCGCGGTTCCTGGCAAGGCGCGACGACGCAGTCGTAGTCTGACTACTTCAAGGAGTCGCAACGCCACCAGGGGCCGCGATGGCCCGCCAGGAGTGCATCGGGATTTTCCAAACAGGACACTAGGAAACCGAGAGCGAGTGTAAGCTCGCGTCATGCAGGTCATCGCCACGTTGACGCCCGAAGCAGGGCGCGCTCCCCTCGCAGCACTTGGTTCACCCCCGGTTGGTACCGATCTCGTCGAGCTCCGGCTCGACCTCTTCCCGGAGCTCGACCCAGCCAGCGCCACCGCGGCGTGTCCGCTGCCGCTGCTCGCCACCCTGCGATCGGCAGCCGACGGAGGGCGCGGCCCCGACGACCCCGCGGCTCGCACCGCTCAGCTGCAAAAGGCGCGAGATGCGGGCGTGGCGCTCCTCGATCTCGAGCTCGACCGCGACCTCCCGCTCGTGGGTCGTCTGGGGCTCGAGCCCGAGAGGATCGTGGTGTCATGGCACGATCACCACGGCACGCCGCCCGACCTCGAGGAGGTCTGCTCCCGCCTCGCCGCGACCTCGGCGCGCTGGCTCAAGGTGGTACCCACCGCCCACTCCTTGGGCGATCTGCTCCGGGTACTCGCCCTCCATCGGAGCTTCAACCACGGGCGGGCCCACCGAAGGCGTCTCCTGGCTTTCGCCATGGGAGCGGCCGGCCAGGCCAGCCGCTACCTCTCGCCCCTTCTCGGACCGCCGATTACCTTCGCGGCCTGGGATCCGGCGCGGCCCGCTGCTCCCGGCCAACCCGGCGCGGCACAGCTACGTGGCGCCGTGGGCCATCTCGCCGGCCCGCCCCAGAGGCTCTTCGGGGTCGTTGGGGCTGACGTCTCACGAAGCTTGAGCCCCCTGCTCCACGGCGCGGGCTACGCCGCCATGGGGCTCCCCTACGCACTGCTCCCGTTCAGTGTGCCGAGCTCTGCCGAGCTTCCGCAGCTCTTCACGCCGCGGGGCGAGTCGGCCCTCGACGCCCTCGGCCTCCCGCTCTGGGGCCTTGCCGTCACCACACCGCACAAGGCAGCGGCCGCCGCGGCCGCGACCGTGGCCGCGCCGCGGGTGCGGCGAGCCGGGGCAGCCAACACGCTCCTTCTTCGGCCCGGTCAGGTGCTGGCCGACAACACCGACGCCGACGGCGTGGTGGCCGCGCTCGTCGGCGCCGGGCTCGCGCTGACCGAGGTGAGCGCCCTGGTGCAGGGGACCGGCGGTGCCGGTCGCGGCGCCGCAGTGGGCCTGCACCTCGCCGGCGCTGATGTCTGGCTCCGCGGCCGTGACGGCGAGCGCACCCGGGCCACCGCCACACGCCTCGAGGTCGGCTGCCTTCCGCCGGAACCTGCCTCCCGCGCCTTCAAGGTGCTCGTCAACGCCACACCCCTGGGCAGCCTCGAGGACGATCCCAGCCCCTTCTCTCGCGCCGAGGTCGCCGCCGCGGCGGCGGTGGTGGACATGGTCTACGCCGACCACCGCCCCGCCCTCGCCGACCTCGCGGCAGACGCTGGCGTCGCTTACGTGGGTGGCTGCGAAGTCCTGCTGCACCAAGGGCTCGCCCAGTTCGCGGCGTTCACGGGAACGATGCCGCCGAGAGAGGTGATGCGCGCAGCCTTGGGAAAGAGCGACGAGATGGTGGGTCGATGAGGTTCCCCGCACCTCGGAAGTCCGATGTGCTCGTCGCTCAGGCAGCGTGTTTCCTGGCAAGGCGCGACGACGAAGTTGTAGCAACGCTACTTCGAGGAGGAGCAACGCAGCCAGGGGCCACGATGGCAAGCAAATAGTCCATTGCGATTTTCCAAACAGCACACGAGTCAGCGCAACCCGACCACCTCGCGGACGCGGTCCATGAGCGGCACAATGACCTCGCGAGCGCGGGTCGCTCCGTCGGTGAGCACCTGCGCCACCGCCGCCGGATCGCGTTCCAGCTCTGCGTAGCGTGCCCGGGCCTCGCCGAAGGTGTCGAGGTAATAGGCGAGCAGGCGTTTCTTCAGCTCGCCGTAGCCGGTTCCACCCTCGTCGAACGAACGCTCCACCCACGCCTGCTCGTCGGCGGGGGCGAACAGCTTGAGCAGATGATACAACGCGTTGTCCTGCTTCGGCTTGGGCTCCTCGACCGGAGTCGAGTCGGTGACCACCGACATGATCCGCTTGCGGACCTCCTTCTCCGGCGCGAAGAGATCGATGGTGTTGCCGTAGGACTTGCTCATCTTGCGGCCGTCGACGCCCGGCACCACCGCCACCTCGTCAAGGATGAGGGGATCCGGCATTGCAAACACCTCGGCCCCGAAGGTGGTGTGGAAGGCCGTGACGATATCGCGGGTCACCTCGAGGTGCTGCTTCTGATCCTTGCCAACCGGCACCAGGTCCGCGCTGACGATGATGATGTCTGCCGCCATCAGCACAGGGTACGCGAAGAGCCCGTGGCTGGGGACGGTCCCTTGTGCCACCTTGTCCTTGTAGGAGTGGCATCGCTGCAGCAGTCCCATCCCTGTGACCGTGGAGAGGATCCACTGCAGCTCGGGGATCTCGGGCACGTCCGACTGGCGATAGAGGACAGCACGCCGAGGGTCGAGTCCGAGCGCCAGGAAGGCGGTGGCGACGCCGTTGACATAGCTGCGCAACCGCTCGCTGTCCTGGACGGTTGTGAGGGCGTGGAGATCGGCGAGGAAGTAGAAGCACTCGTGCCCGGCCTGCAGCTGGACGAACTGCCGGATCGCGCCGAAGTAGTTGCCGATGTGGAGAATGCCCGAGGGCTGCACGCCCGAGAGAACCCGCATGACGCCTCCTTGCGGCGCGCATGATACCACCCAGCCGGACTGCCCGCGGGAGCTCGTGCCGGCGGGGAGACCCCGCCGAGGCCGCAGCCCGGTCAACGCACCGGGCACAGCCCTCAAAAAAGCTGAGGACCGGCCGCCGCCGGTCCCCGGAGTGCTCGAGCTGTCAGGAAGGCTACACGTCCTCGCCGTCCTCGCCGATGGCCTCGACGGGGCACGACTCCACCGCTTCCTGGCACTGCTCCTCTTCCTCGTCGGTCTCGGGCTGCTTGAAGACGTAGGAGTAGCCCTCGTCCTCGTTTGCCCGGAAGTTGTTGGGGGCAGTGGTCCGGCACACATCGCAGTCGATGCAGCTCGAGTCCACGTAGTACTTGCCAGCTACGCTGTCCGGCACCTTGTCGGTAGGATCCGCCATTCTGTCTCTCCTTTTCCCCCGAGCAAGGGCGGGGGTCCATCTTCGGTCGGGGCAGATGCTAGCCACCCCATCCGGGGTTGTCAATCTCGCCGCCCCCGGCCGCTCACTGAGGAGGCATCTCAAATGGCCGCCGCCCCGCCGGCGCAGCGGGTTGCGCCATCTCGGGTGCCAGACCGCCGGCGAGGACCGTACCGCTCGCCCCTCCGCTCCCGCTCCCCGTACCCGACCACATGCAGTCGACGTTGTAGGGGAAACCGAAGGAAGGCAGGATCGTCGTGGCATCACCCGTGCGCCCGTCGATGACGGAACCATAGCAGGTGAACATGGGCCTCGGGTCCGGGTTCGACGTGACCCAGCCCCGCGTGGGGTCGAAGGAAACCTTGATCGTGACACCGGTGACGTCCTCGAGGCCGAACACGTTTTTGAGAATCTGGTTGTACTGGACCTGAGCGAGCGGCGCCAGTGTCACCAGGCGGACCAGCGGCCTGTCCTGGTCGTCCGTGAAGGGCTCACCGTCGGGCTTGAACGGCTGAATCTGCAGGTAGATGCTGGTCTGCCTGTCGGAGGCGTTGAGCAGGCCCAGGTTGTAGCGGAAGTCGGCTGTCTCCTCCGCACCAACGAGGACCTGGTAGGTGAAGTCGCCTGACTCGAGCTTCGCGCCGCCGTCGGCGAGGTTGTACCAGGGAACACCCGGGATGACCTGCCCATAGGTGGCGTCCTTCTGGATGTACGAGCCCTCGTTGTCTGGGTCCGGCACCCAGATCGTCGTCTCGTTGTACGTCCGTGATTGCACCACCACGTTCCGGTAGGTGGAGCAACCGCCGTCCTCCTGGAAGCCTTCGGCCTCGCAGGCGAAGACCACGAGCCCGCCAAGGCGTGTCGCGGTCTCTCCGAGCGTGGGCGCCCAGTACTGGTTCACGAGGTCTGTGAGGCTCACCGTGCCGCCCGGGGGCACATCCGCCAACGCCTCGTCGACGACTCCAAAGCCCTGGTCTGAGCGACCGCCTACAGCGTTGGCGCGGGTCGACAGGTACGACGAGTTGTCCCCTCCCCCGGAGGGCAGGAAGAAGAGGGCGAGATCCACTGGCGCGCTGTCGACGTTGCTGATGAAGAGGTCGGTGCGCCACTTGCTCCCCTCGACCCCGGTGTTGTGGGCCACTACCGGCACGTAGACCAGGTCCGACGCCTGAAACGCTGCCCAGCCGCTGGCGGCCACGAGTCCCACCGCCGCGACGATCCCGGCGATTCTGGCGAGCTCCTTCATGAATCCCTCCTTCGGTGCGGCCCTGCCGCCTCGCTGTCGGCGCCCATCTTGCCATCCCCGCGGGACAGGGGCAAGACGAGCACAGCCTCGAAGCCGACAGGCTCCAGGTTGCCGAGCTCCACCCGGCCTCCGTGGGCCCGGGCGATGCGCTCGGCGATGGCGAGCCCCAACCCGGTGCCGCCGCGCCGCTTGGTGTAGAAAGCCTCTCGTACCCTTACGAGCTCCTCCGGCGGAAGGCCCGGGCCGCGGTCCCTCACTACCAGAGACACGCTGCTCTCGTCGGCCTCGGCGCCGAGCTCCACGACACGGCGGTCCGGCGACAGCTCGGCGACGGCTTGGACGGCGTTGAGCACGAGATTGATGACGACCTGGCGCAGCTGACCGGCGTCTCCCTCCACGGCGACATCCGGAAGCTCGCCGGCCAGGCGCAGGTGCACCCCCATGTTGCGGGCCTCCGCCCGCAGGAAATCGACCACGTCGCGCAGGAGCTGCTGCACCATGACCTCGTCGCGGCCGGGGCTGGTTGGCCGAGCGTATGTGAGGAAGTCACTCACCAGCCGTGCCAACCTCCCGACCTCACGGCGGGTGGAGGTGACCGACTGGCCGATCTCGCCGGATACCCCTGCGATGTCCTCCTCCAGCAGCTCGAGATTGAGATTGATGGAGTTGAGGGGATTACGAATCTCGTGCGCGAGGTTCGCGGCGAGCGTGCCCAGGGCCGCCAGCTCCTCGGCGGCATGCCGCTGTGCCTCCAGGCGCCGCGTCCTCTGGATAAGGTGCCACACGAACATGAAGGCCCCGACCAACGTGATCAGGGTGAGACCGGCGACCAGCAGGGTCTGCTGCAGAAGCTCTCCGCGCAGCCGAGTCACCCGCTCTGCCAACCGTCCTTTGGACACTCCTACCACGACGTCGCCGATGTTTCCTACGGGCGCACGAATCTCATAGGTGTTCTCGGTCTCCTTCACGTCCTGGTCACCGAGGCTGCCACCCAGCTCGAGGTCCTGGGCGACCTCGCCGGGAATCTGCTCGCTGGATCGAAAGGTCGCCGTATAGACGATGTTGCCCTGCTTGTCGTGGACCGTGATGGACTCCAGCACTTGCTTCTGTGCAAGGTCGAGGTTCCTGCGCAGCAAGGTTTCGCGGCGTTTCTCGACCACCTCGTAGAGATCACGGCCGCCGGTGGAGCCAATTTCGCGTGCCAGCTCCTGCGCCTCCTCCCGTCCGCTCATGAGCACGTCCTCCAGGTAGCGGCGCGAGAGCGAGCGGGAGATCAGGTGCCCGAAAAGAAAAATGATCCCCAGCACGAGAATCACGAAGAGGCCGGTGGCGAGAGCATACTGCCGCTGCAGCGTCGAGCGGACGGGCGGGCCCGCGTCCCGCGTCTGCGGGGACCGGGACGGGCGCTGGTCGGCACCCGACGATCGCGACGTCCTTCGACTCACAGGCCGCAGGCGGCGCGCAGATCGGCAACTCGGTGGATGCTCTCCCAGGTGAAGTCCGGATCGTTGCGCCCGAAGTGGCCGTAAGCTGCGGTCTTTCTGAAGATCGGACGGCGAAGCTTCAGGTACTCGATGATGCCGCTTGGGGTGAGAGGGAAGACCTCGCGGATCGCCCGCTCGAGCACCGCCTCGTCCACCTCGGCCGTGCCGAACGAGTCGACCATCACGGAAACCGGGTCGGCAACACCGATGGCGTACGCCACCTGTACCTCGAGTCGGCGCGCGAGCCCCGCGGCCACCACGTTCTTGGCGACGTGGCGCACCATGTACGAGGCCGAACGGTCGACCTTGGTGGGGTCCTTGCCGGAGAACGCGCCGCCGCCATGCGAACCGACGCCTCCATAGGTGTCGACGATGATCTTGCGGCCCGTGAGGCCACAGTCGCCCTGGGGGCCACCCACGACGAATCGGCCGGTGGGGTTGATGAAGTACTTGGTGTCGTCGTCCACCAGGTCGGCCGAGATGACGCGGTCGATGACGAGCTCGCGGATCTCCTCGCGCAGCTCGCGGATCGGGATCGTGTCCGAGTGCTGGCACGAAATCACCACAGCCTCGACACGCTGGGGCCGACCGTTGTCGTACTCCACCGAGACCTGGCTCTTCCCGTCGGGCCGCAGCCAATCCAGCTCCCCGGTGCGGCGCATTTCGGCGAGGCGCATGGTGAGACCGTGGGCGAGGGTGATGGGCAACGGCATGAGCTGCGGTGTCTCGTCACAGGCGTAACCGAACATCAGGCCCTGGTCGCCCGCCCCGCCGGTGTCGACGCCCTGAGCGATATCTGGGGATTGCGGGTCGATGGATGAGATCACCGCGCACGTCTCGTAGTCGAAACCGAACTTCGCGCGGGTGTACCCGATCTCCTTGATCGTCTGCCGCACCACCCCGGGAAAGTCGACATACGTCCCGGTGGTGATCTCACCGGCGATGAAGGCCAGGCCGGTGGTCACCAGCGTCTCGCACGCGACCCGACCCTGGGGGTCATCTGCCAGCACCGCATCGAGCACGGCATCGGAGATCTGGTCGGCTATCTTGTCCGGGTGGCCCTCGGTCACTGACTCCGAGCTGCGGATGTGTCGGTTCTGATTGATCATCGACGTCCTCCCACTCGCCGGGTCACGGTACCACCGGCCGAGAACCGGGGTCAATCGCGTCAAACCGTGGTATGACGGGAGCCATGAAGAGGATTACCGATCACGACCTCGTCGAGCTCGGCCGGCGGGCGGCCAGCGCGCGCCGTCGCCGCGTCAACGTCAACCTCCACCCTCGACTCGACGACCCGGTCCAGCGCTTCGTCAACGCCGTGGAACCCGACAGCTACGTGCGGCCCCATCGCCACCCGGATGCCGGCCGCTGGGAGCTGTTCATCGCCATCGCCGGCCGGGCGCTGGTGCTGACCTTCACACCGCTGGGACGGGTGCTCGAGCGCGTCGAGCTGGCGGCGGCCGGGCCGGCTCACGCCGTCGAGATCCCCGCCGGCGAGTGGCACGCAGTCGCCGCTCTCGCCCGTGGCACGGTGCTCTTCGAGGTCAAACCCGGGCCCTACATGCGGACCGACGACAAGGACTTCGCGAAGTGGGCACCTGAGGAGGGCTCCCCCGCGGCTGCTCTGATGGTCCAGTGGTATGCAGCGGCGACCCCCGGCGACGAGCCACCACCCATGCAGTAGCGGTCAGCTGGGCGCGAGTCATGCCGGCCTCCTCCGCCAGCCTCCGCATTGTCTTCACCCGCTCGATGTTCTCCTCCGCCAGGTGGCACCTCGTGAAATGCCGGAGCCGGTGGAAGCGGGTGTCCCCGGGCACCCCGCCGTCATACTCCCCGGTCAGCATGCCCTGAGCAGGATCGGATGTATGCGACGAGAGGCCGGCGGGCCCGCCTCGCGTCGGCTGCGGGCGTTCTCTTCGACGGGCCTCGCCAGCACGGATGAGACGCCGTCGAGGCCACGACGTTGACGTGAGCTGCGCGCTCCGGCCATCATCTCGAGATGCGCATGGTTCCCGTGGTCGCCGTGGCGCTCGCCATCGGCTGGTGCGTCGCCGAGCTCGCAGCCAGCCCCTTGCTGGCGGCGGCGGTGGCAGTATCCGCGGTGGCGGCCGCCTGCGGTACGGCCATTCGGCGGCGCCGGCGCAAGAAGGGCCTCGCCGCCGCGCTCATCGCGATCACCGTCGTGCTCGCCGTCCTCCTGTTCCTTCTGCTGCACACCCCTGCCGGCCCCCGGGTGCTCGTCCTCCAGCTTCTCATCGTCGCCAGCCTCACACCCCTGGCACCCCTCGCCTACGCGCTCACCTTCGAGGATCCTGGAGAGGACTCGTGACCTGGGCGGCGGCTGTAGCCGCGGCCACTGTGGTCCTGATCGCGGTGTGGGGCTGGCGCCACGCCGGTGACGCGGTCGCCTACTTCGCCGCCGATCGTCAGGCCGGCCCGATCCTCGTGGGTCTGGGCGGCACCGCCGCCGGCCTCTCGGCCTTCGTCTTCGTCGGCGGGCCCGGACTCTTCTCCACCATCGGCGCCGCCTCGCTCTGGATCATCCTGTCGGCCCCTGTCACCGGCGCCCTGCAGTGCTGGGCGGTAGGCGAGCCGGTGGTGCGACTCGCCGCCCGTCACGGCTGTTTGACGATCCCCGACGTCATAGCAGCTCGCTACGGGGAGGGCGCCCCCCGCGTCCTCGCGGCCGGGGTCGTGGCGATCGGTGGAGTCGCCACCCTCGCGGTCCAGCTCAAGGGAGCCGCCGTCGTGGGTGGAGTGCTACTCGGAGTGCCAAGCTGGACCGTGGCTCTGGCCACGGCTGTCGCCACAGCAACCTATACCGCGGCCGGGGGGATGCGCGCCGGCCTCCTGGCTGAAGCGGTACAGGGAGCTGTCATGGCGGCGGCTGCGGTAGGCCTCGCCGTGGCGGCCCTCGGGCAGGCTGGCGGCCCCACGGCTGCGGTCGCGACACTCGCCGAGCGTGCACCCAAGCTGCTCGACGCCTGGGGGCCTGGGGGGCCCTTGGTGGGGCTCGGCTGGTTCGCACTCTTCGCCCTGGGTACCACGGCGCAACCGCACTACCTGCAGAAGTTCCTTTTCCTACGCGGGCACCGCAGCCTGCGCTGGCTCCCCCTCGTGCTCACTGGAGCCCTACTCTCGGTGCTCACCGTATGGCTGGGTTTGGGGCTCGGCGGCACCGCCCTGGCGCTGCGCGGGGAAATCTCACCCTCCACCGCCGACGCCCTCACCCCGGCCTTTCTAAGCGGCCGCGCCGCGCCCTGGCTGCTGACGACGGCGCTCGTCGCGGTGGTGGCAGCCGTCATGTCCACCGCCGCCGCCCTGCTCAACCTGGTGGCCGCCGCTGTAGTGCGCGACCTGCCGCTCGGGCTCGGGCGCAAGCCCACCCCCGGCCTCGGCACCGCCCGGGTCGCGACTCTTGCCGCCGCCGGCCTCGCCCTCGTCCTTACCCTGCTCTCCGGACGCACGGTCGCCCTGCTGGGCGTTCTCGGCTGGGGGACCTTCACGGCCGGCCTCCTGCCCGTGATCCTCCTGGGCCTGAACTGGGAAGGCGCCCGCCGTCGCGGCGCGGTCGCCGCCATCGCCGGTGGCATCGCTGTACAGCTCGTGCTCGAGGCCCTCAGGGCCGGCCACGGCCTGTCTCCGTCGTGGGAACCAGGCCTCACCGGCGCCGCCGTAGGCGTGCTCCTGCTTGTCGGTCTTTCGGCGACCCGAGGACGAGCCGGGTGAGCCGGCGGCGCTGGCCTCCTGCGGTCGTGCGCGAGCTGCAGGCCCGTCTCGAGCAGTTCCGCAGCGGGTGCCGCAGCACGACCCTGGCGGAGGTCGAGCGGACCACGCGCTCCCCATTTCGCATCCTGGTCTCCTGCGTCATCTCGCTCCGCACCAAGGATGCGGTCACGCATGGAGCCAGTCAGCGCCTCTTCGGGCTCATGTCGACGCCCTTCGAGCTCTCGGCGTTGACCGAGGAGGCGATCGCGGAGGCCATCTACCCGGCCGGGTTCTACCGCCAGAAAGCTGCCCAGCTGAAGGCCATCGGTGAGGCGCTCGAAACCGAGTGGGGCGGCGAGGTGCCCGCCGCCGAGGCCGCTCTCCTCGCCCTGCCCGGGGTCGGTCGAAAGACCGCGAACCTCGTGCTCGGGCTCGGCTTCGCGATCCCCGCCATCTGTGTGGACACCCACGTGCACCGGATCTCCAACCGCCTCGAGTTGGTGCGAACCAAGACTCCGGCCGACACCGAGCAGGCCCTCCAGACGATGCTCCCCCAGGACCTCTGGATCGACATCAACGATCTCCTCGTCACCTTCGGCCAGCACTGCTGCCACCCCACCTCGCCACGTTGCACGGGCTGCCCGCTCGACGACCTCTGCCCGCGCCGCGGGATCACGCGGCACCGCTGACCGCCGGCTCCTGCATGACCTTCGCCGGAGAATTCCTCATTAGAATGAATCCATGAGCGAGCGAACCGCGTGGCTGAACCGACGGCAGGTGCCATTCTCGGCAGCCGCGGTGCCCCCGGACCAGCGCCCGATCGGGCGCGGTCGACCAGGTCCGGTGGCCTGCGAGCTGGCTCGGCGGCTGCGCGCCCGACCCGGTCTCGAGGACTGATGCGCTGGTCGCTCCGAATGGCTCGGGTCCGCGGCGTGCCGGTTCGCCTTCACGCAACGTTTCTCCTCCTCCTCGCCGTGCTGCTCGGTTGGGCGGCAGTCCACTCCGGCTGGCTCGCCGCCCTCTGGGAGCTGCTGTTCCTCGTCCTCCTGTTGCTCTGCGTCGTGGCGCACGAGCTTGCCCACGCGCTCGTCGCCCGCGCCCGCGGCGTGCCGATCCGGCACATCACCCTCTACCCGTTCGGCGGCGTCTCCGTCTTCGCCGCCCGTCTGCCGCAAGGCACGGAGGCGGCCATCGCACTGGCCGGCCCTCTCACCAACTTGGTCGTGGCCGTGGCGCTGCTCGTTCTCACCGGGGGCAGCGCCGCCTCCCTTTCACTTCGGCCCTCTCTGACCGGGGTGGTCGCCATGCTCTTTTGGGCCAATGTAGTGCTTGGCCTCTTCAACCTGCTGCCTGCCTTCCCGCTGGACGGAGGGCGCATCCTGCGCGGCCTCCTCGTGCGTCGCATGGGTTCGGCCCGCGCCACTCTTTGGGCCGGCACCTTCGGCCAGGCGACCGGCATCGTCCTGCTGGCGTGGGGCGCCGCCCACAACCCGTGGCTGGCGATCGTCGGCGTCATCATCCTCGTCGGAGCGAGCGCCGAGCTTCTCCGCACCCGTGGTCTCCGCAGTCTTGAGCGCCACCGGGTGCGCGATGCCATGGCGGCACCCATCGAGACGGTTGCCGCGGACGCCACGATTGCCGCGGTGGCCGACTGGTGGCACGACGCTCCGCTGGTCGACTTCGCAGTCATGGAGGGTGAGCGCATCGTTGGTTTCCTGCCGGCGGCACGGCTGTGGGCAGCGCGCCAACACTCGGCGCCCGACCGCCGGGTGAGTGAGCTCATGAGCGCAGTTGGGGATCCCCTCAGCCCGGGCACCCGCCTCCTCGAGGCCCTCGACGGCCGGCAGGTCGAGCCAGGTACCGCCCTCCCCGTGCTCGACGACCACGGCCGCCTGGTCGGCTTCATCACGCCGGCCCGAGTGGAGCGTACCCTTTCTCTTCTCCGTGCCCTCTCAGAGGAGGAGATCGAACCCTCCCGAGATCAGCACGCCGACTGAAGGAGCGGCGTTCGGGAAGCCCTATGCCCTGTTCGCGCAGCCGACGTGGTTCTTGGCAAGACGCGACGACGAAGTCGTAGCACCGCCACTTCGCGAGGAGCAACGCGGCCAGGAGCCGCGATGGCACGCGAAGAGTCCATTGGGATTTTCCAAACAGGACACTAGTGTCCTGTTTGGGAAGTCCTATGTGCTAGTCGCGCAGCCAGCGTGGTTCCTGGCAAGGCGCGACGACGAAGTCGTAGCAACGCTACTTCGAGGAGGAGCAACGCAGCCAGGGGCCGCGATGACAAGCGAATAGTCCATTGGGATTTTCCAAACAGGACACTAGTTGACGTGCCGCTGGCGCTGCAGCTCGACGAGACGGGAGGCCACGTCGCGATAGCCTGGAACGGCGGCGGCTATCTCTTCGTACAGGGACACAGCCTGCTCGATGTCACCGGAGAACTCCAGCGACACCGCGAGATCGTACTGGAGCGCCCGCCGGCCGTCCTCCCCCAGGTCTGGAGCCTCCATGGCCTTCCGGTACCACTGGGCTCCCTGCTCGGGAAGGCCCTGCTCCAAGTAGCACATCCCGATCATGGAGCACGACTCGAGGAAGTAAGCCGGATCACGCGACGAGATCTGGAACTCTCCGATGGCCTCGGCGAGAAGCCCCATCTCCTTGTACGCGATCCCAAGGTTGAAGTGAGTGTCCGAATCCTCCTCGGAGAGCTGCTGTGACACGCCCTTCTGAAACTCCCGGAACACCTCCTCGAGGAGGGCCTCGTCCTTGCCGCGGCCGGTCGCTTCGTCGACCATGGCCTCCTCCTCGGCGAGCTCGGCCTCGAGCTCCTTGGCGAGGTCGATGTACTCCTCCTCCTCGGCGAAGAGATCCTCGGGCTGCTCACCCGGGGTCGCCGGCGCGAGCTCCTCGAGCACGACCCCCTTGGACTTCAGGACCAGACGTCGCTCGGCGACCTCCCCGTCATCCGGATAGTCGGCCTCGAGGCGAGTCACCATGCGCACCGCGTCGTCGTAGAGCTCCTGGGCGATGAAGAAATCGACCTGCTCGAGCTCGGCGGGAGGAGGACCACTGACGGCCGAGGTCATCTCCACCATCTCCTCCTCGTCGCCTGACGTTGGGAGAGTGAATTCCACGGCAGACTCGTTGCCGGCAGGCACCACCGCAGGCTGCGTCACCGAGGGCTCGGCCGACCAGGTGTCATCCGCCGGCGCAGGAGATGGCTTACCGGGAGGTGGGAAGGACGCCTCAAGCTCGTCGACTCGATCACTCTGGATCTTGGGGCCTTTGGAGGAAGACTCCCAGGGTGCCTGGGGCGCCTCGAGCTCGAAAGTGAGCTCGGTGGCTTCCTCCACCTCAGTCGCCGCAGCCCAATCGCCCTCGGCTTCCTCAAAGCTGAACTCAGGCAGATCTGCAGCGGCCTCCGACTGCGCGGGTGCAGCCTCGCCCGCGCCACCGGTGGCATCCGGCCTCCCGGCGCCGTCGTTCACCTCCGCCGCCACCACACCGGCCTCGACGGGAATCTCCAGATCGACCTGCTCGTGCTCCTCGACCTGGTCGATGCCGGCCTCGGCCAGCAGATCCGCGTCGATGTCGATGACGACCTCGTCGGAGCCCGCGCCCTGCGTCCCGTGCGGCTCGACTGGACGAACGCCGCTCGCGGAAGCGGGCGCCGCGATCCTGCCGACCGCCTTGCGCAACGTCGCCAGCCCGGTCTCGTTGCCCTGTTGCCGGTAGTGCTCGGCCAGCGGAGCCGCCACGCTCGCGGCCTCATCTTCTCGACCCTGCTCCACCAGGAGGGCCACGAGCTTCTCGTGTGCTTCCCATAGCTCGGGCGCCTGCCCGATGATCTCCTTGAGGTGAACGATCGCCTTGTCTACGAGCCCGTACTTGGCGAACACGTTGGCCTCGGCGAGGCGCTCCTGCGGCTGGTAGCGAGGCGCCTCGGTGGCCGCGTCGGGGCTGGACGGCACGGCCCGGAGCACCCCCAATGTGCGCTCTCCTGCGGGCGGCATGGGAGTCTCGACCGGGGGCGCGGAGGGGGGCTTGCTGGGTCCGGGCCTGGGCCTGCCCACCTTTGCGCTCAGCTCGTTCAGCCGGACTCTGACCGTCTCATCCTCCGGCACCAGTGCGGCGAGACCCTCGTAGACCGCAAGGGCCTGCTCGTCACGACCGTCGTCGTCGTAGGCATGGGCCAGCGCGCGCTTCATCGTGACGAGATCATCGCCGGCAACGCCGGCGAACACCTGCACGGCACGTTCCAGCACATCCACGTCGCGCGGCATCGCCTCGACCAGCAGTCGGACGACCTCCTGAGCACGTGGCCTGTCGCCCTGATCAAGCGCCTCGTCAAGCACTCCAATCAGGATCTCCCGCGCCTTCGCGGTCTCACCCGTCGCCAGTAGCGACTGGCCCATGAGCACTCGGTTCTTGCTGTTGCCGGGCTCCGCGGCGTACACCTTCTTGGCGGTCTCGAGGGCGTCCGACGCGTCTCCAGTGGCGAGCTGAAACTGTGTCTTGAGCTCCTGAACATCGCGGTCGCCGGGCGAGAGCTGCATCGCGATGTCCACGAACTCCCGCGCAAGATCCATCCGCGCTGCCCCCAGGAGGGCCCGGCACAGGGGCACCAGGAACTCCCCTCGCGGCGGGTTCAGCTCGAGCACGTGCCGGTACAGGCGTTCGGCCTCGTCGAGCCGGTCGTGCTCCAACAGCATCCGGCCGAGGCGGTCGTACACCGCCAGGGACTCGTCCTCCTTGCCGCCCTGCATGAGAGCGTCGGCGAGGCGCAGCTGCGCCATGTGGTTGCCCGGCTCGATCTCGGCCAGCTTGCGGTTGATGCGGATGGTGTTCTCGTGGTCGCCGTTGCGGATATACCACTCGGCAAGCATCCCGTACTGGTTCTTGGCCTCGACCTTCAAGCCCTGCTGAATGTACAGCTCGGCGAGCCGGTCGAAGATCTCCAGCCGCTGGGGCGCCAACCGATTGATCTTCTTGAGCATCGCGATGGCCTTGGTAGTGAAGCCATCCTGGGTGAAGTAGTCGGCGATACGCTCGTAGAGCTCGATCGCCTTGTCCACCTGGCCCACCCGGCCATAGAGATCACCGACGCGGTTGATTGTGTTGGCATCGTTGGGATTGGACTTCAGGACCTTCTCGTACTCGCGGATGGCCTGCTCGACCTTGCCCCGCTGGACGAGCTTCTCCGCTTCCCGAAGCACCTTGTCCCGGTTCAGTGCCATTCACTCCTATCCCTTCACAGCGCAGCCCGCAGTTTCATGGTAACACGAGGGTTCCACTGACTGTTCCGGTGCTGTGCGCGAGCGGAGAAGGCCTCATCGATCCCGTTCAGACGCGACAACGGGGCCCGGATCGGACCCCATTGCCACCGGCGCTCCGGGACTTCCCGGCGCCTGATCGCGACCCGCCTCAGGTCGTCCGAGCCTTCTCGCGAATGCGCGCTGCCTTGCCGCGCAGCTCTCTGATGTAGTAGAGCTTGGCGCGCCGGACCTGGCCCCTGCGCACGACCTCGAGCTTGGCGATCGACGGCGAGTGCAGCGGGAAGATCCGTTCCACACCAATCCCGGAGGAGATCTTGCGCACGGTGAAGGTCTCCGAGAGACCACCATGCTTGCGCGCGATCACCAGACCCTCGTAGACCTGGATGCGCTCCTTCTCGCCCTCCTTGAGGCGCACGTGCACCTTGACCGTGTCGCCCGGACGGAAGTCGGGAATGTCGCTCCGCATCTGTTCCTGAGTTATCTCGCGAATGAGATCCATCGCTGCCTCCACGCGCACTTTGGGCGCTCCGGGCTGAACGCCCGCGTCGGCGGAGTATATACAGATCGAATGCGCGCCGCAACTGTCCTGCGCCAGCCGCGACGGCTTACTCGGGCTCGCTCTCGTCAGGTGGCAGCGGCGTTCCGAAGAGATGCAGCTCATCGTCGAATGGCACCGCCAGCACGCGGCCGTGGGCGTCCAGCGTCGCGTTGTCGGGCCAGACAGCGCCTCCGGCTCGCAGGAAAGGACGGTAGCCGAACGGCACCTCGGATCCGTCTGGGGCGAGCCAGTCCGGCGCCACCAGGTCCCACCGCTCGTCGTCCTCCTCGACCCGACGGAAGACAACCTCGCGAAGAGGACGGGCCCCCAGCAGCGTCACCTGCTCCGTGGTGCCCCGAGCCTCCTCCATGAACTCCTCGAGGACCTCGGCGGTGAAGTGGTGCAGGACATCGTGGTCCTCGGGACCTTCCACTTCGGCCCCGATGAGGAGGCGATAGACCCCCTCGTCCAGCTCGTCACCCGCGATGAAGTCCACCGCGAACTCCAAAGCAGGCTCCTCCACCTCCACGTCGAACGAGCTGCCGTGCAGGAGGTCCTTGACGAGCAGCCCGAGGAGGAGCTCCTCCCTTGTCGTTGCCGGAAAATCGAAGGCCAGCGCCTCGTCCCACGTCGTCATGTCTCGCTCCTTTTACGTTCGCCACGCCGACACCAGCGGCCTCTACAAGATCCGTTCTCCCAGGAAGCGGCGGCTTTCGCCTTCCCACGTCTTGGCCGCCACGACGACAAGCACCAACACAAAATATGAGCTCGCGCCCACCACCGCTGCCAGTATTGGCGAGAACGCAACGGTGTCGTAGGTCCCGTGAAGCAGCGCAGCGAGCAGGTAGAAGGGAATCACGAAGCGAATAAAGCGCAGGCCCCAGGACCCGGTTCCCTGTGTCGCGGCCCCCAGTGCAAACCCCGTGAGACCAGCCCAAAGCGAGTGTAGGAAAGGCGTCATCAACAACCTCGACAGGACTACATCCTGGCGGGCATAGGGAACACCCCAGATGCGAGCGCCGAACCACTGCGTGTAGAGAATGTTCTCGAAGCCGGCGAAGGCGAGCCCCGAGCAGATGCCCAGGAGAATCGAGGCCTGCAGACTCATCGCCCGCCCCGCTCGGCTGGCGAGCCCCACCGCCACCATGACCGGAACCATCTTGGTCAGCTCTTCGGTGATCCCCACGCCGAAGACGAAACCGACCCACCGGATCGGCAGGAACGGGGCCTCGATGAGCCGGTAAAACGGCGTCAACACCGCCCGCAGCAGGGGCAGTATCGCCACCAGGCCAGGCACGATCACCAGCGCCGCCACAAGAGTGAAGTCCCACGGCGAGCTGCCTTTGAGGTTGAGGCGAAAAAGCCGAAGGAACAGGAAGAACCAGAGGAAGGCGAAGTAGAGGGTCATGCCCTGGTCGGAGGGAATGTCGAACAGCAACAGGACCAGAGGCATGAGGGCGAGCACCAGGACGACCCAGAAGACCTGGGAGGTGAGGATTCGGGACAACACTCCGGGGTCGAGGTGGAAGAGCGCCCCGGGACCCACGCGCTCCAGCTCCGCCGCGCGCAGGTGCGCTCGCACACGCTCCACCTGGCGCTGGTACTCCTCATCGCTGATGAGCCGGGCAGCGTGAAGCCGCTCGTACTCCGCCAGCAGCTCGTGCACATCCATTCGCAGCCACGGTATCACAGCAGATTGCCACCGGTACCCGATGACACCTCGCGCATCGCCGCCCAGTAGAGGTGCCGCCGAACCGTGCGCTCGTCCCGGCCGAGAGCAGCCAACACCGCCCGCACGCGGTCGCGACGCGCCGCGTCCTGGTGCGGGCAGGGGGCCGGCGGGGCTGGAAAACCGCACAGCCGGGCCAGGCGATGGATCTCCGCCCTGCGGAGCTCGATCAGCGGGCGGACGAGCTCCACGGCTCCGTCAAAGTAGCTGCGGCGAGGAGCCAGTACCTCGGCACGACCGGTGTAGAACAGGCTTAGCAGCCAAGTCTCCACCACGTCGTCGGCGTGATGTCCGAGGGCGAGAACACGGCAACCGGCGGTTTCCGCGGCTTCAAGCAGGGCCCTCCGACGAATGCGGGCGCAGCCGAAGCAATCGGTCGGCGCGGGGTCGCCGGGGCCGAGACGCGGCTCCACCACCCTCACCCTCACACCACGCTCCTCACACCACCGCCGCGTGCCCTCGGGGAGCGGCGCTCCGACCTCCCCGGCGTCGAGGTGAACATGCAGCGCAGTGAGGGCAAGCTGCGGTTTCCGGAACCGAACCTCGTCGGCCAGAAGGGCAACCAGGGCCAGGCTGTCGCGCCCGCCCGACAGGCCCACGGCGACACCACCGCCCTCGGGCAGGAGCTGCCATCGCCGGCACGCCCGCCGCAGCTTTCCCGCGAGCCTGCCCGCCGCACGGCGACAGCGCTGCGCGTCCTCCACGCTACTCCTGAACGCGCTTCTTACCGAATGCCCAGGCGATGACGATTCCCAGGAGGTAGAGAAGGATCATCGGCACCGCAAACACTGTCTGGGTGGCCATGTCGGGGGTCGGTGTGATCACCGCCGCGATGATGAAGATCGCCAGCACCGCCCAGCGGAACCAGCGCAGTAGCTGTCCCGCCGTCACCAGACCGATCCGGGCGAGGAAGAAGATCAGGATGGGCAGCTCGAACACCAAACCAAGTCCGAGGAGCACCTTGGACATCATGGCGAAGTACGCGTGGATCGTCACCACCTGGCGGAAGTCCTCCCCCACCTTGAGGAGGAAGCGCACCACCATGGGGAACGCAATCTTGAACCCGAACAAACCGCCCGCGAGGAAGAAGAGCGTCGTAAACAGGATGAATGGAAACGCCAGCCGCCGCTCGCTGCGGTACAACCCTGGCTTGAGGAAAAGCCAAAGCTGACCGAGCACGACCGGCGAGGCAACGAAGAGCGCGGCGAGGAGCGCGACCTTGATGTACAGCATGAAGGGGTCGGCGAGGGCCGTGAAAGCGAGCTTGTCGCCGGGGGGCAGGAAGCGGAGAATCGGCTCCTCGAGCAGATGGAAGATCGGGCGGGAGAAGTACCAGCAGCCGAGAAAGGCGATGAAGATCGCCGCTGCGCTGACAACCAGACGCCGCCGTAGCTCGTCCAAATGCTCGATGAGGGTCATGCGGGGAAGGTCTTCGGCCTCCGCTCCATCCATCCTGGGGTCGTCGGACACTGCGGCCGTCACCCCTGCTCCTGGTTGGGTCTGGAACTCTCGGCACCCGAGGGTTTCTCGTCACCGTCGGCGGGCCCAGTCTCGCTCGAGGGTGCGGACACCGCAGGTGCATCGGCTTCGGCGATCGGCTGCGTGAGCTCACGTCCGGCGCTGCGCACCTCGCGCCCCACGGCCCGGAGCTCGTCGGCCGAGACCTCCTCTTCGATGGTCCGTTTGAAGTCATTGGAGGCGCGCCGAAATTCGCCTAGGGCCCGGCCCAACGATCGGCCGATGTGCGGGAGCTGCCGCGGCCCGAAGAGGATGAGGGCCACAGCGAAGATGAGAATCAACTCCGGCATACCGAGGGATCCGAACACGCGCGCCTCCGATCGTCAGTATACATCCATACAACACGAGCCACGAGTCACTTGGGGAAAGTCTGAGGGTGCGCTACCCTGGGTCGGGCCAGCGGAGCACGCTCGTCCTTTGGGCGGCCCCAAGGCATCAAGCAGGAGGCATCGAGCGCATGCGACGTGGAACCCAGTGGAGACTCGGGGTGCTGGTGGCGGGCGTGCTCGTGACGGGAGCCGCAGCCGGAGCCCTCTTCGGCGAGCGCACCATCACCAACGACGAGCAGGCCGTGCTCACGCACACGGCCCGGGTCGCCTCCACCATGATCGACTGGCTCCCGGGCGACATCGACCCCGCACAGCTGGTCTACGACGGCATCGACGGCATGCTGAACCACCTCGATCCGCACTCCACCTTCCTCGATCCCTCCACGTTCCTGCGCATGCGGGCCCGCCAGGAGGGTTCCTTCTTCGGCGTCGGCATCATCATCTCCATGCGCGGCGGCAACGTTACCGTCATCGCTCCGGTGGCCGGCACGCCGGCCGCCCAAAAGGGGCTGCGCGCCGGGGACGTGATCACCGCCGTGGAGGGTCAATCCACCGAGGAGATGAGCCTCGACGACGTGGTCGACGCGGTACGCGGGCCCGAGGACACCCAGGTCGAGCTCACCATTCTCCGTCCCGGGCTCAAAGAGCCCATGACGATGAGTATCTCCCGCACGCGTATCCCGACCAACTCGGTGCGATACGCCTTCATGCTTTGGCCGGACGTGGGTTACATCCGCCTTTCCGAGTTTTCGAACACAAGCGTGCAGGAGATCCATGACGCACTCCGGCAGCTCGAGTCCGAGGGTATGGAGAAGCTCGTGCTCGACCTCCGGGACAATCCGGGAGGAACCCTGGACGCTGCGGTGGGTGTAGCGGACACCTACCTGCGCAAGGGGCAGCTGGTGGTCTCCACCAACGGCCGTACTCCCGACAGCGTGTCCTCTTTCGTCGCACCCGGCGGCGCCGAGCGCTACCTCGGACCCATGATCATCCTGGTGAACGGCGGCTCGGCGTCGGCCTCGGAGATCGTGTCAGGCGCGGTCCAGGATCACGACCGCGGCCTGGTGGTGGGTGAGGTGACCTGGGGCAAGGGGCTCGTGCAGACAGTCTTCACCGTCCGTGACGCGGGGCTGGCGCTGACCACCGCGCGCTACTACACCCCGTCCGGCCGCTGCATTCAGCGCGACTACAACTCGTTCCTCGACTACATCACCCACCGCAACGGCAAGCCCGCGCCCGATGCCGAGGTCTTCCACACCGACGCCGGCCGTCCGGTTGTCGGCGGCGGCGGCATCACCCCGGACGTCGTGGTCGAGGCCCGGGAGCTCTCGGAGCCCGTGGCGCGTCTCTACGGGCAATCGGCCTACTTCCGCTTCGCCATCCACCTCCTCCAAGGCGTCCCCGAGGCCGATAAGCCGGGTTTTGCGGCGAGCTTTACCGTGGCCCCGGAGACCCTCGCCGACTTCTGGACCTTCGTCGCCAAGGAGAAGCTGCTTGAAGCTGACGACCTCGAAAGCCTGAAGGCCGATCCACAGGGTGTGGAGGACGTCGAGCGGGCCATTCGGGTCGAGATCCTCAACTCCACCCAAGGCCTCGAAGCCGGCTACAGAGTGGCTATCGACGGCGACAACCAGATCGCCGCCGCCCTCGAGCACCTACCCGACGCGGAGACGCTCTGGCGCCAATGGCAGAAGACGACACAGTAGGCGGGTAATCAGCCCGACCGATCCTCCCACAAGAGAGTGACCGGGCCCGAGTTGACCAGCTCGACGTCCATCATCGCCTGGAACACGCCGGTGGCGACCGCCAGGCCCCGGCGGCGAAGATCCGCCACGAGGGCCTCGAACAGCGGACGCGCCTCCTCGGCGGGCATGGCGCGGTCGAAGCTGGGACGGCGACCGCGCCGGATCGAACCGGCGAGGGTAAACTGGGACACAGCCAGCACCGCCCCATCCACGTCGTCGAGCCCCAGGTTCAGCTTGCCTCTGTCGTCCTCGAACACCCGCAGCGTCGCCAGCCGTTGCCCCGCGCGCTCGAGCTGCTCGACCTGGTCGCCGCGCTCGAGCCCCACCAGAACGAGGAGCCCGCGGCCGATCTCGCCGACGACCTTCCCACCCACCCGCACCCGGGCCTCGGACACGCGCTGGATGACCATCCTCATTCCGAACCATCCTCTCGTACCGTTCGCCGCCGCAGGAGGTCGAGCATCATCCTCGGTTCGTCTCCCCCCAGAACCCGAAGCACACCGAGGTAGATCACGGCCGCGGCCGCCAGGGTCGCCGCCACCGCCCCTGCCGCTCGCAGCTCCGTGTGGGAGACCCAGGCAAGATGAGGCCTCGCTGCCAGGAGGAGGCCCGCCGTGGCGCCGGCAGCCACGACCTGCCGGGCGCTGCGACCGAGGAGGGGGCCGACAACGCCGAAGCCGTGGCGGCGCGCGTAGAGGGTCACGAGGAAGATGGCGAAAGCCGTGGTCGACAGGGTGTTCGCCCAACCTATGCCGGGGGTTCCGAAACGCAGGGCGAGGAGCGAGCAGCCGGTGACGAAGAAGGCCATCGAGACGAGGCTCCCGATCATCGGCGTTCGCGTGTCACGGTGTGCAAAGAAGGCGTTCGCCATTACCTTGGCCACCGCGAGACCTACTAGGCCGAAGGCATAGGCATTGAGCGTCGCTGCCGTCACGCCCACGTCCTCGGCGCCGTAGCGGCCGCCCCCGAAGAGAAGGGCCACGATCGGGTGCGCCAGCAGCGCCAGCACCACCGCGGACGGCAGCGTCACGAAGCTCACCAGCGCCAGGGTCCGGCGCAAGGTCTGGCGGGCGCCCTCGCGGTCGCTGATCAGGTCCCGCGAAAGAGTTGGGAGCAGCACGGTTGTGAGCTGCACGACCACAACCCCGAACACCAGCTCCGTGATGCGGTAGGCGTTGTAGGTGTACGTGACACCGCCGTTCCCGGTGAATGAGGCAAACAGAGTCGAGACGAACTGGTTGACCTGGTTGACGCCGAGCACGCCGATGCCCGGCAGCATGAGGAGCAGGACCGTGCGCACCTCGGGATCCAGCGCGTGCCGCCAGGCCGGGCGGAGGCTATACCCGAGGCGCCGCACCGCGACGGCCTGCACGGCGAACTGGAGGAAGCCGCCCACCAAGACGCCTCCGGCCAGCACCGGCGCGGGACGATCGGTGTGGCTCGCGGCAAGCCAGGCGGCCCCTACCAGGGAGAGGTTGAGGAAGATGGGTGTGACGGCCGGCAGCACGAAACGGTCGTGGGTGTTGAGCACTCCCTGGCACAACGCCGCCAACGAAACGAAGAGCAGGTACGGGAACATGAGGCGGTTGAGCGACACCGCCAGGGTTATCTTGCCCGGGGTCTGCTCGAAACCGGGCGCGAACGCCCGAATCAGCCATGGGGACGCGAGGATGCCGACACAGACCACGGCACTCACCAGGAGGATGAGCGTCGCGAGCATGGCGCGCACGAGGTCGCGTGCCTGCTCGGACGAGCGTTCGTCGGCGCCCACCGCACGGCTCAGCGAGGGAATGAACGCGGCGTGCAGCGCACCCTCGGCGAGGAGGGCGCGGAAGGTGTTGGGGATGCGAAAGGCGGCGAGAAAGGCGTCGTAGAATACGCCCGCACCGAACACTTGGGCCAGCGCCTTGTCGCGCAGGTAACCGGTGATGCGGCTCACCACGGTGACCGCCGCCATGCGGGAGGCGTGATGCAGCATGCCGCGGCCCGCGCTCATGGGCTGAGGGTAGCATTGCCCCTCGAGCAGCTGTGTTAGAGTGAAGCCATCCCGTCCACGGGAAAGGGAGCGGAGAGATGGGTATCAACAAGGTCATCCTGGTTGGGAACGTGGGGCGGGATCCCGAGATGCGCGCCCTGTCCACCGGCACCAACCTCGCAAAGTTCTCGGTCGCCACCGGCGAGCCCCGCTACAAGGACCAGAACGGCGAGCCGCACACCGAGTGGCACAACATCGTCGCCTGGGGCAAGCTGGCCGAGCTCTGCACCCAGTACCTCACGAAGGGTCGGCAGGTGTACATCGAGGGCCGCATCCGCACCCGCCAGTACGAGAAAGACGGCCAGAAGAAGTACTTCACGGAGGTGCACGCCGACGTCGTCGAGTTCCTCGGCTCCCGGGGCGGTGGCGAGGGCGGCGGACCGCGCGAGAGCTATGACTCGCCTGCGGGCGGCTTTCCCGACGACCAGGACGACGTGCCCTTCTGAGCGGTCGCGCCACCAACCGGAGTATTCACGGCTGCCCGCCTCGGCGGGCAGCTTTCTTGTAGCGGTACGGCCACTGCCGTATGATCCGGCACGAACGCGCAGGAGGTATCCCATGAGCGGACCGGTGTGGCAGATGGAGCGAGGTGGTGAACACGTATGCACCGAATGCCTGCGCACGGTGGGCGATGCCTTCGTGGAGGGTGTGGTCTTCGACGCCGCCCACCATCCCCGGCGAGCGCTCTGCCGCTCCTGTTACGCCATCAACGGCGGCGCCCTCGTCGCCTCGGAGCCCGAGCCCTTCCACCACAGCCTCGAAGACAAGCGGTCGAGCTGACCAAACTCGCAGCCTCGAGAAAAGGTAAAGAGGAGAAGGTGAAACCGTCTGCGCGATCCGGAGCGTGGCGGTGGACCGACCTGGTGGGAATGGCGGGGCTGGCGGGACTCGAACCCACGACCTTAGGTTTAGGAAACCTCTGCTCTATCCTGCTGAGCTACAGCCCCGGCCGGAGGATCGTACGCGGCCGGGACGAGCACTGTCAACGCGGATCAGGTGCCGCAGGCCCGTCCACCCACAGCGTGGTGCCCAGCGTGAGCAGGAAACGGAGCGCTCTGTCGTCGACATTGGGCACCCAGAGCGGAAGAGAGGCAGCCGCCGCAGCCTCGGCCAAGCGCCGTACCAGAAGGGTCGCGGGCACGCCCTCGGGTCCCATCCCCGCGCTGGCCCAACCGGGCACCCGCAGCGCGGCTGCTCCCTTGGTGGCCTTGACCTCGGCCTCTGACAGCACCTCTGGAATGTCGCCGGTGACCGACGCCCCGTGCAGAACCCACGCTGCCGGCTCGCCTTCGCCGGCCGGCGCAGCCAGCCACCCAGCCGGAGAGACCTCACCCAGAGTCGCGGCGTACCATCCGAGCTGACGCCCCGACGGGAGCTCGAATACCGCGCCAAGAGGCTCGTCGGCGCCGTCTCCAGGATCTGCCCCGAGGCGCTCGAGGAGCTGACGAAGTGCCATCTCGAAGCCACTCGGCCCTGCGTCGAGCTCGTCCGCGACCAGCCCGTGCCGGGGTGCGCGGACCGTTCCGGCGCTCACCTCGCGCCAGGCGCTCTCCACCGTTTCGGGAGTGACTCCCCATGCCAGCAGAGCCGGCCAGGCCGTCACCGTCGCGGGTGGCGGCAGCCGCTCCGCCACCGCCGCCAGGAGCTCGGTGAGGCGCGCCGGACCGAGCTGCCCGTGCCAGAACCCTGCCCTCGCGAAGACCGCCGCAACTGCCCTGCCACCTGCAAGTCCGAGAACCGCGGGATCGGTGGCGCACACGGTTCGCTCGTCGACTCCGGCCTCGGCCGCGGCAGCCATGGCCGCGACCATCGCGGGAGTGGAAGGGGGCAGCCAGAGTGCCCCCCCCACGCCCAGGCGCACCGCTGCCCCGAGACCGACGTCCGAGGACGCCGCAAGCACCGCGCGGCTACGCGCGTGCGGCGGCATCGCCACCAGCAGCTCGAGCCACCGTCGGCTCGGCTCTTCCACGACGATACACGACGGCTCGTGAGCCCCCTCGGCGAGCGCTGCCGTGGCCACCGTTCGCACCGCGGCGGCTGTTCCCGGAGCGAGCTCGGGCTTGAGGGCAACCATCAGTCGAACCGCACGGTGAAGCCCCGGGGAGGCAGCTCGGCCCGGACCTCGTCCACCCTCTCCACCCGTGCCGCGGGGGGGCCGAAGCGGAGCTGCCGCCCGAAGGTCTCGAGGGTCACGGGTGGCCCCGCCACCACCACCTCCACGCTCCCGTCGCGGCGGTTGCGCGCCCAGCCGTCGAGCTCCAGATCGCGTGCCGCGGTACGCACGAAATGCCGGAAGCCAACGCCCTGCACTATTCCGTAGACCTCGTATCGTCGCGCCTCACGGACGTCACTCGCCATCCCCCACCTCCGCGCTCCGACGGGCCCGGGTACCCACGCGGTGAACCACCCAGAACCCTCCCACGCCCAGCACCGCAATAGCCAGGGAGATCCAATTGAACTGATCGTAGAGGAAGGTCTTCACCATTCCCCCGAAGAAGTACAGCAGGATCCCCTCGGTCATGAAGCGCAGGCCACGCGAAGCCAGGGACGCGAGCATGAAGATGCGGAAGTCGATCTTGAAGGCGCCGCCACCGATGGTGAAAACCTTGTAGGGGATCGGCGTCAGCCCGGCGATCCCGGTGGCCCACGCGTTGTACCGGTCGTACATGCGCTCCACCGCCGCCACCTTCGCCTGGTTGAACACCCGATACAGGATCGGACGACCGCCATACAGGCCGATGGTGTACCCAGCGGCACCACCCAGGACGCTCCCCGCAGTGCTCACCAGGGCATACCAGATCGCCCGTTCGGGCGTCACGACTCCCAGCGCGATGAGCAGCACGTCGGGAGGAATGGGGAAGAAGGAGCTCTCCGCGAAGGCCAGCCCGAACAGCCACCATCCTGGATGAGGCGACAGTGCCAGCTGCTCCATCCAGCCGAAGAGGCGCTCTTTCATCTCGACTCCGGGCTCCAGCCGTGGCGACCGATGAGGGGTACGAACGAGCAGCTGGTGAGGGTGGCCACGGCGTGACTGCAGCCACGCCGCGTGACCACCGTGAGCACCTGGCGGTCGCGGTCGCCAACCGGCACGACCAGGCGTCCGCCATCGGTGAGCTGTTCGACCAGAGGTGTCGGAACGTCCGGAGCCGCAGCAGTCACGAGAATGGCGTCGTAGGGCGCCTGGGCCCGCCACCCCAGGGTGCCGTCCATGACCTTGACGGAGACGTTCTCCACTCCGAGGTCGTCGAGGCGACGCTTGGCGGTCCGCGCCAGCCCCGGGATCCGCTCCACGGTGAAGACGAAGCGAGCCAACAACGCCAGCACGGCCGCCTGGTAGCCGGAGCCGGTACCGACCTCCAGCACCGAGCTGTCCGCTGCTGCTCCAGCCGCCTCGGTCATCAGCGCCACCACCAGGGGCTGTGAGATGGTCTGCTCGCTGCCGATACTGATGGATGCGTCATCGTAGGCCTGGTGGCGCCGGTCGCCGGGCACGAAGAGGTGGCGAGGTACCGCCGCCATGGCCGCCAGGACCCGCTCATCGCGAATACCCTTGGCGCGCAGAGCTTCAACCATGCGCTGCCGCCGGTAGGCGTAGCCGTCAGCGACTGCCACCGGCGCCTCCGATCCAGTCCGGCACGGCCGACTCGAGCTGCGCGAGGAACTCGTACGCGGTGAGGTCCAGGTGCAGGGGCGTAACCGATACGAAGCCCGCCGCCACCTCGTTGAAGTCGGTACCGGGCACGGGATCCCACTCAGGTTCTCCACCGCCGATCCAGAAGATCTGGCGACCGCGCGGGTCCCGCTGCTCGATGACACCCTCGGTGTAGCGTCGCGAGCCCAACCGGGTCAGTCGCACACCTCTGGGTGGACGTGCCGGGACGTTGACATTCAACAACGTGTCCACAGGCAGCCCCTGCTCGAGGATCCACGCCGCCAAGTGGCGCGCGAGTCGCGCAGCCGGGTGAAACGAGAACCCTTCGCCGGTGACCTGGGAGACGGCCATCGCAGGTACCCCGAGGATGACCCCCTCGAAGGCCGCCGAGACCGTCCCCGAGTAGTGCACGTCGGCACCCATGTTGGCGCCGAAGTTGATGCCGGACACCACCAAGTCCGGCGGATGCTCCTTGAGGATCGCCCCGACCGCCAGGGTCACGCAGTCGGTGGGCGTACCGTCCACTGCAAAGCGGCGCGGACCCAGGCGCTGGACGCGCAGCGGCCGGTTCATGGTGAGCGAGTGCGAGGCCGCCGACTGCTCGCCGGTGGGCGCGACCACCCAGATCTCTCCCAGCGGCTCCAGGGCGTCGGCCAGCACCTGAATCCCCTCGGAGGCATACCCGTCGTCGTTGGCCACCAGAATGCGCGCCTGGTTCGTCATGGCGCCCGATTATCCCAGATCCTCGGGCGCCGTCGAGCTTTCGGGTTGCCGCCTCCCCAGCGAGTCGCTATAGTGACCTTGTGAACGGGTTCACATGGTTCGGCTGTACACCGCTTCGTGTGGTGAACCCACGTGCTTGGACCGTCGTTTCACCGACGGACCACCAGCCTGCGAGATCAGCCGAGGTTTACGCGGCCGCCGCGACTCCGTAGGATGGCTGGGCCAGAACGGGAGTCACCGCCGCACCCGGCGGCATCGCTCCCACCAAAGGGGGAGTTCGCATGAATCGAGAGATCCTGCTGGGTGACGAGGCGGTGGGCCTCGGCGCCATCCACGCCGGGCTGAGCGGCGTCTACGGCTACCCCGGCACACCTTCCACCGAGATCTTCGAGTTCGTCGAGCGCTGGGCCAAACGCCGGGGCGACGTCCATGCCTTCTGGAGCACCAACGAGAAGGTCGCCTACGAAGAGGCCCTGGGCATGAGCTGGGCCGGCAAACGCGCGCTGGTGTGCATGAAGCACGTGGGGCTCAACGTGGCCGCCGACGCATTCATGAACAGCGCCGTGACGGGCACCAACGGAGGCCTGGTCGTGGCCGTTGCCGACGACCCGGGCATGCACTCCAGTCAGAACGAGCAGGACAGCCGCTACTACGCACAGTTCGCACTCATCCCCTGCTTCGAGCCCCATGACCAGCAGGCGTGCTACGACGTCATGGCCGAGGCCTTCGAGCTCTCGGAGCGTCTCTCCGTGCCGGTCATGGTCCGCCTGGTGACCCGCATCGCGCACAGCCGCTCGGCGGTGGTCACCGCGCCCGAGCGGGCGCAGAACGCCCTCAAGCCCTCGCGCGACATCGCCAAGTGGACGCTCCTTCCCTCCAACGCCCGAGTCCAGTACCGGCACCTCACCGACAAGCAGCCCGAGCTGCTGCAGCTCGCCGAGACCAGCCGGCGCAATGTCCTCGAGTTGCGCGGCCGTCGAGGTGTCATCGCGTGCGGGATCGCGCAGAACTACCTCCTGGAGAATCTCCCCGAGGACCATGACCTGTCGCTCCTCCGCCTGGGCCAGTACCCGCTGCCCACCGGTCTGATCCGGCGCCTGGTGACACACGTCAACGAGCTGCTCGTTCTCGAGGACGGCTACCCCCTGGTGGAGAGCACCATCCGCGGCCTCTTCGGGCTCGAGGATGTCCGCGTCACCGGCCGCATGACGGGCGAGCTCCCGCGCACCGGAGAGCTCGACCCGGACATCGTCCGGGCCGCCCTGGGCCTGCCGCCCCGGCCGACTGCCCACGAGGCCGAGGCGGAGCTCGCCCGCCGCCCTCCCGCCCTGTGCAAGGGGTGCCCGCACACTGACACCTTCCGGGCCCTCAACGAGGCCCTCTCCTCGTTTGAAAACCCACAGGTCTTCAGCGACATCGGCTGCTACACCCTGGCCGCCCTGCCGCCGCTCGAGGCGATCCACAGCTGCGTGGCGATGGGCGCCAGCATCGGCATGGCGGCCGGCGCGGCCCATGCGGGTTATGCCCCGGCTGTGGCCGCCATCGGCGACTCCACGTTCGCACACGGGGGCATCACTCCGTTGCTCTCTGCGGTGCAGCAGAACGTCAACCTCAACGTCCTGATCGTCGACAACGGCACCGTGGGCATGACCGGGACCCAGCGTTCCATGTCCACGGGCCCGGCGCTCGACCAGATCGTCCTCGGCTGCGGCGTCGCCGCCGAGCACCTTCGGGTGATCGAGCCAACTCCCCGCAACCACGACGACAACGTGCGCATTATGCGCGAGGAGATGGACCATCCGGGACCCAGCGTGGTCATCGCGCGGCGAACCTGCCTCGAGGCCATCAAGCGCGCCGGGAGGGAGTGACATGGAGAAGAACATCATCCTCGCCGGCGTCGGCGGACAGGGCATCCTCTCCATCGCCTACGTGATCGACAACGCGGCCCTGGACGCTGGCTACAGCTTCAAGCAGGCGGAGGTCCACGGCATGGCCCAGCGTGGCGGCGCGGTGCAGTCGAACCTGCGCTTCGCCGACCACCCGATCCACTCCGACCTCATCCCTTCCGGCAAGCTCGACATGGTCCTCAGCGTCGAGCCGCTCGAGGTACTGCGGTACTGGCATCTCCTCCAGCCCGAGGGTTGGGTGGTAGCCAGCACCACTCCCTACGTCAATATCCCCGACTACCCGGACATGGACGACCTCCTCGGTCGCCTCGCGGGCTTCGGGCGGGTGGTCCTGGTGGACACGGGGCGCCTCGCCAAGGCGGCCGGTAACCTGAGGGCCCAGAACATGGTCCTGGTGGGCGCCGCCGCCCATCTGCTCGGCTTCACCGAGGAGCAGCTGCTCACGCACGTGGAGCGCCTGTTCGCCGCCAAGGGCGAGAAGATCATCGCCGTCAACCGCCGCGCCTTCCAGCTTGGCCACGCTGTCGGCCTCTTCTTCCGCGGCCTCGTGGACGGCGGGGTCGCACCGGTTGACGCGCTCCGGATCTGCGACCGCGTGGACCCCGACGCAGTGGAGCCCGCTCAGGCGTCCAACTGGGCCCGCATTCTCACCGAGGATCCCCACCGCCTCGACGAGCTCCTCGCGCAGACGGGCGCCGCCGCAGTCGGTCCCGCCCAGGCCTGAGGGAGAGAGGAGCCACCATGAAGCTCGACTTCGACGGGATCTCCCGTCTCCTGCAGGCTGCGCACGCCGAAGGCCGCGATCACCTGTTCGAGCACGAGTGCTACCAGCTGCTCGAGACCATGGGCGCCGAGGCGGCGCCCACCTGGCGGCTCATCCCGGCCGACCGGCTGCCCACCGCCGCCGACCTCGCTGCCATCCCCGGTGAGCGGGTCGTGCTGAAGATCGTCTCGCCCGACATCACCCACAAGACCGAAGCGCACGGCGTGCGGGTTGTGGCCAACGACCTGGCTGCCGTGCAGACCGCCTTCCGCCGGATGCTCGACGAGGTGCCCCCCGCCTACGCCCGCTACCTCGAGGGGCATGGGCACGGCCTGCCGGCCCCTCTGGTCGGCCTCGCCGGTGCCGAGCTCGAGCGCACGCTCTCTTCGCGAATTCGCGGCATCCTCATCTGTCGCTTCGTCACCGCCGATGCCGCCGGCTTCGCCACCGAGCTTTTCGTGGGCCTGCGCGCCACCTCCGAGTTCGGACCGGTTCTCTCCGCCGGTGTCGGCGGTGTCGAGATGGAGATCCTCGCCTCCCGCGCCCGCCCCGGCGCCGCCGTGAGCCTCGCCCCCACCGGGCTGGTCGACGGCGAACGCTTCCTCGAGCTGTTTCGCGGCACCCTCTCCTACCAGCGCCTCGCCGGAGCGATGCGCGGTTCCGAGCGTCTGGTGGACGACGACGCCCTGCTCGAGTGCTTCAGCTCGTTCATCGCCCTCGCCAACCACTTCTCGGAGGTCAATCCGGAGGCGCCGTTCCACCTTCGCGAGATGGAGGTGAACCCGTTCCAGGTCGCCGGCGGTCGCATCGCACCCCTCGACGGCGTGTGCTCCTTTTGCCCCGCCGTCAGCGCTCCGGCGCCTCGCCCCCTGGCGGCCATCGGCCACCTCCTGCGGCCGCACTCGGCAGCCGTCATCGGAGTATCCGAGAAGAGCATGAACATGGGGCGGATCATCCTCAACAACCTCTTCGACGCCGGGTTCGACCGTGAGCACACCTGGGTCGTCCGTCCCGGCTGCGAGGCCGTCGACGGCGCTCGCTGCGTCGCCACGGTGGCCGATCTCCCCGGGCGGGTCGATCTCTTCGTGGTGGCAGTGGGGGCGGCGCAGGTCCCGGGACTCGTCGACGAGCTCATCGACCATGACCGCGCCCGCGCCGTGATCCTGATTCCCGGAGGCCTCGGCGAAAAGGAGGGCAGCCAGGAGCTCGAGCGGGACCTGAAGGAGAAGATCCAGGCCGCCCACACCCGCGGCGACGGCGGCCCCGTCTTCCTGGGGGGCAACTCGCTGGGTGTGATCAGCCACCCGGGCCACTACGACACGATGTTCATCCCCGAGGCCAAGCTCGCCAAGTCCCGCGGTGAGCGGCAGCGCAAGGCGTGCTTTCTCAGTCAATCCGGTGCGTTCATCATCTCGAACCTCAGCCGCATGCCATGGCTCGACCCGGCGTACGCCCTCTCCATCGGCAACCAGATCGACCTCACCGCCGGCGACCTCATGCACTACCTCGCCGAGGAGCCGGACCTCGAACTTTTTGCGGCCTACATGGAGGGTTTCCAGCCCGGCGACGGCCTCGCGTTCGCCCGCGCCGTGCGCACCGCGATCGCGCGCGGTCGCGAGGTGGTGTTCTACAAGGCGGGCCGCACCAGCGAGGGACGCTCCGCCACCGCCGGCCACACGGCCAGCGTGGCCGGCGACTACGCCGTCTGCGAGGCGGCGCTGCGCGAGGCGGGCGCCCTGGTCGCGGACCACTTCGACGAGTTCTCGGACCTCCTTCGCCTCAGCCTGCGGCTGCGCGGCAAGCAGCTCGGCGGCACCCGCATCGCGGCCATGTCCAACGCGGGCTTCGAAGCGGTCGGAATGGCCGACTCGCTGCGGAGGCCCGGCGCCGAGCTGACCCTCGCCGGCCTCGGTCCCGCCACCTCGGCGCGCTTGCGCGAGCGCCTCGCGGCCCACCGGCTCGATGGGCTGGTGGACGTCAAGAACCCGTTCGACGTCACGCCGATGGCCAACGACTCAGCCTATGCCGAGCTGGTGGCCGAGATCCTCGCCGACCCCGGCGTGGACGCCGTGGTTGCGGGGATCGTGCCTCTCACCCCGGCGATGCAGACCCTCCCTGCCGGCCGGGTGCCGCACGAGGACGTCGACAGCCCCGACTCGATCGCAGTCAAGCTGCCCGCGGTGGCCCGCGAGTCCGCCAAACCCGTGGTGGCGGTGGTCGACTCGGGGACCTGGTTCGACGCCCTGGCCGAGCGCCTCGAGGACGGAGGGATCCCCGTCTTTCGCGCCGCCGACCGTGCGGTTCGCGCCCTGGGCAAGCTGCTCAACGCCCGGGCAGAAAGGAAGCCGGCCCGCTGACGTTCACCCACGAGAGCGACGCACCACGGAGAGAACCATGAAGTCCCACACCAGCTATCTCACCATGAACGTGCCCGCGCGCATGGACTTCGTCAACATCACCCGCGACGTTCAACGCGCAGTCGAGGAGTCCGGAGTCCGCGAGGGCCTGTGTCTCGTCAATGCCATGCACATCACCGCCAGCGTATTCGTCAACGACGACGAGTCGGGGTTGCACGAAGACTACCGGCGTTGGCTCGAGAAGCTCGCCCCCTTCGACCCGTCGGCGGAGGCATACCATCACAACCGCACCGGCGAGGACAACGGCGATGCCCACCACAAGCGGCAGATCATGGGTCGCGAGGTGGTGGCTGCCGTGACCGACGGGAAGCTGGACTTCGGACCGTGGGAGCAGATCTTCTACGGAGAGTTCGACGGCCGCCGCCCGAAGCGCATCCTGATCAAGATCATCGGTGAGTGAGCTCCAGTCGTCGCCGGCGATCCTGGCGGCAACGAAGGCTCACTCGGGCTGCATCCCTGCCCCGAACTGGCTGCCAGCATGAGAAATCCGGGCGGTCCTGTGAGAACTTGCGAGTGGGACGCTCTATGCGATCGGCTACGAACCCCGCCCGTTTGCGGGGCTGTGACGAAGGCGCGCACTCAGACCCTCCGCGCCTGCCCAGCTGAGCGACCGTCCTCCTCCCTCTTGTGCGCCTTGCGAACGAGCGGAGGGACCGCTGCTAAAGCTTGACATGGGTTGGGCTTCCAGTCTATCGTCTGTCTTCTGAAGGAAGGAGGAGGAGGAGCGTCATGATCAAATCCGATTTGGTGGAGAAGGTGATGGAGGCGACGGGTCTCGCCAAGCCCAAGGCGGCCGAGGCCGTCAACGCGCTCTTCGAGGGCATGCGGGAAGCGCTGCTCGACGGCGACCGCATCGAGCTTCGCGGCTTCGGCGTGTTCCAGGTCAAGGATCGCAAGCGGGGTATCGGCCGGAATCCCAAAACCGGCCGCGAGGTGGAGATCCCGCCCGGCAAGACCATCCGCTTCAAACCCGGCAAGGCCCTGCGCAACATGAGCTGAGCCGGTGGAGCGCGAGACCCAGCTCGAAGACCCCGGCGGGCGTCCCGTCGGGGTCTTCGTTTCTCCACCCCGATTCGCCGCCCCCTACCATCCGCGATGGTGGCTGCATTGGTTGCTGCTGGCGCTGACGCTCGTCACCACCACCGTGTTTGGCGGCCTCTTCGCAGGTGACCTCCCGACCGAGTTGGGCCAGCTCTCCCTCATCCGTCTTCTCGTCGATCCGCGGTTCATTCTGGAAGGCCTCAAGTTCTCGGTACCTCTTCTCGTCATCCTGCTCTGCCATGAAATGGGGCACTACGTCGCGTGCCGCGCCCATGGACTGCGCGCCACACCGCCGTTCTTCATCCCCTTTCCGTGGGGTATCGGCACCCTCGGCGCGGTGATCCGCATCAAGGAGCCGATCCGCAACAAGCAGGAGCTCCTCGACGTCGGGGTCGCGGGCCCGCTCGCCGGCTTCGTCGCCCTGCTGCCGTTCTTGGTGTACGGCATCGCCGCGTCCCGGGTCACCACGCTGCCGGTTGATCACGGCTACCTCCTCTTCGGAGAGCCCATCACCTTCACCTTGGTGTCCCACCTTATCCACCCCGGCCTCGGCAACGGCTCCGACCTCATGCTCCACCCCACCGGCATGGCGGCGTGGTTCGGGCTCCTCATCACCGCCCTGAACATGCTTCCGTTCGCCCAGCTCGACGGCGGTCACGTCACCTACGCGATGTTCGGACGCTGGCACCGTTGGGCGGTGTGGCCTCTCCTGCTCGGGCTCGTGGCCCTGGGCTTCTTCTGGCCCGGCTGGTGGCTCTGGGCCGTGATAGCTGCCGTCCTCGGCGTGCGGCATCCGCTCATGTGGGACGAGGACCGCCCGCTGGACCGCCGCCGCTGGATTTTGGGCTTCCTCGCCCTCGTCGTCTTCATCCTCGCCTTCGCGCCGCAACCCGTGCAGTTCGTCCCCTAGGGGTGCCGGGAGACGGGAGACGCTTCCGCCGCCCGTCGCCTGCTTGGTCGTTTGGGGCCACTACTCCGAATGCCAAGGGCCGTGGGAGCCCCCCTTGACGTTTCCCGCCAACGCGTCGCAAGGGAGACCGCGCTCCAGGGAAGACGTCAAGGACGGCACGCCCCCCGGAGGATCTGTGCTGCGGGGCGGTCGTGAGCCCCTCAGGGCACGCCACCGTGGCGAAGCCACGGCCGGCTGCGAGGGAGGCGCCCAGCGCACGCTCGCGTGCGCTCGGGGCCCGACCGAGTGACCGAAAGGCCGCGAAGCAGCCGGCGCGCCCCAAAGAACCCGAGAATCCCATCACCTGCCACCGTCGCCGGAGGCGACGGCACCGGGCGGGGGGACACGGCGTCGGAAGGGGAGTGGCGGGCGACTTCGTCGCGAGGGCCGCGAGGGGGTGCTCCCTGCTGCTGCGCAGCAGCCGCAGGGGACGCCGCATCGCGGGCCGCAGCAGAAGCCACAGGAGCCGCTCCCCGGGACGCGGCGAAGCCGCGGCCTAGCCGCCGTTAGGCGGCAGACGCTTCCATGGCCTTCGCCGAGCCAACGAGTCGCGCCGCCGTCGGTTCTCTGGGTGCGATTTGTGACCGAGCCGAGGAGGCATTGGCCTCGTGGCCATGCCGACGAAGGCGACGGAGCGAAGCGCGGCCAGAGGACTGGCGCCGGCGCGACTTATACACTTCAGAGAGAGCGGGATCTCCCTACCATCCCGGAATTCTCTCGGGCGTACCGGGCCGCCGGGGCACGCCGCAGTGGCGCAGCCACGGCCGGCTGCGAGGGAGGGACCCGGCGCACGCTCGCGTGCGCTCGGGACCTGACCGAGTGGCCGAAAGGCCGCGAAGCGGCCGGCGCGCCCCGGCGGGAGCGTGACAACGCAACAAGCTCCGCAGCCTGCTTCCGAGGCACGACGAGAACGGTTCGCGCGATGCTATTGTACCCACGATGGAGAGCGTCACCCGCGTCATGGCCACCACACACGAGGTGAGCCTCAAGGGCGGCAACCGCCGCTGGTTCGAGCGCCACCTCGGTGCCAACGTCCGTCGAGCCCTTGCCGACCTCCCCCTCGAGGGCGTCGACCGGCCGGCCTGGCGGATCCTGGTCCGCCTCGCCGAGCCAGTGTCCTTCACCGAGGTGGCACGCCGGCTCGCCACGGTGTTCGGCATCAACGCCATCCTCCCCGTGGAACCCGTCGGAGACACCATCGCGGAGGTCACCGCTCACCTCGCCGGGCGCCTGGACGGGCTCACGCCGCGTTCCTTCGCCGTCCGCTGCACCCGCTCGGACAAGCTCTTCCCCATGACCTCGGTGGAGATCGAGCGCGAGGTCGGGGGCTTCGTCAAAGAGCGCACCGGCTGGAACGTCGACCTGGAGCGGCCCGACCTCACCATCCGCCTGCTCCTCGACGTCAACGGCTTCTGGGTGTGGCTGCGGCGGGTCGCGGGACCCGGCGGCCTCCCCGTGGGCACCGGCGGCCGCGCCCTGTGCCTGCTTTCCGGCGGCATCGACTCGCCGGTTGCCGCGGCCCTCATGCTCAAGCGCGGCATGCGTGTGGACTTCGTACACTTCCACTCGGTCCCGCAGACCGACCCGGCGAGCCTGGAGAAGGCCGCCGACCTGGTGCGCGTACTCAACCGCTACCAGCCCTCCGCCCGCCTGGTGCTGGTGCCCCTGCTCGACATCCAGGAGCTGGTGGTGGCGCGCTGTCCGGCAGCGCTGCGGGTGCTCCTCTACCGCCGCTTCATGCTGCGGCTGGCAGACCGTGTCGCCGGCCGACTCGGGGCCCGCGCCCTCGTCACCGGCGAGTCCCTGGGCCAGGTGGCATCGCAGACCGTGGAGAACCTCGCCGCAGTGGACACCGTCGCCAACCTGCCGGTGCTTCGCCCCCTCATCGGCATGGACAAGCAGGAGATCATCGTCCTGGCGAGGCGCCTGGGCAGCTACGACGTATCCATCCGCCCGCACTTCGACTGCTGCTCCTATCTCCTCCCCGACCGCCCCGCAACCCGCGCCGAAGCCGCCGAGCTGGCCAAGGCCGAGGAGGCGTTGGACATCCACGCACTCCTGCGCGCGGCTCTGGCCGGCTCCGAGAGCCGGCGCGTGGCCGACGCGGTGCCGTGGAGCGAGATCCCCGTTCCCCCGGAGCTGGGAGCCTGAGGTGGAGGGCGGCCGCCGCTCCCGCCGCGAGCTGTTCACGTTCTGGCGCGATCTACTCCGCGAGACGGGCCGACGGGCCGGCGCCAGTGTCGCGATGGACGCGGACACCGTCCTCCGCCCCCCGGGGTCCCTCACCCCGGACACCGCTTTCATCGAAGCGTGCACCGCCTGCAACGCCTGTGTCGAAGCATGTGCGCCGGAGAGCCTGATCATGCTCGACCTGGGCGACGGTGTACGACTACCGGTCATCAACCCGAGCCTGCGGCCGTGCTACCTCTGCGACGACCTCCCGTGCGTGGCCGCCTGTCCCGACGGTGCGCTGGTGGACCCCGGCGGCGCCGCACGCGTGCGCATGGGCACGGCGCGCGTCGACCCCCGCCGCTGCGTCACCTTCGACGGGCGGGAGTGCCGCATCTGCCATCAGGCGTGCCCCTATCCCGACCGCGCCATCCTTCTCATTGGCGGCCGGCCCCTGGTGTCCAGCTCGGTGTGCACCGGGTGTGGCCTGTGCGAGTACGCCTGCCCGGAGTCGCCCAAGGCGATCACCGTGATCCCGGAGCGTGACCTGGTCCCCGGGCTCAGAGTCCCGAAGAGCGAGTACAACCCCGGCTAGCCGGTGTCACAGCTCTCCCCAGCTCTTCGACTCTGCCAAGCCCCACTGAGTTCCCGAGCCCGCGATCCTCGCCGGGCTGCTATAGGGTGCTCTCCACCTTGAGCTCGCGCGTCATGAGCCGGTCGAGCATGGTGCGCGCGTCGGCTTCGCCGGAGAGCAGCGAGACGACCGCGTCGGTGATGGGCATCTCCACGCCGACCTCGCCGGCGAGGCGCTGGACGGCGGGGGCGGTACGCACGCCCTCGGCCACCTCGCGGGTGGACGCCTGAATGTCCTCGAGGGTCTCACCCTGGGCGATCCGCTTGCCCACCGCCCGGTTGCGCGAGAGCGCGCCGGTGCAGGTGAGCACCAGATCGCCCATGCCCGCCAGGCCGCGAAACGTGCTGGCGTCGGCCCCCAAACGAACCCCCAGCCGCGTGATCTCGTGCAGTCCCCGAGTCATGAGGGCGGCCAGGGTGTTGCTGCCGAGACCGAGGCCGTCCACAACCCCGGCGGCGATGGCGACCACGTTCTTGAGAGCGCCGGCGAGCTCCACTCCCACCAGGTCGCGGCCCGCGTACACCCGCATGTGGGTGTCCGAGAGCTCGCGCTGAAGATCCGCCGCGACCTCGAGAGCCGGACAGGCGATCACCGCCAGCGAGGGGAAACCGAGCACCAGCTCCCGGGCGAACGTGGGACCGGACAGGGCGCAGAAGCGAGTCGAGGGCAGCTCCATCACGTCCGCGGCGATCTGGTCCATGCGGTCCAGGGTCTCTGTTTCAACGCCCTTGGAGGCCGACACCACCACCACCTCCGGACGCAGGTGATGCCGGATCTCCTCCATGACGCCGCGGCTGAACTGCACCGGGACCACCCATACCCAGACGTCGGAATGCCGTGCAACCTCACCCAGGTCGCCGGCGGCCCGCAGCTCCGGGTGGAGTTCGAGATCGGCGAGGAAGAGCGGGTTGCGGTGCTCCCCGTTGATGCCCTCCACCACCTCGGCCTCGCGCGCCCACACCACCACGTCATGACCGCAGCGTGCCAGGTGGTGAGCCAGGGCGGTGCCCCACGAGCCCGAACCAATGACGCTGAGCCTCATGCGTCACCCCCGTTGTGCGGGCGCCTATCACCCAGGCGGGGCTCGGTGCCCACGGCGAGTCGCCTGAGGTTCCCCATGTGTCGAAAAACCACGATGAGCGCCACCACCACGGTGGCGACAACGCCGTCGCGCGGCAGGCCCTGGACGAACGCCGCAAACACCGGGAAGCTGGCCACCGCCACCACCGACGCCAGAGAGACGATGCGCCTGACCCCGAGCAGGATCAACCACACGCCCGCGGCACACAAGACTGCCCACGGCGCGAGTGTGGCGAACGCACCGAGGGCCGTGGCAACTCCCTTGCCGCCACGAAAGCGCAGCCAGACCGGGAAGCAGTGGCCCACGACGGCGGCCACCGCGGCGGCCCCGAGCCACCGGGCCTCAGGATTCCACCGCACCATCACCAACACCGGCACGACCCCCTTGGCCACGTCCATGACCGCCACCGCCACGCCAGCGCTCCAGCCTGCGGCGCGCACGGTGTTCGTGGCTCCCACGTTCCCTGAGCCGGTTCGGCGGATGTCCGCCCCTTTGATGAGGCGGACCACGATGTAGGCCGAGGGTATGGAGCCGAGCAGGTACGCTCCGGCGACGATGACGAGCTCCGCGATCACGACTGCGGCCCTCCCAACACGATGTGCTGAAGGGGAGTGTACACCGCGCCCTCAGGCGTCAGCCGGCTCGCGAAGAGAGCTGCGCCGTCGCAGGTGAACGACGGTGTCACGAAGGTCTCCCCCCACGACAGCAGTCGGCTGACGGCGTCAGGCGGCCAGGGGCTCCGCAGGCGGGCGACGGTGAGGTGAAGGGTCCATCCGCGCCGCTCGCGCGGTAGACCCAGGGAGGCGGCTGCCTCCTCCACCGCCGCCGCCACCGCCGGCGCTCCCACCGCCTCGCCGCCCACCCACGCCACCCGGGCCCGGGCCGGGTTGGGAAAGACCCCCGACCCGGCAAGATGCACCACCACCGGTGGCAGCGCGGCCAGGAGCGGTTCCATCCGCGTCGCGAGCTCGTCGAGGAGCGACCGCGGCTGCTCTCCAAGGAACTTGAGCGTGAGATGCATCGACGAACGCCGTACCCAGCTGGCACGAGGCAGCTCCCGACGGAGGCCCGCCAGCTCACCGTCAAGCAGCTTCTTGACAGGGTCCGGCACCTCCAGCGCCACGAACGAGCGGATCATCCCGCGGCCAGGCGCCGGGGTCGGGCTCATTGCACCAGACCCGCGGCGACGCGCCGCAGCAGGTCCAACGCCATGGTGGCGCTCCACCGCCGCACCGCCTCGCGGTCGCCGGGAAAGACCCGGTGTCCGTGCCACTGCCCGGCGGCCCCCGCCACCGCCCAGTACACCAGCCCCACCGGCTTCTCCGGGGTGCCGCCAGAGGGCCCGGCAATGCCCGTGATGCCCACTCCCCAGTCCGCTGCGAGCCGCGTCCGCGCCCCTTCGGCCATCGCCAACGCCACCGCATCGGACACCGCTCCGTGCGCGGCGAAAAGGTCCGCCGGGACGCCCAGGAGGCGCTCCTTGGCGGAGTTGGAGTAGGGGACCATCCCGCCGAGGTAGACGTCTGACGAGCCTGCCACCTCGGTGAGGAGCGCGCCCACCAGGCCTCCGGTGCACGACTCGGCGACGGCCAGGGTGGCACCTCTGCGCCTCAGGGTCTCGAGCACCGCCTCAGCCGGCCCGCCGATGTCGATCCCGGCGAGGTCATCGCCGGCTGCCGCGCTGAATGCCGCGGTCATCTCGTCGAGCCGGGAGGCCGCCCAGGCAGCCTCGCCCGCCGCCGTCAGCACCAGGCGCACCACCCCGGTGGCAGCCAGGATGGTGACGTTCTCCCTGCCGAAGCGGTCGTAGAGCGACCGGACTCGCTCCTCCACCAGGGACTCGAGCGCACCAGTGAGGACCAGAGTCCGCTCGAGCCTGACGCCGTCCCCCCCCCGCTCGCGCACCACGGGCAAGACTTCCCCTTCAAGCATCGCCCGCATCTCCCAGGTCACGCCTGGCAGAAGGACCACGACCCTGCCGTCGTCTTCCAGCAGCAGACCCGGAGCGGCACCGTTCACGTTGGCGAGGACGCGAGCGCCCTCGACCACCATCGCCATGCGCAGGGCGAGCTCGGGCATTCGTCGCCCGGCATGTCGGAAGCGCTCGCCGAGCCGTTGTGCCAACGCCGGGTCCTCCCTCAGGGTGCGGCCCAGCGCCCGGGCTGCCGCCTCGCGCGTCACGTCGTCGGCCGTCGGCCCGAGGCCTCCTGTCACGATCACCAGGTCGACCCGGCCGAGGAGCTCGCGCAGGGCTTCGGCGATCTGCCCCTCGTCGTCGCCGACGACCCGTTTCTCCACCACCGGCACACCGCAGCCGGCCAGCGCATGGGTCACCTCGAGCGAGTTGGTGTCGAGCCTCGTGCTGCCGAGCAGCTCGGATCCCACCGCCACGCACGCCGCCGATTCCAGTCGTCTCATGTCACCTCCGTCCGGCATTGTAGTTCGCAGGTTGCAATCACCCGTAATATGTGTACACAATGCCCAGGTGAGCGGCGAGAGCACCACAGTGCGCGCGCAGGGGGATTTGCAACTCCTCTCTCCTGTCGAGCTCATCAAACTTCTTCATCGCAAGGAGTTTACCGGACGACTTGTGCTCGTGTCCGCGGCGACGCCCCGTCGTCTCATCGCTGTCCACCTCGACCATGGACGCCCGATGCTGGTGGTTGGCGGCGAGCGCGTCTCACACGAGATGTCCAAGGACAGCTTCGCGGCGCGGCAGACCCTCATCCGGGCGTTGGGTTGGGCAGCCGGAGCTTTCCGCGTGGAAACGCTCGAGCAGCCGCTTCCTCGCGGAGCCACGAGTCACGACTTGGGTGATGTGGCCGCCCTGGTAAACGCGGCTCGTGAACGGGCGCGGTCCTGGCCGGCCCTGGCGAGCCGGCTTCCCGGCACCTTCGCCGAGCTTCGTGCGACCCTCGTGGGCGCCGAGCGGGCGCTCCCGGACGTGCGCCAGCAACGCGTGGTGAGCAGCCTCGAGGGCCCCATGACCCTTCCCGATCTCGCCCACCGCACCCTCCTCGACGACCATGTGCTGGTGAGCACTCTCCTGGAGCTCGCCGACCAGGGCGCCATTCGCCTCGACAGTGGCTCGGAACCGGCGGCGCCCGGAGACCCCACACTGCTGCCGCTGGTCAGCGAGCTGCTCGCGGCCCTCACCGGTCGTGACGGGACGACGCTCAAGCTGACGGTGCTGTCGTGGGACGCCCGCACGTGCTTCCGCACCGTGGAGGCTCTGCTCGGACGATTCCGTCGGCCCCCGGAGGACGTCGAGAGCCAGCCGCGCTACCACATCCTGCATGAGACCTCACCTCTTCCCCAGGGGCTTCAGCTGGAGGTCCTCGCCTTCCGCGCCGACGCGTTCGAGCCCGTGTTCGCCGCGCCGCTCGTGCAGAACTGCCACATCTTCCTTTTCGTCACCGACCTCGAGGCCGGCCATGTGTGGGGCTCGGAGCAGCCACTGGCCGATCGCCTCAACGAGCTGCGCACCATGTTTCAAGGCGCCCTCGTGGCGGGGCGCGTGACCATCGGCGCAGGCGCCGTCACCGACCCCGGAAGCGACGTCATCATCCCCGAGATCGGGCGATACACGACCTGGGCCGAGGTCAACACGGGGCGGTTCCTGCACTCGATTCTGCACGAGGTGGGGCGGCGCCTCGGGCTCGACCTCGACGGCGACCCAGACCCAGCACTCACCGCGCGCGTCTGAGCCGCTCGCACCCCCACCGCGGAGACTGCCGCATACTGGTTGGCTTCTTTCTCGTTCTTACATTGTGAAAATTGTCACAACACGGCGGCGGGTGTATAGTTCCTGCGTCTGGAGGAAGCGCCGAGGTGAAACGGCGATTCGACGAGCTTGACGAGAAGCGGCGCGGCCTGGAGGCCGGAGGCGGCCCCGACCGCGTCGACCGCCAGCACCGCCAGGGCAAGCTGACGGCCCGTGAGCGCCTCGGCCTGCTCTTCGACGACGACAGCTTCGTTGAGGTCGGGCTCTGGGCGCGCCAGCGCTGCGCCGAGCTCACCGGCCAGGACTTCCCGGCCGACGGCGTCGTCACCGGCAAAGGCACGGTGGCGGGTCGCCCGCTTTTCGCCTTCGCCCAGGACTTCACGGTCGGCGGCGGCGCGGTGGGTGAGCGCCACGCCGCCAAGATCGTCGAGTGCCTTCAGCGGGCACTCAAGTGCGGCATGCCGGTGGTCGGTTTCAACGACTCCGGGGGAGCGCGTATCCAGGAGGGCGTCGAGGCGCTCTCGGGCTACGGCCGGATCTTCTACCACAACACCCTCCTTTCGGGCGTCGTGCCACAGATCTCGATCATCGCCGGACCGTGCGCCGGCGGCGCCGCCTACTCCCCCGCCCTCACCGACTTCGTAATCATGGTCGACCGCACGTCGTACATGTTCATCGCCGGGCCGGAGGTGATCCGCTCCGCCACCGGTGAGCAGATCGGGGTGGAGGAGCTCGGCGGTGCCCTCAGCCACGCATCCATCTCCGGCAACATCCACTTCATCGCCGCGGGCGAGGATCAGGCCGTAGACATCGCTGTCGAGCTTCTCTCCTTCCTTCCGTCGAACAACCTGGAAAGCCCGCCGGACGTACCCTTCGACCAGCCGGTCGTCGATGACGAGGCCCTCGACTGGGTCATACCTGAGGATCCCCGCCAGGCCTACGACATGAAGGACGTCATCGTCCGCCTGCTCGACGGGGGCCGCTTCCTGGAGCTGCAGCGTGAGTTCGCCCCCAACCTCGTCATCGGCTTCGGCCGCATCGGTGGCATGGCCGTGGGGATCGTCGCCAACCAGCCTGCCTTCCTCGCCGGGGTCATCGACATCAACGCCTCGGACAAGGCGTCGCGCTTCATCCGCACCTGCAACGTCTACAACATCCCCATAGTCACCCTTGTGGACGTACCGGGCTTCCTACCCGGCGTCGCCCAGGAGCACGGCGGCATCATCCGCCACGGCGCCAAGATGCTCTTCTCCTACGCCGCCGCCACGGTACCGAAGCTCACGGTCATCCTGCGCAAGGCTTACGGTGGTGCCTACCTTGCCATGTGCTCGCGGGACATGGGCGCCGACTGCGTGCTCGCCTGGCCAACCGCCGAGATCGCGGTGATGGGACCCGACGGCGCGGCGCGCATCATTCACCGCAAGGATCTCGAGCAGGCGGCCGACCCGGTCGCAGCGTTGCGGGAACGGGTCGCCGAGTACCGCCAGCAGCACGCCAACCCCTACCGGGCCGCCGAGGGCCTCCACGTGGACGACGTCATCCGCCCGTCCTGGACCCGCCGCCTGCTCATCGAGAACCTCGGTGTGCTGCGCGCCAAGCGCGACCTCCGCCCCCAGAAGAAACACGGCAACATCCCGATGTAGGACACGGTCGTGAGCACCCTCCTCGTCACTGCCGGCGCCGCCTTCCTCATGGTCCTGGCTGCGCTCATCCTGCTCACCGGAACGGTAGCTCTGCTGCGGAGTCTCGCGCGCGCCCACGCCCCCGAACCCGCAGATGCCCCCACCGCCGTAGATCCCCGGCTGGTGGCCGTGCTCGCCGCCGCCGCCCACGCGGCCCTGGGCGCACCGGTGCGGATCCACCGCGTCCACGTCCACCGTGGACCGGCGGTGGAGGCATGGTCTCGCGCCGGACGAATGGACATCATGCTCTCACACAAGCTGGAGCCCAAGCGATGAAGAAGCTGCGCATCACTGTCGACGGCACGGTTTACGACGTACTCGTGGAGGTTCTCGAGGACGACGAACAGTACCTGGCCACGGGAGGCATCGGAGCGCCTCTCACGGCGTCTCCCCCGCCCGCCGCGTCTGTACCCGCTCCGCAACCGGGCGCTGCGTCGCCACCGGCCCCTGGCAGGGCGGCGTCGGATCCCGACACCATCGCCTCACCCATCGCCGGCACGGTCCAGAAGGTCTTCGTGACCGCCGGCACCAACGTGGAGGCCAAGACGCCCGTCGTCCTCCTCGACGCAATGAAGATGGACACCTACATCTATGCGCCGAGGACGGGAGCGGTGGCCGAGGTCGCGGTGGCGGCCGGCGACGCGGTCCAGGTGGGCGACGTGCTCATCCGCTACCAGGCGGGTGGCTGATGTCCGAGATCCTCGCGTCAACCGGCTTCCTCGCCCTCACCTGGCGGGAGGTCGCCATGCTGGGGGTCGCCGGCCTCCTGCTCTGGCTCGCCATCGGTAAGAAGTTCGAGCCCCTCCTGCTGGTGCCCATCGGCTTCGGGGCGCTCCTGGCGAACCTGCCCCTCGCGGGCCTCATGAGCCCGCCGCACGGACAGGAGATCGGCGGCCTCTTCTACTACCTGTTCCATGGCGTCCGCCTGGAGATCTTCCCACCGCTCATCTTCCTCGGGCTCGGCGCCCTCACCGACTTCGGCCCCCTGCTCTCCAACCCCAAGACTCTTCTCCTCGGTGGCGCCGCTCAGCTCGGTGTCTTCGGCACATTCCTGGCCGCCGGCGCCATGGGGTTCAGCCCGGCCGAGGCCGCCTCTGTGGGCATCATCGGCGGCGCCGACGGACCGACCTCCATCTACCTTTCGGCCAAGCTCGCACCACAGCTGCTCGGGCCCATCGCGGTCTCGGCCTACTCCTACATGGCGCTGGTGCCACTCATTCAGCCGCCCATCATGCGCGCCCTCACCACGCGCCGCGAGCGGGCGATCCGCATGGCTCCCGGCGACACAGTGCCCCGCTGGCTCCGCATCTTCTTCCCCATCGCCGTGACCATCATCTGTGGTCTCCTGGTACCGCCCTCCACTGCACTGGTGGGCCTCCTCATGTTCGGCAACCTGCTGCGCGAGTGCGGCGTCACCGAGCGCCTCAACCGGGCCGCCCAGAACGAGCTGATCAACATCATCACCATCCTCTTGGGGTTGTCGGTGGGCGTCACCATGGACGGCGGGAGCTTCCTCCAGGTGGCCACGCTCAAGATCCTGGTTCTCGGCTGCGCCGCCTTCGCCGTCTCCACTGCCGGCGGCGTGCTGCTGGCCAAGCTCATGTCGCGCCTGCCGGGGACCCCGGTGAACCCTCTCATCGGCGCCGCCGGGGTGTCGGCGGTGCCAATGGCGGCGCGGGTCGTTCACATGGTGGGACAGGAGACCGATCGCGACAACTATCTACTGATGCACGCCATGGGGCCCAACGTCGCGGGCGTCATCGGGACCGCGGTGGCTGCCGGCGCGCTGCTCGCGATGCTCGGCTAGAATCGTGGCCCCGGGTTGCTCCGGGGAGCTTCCCAACGCGAGGAGGACGAGATGCAGCACGTGACGCGGACGATGGCGGAGTGGGCGGCCGGGGTGCGGTACGACGAGCTCCCCGCCGAGGTGCTACACCAGGCCAAGCGCTTCCTGCTCGACTCCCTCGGATGCGCGTTGGGCGGCGCACAGCAGCACGACGTCGCCATCGCCCGGCGGGTGTTGGCCGAGGTCGCGGGCAAGGGCCCCTGTCGGGTGCTCGTCACCGGCGAGCTGTGGGACCCGCTCTCGGCCTCGCTCCTCAACGCCCTCATGATCCGCGTGATGGACTACAACGACATCTACTGGAAGCAGGATCCTTCGCACCCCTCCGATCTCATCCCGGCCGCGCTCGCCTGCGCCGAGCGGGCGGGGGGCTCGGGCCGCGACCTCCTGCTCGGCATCGTCCTCGCCTATGAGTTCGAGCAGCGCCTGTGCGAGGTCTCCTTCCCCGGTATCCGCGAGGCGGGCTGGCATCACGCCACCCTCACCGCCGTCGCTGCACCCATTGCAGCTGGCCGCATGCTCGGCCTCGATGCCGGCCAGATCCAGCACGCCGTGGGTATCTCCGCCGCTCGTCACTGCACCACCGGCTCGGTGACTGCGGGCAAGCTCACCATGATGAAGAACACGGTCGACCCGCTGGCCACCCAGTCCGGTGTGCTGGCGGCCCTCCTCGCCGCCGAGGGCTACACCGGGCCGGAGCACGTCCTCGACGGCAAGGAGGGCTTCAGCCACGTGCTCCCCACCGAGTGGAAGTGGAACATCCTCACCGACGGGCTCGGCAGCGACTGGCGCATCCTTCAGTGTGGGATGAAGTTCTTCCCCACGGAGGCGCTCACGCATGCGCCCATCTCGGCGGTCCTCGAGCTTCTGGAAAAGCACAACCTCGGGCCGGAGCAGGTCGCGAAGGTGACCATCCACTCCCTGGCGCGGGCCGCCGACATCCTCGCCGATCCCTCGAAGTACGACCCCCAGAGCAAGGAGACCGCGGATCACTCGTTGCCGTTCGTGGTCGCCGCGGCAATCGCCCGGCGCCGGGTGACGCCGCAGGAGTTCACCCCGGAGTCCATCGCTGATCCGCTGATCCGCGCACAGCTGCCCAAGGTGAGGGTCGTCGCCGATCCGGAGATCGAAGCCGTTTTCCCGGCTCTGCAGCGTGTCCGCGTGGTCATCGGGACCACTGACGGCCGTAGCCTGACCACCCAGCTGGACTTCCCCAAGGGCGACCCGCGCAACCCGTTGACCGACGCCGAGATCATGGGCAAGCTGGAGGCGCTGGCCGAGGGACTGACCAGCCTGGCGGATGCCCGGCGCATGGCAGCGGCGGTGCAACGTGCAGACGAGTACGACGACGTTCGCGAGCTGGCAGCGGAGCTGGTGATCGCCGGGAGAATCAAAGACTGAGAGGGAGGTAAAGAGAGAAGAGTAGAGAGTAGAGGTCCCACACACCCGCCCTCGCCGCTAGCGGATCACCACGCAACCGGCGCAACACGGGTGGGCGCTCACGTCGCACCCGCCGCTCTTCACTCTTTGCTCTTCCACCCTTTACTCTCCTCCTTCACCGGCGAGCACCTCACCTCGCGGCTCACGGTGAACGCAGGATGGAACAGGGGGCTCCGCGATGGGTCAGACGGCGACCGAGAAGATCGTACAACGGCATGCGGTTGGCCTGCCGGCGGGCCACGAAGTCCGCGCCGGCGACCTGGTGACGGTGCGTCCCTTCCACGTGATGACGCACGACAACACCGGTGCGGTGATCCCCAAGTTCCGCACCATCGGCGCCACCCGGGTAGCCGACCCGTCGCAGCCGGTCTTCACCCTCGACCACAACGTCCAGGACACCGGTGACGGCAACCTCGCCAAGTACCGCGCCATCGAGGCCTTTGCAGCCGACCAGGGGATCGTCTTCCATCCCGCCGGCGCCGGGATCGGCCACCAGCTCATGGTGGAGCGCGGCTTCGTCCACCCCGGCAGCATGGTGGTGGCTTCGGACTCCCACTCCAACATGTACGGCGCCATGGCCGCCCTGGGCACGCCGGTGGTACGCACCGATGCCGCCGCCATCTGGGCCACCGGCACGACCTGGTGGCAGGTGCCGCGCTCGGTCAAAGTGATCCTCGAGGGAGCACTCCGCACAGGCGTCACCGGCAAGGACGTCATCATCACCCTGTGCGGGCTCTACGGCTCCGGCGAGGTCCTCAACGCCGCCGTGGAGTTTCACGGCACCGGCGTCCGCGCTCTGACCATTCCGGAGCGCATGACCATCGCCAACATGTCCACCGAGTGGGGCCCTCTGGTGGCCTGGTTCCCCTTCGACGAGGCGACTGCCGCCTACCTCCGCGAGCGCGCCCAACGCCTTGCCGCCATGGGTATCCACAGGCGCCTCACAGACGCGATGGTGACCTCATGGGAGGCCCATCCCCCGGGACCCGATCCCGACGCGGAGTACGCCGCAGAGATCCTCCTCGACCTCGATGGCGTGTCGCCCCACGTGGCCGGCCCCGACACCGTCTTCATCACCCGTCCGGTGTCCGAGATGGCAGTCGACCGGGTACCGGTGGACAAGGCGTACCTCATGTCCTGCGTCAACGCCCGTTTCGACGACCTCGAGGAGGCCGCGGGGGTCCTGCGCGGCCGCCACGTCGCCGACACAGTGGAGCTCTACGTCGCCGCGGCGTCGGCCGAGGTTCAGGAGAAGGCCGAGGCAAGCGGCGCGTGGCAGGTGCTGGTGGAGGCCGGTGCGCGGACCCTGCCGCCGGGCTGCGGAGCATGCATCGGGCTGGGGGCCGGCCTGCTGGAGCCCGGCGAGGTGGGCATCTCGGCCACCAATCGTAACTTCAAGGGCCGCATGGGCTCACGCGACGCCAAGGCCTTCCTGGCCAGCCCGGCGGTGGTCGCCGCGTCAGCTGCGGCAGGGTTCATCACGGGCCCCGCCGGCGCCGACTCCCGGCGGCCGGAGCGGGTCTTCAACGACCTCGGATGGACCCCTCCCGAACGCCAGGTGGAGATCCTCCCCGGCTTCCCCGAACGTCTCGAGGGTCGGATTCTCCACCTTCCAGCCGACAACCTGAACACCGATGGGATCTACGGCAAGGACGTCACGTACCGCGACGACCTCACGCCGGCGCAAATGGCAGCCTACGCCATGCTCAACTACGATCCTTGTTTCCAGGAGCTCGCCAGGGTGGGAGACATCCTGGTGAGTGGCACCAACTTCGGCACCGGCTCCTCGCGGGAACAGGCGGCCACCGCCCTCAAGTCCCGCGGCATCCAGCTGATCATCGCCGCCAGCTTCTCCCAGACCTACCTGCGCAATGCCTTCAACAACGCCTTCATCTGCCTCGAGAGCCAAGCCCTGGCGCAGGCGGTAGGTTCGGCCTTCGCCCACCGCGCCGCCGCCGGCGAGCGCACCATCCCCGCCGACTCCGTGAGCCTCGACCTTCGCCGCTCGGTGGCGACCTGGCGGGGGCGGGAGTACGCCTTCTCCCCCTTGGGTCCCGCGGCGCAGGAGCTCATTCTCGCCGGCGGCCTCGAAGCGCTCACCCGACGGAAGCTCGGCCTGAGCGACGACTGAGGGGATCGTCCTGAGGAGTCGCTCGAGTGCGGGGATTCGGAGGTCGAACGCGCGGGCGATTGGCCCGGTGGGTGGTCCATGGAGCGTCGTCCCCCCTCCGCCCCTCCGTTCCCGGCGGAGCGGGTGGGCTCACGGCGGCAGCGGAATCAGCAGCGCGTCCTCGCAGTCGATCATATGGTCGGCGGCACACCGGGTGCATCGGCCGTGCACCTTGCCGTTCTGCAGCCGGTATTGGAGCTCCCCTTCGCCGCAGGCGTCGCAGGTGAACGAGCGAGCGTACACCCAATCCATGAGGACGGAGTCGTACTGCGCCGACTCCCGCGTCATGCGCCAGGCGGCCTGCCGTACCGGCCGCCCGTCGACCACGAGTTCGCCGTGGAAGCGCAGCACCATGCGCATCTGGTCCTTGCGCACCACGAGCCCACCGCCCATGTCGATGTCAGCCATGAGCTCGTAGGGACACGACAGCACCGCGCCCTCCCGCAGTGCCAGTAGCCGGAGGGTGGTGAGCAGGAGCGGCCCCTCCTCGCTGTCGAGCCGCAGGAAGGGGGTCTCCGCCGGGCGCAGCACCTGGGCGAAGGGGGCGGCCGCGTCGGCCGGAAGAGGATTCCTCTGCAGGAATGCCGCGGCGCGCTTGGCCCACTCCGCGCGCACCTGCGCCGCCTTGATGGCCGCCTCCTCGGCGACCCGGCTGCGCCGCATCTGCCGGACCTGCTCGCGCTCCCGCTTCGCGAACACAACACCGCAGGAGGCGCAGTCGTTGCGCTCCGCCGGCTGCTCGAAACCGCACTCGGGGCAGGTCTGGGTTGCGCCGAGCCGCTCGACCGCCGGCGGCCGACCCACGACCGGGCGGATCTCCACGGTCGCACCGGCCAACTCGAGCCCGTTCACGACCTTGAGGGCGGCCTCACGGCTCAAGGCCTCGAACACCGGGCGCTGCGTCTCGCGCAACCGCCGCTCCGCCTCGCGGTGCTCGAGCTCGCCGAGCCCGGCAACGGTCCGCACGAGCCCACGCCGCCCCTCTGTAGTCCCCTCCCTCAGCCCGAGCACGAAGATGTCGAAGGAAACCGTGTCCATCATCTCTCCTTGCTGAGATGATGCCACACTTGGGGTGCGGCCCACCAGATGGCTGCCGGCCGCACGGCTTGGTCAGCGCTCTCCGGGGCGCTAAGATGAGTGCATGCTCCCTATCTCCGCATGCGTCCGGGGTCGGACCAGCAACGACCGAACCGCAGCGCGCCGCGGCTCGGCTGGGTCGCCGCGGCCGGTGGTTACCGCCTTCGTCCTGCGGCGCCCCCAAGGGCACTGAGACATGGTGCACGCCGAGGAGCCGAAGACGCCCGCACCCGCCGGGCACACCGGCCCGGCGCGGCCCAACTTCGCTCTCGTGGGCGACTACTCGTCGACGCGCCGGAGCTTCCAGGAAGCCCTGATCTCGCTGGCGATCATGCTCCTCCTCATCGGCGTGCTCCTCCAGTTCTGGATCTACAACCGGGCCGGCGTGTGGGCGCAGGACCGCGAGCACCTCGGGGACTACCTCTGGGTGGCGATCGCCGTCGCCGTGGCACTCTGTCTCCTCGCCCTCTACCGCTGGCACACGCTTCGCAAGGAGCTGGAGTGGCGCCAGCGGGTGGACGAGGAGCTGCTCCTGCTGCGCGAGGCGGTCGAGACCATGACCATCGGCCTCACCATCACCAACGCAGACGGGCGCATCCGCTACGTGAACCCGGCGGAGGCGCAAATGCACGGCTTCACCCAGGAGGAGCTCATCGGCGGGGACGTCCGGACCTTCGCTCCGCCCGACCGGGCCGGCACGATCCGCTCCGCAGAGCGGCCCCACTCCGGTCGCTGGAGCCGTGAAAGCCTCAACCTCCACCGTGACGGCTCGGTGTTTCCTGTGCACCTCATGTCGAACGTGGTGCTCGACCCGCACGGCCAACCCATCGGCACCGTCACATCCTGCGAGGACATCAGCGAGCGCAAGCGGGCCGAGGACCGGCTGAGGGAGTCGGGACAGCGTCTGCGCGGCCTCGCTCAACACCTCGAGGTGGTCCGGGAGGAGGAGCGTTCACGCATCGCCCAGGAGATTCACGACAATCTCGGCGCCTCCCTCACGGTGCTCAAGCTCGATCTCTCGATGATCGAGCAACGCGTATCCGAGAGCGCCCCCGATCTCCTGCCGCGGATCCACCGCATGCTTGAGAGCATCGACGGGACGGTCGACACGGTGCGCAGCCTCGCCCGCAACCTGCGTCCCTTCCTCCTCGACGACGTGGGTCTCATCGCGGCCATCGAGTGGCACGTCCAGGAGGTGGACTCGCGGACCGGGGTGCACTGCCGGGCGCGGCTTCCCGAGGAGGAGCTCGTGCTCGGCGAGGAGGAGCGCAAGGTGCTCTTCAGGGCGTTCCAAGAGGCCGTGACGAACGCGCTCCGCCACGCCGCCGCGAAGACAGTGGAGGTCAGCCTCGAGGAGGGTTCGGACGGTCTCGTGCTGGTGATACGTGACGACGGCGTGGGTATCGACCCCGGTTGGCTGGACAAGCCGAAGGGATTCGGGCTCATGGCGCTGCGGGAGCGGGTCCTGGGGATCGGCGGCCACCTCGAGGTCGTCGGCGGAGAAGACCGAGGTACCGTGGTGCGGGTGGCGCTTCCTCGACGACCCGTGGGGGCCGAATGATCCAGGTTCTCATCGCCGACGACCATACGATCTTCCGCAAGGGGCTGCAAGAGCTTCTCGCCCAGACACCCGACCTCGAGGTCGCGGCGGAGGCGTGCGACGGCGCCATGGTCCTCGAGATCCTCGCGGCGCACGAGGTCGACGTCGTCGTCCTCGACCTCGCCATGCCCGGCCGCGGAGGCCTCGACGTCCTCAAGGACATCCGGGCGCGCTTCCCACACGTCAAGGTCCTCATCCTGAGCATGCACCCGGTGGAGCAGTACGCCGTGCGCACGATCAAGGCGGGCGCCTCGGGCTACCTCACCAAGGAGCGCACCCCCTACGAGCTCATCGGAGCGATCCGGAAGGTGGCGAGCGGCGGCCATTACGTGAACGCCGAGCTCGCCGAACGCCTCGCCGCCGAGCTCGGCGGCGGCCCGGTGGAGGCCCCCCACGAGCGCCTCTCGGACCGAGAGCTGCAGGTGATGGTGCTCCTCGCTCGCGGTCGGACCGTGTCGGAGATCGCCGAGGAGGTCGCCCTGAGCGTTAACACCGTGAGCACCTACCGCGCCCGCATTCTGAGCAAGACGATGCTCCGCAACAACGCCGAAATCGCCTACTACGCCCTGAAGGAGGGGCTCATCGACTGAGCCCCGTCGTCGGATGAACTACATGGTGTCGTCGCTGAAGTGACACCAGGATCACGGGAGATGCGAGGTGAACTTCAACCGCCACGCGCTGCACAAGGCCTCCGGGGAGACCCATACTGTCTGCGTACTGGGTTCGCTCGCGTTGTCAAACAGCAGGAACGGAAAGAGGCCGATGCTCAGATCCCACTTCCATCCCGGCCCCGCACCCGCCGATGCCACACCCGGCGGCTTCGCACCGAGGCCGGACGGCTCTCGGACGGAGGGTCCCCGGGCGTCGGGCTTCACGCTGGTGGAGATCCTCGTCGTCGTCGCTCTCCTCGGGGTGGCGGCACTGATCGTGACGGCCAACATGGGCACGGTGCTCCGGCGCTCCCAGCTCGAAGGAACCACCACCGAGCTCACGTCGTTCCTCGACGCGGTGCCTCGCGCCGCGTTCGAGCGCCGCGCGCCCGTGTTTCTCCAGTGGAGCTCGAGCACCCGCACCTTCGCCGTCACCACTGATGCTGCGGGAGCTTCAGTGCTCGACACGTTCCGTCTCCCCGACTCGGTGAACGCGACGGTGGGCCTACCGGCGACGCTGCGCTGCGACACGATCGGCCGGGCCTACGTCGGCACGAACGGGGTGATGCTCGGCAATGTGCAGACGGTGCAGCTGGCCCAGGCCGCTGGCTACGACAGCCCCATCTACACGCTGACGCTGTCGCCCCTGTGGGCGGTCGTCGTTACCAAGCAGATGAGTTAGGGAGGTGCACGGGTGAACCAGACAGAGCTCGCTCGGCACGACGAACGCGGCCAGTCACTGGTCGAGGTACTCGCCGCCCTCGCGATCATGCTCCTCGTGATGGTGGGCGTTCTCCAGCTCTTCACGATGGGACTGCTCAGCTACCGGGTCAGCACCGCACAAAGCGAGATGACCAACAAGGCGCAGGCCGTGGTCGAGGTGATCCGCATGGTGAACTCCCTCGGCCTCACCGCCAACAACGGCGGCATCCTTCCCCTCGCCACGAGCACCCGGAACCTGCCGGTCACCTCCAGCGACGCCAACTGGGCGTTCTGGGGACCCGCCGGGTTCGGGATCATCCAGCCCGACTCCAAGTTCCGGATCTCATACCAGATCACCGACGACGGCGTCGACTGGGTTGTCGCCGTCTTGGTGGAGCCGGGAACCACCGGATCCACCTACCTCGGCCCGGTGGGCCAGAAGGGTATCCGCTATGCGGCCCGTGTCCCCAAGTGAGCCAACCTCCCGGCATGCCTCCGATGGCCCAGCGGCACCGGGTGGTGGCGGCTTCACGCTGGTGGAAATCCTCGTCGCCCTGGCGCTCACCGCGCTGATCCTGACGATGGCCGGCCAGATCGTCATGTCCATGAAGCGCAGCGCCGACCGCATGCGGCTCAAAGCGGAGACCCATGAGCTGGCGCAGAAGGCCGCCGACTACGTCGCCTACCACCTGCGCGCCGCCAGCGACATGAACCGCCCGCCGGGCACCGGCACCAACAACCCGGCGGCGGTGATCACCTGGTACCTCCGCAACGGGGCCAACGTCCAAGCCTCCTACAACAACGTGACCAACGCCAACCTGGCGGACGTGAACACCGACATCATCACGGTGGCGATGCCCACAGCCTCGACGCGGGCCTCGTACGATGCCAGCAGCGGCAGCTTCCCGGGTGTCGCCAGCAGCACCGCCGCCAGCTGGGCTTTCGGGCTCGGCTGCCCCAGCGACACCGACAACCTGAACCTCTTCAAGTCGCTCACGGGGTTCGACGGAACCGGAGGCGGTCCCGTCCTGCTGGTGGACTCGACCGGCGGCTACGCCTACTACCAGATCACCGCCTACGGCGCCAGCAGCTGCAGCTCCACCCCCCCGACCGTCTCAGTCACCGCCAACCCCGCCGCCGCGACGTTGATCACGCCGATGCCGGGGGAGCTGGCCCTGAACGCCGCGAGCCTTCCCCTCCTCTTGCAGGTGAGCATCCACTTCTACTCGTTCAGGGTGCGCAACGGCTGGCTCGAGCAGAAGGAAGGGCTCTTCGACCCCGCCACGGACAATCCGGGCACTGCATTCGTGCCGATCCTCCCGCAGATCGAAGATCTCCAGCTGGCGTGGGTGTTTGCTGACGGCACCGTGTGGAACACCCCAGTCCAGCAGCTCAATGCGGCCACCTATCCCGGCAGCATCCCCAGCCAGGGCACTTCCGCCAACCCCTACGACGTCGCCAACGTCCACGGCTTCCGCGTCGGTGTCTGCGCCCGCTCTGTCAGCGCGCTCACCTGGGACTCGGAGGCCAACTTCAAGCGCCCCGAGCTCGAGGACCACGCCGCCGCCACCGCCAGCGACCAGTTCTTCCATGAGGCCGTCTCCACGCTGGCGATGGTCCGAAACCGGAACCTGCAGCAATGAGGGAGGACGTCATGATGAGCTCGCGACAGCGGGGATCCGCGCTGATGGTGACCCTCGTGGTGCTGCTGGCGCTCAGCGCCATCGGCATCGGAATCGTCTCCCTCATGGAGTCGCAGGCGAAGTCGGCGGCGAGCACCACCCACGTCAAGGACGCGCTGTACGTGGCGGAGATGGGGCTGCGGAGGGGCGAGAACTTGCTGCTCGCGCAGGGTCCGGACCGGGCCGACACCCTGCTCCAGCACGTTGCCTCGGCCGCGAACCCGGCGGTGGCGCAGTCGGTCCCGCTCTACCCCGACACCCCGGCCCAGTACGACGTGAACCACCTGGGCACGTATCTCCTCGACGTCTCCAACGCCGAGGTGGCGGGCCAGTCCGTCGCCCTGCCGCCGCCGTCCGACGGGAAGCCCATGCCCCAGGCGTTCTTCAGCCTCTACGTGCGCAACAACGAGGCGGACACGTCGGTGGCCGACTACAACACCAGCAGCAACGCCCGCGAGGACAACGACCGCCGGCTCAACCTCGTCTCGGTGGGTTGGGTGCAGTCCGGCAACCGCGTACTGGCGGTGAAGATCCTCGAGGAGGAGTACTCGTGGGTGGGAGTCACCCAGGGGACGACGCTGCAGAAACTCAAGGACTCCGGGGGCACGAGCTCCGGGCAGTTTGGAGGAGGCTGACAATGTCTGACCCTACCTACACGGCACAGCCCCGGCCGCAGGCCGCCGCCCGCCGCCGTCCCCTTACCGGTCGCCGCGGCTCGACGGTCGTGGTTGCCGCCGCAGCCCTCCTGGTCGGACTCGCCGCCTTCGCGCCCGCGCAGGCGGAGGAGGGCTTCGACCTCATGCGCCAGATCACCAGCCAGTGGGTGAAGCCCAACGTCATGCTGGTGTTCGACCGCTCCGGGTCGATGGCCTACCCGGTGGACACCGATCACTACAGCAGCGGCCGCTGGTCGTACCGCTACAGCGACCGCTACCACGGTGATCTGGGAGACGACTATGCCGGCAGCCTCTACCTGGGCGCCGACACCACCGACCGGGTGAGCGGGGTCTACGGCACCGGCCAGGGGTACTGGGCGCGCATCGTCGTGCTCCGGGACTCGTGGGCGGGCCGCGTCTACCGCGACAACCTCTACCGGATGTACGTCGACCCGGGCGACCCGGGATGGCTTACCGGCGACGAGATCATCATCGAGGGGATGCCGGACTCCGTGGACAACGGCACCTTCGTGCTCACCAGCAATCCCACCCGCGACTACACCGCCGGCGGGACCTTCAACTACTACTTCACGCTCAAGAAGAAGTTCTCGGACGGCACCTACGAGACCTCGAACCACGAGTTCCAGCGGCCCCACCACCGGCACGACGAATACAGCGCGTGCACCATGTACGCCGCCGCCGGCTCGTCGACCAAGAGCCTGTGGTACTTCGTGCCGCCCTCCCGCATGGCCATCGCCAAGAACGTGCTCGGCGACACCATCACGCTGTACGAGCCCTCGGCTGCGCCCACGGGCATCGACGAGTACGACCGCGATTACTGGGTCTTCTACGGCGAGGACGGCGGTCCCACCGACGGAGCTTTCTTCGACCAGGAGAACGACCGCTGGCAGAACTGGACCAACAGCTCGAGCTCTGCGGCCCCGGTGGGCGACTCCAGCTACACCACCGTGGTTTCGCCCTCGGACATCGTCCGTCGCTTCTCGGACGTCATCAACTGGGGCCTGCTCAGCTACGCTGGGTACTGTGTCGACTTCAACCCGAACCAGGCGGTCGTCTCCGACGACAGCGCCCAGGGCCCCGTGGTCGCGGCCATCGAGACCAAGCTCTCGTTCGTCGGGACGGGAGGCCTCGATCCTAGCGGCGCCACGCCGACCCGGGCGGGTCTGGCGAGTGCCCAGACATCGCTCGCCACGACTGCGGCGAGCGATTCGCGCCTCACCTGCGGGCGCAGCTACGGCGTCATCCTGATGACCGACGGTCAGTCCAACAACTGCAACAACGGCGGCAGCTACTGTTGGAAAGATCCCGGTGGCAACTGTGACGGGACCTACCCCGGCTACGACTGCCCCACAAACCCGCAGTTCTTCCCGCCCCAGAAGTCCGACAGCCTCTGGAACATGTCGGCGAGCGGCCAGAATCTCCACACGCGGACCTGGACCGTCGGCGTGAGCACCGGGGTCGGACGCTGTGAGCTGAACTATACCGCCTACAAGGGCCGTACCGACGCCGCCTCGCCCAACGGCGACGCCGGCTTCAACACCACCGCCGATCCCTACCTCCCCGGTGGCAGCCCGGGCACCTACAACACCGACCACGGCGACTACGCCTACTTCTCCAACTCGGTGGCCGAGCTGCGCGAGGCCTTCATCGGCATCCTCTCGAGCATGGGCGTAGGCGACTACGCCACCGCGTCCCCGTCGGTGGCGGGCGGCAGCGCCGCCAGCGGCTCGCTGGGCATCCTGGGCAGCACAGAGTACCCCTCGTGGGAGGGGCACCTGCGCGCCTTCGACCTGTCCAAAACCACCACCGACACCGACTACCTCGTCTGGGACGCCGCCGAGGTCCTCGCCACCGGATCCGCGGCCCAGTCGCCGCAGCCCAACAACGGCCTCACGCGGCGGATCTTCACTTGGAACCCGAGCAGCAACGACGACTTGGTGGAGATCACCCAGAGCAACGTCGCCACCCTCGACACCATCTGCGGCAGCTGCGGCATCACCCCCGAGGTGGTCGACTTTATCCGCGGCGGTAACGGCAACGTCGACACCAGCACCGATCCGCCCACGCCGGGCAGCCTCCGACCCATGCTCCTGGGCGCGCTCATCAACTCGACGCCGGCGATCGTCGGGCCTCCGGCCTCGTGGGAGCAGAACACCCTGTACGAGCACTCCAGCTTCCAGAACGAGTACGGCACTCGCCACCGCATGGTCTGGGTCGGCACCTCGGACGGGATGGTGCGTGCTTTCGACATCATCGACGGCGCCGAGGTCCTCGCCCTTGTACCGCCCGACCTTCTCGACAACCAGGTGACGCTCTACAACAACTACGCCGAGAAGCCGATCAGCCGCCCGTTGGGCCAGACTGGTCTGCCGTCCGACCACGTCTACGGCGTCGCCAACTCGATCCGCTTCGCCGACGTGTACTTCCCGGGTGTCAGCGGCACGCCGGGTGAGTACAAGACCGTCATGTACGTCACCGAGGGCCCCGGAGGCAGCGGGCTCCACGCCATCGACGTGACCCACGCCTACCCCGGCCGCACCATCGACGGGCAAACCTACGATCCCGACCCGAGCTTCGGCTACGTCCAGGACGGTACCGATCCGGTGCACGTGTTGTGGAGCGTGACCGCCGACGGCGAGGCCGGCACCACGGCCGTCGCCGCTCTGGGCGACACCTGGTCGGTACCCTCGGTCGCGGCGACCGCCAACACGAGCTGGATGCTGGAGATCGGCGCCGGCTACAAGGACAACACCGGGAACACGATCACCCCGAAGACCCTGTTCTTCGACCCCACCACCGGCGCCCCGGTCAACGGCACCAGCACGAACTCCACCACCACCGCCACCAACAGCAGCACCCGTTACGTCGGCAACCAGACCTTCGCCGACTCCGTGCTCTGGAAGAACAGCTCCGGCATCTTCGCGGAGGACAACGTCGCCGGCGAGGGCGTCCAGGCCGACCTCAACGGCCACCTGTGGCGGATCACCAAGGGCAGCAGCATGAGCGCCTCGAACCTGGTGACCCTCTCCACTGCCGAGCCGCTCTACTACCCACCCGCGGTGGCCGGCTACCCTGCCGCCCCGGTGACCTACTCGCTTTACGCCTACTCGTCGGGCAGCTTCTTCGAGAAGAGCACGATGGTGAACGGCCCGAACACCGGCAACAGCGGCTACTTCATCCCCGCGATCCACATCGCGGCCAGGACCCTGAGCGACGGCTCGGTGAGCCACGCCTCGGTCCCGCTCAAGAACATCCCCATTGATGACCAGGGGCACACCCTCGGCCGGCGCAGCCAGGTGACCGCGCCGCCAATGCTCTTCACCCCACGCCAGGGGGTCGATGCCAAGCCCTTCGCGCTTTACCTCATCTACGACCCGGACGGCTCGGCCTGCGTGGGCCTGTCCTACATCGTCCGGATCAACTTCGACCCCGCGAACCTCAACCTGCTGCAGAGCGACCTCGGCTCGGGCGACAAGGTCGAGGTCTACGAGGCCGGCGAGGGCACCTCGGGCGGCTTCGCGCTGGCCGGCGAGAAGGTCCTCGTCGCGCAGTCCGACGTTGGTGAGAACCCCGAGGCGGGGCTGGTGGAGGTCCCGAACCTCGCCATTCCCCAGGGCGGAGGCAACCGGAACGTAAACTGGTGGGTGGAGCTGCAGTAGGCGGCCCGCCTCCCACGCCAGCAGACACCGCCGCCCCGGGGCATCCCGGGGCGGCGTTCTCGTCTCCGACGGCCGCAGGGGACGCCCTCGCCCTGCTACCCTCTCCGGATGCAGCTCGAAAGCCCCGGCCCACGGCGAGCGCGCGAGCGCACGCGGCGCTTCTTCCAGCGCGCGGCCTTCGCCTTCCGATTCATCGATCGACGCCTGCTCGCGGACTACCGCACGGCTCTCGCCGGCTTCGACCTGCCGCCGGAGCTGGACATCCTCGACCTGGGTACCGGAACCGGGTCTCTCGCCCTTGCCTTCGCCGAGCGCGGGCATCAGGTGGTGGGGCTCGACTTCGTCCCGCGCCTGCTACGGCGCGCTCGCGCCCGAGTTCCGTCCGGCGACTTCCGACTCCTCGATCTCGCTCATCTCCCACGGCTGCCCGCCGACAGCGCGGACGTGGTCGCCGCAGCCCACGTGCTGCACGGCCTCGACCCCGATCTCAGGGCATTCGTGCTCGCACAGGCCGTCCGTCTCACGCGGCGCTTCGTGCTCATCATCGACTACGCGGATGGCTCCGGTCCCTGGTACGTCCGCTTCATCGAGCGCCTCGAGGGTCCGTACTACCGTGAGTTCGTCCACCGCCCCATGGCCGCGCGACTGACCGACGCCGGGCTTCGAGCCGTCGATCGCGTGGTGACCTCGAGCTTCGGCGCCGCGTGGCTCGCCCGACCGATGGGCGGCACTGCGGTCGGGGACTTCAAGCCAGCGCCTCCTCCACCGTGACCGCATCGACCAGCCCACGGCATCCGTAGAGGGTAGGGATGACGTCCTCCGCCGGGTAATCGTGCCGCAGCTTCGCCACGAGCTGGGTTCCGACGCGGTAGGCCGGGAGGTACATCCGGCCGAGGATCGGATGGCCGGCCCACGGACCCGAGAGCTTGGCCGCACGCTCATCCGAGACCACGAACTCGCCGCGCAGCCGCGCCTGCACGTCCGTTTGCGGCACACCCTCGGCCCAGCGCAGGTAGGAAGCCTGGTTCTTGGCGTCGTCCTGGAGCAGCGCCAGAAGCAGCCCGATCTCCAGGTCGGGATCATCCAGCTCGTCCGGCGTCGTCACTCCGTGCGCCATCAGGATCGCGTTGTTGGCGATCCCCTCGAACAGCGTCGCCCCACGGGTGTTCATGGTCAGGACCGTGGCCTCGAAGCCCACCTCGCCGCGCTCGTACAGCTCTTGCAGCAGCGCGAACGTGGTCACGTGGCCCGGCACCACTTCGTGGCTCACGAGTTCCAGGAACTCCGGCACCGAGATCTCGAGCGACGCGTTGATCTCGTAGCTGGCCTCGTACTCCGGGCGGCCTTCCGCGGTGCGGGCCCGGCCGAGGTAGTTCATCGAGCCGGAGAACCAGGCCTCCTTGATGGGCAAAAAGGCGACGTTCGCCCGGGGCACGCTGTGGAGGCGCTCGGGGAGACACGGAAGCAGATGCTGCGCAGTGAGGGCGTCCAGCTGCGCGATGAACGCCGTCGCCAGAGTGGGGATCGCGGCACCGGGCACCCGTCGGTCGGCACGCCAGGCATCCACCGCCGTCAGCAAAGCCTGCTCGTTGTCGGCCGGGTACCCAGCTGCGGCCAGCAAACCGGCGAGCCGCTCCCGGAGTGCGCCCGGGCGAGAAGGTTCGGGGGCGGCCCCGGTCGAGGCGCGAACGCATCGTTCGTAGGGCACGGGCTCGCCCCGGTCGAGACACTCCATCGCCAGATCCCACATCACCTCGAGACAGAGCGTCAGTCCCGCGAGGTAGGACCCGCGAAGGCCTCCAAGCCTCGGGGCTTCTGCGGCGACGTCCCGCACCGCACCCGCCACGTCTACCGCCGCCAGGTACGCCTCCACGGCCTCACGGTCCGGTGTGGCGCTCGACAGGCCACCGGTCTCCCGCAGTCGACCGGCTGCAGGATGGCTGTAACTTCGTGGCAGAGGCCGGTCGGCGAACCAGGAGTCTGCGATGAACCGTCCGGTACCCGAAAGACACATCACATCTCCGCCCCACAGCGTGTCGATGCCCAGAATCGCCTCGGCCAGCCAGCCATCAAGCTCGCTCGGGTCGCCCATGGTTTCCTCCCCTGCGTCGTTCGCCTGGCAATGACAGCACCCCGACGGATGGAAAGATCACTGAGTTATGGTATGTTCCACTCCTGTGAAGGGTGCGCCGATACGCTTTCTTTGGAACCTCCCCCACCCACGATGCACCCCAGGATAACCTACGCTCGGCGGCGGGGAACGAGCGGATCGGTGAACTCGAGACAGGAGGAGCAGGCACCGTGTCGGCCAAACCGCTGGAGCTGACCCTCGAGCTGAGTCCACGTACTCGTTACGACGCCATCGACGTGCGGCGCCGAATCACTGACGAGTTCGGCGATGTGCTCTCGGGGTACCGGCGCAGCCTCTACTGCTCGCTCCACACCACAGCCGGCTTCCTCGACCAGGGCCTGTGCGCGCGCATGCAGCACCGGCGTGAGCGCCTGGATCCGATCTTCCGCGCCTTCCAGCGGCTCTTCCCGCCTGACGCGGGCTATCGTCATGATCAGCTCGATCTTCGCCGCGAGCTGTCCGCCGACCAGCGCCTCGTCGAACCGAAGAACGCCGATTCGCATCTCACCTTCATCGGCTCCGGGCTCCGTAACTGCGTAAGCTACGTGAACCACCCCAACGAGCCTGTCTACTTCATGGATCTCGACGGAGTCAATGGCAGCACCGCCCGTCTGCGCCGGGCCGCGGTGCTCGCCTATGACAACGAGCGGACCGTGGACACGCTGCGCTTCGCGGTTCCCGTGTCGACCCACGCCATCGACTCGGTCAACCTCCTCGACTCGCGCATCGGCCTCATGGCGCGCATCGAAGAGCTGCTCGAACGCAATGACGTGGAGCAGGGCCGGGTCCTGCTCACCCTCGATCCCGACGAGCGCGACGCGGCGGTCACCGTCAACGAGTACGAGACCCTGCTCATGCAGAACGACCTCGTGGACGTCCTCCGCGACCCGTTCCGGTTCGTCGCCCAGCGCGGCCGCAATATGCTGCGCGACCCCCTTGCCATCCCCGTGAAGAGCCTCGGCTACGCCAAGTACGATGTTGTGCAGCTCCTCAAGGAGATGATCGACGCCTTCGGCATGAGCGACACCTCCCTCGAGCGCCTCCTCTCCCGCGTGATGGCCTACCCGGCATCGAGGCTACTCAGGCTGCGCCGCACCGCCAGTCTGCCGGTGACCCTCAACGGCGGGCCTCGGCCCACCCTGATCCGCGGGACCTACCAGAGCCCCATTCTGATCCAGTGGCGCAAGCCGGGAAGCGCCGGCGCCCGCCAGGTCACGGTGACACTCACGCGCCTTTCGTGACGGTTGCACCGCTCGTGGGGACGCGGCATGATGAGGCCATGACAGCGACACTCGAGACCGTGTTCGTCATCGGCATGGGTGAGGTTGGGACCCGCCTCGCTCAGGCCCTCGGCGCCGCGGGCGTACCGGTCGTGCCGGTTACCCGAACGGCAGGCTGGGATCGCGCCACCAGCTCCGCGAGGGGTCTCCGCCTGATCTGCGTCCGCGAGGAGGCCCTCGCCGAGGTGCTGATCCGCCTCTCCGACGTGCCTTCAGATCGCCTCGTGACGGTCCAGAACGGCTGGATTCAACCGCTTCTCGAGGACCATCCCAACTCGACGCGAGGGCTCATCTGGTTCACCAGCAAGGGCGACTTCTTTCGCGAGCTGCGCCCCAGCCCGTTCGCCGGCCCGGCCGCCCTGACGCTGACCTCGGCGCTCGAGCGCGGCGGCGTCAGCGTGCGCGCCGTGACCGACGCCCACGAGTTCGCCCGCCTCGACGCCGACAAGATGGGGTTCAACGCGGTCGTAGGCCTACCATTGGCGGTGCACGGGGTGACGCTCGGCACCTACCTGTCCGATCACCGCACGGAGGCCGAGTCGGTCTTCACGGAGGCGGTCACCGTGTGCGCCCGCGCTCTCGGCATCGCACCCGACGACGACTGGTGGCCCAGCTTCGTGTCAAGTGTGGAGCCGCTTTCCTGGGTGTCGGCGTCCAAGGCCAAGGCCCTGGAGTTCCGCAACGGCGCGGTTCAGACCCTCGGACGCGAGCTCGGCATTCGCACACCGGTCACCGACCGTCTGCTCACGGCTGCCGGCTGGGGCGATCCGAGCTGAGGAGCAGGAGTGCGGTGCGGACCGAAGGCCCACACCGCACTCCCATTCGTTTTCTTCGTCAATGGGCGTGGCCACCCTCGTGCGTGTGGCCATGCTCGAGCTCCTCGGCGGTCGCCTCACGAACCGTGACGACCTCCACCGCGAAGTGGAGCGGCTTCCCCGCGAGGGGGTGATTGCCATCGAGCTTCACGGTGGCATCTCCGATCTCGGTTATCTGAAACGCCTTGGTCCGCCCGTCGGGGTGTTGCGCCTGTACGAAATCCCCGATCTTGACGTTGAAGTCGAAGCGTGCGCGCTCCACCTCCACCACCTGCTCCGGGTCGTGCTCTCCATAACCCTCGTCCGGCGGCAGCGTCACCTCGATCTCGTCTCCGGCAACGCGTCCCTCCAGGGCCTTCTCGAGGCCGGGAATGATCTGGCCGTGGCCGTGCAGGTAGCTGAGGGGCTCCGTACGCTCACTGGCGTCGAGCACGCTGCCCTCTTCGTCCTTGAGGATGTAGTGGAACGACACCACCCGATCCTCGCTGACGTTCATCTCGGTCATGACGGTCTCCTCTCGGGCCGGCGCGACACCGACACGGACCGGCTTACTTTGTACCCGACGGAGCCTTGGCGTCGTCGGTCGTGGGCGCAGCCGAGGCGCCCGGAGGAACGCCCATCGTCTCGATGTCGGCGCTCTTGCGCAACTGGTCGAGAAGCGTCCCTACCGCCTCTCCGGTCTTGCTCTGAACGACCACACCCTTGAGGCGGTCGTGAACCTCTTCGAGGCTCCTCGTACCCGCAGGCTTGCGGTCCTCGACCTTGATGACATGGAAGCCGAAGCGGCTGCGCACCACATCGGAGATCTGCCCAGGCTGAAGGGCGAAAGCAGCGTTCGCGAACGCGGGCACCATCTGGTCGTGGGTGAAGAACCCGAGGTCGCCGCCCTTGGGCGCCGAGGGGCCTTCCGAAAGCTCCTCGGCAAGCTTGGCGAAGTCCTCGCCCGCCACTGCCCGCTTGTGCGCCGCGACGGCCTTATCATGCGCGGCTTTGACAGTCGCCTCGTCGGCATCCTCCGCCACCTTGAAGAGGATGTGGCGGGCGCGCACCTGCTCCGGAACCTCGAACATGTCAGGGTGCTCCTTGTAGAAGCTGCTGATGTCGTCCTCAGTCACCTGCACCTTGGGCTCGATCTGGGTCTCGATGAGGCTCTGGGCCAGGTCAGACTCGGTGATGATCTGCTTGAGAGCGGCGTAATCGGTACCCCCGGTGGCGAGGAACTTGTCGAGCGCCTCACGCCCACCGGCCTGCTTGACGATCTCACCGAGGTTCGCTTCGACCCGCTGCTCATTGGGCTTGATCCCCCGGCGAGTGGCTTCCTGGGCGAGCAACTTGCGGTCGATCACGCGGCCGGTGCCCATCTCGACCAGCTGCTGCTCGGGAATCTTCTGTCCGCGCTGACGCGCCTGCAGGTCGCGCATCATCAGGCTCACGTCGGAGGTGTACACCGGATCCCCGTTCACCTTCACGATCACGCGGTTCTGTGCATCTGCGCTCGTCGGCGGCTGCGACTGAGTCGGCGCCTGCTGCGCTGCGACGCTCAAGGCGATGGTCATGGCCGCCACGACCACCCCTACCCCAAATGACTTGTTCATGAGAATGCTCCTGGTTCGTCCATGTGAATCGAAATCCCGTCCTCACCCAAACCGGGAGTACGGGCCCTCATACGGCCCGCAAGCATACCACCGCCGGCGGCAGCAGGAACCCTCGCCGATGCTATGCTCACCCATGTGATCAAGACCGGCCACGCGAGGGATGATGAATCGCCAGGGTTCGGCGCCGGGTTCTTCGCGCCGGAGACGGACAGCGCCGGCGTCTTCCGCTGGATGAGCCATGAAGCAGAGGTCCAGATTGCCCCCGCAGCGCATGACCGCTACCTCGAGCTCGAGGTCCTTTCGGAGTTCTACGACCTGGCGCAAACGTTACGGCTCAGGTGCGGCGAGGTGGACGTCGAGCACCCCCTCCCCCACGGCTGGTGGCCAGTGTCGGTCACCGTGCCGAAGCACACCGCCACGCTACGGCTTGACGTCACACCATCGTTACCGCCGGCCCACCACGCCAACGACCCACGCAACCTGACCGTGCGTGTCCGCAACCCACGACTTCACGTCAATGTGGCGCGGCATGCTCGCGTCTCCGCTTCACACGCCAACACGGTCCTCAATCAACGTGAGATGCTCGATGGACGCACCCAGCTGCGTTCGACACCCCCGGTGCTGGGCATCGACCTCCACGGCGAATGCAACGTGAAACCCCCATGCGTGTACTGCGAGTGGGATGCCATGAAGCGCCTCGAGGGAGTGGCGGCCACCCGGTCCTTCGACCCGAACACCCTCGACGGGTACGGCGTGCTCTACGATAACGCCAGACACCTGGTGAACTGCTCCATCGGCGAGCCCTTCATGCTGCGCGGGCTCGGCCGGCTGCTCGACATCTTCGCAGCCGATGGCAAAACCCTCGAAATGTCCACCAACGGGCAGATCCTCTCCCCCCGTCAGATCGCCGAGCTCGTCGGCCGTGACGTCCAGCTCTATGTTTCCCTGGACGCAGCCACCCCTGCGACGTACGCGAGGCTCCGCAATGACCGCTTCGAGGCGATCCTGGCGAACCTCCGCCGTCTCGTGGTTGCCAAGGGCGGCCGAGGCGCGCCACCCTGGCTCAACCTGGTGTTCATGCCGATGCAGGCCAACCGGCACGAGCTCGAGGCGTTCGTCCGCCTCGCCGCCGAGCTCGACGCCGATCAGCTCATTCTGCGGCCTCTCAACGAGTCTCCGGACATAGACCTTTCCTGGGAGCGCGGGGACTACTCTTTCGACTATCAACAGGAGAGCCTCGCTTTCGACGAGCTCATCCAGCTCTCGGGAGCGGCCTTCGAGCTTTGCACGCTGCTTGGTGTGCCGCTCGCCAACCAGCTCGACTTCGGCGGCGCCACCCGCGCAAAGTTCGAGACTCTCTTCGACGAAGGACGTCATGAGGCCGCCTCCGCGCTCGCCGTCAAAGAGTGTGCCAGGACGCTGCCAGAGGCCACAGGCGCGCCGGAGCACGATCCTCTGGAGGGCGCCACCGACGGCATTCCGGCGGTGCTCTTGTCGACCGCCGGCGACCCTCCCCCGAGTCTCGGCCGCGAGCGCTGGCCGGCATGCACCGAGCCGTGGCGCAACCTCTATATCCTCCGCCGCGGTGTGATGCCCTGCTGCTACGGCGGTGCGCCCGTGGCCGGGGTTGATAGCCACCAAGAAGCGTGGAACGGCCCGCTTCTCCAAGAGATCCGCCGTGAGCTGGCGCGCGGCCGTTTCGCTGACTACTGCCTGCGAAGCCCCGCGTGCCCGTTGGTGCGCAAGACCGAGCACGCCGGCGAGCTACCGCTGGCACAGGTGCTCCTGCTTCAGCTGAGGCGCTCGTGGCAGCGCCTCAACCGGGTGACGTGGAACCTGCCGCGGAGGGTCCTGGCGCCTTTGAGGTGGGTCCTCAGCCATGCCGCACGTGCGCTGCGCGGGCGCGCTGAGAGGTGACCCCCGTCAGGCGACGCCCCGACAACCGGTCGCTTCGCCCACCACCTCACATTGCGTTCGACGAGGCCGCCTCCGGCTGCGACGCAACGACCGCGGCCCACCTATAATCCTCTCCATGATCGATTCACTTGTCGCGCTTCGGGACGTGATCTGGGGCGTGCCGCTCCTCGTCCTGCTGGTGGGAACCGGGGTCTTCCTCACCGCCCGCCTCGGTCTGGTCCAGTTCCGCGGCCTGCTCCACGCCCTCTGGCTGGCGTTCGTGGTGCGCAAGGAAGAGGGCGCAGACGGCGACATCTCCCACTTCGGCGCCCTCATGACCGCCCTCGCCGCCACGGTGGGCACCGGCAACATCGCCGGCGTCGCCACCGCCATCGCGGCCGGCGGTCCCGGTGCGCTCTTCTGGATGTGGGTCACCGGGCTGTTCGGCATGGCCACCAAGTACAGCGAGGCGTTTCTGTCGGTGCGCTACCGCATCGTCGATCACCTGGGCACCATGTCGGGCGGACCCATGTACTACCTGGCCACCGGCGTAGGTGGCAGGCTCGGCAAGCTCCTGGGCGCCCTCTTCGCCCTGTTCGCAGCGGTTGCCGCATTCGGCATCGGCAACATGGTCCAGTCCAACTCGGTCGCCGACGTGGTCCGGACCACCTTTGGCGTCCCCCTGTGGGTGACCGGAGCGGTGCTGACCCTCGGCACCGGCGTGGTGATCCTGGGGGGAATCCGTTCGATCGCCCGTGTCACCGAGGTGCTCGTGCCCGGCATGATCGTGCTCTACATGCTCGGCGCGCTGGCGGTCCTGGCCATCGAGTGGCGCCAGATTCCACACGTCTTCCAGCTCGTCTTCTCCGGCGCCTTCACCGGGCAGGCGGCCGTGGGCGGGTTCCTCGGCGCGGCGATCAAGGAGACCATCCGCATGGGCGTCGCCCGCGGGGTCTTCTCAAACGAGTCCGGGCTGGGGTCGGCGGGCATCGCCGCGGCGGCCGCCCAGACCACCAGCCCGTCCGCCCAGGCCCTCGTGTCCATGACCCAGACCTTCATCGACACCATCGTGGTGTGCTCGCTCACCGGCTTCGTCATCATCGCCTCCGGCGCCTGGATGAAGGTGGACGCCGCCGGCGCGGCGCTCACCGGCGCTCCCCTCACCGCGGCCGGCTTCCAGGCCGGGTTGCCCGGCACCTGGGGCGACCTCATCGTGGCGGTGGGTCTGATCCTCTTCGCCTACTCCACGATCCTCGGGTGGAGCTACTACGGCGAGAAATCGCTGGAGTTCCTCCTCGGCGAGCGCTCGGTGCGGCCGTACCGGCTGCTCTTCTGCATTGTCGTGTTCATCGGCGCGCTTCAACCGCTGGAGCTGGTGTGGACCATCGCCGACATCTTCAACGGCCTCATGGCGGTGCCGAACCTGGTGGGGCTCCTGCTCCTCGCCGGGGTCACCACCACCGGAACCAAAGAGTACTTCGCCCGTAGATCATGAGGATCGGCGCTCCGAGCGGCGCGCCCTTCCCGTGCGGATACCAATCCCCCTCCGGAGGTCCCGATGCGTCATACCATCGCGAGCGCACTGGCGCTCACTCTCGCCCTCGCCGGCCTGGCCGGTGCGGTCCCGGCGGAGCTTCCCCGCCATCCGGCTCCGTCTCCCGACGGCTCGACCATCGCCTTCTCGTGGCAAGGCGACCTGTGGCTCGTCCCCGCCACCGGAGGCGAAGCCCGCCGTCTCACCGCCAACCCGGCGAGCGACCGCCACCCGGTGTGGTCGCGGGACGGCAGCGAGCTCGCCTTCGCGTCCGACCGCCACGGCAACCTCGACGTATTCGTCGCGCCGGTGGACGGAAGTCAACCGCCGCGCCGCCTCACCTTCGCCTCGCGGGACGACGTCCCGGTGGACTTCAGTGCCGACGGCTCGGCGGTTCTCTTCGTGTCCCGCCGCGACGAGTCGATCCGCTGGATGGCCGGGCTCTACTCGGTGCCGGTTACCGGCGGCACCCCGACCCTCGTCCAGCCGGCCCTGGTGCAATGGGCGGCGCTGGGGCCCGACGGCGAGAGCCTCGCGTTCGTGCGCGGCGCCACCAAGTGGTGGCGGCGAGGCTACCGCGGCTCCGCCAACCGCGACCTGTGGCTGCGCACCGCCGACGGTGACTCCGTTCAGCTCACCACCTTCGACGGCGATGACGACCTCCCTTCGTGGGTCGATGCACACACCCTCGCCTTTCTCTCGAGCCGGGCCGGGCGGAAGAACGTCTTCCTCCTCGACCTGGTGACCGGCGAGGCGAGCCAGCTCACACACCACGAGGGTTCCGACGTGCGCTTCCCCCGCGCCTCGGCGGACGGCTCCCTCGTCGCCTACGAGTTCGAGGACGGCGTGTGGACGGTCCCGACGAGCGGCGGCGAGCCGCACCGCCTCACGATCACCGTCCGTCCGGATCTCCTCGCCAACCCGGTGGAGCGGCATACCGACCGCAAGGGCGCCGAGGACCTGGCGGTGAGCCCCGACGGCACCCTCGCCGCCTTCGTCGTGCACGGTGACGTGTTCGTCACCGCGGTGCGATCCAAGGACGAGCAGGAGATCGCCGCGCCACCCACCGTCCAGATTACCGCCACGGCCGCCCGCGAGAAGCAGCCGATCTGGGCTCCGGACGGCAAGTCGTTGGTCATCGTCAGCGACCGCGCAGGTACCGACGACCTTTACACCGTGAAGCCCGCCGACGAGAACGCCGGATGGCTCGACTCCTACCGCTTTACCGCAACACCGCTGGTGGCCACACCAGCCGAGGAGCACACCCCCCGCTTCTCACCCGACGGCAAGCGGATCGCATTCGTGCGCAACCGCGGTGGCCTCGTGGTAGCCGCTGCCGACGGGAGCGGCGAGCAGGTCCTCTTCAGCCACTTCGAGGCCTCCGACTTCCGCTGGTCGCCGGACGGGGCGTTTATTGCCTACTCGATACCCGACCTTCAGTACAACACCGAGGTATGGATCATCCCCTCGGCGGGCGGCACGCCCTACAACGTCAGCCGCCATCCCGACGAGGACGTACAGCCCAGCTGGTCGCCCGACGGCCGCCGCCTGGTGTGGGTGAGCAAACGTCACGCCGACACCATGGACGTGTGGGGCGTCTGGTTGACCCGTGCCGACGCCGAGCGTACGCCCGAAGGTTGGCTCCAGGTCTTCAACCAGAAGGGAAAGAAGGCGAACGAGAAGAGCGGCGAGGCCGAGGATACGGCCGCGGATGATGACAAGGCCGCGGTGCCCGAGCCGCCCACCGTCACCATCGACTTCGACCACCTCTGGGAGCGCCCCGAGGCGATCACCTCGCTGCAGGGCGACGAGGGCTCGCCGCTCGTGAGCCCCGACGGCAAGCGCGTGGTCTTCACCGCCGAGCACGAAGGAGAACGTGACCTCTACGCCGTTCGCTGGGACGGCAAGGACCAGAAGCGCCTCACCACCGGTGGTCAGGCCCCCTCCGACCTGCAGTTCAGCTCTGACGGCAAGACGCTCTTCTACCTCGACAAGGACGGCGCCGTGCGGCGCGTGGATCTGGACGGCAAGGCTGGTGACCCGGTCCCCTTCACCGCACGCTACGAGGTCGATCGTCTTGCCGAGCGCGGAGAGGTGTTCGACGAGGCCTGGCGGGCGCTCAACCTGTGGTTCTATGACCCCGCCTTCCACGGCGTCGACTGGGCCGCCCAGCACAAGAAGTACCGGCCGTGGGCGATGGCGGCCTCGGATCCCGAGGACTTCGCCGACGTGGTCAACCTCATGCTCGGCGAGCTCAACGCCTCGCACATGGGCTACTACCCGCGGGGCGAGAAAGGTGACGGCGACACCACGGGCTGGATCGGGGCATTCTTCGACGCTGCTGCCGGAGGTCCCGGCATCCTCGTGCGCGAGGTCCTCCCCGACTCTCCGGCGGCTCGCGCCGACGTCGATCTCAAGCCCGGCGAGCGCGTGCTTGCAGTGGGCACCAATGAGGTCGGGCCGGACACCAATATCTACGGGCTCTTGACCGACACCGTGAAGGAGCGCACCTTCCTGCGCGTACGCGGCACCGACGGCAGCGAGCGCACCGTGAACCTGGTGCCGGTGGCCTACCGGCAGGAGTACCAGCTCCGCTATGAGGAGTGGGTCCGGCAGCGCCGCGCTCTGGTCGACAAGCTGTCGGAAGGCAGGCTCGGCTACCTGCACATCCAGGGCATGGACATGCCCTCCTTCGAGGACTTCGAGCGCAGCCTCTACGCAGCAGGCCACGGCAAGGAGGGGCTCATCATCGACGTCCGCTCCAACGGCGGCGGATGGACCACCGACTACCTCATGGCGGCACTCATGGTGCAGCGCCACGCCTACACCGTGCCGCGCGGTGCCGATGGCGTCACCAAGGCCTACCCGAGCACCGAGCGTCTGCCGCTCGCCTCGTGGACCAGGCCGGCCCTCGCCCTGTGCAACCAGGAGTCGTACTCCAACGCCGAGATCTTCTCGCACGCCTTCAAGACCCTCAAGCGGGGTCCCCTGGTGGGCATGCCGACGTTCGGCGCCGTCATCTCCACCGGTGGCCAGGCACTGCTCAACGGCGCCTGGGTCCGCCTCCCGACGCGCGGCTGGTGGGTCGCCAAGACGGGCGTCAACATGGAGCACCACGGCGCCGTCCCCGACGTGATCGTGGCCCAGCCGGTGGACCAGGACACATCGGCCACCGAGGACACCCAGCTTTCCAAGGCCGTCCAGGTGATGCTGGACGGCTTGGAGAAGGATCCCCGCCACGGGGCGTGGTAGGACGCACCCCGGGGGGCGGCTGCCGCCGCCCCCCGGGGGAACCACGAGGAATGGGCCCAGCGTGAGAGGTCCACTACCCGTCTCGCCACCCATTGAACGTGACCTCTCAACCTGTACTCACCGAGCGGCCCCAGAATGCATCGGCGCTTCCCGGCGTTACCGACGTTGACCGCCCACGGCGGGAGAATGTAGGTTGCGCCCGGCTCGCCTCCGGGCACTCACAGGACGAGGAGACGCACCACATGGCTTCACCCGAGGACACCCTCACCGATCTCGACGCGATTGAAACTCAGGAGTGGCGGGACTCCCTGGAGTGGGTGCTGCGCAACCGCGGTGCGCAGCGTGTCCGGGAGCTCCTCTCCGACCTCAGCGTCTACGCCCACCGCAGCGGCGTCACGCTGCCCTTCACCGCGGAGACCCCACACATCAATACGATCCCGGCCTCCGAGCAGCCACCGTTCCCCGGCAGCCGCGAGATCGAGCGGCGCATCAAGAGCATCATCCGCTGGAACGCAATGGCCATGGTCGTGCGTGCCAACAAGGAGGAGAGCGGCATCGGTGGCCACATCTCCACCTATGCTTCAGCCGCGACGCTGCTGGAGGTCGCGTTCAACCACTTCCTCCATGGCAAGAGCGAGCACCACGACGGCGACCAGGTGTACTTCCAGGGGCACGGCTCGCCGGGCATCTACGCGCGGGCCTTCCTCGAAGGGCGTCTCAGCGAGGAGCAGCTGCGCGACTTCCGGCGCGAGCTGCGGCCGAGCGGCGGCCTGTCCTCATACCCCCACCCGTGGCTCATGCCCGACTTCTGGGAGTTTCCCACCGTCTCGATGGGGCTCGCGCCCATCCAGGCCATCTACCAGGCCCGTTTCAACCACTACCTGGAAGACCGCGGCCTGCACCCCAAGTCCAAGCACAAGGTGTGGGCGTTTCTCGGCGACGGCGAGACCGACGAGCCTGAGACCCTCGGCGCCATCACGCTGGCGGCGCGGGAGAAGCTCGACAACCTCATCTTCGTCATCAACTGCAATCTCCAGCGGCTCGACGGCCCGGTGCGCGGCAACGGCAAGGTGATCCAGGAGCTCGAGGCCGCCTTCCGCGGTGCCGGCTGGAACGTGATCAAGGTGATCTGGGGCGACGACTGGGACGCGCTCCTCGACAAGGACACCTCCGGTCTGCTGGTCAAGCGCATGGGCGAGGTGGTGGACGGCGAGAGCCAGAAGTACAGCGTGGAGTCGGGGGCCTACATCCGTGAGCACTTCTTCGGCAAGTACCCGGAGCTCCGCAAGCTGGTGGACCACCTCTCGGATGAGCAGCTGCGCAAGCTGAGGCTCGGCGGCCACGACCCCGAGAAGGTCTACGCAGCCTACAAGGCGGCGGTGGAGCACACCGGCTCACCCACCGTGATCCTCGCCCGCACCATCAAGGGATATGGTCTCGGCGAGGCCGGCGAAGGCCGCAACGTCACCCACCAGCAGAAGAAGCTGGCCGATGACGAGCTGCGCGAGTTCCGCACGCGCTTCGGCATCCCCATCTCCGACGAGGAGGTGGCCAAGACGCCCTTCTACAAGCCCCCGGGCAACAGCCACGAAATGGTCTATCTGCGCGAACGGCGCGAGGCCCTGGGCGGCTTCGTCCCCACCCGCGGCGTGCGCTGCGCACCCCTACAGCCCATCTCGGACAAGGTTTTCGCGGAGCTCGAGGGTGGCTCCGAGGGACGCGAGATGTCCACCACCATGGCCATGGTTCGGGTCATCACCCAGCTCCTCAAGGACAAGCAGATCGGGAAGCTGATCGTACCCATCGTCCCGGACGAGGCCCGGACGTTCGGGATGGAGGCACTCTTCCGCCAGGTGGGGATCTACTCCCACGCCGGCCAGCTCTACGAGCCGGTGGACGCCGAGACCCTCCTCTACTACCGCGAGGCCAAGGACGGCCAGGTCCTCGAGGAAGGCATCACCGAGGCGGGCGCGGTGTGCTCGTTCATCGCCGCCGGCACGGCCCACGCGGTGCACGGCATCAACACGATCCCGTTCTTCCTCTTTTACTCCATGTTCGGCCTCCAGCGCATCGGCGACCTCATCTGGGCAGCGGCCGACAGCCGCACCCGGGGCTTCCTGGTGGGCGGCACCGCCGGTCGGACCACGCTTGCCGGCGAAGGGTTGCAGCACCAGGACGGCAACAGCCATCTCCTCGCCTACCCGGTCCCCAACCTGCTCGCCTACGATCCCGCCTTCGCCTACGAGGTGGCCGTGATCGTGCGCGACGGCATCCGGCGCATGTTCGTGGAGCAGGAAGACGTCTTCTACTACGTCACGGTGGAGAACGAGCAGTACGTGATGCCCGCCATGCCGAAGGGCGCCGAGGAGGGCATCCTCAAGGGCATGTACCGTTACCGGGCCGGCGAGCTGGCCAAGGCCAAAGGAAAAGCGCAGCTCCTCGGCTCCGGCGCCATCCTCAACGAGACGCTGCGGGCCCAGGAGATGCTGGCCGAGCGCTGGGGCGTCGCGGCCGACGTGTGGAGCGTGACCAGCTACAAGCAGCTCCATCGCGACGCCCTGGACACGGCCCGGTGGAACCGCCTTCATCCTGCCAAGAAGCCGCGCCAGAGCTACGTCGAGCGCTGCCTCGAAGGCGCCGAGGGCGTCTTCGTCGCGGCCAGCGATTACGTGGCCGGCCTTCCCTACTCGGTATCACGGTGGTTCCCCCGGCCGCTCGAGGTTCTCGGGACCGACGGCTTCGGCCGCAGCGAGTCGCGCGCGGAGCTGCGCGGCTTCTTCGAGGTGGATGCCCGCCACATCGCGGTGGCCGCACTCAGCAGTCTCGCCCGCGAAGGAGCGCTCGATCCCAAGATTGCGGCCAAGGCCATCAAAGAGCTCGACATCGACACCGAGTCCCCGCACCCGGTGTCCCGCTGACCGTGGGTGAGGCCATCACTGGACGACCGCCGGAAAGGACGCGCCATGGCGACTGAAGTGAGGCTCCCGGAGCTTGGCGAGAACGTGACCCAGGCGGACGTCGTCCGGATCCTGGTTGGTATCGGCGACTCTGTGGCAACGGACCAGTCGATCCTCGAGATCGAGAACGAGAAGGCCTCGGTGGAGGTACCCGCCCCGCTGGCCGGCACCGTCGCGAGCATCGCCGTACAGCAGGGGCAGACCATCGAGGTGGGCGCCCTCCTCATGACGATCGAGGCTGCCGAGACGACCGCGGCCCCCGAACCAGATGAGGAGGCCGGGGCGACGGACGACCAGCGTGAGCAGGACGAGGAGACCCCCTCCGGCGAGGAAGCCACCGCTTCCCGGGAGGCAGCAGGCGATGGTGAGGAGGGCCCTGACCGGTCCACCGCCCCGGCCGGACCGGCTCGCCCCTCCGCTTCCGCTCAGCCGCCGGACCGTCCCGCTGCTCCCTCACCGGCTCTGGGCGACGGCCGCGTCCTGGTTCCGGCCGCACCCACCGTGCGGCGTTTCGCCCGCGAGATCGGGGTCGACCTCGCCCGAGTCAAGGGAACGGGGCCCGGCGGACGCATCAGCATCGACGACGTGAAGACCCACGCGAAGGAGGCCCTGCGGCGGGGCGCCGCCGGAGCACCCAGTACGCTCGCCGCTCCGGCGATCCCCGATCTCGCGGCCTTCGGTGAGGTGGAACGGGAGCCGGTGAGCTCCGTGCGCCGTCTCACCGCCCAGGCCATGGCCAGGGCATGGAACGTCGTCCCCCACGTGACCCACCACGACCACGCCGACATCACCGAGCTCGAGGCGGCCCGGCAACGCCACGCGTCCCGGGCCGAGGCGGCCGGAGCCAAGCTCACCGTCACCGCCATGCTGGTCAAGGTGGTGGCCGCCGCCCTCAAGAGATACCCCAAGTTCAACGCGGCCCTGGACCTCGAGCAGGGCGAGGTGGTCTACCGACGCTACGTCAACGTCGGCGTGGCAGTGGACACCGACCGCGGCCTCTTGGTCCCGGTGGTACGCGACGCCGACCGCAAGACGCTCCTCGAGGTGGCAGTCGAGCTCAAGGACCTGGCCGGGCGCGCGCGGGCCCGCCGCATCGGTCCCGACGAGATGCAGGGGGCCGGCTTCTCCATCTCGAACCTGGGCGGTATCGGCGGCGACGCCTTCACGCCCATCGTCAACTGGCCGGAGGTGGCGGTGCTCGGGGTCTCACGTTCGTCACAGCAGCCGACGTGGAACGGGGAGACCTTCGTTCCGCGACTGATCCTGCCGCTCTCGCTCTCCTACGACCACCGCCTCGTCGACGGCGCCGACGCGGCCCGCTTCCTCCGCTGGGTGTGCGAGGCTCTGGAAGAGCCCATGCTCGTGGCCCTGGGCGGCTGACGCCGCTCAGGACCCAGGAGCGGCGCAAGCGAACGCACCGCGGGTCCGCGCGCCCTTCGGCCGCGACCGGTGAAGATGCCCCCAGCGCATCAGGCCGTACTCTCGAACTCGGATCGGAGCTTCTCGAGCACGCCGCGCAAAACGTGCTCGCGCCGCTTGAAGTGCTCCCGTTCGTCCCGTACGTGTGTGTGCCGGACCTCAACCCGCAGGTCGCGGAAGGCCGCTTCGAGGTCCTCGACCACCTCGGCGCGTTCTTCTTCGTCGAGCTGAGCATTCATGGCTGCCCCCCGGGGTATGCGTCAACCCGTCCGGAGGAACCGCTGCAGTGCGGACGACTCCGGACGGAACCGCCCACTCCTACTGAGGACAACATGGTCCGGCCCGTGCACCATCCACCGCGGCCCGGATCGGGCTCCACTCTGAAGAAGCTGCGTCACCGAGAAGCCCCCAAACCCGAACCGGGTGGAGCGCCCAGCCGCGGGCACTCGCCTCCGCGGGCCCTGTCAGCCTGCCACAGCTGGCGCGAGGGCGTGGGGGATCACGTACAGGAGCACCGCGACGTAGTGCAGGGCGCTGCCCGCCAGCACGAAGAGGTGCCAGATGGCGTGGCCGAAGCGGAGCCCCCGCCACGAGTAGAAGACAACCCCACCGGTGTAGGCCAGCCCCCCGGCAAGGAGGAGGACCAGTCCACCAGGGGCCACCTTCGACAGCAGCGGCTTGGTGGCGACCACCATCACCCAGCCCATGACGAGGTAGAGCGCCACACCGGCCACCGGGTGATGAATCAGGAGCGAGGCCTCACAGGCCACCCCTAGGAGTGCAAGCCCCCAGATGACGCCGAAAAGGCTCCAGCCCCAGGGTCCACGCAGGCTCACGAGGGTGAACGGCGTAGAGGTCCCGGCGATGAGCAGGTAGATGGCGGAATGGTCGAGCACCCGGAGCACGCGTTTGGCCTTGGCGTCGCGCACGGCGTGGTACAGAGCGGAGGAGGTGTAGAGGATCACGAGGGTCGCGCCGTAGATGCTGCACGCGACGACATGCCAGGCGTCGCCCCGGAGGCTTGCCAATATGCACAGGGCGACCAGTCCCGCCACCGCCAGCACCGCCCCGAGACCGTGACTGAGCGTGTTCGCGAGCTCCTCCGAGACGCTGTAAACGGGCTGATCGTCAGCGCTCGTCATGATCCGTCCTGAGCGGCAGGATAGTCTTCTGCGAGCTGCCTGACAACAGCGACGGGGGGCCTTCCGGCCCCCCGCCTGCCGTTGTGGCGTCCCCGGCCCTCCACCGCGACGCCACCTTCAGGTCGGCGCTCAGCCAACCGGGAGGACTGTCTTCTCGTACGCCTCGTTGAGGACCTGAGCCACGGCCAGGTAGATGGCAGACGCACCGCAGAGGATGCCCTCGTACCCAGTAAAGGTCTTCAAAGCCGCGCTGCCGGTCGCATCACCGGCGGCGAGCAGCCAGAACAGGATGAACAGAGTGAAGAACACCACCTGCAGGGCACGGCCGTGCTTGAGGGTGGCGACCCACATGCAGAAGGTGAAGAGCCCCCACATGAAGAGGTAGGCGATCATGCCACCCTTGCTGGCAGGTTCGGACCAACCGAGCTTGGGCATCACGATGAGGAACACGAGCGTCTCCCAGAACAGCCCGTACGACAGGAACGCCACGGTCCCGAACGTGTTCCCCTTCTTCCACTCCATCCAGCCCGCGAAGATTTGCGCGAACCCCCCGTAGAAGATCCCCATGGCGAGAATCATGCTCCCGAGCGGGAAGAACCCCGCGTTGTGCAGGTTCAGCAGGACCGTAGTCATGCCGAAGCCGAGGAGTCCTAACGGCGCCGGGTTGGCAGTGGTGTCGCTGATATACATCTGCGCTCTGTCGGCCATCTCGTCTCCCTCCTGTCTTCCGAGCTCCAGACATTAATCGATCACCGCCCTACATGTGCAGGACGGGCAGCCTTCGCCGCACGCTCAATGCGTTTGGATTGCTCCCTCCCGTGTCCCAATTACTGAATGCTGATTTAGGTATACGCTCACAGCGCCGCGCCTGTCAAGCGCCACCGCGTTGCGACAGCGTCGTTGAATGCTTCGACGTGTCACGAGAACGCCCGAGATGGGTGCGCTAAGAGAAGGGACCTCGGACGCCTGGAGAGCTCTCTGTCGCGCTCAGACGCGACCAAGGCGGTGGGGTCTAAGCTCTTGCGTTTTCATGAGCTCGTTCGTATACTGCATCTCAGACCTAATTAATACGCTCCGCCACTGCGGAGCCCCGAGCAGAGGCAGGCGCCCCCATCCATCTGGCCCCGGGGCGCCACGTGGAGGAGGTGCTCCATGAGAATCGCGATTCCCGTGCGTCGAGGCGCACTGTGCGAGGACGTCGCTGGGTGCGAGGCATTCGTCTTCCTCGACGTCGACCCCGACACCCGCCGAGTCATCGCAGAGCACCTGATGGTCGCCCCACCGAGGCAGCACGGTGAGCTGCCATCATGGCTCGCCCAGATGGGAGCGACCACGCTCATCGCCAGCACCCTTTCGGCAGGGACCCGCGATCTCTGCCAGTACCACGGGCTTACGGTACTCATTGGCGCGCCGGGGCTCCCACCGAGCGATCTTGTCGGCGCCTATCTCAACGGAGGTCTTACTCGGAGCGCACAGTAGTCGCGACGGGGTCGACACGCCGCCACGGTACCCGGCAGGGAGCACCGTCTGCGTGCCACATCAACGACTCCTCGAAGATCTCCGTCAGGAGCATCACGGTGCCGGACACGGTCCCCCCGGAGGACTGGTGATGGCAGGCCGTGGGCGGGTCGTGCCACGCCAGGAGCCGACGTAGACGGCTGGCCCACTCCTCGCGGCCCTCTTCGCAGCCGACCCTGCCCAACTCCAAGAGTTCTGTGACGCGGTCGTCCGCAGCGAAGATCGGCACGTTGCCCACCGCCAACGCACGCTGCTCCAGCCTCACGCAACGCGGCTCCGGCAGGTTGCTCGCTACAGCGAATCCCTCCGCGTCCGCCACGACCACGTTGACCGGCGCGTAACAATCCAACGCCGCCGCGTCCAGGCGCTCCACCGCCGCGGTCGCCGAGGGGAGCATCGCAAGGTCCAGGGCCAACAGCCCCCGACTGCGCTGATCCTCGCGCCGCTGCGCCTGCAGCCGGGCGTTCGTCACCGCAACGACGAACCCGGCTGAGCTCGCCGCCAGCCAGGTTCCGCCCTGCTCGGGGTCGCACCCGCCCAGCACGAGCGGCTCCTCGGCGAGCACACCGAACACGCCCGGCGGTCGTCGGTACAGCTCGTCGCGATTGGCCGCCACCGCGAGATCGACGCCCGCAAGTGGGCGCCGGTACATGAGCAAAGTACACACCTAAAGAACCTCCATCCCTGGAAGGCCAGCCCGCAGGCGTCCATTCCCGCGCCGCCGCCTCAGTGCGTGCACGCTCCCAGCGCCGGCCCGGCAAGGGTGCCGTGGACCTGCGCCAGGAGGAGCCCCGCCAGGGTCTTGCCATCGCAGATCTCGCCACGCTGGACGCGGTCCCACAGCTCAGCCATGGGGAGGGTCACCACCTCCAGCGCCTCATCCGCGTCGAGGTCCGGCTCTCCCACTCGCTGCAGACCGCTCGCGAAGAAGCAGTGCAGCAGCTCGTCCGCGAAACCGGGAGCTGGCACGATGCTGCCGAGGGTCCGCCACGAACGTGCGGCCAGCCCCGTCTCCTCGCAGAGCTCGCGGCGGGCGGCCTCCAGTGGTTCCTCACCCGGATCGAGCTTGCCGGCGGGGAGTTCCAGCAGCGTCCTGGCCACGGCATAGCGAAACTGCCTCACCATGACGATACGGTCATCGTCATGAAGGGCGAGGACCACCGCCGCGCCGGGATGCCGGACGACCTCCCGCAGGGCTTCATGTCCGTTCGCCATCCGCACCCGGTCCACCTCGAGGGTTACCACCCGGCCCTCGTAGACCCGCTTGCCGCCAATCCGCTCCTCAGCCATGTCCACCTCTCGCTTGATGCCTCTCCGGCAGGAGGGCGAGCCACGGAACCACCAGGGGACCACCGCGCGGCAACCCGTCCAGCAGCTCGAGCATCCGTTCGGCCTCGAGCTCGGCGGGCAGGTGGGCAAGCACCAGGATGTCACAGGGCAGATCGCCCTCCAACTCCAGCCAGTCGGCGAGGTGGGAGTGGCCGGCCAGGCGCGCCGCCACCCGCGTCCCGGGCTCCACCTGGGAGCACTCCACCACCGCCACGGTGGCGTCCAGGAGCCCCGGGTCCGCACGAAACGGTTCGACGGTGCCATCACCTGCGAAAGCGACACGTGCCCGCTCCTCATCGCTCACGCCGACCTTCCATCCAAGTGCCGGTGTGTTGTGGTGGGCGGGAATGGCGCGCGCCCAACCGCCGTGGGCGAGCTCCAGATGGCTCCCGACCTCGGAAGCGATGAGCGCCTCCGCCAGATCGACCCGCCGGCGCACACCGTCGAGGTCAGGCCACACCTCAAGGGCCCGCAGGAGAGCCTCCCGCCGCGCGGCGGGTACCGCCACCTGCAGCGGCGCCTCGCGGTGCCGGCGGGAGTGAGCCGACAGCCAGGCCAGGAGGCCCGCCACGTGGTCCGAATGACAGTGGGTCAGCAGCACGGTGTCCTGTGCCGCCAGCAGCGCCGAGCAGCGGCCCATGTCCACCGCCGTCCGCCAGCCCGGCAACGCAAAGGCGGTGGCGAGCGCCGCCACCGATCCACCGACAATGCGGGCCTCCGCCGCGTCGAGGCTCAGCTCCCAGGCACCGCGCGGCTCGGCCAAAGGGAATCGCACCCGTTGCATCGCCCAATCATAGCCAACCGGTACAATCGCCTGCGATGAGCCAGGGTCTCGCGACGCTTCTGCTGGTCGGAGTTGCCGCCGTGTGGGGGTGGACCTTCGTTGTGGTCCGTGACGCGGTCGCTGTCTACCCGGTCCTCCCCTTCCTCGCCCTGCGCTTCAGCCTCGGCGCAGCTGTGCTTCTGCTCCTCTGGCGCCGTCATCTCACTCGGGCCACCCTCCTCACCGGCACGGGAATCGGGGCCGTGCTCGCCCTCTCCTACCTGCTCCAGACCCTCGGACTGCGCACCGCGACGCCCACCAACGCCGGCCTCCTCACCGGCCTCTTCGTCGTCTTCGCACCGGTCGCCGACCACCTCTTTTTCGGGCGCCGCATCGCACCCGCCGGGTGGATGGCAGTGGGTGTGAGCCTGCTGGGGATGACACTCCTCTCCGGGGGCCTGCCGACCAGCGCCGCCCCCGGCGATCTTCTCGAGCTCGCGGGCGCCCTCGGGTTCGGCCTCCACGTTGCACTGCTCTCGCGCCACTCTCCCGGCCACGATCCGCGCGCGCTCACATTGAGCCAAATGCTCGCAGCCGCCGTGATCTTCACTCTCGCCACTCCGGCGGCCGGGAGGTTCCAGGCGCCGCCCGCCGGGGTCTGGCTGGCCGTCGGCATCACCGGTGTGTTCGCCTCGGCCCTCGCCTACTTCATCCAGACCACGGTGCAACGTCATCTCTCCACCGCCCGCACCGCCGTGATCCTCACTTTAGAGCCGGCCTTCGCCGCCCTCTTCGGCTTCGTCCTGGCTGGCGACCGGTTGCGGGCAACGCAGGCGGTGGGGGCCGCGCTGATCCTCGCCGCGCTCGCCCTCGCCGAGGTCGCTCCGCGGCTGCAGGTACCGCCTCCCGGGCCCTCATCGTCGAGCCGGGACGCCACGTAGAGCGTGGCGCGGCCCCCGCAGCTGGGCTGCGGCAGATCAGACGCCCGGCGCGCCGAGCAGGTCGGCGAGCAGCCCGATACGCCGCCGCAACGAGCGCAGGTCCAGGTACTCCTCCCGAGTGTGCATCCCGGCGCCCACCGGGCCGAGGCCGTCGAGCACCGGCAGGGCGGCCGGATCCGGCAGGAAGTTGGGGAACGAGACGCCGCCCCGGTCGTCCTCCACCACCAGCTCCCATCCCCGCGAGGCCGCCAGCGCCCTCGCTCGCTCAGCCAGCACCCGCCCGGGCCCGGCCGGATTCACCGGCGGCACCGCTCCCGAGATCCTCAGCTCCAGGCGCACGCCGGTGTCAGCGCTCACCGTGGCGGCAAGACCCTCCAGCCGTGCCAGCACCGCATCTCGGTCCGCGTCACTCAGATAGCGCACCTCGCCCTCGGCCATGGCCCGGGCGGGCACAACGTTGAGGCGGCTGTGGGATCCCAGCAGAGAGTGGTGCTCGGCCAGCTCACCCACGAAGTCGTCGTCGCCCGCCACCAGCCGCGCCACGTTCACCGTGGGTCCGTGCCCCGGCTGCGACTGCTGCTGAGCCAACCACACCCACCGCGCGGCCGCGGCCAGGGCCGAGCGTCCTTCCCAGTAGGCGAGCCCGGAGTGGGCTGCCCGGCCCACCGCATCGAGCCGCCACTCGGCCATCCCGCGCCTTCCCAGCACGACCGTCTCAGCCTCTCCGCGGGCTTCCCCCGGCTCCAGCACCAGCAGCGCGCGCGCCGTGGCTCCCCAGCGACGTACGGCCTCCTCCGAGATCGACCCTCCCACCTCCTCGTCGGGAACCGCCACCAGGAGGAGATCATCCGGCGGTCGCCTCCCGGTCCGCGCGAGAAGCTCCAGCGCCCCCACCAGGGCCGCGAAGCCGCCTTTCATGTCGAGAGCGCCGGTACCGTGCAGCCGCTCCGCCGTGCGCACCGGCGCCACGGCGGGGAGCACGGTGTCGAGATGGCCCACGAGCAGCAGGTGCGACGCAGAGACCGTCGGACCGCGGGCCATGAGCACCGGCTGCGGCCGGCCCTGGCGGTCGTTCTCCTCGGCGATCTCCAGCGCGAGCCCGTTGCGCTCCAGCTCCGCGCCGACCCGCCGTGCCATGCGCAGGAGGCCGGGGCCGTCGCCGCTGGCCGAGGAGATCGTGCAAAGCTCCTCGAGAAGCGCCACCGCGCGGTAGTGGATCGCGTCCCCAACGTCGTCGCTCACGGCTCCTCCTGCCGCCCCGACCGTGCGTGCCAACCGTTCCACATGGCTACCCTGGCGCTCTCGTTGCGTCCGGGATCCTCCCCCGCACCGTAGGATCGTACTCGTCTCCCGCCACCAGGACCGTCAGCGTCATGTCCCGGGCCCCCAGACGGGCCGGCCCCTCCGGGCGCTGGGCACGTTGCATCGTCGCGGAGCGCGCGTCCAGCACGACCACCCAGCCCTCCCCCAACACCTGGAAGGTCCCGTCGGGACGGCGCCACACTGCAGTGCCCTCGTCGATGCCGATCCCGAGCAGGTCCGGGTGCTCCATCACCACCGTGAGCAGGCGGTTGAGGCGTCGGCGAGCGACGAAGTGCTGGTCGAGGATGACGCCGGGAAAGAGGTCCAGCCCCGGGGCGAGTGCGACAGCACCTTGATCGAGGACGTCGAAGTCACCGTCGCCGGTGATCATCAGACCGCTCTGGCAGGCTGTCCCCGCCGAAGTGCCGCCCACGACCGCACCGCGCTGGAAGGCGCGGCGCACCGCATCGCCCACAGGCGTGCCCAGGAGAGCCGCCGTGATCCGGCGCTGGTCACCACCGGCGAAGAAGATGCCGCCCGCTGCGGCGACCTCCGCCGCCAGTTCCTCCGACATGGCGTCCTCGCGGCTGTGCACGGGCAGCGGGCGGACGTCGCGGCAGCCGTACTCCTCCATGAACAGCGCGCGGTACACCTCGCCGGTGTCGGACAGCTCCGAAGCGGTGGGAAAGACCACGATCGCCGCATCCGGGCCGCCCGCCAGCTCGACGAACTTGGTCATCGCCGCCGGCGGCTTGCTGCCGCCGCCGATGAGCACCAGGTTGCCCTTGGCTGCCGGCTCGCTCGCCACGGCGGTCACCGCGCACAGCGCGAGACACACACCCAGCAATCGACGCATCACGCCTCCGAGATCGGAAAAGCCCGGTTGGGGCGGCGGCCCCGCCCCAACCGGGCTCGTGGTTCACTCACTCAGAACGACACCCTGGCGCCCAGGCGAATCTCGCGCGGGCTCTCCACCGAGGTCGGCTGCTTGTAGCCGGAGCTCGGCACCCACTCGCTGTTGCCGGGGTGGTCCTGGTAGTCGTAGTAGTAAGTTCCCCAGCGCTCCTGAACCGACAGCACAGTGTCGGAGTTGAAGACGTTGAAGACGTCCACCAGCAACGTCAGGTCGACCTCCTTCGGCAGCTTGAAGGTTTTCTCCAGATGCAGATCGAGGAGGCTGCGGTCGTCATACTGTTCCGAACCGAGGGGCACCAGGTTGATGTCGGTACGGTCATTGCGGTACAGGCCGCGAAGGGTCGCGTACGGGGTCCAGTAGGCCCCGGTGCGGTACAGGTAGAAGGCGCTACCGATCATGTCCCACGGCAGATCCACCGACGCGTTGACCTTGAAGACCCACTCGGAGCTGCCGGGCAGCTTGCCGGTGTTGTTCACCTGGCCGTTCTTGTCCGTCCAGGCGACCTCATATCCGTCCACGTCCACCGTGTTGCCGGTGAGGTCCGACCACACCAGCGAGGCCTGCAACGACCAGCCGTCCTGGTAGCGCCGGTGCAGGCGTAGCACCGCCGACTTGTACTCGCGAAAGGCCGCCGACGGGTTGGTGATGACGAAGTCCGGGTAGCTGAGGAGCTCGAAGAACGGCAGGTCGCCTCCGGTGAGGGGGTCGCCCGGCGCGATCAGGCTGTCGTAGTCGTCGTTGGTGTTAACCATGGCGATGATGTCGTGGTTCTTGCGGTAGATGTAGTCGAGACCGATGAGGGTCGTGTCGGTGAGCTGTCGCTCGACCGTCCCCACCCACTGGTCGACGTACGGGTGGGAGATCCCCGGGTCCATCGTCGCACCACCCGTCTGGCGGGAGCCGGCGAAGATGTCGAACTCGCCGGTGTCGAAGTTGTAGTCCCAAAACTCGTATGGGCTCCAGACGCTGCCCGAAGCCTCGCGGTCATACATGAACGCCATCAGCGCGTCGTAGTAGCGGCCGTAGTGCACCTTCACCGCAGTGCTGGCGTCACCGAAGACGTCCCAGACGGCGCCGATGCGGGGCGCCACCATGTTGACGTCGTAGACGCTGTCGTTGCCGTTCTTGAAGCCGCCCTGGTAGCTGGTGTATCGGAGACCGGCGTTCACGGTGACCCGCTCCAGCTTCCACGAATCCTGGGCATAAAGATGCAGGCCCTTCTGGGTGGCGTGGAAGTTGATCTCGTTGCCGCGATCGGAGGACGAGACGCCGCAGAACGGGTCAGCGAAGTAGTCGTCCAGTGAGTCACAGTAGTAGGAGTCGTCCACGTAGGTGAACCCCCCGTTGCGGGTCCGCACCTCATCTTGGCCCGAGTCCTCGTACACCACCCCGAACTTGAAGGTGTGCGAGTCGTCCTTGACCAGAAGGTCGTCGGCGAACAGGCTCCACGACGCGTCGAGGTTGAGGCGCTTCTTCTCGGTGAGCCAGGTGTACGTGTAGTTGCCCCACAGGAAGCCGCTGTTGAAGTAGTCGTCGTGGCCCGGCACGTCCGAGCCGGACTTGGGCAGGTAGTCGTTCTTGCCGTTGAAGCCCGTCAGCTTGACGGCGAAGAAGTTGTTCGCGTTGACCAGGGACTCCCAGGTGAAGTTGTAGGCCCAGTTGGGCGAGTCCTGGTTGTAGGCGCCGCTGGCGAGCACGAACTCACCGATGTTGCGGTTGTCGGTTGTAAGGCCGTCGTAGTCCAGCATGAAGGCAAAGCGGTTGGCCTGGTTCGCCTGCAGCGTCAGCTTCGCCAGGTAGCGGTGGTACGAGCGCTCGTACTGGCCACGGTCGTCGGCTGAGGCCCCTTCGATGAAAAACGGGTCGATCTTGCGGCTCCGCTCCTCACCCGAAACGAAGTACCAGAGCTTGTCCCGAATCACCGGCCCGCCCAGGCCCACCGAGATCTCGAGGTCGCGGGAGAGCTTGTTGACACCCTCGGCCCCTGCCGGCGCGTTCTCGGAGTTGAGGCTGCCCCCCGAGTAGTAGACCGCGGCGTTGCCATGCACCTCGTTGCCGCCGGATTTGGTGATGAGGTTGACCACCGCACCGGTGAAGCCGCCGAACTCGGCATCGGCGCCGAGACCCATGACCTGGACCTCCTGGATCCAGTCCACGTTGGGCAGGATCCACTGCGACCCCGAGGCGGGGTCGGACACGTCGACGCCGTCCAGGTTGTAGGCGTTGGCCTGATCGTTGGGCGCGCCGTAGGCGTCGCCGTTGTTGACGCCGGGGGCGTAGTTGATGAGATCGGTAGTGGAACGCGGCACCGGCTGGTGCTGGATGAACTGCTGGTCGAGGTTGGTGCCCACCACGTTGGAGACCGTGCTCACCTGGGCCGACTGGGCGATGACGACGATCTCGTCGGTCACCGACGCGAGTGGCAGCTGCAGGTCGATGCCGAGGATCTGGCCCAGGCTCACCCGCACACTCTCCTGGCGCACTGTCTGGAAACCGGGGAGCTGCGCCTCGATGGTGTAGGTGCCCGGAGGCAGCGAGGGGAACCGGTAGACCCCTGCGGCGCTGGTCACTGCGGTGGTCCGTCCCGCCACGAGGGCGTCCGACGTGGCGACCACGTTGACACCAGGCAGCGGGTCACCGTTGCTGTCGGTGATGGTGCCGCGAATGCTCCCGGCAGTAGTGGTCTGGGCCGCGCTCCATGCCGCCGGCAGCACCAGCGCCAGGGCGAGGACCACGACGATCGTCCGGAGGTCTCCTCTCATGCCGTCCTCCCTCTTCCTTCTGAAAAGAAATTTTCGCACTTCATGCCTGATGCAAAGATTACCATCATCTGCGAAGATAGTTGTGCCCTTACGAGGTGTCAAGCACTGATTCGATCCCGCGACGGCGGCTCCGCCGGCGGCGGTTCCGCAGTCTCCGACCGGCGGACCGCCCACCAGGTATCATGTGGCGGGGGGAGGAACCATGCGCCGAATCGCTGACGAGTCCGCGTTCCGGGACCTGGTGGTCCAGCACGCCGCCGACCTTCCGCCCCAGCAGCGGGCCATTGCCGACTACCTCGTCGAGCACCTCCAGCTCGCTCCGTTCCTTTCGGTGCCGGAGCTCGCGCGCCGGGTGGGCGCCTCCGAGGCCACCGTGGTGCGCTTTGCCCAGCGCCTCGGCTTCAGCGGATTCTCCGAGCTCAAGATGGAGCTGGTGGAGCTCCTCCAAAGCCGCCTGGGCACTAGTGGCGACGGCGTCCCTGCGGCTGAACCCGGGGAGGATGTCCTGACCGCCGTGGCCACGCTGGAGTTGGACAACATCCATCGCTCGGTAGAGGCCATCGATCGTGCCGCCTTCGCTGCCGCCGCCGAAGCGGTGTTTCACGCCAATCACACCTTCGCCTTCGGCATGGGCGTATCCGGTCACCTCGCCGAGCTTGCCTGCTACACCCTGGTGCAGATCGGGGTCCGCGCCACTCCCCTCTCGCCGCGCTTCTCCTCCCCTCGCGAGCAGCTGGTGGCACTACGGCCCGGCGACCTCCTCCTCGTCTTCTCGTTCCCGCCCTACTCCCGCCCAACCCTCGACCTTCTGGAGGAGGCGCGGGCGCGGGACGTGACCACAGTGGCGGTGTGCGACCGCCTCACGGCGCCGGCGGCCCTGCTCGGCAACCACGTGCTCCCGGTGCGCAGCGAGAACATGATGTTCACCAACGCGATCGCCGCTGTCACGGTGCTATTCAACGCCCTCGCCACCCAGATCGCCACCAGCCACCGCGGCGAGGCGGTGGAGGCCATGTCCATGATCAACCGGGTCCTCAACGACGACCCGGGGGTCCTGCCGCCGGGTCGCTGACGAGCTGAGAGGTCAGCGCCAGGCCGCGAGCACCGGCCACACCAGGAACGCCAGCGACATCAGCACGAACAGGCCCTGCATCGGCAGGTTCCAGCGGAACCACTTCTCGAAGGGGATCTTGGCCATGGCCAGGGTGCCCACCGTCACGCCCGATGTGGGGATGATCATGTTGGTGAAGCCATCGCCCAACTGGTAGGCGAGCACCGCGGTCTGCCGGGTGATGCCCGAGAGGTCGGCGAGCGGCGCCATGAGGGGCATGGTGAGGGCGGCCTTGGTGGATCCCGACGGGATGAAGAAGTTGACCATCAGCTGCACCCCGTACATCACCCAGGCGGAGGCAAGCTCGGGCAGGCGTCCGGTGACGACAGCGGCGCCGTGGAGCACCGTGTCGAGGATCTGGCCGTGCTCGAGGATGACCAGGATCCCACCGGCGAACCCCACCACGAGCGCCGCCCCCGCGATGTCCTTGCAGCCTGTCACGAACGCCTTGGCAAGCTGGTTGGGGCCGAGGCCGGCGATCACCCCGGCGAGCAGGCCCATGGCGAAGAAGAGGCCGGCCAGCTCGACAATGAACCAATCCCACTTCGTCACCCCGACAACCATGAGCACGACTCCCGCCGCGAGGATGAGGAGACTGGCACCGTGTCGCCACGTGAATTCGGCAGCCTCATCCTCCCGGCGCTCGAGCTCGCGCCGGCGCGCCTCATCGAGCTCGAACATTGGGCTGCGCCGCGGGTCGGCCTTGACCCGTGCCGCATAGACCATGACCCAGGCGATGGTGACCGCAGTGGAGACGACCCACACGACGACGCGGTAGCCCATGCCGGAAAGGGGCTGAACGCCGGCGATCCCCTGGGCGATCTGCAGGGTGAACGGGTTGATGAACGCGCCCGCGAAGCCCACGCCGGCGGCGAGAAAGGTGAGGCTGATACCGACGATGGAGTCGTAGCCGAGCGCCAGCGCGAGCGGCACGAAGATGAGCACGAAGGGCATCGCTTCCTCGCACATCCCGAACGCGGCCCCGAAGAACGAGAAGAAGACCATCACGATGGGGATGACGAGGAACTCGCGGCCCGCGAGCCGGCGGACCATCTGCCGGATCCCGGCGGCGATGGCCCCGGTCTCGTTGAGGATGTAAAACGAGCCGCCGATGATGAGGATGAAGGCGATGATGTTGGCGAGGCGGAGGAAGCCTTCGATGGGTGCGGTGAAGACCTGCACCGTCTGCGGCTCGGCCGGCACGGTGTGGAACGAACCGGGCACTGCCACCTCGCGCTGCGTTCCGCCCACGCTCTCACTGCGACGCTCGTACCGACCGCCGGGCAGCACCCAGGTGAGCGCGGCCGCGGCGAGGATGAGGACGAAGACGATGACGAAGACGTCGGGCATCCGCTTGAGCATTCGCACCTCCACAGGCCGGGCATTATAGGGGGGACGCGCGGCGGGCCGAGCGTCAGCCGGTTTCTCCGGCCAGCTGAACCACGAGGCTGCGGTTGCGCGGGCGGTTGTCGAAGTCGAGCAGGACGATCTGCTGCCACGCGCCGAGCAGCAGCTTGCCCTCGCTCACCGGCACCAGGAGGGACGGACCGATCAGACTGGCGCGCACGTGGGAGTGACCGTTGCCGTCGTGCCAGGTGTCGTCGTGGTGGTAGCGCGCGCCCTGGGGCGCCAACCGCTCAAATAGCTCGGGTAGGTCCTTCCTCAGGCCTGGCTCGAACTCCACGGTGGTGACGCCGGCGGTGGAGCCCGGGACGAATACCAGGACATGCCCCTCGAGCAGACAGCTCCGGGTGACGAGCTCATCCACCGCGTCGGTGAGGTCGACGACCTCGCACTCACCCCGCGTCGACACCTCGAGCCGATCGGTCCTGTGCATCAGACCTTCCGCTCATCGTCACCTCTGCCGTCGCTGGGGACCACGAGCACGGGCACCGCGATCCGGTGGCGCAGACGCTCGATGGACGTGCCGTGGACGAAGTCCCCCACCCTGCGGTGCCCGTGGCTGCCCACCACCACCAGGTCCGCGTCGTGGCGACCCACGAGCTCCACCAGCTGGTCCACCGGCTCGCCGAAACCGAGGTCGTAGCTGGTTTCGATCCCCAGCTCGGTGAGCTCTGAGGTGTACAGCTCAAGCCTCTCCTGGTCGGTGCGCGCTTCTTGGTCCTGCAGCTCGCCGCCCAGCAGCCGCGCACCACCCGACTCGACGACGTGCAGCAGGACCACCCGCGCACCCCGCCCAGCCGCCCGCGCCACGGAGACCGCCTGCGACAGCGCCGCAGCATCGGCGGAGGAGAAGTCGACGGCCACCGCAATGCGCTGCGGCGGCCGCGGCGGTTGGACAGACGGTACGGTCAGGGGCCCGTGGACACCTTCGTGCGCCGGCGTCTCGCCGCCGTGGAAACGCTGCGCAAGCGGTACCACTGTCACGTATCCGAGGAGCAGGACCAGGCCGAGCCCGACCGGCACGGCGCTGCCCCACACCAGCCACGCCCACTTGCCGGCGCCGCCGATCCAAGCAGCGATCTCCCCCACTGCGAGCTTGAGATTGAGCACCACGATAACCCCGGCCACCAGCCAGGCGGCCGCCTGGGTGACGGGGCCAACCAGGTACTGGCCCATCCAGCGGCGGTCGGAGACCAAGTGGATGAGGGGAATCACGGCGAAGGAGAGCTGCAGGGACAAGACCACCTGCGAGAGCACGAGGAGGTCGCCGGTGGCCCGCTCGCCAAAGAACAGGATGGTCACCACTGCCGGGATGATGGCCACGGCCCGGGTCAAGAGACGGCGAACCATGGGCCGCAAGCGGATGTGGACGAAGCCCTCCATGACGATCTGGCCGGCCAGCGTCCCGGTGATGGTGGACGACTGGCCCGAGGCGATGAGCGCCACCGCGAACACCACCGGCGCGATGGCGGCGCCGAGCAGCGGCTCCAGCAACCGGTAGGCATCCTGGATCTCAGCCACCTCATGCAACCCGGCGCGGTAGAAGGTCGCCGCGGCCATCACCAGCAGGGCGGCGTTGACGAAGAAGGCGCCGTTGAGGGCGACCATGGAGTCGAGCACGTTGAAGCGGATACCCGAACGGATCCCCGCCGGCACCCGGGCGATGCGTCGCGACTGCACCAACGCCGAATGGAGATAGAGATTGTGCGGCATCACCGTCGCGCCGAGGATGCCGATGGCAAGGTAAAGGGCGCTGCCGCCGGGCAGGCTCGGCACGAACCCGGCGGCCAGGTGGCCCCACTCGGGGCGCGAGAGGATAATCTCGATGCCGAGGCAGACACCGATGGTGGTGATGAGGGCGACGATGAACGCCTCCATCAGGCGCATGCCCTTCGACTGCAGGAAGAGGAGCAGGAGCGCGTCGAAAGCCGTGATGACAACCCCCACCAGGAGGGGGATGTGAAAGAGGAGCTGCAAGCCTATGGCCGAGCCCAGCACCTCCGCCAGATCGCAGGCGGCGATGGCGATCTCGGCAAGTACCCAGAGTACCCACGAGACGCGGCGATCGAACATGGCGCGGCACGCCTGGGCCAGGTCCATCCCGGTGACGATGCCGAGCCGGGCCGAGAGGCTCTGCAGCAGCACCGCCATGATGTTGGACATGAGCAGGACCCAGATGAGGGCATAGCCGAACTTGGAGCCGGCGGCGATGTCGGTGGCCCAGTTACCGGGGTCCATGTAGCCGACGCTCACCAGGTAGGCGGGGCCCGCGAAGGCGAACAACCGACGCCAGAACGTGGGATTCTTGGGCACCGGAACGGTTCCGTGAACCTCCGCGAGGGAGCGGGACTCGGGAGTCTTGGTTGGGCCGGTCCGCACGACCCCAGGATTCCCGGCCTCCCGACTCCTGTCAAGTGCGGACCGGGGTAGGGGAGTCGCCGCCTCGCACCACTGCGCTACACTCCGCGAACGAAAGGAGAGACGCGTGTACGAAGCAGAGTATCACCTGGCCGTCGAGCTCGTGCGCGAAGCGAGCCGCCTCGCCCGCTCGGCCCAGGACGAGATCTCAGCTGCCCGCGACCGGGTGGTCAAGGCGGACCGCTCGCCGGTCACCATCGCCGACCTCGCAGTCCAGGCGGTCGTGGCATCCCGACTGGCTGAGGCAACACCTCAGGTCCCGTTGATGGCCGAGGAGGACGCCCAGGCCCTGCACCGCCACGCCGAGCTCGCCGGCCGCGTCCTCGACCTTGCCCGTCACGCCTTCGCCGGTCTCGACGAGGATGGACTGGTGGGGGCGTTGGCCAGCGGCGGCCACTCTGGGGGCCGCCAGGGCCGCTTCTGGTGCCTCGACCCCATCGACGGTACCAAGGGCTTCCTACGCGGGGAGCAGTTCGCGGTGGCGCTGGCCCTGGTGGAGGACGGCCGGGTGGTCGTCGGCGTCGTGGGGTGCCCCAACCTGCCGATGTCCGGTCTCACCGGCGAACCCCGCGGTTGCCTGGTCTCTGCGGTTCGCGGCGGCGGAGCCTCCCTCGAGCCGCTCCTCGCCGGCGGCGAGGCTCGCCGGGTGGGCGTCGACGGCGTCGCCGACCCGGCGCGGGCGCGCTTCTGCGAGTCGGTGGAGTCCGGCCACTCCTCGCACGGCGCCAGCGCCCGGGTGGCGGAGCGTCTGGGAATCACGGCCGAGCCGGTGCGGCTGGACAGCCAGGCCAAGTACGCCGTCGTGGCCCGGGGCGAGGCTGAGATCTACCTGCGGCTCCCCACCCGCGCCGACTACCGCGAGAAACTCTGGGACCACGCTGCCGGCAGCCTCGTCGTCGAGGAGGCCGGCGGCGCCGTGAGCGACGGCCGTGGTCGGCCCCTGGATTTCGGCGCCGGTCGCACGCTCTCCCCTACCGACGGCATCGTCGTATCCAACGGCGCCATTCACCGGGCAGTGCTCGCGACCCTGGCCGAGCTGCGGGAGGGCTGATGACCGAGCGCCGCTCCCGCCGCGTGCGCTTCGCCGGAGGCGCCGGTGACACGCTGGTTGGTCAACTGGAGCTTCCGGCGCTCGAGGCGCGGGGCTGGGCGCTCTTCGCCCCATGCTTCACCTGCCTCAAAGACACCAAGGCGGTGGCGCACATCAGTCGGACTCTGGCCGAGCACGGCATCGGGACCCTTCGTTTCGACTTCACCGGCCTCGGCGAGAGTGAGGGCGACTTCGCGGAGACGACATTCTCCACCCAGCTCGACGACCTCGAGGCCGCCGCCGCCTACCTGCGCAACGAGGCGGCCGCGCCCGCGCTGCTCGTGGGCATGAGCCTCGGCGGCGCCGTGGCCTTGGCCGGTACCGACCGCATCCCCGAGGTCCGGGCGGTGACCACCGTCAACGCCCCGTCCGACACCGCGCACCTCAGCGAGCTCCTCCTGGAGCGGGCGCCCGAGCTCGCCACGCAGGAGACCGCCGAGGTGACTTTGCTGGGCCGCACAACCCACATCGGTCGCGCCATGGTGGAGGATCTTCGCCGCCACGATATCGAAGCTGCAGTCGCTCGCCTCGGTCGCGCCCTCCTCATCTTCCACGCGCCTGCCGACCAGGTGGTCGGCGCCGCCGCCGCTGAGCGCCTGTTTCGCGCCGCCAAGCATCCCAAGAGCTTCGTGGCCATCGACGGGTCCGACCACCTCCTGCTGTCGGACCGCGACGATCCCCGCTTCGTGGGTGAGGTCATGGCCGCCTGGGCCGGCCGGTACCTCCCCCACCCGGTTCGTTCCGACGTTTGAACGTCAAGACGTTCGTGGCAAGGTTGGCCACTCCCCTTCCCGCTCAACCCTGAATGCCCGCCCGTGACGCCGAGAGGCGCCGCGAAAGCGCCGGTGCGCCTGTCAACGTGGTGATTCGGCCAAGGCTACGCCGGCGGGTGCATCTGCGCTCGCAACAGGAGCGTGGAGGCACACACGGGCTAGAACCGCTTCCCGACCCCGATCCACCAGTTCGGACCCGTCGAGTCGGTGTCGGCAAGCACCTCGGGGCCGGGCGCCAGCGAGCCCTCGGCCGGTACGTCGTGCTTCAGACGACCCCAGTAGTAGGCCACTCCCAGCTCGAGGAACCAGTCAGGGTCGCCGAATGCGTGCCAGTCGAGGCCCATGCCCACGGTCCAGGCAGGGAACCACCCGTCGTTCTCGACTCTGAGGCCCGCGTCCAGGTACTCGTTGCGCAAGGTGAGGGTGGTGGTGTCCTTCTCGTACGCCACTCCGGCGGCGCCATACACGAACGGGCGCCAGCTTGTACACGCGTCGCAGGGGAAGTACCGGGCTGCCGCCATGAGGTTGGCGTAGACGCTGTACTCCTGCTCGAACGCGAGCCGAGCCGGCCCTGCCTCGGTGGGTACGCTCGCGCTGCCGTCGATGGCGCCGGTGCTGAAGTCCAGCTCTCCGCCCACCAGCCAGCGCGGGCTCACCTGCCGGTGCAGCTGTAGGCCGGCGCTGAGGTTGACGACGTCGTCCCAGGTGTCGAAGCTGGTTCCGAACATCTGGTTGATCTGGTCGATCTGCCGGTTGGTGTTGGTCTGTTTGGGGAAGCTCTGCTGGATGTAGCCGACGAGGGTCCACTCGGGCTCGGCCTGCTGCCCTGCCGCAGGGAGTGCCGAGCCGAGCCCAAAGCCCAAGGCGACCACGAGACACAGAGAGGGTGCTCCACGCATGTCGAACCTCCTCCAGAAGCGAGTCAGTCGTGAGACGAATCTTCCACGACTGTCGCTCCGGAGGCGACTCCTGTCAAGGGCCAGAGGATCAGGAGGCTGGGACGTCCGGAAGAACACCGCCGGAGTACTCGAACTTCACCGACCGCTGCCCGGTGGCGCAGGCCATGCACGCGGGGGCGTCCTTGAGCACCTTCTCCTGGAACCGTTCCACCGGCAGGTAGAAGAGGGCGTCGACCCCGAGCTCGCGGCGCACCTCGTCGGTGTCACGGTTGAACCGGGCGCCGATGAGCTCGTTCTGGGTCGGCGTGTTGATGCCTTGGAAGCAGGAATCGATGACCATCGGCCAGAGGGCGCCGAAGTAGACCTTCCGGGCACCAGCCGCACGCAGCGCCTTAACGATGCGCGTGGCGTTGGTGCCGCGCACGATGCTGTCGTCCACCAGGAAGATGGTCTTCCCCTCCACCGCCTTGGCATCGACGCGGAAGTCCAGAAGCGCGGCCTCGTCACGGGCCTCCTGCGTCTCCTCCATGAAGATCCTGCCACCGTAGCGATACTTGGAGACCGGTGTGGCGTACTGCAGCACAGCGGCGTCGCACTCCTTCTCGAGCTTCTGCGCGAACGCCTCGGCCCCGGGGATGGGGCTGTGGGGGATCGGAACAACGAGGTCGATGGCCGGGACGATGTCCTGCGCCTGCTCGAGGACGTAGAGGGCCAGCGCGCGTCCGGCGCGCCAGCGGAAGGTCCGGACACTTTCGCCCAGCATCGCCGACTCCACATCGGCAAAGTAGATCAGCTCGAAGGCGCACGGTCGGGGATCACGCTGCAGCAGCAGACGCTCGTCCACCGCGAGGCTGCGATCGATGAAGAGGGCGGCGCCGTGCACCACCTCTTCGACCACCTCGTAACCGTTCTGCTCCAGCGGCAGGGTCTCGGACGCGATCATCGCCAGGCCCCTGCCGTCGCGATGTCGCACTCCTCGGACCATGGGCCGGAAGCCGTGGGCATCCCGGAAGGCGTACAGACCCTCCCGCGTCACGGCCACCGCCGAGTAGGCTCCGGTGACCCGTTCCTGCAGTTCACGAATGGCCCGGAAGAGGATCTCGCGCTCGGGGAGGGCGGGCTCCTCTCGCCGGAAGCGCTCAGCCCAGTTCGCTAGGACGCGCAGCAGCGCCTCGGCGTCACAGTCCGAGCCCAGTGCCTCGCCACGAGACCGTAGCTCCGCCGCGATCTGCTCCACGTTGGTGATGTGCCCGTTATGAGCCAGCGCGATCCCGCTCATGGGATCGAAGAACGGCTGGGCGTTCTCGCGACCACCCGAACCGAAGGTCTTGTAGCGGGTGTGGGCGATCCCGAGATCGCCACGCACGTCAGCGAGCGGCTTGAAGATGTCGTCGGCGAGGCCCTCCCCTTTCTCCAACCGCGCCCCGCGGTGGACCGGGTCGAAGACGAAGAGACCGGCGTACGCCGGCCCGCGGTGCTGCAGGAAGTGCGCACCGTTGCCCAACTCCCTGACCACCGACTCGTTGCTGTCACTGATGACGCCCACAATGCCGCACATGTAGCCCCCGGGTCGCCCATGGTACACCGCTGGCGCCCCCGTGCAACGAGGTCCGTCACGGCATGGCAGCTATATGCCAAAACGGCGATGCACGGTTACAGGTCCCTCGCAGCTGCTGCGTGCTACCCTTGACTCGATGCCACTTGGAGACAGGCCATGACGGACCGCACTCTGCTCGACCTGTACCGGCACGACGTCGACCACCCCCGGTCCGACCACTACCGTCACCTACTGCCCGGCCGGCCGGACCGTGTCCTCTCCACCGCCGACTTCCTTCGCCGCACGGCGGCGCTGGCGTCGGCCCTGGAAGGCCTCGGAATCGGCCATGGGGACCGTGTCCTGCTGCTCTCCGACAACCGTCCGGAGTGGCACATGGTCGATCTCGCCGTGCTCGACCTCGGGGCCGCCGACGTGCCCGTCTACGGCACCCTCACCGCCGAGCAGGTGGCCTACCAGGCGGCCGACTCCGGCGCCGTCGCTGTGGTGGCCGAGAATGCCGAGCAGGTGGCCAAGTTCCTCGAGGTGCGCAGCCGTTGTCCCGCCCTTGCCCACCTGATTCAGATCGAAGGGGAACCGGCGCCCGGGGTGATTTCCTTCGACGACCTCGTCACGGCAGGCGGTACCTCCGATGCCGTCGACAGGTTCTGGCGGCGCGCCCACGACATCGACGAGGAGGCCCTGGCCACCCTGATCTACACGTCCGGCACCACCGGTGACCCCAAGGGCGTGATGCTGAGCCACCGCAACTTGGTGGAGAACATCCGGGCGGCGGCGCCCAGGGTGCCGGTGATGAGCGAGGACCACGCGCTCGAGTTTCTCCCGCTCTGCCACGTGCTCGAGCGGATGGTCGGCTATATCTACATGTGGCGTGGCACCACCAAGGCCTACTGCTCGGTGTACCACGTGGGCGACCTCATCGCCGCGGCCGCACCCACCCTGTTCGTCGGCGTGCCCCGGTTCTTCGAGAAGGTGCACCAGAAGATCCACGAAAAAGTGGCCGGCGCCTCCGGGCTGCGCCGCTCGCTCTTCCACTGGGCCATCGACACCGGCCGCGAGGTGGCGCACCAGCGGATCGCGGGCAAGCAGCCCGGCGCCGTCCTGTCCGGCCGGTATGCCGTCGCCGAGCGGCTGGTTCTCGCCAAGGTGCGGGACGCCGTGTTCGGCGGCCGGGTCCGCTACGCCATCTCCGGCGGCGCCGAGCTCCCACTTCCCGTGAACGAGTTCTTCCACGCCCTGGGGGTCCCGGTGGTCGAGGGCTACGGCCTCACCGAGACGTCGCCGGTCATCGCCGTGAACGGTGTCACCCTGGGGACGCTTCGGCTCGGCACCGTGGGACGCCCGCTGGAGAACCTCGAGGTGAAGCTGGCTCCTGACGGCGAGCTCCTGGTGCGCGGCCCCTCCGTCATGATGGGCTACTGGAACAAGCCGGAGCAGACCGCCGAGGTCCTCGACGACGAGGCCTTCCTGCACACCGGCGACATTGCCGAGCTCGACGACGACGGCTTCGTTCTCATCGTCGACCGCAAGAAGGACCTCATCGTCACCGCCGGTGGCAAGAACATCGCACCGCAGCCCATCGAGGGCCGGCTCAAGGAGTCGCCCTTCGTCGATGCGGCCGTGCTGGTCGGCGACCGGCGACCATTCGTGGTGGCGCTCATCGCCCCCAGCCTCGACGACCTTCAGCGCTGGGCGGGAGCGCACGGCGTCGGGGCCGTGACCGCCGCCGAGATGCTCGCCTCTCCCGAGGTTGAGCAGCTCTTCGCGGACCTGGTGAGCACCGTCAACGCCGGCCTCGCACGCTACGAGCAGATCAAGCGCTTCGCCCTGCTGCCGGAGCCGCTGACGGTGGAGGGCGGCCAGCTGACGCCGACGATGAAGGTCAAGCGACGGGTCATCGAGCAGCAGCTGGGCAACGTCATCGAAGGGCTCTACGAGCCCGTGCCCCCCTCGGCGTAGGGACGGTGAGGGCCACCATCGTGTCCCCTCCCGTGGAGCGCCTGGGCGAGCTGCAGCTCGTGGTCGTCACCGGCAAGGGTGGCGTGGGCAAGAGCGTCTTCACAGCGGTCCTCGGCCGCCGTCTGGCGGCCTCCGGCCGACGCGCACTCCTCATGGAGGTGGATCCGCGCGAGAGCCTTCACGCCCTGCTGGACGTGGCGCCGTCCGGCGGAGAGCCGGTGCAGGTATCCGCGGGGCTCCATCTGCAGAATGTCCAACCCCGCCGCGTGGCCGACGACCTCGTGATCGAGCGGCTCAAGATCGGTCTCCTCACCCGCAGGGTGCTGGGTAGCCCCGTGTACCAGCACTTCGTCGAGGGCGCCCCCGGCCTCAAGGAGACGGCAGTGCTCGGCCGGGTACTGCGGCTCCTCGCGGGCCGTGATCTTCACGGCATGCCGCGACCCGACGTGGTGGTTCTCGACGCTCCCGCTACCGGCCACGGCGTCTCGCTGTTGGCGGCTCCCCGCTTGGTGGCGGACGCCGTGCGAGGCGGCCCGGTGGGAACCATGGCCGAGGAGATCGCCGGCTTTGTGGCCGACCCGGCCCGCACCGGCATCGTCATCGTCACGACCGCCGAGGAGATGCCCGTCCAGGAGGCGCAGGAGCTCCTCGACCTGGTGGAGGAACGCCTGCACCACGCACCGCAGCTGGTCGTCGTCAACGCCGTCTACCCGGCCGTTCCCCCAACAGTCGCCAGGATACGAGCCCCCGACGCGACCACCGCCCTGTGGCGTCGCCGTCGCCGGGTCAACGAGCGGGAGCTTGACCGGCTGGCCCGTCGCTGGCCCGGTCCCACCGCCATCCTCCCCCTGCTTCCCCTCGACCGCGGGCCCGAGCTGGTTGCCGCGCTCGAGGTCGAGCTCGACCGAGCGCTGCGCTTCGCCAGCGCCTCAACGCCATGAGCGTCGTACGGCCTGCCGAGCCATTGGTGGTCGTCGTCGGCTCGGGCGGCGTCGGCAAGACGACGCTGGCGGCGGCCCTGGGCGTGGGCGGCGCCCGCTCCGGCCGCGACACCTTGGTCATGACCTTCGACCCCTCGCTACGGCTCAAGGATGCGCTCGGCGTGGGCGACGCCGCTCGGGGCCGCGAGGTCGAGGTCGATCTCGATGCCCCCGCTTCGCTGCACGCGAGCCTCCTCGACGCCGGTCAGACCTTCGACCGCCTGGTGGAGCACTACTCGCCCGACGACGCAGCGCGCGACCGCATTCTCGGCAACCGCTTCTACCGCCACCTCGCCGCCAGCCTCGCCGGCGTGTTGGAGTACATGGCGGTGGAGCGCCTCTTCGAGGTCGCGGCCCAAGGCCGGTACCAGCAAGTGATTCTCGACACCCCGCCGACCCGCCAGGCCTTGGACTTCCTGCAAGCGCCCGAGCGCATCATCGGCTTCCTCGACAGCGGAGCGCTCAAGATCGCCCTCAAGCCCTGGTTCGACGAGTCGGGCCACATCCGCCCCATCGCCCGTCTCGGTCCCTTCGGGCGCAACGTGGAGGGTTTCCTGGACCGCCTGGTGGGTCTCGACCTTCTGCGTGACATGGCCGAGTTCTTCCAGGCGTTCGGCCCTCTGTACAAGGGCTTTCGTGCTCGTGCCCACGAGGTGCAGGCCCTCCTGCGTTCCCCCCGCACGATCTTCGTCCTGGTGAGCGGTCCGGGCCGTGAGCGGGTCGCCGACACGCTCTTCTTCGCCCGCCACCTGCGTGAGGCCGGCCACCGCCTGGGCCCCGTGGTGGTCAACCGGGTCCATCCCGAGCCCGACGGGGTCGCGCCCGCCTCGGATCCGCTGGCCGTGGCGCGCGACGGCCGCCAGCTGCTCGCCTGGCTCGGGCATCGCGACCGCGCGGGCGTCGAGCACCTCCGCTCGCTGCTCGGCGCGGAGCAGCCCCTGGCCGCCGTACCACTCCTCGCCGAGGAGCCCACCACGCTCGAGGGTCTCTCCGATCTGGGCGACCTGCTCCAGGAGAGGCTGAGCCGTTGACGCACCGCGGCATGAGAGCCCTGCACCTGGCTCGCCAACGCGTCTCACCGGGCCGCGCCCAAGCGGTGAAACCTCGGCAGCCAGGCGCAGTTATCCCCTAGATTCGCCCGCTCCTTGACACTCTTGCCGCAGCGCGGTACATTGTCACCGGAAGACGCCGCACAGCGGCAAGAACCCGGGACGCCGACATGGCGTTGGAGACCACAATGATCCGACTGATCAAGCGCTACGGCAGCCGCAAGCTCTACGACACCGAGGAGAGCCGCTACGTCTCCCTCGAGGAGCTCGCCGCCTGGATTCGCCACGGGACCGAGATCCGGGTGGTAGACAACAAGACGGCCGAAGACGTCACCTCGCAGACGCTTACCCAGATCATCTCAGAGGAGGGCCGTCACGGGCGCACACTCCTGCCCAACGAGCTCCTGCACGAGCTCATCCGTCTCGGCGAGGAGGCCGTCAGCTCGGGGGTGGAGCAGCTGCAGACCGGCGTCGATCGGCTGGTGCAAGTTTCCATGGACCGACTCGGCCCCGTGCGCCGGGCCCGCGAGGAGATGGGGCGCCTGCGCGAGCGGCTCGCCGATCTCGAGGAGTCCCTGGTGGAGCTCGAGCAGGAGCGTCAGGAGCCTCCAGCTCCCGCGCCGGCCCCTGCCCGGACGCGACGTCCGGCAGCCAAGGCGTCGACGGCCAAGGCCAAGAAGGGCGCCAGCACGACCAAGAAGGCTGGCAGCACCACTCGCAAGGCGTCCACCACCAGGTCCAAGGCGGCCCCTCGTGGCCGCTCCCGCGCGACCAAAGACGGCAAGGCGTCATGATTCGCCGCTCCACCCGGGCCCTCTACCTCGCCGGCCTCGGCGTCGTCACCTCGGCTCGCCGGCAGGGCCAGGCAGTCTTCACCCGCCTCGTCACCGAGGGCCGCAGAGTCGAGCGCCGTGAGCGCGCCCTCCTCAGCGGGCGTGTGGACCGCCTTCGGCACCGCGCCGACGATCTCGGGGCGGCCGTCGGCGCCCGCCTCGAGTCGGGCTGCGGCGCCCTGCTGCGGCGAGCCGGCGTACCCACCCGGCAGGAGGTTGCCGAGCTGGTCTCCCGCCTCGCCGAGCTCGACGCCCGGCTGAAGCGCCTGGGTTGACCCGCACCGTTCGGCGGCGCATCTGCCCCGCGACGGTATAGCGTGACGCAGGGGCCCCTGGGCACCTCCACGCCGCACCTGCGCTATGCTGGACGAAACCCATCGGACGACTCGGCGACAGGAGGTTGGGATGGCGGCGGAGATCTTCACCGAGGCCTGGGCTCAGGACTGGCGTACGTGCATCAACGACAACGACGACTACCGCAAGGCGGCCACCCGCTGGGAGGGCGCCATCGCCCTGGTGATGTCGGCAGACGCCGCGATGGGGGTCCCGGAGCAGCGCGCCGTCGTCGCCGACCTGTGGCATGGCGACTGCCGGGCGGCCTCCGCCGCCGGGCCGGACGAGCTGGAGAGCCCTCCCTACGTGATCCGGGCCACGCCCGCCACCTGGAAGCGGGTTCTCGACGGCAGCACCGACCCCATCGTCGGGCTCATGGGAGGAAAGCTCAAGCTCGAGAGGGGCGGTCTCTTCTCTCTTCTGCCTTACGCCCAGGCCGCCAAGCAGCTGGTCACCTCCGCCCGTCAGGTCGCGACGAGCTTCCCCGAAGGTTGGTAGCCGTCCGAAGATCACGACGATTATTCACCGCGACCGCCGGTATGTCAGCGAGGGCGACACTTCTGTCGGCCGTAGCGCCCGCGACGCAGCGTTGCGACGTCCCGGCGCCACCTTGGTCGGGTCACCACCCTGAAGGCATTCCCGCGGCCTCGCGACGATGACTTCCGAGATCTCCGGGCTTTGGTGGCCCTTGAGAAGCAGCACCACCGGCTGTCAGCTCATGTGAAGTCGTCAGCTCGCGTCGAGTGCCCGCCGCGGTGTCGATGGTCGGGCGGTATGGGAAGGAGAAGTGGCGGCTACCGGCTCGTGCCGGTCAGGGCGTCGGTTTCTTCGACGAAGAGTTCGGCGACGGTGTCGGGGTCTGGCACCAGGCCCGCGTCCACCGCCACCCCCACCCGCACCTGCCCGGCATAGCTGAAGATGCTGATGCCCAGCCCGAGACGGGCCGACTGCGGGACCCAGAACATGATGTTCTCCACCGGCGCCCCGGCGAGGTAAATCGTCTCGCGCGGGCCGGGCACATTGGTGAGCACGAGGGTCGCCTTGCTGCCGAAGATACTCACCCCGAACCCCTGAACCTCGGGGCTCGTGCGTCCGAGCACCCCCAGCACCCCGAAGGCCACGCCGGCCTCATCCGAGGACTTGATCTCGTCCATCCGGCGCTTCACATCGAGAAGCCGCGCGGTGGGATCGCGAATACCGATGGGCAGCTCCACGAACACCAGGCCGAACCGGTTACCAAGCTCGTCGGCCTCCTCGGAACGACGCAGGTTCACCGGCACCACCGCCCGGATACTGAGGTTGTCCACCGCCTCGCCCCGGGCCGCCAGGTAACGACCCAACGCCCCGGCGACGCCTGCCAAGAGCACGTCGTTCACGGTCGCCCCAAAGCGCTTCCCGGCGAGCTTGATGGGGTCCAGAGCCACGGGCTCGGTCCACGCCGCCTTCTTGGTCACACCGAGAGGACCATGGAATGGCGTTCGAGGATCGAGAGGGAGCGTGAGCAGACGCCGCAGCACCCCTGCCGCGCTGGCGCCCGAGCGAGCGAGCTCGAGCACACGCTGAGGGTTGAGAATCGCGTCCATCCCCTCGTCGAGGATCCTGGTCACCGGCAACGTACGGCGGGTGCGGCGCCGCGCCGACGGCGCCCCCTGCGTCCCATTGCCACCCGGATTCTCCTCCTGGTCCGTGAGCGAGAACATGACCCGCACCAGCGCCACGCCGTCGCCGATGCAGTGGTGCAGGCGCACCACAAGGGCGCTTCCACCCTCGCCGCGGTCGATGACATGCATCTGCCAGAGCGGCCGCGAACGGTCGAGCGGAGTGCTCATGAGGTCGCTCACCAGCTCCTGCAGCGCCGCCTCGTCACCCGGCTCGGGCAGGGCAACCCGGTGCAGGTGTGCCTTCAGCGCGAAGTGGTCGTCGTCCACCCAGCTCGGCCGACCCAAAGGCAGACGAGACTCGACGACACGCTGGCGAAAACGGTCATAGGCCAGGAGCCGGTCCTCGATGACGCTCTTGAGGCGCCCGGGGTCGAGCCGCTCGCGGAAGGTCATGAGACCGGTGATTGTCATCAGGTTGGTGGGCTCCTCCATGCGGAGCCACGCGCTGTCCACATTGGACAGCGGTTCGCTCGTCTCGGGCGGCAACTCCACCGTCACGTCAACGCCTCCCGTGCGCCTCGCTCTTCTTTGCCGAGCCTGTTCGCGACCATGATGATACCAGCTGCCACCTCCCCTCGAGCGAGCCCCAGCGCCGCCTCGAACCAGGGAGCCACCGGCACGCGCGGCCGCCCGGGTGCGGCACGTCCCGTTCGACCACCCAGACAACGTCAGAATCGTGCTGAATGCCACACTGCGGCATTTTCAGCATTCATCACCTCATGCTACTCATCTTATTTTTGGTGTAACATCACTTAAAGAAATTGACGCAATGCAGAAAAATCGCTTGACAGACGTGCCGCAGCGCGTTATATTCTCCCTGTGATTGATGCCGCATAGCGGCATAGCGAACCGCCAGGGTACGAAACTCAACGGGTCGGAACGCCGACCGGGACTATGCACGGAGGTGCGTGATGGTGACCAAGAAGGCCAAGGAGATGCAGAGCGACATGGTGGAATCCGCCCACAAGGTCTGGCTGGCGGGCCTCGGAGCCCTTGCCGTGGCCGAGCAGGAGGGCAGCAAGGTGTTCAAGAACCTGGTCGAGAAGGGCCAGGGCGTGGAGTCCAAGGGCAAGGAGCAGGTCGACAAGGCGAAGGGCGCCGTCACCGGCATGCGTACCGTGGTGGAGAGCTACTGGGAGACGCTCGAGAAGACCGTCGACGAGAAGGTAACGGGCGCCATCCGTCGTCTCGGCGTCCCCACCAAGGACGAGATCGCGAAGCTCACGAAGAAGGTCGAGGAGCTCACCGCCAGCATCGACAAGCTGCGCAAGAAGGACTCCCCGCCCAAGCAAACCGGATCCAAGTCTGCCCCGACCACCTGACGTCGGGACCCTTCCCGAGCTCTGAGCGCCGTCGCGAGGCGGCGCTTGCCGTTGGGCTAACGCTCGCCCCGCCGCAAGGGCAGCAGGAGCCCGAGCGCGATGAGGCCGGTCCATACCGGCCACGGCACATGGACAGCCGCGAGCATCGCGCCGCTCACCAGACAGAAGCCTCCGTAGAGGGTGGCGCGCAGGCCCGTGAACGGGCTTTCCGGAGGCCTCCTGGTATGTTGCTCCAGCAGCCGGAGGCCTTCCGTCACGAGCGCGGGCACCCGCACGACGGCCTCGAGGATGTCCGGCGCGCCCCGCATCACCTCCCGCGACAGACGTAGGGGGCTGAACATCTGCCGAAACACCCGTCTCACATGGCGCTCGGACGCCTCGGCGACGTTGAAGTCGGAGTCGAGCAGGAAGCCCAATGCCTCGTAGGTCACCAACGCCTTCACCGTCATCACCAGCTCGACGGGAAAGTACATGTGGTAATGGCCCCCCCGCCGCACCGACTCCAGCAGGAGCTGCGCTAAGGAGTACTCCTCCAGTCGCCTGGCACGACGCCAGCGGCGGCTGATCTCCTCCACCTCACGACGGAATCCGGCGGGGTCGCAGCCCGGCGCCTGGTCCGCCAGAGCCGTGAGGTAGCGAGCGGCCCCCTCGAAGTCTTCGATCACCACACAGTAGTAGTAGTACAGCAGTGACCGCCGGAGCTCGCGGTCGAGACGACCCACCATCCCAAGGTCGATGAAGCCCAGGCGAGGCCCGGGCAGCACCAGAAGGTTGGCAGGGTGGAGGTCGGCGTGGAAGAAGCCGTCCTGATAGAGCATGCGGATGACCGCCGACGCGCCCGCGTCGATGAGGCGGGCGCGATCCTCGGCAGACAGCGCCAGGGCCTCGGGCGTGTCCGGCCGGAAGCCCTCCAGGTACTCCATGCAGAGCACGTCACGTCCCGACAGCGTCCGCTCGATGCCGGGGAACACGACCTCCGGAAGATCGCGGAAGTTGGCGGCGAAGGTCTCGGCGTTCTCCGCCTCGCGCGTCATCTCGACCTCGTGCAGCGTGTACTGGAGGAACTCCGCCACCAGTCGACGCGGGTGGTAGCGGGGCAGCAGCAGCTGCAGCGTCGCACCGACCCCGCGCAGCAGCCTGGCGTCGCGGTGCAGCACGTGACGGATCCCCGGCTTGACCACCTTGAGGATCACCGCCTCTCCGCTGTGTGTGGTGGCACGGTGGGTCTGGGCGATGGATGCGGAGGCCAGCGGCGCCGGGTCAACCCACGCAAAGAGCTCGTCGAGGGGCCGACCGAGATCGCGCTCGACGATCTCCTGGATGGCTTCGAACGGTACCGGCGGCAGCCGGTCGAGCAGGTTACGAAGCTCCGAGGTCACCGTTTCCGGTAGGAGATCGCGGCGCAGGCTGAGTAGCTGTCCCAGCTTCACGAAGGTCGGACCGAGCAGCTCGAGCCGCCGGCGCAGCTGCACGGGAAACGGCTGCCGTACGAGCTCGCGGCTGACGAACAGGTACAAGGGCAGGCTTGCCAGCATCCACGCTGCGCCTCCGAGGGCGGTTCGCCGCTCCCGGCGCCGCCGCCTCGCCTCGGCCACGAAAGCCCCCGCCAGTAGCCCGAAGACATGGCGCTGGATCTCCGCGAAGCGCCGCACGAGCCCTCGCTGACGCCACCGCGGCCGCCCACGTGGCGCGCCCCCTCTTCCCGCGCGGACCCCGTCGGCCCCCCCGCCGGTCACGGCGCACCCCCGAGCCGCCGCTCGCTCATGGCGAGGCTCCTCAGCGGTTGCGCCCGTACTTCTCGTGGCTGGAGACCCAGTCAAGCGAGGAGATGGCGGCGCCCAGCGAGATCTCACCGGCCAGCGCCACCGCCGCGACGATCTCGGCCAGCTTCCGGACCTTGGCCTTACCGACACACCCAAGAAGCTCGAGGCATTCGCGCTGGGTCGCGAGGCCCGTTCCGCCGCCGTACGTGGCCACGATCAGGGACGGAATCGTGATCGAGAGGTAGAGGTCACGGTCCGGCGTGAGCTCGGAGTAGAGGATCCCGGAGGAGGACTCGGCCACGTTTGCCACATCCTGTCCGGTGGCGATGAACATGGCAGTGATTCCGTTGGGCGAGTGGCAGCCGTTGTTGTTGGCGCCCGAGAGGAACGCGCCCACGTTGGCAATAGAGGAGTGATACTGGAGGCTCTCCGGCTCCACCCGCATGTTCTCGATCAGCACCTCGCGGGGAATCACTACCTCCGCGGTGACCCGCTTGCCGCGCGTACGCATAACGTTGATCTGAGAGTGCTTCTTGTCGGTGGCCAGATTCGACTCCAGGTAGAACGACCGCACCGTGTCCACCTGGTCGAGGATCCAGCTGCAGGCGGCGAATGTCGCCCGCCCGACCATGTTCTGACCGGCGGCGTCACCGGTGGAGAAGTTGAAGCGCAGGAAAGCGATCTTGCTCGCCAGGTAGGTGTCGACATAGAGCAGCTTCGCGACCTTGGAGGTGGCCTCCGCCGCCTGCCGGATCTCCTCGAGGTGCTCGTCGACCCAGTCGCGGAAGCCGCGCGCTTCCCGCGCCGACTCGAACACGAACACGGGCGCCCGCTGCATCTTGTCGTCCTGCACGGTCGTGATGGCGCCGCCGGCGAGATTGATGACCTTCATCCCCCGGTTGTAGGACGCCACCAGCGTGCCCTCCGTGGTGGCGAGCGGGATGAGGTACTCCCCCTGAGCGAACTCACCGTTGACGCGCAGCGGGCCGGCGAGGCCGATGGGGACCTGAGCGACGCCGCTGAAGTTCTCGATGTTGCCACCAGTCATGGTGGGATCGAAGGAGTACGACTTGACGTGGTGGAGCGTCGCTCCGGTGAAGCTCTCGGCGAACTGCTGGCGGCGCGCAATGATCTCGGGCGAGGTGTTGTCTTCCTTGTCGTAGGGCACCGAGGTCGCCGCCTGTGTGACGTCCCGGATCGAGTCCTTGACCGTAAACCTCAGCTTGCCGAAAGGGGTCGTGTCGAAGACCAGCTCGAGCTCATGCTTGCCCTTGCCGAGCTCCCCCCCCTCCCACACCATGGTGACGACCTTGGCGAGGGGAAACGGCAAGGGAGCTGCGGTCGAGATGTCCCTCGGGCGCACCGTAGCGTCATCGTCGAGATCGACTCGGAGCCGCTCGAGCGGCACCGAAGCGCCATCCACGCTCACCTCCCGGATCCCCACCACGCGGGCATCGCTGAGACGGTTCTTGAGGCTGAAGTGAACGCCTTCCCCATCGCTACGGAGACTCCCCAGAGTATAGAGCTGCTTCAGGATCAGTGACGGAATTCTCACCACGTACTCCCGTCCGGTATCGAGGTTTGGTCTCGAGTCTATCACCGTGCCGGCGCTTCGAGGAGCTACCAGCGCAGCGTCACCCCGACGCTCGCTTCGCCCTGAACGAAGTTGCTGGAGTAACCGAACTCGGCCGCGTTGCTGTGGTTGGACAGCGCGTCGTTGGCCGCGGTCCAGTAGCCTCTGAGATCGACGCGCAAGCCGACGTGGGGTGACAGGACGTACTTGGCGCCGGTGGCGAGGCTCGCCGAGAAGCGGGTGTCGGCGCTGCCTCCCGTGACCTGCGGCTCGAGCAGCGTGACCCCTGCGCCGACGCCCACGTAAACCGTGCCGAAACGCCGGAACCAGCTCTGAACGAGACCCAGGTGGAGGTAGGTCACATCCAGGTCGCCGAGCTCGCGGGAGCCAGTTGAGAGCTCATACCTGCTCTGCAGCGCTCCGCTCTGACGACTGACCCAGAGCTCCATCTGCCGGTCGGCGCTGACCGGAAGGTCGAGGGCGAGGCCATAGGACGCCGACCCCTCGAGGTCGGCGGTGAACTTGAACGGGAAGACGACGGTGTCGAACCCTTCCACGCGACCACCGTCGCGGTAACCGCCGAACACGGTGAGCTCCGGCCGGGTGATCCCGTCGCCCGACCCCGGCGCCCACTGCGCCCATGCCAGCGAGGGCGCCAGCAGCACGAGCACGACCATCAACCTGCGCATTCACCCTCCACTGCCGGCGGCGTGACTGCCGCACGTGAGATGCCTCCGACTATAATCCGCTCGCGCGGCACCAGCAACGCCGGAGGAACCGCATGGCGACCGGAGAACTACAGCTTCACCCCCGCTGCATCGGCCTCGCGCTAAGCGGAGGAGCGGTGCGCGGAGCCGCACACGTGGGAGTTCTCCAGGTCCTCGAGGAGGCCGGCATCCGCCCCGCAGTCGTGGCGGGCACCAGCGTCGGTTCGTTGGTAGGGGCGGCTTACGCCGCGGGCCTCTCCGCCGCCGCCATCGGCGACATCTTCCGCACCGTGCGCTGGCCACGGCTTGCCCGCCTTTCCCTGGGCAGTCGGTACAGCCTCTTTGACACCCGTCCCCTCGGCCGGATCCTCCAGGAGCGCTTCGGCGTCGAGTGCATCGAGGGTCTGGCGCGGCCGTTCGCCGCCATTGCCTGCGACGTCCTCACCGGCGAGCGGGTCGTGTTCCGCTCGGGCCCCCTCGCCGCCGCCCTGCGGGCCAGCTCCGCGGTTCCCGGCGTCTTCCCCCCGTTGGATCTCGACGGCCGTCTCCTGGTGGACGGCGCGGTGCTCGACAACCTGCCGGTCGGCGTCGCACGCGACCTCGGAGCCGACTACGTCATCGCAGTGGACCTCGTGCCACCGCCCTCGGGCAACCGCCGCCCCCGCAACTTCCTCGAGCTGATAATGACTACAGGCTACCTGTGGAGCCGGGCAAACCACCCCGCACCTGGCCCGGCCGAGTGCCGGGTGGTGCCGGACGTGGCTGACTTCCTCGGCTGGGACCTTGCCGACGTCGCCGAGCTGGAGACCCGCGGCCGCGCAGCCGCCGAGGAGGCCCTGCCCGGACTGCGGCGCGACCTCGGCCTCGGCGGCTGACCTCCCGGGGAGGCAGTGTCACAGATCGGGGACAGATGGCGGCCGCACCAGGCGCCCGAGGTGGCGGCCGGGGTTGGCATCGAGGTTGCGTTGACCACCTGCAGCCCGGCATCGAACCGTCGGGCATGGAGGTACCGATGCGTCAACGCCTGATGGTCTTGCTGCTCATCACCGCCTGCTCCACCGTAACGGCCCTCCCCGCCAACGCTCAGGGGCGCTGGGGGCCCGGAGCCGACTCCTCCTCACTGCGCTTCCGAGTCGGCCTCTTCGACCCAGCGGCTGATTCGAGCTACTGGGACGGGAGCCTCCTCGACTTCACCGGCAGCGCCGGCGACTTCCAGGACGTGGCGGTGGGCCTCGACTACGTGTGGCGCTTCAGCTCCCGCAGCGGCCTGATGCTCACCTTCGACCACTGGGAGGGCGACACCACCCAGGCCTACCGGGACTATGTGGACGGCGGCGGCGGCGACATCCGCCACACCACCACGGTGGAGACATCGGGGATCGGGGCGGCCTGGGTGTATCACCTCGTCGACCGGCCGGCCCCGGTGTCACCCTACCTCGGTGTAGGCGGCGGGCTGGTGTCCTGGCGCCTGGAGGAGGCCGGCCGCTTCATCGACTTCACCACCGCCCAGGGGGAAATCTTCGCCGCCCGCTTCGTCGATGAGGGCACGACCCTCGCGTGGTACGCCCTCGCCGGCGTCGAGGTGGGCCTCTCCCCCACCTGGTCGCTGCTGGTGGAGGCGCGTTGGCGCAGTGCCGACGACGAGCTCAGCGGCGACTTCGCCGGCCTCGGCACCCTCGACCTCTCGGGAACGGAGCTCACCTGCGGGGTGTCGCTCAACTTCTGAAGGTCGTCGCGGCGATCGCGTCGTAGAGCTCACTCAGCTCTGCGGTGAGCTTGTGCCGGGGGGCCAGGTGTATGAGCGGGCGGTGCACCTCGTGCGACTCCCGCACCTTCACCGACGCCGAGAGGGGCGGATCGAGGACCGGGAGCCCCGCTTCCCGCAGCTCCTGCACCAGCCGCCTGGGCAGGCGCGCCCGCCCCTGGAACTGGTTGACCACGATCCCCGCCACCTCGAGGCGGGGGTTGTGGTCCGCCCGCACCTCGGCGACGCTGTCCAGCAGGCCGTGCAAGGCGCGCCGGGAGAACTCGTCACAGTCGAATGGGATCAGGCAGCGGTCCCCTGCAATCAGGGCGGACAGGGTGAAGAAGTTCACCGCCGGCGGCGTGTCGAGGTAAATCTCGTCGTACCCATCGAGGGCGTCGAGGGCGTCCCGCAGTTTGTAGATCTTGTAGCGTGACTCGAGCTTCGGCTGCAGCGCCTCGAGCTCCGCACTCGCGGGGACTACGTCGAGACCCGGGAACGGCGACGGATGAACGTAGGCGGCGGCCTCCTCGCGGAACAGCTGGAATCCCAGGGTCTGCTCGAAGAAGGTGCCAAGGGACGGGTGCAGAGTGCCCGCCTCGTCACCGAGAAGGTAGTGGCTGGCGTTGGCCTGGGGATCGAGATCGACGACGAGAGTCCGCAGGCCACGGCTCGCAGCGATGGCGGCGAGGTTGCACACGAGCGTGGACTTACCCACGCCGCCCTTCTGGTTGAAGACAACCCAGCGCATGGTGCAACCTCCCGGATGCTGCGGCGAGTCTATTCGAATTGCCGCAGTGCGTCAAGATGCCGCGTCCTCTCAACGCGGGCGACTGCACTCCGCCACGACGGCTCGCACCGGACACTCGCCAGAGACCCACGCTACAATTCGCCCCCCGACGGAGCGCGCGGAGGTCGCATGGAGCAGAGATTCATCGAGCATGTCGCCCATGAGGTGAACGCCCGTCCCCAGCAGGTCGCGGCCGCCGCCGCGCTGCTCTACGGCGGCGCCACCGTGCCGTTCGTCGCCCGTTACCGCAAGGAGGCCACCGGAGGTCTCAGCGACGTGCAGCTGGAGGTGATCGAGAAGCGCCGTGCGTACTTCTCCGAGCTGGCGGAGCGCCGCGACGCCGTGCTCGAGAGCGTGGCCGGACAGGGCAAGCTCACGCCCGAGCTCGAGGAAGCGATACGGGCGACCACCAGCAAGCAGGAGCTGGAAGACCTCTACCTCCCGTACCGCCCGCGACGGCGCACCCGGGCCCAGATTGCACGGGAGCGCGGGCTCGAACCCCTGGTCGGAGCCCTGCTGGATGGCGCCGCCGATCCCTCCGCCGATCCCTTCGTCCTGTCAGCACCCTTCGTCAGCTCTGACACCGGGGTGCCCGATGTCGATGCGGCCCTGGCCGGAGCCCGCGACATCCTCGCCGAACGCCTCGCCGAGACCGTCGAGAACCGCGCCCGCCTGCGCGGCGCCCTTCTTCACGATGCGGTGCTCCGAGTCCACGCGGTGAACGGCAAGGAGAGCGACGGAGCCGTATATCGCGACTACTTCGACCATGCCGAGCCGGCGGCCCGGGCCGCCTCCCACCGCATTCTCGCCATCCTCCGTGGCGAGCGCGACGGCGTCCTGCTCTCGGAACTCGTAGTGGACGACGAGCGTGAGATCGAGCGGCTTGCCGCCTCCCCCCACCTCCCCCTCGACACTCCCTGCGGTTCCCACCTGCGGGCGGCGGCGGTGGACTGCTACCGCCGCCTTCTGCGACCTTCGGTCACCAACGAGGTGCGGGCCGCGCTGCGCGAGCGGGCCGAGGCCGAGGCCATCTCCGTCTTCCGTGCCAACCTGGAGGCCCTGCTGCTGCAGCCCCCCCTGGGCCAGCTGCCGGTGATGGGCCTCGACCCGGGCGTGCGCACGGGCTGCAAGCTGGCAGTGGTGGACGCCCAGTCCGCGGTGGTGGCCACGGCCGTCATCCACCCCCTGGCGTCTCACGCCGAAGCACCGGCAGCCGCCCGCACCGTGGTGGAGCTGATCCGCCGTCACGCGGTGCACGCTGTCGCGGTGGGCAACGGCACCGGCGGCCGCGAGACCGAGGCGTTCGTCCGCCAGGCGGTGCGCGAGGCCGGCCTCGACGGGGTCGTCGTCGCCATCGTGCCCGAGACCGGTGCGTCGGTGTACTCCGCCTCCCAGCAGGCCCGTGACGAGCTCCCCGACCTTGACGTCACCCTGCGCGGAGCGGTCTCTATAGCCCGCCGCCTGCAAGACCCCCTGGCCGAGCTGGTGAAGATCGAGCCACGCTCCCTCGGTGTCGGCCAGTACCAGCACGACGTCGACCAGCGCGCGCTGGCGAGCGAGCTGGACGTCACCGTCGAGTCGGCGGTCAACCGCGTCGGGGTGGAGCTCAACACCGCCTCAGCGCCTCTCCTGCGGCGGGTCTCCGGTCTCGGCGACCGCCTTGCCCGGGCCGTCGTCGCACACCGCGAGCGTCACGGCGCCTTCACGTCACGCCGGGCACTGCGGGAGGTGGTCGGAGTCGGCGCGCGGACCTTCGAGCTCGCCGCCGGATTCCTGCGCGTCAGGGGCGGAGCCCATCCCCTCGACGACACCGCGGTGCACCCGGAGCGCTACCCGGTGGTGGAGCGGATGGCAGCCGAGCTGGGAGTATCTCTGGCGGCGCTGGTGGGAGACCCGGAGAAGACCGCACGCCTCGATCTCGACCGCTTCGCCGACGACAGTCGAGGGCTCGGCCGCTTCACCCTCGAGGACATCCGCGAAGAGCTCGCCCGCCCGGGCCGCGACCCGCGTCCGGAGTTCATCGTCCCCCACTGGCGCGAGGACGTGCGGTCGCTAGACGACCTCGAGAGCGGAATGACCGTCGAGGGCCGTGTCTCCAACGTCACCAACTTCGGCGCCTTCGTGGATATCGGCGTGAAGCGCGACGGGTTGGTGCACGTCTCCGAGCTCTCGCACCGGTGGGTGGACGATCCCCGGGAGCTGGTGCGGGTTGGTCAGGTCGTGACGGTGAAGATCCTCGACGTGGATCGCGAGCGCGGCCGGGTGAGCCTGTCGATGAAGGCGCTCGAGACAGCGCCATCATCCGCCCAGCGTCCCCGCGGCGGTCACTCGTCTGCCGGCGCTCCTCCATCTGACGGCGGGGAAAAGCCCAGGCAGCAGAGCTGAGCCTGCCACGATCCCGGGACGACCGCCGTCCGGGTGCGCCGCGCTCGCCTCAGCGCCCCAGGCTCGGAACCCGATCCGGCTCTCCGAGCAGGAGCGCCGGGTCCACCCTTGCACCGTGCCAGCGCACGCCGAAGTGGAGGTGGGGCCCGGTGGCACGGCCGCTGGCGCCCACCTCGCCGAGCTTCTCACCACGACGCACCGGTTCGCCTTCCGCCACGACGATTCGTCGCAGGTGGAAGTACATCGTGACCAGCCCGCCGCCGTGGTCGATGAACACGCTGCGACCGGAGAAGAAGTGCTCGCCGGTCAGCGCCACGGTGCCGTCAGCCGCAGCGTAGACCGGCGTTCCGGCAGGCGCACGATAGTCGGCGCCGGAGTGGGGGCTGCGCGGCTCGCCGTTGAAGATCCGGCGGGCGCCGAAGCGCCCTCCTGCGGGTAGCGGCCGCAGCGGTGGAGCGAGCGGCAGACTGAATCGCACCGGACCCTCGGCACGCTCCCACAGCGCCGCCACCTCACGGGTCTCGCGGGCGGCGCGCGCCTCGTCGTCTGCAGCGAGATGCACCTTGGCGTCCGCAACCTCCAGGCGCTGCTCCGGGTATGGATAGGGGCCGACCTCCAGCTGCGCCCGCTCCTCGTGCCCGGCCCGAGTCCGCGTCACCACGAGGACGCCGCCAGCACCGAGATCTACCGGGTACCAGCAGGTGTCACCCAGCGCCGGCCACCGACGCTCGCCCATGGCGCATGAGGTCGTGTCGCCACCACTCCACCTCACCACCGCCCCCGGGCGCACCTCGAGGGTCGCCGCCGGCGCGCCGAGGGCCGCCACCACCAGGGCGGCCCACATGACGGACGCCCGTGCGCCGACCCTCACGCGGCGCCTCAGTCGGCTGAAGGCGTCGGCGCCGATTCGGGCTGCGGCTTGGCTGGAGCGGGCACCTTGACGCCCTTCCTGGCCAACTCCTCGTTGATGATTCCGGCCACGGTCTCGAAGGGCTGGGCGCCCCGCACCAGGCGCCCGTTCACGAAGAACGTGGGGGTGGCGTTGGCGCCCACCGCACTCGCCTCGGCGAGATCGGCATCGACGCGGGCCGCCTCCTGGTGCGAATCGAGGCAGGTGGCGAACTTGTCGGCGTCGAGGCCGAGCTCCGCCGCCGCGGCCTTGAAGTGCTCGGGGGCCAGCTTGTCGTGGTTGGCGAAGAGCCACTCGTGCATCTTCCAGAACGCACCCTGCTGCTGTGCACAAAGAGCCGCCTCGGCGGCTGACCTGGCCTGCTGATGCATGGGCAACGGCAGCTGCTTGACCACCAGCCGAACCGTGTCGCCGTAGGTCTCGCGCACCTTCTTCACGGTCTCCTGCGACCGCGTGCAGAACGGGCACTGGTAGTCCGCGAACTCCACCATGGTCACCGGCGCGTCGGCCGGGCCCGTGCTGGGGTCGTCGGCATCCAGCGGCACGTCCACCCGTGGCGGGTCGAGCTTCACGGTGAGCCCGGCGTCGGCCAGGAGGCGGTCCTTGAACGCAGACTCGAGGCTGCTCAGCTTCCGCTGACGCAGCACGTCCACAACCTGCTGGCGGGCCTGATCGTCGTCCTTGGCCAGCTGCCCGCGGTACCGGGCCATCATGCTGCTGACCTCGTCATCCGACGGAGGCGCCACCTTGCTGGTGACCTCCCGCTGGTACAGCGCATCGGTGGTGATGCCCTCGGCCTTCGCCTCGGCCTCGAGCATGCGCTTGTAAACCATGTCCTTGAGGACCGATTGCTTGAGGTCGTAGATCTGCTGCAGCAGCGGCACGAGGCTGCTGTGCGCCTCGGCATCGAGCTCGGCCGCGGTGATGGCGCCATCTTTGAAAGTCGCCACGACCTGACCGTCGCCCGGCGCATTGGCAGTGGTTGCTGCGGCCGGGCCTTCCTGGGCGACAAGTGGAGCCGCCAGCATGGCGAGAACGGCAGCTGTGCATCCCAGACGTCGGAACATCCTGTACCCCCTTGACGCCAAGTCGCGCGCGCACACGGCCCGCCGATGCTGGCGCCGCGTTCCATCCTACCCGTAATAGCTGCGTATCGCTCGATCGATGTCGGCCACGGTGGCAACCACATGGATTACCACCAAGCCGGTGGCCGCCCGCAGCGCCTCTCTGGGCGCTGGATCGGCAGGGTCAGCCACCGCCGTCGTGAGCACCCCTTCCTGCAGGCTCACCGGCAGCGTCATCAGGCGCCGCGCGAGCTCGGACGGCACCAGCGTGCGAAGGCCGGCGGCGGGAGCCTGGTCGGCCAGCTCCATGAACGGGACTCCGTACTGAATCGCCAGCGCCACCGCGATCATCTTGTAGGTGGCGATCCCCATCTCCACCATCACCTCACCGAGCTTTCGCCGCCGTTGGTGGCTCTGGATCTCGAGCGCCTCCTCAAGCTCTTTGGCGTTGATGAAGCCCTGCTCGACCAGAATCTCACCGATGCGGGGGCCCTTGGGCTCGGCCTGAAGCGCCAGACTGCGGTCGAGCTTGTCGCGGGTCAGGAGCTGGCGGCGAACCAGGATCTCCCCGATCTGCTCAGTCTTGAGCCCGCGCTGCTGCTGCAACGCCTCCTCCACCCGGTCGCGGCTGACCATTCCTTCGTCAGCCAGGATGTCGCCCAGCCGCTTTACGTCGAGGACGTCGTGCACCGCCGTCAGCGGCACGTAGACCTTCTCGTACCACGAGCTGCCGGTGGGTACCAGGAAGAGCCCGGCGCGCGCTCCTCCGTAGCTGTGGGCAATACCGTGCAGGGCGTCGCCATCGGCGAAACGGACAGTGACGAGCCTGGCATTGGCAGGAAAGCGTTCCTCCCGCCCGGCGGCGTCGGGGGCGCTCAGGAAGGCCACGCTCTTGACCTCGTCGAACCGCACGCGGCGCGGCGCGTCTTCTCCCGTCGCATGAAGGTAGAACCATGGCTGCTGGGGGTTGAAGCTCTCCACCTGACCACGCGCCGACTCTCCGTCACGGTACGACACGGCTACGTCCGTGCCCATCGTCGAGATCTGGCGAATTTGATCGTCACGGGTCATCGCCCACCACCAACGAGAGCGCTCTCCTCACGGACCGGCCCTGAACACTTAGACCTCCGCTGGGTCGTAGATTCCCGCCGCAGCCGGGTAGCAGAGCGAATGATAGCAAACCAGGGCCTCGCAGCAGCGCTCGGCATGCCTGGGAGACGGCACCGCGACCGTCTCACTGCCGCTCGAGAGGGTCTATGCTCGTGCGATGGGGAGTCGACCATCCCAGCTCTCGTCGGCCCGGCGATCGCGGCCTCCCAGCCGCCTCGGGCTGGTCGTAATCGTGCTCGCCGGCGTCGGGCTCGGTCTGATTGTGCTGCTGGGTGGACCCCGACCGTCGGCGCACGGGGGTGGTACCAGAGGACCGACGCCGAGCCCGTCGCCGAGGGCGGCCCCTTCCCCCACAGCCATTCCGTCGCCGACGCCATCGCCGCCGCAGACGCTGTCCACCGGCTGGGTGAACGTCCCGGCGCAACCGCCGCCCACCGCGACGCCGCCTCCCTCCCTCACCTTCGTCGCCCCTCCGACCCCCCGCCGAGGCGCCGCGACGCCGACTCCGACGCTGACCGACTGTCTCCGCTACTCCGCCTCCGCATCCCAGCTCACCGTCACCTCGGGCCAGGTCCTCATCGAGATCGACGTGGAGAACCGTTGCGGCCGCGATCTCGATTCACTCGACGTGTGGTTCGAGGCCCGGGGCTGGCGGGATGGGGCGATCGTGCAAACCGCTCGGGCGCACCCATTCGACGCGCTCCCCCGGGGCGGCCACACCCATCTCGCGTTTGGTCTCCCGGGCTCGCTGAGCTGGTACGACAAAGTGGACGTGCGTCCACTGCCGTAGCGGACGTAAAGGGTGAAGAGTGAACAGTGCATGGGAAAAAATCCTGCTGCGGAGGACCTACGAGCTGCGCAGGGACGAAGCGGCCGAGTCTCGCCGCTCAGCCCGCCATGTCCACTCCCGCCAGGGCTTGAGCCCGAGGGCCGCCTCGCCGACATACATGCCGGCCTCCATCCCCACCAGCATGCCCGCCATCATGGCGAGGTGGGCGCCCACGATCGGCGAGCCCACCAGTCGCCCCACCGCCATCCCCAGCCACCGACCCACCACGATCATGCCCAGCACCATGGCGACATTGCCGACAATGTGGGTGGACACCCAGCGCCGCCAGCTGCCTCGCGCCAGCTCGGCGCAGCGGGTGAGCATCAATGCCGGCGGAATCGCCCCGGCCAGCATTCCAGCGGTCATCCACGAGGTGGCGGCGGCGAGGAGGCTGCCGCCGTGACCGGCATGGTGGCCCGCCGCGGCTCCGCCGTGGCCCATGGCTCCATGCATACCGGCGGCGAGCGGAGCCGTGAAGCCCAGGTCCACCCACCATCCCAGCAGCATTCCCAGGCCACCGAAGGAGGCCATCACCAGGAGCATGTCCACGCGGTGGTTGAGCGCCATGCGCAGGCGCCAGCCCTGCGCCGCGAGCACAGCCAGGGCGAGGGTCACAACCATCAGCTGGAGGGCGGCGACGACGCCCAACCGGCCCATCAGCACCAGGTTGGCACCCTGCAGAAGCACTGCCCCGCCGATGCTCCAAGCCACCAGCCGGTCGCCCGCCGAGTCACTCATGCCGCCTCCTCACGGGGTCGCAGCGCAGCGAGCGCCACCTCCCCCTTCCATTCTGCCTGCTCCAGTCGGAGCGTTCCGGTGGCCCGCCACGTCACTGCCACGCTGGAGCAGGTCATCAGCACCGCAGCCGCTACCGGGTGAAGCGCGCCCCCCACGGCGAGGGCCACCCCCGCCAGGTTGTAGAGCACGGCCAGACGCAGGTTGCCGCGAATGACATCCATCACCCCCCGGGCCTCGAGCACCGCCCAGGGCACGGCCCCGAGATCACCACCATGCCAGGTCAGGTCGGCCACCTCCCGCGCCAAGTCGGTGCCGTCCGCCACTGCGATGCTGGCGTGGCTGGCGGCCATGGCCGCTGCGTCGTTGACCCCGTCGCCAACGAACAGAACCCGGTGTCCCGCCTCCGTGAGCCGCCGCACCTCGGCGAGCTTGTCTTCGGGGCCCAGCTCCGCGAGCACGCGATCGGCCCCCACCGCCGCGACCCGGGGCAGGGAGTCCCCGCTCATCACGACGCTGGCGAGGCTTGCCGCCCGCAGCTCGTCGAGGGCGCCGGGCCATGACTCTCGCAGGCGCTCGTCCACCGCGGCGGCGGCCACCAGCTCGCCGTCCACCAGCACTGCAAGGAGACGAGCGCCGCCTGGCTCGTGAAGTCTCCCGTAGAGATGCACCCAGCTCTCGTCGTTCCGCCCCACCACCCGCCCGGCCGTGCCCACGACCACGACGTAGCTCCGCGCCGCTACGACCTCGCGCACCACCGCGCGCACCCCCGTGGCCGGAATGAGCTCGCTGCCCAGCAGTTGAAAGCGTGTACCGGGCTCGCGTCGACCCCGCAGAGCCCCGGCGACCGGGTGCTGCATGCCGGCCTCGACCACCGCCAGAAGATCCCGCACCGCGTCACGGTTCCAGCGCTCCGCGTTTTCCCGAACCACCAGGTCCACGAGCGTCGCTTCGGCGCCGCTCAGCGTGCCGGTCTTGTCGAACGCCACCAGGTCCACCTCGGCCAGACGCTCAACCACCTCGCCGCCGCGAGCCACCAGCCCACGCCCGGCGAGACGGGCGAGAGCCGCCCACACCGCCAACGGCGTCGCTAGACCGAGAGCGCACGGGCACGCCACCAGGAGCACGGCCATGGCGTTGAAGAGGCCCGTCTCCCAACCCTCGAGCCACCACCAGAGCACGAAGGCCACGCTGGCCGTGCCCAGTACCAGCGGCAAAAACCACTGAACGAGCCGGTCCGCTTGCCGCTCGGCGCGAGAAGGCCTCGAGCGGGCCGCCGCCACCGCCGCCACGACCTGGTCGATCCGGCGCGCCCCCAGGGCGGCTGTCACACGCACGTCGAGGCTGGCGTCCACAGCGTGGGTCGCCGCCCACACCGCGTCGCCCGGTCTCCGCACCACCGCCAGCGGCTCCCCGGTCATCTCCGCTTCGCGTACGAACGCCTCCCCGCGAACCACCACGCCGTCCACCGGCACCATCTCGCCTGGAGCCACCCGCACCACCTGTCCCGGCTCGAGCTCGTCCATCCGGGCCCGCTTTGTACCGCCGCCTGGCAGCACCACAGTCGCCTCGCCGGCGTCCGGCGCCCACCGCACAACGGCCTCTATGGCGCGCTCCCTCGCCGCGGCCGCCACCTGCTGGCCGAAGCTGTAGACCACCAAGAGGATGCTCACAACCTCGAAGTACGCGGCGCCATGCCCGGTGACGACGGCAACCGCCGACGCGGTGAAGGCGCCGACGATACCGGTGAGAAACAGCGCCTCCAGGGTGACGCGGCGAGCCAGCAACGCCTGCCAGGCACCGCTGGCCAACGGCCACCCGAGCAGTGCCAGGCATGCCAAGGCGAGCGCCGCCAGAACGAGGTTCACCACAGTTCTCTCGCTCGCGGCAATCGTCGATGTGTCCACCGCCAGGCTGACGGTCATGCTGTTGGCAGCAATGAGGATGCCGACACCGATCCGCCACCAGGCAGCGAGGTTCACCGGCTCGGCGGAGCCGCAGGCGCAGGCTCCGCCGACCAGGCAGACGTCATCCGACGGCGTCTGCATCTCCCGCGGCGCCCGGAGCAGCCGCCTCCTGCAGCTTCTCGAGCTCGCTGTCCTGGAGCGGTGGATCGACGCGCAACCGCTCCAGCTCCGCCACCATCCACGGCTGCGACCGGTCGGCGGTTCGCCGCCGCACCTCCGCCACCAGCTGCGGGCTCACCGCCGAGGCCGAGTTGGACCACGACGCTCGCACGTAGGTCAGCACCGCCGCCAGCTGCTCATCCGACAACCGGCTCCAGCTCGGCATGCTGGAGTTGTAGGTCTCGCCGTGCACCGTGAGCTTGCCCTCAAGCCCGTGGAGCACCAGCGCGGCCATCACGTCCGGCCGGCCCTGAGCCCACGGAGAGCCGTCCAGCGGCGGATAGTTCCCAGCCACGCCCTGGCCGTTCGCCTGGTGGCAGGCCATGCAGTTGTTGTAGACGCGCTTGCCAAGGACCATGGGATCCTCGGTCTCTGGCGTAGCCGTCGGGCCGGCCTGGGCGGAGGCGAGCGACCCGGCATTCTCGTCGTAGACGGACGGGTTGAAGCTCGCGCTGTACCGGCCCAGGTACCAGCCACCGAAGCCGACCACCGCCATGATGAAGAAGATCAGCCAAGTGGGGGCCGGCTCGTAGCCGTCGCGGGGCTCCGCCATCTCGCGGTAAATCGGCTCGTGCAGGTCCACAACCTCGGTGTCGTAGTCCTCGTGCCTGTCGAGGGGGGCACGTGGTGACCGATCCCGACCGGACTCATCGGGGGGCTTCATTGCTGCACCTCCGGCACCGGGTAGGAGTGGTCGAGGCTGAGGAGATAGGCGACCAGCGCTTTCGCCTGCCGGCCGGGCACCACCGCGTAGCCCGGTTCCTGCCACTGAGGCGGGAACTTGAGCGCGTCGTGGGGAACCTCCACCTCCACGGGGCGCCGCTCGAAGAGGAACGGGAACGCCGGCATGACCGAGCCCGGCGAGGTAATGCGGGGGTTGTAGAGGTGCAGGAGGTGCCAGTCGGCGCTGGGCTGTCGGGCCGCGATATCGGCGAGGTCTGGGCCGGTGCGCATCGTCCCCAGCAGGGGTGGACGGTCGAAGATGTAGTCGCGAGCCACCGTGCGCCGCACGCCCCAGCCTCGCTCGATGTCGGCGCCGAACCCCGGCGGCCTGACCTGCTGGCTGTGGCAGTACAGGCACCCGTCGGCCTGGTAGCGGACGCGTCCCTCCGCCACCTGGCCGGCGGGCTCGACCGGCCGGGTCTGGCCGTCGGCGGTCATCACCGGAGCCAGGTTGCCCAGCTGCTCCTGGGGAATGGTGACGAGCCCGCTCAGGGAGATGAGTACCGTGAAGAGGACACCCACGTAGAGGAGGAGCGCGCGGTTCACTGCCCACCTCCCTCCGCGCCGACGCGGCCGAGCATGCGCCCGAAGCCCGTGAAGAGGGTGGGCCCCTCCTGCTCGCTGTCCCGACGCGTGAGCATGAAGCCCACCAGGACCGCGAAGGCCACGTGCCCCACGGTCATGAGGATCCCCGCCAAGGTCCGTGACCAGAGGAACGGAATGGTCTCCGACACGGTCTGCAGGAACGGGATGTCAGGATCGTTCATGGCGAGCCCCTGCAGCACGCCGCCCCAGGTGAGGCCCACCCAGTACACCGTCATACCCAGGGCGGTGCCCCAGAAGTGCACCTTGATGAGCCCGGGCGAGAACCACTCGCGGCCGGTGAGCCGCGGCACCACATAGTACATCGCGCCGAACATCGTCATGGTGAAGAAGGCGTACACCCCGAGGTGTGCATGGGCGATGGTGTAGTGCGTGAAGTGAGTGACCTCGTTCCACCAGCGCAACGACTGCGCCGAGCCCTGGAGGCTCACCACCGTGTAGGACATCCCGCCGAACACGATGAAGCGCAGGGTCGGGCTCGACCGCAGCCGGTGAAAGTTTCCGACCATCGTCATGTGGTGGTTGATGGCCACCGCGGTCACCGGGATCACCATCATCACGCTGCCGACGATGCCGACGGTCACGAGCCAGGCTGGCAGGGGGCCGCCGATGAGATGATGAGTGCCGGCCCAGTTGTAGAAGAGCGCGAGGCTCCAGAAGCCCAGAATCGACAGATAGTAGCTGTGAATGGGCCGGCCCAGCACCTTGGGCAGAAGGTAGTAGATGGTTGCCAGCCCGACCGGAGTGAGCCACAGCCCGAGGACATTGTGAGCGAACCACCAGTTGGCCGAACCCTGGACCACACCGGTGGTCAGGTTGGCGTGGATCAATGCATTGGCCATGACGTAGAGGAACGGGAACCACAGCACCGACCCGAAGATGTACCACTGAGACACGTAAATATGCCGTACCCGCCGAGAGGCGAACATCATGATCGACGCTGCCATCACCACCGCGAACACTCCCGAGAACACGAACGACCAGACGTACGGAATTTCGAGCCACTCCACGCTCGTGCTGCCGCCGGTGAGGATGGCCAGCACTCCGCCCGCCACCGCCAGGTTCCACAGCACGCAGCCGACCACGAGGAGGAGTTGAAGCCGGAGCCGCACGCGGCACAGCCGCGCCTCCAACCACAGGAGCGTGCCCACGCCGGCCATGGAAGCCCAACCATAGATGACCGCGTTGAGATGGGCGGGACGCACCCTGCCGAAGGTGAGCCACTCCCAACCGTCGAGAAAGCCCGGTGTGTGCATCTTGATGGAGGCGGTCAAGGCCAGCGCCGTTCCCACCAAGAGCCAGAACACGGCGCTGGCGTAGAACAGCAGCACCGGGTACCGGCACGACTCATCCACCCCCGCCCGCCACCGCACCTCCTCGGGGACCGGCACGGCTGCCGCCACACCAGTGGTCGCCGCGCTCTCGCTCATGGGCCACCCCCTTCGTTCTCCCGCCCTCCCGGAAACGCATCGGTCATCTCCCCCACCGGTTCCTCGTCGTCGAAGATGCTGGTGGCGCCCGCCGCAAAGTCCCCCAGCTGGCCGTGGCGCACAGCCCAGACCAAGCCGTACACTGCCGTGAGACCGAACACCGCGACCGATCCGAACACCATGAGGTAGACCAGGCTCATTCCACCTCCGTACCCCCGCCTGGGCGAGGGCGGACACTCGTGTAGTGCTGCTCGAACGAGAATAACGCATCTCGAACTTGGTATTTTTCGCGACAAGGAATCATGCAGACGTCCGGCACTGGGACACAACGCAGGGACGCGCTAGACTCGTGCCCCGACGGGCGTGCCCCCAGGCACGACGACCCATACACAAGGAGGGCTCATGAGCCAGGCGATCACTTTCGACGAGACGCTGCGACGCAGGATGATGGACCGCTTCCTCCGCTACGTGCAGGTGGACACTCAGTCCGACGAGGACTCGACTGCGAGCCCGTCCACCGAGAAGCAGAAGAACCTCGCGAGGATGCTCGCGGACGAGCTTCGCGAGCTCGGCTGCTCGGATGTCGAGCTCACCGAATGGGGCTACGTCTACGCCACCGTGCCCGCCACCATGCCGGCCGGCGAATCGGCCCCCACCATCGGTCTCATCGCTCATGTGGACACCTACGCCGGCACTCCGGGAGGGGGTGTCAAGCCGCAGGTGATCGACGCCTATCGCGGCGGCGACATCGAGCTTCCAGGTGACGCCTCCCAGACCATTCGCGCCGACGACAACCCCAACCTTGCACACTGCGTCGGTCACACCATCGTGACCTCCGACGGCACGACCTTGCTGGGCGCCGACGACAAGGCCGGGGTCGCGGAGATCATGACCGTGGCGGAGTGGCTCCTCGCACACCCCGACTTCGCCCACGGCCCCGTTCGCATCGGGTTCACCACCGACGAGGAGGTGGGGCGAGGTACCGAGCACTTCGACGTCGAGGCCTTCGGCGCCGACTACGCCTACACCCTGGACGGAGCCGACCTCGGTGAGATCGAGGACGAGACCTTCTGTGCCGACACTGCCACCGTCACCGTGACCGGGCACGACGTGCATCCGGGCTACGGCAAGAACAGGCTCGTCAACGCGGTCCGCGTGGCGGCGGCCATCGTCGAGGGTCTACCCGAGCAGTTCCTCCCCGAGACCACCGAGAAGCGCCAGCCCTACCTCCACCCCTACACCGTGAGCGGCGACGTCTCCAAGGTTCAGATGAAGGTGCTGGTGCGCGCCTTCACAGAGGACGAGCTGCACGCTCGGGAGGAGGCGCTCCGCGAGGTCGTCACCACCGTCGCGACGCGCTTCCCCGCAGCCGACATCGGCGTTCAGATCGAGGAGTCCTACCGCAACATGGCCGAGAAGATCAAGGAGGATCCGACGGTGCTGGACATCGCCGTCGAGGCCACACGCCGGCAGCGCATCGAACCGATACGCCAGGCGATTCGCGGCGGTACTGACGGCGCGCGCCTCTCCTTCATGGGCCTGCTCACCCCCAACGTCTGGGCCGGGGGCCAGAACTTCCACTCCGTGCAGGAGTGGGTGTCCCTGGATTGGATGGCCAAGGCGGCAGAGACCGCGGTGCAGATCCTCACCCTGTGGGCCGAGCGCGGCAGGGCCTGATCTCCTCGCGGCGCGAGCCCTCGTCCCGGGTGCCGGTTGGAGGAGGTCACTCCTCCAACCGCATCACCCGCCACTCCCCTTCAGGCAGCGCACGCAGAAGGCGAAGCCGTTCCCCGTCGTCCAGCTCCACACGCACCCGCCGCGTCGCCGGCTGGCCCGCGGCTCGCCCACCGAGTACCGCGTCGTCCACCACCTCGCGCACCGCGACTCGCCGCCCCCCGATCCACACCGCAACCGGGTACTCTTCGGGCAGCCCCTCCGAGCGGCACTCCACACGCGCGATGAGCGGCAGCTCCACGGCACCAGGTTACCAGCAAGACTGAGACCGGAAGACGCCGCGGCCCGCCGACCCCCTAACCGGGTCACGTCACGAGGGCGTCGAGGTGTCTGTCAGCGCCGAGTCGCGAACGGTCCCGCGATGGCTGGCAGATCGGCGCCCGCAGTAGGGAGCTGGTGAGACATGCAGGCTAGATCGGCATGAGGTCCGGGGCGACCAGCCCGAGGAGCTTCCAGGTACCGCCGTCGCGTCCCAGCAGCACGATTCCCGACTCCGAGATGCGCAGCGGCACGCGCTCCGGATCACCGACCAGCATGTAGCTCGCCAGCCGCCCGAGAAACGGCAGGTGCCCCACCACAACGAAGGTCCGGTGCTCGGCGACGAGCTCCGCTACCGCCTCCTCCACCGGGTCGTCGGGACCGAGCCCCTGGTGCTCACGCACCCGATCGGGCGGTAGCCCCAGGTTGCGCGCGATCACCTCGGCGGTTTCGCGCGCCCGCAGCTTGCCGGAGTGGCGAATCTCGTGCGCCGCCAGCCCCATCGCGGCGAGCCACGAGCCCGAGCGCTCAACGTGCACCCGCCCGGCTCCCGTGAGCGGCCGGGCCGAGTTCTGCGCCTCGGCCACCGCCTCCCCGTGGCGAATCAGGCAGAGCACCTGCGCGAGCTCGTCGAGGGAATCCATGATGCGCCTCCTGCCAAGTCGACGCACCAATCCTACCGCACCATCTCACTTTCCGCGCCGACAGCTCGGCCGTGTCGCGCCAGGATCCCGCCTGCAAGCAACCAGTGGGCTCTTCGCGGGTCACCGCGACCTCAGGCTGCATTGCTCCTCCTCGCAGCAGCGCTGCTACGACGCCGCCGTTGCGGTCCGCCACCAGCCACGATGCACCCACGAGCAGCACGAAGGAGCTCCCAGGAGCTCACTATCGGTCGAGGCGGGCAATGCGCTCCTGCATCGCGTTGGCGGTCATGAGGTCACCGGCGTGGGCCGCCACCTCCACTCCGCGGACGTAGGCGCCCCGGGCCCGCTCCGGCGCACCGGTCCCCTCGTACGCCTGCCCGAGCGCGAGGTAGGCGGCGGAGTGGCCCGGCGAGACCTCGAGCACGTGCTCCAGCCGACCCACAGCCTCGGCGAAGCGCCCTTCCTCCACCAACAGCTTGCCAAGACCGAAGCTGGCGAGCGGATCGTCAGAGTCGAGGCCGAGCACCTGCTCGAACATCTCGCGCCGGCGCCGGCGCTCGGCCTCGGCCTCCTCCGCGGCGCGCCGATTCGCCTCCGCCCTCTCCTGCTCGGACTGCTGCCGGCGCATCGCCGCCCGCGCCGCCTCCACCTGCTCCCGCTCGGCGTCCTCGATATGACCGAGGCGGTTGTAGAAGAGCGAGAGGTTGGTGTGGGCCATCACCGACGCGGGGTCGATCTCCAGCAGCTTCTTCATCTTCTCGATGGCGCGCTCGTACTCTCCGCGACGCCCGAGGATCACGCCCAGGGACTCGTAGGCGTCGGCGTGTCCGGGGCTCACGACGATCGCCAGCTCGAGCCGTCGCACTGCCTCGTCTTCGCGGCCGGCCGTGAAGTCGGCAACGGCACGGTGGTAGAGCTCGTCCGCGTTCTCTCGTGCGGTGGGCGCCTTCAGCAGTGGCGGCGAGGCGACCCGGGTCGTGACGGGTCCAACCTCCGCGAAGTGGCAGCTCAGCGCGCGGTCACGGACCCTGAATCCGCGGAAGAGGGAGACCTGGAGAACCGGACGACCCTCCCAGTCCGAGTGGGCCACGACCGTGCCGCCACGCCGTCCTTCGATCTCGAACGCCTCGCCCACCAGGCCTGCCGGCGCCACCTCCGTGTCCTGCTCGATGATGAGGAGTGCGGGGCCGTACGCCGCTCCCCGCCGGCTCTCCAGCTTGGCCACGGTCTCCTGGCCCAGGTAGCACCCCTTGGACTGGCTCACCGCCTCGAGCATCAGGACGGTCTCGTTGACCAGCGCCCCCGCGACCACGTCGACGCCCCAGCGGGGGAAGCCCGCAAGCACGCACCTGCGCTCGACCTCCTCCGCCGAGAGCTCCGGGATATCGATCTTGCGGCTGTCCCACACCATGAATCCACGCGCGCCCAGGACAGTCAGCCGGGCCTGACCGGCGGCGGGCGCTCCGCCGAGAGCGGCCTCGGCACAGGGACCGAGGGCAAGTCGAGGAGCCGAAGTCGGGACTTCGTCGAGGCTCACGTCATCACCTATGACGTGCGCGTCAAGCGCCGCGCGGACGGCGTCGAAGCAGCCACCCGGAACGGCCAGCACGACGGCGTCGTCGGCACGTGCCAGGAGCAGGAAGCCGCTCACCCGCCCGCCGGCGGTGAGCAGGGCCGAAAGGTGAGCCTCACCCACCGCCAGCCCGCTCACGTCGGAGGTGAGCTGACTCTGCAAGAACCTGGTTCGATCGGAACCGCCCACCCGCAGCAACCGCCACTCCCGGAGAGCGACGAGCCCGCCGTCCCGGTCGAGCTCAGACGGTGAACGACTCACCGCACCCACAGGTGTTGCGCGCGTTGGGGTTGCGGAATACGAAGCCCTTGCCCTGGAGACCGTCCTGGAAGTCGAGGGTGGTGCCCTTGAGGTAGACGGACGACTTGGGGTCGATGAGCACCCTGACGCCGCCGAGGTCCGCTACATTGTCGGCGGGACGGGAATCGCCGAACTCGATGAGGTACGAGAGCCCCGAGCAGCCGCCGCCCTTGACCCCGAGACGAAGGCCGACGTCGGTGCCGGGAGCCTCCCGCCGGAAGATCTCGCGAATCTCACGCACCGCGCGCTGCGTGATGGTCACGATGTCCGCCACCGAGATCGGGGCCTCGACGGTTTCCGCGTTCATGCTTTCACCCCCTCGAGCATGGCTTGGAGCTCGCCGCCCGCGTAGAGCTCGCTGACGACGTCGTTGCCCCCCACCAGCTCACCATGCAGGTAGACCTGCGGGAACGTAGGCCATGCCGCGTACTCCTTTGCGGCCTCACGGATCTCCGGGTCCGCGAGCACGTCGTAGGTGACGTACGGACTGCCCATCGCGTCGAGGATGGTGACGGTGTGTGCCGAGAAGCCGCAGCGGGGCTCCTCCGGTGTCCCCTTCATGAGCACGAAGAGGTCCGCCGAGTGCACCATCCGGTTGACTCGCTCGAGCGGCTCAAGCGAGCGGTCGTCGGCGTCGAACTCGCGCCCGGCACTGGTCGCGACCACCGGGTCCTCCTCGATGATCCGGAAGGGATGTGGATTGAAGCGCGTCATGCAGAATCCTCCTCGGCGCCACAGCGCCGATATCGTTCCATGGTCATCGTCGTGATCTTCACAGCGTGCAGCTCGGAGCGCAGCTGCTCCCGCAGAATGTTCATCACCATGCGGTGCTGCTCCAGGAGCCGCTTGCCAGTGAAGGCGTCGGACGCCACCACGACCCCGAAGTGGTCGCCGCCGCCGGTCAAATCGGTGACCTCAACAGCAGCTCCCGGGAGCTTCTCGGCGATGAGCTCTCGCAGCGTCGCATGCAACTCCATCGGGCCCTCCTCCAACCAGATAAACCTGCGACGCGGACTCCATATTTCAACTGCTCGCCTTGCTTCGATGGGTAACCAGCCGTCCCGAATCTCGTATCGGATGTATTGGAGTCCGAGGCCTGGTCCTGCGGGAGGAAGCATGCGTCTACCCGTCATCGCCGTCGTCACCCTGTCACTGGCCGTGCCCCCCATGACCGCGAGCGCGTCCTCGGGATCTGCCGAGCGGGCAGCACGCCTGTGCGCTCGAGGTATCCGTCACCTGGAGGCGGGGCGAGTGTCGCTTGCTCGCAGGGCGTTCACCGAGGCGTTCGAGCTCACCCCTGAGCTGCCGGAGGCGTCCGACGGGCTGGGCCGGACCGAGCTGGCGGAGCAGCGCTACGGCGAGGCTCTCCTCCAATTTGACCGGGCGGTCGAGCTTTACCGCGCCCGCGCCGCCCGCAACGCTGGCGAGCAGCTGGAGACCGCTGACGAGCTCGAGCGCCTGCGACGCGACTTCGCGGCCTACGGGCTCAACGGCGGCCCCTGCTCGGGCTCGGTCCGGCTCCATCACAGCCTCACCCCCCGCGAGGTGTACGCCGACGGATCCGACCCGCTTCCGGCCGGCCTGCGCTTCCACGTCGGCGTGTGTCTCCTCCACCTAGGCCAGGTCCATGAGGCGCGGCAGGCATTGCGAACCGAGCTGGAACGGTATCCGGACTCGCGGGCCGCGCACGTGAACCTCGCAGTGTGTGAGCTCGCCTTGGGCGACGCCCCGTCGGCCCTCGCCGAGGTACAGACCGCCCGCCGGCTCGGCGCCGCCGTCCCTGCGGGCCTCGAGGAGGAGATCCGCAGCCGGCTACCGTGAGCCGATGGACTCAGCGCTTCGCCCGCTCCTCCGCCTCGCGCTCCTCGGTCGTCACCGAGAGGCGTAGCCGCCTCACAGCACCGTACGGGAAACGGAACTCGTGCCGATACAGGCAGAAGGCGTCGCGCACCGCGCGATCAGCGCGCACATCCAACACCAGTGGGTAGAGGCGGCATCCTTCCAGCCGGTCGCCGTACACCGAGCACACGCCGTGGCACAGAAAAACGCAACGCCCGCCCACGTTTCGCAGACGGACCACGCCGTCGTCCTGACTGACCAGGAAGCCTCCTGCGCCACGCTGGCGCAACCGCTCCACGTCGGCGGCGGTGAGCGTCATGCGCGTGCCGACACAGCAGGCGTGGCATCCGTGCGCGCGACAGGGGCTACCGCACTCCTGCATCACGCTCTCCGCGGTGCCCGGCGGCCCCTGGGGAGGGGCCGCCAGCACGCCTCGTTCACTCACTCGTCGACCACGTGGAGCTGGCCGTCGCGGACCTCGAAGCGGTGGGCGGTGAAGAGCGCCTCCAGCGCCTCGGGTGCGTGGTAGTAGCTGGTCGCCACCCGGCTCGAGGGGATCTCCTCGTAGGTCACGTCCATGGCGTCCGGTCCCGCCTCGATGATGGCGAAGCCGTGAACCTGCATGTTGTCGTAAATGATGTCGGACGGCGACACGTTAACGTCGTCGAGCGACGACACCTGCAGGAACGGCCCGAGCAGCGCCACCAGCTGCTCGATACCTGGCACCTGGCCGAGCAAGGGGTTGCTCAGGGCCACTGCCAGCACCAGCTCCTGGAACGTCCCCGAGGAGATGGCGGGCGGTGTGAACTCGTACACTCCCTGGTGGTCGGTGACGAACGCCGCGTGAATGTCCCCCGACAGCACGACCGCGTTGGGCAGCTGCCGCAATAGGGAAAGCAGCGCAGCGCGCATGTCCGGGAAACCGTCCCACTGGTCGACGTTCAAAGTCATGCGGGTGCGGAGCTCGTCCGGGAAGGCGGGCGGCAGGGCCGGGGCGATCTGCGGGTTGCTGAAGTCCAGCACCATCGGGGTCATCGACACCGAGCTCACGAGGACGTTCCAGGTCCCGGGAACCTCGCCAAGGACCGACTGCAGCCAGGCCATCTGCTCCAGCCCGTACGCGTTCTCAGCGGCGCCGTCCGTGGTCGCGGCCAGCACGGCCGCCAGCAGGTTGTACGCGTCGTGGACCACGAAGTAGCGGGATCCCACGGAGCTGAAGGCGGCCTGCTTGCCGAGATAGAGGTAGGACAAGCCCCGCGGCAGGTTGGCGAGGGTGGCGGAGTCGAACGGCGCCGGCAGGCCCGCCGCCTGGAAGGCCAGGTTGACGAAGGTGGCGCTCACGTGCCCGTGCATGAGCTCGGCGGCCAACGCGAGTGCCTCGCCCTGGCTGAGCGCCGGGTTCTCCTGCTGGACCATCTGCGACACCGCCAGGGTCATCTGCTGTCGAAACAGGTTGTTGTAGAAGAATAGGGGCAGCCCCATGAGGTCGACATCCACGTAGGGATCGAGGCTCGGAGCTACCGCTGAATAGGTCGGGCCGCCGAGCACCTGACGAAGAGTGGGCTCGTCGAGCACGATCATGCCCGGAAAGGCGTTCTCGGGGATCAGGTGGTCCGGCCTGTAGGTGCGGTAATCCGGCACCACGAGATGAAGCATCGACCCGAACCAGAAGTCGCGGTAAATGCGGCTGTTGGGGTAGAGCACGCTGGCGTCGACGGCGAGGGTACCATTCGCGCCCAAACCCGCGTCGGTGGGCACCCACTCGAAGAACGCCTGCTCGGCATTCCGCTTGCGGTCTGGCTCGTACTCGTCGGTCCGCCCGTCGGTGTACGTCGCGGTGGCGCCCCAGCTGTCGTCGGAGAACTCGTGGTCGTCCCAGATGGCGATCATGGGCCAGCGCTCGTGCACCTGCTGCAGCATCGGGTCGCTGCGGTAGGTGCGATAGACCTGCCGGTAGTTGTCCAGGCTCGCCGCGGCATAGTAGGGATCCGCAGGATCGCCCAGCGGAATCGCGCCGGTCACGTCGTCGAACATGAAGCCACGTTGAGCGCTGGGCGTCTGGAACGAAGGATCTCCGGTGGTCTCGTAAATGTAGTCGCCGAGGAAGAGCACGAAGTCGAGGTCGTCATCGTGGTCGAGGAGCATCTTCATGTAGGCGTTGTAATAGCGGCCGACATAGTCCTGACAGTAGGCCACCGCGAAGCGTACCGGCCGGGTGGAGCCCGCCGCCGGCGCCGTCCGCGTCCGGCCCACCGGCGACTGCTTGTCCCCGGCGTGCGAATGATAGGTGAAGCGGTAGAAGTAGAAGGTGTCGGGCGCAAGCCCGTCGACCCTGACCTTGACACAGTAGTCGTTGCTCTCGGTGGCGGTGAGTGTCCGCGTCGCGACGATGTTGGCGAGGTCCGCGTCGCTGGCCACCTCCAGCTGCACCTCGAGATCCTGCCCGAAGGTCGTGGCATCGACCGTCCGGGTCCACAGCACGACGCTGTCCGGGTGGGGATCTCCCGAGGCGATGGACTGTGGGAAGCCGGGGGTCGCGGCAGCTGCAAGCGATGCTGAGGCTGCGACGATTGCCACGAGCCCGAGAACTTCGACGAACCAGATGAAGCTTCGACTGCGCATTGGTCTCCTCCTTCCGCCACTCGTCGACACCCTCCACCGGCCCGGGCGGCTCATGGGCCGGTGCGCTCACGAAGATTCACTCTCACGCCATGATGGCGATGCAAGCTTCGAACACAATAATACGGCGCACCCGGTGGTTTGTCTCGTCGCAGCGCTCGTCCCTCAAGCCGATGCCGTTGTGGAGCCCATGATCTGGAGTGGTCTCTGGGTCCCGCTCGACCCCTCGGGCCGCGGACCCGTGCATGTCCAAGATATCCCGTCGCGAGACCACCCCGAGAGCCTCCGGCAGGCGTCCTCGCGAGGTTCTGCGGATATCCACCGCCGGCACGACGGTTAGCCCGGATGCCGGATGATGGATCAAGCGTCACCGCAGTGGGCCGGAGACGCCCACCACCTCTACGCCACGAGCAAGCCTTCGCCGGCACTCACCAGGCGGGCATAGAGGCCGCCCTCCGCCACGAGCTCCTCATGGGTCCCCTGCTCGGCGATCCGGCCGCCGTCGAGCACGACGATGCGGTCGGCCCGCTGCACGGTGGAAAGCCGGTGTGCAATGACGATGACAGTCTTGCGCGCGAAGATACGGGCGAGAGCATCCTGGATGAGCTGCTCAGTGAGAGTGTCCACCGCCGCCGTTGCCTCGTCCAGGATGATGATCGCCGGGGTGTGAGCCATGGCCCGAGCCAGGGTGAGCAGCTGACCCTGCCCCACCGACAGCTCGGTGCCACGCTCGCGCAGCACGTGCTGCCAACCCAGCCGCTCGACCACACGATCGGCGTGGACCAGCCTCGCGGCCTCTTCGCAGCTCACACGGTCGACCTCGGGACGCCCAAGGCACACGTTGAACTCCACACTCTCGCTGAAGAGCTGGATGTCCTGGCGCACGCCGGCCACGTGGCGACGCACGTCCGCACGCCGCAGCCCGCTCAGCTCGGCGCCGTCCAGAGTAATGCTGCCGTGGTAGCCGGTGTACGACGTATCGAGCAGCCGCGTGAGAGTCGTCTTGCCCGAGCCGGTAGCGCCCACAACGGCCACCACCTCTCCCGGTCGGACCTCCAGGTCGATCCCACGCAGCACCTCCGCCCCTTCGGGCCGGTAGCGGAAGGAGACCCCGCTGAGGCGCAGGTGCCCGCGCACCGCACCGGCCGGCTCGCCCTCGCCGGGATCGGCCTCGCGCTCGTCGAAGAGACGGAAGATCTTCTCGAGGGCGGCGGCACCGCGCTGCAGGATCGCCACCTTACCCGACAGCTCGCGCAGGGGGCGGAAGAGCCTGTCCAAGTACTCGATGAACGCCACCAGCAGGCCGGCGCTCACGGCTCCGGACAGGATCGACAGCCCGAGGTGGGACAACAACCCCGATCCGTACAGCAGCAGGGCGGCGGTGAAGACCGACGCCGCGCCGTCCACCAGGGCGTACATGAAAGCGTCGTAGACGTTGGAGGCGGTGGTGGCATCGCGGTAGCGTCGGTTGCGCCGGTCGAACTGTCGTGCGGCAACCCTTTCGTGCCGGAACAGCTGCACCACCTCGACCCCGTCCACACGCTCGGCCAAGAACGCGTTCACCGCCGCCAGCGCGTCACGAACCTCCAGGAAGAGACTGCGCAGGCGGCGCCGTACCAGCTCGAGCACGAGCAGAAGCACGGGGGCCAGGGCCAGCACCACCAGGGTCATGCCGACGTCGAGCCAGAGCATCGCCGCGAGGGTGCCGAAGATCATCAGGAGGTCGAGCACGATGCTCACGACCCCGGAGGAGAATGCCTCCCCCAGCGCCTCCACGTCGCTGGTGACCCTGGTCAGCAGCCGGCCTGCCGGCTGGCGATCGAGGTAGACCTGCGGCAGGCGCAGAATATGGCCGTACAGCGCCTCACGCAGGCGCATGATGCTGCGCTGGCCACCCCACGCCAGGGCAAGGCCGTAGCCCGCCTCCATCAGGTACCCCAGCACACCGGCGCCCAGGTAGAGAAAGGCCACGGTCAGCAGCCCTTCGGCCACGCCCGGAACGAGGTTCCGGTCGATGACGCGCTTGAGAAGGTAGGGCTGCACCAGGCTGAGGCCGGCGGCCGCTGGCGTGAGTACCAATGCCACCAGGAACACCAGTGCATCGGGGCGTACGAACGGCCAAAGCCGGCGCATGAGCCGCAGGTCCTTCACGGAGCTCCCTCCGCAGCAGCAGCCACCGGCTCATCGGCTCGCTGGGCGCGCCAGGTGTCACGGTAGATCCCCGGGCGGGCGACGAGATCGTCGTGCTGGCCGTGGTCCACGAGCCGTCCACGATCCAGTACCAGGATGAGATCGGCGTGGCGCATGGCCGACAGGCGGTGGCTCGCGATGATCACGGTGGGCGTGTGACCGCCCCCAGCGAGACCGCTCAAGGTCTCCACCAGCTCGGCCTCGGTACGATGATCCACGGCCGAAAGCACGTCGTCCAGCACCAGCATGTCGCCGCCCCGGTACAGCCCGCGGGCGAGCGCGACCCGCTGGCGCTGCCCCCCCGACAGCATGATCCCGCGTTCACCCACGATGGTGTCGAGCCCGTCGGGGAGCACCTCGAGGTCCCGATCCAGCGCGGCCATGCGGGTGGCACGCCGCACCTCATCGAGATCGGGCTCCTCGTCCAGCGCCACATTGAACGAGATGCTGTCCGAAAAGAGGAACGGCCGCTGCGGCACCACCGTGATCCGCTCGCGCCAGCTCTCGAGGGCCAGCTCCGTGAGGTCGACGCCGTCCACCAGCACCATGCCGGGCGGCGGGTCGAAGAGACGCGCGAGCATCCGCAGGAGGGTGGTCTTACCGCTTCCGGTGCGTCCGAACAGGCCCACGGTGGCTCCCGCAGGTAACCGCACCGTGACGTCGTTCAGAACCGGCACATCGGGCCGGTCAGGGTACGAGAAGGTGAGGCCGTCCAGCACGATCTCGGGCCCCCGGCCGGCGGGCAGGACCCGCGGCGTGGCCACCTGACGATTGCCGGGCGGGGCATCCATGAGCTCGAAGATCCGAACCAACGCCGCCCGCCCTCGCTGGATCACCGAGAGCAGCCAGCCAAGGGAGCGCAGCGGCGGCAGGAGCACCGTGAGCAGGGCGGTGAACGCGGCGAGCTGACCCACTGTGAGGACGCCGGACAGCACCATGGGTCCGCCCACCGCGATGAGCGCGAACACCGCGACACCACCCGACAGCACGAGCACCGGCACCGCCAACGACCGCACGAGGGCGAGCCGCATGCTGGTGGCGAACCACTCGCGGTTGCGGTGCGCGAAGCGCTCGGCGAACGCCTCCTCAGCGACGAAGCCCTGCACGGTGGCAATCCCCTGCAGGGTGCCCAGAACGTGGTCGCTGATAGCACCGAGCTGCTCCTGATTGCGCCGGTTCAAGTCGAAGAGCCGGCGCACTCCCCACTGCACCACCGTGACGCCGAGGAGCACAGGCAGGAGGGTGAGCACGGTGAGCCGCGGCGAGAAGGCAATCATCTTCCAGCCGGTGAGCACCACCGCAATGGCCACGTTGGCCACCTGCAGGCCGCCGTAGCCCACCATGGCGCGAACCCAGCTGATGTCGTTCACCGCACGGCTGACGATGTCGCCGCGATTATGCCGGGCGTAGTACTCGGGCGAGAGCGCGAGCAGCCGGTCGAAAAGATCCTCGCGCAGCCGGTACTCGAGATCCCGACCCGGGTTGAAGATCAGAACACGCGAGAGCGAGCGCACGGCGATGACGCCGAGGCCCATGGCGGCAATGGCGATGATGGCGCCGGTGATCGGGTGGTCCGCACGCAGCGCGTCAATGGCCTTGCCGATCTCGACCGGAATGCTCACCGAGAGGTAGTTGGTGATCCAGAGGAAGAGACCGCCGGCCAGGTAGCTCCAGCGGTAGCGCCAGGCGTAGTCGCGCAGGACCCGCAGCAGCAGCGGCTGCGAAGCCCCCCTCACCGCCATTCCACCGCGCGCCTGGCCCTTCGCCTGATGGTGCCTGGATCCGTCATTCCGCCCACCCACAACCGCATCGCCTCCCGTCGTCTTCCGCGACCCCGCCAGGATAGACGAGCCCAGTGTCCTGTTTGGGAAGTCCTATGTGCTATTCGCGCAGCCAGCGTAGTTCCTGGCAAGGCGTGACGACGAAGTCGTAGCAATGCTACTTCGAGGAGGAGCACGCCAGGGGCCGCGCTGACAAGCGAATAGTCCATTGGGATCTTCCAAACAGGACACGAGGATGCGGATCCTCACTCCGCGGTGTTACAGTCTGTGGCCGCCGTGCAGCCAACGCGGCACCTTTCTGGAGTGCGCATGTACCAGGAGAACGACATCGTGCGCGTGGGCGCCGTGAGCTACCTCAACGCGGTCCCCCTCGTCGCCGGGCTCGAGGGCAGCACCCCCGACCTGCATCTGAGTCCGAGGGTTCCCAGCGCCCTGCTCAGTGACCTGGTCGCGGGGCTCACCCAGATTGCCCTCTGCCCGGTGATCGACTTTCAACGGGCGCCGCGGCCGCTGTCCGTGGTCCCCTCAGGCGGCATCGGTTGCGCCGGGCCGACGCTCACCGTCCGGCTCTTCAGCAGGGTCCCCCTGGACGAGGTGCAGACCATCCGCGTCGACGGCGACAGCCACACCTCCGTAGCCCTGCTCCAGGTCCTCTACCGACGGATGTTCGGCCGCGTGCCTCACCTCGCACCTCTTCACACGCTGCCCGGAGCGGCCAACGGCTCCCTCGAGGCGTGCCTGCTCATCGGCGACAAGGTGGTGACCGCCTCCCCCGCCGCCGAGCTCTTCCCTCACCAGCTCGACCTCGGCGAGGCATGGCACCGAGTCACCGGCCTGCCCTTCGTCTTCGCCGTGTGGATGAGCCCGCGCGGGGCCGACCTGGGCGAGCTCCCGGTGATCCTGAGCCGCCAGCGGGAGCGCAACGCCGGGCGTCTGCTCGAGCTGGCGGCGACCCATGCGCCCCGCCACGGCTGGCCCGAGGACCTCGCCGCCCGCTACCTTGGCTCCCTCCTACGCTACCGGGTCGGCGAGCAGGAGCTCGAGGCGGTGAGCCTCTTCTGGCGCGACTGCCATGAGCTCGGTCTCATCGCCGACCTGCGGCCCCTCGAGCTGTACGACAAGGGCAGGTAGAGAGTAAAGGGTCCTGCTGCGAGGCTGGGTGCCAGTGACCGGGACCGCGGGTTTCGTCGGAGCGGGCGGGTGGGAATCGTCACTCTTCACTTCCTACGGAAGCACCAGCCGTCCCAGCGTCACCGTCAGCACCGTGATCACCACCGCCGACGCCAGATTGAGCCACACGCCTTCACGGAACAGGTCCATCGTGCTTACCCGCCCGGTACCCATGACGATGGCATTCGGGGGCGTGGCCACCGGCAGCATGAAGGCGCACGAGGTGGCGACGATCGCCGGCACCATGAGGAGGTAGGGCGGCACCTTCACCGCCACCGCCAACGCCGCCATAACCGGCATGAGCAACGTTGCCGTGGCGGTGTTCGAGGTGAACTCGGTGGCGGTCGTGGCGAGCAGCGCCACCACCAGCACCGCCACTACGAGCGGAAGCCCGCCAAGCCCTTGAAGGAGTCCGGCCAACCAACCGTCCACCCCACTCGCGTGCATCGCGTCAGCGATGGCGAAGCCTCCGCCGAAGAGCAGCAGGATGCCCCACGGCACACCGTGACGGATGTCCCGCCACGTCACCAGTGCTCCGTGACGCTCGCCGCCAGCCGGGACCAGGGCTGCGAGGATAGCCGCCCCGACTGCCGGAACCGCATCGGTCACCAGCTTGGGATCGGGAAGCAGGTTCGCCCACCCTGGCACGGACAGGGTCCCCACCTCGAACCCCGAGCGCGTGATCCAGGCCACCGCAGTGACTGCGAACAGGATGGCGGCGCGTCGCTCAGCCGGCCTCCACGGTCCCAGGGACCTCCGTTCGGCCGCCAGCTCCTCCCCCGCCAGGCCGGCGCGGGCCAACCCTCGGCCCAGACGCAGCGCCGCCACCGGGAGCAGAATGAGCAGCAGCGGCACCGAGAACAGCATCCAGCCACCGAAGGTAAGCGCCGGCAGCCCCGGCACGAGGCTGGTCGCCATGCCCGCGAGCACGAGGTTGGGCGGGGTACCGATGAGAGTGCCGATGCCGCCCAAGGAAGCGCCGTACGCCACTGCCAGGAACAGCCGCGTACCCGCGCGATCGTCCTCGAGGCGCCGGGCCACTCCGTCGGCGATGGGAAGCATCATCAGCGCGGTGGCGGTGTTTGAGAGCCACATGGAGAGTGCCGCGGTCACCAGCAGGAAACCCCACACGAGCCGCCGCGGCGAGCCCCCCAGGGTGCTCAGGGTGGCGAGAGCGAGACGCCGGTGCAGGCCGGAGCGTTCCACCGCGAGGGCGAGGATGAAGCCGCCCAGGAAGAGGAAGATGATCTGGTCGGTGTAGTTGGGGGCCACCGCCCGCACCGACCGCACTCCCATGAGAGGCAGCAGCACAAGCGGGAGCATCGAGGTCACTGCCAGCGGGGCCGGTGCGGTCACCCACCACACCGCCATCCAGGCCACCATGGCGAGGGTCCGCTGACCGGCGACGCCCAGGGACGGCGCCGGCACGAGCACGATGAGGACGAACAGCGCCGGCCCGAACCACAGCCCGATCCGTTCTCGTGCCCCCAGCTCCTCCTGAGAATCCCCTTCCTGCATCTCGCTCTCGAGTGTACATCAGCCCGGTTGGCACCTCATGCTGAGCCGTGGGAGGCCGGTCACGCAGAAGGCGGTGTCCACCGATACCGATTCAGGTCCAGCGTTCCGTCGGCGCCAAACTCGATGCCCTCACCCTCGAGGAGGGCGCGCTGGAAGCCCCGGGGCATGTCCGGCAGGCGCTCGGTGGAGCAGCCACCGGCCGCGTTCACCACTCGCTGCCAGGGCACACCCTCGGGGCAGCGGTGGAGCATCCAGCCCACCGCCACGGGCGACAGGCGGCTGCGCAGGAGGTGGGAGATCTGGCCGTAGGTCATCACCCGGCCGGAGGGGATCCGGCGGACCAGCGCCAGGACCTCGTCGCGAGCCGAGGCCGGCCTGCCCTCCACATCACCGTGGAGGCGCCGGTGACCTGACGGAGGGCGCGACGGCATGACGCCACCGTAGCACGAGCGGCACGCGACGATCGCGTACAATCCCGCCGTGCAGCAGCATGCCCCGCCCGGTGCCAGCGACCACCGGCCGGACGTCGTCGAGGGTACGGTGGCACACACCGTGTTCAGCAACGACGAGAACGGCTGGAGCGTGGTGCGGGTGGATACCGACCGCGGCCCGGTTACCGCGGTGGGCCTCCTGTTGGGAGTCCGCCACGGCGATCGCCTGCGGCTGTCCGGGCGCTGGACGGTTCATCCCCGTTTCGGCGAGCAGTTCGAGGTGAGCTCCTACCTGGAGGTACAACCCTCGACGCTTGACGGAATCCGCAGGTTCCTCGGCGCCGGCCGCATCAAGGGCATCGGAGCGGGGTATGCAACCCGCCTCGTGGAGCACTTCGGACTGCAATCACTCGAGGTCATCGAGCACGAGCCCGAGCGCCTGCTCGAAGTGCCGGGGATCGGGCAGCGGCGGGCGGCGCAGATTCGCGAGGGTTGGCAGGAGCACCACGGGGTTCAGCAGGTCATGGTCTTCCTCCAGTCCCACGACGTCCCACCGGCCCTCGCCATGCGGATATGGAACCGCTATGGCGCCACCGCCGTCCAGGTGGTGCGCGACAACCCCTACCGCCTCGCCGAGGAGATCTCCGGAGTCGGCTTCCTCACCGCCGATCGCATCGCCCGGGGGCTCGGGATGCCGCTGGATGCCCCCGAACGCCTCGAGGCCGGGATCGTCTACACCCTCGCGCGCGCCGCCGAGGACGGTCACGTCCACCTCCCCCGCACCGACCTCATGGGCTGGGCTGCCCGACTCCTCGAGTCGGATGCCGACGACCTGGAGACCCCCCTCGAGCGGCTCCTCGCGCGCGGCCGCGTCGTCGTCGAGCGCTGGCCGGACGGCGACTCGGTGTTCCCCCCCGCACTCCACACCACCGAGTGGCAGGTGGCGGCCCACGTGCGCGAGCTGCTCGACAGCGGCGCCCCGGATCTCGAGCTCGAGGTCGGCCGCGCTGTGGCCTGGTACGAGTCGCGAGCAGGAATCGAGCTCGCCCCGGAGCAGCGCCACGCCCTGGAGAGCGCGCTGAGTGCGCCTCTGGTGGTGATCACGGGTGGACCCGGTACCGGGAAGACCACCCTGATTCGCGGCCTCGTACAGATCGCCAAGCGGAAGAGCCTCATACCGCTCCTGGCAGCGCCTACCGGCCGCGCGGCCAAGCGGCTCGAGGAAACCACCGGCATCGCCGCCCGCACCATCCACCGCTTGCTGGAGTTCAACCCGGCCACCGGCACCTTCACTCGCAACCGCCACTTCCCCCTCGAGGCCGACATCGTGGTGGTGGATGAGGCGTCCATGGTGGACGTGGAGCTGGCGGCGGCACTGCTCGAGGCCATCCCCGCGGGTACCCGACTCGTTGTGGTCGGTGATGCCGACCAGCTCCCCTCGGTTGGGCCGGGCGCGGTCCTCGGAGATATCATCAGGTCGGGAGCAGTGCCGGTGATCCGCCTGCGCCACGTCTTCCGCCAGGCGCAGCAGAGCCTCATCATCATCAACGCCCACCGCGTCAACCGCGGCGAGCTGCCGGAAGAGGCCAGAGGTGATGAGCTCGCCGACTACTACTTCGTCGCCCGCGATGCCCCGGAGAGCGCCGCCGACACGATCGTCGAGCTGGTCGCTCGCCGCATCCCGGAGCGCTTCGGGTTGCACCCACTGGACGACGTTCAGGTGCTCACGCCGATGCACCGGGGCGAGCTCGGCGTCGCCAGCCTCAACGCCCGCCTCCAGGAGGCCCTCAACCCGGCGGGGGAGGAGGTCCAGGTCGGGGCACGAACCTACCGCCTCGGCGACAAGGTCATGCAGCTGCGCAACAACTACGACCTCGACGTGTACAACGGGGACCTCGGCCGGATCATGGCCGTCGACCCGGAGGAGCGCCAGGTAGTGGTGAGCTTCGACGGGCGGGCGGTGGCGGTTCCGGTGGAGTCGTTGGACGACCTCAGCGTGGCCTACGCGTGCACCATCCACAAGTCGCAGGGCAGCGAGTACCCGGCGGTGGTGGTCGTGCTCCACCACCAGCACCACATCATGCTGCAGCGAAACCTGCTCTACACCGCGCTCACCCGCGCCCGCAGGCTCGTGGTGGTGGTCGGCAGCCGCCGCGCCCTCGCCCGCGCAGTGCGCAATGCCACCGTAAGGCGCCGCCACACCCGCCTTGCCGAGCGCCTCCAGACCGACGATCCCGTCCCGCTGGCATAGCCGGCGTCGACTGGCTGTGTCGATGTCCTGCCGCCGGAGCACGCCGGCCGCTTCGCGGCCTTTCGGCCACTCGGTCAGACCCCGAGCGCACGCAAGCGTGCGCCGGGCGCCTCCCTCGCAGCCGGCCGCGGCTCCGCCGCGACGGCGTGCCCCGGCGGCGCGACTCCTGCCGTTGCAGCTCGCCATGGAAGCGTCTGCCGCCTTCGGCGGCTGGGCCGCGGCTACGCCGCGTCCCGGGGAGCGGCTCCTGCGGCTTCTGCTGCGGCCCGCGATGCGGCGCCCCCTGAGTCGGCTACGCCGCCCCAGAGAGCACCACCTCGCGGCCCTCGCGACGAAGCCGCCCGCCACTCCGCTTCACGACGCAGTGTCCCACCCACCCACCCGGTGCCATCGCCTGCGGCGACGGTGGACTGGACATGGGATTGATGGGTTCTCCGGGCACGCCGGCCGTGGCTCCGCCACGGCGGCGTGCCCTGACGCCGTCACCGCCTCGGATACGGTGTGCTGCTGCGGCGATGAACCCATGCCAATGTAGGCGCGCGACTTTCGCGCGCCACCCTTCGCGTTGCTGCGGAGTACCTCGTACAACTGAATCGCGCCCAGTCAGCGGAGGAAGCCCACCACCGCCCCAAAGCACAGGTCCTCCGGCGGGCGTGCCGTCCTTGACGTCTTCCCTGGAGCGCTCTCCCTTGCGGTGCGTTGGCGGGAAACGTCAAGGGGGCTCCCACGGCCCTTGGCATTCGGAGCAGTCGCCCCGAACAACCAGGCAGGCGACTCGGCGCAGGGCGCGAAGGGGACTATGTTGCCGTCAGGCGCCTTCTGCCGTCGCCCCCTTCGCGAACGCGCCGACGGGCGGCGGCCCAGCCGCCGCCCGGGCGCCGGTGCCCGCAGCACCCCCAAGCCACCATTGCCATGGCCCCCGCCGAAGCCTTCCCGAACCCGCCCGGGAGCACCCGCCATCGCCCCACCATCCGCGGAGCGCAACGGACTGCGTTCGTCACCTTGCGCGGGGAACCACTACCCCCGTCACCGCACAGCGCAGGCCCTCGTTCGTCTGCTCAAAGGGCAGCGCGACCAGGCGGCGGGCCAGCGGGTCGATGGTTACCTGCACCGAGGCCAGCATGTCGGGACGGCGCACCTCCTCACCAATCACCAAATGCCTGATCATGGTGAGAGCGTCGTCCAACGCCAGGATGCCGCCGCGCACCGCCTCGTGCGGCACCTCGGCCGCAGCTGCGGCTGCAGCGCCCAGGGCCCGCGCCAACCGGGTGAGGGAGGCGAGGGGGAGATCGAAGGCGGGGATCACGAAGGTCCGCCTAGTGCGCGCATCCTGGCTCTGCCGCCCGCCGGCAGTGATGCGGGCCCGCACCGTCACGTCCGCCTCCACCCGCCAGCCCGGCCGCCACACGGCGGTCTGCCGGCCAGGGGCCGGCAGCAGTGCGCTGCACTCCACCGTCTCCAGTCCCGCACCGCCGAGCACCTGTCCGGCGCCGCAGTGGTCGCACACGAAGAGAATGTCGAACGGCTCACCGCGCATAGCAGAGCCGCACGAGGGGCAGTCCAGCCGCAGCAGCTGCAGGGTCATCGGAAGCCCTTCGTCACCGCTTTCACGGCACCGGCGAGGCTGGCATCCGAGGCCACCGTGCAGCCGGACCCTTCCTCGACGACGCCGCCCCGCCGGAACTGTCGGTAGCCCCAACCCACAAGGCCCGCCATGGCGAGCCCGAGGGCGGCGAGCGCGGCGAAGCCGTTGTTCGAGTCGAGCACCGAGCCGAGATGCTGGAGAACGGTGGTACCGATGAAGCAGGCACCGGCCGAAGCGGCGACGAGCGTGCACGCGCGATAGAGGTGGTTCCCGGGAGCCTTGCCATAAGCCAGCGTGCCGTCCTCGGCGTCGATGAGCGCCTGGTAGGTCCGCCCCTGGAAGCTGTACCGAAAGACCCACAGGGGGTAGTACACAACCGAGATCCGCCGCCGCGCCACCGTCAGCCACGAGAACGTCGTGTGGTCGAGCGTCGTGGTGCGCTCACACTCGGCCACCGCCTCGCCCGTGATCTGCTCGGCGCTTTCAGCGGGCGCCCGGCTGGGACGAAACACCATGCCGCGCCGGCGCAGGACCTCCTCGTCCAGCGGCACCACCTGGTCCCCTGCGAGGTTGACACGGCCCACTCCGAACTCGGCCATCTCCGCCGCCGGGACGGTACGATCGAGCGGCCGCTCCACCTGCAGCTCCTTGGGCTCCTCCACCCACACGTACTTGTTGCCGCGCTTGACACGGCGACGCTCGATTCCGAGCACCCAGCCGACCACGTCGAGGCGCGCCCGCACGAAGGGGAACCAGGCCAGGAAAGCCTCTTCGAAGCGCGCATCCCGTTTGAGGGCCGGCTCCTTCCGGATACCCTTGGCGAACCATCCGCGCACTGCCCGGCTTGCCGCCACGCGGTCGACACGGTCGAGGACCATGAGCCGTCCAACTCCCCGCTCACCGAGAACGACCAGCGGGGTCTCGCAGTAGCGACAGAGTACGTTGGTCCAGCCCTCCTGCACGTCGATCGTCCCGCCGCAGGATGGACAGCTAAGGCCCGTGACGACCCTCGGCGGGGCCGCTCCCCCAATAACCTCCACCGCGGTCACGGAGTGCCTCCGGAGAACGGAGACACCAGCAGCTCCTCCGCCCACACCCTGCTCATCAGAGTGCTCCGTACTGCGAGGCCCACCGAACGACCAACCTCGGTAACATCTCCTCTCTCCACGATGCCGGGACGCGAGCTCCCCGCCGCCTCATCCTCCCCCACCGTCTGGGTAACCGAGGCCGCAAAGCATCTCCCGTCCTCCCTCAACACCTCACCTCACACCTTCCTCGTAACCCACCAGGCGAGGCCCATGAGGGGCACCGCCGACACGAGGTACACCAGAGCTTTGAGGACAATGCTGCCGATGACGAGACCCTCGAGGCCGAAGACAGCCAACGCCAGACCGGCAACCAGGACGTACGGGGCCTCTGCCTTGGACGGGAAGTCCGCAGGATAGACGCGTCCCGACACACCGTCCACCGCCGCGGTGTAGGTCCGTCCCCGCCAGCTGTACGAGACCTTGTACAGGGGGAGATGGTAGAGCACCGTGCGCCGCACTCTGACCTGCGCCTCTCGCTGCTCGAGCCACTGCCGAGCGGTGGCCAAGGGCACTTCTGGCTCGCCCAACGGCCCGGGAAGCTGAGCGCCCGGCGGCGCCGCTTCGCCAGCCGGCAGTGCCAGCCCGTGCAGCCCCTGGAGGGTCGAGGGCGCGGCGGGCATCAGCACCGTCCGCTCACGTCTCTCCTCCCCCACGGTGAAACCCCAGAACGGAAACATCACCAGCGCCGGATCGCCCACCTTCGCCTCGCGATCGAGCCCGGCCACGGTGTCATCGCTGGCCAGGAACCGGCGCAGGTGGGCGGCCACCTCACCGGGCGAGACGGTCGGCAGCAGCGCCTCCCGGAAGAGCACGCCCTCGGGGTCCACGACCAGCGCAGTCGAGCAGAACGAGCACTGCAACAACCGCGCGTCGGCGGGGACCGAGAGGCTCGCGCCACACTGGGTGCAGCGCACCTCCACGCTCTAGTCCCCCAGCTTCGTCCCACAGTCGGGGCAGAACTTGGCCCCTTCGGGCATCGCCTTGCCACACCCGGGACACGCCGGTGCGCCGAGACCGTTGCCGCACTCCGGACAAAACTTGGCGCCCGCTGGGACCGGCTTGCCGCACCCGGGACAGAAATGCCCGCTCGGCGCCGCGGCCCCGCCGCCGCCCGCTGCGGCAGCCGCCGCGCCGCCCTGCGGACTCCCGCCGCTGGGCTGCTGCGCCTGCTGCATCGCCTGGGAGATCATCCCCGGCATCATCGCACCGAAGCCCGCCCCGAGCCCCAGGCCCATGCCGGCGCCGGCAGCCCCGCCCTCGCCACCACCGCCCTGAGCGGCTTCCTGGACCGCCTGGGCGGATTTGAACTGCATGTACGTCGACATGTTGCCGATGGCACCCATGGCGGCGCGCTCGTCCATCTTCTGCAACACCTCGTCCGGCGGGGTGATGGAGTTGATGTAAAAGTCGGTGAGGTCGACGCCGTACTTGGTGAAATCCTCCGCCAGACGAGCCCGTGCCGCGGCGCCCAACTCGTCGTAGTACCGGGCGAGGTCGAAGATCGTCTTGAGCGTCTCGCCGAGCAGGTCGTTGAGCCGTGACACGATGACGTCCCGATAGAAGTCCTTGAGCCGCTCGGTGTCGAACAGCCCCTGGGAGCCCACCACGGTGTTGACGAAGAGCTGGGTGTCGGCAATGCGGTAGGCATAGTTGCCGAACGCCCGCAGACGCACCATTCCCAGCTCGGCATCGCGGAAGACGACGGGTTCGCGCGTGCCCCACTTCTGGTCGAGAAACGTCCGCTTGTTCACGAAAACCACCGCCACCCGGAAGGGACTGGTGCCCCCGAACGGCAGCGAAAGGGCCTTGGTCAGCAGAGGAACGTTCTGGGTTACCAGGGTGTGGCGGCCGGGACCGAACACGTCCAGGGCACGGCCGTCGCGGTAGAGCACCGCTTCCTGCGCCTCCTGGACAACCAGCTGCGCTCCCATCTTGATGTCCGCGCTGCCCTCCTGTGGGAAGCGGAACACCATTTCTTCGCCGGTGGGGTCGTAGTGCTCGATGACCTCAACAGTGAGTGCCATCAGCGGCCTCCCTTCTGGGTGACATCCTCGAAGATCGTGGCACGGGAATCGAACTCGCGGTCGGCCACCTCGGCCGCCTCGAGGACGCTGCGCAGAGCCGGCTCGGAGGCCGACGAGGGGAGCGTTTCGATGCGCGTGGCGAGCTCGTCGACCCGGTCCATCAACGCAAGGTCGAACTCGTACAACCGATCCAGCTCGGCTTCGTAGACCTTCACCGCGTCGAAGTACCCGGTGTACCCGTAATCCGCGTGCCGGATGCGGTTGGCGAAACGGTCGAGGACCTTGGAGACGCTCGACGCAAGGTCGAGGTTGGCCAGGTTGCCGGCCCTCGACCAGTCGCGAATCTTGCCCTCCAGCGCCTGGCGGGCCCGGTCGACCCGGGAGGCCAGCCAATCGCGCTCCATCTTGTCCACCTCGCGGCGCATCTCGCGCTCGAGGTAACCTGAGATGCCAGGAACCTTGGCGCCCAGCCGCTCCACGAGGTTGCGGCGGTCCCGCGCCTTTTCAACGCCGTCACTCATCATTCCACCTCCTGGCCTGTCAACGGGATCGGTCAACGTGTCATCCTAACGTGTCATACGGGCACATCACAACCCGGTTGCATCCCTCGAAAACCTGGCACGTTGATTGCAATGTCCTGAGTCGTCATGCAAAGCACCGACCTTATCCCCGTTCGTGATTTCACGAGGGAGCCCATCGGGGCTCCGAGGCCCGGTGCTTGCCCAACCTTGCACGGGCGGCCGATCCGCCTCACGCCTAACAACACCTACCAAAACTGCCTTTCATAAATCATACCATCGGAGGCCACTCGAGAGCCCGGGGATCCCGGGTGGCTGCCCGCCTGTGTCCCGGTCCGGGTCACCAGTATCAGCTCGACACGTCTCGGCCAAGTGCCCCCTGCGGTAGAATCGAACGCGGCCGGGAGGTTCTCGATGACGAGAAAGAACAGGCAGCGCCGGGTGAAGCGGTCGCCCCGCCGTTCACGCGGGCGGTACTCGACCGGAGAGCTGTTCCTGGCCGGTCTCGGTGCCCTCATCCTGATTCTGATCGTCGTGCTCGCCGCCTCGGCTCTGGTGGGCGGTCGCTGACTGAAACAACCGCTCGCTCCCCTGCGCTCAAGATCTGATTACGCCCCGCGAGGCCCTGTGGAGGTCGCCATGGTCAACGCCTTCAAGACCGTCCTGCTGCTCGGCCTGCTCACCGCCCTACTGCTATGGGCCGGCGAGGCACTCGGCGGCAGTGCCGGCATGCAGATCGCCCTGGTGCTGGCCGCGGTGATGAACCTAACCGGCTGGTTCTTCTCAGACACCATCGCTCTCAAGATGCACCGCGCGCAACCCGTAAGCGAGGCAGAGGCGCCCGAGCTATACAGCATCGTCAACGAGCTGGCAGCCTCGGCTGGCATCCCCATGCCCCGCCTCTACATCATCCCCGAGCAGCAGCCCAACGCCTTCGCCACCGGGCGCGGGCCCAGCCACGCAGCAGTCGCAGTCACCCAGGGCATTCTCCAGTACATGGACCGCGACGAGCTCAAAGGGGTTCTCGCCCACGAGCTGGCCCACGTCAAGCACCGGGACATCCTCATCTCGTCCGTTGCGGCCACCTTGGCCGGTGCCATCGTCATGTTGGCACGGATGTTCGGCTTCGCACTCCTGTTCGGCGGTGGCCGCAACAGCCGCGACGGCGGAGGGCTCGGAGCCCTCGCGTTCTACCTCATGGCGCCCATCGCTGCCCTAATGATCCAGATGGCCGTGTCGCGCTCACGTGAGTTCGCCGCCGACCAGGGCGGAGCCGCCATCGCAGGCAGTCCCAACGGTCTCGCCTCCGCCCTGCGCAAGCTCGGGACCTACACCAAGCAGATCCCCATGCGCACCGCGAGCCCGACCACGTCACACATGATGATTGCCAACCCACTCGGGGGCCGGGGCCTCACGCAGTTCTTCTCCACCCACCCGCCGCTGGAGGAGCGCATCCGCAGGCTCAAGGCCATGCACTAGTGTCCTGTTTGGGAAGTCCTATGTGCTAGTCGCGCAGCCAGCGTGGTTCCTGGCAAGGCGCGACGACGAAGTCGTGGCAACGCTACTTCGAGGAGGAGCAACGCAGCCAGGGGCCGTGATGACAAGCGAATAGTCCATTGGGATTTTCCAACCAGGACACTAGCCCTGGGCTCTCGCTGCGAGCCGAGGAGAGGCAGAGGGTCACCACCTCGTACGGCGCGCCCTTTCAGGGCACACCCTCTGAACGTGTAAACCACCTCGAGGCTGACTCCGTATACACAGTAGAGAACGCTGGCAGATACACGGAGGTATCACCCGTGTTGTACGAACCCTCGCACCCGGAGGCCTCGTCGCGAGGGAGCCGGAGGGGCTCCGCAAGAGCTCCTGATCCACCAACCTTGTACGGGCGGCTCGACCGCTCCCAGCCACAAACCGACTACCACAACGTCTCACCTTGACATCCCACCTCAACCACGCCGTGCCGGACACCGGGGTCCGGCACCGGCACCCACCTACAGCTCACCGAGATCCCAGCGCGGCCCCCTGTAGCTGATCGACGGTAGCGGACACGACGCACCTCCGAACGAACTCCGCAGACAGGCGGCTGCGCCCCCTCACGACGGGGCGGCGCCGCCGGGATTCTCCGAACATGCCACCGGGTCGCCAACCACCGAACCGCGATCCGGAGCACCTCGTCACACGCCGCGTGCGCAGGCTCACTGGATGAACATCGCATCCCCGTAGGAGTAGAACCGGTAGCCCTCGGCGACGGCCTCGAGGTACGCGGTGAGCACCCGCTCCTGACCGGCGAGAGCGCTCACCAGCATGAGAAGAGTCGAGCGCGGCAGGTGGAAGTTGGTGAGCAACGCGCCCACACCCCGGAAGAGATAGCCGGGAGTAATGAAGAGGTCGGTCTCCGCCCAGCCCGGGCGCAGCCGGCCGTCCCCCGCGGCCAACCCACCCTCCAGCGCCCGTACCGAGGTCGTACCCACGCAGACGATGCGGCGCCTCCTTTGAAGTGCGACGTTGACTGCGGCGGCCGCAGCCTCGCTCACGAAGTAGCGTTCGCCGTGCATTGGATGCCGGGCAGGGTCCTCCACCGCCACCGGCCGAAAGGTCCCGAGCCCCACGTGCAGGGTGAGCGCGGCAATCTCCACGCCCCGGCGATCCGCGTCCTCCAGCATCTCCGGTGTGAAGTGCAGCCCGGCGGTAGGCGCGGCCACGGCACCGGGCTCGCGCGCGTAGATCGTCTGGTAGGCCACACGGTCGGCTGCCGTGGCGCCATTGGGACGCTCGATATACGGCGGGAGTGGCGGCTCGCCCAATCCCTCGAGTCGCGGAAGATCGAGGGGGGGTTCAAACCGCAACCGCCACTCCCCGCCCCCAAACCGCTCCAGCGGGCGGACGACGCCGCCGTCCTGGAGGCTCAGCGGCTCGTCGACACGAGCCCGCGCCGAGGGGCGCAGCAGGCCCTGCCAGCACGTCTCGTCGAGGGGCCGCAGCAGTAGCAGCTCGAAGCGACGGCCGCTCGTCCGCCGCGCGTAAAGGCGCGCCGGAATCACCCGGGTGTCGTTGAGCAGCAGGAGGTCGCCGGACCGCAGCAGGTCGGGCAGCTCCCGCACGACGCTGTGCATCGTCGTCCCGCTGCGCCGGTCGAGCACCAGCATCCGGGCCCTCCCTCGTTCCACCGGGTGCTGAGCGATACGCCCGGGCGGGAGGTCGTAGTCGAAGTCGCTCGTCCGCACCGGCGCATGGTACATCGCCCGCCCGCCCGAACCCGTCGCCTGCGGCGACGGAAGACGGCGCTCCAACCATTACCTGTCATCCTGAGCAAGCGGAGGCCCGAAGGGCCAAAGCGCGTCGAAGGACCCCCTGGCCGAAGCCGGCACAAGCCTGCAGCCAGGGCCGGGGTCCCCCCGGGGCACGCCACCGCCCCAAAGCACAGCTCCTCCGGCGGGCGTGCCGTCCTTGACGTCTTCCCTCGAGCGCGCTCTCCCTTGCGGCGCGTTGGCGGGAAACGTCAAGGGTGGCAACCCGCGGGGGTGGGTGGGGGGAGTGGCGGGAGGGGGCCGCGGGTATGGGTGGGAGGGGGGTGGAGCAACCACGGCCCTTGGCGTCCGGAGCAGTCGCCCCAAACAACCACGCAGGCGACTCGGCGCGCCCGCGAGTCTGCCCGAGCTTCGCCGCGAGACCGCGGAGCCGCCTGTCAGGGTGGCGATTCGACCAAGGCGCTGCCGAGACGTAGCAGCGCTACGTCGCAGGCGGCGCCGCCGGGCGAAGCGCCGCCCTGGCTGCTGGATCCGCGGTCGTAGCAGATGATCGGGCAGACTCGCGGGCGTCAAGGGCGCGAAGGGGGCCCTGTTGCCGTCTGGCGTCTTCTGCCGTTGCCCCCTTCGCGAACGCGCCGACGGGCGGCGGCACCGCCGCCGCCCGGGAGCCGGTCTCCGCAGCACCCCACGACCCTCGCGAAGCACCCCTGGCGGGGCGCGGATGACTTCATCCGACGAGGCCCCCTGGAATCCAATGGTCACCTCGTGCAATCTAGGCTCCGGGAGGCTGACTCATGACAGATGTGCTCATCCGAGCGCTGGCCGCGGGCGGCTGCATCCGCGCGGTCGCTGCCACCACCACCGTGACGACGGAGAGGCTGCGCGAGATCCACGATCCCTCCCCCACCGTCACCGCCGCCCTCGGGCGAACCGCTACCGCGGCGCTCCTGCTCGCCGCCTCCCTCGAGAAGATCACCGCCCGTGAGCCGCTCCTCACCCTCGAGATCGATGGTGGCGGCCCCGCAGGCCGCTTCCTCGCCACCGCCTCCCCCGCCGGTTGGGTGCGGGCGATGGTCGCCGAGCCCCGTGCCAGCGCCGTCCCCCATGCCGACGGCAAGCTCGATGTGGCCGGGGTGGTGGGCCGCACCGGGCACTTCGCCGTCACCCGTGACCCGGGCACCGGTGAGCCCTACCGCGGCGTGGTCAACCTCGTCTCGGGGGAGATCGCCAAGGACCTCGCCCACTATCTGGACGAGTCCGAGCAGACACCGAGCGCCGCGGCGCTGGGCGTCTTCGTGGTTCCTGCGGGCCACGTCACCCACGCCGGCGGCTACCTCATCCAGGTGCTCCCCGGCGTAAGTGACAAGGAGGCCGAGGCCCTAGCCGACCGGGTACGCGGGCTGGGTCAGGTCACCGACCGCCAGCGCGAGGGCGAGGGCCCGGGCTCGTGGCTCCAGCGCCTCTTCCCCGGCGGCTTCGAGGTGATTGACGAGCTCCCGGTGCGCTTCTGCTGTGGCTGCTCCAACGACCGCGTGGAGCGCGCCCTCAAGCTGCTGGGCGCCGGCGAGCTCCGCGACCTCGTGGTCGAGAGCCTGGCCCGGCCGGTGACCCTCACCTGCGAGTTTTGCAAGCACGTCTACCCGGTCGCCCGGGACGAGCTCGCTCGCCTGCAGCTGGAGGTGGAGGAGGACACCGGCGCGGCCTCTTAGGTCACCACAGCTGGGTTCGCCCGCGATCTGGTCGAAAGGCGTTGGCGACGTGCCGCATCCGCCACGGCACGAGACCACCAACGCGTTCCACCGCCACCACGTCGAAGCGGCACGGCCGCTCCCACAGCCCGTGGCGGCTCAGGTAGATGGTCGCGACCCGCACCAGCTGGTTCCTCTTGCGTTCGTCCACAGCACCCAACGCCCCGCCGAAGCCCCTGCCGCTGCGGGTCTTGACCTCCACGAACACGACCTCGCCTCGGCGTTCCATGACCAGGTCGAGCTCACCGGCAGGACAGCTCCAGTTGCGGTGACGCAGCCGGTATCCCTTGAGAACGAGGAGGACGAGGGCGGCCAGCTCACCCCTGCGACCGGTCCTCAGGTGTCGGGCACTCACCACGGTCGGTCACTCGTAGGGGCGCGCGTCAAGCCGCCGGCGAACGCCGAACGTGCGGGCATGCCGACGCATTGACACGCCAGACACCACACGATAGATCCACGGCGGCACCAGCGGTCTGGCCATGAGCCGCACCGCCTCGGAAGGGATCGACTCGCCCGCGGCGAGAGCGCCGGCAGCCAGCGTCAGCGCGCGCCGCAGGTGCATGGCGCGCCGGCCGAGGCGCTCGAGAGCTCGGCCGCCGATGGCCTCACCTCCCCCCAGGGCCAGTGCCCCCCGCCACTCGAGCCCCGACTCGATCGCGAACAACCGGGCGATGGCGATGGCGGTCTGGTTGTGGATCACCTCAGGAAAACCACAGTTCACGACGAGCGCGAGCCCGGGCCGACGCCCATTCCACGGGCGTTCCGCCGACAGCCGCTCGAGGGCTCGGGTCACCGACCCCGGGAGGCTGTCGACGTAGAGCGGCGCCGCCAGGACGATCAGGTCGGCCCCTGCCAGCAGCTCACAAAGCCCGGTCCAGCGCTCTTCGTCGCCGAGTGCTCGGAGCAGGAACCGGCGCTCGCAGGCGGCTCCCTGCCGGGCAAGCTCGGCGGTAAGCGCGTCGGCGAGGGCCGCGGAGGTGCTGCGGGCGCCGCGCGGGCTGCCGATCAGGGCCACCGCTCGCAGGGCCCCGCTCACGACGTCCCCGCCGCCGCGACCAGCGAGCGCACCTTGCGCAGCGTGACCGCGGGCTCGTCCCCCGCCACGACGACCTCGGCCGCCTGCGCCGGAGCGTGAAGGTTGCGGGCGTTACGCCCCACCAGGGTGGCGAACACCGCGGCACCCTCGTCGAGGCGATGCGCCAAACCGAGGCCGAGCAGCGCCGGGTAACTGGAGTAGCGGGGGCGGTGCACCGAGAGGTCTTCGGCGGTGGTGAAGAGCGGCGAGACGATGCAGATGGAGCGGTCGAGCGCCTGCTTGAGGCGCCACCCGTACCCGCCGAAAGTGACGCGAGTGAGGAACACCGCGGCATCGGCGGCGACCAGTGCCGCGCTCACCTCTCGCGCATCGTCCTCGTGCAGGCATTCGCCCGGGCGCTGGACCCAGCAGCCGAAGCAGCCGTTGCAGGGGGCGATGTCCAGCTCGGCGAGGCGCAGGCGAGTGAGGTCCGACCCGCCGCCGTTCAGCTCGGTGGCGAGAAGATCACCGAGAGCCTCGAGCTCATGGTCATCCGGCTCACCGCCGTCCAGGATCAGCCACCGCATGCCATCAGTATGCGCGAGCCGGCAGCCTCCGCCAAGGAGCGCCACGAGACCGGGGAGAGCATTCGAGGACCCGGGGGCCGGGGCCGCATCCGGGACGGGGGCCGCGTCCGGGACCGGGACGGGGACCGTGGTCCGAGGCCGGGTCCGGGGCGGAGGCCGGGCCACGAGCGGCACCGCAACCAGAACCGCGTCTCCTCGAGACGCCGACCCCTTGTGAAATGTCAGAGCCCGCGCATCTCACCGAGCTTCGTCGCGAGAGCGAGGAGGCGCCTGCCAGGGTGGTGATCCGACCAAGCCTGCGCCGAGGCGTAGCAGAGCTACGTCGCAGGCGCAGGCGCAGGGAGGAGCGCCGCGATGGCGGGTGCCTCTACGCTCGCAGCAGAAGCTCGGTGAGATACGCGGGCGACTACCGCTTGCCCTGGACCTTCTTGGCTCCCCACAGCATGGCGCGGCGGAAGTCCCTGTTCATCTGCGCGATGCCGGCGATCGAGATGTCCTTGGGGCAGACCGCTTCGCAGGCGCGGAAGTTGGAGCAGGCGCCGAAGAGCTCGGCGTCCATGGCCTCGACCATCGCCTGGGCGCGCTCGCGGCGCTCCACCTGACCTTGGGGAAGCGCCCCGAGGTGGGTGATCTTGGCGCCCACGAAAAGCATGGCCGCCGAGTTCGGGCACGAGGCCACGCAGGCGCCGCAGCCAATGCACTCGGCGAAGTCCATGGCGGTGTCGGCGTCGTCCTTGGAGATGGGGATGCCGTTGGCGTCGGGTGCCGGTCCCGTCCGTACCGAGATGAAGCCCCCCGCCTGGATGATGCGGTCGAAGGCCGAGCGATCTACCGCAAGGTCCTTGATGATCGGGAACGCCTTGGCCCGCCACGGCTCCAGCACCAGCTCGTCTCCGTCCGAGAAGTGCCGCATGTGCAGCTGGCACACGGTGGTGCCGCGCTGGCCGCCGTGCGGGATGCCGTTGATGACGAAGCCACAGGTCCCGCAGATGCCCTCTCGGCAGTCGTGGTCGAAGGCGACCGGCTCCTCGCCTTTCTCGACGAGCTGCTCGTTGAGCACGTCGAGCATCTCGAGGAACGACATGTGGGTGCTCACGTCGTCGAGGTGGTAGGTGACGAAGCGTCCCTTCTCGTTCCGGTTCCTCTGCCGCCAGATGTGCAGGGTCAGCTTCATTTGTAGCTCCTCTGGGTGAGGTGCACCGTGTCGAACTGCAGGGGCTCGGTGTTGCGCACCGGCTCCTGCCCCTCGCCCGTCCACTCCCACACTGCGACATGGGTGAAGGCCTCGTCGTCGCGCAGCGCCTCGCCCTCCTCGGTCTGGTGCTCCTCGCGGAAGTGCCCGCCCGCGGACTCCTCACGCGTCAGGGCGTCCAAACACATGACGCGGGCGAGCTCGAAGAAGTCCTCGACGCGGCCGGCCTTCTCGAGCTCACGGTTGAAGTCCGCCGCCTCACCAGTCACCTTGACGTCGGTCTTGAACTCCTGGTGCAGCGCGGCAATCTTGTCGAGCGCCTCCTGGAGTCCCGCCTTGGTGCGCGACATTCCGCAGGCGTTCCACATGATGTGACCGAGCTCGCGGTGGAACGAGTCCACCGAACGCGAGCCGTCGGCGGCCACCAGCCGCTTGACCCGCGCGTCCACCTCGCCGCGGACGTCCTGGAACTCCTGCTGGTCCGACGTCACCGCGTCGAGCTTGGTGGCGGCGAAGTATGCCCCCAGTGTGTAAGGGATGACGAAGTAGCCGTCGGCCAGACCCTGCATGAGCGCCGACGCGCCCAGGCGATTGGCGCCGTGGTCCGAGAAGTTGGCCTCGCCGAGCACGAAGAGCCCGTCGATGGTGCTCATGAGGTAGTAGTCTACCCACAGGCCGCCCATCGTGTAGTGGGGCGCCGGGTAGATCCTCATCGGCACCTTGTAGGGGTTCTCACCGGTGATCTTCTCGTACATCTCGAAGAGGTTGCCGTAGCGATCGCGGATGATGTCCTCACCGAGCCGACCGATGGCGTCCGCGAAGTCCAGGTAGACGCCGCGGCCTCCGGGGCCCACGCCGTAGCCCTCGTCGCACATCTTCTTGGCCGCGCGGGAGGCGACGTCGCGGGGAACAAGGTTCCCGAACGCCGGGTAGCGGCGCTCCAGGTAGTAGTCGCGCTCGCTCTCGGGGATCTGGCCGGGAGGCCGCTGCTCGTTCTTCTGCTTGGGCACCCAGACCCGACCGTCGTTGCGCAGCGACTCGGACATGAGGGTGAGCTTGGACTGGTAGTCGCCCGACTGGGGAATGCAGGTGGGATGGATCTGCGTGTAGCAGGGGTTGGCGAAGCCGGCGCCGCGCCGGTGCGCTCGCCATGCGGCGGTGGCGTTGCAGCCCTTGGCGTTGGTGGAGAGGAAGTAGACGTTTGCGTAGCCGCCGGTGCACAGAAGGACCGCGTCGCCCGCGTGAGTGCTGATCTCGCCGGTGACGAGGTCCCGCACGACGATGCCGCGGGCGCGGCCGTTCACTACCACCAGGTCGAGCATCTCCGTCCGTGGATGCATGGCGATGGTACCCGCGCCCACCTGGCGAGACATCGCCGAGTACGCCCCGAGCAGGAGCTGCTGCCCGGTCTGGCCGCGGGCGTAAAAGGTTCGCGACACCTGGGCGCCGCCGAACGACCGGTTGGCCAGGTACCCCGAGTACTCACGGGCGAACGGAACGCCCTGGGCGACGCACTGGTCGATGATGTTCGACGAGAGCTCGGCGAGGCGATAGACGTTGGCCTCACGGGAGCGGTAGTCGCCGCCTTTGACGGTGTCATAGAACAACCGGTAGACATTGTCGCCGTCGTTGGGGTAGTTCTTGGCCGCGTTGATGCCACCCTGGGCGGCGATGGAGTGCGCGCGGCGAGGACTGTCCTGGTAGCAGAACGCCTTCACTTCGTAGCCGAGCTCGGCAAGCGACGCCGCCGCCGAGGCGCCGGCGAGACCGGTGCCCACCACGATGACGGTGTACTTGCGCTTGTTGGCCGGGCTCACCAGCTTGATCTCGTCGAGCAGCCGCCACCACTTCTCGGCGATGGGGCCGTCCGGAATGCGGGCATCGAGCTTCATGGTCTCCCTCCCCCCCTACCGCACCAGCCCGGTGAGGATCGACACCGGGATGGACACGAATCCGGCCGCGATGAGCACCGAGACGATCACCGCGAACCAGCGCCGGGCCGGGTTCCAGCGGGGGTGCTCCCAGCCGAGAGTCTGGAACAGGCTCCACAGGCCGTGGTAGAGGTGCACGCCCAACACCAGGTTGGCGACGATGTAGATCCCCGCCAGCCATGGGATCTGGAACCCCACGATAAGGTTGTGGTAGACGGCGCCCTCTACGAACCCTGGGTGGATCGAGCCGACGGTGAGGTCGAAAATGTGGAAAACCACGTACAGCGCGATGATGAGGCCGCCCCAGATCATCGTCTTGGCGGCGTAGTCCACCGCCGGCGGCCGGAACATCCGGTACTTGACGTCGCGGCTTGAGCGGCTGCGCCACCACACCTGGAACGCCGCCAGCATGTGGACGAGCACGCAGAAGATGAGGACGATGCGAACCGCCCACACCAGCGCCGGGTTCTCGTGCAGGAACTTCGCGTAGGCGTCGATGCGCTCCGGGCCGGCGTAGACCTGGAGGTTGCCCAACAGGTGCAACACGATGTACCCGAAGAGGATGATGCCGGTGCCCGCCATCATCGTCTTCTTGCCCAGGGTCGACCGGTAGTAGCGGAGAATCCAGCTCATGGTCGGGTACCTACCCTCCTCCCGGACCCGGACGCCTCGACCACTGATGAGGGGAAGACCTCCGGGCGGCGTCTGAACGATGGTTCAGATCACTTCGGGCAGGCTACACCGTCCCGCTGAAAAGCTCAACGATAGTGACGCGGACGACCGAATCGGGCCCGGTTTTACTTTACAGTGACTGATTTGCAGTTCCTTCTCGCGTATCATGCAGGCGCGAGGGGGAGTATTGGACCGCATCGGCGTCATCGGCACGAGCTATCGCACCACCAAGGTCGAGAACCTCGCCGCCGCGACATTGCCCAGCGACTTCGGAACCGAAGCGATGGTCGAGCTGGCCCAGCTGGCCGGCTTCTCGGAGCTCGTCTACCTCGCCACCTGCAACCGGGTGGAGTTCTACTTCCGGATCGAGTCGCACAGCGACACTCCCTCCCTGCTTTTCCACTTGCGGCGCACCCTCGCGGACCTCACCGAGGGAGTCGTTCAGCTCCCCACTGCTGAGGAGCTCTACATCCACCGTGGCGAAGATGCCGTGCGCCACCTCTTCCGGGTCACCGCCGCGCTGGACTCGATGATGGTTGGCGAGGCGCAGATCGCCGGTCAGGTGAAGGAGGCGCACGAGCGGGCGCACAAGATGGACCTGCTCGGCGGAATCCTCGACCAGAGCTTCCACGAGTCTTTCAACCTCGCCAAGAGAGTGCGCTCGGAGACCGAGCTGGCTCGGCGGCCGGTGTCGCTGGTCACCCTCGTGGAGCGCACCCTGCAGGAGCACCTCGCCGCCACCTCGGCGCCGGCGCTCATTCTCGGCGCCGGCGAGATGGCGGCCCAGACCCTGCGCCTGATCCGAGGCGCCGACCGCGAGCGCCGCGTGGTAGTGGCCAACCGCACGCCCGGGCGCGCCGACGAGCTGGTGGCCCCCGACCCGGCGGCGTTCGCCCTACCCATGGACTCGACGCTCTCAGAGCCGCCCCGCGTTGGGTTGGTGGTGGCTGCCACCTCCTCTCCCGAGGTGGTGCTCACCCGCGACCACCTGAGCGCGATTCGCCAACACCTGCCCCAGGACGAGCCGGTGCTGGTGGTGGACCTGGCGATGCCGCCCAACGTCGACCCGACCGCGGCAACGCTCCCGGGAGTGACCCTGGTGGGCATCGAGGCGATGCGCGCCGAGGCGGAGCGCAACCGTCAGCTGCGCATGCAGGAGATGGACCGTTGCGAGTCGCTGGTAGACCACCAGCTGCTCATTCTGCGTCGACGTCTGCTGGACCGGGCGCTCTCCCCCGTGGCGCGCACTCTGCACACCTCGTTTCAGGATGTCGCCGAACGGGCCCTTGAGTACGCACTGGCAAAGGACCTCGCGCATCTCACCGACGACGACCGGGCCGCCCTCGAGCGGATGGCAGATGCGCTCGTCAAGCGTCTGGTGCAGGTGCCACTGCGCGGCCTCAAGGGTACGGCATGGGAACACTCCATCGAGGTGTTAGAGAGCTTTGTGAAGGGGGTCGAGGACGGTGACCGGCCCCGCGACAGGGAGGGAGACTGATCGTGACCAATGAGACCCTTCGCCTCGGGAGCCGGGGTTCCGACCTGGCCATGTGGCAGGCGCGCCGCGTGAGCGCCATGGTGTCGGAACGCCTCGGACGACCGTGTGAGATCGTCGTCATCAAAACCCAGGGAGACCGCATCCAGAACGTCGCGTTCCAGAAGATGGAGGGCAAGGGCTTCTTCACCAAGGAGCTCCAGGAGGCCCTCCTGGACCGACGGGTGGACCTGGTCGTGCACTCCCTCAAGGACCTGCCCACCGACGAGCCCGCGGGGCTGGCGGTGGTGGCGATCCCCGAGCGGGCGAGCCCCGCCGACCTGCTGCTGGCCCGTCCCGGCGTGCGACAGGCCGATGCCGGCCCCCTCGGGCTCCCACCAGGCACGGTGCTCGGCACCTCCTCGCTGCGGCGCGCCGCTCAGACCCTGGTCCTCGCCCCGGGCCTCGACATCCGCGCACTGCGCGGCAACGTCCCGACCCGGGTGGGCAAGCTGCGGGACGGCCAGTACGACGCCATCCTGGTGGCCGCCGCCGGCGTGCGCCGGCTCGAGCTCGACCTCGCCGGCCTCGACGCGGTCGAGCTTTCCCCCGAGGTCTTCCTTCCGGCGCCAGGTCAGGGCGCGCTCGCCATCGAGACCCGCGCCGACGACTCCGCCACCGCCGACCTCGCCGGCCTCCACGACGAGCGCGTGGCCGACTGCGTCACCGCCGAGCGCCGCCTCCTCGACCTCCTCGGCGGCGGCTGCCACATGCCGCTGGGCTGCCTGGCCGTACACGAGAACGGCGGCATCCACCTCGACGCGGTGCTCGGCCGGGTCGACGAGGCGCTCACCCACGCCGAGCTGGCCCGCGCCCACCACATCTCCGCCGACGCCGAGGCTGCCGCTCGGCTCTGCTTCAGGACTCTGGACGAGGCTCTCCCCGGAGTGGCCCGCTGATGAGCAAGGTGCTCCTGGTGACGCGCACGCCGCGGGACTGCGGCGAGCTCGCCGGGCTCGTCGCCGGCGCCGGCTGGACCGTCAAGGCCTACCCGGTGCTGCGCTTCGAGCAGGTGGAGGACGAGCGCGGCTGGAAAGCCGCGCTCCAGACGTCGCCCGATTGGCTCCTGCTCGCCTCGCCCCGCGCGCCGGGCCCGTTTGTGACGCAGGCGCAGGCGCGCGGCGCTGAAGCACTCCTGAGCCTCCCCGCCGCCGTGGTCGGCGAGGGTACCGCCGAGGCCACCGCCGAGGCCGGCATCAAGGTCGAGGTGGTGGGACCCGGGACCGGCGCCGGACTCGCCGAACAGCTGGCCGGACGCCTGCCTGAGCCCACGACCTTCCTGTTCCCGTGCGGGCGCGACCGCCGGCCCGAGCTGCCCCGCGGCCTCGGCGCGGCCGGCCACCGTCTGCTCACCGTGGAGGTCTACCGGATGCGGCAGACGCCGCCTCTGGAGCTGCCGCCCCTGGGTCCCCGCGTGGACGCGGTGCTGCTCACCTCCCCTCGGGCGGCCCGCTTCTATCTCGAGGGGGTGGGCGGCAAGCCGCTGCCCTGCCCGCACTGGGCGCTCGGCCCGACCACCCGCGACGCCGCGGCGGCGATGGGGATCGAGTGCCGCATCCCTGATCAACCGAATCTCAAGTCCCTCGCGGAGGAGCTATGCCGGACCTGACCTTCCGACCCCGTCGCCTGCGCTACAGCCCCATCGTGCGCGATCTCGTCGCCGAGGCGCGCCTGGATGCTAAGATGCTGGTGCAGCCACACTTCGTGGTTCCCGGTGAGAACGTCGCCGAGCCCATCGGCGCGATGCCCGGAATCGAGCACCAGTCGGTGGACCGCCTTCTCGCCACCGTCGAGAAGGACCTCGAGCTGGGCATCCGCTCAGTGCTCCTGTTCGGAGTGCCCGAGGAGGACGACAAGGCCCCCGACGGCCGTGCCGCCTACGCCGAGAACGCCGTCGTCCCCGAGGCCGTGGCCGCGCTCAAGGCACGCTTCGGCGCCGACCTGGCGGTGATGACCGACGTCTGCCTCTGCGCCTACACCGACCACGGGCACTGTGGGCTGATCCGTGACGACCGGGTGGACAACGACGCCACCCTCCCTCACCTGGCCCGCATGGCCATGGCCCACGCCCGTGCCGGCGCCGACGTGGTGGCGCCCTCCGACATGATGGACGGCCGCATTGGCGCCATCCGTGCCGCCCTCGACACCGAGGGTTACGAGCACGTCGCCATCATGTCGTACTCGGTGAAGTACGCGTCTGCTTACTACGGCCCGTTCCGCGAGGCCGCCCACTCGGCCCCCTCCAAGGGAGACCGCCGTTCCTACCAGATGGACGCCCGCAACCGCCGCGAGGCCCTCACCGAGGCCGCCCTCGACGTGGACGAGGGCGCCGACATCCTCATGGTCAAGCCGGCGCTGGCCTACCTCGACGTGGTTCGCGAGCTGCGTGACGCGTTCCCACAACCCCTGGCGGTGTACAACGTGTCGGGCGAGTACTCCATGGTCAAGGCGGCGGCCGAACGCGGCTGGATCGACGAGCGGGGGGTCGTGCTGGAGAACTGGCACGCCTTCCGCCGTGCCGGCGCCGACATCCTCATCACCTACCACGCACGTCAGGCCCTCCGGGAGGGATGGCTGTGAGCGCCGGGCCCAACTCCCGCGAGCTCTACCGCCGCGCCTGCGAGCTCATGCCGTCGGGCGTCAACTCCCCGGTCCGCGCCTTCCGCTCGGTGGGCGGCGAGCCGATCTTCTACGAGTCGGCCTCCGGGTGTCGCTTCACCGACGTCGACGGCCGCACCTTCGTGGATTACGTGGGCTCCTGGGGCCCCCTGATTCTCGGGCACGCTCATCCCGCGGTGGTGGATGCGGTGTCGCGCACCGCCGCCCACGGCCTCTCGTTCGGCGCCCCCTGCCGCCAGGAGGTCGAGCTGGCCGGGCGGGTGGTCGAAGCGGTGCCGCATCTCGAGCGGGTTCGCTTCGTCTCCTCCGGAACCGAGGCGGTGATGTCGGCGGTGCGCCTGGCCCGCGGCGCCACCAACCGGAACGGGGTGCTCAAGTTCACCGGCTGCTACCACGGCCACGCCGACTACCTGCTGGTCTCGGCGGGCTCGGGGCTCGCCACCTTTGGCACCCCGTCGTCGGCGGGAGTGCCGGCTTCGTTCGTGGCCCACACCCTCGTGCTGCCCCTGGACGACGAGGAGGCCGTCCGCCGCGTCGTCACCGAGCACGGCAGCGACCTCGCCGCGGTGATCATCGAGGGCATCCCGGCCAACTCGGGGCTCCTCAAGCAGCGCCCGGAGTTCCTCCATGCCCTGCGCGCGGCCTGCGACAGCTGCGGCGCCCTGCTCATCTTCGACGAGGTCATCACCGGCTTCAGGGTGGGACCCGGTGGCGCTGCAACGCTTCACGGCATCACCCCCGATCTCGCCACCTACGGCAAGGTGATCGGCGGCGGGATGCCGGTGGGCGCGTACGGCGGGCGCAAGGAGCTCATGGACCAGCTCTCCCCGGGCGGGCCGGTGTACCAGGCCGGAACGCTCTCCGGCAACCCGGTGGCCATGGCCGCCGGTATCGCCACTCTCGATGTCCTCCTGGCCGAGGAAGGCGCCGCGTACCGCCGCCTCGAGGCCCTCGGTGCGCGTCTCGAGGCCGGTATCCGCCAGGCGTTCGCCCGCCGCGCCCTGCCCTGGCAGGTCGTTCGTCAGGGCTCGATCCTCTGGCTCGCACTGCAGGACGGTGCGCTGCCTCGGCGCATCGAGGACATCCGTGACGAGGCAGCGGCCAGCTACCGTCGCCTCCACCCCGCCCTCCTGGAGCGCGGCGTCTACCTCGCCCCATCGGCCTACGAAGTGATGTTCGTGTCATTGGCCCACGACGAGCAGGTCATCGATGAGACCATCGCGGCGTTCGACGCCGCCCTGGGCGACCTGGCTGAGGCGGCGCAGTGACGGGGCTCTCCGCGGCTCCGGCTCCCGGACGGCAGATAAGGGGGCAGCGGCGGGCGGGCGGCCCTCATAACCTCATCACCTCATCACCTCATCACCGGGTGGGCGGGGGGGCGGCATGAGCCGCTTCCTCGCCGCGTGCCGCCGCGAGCCGGTGGACCGCCCGCCCGTCTGGGTGATGCGCCAGGCGGGCCGCTACCTGCCCGAGTACCGTGAGGTGCGCCGCCGGGCCGGCGACTTCCTCGCCCTGTGCAAGGCGCCGGAGCTCGCCGCCGAGGTGACACTGCAGCCGATCCGCCGCTTCCAAATGGACGCGGCCATCATCTTTGCCGACATCCTCACCCCGCTGGAGCCCATGGGCATCGACCTCGCCTTCACGCCCTCACCGCACATCGGTAACCCGGTGCGCGAGGCCGGCGACCTCCGGCGCCTCCGGGTCCCCGATCCGTGGTCGGGCACCGACTACGTCGGCGCGGCGCTGGAGCGAGTGCGGGCGGCCCTCGAGCCCGAGACCGCGCTCATCGGCTTCTGCGGCGCGCCGTGGACCCTCGCCACCTACCTCGTGGAGGGCACCACCTCGCGTGCCTTCACCCGGGTCAAGACTTTCGCCCTGAACCAGCCCGAGGGCTTTGCGCGGCTCCTCGACCTCCTCGCCGACGCCATGGCCGCGTACCTCGCCGACCAGGTGGCGCACGGCGCCCAGGCGGTGCAGGTCTTCGACTCGTGGGCCGGCGCCCTGGGAGGCGAAGATGCCGAGGCCTGGGCCCTGCGCCCGGCCCGGCGGCTCCTGAAGAAGCTCGCCGGCCTCGGCGTGCCGCGCATCTACTTCGCCCACGGCGGCGCGCACCTGGTGCCCCGCCTCGCCGACATGCCGTGCGAGGTCCTCGGCCTCGACTGGCGGATGGACCTGGAGGCCGCCGCCGGCGCCCTGCCTCGACACGCCCTCCAGGGCAACCTCGACCCGGGCGTGCTCATGGGCCCGCCCGCCGTCATCCGAGAGCGCACCCGGGCGATGCTCCAGCACGCCCCGCGCTCCGGCTATATCGCCAACCTCGGCCACGGCATCACCCCCGACGTTCCGGTGGCGCACCTGGAGGCCTTCGTGCGCGCCGTGCAGGAGTACCGGTATGCGTGACCTCGCCGTCGACGCCGTGACCCCCGAGCTGCTTGCCAAGTACGACCGGCCAGGGCCACGCTACACCTCCTATCCCACCGCACCACAGTTCCACGACGGCTTCGACGAGGCCGCCTACCGCCGCCATCTCGGCCAGGCAGCCGAACGCGACGACGAGCCGCTCTCCATGTACGTGCACATCCCCTTCTGCGACCAGCGCTGCACCTACTGCGGCTGTAACGTCGTCATCTCACCCCACCACGGCCCCGAGGAGCGCTACCTCGAGGCCCTCGAGCGGGAGCTCGACCTCCTCGCCGCGGCGTTGACGCCGCGCCGGCGGCTGAGCCAGCTGCACTGGGGCGGCGGTACCCCAACCTATCTCTCACCCGAGCAGTGCCAGCGGCTGTTCGTCGCCATCACCGACCGCTTCCCGCTGGCCGACGGCGCCGAAGTGGCGCTGGAGATCGACCCCTGCGTGACCAGCGAGGCGCATCTGGATACGCTCGCCGACCTGGGCTTCAACCGCATCTCCATGGGTCTCCAGGATCTCGACCCGTTCGTCCAGCAGGCGGTGAAGCGGGTGCAGCCCCTGGGCCTCACCCAGACGATGGTGGAGGGCGCCCGCCGACGCGGCTTCGGCTCGGTGAACATCGACCTCATGTACGGCCTCCCCCACCAGACCGAGGCGCAGTTCCGCGAGACCGTTCGCACGGTCATCGCCGAGCTCGCCCCCGACCGCGTGGCCTGCTTCTCCTACGCCCACGTGCCGTGGATCAAGCCTCACCAGCGCCAGCTCGAGGCGGCGTCCATGCCCGGCGGCTGGGACAAGTTCCGCCTCTTCGCCGGCGCCGCCGAGGAGTTCCTCGCGGCCGGATACCGCGCCATCGGCTTCGACCACTTCGCCAAGCCCGGCGACGAGCTCACCCATGCCATGGACGAGGGGCGGCTGCACCGCAACTTCATGGGCTATACGGTGATGCCCGCTTCCGACCAGCTCGGAGTGGGGACCACCGCCATCGGCGACGTCGCTGGAGCCTATGCGGCCAACGAGAAGAACCTCGCCCGCTACCAGAGGGCGGTGGCCGAGGGCCAGCTGCCCATCGAGCGCGGCATCGCCCGCACCGCCGAGGACGAGCTCCGCGGCACCGTCATCCGCCAGATCATCTGCAACCTCAAGGTGAGCTGGCCGTGGGTGCACGAGCGTTTCGGGGTCGAGCCGAAGGAGCACTTTGCCGACGCCCTCGCCGAGCTCGTGCCCCTGGCCGATGACGGGTTCGTGGAGCTCGCCGATGACGGCCTCACCGTCACCCCGCTGGGCCGCCTCTTCCTGCGCAACATCTGCATGCCCTTCGACCCGTACCTCAAGCAGAAGAGCGACCGCCCGGTGTACTCACGAACGGTGTAGCAGCTCCAATCCCGAAGTGACGAAGGACCGCCGCCGAGGCACGCCGGCCGCTTCGCGGCCTACGGCCACTCGGTCGGGTCCCGAGCGCACGCAAGCGTGCGTCGGGCGCCTCCCTCGCGTCCGGCCGTGGCTGCGCCACGGCGGCGTGCCTTGACGGCCTCGCCACCGCCCCGGAGCACAGTTCCTCCGGCGGGCGTGCCGTCCTTGACGTCTTCCCCGGAGCGCTTCCTCATCGGCTCGTCGTCGGCGGGAAACGTCAGGGGTGGCAACCCGCGGGGGTGGGTGGGGGGAGTGGCGGGAGGGGGCCGCGGGTATGGGTGGGAGGGGGGGTGGAGCAACCACGGCCCTTGGCATCCGGAGTAGTGGCCCCAAACAACCACGAAGGCGGCTCGGCGCTCAGGGCCCGGGGGCGGCCTCGTTGCCGTCCGCCAGCTTGAGCCGCTGCCGCCCCCGGGGGCCGAGCCGCCGCCCGGGAGCCGGTGCCCGCAGCACCCCCTCGCGTCCCGAAGCAGGGCTTCTCCGCACGACGTACCGTCCCGAGCAGTCCTCCTGGAGAACCGCGCTGAACCGCGTCCCCGGGATGACTCCGTGCGCCGTCGGCGTTAAGCTGAGGAGAACTGAATCGTACACAGGAGGGAAACCCATGATGCGAACGAGCCGTGTTGTCTTGATGGTAGTAGTCTGTCTGGCCGTCGCCGCTCTCGGCGGCACCCAAACCCTGGCGCCCATGAGCGCCGGCGTCATCCCGGTGGTGGCGCACCTCCCCGGTACCGGTACCTCCCAGTGGTCCACCAGCGTCTACGTCGCGCAGACCACAGGAGAGGCGCCCGCCACTGTGCGCTTCAGCCTGCTCGACCCGGGCGGCGAGGCCTGGGAGACCTCCATCACCGTCGGCGGAAACGGGGGCGCCGCCGAGCTCGCCGACGTCGTGCGCGCCGCGGGCGCCCCGAACGGCAAGTACGTGGCCACGTGGTGGTCCACTCAGCCGGTCGTGGTGTCCTCGCGTACCTTCACCACCGAGGCCTCCGGCAGCTACGGCCAGGGCATCGCCTCGGTGGCGCCGGGCAGCGGCTTCGGCGTCGGCGGCGAGGTGACCTTTCCCGCTCCGGTTGACTTCGACGGCCACCGCGTGAACGTGGGCATCGCCAACTCGGGACCGGGCGAGCAGAGCTTCACCATCGCGACCCGCGACGCGTCGGGCGCCACCCTCAAGAGCTGGACCAAGACGGTGGCCGCCGGCGCCATCGAGCAGTTCCGCGCCAACGAGGACGGCTTCACGGGCGCCGGATCGGTGATGGTGCGCTGCGACTCGGGCTGCGACGGCAGCGCCTTCGGCTACACCTCGGTCGTTGTGAACGACTCCAACGACGCCTACTTCCAGTACGCGGCGGCGGCCGCCGGCCAGGCCCAGGTGGCGCCCGTGAGCACGGTGCGCGACGCCAAGGGCGTGTGGTTCATCACCGGCGGCTCGCTCTACGACGTCTACGAGGCCATGGGCTACGCCGTGGCCAGTGACCGCCTGTGGCAGGCCGAGACCTATCGGCGCTCATCACGGGGCACCATGGCCGAGGTCTTCGGCTCGTCGTTCCTCCAGGACGACATCCTGGTGCGCACCACCGGCTACAGCGAGGCCGAGCTCAAGGCGCAGTTCTCCGCACTCCCCGCCGAGGAGAAGTCGGTGATCCAGGGCTACGTGGACGGCTTCAACCGGCGTATCGCCGAGGTCAAGGCCAACCCCTCCCAGCTGCCCTTCGAGTTCAAGGCGGTGGGCCAGTCGCTGGGCACCACCTTCGTGCCCGCCGACTGGACGGTCACTGACGTCATCGCCTGGATGACGTTGCTGCTGCGTCAGTTCGACCCCGAGGCCACCGACACCGGCCAGCTCGACAACGCCGCGCTGCTGCAGGAGCTCGGCGCCGCCTTCCCCAGCCAGTACCAGGGGATGTTCGCCGACCTGCGCTGGATCAACGACCCCGCGGCGCAGACCTACATTCCCGACAATGCCGGCGCTACCGGCATCTCACCCAAGCCGGCCACCTCCCAGCTGGCCGCGCTTCCTCCCATGGCCGATGCGGCCCGCCGGATCCGTGAGCGCCAGGCGCGCTTCGTCGCCGACACCGAGCGCATCAACGCCCGAGTGAAGATGGGGAGCTACGCGTGGGTCGTGAGCGCCGACAAGAGCGCCGACGGCCACCCGATCATCTACTCCGGCCCGCAGATGGGGTTCTACGTCCCGTCGATCACACTCGAGGGATCGATCGTCGGTGGCGGCCTCGCCGTGTCCGGCATGACCATCGCCGGGATCCCCGGCATCATCATCGGCCGGACGCCCCACCATGCGTGGTCGATGCAGGTGGGCCACGCCCACACGGTGGACTACTACCTGGAGGCGCCGCAGTCGGTGCAGCTCAACCGGGTGGAGACCATCCACGTGGCCGGGGGCTCCGACGTCACCCTGCCGGTGTATCGCACGCCGCGGGGCCCGGTGGTGGACCCGGTGCCCTATGACCCCGCCAATCCGCCCGCCACCATCGTGTCGTGGCACTACACCCAGTGGAAGCAGGACGGCATGGCCATACGGTACGCCCTGAGGGCCGCCCGGGCCCAGAGCATCGCCGAGTTCGGTCAAGCCATCCAGGTCATCCCCGTGAGCCAACACTTCTGCTACGCCGACCGCGACGGCAACATCGCCTACTGGATGTCGGGCTATGACTACGTGCGGCCCGCGGGTGTCGACGTCCGCCTGCCGCAGCTCGCCGATCCGTCCTCCGGCAAGCCCGGCGCGGTCCAGGTGATCCCCCGTCCCCACGACGAGAACACCGCGCAGGGCTGGTACGGCGGCTGGAACAACAAGGCCGAGGTGGACTACAACAACGCCACCAACAACTTCGGTTACTACTTCGGTCCCGCCCATCGGGCGCACGTGGTCAAGGAGTACCTGGACAGCCACAACGACCTCACCTACCAACAGGTCAACGACCTCGCGCTCAACATAGCCACCACCGACTCCTTCGGCGGCGGCGGCAACCCCTGGGAGTTCGTGGAGAGCGCATTCACAGCGGCGGTGGAGGCCAACCCCACGGCGGACCGCACGGCGGCGCTCGCACTCCTCGACGGATGGGACGGTCATTTCGTCGCGGGCGGGTCCTCCGCGTGGGTCTCCGGGCTCTTCCGCTCCGACGCATGGGTGCTCCAGGACGCCTGGCTCCGCGAGGTCATGCGCCTCACCTTCGACGACGAGCTCACCACCGCCGGGACCAGCTACAACGCCCAGCCCAAGGGCATCCTCTTCAACGTCCTCCTGCACGCCATGGCCGGTGAGTCCGCCAGCATCGTCAACCAGTACGACTGGTTCCAGGACGCGTCGGGCTCGGGGCTGCCCACGACTCTGAACGGCATCATCGTACGGGCCCTCGACAACGTCCTGGCCACTCTCGGGCCCCAGCCGTGGAACGTGGCCCGCGGCTACATCCGCTACCGCCACGACATCCTCGGCGAGGTCCACACCACCCCGTTCGCGAGCCGTTCGACCTACGCTCACGAGGTCGAGATGGGCCCCGACGGACCCATGAAGATCCGCAGCATGTTCCCGCTCGGAGAGTCGGGCACCATTCTCGCCGACGAGTACGGCGCCCCGGTCTTCGACGCCAACTTCTTCAGCATGGCGCCGGTCTACGACGCCTTCGCACCGCGCGACTTCCCGCTCTTCGCGAGCTCGGGCTCGAGCACGAGCCCGAGACCGTGAGCTGACCGGCGGCCACACCGCCCAAGACCCGCGAGCCCGGCCTGACGGCCGGGCTCGTCGTTTGCGGCCGCTTCTTTGAGCGCCAAGGACCAAGGTTGCCCCACCCCCAGACCACCAAGACCCGCGGCCCCCTCCCACCACTCCCCCGGCCGCCCCCGCGGGTTCACCACCCCGACGTTTCCCCAACGCGCCGCAAGGAAGACCGCAGTTCAGGAAAGACGCCAAGAACGGCACGCCCTCCGACCCAACCTGTCATCCTGAGCGGAGGTCCCGCCCCCAGGCGGGACCGGAGTCGAAGGATCTCCTGAACGGAGCCGGCGCCAACCTGTAGGCAAACCTACCCTGCCACACCCAGCCTTCTCCGGGGAGATCCTTCGACGCGCTCCGGCCCTCCGGGCCTCCGCTTGCTCAGGATGACAGGTTGTTTGAGGCCCTGCCGCACGCCCCCAGTCCCGGTCACGGTCACGGTCACGGCCGCGGTCCCGGGCGACGGCCCCCGCCCCTCAGCCCCCTCCTCGCGCCAGCACCACCACGTAGGTGGCGGGGGTGCCTGGATCGCCGCCGTCCGCGACGCCGACGCCGGCGGCCTCGACGTCGGGGTCGGCGGTCCCTTTCGGAAGCGAGATGTCTCCCGGCACGAACGCCTGACCGGTGGCCACCGCCAGGCTCTTGAAGCGCACGCCGCGGCTCTCGAGCTCCTGCTTGACCGCGTCCACCGCCACGCCACGCCGGTAGCCGTCCGCGGCCACCTTCTCGGCGGCCGCGGCCGCCGCCCGGTCGAGGGGGGCCTCCCAGCGCACCGCCCCCACCCCGCGCCGGCGCCGCGACTCGCCGATCCTCTCCTGAATCGCCTTCTTCAAGGCGCTGGCGGAGTCCTTCTTCAACGGCTGCGCGAACTCCTCGGTCACCACCCAGGTGGGCTCGCCGTCCGGCCCGGTCCCCCGCACGGCACCGATGCCCATCTGGGTGACGTCACTGGCGAGGATGTTGGCACGGTGGCCCGGGCTGCGCATGAGCGACTGGTGGAGATCCACCAGCGAGCCCGCCTCGGCAACGTTCTCGGCGGCGTCGCGCGCCGCATAGCCGGCGGCGTGAAGCCGCTTGTCGAGCCCGCCCCGCGTGGGTGACACGTGCCCGAAGTAGTGGTTCTCGGCCATGTCCCGGCTGTGCTCCCGAGCGGCCTCGGCCAGGGTGGCGTCGATGGGCAGCTGCGTCAGCCCGAAGCGGCGGCGTTCGTCGTTTACCAGCTGGGCAATGAAGCTCTCGGCCTGACCCGGGGTCGTGATGCCCGAGTCATCGGGCAGGAGGTCGCCCCGCCAGAAGGCGGGCGCCGGCCGCCCCACCCACAGCGGAAACAGCGCCACAACCTCCGGTCCGCGGCGCCCGGTGGCGACCAGCTCCGCCCACTGCCGACCCGACCGCGAGCTCACCGGGACCGCGGCCACACCCCACGCTGCGGACGAGCCCGCCGAGGTCCGCTGGGTGCCGCCCCCCGGCATGGTGCAGATCACGCGGGGATCGCGCAGCGCCCCGTCCAGCTTGAACTGGAGGTGAGCGTCACCGCCGGTCGGCACCTCCCTGGGCACCGGTTTGAGCTCGAAGGAGCGCTGAGCGAGGAGGAGTATCCACCTTCGAGCGTAGTCGGCGCCGTCCTCCGCGGACGCCGCCCCGACATGGGTGTAGCCGGAGCCCGGCAGAACCTTCTCGACCTGCTGAATGACGGGCTCGTCGGAGGTCTCGTCGGTCTCGATGACCACCACCGCTGCGGTAGCGTCGGCACACCCCGCCCAGTGCACGAGGAACTCGGTGGCGGCCAGGGGCAGCCGCTTGGCCTCGGCTGCCGGCATCTTCACGTACTGCTCAGCCGCCCGCTCCAGACAGGCCGAAACCTCGATGCCCCCGATCCGGCTGCGGATGGTCTGGGCCAGCGCCGAGTCGGCGCGATCCTGGGGGCCGGCCGAGTAGACAGTTGCACCCGGGCCCTGCGGCTGGACCGTCACCGGCCCCGTGGCTGCGGGCGCAGGGTCGTCCCGTAGGGGCTCGGCCGACTGAGGCCCGGCACAGCCCACCGCGAGCACCAGTACGGCCAAGCCGCCGGCGACCCGGCGGGACCGCTCGAGAGCGCTCACGAGCGCAGCACCGCACGCTTGTCGCGGAACTCGCTCCGTGCAGCGATGTAGTCACTGTGCTCCAGGCCCAGCTCGTCGGCGACTCGCCGCGCCTCCTCCTCCTCGCGGAGCGAGATGGAGTCGTCGGCCGCCGACACCGCGAAGAGGCAGTGCAGGAGGCGACGCTTCTCCTCCGGGCTGGCGGTGCGCCGCAGCTCGCGGGTCACCAGGTAGTCCTCGGTGCCACCTCGAAGCTCGTTCTGGCGCGCCGCGATCTCCGCCACGAGCTCGGCCTGGGCCTCGTCCATCTCGCCGAAGTCGGAGACGATTCTGGCGATGGCGTGACGCTCCGCCTGGCTGATGTCCAGGTCGGCGTTGGCGACCCGGGCCAGCACGAAGGCGAAGGCCGCGACGAAGCGCGCACGCTCGGGCGGCAGCCCCTCGAGCTTGGACATGATCTCCCGCACCGGCGCCGACACCTGGGAGTCCTCTTTCCGTGGGGCCTTGGCCTCGCCGAAACCGAGAAGCTCAAAAAGCGACATGCTCACCCTCCCGCCTGACCCAACCGGGTCGGGCCTGCAGGCATTCTCCCAGCCCCGCCCCGCGACGCCAAGGAAGCCCGCTCCCAGGGCCTCACGCGAGCCGCACCTCGAGGGAGAGGTCGAGGGCGGGAGCGCTGTGGGTGAGGGCGCCCACCGACAGGAGGTCCACACCGCTGGCGGCCACCTCCTGGGCGGAGTCAAGGGTGATGCCGCCGGAGGCCTCGGTGATGATGCGGTGATCGACCAGTGCCACTGCCCGCCGCAGGGTAGCCGGGTCCATGTTGTCCAGGAGCACGGCGTCCACCGGACAATCCAGCGCCTCGTCGAGCTGGGCGAGGGTGTCCACCTCCACCTCGACCACGACCGTGTGACCGAGGACGGCGCGCACCCGCTCCACAGCGGCGCCGAGGCCGCCGGCCACGACGATGTGGTTGTCCTTGACGAGGACGGCGTCGTCGAGACCGAACCGGTGGTTGAAGCCACCGCCGCAGCGCACCGCATACTTCTCGAGCGCGCGAAGCCCCGGCGTGGTCTTCCGGGTGCAGACGACCCGGGCACGGGTCCCTGCCACCGCCCGCACGTAGGCGTCCGTAAGGGTGGCGACGCCTCCGAGGCGCGCCAAGAAATTGAGCGCGGTGCGCTCGCCGGTGAGAATCGCCCGCGCCGCGCCCCGCACCTCCAGCAGCACCTCGCCCGGCGCGACCTCCGCACCGTCGACCGTCGTGGCGATGGCCTCCACCGAGGGATCGAGCACCCTGAACGCCGACGCGGCCACCGCCAGGCCGGCGACCCGACCGGGCGCGCGGGCGACGATCCGCCCGGTGGCACCGGCCGTGAGCCCCACGACGGCGTCGGTAGTGAGGTCGCCGGCCCGGCCGAGGTCCTCGAGCAGGGCGCTTCGCACGATGTCTTCGTAGAGCAACGGCTGCATGGGTGCAGGCTTGAACGAGTCCACGCTCACCTCCTTGCGGTGATTCCGAAGCGGCGCGTCTGGGGATCAGACGATGGCCGCCACTCGCAACGGCGCCCCGGCCGGCCGTTCCAGGCGTCCACCCTGCACTGTGAGACGCTGCTTCCAGCGCGGGTCCACGGCCGGGAAGTCGGTACGGAAGTGGGCGCCGCGGCTCTCCTCGCGGGCCAGGGCGGCCATGGCCGCGAGGCGCGCCACCAGCAGCATGTTCCCCGCCTCCGCGACGCCCGGGGGAAGGCGGAGGACGAGGCGGTCCAGCTCGCTGAGGAGTCCGCTCAACCCCGGACCGCTGCGCTCGACACCTAGGCGGTCCCAGCACAGTCGGCGCAGCTCCTCGACCACGCGGCGGGAGCCCTCGTCGCGGGACCAGGGGTCGCCGGCGAGACGCAGGGCCGCGGCGCGCACTGCGCGCCCGGCATCGGGCACCGGCAGCATCGCCCCTGCGAGGTCCTCACCGACCCGCGCTCCGAACGCCAGAGCCTCCAGCAGCGAGTTCGAGGCCAACCGGTTGGCGCCGTGCAGACCGGTGGCCGCCACCTCGCCGCACGCCCACAGCCCATCCCGGGACGTGCGGCCGTGACGGTCCACCATCACGCCGCCCATGTGGTAATGCGCGACCGGCGTCACCGGCACCGGCGCGCGCGCCGGGTCGAGGCCGTGCTCGGCGCACAGCCGCGCCACGGTGGGGAACCTGCCTGCCAGCCGTCCGGCCAGCGACGTGGCATCCAGGAAGACGTCGTGCCCCGCCCGGGAGTGACGCCAGATGGCACGCGCCACCACGTCACGGGGCGCCAGCTCCGCGGCGGCGTGCGCTGACGCGAGGAACCGGCTGCCCTCCTCGTCCACCAGCAACGCGCCCTCACCGCGCAGGGCCTCGGTGAGCAGGGGTCTGGGGTCCGCACCCACCGCCAGCGCGGTGGGATGAAACTGCACCATCTCGAGATCGGCGAGCACCGCGCCGGCCCGCGCCGCCATGGCGATCCCGTCGCCGGTAGCCTCGGTCGGGTTGGTGGTGTGGGCGTAGAGATGCCCGATTCCGCCGCTCGCCAGCACGACCGCCTGGCCGAGGTGGAGCGTCGGGCGACCATCGGCCTCCACTGCCAGCACTCCCACCACCCGCGAACCGTCGTCCACGAGCTCCAGGGCCAGGCAGCCCTCCTCCAGGCGCACTCCCCTCTTTTCCGCCACAACTCGCGCGAGCACACGGACCAGCTCGGCGCCGGTGGCGTCTCCGGCGGCATGAACCACCCGACAGCGCGAGTGGGCCGCCTCCCGCCTGAGACTGAGCTCGCCCCCGGGCCCACGGTCGAAAGCGGCGCCCAGCGCGAGCAGCTCAGCCACCCGCCGCGGGCCCTCCCCCGTGACCAGCCGCACCACCCCTGGATCGGCCAGGCCGCAGGCGGCGGCGAGCGTGTCGGCAGCGTGCAGCGCGGGGGCGTCGTCCGGCCCCACCGCTGCGGCCACGCCGCCCTGGGCGAGCACGCTCGCGCTGCCCCCCGCCTCCGGCCCCTTGGCGAGCACCGTCACCCGCCGGTCGCCGGCGTGCAGTGCCGCCGTCAGGCCGGCGACGCCGGCGCCCACCACGACCACGTCGCTGCGCCGCACCTCGAGGTCGGGACGCCCACTCATCCCCTGGCTCCTCGGCCCACCGCCAGCATGCGCTCCACCGCTCGACGAGCGCCGGACGCCACCTCCGGGTCGACGATCACGGGGTACGCCATCGTGCGCAGGGAGTCGCGGATCTTCGCCAACGTGATCGCCTTCATGTGACGGCAGATCGTGCACGGTCGCACGAGCTCCACCTCGGGGAACTCGGCGGCGACGTTGTCGCTCATGGAGCACTCGGTGATCATCGCCACCCGGCGCGGGCGCTGCTCCTCGATGAAGCGGATCATCCCCGACGTGGAGCCCACCATGTCGGCGGCCTCCAGCACCTCGGCCGGGCACTCGGGGTGCGCGATCACCACGACCCCCGGGAACTGCCGCCGATAGTCCTCCACCTGGGCGGCCGTGAACTGCTCGTGGACCTCGCAGCGCCCGTCCCAGGGAATGACCTCGACAGCTGTGTTGGCCGCCACCCAGGCGGCAAGGAAGCGGTCCGGCAGGCAGAGAACTCGCTCGCTTCCCAAGGACTCCACCACCTCCACCGCGTTGGCCGAGGTGCAGCAGATGTCGCTCTCCGCCTTCACCGCCGCCGAGGTGTTCACGTAGGTCACCACCGGCACCCCGGGGTGACGGATGCGCAGGGCGCGAACATCCTCAGGGGTGATGGACTCGGCCAGCGAGCACCCGGCGGCGGGGTCGGGTATCAGCACCGTCCGCTCCGGGTTGAGAACCTTGGCCGTCTCAGCCATGAAGTGGACCCCGCACATGACGATGACCTCGGCCTCGCTGCCCGCGGCCCGCTGCGCCAGAGCCAGCGAGTCCCCGGTGACATCCGCGACGCCATGGAAGATCTCGGGGGTCTGGTAGTTGTGCGCCAGGATCACGGCGTTGCGCGCACGCTTGAGCTCGTGGATCTCGTCGATGAGCGGCGCCTCGAGCTCCCACTCCACCTCGGGAATCAGCCGCCTCACCTTCTCGTACACCCGTGCCGCATGGCCCGCTGGGACCTCGGTCATCGTCGCCATTGCGCCCTCCACAAAATACTCAGAATGAGCATAATAGACTCCGAAGAAGAGACCGGCCGTGGCCGGTCAGGTGGTTATGCTATGTCTGAGTATTTCAGATGTCAAGGACGAACGGGAGAAGGGAAAAGGGAAACGCTCTCTCTGCCCGGCCGACGGACTCAGAACCGGGACCGCGGCGGCTACCGCCACCGCCACGGAGTAGGCCTCCTCTGGCGCGACGTGCCATCCATGGCATCTTCCCGGGAGCGCCTCTTCTCTCGGAGCGCGCCTGCGGGAAATGCCATGCGTGGCACCCCGCGGGGTGGGTGGGGGGAGCGGCGGGAGGGGGCCGCGGGTCTGGGTGGGAGGCAGGGTGGGCACCCCACGAGTACTCCGCTCGCAGCAGCGTCCCCAAACGACGAGGCAGGCGACTCGGCGCTGGGGCCCGGGGGCGGCCTCGTTGCCGCCTGGCAGCTCGTGTCGCTGCCGCCCCCGGCACCGCGCCGACGGGCGGCGCAGCCGCCCGGGAGACGGTGCCGGGAGCACCGGGAACCGGGCTGGGGACCGATGGCCGCGGCCCGGTCCGGGGCCGCGACGGGGACCGGGACAGATCGCCGTGACCAGGTAAAGGGCTGTCACCGGGAAGCGGGGCCAGCAGCCGTGCTCTGTCGCGCACTCCTCAAGCGAGGTCGGCGCCGTGCTCGACCAGCAGCTCGGCGAGCACCGAGCGGTGGCAGCGCTCCTCGTTCTCGCAGTAGCACCCCACCGAGAAGTTGGTGTGGTGGGACATGGCGGCAAGGAGGTCGAGCAGGTGACGCGCCTCGGGTCGCTTCATCTCGCTGCGGTAACGACGTACGAATGCCTTCCACTCCGCCTCGGTCTCCGTCGCGCGGGCCTGCTTGACGAGCTCTTCGCTGGGTGCGACCTCGGGCAGCCACACGTCGTAGAAGTCCCGGCTGGCGAACTCGTCCTTGGGCACACCCCGGGGCGGCCGCCGTACCGTTCCGATCCGCAGCCCCTCACCGGGAGCTCGCCGACTCCCCAGTCGAACGACGCGAATAGCCATGCGCACCTCCGATGATCCGATCGATGCTACCACCTGACGCCCGCTGCACGGACACCAGCTCTCCGGGGATCGAGCGCCACCGCGGATCGCCGTCGGCAGGAGACGGCGAGCGATCCTCGGGTCCTTGGATCTCCGGGACCCTACCCCGCCCCGCCGCCGCGCCGGACCCCCGGTATCCCAACGCCCGGCGCGGGGCGCTCGCGCAGCACCTCGCGGCGAAAACGGAAGAGCTCGGCAGGACGGCCGCCGGTACGGGGCTCCACCCGTCCGGTACCCTCGACCAGCCCACCCTGCTCCACCAGACGACGGAAGTTCTGCTTGTGCAGCCGCACCCCCGCCAACGCCTCCACCGCCCGTTGAAGCTGCAGCAAGGTGAAGCTGGCGGGCACCAGCTCGAAGACCACCGGCCGGTAGCGGATCTTGCCGCGGATCCGGCCCACTGCCGTGGCCATGATGCGACGATGATCGAAGGCCATGGCTCGTCCCGGCACAGCCCCCCTTACCCCCGTCGGATCTGCGCCGTGTACGGCCTCGCGGTCGCGCACCGCCTCGGGCAGAAGACCGACCTGGTAGAGCAGCTCGTAGCGCTCGAGCACCCGTTCACCGTCCCAGGGTGCGCCGTCGAGCCCGAAGACGATTCCCGCCCGCTCGCGACGAGCCGCCCGCTCGCCGGGCTCGCCCGCGGCCTCGACCCAGCGGTTCAGCGCTGGCGCGATGTGCCGGTCGATGACCCCCGGTCGCCCCTCTCGCCAGTCCTCCCAGGGGAAGAACTCGTAGCCACCCCGCCACTGCGCGAAGCCCGGGTCCGACGGCGGCATCTCGTGCACCAGGGCGAGGTACGACAGCGACACGACGCGGGGCCCGCCCTGGCGCTCGCGCGGGTCGCGGAAGCGGTCTCCGAACGTGTACAGCTGCTCCACGTAGCCCAGCTCGATGCCGGTCTGAGCCCGTACCCAGCGGCGTACGGCCAGCTCCAACGTACGGTCGGCCATGGGGTCCAGCGGCCCGGTGGGCAGCGCCTCCTGGCCTCCGCTTTCGGGGCTCCGCGCCCCGGCGCCCCCCTCGATGGGCACGTCGGGGGCGAAAGCAACCGTGAGGACGCGCGGCTCCTCGTCGGTCACCGCCACGATGACCGCGTTGAGACCGACGACCACCTTGGGCTCGCCCGCCGCCCCCTCGCGCTGGTTGGCCACAGCTTCGTCCACCGTGCGTCCATCGTGCCGACCGGCGCAACGGGTGTCAACTCCCACCAGGCCGTCACCCAAAGGTCGTGACGGATCGCCGAGCAGGGCTCACGGCAGCGGCCGCAACGGCCGCCGCAGCCGCCGCATGATCGCGCCGGCAGTGCCCTCGCGCAGGCTCGTCAACGCCACCCCGGCAACCACCAGGGCGCCGCCGGTGACGACACCGACCCCCAGGGGCTCGCCCAGCACCATCACCCCGGTGACGACGCCCACCACCGGAATCCCGTAGATCAGCGAGTTGGTGGCGGTGGCGCCCAGCACCTGGATGGCCCGGTTCCACCACACGTAGGCGATGGCGGAGCAGAAGATGCCGAGGTAGAGCAGCGCCACCAGGGCCGCCGCGCCCGGACGACCCATGCCTGTGATCGCCAGCTCCACCGCGGACAGCGGCACCAGGGCGAGGGTTCCCGCGGCGAGCGCGAGAAAGGTGAGCACCACGCTGGGCAGCCGCGCGGTGAGGCGGAAGGTGAGGAAGGCGTATGCGGCCCAGGTGAAGACGGTACACACCATGAAGAGGTCGCCGAGCAGGGTCGCGGCGCCGCCGGACCCGGTCCCCACAACCACCACCACACCGGCGAAGCCGAGCCCGAGCCCCAGGGACGTCGCCAGCCGCGGCAGGCGCCGGGTGGCCACCGCCTCCGCCGCCGCGGTGGCGAGCGGCGTGGCCGCGACGATCAGCGCCCCGCGCGATGCGGTGGTGTACTTGAGCCCGAGGTTCTCGAAGAGGAAAGCCAGCGTCACCCCGGTGAGCCCCACCCACAGCACCCCCCACCGGTCGCTACGGGAGAGCTCGAGGCCGACGAGGCGGCGGCGCAGGAGCGGCCACATCACGAGCACCGCCATGGCGAAGCGCAGGAGCGCCAGGGTGAGGGGCGGGATCTCGCGCACCGCCACCCGGGTGGCGGTGAACGAGACGCCCCAAATCACCACCACCGCCAGCCCGGCGAGCAGCGCCAGCCCCCGGTCCCGCGTGCTGAAACCCGCCATCGACCCTCCCTCGAGCCGCCCATTGTGGCCCGCCGCCGCGGTCCTGTGAACCCTACCGGCGCGGACATCCAGCGGAGCGCGCCGCGCGGGGCCGCCGCCACCGGACTGGCCGGCGACCCGACCGCGTCCGGCCTTCACAGCAGCGGCGGAGCACGCTACCGTGACTGCGGAGGTGCCCGTGAGCCCAGCGGAAACGATCGTCGATGGCGTGACCCTGCACCTGTCGACACCGGTGCGCGACGTACCCACCTGGGTCGGCCAGCGCGAGGTCCTGCTCCAGCTCCTCGCCGCGTGGTCCCGGATCAACTCGACCGACCTCCCGCTCAACCCCCGTCTCCTGGGCCGGCCGGGGGTGGGCAAGACCACCCTCGCCTGCGCCGCCGCCCGTGAGCTCGGCCTCGACGTCTACATCGTCCAGGCGACCATGGATACCCGGCCCGAGGACCTCCTTGTCACACCGGTGCTGGACCCTGGCGGGGGGGTGCGCTACATGGCGTCGCCGCTCACCACCGCCATGCTCACCGGCGGCGCCTGCATCCTCGACGAGGGCAACCGCATGAGCGAGAAGTCGTGGGCCAGCCTGGCGCCGCTCCTCGACCACCGGCGCTCGGCGGAGAGCGTGGTTGCCGGGATCACTCTCAACGCCCACCCGGAGTTTCGCTTCGCCTCCACCATGAACGAGGACGCCTCGACCTACGAGATCCCGGAGTACATCCACTCCCGGCTCATGCCCCAGATCGTCATCGACTTCCCCGACGAGGACGAGGAGCGTCAGATCCTCGCCGACCAGATTCCCCACGCCGATCCCGAGGTCCTCGACTACGTGGTCTCCTTCCTGCGCGCCGCCCACCAGCTCGATCTCCGCTACACGGTGCGCGACGGCATGAACGCGGCCCGCTACGCCATGAAGCTGCTCTACCGCCAGGAGGCCCCCTCGCCCGAGGCGGCGGTCAACGCCGCCCTGCGCCTCGTCCTGGGGCCCGAGGAGGCCGAGCTGTTCTCTCTCCGCTGAGGTCGGCGATGCCCGACCCGGATCCCCTCGACCTCGACGCCCTGGCGCCGGAGGCGATTCCCGGGCTCCGCCTCCTGCCGGTGCTGCACGAGCGCGTGGACCTGGCGCCGGTGGTGCGCGCCGCCCTCGACGCCGCCGACCCGGCGGCCGTGGCGGTGGAGCTGCCGACCACCCTGGCCGACGCCGCTGCCGTGGCCGCCCGGCGGCTTCCCAGGGTCACGGTCGTGGTGTCCGAGGAGGAGGGCGACGAGGAGGCGCTGGTATGGGTGGCGGCGCCCGGCGACCCACTCGTGGAGGCGTTGCGGTGGGCCGCTGAGCACGAGCGGCCTGCGCTCCTGGTGGACCCCGACGTCCCCTACCGGGAGCACCACCGCGACCCGCTGCCCGATCCCTACGCCCTCTGGGCCCTGGGGCCCGTTCGCTACCTCGAAATGGTGGAAGAGCTCCTCTCGCGCGCCCCACGCGGCGACGCCGACGCCCTACGTGAGCGCGGCATGACCTACCACCTCCAGCGCGCCCGCGCCGAACACGGAGCAGGCTTAGTGGCCCTGGTGGGCGCGGCCCATGTGCGCTCCCTGCGCGAGCTCCTCCCCCACCCTGCGGCCGTTCCCCTGGCCCGCCAGACGCGCACCTCGGTGGAGGTCCGCCACCTCCATCCCGACAGCCTGGCGGCGGTGCTCCCCGACCCCCCGCTAGCGCACGCGGTGTGGGAGGTCGTGCGTGACGGCGCCGAGCCCCCGCCCGCCTCCCTGGAGCCCGCCGTCTCCCGGCGGGTGGAGCTGGTGCGCGATGGCCTGCGCCTGGTCGCCGGAGCCCCCCCCGAAGACTCCGCCGAACGGAGCCGGGCGGTGCTCGCCTACGCCGCGCACCATGCCTGCCGCCGGGTGGCCGGCGGCAGGCTCGCCCCCGATCGGGCCGCACTCGTCGCCGCGGTCTGGCGGGTCGCCGCCGCCTCCTGGCACGAGCAGACCCGCGAGACCCCCACCGCCTGGCAGCGCCGTCTCTTCTTCGACTTCGCCCGCCGCTACGCCCGCATCGAGGGCCTGCTCGTCCCCGGGCTCTACGAGCAGGTCGTGGCGGCCCGCGGGGTCGCCGACGACAACCTCGCATGGGAGCTGTTCGAGGCCGCGCGGGCGTACCCGTGGCAGGAGCCCACCGCCGAGCTGGCCACCGCCCGGGTGGACCGCGACCTGCTGCACCTGGGCGCCCGCACGGTGCGCTTCCGCCGCCGCTTCTTCCGCGTCAAGCAGCGGCCGGTTGCGGTGCCGGTGCGCCGGCGTCCGGCCCCCGACGACCCCGCCGAGTGGCTCGACGCCTTCACCGGCGACGGGCTCTGCTCCTATCCTCCCGAGGACATCGTGGTGGAGGACTACGGCCGCTTCCTCCAGAAGAAGGCGGTCTCGATCCTCTCCGCCGAGCGTGCCCGCTCGGTGCCGTTCACCACCTCGACGCTCGACGGCATCGACGTGCGCGAGACTCTCCGGCATCTTCACGAGGGCGGCGTGTGGGTCCGCGAGCTGGGGCGCGCCCCGGGTGACGCCGGCTCGGTGGTGGTGATCTTCGACCCGGACGCCGCCGGCGACGGCTACCCCTACGTGATGACCTGGCTGGGCGAGCACGACCAGGAGTCGGACATGGCCCTCTACGCCACCGACCCCACCCGACAGATCGTCGGGCCCGGCATCATGCGCGCCACCTACGGCGGCTTCCTCATGACCTATCCCCCCGGACGCCTGTTCGACGTGTGGCGGGACCCCGACTACGGCGAGGCCCGCTCCAAACCCGAGGTGCTCCTCATGGCGGGCGTGGACTACAGCCGTGAGAAGTTGGTGGTCCACGTCGGCGCCGAGGCGCCTCCCTCCCGGCTGCAGGACTACGCCGCCCGCCAGGGCAAGCGCATCGTCCACGTCCCCATCGGCAGCCTCTCGCCCACCAGCCTGCGCCGGCTGCGCGTGGTGCACATCCTCGGCAGCCGCGAGGCACGCAGCATCGCCAAGGACTACGTCTGGTAGGGCCGCCGACCCACCCACCCGGGTAGGGAGTGAAGGGTGCCCTCTCCTGGGGTCGCGGTCCCGGCCGTCGGTCCCGGGTTGGCGGCCCCGGCCCCGGTTGGCGGCCCCGGCCCCGGTTGCGGTCGCGGCCCCGGCCGCTTTCGGCCGCCCACTCATGTCGGAGTGACGAGGTCAGGCGCGGGGCGCGGTGGGCTACGGCGCCATCGCCGACCACGCCCCGAGATTGTCGTACTCGAAGTCGTCGCGGAAGATGAAGGCGGTGCACTCCGGTAGGGTGAAAGCTCCGATGCGTGTGTTCCAGTTGTACAGCGACGAGGTCGCGAAGTACTCCCCGGTGTACCAGAAGGTGCAGCCGTCGCTGGGGTCCACCGACAGCGACGAGTAGTCGCCCCACCGGTTGGCGGCGGTCTGCGAGCCACCGCCCGCCACCAGGCTGCCCTCGCCGAGGGTCATCTCACCCGCCGTGTCGCCGTAGAGCCGGGCTGTGAAGCCCAGCGAGGGGTAGGTCGTCACGCCGGAGAGGCTGTAGGCCAGCGCGATGTCCCCCGCCCGGTCCATGGCCGCGCTCGCCATCCAGCGGCTGTTCAGACCAGAGGTCCAGGTGCCTTCTTGACGAAGCGACCACGTACTGCCCTGAGAGCGTTGCAGCTCGAACCAGCGCACCCCGGACTGGTTAGCCCCGACGTCCACGGAGTGGTTGCCCACCAGGGTCTCGTAGGACCCGAAGTTGCGGTACTGCAGCCGGAACATGGGCCACTCGGTGATGGAGTCGACCTTCTGTAGCGTACCCTTCTGGGCGATGCAGTTGAAGGTCAGCCCGCCGGCGGTGCACAGCAGCGCGAACGCCGCGGTGGGGATCTCCTGGGGCCCGCTGAGAGTGGAGTCGCCCGGGACGACGAAGTCGGCGTGGAGCTCCCACAGCTGCAGGCGGTCGCTGCCGCCGCCGGTGGCGCCGTCTACGAAGCGATAGAACAGCCCGGGCGCCCCTGCAGGCGGCGCCGCCGGCCCGTCCAGGTCGGCGGGAATCACCATGCTGTGATAGCCCAACGCCGGAACCGTGAAGCTCACGAAGCCGGCAGGCTGCCCCTGCAGCATGGCGGCGCGGTCGAAGGCGTAGAGACCGGCGTCGGTTTTGAGGTTCGAGCCCATGTAGTAGGCGTCCGTCCACACCCCGAGCTTGGGGTAGTCGGGGAAGACCGGGACGGTGAAGTCGTAGAGGTAGAAACCTCCGTTCACCGGGTCGCCGGTCTGAGAGACGGCGATGCACTCGTGCTCGCCCGGATGCTCAGCGAACTGGCTGAGGATCCAGCGGTCGGCGAGCGGGTCGTAGAGCACGATGGGATCGCCGTCGTTGTGGGTGGAGCAGATTCCTCCGGCCGGCGTCCACAACGTGCTGATGTCGGAGGGCCCGGCCAGCAATGTTCCGCTCTTGTCGTAGATCGTGAACACGGTGTTGACCATCTGGATGTAGTGGTCAGGGCCCACGTCGCCTACCGGATCGGGCGGGTAGGCGCCCGTGAACGAGACTCCCTCGAAGCTCAGCGACGGCGCCGGAACGGCGGCAGCCGCTCGCGCCGCGCCGGTGCCGAGCTGGACAAGCGGATCGGGGTGGGGACCCGGATTCACCGCGGGGATGTTCTTGGGCAGGGCCCGGCGCGGCACCTCGCGCACCACCACACCGGTGGCGGGCAGCTTCAGTTTGGGCAGCGTCCGCAGATCGACCTCGACCTTGGTGGGCGTGACGGGCTTCCCGACGATCGGTCGGTCCGCCGCTCCTTCCTGAGCGAGCGCCGTCGAAGCGGCGAGAGTCACAATCATTACGGCGAGCAGGTGAGGGCAACGACCGGTCATCAAGCAGTACTCCCCGGCGTTTGACGGACGCCGGGGAGATCTTAGCATTCGGGCGCGGCAGCGAGTCGTCAGGCCTTCGGCACCTTGGGCCAGGACTCGAAGGAGGGCTGGTCGTCGAGCGTCTTGCCGGCCTTCATCTCGGCAACGATCTTCTGGTACCCCTCCGCCTCGGAGCCCTCGACGCCGCTGGCCGCCTTGCTCTCCACCGTGACGGCCTCGTCCACCTGCCCGCTGGCGTAGAGGGCGCGCGCCAGCGTATCCGCCACGCCTGGGGAGCCGTCCTGCTGGTATGCGGCCCGCGCCATCGCCACCGCCTGGTCGAGCGCCTTGCGTGCCAGGTAGAGGTTCCACGCGGCCTGGTTCAGAGCACCCGAGGAGGCGTCGGCGCCCTCCTTCTGGTACCACTGCGTGTAGAGATCGGCGGCGCGGTCGTAGTGGCCGGTCGAGAACGCCGAGTCGGCCAGCTGGAAGAGCTGCTCGGCGTTCGCCTGGTCCACCGGAACCTCCGCCAGCAGGGTCCCGGAGTCGCTGTACCGTGCCTCGTGCAGCTTCACCCCCAGCTCCTGCGGCGAGAGCTTGGCGGTGGCCGGGTCGGCGAGGAGTGCGGCCAGGGCCGGCGCCTGGGCGGCGGCCGGAACCACCGGGGGCTCGCCGCCGTCCTTCTTCAGCAGCGCCTTGGCCGCCTTCCGGAAGAGGGAGGTCTGCAGCGACCATTGCCCCTCGAACTCGAGGTCGGCGTAGTCGGCGGCCGGCGCTCCGGGATTCACCTCCCGGAAGGTCTTGATGCGGAGCAGCGCTGCCGCCGGGTCGCCACGGTCGAGGAACGCCCGCACGGCCGGTCGCAGCGCCTCGCCGTCACCCGGGTCGGCGTCCAGCCTAGCGATCGCCGCGGCTGCGGTCTGGCCCGAGCGGATGCGGGCGAGCTGGGCGAGGAACTCCTTCGGCGGCAGGTAGCCGACGATGCGGTCGACCTCCTTGCCGGCGGCATCGGCGAACACCATGGTCGGGAAGCCCCGGATGCTGAACTGCTTGGCCAGCGCCTCACCGCCCTTCTCGGGGTTGACGCGCATGGCGACGATCTCACTCAGAGCCTGCTGCACCTGGGGGTCGGAGAACGTGTCGGCTTCCAGCCGCTTGCACCACGTTCACCAATCGGTGAAGAACTCCACCATGATGAGGCCACCACGCTGGGGCGCCTCGGTCTGGGCGGCCTGGAAGTCGCCCTGGAACCAGAAGTCCGCCGCCTTCTTCTGACAGGCCACCAGGGCGAGCACGCCCATGATCGCCACTGCTGTCATCGATCGCTTCATGATCCCTCCATTCGCAGGACACTTTGCCACAGCGTGGCCGCAACTGTCATCTCATGCTGATACGGCGATGTGCCGACGTTGTTCGGGAGCGGGGGCCGGGGCCGGGACCGTTGGCCGCGACCGGAGCAGCTACCCTCCGGCGGACGTGCCGTCCATGACGTTCTCCCCGGAGCGCTTCCTCACTCGGAGCGCGTCAGCGGGAAACGTCATGGGGGGCAATCACGGCCCTTGGCGCCCGCAAAAGTGCCCCCGAACGACCAGGGAGGCGACTCGGCGCTCAGGGCCCGGGGGCCGGCCTCGTTGCCGTCTGCCTCCTCCTGGCGCTGCCGGCCCCGGGCCGCGCCGACGGGCGGCAACGCCGCCCGGGAGCCGGTGCCGGGAGCATCAGCAACCGGGCCGCTGCCCGGGACCGGAGCGGCGACCAAGGCAATCGTCGACTCCGAGCTGTCGCCTCGCGTCGTCCAGAACCGAAGCGACATCGTGGGTGTTGCCTCCCCCTTCCTTCTCATGAATCGAGCCCGCGCCTCGGGTCCATCGTCGTCGCGAGACCGTAGAGGTGTCTGTCAGCGTGGTGATTCAACCAAGCCACCGCCGCAGGCGTAGCAGAGCTACGTCGAGGACGGTGGCGCCGGGAGAAGCGCCGCGCTGGCGGGCGCATCTACGGTCGCAGCAGACGATGGGCCCGAGGCGCGGGCTACCTACCCGCACTCGGGACACGGGCAAAGGCTCCGGAGGTACTCGAAGCTGTAGATGCCCGTACGGTGACCATCGGAGAACTCGAGCGCGACGGCGTAGCGGCCCACGGGACGCAACCCCTGGAGGCTGATGGACCCCGGGTGCATCGGCAGACTCCCGTGGCTCGGGCGCTGCCGGCACACCGCGCAGGGACACTGCAGGCGCAGGCTGGCGATTGAGTAGGTGGAGTGGTGCCCGTCGCGCCAGGTCACCTCCACGAGCGCGTCGTCGACCGAATCGATGGTGCAGGCACCGAGGTCGAACGGGAACCAGGAGGGGTCGAGCATCGGCGCCCTCCTCACCTACCCGCGCACCGCCACGCTCACCAGCCGTCCCGGCACCACGACCACCTTGGCGATCTCCTTGCCCTCGGTGTACTGCTGCACCCGTTCGTCGGCCAGGGCCATGCGCTCGAGCTCCTCCTTCGGCACTCCCGGGCTCACGTGCAGCCGGGCGCGCACCTTGCCGTTCACCTGTACCGGGATCTCGAGCAGCTCCTCGGCGGCCGCCTCGAGATCCGGCTCCGGCCAGCCGGCGGTGAAGATGCTCTCCCCGTGGCCCAGGCGCTCCCAGAGCTCCTCGGCCAGGTGCGGCATGATGGGGCTGAGCGCCCTGAGGACGATCTCCACGGTCTCGCGGAGCACCGCCGGTTGGACGGCGTCGAAGCTGCCGCGCAGCAAATTGAGCACCTCGTTGCAGCGGGCGATGGCGGTGTTGAACTGGAAGCCGCCCTCGATGGCGTCGGTGATGCGGCCGATGGCCTGGTGGGTGCGCCGGCGCAGCTCGCGGTCGGCATCGCCCAGCTCGGCGGGGATCGGCGCCTCCGGCGGGCTCACCCGCTCGAGGCTCGCGGTGACCAGCTGCCAGAGGCGGTTGGTGATGCGCCACGCCCCGTTGATTCCATCCTCCGACCAGATCTGCATCCGCTCTGGCGGAGTGTCGGAGAGCATGTAGAGCCGCACCGTGTCGGCCCCGAAGCGCTCGAACATGGCATCGGGATCGACGATGTTGAGCTTGGACTTGGAGATCTTGGTCATCTCCGAAGTGACCTTCGAGCCGCAGTCGGCGCACGTCCCGTCGAGGATCGCGTCACCCTCCTTGCGTCCGCCCACCACCTTGCTCTCGGGAATGTACTTGTGGACCTCGCAGTAGTACGCGGTCTTGCACACCATCCCCTGGCAGAACAGCCGGGCGAAGGGCTCCTCGAAGTCGACGAGGCCGAGGTCGTGCAGCACCATGGTGAAGAAGCGGGCGTAGATCAGGTGCATGGTGGCGTGCTCGATGCCACCGATGTACTGGTCCACCGGCATCCACTCGCGGATCCCGTCGGCGCCCAGGGCGCTTGCCTCGTTGCGGGGGTCGCAGTAGCGCAGGAAGTACCACGACGAGTCCACGAAGGTGTCCATGGTGTCGGTCTCGCGTTCGGCCGGCCCGCCGCAGCGCGGGCACGTCGTCGCCAGGAACGAGGCGCTGGTGGCCAGGGCGTTGCCGCCGCCGGCCTTGAACTCCACGTCGGTGGGGAGCCTGACCGGGAGCTGATCCTCGGGCACCGCCACGGTGCCGCAGGCGTCGCAGTAGACGATGGGGATCGGCGCGCCCCAGTAGCGCTGGCGGGAGACCAGCCAGTCGCGCAGCTTGTAGTTGACGGTGCCCGTCCCGTGGCGCTCGGCTTCGAGCCAGGCGATGATGTCCGGCATCGCCTCCAGGTTGCGACGGCCGTCGAAGGACCCGGAGCCCACCATCGTGCCGGGGTCGGTGTAGGCCTCGGTCATGGAGTCAGGCTCCAGCGGCTCATCGGCGTCGGGCTGGATCACCACCCGGATGGGGATTCCGTACTTGCGGGCGAAGTCGAAGTCGCGCTGGTCGTGCGCGGGCACCGACATCACCGCTCCGGTGCCGTAGGTCATCAGCGCGAAGTTTGCCACCCACAGCGGTACCCGCTCGCCGTTCACCGGGTTGACCACGTGAAATCCGGTGGGGACGCCGACCTTCTCGCGCTCGGCCAGCTCCTTCTCCGACAGGCTCCCTGCACGCATGCCCTTCACTGCCTCGAGCACCCGCGCCTCGTGCTCGCTGCCGCGCACCAGCTTCTCCACCAGCGGGTGCTCCGGCGCCAGCACCAGGAAGGTCACGCCCCACAGGGTGTCCGGGCGCGTCGTGAACACCGGCACCTCGTCCCCGGTCTCGGCCACCCGGAAGACCACGCGGGCCCCCTCGGAGCGGCCGATCCACTCCTTCTGGAGCTTGAGCACCGATTCCGGCCAGCGCCCCTCCAGCTGCGCGTGGTTGTCCAGCAGGCGCTGCGCGTAGCGGCTCATGGCGAAGAACCACTGCGACATGTCGTGCTGCTCCACCGCGGTACCGCAGCGCTCGCAGCTGCCGCCCTCGGCCTGCTCGTTGGCGAGCACGGTCTGACACGAGGGGCACCAGTTCACCGGCGCAGTCTTCTTGAACGCAAGGCCCTTCTCATAGAGCTTGAGGAAGAACCACTGCGTCCAGCGGTAGTAGTCCTCATGGCTGGTGGCCACCTCGCGCTCCCAGTCGTAGCCCCAGCCGGCGCGGGCCATCTGCCCACGCATGCGGGCGATGTTGGTCTCGGTGAAGCGGTGCGGGTGGACCCCGGTACGGATCGCCGCGTTCTCGGCGGGCAGGCCGAAGGAGTCCCAGCCCATGGGCGAGAGCACCTTGAAGCCGCGCAGCAGCTTGTACCGCACCACCACGTCGCCGATGGTGTAGTTGATAACGTGGCCCATGTGCAGGACGCCGGAGGGGTACGGGTACATGCACAGGACATAGCTCTTGGGACGCGGATCGTCCTCCGCCGCCCGAAAGAGCCCGTTCTCGGCCCAGCGCGCCTGCCACTTCCTCTCGATTTCTGAGAAGCGGTACTCGGAGTCGCTCATCCATCCTCCCGCCGGCGGCGTCCCGCCGGAGCCGGTATTAGAACACGGAACCGGCGACCCACCCACCCGGTGACGAAGTGAGGAGATGATGAAGTGATGAAGTCCGCCCACCCACACCCGCCCAAATCGAACTCTCTGCGCCGAGTCGAGACGACTCCCGCCGGACGCGACGCCCCCGATTACGGGAAGCGCCTGCTCGTCACTCCTCACGCACCCACACCCTCACCACTTCGAGCCCGCGCGTCTCGCCGGGCTTCGTCGCGAGACCGCGGAGGCGCCCGTCGGGGTGGTGATTCGACCAAGGCGGCGCCGGAGGCGTAGCAGAGCTACGTCGAGGACGCCGCCGCCGGGAGAAGCGCCGCCCTGGCTGGTGCATCCGCGGTCGCAGCAGAAGGCCGGCGAGATGCGCGGGCTCCGAGCTACGTCGAGGACGCCGCCGCCGGGAGAAGCGCCGCCCTGGCTGGCGCATCCGCGGTCGCAGCAGAAGGCCGGCGAGATGCGCGGGCTAGCCGTGGCACTGCTGGCAGAGCTCGTTCTTCAGCCCGCCCTTGTGACACGTCTCGCAGGTGTCGAGGCCGACCTTCTTCGCCACCGCCGGGTGGTTGTCGACAAAGTCCGCCGGGTGGGGCATCACGACCTCGTGGCAGTCCGCGCAGCCGGCGCCGGTGATGGCGAGGCCGCCGTGCTTCGCGAGCGGCGTGTGGCAGGTCGTGCACTCCACCCCCGCCTCGACGTGCGGCGCGTGCGGCACCGTGATCCCCTCCCACTTCGCCGGCCCCGGCTTGACGTGACAGGGCGTGCAGGAGGTCTTCCCCGCCTCCGTGTCATGGCACTGCAGGCAGGTCTTGAAGCCCACCTTCTTCACCACCGAACCCATCTTCTGGCGGAAGTCGGCCGGGTGCGGCATCGGCAGGTCGCTGTGGCAGGTGGCGCACGCGTCCTTGCCCCACGACAGCTTGCCGTGGTCGGAGTACGGGGTGTGGCAGCTGGAGCAGTCGCCCACCGCCTTCACGTGCGCCGCGTGCGGGAAGCTCCGCTTCTCGAAACGCACGGTGGAGGGCAGGTCGAGATGGCAGCGGGCGCACTCGTTGGCGGTGAGGCGCTTGGCGTCGCCGAGGCGCGGGTAGGAGCGGCCGTTGCCGGCTGCCTTCAACGCCTGGTTGGCCAGCTCCACGGCGCCGTCGAGCTGCCCGACGGCAAACACGAGGTTGTGAACCCCGTGCCCTTCCGCCACCTGGGCGAGCTTGGCCGCGGCCGCGTCGGCGGCCTTGCGGGCGGCGTCCTCGTCACTCCGGCGCCGGGTTGCATCCACCGCCGTCTGCACCGCCTGGCGGGCGGCGCGGAGGTCACGCTTGAGCAACGCCTTCCATTGGCTCAGGATACGGTCGTAGCCCTCGCCGTGACACGCGACACACGCCTGGCCTGACGCGCTCAGCACCTGGCCGCCTCCGGAGAGCTCCTTCCAGCTGGAGTGACATCCCTTGCAATGCACGTGCACCTCGGCCATCGGCGCCGGCTGTGCCGTCGCTTCCGGCTGACCCGCAGCCACCCCCAGGTAGAGCTCCCGGGTGTCGACGTGGGGCTGGCGATGGCAGGCGGAGCAGTCCTGGGAGGCGTTGACGGCAAGGGGCAACACGCGGTGCTCGATAGGCTCGTGGCAGAAGGTGCAGGCAAAGCCCTCCTTGCCCACGTGCACGGAGTGGACCAGCTTCGGGTCCTCGAAATGCTCGGCCCGCGTCCCCAGCGTGTGACAGGCGAGGCAGCGGTCCTGGCTGATCTCGCCGGTACCGTGGTTGATGTCGGCATGACAGCCGACGCACTCCATCCCCCGCGCCAGCGCCGACGCGTGATCGTAGCGGGCGGTCGGGAGCTTGTCGGGCTGGTGGCAGAGCCGGCACCGCGAGATGTCCTCCTCCCATGACAGCCCCTTGAAGTGGCAGATCGTGCAGGCCTCCGTCTGCACCGGCTCCCCGGAGCCGTGGACCAGGCTCTGGTGACACGTGGAGCAGGCCGGCTGCAGGCCGCGCTTGATCTTGCTCAGGTGGTCGCGGTGGGAGAAGTGGATGCTCCGCCACTCCACGTCGCCGCGATCCGTGAGGATGTCGGCGTGACAACCCGATCGCGTGCACGAATACGAGCCGGTGAAGTGGAAGGCGTTGGTCGAGCCCGTCCTAGTCATCCCTTGCACCAACAGGGAGAAGCCCACCTCACGGGCACGCCCCGCGCCGCCGAGGCCTGGCGGGAAGTGGCACTCCCGGCACGGCACGGCCGCGTGCGAGGAGCTCTCCCACGACTGTACGTAGCCGGAAAGCCACGGCAGCTGGGCGTAGAAACCAGCGTTGTCCAGCAGCCCGAGGAGCAGGAAGACGATCAGCCCCAGCATACCCAGGACAATGGCCGTCCCGGCCACGAGATGACGAAGGTGCTGGCGATCGCTCTCGACCGAAGTGTTCTTCTCGTCGCTCACGGCCCCCCCCGCGGACCCGGCTGGGTCGCCAGCCACTCTAGCCGATTGTGATTAAATTCGCAATCGTGGAATTGCGAAAGTGACCATAAGGTCAACTCCTCAGTTGGAAAAAAGGTGCCGGCCCGAAGGCCGGCACGAAAGGTGAAGGACCTTGCAGTCCCGTCGTATGGTCTACCTGTATCCGAACAGCATCGCGTACACGATGAGGAAGATCAGCGTCAGCCCGATGCCCAGGGCGGTGAAGCCGAAGATCCGGGTGAGCCGCTGGAAGCGCTTGGGCGCCGGCTTCACCGCACCCGCCTCCAGCTCCGCGATCCGGCCGCTGTCCACCAGCGCCTGGTACTCAGCGGGCTTGTCGTGCTTGAGCTCCTCGAGGGAAACGCGGCCGGTGAAGATCACCGGGTCCATGGGGAACTTGTCGGGTCGGAAGTGCGTGTTGAAGAAGTGGATGGTGAAGATGAAGCCGACCGCCAGCAGGGCCTCGTCCGAGTGGATGATAGTCGCCACGTTCACCGACCAACCCGGCAGGACTCGCGTGAACAGCTCGGGGAACCACAGTACGAGGCCGGTGGAGCCGATGACGAACACGCCCCAGAAGACCGCGAAGTAGTCGAACTTCTCCCAGTATGTGAAGCGGCCGTAGTTGGGGCGTTCACCCTTGCCCAGGAACCACTTGATGCTCTGCCACACCTGCTTGAGGTCGGTGAGGTTGAACATCAGCGAGTTGGGCCCGAAGATGTAGCTCACCCAGCTCTCGCCGGAGTCCTGCTTGGCCCGCCACACCTGCACCAGGTGGAAGATGAACAGCCCCGAGAGGGTCACCGCCGCGATACGGTGCAGGATGCCCATCACCATGAAGCCGCCGAGGATCTGCGACAGCACCAGCGCCCAGCTCATGTACGAGAACTTCAAGGTCATGCCGGTGAGGGCCAGGGTGAAGAAGCTGAGCAGCATCACCAGGTGCATCGTGCGCTGCTGCCAGGTGAAGCGCTCGTACAGTGGACCGCCGGTGTCGCCCTTGTGCGGCAGCCACTGCTCGCGCGTCCGCCACAGCCTCCACAGCCACGCGAAGGTGTGCAGCAGCGCGAAGGTGAGGGTACCCACCAGCAGAGTCGTCATGAACCAGAACGCGTAGAAGAGGTAGGGGTACTTCTTGGGATCGTGGTGGGTGGCGTGCGTGAGGTAGCCGGCGAAGCGGCGGTGCGCACCGCTGTGGCACTGGCCGCAGGTCTTCACCACGTTCTTGCGGCTCAGGGTGGAGTCGGGGTTGTCGGGGGGCAGGATGTTATGGGTGCCGTGGCAGTCGTAGCACTTGGCGGCGCCCTCCGAGCCCAGCCGCGACACCTTGCCGTGGTAGGTGTCGAAGAAGGTCTCGGCCTCCGACTGGTGACAGTTGCCGCACTGGTTCATCATCCGGAAGCGGAAGCCCTCGGTGTCGGTGCGGCTGATGGTGTGCGAGGTGTGGCAGTCCTCACAGGTCGGCAGCTTGCGGTCGGTGTCGGCGTTGCCCGGCCAGTGGATGCTGGTCTTGAAAGTCTCCTCGATGCCGTTGTGGCAGCGGCCGCAGGTGTCGGCGATGTGGGTGGGGTTCACCGAGGAGTCGGGGTCGTCGGGCGGCAGCATGCGGTGCGTTGTGTGGCAGTCCGTGCACGCCGCCGAGACCACCAGCCCGGCTTCCACCAGCCCCTTGCCGTGGATGCTCTCGGCGTAGCTCTGGATGATGTTGGGCACGCCGGTCTTGATCCGCCTCGCGGCCGCCTCCCCCTGGCGGTGGCAACGCGCGCAGAGCTGGGGAATGTTGCGCTTGAAGGTCGGAGAGCTCGGCAGCAGGTGGTCCTGAGGGTAGTGCTGATCGTGGCAGTCGAGACAGCTCGGCGCATCCGGATCGCCCTTGGCGGCCAGCTGCCCGTGGATGCTGGCGGCGTGGTCGTTCACCTGCTGCGCATGGCACACGCTGCAGTCCACCTTGATCGGCGTGGCGATGGTCGCGCACGGGCGTTCGGCGTGGTTCGGCGTGATGTCGGTGTGGCACTGCGCGCACGCCGTCTTCTTGTGCATGGACAGGGTGTAGCGGTCGGGGTCCACGTACATGGACACCTTCCGGCCGTCGATGGTCCCCGTCAGGGTGGGATCCGCGTGGCACTTGAAGCAGGCCGCGGTGGACACGGTCCCGGCCGGGTTCTGGTTGATCCGGATCTTGTGCGGCGAGTGGCACTCGATGCAGGAGGGGATCTTGTGGGGCTCCTCCTCCCAGAGGCGGCCCTCGATCACCTTGACGTGGACCTCCTCGATGCGGGCGTGGCACTTGGTGCAGGTCTTCGCCACGTTCTTGGGGTTGATGCTCGAGCGCGGGTCGGTGTGCGGCAGGATCTGGTGCGGGGTGTGGCACGAGGTGCAGACCGCCGTCACCGTGAGGCCCTTCTTGAACAGGCCCTCGCCGTGGATCGACTCCGAGTAGTTCTCGAGGATGTTCTGCTCCGGAATGTCGTGCTCGAGCGACACCTTGGAGCCCTCGTGGTGGCAGCGCCCGCACAGCAGCGGCACGTTCACGGTGGCGATGGGCGAGTTGGGATTGCTCTTCGCGAGGATCTCGTGGTTCTCGTGGCAGGTCACGCAGTTGGGAGCCAGCTCGTCGCCCTTGCGCGCAGCCTGCGCGTGGACCCCGATGCTGTGCCCCTGTGCCTCGCGCCGGTGGCACTTGCCGCACAGGTCCTTGACCGCGATCTCCTGGGCGGCGGCGCCCTTGGGAATCGCCAGGATGTCGTGGTTGCCGTGGCAGGCGACGCACGCCGCGGCGGGGCGGCCGTCCGCGGCCAGCGCCTTCTCGTGGATGCTGCGGTTCACATCGTGCAGTGCGTCCTCGTGGCAGTTGCCGCAGTCGACCGGCTTGACATCCTCGTCGTGCGGCAGCTCGACACCGGCCAGGTCCTGGTGGCAGTCGACGCAGTCGAAGCCGCCGTGGACCGAGGCCGCAAACGCCTCACCGTCGACGAAGACCGAGATCTCCTTGCCGTCCCTGGTGCCGGTGAGCTCGTTGTCCGAGTGGCACATGAGGCAGTCGTCGTTGCTCTGCGCCGTTGCCCACGGCGTCGCCGAGCCCAGCACGAGAGCCATGAGCACGAGCACCAGCAGCGCACCCCGGAGCCGCCCGGCGCGGCCCCCTTCCCGTGCGGCGATCACGCCCCCCCAAGCCAGTCGCGGTCTCTGCACGCGTCCCCCTCCTACGGCCTCGCGCCGCCATGCCTGCATGACTCTATAGTCATGTGAATTTCTTTTCAAGCTAGTCCCCGGTTCGGCTTCCGAGATTCAGTCTCACGAACACCGCCGTTGTCGAGTCAGCTCGGGCGCAGGATACCGACGGCCCCCGGGGCGGTCAAGGCTCGCCGTTCAGGAACGGCGGTGAGCCCGATCTTCGACCTTGATGCAGCGCTCGGAGACCACCTCGATGCCGGCCTCACGGGCCCGCCGCTCGGCCTCCGGATGGCCGACCCCGAGCTGCAGCCAGAGGGCCGGAACACCCCGCGTGATGGTCTCCTCCACCACGCCCGGGACGTGCTCGGGGCGACGGAACACATCGACGAGGTCGATCTGCACCGCGGCCGGAATCGACCCCAGATCCGGGTAGCAGCGCTCGCCCAGGATCTCGTCGTGACCCGGGTTCACCGGGATCACCCTGTAGCCCACCGCCTGCAGGTAGGCGGCCACCACGTGTGAGTCGCGGTGCGGTTTCGGCGAGGCGCCCACCACGGCGATCACCCTCACGCGGGCGAGCAGCTCCCCGATGCCGTCTCTCGTCTCCACTAGGCCCTCCCCTCCCCGCTCTGAGGGCTCGACACCCTCGGCGCCGACGCGGCGCTGCGAGCTTCGCCGACCAGTGCGTCGTCCCAACGGCCGGGGATCACCGTGTCGCACTCAGGGCATCGCCCCTGCTCGAGCAGCCGCTCGGCCACCACGCTGAACCCCCACCGCTCCACGACCACGGCGCCACAGCTCGGACACATCGTGTCCTCGCCGTGCGCCACCGACCCGGGGAGGTTTCCTGCATATACAAAGCGCAATCCGGCTTCCTGACCGATCCGCCGAGCGCGGGCCAGGGTCTTTGACGCCGTTCTCCCACGATCAGCCATCCGGTAATCCGGGTGGAACGCGGTCACGTGCCACGGGATGTCCGCGGACACGCCGACGAGGAAGCGGGCCATGCCGGCCAACTCCTCGGCCGAGTCATTGAGCTCCGGGACCACCAGCGTCACCACCTCCACCCAGAGGCCGCGCCTCCAGAGTTCTGCGATGGTCTCGGTGACCGCCTCCAGGCGCCCGCCCAGGCGCCGGTACGTGCTGGCGCGAAACGCCTTGAGGTCGACCTTGAAGAGATCGGTCACCGGATGCAGGTAGTCCAGCACCTCGGGAGTGGCGTGGCCGTTCGACACGAACCCGGTCACGAGGCCCTGGCGACGGGCCGCCGCGAACACGTCGTGGGCCCACTCCGCGGTGATCAACGGCTCGTTGTAGGTGGACACCAGCACCCGGCACCCACCGCGAACCGCAGCCTCCACCAGCGCTTCGGGTGTCGCCGGGCGTACCGACACCGTGGCGCCGGGGTCGCGCAGCGACTGCGACGTGAACCAGTTCTGGCAGTAGTCGCAGTGCATGTCACAGCCGAGCATGCCGAAGGAGAGCGCGCGGGCGCCCGGCAGCACGTGGAAGAAGGGCTTCTTCTCGATGGGGTCCACGGCCACCCCGCCGGTGTAGCCCCAGGGCACACTCAGGGCGCCCCCCTTCCTGTACCGCACCTGGCACACGCCCCGCCGACCCTCGCCCAGCTTGCAGCGATGTGCACAGGCAAGGCACACCAGCTTGCCCGACTCGTGGCCCACGGCGAGCTCGTCGCGAACCCGGGTAAACCTATCGAGCGTCGACGCTTCCTCCGTCACCCACCCTCCCTCTTCATGATGCCCGCTCCGTGACCCCGCAGCAAGCGCGGCCCCGCCGACCCTTCCGCCACCACGCGCCGCCGTGTTACCCTCTGCCTGCTGGAAAGAGAATAACCCCGACGCTGAGCGAGCAGCACCGCCGGAGGTCAGACCTGTGGAGATGCTGGACCGTAATCTTGACGCCTACCGAATCGTGGCCGAGATCCTCGCCACGTTGCGCAATGCCGTGCACAAGAGGCTCGCCAAGCGCCACGGCGACGACTGGTACCGCACCGGCCTGCCTGACGGCGTTCTGACCCGCCTCATCGAGCGTAAGGAGAAAGAGAAGACCATCGACTGGTACGACAGCGAGTACCAGCAGCTCATCGACTTCGCGACCTTCACCGAGATCCTCGAGATCCTCGCGACAGAGCCCGATCTGGTTCCCGGCATCAGCAAGCTCGCTCCCAACCTCCCCCTTCTTCACGCGCGCCTCCTCGAGCTCGACGTGCTCCGTGAGAAGCTGGCCCTGGCCCGACCCATCAGCGAGAACGAGCTTTCGTTCCTGGGCACCTTCTACCTGCGCTTCCGCAAGGCGGCCGAGGAGGAGGAGCGCCGCGACGACGAGGCCGCGGCGGCCGCCGCCGCCGATGACGAGGACGAGGACGACGGCGAGGCCGCGAAGGACAGCAAGAAGAAGAAGGCGAAGCCGGCGAGACCGCCCGTCGAGGCCGCGGCCGAGGAGGCTGCCGAGGCCAAGGCCGAGAAGGCGTCAACGGACACGGAGCGCCCCAAGCCGAAGCCGGTCAAACCCGTGGTGCCACCGCCGGACGTCGCCGCCGCCCAGGCGGCCAAAGAAGAGGCCGCCAGCCGCCAGGATGGCGGTGACGACGAGGCCGCCGGCCCCCAGGACGGCGGTGACGACGAGGCCGCCGGCCCCCAGGACGGCGGTGACGACGAGGCCGCCGGCCCCCAGGACGGCGGTGACGACGAGGCCGCCGAGGAGAGCGTCGAGGACCAGGTTGCGGCCTTGGCTGCAGCCGTGGAGGCCGGCGACGACACCGCCATCCTGCGCGGCCTCTACCGCGAGGTCATCGAGATCGCCGAGGGCTTGTGGACCACCGAGGTCCCGCCCGAGCCCGAAGCCTGGGAGTCAGTTCGCTCCAGCGACTGGTACGCCCGCAATTTCTCGTCCCTGAGTCTGCAGCCTCTGTCCGACTTCTACCAGGTGGTGGAGGCGGTGCGCGAGATGATGGAAGACGGCCTTGCTCGCGACCGGCTGCAGGAGTTCCTCAAGGAGCACAACTTCGCGGCAGTGCTGCTGTCGCTCCGGGACATGTTCCAGAAGCACGAGATCTGACGGTCCGGCCCGCTCCGCGAGCCGGATCCTCCCGGACGCGGTCACGGCCGCCGCCGCCGATCCGGACTCCGTCGCCGGCGCCGTCCCTCGCACCCGAAGCGGCTCTTACACGCCGGCTGTGAAACGCCTCAACGTTCGGGCGTTCACGGCTGGGCGGTCGGCGTGTCCGCCGCCCTCATCTCTCCCCGCGGAGTCGGCAACATCTCCATCGGCGGATGCTGCTCGGCGTAGGCCAGGTAGCGCCTGAGGATGCGCCGCGTGTAGCTCACCGCCCGCCGGCAACGGCACACCCCGGCTGGGAAGCGGCGCGCCACCTCGGGGTTGTCCAGCAGCACCATGGCCGTCTCGACGTTGCCGGCCCAGCGGTCCGGGTCGAGCCCCATCTCCCGGGCCAGGCGCCGGGCGTCGGCGACGTGACGAGGACCCACGTTGTACGACGCAATGGCCATGGCCACCTGGTCGGCCATGGCGGGCTCCTGGAACTCGTCCATCAGGCTGCGCAGGTACGCGGACGCCGCGGCGATTGCAGCCTCGGGGGAGTGGGGATTGTCGATACCCAGCTCCTGCTGCGTGATGGGCATGATCTGAAACAGCCCTGCCGACCCGCCCGGACCCACTGCCTTCGGGTCGAAGCGTGACTCCTCGTACATGAGGGCGGCGAGCAGGCGCCAGTCGATGTTGTAGCGCCGGCCCACCCGCCGGAGCAGGGTGTCGTAGGGGGTTAGATGTCCGCGGGGAACCGGTACCGCGTGGGGGGGCGTCCAGCGGCCGCCCTCGAACTCGGCGCGCTCGAGGGTGCGGATCAGGCCCGAGCGCGCGGCTCGTTCCAGAAAACCCTGCGCCGACGCCGCCAGCCGCGGAGCGGAGGGGTTCAGCACCCACCGCAGTGCGACGTTCGGAAGCACCAGCGGCCCCCGCACGAGGCTCGGGCGCAACGGCAGCTCGAGCCGCACGGTGTCGGCCTCGGCCACCGCCAGCTCCACCTCCCCCCGCTCCACCATCGACAGGGCGGTGAGGGCATCAGCCCCCGCCGGCATCGACACCGGCTGGAGGGGGGGATCGAGGGGCAGCAGCCGCACCAGCGCCGCAGTGGAAGCGCTCGCCGCCATCGGGCTCCCCGCCAGGTCGGTGACCGCCGCCGGCAGCGCCGCGCGGTGCGAAACCACCGCGACCAGGTCCACCCGGCGGTAGGGCCCCGCCGTGAGGAAGCGATCGCCAACCGACGGAGGGACCGGCTCGTGCAGGGCAAGGATGTCCCCGTACCCGTGCTCGAGCCAGCGCAACGGGTCCTGCCCGGGGGGAGGAATGACGAGATCGAGACGTACACCGAGGCGGCGCGCCAGCTCGCGCACCAGGTCGTACTCGAACCCCTGCAGGCCCCCGCGCGCCACCGTGCAGGTCACCGGCGAGTTGTGGGTGATGAGGCGCAGGACGCCGGCCTGCCGCACCTGCGTGAGGTCGCGGCACACCACCGTGCGGGTGCCGCGCAGCAGAACCTGCTCGGCGAAGAGAAACTGGTCCACCCCCGCACGAAGCTCCGGGCTGTCGGCACGGACCCCCCACACCAGGGGCCGCTTCTCGTCGAGAGGGCCCACGACGTCCAGCCCGCCGAGCCCGCCGTACAGCGTGTCCACCAGCCCCGAGTCACACACCGTGACGCCGTAGCGGCCGCCGCGAACCCGCTGAAGCACCTGCTCGAAGGAGAGCTCCTCGGGCACCGGTACGATCTCCGGCTCGCCCGCACCCTCCAGCGCCCCCGGTGGCAGGACACCGTGCAGGTCGGAGCGGTGGATGTGCACGAGGTGCCCGGCGAGGGCGTTGACGTTCGCCATGGACTCGCGCGGGTTGGCCACCACCAGATCCTCGACCCAGGCCACCGCCGTCGTGGCGTCGAACCCCTCGGCGCGAAGTCCCTCCGGGGAGAAGCGCGACACCGCGATGTCGCCGCGCCCCTCGGCGAGCCATGGGAGGATCTGGTCGTGGCGCCTCGCCTGAACCCAGCGCAGCCGCAGTCCGAGGCGCGCCGCCAGCTGGCGGAGCAGCTCGGGTTGCTCGAGCCGACCGATCCCGTGCACCGGCGAGCTCAGGAACCCCGGGCGGACGATCACGCGCAGCTCGCCCGCACCGCGCATCCCGCCGAGATCCCCGACCCGGAGAGGCTCGCTCCGACAGGCCCAGGCCAGCATGGCCGCGGCCGCGAAGCCCAGCATCAGTGCCCTTCCCGTCCACCGAGTCATCCTGCAGAGGGTACCGGTTCGCAGCGCCGACTCAAAGCCCCGGGATGCGCATGCGTCTGCATCCGTAGCGGCCGGTTCCGGTGGACGCAGCTCCCGTCGTCGACGATACCGGCGCGGTCGATCTCGTGCTCCTCACCTGCCGCACCGACTCAGACGCGGAGGGCGCTCCGCGGCCGAGCTGAAAGCCCGAACGCGGGGCGAGAAGTCGGCGCCCTGCTTGACCTTCCGCGTGCAATGCACGAGACTTGAGACTCGACAGACGCGTAAGCGACGCACAGCATACGGAGCCTGCCGCGAGGAGGAGACGCATGAGCCTCCCTCTGGGAGTACGACCGATCGAGGCGCTCGACATCGGACGTCACGTGTGTGCCGTGTTCGACAACGATGCCGACCGCGACGCCGCGTTCGCCGCTTTCTTCACCGCCGGCTGTCAGCGCGGTGAGAAGCTGCTCTTCATCTCCGACGGCACTCCCGGAGACGGTGTGCTGGCTCGCCTCGACGGGCAGGGCTGCCCGGCCCGGGAGCTTGCCGCCTCGGGGCGCTGGCGGACGCTCGACGCCAGCGAGACCTACCTGCGGGTGAACCCCTTCGGGTCCGACCACATGATCAGCCTCATGCAGCAGGAGATCGATCAGGCACTGGCGGAGGGCTACCCCGCCCTGCGGGTCATCGGCGAGATGACCTGGGCGCTACGCGGCGAGCCCAACCCCCTGAGCTTGATGGACTACGAGGTCCGCCTCAACCGGTTCACCAATCGCACGCCGTGGATCGGCCTGTGCGCCTACGACCTCCGCCGCTTCCCCGCCGACCTGATGCTCGAGGTGATCGACGCCCATCCCGAGGTCGCCCTGGGCGACGAGATCTACCCCAACGACTTCTACTTCCCCGCCGAGGAGTACGGCGCCGCCGACCGGCCCGCCGCCACCCTGCGCTTCCGCCTCGAGGCGCTGGCCGGCCGCGCCCGCCGGCTCGCCGCGCTGAGCGAGAGCGAGGAGATGCTCGCCGACGCCGTCAGCGCCCTCCCGGACGCCGTCGTCGTCTTCGACGCCCAGCTCGACTATCGCTTCTGGAACACCGCGGCCGAGGACCTCTTCATGCCACCGAACGGCGTTCACGACCCGCACGAGGTGCTCCCCCGACCCGGCGACGGCGTCAGCGACGAGCCCCTCGCGCGTGCCCTCGCCGGCGAGCGCGTCGTCCGCACCGGAGTACCCCGCCCCTCCCCCGGCGGCGAGATCATCGTCGACGAGTGGTGGACTCCGATGCAGCAGCGCCTCAACCGGCCGCGCGGCGTCGTGCTGGTGGCCCGGCCGGCCCACCCACAGGCGGGCGACTAGAGGCCCGAGTTACCTGGTACCGGCTCCCGGGCTGCGGCCATGCCGCCGCCCGTCGGCGCGGCCCCGGGGGCGGCAACGACAGGCGCTTGCGCGCGGCATCACGGCCGCCCCCGGGTCCTCGGCGCCGAGTCGCCTGCCTGATTGTTTGGGGCCACTGCTCCGGGAGCGCTTCCCGTGGATTGCCACCCTTGACGTTTCCCGCCAACGCGCCGCAGTGGAGACCGCGCTCCAGGGAAGACGTCAAGGACGGCACGCCCGCCGGGGGACCTGTGCTTTGGGGCGGTGGCGAGCCTCCTCCGCAGATCAGTCGCAATCCGACGGCACGATGTGCCCCGCAACGACGAGTAGGGTGGCGCGCGAAAGTCGCGCGCCTACACAGCAGCGCACCCTACCCAATGCGCTGATCCCGCCGGGGCACGCCGCCGTGGCGGAGCCACGGCCGGACGCGAGCGAGGTGCCGCGCACACGCTCGCGTGTGCCGCGGCGCCGACCGAGTGGCCGAGAGGCCGCGAAGCGGCCGGCGTGGCCCGGCGGCAGACAAGTCAACCGCATCTCCCGCCCCCGGGGGCGCTGCAACATCCCTGCGCACCTGTCGTATCTCCCATGTACGGACGATCTTGTGCCGCCCGCCCGGCGGCATGGCGAGAGAAACGGAGGTGGTTCGTGGGAGCCTCCAGCAGCACGCGGCGTCGGCCCGCTCGGTACTACATCGTGGCGGCGCTGACGCTCGCCGCCGTCCTGCCCGGTCGCGCCACCGCCGACGCACCCCCGAACGCCCGCTTCGCCCGCATCACCCCCTCGGACGGGCTCTCCCAGGTCACCATCCAGGCGATCATGCAGGACAGCACCGGCTTCGTCTGGGTCGGCACGCAGGACGGCCTCAACCGCTACGACGGCCGCAAGATGCTCGTGCTGCGCACCGACCCCGCGGACACCACGTCGCTGTCGGACAGCAACGTCATCGGCCTCCACGAGGCCCACGACGGCTCCATCTGGGTGATCACCGCTCTCGAGGGCGGCCTCAACCGCTACGACCCCCGGAGCGGCCACTTCACCCGCTTTGTCCACCGCTCCGACGACGCTGGCTCCATCCCACCCGCCCGCTTCGTGCCCACGGCGGTGTGCGAGCTCGGCGACGGCACCATGTGGTTCGGCACCCGGGCGCACGGCATCGTCGTCATCTCTCCCGCCGGGGATGTCCACCGCCTGGTGCACGATCCCGCCGACCCTGCCTCCCTGGCCTCCGACCAGATCCTCACCTTCACCCGCGACCGCGCCGGCACCGTTTGGGTGGGAACCCTCGACGCCGGGCTCGACCGCTGGGCCCCCGCCGGCCCGCGAGCCCAGAACCGCTTTGACCACTTCCCCATCGAGCCCGCCGCCACCGCCGACGGACCGCCGGCCGTCACCCAGGTCTTCGAGGACCACACGGGAACCCTGTGGGTGGGCACCGCGCAGAGCGGCCTCCTGATCCTCGACCGCGCCAGCGACCGGCTCTACCCCTTCCCCGCTCCCGGCAGCAGCACCGCGCCCGCCGAGCCTCCAGTGGTCCGTCTCGGAACGAATCTCATGGTCGAGGACGACGCCGGAGCCCTCTGGGTCGCCACGCAGCGGGGCCTGGCGCGCATCGACCCGGCACGCGACGGCCTCCGCCTCTACGACCCCGCCTCGGCACCGCCCGGTACGGTACCCCAGCGCGACATCACCGCCCTGGCCGTGGACCGCGAGGGCACACTGTGGGTGGGTTCCCGCTCAGGCGTCTACCGTCGGCTGACCGGCGCCGACACCTTCTGCCGCTTCGTCCACGATCCACGCGACCCCTCGAGCCTGGTGGAGAACCGGGCCCTCACACTGTTCGTCGACCGCGGAGGCGTGGTATGGATCGGCAGCGAGTCCGCTGGGCTCAGCCTGTACAGCCGCTTCCGCAACCAGTTCGGCCACTACCTCCCGCGCCCCGACGACCCCGACAGCCTCTCCGACCGCACCGTCTACGCCCTCCTGGTGGACAGCGCGGGGACGCTGTGGGTGGGCACCGCCGCCGGCGGTCTGAACCGCTTCGATGCCGCCGGAGAGCGCGTGATCGAGCGCTACGGCAACCTTCCCGGCAGCCCCCGCGATATCGGCGGCAACTGGGTTCGGACCGTGCTCGAGGACAGCCGTGGGCGCTTCTGGGTCGGCGCCCTGGGCGGCGGCCTCAGCCTCGTCGACCGCCGACGGAGCCGCGTCATCCGCCGCTACACCCACCGTCCAGATGATCCCACCAGCCTCAGCCACAACGACGTCGTGGACATCTTCGAGGACAGCCACGGACGCATCTGGGTGAGCACCTCCAACGGCTGGAACCTTTTCAACCCCGATGCCGGCACCTTCACCAGCTACCTGCACGACCCCGACGACCCGGCGAGCCTCGTGGATTCGGCCACTCGCTTCACCTACGAGGACCGCGACGGCGCCCTCTGGATCGGCACCGTGGCGGGCCTCAGCCGCTTCGACCCCGACACCCGTACCTTCACCTCCCTGACCCGCGACATCTCCACCCCGGACAGCCTCAGCCACAACAACGTCATGGCCATGCTGCAGACCCCGGACGGCGCCTACTGGATCGCCACATTCGGCGGCGGGCTCGACCGCTGGGAACGCAGCTCTGGCGCCTTCACCCACTTCACCAGCCGCACCGGCTTCCCCTCGGACGCCCTCTACACCGTGATCGCCGATGACCAGGGCTTCTTGTGGGTGAGCTCCAACCACGGCCTCATCCGCCTCGACCCCACCAGCGGCGAGACCCACCTCTACGACGCCGAGGACGGACTCCAGGCCAACGAGTTCGACGGCCGCTCCGCCTTCAAGGCCGCTGACGGGACTCTCTACTTCGGCGGCATCAACGGCTTCAACCGCTTCAAGCCCACCGAGCTGGAGCACTCCGAGTGGGTCCCGCCGGTGGTCCTGGTGGACTTCCGCACCGACGGCGCCAGCCCCAACCTGCCGCGCACCGTGCCCTCCCTGCACGGCGTCCGTCTGTCCTACACCATCCGGCACTTCGCCTTCGAGTTCGCGGCCCTCGACTTCGACCGCCCCCGCAAGGTCCGCTTCGCCTACATGCTGGAGGGCTTCGACACCGGCTGGATCGACGCCGGCGGGCAGCCCGACGCCCGCTACACCGCGGTGCCCGCCGGCCGCTACACCTTCCTCGTCAAGGCCGCCAACCCCGACGGCGTGTGGAACCGCGAGGGTGCGGCCCTCGAGATGGTGGTGGTGCCGCCGCCGTGGCGCTCACCCTGGGCCTACGCCGGCTACATCATCGCCCTGCTGGGCGGCGTCGCCGGCTACGTGCGCTACAAGACCAACGCCCACCGCGAGGAGATGGACCATCGGCGCAAGACCGAGGAGCTCGAGCGCGCCCGCTCGATTCAGCTCTCGATGCTCCCCGAAGCGCCCCCGCGCGTCCCGGGCCTGGAGATCGCCGTGCACATGGAGACCGCCACCGAGGTGGGCGGCGACTACTACGACTTCTTCCCCCAGTCCGACGGCAGCCTCTACGCAGTCACCGGCGACGCCACCGGCCACGGCCTCGCCGCCGGCATGATGGTGGGCATGACCAAGGCCGCGCTGCGCGCCCTCGAGGTGGCGCCCCCCAGCGCCCTCCTGGCCCGCCTCGACGGCGTCTTCCGCACCGTTGACGTGCAACGCCTGCGCATGGCCCTCAACATCCTCTGGATCAAAGGCTCCGAGGTGCGGCTCTCGTCCGCGGGGATGCCGCCGGTGTTCGTCTACCGCAACGCCAGCGGCGGGGTGTCGGAGGTCCTGGTCGGCGGCCTGCCTCTGGGGGGCACCGCCGAGCCCGAGTACCGCCAGCAGACCCTGCAGCTCCAGGCCGGCGACGCCCTCGTCCTCATCTCCGACGGTCTCCCCGAGTGGCTCGACGAGACCGGCGAGCTGCTGGGATACGAGGCCGTCCGCCGCGCCATCGGCGCCCACGGCCACTTGCCTCCCGACGGCCTGGTGCGCGAGCTCCTGGCCCTGGGCGTGACCCACGGCGGCGGCGAACCGCACCGGGACGACGTGACCATCGTGGTGATGAAGTGGACCACGAGCGCGACGATGTAACCGTTTGGTAGAGAGTCAAGAGTGAAGAGCTGAGGGTGAAGGGCCCGCCGTTGCGCCGGTCCCGGTCTCGGCCACGGTTCCGGCCGCCGTCGTGGTGCCGGGCCAGGACGGGGTCGTGGTCACCGGCCCCGGTTGCGGTCCCGGTCGCCGTCCCCGTCCCCTCCCCCCTCCGTCGTCCGGAACTTCTCCAGCCGCTCGTGGAGGTCCCGCACCATCGCCGCCACGCGCTTCACTGCGACCTCGGTGTCCGAGGCGTCGCTCGAGCTGGAGCGGGCGTCCTCGGCCACCACCGCCAGACGCTCAGCGATCTCGCCGCTGCCCCCCGCCGCCTCCGAGGCCGAGCGATCGATCTCCGCGGTCACGGCGGTCTGCTGCTCCACCGCCGCGGCAATTGCGTTCTGCAGGTCGTGGATGCGGTTGACGATGCTGCCCACGTCGCCGATGGCGTCCATGGTCATCGAGGAGTCCTCCTGGATCGCACCGATCCGCGTGGCGATCTCCTCGGTGGCGGCGGCCGTCTGCTGCGCCAGCTGCTTCACCTCGCCGGCCACTACCGCGAACCCCTTGCCGCTCTCCCCGGCCCGCGCCGCCTCGATGGTGGCGTTAAGCGCCAGGAGGTTGGTCTGCGTCGCGATCGCCCGGATCACGTCCACCACCCGGCCGATCTCGTCGCGGCTGGCGCTGAGGCGACCCATGCTCCCCGAGGTCCGGTTCACCAGCTCCACCGCCTCTCCCGCCACCTCAGAAGCCTCTGCCGCGCCGCGGGCGATCTCACGAATGCTCGCCGAGAGCTGCTGCGAGGCGGTGGCCACCGCGCCCACGTTGCTACTCACCCCCTCGGCGGCGGCGGAGATCCGTCCCACCTCGTCAGCGGTGCGCCCCGCCGTACTGCGCAGCGATCGCGCCAGGCCGTCGAGGTCGCTGCTCGAGCCGGCGAGCTCGCCGCCGGTGCGCACCACGTCGGCCACCGTGTGGTCGAGCTCGTCAAGCATGCCGTTGAGGGCGATGCGAGCCTGACCGATCTCGTCCTTCGAGATCACCGCCAACCGGCCGGTGAGGTCGCCGCCGGCGACCCCCCGCGAGTGCTGCACGAAGCTCTCCATGGGCCGCGCCACCGAGCTCCGCACCGCACCTCCGAGCGCGACGGCGAAGACCGCGAAGATCCCCATCACCACCGCGCCGGCGCGCAGTGCCGAGCGCCGCGTCGAGGCCAGCAGCGGGGCCAGGTTCATGCTCACCTCGGTGACCCCAACGATGCCCCGATCCGTGGGCGCGGGGCCCACCCCCCCCGCCCGGTGGCAGCCGCCGCACTGCGCCGCGTCGATGGTCTCGGGGCTCCAGTAGCGCACCACCGGTGCCCCGTCCGCCCGTCCCTCCAGCCAGGTGGCACGGACCGGTACTCCCTCGAGGCCGTCAGCCTTCGCATCACCCCGGGCCACCGCGGTCAACGGCAGCACGCGCACGTTGTAGCTCCCCTCGGCGTTCACCGAGCGCAGGAAGCGGCGCATGAGTGCGTGTGGATCGCTGCCGCCCTCGGCGTCGGCGGTGGCGGCCCACACCAGCTGGACCTGCCGGGTGAGCTGGGCGGCCGAGCGCACCGCGGCGTCGCGGGCCTGGACCCGCGCCTGCCAGTTCACTGCCACCACACCGCCGGCCATCATGCACACCGCCATGACGATGAGCGGAATGAGCACCTTCCAGCGGATGGGGAGGTTCAGCCAGACCTTGCGGCCCGGGTACAATCGTGGCTTCTGGTCCATCAGGAAGCCTCCCTGCCCGTGTTTCACGCACTATACAACAGCTCCCTGCGAAGACAGCCGATCCACCTCGCCACGTCCCTGGAATGAGTGCCCGACCCACCGATAGCCCGCCCCCGGTCCCGGCCCCGGTTCCCGTCCCGGTCCCGGCCCCGGCCCCGGCCACCGTCCCGGTCACCGCCGCGGATCCACCAACCGCCACGTCATCGCCCGCACGCGATCGAGCACCTCAGCAGCCCGGGCCGCCGCTTCCCTGTCGACGAAGCCGCCGGCGGCGAGCATCTCCAGCGCGTTTCCGGCCTCCTTCGCCGAGCCGTAGGCGATCCTGTAGTGCTGGAGCCGATCCCGTCCGAAGCGGCCGTGCCCTTCGGCGAGGTTGAGCGGCACGCTACAGGCTGCCCGACGGGCCTGATCGGCCAGAAACCTGACGCACGGTGGAACGGCGGCCACGAGGCTGAGCACCGCCCCGGCCGCCTCGACGGCGAGCGTGTGGGCGTGCAGGCCGGGCTTCGGAGTGGGGAGCGCGTCGTGCATGGTCACCTCCGGGTCGTTCATGGCCCTTCCACCGGCCATCGGACCTGGCTGAACGACCCGGAGGTGGCCACGCCGGGAGCGCCCACAGCCCCGGTCGCGGATCCGGTCCCGGACGCGCTCTCTGATACTCCCAGCACCGGCTCCCGGTCGGCTCCGCCGCCAGGCGGCGCGGTCCCCGGGGGCGGCAACGGCTCGAGCTGGCAAACGCCAGCACGGCCGCCCCCGGGCCCCAGCGCCGAGTCGCCTGCCTGATCGTTCGGGGCCACTGCTCCGGGCGCCAAAGGCCGTGGGAGCCCCCCATGACGTTTCCCTCAACCGCACTCCTCACGAGGAAGCGCTCCCGGGAAGACGTCATGGACGGCACGCCCGCCGGAGGAAACCTGCTCCGAAGCGATCACGGCAGCCGTCCCCGCCCCGGTCCACGGCCCCAGCCCCAGCCCCCGCCCCAACCGCCACCCCACCCAAACCCCCGTCACCCTGAGCGGAGCCGCCGCCGCCAGGCGGCGGCGCAGTCGAAGGGTCCCCCCGCCGAAGCCAGGCCGTGCCTGCAGCCGAGGCCCCTCCTCCTCCGCAACGGCCTCCGCCAGGCCCCCCTCCACGGCCCACGCCCTGCTATCATCGCCACGAACCGCCAACCCCGAGGAGGTGAGGCTTCAATGGCTTCCCCCGCCGCCGACCGCTACCAGCCCAAGCACAAGGTCCGCTTCGTCACCGCCGCCGCGCTCTTCGACGGCCACGACGCGGCCATCAACGTGATGCGCCGGATCCTCCAGGCGCACGGCGCCGAGGTGATCCACCTCGGCCACAACCGCTCGGTCAAGGACATCGTCGACGCCGCCGTGCAGGAGGACGCCCAGGCCATCGCCGTGTCGTCCTACCAGGGCGGCCACATGGAGTTCTTCACCTACATGCTCGAGCTGCTGAAAGAGCGCGGCGCCGAGCACGTGAAGGTGTTCGGCGGCGGCGGCGGCGTCATCGTCCCGCGCGAGATCGCCGAGCTGGAGTCCCGCGGCGTCGCCAAGATCTTCTCCCCCGAGGACGGCCGCCGCCTCGGCCTCGACGGCATGATCGACGTGATGATCCGCGAGGCCGACTTCGACCCCGCCGACCTCGACGGCTTCAAGCCCGAGAGCCTCACGCCCAAGCACTGGCTCGCCGTCGCCCGCACCATCACCCTCGTCGAGGAGGGCCGCGAGCTCGACCCTCCCCGAGCGCGCCGAGCCCGCCCCGGTGCTCGGCCTCACCGGCACCGGCGGCTCCGGCAAGTCGTCCCTCACCGACGAGATCGTGCGCCGCTTCCTCAACGACTTCGACGAGCTGACCATCGCCATCCTCTCCATCGACCCCACCAAGCGCAAGACCGGCGGCGCCCTGCTCGGCGACCGCATCCGCATGAACACCCTCGACTCCGACCGCGTGTTCATGCGCTCGCTGGCCACCCGCCAGGCGCACCGCGCCCTCTCCGCGCACATCCAGCACTCCATCGCCGCCTGCCAGGCCGCCGGCTTCGACCTCGTCATCGTGGAGTCCTCCGGCATCGGCCAGGCCGACTCCGAGATCGTCGACATCGCCGACCTCTCGCTCTACGTCATGACCCCCGAGTACGGCGCCTCCATGCAGCTCGAGAAGATCGACATGCTGGACTACGCCGACTTCGTGGCCATCAACAAGTTCGACCGCCCCAAGGCGCTCGACGCCCTGCGCGACGTGCGCAAGCAGTACCGCCGCTGCCACGGCCTCTTCACCGAGCCCGCCGACGAGGAGCTGCCGGTCCACGCCACCATCGCCAGCCAGTTTCACGACCGCGGCGTCAACGCCCTCTACCGCGGCCTCCTCTCGGCCCTCGGCGAGCGCTTCGGCGCCCGCTTCCAGCTCGAGCACTCCCACGCCGAGCCCGCCGGCATGCCGCAGCGCAACCCCGTCATCCCCGGCGAGCGCACCGGCTACCTGCGCGACATCGCCCGCACCGTGCGCGGCTACAAGCAGTGGGCGGCCGAGCAGGTGAAGACCGCCGACCGCCTCTACCAGCTCACCGGCGCCCGCGCCATCCTCTCGGCGCGCTCGGGCGAGGGCACCCACGCCGACCTCTGGACCCTCTTCGAGGAGGTCCTCGCAGGCGGCTCCGGCACCGCCGAGCAGCAGCTCTCAGACCTCGACGCCGAGATCCGCCGCATCGCGCACGAGCTCCACCCCGAGTGCCGCGAGCTGCTCGCCAGCTGGCCGCAGATCCGCGCCGACTACGGCCGCGACGACTTCAGCTACACCGTGCGCGGCAAGGAGATCCGCGTCCCGCTCACCACCACCTCGCTGGCCGGCACCCACATCCCCAAGGTGAAGGTCCCCGACACCGACCGCTGGGCCGGCATCCTCACCTTCCTGCTGCTGGAGAACGTCCCCGGCGCGTATCCCTACACCGCCGGCGTCTTCCCCCTCAAGCGCACCACCGAGCTGCCCACCCGGATGTTCGCGGGCGAGGGCGGCCCCGAGCGCACCAACCGCCGCTTCCACTACCTCTCCCAGGGCCAGGGCTTCGCCCGCCTGTCCACCGCCTTCGACTCGGTCACCCTCTACGGCGAGGACCCGGACACCCGCCCCGACATCTACGGCAAGGTGGGCGAGTCCGGCGTCAGCATCTGCACCGTCGAGGACATGGAGCGGCTCTACGCCGGCTTCGACCTGTGCGAGCCCAACACCTCCGTCTCCATGACCATCAACGGCCCGGCGCCGATGATGCTGGCCTTCTTCTTCAACGCCGCCGCCCGCCAGCAGGCGCGCCTCAAGCTGATCGAGTCGGGCCGCCTGGACGCCCCCCGCGAGGCCGCCTTCCAGCCGCTGGTGGACGGCCGCGACTGGGAGGCGCTCGCCACGCTGCTCGAGCCCGGCGAGTGGGAGGAGATCTTCGCCGCCACCGTCGAGGTCGTGCGCGGCACCGTCCAGGCCGACATCCTCAAGGAGGACCAGGCCCAGAACACCTGCATCTTCTCCACCGAGTTCGCCCTGCGCATGATGGGCGACATCCAGCAGTACTTCACCGAGAACGGGGTGCGGAACTTCTACTCGGTGTCGATCTCCGGCTACCACATCGCCGAGGCCGGGGCCAACCCCATCACCCAGCTGGCCTTCACCCTGGCCAACGGCTTCACCTTCGTGGAGTACTACCTGGCGCGGGGGCTCCAGATCGACGCCTTCGCCCCCAACCTCAGCTTCTTCTTCTCCAACGGCATGGACCCGGAGTACACGGTGATCGGCCGGGTGGCGCGGCGCATCTGGGCCACCGCCATCCGCAACCGCTACGGCGGCAACGAGCGCTCGCAGAAGCTCAAGTACCACATCCAGACCTCGGGCCGCTCGCTGCACGCCATGGAGATCGACTTCAACGACATCCGCACCACCCTGCAGGCCCTCCTCGCCATGGCCGACAACTGCAACTCCCTGCACACCAACGCCTACGACGAGGCGATCACCACTCCCACCGAGGAGTCCGTGCGCCGCGCGGTGGCGATCCAGCTGATCAACGCCCAGGAGTTCGGCCTGCTCAAGAACGAGAACCCGTTCCAGGGCAGCCACTTCGTCGAGTGGCTCACGGACACCGTCGAGGAGGCCGTGCTCACCGAGTTCGAGTCACTCTCCGAGCGCGGCGACGTGCTGGGCGCCATGGAGACCATGTACCAGCGCGGCAAGATCCAGGACGAGAGCCTGCACTACGAGCACCTCAAGCACACCGGCGACTTCCCCATCGTGGGCGTCAACACCTTCCTGAGCGACAAGGCCGCCGAGGACCTCCCCGAGGTCCCCCTCTCGCGTTCGACGCCCGAGGAGAAGGACGCGCGGTTGGAGCACCTGCGCGACTTCCAGGGGCGGCATGGGAAGGCTAGCGGCAAGGCCCTGAAGCAGCTGCAGAAGTTGGCGATGGCCGGCGGGAACGTGTTCGAGGAGCTGCTGAAGACCGTGCAGAGCTGCTCGTTGGGCCAGATCACGCATGCGCTGTATGAGGTGGGTGGGAGGTATCGGCGGTCGATGTAGCGCCTCGAGCTCAGCCGGCTGAACCCTCGGCGACCCCGGAGCCTGCCACCCTCTCGCCGAGCAGCCCGAGAGGCCTGCCCCACCGGGCCTCGTTGTTGACTTGACCTCCCACGCAAACGCTGCCACGCTCGCAGACAGCCCGTCCACGCTGCGGAAGGCACAGAGCTTCCCCTGTCTGCAGAGTGCTTTCCGACGGGCGTCTACCGGCGCCGAGACCCTCGCGCCACACCCCTCTACCGCCTCGTCGAGGCTCACTACGTCGAGGTCAAGGGGCAGTGGGAGGAGCGCTTCGAGCGTCGCTACGGCTTCTGGCGCTCCTTCGTCGACGAGCACGCGGCCGAGCTGCTGTTCCGGCACGAGGTATTGCGCCTGCTGCAGGATGAGGGGCTGCTGTCACAGGAGCGCACCAGCCTACTGCTGTCGTGGCGCCACACCGGCTTCTCGGTTCATACCCGGGTTCGGGTCGAGCCTGAGGATCGCGCCGGCGTGGAGCGCCTCGCTCGCTACATCCTCCGTCCGCCGATCAGCTTGGAGCGCATGCGGTGGGACGGCGCGGGAGAGGTCCGCTACCGGCGCAAGCCGGGGCACGAGGGTGCAAGGGCGCTCAGAGACAGGGAGGAGGCGTTCGACCCGGCCGAGTTGCTCGCGCGCTCCGCGCGCGGCGACCCACACGCCGCCAGCGGGTGGCCGTAGGCCGGCCATCCCCCTCTCCGGCCCGCCTACGTCGGGCCTCCGACCCCCCCGGCCACGCCCACAGACCGCTGCCGGCGGTGGGTTCCTGGCTCGCGTCCTCATGCATGTTCCCGAGCCGAGCCGCCACCTGGTGCGGTACTACGGCGCATACTCCGAACTCGCCGGCAGCAGCTCGTATGGGCAACGGCTTGCCGGCAGGGCGAGCCGATTGCCCATGAGCTGATGACGGTGAGTCGCTGAAGGGTGGGTGGGAGGGCGTGAGCAACGCGTCCCCAGGGCAGACGGCGGCGCCAGGTCGAGGGGGACGAGCGGCGTCGGTCTCCTGCCTGCCGTTCGGCTGGCTCTGACGACGCCACGCCGGACGAGCGCACCCTCCGGCGCAGGTGGTCGGAGCTGATCAAGCGGATCTACGAGGTCGACCCCCTCGTCTGCCTCCGCTGTGGCGGCGAGATGCGCATCGTCGCCTTCATCCTCGACCACAAGGTCGTCGACCAGATCCTGCAGCACCTCGGGCGCTCCGCCGAGCGCAGGCAGCGAGGCCCACCCGCCAGAGCCACGACCCGGGCCGCCTCCTGATCACCGCAGGTGGCATGGGATCGGGGCGTCGGCTGCATGTCGTGCTTCGTGGTCGAGGTGTGTGCGAACGGCTCGCCAGCGGTCCGTTGAACCCCGCTCCCAGATGCTGACCGCCTATGAAGCACCCCCTCAGTCCACATCCCCAGTCCGACGACCACGGAGAAGCCGGTTCCTGCGCCGATTCTCAGGTTGGACCCTGTGGTACGCTGCCAACAGTGCGAAAGGAACTTCCTATCCCTCACGGCCGCCCCGGCGGCGCGGAGCTGCTGGCCCGCACGCTGGAGCTGCTCCGGTCGCAGTAAAGGCCCCCACGGGCTTGACCTCTTCGCGATCTCGCACCAGAATAGCTGTCAAACCAAGACTTGGAGGAGAGTACGATGCCAGCTGCCCGATTGAGCGCCTCGTTGCGGTTGCAGGGGCCGGTACCGGTCGTGGCCGCCCTCGCCGTCCTCATCATGGGCTTCGCCCTCGTCACGCCCGCCCATGCCGCCACCTCGAACGGCATCTCGGTGACGCTGTACAACGACGGCGGTACCTGCCTGAGCAGCGACTTCGACATCGCGTGGAGCTTTACCGCTCAGTACGACGACGTGAGTGGTGACGACGGCGTGGGCATGATCGCCTACGACGGCAACGGCGTACCCATCGCCGCCGACTGGACCTCAGCTGGACCGCCCGGCTCAGCAACCCGGCACACGGTCTTCGGCGCGACGGTATCCCAGATCAACGCCATGACGGCGCGGCCGCTGACCATCGTGATGTACGACATCACCAGCTATCCCCCGGGGGGTTCGAACACCCAGGCCGTCTACGACAACATCGTCGGCCAGGGCGCCCCGGTGATCGACCAGCTGGTCTTCGACGTGGCCAGCGTCCTGCCCAGCTGCGACACTCTGCCCCTCCTGCAGCAGGCGGCCATCCCGGTTCTGTCGTCCTGGGGGCTCGTCGCTTTCGCCATGCTGCTGGCGCTGGCGGGCGCGGTCTGGCTGCGGCGGCAGTAGGCCGGCATCGGCGACCTGGGGGTGCGTTCCCACGCGCCCCGTCCATCCCGCTTCCAGTGCCCGGAGGCAGTGAGAGGTTGCGCCAGATCCCCCCGGGCGGTGACGGCGCGAACCCCGCCCTACACCCTCAAGCCGGCGGCCCGCCGTCGCGAGCGGCGAGCGCACGTTGAAAGGTCGCGCGCCAACGGGCCTCGGTACCCTCGCCCCACTCGCAGAGCCGCAACCCGATCTCGGCCACGGCGGCGGCCGAAGCCACCGCCCCGAGGCGGAGGGCGCGCTCACAGGATCGCACCACCCACGCAAGAGCGCGAGCCTCCTCGCCCGCCGCCAGGAGGTGGCCGGCGATCGTCTCGGCATGGTGGGTGGCGCGGGGGCCGGGGTGGGTCCTCTCGATGGCGTCGGCGACGCGGCGATGGAGGGCGAGCGTGCGCTCGGCGGGCAGCGACCGCAGCAGGGCGTCGCCCAGCCTCCGGCTGCCGAGCTGGAAGACCCCCCTGCGGGCGCCCTGGGCCCACAGCACGAGGTCGCGCTCGCGGCGGCTCTCGAACCAGTACGCCGGCAGGAAGCGCACGAACCCCCGCTCGAGCAGCTCGTGGAGCACGGGCTCGAGCACGGCCACGGGCTCGTCGACAACCTCCGCGAGGATAGCCACGTCGAAGGTATGGCCCATCACGCTGGCCGCCACCACCACCCGCCGCGCCGAGCCGTGCAGGGCGGCGATGCGCCGCGCCAGAATGTCGTCCAGCGAGCACGGGGACTCCCGCGGCTCACCACCGAGGTCGGCAGCGAGCCGCCAGGCGCCGTTGTCACCGATGAGCACGCCCTCGTCGAGCAGCAGGTTCACCAGCTCGGCTGCGGCCAGGGGCAAGCGGCCACTGCACGTCGTGATGAGCGCCTCGAGCTCGTCCGCATGGCGCTCTCCCAGCAGGCTTTCGGCCACCGCGCGCCACGCCGCGTCCTGCACACGCCCGACCGGCACGACGTCGAGACGCGAGGACGCCGCAGCGCCCGCCAGGTCCTCGGGCGTCACCGTGCTCGTGGCGGGGTCGAGGGTGCCCACCACCCACACGGGCGCGTGGTCGAGGCTCCGGACCAGCTCGCCGATGGCGCCGAGGGTGGAGGCGTCGGCCCAGTGGAGGTTCTCGAACAGCAGGATCAGCCGGGAGCCGTCCTCGTGGTCGTGGCCGCACACCCCGGTCCAGCCCCGGACCAGAGCCGCGAGGGCCGCGCCCGGACCCGGAGGAACCAATTCGTCATCCCCGTCCACGTCCCTCACCGCGCCCTGGTACGGAACCTCGTTCAGCAGGGCCGTCACGTAGCCGTGCAGCACGGGGTCGCCGGCGAGCACAGCGTCCAGACTCCGAGCGCGGCGACGTGCTGGGCGCCATGGAGACCATGTACCAGCGCGGCAAGATCCAGGACGAGAGCCTGCACTACGAGCACCTCAAGCACACCGGCGACTTCCCCATCGTGGGCGCGAACACGTTCCTCAGCGACAAGGCCGCCGAGGACCTCCCCGAGGTGCCGTTGTCGCGGTCGACGCCGGAGGAGAAGGATGCGCGGTTGGAGCATTTGGGTGACTTCCAGGGAAGGCACGCGAAGGCGAGCGGCAAGGCGCTGAAGCAGCTGCAGAACGTGGCGATGGCCGGCGGGAACGTCTTCGAGGAGCTGCTGAAGACCGTGCAGAGCTGCTCGCTGGGGCAGATCACGCATGCGCTGTATGAGGTGGGGGGGCGGTATCGGCGGAGCATGTAGAGCCTACCGCCAACCCGTAGCCGCATCACTCGCATCGTCGTCCTGAGCATCCCCACGCCGCAGTCGCGGCGGTGGTCGGGGGAATGACAGATGGAGTGGGTGCCCATCCCCAGCAGCTGGACGCCATCCCGCAAGCTCGTCATCCTGAGCGAAGGCCCGCAGGGCCGGAGTCGAGTCAGCTAAGAAGGGGGGGACGCCTCAGGGGTTGGGAACGCCCGGAGGCGAAACCAACATGTAGGAGGTCGTCCCCCATGAAGAAACGTAAGTATCGTGGCACGCCTGTCAAGAAGGTCAACCGGTTGGAGCTGGCGGAGAGGGTTTGCGATCGGCGGATCGCGTTCGGTGTCGACATCGGCAAGGACGTGATGGCCGGGACGTTCATGGGCGAGGATCGTCAGCCGATTTTGAACATTACGTGGCAGAGCCCGGACGAGATCATGGCTGTGGTGCGCTTGTTGCTCGAGCTTCCTGCGCGTTTGGAGTTGGCAATGGAGCCGAGTGGCACCTACGGCGATGCGTTCCGGTACCAGTGCGTGAAGGCCGGTTTCCCCGTGTTTCGGGTGAGCGCCAAGAGGAGTCACGACGCGGCCGAGGTGTACGACGGAGTCCCGAGCTGGCACGACGTGAAGTCAGCCGGGGTGATTGCCAGGCTGCACCTGGACGGCACCAGCCTGCCCTGGCGAGAGCGAGAGACAGACGAGCGCGAGATTGCTGCGGCGATGCGAGTGCTGGGCATGTTTGACCGGCAGATGCACTGCAATCTGAATCGGATTGAGGCCCAGCTGGCACGGCACTGGCCGGAGCTGACCAAACATCTGAGGCTGAGCTCGCTGACGCTGCTTCATCTCCTGGGTGCGGCAGGCGGACCGGATTGGGTGGTGGAGGATCCGGCACGAGCGCGGCGGATGCTGCGGCGCTGGGGGCGGGCGGGCCTCACTGAAGACTCGATCGAGGGGGCCGTGAAGTCGGCGATGACGACTATTGGCGCGCCCATGATCGAGCTGGAGCGCCAGGCGCTGCGAGAGACAGCGAAGGAAACACTGCGCTGCCACCGCGAGGCCAAGCAGGCCCGTGCAGCAGTGGAGAAGCTGGTGGCGACCCATGAGGAAGGGCGGGCGCTGCGAGCGGTGGTCGGGCCCAAGGCGGCGGCGGCGATGCTGGCGAACGGAATGAACCCTCTACATTACGATTCGCCTGATGCACTCCTGAAGGGAATGGGCCTCAACCTGAGAGAGAAGAGCTCGGGCAAGCACCAAGGCCAGCTCAAGATCACCAAGCGAGGTCCCGGTGAGATCAGGTTCTATCTCTACCTGGCGGTTCTACGCCTGAAGGAGCACCACTCGCCGCTGCGATGGTGGTACGACCGCAAGGTGGCACGCGATGGCGGCGTGAAGAACAAGGCAGTGATCGCGCTGATGCGCGACATCGTCAAAGCGCTCTGGTACGTCGCACGGGGTGATGTCTTTGACCCCGACAAGCTTGTCACCATTTCCTAAGCACAAGGAAGTCACAGAGAAAGCGGAGAAGACCGACGGTATGGGAGACGACGATGCCTTGCGGGCGACCTCCGAGGATCCTTCCGACCGCTCGAGGTCCCGGTTCGAGTCATGAGGCGCCCACGAGGTCAGGCGATGGAGCGCAATATCCGAGGTAGCTGAATCGATGCCGCTCGGCGGACATCCAACGACAGGTTCGATCTACCCGCGCTGATCCTCAAAGGTTGTCGAAGTCGCCAACGAAGCGCACGAGTGGTGGCCGTCCAACAGGCTGTGGAAGCTGAAGTGGAAAACCCTTCGGGTTTCCCACAGCTCCCACAGCCTCGACGACGACGAGCTGTCACTCGTGCGCCCGATGGGAGCCTACTTCTCGAAAGTCCACCCCCTTGACATTGCCGCGACAAGGATCTCCTCCTGAGAACCTCAATCCTACCAAAAGCTTGTGCTCTCCTTCTCCGAGGGAGACCCTTCGACTGCGCCGCCGCCTCCGGCGCCGGCTCCGCTCAGGGTGACGGGCCTTGTCGGGGCGGTGGGCGAGTTGGGGAGGTGATGAGCGATGCCGGCGAGGGCGCAGGCTAGCCGAACGGGAGCTGGCGCACTCGTATCGCCTCGTCGGTCGCGCTGACGAGGGCGCCGGCAGCGAGCTGGCGCTCCGTCTCGCGCAGCACGGCATCGAGGACGGCGTTCACTCGCTCTGGCCTCATGTCGCTCAGTCGAAGCGTGATGATGCTCGGGACAGGCAGCCCGCTCAACGCCACGATCCTGCCGAAGTCGAGGTCGTGGGTAACGATGACGCGGCGCTCATTCTTCGCCTTGGCGACGATGCCTTCGTCGGGCATGCGCCCGAGGCCCTCCTCTGTGAGGTGTACGGCGTCGTGGCCCTGCGATCTGAGGTGCTCGGCGGTCGACTGAGCGACCCCCATGTCGAGGAGGAGACGGATCACGCCGTTTCCGCCGAGTGGATGACGACGTCATCGGACGTCCACGCCGCATAGCGCAGGGCCTGAGTTACATCCTCCGCTTCGAGATCAGGGTACTCGGAGAGGATCTCGGCCTTCGTCATTCCGTTGGCGACGAGGTTCACCACCAACGAGACGGAGATGCGCATTCCTCGGATGCACGCCTTGCCTCCCAAGATGTTGGGGTCGAAGGTGATGCGATCGAAGCCGAGCATGGGAGCCTCCCTGCACAGTATACCCAGATGGGCGGGAGCAACCCACACGGCGGCGGAAGAAACGCTCGCGGGCGTGCCGGGTGAGCACAAGGTTGAGGGCCAGCCCTTGCACCTTCGCATGGTTGACCAGGCGAGTCTTCACCGAGTGCACGAGGCCGAGGACGCGCCGTGAGCCTCCGCCGTTACCACTCAGCCACAGAGGTCCAGGGCGAGGAGCGCGCCCCGGGTGATCCCCGCCTGGCGGACGAGATCCGCCGGTTGTGGCGGACCGGCAGCTGGCTCGCACCGTGGGCACTCCCTCCGGGCGTCCACCGTTTCCGCTCTGTCAAAGCTCTCAACCGCGCGCGAGGAGCGGGAGCACACCCGCGTGCAGCCGCGGTTCCGTCCCGCCGGCCCGCCCCGCCGGGGTTGAGCATCGCCAGCCGGCCTCGCCGTACCGAGAGGGAGGCTTCCGTCACGCAGCGCCTCTCGTGTCGCCACGAGCACTGGCCACGGCGCCCAGCCCCCGCCTCACATCACCTGCAGCTTCGAGGGGCCCTGCAGCTTCGCGACCCAGATCTGTGCCGCCTCTCCGCGGCACCACGTGTGGAGCGTGACATGCCCGTCGGGACGCACGGTGATGCTGGTCTTGAGGCGCCGGCCGCGGATGTAGTCCGCGTGGAAGCGCAGCTCGCCCTGCTCGTAGCGAAGGCACTGGAAGAAGTCGGCGACGGTGAACGCATCCCCAGCGACGTAGTCGACCTCCGACGCGCCTGCCGGGGTCGCCTCCCCGAAGGAGATTGCTCCGAGCACGAAGATGAAGCCGAACGCTCCCCACTCCTCGTCCGGTGTGCGCTCGCCATCCTCGTCGAAGTCGCCGAGCATCATCTCGACCTTCACCTCGGTCTCCTCGCCGCCGACCGTTGGCCTGACGGTCAAGTCCGTCACGTCGAAGGTGACGAGGGTTCCGCTGTCGATGAGCCCCAAGCTGGCCACAGTCTCGTCGTGCATGCCCGCGATCCTACGCGATGCTGACCGAACCGGTCACCACCGCGCCGCAGTGTCGCCGTGGTGCCGACCGCGGCACGCGGCTCCATTGCGTGAGCGAACCACGCAATTGCGTGGTATCATCACGCGACATGCACGTTCTCACCGAGCTGCTGTCGTCGAGAGTCCGCGCGGAGGTCTTCCGGGCGCTTTTCGGCGTGGTGCCGGCGGAGCTGCACGGCCGCGACCTCGCACGAAGCTGCGGGGTCAACGAAGCATCGCTTCGCCACGAGCTCCGCCGCCTCGTCCGTCTCGGGCTCGTCCGCGCGCGCCGGCGGGGAAACCGCGTGTACTACAGCGCCGACGATTCCCATCCCCTTCACCCGGAGATCCATCGCCTCGTGCTCAAGACCAGTGGCCTCGTCGACGTCCTCCGCGAGGCGATCGACGCAACGAGGACCACCGTCGCCTTCGTCTTCGGTTCGGTGGCGACTGAGACGAGCGGTGCCAGCAGCGACATCGATCTCCTCGTGATCGGGGGGCTCACCCTGCGAGAGCTCGCGACGGCTCTCCAAGGCGCAGCCGAGCGGGTCGGCCGCGAGATCAACCCGCATCGCCTCACCGAAGAGGAGTACCGCCAGCGGCTCGAGCGTGGTGACCACTTCGTGACGCATGTGATCGCCGGTCCGAAGATCTTCGTGGTCGGGAGCCAGGATGACCTTGCAGCAATGGCTGGACAACGGTTGGCTGAGGGCTGACGCTACCAGCGCGGCCGAGATCGCCGGTCTCCAGGCGATCGTCCTTCGCGACCTGGCAGATGCTCGAGGGGAGATCTCCGCCGACTGGCGATTCGGTATCGCGTACAACGCCGTGTTGAAGCTCTGCGCGATCTTGTTGCGTGCCGAGGGCTACCGCCCGAGTCGCAACCTCCAGATGGGTGCCACGTACACACTTCCACACTTGAGAAGGCGGGGGCCTGCCGGTAAACTCGAGGCGTCCCGTCCGCGCATGGGAGAGATCTCATGCCGAGACGCCCCCGCCTTTTCCTACCCTACGGGATCTACCACGTGTACTGCCGAGTGGCACGAGGCGAGTTCGTCTTCGATGACCACGCCGAAGCGTCCGAGTTCGTACAGCACCTCCGAAGTGTGCGGGATCTGGACGGCTGGACGATCTTCGCGTGGTGCGTGATGGGCAACCACTACCATCTGGTCCTCAAGACCGGAGCCGTCGACCTGTGGCGATCGATGGCCCGTCTGCAGGGCTCCTTCTCAAGGGGCTTCAACCGTCGTCATCGATTCCTGGGTCGCCTGTGGCAGAGTCGATATCGGGCACGGCTGATCGACACACAGGAGTACTTCCTGCAGGCCGTGGCGTACGTGCACCTGAACCCCGTGGCTGCGAACGTGGTCGAAGACCCTGCCGCCTATCCCTACAGCGGCCACCGGGAGCTCATCGGCGCCTGTCCGGCTCTCGTCTCCGATCGGCACGCGACACTTCGCAGCTTTGGCTCTGGAGGGAGTCCCGGCGGTGCCGAGGACTACTTGCGATGGGTCCGCACGGTGGCGCGGTCCCGCTTGCCTGCCGACGAGGTGTCTCAGCTCCCCTGGTGGGCTCCCGCGAAGAACGACGAGGAGATCGCGGACGCCGTACGACACCCTCAGGCCACCACATTCGAGGGCCGCAAGCTGGCCGAGGAGCGCGCCGAGCTCGATCTCGACGAGCTCGTCCGTCGTATCGAGTCGCAGGGCGACTTCTGCATCGCCGAGCTGTCCTCACGAAGACGTGGCGGAGAGCGAACCCTCAGGCGGATCGAGCTCGTCACCCTCGCCGTCGGGCGCTACGGGCTCCGGGTGTGCGATGTCTCCAGCGTGCTCCACAAGCACCCGAACTCCGTCACCAAGTGGCTCAACCGCGGCCTTCGCCTCGAGCGCGATGACAGCGGATTCAAGCACCGCATCGACCGGCTCGACGCAATCATCTCCCGCCTCGGCTGACGCGTTTGTGTGGAAGTGTGTACGTGGCACCCTTGGGCACCCTTGAATCTTCGGTTATCTCTTGTGGCGAGAGTATTTTAACCGAAAAGAGAGTCCCTCTTCAACCTCTCTCGTGAGAGATGCGGGCTAAGGCATCACCGCTTCGACTTGAACGACGCCCGACCATGGGTATGCGATGTTCTCGCGTCGGTAGTCGAATTGCCCCCCGGCGCAGGCTGCCAGTCCCTCAGCCGCGTCTCCGCTCCGATCGCAGAAGAGCAGCGCAATCGGTTGGGCAGGGAGGAACTGTGCCGACCACGAGCCGTCCGCTAACGACATGCCCGGTGCCTTCAGCAGCCAAGCCAGCCCGCCGCCGCTCAGCCGGTATCCGCCGATCCAAGCCACGGCGACCGCGTAAGGCGCAGGCTTGCCACTCGGGTCCACCACTGCAGCGGCCAGAGCCCCTCCCGAGGCCGGAAGCGCCAGGGTCGTCGTAGAGTCGTCGGTCACCATGTTCAAGTCGGCGAGAAGTACCCCCGCTTGAGGATGGCGAGCAGCGAGCACGCCAGAGTCGGCCGACTCAGGCAGACGAACGGTTCCCGCGCCATCGGCATGACCAACCCAACTGGGAGGCATAGCGGTCGACGTCAGGATACCGACCTCGGCTCCGGAAGCCGGCCCGCCACCCGGCAAGAGAAGCGTGACAGCCTTCCCCTTCCTCTCCTTCTCGATCGGCACGGTCACCTGCTCGTCAGTCGTGTTCTCGAGGTCAATGAGCCTGGTCGCCGGCACGTACCCATCAGCGCGTACCCCCACCCGGAGGTCAGCCTCCGGAGCGGGCGGAAGGTGCACCAGACCATCTGAGTCAGACGACGCTCGTCGGCCGCCAGCGGATTCCCCAGCCCACCCGTACCAGACCTCAGCTCCCTCGACCCCGTCGCCTGTCTCCGCATCGACGACCTTCAGATCGATCGCCCGACCCTTGAGGTTGATATCGATGACTTGTCCGTCGTGCAGCGGCGGCTCGACATTCCACCAGATCGGCTCTCGGCCCTGCACGCTGACAAGGAGAATCGGCTGAACCTGGTTTCCGACCAGGTCCGCCGCGAACCTCCCCTCCTCGTCCGTGCTGTGCTCACTGGCAACCTCCTTCGCCGCAGTCGCCTTCACGGTAAGGAACTGGACCTTCGCGGGCACACCCTTGTCCTCAACGGTGACCTGGCCCGTGACGTGCACGAAATCGGGAGCCAAGACCACGGTGGCATCGCCAGGGCGCAGGTCGACTCGTTCGACGTACTTCCAGGGACCGAAGTCCAGGCGCACCTGTACCGGGAGCCGGGGGAGGCCACCCACCGTGACGTCAGCCGGGATCCCGTCCTTGAGGCCCACGCTCCGGTACGTCACACCTCCCCCCTCAGACAGCACGGACAATGCCCCGGGCGCCTGAGCAGCGTCGTCAGGCAAGACGATGCTCGCGTGGAGGGATGCCGCGGGCTCAAGCCGAAGCTCCAGGCTTCCGATCTGGGCTGCAGAAAGCGTGACTTTCGTGGGCTCGGCCCACCAGATAGACGACGTTACCTCGACGGTACCCTCGCCGGGTGGGATGTCGTACCAGAAGCAGTAGATTCGCTCGGCTGACCGTACGGTCTCGGCGGGTGGCACCACCGACCCATCGGTCCGCCTCAGCGTCACCTGGACGTCGTCTTCCTTGGGATCGATGACCTGGGCGCCTCTTTCCACCCGTACAACGAGCGATGCCTTCCCCTTTGCCGGTGCTGTTGTGCGCGCCAGAACCGTCTTGTTCGAGCTTGCGGTCACTGGCCGAGACAGGCCGAGGTAGCTGTCGCTCGCCGTGTCGTACACAGCGGAGATCACCGGGCCCACCGGCATCTGGTGGGGCTTGTCGATCTCGGAGTACGGCAGGCGTCGCGCGAACCCCCTCTGGAGCTTGCCCTCGAATACGGGGTTGGCCTCGATCAGCCGCACCTCGAGCTCCTTCCGGTCGCCCCGTTTAGCGGACCCTGTCAGGTCCTCTACTCGAACCTCGCCTGCGGGGTACACCGCGACCCAGAAGCGATGAGGCGCTGCCACGGTCTTGGTGGGCTGATAGCGGAGAAGCATTAACCGAGACAGTTCCCCGGGACCCTCGGCCCAGCCCAGAAACGTTCCAGTTGGAAGCGGGAACGGAGTGCCGCACGGGAACGTGAGCACTTCCGAAGGTGACCCTCGTTCGATGAGATTGAACTGGTACTGCTCGATGTGCTCGACGACAGCCTTGGTGTCGGGGTTTTGGGGCATGATGGTCGCCATGACCGGTTCCGCCAGGTCCTGTGCCATTGACGAAGCCTGCGCCATGAGCGCACCCACCGAAGCGACATAGACGAAGAAGGCGGCCGCGCAAACGCGGCCGCTATAACGACGAGTAGAAAGATGGATCATATGATGGCGCCCCTCTTGAGTTGTCTTTTCTTCGTGCGGACCAATGAGGCCGAGTCGTGTCTGGAATCTACCACGTCTCAGTAGTGATGGTTCGTCCTGGTACTAGAAAATTGGGAATCCGTAGCAACAGGTCACGCCACCCGACGAGCATCCGAGTTCACAGAAGTAGCAGGGGTCTTGCATATTGCCCGTGCTGTAACACTCGAACCAGCCTCCGATCTGACTCCACTGGCAGACAGCACCGCATGCGACACACATGCAGTACTCGGCGTCGAATGCTTGCGCTGGTGCCGCGTAAGCCAGGGTTAGTAACACGATACACACGCAGAGTAGAAGTGCCATCTTCCGTTTCATCGATGCCTCCTTAGGATGATTTGGCTGGCCTCATGTGGTCTCCTACACTCAGGCTTCCCCATCCATCAAGCACTTGTCAAGTGTTCTAGGTCACATCTCACATTCTTGGACAACCTGAAAACAATAAGCGAAACGCGGGTCAACGCCTGATGGGTGCCACGTACACACTTCCACACTTGAGAAGGCGGGGGCCTGCCGGTAAACTCGAGGCGTCCCGTCCGCGCATGGGAGAGATCTCATGCCGAGACGCCCCCGCCTTTTCCTACCCTACGGGATCTACCACGTGTACTGCCGAGTGGCACGAGGCGAGTTCGTCTTCGATGACCACGCCGAAGCGTCCGAGTTCGTACAGCACCTCCGAAGTGTGCGGGATCTGGACGGCTGGACGATCTTCGCGTGGTGCGTGATGGGCAACCACTACCATCTGGTCCTCAAGACCGGAGCCGTCGACCTGTGGCGATCGATGGCCCGTCTCCAGGGCTCCTTCTCAAGGGGCTTCAACCGTCGTCATCGATTCCTGGGTCGCCTGTGGCAGAGTCGATATCGGGCACGGCTGATCGACACACAGGAGTACTTCCTGCAGGCCGTGGCGTACGTGCACCTGAACCCCGTGGCTGCGAACGTGGTCGAAGACCCTGCCGCCTATCCCTATAGCGGCCACCGGGAGCTCATCGGCGCCTGTCCGGCTCTCGTCTCCGATCGGCACGCGACACTTCGCAGCTTTGGCTCCAGAGGGAGTCCCGGCGGTGCCGAGGACTACTTGCGATGGGTCCGCACGGTGGCGCGGTCCCGCTTGCCTGCCGACGAGGTGTCTCAGCTCCCCTGGTGGGCTCCCGCGAAGAACGACGAGGAGATCGCGGACGCCGTACGACACCCTCAGGCCACCACATTCGAGGGCCGCAAGCTGGCCGAGGAGCGCGCCGAGCTCGATCTCGACGAGCTCGTCCGTCGTATCGAGTCGCAAGGCGACTTCTGCATCGCCGAGCTGTCCTCACGAAGACGTGGCGGAGAGCGAACCCTCAGGCGGATCGAGCTCGTCACCCTCGCCGTCGGGCGCTATGCGCTCCGGGTGTGCGATGTCTCCAGCGTGCTCCACAAGCACCCGAACTCCGTCACCAAGTGGCTCAACCGCGGCCTTCGTCTCGAGCGCGATGACAGCGGCTTCAAGCACCGCATCGACCGGCTCGACGCAATCATCTCCCGCCTCGGCTGACGCGTTTGTGTGGAAGTGTGTACGTGGCACCCTTGGCACACGTCCACGCCTTGGTGTCTCGCGGCGGCTGGACCCGCGACTGGCAGTGGGTCCCGGTGCCGTACGTGGACGAGCACGCGGCCGAGCTGCTGTTCCGCCACAAGGTGCTGCGGCTGCTCCAGGGCGCCGGGCTGCTGTCCGAGGAGCGCACCGAGCTGCTGCTGTCGTGGCGACACACCGGCTTCTCGGTGCATACGAGGGTTCGGGTCGAGCCGGAGGACCAGGGTGCGGTGGAACGCCTCGCACGCTACATCCTCCGCCCGCCCATCAGCCTCGAGCGGATGAGCTGGGACGGTGGTGGCGAGGTGCGGTACCGCCGCAAGGCCGGGCACGACAGCGCCGCCGGGCCCAACTACCAGCCCGAGGAGCGCTTTGACCCCGCCGAGTTCCTGGCCCGGGTGCTGATGCACATCCCCGAGCCCCGCCGCCACCTCACCCACTACTACGGCGCCTACTCCAACGCCTCCCGGGGCAGACGCCGCCGCGAGCTCGAGGCGGCCGCCGAGGCCGGCGAGCCCCCACAAGGGCAGGGCGCCCGCCAGGCCGCAACCCTCCCCGATGAGCGCCGGCTGCGGCGCCGCTGGTCACAGCTCATCAAGCGGGTCTTCGAAGTCGACCCCCTCGTGTGTCCCCGCTGCGGTGGTGAGATGCGCGTGGTCGCGTTCATCCTCCACCACGACGTCATCGACGCCATCCTCCGCCACCTCGAGCGTACCGCCCGTCATCCAGGGCGCGGCCCGCCGCAGGGCGAGGCCCGTCCCGCTATCGCCTCCTGACCCGGCCGCGAAGCGCACCGGCGCCACGGCCCTGTGTTCGGTGTGCCTACTCGGTGCGCTCTACACGTTTGGCGGCGTGCCATCGTCGAACCGACGCATCCCCACGCCCCACCCCTCAGGCCAAACGCCAATGAGCCGCCCTGGAGGTCGGCCCCAGTGCCCAGCTCGGGCAGGTGTATCCTGGTTCGGAGATGATCTCTGCCGGCTGGCCCAAAAGGAACTTCCTATCCCTCGGACGGCTCCGATCTTGATGTCGTGGTGGGAGGTGCCGGGGAGGAGGTGGATAGTAAATTGTGCAGGCATCTACGCGCCTTCCTTGGCATGGGCGACTACGCTCTCCACGGGCGATTGTCACGGTCATACTTGGCGAAGTGGCCTGTGTTGACGGCGGGGTGGACTCCCAACAGTGGCAGCCGTCCTGTGGTCTCCGGTCGATTCTGCACTCGAGTCCCCCTGTCGTCGGCTACGAGCTCGGGAACCCCCGATGCTGGATCTCGACCATCGGGGTCCGGTCCCTCGGCCAGACTGCTCGCCACAAGGGAATGGACCAGTCGTCAGGGTGCTCGCCGCCATCCTGCTACTGGCCTGGTCGATGCGCTTCTTGGCTTCCTCCATCAGCCTGTTTGACAAGCCTAGCTTGGCTCAATACGATTGTCTACAGCCTTGCGAATTCCACGAAGGAGGGCCTCATGCGAAAAGCGTTGCTGGCACTAGCATTGTGCTTGGTTGTCGTTCCCTGCATGGCCCAGGAGACGCCAGTCTTGGGTGTCTCCGTTCAGGGCGACATCATCTCTGGCAATTACCTCCGCCTCTCCGTGCAAGCGGGGCCATTTGTATCGCATTCACTTCGCGTGTACTCCGAGCCTAGCCACACTCTCCTCCTTGTGGCCCAAGATGCGAGCTACGCCTCCACCGCAGAGGGCCAACAGTGGCTTGCCAACCAGAAGGCCGCGACGACGCCAAGCGCGATGATCACCACAACGCTCCCCGGTGCCCAGCCCACCGTGAACATCCCGCTCCGGCCTGACGGCGATAACCGAATATCGGTGTGGGCTGACGGAGTGTGGTTTGGCACGAGACGTGACCTGCAGCTCGCTGATGCAATGGTGGGGTCGAGCGGCTTCGCCTTCAAGACGAATCTGCTCCCTCCGGAGAAGAAGCTCACGGGACTCGTTCCAAACGCATCGGGTGGCGGGGGGCCACGTATGCAGCATTGCTGCTCTGGTGGCAACTGCTCTGAAATGTGTATCTACTGCAGCGGACCGTCCTTTACCTGCTGTCTCCTGAACGGGTGCTGTACCATCACGTGCGGCATTGCGACGGAGTGCTGCTCCTAGACACCAAGAGAACGAGACAACCAGGAACCGAGAGACCAGGGGGAATCCCCTGGTCTTCTTTCTTGGGGCCGCGCGCGGCGCCCGCACTCACCCTAGCTGTCACGTGGGGGAAGTCAACAGCGTCCACCGTTCCTTGCCAATGGTGTTTCAGAACGACTGACCAGTCCAGGTTGGGAGGCCTTTACTGACGGCGATCGGAAAGCTTATTCGGCAGCCGTCGATGTCATTTCGCCTGGTCGTGAAGCGGGTAGAGCGTCGTATCTATCCTCCGCGTTTCATGGATCGCACTCCGGTAGGGCCTCCCTTGCGGGCGGCTAGGGAGTCCTTCCCTCAGGCATCCCTTCTTCATATTCCATCGTAAGAATCACATTTTCGATCCAGTTAACAGAGAGTCTGATCAACAGCCGCAGGTCTTTGATGTCGTGCTGCTCCCACCTTCGCTCGTAGTGCGTCTCATCATTCCCAAGCCACGCTGCTCTTGAAGCGCAGACCTTCATGAGGTGCTCCCCAAGTTTGTACCACCCATAACGAGAGGTGTCATGTTGTAGTACCCCTCTCCGGGCCCCGGGTGGAGGTAGCAGTCTGCCCGGAGGGAGGCGAAGCCGACCGGAGGGCAGACTGCTCGGCGAACTCCTCGGGGGTCAGGTTCCCGAGGGATGAGTGCGGCCGCTCGCAGTTGTACTCGACACGCCAGTCTTCAATGACTCTCCGCGCATCAGGGATG
>CAWJPW010000010.1:0-412277 GCA_963844845.1 uncultured Acidobacteriota bacterium
TGGGTGAAGCAGTCTGCCCGGAGGGCGGCGTAGCCGACCGGAGGGCAGACCGCTCGGCGAACTCCTCGGGGGTCAGGTTCCCGAGGGATGAGTGGGGCCGCTCGGAGTTGTACTCGACACGCCAGTCCTCAACGACCCATTTCGCATCAGGGATGGTGGTGAACCAGTGGACGTTCAGGCATTCGTCCCGCACCCGACCGTTGAAGCTCTCGATGAAGCAGTTCTCGGTGGGTTTTCCAGGACGGATGAAGACCAGCTCGACGCCGTGCTCATACGCCCACTGATCCAGTACGCGGCTCCTGAACTCCGGGCCGTTGTCGACGACGATTCGCTTCGGTAGGCCACGCTCCTCGGCCAGCCCGTCCAGCACTCTCACGACCCGGGTGGCAGGCAGCGAGGTGTCGACCTCAATCGCTGGGCACACCCTGGTCGCGTCGTCGATGATGTTGAGCAGGCGAAATGTACGCCCATCCGCCAAGGTGTCTCTCATGAAGTCCATGGACCACTGCTCGTTGGCCTGCATCGGAACGATCCGTGGCCGGCGATTCGCCTGGGCCACCTGGCGCCGCTTCTTCCGCTGCACCGCAAGCCTCTCCTCGGTGTAGAGCCGATACACCCGCTTGTGATTGACGATCTCGCCAGCCTGCCGAAGCTTCCGATGGAGCATCCGATAGCCATAGCGCGGGTAGCGTCGCGCCAACAGCGCGAGCCGCTCCTTGAGCTCCTCATCACGACGTCGCTCGGACCGCCGGTAGCGCACCGACGATCGATGTGTATTCGCCAACCGGCAGGCTCTTCTCTCGCTGAGCCCACAGCGATCCCGGATCCAACTCACCGCCTCGCGCCGGGCCGCGGGCGTCACCATTTTCTTGACAGGGCGTCCTTCAGGATCTGCTTGTCGAGCGTGAGCTCGGCGACAGCAGTCTTCAGCCGTCGATTCTCTTCCTCGAGCTCGCGCAGCCGCCTCGCTTCGCTTTCGTCCATCCCGCCGTACTTGGCCTTCCAGCGATGATAGGTGCCCTCGGAGATCCCCACGTCCCGACAAACGTCCTTCACCAACTCGCCGGCCTGGGTCCGCTGTAGGATCCGGATGATCTGCTCCTCGCTGAATCGACTCTTCCTCATTGGCGCTCCTCGCCGTCCATCCTCTCATTACCGATGGACCGGTTTCCGGGGAGCACCTCAAGGCCCCCCTCAGTCCACGTCCCCAGTCCGAGTACCGCCTAGAGGCCGGTTCCTGCGCCGATTCTGAGCCTGTATCTTGTTTGTAGGCTACCAGCAGTGCGAAAGAAACTCCCTATCCCTTCGTTATTCCATGGATTGGAATGAAGGGTTAATTCACCTTCTTAGTCTTTTCTCTTTCCATCGCTATAGGAACTTCCTATCCCTGAACCGACTGTAATCGGGCGACTCCGCTATGATGACCGTCTGACGATCGGAGTTGAATGTGGATGACGGCGACCGGTGGCGGTTGACGGCCGATGAGCAGCGCACCCTCGGGCGCGCAGTCGCCCGGCTTCGCGCCGGGATCATGGCCGTAACGATTGGTATGACTGCCGGGGTCGGGCTCTTCGTGGCCACCGTCTGGCTGGTGCTGCGGGGAGGCGATCAGGTGGGCCCCCACCTCGGCCTGCTGGCCAACTACCTGCCCGGTTACAGCGTGAGCTGGGGCGGGGCCGCAATCGGTCTGCTCGAGGGCGGCCTGGTCGGCGCGCTGGTTGGTGCGTCGGTCACCTGGTTGTACAACACCTTTGCTGCGTGGAGGGGCGCCTCCTTCCGGTGACTACCGGTCGGACGGTGATCATCGGGGCCGGCCCGGCGGGTCTGACGGCCGCCTGGGAGCTCGGGCGCCTCGGGCGGTCGGCGATCGTCCTCGAGAAGAGCGCCACTGTCGGCGGTCTGTCGCGAACCGTCTGCCACAACGGCTACCGGTTCGACATCGGCGGCCACCGGTTCTTCACCAAGATTCCCGAGGTGCGTTCGCTGTGGCGTGAGTGGTTGGGCGATGATCTTCTCGAGCGTCCGCGGATGTCGCGAATCTACTACCGGGGGCGGTATTTCGATTACCCTTTGCGTCCGGTGGACGCGCTGATCAATCTCGGACCGGTCGAGGCGGGACGGATTGCGCTCAGCTATCTCCGGGCGCGGCTCGCGCCGCAGCGCGAGGAGCGGAACTTTGAGGAGTGGGTGGTACACCGCTTCGGCCGCCGGTTATACGAGATCTTCTTCCGGAGCTACACCGAGAAGGTGTGGGGCCTGCCGTGCACTGAGATCGGCGCCGAGTGGGCCGCCCAGCGCATCAAGGATCTCGATCTGTTGGCGGCGGTGCGCTCGGCGCTGTTTGGAGGGCGCGCTGCCGGCCGGGTCATCACAACCCTGATCGACCGCTTCTCGTACCCCCGGATGGGTCCGGGGATGATGTGGGAGGCCTGTCGGGATCGGCTGCGGGACCTCGGCATCGAGACCGTGACCGGCGCCGAGGTCAGGACCATTTGTCACCGGGATGGCCGTGTGGAAGGCGTAGTGGTCGGCCGCGGTGATGGTCGGAAGGAGCTGGAGGGGGCCGACTTCATCTCCAGCATGCCGATTCGCGACCTGGTAGCGGTACTTGATCCACCGCCGCCCGCCGAGGTCCTCGAGGCGGCGGCCCGGCTGCGCTATCGCGATTTCCTGACCGTGGTGCTGATCATCGACCGGGAGCAGGTCTTTCCGGACAACTGGATCTACGTGCACGCGCCCGAGGTGCGGGTCGGCCGGGTGCAGAATTTCAAGAACTGGAGCCCGGAGATGGTACCCGACCCGGGCACGACCTCGCTCGGGCTCGAGTACTTCGTGCAGGAGGGCGACGAGCTGTGGCGCCGTCCCGACGCCGAGCTGCGGGATCTGGGCGCGCGGGAGCTCGAGGAACTCGGCCTGATCAGTGCCGAGGAGGTGATCGACCACGCCGTGGTCCGCGCCCGCAAGGCCTATCCGGTGTACGACACGGCCTACGCCGAGGCGTTGGCGATCATCCGCGGCTATCTCGACGGGCTTGAGAACCTGCAGCTCATCGGGCGGAACGGCCAGCACCGATACAACAACCAGGACCATTCAATGGTGACAGGGCTGCGGGCGGCGCACAATCTGGCGGGCGCCGGCCATGATATCTGGGCGGTCAACGTCGATCAGGCGTACCTCGAGGAGGGCGCGGCGGCGGCGGGTGAGCGGCTCGTACCGATGCCGGCAGCCGTACCCGACCGCGCCGCGGTGCTCGCCGAGACCTTCGCACGCTATGATCAGGTGGCCCTCGGGGGTGCTGTCGGCACGGTGGCTGGCTTCGGCGTGTTCGCGGCCACTGCCATCCTCCTGTTGCAGGGCGGTGAGCCGCTGGGACCCAATCTCTCGCTCCTCGGCCAGTACCTCTTCGGCTACCAGGTGAGCTGGGGAGGCGCTCTCACGGGTCTGGCCGAGGCGGGCGTCGGGGGCTTTGCCTACGGCTGGGTGCTGGCGCGGCTGATCAACCGCCTCGTCGATCTCAGCCTGGCCTCGGTGGTCCGCGGGTTGGAGGCGTCGCGCGCGCTCGATCCGCTCGAACGGGCGGATGGACCGGGACCATGAGTGCCGCCGGAAACGCCGTCGCACCTGGTCGCCGGCAGCGGGCCGTCATCCGGAGACGGCTGCTGTGGATCGGTCTCGTGGCACTCACCATCCGCCTCGCGGTGGTGGTCGCGGTCATCGACTGGCAGCAGCCGCCGAGCGATCTCAGTTTCCGCTACCTGCCGATCGCCAACGCCCTCCTCGAGGGCAAGGGTTTCGTCCTGTATGGCCGGCCGACCGCCGCATCGCCGCCGCTGTACCCACTGTTGCTGGCCGCCGTGCTGGCGGTCTTCGGCCCCTCGGCGACCGCGGTGCGGGTTGTTCTCGCCCTTGTCGACACCGCCCATTGTCTCGTGTGGGCAGTGATCGCCGGCCGCCTCCTCGGCGAGCGCGTGGGCTGGACGGTGGGGGCGCTCCTCGCCGTCTGCCCCTATTTCGTCTACCTGGCGGTGACCGCTGGCAGTGACACCCTCTTCCTCCTCCTGCAGGGTGTTTTCGTGCTCCTCTTGGTACACGCTCTGGAGGACAGGAGCGGACGCGACGGCCGTTTCCTTGGCGCCGGCGCCGCGCTCGGTCTGGCGACCCTCTGCCGGGCGGTGTCGCTCTTCATGCCCGTGGCGGTGGCGCCAATCATCGTGCTCCGGCGTCGCCGGCGTGCCGCCGCCGTGATGTCGGTGATGCTGTTGTTTGCCGGTTTTGCGATCGTGCTCGCCCCGTGGACGGCGCGCAACTGGCAGCGCTTTCATCGCCTGGTGCCAGTGCAGACCCTAGGCGGCTATCATCTGTACCTGGCCGCCACGGGCGCCTCCTCCGACGCGATGAGAACCGCAGCGGGCGACGTCACAACCGATGCCCACTATTTGCACCGCGGGCTGACGGCCATGGCCAACCAGCCGCTGCTCGTGCTGCGGGGGATGGCCGGCCGGCTCTGGAGAATGTGGTTCTGGACCCATTCGGGCCGCCTGCCCGGGTTGCTGGCGACGCTCAATCTTGGCCTCCTGGCAGCGGCTCTTGCGGGCATCGTGCTCACCCGCCGCCTCTGGCGACAGCTTCTCGTGCTTTACGTCGTGATCGGTTACTACATCTCGTTGCACAGTGTTCTCTTTGCCATCTTCCGCTACCTGATGCCGGTGGTGCCCGCCCTCATCACCTTCGCGGCGGCCGCCGGTTGGCGGGCGGTCGACCGGCTGCAGCGGCGCCGCGTGGAAGCGGGAGGGTGATGGCGACGGCGGTCGAGGTTTCGATTGTGCTGCCGGTCGGCGGCCCGCACGCCGAGCTCGGGCGCTGCCTGGGGAGCATCGCCAGTCTCGATCCGCCGCCGGGTGAGGTGGTCGTAGTCCTCGATGGGGTCGACACCGAGCTGCCACCGGTGGCGGAGTCTATCGGCGTCCGGGTGGTGCGGCTCGCCGAGCGCTGCGGTCCGGCAATCGCGCGGAACCGGGGGGCGGCCGTCGCCCGCGGCTCGTATCTGTTCTTTGTTGACAGCGACGTCGAGCTACCCGCGGCAACCATCGGTCGAGCCCTGTCGGCGCTGGTGTCCGACGAGCAGCCGGCGGCGGTCTTCGGATCCTACGACGACGCGCCGGCCGATCCCGGTCTGATCTCGCAGTACCGCAACCTGCTCCACCACTGGGTTCACCAGCAGGCGCGTGCTGAGGCATCGACCTTCTTTGGAGCGTGCGGCCTCATCCGGCGCGAGGCATTCGACGACGTTGGTGGATTCGACGAGCGCTTCGCCCGTCCGTCGGTCGAGGACATCGAGCTTGGCAGTCGTCTCCGCCGCGCCGGCTACCGCATCCGTCTGGCGAAGCAGCTTCGTGTGACTCACCTCAAACGCTGGCGTGCGCTCCAGATGCTGCGCACGGATTTGTGGCGGCGGGCGGTGCCGTGGACCGAGCTGATGCTCGCCGATGATGGGTTACTCGATGATCTCAACCTGCGGCGGCGCGACCGGGTGAGCGTCGCCTTCGCAGTCGTGACCCTCCCGTTGACGATCGCGGGCTGGTGGTGGCCCCCTCTGTGGGGTGCGGCAGCGGCGTCGGCGCTGGTTGTGCTGGCGTTCAACCGCGATCTCTATGGTTTCTTTCGCCGCCGTCGCGGCCCCGCCTTCGCGCTGGCGGCGCTTCCCTGGCATTGGCTCTATCTGCTGACCTGCGGCGCCGGGTTCGCCATCGGTTGGCTGAAGCATCAGGCCGGTGCGGGCGTGGGACGGAGGAGATGATCAGGCGCATCGGACTCGCAGGTTCTATTTCCGGCCGGGAAACCGCGCGTGGGGCGCTGTTCATGCTCGTCGCCGATGCCCTGGTGCTGCCGACCGGAGTATTGACTCTCGCGTACCTTACCCGCCGACTCGGTCCGGACGGTTACGGCGCTTTCGCTCTGGCGGTCGGCGTGGTCGTGACCGTCGAGTTTGGCATCACCGCGCTGGTGTCGCGGGCGACGGTGTACTTCGTCAGCGCCGAAGAGGATCCGGCGGCGGCCGCGGCCGCCGCCTCGCGCGTCCGGTTGGGCCTCGATCTGGCAGCGGCGGCGGCGCTGTGGCTGCTGGCGCCGGCGATCGCCTGCAGCCTCGGTGAGCCTTCACTTGGATGGATCCTGCGCCTCTTCGCCGTAGACGTGCCGCTCTACGGGTGGGCGCGGTCACGGCGCGACATCCTCACCGGAAGAGCGCGCTTCGTGCAGGCGGCCGCAGGAAGCGTTGGTCGCTGGGTCTCGCGGCTGCTGCTGATCGTAGTGTTGGTGGAGGCGGGGATGGGGGTGCGGGGCGCCGTGCTCGGCAGCATCGGCGCCTCGCTGGTGGAGGCCTCGATCAACCGTACGGGCTTCATGCTGCGGACGGGTCGGGGGTTCTCGGTGGGCCGCATCTTGGGCTTCGGGCTACCGCTGTTCATCACCACCATGGCGACGCTGGTGCTCAACCGGCTCGATCTGTTCCTGCTCAAGCTGCTCGGCGCATCCGCCGCCAATGTCGGCGCCTACGCCGCGGCGCAGAATGCGGCCCTCACTCTGGGCATCGTCGCCGCCGCGCTGGCGCCGGTGGTGCTTGCAAATCTGAGCCGCGCGCGGACCGAGGGTGACGGCGCTGCAGCCGAGCTGACAGTTCGCAACGGCCTCCGCGCCGGGCTCCTGCTGCTGCCCTGGGTCGCCCTCCTCTCGGCGTCGGCCACCGAGGTCGCGCCGCTGCTCTTCGGGCCCGGTTTTTCCGCCGCCGCAGCCGTGCTCGCATTGCTGGTCTTCGAGGGATGGGCGATGGTGGTGCACGCGCTGTCTGGGGTCATGCTGGCGGCGGCGGGCAGAAGCCGGTCCCTCCTCCTCCTCAGCCTGCCCCTGCCGCTGCTGGCCGGCGGCGGCCTCGGCCTGGCCATTCCCCGCTGGGGCATGATCGGTGCGGCGGCCGTGACGGCGACGGTGAGTGTCATCGGCGCGCTGGCTGTGGCCTGGGCCGCCTCCCGCGCGTGGCACGCCCGGCCGCCGCTGGCCAGCGCGACGCGCGGCCTGGCGGTCGCGGGAGTGATCGCCTTCATCGCCATCGGCTGGTCGACCCCGGGGCCGGCAGTCCTCGTCAAGCTCGTTCTGCTCGGTGTTGCCGCCGCGCTTCTGCTGGTGCTGACCAGCGCCGTCCGCCCCGACGAGCTGCGCGCCGCCCTCGCGAGCCTGCCAGCCCGGTCTTCTCACCGGGTTTCGTGACGAGGGCTGCGAACGGTAGTCAGATGTTGGGTTTTTCGCGAATTGGGCGACACAGGCGTAGTCGCACGACGTTGCGCCGGCCGCGTCGCACCGCCACCAGGGCGTGGCTCATGGCCTCCTCCTCCGGACGAGGCCTGAGCTCACTCCGCTGCTGATGGCGGGATGAGGAGCACGATTTGCGAAAACCACTACAGATGACTGGAAATTCGGCCCGCAGTAGAAACCCGGTGAGAAGATCGGGCTATGAATGCCGGCAGGTAAGGACGAACGTGAGTGAGGGATGCACCGGATGATGGTGTGAGGTTGCCCAGGACGGCCCCGGGTATCATGATGCAACGATGGTAGTGACGAGATGGACCGAATCGAACGCCTCCTCCTGAAGACTCCGTGGGTGGGGCGCGCCTACGCGCGCCGGGCGGCGACGATCAAGCGCGCGACCTGTCTGGCGCTTGCCCGCTTCGGCATGCTGAAACCTGTGACCTTCGTCCAGTGGCTGGTGACTGCGGGGTGTAATTTCACCTGTGAGTTCTGTGAGGCCTCCGCGGGCGCTGCTGGTCCGGACGAGCTCAGTACTGCCGAGGCCACCGCCATGATCGACGACCTCGCACAGATGGGGGTTCGGCGATTGGTCTTCTCCGGCGGTGAGCCGTTGATCCGGAAGGATCTGTTCGACCTCGCCGAGCACGCCGGCGCCAAGGGCCTCCAACTCGGACTCGTGACCAATGGATTCCTGGTCCCGAGGTTGTGGCGCCGGATCAAGCCGCTGCCGCTATATCTGTACTTTACGAGCCTCGACGGGCTCAGGGAGCACCACGACACGCTGCGCGGAACGGGATCGTTCGAGCGGGTGCTGGAAGGGCTCGATCTGGCGGCCTCCAAGGGCGTCCCTGCGCGCATGATCAACACGGTCGTCCGCGCCGACAACCTGGGGGTGCTCGCCGAGATCAGGGAGATCGTCCGATCATCCAGCGCCAATAGCTGGCGCCTGACGCCGGTGGCGAATGTCGGCCGCGCGTTCGGCGACACCTCGCACGCCCTGGATGGAGAGGGCCTCCGAGAGGTGGTGGCCTTTCTCCGCGAAACGCGGGCCACGATGAACGCGGACTTCGGCGAATCCCACACCTACATCGGTCAGCTCGACGGCGGTCTGCCGGTGGGCAAGCCATTTTTCTGCGGCGCCGGCCTGACACGTGCGTCGATCATGGCGGACGGCTCGGTCCTCGGCTGCCACCAGGTTTACGACACGCGGTTTGCCGAGGGCAACGTCAGGGACCGTCCCTTTTCGGAGATCTGGAGAAACGAGTTCAAGCGCTTCCGGGCGCCCGTTGAGCACCCGTCGTGCGCCGGATGCGAGCACCAGGCCGGATGCCGAAGCGGTTGCTGGGCGGAGATGACGATCGACGAGCACTGCGCCAAACCGGTATGGGAGGGGGAGGGAACTCGCCTGCCGGTGGTGTCGGCCGGCTCGGGCTCGGGTTCGTGAGAATGCCGATGAACGTTGCCGAGCCCTTCGGGGCGGTGAGCCTGCGCATTGGAGGTCTCGGCAAGCGGTTGGTCGCCCTGCCACGGTGCCGGCGCCTGTTCCACGCGGAGCTGGGCTCTTCGACCAGCGGCGCTGATTATGTGGGGGAGGGGGAGAGCCTGGGGTGGCTCGAGGAGCTGTACGGTTGCCGCGCGAGGCGTCAAGGCCGCCGAGCGCTCACGGCGGCTCTGGCAGATGCGCGGCGGCTGATCGGCGAACGCACCCTCTGTCTCGAACTCAACCGCCTGTTCGGGAAATTGGCGCCCGGCGGGGGGTTCCGGACCATCCCATGGGTCCGCCAGCGGATCGACCTCACCACCATCGGTCGCCGCCGATTGCAGTCCATTGAAGGCGTCTACGGTCGCAAGGTGAGGCAGCACCGGCTGGTTGCTGCCCATAGCACAGACCGGCGGACCGCCGAGGAGTTTTACGACGAGCTCTACCTTCCGTACATCCGCTCACGGTTTGGTGAGTCCGGCCATCCGCGGTCACGGCGCGAGGTGTTGGCGACGGTTCGCCACGGCTTTGTGCTCAAGGTCCTCCACGACGGCGCATGGATCTCGGGTGGCACCTGCCGGGTCAGTGCGAACACCGTTAGCGTCGTTGCCTATGGCGTGCGGGGCGCACCCGAGACAGCGCTCGATCTCGGCGCCGTGTCGGCGGTCAACTACTTCCTGCTCCAATGGGCGAGAGCGTCCGGACGCCGGTGGATCGACCTCCTGCGCAGCCGACCGCACGACCAGGACGGGGTTTTCGAGCACAAGCGGCGGTGGGGGGCCGAGCCGGTGATCGATCCCTGGCCGCACACCGCCCTGTGGATCTACCCGCCGAGCTCCGGGCAGCTCGAGTCTCCCTCGGCCGGGCTGCTGGTCGCCACCAAGACGGGGCTGCGCCGGCTCGGCTCCCTCCTCGATGACCGGCGGCCGGCTGCGGGAACCGGGGGCTGAGGATGTGCGGGATCTGCGGAGTCGCCGGCGATGTCGCCGAACTATCGGATTTGCGCGCTCGGCTCAGGCGGATGACCCGTTGTCTGGTCCACCGGGGACCGGACAGTGAGGGGTTGCTGATTCGGCCCGGCATCGGCCTCGGTGTCCGTCGGTTGGCAATCATCGATCCGGTCGGCGGGGATCAACCGATCGTGAACGAGGACGAGGCGCTCGCGATTGTCTGCAACGGGGAAATCTACAACGCCCGCGAGCTGCGGACCGAGCTCGAGGGGCACGGCCATCGTTTTCGTACCCGCTCGGACGTCGAGGTGATCCTCCACCTGTACGAGGAGCGGGGGATCGACTGCGTTCAGGCGCTGCGCGGCATGTTCGGGTTTGCCCTCTGGGATGGTCACGCCCGGCGGCTGGTACTGGCGCGCGACCGGTTGGGCATCAAGCCGCTGCACTACGCGCAGATCAGCGGCGGCCTCGTCTTCGGCTCCGAGCTCAAGGCTGTTCTCGCCAGCGGCCAGGTTGATCGAAGCTTGGCGCCGGAGGCGGTTCGTGACCTCTTCAGCTTCGGTTTCGTCCTCACCCCGCGCACGCTCGCTGCCGGAATTCTTCGGCTTCCCCCCGGACATCTGTTGGATTTCGCCGCGGGTCGGGCGACGGTGCATCGCTACTGGGAGCCGTCCTTTCCCGATCGAGAGGATTTCGAACGCGACGGCACGGACGAAGAGCTGGTCGAGGCCTTCGCAGCAAAGCTCGAGGAGACGGTCGCCGTTCATCTGCAAAGCGACGTCGAGGTCGGTGCGTGGCTGAGCCCTGGTCTCGACTCGAGCGCGGTGGCCATGCTGGCCGCAGGCCGGCTCGACCACCCGCTGCGGACCTTCTCGATCGCCTTCGACGATCCGGCGATCGACGAGGTCGGAACTCTTGGTACTCTGGCCGACGATGACCCCGCCAGGTACCGGAGTCGCCGCGTCCGATGCGGACTTGGCGACCTCGCTCGAATCGAGGAGGCGGTCTGGCACAGTGAGGCGCCGAGCCTGTCGCTGATCGAGATACCGCGGATGATCCTGGCCGAAGACGCGGCGAGGGACGTCAAGGTCGTGCTCAGCGGAGAGGGGGCGGACGAGGTGCTCGGCGGCTACCGGTGGTACCACGGAGAGAAGGTCTTCGGGCCGTTTGCCTCGCTGCCCCGATGGCTCCGCCGGATGGGGGCGCTCGGCCGGGTCGGCCGCCGATTCCGGCCGGGGCTCGCGGCCCTGCTCGAGGCGCCGGCGGCCATGGACCTCGAGCGGTTCCGAGCCATGGTGGCGCCGCGGGACTGGCCGCTTGGCCGCGAGCTGCTGCACGAAATCGGCTGTGGCGACCCGGCGCCGGCCCTCGAACCGCCTCCGCCGCCCGACTTCGAGCGCTGGCATCCCTTCTCCCGGCTGCAGTACCTCGATCTGCGGGTTCGCCTGCCCGATCTCATCATCCATACCTTGGACCGGGCGACGATGGCTCGTTCGCTCGAGGCCCGGGTTCCGTTTCTCGATCATGAGCTGGTCGAGATCTGTTGCAGCTTGCCGCCGTCGATCAAGATGAGGGGGTTGCAGGAGAAGTACGTTCTGCGCAAGGCGATGGCGGGGCGATTACCGAGGGCGATCGTACGACGTGGAAAACAGGGAATGGAGACCCCCGTTGCCGCGTGGTTTCGCGGAGAAATCCCCGAACGGGTGGCCGAGGTTTTGAGCCCTTCATCGCTGCGCTCGTCGGGTCTGTTCGATCCGGCGGTCGTCGGGCGCCTCCTCGATCGCCACCGTTCGCGGCGGGCCGATCACGGCCGCCAGCTCGCCGGTGTGGTGGCGCTGCAGATCTGGCAGCGATACTTCTTGGAGAGTGATGTATCAGCTCCGGCTTTCTGAGGCGCCGGCTCTACTGCGGACGCCGGTGGGCCGCTGGCTCCTCATGCGAGCCGCGGTCTATCGCGCGTGGCCGATGCTGCGATTCCTGGCTGTCGCCTGGCGCCGCGTGGTTGTGAGACGAACCAGGGTGGTGGCGGTCGTGGGCTCACTCGGCAAGAGCACGACCGCACACGCTGTGTCGACAACCCTCGGCTCGGGTCGGGAGATCGCGATCCTCTCCAACCAGTTCGGATTCCTTGCCGCGAAAATCCTCGCCATTCGACCGGGCCAGCCCTGGGCGGTTATCGAGGTCGGAGTGTCGGCGCCGGGCCAGATGCGGGCCTATGGTGATCTGATCCGGCCGGACATCACGATCGTCACCAGCGTTGCCAGCGAGCACCTCTCGTCGTTTGGCAGCCTCGAAGTCACGCGAGCGGAGAAGGTAGAGATGGTAGTGGCCACTCACCCGGAAGGACTGGTGGTGCTCAACTGCGACGACCCTAACGTCCGCTGGATGGCAGGGCAGGCGCGGGCCCGGGTGGTGACCTTCGGCACGGGTGAGGATTGCGACGTGCGCGCCAGCGCCGTTCGCGTGTGCTGGCCGCACGGCATCGAGATGACTCTCCGCGCGAAAGGCGAAACGCGGGAGCTGCGGGCCGGCCTCATCGGCCGCCACATGGTCTACCCGGTCCTCGCCGCGGTGGCCGCGGCAACCTCGGCCGGCATCGACCTCGACAGCGTGGTGCGGAGGGTGGAGCGAGTGCGTCCGGTTTCCGGCCGGATGCAGCCGCTCCAGATCCCTGGCGGCGCATGGTTGCTGCGCGATGACTTCAAGGCGGCAGAGGAGTCGTTGTGGGCTGCGATCGAGACCCTGGCGGAGATTCCAGCTGTCCGCAAGACGGTCGTCCTCGGAGACATCGAGGAACCGAGAGGCCCGCAGGGCCCGCTATACGCCGCGCTCGGGAAACGCGTTGGCGAGGTCGCCGACCGGGCCTTCTTTGTCGGCAACCGTGCCGACAGCTGGGCGGTTGGTGCGCTCCGCGGGGGAATGCCGAGAGACGTTGTCCACGAGTGCGGTTCGCGGATAGCCGGGGTCGCCCGGGAGCTCTCTGCCGACCTCCTCCCGGATGAGGTCATTCTTGTCAAGGGCCGCTCGACGCAGCGGCTCGAACGAGTATCCCTGATGCTGGCCGGTTGCGAGGTGCAGTGCGATCGCAAGCAGTGCCACGCGGTCAGTCTCGGCTGCGCTGCATGCCCGATGCTGACGAGGCCTCATGGCACGAGCTGACCGAGCCCGCTACTGGCGAGGTGTTCGCGAGGCGTGGCGCACACGGCAGCGAGAGGAGCTGTGGAGGCATTTCAACGATCGCGTGATCTCGCAGCTCGTTGATCGATGGCTCGACGGAGCACCCCGCGAGCTGGTTCTCAAGACCGACCTCTTCGAGGAATCATCCTCGGACGGGCTGTGTGGAGCACTTTCGCACTGCGGATCACGACTGGCGGCCGTCGATCTCGCGTCGGTCGTCGTTCGCGACGCGCGGCGCCGGCACCCACAGATCGAGGCTGCAGTCGCCGATGTCCGGCTCATCCCGTTCGCCGATGAGACCTTCGACCTCATCGTCTCGCCGTCGACGCTCGATCATTTCGAGAATCTCGGCGAGGTGCGGCGGGCACTTGCGGAGCTGGTCCGCGTCCTGCGTCCGGCCGGCGAGCTCATGATCACATTCGACAACCTGGACAACCCGATCTTGCGGTTGAGAAGCTGGCTGCCTTCGCGGTGGTTGCGCGCACTTAGGCTGGTACCGTACGAGGTCGGCCGAAGCTGCGGACGGCGGAGATTGAGGTGGCTGCTCGAGGAGCAGGGCCTCGAGATCCGAGAAATGACCGCGGTGCTGCACGTGCCGCGGCTTCCGGCGGTTGCCTTCGCCCGCGCCCTTTCCCTATCCGGACCGCCCGTTCGCGAGCGTTTCATGCGCTGGGCCGGGGCATTCGAACGACTCGAGACGACGCCCCTGCAGTCGCTTACCGGCTACTTCGTGGCCGCCCGGGCGGTCAAGCCAGAGATCGGCCCGCGCTCGATGTGAGTGTGGCGTGAATGCGCCGATGGGCCGTAGACCGATCTGGAACATGCGGCAGGTAACGGTGCCGGCGATTGAACTCCCGCGCGAAACGCCCCTGAATCCGGGCCATCGACCGCCACAGCGGGACGTCACTGGTGCGAAGCACCAGATGGTAGTGGTTGCTCATGAAGCACCACGCAAGAAACGTGAGCCCGTGCAGGTCGCGTACCGCAACCAGGGTCTCGAGGAATGCGGCCGCCTCGGTCTCCTTCGAGAGCACGCGCTCCCCCCGCGCGGTGCGACAGTAGACGTGGTAAAGGGCTCCGGGGATGAACAGACGCTCCTTCCGCGGCATGGGGTCCTCCCCCAGCGCGGACGGGCATCTCCAGTATAGGCGCCACTCAGCCGATCAGGACCAGCGAAAAGTGAGAAAGTGATATGTGGCACGCCTCGAAGAAATCGCTGAGCCAGGGAGGCAATACGTGACCTCGGCGCCGCGTTCAGGGAATGCGGCACACCGCTTTCGGTGCACCACGACACCACAAGGAGGGTTTCATCATGTGGCGACGAGCGTTTGCAGAGTCGACGACGTTCTCGTGGCCGGGCGTCCGCCTTGGCCGGTCTCTCGGACTGCTCGCGGTGGCTGCCGTGCTTGGCGCGCTCACACCGATTCCGGCTGCGGCCTTTCAGATCAACTCGGGCCAGGTCGTGGTGCCGGTCGTCGTCCACACCCAGGGCTATGAAAGCACCGAGTGGCGCAGCGATGTCTGGATCACAAACGCGGGCGGTGACGCTGGGAGCCTGACGCTGACGTACTACCCGGCGGCGGGAGGCGAGCTGACGCAGACCATGAGCATCGGCGCCTACGGCGGGCACTTCTTCCCCGACATCGTGCTGCAGACCTTCGGCCTCGACGACTCGAAGGGGATGTTGATCGTCTCGTCGGCCTCGACCTTTACGGAGGTGCGGGCCCGCGTCTACAACACCGGCGATCCCGCCGGGCAGTTCGGGCAGGCCGTGCCGGGTCTCCCGGCGGACAGGCTCTCGCGGCAGGGGTTCATCTCCGGCGTCTCGACCGCAACCGGCAACCGCCTCTCGATCGGAATCGCCAACCCGACCGATCGCACGTTCGACGTCAACGTCTCGGTGAAGGACACCGAAACGGGGGACTCGTTCGCCTCGCACATCGTGACGCTGAGCCCGCACGAGCTGATTCAGCTGGACAAGGTGGCGCAGCTCTGGAACCTCCCGGCACGAGACAGCCTGGCCATCAGAATGTACAGCGTCGGGAACGACAACGCCGACTCCATCTACGCCTACGCGTCGGTGGTTCGGAACGCCACGGGGGATGCGACCTTCCTCTTCGGAACGAGTCCCAACTACGGAAACCAGTAGAGCGCGCTGAGGGCCGGCCGGAGTCTCCGTCCTCGCGCAGCCAAGGATGGGTGGCACGGCCTTGCTGATCCCCCGATCCCGGATGCCCGGTCGAGAACGACCATCACGATCCCCGGCCCTGGGATTCGTTGGCCCGCTCTGAGGCTGCGCGGCGGCGGCGCGTGTGTTCAGTCAACGTCGTAGCGTGCGATCATGCGGTCCAGATAGCGTGATTGGAGCTGCCTGGAGGCCAGCGCCTGCTTGAGGGGAGGCAGCTTCAGCACCACGCCCAGGATGGCCGCCATGGCGCGGTGGCTGGCGAGGGCGCCCTGGTCGAAGATGAGGTTCTGCAGCTTGCCTCTCTCGATGGCCATGAGGACGGCCTTGTGGGTGCCGCTCAGCGGCGGCAGCAGCCGCTCCTTCCGGGGGACCAGCCGGAGGGCGGATGACGGGCAGGTGCGGACGCACACGCCGCACCCCAGGCAGATCTCGGGATCGAGCCGGGCCATCTTCCGCCTGGGCTTGTGCGGGTCGTTGGCGGAGACCGTGCTCATGGCCTCGACGGGGCAGACCTCTGCACACTTGCCACAGCCCGCACAGGTTTCGGTGTCCACCTCGGGCAGGTAGTTGGTGGCGTGGACCGGATGCAGCATGCCGAACCGCCGGGCCGCGATCGTGGCCTCACAGCAGCAGCCGCAGCAGTTGCAGATGAAGCTCACGCCCTCGCGCACGTTCTCGCCGAACTGGACGAGGTTCTGGTCGCGGGCGAGGTCGAGCAGGTCCGTGCACTCGGAGCGGCCGATGGTGCGGGCGATTCCGTTCCGGGTCAGGGAGGCGGCCACGGTGTTGAACGTCATGCAGATGTCCATCGGGGCGGAGCAGGCCCGCCCGATGTGCTGCGCCTTGTGGCGGCAGTAGCAGACCCCGACGCCGATGTGGGAAGCGGTGCGGATCACCTCCGTGGCCCGCTCGTAGTCGAGCACCTCCAGCGACGGCTCCGCGGGCAGCGCTTCTTCGTTGACGAAGGTCCGTCCCAGCTGGGTTTCTCCTCGGGTGAACAGGGCCCTGATGAAGCCATCCTCGACCGTGATGTACTGCTGAAACAGCTCGGACAGGAGCTTCTGATCCAGGTCGTCCCGCACCCGCATCATGGAGAACTCGAAGAAACCGGCCATTGGCGGCGGCAGGACGTAGCGGTTGGTTCCGGTGCGCTCGGCATGGACGTCCAGCAGAATCCCCCTGGACGCCAGGTCGTCGAGGATGGCCTGCGCCTCCGACTCCATCTTCTTCCACGCCCGGGCCGCGGTGGAAACGGTGAAGGGGCGGATCGGCAACAGGGAAACCAGCTCCGCCTCCTGCTCCGAGAAGAGCAGCTCCAGGATCTCGTACAGCAGGTGGGAAGGCGGCGCTCCCTGCGGGAACCGGTTGATCCGGTCGCTCAGGCGGCGGTATGCGGATCGTACGGTCAGGTGTGCGATGGCTCCTCCCCGGGGTGCGATGGCTGGGTCCACTATACCCAGGCCACGATCCGGCACCGCGACGTCCCGGGTTGTCGGCCGCTCGCCGCTGGGCAGGGAGCTACCTGCTGTTCTTCCTCACCTTCAGATCCCGCAGCCGGCGGGCCGCAAGCGAACTGCGGTGCCATGTACCACAACTCTCACAACTCGCCCAAGGTACTGAAATGCCGCATGAACGGGCCGCAGTCCATGCAAAAGGAAGGTCCGGTCGTGGTGCTTGCGGTACACTCGACCGCGAGCCCGTCCACGCGTGCACAGACGAACGGAGGAGGCTATGCCTCGACGTGTTCGCGTGTTCGTGGCGGGCAACATCTACCACATTTACTGCCGGGTGGCCCGGGGCGAGTTCATCTTCGATGAGCCCGGGGAGGTAGATCGCTGGATCCAGCTGGTGGCGTATGTGGCGCGGTTGTTCGATCTGAGGATTCTCGCGTGGTGCCTGCTTTCCAACCACTACCACATGGTCGTCCAGACCGGCTCGCTGCCCTTGTTTGGGGCGATGGCGCGGCTGCAGGGAAGATACTCGAAGGGCTACAACCGTGATCGTCGCTTCAATGGGAGGGTGTGGCAGAGCCGGTACAAGGCCCGGCTCGTGCTTGACGCGGAGTACCTCTGGCACGTCATCGCCTACGTCCACCTGAACCCCGTTTCGGCGCGGATGGTCGACGACCCGCTGCATCATCCGGCGTCGGGCCATGCCGAGCTGCTCGGTCTTCGCGCGCCGGCGCTGTGCGATGTGGGCGCGGCGCTGCTGTGCTACGACGCGGAGCCGAGGATCACGCGCAAGTTGTACCAGGAATGGCTCCGGGTGGTGGCCGAGCAACTCTGGTTCCGCGCGGGGGTGTGGGAGCTGCCGTGGTGGAGGACGGTGGACGAGGACGACGAGACGCTGGCGCTCCAGGACGCGCCGGAGGACGCCGCCGACTTCGAGGGACAGTCCCTACCGGAGGAAGAGGCGCGGCGGCCGACGCTCGCGACGGTGCTCGAAGTCTTCGAGGCGGAGATGGGCGTCCCAGCGGAGCACCTGGCCGGCGCCGGGAGACCGAGGACCCTGCCGTGGTGCCGCCGCATCTTCGCCACGTTGACGGTGTCGTGGTTGGGTTACCCGGTGAAGGACGTGCCATCGGAAAGGCACCCGGATCGGTGCGCCGCCGGCTCGGCGAGGGGCTCGAACTGCAGCTGTCGGAGCCAAGCTTCTGGGCCGGGTTGGAACGGATGAGAGAAGCTCTGATCCCAACTACTCCCGGGTGAGGCCCCCGCCACGAACTCACAGGAACAGGGGTGAGTTGTGAGAGTTGTTGTACGTGGCACCGCGTCCCGCGTCTGCCGCGTCTAAGAGGTCCAGGTAGAATGAGCGTCGCAGCTTCGCGCGACCGCCCGCACCTTGTCCATTCCGCCGCCGGCGGGCACGCGCACAGGACGGGAGGGAGTCCGCCATGAGTCACCGCTCACGAGTCGTTCTGGGAATCGCGCTGGGAGTGCTCGCCGCCGCGACGATCGCGACGGCAGCGGAGCTCACCCTCTACCAGGTCACGGTTCCCGAGCGGCGGACCGTCGACGTCCCCATGCAGCCAACGGCCCAGGCGCCGCGGGCCTCGATGACCGCCGAGATGAGCTTCCGCGAGGGCCAAGCGACCATCGAGATCCGCTACAGCGACATGAAGCCGGCCGTGCTCTTCGGCGGCGACATCACCAGCTACGTGCTGTGGGCGGTCGCCCGGGACGGGACGTTCGAGAACCTCGGCGAGCTCAAGGTCGCCGACGACAGCGACAAGCTCACATTCACCACCGGCCTCAAGGCCTTCAGCCTGTTGGTGACCGCCGAGACCTACCCGCGAGTGTCGAGCCCCTCCGCGCTCGTCATGTTCACCTCCGGACCGCCCAAGCAGGACAAGAAGTACCCGGCCGAGGCGTTCACCTTCTCGGGCCTCGGGCCGGCGCCGGCGGTGGGCAACCGCTCGCTCGCGGGCCTCGCCTGGGATCCCAAGGCGAACCTCGAAGTGGTCCAGGCCGAGCGGGTGGTCGAGAAGGCGGCTGCGGCCGGCGCCGACCAGAGGACGCCCGACCTGTGGCGGGAGATGCAGACCACGCTCAACCAGTCGCGGGCTCTCGCCGCCGGGTCGTCACACAGGCGTACGGCCACGGAGTATGCGGGCCGCGCCGTCGCGCTGGCGAGCGAGTCGCTCCAGACGATTCGAAGGCAGATCGAGGCCGCCAAGCTCGAAGCCCAGATCGCGAAGCGGAAGGCCGAGATGGCTGCTCTCGAGGAGCGGGCCGCCACTGCGGAGAAGCAGGCCGAGGCGGCCGCCCAGCAGGCGCAGGAGGCACGGCAGCAGGCCGAGGCGAACCGGCAGCAGGCGATGACCGCGCAGCAGGAACTCGAGCTGGCGGTGCAGCAGAAGGCCGACGCCGCCGCCGCGGTGGCGACCGCTCAAGCGGAGCTCACCCAGCTCGCCACCGAGAAGGAGCAGCTCCAACAGACGGTGGCCGACGAGACCGCCAAGGCGGAGCAGCTCAAGCAGGAGAAGGAGGAGCTCTCCTCACGCCTGCAGGGGGCCCTCTCCAGCGTCGCCGAGACCACGAGTACGGCGCGCGGGTTGATCGTGAACCTCCCTGACATCCTCTTCGACACCAGCAAGGCCACCCTCAAGCCCGGGACGCGCGAGGTCATCGCCAAGCTGTCGGGGATCCTCCTCATGATGCCCGAGCTCAACCTCCGCATCGAGGGCCACACCGACTCCACCGGATCGCGCGAACTCAATCAGACCCTCTCCGAGAGGCGGGCTCTGTCGGTGCAGGACTACCTCGTCTCCCAGGGGATCGACGCCACCCGCATGACCGCGGTCGGCTACGGCTGGGACCGCCCGGTGGCCGACAACTCCACCGCCGAGGGGCGGAAGAAGAACCGCCGCGTCGAGATCGTGATCGGCGAGGGCACCATTCAGGAGGCGCCCGCGACGGCAGTCACCGAGTCTCCCTGAGCGAAGCCGGTGGCACCGCGTACCAAGGACTATGCCGCTGGGCCGAAGGGGGTACCTTTCGTCGGCCAGTGGCTCGCGACCTGCTGCATCACTTCTAGGTGCCGGGCCAGGTTGGGGCGGATGAGAGAAGCTCTGATCCCAACTTCCCCAGGGTGAGGACCCCGCCAGGAACTCACAGGAACAGGGGTGAGTTGTGAGAGTTGTTGTACGTGGCACCGCGTCGCGTCCGCGTCCAGCAGCCAACTAGTTCGTTACCCCGGAGCCGCGAGGAGTCCAAACTTGCAAAGGTCGCTGCACCTGGCACTCAATCGTTTTCGCCATCGTTCCAATCCAATCCGTCGGTGCGCCAAAACGACAGTCTCCGTCGTGATCCCGACGTACAATCGGGCTGCCTTCCTGGCGGAGGCGCTGCGCAGTGCTGTAACGCAGACTCGACCCGCCGGGGAAATAGTCGTCGTAGACGACGGCTCGACCGAGGACATCTCCAGCGTGGTCGAAAGCGTCGGTGGCGGGCGCGCGCGGCTGGTGCGCAAGGAGCATTCTGGCGCGCCGCTCACGCGCAACCGGGGCATCGCGGAGGCGCGGGGTGAGTTCATCTGCTGGCTCGACTCCGACGACGTGCTCATGCCTGAAGCGCTCGCGCGGCACATGGAGGCGCTCGCCGCCGTGCCCAAGGCGGACGTCATCTACGGCGACCTCGTCATCACCGACGCGGCCCTCTGCCCGCAGCGCGAAGAGTCGTTCGAAGACTGGCACGGCCGCCGGGGAGAGCTGATCGCCGCCATGGCCCGCTTCAACCGCGTCCCGAACCCCGGTACTCTCGTGCGCACAAGCTGCTATGAGCGGGGCGGCCTCTACGATCCCGCCTTTGTCCGCGCGCACGACTACGAGTGGTGGACGCGCCTGCTGAGCTGGGCTGAGTTCAAGCACTCCGGAGCGACAGTGGCCCTCTGGCGCTGGCACGACGGGAACATGTCTGCCGGCTCCGTGCAGGTGGATACCCGTTACGAGGCGATGGTCCTACGCCGCCTTCTGGATCGGTTCGACCTGCGCGAACTCTATCCCGACGCGGGCTGGGCGGCGGGCGGCGGCGCCCGAGCCGAGGCCGCGGCGGTCCTGGAGGTGGCCCGGCGTCTCCTGGACCTGAGTGACGCGGCGGGCGCGCTCGCATACCTGCAGGAGGGCCACGCCCGCGCACCCGCGCCCGAGACCAGGCGCCTCATTGGCCAGCTCACCGCCCGGCTCGAAGAGCGTTAGGCAGCCCAAGACGGCCTCAGCCCTGCTGGAGGCCCCTCAAAGTTTGACTATCAAGCGTCGGGTAGACCCGACACCCACCAGAACGCGACTTCCTACTCGGTCTTGGGGTTAGACTCCGCGGGTGCGTCCGGAGTAGCCGTCTTGACCTTGTCAGCGGCGGCGTCGACGCCCTCCTTGGCCTTATCGGCGGCGTCCTCGACCGCGTCGCCAGCCTTCTCGACGGCGTGGTCGGCCTTGTCCCCGAGGCGCTCGAGAGGCCCCTTCTTCTGGCAACCCACGGTCACGGAGACCAACCCGCTGGCGATGACCGCCACGACGAAGATCCTTACAATGGCTCGTGTTACTCGCATCTATGTCTCCTTATGACAGTCGTTGCGCGTTGGCGTCGTCCGCCGCCGCTGTCATGGCACGGACGGCGCTTCCGAAGGGTCCTAGTGCAGTCCACCGGCGAGGTACAGGACCACCACAACGAGCAGAACCAATCCGACGATCCCGATGCCTCCACCTGTTCCCCATTTCCGGTATCCAAAGTAGCCGCCACCACCGCCGAACAGCAGCAGCAGAATGACGATCAGTAGAATCAGTGACATGGGAATCTCCTTTCGCAGCTCAAAATCTACTCCTCCTACCCCCCGCCGGTAAGCGCACTTTCTACGCGGGAAACCGATCTCGAGCTGTGTAAAAACTACCCGACAGGTGGCCCAAACACGCCGCCTGCGCGCGCGCCCGACACCTTGCGGAAATCGTGCGCACAGCTCAGACGTTACACGAGGTACAGAGCCACCCATGCGCGCAACTCACCTGCTCGTTGCCCTGTACGTCCTCACGGTCGCCGCGAGCCCGTGCCTCGGTGCAGACACACCGTGCAAGCCGTGTGCGGGGCTGGCGGTCACGTCGCCTTCGGGTCTCCAATCGGCCCTCTCCGGGACCGTCCCACTCACGGCGGAACAGCCGCTCTACATTCGGTGGACGGCCGAGCCCGGCGACGCCACCGCCGCCGCCACCGCGCGTGAGATCGCCGACGCCGGAGCGGTACCGTGGATCGTGCTCGGCTTTCAGACCCCGCCGCCGCTCGCCGATCACCTCGAACAGCTGACCGCCGAGATCGATGCAGCGGCGGCCCTGGCCCAGGACGCACCGCCCTCGACCCGCTTCCAGGTCGGCTGGAGCCGCGGCACGATCGCAGCCGCCATCGCGGATTACGCGTTTCTGCTCAAGCGGGCCTCAGTCGCCCTCAAGGGCGCCCGCGAGGAGGTGCCGGTCATAACGGCTTCACTGCCGGCTGACCCCACGCTGCTGCGCGCGCTGTACGCCGAGGACGTGGCTGCCTACGTCGATGGGGTCGTGCTGCACGATCCGTCTGCCGAGGCGTTCGCTGCCTCGTTCTCTGTCCTGACCAACCTCGACCCCGGTAAACCGGTGGTAGTGGACGCTCGCCCCCTCCCCTCGCCTGCCGAACGGGCGTTGGCCGTTGCCGCGGCGGACGCCGCGCGCGGTGCCGCCGTGACCCTGTTCGACGCGCCCGACGGCAGGCTTTCGAAGGACGACCTCGCCCCGTTTGAAGTGCTCGCCCGTGAGTTCGCCGGGGAGCTCGCCTACGATCCGTACTCGAACCCGGAAGATCCGCAGACGGCATGGAGCTTCGTCCGTGCGTCCGATCTCGGCCTGCGGGTCATCGTCGACCGCGAAGCAGCACGGGAGAGCCCGTGGGTGACCTTTCCCGGCAGCTCCCTTCGGGACCCGGTTCGGATCGAGATGGACGGCTCCGAGCAGCGTCTCTCGAGCCAGCGATCCGCCAACGGGCTTCGGGTGTCGGTCGATGCGCCGGGCCCGGTGGCTGTGCTCCGGCTGGAGAGGGCGAGCGCCGGCGAGCTCGGCGGCTTCGAGCAGAGCATCGAGGTGTCCGGCGCCTGGCAGATGCCGGTCGAGGAGGTGCTGCGCCGCCTGCAGGTCACCGAGGACGCCCAACGGCGCCGACTCCGGCACTACGAGGCCACCTACACCCAACACCTTCGCTTCCGCCCCGGCAGGAGGCTCGCCGTCATCGAGACGACGTTCTCCGGCCCGTTCTTCTTCCGCCAGGGGCAGGGCTTCGACTGGGTGTGGAAGGACTTCTTCGTCCAGGGCGTCCGCTGGAAGGGCAAGATCCCGGAGCTGCCCCTGATCCAGCCGGCGAAGGTGGCGGACCGCCCCCTCGAAATCACCTTCGACCGGTCGTACCGCTACAGGTTGCGCGGCACGGCAACCGTCGCGGGCCGCGACTGCTGGGTTGTGGACTTCGAGCCGGCAGCCGAGCCCGGGCAGGGCCGGCACCTGTGGCGGGGAACGGTGTGGATCGACCGCACGACCTACACCCGGGTGCGGACCCGTGCCCTCGAGCTCGGCCTCTCCGGCGACGTCGTGTCGAACGAGGAAACGCAGGAGTACTCCCCCGTGGATGCCAACGGTGCGCCCGCCCCGTGGAGCGACGTGCACGCCTTCGTGCTGCCGCTACGGGTTGTCGGCCAGGAGGTCATGTCGGCCCTCAACACTGCCGTCCAGGTCGAGAAGGAGAGCCTCCTCACCGGCATCCGCGTCAACGCCGACGGATTCTCCCACCGCCTCGATGCAGCCTATGCGTCCAACGAGACCATGCTGCGGGACACCTCGGACGGCCTCCGCTACCTGGAGAAGTCCGACAGCGGCGAGCGAGTCGTCCAGGAGGGCTTCGACACCTCGCGCTGGTTCGGGCTCGGCGGTGTCTTCTACGACAAGGGTCTCGACTACCCCGTACCACTCGCCGGCCTCAACTACTTCGACAGCGACTTCCACGGCACCGGTGACCAGGTCAACCTGTTTTTCGCCGGAGTATTGGTCAACGCCGACTGGGCAGATCCCAGCGTGCTCGGATCCCGCTGGGACGCGGGCGCGCGGGTGTTCGCCTTCTTCCTGCCGCTCACCCAGGAGCCTTATCGCGACGGCGTGAAGTCGCCCGAGGAATCAGTCGACCGGCGCAGCTCCCGGCTTGAGCTGCTTCTGGGTCACCCTCTCGGCCCGTACGCGAAGGTCGCCCTCACCTACGGAATCAGCTGGGACGGGTTCCACCGCAGCAATGACACCGCGCCCGATTTCGTCGTTCCAAAGAGCACTTTCGCCCATTCTCTCGGTCTGCGTCTGACCTTCACCCGCGCGGGCTGGCGCCTCTCCGCCTCCGGCGAGGCGGCGAGGCGCTCCACGTGGGAGTCTTGGGGACTGCCCGACAACGCCGAGTACAACGATCGCCAGCGCCGCTTCGGGCGATGGCAGGCCAGCCTCGCCAAGAGCTGGTGGATGGGCAGTTTCACCAAGCTCGGCGTACAGCTCGAGCACCTCGGCGGCTCGAACCTCGACCGCTTCTCGAAGTACGACTTCAGCGCTTTGAGCGGCTCCGCCGTCGCTGGTTACCAGGGAGGGCTGGTGACAGCCGCCGAAGCGGATGCGATCCACATCGACTACGGCTTCAACCTCGGCGACATGATCCACTTCGGCATCCGCTCGGACGCCGCGTGGGCGACGGACCGGATCACGGGGCTCGACCGCGAGCTGCTCGCCGGGCTATCACTCAACGGGACCGTGGTCGGACCGTGGCAGACGTTGGTCAACTTCGACGTCGGGGTACCGATCCACGGGCCTGCGGACGGCGTCACCGTGTCGGTCTTCTTCCTGAAGCTCCTTCATTGAGAGCTCGCACCGCAATGACCTTCCACCGGCCATCCAACCTCGCCAACGCGGCGGCCTCCGGCCACTGCGAGCTCTTCTACCGGCGCGACCGTCTAGGGTGCCAGACACCGATGTGTGACGCGCCTCTTGCTCTCACACGTCCCGCGACGGCGCGGCATTGAGCGCACCTGCCTCAGCCGCAACCTGCTGGCCCGGGCCTGCTGCAGTCCCAGCGATTTCCTACGTAGCGCCACAAGTGCGTGACGGGCACCTTTCCAGGGGAAAGGCGTCGCGGCGGCGCTCCCCAGGCATCCGGCTACGACTGCCGGCTGGGTGATGGGCGTCCGGCGCAGGCACGAGAACCCGCAGGAGGCAGCCCGCTTGGAGGGGCTCGACAAGGCCCCGTCACGGCCGCGAGACAAAGAAGACTAGATCCATGTGCCCGGCACCTTTATTTACCTTTACACGGCACCCTTAGGACTCTGGGGATGAACAGACGCTCCTTCCGCGGCATGGGGTCCTCCCCAGCGCGGACGAGCACCCGCATAGGCATCGCCTCCTCGATCCTGCCTGCTGAAGAGTGAGGAAGTGATACGTGGCGCCGAATCCCATACACTGGATCGATGGAAACCACCGACGCTGAGCTCAAGGGATCGGTCCTCCGCGGGCTGCTGCGCGACGCCAAGGAGCTGCCGGGTGGCATCCCGGCCCTCATGCAGAAGGTTCCGGAGGAGGATCGCAAGGCCTACTTCCAGCACAACATCATCCACGGGTCCTGGTACAGCTACCGGGCCTTCGCGGCGCTCCTCGACGCCTACTCGGCGCTACCGGGCCATGGCAGCCCGACCGCCTTCAGGCGGACGGGAGAGAGGATGGCGGAGCGGGACTTCACCACCCTGTTCAAGGCGTACGCCATCATCTCGTCGCCGCAGCGGCTCGCCGACGTCCCGCGCAGGATCTGGGTGCAGCGGTTCCGCAACGCCGGCGCCGCCGAGTCCGAGCCCACCGAGCGGAGCTTCCGCTTCACCGTCGCCGGATTCTCGGGCATCCACCCCATGCAGTGCGAGATCCTGACCGGCTACGGCCAGGCCGTCGGCCGGCGGAAGACCGGGAGCTTCACCACCGTGCACGACCGCTGCGTCCACCAGGGAGGGCGCGAGTGCTCGTGGCTCTCAACCTGGTGAGGTACCACAGGCGCCACCCATCAGAAGTCCGCTGGGCTGGTCAAGAGGACACAGCTCGGCCGTGCCCGCAATGCTGAAACTCGAAGGGCGGCACACTCGTCAGGGGCTCGGCGCTGCACTGCCCGAGGTCACACCGTAGTCCGCCAGGTGCTCGGCCTTCCACTGCATGGCCGCATGGACCCGATCGTATCCGCTCGGGTGGTCGTAGAAGATGAAGCGCTCGATCGCACCCGGCTCGAGCTTGCGGTACTCGGCGACGCTGATGGCAGATATGGCGAACCCGTCGGGCTGGCGCGATGCGTTGAGGCTGAAGTAGTCCGCCTCCTGCTCGGCGGTCCGGATGATCGTGCTGAGCGCCGGCGTCATCACCAAGAAGAAGACGGAAAAGAGCGCCACGATGAGCGGCCAGCCTGCAGGATCAGCGACGCCGCTCACTCCCCAGCGCGCCCCGAAACGGCCAACCAGCCGGCGGAAGGCCCAGGCCACGCAGCCGAACCCGATCACCACGAGCAGACCCAGGTACGTGACGAGCCGATAGACGTGATTCAGGACGTAGTGGCCCATCTCGTGCGCCATGACGGCCTCGATGCCCTCCTCCGGCACCCGGGTGAGGAGATTGTCGTTCAGGGAGATCCGGATCGTGGGCCCGAGACCGGAGACGTTGGCGCTGATGCGGTTGGTCTGCCGAGAGGCATCGAACCAGTAGACGTTCTCGGCCGGGATTCCGTTGGCGCGCGCCAGGCTGAGAATGTGTGAGCGGATCTGCCCGTGCGGCAGCGGCTGGTAGTCGTTGAACAGCGGCGCGATGTAGACCGGCGCCACGGCGATGAGGATGACGAGCAGGAACACCCCGGCGACGCCGCCCCAAAGCCACCAGCTCTGTCCGACCCGCCGGAAGACCGCGTACAGTACGAGGAGGCCGACCAGGCCGAGGACCGCGGACACGGCGAGCTCCACTCCCCAGTCCCGGATCCAGCCACCGAAGGTTTGCGTCGACAGACCGTAGTGCTGCTCGCGCACGAAACCGGTGTAGATCGTCAACGGCAGCGTCAGCACCGCCGCGAGGATGACGTAGCCGACGCCGAAGAAGCCGGCGTTGAGGGCGGGAAAGCGGGTCCAGCGCGTGTGGTCCCGCAACCAGGAGGCGACGCGCCCGAACAGCAGCAGTGCGGCGATCGCCAACCCGTACAGCACATCCCACAGGCTGATCCAGTAGCCGCCTTCGAAGTAGGCGTCGGAGCGCTGGCGCTGCTCGGGAGTCAACAGATCGAGGTAGGCTCTCGTGGCGCGATCCACGTCGAAGCCGCGACCTGCCTGGGCGCCCTCGGGCACCTGCAGCTGGACCTCCGCGACCTTGCCGAAGCCGGCCGGCCGGGTCTTCGCGGCGTCGCCCTCCGCCCGCTGCGCGATACCCACCACGCCCAGAATCAGAGCCACCGCCATCATGTACTTGCGCATCAAGAGCTCTCCCTCGAGGTGATTCGCGTTTCGGACTGGTGGTGTCCTGTTTGGAAAATCCCAATGGACTCTTCGCGTGTCATCGCGGCCCCTGGCTGTGTTGCTCCTCCTCGAAGTAGCGTTGCTACGACTTCGTCGTCGCGCCTTGCCAGGAACCACGCTGGCTGCGCGAATAGCACATAGGACTTCCCAAACAGGACACTACTCGAGGTAACCGAGGCTCCTGAGCTGCTGCTCGCGGGCCTCGTCGATGTGCTCGGTCGGCCCCCCGCCGCCACTCGGCGCGGTGTAGCTCGCCACCGGCGCCAGCCGCTCCGCGTCGGGGCAGAGGCCCCCGGCCGCGCGGCCCGCGAGATCCTCGGCCGGGGGCACGCCGAGGCAGTGGAGGACGCTCGGCAGCAGGTCGAGGACGCCGAGGGAGACCGGCTCGGCCCCCGGCGCCACCCCGGGCCCGCACGCGGCCCACATCCCCTCGAGCCGGTGCCGCCCCTTCGTCAGGTCGGGGTCGACCTCGAAGCCGTGGTCGCTCACCACCCACACGAGGCTGTCGGGCGGCATCGCGGCCCGCACTCGACCGAGGATGGCGTCGGCAAGCTCGTACGCCGCGTCCACCGGATCGCGCCCACCGAGCAGGGGTGGCGGTGGTACCGCCGGCTCGCCCCCGGGCGGAGCGTGGAACGGCAGGTAGGCGTGCTGCAGGCGGTCGGTGACGGTGACCACGATCGCGACGAGCTGCGGGTCGAGACGCTGGATCGACGCCACCGCGAGGTCGCCGTGGTTCCTCTCGACCTCGAGGATCTGCTCGGCCAGGACCCCGTCGAGCCGCCTGTCGCGCCGCGCGACCCAGCCCGGACCCTCGACCACGTATGGACGCTCCCTGTCGGCGAGCAGGTCGTCCGGCAGGCCAGCCGCAAAGGGAGGGTGCGGGTTCCACGGCGCAGTGATGGGCTGCGAGAAATAGAGCCTCATTCGAGTCGGGCTCGCCTCGAGCACGCTCGCGAGGAGCACCGCATCGAGCTCTCCAGCCTGCACGCTCACCCATCTCGGAGTGCCGTCAACCGGGAGCACGACGGGTCTCGTGAGCGTGACTCCGGAGAGTGCGACTCCCTCGGCCGCGAACCTCGCAGGGACCTCGAACCAGCGCCCGACCTGCGGAGGCCGATGTTTGATCAGCATCTCGAGGAACAGGTTGTGCAGGTCGAGGGAAGGCGCCTCCCGGGGTACTGCGCCGAGGTGAAGGTCGACCCTCCAGCTGCCGTCGGCGGCAGGGGCGAGACGACGCGTCGGCACAGCACCGTTCTCCTCCTCGGTGCTCGCCACAGTGCCCACCGGCATCTCGATCGCCCAGGCATCGAGCCACGGCACCGGCATGCCGGCAACGACCGCGACCCCGTCGAGCCGGGCGGGAGGCCAGGTGCCCGGCACGTTGATCACCAGCGCACTCTGACCATGTGCGGAGAACAGGTCCCACAGCGGCGCCGCTCTCAGGTTGCGGCGGTCGGCGTCGTACCAGCCAGAAATCCCGTGTACCCGAGGCGGCTGACCGGTGAACATGCTGCTCCACACCACGGGTGAGGAGAGTGGCTCGATGGACTGCAGCACTCCGTGCTGACCCTCCTTGACCACTCTTGCCAGGTTGGGCAGCTTGCCGGCGGCCATGAGCGGTCCGGCCACGCCCCAGTCGCCGCCGTCGAAGCCGACGACGACGAGAGGCCGGGTGGGGAAGTGGTCGGTCACCCGCTGGGCGAGACGAGCCGCCGCCCCTCTCGGCACCGCAAAGTGCTGGCTCACCACGAGCGGCGCGGCGATGCAGGCGAGCAGGGCCGCCGTACCCGCCGTGCGCCGGACCGGGCCGCCGTTCAAGGCCAGTCCGATCCCCGCACCCACGAGGACCCCTGCGGTCAGGCAGGCTGCGTCGATGACGAGACCTCGAAGGCCCCACAGCAGGGTGGCGCGGTAGTACGGCGCGAGCAGGGCGGGTACCGCGAGGAGCGACACCAGCACCGCTCCGAGCACGGGAAGCGGACGCGCCGCGGCCGGTCCGAGCACGCGCAGCCCGGCGACGACGGCGAGGGCCGCAGCGACGTGGGCGCCGAGGACGACCCCGGCGAGCGGCACCGCGCGACCGTAGACGACGAGCCACAGCACACCGGCCGCAGTGCCGGCAGCCACCGCAACGAGCAGAGACTTTCGCACCCTCTCCTCCCTAACGGTGACGGTAGCATGCATGGGTTTCGACGTTCTCGATCTCGTCCTCGACACGCACCGCGGCCGGCTCGGCATGAGTACCCCGACTCAACTCCACTACCAACTTTGCATATAGTTGATCCGACCCCTTCGTCATCGCCGCGGACGGCGTCGCCCGCCGACCCGTTCGCCATGTTCTTATTGCGCTTGATTCGCAGGCGCACACTTGATAGCCTCGACTCATCGACGATCGGCTACGGCGGCGCGTGACACCCGGCCAGGGCGCTGGAAGCCCGCGTCGTGAGGGAGGCATGTGATGGACCGATCCACAGCCCGCCAGACGTCCTCTGCCGCTCCCCGCTCGAGGCCGGCGCGCACCCACAGCAGTGCCTCGGCCCTCGTGACCGGGCTGGTGGCCGCTCTGCTCGCCACGTTCGGTCAGGCGGGCACGGCCGACGCCACGAGCATGATTTCCTACGTGCACGCCGCCACCAGCGCCAACATCACCGGGCCCAGCGACGAGCTCACAGAGCTCGACAACCCGGTGAACAACGACAACCCCGACGCGCGCATCCTGGTGACTCAGAACTGGGACCCCGCGGGGGCCGGCGGAGTCTACAACCCTCACGTCGTGGGCTTGGTCTACTACGCTGATTTCTCGGGCGGCGGAAGCTGGTACATCCGCAACCAGGACGGGGGCACGATCAGCGAGGGCGCCGCCTTCAACGTCCTCATCCTGGGCCCGGACACGCTCTCGTTCGTCCACCTCACCTCGTCCGCCAACACCTCGGGGCGGGCATCGACCCTCGACCCCTTCGACCCCGACTGCCTCCTCTGCCCCCACGGCACGCGGATACTCTACACTCCGACGCAGTCCGCGTTCGGCCTTGAGGGCGGCGCCTTCGACCACCACTCGGCGGTGCTGTACGGCAGCCCGTCGTACGCGCTGGTCACCGAGAGCCGGGTGGCGGGCACCATCGAGCCGATGCCCACCGGCGTGCTCTTCAACGTCCTGATCGCCGACTCTCCCGGCGTCGCCAGCTCGCCCGGAACATCTTTCGTGCACACCGCGAGCGCGGGGACCATCACGGCCGACTGGACCACCATCACGAACCCCGCCCTCGACGGCGACTGGAACGCCGTGTTCTTCGTGAACCTGGCGGGGCCGGTGGACACCCGCGTGCCGCACCCGCTAGGCGTCTACTACACGGCGGGCCTGAAGTGGTCGATCTTCTTCGAGGACGACGCGAACATGATCCCCGACACCTACTACAACGTCTACATCCCGCCGATCCTCAGCGACGGCTTCGAGAGCGGCGACCCCTCGTGGTGGAGCAGCGCCGCGGGCGCCACGACGCGGGCGACCGCCCGGCAGGCCGCGGCCGGCAGCCCATCCACCGAGCAGCGCGACCCCCGCAGCCGGCTCGACGTGATCGCGGCGCATCCCCGCAGGCGGTGAGCCGCCAAGCCCGACCGCCGCCCCCATCGTCGCCGCGGTCGGACACGTCACCCTTGCCCCGCACCAGCTCGTCCAGATCGCAGCGCGGTGGGTATCGCCCTTCAGGCAAGCTGCCGTAGGTGGTCGGCGGCCGGCTCGCGCGGCGGCGGCGGCGGCACCTCCTTGGGATAGCCCATCGCCATGATCGCGACCACCACGGCCCCCTCGGGCACACCGAGGATCGCCCGCGCCGGCGGCGCCGCGCCGAGGGACAGCCACACCGAGCCGATGCCCGCGTCCCACGCAGCGAGCGACATGTTCTGCACCGCTGCCGCTGCGCTAAGCGGGTTCTCGGCCTTGTCGAGGGGCTCCGCCCCCGGCCGGCTCACCACCGCCACCAGCAGCGGCGCGCCGCCGAAGTCCTCGCGCAGCGACGTGAGCCCCTTGCGGCGCGGCGGCGGCAGGTCCGGAGCGGCCAGCAGCTCGTCGGCCTTGGCCTGGAGCAGCACGAGCAGCCGCGCGCGGGCCTCGGGGCCGATGATCACGAAGTCCCACGGCTGTGCGTTGCCGTGGGACGGCGCCCACATTCCGGCCTCGAAGATCGTGTCCCGGATGTCCGACGGAATCGCCTGCGCCGTGAAGCTGCGCACTGTCCGCCGCTGCTTGAGATGATCGAACATGTCCATAACGCCCCTCCCAGAATCGACCTCGCGACCCAGATCGCCGGCCAGCCTCAGAACACGCTCCATCCTACGCCCACCGACACGGTCTGTCGGCCCGTGCTCCATGCTTGGGCTCCACCCCCGGCAGGACGGCATGGGCGCGATGACCCTGCAGTCGCCTCAGCATCCGCCGCGTCACGACCCCGCGGTGGGCCGGGGGCCCATGGCATTATCGTGGCATCTCCGATGGGTATCAGAACATCCAGTTCGACCAACCCACGAGGCCGCCGGAGTCGAAATCGTGCGAGAAGATCAGCCCACACGGTCCGCCCGGCGCGGCGGGCATGCCGACCAGAGGCGGCTTGGTGTAACAGAATCGCTCGCGGAACTGAGTGTTCAGCGAGCCGAGGTGCCACACGGCGATGTCGTTGATCTCCGCCGGAGAGAGGCACCCGACGCCTACGTTGATCTCGCCCGACAGCCAGAGGGAGTTCAACCACCACTGGATGCCGTAAGGGGTCAGATCAGCGACGTCGAAGTTCTCGTCGCAGCCTCCGGTGATGCCGCAGCACGAGACGTGACCGTAGCCGTCGGCGTGCCGCGTCTCGTGGGCGTACAGGGCGATGTTCCCGATGATTCCCCGCCAGTAACGGTCGAAGTCCCGGTTGAAGTCGTCACTCTCCCCCACCACGATATAGAGCTCGCCCTCGAGCTCCTGACAGCACCATGCGCCGCTGCCCTTGAGGTTGATGCCGTCGATCTTCGATTTCATCCATTCATACAGCGTTCCGCCCGTCCACGGGAGGTGCCCCGCCATGCCTTGGTCCATGTAGTAGATCGCCCGCAACCCCTGGATCACGACGAGCTCGTCGGTCCAGTCGGCGATCGGCACCGCAGAGACCGGCCCGGTGCAGCTGAGCGACCCCACCAGGACGTCGTTGTGACGGAGATGAAAATCACTGCGAATCTGTGAGTAGGCCGGGTCCTGGGTGGGACAGACCTCGAGGAACTCCCCGATGTTTTCGATCGTACCGACGGTGACGGACGACGCGCCGGCCGACCGCACCTGAGGGGTCCACGACCACTCCCCTTCGAGCGGCACCTCCGACGGGCCCCGAACGGTTCCCAGCGTCTCCGCCGGCTGCTCCATCCGACATGGGGGCGGGCCTCCTGTCGGGGTCGGGCCCGTGAGCACCCCGTCGTTCCCGGCTGCCGCCGGAAGCGCCGCCAAGGCCGCGGCGCCAAGCATCATAAGTGACGCGCTGAAATCCACTTTCTTTCCCCTGCGCAGTTCTTGTTTCCACACTAGTGTCCTGTTTGGGAAGTCCTATGTGCTAGTCGCGCAGCCAGCGTGGTTCCTGGCAAGGCGCGACGACGAAGTCGTAGCAACGCTACTTCGAGGAGGAGCAACGCAGCCAGGGGCCGCGATGACAAGCGAATAGTCCATTGGGATTTTCCAAACAGGACACTAGCATGATGGGTCCCATCAGGGGTCCCAGCCTCGGCATAACGGTATTGTGACGATTCTCATGGGTGCCGGATCGACACTCTTGGCACTCCTTCTGCGCTGCCACCCACGACCACCCCACCTCGAGCCATCGGCCCGACCCGGAGCGTACGGACGCGTACGATGGTCTCGATCGAGAGTCCGGGGAGTTCATGAATGAGCAGGGGATGACGAGACTGGCGGGAGCGCTCGACTACGGGGCGGGAGGCGTGGGCTTTCCCACCAAGACGACAACATCCGGAGCCTCCATCGTGTTGACCACGCTGATCTTCGTGGACGGCTTCGAAACCTCCGACATATCGCGGTGGTCGGAGCCGGAGCCGAGAGATCAGCCAGCTCGGCTTCCTCATCGCCGCCCTCAGACATGATCACCTTGCGCAGCAGGAAGAGCGACTACTCGGAGCCCTTGCCATAGAGCATGCGCTCGGTGCGGAACTGGCCGATGCTCTCGGCCCCAAACTCGATCGCCTGACGGGCGCCACCGGAGGTGGCCTCCGATGAAGGCGAGGCGCTGCGATCGTGTGCGCGCTTCAAAGTCGTCCGTGACCGGTGCTCTTCGTTGGATCTCACACTCAATTTTTGTTTTGTATTATATTGTGAGTCTCATTTGATGTTTGTGAATTGCACCAATTCGACGGAGATGTTATAAGCAACTCAGGACTTCATTCGTCCCTTTGGGAGAGACATCCGCACAAAGCACTCACGACACGAACCGGGTTGCCTTCGGCCGAAGCCCTCCACGACAGGGTGGAGCAGCTGGGCGTGGCCCACGACCCCTCGAGGAGTCTCGCCATGCCGTCGACCGTCGAACCCAAGGTCCTCGTCTCAGAACCCCGGCCCGTTTACAACGCCAAGGGACGCTCCGCTGGACTGAGGCGAGCGTGCGCCATAGGTCTTGCTGTCGCCCTCGCCGTGTTGAGCGGGGGGTGTTGTGGGGAGAACGATGCAAACCCAGACGCCACCATCTTCTGTAACAGCGCCCACCTGGGGGACGGCCCTACAATGGCAGCTCGTTCTACGCTGATGGCCACGGCGGGCCAGGCGATCTATATTCCCGGGGCCGCCCACGTCACCGGCGCCAACGGCACCAACTGGCGCTCCGACGTGGAGGTGCAGGCGGCGGGTGGGAGCAGCGCATCCTATACCGTCGAGCTCTTCAAGCGGGACCAGAGCAACAACTCACCGGCCAGCAAATCCTTTCAGCTGACCGCCGGCCACTCCATCCGCTACTCCGACATTCTGGGATCGATGTTCGGCTTCTCGGGCGCCGGAGCCCTGCGGATCATGGTCAACGCCGGGAGCGTCGTCGTCACCAGCCGGACGTACAACCAGACCTCCAGCGGCACCTACGGGCAGTTCATCGCCGGTGCCCTCAGCGGGGCAACCATCGGCTCTTCTCAGCATGGCCGGTTGATTCAGCTCTCCCAGAGCACCTCCTCCACCAGCGGCTACCGGGCCAACCTCGGTCTGGTCAACACGACGGGCATGAGCTTCTCCGTTCGCGCGGATCTCTACCGTGCCGACGGCTCCTTCTTGGGCAGCAAGAGCTACCCACTTGACCCCTACGAGATGCGGCAGATCGACAAGATCTTCACCAAGGTGACGTCGGCGTCTGTGCAGGACGGCTACGCCGTTGTCTCGACCACCACGTCGGGCGCTTCGTTCTTTGCCTACGGTTCCGTCGTCGACAACGCCACGGGCGATCCCGTATACGTTCCGGCCACGCCACTGGCTGGGCCGCCGCCGACCGGCGGCCCTTCGCCGACACCAACCCCCACCCCTGGGGGCGCGGATCTCAACCTCCAGCCGTACACGCCCCCCGGTTGGGACGGTCCCCTGGTCGTCTCGGGGACCACGGAAACCAATAGCTCGGGCGGGCTCAACGGTGGTTGGGGCACTTACATCGACTGGTCCTTCGTCAACTACGGTTCCGCGGACGCGGTCTTCCCGGCCGGAAAGTACATCGTCTCGTTGTTGCTCGACGGCAACACGCTGATCAACTTCAACTCGAGCTCCGAGTTCGTGCTCGAGGGCGGCTACTACTACCACTACGAGGACTGGGAAACGTACGACATCGACTCGGGCCACCACACGGTGGAGATGGTGATCGATCCTCAGCACGTCGTCGCCGAGAGCAACGAGGGCGACAACACCGCCTCGTACTCCGGCGACTGGACCTTCGTCGGCAAGCCGGCAAGAGACCAGAGGAGCCTGCGTGTGATCGACGTTCCGATCTCGTCCCTTCGGCGCGAGCCGATCCCGGTCGGTCGGTCGCAGGTCCGGGCGGCAGCGACCGCCGGGTCCACTTCAACTCTCTACATTCCAGCTTCAGCCCATGCTACCGGCTTCGGCGGCGCCGTCTGGCGCACCGACGTGGAGCTTCACAACGCCGGCTCGACCAGCATGAGCTGCACGATCGACCTGTTGAAGAAGGACACATCCAACGCCTCGCCGGCGTCCCGGCAGTACACCATTCAGGCGGGCCACGCCCTGCGGCTTGGCGACATTTTGGAGTCGAAGTTCTCGGTCTCCGGCTTGGCAGCCCTGCGCCTGCGCCTGTCGGGGGGAACCGGTGTGGTGACCAGCAGGACCTACAACCAGACCAGTCACGGAACTTACGGCCAGTTCATCGGCGCGGTGCCGGACGGCGAGGCCGTGGGCAACGGCCAGCAGGCCGCCCTGATTCAGCTGACCCACAACCGGTCCACGACCAATGGGTTCCGAACGAACATCGGGCTGCTCAACTGCACGACCTCGCCCATCGACGTCACCATCGACCTGTACAAGTCCGGCGGCAGCAAGCTGGGCTCCGTGGCAGTTCGCCTCCAGGCCCTTGGTTTCACCCAGGTGGACAAGCTCTACGAGCGCGTGACCGGCAGCGACGTTGGCGACGGCTACGCGATGGTGTCCACCAGCACCTCCAGCGGCCGATTCCTGGCCTACGCTTCGGTCATCGACAACCGGACCGGCGATCCAATCTACATTCCTGCCGTACCGACTTCCGGTGGCGGCGGTGTCAGCGGGACCATGGGCCCCGGGGAGTTGGTCTCTGTGATCGATGCGCTGGAACAGGCGCTGAAAGCCGCTACGGGAAACGACTTGGGCAGCGTGCTCGTTTCCGACTTGAATAATGGCCTGGACGCCACCCTGGATGCGGAGGCGAACCTGGGCAATAGATCCGTAACAGTCACTCGGGTCAACAAGGGAATTCGGATCGAGGTTTCGGGCGGGACAAGCTCGGGGACCTTCACCGACACCTACTCCGGCTACACCCATACCTCGACCGGCGCCTCCTGGGACTTCCACGACACGATCAGCGACCTGGTGGTGGGCGGCCGGGCCGTACCCTTTACCTCCAACAACGGACACGTCAGCGCCGTCAAGAACGGCTCCGCAGTCGCCGCCGACATCACCATCAACGCCTCCGGCCCCAACGCCAGTGCAGCGGGCACGGTCCACATGGACACCTCGGTCTGTACGACGGCTCCGATCTCCGGCTCGGTGGACATCACCGTAGGGAGCACCACCTCCACCGTGACCTTCACCAACGACTGCGGCGTCTACACGATCAACACGCCGGGCAGCGTTGGACTCCGTTTCCAGAACGATAAGAATAGTCAGTGGCAGTACATCCCTGTGACCTGCAGCGACGGCTTCCACACCACCGCTCCGACATTCGATTTCTATGCTCTGACCGACGGCCCGCTCAGCGCAAGTCCAACGGGCGTAGCCTTCTCCAAGTGTCTTACCGGCCTCCTCGCGGACGGGGGTTACGTCTCGGGTAACGCGACGGAGAGCGCCCTGCACCTGGACTTCACCATTGTCTCCTCCCTATCGGGCGACGACTGGACCTACAGGGGGTCCTACGACGGAACGCAGGCGCAGGAGTACGGATACGGCGTCTTCACTGGAACGCTCCGGGTCCACGCCTCGGGTGGATACAAGGACTGCCAGGGTGATCTGGTCATTACCGACAAGATTGTGGGTGGCTGCGGCATGAGCTACGGGGCGCTCCCAATCTGCAACGGCGCCTCTTCCTGCCAGTAGCGGCGCCTCCGACCGCTCACGAGCCGTCGCAAAGAGGACATCTCGCGTGCAGTGTCCTCGTGGAGGGGTTTGGCGTGTGTTCTTCCCGGCTGACCGTCAGGCAAGGAGGGCGGGAAGGATGCACTGCCGGAGCGGCCACCCTCGTTGGAAGCTACCCTGCACACGATGCACGCGGAGGTCGCCGGCTACTCAGTACCGCCAGCTGGTCACGTCGGCGCCGTCCGGGGCAGTCTCGAGCCAGTCCTCCACCGCCAGGGGAATGAAGCGCTGGTGGTAGCGCAGGCGGGAGACGGCGTTGATGTGCCCGTGGTCGCCGTTCCAGCAGTGCCCGTCCCCGTCGCCGTAGTCGACCTCGGCATCGGCCGGCGGGTCGGCGGCGCGGTCGAGGAAGTCCTCGAGCAGGACGACGGCGTCGTTGAGGTAGAAGTTGTCCATGTCGCCGACGTAGACGTGCAGCTTTCCCCGCAGCTTGGGACCCAGCACCGGCCAGTCACGCTCGAGGATGGATCTGAGATCGAAGTGCTCCCGCCAGTACGACGCCACCCCGTGGTCGATGTCGCCGGTCACCTTGTCCCAGATCGGCGCGGGGTAGCCGTCCGGGCCCACCGGGCCGAACACCGCCTGCCAGGCGTCCCACTGCTCACCGGAGCGCCCGTGGGTACCGAGCGCCAGCTCCAGATGGTTGACCTGCTCGAGGGTGCTTCCGATGTGCCCGAGCTCGTCGCGGCTGCCCGGCCGCGGCACGCGACGCCATGGACCGGTCGCAAAGTAGGCGTTGTCGTCCTCGTAGACGTCGACCACGGTGTACGCCCGGAAGTCCACCGGGTCGGGGCACGCGGCGAAGGCGCCGTTGTACTGCTCCGGGTACATGATCTGCGCGGCGAGGGTCTCCCAGCCCCCGGTGGAGCCGCCGTAGAGCACCCGCGCCCACGGCCCGAGACCGCGGAACCGCTTCTCGATGTACGGGATGAGCTCGTAGGTGATGGCGTCGCCGTAGGGCCCCATGTTGGCCGAGTTCACGGCATAGGAGTCGTCGTAGTAGGGCGTCGGGTGCTGGAGGTAGGCCACCAGCACCCGGGGAAACCCGGGGCCGCTCCATGCCCGGTAGAAGTCGTACGCCGCCTGCTGCATCACCCGGTCATAGCCGTGCTCCCCGCACGCGGGGTGGTGGCCGTTGGGGCAGTGCTCGGTGATCCATCCCCAGTCCGGCTCGGGCAGCGCGGGATCGGGCGGAGTGGTGCGGAAGTCGGCGAAGTCGTGCGGGTAGTGGCCGTGCATGATGACCAGGGGGTAGTGCGCGTCGGGGTGCTCGTGAAAGCCCGCCGGAAGCAGAACGTGAGCACCGAGCTCGATGTCGCGCCCCCAGAACTCGGAGAGGAGGTCGGAGCGGATCCGGACGTGCTCGATCCACGGAGTGTCCGCCGGCGGCTCGATGGGAGGGATCTCCCGGTCGAGCGCCAGCTCGATGACCTCGTCCCGGGCGGGGTCGACCGCCACCCGGCGCGGCGTGCCGTACCGGTTGCCGGGCGCCAGGTTCCAGTGCTGGCCCTCGCCCCGGTCCATGGGGAGGTGGACCACGTGGCCGTCGGCGCGGTGGAGGGTCTCATACCGGTGCAGCAGCGCCTGCACGCTGTAGGTGGCCGGCGGCACGTCGGCGAGGCGTTGCAGCGGATAGCCGAAGGCGGCGTCCCCCACCACGACTCGCGAGCCCGGAGTCGCGCCCTCGATGTCGACGCCGAAGACCTGTTGGGTGTCGTTGCCCTCGCTGATCTGAAAGCGCGGCTCGGAGGCCGGGTCGGTGGACAGCATCACGAGCAGGCGGCCGTACACCGGCTGGTCGCCGAGCGACGTGGGCAGCGTGACCGCGAAGCGCCCGCCACCGGTCCCGGCGCCAACGGCGGGCGCGACGGTGGACACCAGGACCAGCGCGACGGCGAGCGGACGATGGTGAAGCGTCATGGGAACCTCCTCGTTTCGAACGACAACGGCAACGGTGTCACCCTCAGCATTGTGGCATTGCGCGGTAGATCAGGTTGCGCACCGCGTACACAGCGCTCCCCTGGGCTGCTCAGGTGGCGCTCTGCGGGTCGGAGCCGTCGAGCACCGGGTGAGCTCCCGCCGCGGCGCGGATCATGATGGGTGCCGCAGCGATCGCCGAGCGCGGCACCGTGAGCTCCCCAGTGTGGTTCAGGCCGTCCTGAGGTACCACCTCCTCGCCGGCGTGCACCCGGCTCAGCACCGTCGCCGGCCAGCATGGGCCGGCCGCCGTGCAGGTGCTGCCTGCGCCCCCGGCGCAGCCGCTGCGACCAGTGCGACCAGCCCCGGCCGCCCCAGCCTGGACGCCAGCTCGGCGGCTCGAGTGGGCATCACCCAAGCTCCATGACCCCATTCTCGCTCTCCTGCCTCGACGGCGGTACCCATCTCTGCCAAGATACGGGGCCATGACAGAGACGAGCGGCCACGAAAAGCGCGACCTCGGTCAGCTCGAGGCCACTGCGATCTGTGGCAACGACATCACCTCGTCGTGCCTTTATGTCTCGGCGCTCGCGATCCTCCAGGCCGGCGCCTGGGCGTGGGTCGTCCTGCTCATCGTCACCGCGGTGCTCTACCTCTACCGGCGGATCTACGCCGAGGTCGTCGGCGCTCTGCCGCTCAACGGAGGCGCCTACAACGCACTGCTCAACACGACCAGCAAGCGGGTCGCCTCGCTCGCCGCCTGCCTGACCCTTCTCTCGTACGTCGCCACCGCAGTCATCTCGGCCTCCGAGGCGATGCACTACGTGCGCTCGATGTGGTCCGCGCTGCCGGTGATCGCAGCCACGATGGTCCTCCTCGCTGTGTTCATGGCGCTGACCATCGCTGGGATCGGCGAGTCGGCCAAGGTCGCGGTGGTGATCTTCGCGACCCACATCGCGACCCTGACGCTGCTCATCGCCGTCGGCGGCTGGTGGGTGCTGCAGCACGGGCTCGCCACCCTGCTCGGCAACTTCGCAACCCCCACCCCGGCAAGCCTGCCGCAAAGCCTGTTCTTCGGCTTCGCCGCGGCGATGCTCGGCATCTCGGGCTTCGAGAGCTCGGCCAACTTCGTCGAGGAGCAGGCGCCCGGCGTCTTCCCCAAGACGCTGCGGAACATGTGGGTGGCGGTCGGTGTCTTCAACCCGGGGATCGCGCTGCTCGCCCTCGCGCTGATTCCGATTGCGGCGGTCGCCGGCCACCGCGAGGCACTCCTCGCCCACCTCGGCGCCGTCTCGGGCGGACCGTGGCTGGCCACCCTGATCTCGGTCGACGCGGCGCTGGTCCTCAGCGGCGCGGTCCTCACCTCGTTCGTGGGAGTCACCGGGTTGGTGCGCCGGATGACCCTCGACCGCTGCCTCCCTCAGCTTCTGCTCAAGACCAACCGCAGGGGCACGACCCACCGGATCATCATCGCCTTCTTCATCCTCTGCGTGTCGATCCTGCTCATCACCCATGGCGAGCTCGGCGCCCTGGCCGGGGTGTACACGATCTCGTTCCTCGCGGTGATGGCCCTCTTCGGGGCGGGCAACGTGCTTCTCAAGGTCCGCCGCGCCCGCCTCCCGCGGCCGACCACCGCCTCGTGGCCGGCGGTCATTGTCGGGATCGGCGCGGTCGTCGCCGGGCTCGTCGGCAACGCCCTCCTCAACCCCTCCTACCTGCGGGTCTTCTTCGCCTACTTCCTGCCCACCGTGCTCGTCGTCGGCGTCATGCTCGGCCGAATCGCGATCCTGAGAACCTGCCTCTTCGTCGTGCGCTCGATCTCCGAGGCGATCAGCTCCTACACGTCGCGCGCCTCCTCCGCGATCCAGTCGCGCATCGAAGGGATCAGCTCCCAACAGTTCGTCTTCTTTTCCCGCGGCGACAACGTCGCCTCCCTCAACCAGGCGATCCTCTACGTGCTGCGCAACGAGCACACCAACAACCTCAAGGTGGTCACGGTGCTCGAAGAAGGCGAGGAGCTGCCCGCCCGCCTCCGCTCCGACCTCGAGATCCTCGACCAGGCCTACCCCAAGATGGACGTCGAGCTGGTCGTCAAGCACGGCCACTTCGGCCCCGAGATCATCGACGAGCTGTCGCGGGAGTGGGGGATCGCCAAGAACTTCATGTTCATCGCTTCACCCGGAGACCACTTCCCGTATCGCCTGGAGGAGCTCGGCGGGGTCCGGCTGATCATCTGACCCAGCACTTCCGCCGTCCGGCCCACGGGCTCGAGGCACCGTCTTCCCCACCATGTCTTTCGTCGTTACGCCGACCACACCGCTGCAGCTGAGCCGGCCGGCGCCGCTGCCGTTGTCGCCGCCGCTACGGCCAGTCCCTTCACGCGCACGAGAGCAGCCGGACGAGCACCGCGGCTCGAGCCGTGGTCAGGAGCAGGTCATCCAAACCTTGACGACGACCTCCCACTCACCGCCGCCCCCCGAGAGGTTCTTCGAGAACCGCACGTAGTCAGGCGCTTTGTCGGGCAGCAGCTTCACCTCGGCCGGAGCGGTGATGGCCGCGATGGACGGGCTCCACATGAAGTCGCGGATCGGCCTGCGGTGAAATGGCCGCGCCTTGACCGCGAGACCGAAGTAGCCCATCGGGTCGTCGTCGAGGCCCAACAGCTTCAAGAGGTTCGCGGCCAGCTTCTCGATGGCACCGGCGGCGGGGACAACGAGCGGCATCTGCATGAGCCCGACCGCCGCCGAGCTCATGTACGTCGACACAGACGCCCGGAGCGCAGTCGCGAAGTCTCCCCAATCCCCTTCCCAGAAGGTGAGCGCCACACCGAGCCCTGCCCAGCACTCGTTCACGCCGGGCTCGACGACGACGATGGGCACGTCGGGGCTGTCACCCTCTCCCCTCCCCCAGCTCACCATCGTGGGGTCGCCGTTAGCGTCCAGCGGATAGTGAAACGGCTTGGCCCCCACGACGATGTGGGGACCGCCCGTCTGCGCGCCTCTCACGTAGACGTCATCGTCCAGGGCCCGAGGCCGGGTTGGCTCGATGACGTGGATCGACTCGAGGTTGATGCCGAGCCGTTCACAGCACGGCTGCGCAGCGGCAGGTACCGCGGCCGGCGCATCCACGGCCTTATTGACGATGGTGATGCTGGGTCCCTTCTCGTTCGGGACGTCAGCCGCAGGCGCCGGCTCGGGGAAGCGTCCCGGAAGGCTCGCCAGGTCGAACCGCAGCCCACCGGCGGTCACGAGGTAGCGGGCGACCGCTTCGCCCTCCGCGCTAAAGACGCCGTCGAGGGGCTTCATGCGCTGGGCAAGATCCACCGGCGCGCGCACGTCGAGACCCACGAACGGACCGGTGAAGGCCATCTGCCGCGCGACGGGAAGAAGCTCGTACCTGGCATGGAAGAGCTCGAAGAACTCGTGCATCCCCGGGCCCGCCGATGCCGAGAGCTCGTTCACGAACGCCGTGAAGTAGTCCTCCTGTGTCGATCCCTGCGCGAGCCGGTTGACGGCGCTCAGCACACCCGCCGTGAACCAGCACACGAAGATGTCACCCCAGTGATCCTGGGCGTTGGGCTCTCGCGTGATGAACCTCCCGATCTCTCGCTCCCGGAGGTGCCCGGGCACGCCGCGTCAGGCACCGGATCGTGCGGAGACGCGATCAGAACATGAATGATTACTGTTCTAATCATACCTCCCCTCCGGCCGCTCGGCCGTACACCCACTCTGCGCGAGGCCCTCGCCGCGAGCGGCGCCAGGCCCGTGGTCGAGGTCCGGATCGCCGGCGCCGGAGGCGGGAGGTTCACCGCGTCGCTGGAGTGAGGTCACGCACGGCCGCGCTCGGCAGGAAGGTCCCCCCGGGGGCTCTGCAGCCCTCCGACATCGCGGCTGCCACAGCCCTCGTCACCTGCACCGCGCAGCGACCGCTGGCCGACGACGAGCGCCCGGAGCCGGTCAGTCGAGGCCGAGCCTCTTCAGCAGCGCCTCGTAGCGCGGGTCGGCCGCGAGGCTATGGAGCAGCGGATCACCCTTCATCTCGTTGAAGCCGCCGTCGCGCTGGCCGTAGGCCCGCTCGAGCCATGCGAACGCCGTGTCAGTCTCGCCGCGGTAGGCGTAGACCTCGGCGATCTGGAAGGCGCCGTCGTCCTGGTCCTTTTCGATGAGCTGACCCAGGGCCGCGTCGGACTCGCTCTCCCGGCCCATGGCGTGGTAGGCGAGTGCCCGGCCGAAGAGGCGCCAGAAGGGATCCCCCTCCTGCTCGGCCTCATCGAGCGCCGCCACCGCGTCCGACCGCCCCAGCCGGACCCGCGCCAGGAAGGCATGCGCCGACGGGAACTCGGGGTTGAGCTCGAGTGCCTTGCGGAAGGCGGCCTCGGCGGCGTCCAACCGTCCGGCGTAGAGCGCATGCAAACCGAGGTTGCTCTGGCCGGATGCGCTCAGTGGGTCGAGACGAGCAGCGCGCCGATCGAGCTCGATGGCCTCGTCGAAGCGGCCCAGGGTGCCGGCGAGGGCGCCCGCCCGGCGGATCACCATGGCGTTCCCGGGCTCGAGTGTAAGCGCCTTCTCGTAGGCGGCATCCGCCCCGGACCAGTCCCAGTCGTGGGACACACGGATCCAACCCAGGGCCGCCCACGCCACGGCGAGGTCGGGATCGAGCGCGAGGGCCTTCTTGGCATCCTCGCGCGCCTTTGCGTAGCCCTCCTCGACCGGCACCGCGCCGAGGTCGGCCTGGTTGCTGTGGGCGTCGGCCAGCCCCACCCAGGCGAGGGCGTAGCCGGGGTCGAGCTGCAGCGCCTGCCGGTAGCGCGAGATGGCCTGCTCCAGCTCGCTCGATGTCCGCCGGCTGGCGAGGTACCTTCCCTGCAGGTAGAGGTTGTACGCCTCGGCGTTGCCGCCGGGGGTGGCCGGCGGCGCCCCACCTCTTCCCAGCAGCTTGACCTGCAGCGCCCCGGAGACCGCGCGGGCGATGTCGTCCTGCACCGCGAAGATGTCGTCGAGCTCGCGGTCGTAGCTATGCGACCACAGCGTGAAGCCGTCGGCGGCGTTGACGAGCTGCGCGGAGATCCGGAGGTGGCGCCCCTCCTTGCGCACGCTCCCTTCCAGAATGGTCGCGACCCCGAGCCTGCGCCCGATATCCCGAAGATCTTCGTGGCTCCCCTTGAACTGGAACGACGAGCTCCGGGCCGCCACCCGCAGTCCCGGGACCTGGACCAGCGTATCGAGCAGCTCCTCGGCGAGGCCGTCGGTGAAGTACTCCTGGTCATGGGCCGCGCTCATGTCGTCGAAAGGCAGGACCGCGATGGAAGCAGACGCCGGCGCGGCCGCGGTCCCGGCGTGGAGATCCTCTCGCCACACCTCGCGACCGACCAGGAAAACGGCGGCCGCCGCCAGCACCAGCACGGCGGCCGCGGCGACACGCCCGAGCCTGCGCCGCCAGCGCCGGGCGCGCGGCGGGCCGCCCGTCGCCGAGTCCCGCAGCAGCCGCCTGAGGTCTGCCTTGATCTCCGCCGCGCTCTGGTAGCGGAGCGCCCGGTCCTTCTCGATCGCCTTGGTGATGATCCGCTCCAGCTCGGGAGGAACGTCGGGGTTCAGGCGAACCGGCGCCACCGGCTGCCGGTGGAGGATGCTGTCCACCGTCTGAATCGAGCTCTCCCCCCGGAACGGTGGCGTCCCGGTGACCATCTCGTAGAGGACCACACCGAAGGAGAACAGGTCGGCGCGGAGATCCACCTCCTGGCCCCACGCCTGCTCGGGAGACATGTAGTCGATGGTCCCCATCGTCGTTCCGGGCACCGTGAGCTGCTCGGGCCGCGAGATCGTCTCGCCGCGCTGGGCGTCGGCGCCGGCGTCGTAGAGGCTTGCCGGGCCGAGCTTCGCGAGGCCGAAGTCAAGGAGCTTCGCCTCGCCCCGCTCGGTGACGAAGATGTTCGCCGGCTTGATGTCCCGGTGCACGATCCCGGCGGCGTGTGCGGCCTCGAGTGCGTCGGCGATCTCCACCGCGAGCTGGATCGCCTGTTCGGTGGCCAGCGGCTTGCCGACGATTCCCGCCTTGAGCGTCTGCCCCCGCATCAGCTCCATCACCATGTAGGGCTTGCCGTCCTCTTCGCCGACGTCGTGAATGGTGCAGATGTTGGGGTGGTTGAGGGCCGATGCGGCCTTCGCCTCGCGCTCGAACCGCTTGAGCGTGTCGTCGTCGGCCCCCATCTCGTCCGGCAGGAGCTTCAAGGCGACGTGCCGCCCGAGATGGGTATCTTCGGCCTCGTAGACAACACCCATGCCGCCGCCTCCGAGCTTCGCGAGAATGCGGTAGTGCCCGAAGGTGCGACCGATCACCTCCTCAATCTAGCACCTCTCTCCCCGTGGAGGTCGCCTATCACTCTCTCAACGCAACGCTTGTGGAATGTGCGACCACTGCGGGCGCCATCCTCAGGGGGGCCGCCACCCGAGTTCTCTCAGGCTGAGTCGATAATCTCGAGGAACGCTCCGACCACCCGGGGATCGAAGTGCCGGCCCGACTGCGTCCGGATGTGGTCGACGGCCCGCTCGTGCGACCATGCCGAACGGTACGGGCGGTCCGAGGTGAGCGCATCGTAGACGTCGACGACGGCGAAGATCCGCGCCACCAGAGGAGTGTCCTCCCCCACCAGTCCCCGGGGATACCCCGTGCCGTCCCACCGCTCGTGGTGGCAGTACGGGATGTCGAGGGCGGGCGCCAGGAACTCGATCGTCGAGAGCAGATCGCGCGCCTTCTCCGGATGCTGCCGCATTGCCGCCCACTCCTCGGCGGTGAGCGGCCCCGGCTTCTGCAGGATGGAGTCGGGCACGACCATCTTGCCGATGTCGTGCAGCAGCGTGCCGCGCCGCAGGTGCTCCCACTCGGCCTCCGGTACACCCATGGCGGCAGCGAGCCGCATCGTCAGGCTCTCGACCCGGTCGGCATGTCCCTTGGTCTCCCGGTCGCGCATCTCCAGCGCCGCCGCCCAGCCCGCGAGCGTCACGTCGTAGGCGTGCGCAAGCCGCCGGTTCGCCTCCAGCAGCGAGTCATGCAGCCGAGCGTTGGTCACTGCCAGCGAAATCTGGTGCGCGAGCGTCCGGCACAGGTCGATGTCGGTCGCGCCGAACTCGGTCGTCTCGCCCACGGAGCCCAGGATGAAGGCCCCGACCGACACACCTTCCACCGCGAGGGGTACGTAGAGGATCGAGCACAGCCCCCGCGACGCGCAGACACCGCGCTCGGCGGGAGACATGGGCTCGCTCGCCGCATCGGGGATCCACAGTGGGGCCCCTGTGGCGAGGCACTCCGCGATGTGCGGGTGGCCCCCCAGGGGCGCACGCCGGTACTCGTCGGGGAACACGGGAGGCAGCGGCGGCGTGGTCGCCTGCAGGACGAGGGTCGACTCCTCCAGGAGGTAGATGGCGCCGCTGTCCAGGCCCATGACCTCGCGGGCGCTCGCGATGGCCGTCTGCATGAGGGCGGGGAGATCGAGCGTCAAGGCGAGCGCCGAGCTCACTTTGAGCAGAGCAGCCAGATCGTCGCTCGGCATCCGCCGAACGTCGACCTCACCGAACACGCCCGATGTCTTCACAATCATGCCCCCAGACCAGAGCCGTGAGACCACCACTCACGATGAGGCTCGCCCTAGCACTATACCTAGCCTGCGTTTCTCACCAGTGTCCTGTTTGGAAGATCCCAATGGACTATTCGCGCAGCCAGGGGCCGCGATGACAAGCGAATAGTCCATTGGGATCTGAGCCGTTCATCCGCGAGGGTAGCGGACGGTCCGCACAACCCTTGCGGTCGACTTGGGCGAGCCCGGTCGCCGCCTACCCGTCCCCGCCAACGCTTTGGACGTCGAGGATGAGGCCGACGCCGCGGATGCTGCGCAGCTCGATGCGTGGGTCGCCGGCGAGGTAGCGGCGGAGCCGGCTGATAAAGACGTCGAGGCTGCGCCCGGTGAAATAGTCGCTGCGGCCCCACAGGCGGCCGGTAATCTCGGACCGGGTGATCACCGAGCCGGCCCGCTCCACCAGCAGCCCGAGCAGCTCGATCTCGCGCTCGGTGAGGTGACGCGAGCCGGCAGGCCCGTGGAGCTCGAATCGCTCCCGGTCGAGCCGGTAGCGCCCGACCTCGAGGATGGCACGCCGCCGCGGCGCCATTCGCTCGAGGAAGTTGTGGATGCGCAGCTCCAGCTCCTCCACCTCGAAGGGCTTGCACACGTAGTCGCTGGCCCCGAGGCCGAGCCCCCTGAGGCGGTCGTCGCGCTGCTGGCGGGCGGTGAGGAAGAAGAAGGGGAGCTCGGGGAGCACGGCTCGGATTTGCTCGGCCAGCTCGAAGCCTCCGAGCCCGGGCATCACGACGTCGAGCACGCAGAGGTCGAAGCGCTCCTCGCGCAGGAGCTCGAGGGCCCGGGTGGGGTCCTCGAGATGCACCGCCTCGAAGCCCCGGCTGCAGAGGTAGGCGGCGAGGAGGTGCCCGAGGTCACTGTCGTCCTCGACCACCAGCAGGCGGTACGGAGCCTCCCCCGGTCTCGCCTCCCCCGTCATCCGGCGTCCCGGCGATACCGTGGCAGCGTCACCTCGATGCACGCCCCGCCCAGCCCGGACCGGCGAACCCGCAGCCGCCCCCTCAGCCTCCGCGCAATCCGCCGGCAGAGATACAACCCGAGGCCGAGCCCGCTCGCGGCTCCGCCGCCGTGCCGGAAGGGCCGCCCGGGCCGGCGCGCCAACATGTCCGCGATGCCCGTGCCGTTGTCCTCCACCGTCATCACCAGCCGGCGCCCGCGCACACTGGTGGTGACCAGCACCCGCTGCGCCGCCGGCCGGCTCGCGCCCGGGGCGTGCGAGAACTTCACGGCGTTCTCCACTAGGTTGCCGACCAGCACGTCGAGGTCGGCGCGGTCGGCGAGGACGGTGGCCCCCGGGGCGTCCAGCCGCATGCCCAGCGTGTCGGCACCCAGCGGCTCCGGAAAACGCTCCGCGAGGAGCCGGCTGATCTCCTCGTCCGGCCGCAGCAGGGTGAGGTCGGGCACCGCGTCGTGCAGCAGGGACCGGGAGGCCACCGTCACGCGCTCGGTGAGGCGCCGCAGCCGGCGCACCTGGCGCTGAAGGCGCTCGACGACCTCGTGCTCGGCCTCGCCGACCTCGCCGGCGAGCGTGCGCAGACCGACGTGGAGCGTGGTGAGGGGGGTGTGTAGCTCGTGGGCCAGCGTGTCGATGAGGTCCCTCTGGAAGGCTCCGACAGTGCGGCCGTAGACGATCGCCCGCACCGTGACGGCCGACGACGTCGCGAGCAGCAACAGCAGGACGGCCGTCCCCACCCGCAAGGGCCGCAGCCGCGGGGCCAGCACCTCGTCGGCGTTGCGGCACACCGCCGCGAAGACGACCTCCACGGCCATGCCGTTGGCGTCCAGGAAGAGGGCGTGCGTGGCCGTCACGGCACCACCCGACAGCATCGCGCTCCCGGCGATGGTGAGCGGCACACCACCGCCGATCTCCCCCGCGCCCAGGACGGTCACTCGAGTGACCCGGACATTGGCCTCGACGTCCAGGTGCGGGTGCCGCTCGCGGAGCGCCCCCCCGACGCGGCGGACGAGGCCGGAGTAGTCGGGCAGCGCCGCTCGGAGGCGCGCCGCCAGGTCATCGCTGCGGCCGGCCGCGAGGTGGTCGCCGAGCACGCCGAGGCGTGCGAAGTCCACCGGGTAGGCGCTCGCCGCACTCGACAGCGCGAGTTGGAGCTCGCCGGCGAGGGCACCCATCTCCAGGTCGCGGACCTCGGCGCCGATGCGCCACAGGCCGGCCGCCATGACAACGGCGATGGCGACGGTCACCAGCGAGGCCGCGAAGGCGAGGGCTCTCGACACGGCGCAACTGTATACCGGTTCGACCGCGCCGCCTCGCCGTTCACCAAACGTTAACCCTCCGTTGGGCATCGCCCCGCGCATCGAGGCGTACCGTCCGGAGTGCGCAGGCCGAGCCCGACCGGCGAGCGGCGCGGGCGGCCCTGCGGGAAGGAGACGCCATGTACCGAGCCCTGCGATCCGTGCTCATCGTGCTGACCTTCGTCGCCCGACCCCTCGCCGCGGCAGGTCCCCCCACCACGCCTCCCACACCACCACCGGCGGCGGCTGCCGCGCTCAGCGACTTCGCCCGAGCGTGCGCTGCGGAGCACGGTGCCATGTGGGGTGTGAGCCTGTGCGGCCCCATGCTGGTGGTGGACCCGGAGAGCCGGTGGGCGACCGCCAACACCGCCGATGCCGACGGCGTGCTCATGCCCTCAGGCGGCCTCTTCGTCGGCACCCTGCCCGCCGCGGTGGGCCTCGCCAACACCGCCGCCGCGTGGGGCGGCACGAAGTGGTCGATGGTGCTGCTGCCGCTGCCCGAGGACGCCCGGGCCCGCCGCGCCCTGATGCTCCACGAGGCGTGGCACCGGATCCAGGACGGCATCGGGCTGCCGGCGCAGGGCTGCAACAACACCCATCTCGAGAACGCCCGCGCGCGCGCCTGGATGCGGCTCGAGTGGCGAGCCCTGGGCCGAGCCGTGGCGCAGCGCGGACCGCAACGCACAACCGCCCTCGCCGACGCGCTGCGCTTCCGCCGCCACCGCCGCGAGCTCTTTCCCGGGAGCGCCCGCGAGGAGGCCCGTCTCGAGCTCAACGAAGGCCTCGCCGAGTACACCGGCGAGCGCATCGCGTACGGCGCCGACATGCCGAAGGTGGTGGCCCGCGAGCTCGCCGCCGCGGACCGGCGGGAGCATCTCACCAGGAGCTTCGCCTACCTCTCCGGGCCCGCCTACGGCGCCCTCCTCGACGACCTCGCGCCGGCCTGGCGCGAGCATCTCTCGCCCAGCTCGGATCTTGGGGAGCTCGCAGAGAGGGCCCTCCCTCCGGGGTCGCACGACGGCGGCACCATCGAAGTGCGGGGCGCCCTCTACGGGCTCGCTGACGTCACGCGACAGGAGGAGCGCCTGGGGGCCGAGCGGAAGCAGCGCCAGTCCGAGCTGCGCGCCGCGCTGGTCGAGGCGCCCGCCCTGGTGCTGCCGCTCACCGCGATGAAGATGCAGTTCGACCCCAACCGGGTCGTCGGCCTCCCCCCCGACGGCACCGTGTACCTCCAGCTCACGGCCGAGGACACCTGGGGCCGGCTCGAGGCGACGGCCGGGGCCCTGGTGGATCCCGGCTTCTCCGCGCTGGCGCTGCCGGGCCGCATCATCGAGGCGCACGGCAGCCTCGTGCTCGGCGACACCTGGCGGCTCGAGCTCGCGTCGGGTTGGCGGCTGGTCACCTCCGAGCGAGGCCCGGCCACCGTCACCAACGCGCCCCCCGCGCCGCGCAGGCCCCGCTGAGCGGCAGCGGGCCCGCCGCTCCCGCCACGCGGCCCGGCCGGGCCTTCCGCCCGGCCCGGGCCGCCTGTGAGAGACTTCTCACGTGTTCCTCGACCCGCCGCCGCTGCCGCCGTTCCTCGAAGCCCGGCTTCCCTTCACTCGGCGTGCCTGGAGGCTGGAGTCCACCGCAGACGCCGGCCGCAGGGTTCACTTCATCGATCACGGGCCCCGCGACGCGAGGCCGGTCCTCATGATCCACGGCAACCCCACCTGGAGCTTCCTGTGGCGCAAGGTGATCGCCGAGCTGCCGGAGCTGCGCTGCATCGCTCCCGACCTTCTGGGTCTGGGGCTTTCCGATCACCTCCCGCGGATCGCCGACCACACTCCCGCCCGTCACGCGGAGGCGATCGCGGAGCTGGTCGAGGCGCTCGACCTCCGCGACCTCGCGTTGGTGGGGCAGGATTGGGGGGGACCGATCGCGATGTCCGCGGCAGCGCGACTGGGCGACCGGGTCTCGGCCGTGGTCCTCGGCAACACCGCGGTGATTGTACCCACCCGCCCGCTTCGCTCCCCGTTCCACCGCTTTGCGCGCGTCCCGGTGCTCAGCGACCTCGTCTTTCGCGGTCTCGGATTCCCGCAGATCGCGCTCTGTCTGATCCAGGGTGACCGCTCCTCGATCGGTGGCGCGGTCGCGAAGGCGTACCGCTGGCCGCTTCGGGGGTGGAGGCGGCGGGTCGCACCGCTCGCCATGGCCCGCATGGTCCCCGATGGCCCGAAGCACTTTGCGGTGCCGGAGCTGCGCCGCGGCGAAGCGTGGATTCGCAGCTTCGAAGGCCCGGTTGCGCTCGTCTGGGGGATGAACGACCCGATCCTCGGCCGCCTCCTCCGGCGCCACGAACGGGAGCTCGAGCCCGCACGGGTCGTCCGCACCGAGGCCGGTCACTTCCTCCAGGAGGAGGTCCCGGAGGCGATCGCCGCGGAGATTCGCGGCATGTCGAAGGGTTGACCTCGAGATCTGGCTGTGGGACCAGACCACCGGTCTGACCAGGATCACCGACACCTCCGCCCACGGCGGGACGAACCGCAATGCGTTCAAAGCCGGCATCAGCGGTAACGGCAAGACCATCGTCTTCAGGTCCGACGCCGATCTCCCGAACGAGGGGATTGCCGACGATCAGTTCGAGGCCTAGGTCTACGACATCGCGACCAGCAACCTCGCCCGGATCTCCCAGTCCAGCAACGGCGCCAACCGCAGCACGTGGAATCCCGTGATCGACGGGTCCGGAGAGCATGTTGCGTTTTCGTCCGACTCCGAGATGAACGGCGAGACGATCTCCGCGGCCGACAACGAGCTCTGGGTCCGGCCGGCCGCGGTTCTCTTCACCGACGGTTTCGAGGGCGGCAACGCGACTCGCTGAAGCTCGGCTGCGGGGAGCTGACACCAAGACCGGGAACGCGCTCCACACCTCTCCCGCGAGCTCGGAACCCGAAGCGGCGCCCGCCCCACCGTCGAGGTCCGTGTCGCCGGCACCGAGGGTGGGAGGTTCACGGCGTCCCTCGAGTGAGCTCTCCCGAGCCCCGGCGAGCCAGGCTCGAGTCCGCGGCATCGAGTGCCCGGAGCTTCGGACGGGGGTCCGGATGGACCGTCGGCGCAGCACGATCGCCACAAGGCCGAGAGTGACACGGGTCCGTCGGGTTCCGAGCCCACCCCACCCGCTGCGCGCGCCCCGTCTGGGTGGGCGTGCATCCCCCCGAGACCGTTTCCCCGCCTCGCCGGTCTCGTGACCCACCCGGGTGGAGGACACGGGCCGGGCGCCCGGTGGCCGGACTACCGCGGTGGAGCCTCGCCGACCTCGATCCGCCCGCCCACCCGCAGGTCGCGGAAGGCATCGTTGAAGCGCTTGCGGAACCAGGAGATGGCCTCGTCGCTGCTGTCGTGTGGGCTCAGGGCCACGAGGCCGGGCTCGAGCGCGGCCAGCGCCTCGATGTGCTCGCGCACGTCCGCCTCGGTGACCGGGTTGAGCGGCCCGCTACCGGAGGCCAGGAGGCGTTGGGCATCGATGCCCAGGAGACGCTCGCGGCCGTGCGGCACCGGGTAGTGCAGCCCGCCGACCACGCCCCAGAGCGGCGGCTCGAACACCTCGGCGACCCGCTCCAGGAGCTTGGGCAGGGTCTGATGCCCGCAGCCCACCACCAGCACAAGCCCGCGGCCGGCGACGTTCACCACGAGCGCCTGTTCCTCCACCCATCCCATGAACAGCTGCCGCGCGATCGTCCCGGTTGTGGCCACTCCCGGCGCCAAGACCATCGGCTCCGGCGCGTGCACCGGGTCGAGACCGGGGTAGGTCATCGGCACCGGCGTGATCACCCGCTTCCCCGCAAGGGGCAGCTGGGCGTTACCCAGGGAGAACGTCCCCCTGCGGCTCCACCCCAGCCCGCCGACGTGGTCGAGATGATTGTGGGAGATGACGATGGTGTCGAAGTCATCGGTCGTCAGCTCGAGCCGCGCCATGTTGTGAAGGAGCGGTGACGGGTTCACGCGCCGGCGGTTGAAGCCGACGTCGAAGAGGATGCGACTGCCCTCGGTCTCCACCAGGTAGGACACTCCAGCCTCGGTCTCGAGGTCGTCGGACGTGGCCGCCGCCTCCACCAACGGCAGGATGGACAGGTAGGCAGTGCTGCCAAGTCCGTCTACCGGCGCCGGTCGCTCGTCCCGCCAGATCTGCTCGGCTCGCGCGCGGCCCCGACGGCGCCTCAGTGCCAGTGCTCCGAACGCCGCCGGCACCGCGCCTCCCAATGCACCCAGAGTCCACAGCGTGCGCCTCGTCGAGGGCTTGTCCATCGCGCACCCCTTCCTTCTCGACAGCTTCAATCTACGCCCGGAGGGTGCGAACGCAAACCGCACTCGACCGTGGACGCCGATCCCGACGCCGACCAGCGTTCCGAGGACCGGGGAGATGTCCTCCCCTCCCCACGAACCACTCGCCATGAAGAGCGCGACGGCTCCCACCCGCCCGTGACCAAACGGGACCACATCGCACTGTGGCCGGCTCGCCGTGGCTGGGGACGAACGATCCCCCAGCCACTGCCTGGCGATCGGGCCGCCGGCGACGATCAGCTCTCAGAACCCGGGCATCAACCACCGCGGAGACTCACTGCTCACCGTCTCGGGAACATGCCGGACAGAAGGTGCCTGGTCGCAGTCGGGACGGCGCCGACCAACGGCATCCTGGAGCGACGGCGCCGCCACGCGACGGGCAAAGCTCACGAATCGAGTTTACATCGCCCCGCCATACAGATAGACTTCAGCTAAGCACAATCAGAAGAGGAGGCGGTGATGCGGGAGAAGACTCTTCGTCGGTTCGTCGTTCTCGTCGTTTTCGTCGCGTTAGCAGGCCTGTCCGCGCCAGCCTTGGCGGAGAGCGGTCCCTACGAAGGGGTACCGGCCGCGATCTCGCTTACGGACTCTTCGCCGGAGCGCGCGGTGCTCACCGCGGCGTCGGTCCGTGCGGGCGACCTCATCTTCTGCGTCGGGCCACAACCACCCGAGGTGGCTGGACTCGCCTGGCGCCGCGCCGACGACCCGGCGCAGCTCCGCTGGGAGACCAGCGCCGCCGTCAACGGCTCGTTGCAGATGGACGTCGACGTGGACGCGCTGCCGCTCGGGGAGATGATCGCGCTCGGCATCGACCGCACCATGTCCGACGGCTCGGTGCTGCAGACCAGTCGGAAGCTGATCGTCAACACGGCCGGTGTGCTCGAGGAGGGCCCGACCAGCGTTGCCCGGATACGCCGCGGCTTCCGCGTCACCCCGGCTCCCGGCGTGTCGCTACCGAACGACCTGAAGTACGACGAGGCCGGCCGGGCTCTCGTAGACGCCGCCGACCCGAATCTCGCATTCGTGCTCGCCGGCGCCCGTGAGGTGGTGCCCTACGTCACCGCCGAGGTCGACGCCGGAACGGCGGTGGGCACGGTCACCGGTTCGAACGGTCAGAACGTGCCGTTCACCGACAAGCCGTGCGGCGGTGCCTACTGGGGATCCGCCGTGTACATCACCTCGGCGTCAGCCGGCGCCACGATCATCCGCACCGACATCTCCTACCGGGTCTACCACTCGGTGGACATCTCCAAGTTCCAGGTGGCCGCCTTCCGCGGCGGGATCACGTACACGCAGACCGACTACGTCATCCTGTACCAGCATTCCCAGAGTGGCGCCACGATCCTCAACAAGACCCACACGAACCTGTCCGACTACAACGGACGCACGGTCAACTACGAGTACGTCCTCGGCTGCTGCAACTACAACAACAGCAGCTACGGCTACCTCGACAACTGGAGCATCACCCTCTACTTCACCGAGACGTCCTCGCCCACCATCGACCTGGTCGCCGATGCGGTGGTCGCGAGCCCGACCACCGTGTCCGCGGGCGCCTCGATGTCGGCGATCTTCTCGGGGCACGTCGCCGGCTCGGGTACGGTGGGCGGCAGCTTCGGCATCGGCTTCTACCTTTCCACCGACAACAACATCACCACCGGCGACGTCCTCCTCCAGGTTCTGACCAGCGCATGGGGATCGGTACCGGGCGACACGTTCGGCTACGGCAGCCCTGGAGTGTCGCTGACGATTCCGGGGGGCACCAGCGCCGGCAACTACTACCTCGGGATGATCGTCGACAACGCCGACGTCATCGACGAGGCCAACGAGTCCAACAACGTCGCCTGGACCCCCATCACGGTGGCGGCGGCCGGGGCCTTGCCCAACATCGAGGCGGTGTCATGCTCCGTGTCGCCGACCTCGACCACCGCCGGCTCGACGGTGAGCTTCACCTCGCGGGGCCGCAACAGCGGCACGGTGGGTGCGAGCGCCTTCTCCTGGGCGATCTACCTCTCCACCGACGCCACCATCAACCCGGCCACGGACACGAGCCTCATGGCACTCGACTACCCGGGAGGCTGGAACGCCGGCGCGGACACCGGGGACGTCACCCGGTCGGTACCCCTGCCGAGCGGCCTGGCCGACGGAACGTACTATCTCGGCATCTACTATGACGCGTTCTACCAGGTCAGCGAGACCAACGAGGGGGACAACTCCTGCTCGGCCGCGTTCACCATCGGCTCGGGCGGAGGCGGCGACAAGATCTGGATCGTCCCGGCCGCGGCCGCAGCGCCGGGATTCGGCGGGGCCAACTGGACCGGTCAGATCGCCATCACCAACCCGGGCTCGGCGGCCCGCACCGCGACGCTGTACTACGTGCAGAAGGGCCAGCAATGGCCCGGCTCGGTGCTGTCCGGCCCCCACACCATCGGCGCCAACCAGTCGTGGTTCATCAACAACCCGGTGGGCAGCCTGAGCCCGACCACCGGGTTGCTCTACGTGGTGTTCGACCAGTGGGGACCACGGGTCAACAGCCGCGTCTACGCGTTCAGCCCCGACGGCTCCACGTATGGCCAGGGGATTCCGGGGATACCGATGATGCTCGGGTCGAACGGGGTACACGTCATTGCTCCGGTCCACTCGCAGCCCGGCGTGTACCACGCCAACCTCGGTCTGGTGCATCCGGGAACCGGGAGCTACACCGTCGAGGTGTCGATCTACTCCTCGGGGGGATCGCTGCTCGGGATGAAGTCATACACCCGGTCCCAGGCGTGGGACCAGATCGACAACGTGTTCGCCGACATGGGCCTCGGCGCTGTCACCAAAACAGGCGCCTGGGTCAAGGTCAGACTCACCGCGGGGTCAAAGCTCTGGGCCTATATCTCGCTGGTCGACGACCGCACCAAGGACCCGACGTTCCTCTGGGACCTGAGCACGCTGCTGCCGTAGCCGGTCAGCTCGCCGCCATCCACACCGCCCCGGGGCCGTGCTCCCGGGGCGGTGCTCTGTTTACGCGTTCCGCTGGCTCGAGGCGTGTTCTCGCCGCGCCCGGACCCGAGCGAGGGCGGCCGCGACCCCAGTGCGTGTCACCAGGCGCTGAGCTCGCCGAGCTCGAAGTCGTCGGCGAAGATTCCGGTGCACTCGGATGCACCATTGTCGCAACCGACCTTTACGCCAACATCGACCGCTGGCTGGTGCTCCTGGTCTTCCCCTACTTATCCTGCTCCCCTTGAACCAGGATCGTGGTCGGGTCGCCGGTGGCGGCGTCGACCACCGAGGCTTAGGCCCACGCCTCGCAGGTGCCGGTCACCACCTCGACCGTCGCGTAGGCGACGTCCGCCGTGCCCGCCCCCGCCGCGGCGAAGACGTAGTCGCGCTGGATCGAGAGGCCCGCCGCCGCAGCGACCTCGACCGGACTGCCGAGCGCCGCGCCGGTTGCTCCGAACAGCCGGAACCTCCCGGTGCAGCTCCCGCTCGACGACAGGTTGGCGAACCCGACGTGGGTGCGGTAGGCCGCGCTCTGGGTCAGGTGGGGCAGGACGCCCGTCTGTCCGTTGGCCACCGTCGAGCCCGCCTCGAGCGCCGGGATGTACTGGCCGAAGGTCCCCAATTGCGTCTCGTTGTAGCTCCGCGAGGCGATCGTGACCGTTACGTCTGAGGCGACCCGGAGCGAGGCCTTCCCGGTGCCGCCGGGCCCTTGCGCCACCACCTGAGGTGCTCCCCGCCGAAGGCGTCAGCCTGCTCGCATGCACCGCGATCCCTATGATGGTAAGTGGACCGGATATCGTGCAGGATGGATCCACGGCCGCTTCCACCAGTTGCCGCCTGACAACCGGACCCTCAGCTTCAAGTTCTCCAGGAAAGACCGACCAGGAAGGCACCCCCGCCCTCCGGCTCAACGACGCTTCAGTTGTGTGCGTTGATCTTGTGATGCTCGGTGAAGATCCGTTTCCGAATCACCCGAAACAGATACTCCACGACAACGGCCCCACCAAATGTCACCATGGTCCCGTAGAATGCGTGCCGCTGTGACTTCCACTGATAGGCCAGTAGTGCAACGAATACGGCAGAGAGTATGATCACGTTAACCAGTAGAAGCCACAGACGCCCCCCATGTTCCTTCCTTAGCTTGATATGGGCAACCACCACGAAGATGTAGATAATGGTGAATACGCTGCTGGTGATTGTGGCAATATCTCCCAGGTTGAACAGAAGAGCAAAGACCAGCGCGAGGCCGGCGGTGATGTACAACCCCTCGGTCGACTTGAACCACACCTTGCGCTCGAAAAACTCAGGTAACTCCCCGTCCTTCGCAAGTGAATAGGCGATGTTCGCACCGCCGAAAATAGTGGCGTTGATGGCCGAAGAAATCGAAAACAGCGCGCCAATCGAAATCAGAAGAAAGCCGAAATCACCAAGGAAAGGCTTTGCCGCCGCCGCCAGAGCATTCTCTTTGGCCCGAATCACATCCGCCAATGAAAGATTGCCCAGCGTCACGCCTGCGATCAGCACGTAGATCACGAGCACAAAAGAAATACTGATGTAAATCGCTCGCGGTACGTTTTTCCCGGGGTCCTTCAAGTTCTCGGACGCGTTGGTAATGAGTCCGAATCCCATGTAGGACAGAAAGAGGATGACCGAGGCATCCACAAGACCGGACAGGTGCGCAGGCCCTATCTCGGGTTGAAGGTTCACCCATTGAATGCTCCAGAATCCCCCAATTATGAACAGAAAGAGAATGGCAAGTTTCGTGAATACAATGAACAATTCTGATTTCCCGATAGCTTTACTACCGAAGAAGTTAAGCACCACAAACAACAGGATAATGACCGCTTCTACAAATGCAAAGTTGATCGAACTTGAATGCAGATGGACAAGCGGGAGAAAGTAGCCGGAAAATCCCTTTACAAGGAGTGAGATGGAGACAACATAGCTCATCCAGAACAGAAAACTGAATGCTCCGACAACCGGATTGTCACCCAGGCCCTTCAGCATGAATCCGATCGGGCCCGCATTGGACACAATTCTGGAGCCGAGCATCGCATAGGAATAGGCCACAACAAACGCGTAAATCCCAGAGAGAACAAACGCCTCGGGAAGATTGTGCCCTGCAACCTTGGCTCCCAAACCGAAAATCGAGAATATGCTAGCACCGATCATGGTACCAACCGCCATCGAAATGACTTCAAGCAGGCTGAGTTTCTTCCTCTCCATCACCACTTCACCACGCATCCTCTCGACATCGTACTGTTCCGAACATCAAACGGGGCGTGTACTTGCCGAACATTCGCATGAGTGTACTGAGCCCTCTGGCTCGACACGAACCCCGGTGTGCGCCGAAAAGCCGGTGTCCCGCCACGGCTAGTGTCCTGTTTGGGAAGTCCGATGTGCTATTCGGGGAGTCAGCGCGGTTCCTGGCAAGGCGCGACGACGCAGTCGTAGTCTGACTACTTCAAGGAGTCGCAACGCCGCCAGGGGCCGCGATGGCCCGCGAGGAGTGCATCGGGATTTTCCAAACAGGACACTAGTGCCAGACGAGCACGTTGCCCGACTCGAAGCCGTCCTTGAAGATGAGGCCGTCCACCGCAACGTCGACCCCGACGTACGAGAGGCGAGAGCTGCCGTAGCGCGAGCCCGCCACCTCGACCTGGTAGGTGCCGGGTGGCACACCTGGTCCGACGTCGATCGTGAGCTCGCTGGCCACCGACCCGCCCACCGGGGCGCCACGGTGGGCGGGTCGAAGGTGCACGGCCAGCCAGAGCACGAGAGGTCGACGTCGTAGTTGAACCCGTTCTCGGACGACACGGTGCACGTCGTCACCGCGTCGCCCCCCGGTTCGGCGTGCACAACCGCCGGGCTGCAGGCCAGGTCGAAGTCCTGGATGCGAAGCGTCATGGCGTAGCTCCGGGGCTCGCTGCCCGAGGTTCCGACGAAGGCGAAAGGGTCGCCACCCGTGCCGGCCCAACCGACGGAGTAGGTGACATCGGCGAAGTCGCTGCCGTTCACCGACGGCGCGAGCGGGTTGTCCGAGAAGGCCGAGGTCATCGGCGGCGAGCCCGTGACCGAGAGACTCACGGAGCCCGTGAAGGAGTTGAGCGAGGTGGCGTGGACCCTCGTGCTTGCGGGCATGAAGGCCGCCGGGGCGGCGTGGACGATGCGCTCTGAGGCCCTCACCATGAAGTCGGTCGGCGGCAGGTACACGCCGCCGCTGTCGGTCAGTCCGCCGGCGTCCCCCCCCCACACCACCATCTGCCCTTTGTTTGAGCTCTCGTCACGATAGACCGCGGTGTGGTCGACCGCGCGGGCGAGCTCGGCCTCCGCCTGTCGCCTGCCCTCACCGTTGATGGTCTCGTCCTCGGCGAAGGCTCGTCGTGCGAGCCGCTCGGCCAGCAGTGGCCGTACCAGGCACTCGGCGACACGCTGCGGATCGTATCCGAGGGCGAGGAATAGCTCGTCGAGCATGTTCGGCGCCTTCGTCTCTCGGACGATGCGGTCGAGCTCCGCCCGCAGGTCGGCCGGCGTGATCGGCCGGTGCCAGCGGTCGGCAAGCGCTGTCGACAGTGCTGTTGGTGGACGGGCCGCGGGGAGGACCCGCCCAGAGGATTCTCCCTCTCGGGACGATCCCCGCTGCATGAAGGAGTCAGGGCTGCGCCGTGCCTCAGGCGCTCCAGCGCGCAGCACGAGGCCGGCCCCGCCGTGCGGCCGGCGCAGGCTCGTCGTCTCGGAGAGGTGGTCGGACGCCGTCGTGATCCTCCCGGGCCCCTGCGCCGGTTGCTTCCAGCAGCGGCCTGTCTCAGGGACTCTCTGCGCCGAACCTCGCAAGTCGCGGACCACGTCAAGGATAAAAGTTTCCTCTTGGGACTCCTGAAGCGTAGCACGGAATCTGCGGCAGGAATCGGGACTACGCAGAGGCAGACCATGCACGGGATCGGCGTTCGGATGGCACGCTCAAGCACGACGGAGCCCCCAACCTAGCCCCATGAACGCCACACCCCAGGGCACACCTATCCCGGGCCCAACCACCCGGTCAGGTCACGAAGCAGCCTCGAGCCGGGGCGACAGCGGCGGGCCGCGCACTCGCCCGGCGCGAGCGCGACGCTCGAGATGCCTCAGGATCGCATCCACAACCTCGTGGTTGACGATGAACGCGACGATCCTCAACTCACCGCCGCACGACGGGCACACCAGAGGGTCGACCTCGTAAACGCGCTTGATGAGCTGACGCCACCGCCGGCGCAGAACCTTGCCGTCGGGCGAATGGTCCCGCTCGTCGTCTGTCGGCCGCGGCACCAAGCTGAAAGGACTGCCGTCGCTGTCGACCTCGAGCCGCTTGCCCCTGGCCCGCGACACATTCGAGTAGGCCCCGTAGTAGCGCGCCAGGTGTCGGCGCAGCTCGGGGATGTGCATGATCACCTGGGCGAGGAGCTCGGCGGGGTCGAAGCTCTGGGCCTATATCTCGCTGGTCGACGACCGCACCAAGGACCCGACGTTCCTCTGGGACCTGAGCACGCTGCTGCCGTAGCCGGTCAGCTCGCCGCCATCCACACCGCCCCGGGGCCGTGCTCCCGGGGCGGTGCTCTGTTTACGCGTTCCGATGGCTCGAGGCGTGCTCCCGCCGCGCCCGGACCCGAGCGAGGGCGGGGCCACAACCCCGTCCATGTCACCAGGCACTGACCTCGCCGAGCCTGAGGTGGTGGCGCCGGCCGCTCACCCGGGCTCTGCCGTCAGCAGCCGGTTCTGGGGGGTGACGACCTGCGGAATCGTCGAGGTCCACACGCGGTACCCGGCTCCCCGCAGATACTGCACCCGCTCGAGGTCCATGGCCAGAGGGCCGTCGACCCAGCCCTCCAGGTCCTGGTTCCGCTCCGGGCAGAGGTCGTGGCAGCAGGGCAGAACCGCCACCGCCGCACCGGCGGCGACGGCGAGGTCGAGAACCCGGTCGGTGAGCCCACCGCAGGCGTGGATCGACACCACCACGTCGCCGGGGCCCAGGGCGACGTCGTCCAGCGAGCCCTGGCGGAGCGCCAGGCAACCGGCCACTGCGGGCCAACGCTCGCTCAACACCTCGGCCAGACGGTGGGCGGACGGCGGCAGCACCACGTCGACGCCCACCGCGCCCCGGCTCGAGCGGTCGAGGAGCAGCATCGCCCACGCCAGAACCCCGTGGCCGCACGCGAGATCGACGACCCGGCGGCCCTTCAGCCGGCGACGCACTCGCACCGCAACCTCCCACGCCTCGAAGAGCTCCTTGCGGGGCAGACAGCCGGCCTCGCAGACGGTCCGGCCGAAGCGGCCGAAGAGCGTGTCGGCGGGGAAGTGCCGCGCCGAGCCCGGCATGAGCCGGTTCTTCGATCCCGGATCGAGGGTCGCCCCGCGAAGGTACGTGGATGGGCCCACCGGCGGAGGATACACCGTGGCGTCCGTCAGTCCCTCGACGCCGCCTCGTGTCCCGCCCGGGAGACGCCGATGTGGCGGTCGCCGATCGGCGTCGTCCGCGGCCGTGGTGCTCCCTCCCGAAGCTCCGCGGCGACGAGCGCGTCGTCGCCTTTCGCCAGCCGCCACGGTACCTTCGCGCCGAGCACGGCGCCCCTGCCGGGCGGGATCTGCGCCCCCCGGGGCCCTCCCCCATCCAGCCGCGCTCGTCAGAGCCCGAAAGGAAGCGAGTAGGTGATGCTGCCGGCGACGCTGGCCCGCGCGCCCTCCACCCCCTCGACCCGGGCCCTGGAGCTGGTGAAGCCCGCCAGCTGAAGGCCGACGCTCAGCTCGCCCGGGCCCAGCGCGACCGGCCAGTCCAGGCGCACGGCGTAGTCGGTGACGTTGGTGACGTCGCCGTCCGGGAAGTAGCCGCAGGTGTAGTCGCGGTCGCCCCGGCCCACCCCGGCACCGAGGATGAGGCCGTCCGAGGCGGCGCTCTGGAGCAGCCCGAGGCGCTGTGACACCGTGAGCAGAAAGTAGGATCCTCCCACGGCGTCGACGTCACGCACCACCGTGAGGGTCGGCTCGAGCACCGTGCTCCACCTCACGCTCGCCCACACCTCGGTGGTGGGGGGCGCCGCGGTGTCTGCGTAGGTGTACCGGTAGCCGGTGAGCGTGATCTCGGCGTCCCCCAGAGCGAGGGTGTAGGACGCCGAGTAATCGATCTCCGAGTACTCGAAGCGGCGTCCCCACTCACCGGTGAGGTCGAAGTTGGCCCAGACGCCGGCTTCGAACCCGCCCTGCGAGAGCGCCAGCGACTGCTGCAGCACCGGCTGATCGTTGACGATCATCCCCCGCCAGAGATAGCGCGACGCCACCGCGGTGTCCATCGACCCGTCCCACGCAGCTGCCGGCAGCACCGTCCAGCCGAGCAGCACGGCGACGGCGGCGACGCGCTTCGCCCGGCTCACTCCGGCGATCCGCTGGTCGGCATGCCTCAGGATACCTCGGGGGGGCCGCTGGAGGCACCCGCAGGCGGTTCCCACCCGCCATCCACCATACGCGAGCCGGGCACGCAGACGGTCGGCGGACGTGTGAGACTCTCACGAGCGTGGACTGCAGCGACGGGGAGCTGGTGGAAGGCGCCCGTCTCGGCAACGAGGGAGCGTTCGCGTCGCTGGTGGGGCGCCACTGGCTGCGGCTGGTGGCGCCGGCCCGCTCCGTGGCGGGCGAGGTCGACGTCGAACGCGTCCTGGCGTGGCTCGCCCCGCGTCAACGGGCGGTGATGCACCTGACGGTTCTGGAGGGGATGAGCGACGGCGAGATCGGCGCAGCGCTGGGGATTCGCCCGGCCTCGGTACGCGCCCACCGGCGGCGTAACCACACTGGTGCTCAACCGGGGATGCCCTCACCCCGTCCTCGTGAGCCGCCGAGCAGGGGGGCGCGCTCAGGGCACCGCGGCCGACCAGGCAACGGTGTTGCCGGTCTCGAAACCGTCGCCGAGGAGCCACGGGAGCCAGACCTCGAACTGGTTGTCCGCCACCGTCTCGCCAGCGAGCTGCGCATCGCTCTGGAACACCACCTTCCAGCCATCGTTGCCGATCGCCGGGCTTCCGTTGAGGCGGCTGGCATCGGTGGTGACGGTGAGGCGCTTCAGCGCGGAGGCGCCCTCACGCCACAGCCAGATCTCGTCGCTGATCACCGTCGTTCCGTCAAAGTCCGACTCCGACGAGAAGACCACCGATCGGCCGTCCGCGCTGATGCGCGGCTGGCCCGCATCGGCGTCGGTGTCCACGTCGGTGAGCCGTTGAAGGCCGCTCCCCGAGACCCACAGCCAGGTGTCCACCTCGTTGTCGCCCGTCGTGGAGCCCATCAGCGTGGCGTCCGACTGGAAGACGACCCGCTGGCCGTCTCTGTCGATGTCAGGCAGGGTGCTGCCCCGCGCCGTCTGATCCGGTGAGGTGGAGTCGGTGAGCCGCAGCAGTGCACCGCTGCTCACGCTGTAGCGGTAGATCTCGAACTGGTTGTCGGCAATCGTGGGGTCCGAGAGCTGCACGTCGGAGGCGAAGGTGACGGAGGCGCCGTTGCCGCTGATTCGGGGGTTGTTGTTGCCACGCGCCGTGTCGTCCTCGTTCACCGTTCGATCCGTGAGGCACGCGAGGGTGGGGCCCGGCAGGGTCGCCATCCAGATCTCGAAGTCCTGGTCCACCTGTCCCTGGTTGAGGAAATCGGCATCGGAGCTGAAGACCACGTGGCTCCCGGAGTCGTCGATGTCAGGGAGATAGCACCCGCGGGACGAGCCGCCGTTGTCCGTCGAGTCGGTGAGCCGCGTGAACGTCGAGGTGTTGCGGTCGTAGTACCAGATCTCGTACTGCCCGGTTCCCGTCGCCGGTCCGTTGACGTCCGCGCTGGAGACGAAGGCGATCTTGGTCCCGTCCCCGCTGATCACCGGGTTGCCGAGCGCCGAGGTGTGCAGCGACAGGGACGTCAGCCGGGTCAGCGAGCGGCTCGCGACGTCATAGAGCCAAAGGTGCTTGTCGGCCGCGGGGATGCCCTCGCTGAGGAGATCCGCGTTGGAGACGAACACCACCGACTGGCCGTCTGCGGAGATGTCGGAGTTGGTGCTGTCACGGTCGCTGCCGCTGTCGGTGATCCGTACCTGAGCCTGCAGCGACACCACCGTCAGCAGCGACAGAACGACGAGTAAGTTGTATCGAGTCATAGTATCGAAATACTATCACACCGCTCTCCGGGGCCGGTTGCATCGATTCCTCAATGGCGGGGATCATCTGCGCGCCGCAAACCGCCTGCCCCCTTGAGCCACGGTGCCGAGCTGCCACATCGGAGCGCCATTGGCTCCTCCTCCACCCCACCGCCGGCAACGGGCTCGTGCGCCGCCACCGGGCCGACGACGACCGCTGATGAGATCGCCACCGGACCGGCGTCGGCTCGCCGCCCGAGCTCTGCTCCGATCTGATCGCCGCCGACGGCATCGACGAGCTCAACGTGGCGGACCTCGAGCCCACCGCTGGCCAGTTCCGACAGTGACATCCGCGGCCGCGGCAACGGCACCCGTCGTGCCTGTGCCCCTACTTGGGGATCCGCAGCCGCTGTCCCACCTTGATCCGGTCCGGGTCCGACAGGATGTCCCGGTTGGCCTCGAAGATCTTCGGGTAGAGGCTGGCCTTTCCGTAGAAATGCTGGGCGATATGACCGAGGGTGTCGCCCGCCTTGACCTCATACCACTCGTCGGCCTCCGCCTCCACCGGCGCGACCGCCGGAGCCGCGGCCTTCGCGGGAGCGGCCGTCACCCGGATCGTGTTGAGCACGTTGTCGGCATCGATGCGCGAGTTGAACTCCGCCATGACCCGGGTCTTGGCCTCCATGTCCGGAGCGACGCCGGCGAGCGTCACGACCTTGCCGTCGACGTTGGCGCTGAGGCTCGCGACCCCCAGCCCGAGGCCCTCGATCTCCCGGAGTGCCTCGTTGACCTTCTCCTCGAACGATTTTCCGAACAGACCCATGGTCGCTCTCCTTTGTTGCTCCAGCGGTTTCGAAGCACCCGCCGGCAACCGGCAGGCTCGTCTCACACGTGGGGACACCCTGACATTGTCGCATCGTGAGCACGCGGGTGTCACCTCAACCTCCAGGTCGCCGAGCCGGACATGCCCCCCGGGCGCCCCCGCCTTGAAACCCCAAGGCCGGGCAGGCGTAGCTCCGCGGAGGGGGTTCCCATGCGTGCCTTCACCACGATTCTGCTCGCGGCTGCCTTCCTGCCGGCCGCAGCCGGCCTCGGTGCCGACCGCGACGTCGAGCGCCACCTCCGCACCGGCGATCGTGCAATGGCAGGCGGCGACCTGGAGGCCGCGGGCGCGGCGTTCGAGGCCGCCCTGGAGGCTGATCCCGAGAGTGCGGACGCCCACTACGCTCTCGGCGTGCTCGCCATGCGCCGGCACCAGTACGCCATGGCCGTCACGCATCTCCAGGCGGCCCACCGGCTCTACGTGGAGTCTGCCGCTGACGGCCTGGCCGATCGAGCCGAGCAGCGTCTCCATCGCGACACCTATGTCCGCGACCTCTTCGACCTGGCGGCGGGGGGCGCGTCCGGCTCGCGCAACTTCGGCGGCGGCCGTCGCATGGACTTCTCGTGTGGCGTGTCCTGGACCTGGTACGAGGGGGCGGCGGCGGGGCCCGAGGACCTGGAGTTCCGGATGGGCGCCTGCCTGCTGCGGCTGAACCGACCCGCCGAGGCCCTCCGCTATCTCCTGACCGCCGTCGAGCGCACTCCCGAAGCGGGGGCGGCACACCTGAACCTGGCGATCTGCGAGGCGGCTCTCGGGGACCGGGCCAACGCGCGGCTGTCGCTCGATCGCGCCGCCGCTCTCGGCGCGACGGTGCCCGACGAGCTCCGCCGCTCTCTGGCCCAGTGAGCCGCACCCTCTCCCGGCGAGACCCGACCGGCCAGACGCTTCGTCCGCGGAGGGTTTGCGCCGGCGGGCGTAGGACCCTGGATTCGCCAGAGAGCCACACGACATCGAGGTACGATGGCGGAGCCGCGAGGAGCTTCTTCTGCGACCTCCTGGTACCGGTCAAGGCGCACCGGCCGCGAGCACGACGCCGGGCGCGAGCGTCCCCTCGCTGCAGGTGTCCATCTCGAGGACGAGGGCTGCGTCCTCACCGACCTCCTCCGGCTGCGCTCGTCGCCCCTCCGTGTGCGACTGCTCGGCCATGCCAGGGGCCTGGGGCCTGCCTCCCACGCTGATCATTCTGCCACTCGGCAGACGCCTCGCCCGTCACCTCACCGTGCACTGACCGGGGCCGTACGTCCCGTCGGTCACTCGACTCCCGCGTCGCACCCATCGCCGCCCCTCCTCTCGGCGACGCCGAGCCCGACGTCCAGCGCGCCGCCCACTGCCCGTACGCTCACCCGGATGACCGCGTGCACCCAGGTCACGGTGGCATCGTGGACAGCGTGGACGACGGCGGCCGGCACGGCCGCGCCGGGGATCGCTTCGAGAGCGCCGAAAGGCCAGCGCGCCGTCGCCAGGTGGACGCGTTCGACGGCGCACGACGTCGCCACGACGGCGTCCCGGGTGAGCATCACCAGACCGCGCCAACGCCTGACCCCGAGTCGACTCACACCGCCTCCTCGCACCAGGCGCGGATCTGCGCGTAGACGCCTGGGTGACGAGCGAGGAGCAGGTGCCCGACGCCGGGGAACACCTTCACGCGCTCCGGTGGCACGTCCAGGTGGCGTGCGGTGGCGCTCGCCAACGGCACGAGGGCGTCAGTGAGCGCGTCACGACCCGCCCTGCGGGATCTCGTGCCGGCGATCGCGTAGTGGGCGACCCCGCGGACCAGGGGCACCGGATGGCGCCACCCCGGGGATCGGAGCCCGTCCTTGCGCCGCACACCATCGTCATGGCGGAGGTCGGCGTCACCGAGGTCCCTGATGCCCTGGCTGCGCAGGTCGCCGATGGTCGCGACCAGCCGGGTGTAGGGGTTGTCGACCGCCCTCAGCAAAGCGGCCGCGCGGCGGCCCACCCGCTCCACCGGAGAGCCGAGGTGCGGCGTACCGATGGAGATCGTACGCCGCACCAGGCGGAGCCATGGCAGCGGCCGCCCGTTTGCCAGGTCGCACGCGCTCCTCACCACGAGCCCACCGAGGCTGTGACCGACGAGGAGGATCTCCTCGATGGTCACCGGGTAGGCGCCGCACAGCTCCCCGAGCAGGGCGGCAAGGGCCGCACCGTTGTCCGCGATGGCGAGCCCGCTGTTGTAGCGCAGGTAGAGGGGTGTGTAGCCGAGATCGGCGGCAAGGAGCGTTCCGTAGTCCCGCCGCGTCTCGTCATCGCTGCTCGGGTGGAACCGCCACACCGCCTCGCTGCACATCAGGCCGTGCACGAGCACCGCCACGCGCGGCGTGGCGGCGGGGCATGCCGCAACAAGGGCCTCCCGACCCATGGGGATCACCCGGCCGCGGTGCACGCAGCCCATCTCGATGGCGAGGCCGTTTCCCGCGCGCCCGAGGTAGTCGCCGATCGCCCCGTTGAGCACCGCCAGCGCGGCGGTGAGCCTCGCTTCCCGACCACGAGCGCGCGGCGTGTTGACCATGCCCCAACCTAGCACCGATTGCGGGAGCGCCGCTCTCGAGTCGTCGAGATCGAGGCCGGCAGAGCTGCGGGCGCCCCATCGTGGGAAGCGCCGTCGTCGTCGGACCTCAGCTCCTCAGGAAGGTGCCATCCTCGAGCTCGGCGAAGGCCTGCTTCAGCTCCCCCTCGGTGTTCATCACGATGGGGCCGTACCAGGCCACGGGCTCCCGCAGCGGCGTGCCGGAAACGAGGAGAAAGCGGACGCCCGCCTCTCCCGCCTGCACGCTGACCTCGTCGCCGCGGTCGAAGATCACCAGGCAGCGGTCGTCGGCCCGCTCCCACTCCGGTGTCTGCCAGGACCCGATCCTGTCGGTGAGGACGCCGCGCGGCGGCGAGGCGTTGGCGAACCGGCCCGCCCCCGCGAACACATACGCGAAGGCGTGGCGGGTTGTCTCGACGGGTAGGATCTTCTTCCTCCCCGGCGGCACCCAGATGTCCACGTAGGCTGGATCCGCCGCGATGCCGTCCACCGGGCCGGTGGCCCCCCAGAAGCTCCCGCACACCACCCGCGCGGTGGTGCCGTCGTCGTCGACGACCTCGGGGATGTCCGCCGCCTTCACGTCCTGGTAGCGGGGCGGGGTCATCTTGAGGGACGACGGCAGGTTCGCCCAGAGCTGAAAACCGTGCATCCTGCCGTGGTCGTCACCCCGCGGCATCTCCTGGTGGATGATCCCGCTGCCCGCCGTCATCCATTGCACGTCGCCGGCGCCCAGCGCACCGCTGTTGCCGAGGCTGTCCCCGTGCTCCACCGTGCCCGCGAGCACGTAGGTGATGGTCTCGATGCCGCGGTGGGGATGCCAGGGGAAGCCTGCCCGGTAGTCCTCCGGGCGCTCGTTGCGAAAGTCGTCGAACAGAAGGAACGGGTCGGTCTCAGCCGTGTCGCCGAAACCAAAGGCGCGCCGCAGGTGGACCCCGGCGCCCTCGATCGTCGGTACTGATCGCGCCAAACGCTTGATGGACCGGATCGTCATGTGGGCCTCCGTCGGCTCCAGCGCGAGGGGGCGCCGGCTCAGCCCCCGCAACGCCGCCGCCGGGCGCCCGTGTTCCCGGGAGCAGGGTGCCGGGCCCCATGGCGCCGACTCGGTGCTGCCGTTCTCGCGGAACGGAAGAACGGTACACCCCGATGCGGAACCGCCGAGCAGTGGGGCTCACGCGCTCCCGGCACTCACGAAGCCCTTGAGAGCCTGGCCGTGTCCCTCTGACGAACAGTCTTCCTCGCTCATACTGGCAACAGTACATTGAGCGAAATCGACGAGTCGCCAGGGGCTGCGGAAAGGGAAGACAGCCCACGCAGAGGGGGCCGAACTGACGAGGAAGCCGCCGAAGGCGTCGGGAGGGCCGACGGGGCACCGCCGGCCGGTGGCGCTCGACACCACCGCGGAGGCCCTCACCGAGACCTTCTGCGACGCCGTCTTCCTCTCCGACGAGGGTTGCCACTTCGTCACCGTCTGGCTGGACCGAGAGGACCGGGTGACCTCCATGAACGACTTTGCCCTGGAGATCACCGGCTGACGCGCGACAAGACCCTCGGCCAGTGGTTCGACGTGCGGGCGTTCTCCCCCCGCACGGGCCACTTCGCCACGGTGTTCGTCGACATCAGCCAGCGCAAGCGGGGCGAGAAGGCGCGAAGCCTTCTCGTGAGCGGGGTACGCACCCTGGCGGCACGCCTTGCAGCCGCCAAGGAGGCCGAGCGCCAGTGCCTCGCCCGCGAGCTCCACGGCCGCGTGGGCCAGGGCTCACCTCGCTCGGCCTGACCCTGGATCTCGTGCGCAGCACCCTGCCCGCCGAACCGGCGGCGCTGCTCGCACGGAGTCGGGAGCACCGCGCGGTGGCCTCCCGCGCTACCTGGAAAGAAAGTCGACCTCTAGGTAGACGCGCTCCGCACGCGCCCAGACCCCCTCCTTGACCTCCATCTCGAGCTCGAGCTCCTGCTCGTCGACGTTGCCCCTGATGAGCACGGTCTTTCTGCCAGAGGAGATCCTCTTCTTGGCCTCGTTCAGGAGGAAGATCCTGACCTGCACCCTGCGAGCCTGCGGCTTGGTGTTGCTCGCCGTCAGCGTCCACTCGGCGTGCACCGGGGTGTCACCTTCGCTCGAAGCCACCTCGAGGCTTACCGAGGTGACCGCTACCGTTCCCCCCATCCCGCCGTAGGTCAGGCCGCTGAGAGCGATGGGCTCGCTATCGGTGGGTAGTGGGAAGCTCACGGCCGTCATCTTCATTGCCCCGCCTGCCAGGCTCGACAGCGGAGCGACCAGCAGCACGAGCACGACGGACCGAGCGACGCGTACGAAATTGCGACTCATGGATCCCTCCTTTCGCCGACGCGCCCGCTACGCCGAGACGGCATTGCCGGGCGTCACCAGCGTGTCTTGATCACTGCCTGATCTGTACAATCAAATTTAGGTCTCGGTTCGCTTATGCGCAATCATAACAGCTGGATCCTCGAGGTCGCCTGGCAGCACGACGTGACGCCCGGGATCGTCTGATGCTCCCCCCGCACCGAACCCGCGACGCGGGCGCGAAACCTGACGCCGCTCGCCTGCGTCCCCGCCCCCGAGCTGCGCGAGGGCTGCCCGCACACTGCCGCGCCTGCGTCCTGTTTGGGAAGTCCCATGTGCTACTTGCGCAGCCAGCATGGTTCCTGGCAAGGCGCGACGACGAAGTCGTAGCAACGCCACTTCGAGGAGAACCAACGCAGCCAGGGGCCGCAGAGACATGCGAATAGTCCCTTGGGATCTTCCAAACAGGACACTGGCTGAGAGGCTCCACACCCGGGCCGGCCTGCGGAGAACTAAGACTCCGCGAGGGGGTGCACGGCGGCCAGGAGGAGCCGCCTCCCACGTGGGCGGCGGCTCAGACCGGCTCGGTGTCAGGCACCCATCGGGTGCGGGCTCGAAGCACCTCGTACCCATCCGAGCTACGGACAAGGCTGTGAAGGTACGCGCCCTCCCCCTTCTCCGCAGCCGCGATCCGCGCCTCGAGGATCTCCCCCAGGCCCACCTCGGCGCGGAACTCGACCTCGACCTCGGACGGCGACGTCCCCAGCAGGACGGCCGCCGGCATGCCGTCCAGCACCATTCGCAGCAGGGCGGCGTTGTTGGCGTGGCGGTTGACGTCGAGATCGGAGAAGCGGGTCGTGAACCTCGCCACCGGCTCACCCTGCTCTGCCGACGGCAGGTGCGCAAACTCGTCCTCCAGGGCGCGTCCCGGCGCGGACGCCGCCAGGGTCTCGAGCTCCGCCGGCGGCCGAATCGGCCGCCGCGAGGTCAGGTTGAGCAGCAGCCAGCCGGAGGTGGCCACGGCCACCTCGCCGCCCTCGCCGTCGCAGGCGCGGAAGTCGCGCACCGCGTACAGGCGCCGGACGCCGAAGGGCCAGGTCTGGAGCCGGATGACCGCACCACACTCCGGGCGGCCGCTAAGGCGAAGGTGGAGACGTGAGAGCACCCAGGTGAGGCCGCGCTGTGGGAGCTCCTCCATCGCCCAGCCGAGGGCGCGTGCATGCTGCCCGGCCGCCTCCTGCAGCCAGTCGCACAGCGCGCCGGTGGCGAGGCGCCCACGCAGATCGACCTCATAAGCCCGGACCTCGAAATGCTGGTCCCACACCCACGGTGACTTCATCCCGGCCTCCCTGGCAGGATGGTACCGTGGCGCAGCATCACTCCCAGGCGCCGGTGCCGCCCAGCTCGAAGTTGTCGGCGAAGACCATCGCGCCGCCGGCGCCGGGCCAGTCCGCCAGGCGAGCGAAGAGCCACCACGCGGCCCGCCCCTTGAGCACACAGTTGAGGTTGGTCTCCTGGGGGTCATCGGAGTGGGCGCAGCCCTGGCAGCCGGAGTACCCGTCGACTCCGTCGCCGGTGGTGAGCCGGGCAAGCTCCGAGCCCGGGTGGGCGGCAACCCACTCGGACGCCCAGTTGCCGTCGTCGTAGTCCAGATCGTCCCAAAGACCCTGGTCCCAGAAGTAGGTACCGTCGGGGTCGTAGGCCTCGATGTCCGCGAAGTCGAAGAGGATGCGGTCGTGGGCGCTGCAGTGCGCACGGATGAGCTCGTTGTTGGAATGCACGCTCCCGGGGGCGGTGTCCTCGCCGCCTCCCTCCGCGTGTCCGGTCATGAAGACAAAGGCCACCTCGGGGTAGTCAGCGACGAGGATCTCCATGTTGTCGAGGTAGCGCTGGGCGTCGTGGCCGGCGATGCTGCACCACGACCACATGACGACGTTGACGTGGGGGTTGGCGGGATCATCCAGCAGGGCCCGCGTACAGGTCACCCAAGGAGTCACCCCATGCTCGTCGATGGAGTCGCCCTGGCTGAGGTCGGACACACCACAGGGGATGCCGTAGTCGTCGAGATCGAGCCCGGAGGCGCCATTGTCGGACCACTGATAGCGGTCTGCGAACGGCGGGAACGCCTCGAGCGCGTCCATGCCGGTGACCACCTGACTCCCGTGGCTGGTGTGTTGGTAGACGATGTGGAGCCGCTCCTCGAGGTGCGCGAGCCAGACGTCCGGGACCAGAGACGGGTCGGTACTGGTGTGGTCGACGAGTACCTGCTGCGCCATCGCCGACGGCGACCCCAGGAGCACAACCAGCGCCAGGATCGTCGCCCACCAGCGGACGGCGTTGCGCATCGCTCTGTCTCCTTTGCCCGCTCTCGTTCCTCTTGCCTTCAAGGAGGGAACTGTATCAGTTTGGCCGCGAAATCGGAGGTGCCCTGGATCACACGGCCAGAAGACCACCGCCGACCCGCCCCCTGACGCCGAGCGTTTTGCGATCAACATTCATTCTATGTTGACAGACGACCGGCCGCCGCCACGCGGCACGCTGTGGTGGGCTGCCCTACCGATGCTTCTCGCACCCCTCTTCCTCGCGGCGAGCTCCGGCCGTGCGACACTGCCCCATGCCTTCGCTGGGCAGCATCATCGTCGCCCTCGCCACCGGGATCCTCGGCATGGCCTACTTCGTCTACGGCAAACGCCAGCAGAACCTCGTCTTCCTCTTTGCCGGCATCGGTCTGTGCGTGTTCCCGTACCTGGTCAGCGGCGTATGGCTCGAGCTCCTGGTGGGTGCAGCATTGACCGCCGCGCCCTTCGTGATTCGGGAGTGAGCCGCCGCTGCGAACGGGGCCGGAACCCTCAGGCCCTCGCCGCCACGGTCTCGTCCTCCACGGCCAGCTCGGAATCGAGGGCCGCCGTCGCCCCTGCCAGCAGGTGCTCGAGCACGTCGGCGGCGTGGTAATCGTCGGCTCCGGCGGGAAGGAAGCGGAGCACCTGGGGCAGCCCGTCCCCGGAGGTCACGATGGCCGCCTCGAGGTACCCGTCGCGTCGGGTCTGCGCGACACCCGCGGCCGCCGCCAGGGCGTTGCACAGACACACGGTGCCCTCCGCCTGGTCGGCGCTACCGCCCTTGGCGATGAAGGCGGCGACGGGCTCGGCGGGGCAGCGCCAGATCAGGCGGCCGTCGCCCAGGCGGTGCGCCTGGCGCAGCATGCCGACGTCGCAGAGGCGGCGGCGGCTCGCGTAGACGCGCGGGTCCGACAGCGTGCACTCCACCTGCGCGACCTTGAAGGGGTAGCCGGTGGGCGAGGCCACCGGGTCGGTGTGCACGGCGGCGCGACCCGAGCGCACTCCCTCCAGCACCCAGCGACGAAGTGCCGGGTCCATCCCGGACTCGGCGCAGAAGGCGAAGGCAGTGCCGACCTGCACGCCCGCCGCGCCCGACGCGAGGGCGCGTCGCAGCCTCTCCGGCGTGTCCTCGCCGCCGGCGAGCCACGCCGGCAGCCCGAGGGCGGCCATCTGCTCCGGCTCCACGAAGTCCTTGTCGCCGTAAACCGGTTGCCCCTCACCGTCGAGGCGTAGCGGCCCCCGCGGTGGCGCATTGTGCCCTCCCGCGGTGGGGGCCTCCACAACGAACCCCTGGATGCCGCCCGGCGCCCGCTTGAGGAGCGCCTTGGCCAGCACCACCGAGGACACCACCGGCAGGAAGACCGGCCGCCGCAGGAGCCCGCAGCTGGCGGCGACGCCTGAGAAGAGGCGCTCGGGGTCGAACTCCACGTACGTGGCGTCGTCGGGAGCGGCACCGTGCACGTCGAGGCGGTAGCTCACCGGCAGGTGATGTGACAGCCCGTCGAGCACCGAGGGAACCTGATAGGGAATCCCGGCACCCATGATCACCACGTCGACGCCCGCGAGCATGGCCCCGTACAGGGTGGCAAGGGTCGGCAGCTGGATCTTCTCCAGCAGGTTGATCCCCACCGGGTTGGCGTGGCCCTCCCGGGCCAGTACGACCTCCGCGAAGGCGGCCAGGACCGTGACCTCCTCAAGCTCCCGGGCCGGGCGCTGCGACCAGACCGGCGGGCGCGGATAGGTGGGCATCACGTCCGGCGACGCGGGGTAGCGCGCCAGCACCCGACGCACCGCTTCCTGGTCGGGGAAGCCGGCCAGAGCGCGCCGCATGTGGCCCCCGGGGTCGCCCTTGGTGAGGCGGCCGATCATGACCAGCGCGATGCCGGTGCCGGAGACCACGCCCAGCTGCCCAGCGGCCGACACCGTGCGAGCGAGCCGCCAGTCGGAGATCGCGACACCCATGCCACCCTGGATGATCTGTGGCAGCCGGCCGCCCCAGCGCGCCGCCACGGCCGCGGCCCGCGCGGCGTTCATGCGCCCCCCGCGGCGGGCTCGGCGCCCGCCGTGACCCGACCGCCCGTCGGAGCCGCCGCCGGCACGGCGTTGCGGCCCTCAAGATGCGCGTACTTGACTCGGGCGGGTGGCTCGCGCAGATCCCAAACCAGGCCGACGGCGGCGAGCAGGCGCAGAAAGTAGTACGCGATGTCGTACTCCCACCAGAAGAAGCCCTGCCGGGTGGAGGTCTGGTAGTGGTGGTGGTTGTTGTGCCAACCTTCCCCGAGGGTGAGCACGGCGAGGACCGCGCTGTTGCGGCTGCCGTCGCCGGTCTCGTAGCGCTGGCGTCCGATCATGTGGTTGAGCGAGTTGATGGTGTAGGTGGCGTGCCAACAGGCCACGACGCTGATGGGCAGGCCCCAGACCAACGACGGCCACCCGCCGGCGGCGAGGAGGACGGCGCCGAGGACCACCGTGGGCAGGTACCAGTAGCGGTCGAGGAAGACCAGCTCGGGGTAGCGGGCGAGGTCCTTCACCCTGGAGAGGTCGGGGTACGAGTTGTCCTCCACCATGATCCAGCCCATGTGAGCCCAGAAGAAGCCGCGTTTGACGGGCGAGTGGACGTCGTCGTCGGTGTCGGAGAAGCGGTGGTGACGCCGGTGGTGGGCCGACCACCACAACGGCCCCTTCTGCAGGGCGAGGAGGCCGACCACCGCCAGCACCAGCTGGAACGCCCGCGAGGTGGCGTACGTGCGGTGCGCGAAGTAGCGATGGTAGCCGGCGGTGACGCCGAGCATCCGAACCAGGTAGAGGCTCCCGGCGAGGGCTACCAGCCACCACGAGAAGGGCAGGAAGAACGCCGTCAGGCAGGCCAGGTGCATCGCCACGTAGGGCGTGTTCTTCCAACCAAGTCGAAGCAGTCGTCGCGTCGTCATCGGGATCCCCCCGGCAGCATGCCGCCTCAGGATCATGATGATCACGGGATTTCAGGGGATCGCCCGGGTTTTGTCAGGATCCTGTCACGGTTCGGCGAGACGATAGCCGAAGCCGCGCACCGTCTGGATCAGCCGCGGGTGGGCGGGGTCCTCCTCGAGCTTGGCCCGGAGCTGGGCGATGAAGTTGTCCACGGTGCGCGCGGAACCGTGGTGGCCGTATCCCCAGACCCCCTCGAGAATCTGCTCCCGCGACAGCACCCGCCCCGCAGCCCGCACGAGCAGCAGCAGGACCTGGAACTCGGTGGCCGTGAGCTCCATCGCCTCGCCGTCCCGCCGCACGGTGAACGCGGCGGTGTCGATGGTCAGCGGCCCCACCGTCAGGAGCGCATGGGCGTCGCCTCCCCGACGGCGCAGCACCGCCCGCACCCGGGCCAGCAGCTCCCCCACCGAGAACGGCTTGGTGACGTAGTCGTCGGCGCCGAGGTCGAGGCCCCGGATCCGGTCCATCTCGGCCGTGCGGGCGCTCACGACCATCACCGGCGTCTCGTCGCCCGCCGCCCGCAGGTCGGCGAGGATCTCGTACCCGTTCACCTGGGGCAGCATGATGTCGAGGACGATGAGGTCCCAGCCGCCGCGACGCGCGAGATCCAGGCCCGCGCGACCGTCCGCGGCGGCGTGCACCTCGTACCCCTGACGGCCGAGAGCGAGCGCCAGCCCCTGCAGAATCGAGGTGTCGTCCTCCACCACGAGGAGGCGCGATGCGCGCTCGCCGGTCACCGGCCCTCGGCCTCGCGCCCGACCGGCAGGACGATGGAGAAGGTCGCGCCCTGGCCGGGCTCGCTGTCCACCTCCACGTCGCCCTCGTGGCCCTGAGCGATGTGGTGGACGATGGCGAGGCCCAGGCCGGTGCCCTCCGCCGCGCGCGAGAGGCGGTCGTCGAGGCGGTAGAACTTCTGGAAGATCCGTTTCTGCTCGCGCCGCGGGATGCCGGGGCCGCTGTCGCGCACGAAGAGGCGGACGGAGCGGGCGTCCACGCCGGCCCCCGCCGTGATCTCGTTGTCCTCGCCGCCGTACTTGGCGGCATTGGACAGCAGGTTGAGGAGCCCGTCAACGAGCGCCCCGTGGTCTCCCGCGACCGTCGGCAGCCGTTCGTCGAGTGCCAGCGCCACCTCGACGTCCCGTCCCTGGGCCGAGCCGCGGAACGCGGCCACCGCATCCTCGACCACCTTCGCCGGCTCCACGGGCTCGCTTCGGTAGCTGCGCTGCCCGGCCTCCATCCTCCCCCACTCCAGCAGGCGCTCGATGCGGGCCTGCAGGCGCAGGGCGTCCCGCCGGATGCCCTGGAGGCAGAGCTCCCGCTCGTCAGGATCGGCGGTGGCGTCGGCGGCCATCTCGGCGAACATGAGCACCGAGGTCAGGGGCGTGCGCAGCTCGTGGCTGACCTTGGACACGAAGTCGGTCTGCAGCCTGGAGAGGCGGGCCTCGCGCCGCAGCAGCACCAGCGCCACCACCGAGCCGGTGACGAGGCACACCACGAGGGCCATGACCAGGATGCCGAGCACCACGTTCACGGGCGAGCGCACCAGCACCAGCATCAGGATGCCGATGACCAGGAGCAGCGCCGTGGGCGCCACCACGAGGGTCACCAGCAGCCACACGATGCGGCGAATCCCGCCCTCGTGGGCGCTCCGTGGTGCTGGCAGCAGGGGATCCACGGCGCCATGGTAGCGCGTCCCGAGCCGGGCGACCCGGGCAAACCCTGCAGGCCAGGATCCGGGGCTTTGGGCCGGCGACACCTTGCCGGCGCCGAGCTCGTTCAGCGCCGCGCCGCGCACCGGCCGAATCTCTCCGGCCCCGTCGTCACACCTGCGGGCCTCCACCCATGGTGGCGCCGGCAGGCGTGGTTTCGCCGGTTCAGGGGTTCAGGCGCCAGATGGCGAGGTTGAGCGCCGCGGCGAAGCTCACCCAGGCGAGGTACGGCGCAAGGAGGAGCGCCGCCGGCCTCTCCAGCCGCCACCACCAGGTGACCAGCGCGGCGATGGCGGCCCACAGCACGACGATCTCGGCGAGCCCGAGGGCCGGGCTGCGCAGGCCGAAGAAGAGGAACGACCAGGCGGCGTTGAGCACAAGCTGGAAGGCGAACAGTGCCAGCGAAGCGCGCCCGGCGCGGCTGCCACGGTGGCGCAGCCACACCCGCGCGGCGGCGATTCCCATGAGGGCGTAGAGCACGGTCCATACGGGTCCGAACAGCCAGCCCGGCGGCGTCCAGGCCGGCTTGCTGAGCGCGGCGTACCAGGTGGGGATCGCGGGCGTCGTCACGAGCCCACCCAGCACTCCGGCGAGCTCGCAGGCGACGATGCCCACGGCGTAGACGGCAAGACGCCTCCTGGGGGCGACAGCCGGCATCCGGCCCTGCTCGCCCCTCCTGCCTTCCGGCCGCGATCTGGATTCCGACATGAGCACCCCGCCAGTCATGAGCTGTGACCTCGTTTCTCGGGACCATGCATCCAAATGCCCTTCCGCGTCGCCGTATTCCAACACGGCCGAGCCCCGCGCTCCCGCACCGGGCCTCGCCATCCCCGGGTGTGGCAGGGTACGGTGTGCCCTGGCCCGCCGTTCCGCCGGCGAGCGGACCGAGGAAACACACCCGCATCCCCTGGCGTACAGAAGAGCAGGAGGCCGGAATGCTCGACACCGCCACTGAGGAGATCATCGCGCGCTTCGCTGCGCTCTACGCGGACCTGCACTCGCATCACGTCTTCACCAACTCGACGATGCTGCGCCTGGCTGCGGCGAGCCTCGCCGCGGCGGATCTCCCGGCCGACGCCGGCGGGCGCCTCGAGAGCGCGGCCGCAACCCTGAAGGAGACGAGCGGCTGGAGCGAGGCCGCCTCGGGCCCCGCCCGCTTCGTCCTCGCCGCCATGATCGTCCGCCGCGGCCTCGACGCAGGCGAGGTGTGGGCCGCCGTGGAGCGGACCCGCAACGAGATGAAGCGGCACAAGCTGCGCGGCGGGCGCGCAACCATCTCGGCGTTCCTCCTCGTACTCGCCGCCGGCGGCCGCGCCGCCGACCCGGCGACGCTGCAGCGAGCGCACGCGATTCTCGAGTCATGGAAGGAGGACCACCCCTGGCTCACGGGCGGTGACGACCTCCCCATGGCGGCCCTGCACGGCAACCGCGGGAGCGAGCCGTCGCTGGTGGCGGCGCAGGTGGAGTCCATCTACCAGGAGCTGCACCGGCTCGGCTACGGGCGGGGCAATCAGCTCCAGCTGGCCTCGCACCTCCTCGCGGTGGGGCCCGCTTCCGGAGCCGACGCAGCCCAGCGCTTTCACCAGATCGCCAACGCACTGGACCGACAGGGCCTCGCTATGGCGCGCGGCCGCTACGACGAGGTGGCGCTCCTGGCCCTCACCCCCGGCGATCCCGAGCGCCTCGCCAGCGAGGCGCTGGCGGTGCGTGAGCGGCTCCGGAAGGGGGAAGGCGGCGGCCTCGCGGCCTTCTTCTCGGGCCTCTCCGGGGACCTCGCCTTCTCGATGGCGGTGGGGATCGTCCTCGCCCGCCACGCCGGCGAGGCCGGGAACGACCTCGACGCGCCCGCCGACGCCGCCACCCTCGGTCTCGCTCAGGCCGCACTGGAGGCGCAGCAGGCGGCCGCGATCTGCGCCATCACGGCCGCCACCTCCGCCTCGGCCGCGAGTCACTGACCGGACGTCACGAAGCAGGCGGCGGCGCGCTCTGCCCAGAACTCCGGGCGGACGGGGGTCCTGCCGCCGACGAACCCTACGTGGCCTCCCCGCTCGGTGAAGCCGTCCTCGAGCCACGGGCTGGCGGCGACGGCGGCCGCGGGAAGCACCGCAGCGGGCACGAAGGGGTCGTCGCGGGATCCCACCAGGAGAACCGGTACGCGGATGCCCGGCAGCAGCGGTCCGCTGGAGCTGCGCGCGTAGTAGTCGTCGGCCGAGGCGAAGCCGTGCAGCGGCGCCGTGGCGGCGTCGTCGAACTCGTAGAAGGTCTGCGCCTCGAAGGCCCGCTTGACGTCGCAAGCGTCGCCGAGCTCGGCGGCGCGACGGCGCAGCTTCTCCTTGAGCGAGCGCAGCAGGACGTGCACGTAGACCCGCGCGAAGCCGCGCTCCATGTAGCGGGCCCCGGCGGCGAGGTCGTACGGCACCGAGATGGCGGCGGCGCGCGCCAGCGGGGTCGACGCGCCCCGCTCACCCAGGTGCTTGAGGAGCACGTTGCCCCCCAGCGAGACGCCCACCGCGGCGAGGCGCCGACCGGGAAATCGTCGCCCGAGCAGCTCGAGGACCAGCTCGAGGTCGCCGGTCTCGCCCGAGTGGTAGAGGCGGCGCCCGCGGTTGAGCTCACCCGAGCAGGAGCGGAAGTTCAGCCCGAGGGTGTCGGCTCCGGCCTCGTGCAGCCGCCGGTAGAGCTCGAAGGCGTAGCCCGAGCGGGCGCTTCCCTCGAGCCCGTGCAGCACCAGCACCAGGGGCGCGCCGGCCGCGGGTGCGCCGGAGCACGCCCAGTCCAGGTCGAGAAAGTCGTCGTCGGGCGTGACGATCCGCTCACGCTCGAGCGCGACGCCGTCGCGCCGTCGCAGGTAGCGTCCCACCACGGTCTGAGCGTGGCGGCCGCGGAGCCACCATGCGGGCCGGAACGGGAGCAGTCTCGACACGCGCACGATGGTACCCCGGCGACGCTGCCCACGCCTCTGCAGGATGCTCCGCTTGTCGGTCCCTCGCCGGGCAACGACGACCACCGAACGACTTCAGCAGCTCGAGCGCCCTTGGTTCGGACGTGGAAGGTTCGCGGCGTCCCGGCTCAGCTCGCCCGGTAGGGGCGCCGACCGTCGTGCCAAGGACAAGCCACAGGTACGACGGCACGCAGAAGCAGGGCGTCGCGGGCGCCGCCGCCTTGCCGCGGCGCGCCCATCGCCGAGGAGCTCTCCCACACCCGGGGGCCAGCGATCAGCCGGAACGACCGAAGCCGGTCGCGCGATCGAACCGCCGCCCGTCGTCGTGGCACCCGTCGCAGCGCGAGCGCGAGCCAGGACCCTCCACGTGGCAGGCCTCGCAGTCCGCCTCGCGGTGGACGTCGTCGAGCGTGACACCGGTGCACCGGTGGTCGAAGGTGTCCGCCGGCCAACCGTCGGGATGGCAGGTGGAGCAGGCGCGGTCGAGCTTGCGAAAGGCGCCGACATGACCGTGGCAGGTCCGGCAGGCCAGCGACGCGTGGTACGCCTTCAAGGGCCAACCGGTGTCGGCGTGGTCGAAGAGGTCGTCGGCCGCGCGACCGTGGCAGCTCCCGCAGCGCTGACCGTCGTGGCACGAGAAGCAGGTGGCATGAAGGCTCTCCTGACCGGCCGCCCGCATCGGGTGCGGCCCCTCGCCCCCCTGGACGTGGCAGCGTGAGCAGCTCTGGCGCCGGTGGCACTCGGTGCAGTCCCGCTCGTAGAGCTGACTGTGGCGACGGTGATGAAACGGAACGCTTTCCACGGACTCGTCCGCCGGCGTGAAAACGAGGAGCTCCTCGAGCTCGAGCGGCTCGTAATGGCTGTGGTCACACACTGACGTCGCGGTCCCGTGCAGCGCTCCTCCCCGCTTCTTCTCGTGGCAGATCTCGCACGCGGTGTCGCGATCCCACTCCTGGTGACAGCGCAGGCAGCTGCGGTGGTACGCCCCCTTCAGTCCGGGTTGCGCGAGATCCTCGTGCACCACCTCGGCGGGGTGGCAGTCCTTGCACGCGGGATGGTCCATGTCGGGCGGGGTGAAATGGTGGCAGGTCTCGCAGCCGCCGCTCATGGCGGCCATCGTGGCGTGCTTGTGGTGGTCGAACCGCACCGGGACGTAGAGATCTTCGAGACCGTCCAGGATCACCACGTCCGGGCCCAGGTCCGCCGACAGCACGGTCGCCGACTCGTGCCGGGGGCACGGTCTGAGACACGGGTCGGACCGGCTCGGATAGGCGCAGGTGTGGCACGCCGAGCAGTCCGAGGGGTCGTCCACGACGCCGGTCTTGCCAGCCGCAGCGGCACTGCCGACAACCAGCGCCCCAGAAAGCCAGAGAAACACCAACACCGCGGGCCGGCGTGCCATCTCAGCCTCCTCCACCGTCGCGCGCTCCAGAAACCGGGGCGGCATCGTCCTCCGCCGGAAGTATCGGCAGCAGCATGACCGCCAGGCGGTACAGGAGCACGAGGCCCGAGATGAGGCCCACCGTGACCGCGATCTCCCCCACGCTCGGGAAGTAAGGTTTGGTGACGTAGAGAGGTGTGTAGGCCACGAGAAAGACGTTGATCCGGTTGAGGACCACGCCCAGGATCACCAGGCCCGAAGCGCACAGCAGCAGGGAGGAATCCCGCCGGACCTGCTCCGAGAGGAGCATGAGCAACGGGGCCACCACCCCGACTCCCACCTCGAGCACGAACATGAGGGGCCTCACACCGCCTTCGAGCAGATGGTGGCCCGCGCCTCGAATGGCCAGGTCGACGACCTTGCACGAGAGGTAGACGAACAGGACGACGGGGATGAACCTAGCCAGGCGGGCGAGCACCCCCGTCTCGAGTGGCAGCCTGAACACCCTGGCGGCGATGACCGACTCGAAGATCACCATGGCGAAGCCCACCGCGATGGCCGAGAGGAGGAAGAGCAGCGGCAGGATCGGCGTCCACCACAGCGGGTCCATCTTGGTCCGCGCGAGCACCATGAGCGTGCCCAGCGAGGATTGGTGAAGCGTCGAAAGGACGACTCCGAGGACGATGAAGATCGACATGACGCGACCGAGGGTGCGATCGAGGAGCCGCAGCATCGCCTCGCCCGGTCGATTGAGTACCTGGAGCGGGCCTGGCAGCGCCACCCGGCCCGCGAAACGCTCCACCACGATGGGAAGAAGCTCGATGTAGAGCACCGTGAGGTAGGCCATGACGCACATGGCCACCTCGAACAACACCGAATGTCCGGACCACATGGACGGGAGGAGCGGGTGCCAGACGTTGTAGTACCGCCCCAGGTCCACGAGGAGGCCCAGCACCACGAAGGTATAGCCCAAGAGTGCAGTCAGAAGTGCAGGGCGGACGACGGTCTCGTAGCGGTACCGGTGGAAAACGTGGACCAGGGCCGCAGTGGTGAAGCCCCCGGCGGCCAGCGCCACGCCGGTGGCCACGTCGATGGCGATCCAGATGCCCCACGGGTACTGGTCGCTGAGGTGGGTGACCGCCTCGAGACCCATCGTGAAGCGGACCACGGCGAAGCCGAGCCCGATACCGAAGAGGCCGAGGAGCACGAGCACCCCGGTCGTGAAGAACGGTCGCTTCGCGGGGGCCGCACCGTGCCCGGTCACGATGTCGGTCCTTCCCCGTGCGCCGACTTCTCGTCCTCAGGCCGGAAGATCCGCATGACGCCCGCGAGCAGCGTGAAGAGTGCGATGGGCGGCATGAAGAGCTTGAAGACACCCTGCTGGATGCCCTCGGTGACGCGCAACGGGGGCTCCTCACCCAGCTGCGGGAACCCGAGGTCGGTGAAGGGCACGCTGGCCAGGTAGAGCCACGAGGTACCGCCCACCTCGTGCTCCCCGTAGACGTGGTCCACGAAGCGCCCGCCCCCTTCGCCAATGCGCCGGTGAGCGATGTCCAGGAGCTCGCTGCGACGCCCGAACGAGAGACACTGAGGGGGACAGACCTCGACGCAGGCCGGCACCTTGCCTTCCCGCGTGACCCGCTCGTGGCAGAAGCTGCACTTGCGGACCTGCGGGGTGAGCGGGTTGGAGTACTCGTAGGCGGGGACCTGGAACGGGCACGAGACCATGCAGTAGCGGCAGCCCATGCAGCGCGAGGCGTCGTACGTGACGGCTCCTTCGGGCTGTTTTGCGAAGGCGGTCACGATGCACGCCGAGGCGCAGGTCGGGGTGACGCAGTGCATGCACTGGGCCTTCACGTAGACGGGACGGTCACGGTCGCTCCGGTCCGCGAAGCGGTTGACCACGGTGTAGTGGCCGGCGTCCGGGCGACGCATCCGGGCGAAGACCGACTTCTCCTCGAAGGTCTCGAGGGGCTCCACCGGAAGGCCGCTGGCCTGGTTGCACGCCCACTCACACTTGCGGCAGCCGATACAAGCCGTGGTGTCGACGAGGACCGCATACGGATCTTCGGGCGGCGCAAGTGGGCCCGCGCCCTCCGCCCCATGCGCCAGGCCGCAGCCGGCGAGGCCGCAGCCGAGCCACCTGAGCAGCTCCCTCCGGTCCAGGGCCATGACCCTCCTTCCTCGCCGCGGGGACCGGGAGCCTCAGCGGACCGGTTGACCCACACCGCGCAGCCGAAGATGGCCGCTCGTCGCGGACGGTGAGGGCGGCCGTCCCATGTCCCCGAATGCTGAGTTGAATATAGCCCTTTTCGCTACGAGTGGCGAACCATTAGGCACAGAGTCGCGTACTCGTCAATCCTCCTGGCCACAGCGCCTCGAGGACAACGATCGCCCCGGTGGGAACCGAGCCATCGACATCAGCAGCCGCGGTCGTCGAGCCAGCCGGCCTCCTGCAGCAGGGCTTTGCGGTACTCTTCCATCACCTCGGGGTGCTCGCTCGCCGGTCTCTCCGCGGTGCACACCGTGCACACGATGACCAGGGAGCTTCAACGCCCCCGCAGGAGCGCACGACCTCCGCACAGCGGGCAGCGGGGATGGACCTCCGCGTACTCCATGGTCCCGAGTCTACTCCGATCCCGCCGAGGCCCGAGAGTCAGGCCCACAGAGCCTCAAACCGAGCCACTACGGACGTCCCGTCGCCCCTTTGGATCGGAGGAGACTCCGCCGTCGTTCCGAAGGGAAGGAGGTCCACCGTGCCCCGCGCTGTCGCCACACTCGTCCTGCTCCTCGGTCTGGTCCTCCCGACCGGCGCCGTGCCCTGGCTCGAGGAGCAGCTCCAGCGGTGAGCTGCGGATACACTGGGGCGAGGCCATGGAGCTCCCCGCCCTTCTCAACCGCCTGCGCGAGCCGCCGCCCCGCGCGGTCACTGGGGAGCTGATGAGGGCCTGCGAGACGTCTTCCCGGCCCATGCTCATGTGGGGCGGCGTCGCCCTCGCGTCCACCGGGAGCGCCTACTCGGTGATCTTTGCCGCCCTCCGCGCCCCGTGGCAGATTCTCGGCGGCGCCCTGGCGACGGCTCTCATCGGCGTCGCGCTGCTGTTGGCATTCGCCGTGGTCACCCGCCGTCTGAGCCGACTACTGCGTGACGGTTTGCTGGTGACCGGTGAGATCCTCGCCGTCCAACCGCCGCGCCGGCTGCCGCCATCCGGTGTCGCCTTCGGCCGCGTCACCTACCGCTTCACGATGCCTACCGGCACCACCATCACCGGGCGCAGGCCGGTCCCATGGACGACTCACCCGCCGCAGCCGGCGCCCGGCGACCCGCTCCCGGTCTGTGCCCTCGCCGAGCAGCCCCGACGCCATCTGCCCCTGCTCTAGTGTCCGGGCACCGGCTCCCGGGCGGCGGCCGTGCCGCCGCCCGTCGGCGCGGTCCCGAGGGTGGCGACGGCATGCGCTGCCGCGCGACAAGCAAGCCGCCCTCGGGCCCTCAGCGCCGAGTCGCCTGCCTGGTCGTTTGGGGCCACTGCTCCAGGAGCGCTTCCCGTGGATTGCCAACCATGACGTTCACCGCGAGCGCGCTCCGTACGAGGAGGCGCTCCAGGAGAACGTCATGGATGGCATGTCCCGCAAGAAGAGCTGTGCTCCGGGGGGTTTGAACTACCTCCGCTGGTCGGTGGCAACTTGCCGACACGGCATTCTCCGCATCAATGCGATGGGTGATGACCGGCTGGCTCAACATGCCGACCCTCTGCAGCAACACGACTATCCAGTCGCTCCGCGACCTGAGCTTCACGGTGGGGGACACCAGCACCGCGAACCTGACCTACGACGAGCTCGTGGGCCGGCTCCGCACCTTCGGGGACCGGACGAACCCACCGTCGTGACGGTGACCGGTTTCGGCTGAGCCGGCGAGCGTCTCCCACCGGCAGGTTCCGGGAGCAGTCGGCGTTTGACCTGGATCACACGGCTCCGGGACTCGCTGCCCGGCCACCCCGCGCGAGACTTTCATCACCCGGCCGTTTGCAGTAGGATGCGAAGCGCGCCGCGCCAAGGCATTGGAGCACATGAACTTGCGAAGGAGTCCAAAGTTGGGAGACGTGTACCGGTTGGTCGTTTCATTCGCAGTCGTCGCTTTCCTGACCGGAGTGCCCGTGTTCGCCTCCGGACCCCCTGCCACGCCGCCGTTGGAGCTCACCTTCACCCGGCCGCCCATGGAGTACGAGGTTCCGCCACCACCAGGCCGGGCGCCGAGTGGGTTCACCATCACCCTCAACTTCACCGGCGGTCTCACCGCCGAGCAGCAGAATCAGTTCATCATTGCGAAGCAGCGCTGGGAGAGCCGAATCACCGGCTACGAGGCCGGCGTCGCGCTCAGCGGCATTACCATCGACGCCTCCGGCACGACCATCGACGGCGCCGGGGGAATTCTGGGGCAGGCCGGGCCCACGCGCTACACGCTTCAAGACCGGAAGTACTTCACGACCCGCGGCATCATGCAGTTCGACAGCGCCGACATCGCCGCCATGATGGCCAACGGCAGCTTCGACGACGTCGTCGAGCACGAGATGGGGCACGTGCTCGGGCTCGGCATCTGGTGGACCAACGACACCGGCTACGTCGACGGCTCGGGGCGATACACGGGGTCCTACGGCCTCGCCGCGTACCGCGCCGAGTTCCTGGGCCAAAGCGGCGCGGCGTATGTTCCGGTGGAGCTGGACGGCGGCAGCGGCACGGCCAACGGGCACTGGGACGAGGTTGCGGGCGGTGCCGCCATGACCGGGCGCGTCGACGCCTCCGGCCACGACATGCGCAACGAGCTCATGACCGGCTGGCTCAACATGCCGACCTTCTGCAGCAACACGACCATCCAGTCGCTCCGCGACGTGGGCTTCACGGTGGCGGACACCAACACCGCGAACCTGATCTTCGAGGACGACTTCGAAGGCGGCAGCTCCTCCGCGTGGATCACGGCGCCGTGATCGCGGCGTCGCGCCCGGCGCGGGCCCCGTGCACGCCGGACCCCGGTGCCAGCTGCTCGCCAGCTCACGAGGGTGCTGGCGCGCCTCCGCTCCCGTCAACCACTGCGCCTGCGGCCGGCCTCAGCCGCCGGGCGGCGCCGGCGGCGGCAGGGGGTCGGGCACCTCGTTGTTGACCGGCGGAATCGACTGCAGATAGGCGAAGATCGCCTCCAGGTCCTGGTCGCTGAGCTTGCCGTACCAGCTCCACGGCATCGGCGGCAGGATTGGCCGTCCCGCGCCCATGTGCTTGCCGGTGCGCATCGCCTGGATGAAGACGTTGGCGTCCCACGCTCCGATTCCGGTCTCCCCGTCGGGCGTGAGGTTGGCGGCGTAGCTCACCCCCCAGGGCCCCGCCCACGCCGTCATGGTGAGCGTCCCCTGCACCCCCCACGGCCCGAAGTCGGCCTGCGGCCCGGCGATCCGGCCGATGCCCTCGGGGTGACCCGAGAGCATCCGCGACATGTCCGGCGCCGGTCCTTTGGCGCCCAGCTTCCACGGGGTGTGGCAGTCGTTGCAACCCCTGGCGGTCACCAGGTAGCGCCCACGCTCCACCGGCGTCTCCACCGAGCTCTTCTGACCAGGTTGGCATCCCAATGCCGCCATGAGCGCGCTCACGCCGCGCAGCACACCCAATCCGGTCTTCATTGCAGGTTCCTCCTTGCTCGAGCACTCCGAGATTCGCAGTAATGTGAATCGTGTCTCGCTCTTTGTAAAGACCCTGCCTGCGGGGGCCTCCCTTTCGCCTCCTCCCGCCGTCTCACGCGGACAGCGGCGGGCCCCACATGTCGGCCGGCGTACATCGCCCGCTTCGCCCGCACGCGCAGCACCCTGCTCCATCGTCCTCGGCAGGCGGCACTCCCTACAGGACGAAGGCGTAGCCGAGCTTGAAGAAGACCGTGCGGTCGGTCTGGGTGAGGGAGATGTCTCGGCTGCCGGCGTAGTGGTCCGAGTAACCCAGGAAGATCACGGTACGGGGGTTGAGCTTGTAGGAGAAGAGAAGCTGGGTAGAAAGACTACGACTCCGGGGCTCCACCGGCTCTGAGTAGAGCTCCGTCGTGCGCCGGTAGTCGTAGCGCTGCAGGATGGTCCGCACGAAGGCCCGCCGGGTGATCTGGTAGACCAGCCGGAGCTCGCTGACGTTGGCGGTGTAGAGTCGGCCGCGATCGACGTCGAGCTGCTGGTAGTTGTGGTCGAGGCTGGCGGACAGGTGGCGGCCCAGCTGGTACTCCACGGTGGGGTGCAGCCCCAACACCCGGCCGGCACGGGTGTTGGCGTAGTCGATGCGGTCGCCCGCCTCCCACGCGAGGTGGAGCCAGAGGTCTGCAAAAGGACGGAAGCCGAAGCACCCGTTGAGGATGACGTCGTCGAACTCGACCTGGTGGTAGGCCCGGCGCCCGATCCAGCCGACCAGGCTGGCGTGGGACTCGTACGGCCCCTGGTACTCGGACCAGAAGGTATAGGAGCGGTGCAGGAGGCGGCCGGCGTGGTCGCGCTCCTCCTCGTAGCCGGAGCCGACGTTGAGCAGGGTGTACCAGTGCCCGGGGTCATGGTTCCAGGTGTGGCCCCAGCCCACGTCGAGGAAGTCGAAGCCCACCTTGGGGATGTAGCCGAGGTCGGCACGGAAATCGTTGCTCACCCGGTTGTAGCGGGCATACCAATCCCAGGTGCGGGTGTCGTGCATGTAGAAGAGGTCGTAGGTGCTGCCGTCGAAGGTGCCCTCGGGCTGCTGGAAGGCGGTCTGGACGTCGCCGGGATAGCGCGTCCTCGAGCCGAGCACCTGGAAGCGGAAGGCGTCGGTGGGGGTGGCCCGGAGGATGCCGTCAAACCCCGCAACCTGATTGGAGTAGTCGCCGGCCTCACGGCTGGTGGCGAGGAAGCCGAGGGTCGAGGAGGCGCCGATGTCGCGGCGGTAGCGCAGCACGGCGTCGTCGGTGGGCTGCGCCAGCGAGGTGGAGCTCGAGCCCTCGCTGCCCGGGAACAGCAGGTTGGTGATGGCGTCGCGGGCGCTGAAGACGCCGATGGCGTTGCCTCCCACCTTGCCGGTGAGCTTGAGGCCCCAGTCGGGGTCGGCCACGGTGCGCGTGTAGACCGCGTCGAGGCGGGTGTTGAAGAGGTCCCCTCCCTCCAGGAAGAAGGGGCGCTTCTCGGGGTAGTAGAGGGCGAACTGGGTGTTGATGTCGAGCTGCGCGGAGTCGGCCTCCACCTGGGAGAAGTCCGGGTTGAGGGCGCCTGCCAGAGTGAGGTTCGGGGTGATCCCCCAGGTGCCGGTGAGGCCGAGGTCGAGGCGGTTCTCGCTCTCGACGAAGGGTCCGTCGGGGAAGCCCTCGCGGTGCTCGGAGTAGAGGCCGGAAACGGTGGGATCCAGCTCGACGTTGCGCCCGGGCGATGCCTCCGCGAAACCGATCAGGCGGTGGGCCTGGCAGAGGTAGCAGTTGTTGGAGCGGTCACGACGAAAGAGCCCCATGCGGTGGTCGACGTCGCGGGGCCAGCTGCGCGCCACATCCACGTTCCACACCTGGTCGCCACCGGTTCGCTGAAAGCGCAGCGAGCTGAAGGGGATGACCATCTCAACCACGTAGCCGTCCGCGGTGATGCGGCCGGCCGAATCCCACAGTGCGTCCCAGGCGGCGTCCTCACCTTCCGGGGTCTCCACCTCGTCGAACTGCACTCCCAGTGGGTTGCAGATGAAGTCGAAGCTGCGGCGCTGGTCGTTGAACGTGTCCAGCACGATGCCGACCCAGTCGTCGCCGCCGAGGGTGTCCCGGTCGCGCCAGCGCGCCCTGATGGCGGTGGGATCGGGGTCGTGGGCGCGGAAGGCGACGTAGAAGGCGGATCCGCCATATGCGAGGAGTGCCTCGGTGCGCACCGGCGCCGGAATGTTCTCACCCGGGCGCACCTCGAAGGGGAGCTCGAGCACCAGCGCGTCCCGCCACAGCGGCTCGTCGAGGACGCCGTCAACGTTCACGGTCCCGTCAACACGGGGAACGCGATGGGTCGGTCGTTCCGTGTCGGACCCTGCAGCACCAGCGCTCACACCGCCCAGGAAGAGCACCACCGCGACGGTCCCCGTCACTAGCCTCGCACTCACCATCGATGCCCTCCCCGATCCGCCGCCGCGCGCTGTGTCTGGTCAGTCGCGGTCCGACAAACGCAATCTCGTCTCGAAAGGTTGCAGCGAGCTGCGATCGGCGACCGACCCACCGTTCATACGGGAAAGCGAACGGCGGGTTCCCGTCCCAGGATCACCCCTCCGGGCGTACCGTACGACCATCATCCAAGAGGTCACCTGCATGCGTCCGGATGCTGAGGAAGCACCACGCCAGCTGGCCGACGCCGTCGAGCGGCGGCTGCGCGCGCTGGACGATCAGTAGCCCGGGAGGTCGTCCTCGGGAGGCCGCCGCTTGAGACCGACGTGGTCGCGAAACTCGTCGCTGACGGCGCGGCGGTCCGCGGCCCATACCATGAGGAGGTTGCGCAGGTGCTCGTGGCTCTCCAGCTCGATGGCGAGGAGTTCCACCGCGATGCCGTCCTCCTCGTGGCGCACCACACGGCCCTCGGCGCGGAGCTCGAGGGGTGCTGCGGATTTCTCCGCGAAGATCATCGTCACAGCGCACTCGGAACCGACCTCCGGGCGGGCGCCAGTGAGACAGCGGACACCCTTCATGCTCACGTCGGAGGCCGTTCCCTCCACCGTCATGTCGTCGGAGAACCGGAGCCGTACCTTGAGCCGGACTCCCACCCGCGAGAACTCGCGCTGCCTCTCGTAGACCATCGACCCTCCCATCAGGCTCGCGACACACGCGAGGCTGCCCTCCTGACCGTCACTCGACAATGTGTGGCCCCTGCCCGCGCAGAGCAAGGATCACTCCTCTCCACGCGGCGCTCTGCTACGGTGCCACCATGACGCCATGGCTCGCAGCTCCAGTGCTTCTGCTCCTGCTGGCGGCCGCCGGGTTGGTGCTCATCCGGCGCCACTACCGCACACCGCAGGTTCCCCACCGGCGGACGCCGGCAGCGGTGGAGGTCCCCTTCGAGGAACTCCGCTTCCCAACTTCAGGTGACCGCACCCTCTACGGCTGGTGGATGCCGGCCGGCAGCCCGCAGACCGCCGCGACCCTCGTGCTGGTCCACGGCTGGGGCCGCAACGTCGGTCGCATGCTCCCGTTCATCGGCCCTCTGCACCGCGCGGGCTTCAGTCTACTGGCCTTCGACGCCCGCAGTCACGGCAGCTCCGACCCCGACGGCACGGCCACAATGCTGATGTTCTCGGAGGACGTCCGGGCGGCCCTCGACGAGGCCGAGCGGCGCGGCGCGGACCATAGCCGTCTCGGCGCCCTTGGCCTCTCGGTGGGCGGCGCCGCGGCAATCCACGCGGCGGCCCACGACCCCCGCCTCCGCGTCGTGGCCACGGTGGGTGCGTTTGCCGACCCGGGCGAGCTCATGGCCGCAGAGCTCCGCGCCCGCCGGGTGCCGGGTCTCCTCATCTCCGCCGCTCTTCGCTACGTGGAACACGAGGTCGGCGCACGACTGGTCGAGATCGCCCCGGAGAACCAGATCCGGCGGACCACCGCCTCCATACTCCTGGTCCACGGCGAGGCGGACGCCACGGTCCCGGCGGAGCATGCCCGCCGGCTGGCGGCCGCCGGAGGCGTGGGCGTCCGTCTCCTCCTGCTCCCGGGGCGCGGACACTCCGACTGCAACCGGGACCCCCTCTTCTGGCCCGCGATCCTCGATCTCTTCGGCCGGCTCTGAGCCCGGCTACGTCACCAGGCCAGCGACCCGCACCACCGGATGCCCGTCGGCGGCGAGCCCGACCCCTTCGGGAGGGGTCCACCCCGGGGTCGAACCGGCGGAGGTCCGCGGCGGTGACGTTGGGGTTCCGGCTCAGCCGCTCGTGAGCGGCTGCAACGCCGTGCAGCGCCCGCACCGGGTCGTCTGCTGCGCACACGACCACGTCGGTGATGGCAGAGTCCTGCGCCACCGCGTCGAGCGCCGCGTCCAGCTCCGTGTCGTCCGCCCACCCGCGTCCCGTGCAGCCGCACCAGCGATGGCGTCGGCGACGGCACCAGAGATCGACCGCATCCCTGGGTGGACAGGGCGCGCCCCTGGAGCGCGGCGAGGCCCTCCCGGACGTCGGCCACGGTGGGGTGCCGCCTCGGCGCTTCCGCCGGCTGCGAAGCGACCGACGGGATCGCCGCGGGAATTGACGCGCAGCCTCTTTCGCTATAGAGTCCAGCGCTCGGCGCCCGAACTGGGCGGCACGGCGCTGCCGAAGCAGCTAGGGCACGGCGCCCCGGGCGCCTCCGATCCCCGGCCGGAGAGGCCGGCGAAGAGCGGACGGGTCGACCTCCGCGATCGCGAGAGACCCTCTCGAACCCCGCCGCGACCAACGGCGATCCGGGTCCCTCCCAACACGAGGAGCACAACAATGGCACGAATGATCCCGGCGCGCGCCGTCGCGGCCGTCGGCGAGCAACACCCACTCTTCGAGGTCCGACACCGACCGCGACGCAGCACCTGGTTGGGCCGAGTGCTGGCGCGAGTCCGCCGGGCGGTCAAGGAGCCCGAGACGATCCTCACCATGCTCGGCGTGGAGTCATGTCCCCTGGTGTGCGCGGCCTGCGGCGAGCCCATCACCGCAGCCGCCGATGTCGTCTTCTCCGAGCGGTACGATGGCCTCGTCGACCCTGACTGCTCGGCCATCCCGGCCTGGGTCCGTCTGGAGAACCACTCCGTGCGCCTGCTCTGGCTGCGCACGCCCGACATGGTCGAGAACCGCGTTCAGCCCGCCCCCTTCTCCCTCGAGTCCGCGGTCCGCGGCCTTTAGCCGTGACGTCTCACGAGGTTGTTCAGTAAGAGGAGTGGTCCATCCGGGTCTCGTCCGGCAAGCTGTGGTTGGAAAGGCCTTCAGCAAGGAGGAGAGGGCCCCTGCCAGGCCGGGGTATCTGCGCACACAGCCGACGACCGGCGAGGGCTGTCGCTCAGCTGGGCCAGGGCTCCCAGCCCGGACACCGCTTGATCTTCTCGCCGAGCGCCTCGAGCGCGGCGTGGCGATAGAGGTCGGCCAACGTGGGGTAGTTGTAGAGCGCCTCGGCGATCTCCACCGCGGTGGCGCCGCAGCGGAGGTGGGCCTGGGCGAGGTGGATGAGCTCGCTGGCCTGCGAGCCGATGAGGTGAGCCCCGCGCAGACGCAGGCTGTCGAGCTCGAAGAGGAGCTTGAGCATGCCGCCGATATCGCCCATGATCTGGCCCCGCGGATTGAGGCGGTAGAGGCCGCGTCCCACCACGTACTCCTCACCCTGGGAACTCAGCTCCTCCTCGGTGAGACCGATGGTCCCGACCTCGGGGATGGCGTAGATGGCGAAGGGAAGCACCTCGGCAGGTCCCAGGGGGCCAGGGATTCCGAAGGCGTGGCGCACCACCTGCCGGCCCTGCTCCATCGAGGTACTGGCCAGCGCCGGGTAGCCGATGACATCGCCAGCGGCGTAGACGTGCGACACGCCCGTCTGGTAGAACTCGTTGACCTCCAGAAGCCCCCGGTCGGTGGGAGTGATGCCCACCGTGTCGAGGCCCAGGTTCCCGGTGTTGCCATCACGCCCGACCGCGTACAGCAGCGCCTCAGCCTCCAACGACCCCCCGCTGGTGGTGGCCACCCGCACCCTCGGCGGCTCGCCCTTGAGCACCTCGACCTGCTGGTGCCGCTCACCGTGGCGAATGACGATGCCGAGGCGCCCGAGCTCGCGCTCGAGCCGGGCCGCGATCTCGCGGTCGAGGTACGGAAGCAGCTCGTCACGCGTGTCGACCAGGGTCACCGGTACCCCGAGGGCCGCGAAGATGGACGCGTACTCCACGCCGATGACGCCCGCACCCAGGACGATCATGGAGCGCGGCATGCGCGGCAGCTTCAGGATCGTCTCGCTGTCGAACACCACGGCGCCGTCGAAAGGGACCTCCGGAGGGTGGTTGGGAGTGCTGCCGGTGGCGATGAGGACGAAGTCACCCTCGAGATCGAGGATCTTCATTGCGTCGTCGTCGAGGACCGCCACACGGTGGGGGTCGACGAGGCGGCCGTGGCCGCGGAAGACGTCGATGCTGTACCGCCCGAGGGTTCGGTTGATGAGCTCGAGCTCACGCTGCACGACCTGCTGCTCGCGGTACATGAAGTCGGCCACCGTGATCTCCTCGGCGATCTCGGTGCGAATCCCCTCGAGGCGGTGGTGAGTGTGCGCCCACACGAACAGGGCGCTCTCGCGCAGGGTCTTGCTGGGTATGGTGCCCCAGTTGATGCGCGTACCTCCCACCACGTTGGCGCGCTCAACCACGGCGGCCCGCCGTCCCGTCTTGGCTGCCAGGATCGCCGCTCGCTCGCCGGCCGGCCCGCACCCCAGAATCACGATGTCGTAGCGTTTCGGCATTCCCAACCTCCCTCGCGGTCCGGTGCGACCCGCGCCGCCTCCGGGCGCCATCATGACGCTCCGTGAAGCGAAACGCACCCCGTCAGGGGTTCATTCGTCGCCCCTGCCACGCAGAAGGCGCGGAGCGGCGAGGAGGGCACAGCCGTAGAGCGCCAACGACAGAAAGAGGGTGAGCGGCCTGCCGCGACGCAGGTCCTCGAGCAGAAGCTTGGCCGCGCCGGCGGCCAGCAGGGGGTAGACCAACCAGCCCAGCTCCCGGATGCCCCGGCGGGCGGCGGCCCAGGCACAGCCCACCGCCACCAGCACCACCGCGAGCGTGCGTATGGTCGCCACCTCCGCCGGTCCGGCCGCCCACACGCGAGCTGCCAGCCAGGCGAGCGCACCGACGCCCAGACCTGCGACCTCCCATGCCGCAACTGTGGCGACCGCCGCGCGCGGAAGGAGCCCCCACCAACGCAGTCCAGGAGTGGGCGGATGGACGGCGAGAAACAGGAAGCACGCGAAGGTGGCCGCTGCCGCCAGAAGAGCCGACCCATCCAGCGGCGGCCAGGGAGCGCCGGCGGTACCGAGCAGCCGCACCGTCACGCCCGCAAGCAGGCCCGAGACCACCGCCGCCGCGGCGAGCAGGACCGCCACATAGGACAGCAGGATCCGCCTCACCGGACCGCGCGCCGCCACGGTGACGATCACTCCGCCGGCTGCGAAGACAACGGCGAGCACGCGCCCCTGCAACAGCATCGAGATTCCGCCCACCACCAGGGCCGCCCCGCAGGTCGCATAGAAGACCACGGTCCCGCGCGACTCCGGCCGCGCCCGCAGCACCGCGAAGGCCGCCGCCGTCGCCCCGATCCCGAGGATGAGCAGGAGGCCGCCCACCGGCCCTGCCTGCACCCCGTGCGCCGCCAGCACCCGCACAACGCCACCCGCGCCGATGATCAGGGCTGCTGCCGTCTGCACGACCTCGAAGGGGCCCACCGGCACATGCCTCATCAGCGTGCGAGCCGAGGCTGCGGCCACGCTCAGCCCAAGGAGCGCCAGCGCCAGCAGGACCGCCGCCGCTGCGCCCGGCACGACGAGCTCCTCCGGAGCGCTCCCCGCCCGGGCCGCCAGGAGCGTCGTGTGCAGCACCAGGATGTCGGCCGCAAGCGCCGGAAGCCAGAGCAGCTCGAGCCAACAGTCCCGCACCGCCAGCACCTCGGTCGCCGCCAGCACGCCGATGCCGAGCACCGTGAACGGCACCGGATCATGGGTGGCAATCGCCAGTCCCAACGCGCTCGCGGCGCTGCCCAGCACCCCCGCCCAAGCCACCTCAGGCAGACCGCGGCGCCCAGCCACCGCCATGGCGGCCACCGCAAAGAACAGCAGGGCAGCGGCGGCCACCCAGGTCGACAGCACGCCCAACCGCGCCGTCGCCTCCCACACCAGGGGTAGCGTCACGAGGGCGGCGGTGAGACCGTGGAAGCCTGCCCCCAGCCGGTCGCCCCGCAGCGCGGCCCGATCCGCGGCGATGAGCCACACGGCAGCATAGGCGAGACCGGCTGCGGCGCCGACCGCCGCGGGCACGACCTCGGCGTCGCTCAACGCCCGCAGCAGGTACGCTCCGCCGAGGATGACGAAGGTCCGACCGAGGAGGGTGAGCACACGCAGTGCGAGGCCAACCGACTCGGTACCGGCCCCACCCTCGCCTGCGATCTCGGGACCGCCACCCGCCTGCCCGCGGACTGTGTCGCGCGGCGCCACGGGAGACTCTTCGTCCGCGATGCGGGCTTCGAGCTCTGCCAGCCGTCGCTGAACATCCTGCAGCTGCGCGGCGAGCTGCGCCACGCGCGCGTTGAGCGCCGAATGGTCGTCGTCCACCGGTTCCCCCCCGGGAAAGAGCTGCCCCAAGCATAGCGCCGTTCACGCGGCACGGCCCATGGAAACGAGAGCAGATATCGTCGGCGAGCGCCTCACCGGAAGCGAGATGGCCGCCGCCCTCGGCCGGGCCTTGGGCGGGAGGTGCGCTACGAGGCCGTGCCGTTCGACGTATACCGCGGGCTCGGCTTCCCCGGCGCCGACGACCGCGGGAACATGTTCCAGATCAAGCACGACTTCGAGGAGGACTTCTGCGCGGCACGTGACCCGGCGGTGGCGCGACGGCTCAACCCGCACGTCCAGACCTTCGCGGAGTGGCTGAAAGCCAATGCCAGCTCGATCCCACTCACCTGAGGCCTGAGCACACGGCGGGCCTTCGAGTCAAATCCTGGTGGGCGACAGTCGTCGGCGGTTCAGTCCTGCGCATCCTCGGGGATCTGCGCCTCTTCGGGAAGAGGCTGCGGGCCGGGTACGATGTGGGCGATGTCCGGATCCACGCCGACCGGGAGGCCGTCGTCATCGTCCTCCTTCTTCTCCGCGCGCCGCTGCGCGACCTTCTCAGCCTTTTCCTTGCGGCGCTCCTGCCGAGCCCGCTCCCGGGCTCGCTTCGCGAACGTGGCACTCCGGTTCTTCGCCATTCCGACCCCCTGATCGTTCACCGCCGGTCCTCACCAGGCGCCCTTTCCACTGCGAGAAATGGGGAGCCGGACCTGCTCATCCGCCCTTCACTGGCATGCGCGGCGATCACTCATTCAGCTGCTGTGGCGCGCCGTCATCGGACCCCTGCCGCACGGCCGCGGGATGAGCAGCGCGCGCTTCGTGCGAGGGGCGCGGCCACCCTCATGGCAGCCGCCGACGCCTCAAACCGCGTCCACCCTAACACAGAGCGGCCGGCGATGGTGCACGAGCTTGCCAGACTCACTCAGGTGTGACATAGTCTCGCTTCTGCCCAACCCCCCTCTGGGGGCGGCAGGCCAACTCGCAAGGCCCATCCGGGCCGGACGGCAGCCGCACCGGCACGTCTCCCGTTCCCCACCAAGCCGGGAAAAGAGCTCGCGCAGCGCCCGCGCCTGGTGCCGGTGCGCTCGCAGAAGGTGACCATTCCCGCGATGCGTTTCAACGACCTGGACCTTTCGCCCGCGCTGCTGCGCGGCATCTCCGATCTCGGCTTCGAAGAGCCGACCCCCATCCAGCGCAGCGCGTTGCCGCCCGCCCTCGCCGGCCGCGACGTCCTGGGCTGCGCCATGACCGGCAGCGGCAAGACTGCGGCCTTCGTGCTGCCCATTCTCAGCCGGCTCTCGAGTCGATCCGCCCCGGGGCCCCGGGCCCTGGTGCTGACGCCCACCCGCGAGCTGGCGGCACAGGTACACGACCACCTCGCTCAGCTCGGCCGCCACACGCGGGTCTCCTCGGCCGTCGTGTTCGGCGGAGTCAAGCCCGGGCCACAGGAGCGAGCGCTGCGCGCCGGCGTCGACGTGGTGGTCGCGACCCCTGGCCGTCTCCTCGACCATATGAGGCAACCGTGGGCCCGCTTCGACAAGCTCGAGGTCCTCGTCCTCGACGAGGCGGACCGGATGCTGGACATGGGCTTCCTCCCCGATGTGCGTCGCATCCTCGCCCAGCTCCCCACACACCGTCACACGATGCTCTTCTCCGCCACCATGCCGCGACCCATCGCCGACCTCAGCCGTCAGCTGCTCAGCGACCCTGTGCGCCTCGACGTGGAGCGCCCTTCGGCTCCGGCAGTTGGCGTCGAGCAGGCGGTGATGCCCGTGCCGGAGAAGCTCAAGCCGTCCCTCCTGCTCGAGATGCTGCGCCGCAAGGAGGTCGAGACCGCACTGGTCTTCACCCGTACCAAGCACCGCGCCAACCGCCTGGCCAAGTTCCTCGACGGCGCCGGCATCCGCTGCGACCGCATCCATGGCAACCGCAGCCAGCCCCAGCGCGAGGCCGCGCTGGCCGCCTTCAAGGGCGGCGCCATCCAGGTGCTGGTGGCTACCGACATCGCGGCCCGCGGCATCGACGTCGAAGCGCTGCCGCACGTTGTCAACTTCGACGTCCCCGTGCAGCCCGATGACTACATCCACCGGGTCGGCCGCACCGCCCGCGCCCAGGCCACCGGTAACGCCCTCACCTTCGCCTCGCCCAACGAGCGACGCGAGATGGACGCCATCGAGCGCGCCGTGGGACGCAGGCTGCCGCGCCTCAAGCTCGAAGGCTTCGACTATGAAGCCAGCCCCAGCGGCCGCCTCGAGATCCCCATTGCCGAGCGGATCGCCGCCCTGCGCGCCCAGCGGGCCGAGGAGCGGGCGCGCTCCCGCGCCAAAACGCAACGCCGCGAGGAGCGTGGGCCCGCCCAGGCCACCACCGAGCGGAGGCGCGACGCAGGCCCCCGCCACCCTGGGGCCGGCGGCGGTCAGCCCAGCCGGCAGCGCCCCAACCAGCAGGGGCGCACCGGCGGAAGCCCGCGCGGCAGTACGCGGTAACCCTCCCGCCGACGGGGTGGTACCCGACTGCGCTGCCGCGGTCCGGTTCACCCCGCCCGGCGCCGCCGCCGACCTCGACCGTGCCCCTGACGGGGTGGTTGCGGGCCGGCGGCAGGCGCGGGCGCGGGGCGACGGAGCGGGCGTCTGGCAGGTCGAGCGACGGAGGGTGACCCCCGCGATGACTCCGGCGGGCCGCCGCGTGACGACGGGCGCGAGACAGGCTAGGCTTGAGCCGTGGACCCCGCCCCACCCGCCGAGGTGACCCACCGCGTGCCGCGCTTGGTGCTGGTCGCACTGCTCCTGGCCGTGCTCTGGCTCTCCTTCCGCATCATCCGGCCGTACCTCGACCCAATCCTGCTGGCGGTGATCCTCGCGCCCATGGTGCACCCGGTCTTCCGGCGGCTGCGGGCCAGGCTCGGGGGCCGCGCCACTCTGGCCGCGGTGCTCACCTGCGTGATCGTCGTGGTCCTCCTGCTGGCCCCGGTGGTGCTCCTGGGCACCGCCCTGGTGCGGCAGGGCGTGGAGTCGTTCCAGGCGATGCAGCAGTGGGTCACGGACGGACACCTCCAGCAGGCGCTCGACACCCACGCCCTGGACCGCGCCAAGCAGCTGGTCCAGCACGCAGTTCCCATGGTCGACCTGAGTCGGCTCGACCTCGAGGGCCTCATCCTCAGCGGCAGCCGCAAGGCGGGGACTTTCCTCATCAGCAAGGGCGGGACCGTCCTCGGCCAGGCGGGCCTGGTGGTCGGCAAGCTGCTGCTCATGCTATTCGTGCTCTTCTACATGGTGCGCGACGGCGAGGCCATCCTCGCGTCCGGCCTCCACCTGCTGCCGCTGCGCCGCAGCCAGGAGGACCGCTTGATCCGGCGCATCCGGGAGGTTTCCCGCTCGGCCATCCTCGGCGCCTTCGGCACCGCCGCCGCGCAGGGCATAGCCGGCGGGATCGGGTTCGCAATCGTCGGTATCCCTCCCCTCTTCTGGGGCACTGTGATGGCCTTTGCGAGCCTCATCCCGGTGGTGGGGACAACCCTGGTGTGGGGTCCGGCTGTGGTCTACCTGCTGCTCATCGGCAGCTGGGGCAAGGCCCTCTTCCTCGGGCTCTTCTGCGCCATCGTCGTGGGCAGCATCGACAACTTTCTACGCCCGGTTCTCATGAGCGGTCAGGCGCGCATGGGCACCCTCTGGCTCTTCCTCGCCATCCTCGGCGGGATCCAGGCATTCGGTCTCCTGGGCCTGGTATACGGCCCCCTGGTGTTCGGTCTCCTGGCAGTTCTGCTCTACCTCTACGAGGAGGAGTTCAACGACTTCCTCGAGCGACAGGACTCCACCTGACGCTTGACGGTCCGAGGGGCCTCGTGGTATTCCTCGGCCATGGGACGCCGCCATGCCCACACCGCAGTCTCTCGTGCCATGGCCATGGTCATGCGCATGCCCGCGCTGCGGGTCGTGAGCGGGCGGGACCTCTCCGTGTAGATCAGCACCGAACCCGACGCCCACCACCCGCAGCGCACCCACGCTGCGGTTTTTCTTTGTCAGAGCACCCGGGCACGGCGGCCACGAAGGGAACGACGATGAGTGATCACTATGGGTTCGACACGCTCTGCCTGCACGGCGGCCACCAGGTGGATGACGCCCCCCGCTCGCGCGCGGTGCCCATCTACCAGACCACGTCCTACCTCTTCGACGACGTCGACCACGCCGCCCGGCTCTTCGACCTCGAGGAGGCTGGGCACATCTACACCCGCATCAGCAACCCCACCACCGACGTGTTCGAGCGCCGGATGGCGCTGCTCGAGGGCGGTAGCGGCGCCCTCGCAGTGGCCTCCGGGCAGGCGGCCGCGACCCTCACCCTTCTCACCCTGGCCGAGGCGGGCGACGAAATCGTCGCCTCGAGCCAGCTCTACGGCGGAACCACCAACCTGCTCAAGGTCACCCTGGCCCGCCTCGGCATCGTCACCCGCTTCGTGGACGACCCCTCCCCCGACGCGGTCGCGGCGGCCATCGGCGAGCACACCCGCGCGGTGCTGGTGGAGACCATCGCCAACCCGTCTGGGGGCGTACCCGATCTGCCCGCCCTGGCGAGCGCCTGCCACCACCGCGGCGTACCCCTGGTGGTGGACAACACCGCCGCCACCCCCTACCTTTGCCGGCCCTTCGCTCATAGCGCCGACATCGTCTTCCACTCCGCCACCAAGTTCATCGGCGGGCACGGCACCTCCATGGGCGGCGTGATCGTCGACTCCGGACGCTTCCCATGGGACAACGGCCGCTTCCCGCGCTTCACCGAGCCCAGCGCCGGGTACCACGGGCTGCGCTTCTGGGAAGCCTTCGGGCCGGGCAGCCCCACCGGCAACACCGCCTTCATCGCCCGGGCCCGCGTCGAGCAGCTGCGCGACCTCGGTCCCGCCTTGAGCCCGTTCAACGCCTTCCTCCTCCTCCAGGGGCTCGAAACGCTGGCGCTGCGGATGCAGCGACACTGCGACAACGCCCTGACGGTGGCGCGCTTCCTCGCGGCTCACCCCAAGGTCGCCAGGGTCAGCTACCCAGGGCTCCCCGGCCACCCGTCCAACGCGCGCGCCTCGGCGCTGCTCGAGCACGGCGCCGGCGCCATCCTGACCTTCGGCGTGCGCGGCGGGGTCGAGGCCGCCCGCCGGGTGGTGGGTGCCGTCCGGCTCATCTCCCTGCTCGCCAACATCGGCGACGCCCGCACGCTCATCATCCACCCGGCCACCACCACCCACCGCCAACTGAGCGCGGAGGAGCGCCGGGTCGCCGGAGTCCCCGACGATCTCGTGCGGCTCTCGGTGGGGCTCGAGGAGGTCGACGACATCACTGCCGACCTGGCGCAGGCGCTGGCGGCAGCGTGAGCGCCGCTCTCCGGCCCCCCGCCACGGCCCGCGTCCTCGAGCTGCCGGGCCCCATTCCTCTGGCGGCGGGCGGCACCCTGCCGCGGGTACGGGTGGCGTATGAGACCTGGGGCGAGCTGGCCCCCGCGGGGGACAACGCCGTGCTGGTGTGTCACGCCCTCACCGGCAGCTCGCATGTGGCCGGCGACGCCGCCGAGCCCGGCTGGTGGGACGGCGTCGTCGGACCCGGCCGCGCCCTCGACACCGACCGCCACCTCGTCGTCGCGCCGAACCTCCTGGGGAGCTGCTACGGCACCACCGGCCCTGGTGATCCCGACCCCACGACCGGGCGGCCCTGGGGAATGACCTTCCCGGTCATCACCCCGCGCGACATGGTGGAGGTGCAGCACCGGCTCCTGCTCCGCCTCGGTGTCCGGCGCCTCGCCCTGGTGGTGGGCGGCTCCCTGGGCGGGATGCTGGTGTGGCAGTGGCTGGTGGACCACCCGGAGATGGTGGCGGCTGCCGCCCCCATCGCCGCCGCGCCCCAGGCCTCGGCCTGGTCCATCGCGCTGAACTCCGTGGCCCGCGGCGCCATCCTCGCCGATTCTGCGTGGTCCGGCGGCGCCTACCAAGGCGAGGGCCCCGCAGCCGGCCTCGCCCTGGCCCGGCAGATCGCCATGATCTCGTACCGCAGCGAGGCTGAGATGGCCGTCCGCTTCGGCCGCGGGGCCACCGGCGTCGCACCAGGCGAGGCTCCACCGCGCGGCTCTCGCTTCGCCGTGGAGAGCTACCTGCAGCATCACGGCGACAAGCTGGTGCGGCGGTTCGACGCCCGCTCCTACGTCGTCCTCACCGAGGCCATGGACCGCCACGACGTGGCCCGCGGCCACCGGGACCTGGATGCGGCCCTGGCGCGCGCCACGGCTCGCGTCCTCGGCATCGGCATCTCCTCCGATGTCCTCTTCTTCCCGCACGAGGTGCGCGAAGCGGTGGACACGCTGGCGACGCTGGGCAAGGACGCACGCTACGCCGAGCTCGAGTCGATCCACGGCCACGACGCCTTCCTCATCGAGCTGGACGCCGTGGGCCGGCTCCTGCGGGGTCTCCTGGAGGGAGGCTGACGATGCGCGTGCTCAAGTTCGGCGGCACCTCGGTGGGTGATGCGGAGCGCCTCCGCACGGTGGCTGAGCTCATCGCCCGGCGGAGCGATGAAGGTCTGGTGGTTGTGCTCTCGGCCGCTGCCGGCGTCACCGACCGTCTCGCCTGGATCGGCGGGCTGGCCGCGGCGGATCGCGCCGCCGAGGCGGCGGCAGAGGTGCGGGCGCTGCGCCGCCGCCACCACGACCTGGTGCAGGCTACGCTGGGCCCCGGCTCCGCGGCTGACGCCGTGCACGCCGGGAGCGACGCCATGCTCGACACCGTCGCCGAGATGGCGAGGAGCTGCACCGTACTCCGCGACCTCTCTCCCGTCGTCGCGGCCCGCCTGCTGGGATTCGGGGAGCGTCTCTCCACGCTCCTGGCGGGTGCGGCCCTGGCGTCGGCCGGAGTCGCGGTGGCGCGTGTGGACGCCCGCGGGGTGGTGGTGGCCGACGGAGAGCCGCTGGCGGCCGAGGCGCTCGCCGAGCCCACCCGGACGGCGGCGCGGGCGCGCCTGCTGCCGCTCCTCGGGCGGGGGGCGGTGGTCCTTACCGAGGGCTTCGTGGCGCGGTCGCCCTCCGGCGCCGACCGCACCCTCGGGCGCGGCGGCTCCGACTTGAGCGCCACCCTTCTGGGCGCCGCGCTCGACGCCGAGGAGATCGAGATCTGGACCGACGTCGACGGGGTGATGACCGCCGACCCGAGCCTTGTCCCCGATGCCCGCTCCATCCCGATGATGAGCTTCGAGGAGGCCGCCGAGCTGGCCGCCTTCGGCGCCCGCGTCCTTCACCCCCGCACCCTGCTGCCGGCGGTGGAGCGCGACATCGCGGTGCGGGTCCTCAACACCAACCGGCCCACCGGCAAGGGCACCTTGATCCTCGCCCAGGCCCCGCCCAACGGACGCACCGTCACAAGCATCGCCTACAAGGAGGGGCTCACTGCGGTGCACCTTGTGTCGACGCGGATGTTCAAGGCGCACAGCTTCTTGCGCCGGCTCTTCGCGGTGCTCGACCGCCACCGCATGGCCCCCGATGTGGTGGCTTCATCGGAGGTCTCGGTGGCATTCGGTCTCGCCGACGCGACCCGGCTGGAAGCGGCCCTGCCCGAGCTCACCGAGCTCGGCACCGTCACGGTCCGCGACGGCCAGGCTGTGGTCTGCGTGGTGGGCGAGCACCTCAAGCAGGTGCCGGGGATCGTCGCCCGTGTGTTCGACGACCTCGGCGACCTGCGCGCTTCCCTGGTCTCCTTCGGAGGCTCGGAGATCAACCTCAGCTTCGTGCTCGACGAGGGGGCGCTGCCCGAGGTGGTGGGACGGCTGCACCGCCGTTTCTTCCCGCCGACCGAGCAGGAGGTGCGCCGTGCCGGCTGAGCGGCGCCGCATCGCTGTGCTCGGCGCCACCGGCGTGGTGGGCCAGCGCCTGGTCCGCCGCCTCGACGGGCACCCCTGGTTCGAGCTGGTGGCGGTGGCCGCCTCGCCACGCTCGGTGGGACGCCCTTACGGCCAAGCGGTCCACTGGCTGCTGCCCGGCGCGCCTCCATCTGCCGCGGCGAAGCTGCCGCTATGTGCCGCCGAGCCCACCGCGGTGGGCGCCGACCTCGTCCTCTCGGCCCTCGACGGCGGTACCGCGGCCCAGGTGGAGCCCGCATTCCGCGCCGCCGGACACACCGTCATCAGCAACGCCTCCGCTCTGCGCATGGAGCCTGACGTACCGCTCGTCGTGCCCGAGGTGAACCCGGAGCACCTCGAGCTCATGACCACCCAGCGGCGCCGCTGGGGCGGCGCGGTGGTCACCAACCCAAACTGCTCCACCATCGGGCTGGTGCTGGCGCTGGCGCCGCTGGCGCAGAGCTTCGGGGTCGAGTCGGTGGTCGTCACCACCCTCCAGGCTCTCTCCGGCGCAGGTCACCCGGGCGTCCCGGCCCTCGACGCCCTAGGCAACGTGCAGCCGCTCATCGCCGGCGAGGAGGACAAGCTCGTGCACGAGCCCGCCAAGATCCTTGGCACCCTCGCCGGCGACGCCGTCACACCCCACCCTCTGGGAGTGAGCGCCCAGTGCAACCGGGTACCGGTGCGCGACGGTCATCTGCTGTCGCTGTCGGTGCGGCTGTCGCGCTCCGCCACCCTCGCGGAGGCTCGACACGCCTTCGGCTCCTTCGTCCCGCCCATCGCCGACCTCCACCTCCCGTCGGCCCCCGTCCGACCCGTGGCGCTGGCGCCCACGGCCGACCGGCCGCAACCCCTGCTCGACATCGACGCAGGCGTCGGCATGACCGTGACGATCGGCCGACTCGAGCGGTGCGCGGTGCAGGATCTTCGCCTCGTCGCCTTGGTCCACAACACCGAGCGGGGCGCCGCCGGCGGCACGCTGCTCCTCGCCGAGCTGGTGGCGGCCCGGGGCCTCTGACAGAGCCTGCGGCCGGAATCACCACGACCAGAGGGGACCCGCCGCGCCACCCCGGCATGCGCAGCAATGCGTGTACGGCTCGGCGTGTTGTGCGGCGCACGAGGAGGACGCACCGTGGCCGATGCACGCAACGTGTTGGGACTCGCGCTCGAGCCCTGCTGCAGCGATCCGCTCACCGGTTGGTACCGTGATGGCACCTGCCGCAGCGGCCGCGACGACCTCGGCCGGCACGTGGTGTGCGCCGAGATGACCGCCGAGTTCCTGGAGTTCTCCGACCGGCAGGGGAACGACCTGACGACTCCGGTACTGGGTGCCGGATTCCCGGGACTGCACCCCGGCGACCGTTGGTGCCTGTGCGCGGCGCGTTGGCGGAAGGCCCTCGAAGCGGGCGTGGCACCACCCGTGATCCTCGCCGCCACCGAGGAGTCGGCCCTCCAGGTCGTCTCCCTCGACCAGCTCAAGAGCCACGCCCTCGACCTCGCCTCCTGAGCGCGCGCCCGTCGTGCCACCCGGTCCGTGCGCCAGAGGCTCCCCCAAACGCCCCGGCTCTGGACGGGGTCGCAGTCACCGGCCCCTGACGCGTGGGGTTGCCCCGGTCGCCGTCGCTGCCCCGGTCCCGGTCCCGGTCGCGGTCGTGGGCAGTCCGCCTCGTGCCGACACGAAAAAGCGGGCGGCCGCTCAAGCGGCCGCCCGCCGTAGTTGGCTCCGGTGCGGCTTACCGCTTGGCCGGAATCGTGGTGGCGTCGTTGGTGGACATGTCGATGACCGATGCCGAGGTCAGGACGTTGGTCCCGGCCTTGATCGTGACGGTGGCGAAGCCCCAACCGAGGTTGGCCGCGCCAGCGCGGGTCTTGAAGGGCTCGAGGTCCTGCACCACCATGCCTGGGCCGACGCTCAGCTCGTAGCTGTCGAGCTCGTTGCCGTCGGTGTCGAACAGGGTGATCTGGGCCTTGGCCTCGGTCTTGCCACCGTTGGTGACGCTGATGTTGGTACGGAAGGCGCCGTTCATCTGGCGCAGGCCGAGGAGCCGGGCCGACTGGCCGACGCTCATGCCGGAGCTATCCGGATAGCCGTCGGCGAACTGGCCGAAGGTGCCCTTCTCGCCCTGGTTGAAGATGCGCGACACAACCTCGAGAGGCTGGTCGGAGCAGAGCTCCAGCGAGCCCTTGTCGTTCACGCCCATCATCTGCACGAGGTCCTCGTAGACGCCCTGGGCGCCGGCAGGGACCGTGCTGGTGGCGTGCACGTCGCCCGAGGCGGCGTGAAGGATGAACTCGAGGTTCGCAGTGGACGAGGCCATGTTGCGCGCCACCATGTCGGTGCGCCACTGGCTGCCGCCGGCGCCACCGTCGTGGGTGACGATCTCGGTCCAGTAGACGTACGGCGTGGTGCAGGCGACCGCGCCGGCGCCGGTGCCGGTGTTGCCGCCGGACCCGCCGCCATTGGTACCCTGACCGCCCTCGGCGGTGGAGGCTGCGTAGAGGGAGATACCCAGCGCCGAGTTGGCGAAACCGGGGTTGTGGACTCCCAGGCTGCCGTCAGCCTCGAACAGGAAGTAGTTCCAGCCGGCCTTGGCGATCGCCGGCGGGCCGTAGGTGTAGATCGGCGTTGTGGCGTCGGTGCCGACGACCTTCACGCTGCTCATGCCCACGGGACCGACCACGGTGCCGCCGACCATGTACACCGCAATGGCCTGGCCGCCATGGTAGTCCTGCAGGTCGAGCCGAGCGATCTGCGACGCGTCGGTCACCGTGAGATTGCCACCGAGGTCGATGGAGTCGCCCGCGGCGGTGGCCGTGGCCATCACGCGGAGGATCGCGGCCTCGATCTCGGACTTCAGCGCCACCAGCTTGGCCTCCACCGGCCCCTGCACGTCCTCGGCGCGGATCACCGAGTGACACTTCTCACAGATGGTGGGGCTGGCGTAGAAGGTGTGGTTGGTGCCGCCGAGGTTGTACGAGAGGTCGGCCGGCGGCGGGGTCTTCTCCATGTGGCAGGCGACGCAGGCGTCCTGCACGTAGGAGTGGTAGCTGCGGGTGCCCACCTGCACGAAGTAGGCGTTCTGGCCCATCAGCACGTCGGCCTGCGGGCCCGGGTGGGTGGCGCGCGCAGCGTCGGCGACGTCGAAGGTGTCGTCGTTACGCAGGCCGCGGCGGGAGTTGTGGCAGGTCATGCAGATGGCGCCCTTGCCCACGTCGGTGGCCACGAAGCCGGCCACCAGCTCGGGAGTGGTACCGGTGATCCGCACCAGGCCGTCGCCGTACGGGGTGCCGTTCGAACGGTAGCCCTCGTGGTGCGGGTCGTGGCAGGCCTGGCAGGTCTGCGGGTGCACCTCGTCAGCCGTCCAGGTGACGTTGACGTTGGCGTTGGGGTCGGCGTCGAAGTCCTTGACCCACTGGATGAAGCCGTTGCCACTGTGGCAGCGTGCGCAGTTGGAGTTGGTCCCCTCCTCGCCGGCCAGCTCGTAGTTGGCGTGGCCGGAGAGCTGCCACTGCTGGTAGCGGCCATGACGGGCGGGCTCGCCGTGGCAGGAGCCGCAGAGGTCGGACGAGAGGCTGGCGCGCTGGCCCTGGCCGGTCATGTGGGCCGGGCTGTTCTGCGGGCCGTGGCAGTTCTCGCACTGGATGTTGGCGAGCTTGGCGGTCTTCGGGAACTGGGCCAGCATGTTGGTCCAGTTATCGGGCTGGGCGTCGTGCAGCATACCTGAGTCGATGAACGCCTGGTAGTCGGACTGATCGTCGAAGCCGTTGTTGTCGGCGTCGGTGTTGTAGCCCACGGTGTGGCAGGCCAGGCACGACTCGCCGTAGTGGGTGCTGGTGTTGAGGTTGTAGCTGAAGATCGACGCGTGGCCGCTCTGCTTCCACGGCGTGAAGTAATCGAGGGCGGTGCCGGGCGCGTGGCAGCCGGTGCAAGCGCTGTCGATCTCCGGGTAACCGTCGGCGTCCTGGCCGACGATGACGCCATGCCAGGTACCGGCGGCAATCTGCAGGGTGACGGCGGAGCCCGCGTCCGCGTCCGTCACCGTGACCGTGTACTGGCCGATGACGTCGGGAGTGAACTCGGGGTCCTGGGTGGTGGCGCCCACCAGGGCAGCAGCGGAGCCGGCCGGAGCCGTGAGGGCCCAGTCGTAGGAGGCCTGGGTTTTGCCGTGCAGGATCACCGGCACGTCGATCGGCACGTTGCGGTTGCCGGTGGCGGTGGGCCACGGCAGGGTCACGGCCACGGTGCCGTCACCGTAGTAGATGCCCGACGAGGTGGTGACCTTCGCCTGCAGCTCGATGGCGCCGGCCTCCTCGAGGGCGAGGTTGTTGATGCCCACCACCACGAACCGGTTCTGCAGCCCGCCGACGAACTCCTCGTCGGCCGGCGGCGGCGGCACGTTGGGCGGCAGCTGGTCGGGGCCGATAGGCGGCTCCTCGAGCACCGCGATGAGGTGCTCGCGGAAGGCATCCGCTCCGGGGAGCCCCACCGTGACGGTGTCGGTGGTCGTACCCGACAGGCTCGCCGCGGCGCCGCCCACCTGGCTCCACTCGATGCCCTGGAGCGTCGAGCCGTCGGCCAGGTCGACCGTGGCTGTGGCGGTGACCGTACCGCCGGGCACGGCGTCTCCAGAAACCGCGACGGTCACGTTGACCTGCGCGGAGGCCACGGGGACGAACGCCACCAGCGTGAGCGCCAGGGCCGTCAACATCCCCCCCATCCCCACTCTCGACATCCTGCTCATACGAAACCTCCTCTTCCCTTGTCCCACTCATCTCCGGTTTCCCCGGAATCGTTCCTACGTGCGGGCTTCACGTCGTGATCCTACAGTTACATTTGGCTAAAATCAACAGTTTTCTCAAGTAAAGACTAGGTCGCAAGATCACAAGAAGCTTTCCGTCCAACTGCTCCAAAAAAAGCCTTTGTGAATTCTTTCACCAAGAAGATTCGCCAACCACCGGGTATTTTCCGACATGTAGATATAGTCATATTTACGGTCTTGCTAACGAATTCATCACCTCCAGGGTGACCGCCTCGAGCACGAGGCCATCCTCTCGCGAGGCCCGGCCACGTGTCGCGCGGTGGTCACCGTCGCGACCATGCGGAGAAACGAGAACGGGGCCCCCGCAGGGGCCCCGTCATGGCACTCGTGTGGGCGCTGCTACTGACAGTAGCCCTTCTTGGGGTGGCACCGGCCCGAGCAGCAGTCGGCACCGCTGGAGCACGCGCCGCCGGACGGCACGCATTGCCCGCCTCCGTCGACGGTCACGTTCCGGCTGGTGGACCCGGTGGCGCCGTCGTTGTCGGTTACGGTGAGCCCTACGCCAAAGGTGCCTCCGGAGGCATAGGAGTGGCTGACCGTCGCGCCGCCAGCCACGGCGCCGTCACCGAAGTCCCAGGCGTAGCTGGCGATGCTGCCGTCGCTGTCGGACGAGGGCGAGCCGTCGAAGGTGCAGTCGAGGCCCGTGCAAGAGTACGTGAACGAGGCCGTCGGCGGCTGGTTCGTTCCACCTCCGCCCCCACCCAGCAGCCCCGCGACATCGGCGTAGTACGACGCGAAGGCGCCGTCCACCGTCGCGTTGTTCACGTTGTCGCAGACGTCGTTGACATTGGTGCCGCAGCCGCCGGAAAGCTGGCCGACGACCTTCATGGCGGAGTCGAGCACCGGCGAGCCGGACGAGCCGCCCTCGGTGGCCCCGCTCAGGTCACGGCTGTAGATCCACGACCCGCGCGGCCAGGAGCTGCAGGTACCGGCCGAGGTGTCGACCTCGTGCGTGGAGAACGCCTGCGGTGAGCCCTGGGGGTGGCTCAGGCGCTGCAGCGCGTAGCCTTCGCTGGTCGCGACCTGTGTCTCTCCGTCCCAGCCCAGGTACGTACCCAGCGGCGGCGCCGAGTCGAGGCTCAGGAGGGTGTAGTCGCCGGTCTTGTTGCTGGCAGCCACCGACGAGCCGCTGGTCATCGGCACCGAGGAGCACGGCCCGGAGCAGCCCGAGGTCCCGCACGAGTTGGACGTGAAGCCCCAGTACGCCTCGACGGTCCCAGCGGAGCGGTCGCGGCTGATGCAGTGGTTGGCGGTGAGGAAGTAGTACGGAGCTGCGCCGGGGCTCGCATCCGTGAGCGCACCGCCGCTGCAGATGTACCAGTAGTGACCGTCGACGAAGTAGATGAGGGCGATGGCGTCGTTCCAGCCCTCGTTGCCGGAGGCGGCCCGGACGCAGTCGGCGTTGCCGCTGCACAGGTTCGAGGCCTGGTATACGGCGCCCGCCGACGGGCCGCTCAGGCCCGACCCGGACAGGTAGGCGATCTCCTCCACCGTGAACGAGCTGGCGCCCAGTGCCCGCTCGAGGTCATAGCCGCTGTAGTGGACCTGCACGATCACGGAGTCGTTCCACACCGTGTTGGTCCAGAACTCTCCGGTACCCTCGGGCCCACCGAAGGTGTAGGGACCGTGGGCGCCCGCACCCGGGCCGTAGACCCAGAGCTCCGCACCCTCTGGCAGCATCACGCCGGTGAGATGCAGGCGGATGCCCATGGCGCCGGGCGACTGCACCATGGCGGTGTAGACAAAGCCGTCGTCGGTGGCGCGGACGGCGCCGTGGGCGAGATCGAGCGCACGGCGCGAGAGCTGGTCGGCCCACGCCCCGTGGGTCCCGAGCCGGACGCCCACATCCTCCGAGTAGCCGACCCGCTCCCGACCACGGGTGTCAGCGCGGCCCTGGGCGGCCTCGGGCGCGACCGCCGCGAGCTTGGCCTCGTTCCGGGGCACCAGGACCGGCGGGGTCAGACCCTCCGTCACCTGCTCGCGCATCAGCCACTGGTGCGTCCGCGCCTGGAACGCGGCGTACGCGGCGCGGTCCATGGCCGGCGCGACACGTGCCCCATCCATCGTGAGCACGGGCTGCGACTGTGGCGCCACCGGCTGGTTGGCGGCACTGACCAGCGCGGCGACGGCCAGGCACACGACCACCAGGAACGTGAGCTTCCGAGCACTCATCATGAGCTCCTCCTCGGGCTGTGACGACGGCATGAAACCAGGCGTCAATTGAATGTGATCTTCTCCGGTTGACTTGCGAGTCAGTATACTCGAGCCGTCCACGCTGTCAACCGGAGACAACGGCTCTGAATGCGAAGACCTCAGCACCGCCGCCCGAGGAATCGCCGCGCGACCACAGCCTCGCGTCGTGCTCTACTCGTACTCGTCCGCGCCCATGCCCTCCGAATCCATCGGGTCCTCGTCGCCCGCCTGCATCGCCTCGTCGATCTGCCCGCGGTACTGCTCCATGAGCCGCGCCTCGGTGGCCGAGGGCGCCGGCAGCCGATCCACCAGCTCGGCCATGTGGTTCAGCATCTCGACCCCCGCCTTCATGGACTTCTGGGCCTGCTGATACGCCTCCTCGCCCATCTGGCCCCGCATCGCCTCGATCTGCCTCCGGGTCTCCGGCATCGACTCCTTCATCTGCTCCCTGCTTTTCTGGATCTGCTCGCGCATGTTGAGCGAAACGAGCCGCATCACGTCCTTGAAGAAGCCCTTGGGGTCGAGACCTCGGCTGCGGGCCCAGCCCACGTACTCGGGGTCGTCGAGGATCACCGAAGCGTCGTACTTACCGTCGCGGAAAGCCTTCTCGGTGAGCGTATCGCTCTCATTCTCGTCCTTGAGCTGGTCGAGCGACGCCATGTTGTCGAGCACCGTCTTCAGGCTCGCCTCGTCGAGGCGTACGTTCTTGGTAAGGTCGATCATCGCCGTCACGAAGGCCTCGGTTCTGCGACCGGCCTCGGCGATCTCCGGGTCCTGCTGTGCCGCCGCCGGACTGGCGGAGACGAGCAGGCTGCCGAGGATCACCGCCAGGATGAGACCGAGAGAGCTGATTCGCCGCATGGTTTCCCTCCATTTAGATGGGTTCTCGTATAGCCAACGCCGAATTGTACTTAGCGCCGACGAGGTCGGCAACGCCAGCCGCCGACGGGTGTGCGCCGGCTCACGCCTGCATCCTTCGATCGTGCTAGGCTATCGCACCGCCGTCAGAATCCGGCGGCGCAGGAGGTCAACATGTCGCGTCTTTATCTCGTAGCAATCGTTCCCGTCGCCGCGCTGGCGATGGCATGCTCCGCCGGCGGCGCCCAGGACTCCAGCGCCAAGCCCGACGCCTCCCCGGCGGCCGCCCAGGCACAGGCCCCGGCCCCCGGCGGCTTTACCGGCACCGTCGTGGAGACCATGGACGCCGCCCGCTACACCTACGTCAAGGTTGACACCGGCCAGGGCGAAATCTGGGCCGCCACCACCAAGTTCCCCGTACAAAAGGGTGATCGCGTCCACGTCCCCGACGCCCCGCCCATGGTGAACTTCCACAGTGACACCCTCGATCGGACCTTCGACAAGATCTACTTCGTGGGCGCCATCACCAAGGCCGGCGCAGAGATGCCGGACGGCGGACCGGCAGCGCCGGCGGCAGCGGCCGAAAGGGCGGCGGCGCCGCACACCGGCGCGCCGGAGCTGCCCGCCGAGGTCGCCACCGCCATCGAGCAGCCGCAGGGCGCCCTCAGCGTCGCCGAGATCCATGCCAAGCGCGCCGCCCTCAACGGCAAGCAGGTCACCGTGCGGGGCAAGGTGGTGAAGGTGAACATGGGAATCATGGGTACCAACTGGTACCACCTGCAGGACGGTACCGGCAGCGCCGCCGACGGCACCCACGATCTCGCCGTGACGAGCAACGAAACCGCCACCGTCGGCGACGTCGTCACCGCCAGCGGCACTCTCGCCGCCGACAAGGACTTCGGCATGGGCTACAAGTACGAGGTCATCCTCGAGAACGCCACCCTGACGAAGTAGTCCGCGACAGTCCCCGTCTGTGTACTCGTGCGGCCGGCGGTCTCCCGCCGGCCGTTCGTTCTCCGCGTTCCGCCGCTCAGGTGCCCGTCACTCGCCGGCGGCGGTCTCGCTGTACAAGGCCTCGATGGCCTCGCCGTACTCGACCTCCACCACTCGGCGCTTCACCTTCATGGTGGGCGTGAGGTGGCCGCCTTCCAGGGTGAGCGACTCGGGCAGTACCCGAAAGCGCTTGATCTGCTCGTAGCGGGCCAGCGACGCGTTGACGCCGGTCACGACCTCGGCAAAGAGCGCGTCCACCTCCGGCCGCGCCACCAGCTCGGCATGGTCGGTGAAGGCGATACTCTCACGCCTGGCATGGGCCTCGAGCTCCTCGAGGTTGGGCGAGAGCAACGCCACCAGGTAAGGCTTACGGTCACCGATGACCACCGCGTTGTCCACCCAACGAGACTCCTTGAGCTGGTTCTCGATGGGTTGCGGCGCGACGTTCTTGCCACCGGCGGTGACGATGAGGTCCTTCTTGCGGTCGGTGATGAACACGAAGCCGTCCTCGTCGATGCGCGCGATATCACCGGTGTGAAAGAACCCGTCACCGGCGAATACCTCGGCGGTCTGCTCGGGCTTGTTCCAGTAGCCCTTCGAAACGCTGGGCCCGCGCACCAGGAGCTCGCCGTCGTCGGCAATCCGTACCTCGAGGTTGTCCAAGGGCCGGCCCACCGCGCCCAGCCGGTTGGCCCCAGGCTGGTACCCGTTGACGGCGATGGCCGGCGAGGTCTCGGTGAGGCCATAGCCCTCCTGCACCGGCACGCCGATGGCGTGGAAGAACTCGTTGGCGAACAGCGGCAGCGGCGCCGCACCGGAGATCACGCCGCGGACCCGCCCGCCGAGGGCGGCGCGGACCTTCTTCAGCACCAGGCCGTCGGCGAGGCGGTAGCGCATCGCGAGGCCGGCCGGCATCGAGGTACCGGCGAGCCGGTGGTGGGACGCCTTGGTTCCCACCTCCACCGCCCAGTTGAAGAGCTTGCGGCGCAGTGGGGGCGCCGCCGCCACCTTGGAGTGGACCTTGTCGTAGACCTTCTCGAACACCCGCGGCACGCTGCAGAAGATCGTCGGCGCGATGGCCGCGATGAGCTCGCCCACCGCGGCCGTGGGGCAGTAGGCCTTGTCCGAGGCGGTGCGCATGTAGAAGTAGCCGGCGCAACGCTCGAACACGTGACACAGGGGGAGGAACTCCAGGCAGAGATCCTCCCGGGTGGTGGGCACTCGCGGAAGGATGTGCAACGCGTTGGAGACGAAGTTGCAGTGGCTCAGCATCACGCCCTTGGGCTCACCGGTAGTGCCCGAGGTGTAGACGATGGTGGCGAGGTCGTCCTCTCCGACTGTCGCCGCGCGCTCCCAGAACCGGCTGCCCGCTGCGGCGCCGTCGCCGGCAGCGACGACCTCGTCGAGGCCCAGCACGCCGTCGGGGGTCGCACCTTCCATCTGCACCACGTGGGTCAGCGTCGGGCACTGATCGCGGACCGAGAGGAGCTTCTCCACCTGCTCGGCGTTCTCGGCGATCACCACCTTGGAGCCCGAGTCCTGCACCTGGTAGGCGATCTGCGCCGGCGTGAGCGTCGGGTACACGGGGACGTCCACCGCCCCGAGGTCGAGCACGGCGAGGTCCGCCATGTGCCACTCGGGCCGGTTCTCCGACAGCAGCATCACCCTGTCGGAGCGCACCACGCCGAGCTCGGAGAGGCCGCTCGCCAGGGCCGCCGTGCGCCGGAAGAACTCCTCGGTGGAGAATGAGCGCGAGCCCCCCGGGAAGTAGTGGGTGTAGTGGACCTCTCGCGGCGCCTCCACGTCGAACCTGTACAGGTCGAGAATCGTCCGCTCTGGCATGTTCCCTCCCTCCGACGGGCCCTTCAGCCCCGATCCGTGATTCCGAGCTACGCGGCCGGTCGGCGCCGGTCGCTGATGCTGCCTTGCAGAGATTGCCGTCGTCTCAAGGATAGGGCGAAGGCGGGCGAGACGCAATGACATGTGAGGTAGGATGGGTCATGGTCCACCGTCCGGTTGGAGAGGCACGATGAAGGCGCTGTTCATCTCCGCCAACACCGAGCGGATCACCATGCCGGTGCTGCCCCTCGGTCCGGCCATGGTGGCGGCCGCCGCCCGGCGCGCCGGGCACGAGGTGGCGCTGCTCGATCTCCTCACCACCCACGATGTCCGGGGCGCAGTGCGGGACGCGGTGACGAGCCTCCGGCCCGAGGTCATCGGGGTCTCGGTCCGCAACATCGACGACCAGTGTCGGCGCGAGCCGCGCTTCCTGCTCGCCGAGGTGCGACCGGTGGTCGCGGCGTGCCGGGAGGTGTCCCTCGCCCCCATCGTGCTCGGAGGCGCCGGCTTCAGCATCTTCCCCCTGGCGGTGCTGCGTTATCTCGATGCCGACTTCGGCGTCTGCGGCGAGGGCGAGCACGCGTTCGTGGAGCTCCTCGACCACCTCGCCTGCGGCGCCGACCCTGCCGCCATCCCCGGCGTGGTGGCGCGCTGGGGTGAGCGTGGCACCCCGCCGGTCCGCATCGCCCTGCTCGACGACGAGGTGGGCACCGACCCCGCCTGGCTGGCCGGGTGCGACCTCGCCGACCCCGAGGTGTGGGTGCCGCTGCAGAGCCGGCGGGGGTGCGCTTTAGGGTGCTCCTACTGCTCGACACCACGGATCGAGGGGACGAGGCCCCGGACCCGGGCGGTGGAGCGGGTCGTGGCCGAGGTGCGCCAGGCTGCAGAGCGCGGAGCTCGGCGCGTCCAGGTGGTCGACAACACCTTCAACCTGCCGCGCTCCTACGCCCTCGCCCTGTGCCGCGAGCTGGCCCGACTCGAGCCTCGCCTTCAGCTGCGCGGCATCGTCTACCCGTTGGGCGTCGACCAGGAGATGGCCGAGGCGATGGCCGAGGCAGGCTTCGTGGAGGTCAGCGTCGGCTTCGAGTCCGGGGCGGAGCGGGTGCTGGCGGCCATGAACAAGCGCTTCACGCTCGCCGACGTCACCGAAGCAACGGAAAACCTGCACGAGGCCGGCATTCGTACCCTCGGGTTCCTACTCTTCGGCGGCCCCGGCGAGACCCGCGGCACCGCGCTCCGGAGCCTCGACTTCGCCGCCTCTCTTCCCCTCGACTGGCTCAAGGCAACCGCCGGTATCCGCATCTACCCGGGGACCCCGTTGGCCGCCGCAGCCGCCGCTGAGGGGGTCGTGCGCCCAGACGACGATCTCCTTCTTCCGCGCTTCTACCTCGCCGCCGGGCTCGAGGGGTGGCTCGACGAGGAGCTCGCCGGCCGCGGCCTGACGTGACCCCGGGGATCGGACCCGGGGTCACGAAGCGACACCTCAGCGGTCGGCTGGAGTTGGAGAGCGACGGAGTCGGCGAGACGGCCATTGAGAAGCCGGACCATCGCGCCGCGGGCGGCGCCGGCGAGATCGTTGAGAGCGTCGTGAAGCGTCTCGTGTGTCGTGGTTGGCATTTCGCGTGCTCTATTGCTGATTGATTACGGTCCATTATTAGACATTGTCTAACTGATTGAAAGAAAAGAGAGGATCCGTCGGCGTCTACCCCCCCGACGTCACTCCTCTCCAGACTTCCTCCCCCGCAGCACGACCTGGTACTCGTGCACGTCGTATCCACTGAGCGCTTCCACGCGGGAGACCTCGAGCGCCTCCCAGGGGATGTCGTGGATCGCGCCGCTGCCCTCGTCGATGAAATGATGGTGGTCGGCGACGTGGGGGTCGAAGACCACCCGGCCCTCGGTGAGGGCGAACTGCCGCAGCAGCCCCTTCGAGACGAACAGGTGCAGCGTGTTGTAGACCGTGGCACGCGAGATCATCGGGAATCGCGCCTGAACCCTGTGCCACACCTCGTCAGCCGACGGATGCTCGTCGGTGGCCAGCACGTACTTCGCTACGGCCACCCGCTGGGCCGAGGGGTTGATGCCGTGCTCGCGGAGGATCTCCACCTCGTTCTTCATAAGAGTTAGAATACGTCTAACTTTGTCATTTGTCAACCCTGCCGTCGGTCGTTGCATTTCGCTGCAGCCGGTCGACTGACAGGTCCGGCACGACACGCTGCCGACACGGTCGGGAACAACCTCTGCGATCGGAAGATTAGCCGAAGTAGGCGGCGGCCGATCGCTGAGCGGGGCTGCCGCCGCGGCGTGTGACCGCCCCGACCCACCTCGGCTCCCGCCACCGCCGAACAGCAAAGGAGCAACGACCATGCGATCTCAAGGAATGCTCTCCGTGCTCTTGGTGGCGCTCTTCACGGCCGCCGTCCTGCAGGCGCCGCCTGCCCAGGCCCGCACGCCCAACCGTGACGACCACGCGGCCGACGTGCGGCGGGCGCCGGCGCTCGACATCGGCTCCTTCTACGACGCTCTCGCTCCCTACGGCCAGTGGATCGACCTGCCACAGTGGGGCTGGGCCTGGTACCCCGAGGGGGTAGCGGTGGGGTGGCAGCCATACACGATGGGCCACTGGGCGCTCACCGACTGGGGCTGGACCTGGGTGTCCGACTGGGATTGGGGATGGGCCCCGTTCCACTACGGCCGCTGGGTAGACGACGACGACTACGGCTGGCTCTGGGTGCCGGGCTTCGATTGGGGTCCCGCGTGGGTGGCCTGGGACATGGGAGGCGACTGGATCGGCTGGGCGCCACTCCCACCTGCGGCAGAGTGGGATCCCGACCAGGGCCTGCGGGTGTCGGACCGTGACCTTCACCGGCGCATTCCGGACCGTGACTTCGTCTTCGTACACGAGGCCAGGTTCACCGACCGCGACCTGCGCCGGGACATCGTCCCCCGTGCCCGCAACGTCTCCATCGCTCCGCTCACCCACGACATCACCCGCTACGAGGAGGTGGGAGGGGTCCCCGTGAACCGCTCCGTCAGCCGCGAGCTCATCGAGCGCGCCGTCGGCCATCCCGTCACGCCCGAGCCCGTCCGCGACGTCGGCTCCGTGACCCAGCTGGAGCACACGCGCAAGGACGCCACCGCAGTCGTTCCCCTGTACCGCCCGACCATCAACCACGAGAGAGCCCTGCAGCCGCCACGGGCGAAGCTCGTCTCACCAGAGTCCCAGCGTGGCCGCGCCGAGCTCCAGGCGATGCGGCAGCGTCACCAGGCCGAGGAAAGTCTGATGACCGCACGCCACAGCCAGGAGCAGCAGCGCCTCGAGGAGCTCCACCGTCAGCAGATGGATGAGGTGAACCGCCCAGGGACCGCCCCACCGAAGGCGCATGGCCGGTCGATGCCGCGCGGCGAGCCGATGATGCAACGACCACACGAACCCATGGCAGGCTCGCCGCGGGGGATGTCACCGCCCGATCTCCACCGGCAGCAGGAGCGCGAGATGCAGTTCATGCGGGCGCAGCAGCAGCGCGAAATGCATCAGATGCAGCTCCGCCACCATTGGGAGATGTCGCACCGCTTCGAGCAGCCGCAGCCCGAGCGGTCGGAGCAGCCACAACAACAGGAACGGCGGGAGGGACAGCCCCACCGGTAACCGGGCAACCATGACGACACCGGAAGGCGCCGGGGCAACCCGGCGCCTAGGTGGTGCGGCGCACAACCGGTCCGCGTCACCGACAACCGGAGCGACGACGCGAGCCCGCCGAAGCTCCAGCCGGCCTTGACCGCTCCACCACCCCGAGCGACCACAGGCCCCACGGAAGTCCCACCGAAATCCATCATCCGGAGCGGCCGGTGACCGCGAAGAGACTGGAGGGAGTCGCTGGATCCCCGCGGAGCATCCTCTTCGTTGCTTGGGTCGGTTGCAGGCTCCGGTCAGTGCCCCCTCGACTCGGCCGCCGCCTGACGGCGGCGGGGCAGCGGCGGTTGTGGGGGCTTCGACCCTGGCTGCCGCCGTTTTGCCCCGGGCGCTCGCTGTGTCACGGCCTTCGCACATCGACACCCGGCGGTAGAGGACGCCGCCTGCGCCCCTCGCTTGGTGCAAGCAAGCCACTCGGCCCCAGTGGCTATCCCTTCAGCTCCCTGAGCTTCTCCCGGACCTTCTCGGCATGCCCGGCGGCCTTCACCTTTCGCCAGTGGTGGGCGAGGAGACCGTGGGGATCGATGATCACAGTGGAGCGGATCACCCCCATCGTCTTCTTGCCGTAGTTGTTCTTCTCGCCCCACGCGCCGTATCGCTCCATGACCTCGTGCCCGGGATCGGACAACAGGGTGATGCCGAGCTCGTGCTTGGCGATGAACCTGCGGTGCTTCTCCGGGCTGTCCGGACTACAACCCAGCACCACCGCGTCGAGGCCGCGGAATGCCTCGATGCCGGCTGTGAACTCGCATGCCTCGGTGGTGCAGCCCGGCGTGTCGTCCCTGGGGTAGAAGTAGAGCACCACCCACTTCCCCGCGTGGTCCGTCAGCTTCACCTCGCGACCGTCCTGATCCGGCAGCGTGAACGCCGGCGCCTTCTGTCCCGCTTCGATAGGCGTCTGGGTCATGACCACCACCTCCTCGTCTCGTGCCCGATGCTAACGCTCCACGCCGCACAGCCCTTCCCGGCTCCAGTACCGCCACGAGTCAACGGCCACGCATCTCGACTCTTCGAACGTGGCTTCGCGAGGCATGACAGGACCACCCTCAGTATCGCTGCTCGCTCGTCTCCGACCGCTTCGAGCGCGCCACACCAGGGCAAGCTAACCGCGCAGGGCACGTGCCCGCCCGCTCTGAGGGGTAGAAAGGCCCCGCCTGCGCGAGGCAGGCGGGGCCGGTCGGTGTCCGCGAGCGCTGGCAGGACGGTGGCTACGGCGCCGCCGGCAGCGGATGGTGGTACACCGGGTAGGCCGGCTTCTCGAAGGTCCGCGGTGGGTTCGCGTCGAGGCGCTTCAGCGTCTCGGCCACCGCCCGTTCGAGCTGCGGGTCATGTCCCTGGCGCACCAGCGCCGGGTCCTGCTCCACCTCCACGTCGGGAGCGACGCCGTGGTTCTCCACCTCCCAGTGGCCATCGAGGCCGTAGAGGCCCCAGCGCGGGGCGGTGATCATTCCGCCGTCCATGAGCGGCGGGTAGCCGCCGATGCCCACCAGGCCGCCCCAGGTCCGCGTCCCCACCAGCGGGCCGATACCGGCACGACGGAAGTACCACGGCATCGCGTCCCCGCCCGAGCCGGCGAACTGGTTGATGATCATCACCTTGGGCCCGTAGATAGAGGCCACCGGCTCAGTGTAGTCCTGGCCCTCGCGACCGGTCACCCGGGTCATCGGAGGTCGTTTGAGGGCGTCGATGATGTAGTCCGCCAGCTGGCCGCCATGGTTGAAGCGCTCGTCGATGACGGCCGCCTGCTTGCCCACCTGCGCGAAGAAGTAGCGGTTGAAGCTGGTAAAGCCGGCGCCGGTTGTGTTGGGCATGTAGACGTACGCCACGCGCCCGTGCGACAGCTCGTCGACCTTGCGGCGGTTGCCCTCAACCCAGGCCAGGTGGCGCAGCTCCCGCTCGCTCGCCACCGGGACCACGGTGACGTCACGAGCGCCGCTGCCGTCGGCCTTCGGGCCCACCCGGATCACCGTCTGCTTGCCGGCGGTGCCGAGGAAGAAGCTGAACAGGTTCGCGGTGGCGGCCTCCACGTTGCGGCCGTTCACCGCCAGCAGGTAGTCGCCCACCTTCACGTCCACGCCGGGCTGCGTGAGGGGAGCCTGCAGGTGAGGGTTCCAGTTCTCGCCGTCGAAGATCCGGGCGAAGCGGTAGCGGCCCTGGTCGACGGTGTAGTCCGCCCCCAGCAGGCCCACCGGTACGCGGTCCACCTCGGGCATCGCCCCGCCGCGCACGAAGGTGTGGCCCACCGAGAGGTTGCCGGTCATCTCAGCGAACAGCACGTTGAGGTCGCCACGGCTGGCGATATTCTCGAGGTAGGGAGCGTAGGCCTTCTCCGCCGCCGCCAGGTCGAGGCCGTGGAAGTTGGGATCGTAGAAGAAGTCACGCTCGATGCGCCAGACCTCGTGGAACATCTGGCGCCACTCGGCGCGTGGGTCAACCCAGACCTTGAGCCCGCTCATGTCGAGCTTGCCCTCGCCCGGCTTGGCCGCCGCGTCGGTCCCGGCGATGAACCATGCGGGGCCCATCTGGTAGAGGGCCTTGCTGCCGTCGGCGGAGACCGTGATGAACGACACGCCGTCGACGAAGGGCTCGGTCTTGCGCTTCTCCAGGTCGAAGCGCGAGACCTCCAGCGTCGGCGGACCGTCCTCGCCCGGGACGATCGGGCCGGCGGCCAGCAGGAGCGTTCCTTCCTTGCCCGCCATGAGCCCCTCGTAGCGCTTCGCCGGGATCGGCAAGGCGACGATGCGCTGGTCGAGCCCGCCGAAGTCGATGGTCACCTTCTCCGGCTCCTTCTTCTCCTCTTCGTCCTCCGACTTTTCGGCCTTCGCCAGCTTCTTCTCGGCTTTGGCCTCCTTCTGCTCGCCCTTCGCCGGCTTCTCTTCGACCTTCTCGTCGTCGCTCTCGGGTGGAATCGGCGAGGCCAGGTCGGCGCGCAGCACGACGGCGTAAACGCTGCGCGTCTGCGGGTGGCCGAGGCTGCTCATGTCGAGCCAGCCCGAGGCGAGACCGACATTGGTGCTGGCGGTGAAGTAGAGGTACTTCCCGCTCTTATCGAACACCGGATACAGCGCGTCGCTCATGCCGTCGGTGACCTGCGTCGCCTTGCCATCGGCGACGGAGTAGACGAAGGCAGCGTGCAGGTGGCTGGGCAGCAGCTTAGTGTAGGTGAGCCAGCCGCTGTCCGCCGACCACTCGACGTCGAACTCGTGGCGCGGGGTGTCGTAGCGATCGGCGTCCACCAGCACCGGCTGCCCCTTGGCGAGGTCCACGTACCAGAGGTTGAGGCGCTTGTCGGTGTAGGCGATCTTGCTGCTGTCGGGCGACCAGGTGGGATGGTAGAAGAACGATGGCGGGTCGCCCAAGGGGATGACCCTCGCGTCACCGAGCCCGTCCTGCTTCTCAAGGTAGAGGGCGTACTCGCCCGACGCGTCGGAGAAGTACGCGATCCACTCGCCGTCCGGTGACCACGCGGGGTCGCGCTCGGCAACGCCGGGCGTCGAGGTGATGTCACGGATGTCGCCCTTCTCGGCAGGCACCGTGAAAATCTCACCGTGCGCCTCGACGACGGCGCGCTTGCCGGTGGGCGAAATGGCGGCGTTCTCCACGTCGCCGGCGGGGTCGAGCGCGGCGAAGTGGGGGCGCAGCTGCGGCATGTCGGCGGCCAGGTGAACCGGGATCTCGCGCGTGGTCCCGGTGGCGAGGTCGTAGAGATGGAGCGAGCCCAGCTGGGCGTAGACGATGGCTCCCGGTCCGGCCGCAGCCGAGGAGAAGTCGACACCATCGTTGGCCACCACCGTCCGTACCTGCCGACTGCCGAGGTCGTAGGCGTAGAGCGCGATGGAGCCGTCGCGGTCGGACAGGAAGTAGACCGCGTCACCCACCCACATGGGGTTGCCGTCGTTGGAGCCGTCCTGCTGCGGAACCTTGACGATATGTGAGTCGGCGAGATCGGCGATCCAGATGGTGCGGAACTGGCCGCCGCGGTACGACTTCCAGGCGGGCTGCCACTGGAAGTTGGGCTGGTACGCGAGGTGTGTGCCGTCGGGCGAGTACGACGCCTCCTGGACACGCGGCAACGGAACCACGACCGGGAAGTCGCCGTCCACCGGCACGGTGTAGAGCTGCTCCGGGTCGGCGTAGCTCTCCCGCGAGGAGCGGAACGCCACCCGCGTGCCGTCCGGGGTCCAGCCCAGGGCCACGTCGTCGCCGGGGTGGTAAGTGAGCCTGTGGGGTTGGCCCCCCGCCGCCGGCACCACGTACACGTCCGGGTTGCCGTCATAGTTTCCCGTGTAGGCCACCATGCTGCCGTCTGGCGAGAAGACCGGTCCACTCAGGCGGTCGCTGCCGGTCACGAGGCGATGGGCCTCGCCGCCCTCCCGGGCGGTGATCCAGATCTCGCCGCCGTAAGCGAACACCAGCTGGGTGGCGCTGATGCTGGGGCTCTGCAGCAGCAGGAGCGGGTTGTCGGCGGCGCTGGCGGTGCCACCCGCAAGGGCGACGGCCAGCAGGGCGAGGGTGAGGCTCTTGAGGACGGTCTTCACGGACTCCTCCCTTGACGGTTCGAGGTGATTGCATATGGGCGTAGGCACTCTGCCCCGGCGCCGCGCCGAGGCACCCGCAGAGTTCATACGCAGCCAGGGCCGCGGAGGTTCACCGATGCGGAACGCGCCGCCGCCGCGACGTGTTGTGCATGCCGACGCCGCTCCGGCGGCGCCCTGGAGGTTGACCATGAGCCCGAGCCGCGAAATCCGCCTCGCCTCCCGCCCCAGCGGGTGGCCCACCGAGGACAACTTCACCCTCGCCACCGTCGAGCTGCCGACGCTGACGGAAGGCCAGGTCCGCGTGCGCAACCTGGCAATGTCGGTGGACCCCTACATGCGCGGACGCATGAACGACGTCAAGTCGTACGTCCCGCCCTTCCAGGTAGGCGAGCCGCTGGAGGGCGCCGCCGTCGGCGAGGTCGTGGAGTCGCGCGCCGAGAGCCTGCCGAAAGGCACCACTGTGCTCTCCAACCTGGGCTGGCGCGACGGCTTCGTCGCCGATGCCTCCGAGCTCCAGGTGATCGACACCGACCTCGCGCCGCCTTCCGCCTATCTCGGGGTGCTCGGCGTCACCGGCATGACCGCTTGGGCCGGCCTCGAGCTCGTCGGGGTCACCGCCGACGACGTTGTCTGGGTGTCGGGCGCCGCCGGAGCGGTGGGCAGCATCGCCGGCCAGCTGGCGAAGCTGCGCGGCTGCCGGGTGGTGGGCAGCGCCGGCTCGACCGAGAAGGTCGCCCTGCTCGAGGGGGAGCTCGGCTTCGACGCGGCCTTCAACTACAAGGACGGCCGGCTCGTGGGTCGGCTGCACCGTGCCGCCCCTGACGGCATCGACGTGTACTTCGACAACGTCGGCGGCGATCACCTTGAGGCTGCGCTCACGGTGCTCCGGCCACGCGGCCGCGTCATCGCCTGCGGCGCCATCTCGCAGTACAACGACGAGACCCCCGCCCCGGGCCCGCGCAACCTCGCCCAGGTCATCGTCAAGCGGCTCACCATCAAAGGCTTCATCGTCACGGACTGGCTCGACCGGATGCCGGCGTTTCTGGCCGAGGTCGGCGGTCTCCTGCGCGAGGGCAAGCTGGTGACCAAGGAGACCGAGGTAGAAGGCCTGGAGAATGCACCGCGTGCGTTCCTCAGCATGCTCGCCGGCGGCAACGTCGGCAAGATGGTGGTACGGCTGGGAAGAAAAGCGTGAGGTGCAAGAAGTCCCCACTCAGCCCGCCGGTGCCCGGCGTCGCGAGTCAGGCAACGTTCGCATCGACTGGGCTGCGGCGTTCCTGAATCGAGTACGCCCCCCCTTTACTCGTCGCTCTTCACTCTCTACCCTCGTATCCGGGAGCGCTCGATGACCTACAACTTCGACCCCGACGCCTGGTACGAGCGCGAGCGCGCGGCGCTCATCGCCCGCCACGACCGGGGTGAGCTCGACGAGGCGGTCCTGAAGACCGCTCTGGAGGACCTTGAGCGGCGCTTCGAGGAAATGCTCGACCGCCTCGACGGCACCTACCAGATCCCTGCCACGCCGTCCCGCGACTGAGCTCGGTCCCGAACCGAACTTTCCCCGTTCCTCTCGTATCTCGTCGGGGGCGCCCGCCCGGGGGGCGCTACCACGAGGAGACCACCATGTCGTTCCACCTGCCCATCGCCGTCCTGGCACTCACCGCCCTCGCCTGCGCGCCGTCCGGCGTCCCAATCCCCCAGCCACCCTCTCCGCGCGGCTCCTGGCTGGGCCAGACGGTCCCCGGCGCCACACCCACCCTCTTCGCTCCCGGCCTCGTCGACACCGACCTCCAGCAGCGCGACACTGCCTGGAGCCCGGACGGGCGTGAGCTCTACTACTCGATCACCCACGGCCGTGGCGGCACCATCGTGCGCCTGAGTCAGCAGGCCGACGGGACCTGGTCCGGCCCGGAGATCCCGACCTTCCTCGGCGCCGACTCCGCCCTCGAGCCTTTCATCACGCCGGACGGGAGGTGGTTCTACTTCGCGTCGCCGCGACCGCTGCCGGGCGAGACCGAGACGGGCGACTGGAACCTGTGGCGGGCGCCGCGGGCGGATGGCGGCTGGGGCAGCCCCAAGCCGTTGCCCGAGCCGGTCAACGGTCCCGGTGACGAGTTCTACCCCACGCTCACACGAGACGGCGTCCTGGTGTTCACCGCCCAGCGCGACGACACCCTGGGCGGCGAGGATCTCTACCTCGCCCGCCCCCAGGGCGACACCTTTGCCACTCCCGAGAACCTGGGGCCACAGGTGAACAGCACTGGCCCGGAGTTCAACTCGCTCATCGCGCCGGACGGCGGCTGGATCATGTTCGGCTCCGCCCGTGCCGGCGACCTCGGCGGCGGCGACCTCTACATCAGCTTCGCCACCGGCGACGGCGGCTGGACGCCCGCCCGGCCGCTGCCCGAGCCGCTCAACTCCCCGGCCCTCGACTACTGCCCCGCCCTCTCCTCCGACGGCGCGCTACTCTTTTTCACCAGCCGCAGAGTTCCCTCCGGCAGTCCCACACCAACGACCTACGATGCGTTGGCGGAGCTGCTCCACACTCCGGCCAACGGCAGCAACAACCTGTGGTGGGTCGACGCCGCGGTGATCGACGAACTCCGCCCGGCCAAGGAGGGCGACCGGCCGGAGTGAGCCGCGCGACAGGATGCGAAGGGTCGAGCTCCGGCGTGTCACGGCGCCGTACCGCTCCACGCCCCCGTCCACCCGCTCTCGAACCCGTCGGCGAAAAGCGGTCGGCCGAGCTCGTCGGCGCCGAGATCGGCGAGACCGACGCCGTCCGGGCGAATCACACCGTCGAAGTCGTCGACGCAGTCGCTCGGACTGGTGACCTGATCGACGGCCTCGGAAGCCGAGGCCAGCAGGTGGAGGTCACCGTCGGCCTCGTCTGCGAACCAGCCAGGATCGGCGGAGGTGAGGTTGTCGACGACCGTCGGCGCCGCACCATCGCGCGGCAGCACCACGCCGTCCATCAGGTTGCCCTGCACCGTCACGCCCGTGGCGCCGGCGAAGCGCACCTCCACCGCCACCGCCGTGCCGCCGGGCCGGTAGAGCCCGTGCGTGAGGATCGTGTTGTGAAGGATGCGGGCACCCGGCGAGGTGGTGTAGACGGCGGCGTCCACGGCGTAGGGCGCGGCTGGGTTCCAGCGGATGAAGTTGTTCCTGACGATGCCGCCGGAGTGGTCCGCACTGGCCACGAGCCCCAGCGAGACACCACGCGAGCAGTCGACGATGGTGCTCCGCTCCACGAGGGTGTCGGACGACCCCTGCCACATGAGAATCGCCGGGCCCGCGAGGGTACCGTCCTGGCAGGTGATCCCTCGCACCACGCTGTCGCGCACGATCCACCGCCGCCCGCCCACCGCGTCGATGCCGTTGGTGTAGCAGTAGCCCAGCTCAGGATGGTGGATCGCGCCGGCAGTGAGGTACACCTCGCAGAGCTCGATGATCACGTCGTCGACGGTGCCCCCGCCGCTGTTGCCCTTGACGATCTGCTCCCCGGCGTCGAAGAGGCGACAGTGATAGAGGTGGACACGGGCGGCTCCCTGGTCGCCCTGCACGGCCACCGCGTGGTAGTACACCGAGCCCACGCTGAGGTCGGCGATCACCACGTCGGTGGCGGTGAAGACCTGGAACCCGAACGGCACCGTGGGATCGTCCATGCCCCCGCCGACGATCACCACGTCGGCGGGGTCGCCGGTGGCGCCACGGATCTGCACGTCAGAGATCGGCGACGCCCCGTAGCGGCCCACCGTGAGGCGGCCGTCGACACCGTTGGGGAAGTCGTGGGCGGTGAGGTCGTACGTCCCTGGAGCCACGACGATGGCCTCGTGGCTCTCCAGGTTCCAGCAGGCGTCCGCCAGCTCCTGCATCGTGCTCACGTTGACGATCGTGTAGACCCCGGGATCCGGCGGCGGCAGCGGCGGCGCCTCGCCGGGGAGCGCCGCCCGGGCCCTTCCCGGCCCGAGGACCACTACCAGCGACGCGAGAAGGCACACCTGCGTGGCTCGTGCCAAGCGGGCTTCCCAGCCACGGCATGGTGCGGCCCCGGCCGCCGCTCGGCTCACGCCAGCACCGCCACGTACTCTCGGATCCCGCTGCGCAGCAGGAAGGAGTGCTCCACCGTGAAGGGTGCAAGCCGTCGCGCCACCTCGGCGGGCGCCAGATCCGGCCCTCCCCGCGCCCCCGAGGCCAGGGGAAGACAGCGCACTGTGGCACCACCGCCCAGCACGAAGCGCAGCGGTATCCCTGCCAGCTCCGGCGACGTTACCTCCACTACGAGCAGTTTCATCCCCGACGCTCCCCGCGCCGCCAGGTGTGCCATGAGCGCTGCGCAGCCGTCGCGGCTGAGCCGACCAAGAAGGTCCCATGTGAGCCCGACATCCCACGGATGGTCGCCCTCCGGCAGGAGACGGGCCAGAGTACCCTGCGACAGCGCCGCTCCCCCGGGCGGCACCACCGCGAGCTCCCGGGCGAGATCGGCGAAGCGCACCACCCGGGCGACCCGCGCGTACACCCGGAGGCTCGACCCGGCTGCCGCACCGAGGTCGAGCACTCGAAGATCGCGCCCCTCCCCTGGAGCGGCCAGCACTGCAGCCAGCCCCTGGGACTCGTACTCACAGGCCGCCTCCCGGTCGGAGGGCATTGGGGGCGCCTCGCCCTGGGAGCTGGGACCCTTCCACCGCATTCAGGGCTTCGACGGCCCGACGCTCTCGCCGCCCCCGGCCCCCGGGCCGGGCCCCACGCTCTTCTCCGGTTCCGCCGCGGGCATTGGCCTGGCGGACGGCTTCGAGCCCGGAGGCGACATGTCGATGCTGCCGCGGAAGGTGGCACCGTCCTCCAGCACCACCCGGGGCGAGACGATATCCCCCTCCACCCGAGCCGAGCTCCGCAGCGTGACCTGCTCCTGTCCCTTGAGGTTGCCCTTCACCTCGCCCTCCACCGTGACCATACGCCCCGAGATATCAGCCTTCACGACTCCCTCGGGCCCGACGGTGACGCTATGCTGCTTGAGATCCACCGTGCCCTCGACCCGGCCCTGCACGACCAGGTCTTCGTCACCCGTGACGTCACCGCGGATGGTTATGGAGCGGCCAATAGTGGCGCGATCCCCGCCCGACGCGACCGTCGAGCGACCCATCGGCTCGGAGCGCGGCGCCTGCGCGGGGTTGGGCGCAGGAGTGCGCGGCGGCTGGTTGGCGAGATCCTGGGCTTCGTCCTTCTTCCACATGGGTCACCCCCGTACTGTTCGTCTAGGAGCTCGAGAGTAACCCACGGCGGCCGTCGCACCAGTGGCGCAGGTCACGTTCAGCCATGGGTTTCCCTCTCCGGCAGAGTGGGCGGCCCGCCCTCCGTCCCATCGCCCATGCTCCGGGATTTGTCGGCCCCCAACTCGACGATGAAGGCGACATCGAGGGTTTCATGGGCTACTTCGACCCCAGCTACGTGGGTTGGTCCTACGACTCGGCCGTGCCGATGGGTAAGGACGCAGTCCACAAGTTCATCGCCTATGAGTTCGGTCACAACCAGACGGAGGTCCACGACCTTGCTCCCGTCGCCATCCAGGTGCACGGCGACTTCGCCTTCGTCGACTACTACTACACCCTGATCTCCAAGGACGCCATCGGCAAGGTCCACTAGTCCAAGGCCCGCTGGACCGACATCCTCGCCAAGCGGGGCGAGCGCTGGGTGCTCATCGGCGACCACGGCGGCGCTGTGAGGTCCGGCGACCGATCCGACGCAACAGAAGCCGTCGCCCGGCGCTCCCCGTCACGGCTCGTTCAAACCCGGGCGAGCGCCTGCTCCATGTCGTCGATGAGGTCGTCGGCGTCCTCGCAGCCCACCGACAAGCGCACCAGGCCGTCGCTGATACCGGCCGCCAAGCGCTGGTCGTGCGACATCGCCGCGTGGGTCATGCTGGAGGGGTGCTGGATGAGGGTCTCCACCCCGCCCAGCGAGACCGCAAGGGTCATAAGCTGAACCGCGTCCAACAGGCGCCGGCCCGCCTCGACTCCGCCCTTCACCTCGAACGAGATGAGGGAGCCGGGGCCGTCCATCTGGCGGGCGGCGAGCTGGTGCTGCGGGTGGCTGTCGAGACCCGGGTAGCGCACCCACTCCACCTTGGGATGAGCCTCGAGCATGGCGGCCAGCCGGCCGGCGTTCTCCTGCGCCGTGCGCACCCGCATATGGAGGGTACGCAGGCCGCGCAGCACCAGCCACGCCTGGTGCGGGTCCATGCACGCGCCCACGTAAAGGTGCACCGGCCGGATGCGGCTGTGGAGCCCCTCGCTGCCGGGTACGATCATGCCGGCGACCACGTCGGAGTGGCCGTTCAAGAACTTGGTCATGGAGTGCATCACCAGGTCCGCGCCCAGCTCCAGCGGCCGCTGCAGCACCGGCGAGGCGAAGGTGTTGTCCACCATGAGCAGGGCGCCGTGGCGGTGGGCGATCTCGGCGACGGCCGCGATGTCGGCGAGCACCACCGTGGGGTTGGCCGGCGTCTCGAGGAAGACGAGCTTCGTCTCGGGACGCATGGCGGCTTCGACGGTCGCGGGATCGGAGGTGTCGACGAAGCTCGAGGCCACGCCGAAGCGTGCGAAGTCACGCTCCACCACCACCCGCGAGGGCCCGTACACCGAGTCGGTGCCCACCAGGTGGTCGCCCGAGCTCAGCAACGCGAACAGGCTGGTGCACAGCGCCGCCATGCCCGACGCGGTGGCGAGGCCGGCTGTACCCCCCTCCAACTCCCCCACCGCCTCCTCCAGACGGGCGACTGTGGGGTTGCCCATGCGTGTGTAGATGTAGCCGTCGCCGCGGCCGGAGAACAGGGCCGCGCCCTCCTCGCAGTCGCGAAACGCGAAGGTGGAGGTCTGGTAGATGGGTGGGGCCACCGCCAGGGTCGCGGGATCCAGCTCCTGCCCGGCATGTACGGCCTGGGTGGCACGCCGATAGCGTGAGACGTCATGCGCCATGGTGCGCTCCTTTCACGAGAGAGGTACCACGCCGCGGCGTCGATGTCGAGACGAGGTGCTCTCCCGAGGGGAGCTTCAGCGGCGCCGAGCCACGCGATAGGCGAGAAAGCCCACCAGCACGCCCGCACCCAACCACACCAGCGGGCTGCTCCGCAGGGCGCCCCACGCGTCCTCGGCCATCTCGGCCGACGGACGGAAGCGAAGGTAGTCGGCGGACCGCTCCACTCGCCGCGCCAGCCGCTGGCCCGCCTCCGGGTGGTCGAGCTGCTGGCCGAGCTCGCGGATCTGCCGGCCCAGCCCCTCGATCTTCTCGGAGGCGGCAGTGCGGAACTGCTCGCTCGAGTCGTCGACCTGGTCCATGACGCGGCCGGCACGCTCCCGCGCCACGCCGCGCAGAGCCTTACCACCCGCCTTCTTGGCCACTCGTGCCGTGTCCTTGCTGTCCATGATCTCGTCACCTCGCTTTCGTCGGAGCCGCCGCGGCCGGTCAGCTCCGGCTGCCCGGTGCAACGCGGGACGGACGCCGCGAATTCGCCACCGTGGGCAGCGCGGTGAGCGCCGCGAAGAGGACCAGGAACCCGGCCAGACCCACGTGGTGCCGGCCGCCGCTCTCCATGACGCTGTGCAGGGCGAAGAAGTAGAGCAGGATCACCATGGGCAGGTGGAGGCGGGAATCGTGGATCACTGCCGCGCCGCGTCTCCTCCACAGCGCGGTGGCCACCAGCCAGAGCAGCAGGATCCAGAATGCCAGCGAAGCTCCCTTGGCGAGCAGGTACCGGACGCCGCCGATGCCGCGGAGCCGGCGCAACGTCTCGTAGGCCCCGTCGGCATCGTCGCCGAGGAAGAGACGCTGCTTGAAGACGGCGAGGACGGCGACGCGGCCCGGGTTGCGGCGCATCCAGTCGAGGCCGAGCCGCAATGCCATCCGGTCGTAGGCTACCTCGTCGTCATGGGGATAGCGATCGCGAATCGGAATCCAGCCGCCGTCGGCATCGGGGTTGTTGCCCACCATGAGCGAGTGCCCACCGTTCGCTGCCACCGGGACGAAGCGGCCGAACCGCACCCAGTTGCGCGCCGTCCACGGGGCGATGACGGCCGCCATCGCGACGGCCACCAGCGCGAGACGGAGCGCGGCGCCGCGCCATCGTCCACGACGGACGATCTCCCATGCCAGCAGCGCAACCGGTAGCGGCAGGATGGAGGGCTGCGCGAGCGCCGCGAAGCCGAGCACGATGCCGGCCGCGGCGGCATGAAGCCCGCATCGCCAACGATCCTCCGCACCCGCGGACTCCAGGTAGAGGAGCACACCGACCGGCAGGAGCAGCAGCGTCAGGTTCTCCTTCATGGCAAGGCCGGCCATCATGACAAGGTTCGGCCAGACCACCAGCAGGATGGTGGCGAGCCGCGCCACTCCCTCGCCCGCGATCATCGCCGACAGGCGGTGAACCACCACGACGGCTGCTGCGAAGACGGCGAGATTGAGGACCCAGGGTACCCAGGCATGGACGCCGGTCACCTTGAACAGCGCTGCCAGCGCCATGGGCAGACCCGGCGGCAGGTAGACGTGGATGTCCCGCCAGGCGTACACCCCACGCTCGGCCAGGCCGGCGCCCAGCTCGAAGTACGCGAGCCAGTCCGATCGCTGCACCGGCGGGAAGGCGGCGATCCACGCCAACCGGAGCGCCCAGCCCGCCGCAATGCAGCCGACCAGCCAGCGCGCCACCGGGATCCGTGCAGCCCGCTCCGCCACCGCCCGGGCCCGTTCGCTGAGAGGCGTTCCGAAGCGGCGAGCGGCCACCAGCGCAGCCGCCACGGCACCGGCGACGACCGCCAGCGCCAGTGCTCCGTGCAGCCCGACGGCGCGCTCGCCGGCGAGCCACACGGTGGCCGCCACCCCCCACAGAGCGATCGCGGCCGTGGTCAGGGGTAGTACGCTCGCCCGCACAGGCACCTCCCTTCCAGACCCGGCGAAAGTGTACCCCTCGTCCCGCGGCGCCGGGGCGCACGCCGGACGGCCCGACATGGTCTAGGCGAAGAGGCTGCCCTGGGCGGGTTCCCCGGCCTCGAGGTCGAGCAGGTGGCGCTTGCGCCAGAGCCCGCCACCGTAACCGCCGAGGCCCCCATCCTTCCCGATGACGCGGTGGCACGGAATCAGGATCGCCAGCCTGTTCTGCCCGTTGGCATGGCCGACGGCACGCTGCGCACCCGGCCGGCCCACAGCGACCGCGAGGTCCTCGTACGAACGGGTCTCGCCGTAGGGGATGCGCAGCAGCTCCTCCCACACCCGGCGCTGGAACGGTGTTCCCGGGTAGGTGAGCGGCACCTCGAACTGCCGCCGCGAACCGGCGAAGTACTCGCCGAGCTCCACCTCGAGCTGCTCGAGGTGTGGGTGGCGGCCGGGGAGCAGCGGCATGCCCAGGCGCCGGCGCAGCGTCGCCAGCTGCGCTTCCAGGGCGCGCCGGTCGGCGAACTCCAGCAGGCAGACACCCTCATCCACCGCGCCGGCCACCAGCGGACCCACAGGGCTCGGCGCCCAGGTCACGGTGACGCTGCTCACGTCGCGGGCGGCGCCCGGGCTGCGGCCGAAGGTGCGTACAAAGGCGTCGCGGAAGCCGCTCGCCGACTCGTAGCCGGCGTCGAGCCCGGCGCTGGTGGTGTCGACGCCGCCGCGGATCGCCTCGAGGGCGCGCCCGAGGCGGTGGGCCCGCCGGAAGGCGTGGAAGCTCATTCCGAAGCGGCGCTGAAAGAAGCGCCGCACCCGAGCCGGCTCGAGCCCGCGTCGCCGGAGCTCACCCTCGGTGAGGGCCGCGGCGGGATCGGCCTGGACCTCCTCCACGAGGCGCACTGCCCAGTCGGGCAGCACCCCGCTCGCCTCCAGCGGACGGCAGCGCTTGCACGGGCGGTAGCCGGCGAACAGCGCCTCTCCCACGGTGGCGAAGTACTCGACGTTCTCCGGGTTGGGCCGGCGCGCCGGGCACGACGGCCGACAGAAGATACCGGTGGTGCGTACCGCCAGCACGAAGACCCCGTCGTAGCCGGCGTCCTTGAGGGCGCATGCCCGATCCATCTCGGCCGTGGGTGGAAGCGTGTTCATGGCTCCACGCTACCTCGCCCGGGCCTCACCCCGCCACCGATTTTTCGACGGCGAACTCGGCACGAGCGCCTTCACCACGTAGAATGCCTCGACCTGTACCACTCCGGAGGGCCCGACGTGTCCGAGACCTTCCTCCCCTGGCTCCTGTTCCTCGCCTACGGCGCCGGCATCATCACCCTCACTCTGTGGAACCGCCGCAAGGCCGGGAGCATGGAGAGCTACGCCGTGGGCACCCGGCGGGTGCCGCCAGTCTTCATCGGCCTTTCCCTGGCCGCCAACATGACCAGCGTGGCCACCTTCGTCATCAACCCCGGGCTCATCTACGCCTACGGCTGGGCCGGGGTGGTGGGCTACGGCATGGCCGCGCCGCTGGGGATCTTCATCGGCCTGGTGGTGACCTCCAAGCGCTTCCGCCGGGTGGGCGACCGCTTCACCGTACTCACCGTGCCGCAGTGGCTCGGCGAGCGCTACGGCGACCGCCGCCTCACCGTCTTCTTCGCCCTGGCGTCGCTCCTCCAGGTGACCTTCCTGGTGCTCATCGTCGCCGGCGTCACCTTGGTGCTCATGAGCGTCCTGCAGCTGCCGCTGGCGGCGACGCTGACCATCGTGGTGGGCTTCACCTTCGCCTACATCCTCCTCGGCGGTGCCGCGGTGCACGTGTGGTCCAACACCGTCCAGGCGCTGGTGATGATTGGCGTGGCGGTGGCCCTGGTGGCATCCGGGGCCGAGCTCTTCGCCGGCGGCGCAGGCCACTTCTTCGCGCGGCTCGACCTGGTGGGGCCGCACTACGGAGCGGTGACGAATCCGGACTCGCTCCTCTTCCGCGACCTCTTTGAGGTGGTCGGCGCCAACTTCCTCATCGGCCTGGCCCTCATCATGCAGCCCCACATCATATCCAAGGCGCTGTACCTGCGCTCGGAGCGCGACGTGAACCTCTACCTGGCCACCGCGGTGGTAGTGGGCACCCTGTTCACGCTGGTGATGGTCACCGGGCTCTACGCCCGGATCAGCCTCGGCGGCGGGCTCCCCCCCGACCGGGTGGTGGCCACCTACATCGTCGAGGCGTTCTCTCCGGGCGCCCGCGCCTTCATCATGCTCGGCGTGCTGGCGGCGGGCTTCTCCACCATGGAGGGCGTCATCCTCGCTCTCTCGTCCATCTTCGCCAACGACTTCTACCGCCCGCTGGCACGCATGGCCGGAGCCAGCGAGGAGGCGGTGCGCGGCCGGCTCCTGCCCGTCTCGCGGATCTTCTTGGTGGCGTTGGCGCCGGTGACGTTCGCGCTGGCATGGTGGCAGATCACCGCGCCCTCGCTGTCGGTGGCGATCTTCGCCCAGAACGGCGTGTACGGGCTGTTCGCCGCGACCTTCGCCCCGGTGCTCTTGGGGATCTTCACCGAGCGGGTCGGCGCCGGGCTGGCGTTCGCCGCCGCCGCAACCGCGCTCTTCGTGCACTTCGGCATGTACTACGGGAAGATCACCATCTACCACACGAACCCGGCGGTGCCGGCCGCGTGCGCCCTGGTGACCAGCCTGCTGGTGGTGGGCGCAGGCCTCATCCTGCACCCCACACCACCCTCACGGGAGGTCACGCCCGCCTGAGTACTCCGATCCTCAGCGCTCGAAGGACTCGTGCCGGGCCGCAGGCGAGAGCGGAATGAGGTAGTCCATGGGCTCGGGCAGGATCTTGGCCCGCGCGGCAGCGAGCGACACCTCACCGGCGTAGCTCACCGCCGAACGCAGGTGACCGCGGAGGCGGTGGAGGATGTCCACCACACCGCCCTTGTAGAGCACCTGAAGCTCCTGGCCCTCGGGCGGGGTCGCCAGCGCCGACTCCAGCTCGTCGTCGTCGGCGTCGTAGTGCGACTCGAAGACCGCCTCGGGCGACGTCATTCCACGGTAGATCTTGCTCTTCTCGTGGGTGGACGGGTTCTCGATGACCACTCCGGGGGCCTCGTCGGTCCCCGACAGGGCGCTTCCCAGCATCACCGAGGAGGCGCCGCACACCAGGGCGAGGAACACGTCCTTGTCGTGGACGATGCCGCCGTCGGCGATGATGGGGACGTCCTCTCCCACCGCGCACCAGGCCTCGCGGATGGCCTGCAGCTGCGGCACGCCGGCGGCCGTCTCCAGGCGCGTCCGGCAGCCGCGCCCGGGCCCCACCCCCACCTTGACCGCGTCGGCCCCGCGCTCGGCCAGGAACCGGGCGCCCGCCCCGGTGGCCACGTTGCCGCACACCAGCGCCACGTCGGGGAAGCGGGCACGCACCGCCGCGATCGCCTCCGCCATCACCTCCGAGTGGCCATGGGCGATGTCGATGACCAGGCAGTCTGCCTCCTCCTCCACCAGGGCCGCGGCGCGCTCCAGGAAGTCGCCACGGGCGCCGACGGCGGCCCCCACCAGCAGCCGGCCCTTGCGGTCGCGGCTGGCGTAGGGTCGGCGGCGCATGAAGAGGATGTCGCGGAGCGTGATGAGGCCGCGGATACGGCGCTCGCCGTCCACCAGCGGCAGCCGCTCGATGCGCTGCTCGAACATCACCCGCTCCGCCTCCTCCTCGCTCACCCCCGGGGGACGCGTGTGGAGCTCGGCGAAGGGTGTCATGAAGTCGTCCACCGGGCGCTCCTCCAGCTTTGGGAGCCACGGCACGTCGCGGGCGGTGAGGAGCCCGGCCAGGATGCCGCTGCCGGGGGCCTCCTCCACCAGGATGGCGGCGATGTGGTGGCGCCGGGCGAACGCCTTGGCCTCGCGCACCGTGATTCCCCGTGGCAGGCAGAACGGCTTTTCGATCACCGCCCCGTGGCTGCGCTTCACGCGCCGGACCATCTCGGCCTGGCGCTCGATGGCGAGGGCGCGGTGGACGATGCCGATGCCGCCTTCCAGGGCCATTGCCTTGGCCATCTCCCAGCCGGTGACGCTGTCCATGTTGGCGGACACGATGGGCAGCTCCAACGAGAGGCCGCGGGTGAAGCGTGCGGCCAGCGAGACGGCCCGGCGCGAGTCGCTCACCCCCTTCTGCGGCCGCAGCAGGAAGTCGCCGAAGGTCCGACCGATCCAGCGCTCGTCCATCAGTGGTTCCTCTCGCGGCGCAGCGAGCCACCGACCATCTCCCAGGCCAGGCGACCGCCCAGGGCCACCGCACCGAGCGGGCCCGAGCGGTGTGCCGCACGCGCCAGCGACCAGTGGATGAGAGTGCGGGGCGGGGTGGTGCGCTCCGTCTCCGGCCGCGCGACCAGGGACACAGCCTCGGTGGGACAGGTGGGCAGGCAGACGCCGCAGCCGATGCAGCGCTGACCGTCCACCCCCGCGACGTCGTCGCCGTTGCTGATGGCGTCCACTGGGCAGCGCTCGGCACAGGCGCCGCAGGCGGCACAGGCGTCGGCGTCAACGGCCGCGACGAAGTTGCTTCGCACCAGCAGGTGGGGCGCGTCGTGCTCGCGGATCCCACGCAGGAATCCGCAGCAGCACGAGCAGCAGTTGCACACGAACATCTGGTCCTCGCGCACGTTGTAGGTGGCGTGCACGAGCCCCTCCTCCTCGGCGGCGGCGAGAACGGCGAGGGCCTCCTCGCGAGAGATCACCCGCCCCCATGTGGGGAAGCGCTCGTAGGCGTTCTCCTGCCGCGAGAATGCCAGGCAGGTCTCACGCGCATGGGTACAGCTGAACCCCTGCAGCTCCCTCTCCTTGCGACAGATGCACTCGGCGATGCGGAAGGAGCGCGCCCCTTCGATCATCCGTCGCATGTCCTCGTGGGAAAGGACCTCGGCGTGAGACTCCAACGACACGTTGACCGGCACGACGCGGGCCAGGGCCGGGGCCGAGCCCCCCAGTGTTCGCATGAGCGCCGGCGCATACTCCTCGACCAGTGCCGCCAGCTCGGCATCCAGATGTGCCACCTGGTACTCCCAGATCCCCACCACGAACGGCACCAGGCAGTAGCACTGGCGGCCGCGGAAGCGCATCGAGGCGATCTGACCCCGGGCCGCCATCTCCTCGAGATGCTCTTCCATCACCGCCGGGTCCTCGCCCAGACGCCGCGCGATCACCGTCGGCGGCTCGGGGATAGGCTTCAGGCGCAATGCGAGGGCTGCATCCTCGGGGCGGAAGATCCGCTCCAGGATACGCAGCTCCACACCGGTCTCGGTGGCTGGGTAGCCGTTCGGGAGACCGTCGAGCTTCGCCGCCAGCCGCCGGTAGACCTCGTCCATCAGCTTCCTCCCATGGCATCGAGCTTCTGACCTCCACCACTGTAGCTCGGTCGCCATCCCGGCGGCGCGGGTTGGCGCGTACCCCGGCGCTCGTGCTAGCGTGCTCGCCCATGAGCCTGCACGTCGTCGACCACCCGCTGCTGCACGACATCATGGCCGCCTTGCGCGACCGCAATACGTCGTCGGACGAGTTCCGCCAGCTCTCCTATCGAGTGTCGGTCTTCCTCGTCGCCGAGGCGACCCGGGACCTGCCCACCGTGTCGGGTACCGTGAGCACCCCCTTGGAGAGTGCCGAGGTGCAACGACTCGCCGCCCGGGTAGTGGCGGTGCCCGTGCTGCGCGCCGGTCTCGGCATGCTCCAGGCGTTCCTCGACCTGGTGGCGGGCACCCAGGTGGGCTACTTCGGCCTCGAGCGCGACGAGAGCACCGCGCAGGCACGGTGCTACTACGAGAAGGTCCCCGCCGACCTCGCCAATGCCAGGGTGTACCTCCTCGACCCCATGCTGGCCACCGGCGGCTCAGCGGCCATGGCCGTTGAGGGGCTCCTCGCTCGGGGCGCCCACAACGTCCGCCTCGTGTCGGTGGTGGCCGCCCCTGAGGGTGTCGAGCATCTGCTCGCCGCCGCCCCCGACGCGGAGATCTACACCGCCGCCCTCGACCGCGGCCTCAACGAGCGCAAGTACATCCTCCCCGGCCTCGGCGACTTCGGCGACCGCCTGTACGGGACGTAGGGTTGCGTCCGCCCCGGGGCTCCCGGGCGGCGGCCATGCCGCCGCCCGTCGGCGCGTTCGCGAAGGGGGCAACGGCAGAAGCCGCCAAACGGCAACATGGCCCCTTTCGCGAACACGCCGAGTCGCCTGCCTGGTTGTTTGGGGCCACTGCTCCGGGCGCCAAAGGCCGTGGGAGCCCCCCTTGACGTTTCCCGCCAACGCGCCGCAGGGGGGATGGCGCTTCAGGGAAGACGTCAAGGACGGCACGCCCGCCGGAGGATCTGTGCTTCGCGGCGGTGACGGCGTCAGGGCACGCCGCCGTGGCTGAGCCACGGCCGGACGCGAGGAAGGGACCCGACGCACGCTCGCGTGCGCTCGGGGCCCGACCGAGTGGCCGAAAGGCCGCGAAGCGGCCGGCGCGCTCCTGGCCCTGGCTGTAGGCTTGTGCCGGCTTCGGCCGGGGAACCCCTCGGATCCGCCACCGCCTGATGGTGGTGGCTCCGCTCAGGGTGACAGGCAGTGGTTGCCGTCGCCGCAGGCGGCGGAGGCGGGTGGGTGGGACATGGCGTCGGAAGGGGAGTGGCGGGCGGCTTCGTCGCGAGGGGCGCGAGGTGGGTCTCCCTGGGGCGGCGCAGCCGACTCAGGGGGCGCCGCATCGCGGGCCGTAGCAGAAGCCGCAGGAGCCGCTCCCCGGGACGCGGCGAAGCCGCGGCCCAGCCGCCGCAGGCGGCAGACGCTTCCATGGCCTTTGCCGACCCGACGAGTCGCGCCGCCGTCGGTTCTCTGGGTGCGATTTGCGACCGAGCCGAGGAGGCATTGACCTCGTGGTCATGCCGACGAAGGCGACGGAGCGAAGCGCGGCCAGAGGGCCGGCGCCGGCGCGACCCATACATTTCAGAGAGAGTGGGTTCTCTCTATCCTTCCGGAGCATGCCCTCGGGCGCACCGGGCCGCCGGGGCACGCCGCCGTGGCTGAGCCACGGCCGGACGCGCACTCGTCGCCGGTGGATGCTTGCATCCAGCAGGCGACCGGTGCGTGGCCGGAGGGCCGCGAAGCGGCCGGCGTGCCCCTGCGGCACGATCATCGCCCCGACTGCGGCTCGATTGTCAGTCGCTGCCGACGACCTCCGCCGCGGTCGCCGCCGTCGCCGCCCGAATTAGCCAGTGCTTCAGCCGCACCGGGTCGTTCGAGCTCGCGACGGTCTGCCGCGTGGTGTCGTCCACCTCGAGGCCGCGTGCCGCCAACAGCTTGAGCACCGCATCGCGGAGCGGCTCAGCCCGCTTCTCCGCCGCCTGCTCCCGCTTCAGCTCGGCAGGCACCTTCTTCATCTTCAGCCGGTCCCCGGTGGCCTCCGCAACCATGCGGTACCACGCCTCGGGGTACGGCGGATGCGTGACATTGCCGTGCTCGTCCTTGACGTTGCCGTCCAGGTACTTTAACAGCAGGAACTTGGACAGCTCCTTCCAGCGCGCGACGACGCCGTCGCCGGCTGAACGGCTGTACTTCGTCAGGTACTCACGCCCCAGCCGCGGCGCCTCCCGGTAGAGCGCCAGCGCGGCTGCGTCCACCTCGGGCTGAGCCGCCAGGAACTTCCCCTCCAGCTCTCGCTGCACCGCCTGGACGTCCTTGATCATGTCGTCATAGCGGAGGTAGGCGAAGTTGGCCACCTGGTTGAACACCCAGAACGCCGCGTCGAGATCGACGTGTTGGAACGACCCGGTGCCGTGGGCGTAGCTGTACGGCACCGCCGTGATCCCACAGTAGGCCGGGAAGTACACCGTGCTGTAGGTGTCGTCCACACCGAACCAGAAGACGCCGCCAACCGCGTCAGGGAGCCACGAGCGCGCCTGGGCGACGAACGAGAAGCCGGTCTGCTGGGTCGAGGTCGCTCGCTCGTTGAAGTACTCCTGGCCGTCCACCTCCCAGGTGAGGGGACGCCAGCGGTAAGGCAGCAGGTGCGGTCCGGCGCCGACGTCCTTCGTCATGTCCAGCGGCGTACCCTCGAAGTGATCGCGCATGAAGCCCATCACGTCCGCCACGGTGAGCTTGCGGTCGGGCTTGACCCACAGCGGGATCGGTTCGGCGTCGGGCGAACCCTCCACCCAGTCGGCGGGAAGATCCTCGGAAGGCGCCGCGCGCCGAAACATGCACCACACCCGTGCGTCGCAGAAGCGCCGGGCGCCGAACTCGTCGGGAGCGTAAGCGTCTGCAAAGCTAAACTTAGCGTCCGGACCGTCGAAGTACCCCTGCTCTCTGGCGAACGAGATGACGTCGGGAGCGTAGAGGGTGGTCTCGGGGTCGTCCAGGGGGAACCTGCGAATCCGGGAGGCATTGGCATGCCCCGAGATGAAGCCGTCGGGCACCCGCCGCGCCACCCACACCGCACCGGTGCGGCCGGGCCCCTTGCCGAGCATCTCGAGGATCCACACCTCGTTGGGATCCGACACCGAGAAGGACTCCCCCTCGCTGTGGTAGCCGTACCTCGCCACCAGGTCGGTCATCACCCGGATGGCCTCGCGCGCCGTCTTCGCCCGCTCGAGGGCGATGAACATGAGGCTCCCGTAGTCGATGAGACCCTGCGGGTCCGCCAGCTCGGGACGACCGCCGAAGGTGGTCTCGCCGATTGCCACCTGGTGCTCGTTCATGTTGCCGACCACTGAGTAGGTCCGCGGGACCTCGGGGATCTCACCCAGGATGTCGCCGGTGTCCCACTCGACAATCTCACGCAGTGAGCCCTCGGCGTGATCGGCAGCGGGGCGATACACCAGGTCGCCGTAGAACTCGTGTGAGTCGGCAGCGTACGTGATGATGGTCGAGCCGTCCGCCGTGGCCCCCTTGGAGATGAGGAAGTTGGTGCAGCCCTGGGCATCGGGCTGCACGAAGAGGGCCAGAGCAAGGGCCGCGGCGGCCATCCACCAGTTGCGTCGCATGCGTCCTCCTGAGGAGATCATTCTCGCCCGCCGACACTTCGTGCCGCCGCGCGGAAGCCCGACCATTCTACGGGAGCCTCGCGCCCGGCGGACCCGTGGTAGCATCCCCCGGATGTCGTCCCTCCCTCGAGACCGTTCCGCCCTCGTCTGGTCTATCCTGCTCATGGTCGCCTCCGTCGGCTGCACCGGCCTGCACGGCCGGCCCGACCCCGACACCGTGCAGGCGCTCGTCCCCCACGTCGCGGTCTCCGCCAACGGCATGGTCGCTGCCTCGGCACGCGAGGCAACCGACGCCGGCGCCGAGGTACTGGCGGCCGGTGGCAACGCCATGGACGCAGCCGTTGCGACGGCCCTCGCCCTGGGCGTCGCCGATCCCGGCGACTCCGGGCTGGGCGGCACGACCTACATCCTCGCGCGCATGGCCGACGGACGCACCACCGCAATCGATGGCTCGACTCCAGTACCCTGCAACATCGACCGCGTCGAGCTCGCACGGCTGGCGCGCGCAGGCGCCACGGCCGGCCCCCAGCTTGCGGCGGTACCGGCGTCCCTGGCGGCGCTCGACCTCGGAGCCCGCCGCTTCGGCACCATGCCTCTCAGGGAGCTGCTCGCGCCGGCGATCGCCATCGCCGAGAGCGGCTACGTCACCACGTCCTTCCAGCGAGCGGCCGCCGGAAAGTACCTGGACGACGTCCTCGCCACGGATCTCCTGCGCTGGATCATCCTTCGCGACGGCCGCGAGCTCCCCGACGTTGGTTCGCGAATCGTCCGCCCCGATCTGGCCAGGACCCTCCGTCGAATTGCCAAGGCCGGCGCGGACGAGTTCTACCGGGGCGAGATAGCGAGTGAGATCGAGGCCGACATGATCCGGCGCGGCGGCTACATCCGTCGTCGTGACCTCGCCATGCTGAAGGCCCGGATCCGGAGACCGGTGCGCGGCAACTACCGTGGGTACGAAGTCCTCTCATTCCCGCCGCCAGGCGGAGGAGGGGCGCTCATCGAAGCCCTCAACATTCTCGAGCAGTTTCCCCCCGAGCTGCTGCGCGAGGACTCGGCCGACCGCCTTCAAGTGCAGGCCGAGAGCTTCCGTCTCGCCACCGAGGACTACCACCGTCTCAACAGCGACCCCAACATCCCCGAGCGTTTCCAGAACCGCAGCTACCTCGGCACGGATTTCGCCGCCGAGCGCGCTGCCCTGATTACCCTCGGACGCCCGATACCCGACGAGGCCGTCAACCCCGCACGCGACTTCCCCGACTTGGACGGACAGACAGTGCAGGTCTCGGTAGTCGACCGCTGGGGGAATGCTGTTTCTCTGACCCAGACGCTCAATCGCTTCTACGGCAACAAGGTGATCACGGACGGCTTGGGGTTTGTCTACAACAGCTCCCTCGAGACATCCGACCCCGAAAGCTCCACCTTGCTCCGTCCGCGCTCGATCATTCCCACCGACATGGCGCCGACCATCGTCCTGCGCGACGGCAAGCCCCTGCTGGTACTGGGCTCCGCCGCGAGCTCTCGCATCCCCGGGGCCGTGGCATCGGTGATCAGCAACGTCATCGACAGAGGACTCAGCGTCAGCGAAGCGGTCACAGCACCTCGTGTCCTGTGGAGTTGGGGCAGCACGACGGGTATCTGCATCGAGGAAATTCCACCTATCACCGGCGCGATCGCCGACGGGTTTCTCGCCCGCGGCTTCCCCTTGGGGCGCCGGGTCACCCTGCCAACGACGATCATCGACTTCGCGCTCGACGGCGCGGTCAACGTTGTCTACCGGGATCCGGACACCGGTCTTCTCACCGGGCTCGGCGATCCGCGGCGCTGCGGCACCGCCCGCGGTGTCGCTGGCCCAGCTCTCCTCGCTGCAACGGGCACGACCACCACGGACGCGGCTCCCGCCGCCGGCGGGAATCCAACCACGCCCCCCCGTTCGAACAACTAAGCAGGACGCACAGTTCGCAGAGTCATGACACGGTAGAATCCGAACGGGACGCCTGTCATTCGACAGGCCTCCCCTACCCCAGCCTGGTCGGCACCCTTACCAACCCCGCACCGGGCGCCACTCGTCGACAACTCGGTCCCCTTCGACGACGAAGTAGCTGGTGAAGAGAGCGGCAGCGAGACAGGAGTGGTTGGCGACCACCCGGGTACGGCTCCCAACCGGCAGCGCCGCCGCGGCCGCAGCGGTGTCCACCTCCACCACGCCGTGCTCCTGAGTGAGGGCGGCGAGGCGCAGGCCGTCCAGGGGCGCCCCATCGAGGTCGACCACGACGCCGTAGCCGCACCCGGGGTCGACATGCCGGGGGCCCTCGTCCTTGGAGAGGGCCAGGGCGCCGGCATCCAGCACCACCCTCCGTTGATCCGGGTGGCAGGCGATGACGGTGGCAAGCACCGTGAACGCGCAATCGTCGAAGCTGCAGGAGCCGATGGCCGCCTGGAAGGCATCGAAGAACACGTAGTTCCCCGGTCGCGCCTCGGTGACGCCGGCGAGATCCGTGCCTGCGCAGACGGTCGGCGTCGAGCCGACGCTCACCTCGGGCACGGCGAGGCCCTTGCGCCGCAGGCGCCGGGCGAAGGCGACGGTGACGTCGCGCTCCTGAGCCGCAACGGCCGCCGCCTCAGCTCGGTCGCGGCTGCCGTAGACATGTCCGGCATGAGTCAGCAGGCCGCGCAGCAGCAGCCCGGGCGCCGTGGCAAGCTGGTGAGCAAGTGCGACACTCTCCGAGCGTTCCGGGTTCACCCCGGTGCGCCCGCCACCGCAGTCGACCTCGAGGAGGACGGGAAGCTCGAGGCGGCGGTCCGTCGCGAGCTCGGTCACCGCGACCGCCGCCGCGTCGCTCTCGACCAGCAGCGTCAGCCCGACCCCAGATGCTATAAGATCGGCCGCTTCCCCGAGCCTGGCGGGTGCCACCGGCACCGCGTAGGTGATGTCGGTGAAGCCGGCCGCGGCGAAATGGCGGGCCTCCGCCAGGGTGGACACCGTGATCGGTCCGGTGGGTTCACCCAGCTGGAGTCGAGCCGCCTCCACGCACTTGTGAGTCTTGACGTGGGGGCGCAGGCGGACGCCGAGGCGGGCGGCCCGCTCGCGCATCGCCACGCAGTTTCGCAGGAGCCGTTGGCGGTCGACGAGGGCACAGGGGGTAGGGAGGGCATCGAGGTGCATGGTGCCAGGATAGCCCGCGCCACTCACGTTCGCGGCGTGGAATCGGGCGACACAGGGGATTCGTCACCGTGTCACCGAGCAGACGACGACTTGCTGAACGAGTTGATGAAGCTCTCTGGCCCCGCCATAATCGCATCCGGCGATGCACTCCGGAGACACTCATCGAGAGCCTTTCCACCCCTCGGCCCCTTCGCCGGGGGCTCGTGGTGAGGGTCGCCGGCCCGGCCTCCACCGGCCGGGTGCCCATCGGCCCGTGATCAGCCCATCGCGGTCGCGGTCAGGGCGTCTGGCGCCCGCCATCGTCGCGCTGGCGCTGCTTGCCGCCGCTGGTCCGGGCCGAGCCGCAGCCGCGGACTGCTCCCGCTGCCACGGCGCGGATGATCAGGCGTCCATCGCCCCGGCAGCGCTGCTCGCCGCGTCGGTGCACCGTGGTCTCGCCTGCACGGACTGTCACCCCGGCCACGCCACCGTCCCGCACCCGCCCGGGCTGGTCGAGGAGGCGGCGAGCGTGCCCTGCCGCACCTGTCACCGGGCGGAGGCGGCCAGCTACACGCGACACGGCTGGCTGGCGGCGCCGGGCGGGAGCGGGGTACCCACCTGTGCCGACTGCCACGGCACCCACGGCATCCTCGCGGCGAGCGACCCACGCTCGCGGACGAGCCCGGCCAACCTCGACGTCACCTGCGGCCACTGCCACGCCGACGTGGACCTCGTGCAGACCCACAGTCTCGCCGGCGACGCCGTGACCCTCTACCGCCGCAGCGTGCACGGCAAGGCGGAGCGCTGGACCTCCCCCGGCGCCACCTGTGTCGACTGCCACGGCAGGCGAGGCTCCCCTCACGTGATCCTCGGCGCTGGCAATCCCGACTCTCCGATCTTCTTCTTCAACATCCCGGCGACGTGCGGGCGCTGCCACGTCGAGCAGGCGCGGGCCTACGAAGAGGGCTCACATGGCCGGAGAGTCCAGCGCGGCGACACCCACGCTCCGGTGTGCACCGACTGCCACGGCGAGCACGCCATCACGTCGGCGGACTCGCCGGACTCGCCCGTGTCGCCCCGGCGCGTGGCCAGCGAGACCTGCGCCCCGTGCCATCGCTCGGTATTGGTGGACGGAGCCTCGGGCCCCGACCCCGGGGTGGTGAGCTCTTTCTTCGCCAGCTACCACGGCATGCGCAGCATGACCGGAGAAGACCGCGCGGCGACCTGCGACTCGTGCCACGACGCCCACCGTGTGCTGCCGCCGGGCGATCCCCGCTCGCAGGTCAACCCAGCCAACGTCCAAAGCACCTGTGCCCGGTGCCACTCGGGCATCTCACCCGAGCTCGCGGCGATGCCGATTCACGACATCGGCGGCCGCCAGGGCTTTCGCACCCCCGCCGCGCGCACCGTGGAGGAGCTCTACCGAGCGGTCACCGCGGTGCTGCTCGGCCTACTCCTGGTGGGTCTGCTCGCCGAGCTCGTGCGGTTGCTTGTGGATCGCCTGCGGGTGGGTCCCCTGGGGCCCCGCCACAGGACCAGCGACATCGTCCGCCGTACCTTGCTTGTCGCCAGCTTCCTGGTGCTCGCGATCTCCGGCTTCGCGCTGGTGGATCGCGACGCGTTCTGGGTCCGATGGCTGTTCGGCTGGCCCGGCGGCCTGGAGATGCGCCGGGTGCTGCACCGCACCGCCGCCATCACTCTCACCGCCGCAGCCGCCTGGCACCTGGCGTGGGTGTCGGCCACCCGGCGCGGCCACGCCTTCCTGCGCGGGATGGTCCCGGTGCGCCGCGACGTCAGCGCCTTCGCCGAGCGGATCGTCGGCCGTGAGTACGAGGCCATGCGCATCTCGCTGGTGGACAAGGCGGCGTACTGGGTGGCGGCTGGCAGCGTGGCGGTCTTGGTGGTAACCGGCGTCATGCTGTGGTTGGACGTCCAGGTCGTCAACACCCTCTCCATGGGCGGGCTCGATGTCGCCTGGGTGACCCACCTGTGGCAGGCCTGGCTGCTCGTCGTTCTGGCCGCGGCGTGGGGGCTCGTCCGCCGCGCCCGTCGCGTGCATCTCCAACACCGGAGAGGGGATAGACCGTGATCGCGCTCACACGAAGAAATCACCGGCCTGCAATCTTCCGCGGCTCTCGCGGGTTACAACGTGAGTGGCGTGTCATCGTGCCACTGACCACGCATCCCGAGGAGGAGCCATGCAAGCGTCCCCCCGCAGATCAACACCGCCCCGGGAGGGGGCAGGGTCGATCAGCACTTACGTGCTGCTCCGGCAGCGTGGCCGCCGGGACGAGCGAGTTCTCGTGCGCTTCCCCGACTTTCCACGCATCGGCACGGGCTTCCGCGCCAAGAACCGGGACTGGGTCGTACGCGAGGTCGGCGGCGACCTCGGCTTCGTCGCCGAACCGCGCCACTGAGCCACGCCGACGACGATCCACCGCGTCGGGACGTCCGGGCCGCCGGACCGTGACCACGGAATCCCGGAGCGCCAACAGATCGGGGCGTGCGTACCTCCCGCATGGAATGCCGCAGGCCCGCCCGTGCGCTGCCTCCTGGTGGCCCGCCGGGCCCGGCCGCACTGCCGGTCGCAGTAGAAGTCCGGCAAGTAATGCAGTCTAAAATGAAGAACTTGACAGCAGGTTGGCACGAGGGAGGGGACATGCAGCTTGTCCATACCGAAATCGTCGACCGCGTTGCGCTCATCACGCTCGACGACCCGGGATGTCGCAACGCCCTGTCCGTAACCATGTCGGAGCAGCTCGTGGAAGCCATCGCCGATCTCCGCACCGGCGATGCGGCCGGTGCGGTGGTCCTCACCGGCGCGCCGCCCGCCTTCTCGGCTGGCGCCAACCTCGACGATCTTGCGAACGCCACCCCGGAGCGGCTGCAGCGGATCTACGCCGGTTTCCTGGCGATGGTGAGCTGCCCCTACCCCACCATCGCCGCGGTCAACGGCGCCGCCGTGGGGGCCGGCCTCAACCTCGCCCTCGCCTGCGACGTACGGCTGGCGGGACGAGCCGCCCACTTCGAGGCGCGATTCCTCCAGCTGGGCCTCCACCCCGGCGGCGGCCACGGGTGGATGCTCGACCGCATTCTCGGCTCCCAGGGGGCCGCCGCCGTGGCCCTCCTGGGCGAGCCTCTGGACGGCGAAGCCGCAGCTCGTCACGGTCTTGCCTGGCGGTGCGTCGACGACGACGCTCTGCTCGAAACGGCGCGCACCCTCGCCGCCCGCGCCGCCGCGGCGCCGCCGGAGCTGGTCCGTCGCATGAAGGCATCGCTGCGCGCAGCAGGCGCGCAGGCGACCCACGACGAAGCGGTGCGCTTCGAGCTCGAGCACCAGGTGTGGTCAGCCGCCCAGCCGGAGTTCCAGCAACGCCTCGAGGCGCTCAGACGGCGTATTGCCGCCAAGGGAACGTCCCCATGATCACGTCGACGAGCTCGCGGCGCCGGGTGGGACCAGGGGCCCCCGGAGCACACGCCGCCGACGATCCCTCCACGCCGCTCATGGAGCGCCCATGACCTACTCCACGATCCTCCTCGACCTCGACGGCCCGGTGGCAACCCTCCGGCTCAACCGGCCGGAGCGAATGAACGCGGTCATCGAGGCCATGTACGAGGAGCTCCAGCATGCCCTCGAACGCCTCGAACGGGACCCCAGCGTGCGCGCCGTGGTCCTGACCGGGTCCGTCCTCGAACGCGACGGGGTCGTGAAGCAGGCGTTCTGCGCCGGCGCCGACCTCAAGGCACACGCCGGCGGGACCCGGACCCCGTCCCAGCAGCGGATCTACATCGAGCTCGCCCACGAGACCACACGGCGCCTGGCCCACCACCCGCAACCGGTGATCGCTGCGGTGAACGGACCGGCCCGCGGCGCCGGCGCCGAGCTGGTGCTGTGCTGCGACCTCGTGCTCATGGCCGACGAGGCCACCCTCGCCTTCCCGGAGATCGGCCTCGGGACGTTCATCGGGGGTGGCGCCACCTTCCACCTACCCAGGCTGGTGGGGCTCGCCCACGCCCGCGAGCTGGTCTACACCGGCCGGGTGGTCGACGGGCCCGGCGCCGTCGCCATGGGCCTCGCGCTCGCCAGCGTGCCCGCGGCCGAGCTGCCCGCCGCCGCAACCCACCTTGCCGCCACGCTCGCCGAGCGGGCCCCGATCTCCCTGCGGCTTGCCAAACGCCTGCTCAACGAGTCGGCGGAGTTGGACCTCGACACTGCACTGGTGGCCGAGACCGAGGCGATCCTCGAGTGCATGGCCACCGACGACTGGCGGGAGGGCGTCCGCGCGTTCGCCGAGCGCCGCCCTCCCACGTTCAAGGGACGATGACATGGGTCTCGACCGCATCCTCAACGCTCGTTCGGTCGCCATCGTCGGCGCCTCCCGCGATGAGCGCAAGCGCGGCTACCAGGCGATCCGTGCCCTGCAGGAGGCGCGCTACGATGGCCGTGTCTTCCCCGTCAACCCGCACGAGGAGCGCATTCTCGGGCTCGACTGCTTCCCAACGGTGGAGGCGATCCCCGAGGAAGTGGACCTCGCCCTCATCACGACCCCGGCCGAGACCATCCCGAAGATCCTGGAGTCGTGCGGTGCCCGGGGAGTAGCCGGGGCGGTGATCATCGGCGGCGGTTTCGGCGAGCTCGGCGCCAAGGGGCGCCGCCTGCAGGAGAAGGTGGTCGACATCGCCCGCCGGCACGGCATCCGCCTGGTGGGGCCCAACACCTCGGGGCTCATCAACGTCCATGATGGGCTCAACCTGGTGGGTCTGAGCGACGTGCCCAAAGGCGACCTGGCTTTGCTCTCGCAATCGGGCAACGTCGCCCTGCACGTAATCACCGAGGCGGGCCTCAAGAGCCACCACGGCTTCTCGTACTACGTGGGGGTCGGCAACGAGGCAGACATCGAGTTCCACGAGTACTTGGAGTTCTTCACCCAGGACCCGCGTACGCGGGTCGTGGTCATGTACGTGGAGGGAATGCGCGACGGGCGACGCTTCCTGCAGCAGGCCTACCGGACCACGCGGGTCAAGCCCATCGTGCTCCTCAAGGGCGGCCGCTCCCGCACCGGCAGCCGCTCGGCCGGCTCCCACACCGGGGCGCTGGCAGGAATCTCCGAGGTGGCGCGCACCGCCTTCGCCCGCGCCGGCATCATCACCATCGAGAACTCCGACGAGCTCTTCCCGGCTGCCGAGACCCTCGCCAGCCTGCCACCGCTGGCCAACAAGCGCGTGGCAATCCTCGCCGACGGCGGCGGCCACGCCACTATCGCCGCCGACCTCCTCACCGACCGTGGCCTCGAGATCCCCGAGCTCAAGCGGGCCACCCGCGAGCGGCTCTCAGCGATCCTCTCGCCCAACGCCACGGTACGCAATCCGGTGGACGTGGCCGGCAGCACCGACGCCGACCCCGGGGTGTTCGCCGACTGCGCGCGCATCCTCCTCGACGACCCGGGCGTCGGAGGCCTCCTCATGGTCGGCCTCTTCGGCGGCTACGGCATTCGCTTCGCCGACCGCCTGCGCTTCATCGAGGAGGACGCGGCCCATCGCCTTGGCAAGCTCGTTCGCGATACCGGCAAGCCCATCATCGTGCAGAGCCTCTATAACTTCGCACACTCACACTCGTTGGAGCTGCTGCGCTACTACCGGGTGCCGGTCTACGAGTCGGTGGACATTGCCTGTACCTGTATGGCCGTGCTCTCCCACTACGGCCAGTTCAAGGCCACCCACGCCCACCGCACCACGTTCATGCTCGACTGGCGAGCCAAGGCCAAGCCGGAGGGGCGCGAGCTAATCGCCGGAGCCCTGGCTCAGGGCCGGCGCTCGCTGCTGGAGCACGAGGCCAAGCAGCTGCTCGGCCTGCACGGCGCGCCCGTGCTGCCGGAGAGGCTCGCCCGCACCGCCGACGAGGCGGTGGCCGCGGCGGCGACGGCCGGCCGCCCGGTGGCGCTCAAGATCTCCTCCCCCGACATCCTGCACAAGAGCGACGTCGGCGGCGTACGCCTGGGGCTCGAGGGAGCCAACGCGGTACGCGACGCGTTCGACTCGGTGGTTGAGGCCGCCCGGCGCCACAAGCCGGACGCGGACATCCGCGGCTGCGTGATTTCACCGATGGCGAAGCGCGGCACCGAGGTCATCGTCGGCACCAAGATCGACCCGCAGTTCGGCCCGGTGATCATGTTCGGCATCGGCGGCATCCTGGTGGAGGTCCTGCGCGACGTGGTCTTCCGAGTGCTGCCCATCTCGCGGCGGGCGGCGCGCAGCATGATCTCCGAGATCCGCTCGGCACCGCTGCTGGCCGGCTTCCGCGGCGAGGCAGCCGCCGACCGCGAGGCCCTGGTGGAGCTCCTGCTCACCGTCTCGGAGGTGGTGGAGACCTACCCCGAGATCCAGGAGATGGACCTCAACCCGGTCATCGTGCGCCCCGACGGCGTCAGCCTGGTGGACGCCCGAGTCATCCTCAGACGCAACGGCACTGACAACCGCCACTGAGCGAGCGCCTTTGCGCCAACCGGTGGTCGTCGCCATGGCGGAACGCCCGCCCGTTGGCGCGGCGTTGCACGTACTTCACCCACCGTGCTGGAAGCTGGGGTAGAGCGTCATTCCGCCGTCCACGAACACGGTCGTACCGGTGACGTAGGAGGCCGCCTCCGAGCACAGCACCAGGGCCATCCGAGCGATCTCGTCCACTTCGCCCATGCGCGCCTGGGGGATCTTGGTGAGCAGGTCGGCCAGGCTCGCATCATCGCCCCACACGTTCCTGTTGATCGGCGTCTTGATCGCGCCCGGAGCGAGCGCCAGGACACGGATGCCGTGCGGAGCCGCTTCCTGGGCGAGCGTCTTGGTGAGCATCGACAGGCCGGCCTTGGCGGTGGTGTAGGCGCTGTAACCCTCCCAGGGAATCACCTCGTGCACCGAGGTCATGTTGAGGATCACGCCGCTGCCGCGGCTCACCATCGGACCCAGGGCGCGCCGGCAACACAGGAAGGCGCCCACCAGGTTCACGTCGATCACCTTCCGCCAGTCGCTGAGCTTCGCCTCCCAGGCGAGGGCGCGGGCGCCGTCGATTCCCGCGTTATTCACCAGGATGTCGATCCCGCCCCAGGCGGTCTCCACCCGGGTGAACATGTCCTCCACCGCGTCGGCATCGGAGACGTCGGCCTCCACCGCCATGGCGTGGGTACCGGACGCCTCGATGGCCTCCACCACTTCTCTGGCGTCGTCGGGCCGGGCGACGTAGTTCACCGCAACGTTGGCGCCCGCGGTGCCCAGCGCCTGGGCAATCGCCCTGCCGATCCCCGAGTTGGCTCCCGTCACCAACGTCCGCTTACCATCGAGCCGAATGTCCATCGTCGCCATCCCTTCCCAACCGGGGCCCTCGGCCCCGAGCTCTGCCAGCGCCTCTGCCGCACCCGGCCGACGGCGCCCGTACCGGAGGCTATCCTGCTGCCCTTGGGGCTCCGGTACACCGTCTCGCAGGCGGTATCGTGGACAGCCGGCGGCCGCTCGTGCCCAACACGTTACCCACCTTTCCGGCGGGCCGCCGCGGACCGAACCGATCTCTGTGGCTTCCGATCAGAGCGACCGAGGCTCCGCCCCCGCGGCGTCGCCGCTGGTCGACAGTACCGCCCGCACCGCTCCGTCAGGCGTCACGTCAAGCTCGTCGTGCTGCCGTCGGAGGTACGGACAGGACTCGCTCGCCCTGCCGTCCTGCGCCGCTCCCACGCGGCGGCTCGGCCACGGGCAGCCAGCGGCCGCCGCGGCCGCGAGATAGGGACAGCTCCCGGCGGCCGCTTCGGCGCCGAGGTACGGACAGCGTCCGTCGACGGTGACCTCGACCGCCGGCACGACTCCCTGCACCGGCGCCGCCGCGAGCGCGCCGGCAGCCGGAGCGAACGACATCGGAGCCAGTGCCAGAACGAGCGCAGCGGCGGCGACCCCGTAGATGAACACGTACGCGAAAGCCTTCTTGAGCATTGCTGACCTCCACTCACGAGAACGCGTCTCGCTCCCGGAGATTCCACCTCACGCCCCCAGGGTACGAAGGCCCGCCGGGTGCGCGGCGCGGGACCTACCGCAGCCTGCAGGTGTGGCCCGGCCGCGGCATCCTCCCCGGCGGTCGTCCTCGTTCATCGCGGCCGCGCTGTGCAGCCCGCACACACGCAACAAGGCGCCCACCCTGCGGACAGGGAGAGCGCCTTGCCTTGAGCTCAGCTTTGATGCGCCGCATCCCGCGACGCGAGATACCGCTACGAGCTCTTGCTCATGCCCATGTGACGCGTGCTGGCCTGCACGGCCTTGCGCGTGGGCTTCATACTGCCGTCGGCGAGGAGCCGCTCCTCGGCATGACCTTCCTCGATCTGGCGGCCGGGATCGTCCCCCCCGATCCAGATCTGCGAGAGGAAGTTCTCACCGCCGAGCTGGTCGAAGACCACCTCGGTCTGCTGCGCCGGAACGGGCTCCGGCGCGTCCTTGGCGAAGAGCTCGACGTGCACGTTGCCCTTGGCGTTGGTGAGCGTCCACACGGCGGGATCCTCGGCCTCGGAGCGCTGAAGCACGTAGTGACCAGCTGGCAGCGTGGTGTTCACTGCGACGAACTGGAAGGGAACGTTGACGTCGATGGTGCCGTAGCCCTCGGCTGCCGCAGGCGCAGCCCAGAACGCCGTGACCAGGGCCATGGTTGCGATGAGGACGAGTGACCTTCTCATGTCGTACTCCTTCCGAGCGCCCTGCATGGTGGGTTCGCGATGGTTGCAGGACTCATCTACCGGGCCGCTCGCTCAGGTGCCCGCCTCTGCCCGCGGGAGCACACGGCGGCTCCTCGCGATGGCGGGTACGTTGCTCGATTCCGGGTTCTCGACAAGGTCGGCCGACCTCTCGTAACGGCGAGATCCGATCTCGTTCCGTCCACCTTCCATAACCCGCCGAGGCCCCCGACTCTTCCCTGCCCGGATGCCCGAGACCGAGATCCACTCGGCCGCTCACGTGGAGGGAGGGTGGCGCATCGGGTTGCGACCTGCTTTACTTCCTGCATGCGGGTTGCCACCTGGAACGTGAACGGCCTGCGCGCCCGCCTCGAGGTCGTACGCCGCTGGCTCGAGGCCGAGGCACCCGACCTGGTCGGGCTGCAGGAGCTCAAGCTCGAAGAGGAGCACTTTCCCCACGACGCCTTCGCCGAGCTCGGCTACCACGCCGCGGTGCTCGGCCAGAAGGCATGGAACGGAGTCGCGGTGCTCTCCCGCGAAGAGGCTTCGGTCGTACGGCGGGGGCTTCCGGGGCAGGAGGAGATGGGTGCCAGGCTGCTCACCGCGAAGGTGGCGGGCCTGACCTTCGCCACGGTCTACGTGCCCAACGGCAAGCATCTCGAGCACCCTGACTTCCAGCGCAAGTTGGCGTGGCTCGACGACCTGACGCGCCTGCTCAACGAGGCCCACGATCCGGCCGATGCACTGGTGCTGTGCGGCGACTTCAACATCTGCCCCGCCCCCATCGACAGCTGGAACGAGACCGCCCTGGAGGGCTCCATCTTCCACACGCACGCCGAACGCGAACGCGTGGCCCGGCTCGTCGAGTGGGGTTTGGTCGACATCTTCCGCGAGCTTCACCCCGAGCGCCAGGAGTTCTCGTGGTGGGACTACCGGGGCGGCGCGTTCCACCGGCGGCACGGCCTGCGCATCGACTTCCTCCTCGCCACACGCAGCGTCCTCGCCCGCACCCGCGCCGCCGAGATCCACCGCGAGTGGCGGAAGAAGCAGGACGGGCTCACGCCGTCGGACCACGCCCCGGTGGTCATGGACGTCGAGTAGGGGTACGCGAAGGCGCTCGTCGGTAGAGAGTGAAGAGTACGAGGTGGCGCGCTCCACGAGTGGAGCGCCTCTCCACGCTTGCCCCCGGGTCGGCGTCTCACGACGGCATCGTGGGGAACGCTTCTCAGTCTTTACTCTTCACTCTTTGTCGGGTGGGTGGGGGCCCAATGCCGGTGTCTCGGCTCCCGCAGCCAGACCTTCGGCCACCTCGGGGGTGATTCCCTTGCGCACGTAGATGGGCCGTACCACCGCACGTAGCGCCGGCAACCGGGTGGCGAACAACACCGCGCCGGCGAAGCAGAGGCCGCCGCCGACCGCCACCGTCAGGGGAGCCCCCACCCGGCTCGCGACCGCGCCGGCGAGGAGGTTTCCCAGCGGCATGATGCCCATGAAGGCGAAGGCATAAAGGCTCATGACGCGACCCCGCTTGTCGTCGTCGACGATCGTCTGCAGCACGATGTTGCCGGCGGCCAGGAGGAGCATCTGACCGACCCCGAGAAGCGGGGCGAGCACCAGCGAGAGCCACAGGCGTCGCGAGAGGGCGAAGGCGATGAGCGCGACACCGAGCAGCGCCGGCGCTGCGGCGATCACCCGACCGAGGCCGCGCACCGTGGAGCGTGAGGCCAGGTAGAGGGCACCAGCCAGGGCGCCGATGCCGACGCCGGCCATGAGCAGGCCGAAGGAGCCCGCGCCGCTGCCCAGTACGTGCTTCACGAACACCGGCAGCAGCGAGTTGTAGGGCAGCCCCGCCAGGCTCACCAGGCTCAGCAGGAGCAGAAGGGAGCGGATGGGCGGCGAGGCGAGGGCGTAGCGCACCCCCTCCACCAGGTCCCGAAGGGGCCTCTGCTGCCCGGTACGCCGTGGGCGCGGCCGCAGGCGCATCGCGAGCAGCGCGACGATCACCGCCAGAAAGCTCAACGCGTTCAACGCGAAGCAGACACCCGGGTTGAAGGCCGCCACCAGCACACCGCCCAGGGCCGGCCCCACCAGCCGCCCGGCGTTGACGATGGAGCTGTTCAGGGCGATGGCGTTGTTGAGGTCCTCCGGGGAGTCCACCATCTCCACGACGAAGGCCTGCCGCGTGGGGATGTCCACCGCGTTGCCAACCCCGAGCCACAGCGAAAGGAGGACGATCTCCGAGATCGTGAGGCGCCCGCTCAGCGTCAGTGCGGCCAGCACCACCGCCTGCACCATCATGAGGAGCTGGGTGCCCACCACCGTGTGGTGGCGGTTCCAGCGGTCGGCGAAGACCCCGGCCAGTGGCGTGAGCACCAGACCCGGGATCTGGCTCGAGAAGGCCACCACCCCCAGCCACAGCGCGGCGGTCCGCTCGTCGGAGAAGAGCGACCCCACCAGCCAGAGCAGCGCCATGCGCTGCATCCAGGTGCCCACCAACGACACGCCCTGGCCGAAGAAGAAGAGACGATAGTTGCGCGAGCGCAGCGCCCGTCCCATCATCCGCAGCCGGGCGGGGCTCAGCGACTTGAGCACGGCCATCCCCTCCCCTCCTCGAGCCCGTCCCGACGTCTTCAGGGCGAGGCTCCACGGTACGACACGCGGGCTCTTCCCTCCAGCCCTCACGGCCACCGGTGCCGGCCCCGCAGGGCGCAGCCCGCGGCAGGGTACAGCGGACCGCCCTGGGCCCCGACGCCAGCGACCCTCGCTTTTCACCATCCGATGAAGTATCATTGAGCGCGACCCGATCTCACATGACGGCCCCCGGCCACGACGCAGGGATGGTGCTCCCATGACTAGGCTCCCACCGCGCTCCACCGTGCTCACCTTCGTTCTCACCGCTGTCGTCGTGATCGTCTCGAGCGCCGGCACCGAGGCACAGCAGATCGCCCCGGGATTCTCCAAGTCTTTCAACCCAAGCACTATAGGTCCTGGAAGCCAGAGCGCCCTGACATTTGCGATCGACAACTCGGACTTCCCCAGCCCGGTCACGGACCTCGCCTTCACCGACACCCTGCCCGCCGGAGTCGTCATCGCGTCGCCGCCTGTGGCGTTCTCCACCTGCGGCGCCGGCGTCGTCTCGGCGCCCGCCGGCGGCTCGACGGTCACGCTGGCCGGCGGCACGCTGCCGTCCTTCGCGGTCTGCGTCGTCTCCGTGAACGTCACCTCCAGCGTGGCGGGGACCCACACCAACGTCTCGGGCGACCTCACCTCCAGCGCCGGGAACAGCGGCACGGCCACCGCCGACCTCATCGTGGACGCCGGCAGGCCAGGGTTCAGCAAGAGCTTCGCGCCGGCTACCATCGGCCTGAACGGCACGAGCACGCTGACCTTCACCGTCGACAACTCGGCGAACGCGTCCCTCGCCTTCAATCTCGCCTTCTCCGATGCGCTCCCGCTAGGCGTGGCCGTCGCCGATCCTGCCAACACCGCCAACACCTGTGCCGGGAGCCTCACCGCTGTACCGGGCACGACCGCGATCACCTTCTTCTCCGGACTCGTCGCCGCCAACGGCACCTGCTCGATCTCGGTGGACGTGGCGGGATTGGCGGCCGGGAGCCACGGCAACATCAGTAGTCCGCTCACCTCGAACCTGGGGACGAGCGGCTTTGCCGGCGCCGTTCTCGACGTGGAGCTCAACGCCCTCAACAAGGCGTTCGTCGACGACCCGGCGCCGCCGGGCGGCACGGTCACGCTGCGCTTCACCCTGACCAACTTCGACCGCAGCCAGAACCTCACCGGCATCACCTTCACCGACGACCTCGATGCCACGCTGAGCGGGCTGGTGGCGACCGGGCTGCCGGCCAGCGACGTCTGCGGCGCCGGATCGAGCCTCACTGGCACCGACCTGCTCACGCTCGCCGGAGGCACTCTCCCGCCGGAAGGCTCCTGCACCTTCGACGTGACCCTCCAGGTCCCCGCCGGCGCGACCGGGGGCTCGTACACGAATACCACCAGCACGGTCAGCGCCGACCTCGGCGGCGCGCCGGCGGAGCTCCCCGCCGCCAGCGACGACCTCCGGATCGTCGCTTACCCGGTACTGACCAAGACCTTCACCGACGACCCGGTGATCCCCGGTGGCACCGTCACCCTGGAGTTCACCCTCACCAACACCGACTCCGGCTCGAGCGCCACGGGCATCACCTTCCTCGACGACCTCAGCGTGGGCCTGCCCGGCGTCGTCGCCACGGCCCTCCCCGCCTCAGGCTTCTGCGGCGCCGGCTCGACGATCATCGGCACGTCCTCGTTCTTCGTCAGCAACGCCAACCTCGCCGCCGGCGACTCGTGTACCTTCGACGTCACTCTGCAGATCCCCGCCGTCTACCCGTCGGGTACCTACACCAACACCACCAGCACCGTCACGGCCACCGTGGGCGGGACCCCGGTGACCGGCCCAGCCGCCACCGACGACCTCGTCGTGGTGGCCGCGCCGAGCCTCGCCAAGGCCTTCGTCGATGACCCGGTCGCCGCGGGCGGGACGGTGACGCTCAGCTTCACCCTCACAGCCGACGCGGGGTCCCCCGGCGAGGCCACCGACATCACCTTCACCGACGACCTCAACGCAACCCTGCCCGGGCTGGTTGCCCTGGGCCTGCCGGCCAACGACGTCTGCGGCGCCGGCTCCCAGATCTCCGGCACCTCCCTGCTCACCTTCACCGGTGGCACCCTGTCACCGGGGGAGTCCTGCTCGTTCAACGTCACGCTCCATGTTCCAATGGCGGCCGCACCGGGCAGCTACATGAACACGACCAGCTCGCTCTCGGCCACCGTCTCCGGGCTGGCCACCACCTCAGGCCCCGCCACCGACAACCTCGACGTCGCCGGACTGCTGGTGAGCAAGATCTTCCCCGACAGCCCGGCGGTGGCCGGCGGCACGGTCACCCTCGAGTTCACCCTCCAGAACGTGGACCCGTCTGCGAGCATCACCAACATCGCTTTCACCGACGACCTCGGCACCGTGCTCTCGGGCCTGGCCGCCACCGGCCTGCCGATGAGCGACGTGTGCGGTGCGGGCTCCCAGATCTCCAACGCCTCGACGGTGCTCATCTTCACCGGCGGGTCGCTCGGGCCGTCGACCTCGTGTACGTTCAGCATTTCCCTCGACGTACCGGCAGCCGCGGCCGCAGGGTTGTACACCAACCGCACCGCCACGATCACCGCCGACGTCGATGGCAACCCGACGACGGTGCCGCCGGCGCTCGCCAGCTTCGAGGTGGTCGACCCGCTCACCCTCGCCAAGAGCTTCGTCAACGACCCGGTGGCTCCCGGCAGCACCGTGACGCTGCGCTTCACCGTCACCAACCAGCACCCGACCGAGGCGCTCACCGGTGTCAGCTTCTCCGACGACCTGGGCGCGGCTCTCAGCGGCCTCGCCGCGGTGGGCCTGCCGGCCAGCGACGTGTGCGGCGCCGGGTCCCAGATTGCGGGCACGAGCGTGCTCACGCTCACCGGTGGCAACCTGTCGGCCGCCAGCTCGTGTACGTTTGACGTCACCCTGCAGGTGCCGGCGGCGCTGTCGCTCGGCTCACCAATCGTCAACACCACCAGCAATGTGACAGGTTTGCTGGGAGGCGTCGGCGTCGCCGGCGCGCCGGCCAGCGACACGCTCCTCATCGCCTTCGTCAGCTTCGCCAAGGCCTTCGCCGGCCCGGCGGCCCCGGGGGGCGTCACGACGCTGACGTTCTCGCTGGTCAACCTCGATCCCAGCTCCGCCGTGAGTAATCTCACCTTCGTCGACGACCTCAACGCGATGATCCCGGGACTCGTCGCCACCGGCCTTCCCCTCATCAACGTGTGCGGTGCGGGCTCGCAGGTCACCGGCACGTCCCTCATCGCCTTCGTCGGCGGCAGCCTCCCCGCGGGCGGCAGCTGCTCCTTCGACGTCACCGTGCAGGTCCCCCAGGCGGCCTCGCCCGGGAGCTTCGTCAACACCACGAGCGACCTGTCCTCAGCCGGCTTGAAGGTGAGCGACCCGGCCAGCGACACGCTCCAGGTCGAGCCCCCGCCGAGCTTCGCCAAGGTCTTCGACCCCGGCCTGATCGGCGCTGGCGGCGTGAGCACGCTCACCTTCACCATCGACAACACGGGGAGCACGACGCCCACAACCGACCTCGCGTTCACCGACGATCTGCCGGCGGGGGTGGTGGTCGCCTCGCTTCCCAACGCCTCCACCACCTGCACCGGAGGCACTCTCACAGCCGCCGCCGGCACCGGCACCGTCAGCTACAGCGGAGGGACGGTGGCGGCCGGCGCCAGCTGTATCATCCAGGCGGACGTCACCGCGGCAGACCCCGGAACCTACGTCAACACGAGCGGCACGCTCACCTCCTCGCTGGGCTCCAGCGGTACTGCCAGCTCCACGCTCCAGGTCGCGCCGCTGCCCGTGCTCGGCAAGAGCTTCAACCCCGACGTGGTCGGCCCGGGTGGCACCGCGACCCTGACCCTCACCATTGACAACAGCGGTAGCACCGTCCCCGCCTCCGGTCTCGACTTCACCGACAACCTGCCGGCCGGGATGGTGGTGGCGACCCCGCCCAACGCCTCGACCACCTGCACCGGCGGCGTCCTCACCGCGAGCGCCGGCTCGGGAACGATGAGCTACAGCGGCGGCACGGTCGCCGCCGGCGCCAGCTGTACGGTCCAGGCGGACGTCACCGTCGCCGACCTGGGTTCCTACCTCAACACCACCGGCGACCTCGCTTCGTCGCTGGGCGTCAGCCCCCCCGCCAGCGCCACGCTCCAGGCGGCGCCGCCACCCCTGCTCAGCAAGAGCTTCGCGCCGGGGGTGATGGGTGTGGGGGGCGTCGCGACCCTCACGCTCACCATCGACAACAGCGCCGGCCCCGCGGCCGTAACCGGCCTCGACGTCACCGACAACCTGCCCGCCGGCATGGTCGTGGCCAACCCGTCGAATGCCTCCACAACCTGCACCGGCGGCACTCTCACCGCGGACGTTGGTTCAGGGACGGTGAGCTACACCGGTGGCACGGTTGCCGCCGCCACCAGCTGTACGGTCCAGGCGGACGTCACCGTCGCCGACGCGGGGAACTACGTCAACACCACCGGCGACCTCGCCTCGTCGCTGGGCGTGACCGGCCCGGCCGCTGCCACCCTGCAGGCCGCCCAGTTCGGAATACCGGTCCTGCGCTGGTGGGGCCTGCTCCTGCTCATCGGAGTACTCGCGGGCGTCGGCTCCTGGCTCCTGGCGGTGCGGCGCTGAGGGGGCGCCCCGCGCATCGCGTCGTCAGCCGTGGCTGACCCACCACCGAGGCCCGCCCGGGCGGCGGGGGCGAGCCGGTCGCGGACCTGCCAACCCCCGCACAACGGCGGACGCACGACACCGAGGCGCGCCGTTGTCCTCAGCGGCGGGTTGCGGCGACCTTCTCCCAGCACGACCACTCACAGTCGTGGGGCGCCAACGCCGCGAGGCGCGGGTTGTCGCACTGGATGCCCACCAGCTCGCGCCGGCCGTCGACGACTTTCCACTCCAGCATCAGGCGGGCGCGCCGGCTTTCCTCAGCGCAGCCGATCTCGAGCGCTTCGATCTCGGTCGTGTCACGCATCGTCAGGCTCCCCCGGATCCCAGGGCGGCACGCGATCACCGCGATCCCGTCGGATCCGTGTCCGAGAGTACCAGCGATTGGTGAGCCATGGGAGCCCCCAACTCCTCATCGCCTCCCGTCGCCGGTGGCGGCCTCCACCGGCGGGTGCGCTCATCGAAGCCCAGCTCTCCTCCTCATCCGTCGTGCTTCTCGGCGCCTCCCTCATCCAACGGCGCTCCGCAGCTGGAACAGTAGAGAGCACCTGCCCCCACCGGGCGGCCGCAGGAGGGACAGCCCCTCCGCAGCGGGGCTCCGCAATGCGGGCAGAACGCTGCGTGCGCAGGCGCGCCGCGCCCGCACTCCCGGCAGGAGCCGGCGCGAGTCTCGCGCACGATGAGGTAGACCAGGAACCCGACGAAGTAGGGGATCAGGACGGCCACGATTGTCCACAGCACCGGCTCCATGCCGCGGGCCTTGGCGTCGCGATAGACGTAGACTCCGATAGCCACCAGCAGCAGGATGAAGCCCAGGGCCACCACCGTCCCGAGTGCCACGAGCACCGTTACGCTCAGGGTGTTGACGTTGGCGAGCTTGATCACTCCGGTTGCCGCGGCGGCTGTGAAGATGAGCACCACGGCGACGCAGAGCGCGATCACTGACCAGACGACAGAGTGCTTCACGGCGACACCTCCAACGCCGGGCGGAGCCCGACTCTCTCGACGACAACGATGAGGACGGCAGTGGCGGCGAGCCCTAGTGAGAGACACAGCCCCGCGGCCGTGACCAACGCCACCGGTGCCGGCAGGACGAGCGCGAGACCGCGTGCGAAGACCACGGTGGGCAGCACCAACGAGCCCACGAGGTTGACGAGCCCGGCCACAGCCGCCGCCGCGGTGACCAACCGACCGGGAGTCGGCCGCGCCGCCTCCACCACACGGTGGCGCAGCTCCGGAGACAGGGCGGGACCGCCGGCTACGAGCCTTGGCGCCAGGCCGACCCCGACCGTGAACGCTCGGCACCCGGCGCAGACCGCAAGATGGAGGTCGACCTCCTGCGGCAGGTCATCATCCTCCATCGCCGCATGCACCACCGCCTCGCGAGTCACGAAGCAGTCAGATGAACTCATCTCGACCCTCCTGGAGCTGCTGCCAGACCTCGCCCAGGGCGGTGAGGGCCCGGGACAGGCGGCTCTTCACCGTTCCCACGGGGACACCGCAGACGGCCGCGATCTCCTCGTACGAGCACTCGGCGTAGAAGCGCAGCCACACGACCTCGCGCTGCCGGGGCGCAAGCCCCGCCAGCAGCCAGCCCGCGGCGTCACGCGCCAGTACCGACTCGCGGAAGTCGCGCGGCTCCGGAGAGTCCGGCACGGGCCCCCTGGAGTCCGGCGTCGCCGAGACCGGGCGCCGCCAGCGCCGGTACCAGCGCAGACGATCGTAGGCACGGTTGCGGGCGACGCGCAGCAGCCACGGCTTCAGCGGCCGCCCGGGGTCCAGGCTCGCGGCGCGACGCATCACCCGCACCCAGGTGTCCTGGAAGGCGTCCTCGGCCTCGGCGCGGTCGTGCAGGATCGACATGAGGTAGCGCAACAGGTCCTCCCCGTGGCGGTCGACGATGCCTGCAAGCGCTGAGTGGTCCCCGGCCTTGAGCCGGCGTACGAGGGAGCGCTCGTCCCGTGAGTCCGCGTCGACCATGTCGATGAGGTTACGCCCCACCCTCTCCGGAGGTTCCACTCGGCCGTCGCATCGGCCTGAGGTGAGCACCGGCGATGGCGTCCTTCTCCAGCTCGGCGAGAGTCCGGGGGCCGCCTTGGAGCGGCGCCGCCATCGCGGCTTGCGTTAGCCTTCTGACAGGCTTAGATTTGGAGAACAAGACGCAGAGCCGCTGATGCCGTGAGACCGTCGCGTGTGGCGGCTTGGCAGGTATTGTCGTTCACGGAACCGCCCGCAGATGATCGTCGTGTCCTCCACGGGCGACGGGGCCGGGAGCAGACGAATGAGCAACGCGGCTGGGGGCAGGACTCCCGCACCACCGGCAGGTCTCATGATGGGACCGAAGACTTGGCGCCACATTCTCGACGCGGTCGGGGGGCCCGTGTTTCTCCACGACCTGCACTACCGCGTGATCCTGGCAAACACAGCCTACTGCCGCGCAGCCGGCGTGCGCGAGGCGGACGCCCTGGGCAAGCTTTATTGGGAGGTCTTTCCGCTGGGCGCGGGGCCGCTGCCCGGGTGCCAGGCTGCGAGGCAGCGGGCGGACGGTACACCGAGCCCGGAGGACGTTCGCGCCGGGGAGAGACACTTCTCCCTGCTGTGCTACACGGTGCCAGACGATGAGGGAGGGCCCCTGTGCTTTCTGCACGTGCTCACAGATATCACCGAGCAGAGGCGGGTCGAGGCCGCGCTGACGGAGAGCGAGGCGCGCTACCGCAATATCACCGAGACGACCAGCGACTGGGCCTGGCAGACCGATGAGAACGGCACCTATATCTATGTCAGCCGCAAGATCACCGACGTCCTTGGTTACAGCCCGGAAGAGGTGTGCGGGAAGACCCTCTTCGACCTGATGCCTCCGGAGGAGGCTGCGCGCGTAGGCGAGATCTTCAGTGACCTGGCCAGCGCAAAGCTGCCGTTTTCCTTCCTCGAGAAGATCAACATCCACAAGGACGGCCATCCAGTCATCCTCGAGACCAGCGGAGCGCCGGTCATTGGCGACGACGGCGAGCTTCGCGGGTACTTCGGGGTCGAGCACGACATCACGCGGCGCAGACAGTTGGAGCAGAAGGTCCGCGAGACCGAGGCCCGGTTCAGGGTCATCTTCGAGCAGTCCGCAGACGTCACCTACCTCCTGGGCCGCGACGGTACGTTCACATCGCTCAGCCCTGCCTTCGAGACCCTGACGGGTTGGCATCCCGAGGCGTGGGTCGGTAAGCCCTTCGCCCCCCTGGTTCACCCGGACGACCTGCCGCGAGCCATGGAGATCTTCCTGAACGCCTGTACCGGCAAGACGTCGCCGGACTTTGAGCTGCGCCTGGCAAAGAAGTCCGGCGGCTACCTGGATGCCGAGCTCAGCATGGTACCGGTGGATATGAGCGACGGCACCGTCGTCATAGGGATCGCGAGGGACGTCAGCGAACGCAAGCGTGAGGAGGAGAGGATCCTCGTCTTTGCCACCATCGATGCACTCACGGGACTGAAAAATCGACGCGAGTTCTCCACTATCCTCGCCAAGGAGGTGGAGCGAGCGAAGAGGTTCGGCAACCCTCTGTCTTTGATCATGTGCGACATCGACCATTTCAAGCAGGTCAACGATACCCTCGGCCATGACGTGGGTGATCTCGTGCTCCGGGCTGTCGGCCAGCTGATGACAGAGAACACGCGTTCGCTCGACGTGGTGGCCAGATGGGGCGGGGAGGAGTTCATGGTTCTCCTGCCGCAGTCGGATGTCGACGCTGCCTGCATCCTGGCGGAGAAGCTGCGCGCGTCGGTCGCCGAGTTTCAGTTCGAGACGGTCGGTCAGGTGACCCTCAGCTTTGGTGTGACCGGCTACACGCGGACGGAGGACATCGAGACGACGCTGAAGCGAGTCGACGATGCCTTGTACAAGGCCAAGGACAACGGGAGAAACCGCGTCGAGACCGTACGGGCGGTGCCCGAGAGAGATGGTTCCCCTCCTGCCGGGTAAAGAAGCGACCGTCTGGGTTCGGCCCCGGCTGTCGGTAATCCCGACCCACCGCCAGTCGAGCGCCGGCGGTGAGCTCCTGCTGGGGCTCGCTCCGGTGCGACGTCACTCAACATGCGACCGAAAGCCTCGGGGTGGCGGCGACGAGGAGAACCGCCGGGGCCCGTACCGGTAGGCGCCGCATGCTCGCCTCACGTCGTCGCGGTGCGCTGCCATGACCGCGGCCGGCAGCAGGAAGAGGTCGAGGGCGGCGAGGACGCCGCCCCACCGGAGCACGGCGGTCGCGGCGGCCGCGGCGCTCTCGCCGTGCTCCTCGAACACCGGCAGGTCGGCGGCGCTCACCTTGACCACCCGGGCAACACGGGCGGTCTCCTCGTCCCGCCCGTAGCCGTTGGCCGGGTCCAGGGGGGCTACGTGCCCGCAACCACTCGCCGAGCGCACGCGATGGCGATCGCTGCTGATGCGCCGGTCGCTGTGGAGTCACGTCCGGCCGGGGCGTCGGTCGCCACCCACTCCTTGAAAATGTGAGCATATACTCGAGGAGGGCCACCATCTTACGGGGTCATCGGAGCAAGCAGGCCTATGCACGACCCGCCACAGAGCCATGGTTCGCTCGAGCCCGAGCGCTGCCCAGTGACCGGGCTGCCGATCACTGCGCGCCCGGAGTGGCGGGACGTGGAGCTGGACGAAGGCTTCAGTACGACTCTCTGGCTGGTTGGCGACGCCATCCAGGTCGGCCAGTCGAAGGGACACGGTACCGGCCGCGGCGTCGTTCGAGCCATGGCCCTGGCACAGCGCATCGTCGACGACGCGGTGGGCCCGGGGCAGCCGTATGTCCAGATCTCCGATCTTACTCAACTTTCGAGCGTCTCGTTTGACGCGCGACGGCACTACGCAGACGCGTTGCAGGGCCGCGACGGTCTGGCCGGGCTGGTGTTCTGCGGCGCCTCGCCGCTGCAGAAGATCGCGATATCGCTCGGGTTGAGCCTGCACCTGATCGATGCGCGTGTCGAGGTCGTCGACGACCTCGACACGGCCCTTCGGCGAGCGGTCGAGCTGCTCGGGAATCGCCGCGCGGAGACGTCGCCCGCCGGCGCGGACGCCGCGGTCACGGGCCGCGGCGCCCGTGGCCCGTGGGAGCTTCGTCTCCCCGGGCTGACGGTGATCTACAGCGCGGTCGCCCGCGACGTGATGTACTCGGAGGTGGTCGGCCGGTTTGAGGCCGAGCACGTCGAGCCGATCTTCAAAATGAACGAGCGCGTCGCCGTAGAGATGGACGCGCCTCCGACGGGCCTCGTCGTCGTGATCGGGGTCGCAGGCATGAGCGGCATGTCATTCGACGCTCGCCGCCGCTGGGTCCGGGAGGTGCTCTCTTGGCACCGCATGCGGCAGCTGCGGCTGTTGGTGTTTCACGGCGCTGGGGGCCTGGTCCAGGCGGCGGTCACCATCTCGCGGCCGCTGGTCCCGTTCGAGGTCCGCAGCGTCGGCGACCGCGACGCCGCGCTGGCTCTGGCGTTGGGACGCGGTGGTCGCGGCCGGCACCGCGCCGACCGGGCTGCGGGCGGCGTGGTGACCGTCCAACAGGAGGACATCGAGTCCCTGATGCGCCTCATCGGCGCCCTCGAGTGGGGCGTCGGGCGCGAGATCGAGGCGCCACCGCTGCTGCCTGCGGACCATTCGTTGGCGCCCCTGGTCGATGCGTTCTCGCTGGTCAAGGCCGACCTCGACGAGATCCTCGAGCAGCGCACGCGCGCGGAGGAGGCGGCACGGCAGAGCGAGGAGCGGTACCGCACGATCCTCGAGACGATCGTCGACGGCTACTACGAGGTCGATCGTGCCGGCGACCTGGTGTCCTGCAACCCCTCCCTGCTCGCGATGCTCGGCTACTCGAGCGAGGAGATGCTCGGCCTCAACAACCGCGCCTACATGGACGCGGACAACGCCCGCCGAGTCTTCGAGACCTTCAACCGGGTGTGGCAGACGGGGGAGCCGGCCAAGAACCTCGGCTGGGAGCTGCTCCGCCGCGACAAGACGACGGTACCGGTCGAGACGTCGGTGACCCTGGTTCGTGACGGGTCCGGCCGGCCGGTGGGGTTTCGCGGCATCATCCGCGACATCAGCGAACGGATCCGGCTCGAGGCGGAGCTCGCCCATGCCCACCGCATGGAGGCGATCGGGACGCTTGCCGGCGGCGTCGCCCACAACTTCAACAACCTGCTGATGGGGATCGAGGGCAACATCTCGCTGGCCGCCTCGGATCCGGGGCTGACCGAAGCCCATCGGCGGCGGCTTGCCACCGTCTCGGCGCTTGTCAAGGACGGTGCGCGTCTGACGGCGCAGCTGCTCGGCTTCGCGCAGTCGGGCCGCTATGAGGTGCGCCCCCTTGACGTGAACGCCCTGGTGACCGAGCTCGTCGAGACGGTCGCGCTGGCGCGACGCGACCTCCGCCTGAGTACCGAGCTCGAGCCGGGCCTGCCGGCGGTGCGCGCCGATCGCGCCCAGCTTCAGCAGGTGCTGCTCAACCTCCTGCTCAATGCCGCCGACGCGATGCCCCAGGGCGGAGATGCGGCCGTGCGTACCCGGCGGATCGCTGCTGAGCAGCTGGGCGAACGGTCCACGCCTCCGCGCACCCCGCACTACATCAAGATCGAGGTCTCCGACACCGGCGTTGGCATGGACTCGGCGGTGCTGGAGCGCATCTTCGAGCCGTTCTTCACCACCAAGGGCAGCGCCGGCACGGGCCTGGGGCTGCCCTCGGCCTACGGCATCGTCTCCTCTCACGGCGGCTACCTCGACGTCGACTCGAGTCCGGGAGCAGGCTCTACCTTTACAGTCCTGCTGCCGGCCAGCGACGAGCCCGCCGAGGCACCCAGCGGACCCGCGCCGATCGCGTTGCGCGGCGCCGGCACCGTCCTCGTGGTCGATGACGACCCCGCCATCGCCGAAGCCGCAGCGGCACTGGTCGCGTCGCTCGGCTACATTCCGTTGGTCGCGACCAGCGGCCGGCAGGCGATCGAGGAGCTGCAGCGGCGCGGCCAGGAGATCGACGTCGTGCTGCTCGACCTTGTCCTGCCCGACATGTCCGGCGGGGAGGTCTTCGACGCGTTGCGGGCGATCGAGCCCGGAGTCCGGATCGTACTGTCGAGCGGCTACAGCCGGGACGGCGAGGTCGCCCGGATCCTTGAGCGGGGCTGCGACGACTTTCTGCAGAAGCCCTACAGCCTGGTGCAGCTCAGTGAGCGTTTGCGGTCGCTGCTCGGTTCGCCGGAAGCAGACACCTGACCCTCATCGGCGAGCCGCATGAGGTGCTCGCCACGCCCCGCTCCTGTCCGAGTTGCCGACTGCATCCACACTCCAGATTCTGAGGACTGTGAGCTCTCACACCCAGTCCGAACCGCCCAGTACGCAATCCGCCGCCGGGGCCCTACGGGCGTGGCGAAGAAGCCCGAAGGTCGGGTCGGTTGGGCGGCTCACGGGCTCGGCTCCGCCAGGAGAACGACCCGGCGTCCGCCACCCGCGCGGGGCCTGCGCGGACGGCTGCCGCCGGCCTGCGGCGGGCCAAAGCTTCTCATCACTCGTACCGCAGCGCGTCGATGGGGTTGAGCGCCGCCGCCTTCCGGGCCGGGTAGAAGCCGAAGAAGATCCCCACACTTGCCGAGAATGCGAGGGCGAGGATCACGGTGGGCGGCGACACCGCCGTGGTCCAACCGGTGAAGTGAGCGAGCAGCCGAGCCCCGGCGAACCCGACGAGGATTCCCACCGCGCCGCCCAGCAGGCTCATCACCGTGCTCTCCACCAGGAACTGGGTGAGCACGTCGGCGCCGTGCGCGCCGATCGCCAGGCGGATTCCGATCTCGCGGGTCCGCTCGGTAACCGACACCAGCATGATGTTCATGATCCCGATTCCTCCAACCAGCAGTGAGATCGACGCGATGGCCGCGAGCAGCAGCGTCATCACCTCGGTGGTGCTCTGGGCGGTCTCGGCGAGCTCGTTCTGGTTCTTCACCGTGAAGTCGCTGTCCTGCCACGAGGCAAGGTGGTGAGCCTCACGCATGATCGCGGTGATCTCCTGCTCGGCGGCGGCGATGTCCTCCGGGTTGGAGGTGGAGGCGAGGATCGTGGGAATGAACTGGTGGCCGGCAAGGCGATCCTGCACCGTGGTGTAGGGGGCGAGGATGACGTCGTCCTGGTCGTTGCCGTTGGCGGTCTGGCCCTTGGGCGCCAGCAGCCCGATGATCTTGAAGGGGACGTTGCGGATCTGCAGCTCCTGACCCACCGGGTCCTGATCGGGGAAGAGGTTGGCGGCGATGGTTTGGCCGATCACCGCCACCTTGCGGTCGGCGCGCACGTCGGCCTCGTTGAAGAAGGCTCCCGAGGAGACCGGCCAGTCGCGGATCACCTGGTAGTCGACGGAGACGCCCTGGACGTGCGAGTGCCAGTTCCCCTGGCCGCCGATCACCTGACTGGGGGCGATGATCACCGGCGACACCGCGGTGAGCAGGGTGCTTTCCCGCCGCAGGGTGTCGACGTCGTGCACGGTGAGCCGGTTGAAGCTCTGCGCGCCCTGGTTGACGCCCCCCTGGGTGGCAGCGCCGGGGGTGAGGACGATCATGTTGGTGCCGAGGCTCTGGATCTGCTCCTTGATCCGCTCCTGCGCGCCCTGGCCCACCGCCACCATGACGATGACCGCGGCCACGCCGATGATGATGCCGAGCATGGTGAGCAGCGTGCGCATCTTGTTCTTGAGGATGCTCTGCCACGCGACCTTGACGAGGTTGGAGGCACGCATCACACGGCCTCCGCATCTGCAACGAGTGCGGCGAGGTCGGCGCGCGCGTCACCGCGCGACCCCACCGCCTCGTCACGGATCACGCGGCCGTCGCGCAGCTCGACCACGCGCCTGGCATAGCGCGCGATGTCGCGCTCGTGGGTGACCAGGATGACCGTGATGCCCTGCTCGTTGAGCTCCTGGAAGAGGGCGAGCACCTCCATCGAGGTGCGCGTGTCGAGGTTGCCCGTGGGCTCGTCGGCGAGCAGGATCGCCGGCTTGGTCACCAGCGCCCGGGCGATGGCCACGCGCTGCTGCTGGCCGCCGGAGAGCTCGTTGGGCTGGTGGTGGGAGCGGTCGGCGAGCCCGACGCGCTCGAGCGCCTCGAGGGCGAGGCGCCGGGTCTCGAGGCTGCGGCCGCCGCGGTCGTAGAGCAGCGGCAGCTCGACGTTGTCCAGCGCCGAGGTGCGCGCGCAGCAGGTTGAAGCCCTGGAAGACGAAGCCGATCTTGCGGTTGCGGATGTCGGCCAGGGCGTTGCGGCCCAGCCCGTTGACGCGCACGCCGTCGAGCATCGTAGGTCCCCTCGCTGGGCCGGTCGAGGCAGCCGAGGATGTTCATGAGCGTGGACTTGCCGCTGACCCGAGGCTCCCATGACCGCGACCAGCTCACCGGAACCAACCTCGAGGTCGATGCCCTGCAACGCCCGCACCTGGGTGGCGCCCGCCGAGTAGACCTTGACGACTCCTTGGGTACGGATGACGGGATGCTGGTCCATCACCGATCCCCCGTCAGAAGCCGCCGCGCGGGCCATGGCGCGGCGCGTCCCGCTGAAATGGGCTCGACGCCGCGGCCGCAGTCGCCTGGGAGACCCCGGCGATGACCTCCATGCCCGGCTCGAGCCCGGGTCCCGTCACCTCGGTGTACTGCCCGTCGGTGAGACCGGGGCGTACCGGCACAACCGCCGGCTGACCATCGGCGTCGAGATACCAGAGCAGGGTCGGACGCTCGCCACCCCCGCCGACTCCGGCCGGGCCGGGCCGGCCGGCACCATCCATGCCGCCCACCCGCTGCCCCGGCTGCCCGCCACCATCGGCGGCGCCCCGGCCCTGTCCGGCTCGTGCAGCCTGACGTCGACTCCGCAGCTCGGCGATCATCGCCTCCGTGGGGCGGAAGCGCAGGGCCGCGTTAGCCACTTTGAGGACGCCCTTGGCTTCGTCCACCAGGAACTCCACGGTCGCCGTCATGCCGGGCAGGAGCACGTGATCCGGGTTCTGAACGTCGACCACCACGGTGTAGCTCACCACGTTCTGGTCGGTCGTGGACTGCAGCCGCACCTGGCGGACCATGCCAGTGAAGTGCCGCTCCGGGTAGGCCTTCACCGTGAAACGGACGTGCTGACCCTCGCGGATGCTTCCGATGTCGCTCTCGTCCACCGCGGCGAGGATCTGCATGTGTGACAGGTCGTTGGCGATGAGGAAGAGGCGCGGCGACGAGAAGCTGGCCGCCACCGTCTGGCCCACGTCCACGTCGCGCTCCACCACGGTGCCAGAGACCGGCGCCGTGATGGTGGCGTACGCCAGGTTCTGGTGCGCCCGGTCGAGGCTCGCGTTGGCCGACTTCATCGCCGCGCGGGCGACATCGAGGTTGTACTGCGCGGCGTTGAAGTCCTGGTCCGAGGTGATGCCCTGCCGGTGGAGCGACTCGAGGCGGTTGAAATCGCGGGTTGCCTGCGCCAGCTCGGCCTGGTTGCGCTCCAGCGTCGCCTCGGCATCGGCCACCGCGCTGTCCAGCACCGTGGTGTCGAGCTGCGCGATCACCTGACCCTTGGTGACGTGATCGTTGAAGTCCACCATGAGCTTCGAGATCATGCCGGAGACCTGGGTCCCCACCTCCACGGTGGTGACGGCCTCGAGCGCCCCGGTGGCGGAGACCACCGCCTCCACGTCGCCCTTCTCCACGCTCACGAGACGGTAGGAGAGGTCCGTCTTGGATCCCGCCAGCGACCGATAGGCGTAGGCCCCTCCAGCCACCACCAGCACCGCGATCACGATCAGCCACTTCCTCATGTCGCCCTCCGGTACGGCGCCCTGTCGGACGCGCCACCGCGCGGTCACGGAGCACGCGCCGTGCCAATCTCGCGATACTACTGCAGAACATGACCTTTTGAAGTCTCCAGGTAGGGGCGTAGGGCCCAAAAGTGCAGAATCTGCAGTCACTGGAGTGCAAATCCTGCACTTCGCGCCGGGCCTCTCTGGGGCTCGTCGCCGGCAGCGGCGAAAGCACGACCCCCAGCACGGCACGCTCTCGATCCTCTCGGCGGCTCGCCCATCCCCGGTTCGGGGCGTGACCGTCGACTCCACGGCCAACCTGGTCTACGCTGGGAGGCAGACAGGCTCGGCACGATCGCACCTCCATCGTCTCTGGGTGCCGGCAGGTCGAGCAAGGAGGCGAGCATGGGCGGCAGCGCACGGGTTCTGGTCCTCGACGACGAGGAGATCGTCTGCGAACGGCTCAAGAACCACCTCGAGAAGGGGGGCCATGCCGTGGAGGTCTTCACCGACAGCGCCGCCGCCGTGGCGCGCCTCGGGGAGGCCGCCTTCGACGTGGTCGTCACGGATCTCAAGATGAAGGGACCCACCGGGCTCGACGTGCTCGCCCACGTGCGCGACCGGGAGCTGCCGACCCAGGTGATCATCATCACCGGCTACGGCTCCATCGAGGCCACCCGCGACGCCGAGTACATGGGCGCCTTCCAGTTCGTCACCAAGCCCTTCCGTCTCGAGGACCTGGGCGCCTTGGTGGCGAAGGCGGCGGCGAAGGCGCGGCGGCTGGGGGCGCGGGCCACGTAGCGTAGCGTCACGCCAGGCCCGACGGGCGGCGGACCGGTTCCGCGCTCGGGACCGCACCGCCCCGACTCCCGCTTCTCGCCCGGGTTGACGGCCAAACCCGCGCCTCCTGAAATCAGCACGGCATCTTCGTCTGATGTCACTTCCGGGTAACACGGGGCTAACGGCGGTGTTTCGTCCACGCCCCAATTGCTCGGTCGAGCTTCTTCAATACATTTATTTTCAACTGTTTAGTTTGATCTCTCCGTGGAAGGTTTCTTGCATCGCCACGACGCGACTTCCAACCTCGGAGTGGGCCGAGGCGTGTCCGGATCCGTTCGTGGGTGGGAACGGGGGCGCTCGACGCTGAGACCTGCCGGTGCGACCGGCTGAGAGGAAGGCGTATGCAGGCCATCTTCGTGTCCCGGGGGAGCTACCGGAGAGGGAAGGAGCTGGCCGAACGGCTTGCGGAGCGCATGGGATGGCGCTGTCTTAGTCGTGAGGATGTCATCGAGGGAGCGACCCACCATGGTATCCCGGTGGGCAAGCTCGAGGAGGCCGTGGTCAAGCGTCGGCCTCTCAGCGAAGGCCTCGCACTGGTGGCCGAGCGCTACAAGGCGTACGTGACCGCCGAGCTGTGCCGGCAGGTGCTCGAGGGGCCTCTCGTCTACCACGGTCGCGCCGGCCACCTGGTGCTGCCGGGCGTTCAGCACGTGCTCCGCGTGCGCGCGCTCACCGACGCCGAGGACCGCTACGACGGCGTGGTGGAGCGCCTGCACCTCAGCCGCGCCAAGGCCAAGGCGTACGTGGACCAGGTTGACGACGACGTCCGACGCTGGATCCGCACCCTCTACAACCTCGACATCGACGACCCGGCCCTCTTCAACGTGACGGTGAACTGCTCCAAGCTGGCGGTGGGAAACGTGGCCACCGGCCTCGTGGCCATCGCCCAGCTGCCCGAGTTCAAGCCGACACCGGTGTGCGTGCGGCGCCTCCAGGACCTGCGGCTAGCCTCGCGCTGCCGTCTGGCCCTGGCGGACGACCCCCGCTCCCGCGAGCTCAACGCCCAGGTGCGGGCCGAGGACGGCAGTGTCGCGGTCACCTACCCGCCCCGCCAGGCGGACCTGGCCAGCGCTGTACCCGATGTCCTGGATGGCATCGACGGCGTGCGTCAGCTGCGCCGAACCGTGGCAGCCTCCACCATCCTCTGGGTGCAGGAACGCTTCGACCCCTCCTCCGAGACCCTGGTGAACGTGCTCGATGTCGCCCAGCGCTGGGACGCGGCGGTGGACCTGGTCCGCCTGCTGCCCGAGGGAGCCGAGCCCCGGGCCGACGGTGACGCCAAAGCGACGGAGCACTCCCTCGACCTGTCGGCCACCGACGGCGGCATCCTCGAGGACACACCGGCGCCCGAGAGCGGTGACGACGGCGGAGTGCGGGACACCCTCCACCGTCTCATCCAGGCGGGCCGCGCCGGCGCCCAGTGCACCATCTGCGGCGGTCAGCAGTCGCTCATCGGCAACGTCTGCAACGTCGCCAACGTGAGCCTGGTGGTGGTCGACAACATCTTCCTCGAGAAGGGTGCAGCGGTGCGCAAACGGCTCACCCGCGACCTCGCCGGCCGCCTCGGGGAAAAGCTGCGGGCTCCGGTGATCGGCGCCGAGGAGCTCAAGACCCAGTACCTCTTCGGCGCCAAGCAGTGGCTCCAACTGGTGGGCTATCTCGCCCTCGTCGCCGTCCTCTACGGCCTCGTCTTCACCCACCAGGAGGAAGTGCTGGCGTTCCTGCGCGCCGAGGGCACGCTCGAGCGGACCCTGGCGGTGGCTGCGGTGGCGGTGACCGCTCCCATCGTGGCCTTCCTGTGGGGGACCGCCGCCCACCACCTCCTGCGCCTCTTCCGCTTCGAGTGAAGGAGAGCACGTGATGCAACCGGAGACCATCCTGGGAGTGTTCACCCACCTCACCTGGTCCACCGCGGCCCAGGTCGTCATGCTCGGCTTCATCGGCGGCGTGCTCAGCGGCTTCATCGGCAGCGGCGGCGCCTTCTTCATGACCCCGGGGATGATGAACCTCGGAGTCCTCGGTCCTATCGCGGTGGGCAGCAACATCACCCACAAGTTCGGCAAGGCCCTGGTGGGCTCCCGCCGACACGGTCAGATGGGGCACGTGGACAAGAAGCTCGCCGTGTTCATGCTTTTCACCGCCATGGTGGGCATCCGCCTGGCCGTCTGGGTGATGAAGCTGATGTTCTCCTCCAGCGGCGACAGCCACGCCGCCAGCCACGGCGCCGCCGCCGACCTCTACATCAGCATCATCTTCGTGGCCGTGCTCGCCGTCGTGTCCGTCTCCATGCTCCGCGACATCCTCCGCTCGCGGTCGGAGGAGGATCTCGGCCCCTCGCGCCGCATCGTCGACTTTCTCAACCGCTTCCGCCTGCACCCCATGATCACCTTCCCGGTGGCCGACGTCCGGGTGTCGCTGTGGGTGGTCCTGGTCTGCGGCCTCGCCACCGGCTACCTGGCCGGCACCATCGGGGTCGGCGGCTTCATCGGCGTACCGGCGATGATCTACGTGTTCGGCGTGTCGGCCCAGGTCGCCGCCGGCAGCGAGCTCTTCCTGGCGGTGTTCATGGGCGCCTTCGGGGCGATCAACTACGCCCTCGAGGGGATGGTCGACCTGCGCCTCACCATGCTCCTGTTCATCGGCTCGCTGCTTGGGATCCACATCGGCGCCTTCGGTACCAAGGTGGTCAAGGAGGTGGTGATCCGGATGGCGACAGCGATGATCATCCTGCTCTGCGTGATCTCGCGGGCCCTCGCCATGCCGGTGTACATGCGCGAGCTGGGCATGATCAGCTACGCCCCATCATACGACGCGATCTTCAACCTGGCGAGCAAGGTGCTGCTCTACGCCAGCGGCCTTTCCGGCTGCGCCGTCATCCTGTTCTTCGTGTTCCGCGCCTACGGTGAGCGCCGCAAGATCCGCGCGAGCCTCGCTGTCGGGCCTGTGAAGCGGGCAACCGCGTGAGGACCGTGCCCGAGGTGCTGCCTCGCCGAGGCCACCTGCGGCCGCGGTCACGGGGAGGGAAGCCATGGAGAGCTCATTGAGCGTGCTGGTGCTCGACGACGAGCCCATCGTCGGCAAGCGTCTGAAGCCCGCACTGGAGAAGCAGGGCTACCTCGTCGAGGTGTTCGAGGACGGCCGCTCCGCCCTGGCCCGCCTCCGCGAGCATGCCTTCGACATCGTCGTCACCGACGTGCGCATGGACGACGTGGACGGGATCCAGGTGCTCGAGGCGGTCCAGGCCATGTCGGCGCGGACCCGGGTCATCATCATCACCGGCTACGCCACCGTCGAGCTCGCCCGCGAGGCCCTTGCCAAGGGGGCCTTCGACTTCATCGCCAAGCCGTTCAAGCCCGACGACCTGCGCGCGGTGATCGCCAAGGCCGCGCGCTCCCTCGCCGCCCAGCCCGCCCCCAGGTAGCCGTGGACGACGAGATGGCGGGGCCGTCTGACGACGCGGCGCCACATTCCGAGCGCGGCGCCAGACCATCGCTGGCCGAGGTCCTCATCTCCGAGGAGGCGATGGGCTGGGCGAACCGCTCGGAGCCGACTGCCGACACCGCCGACGACGCCCTCCTCCAGCGCCCCACCGTCAGTATCCGCACCCGCTTCGCCATCGCCTTCGGACTCATTTTCTCGCTGTGCCTCGGCGTCACCCTGTGGTCCATGTACGTGCTCTCGGACGTGGAGGACAAGATCCACTTCCTGGAGGTGGCGGACAGCTACTCGAGCGAGGTCCAGGAGGCCCGGCGCCATGAGAAGAACTTCCTCCTCTATGGCACCGACCTGGACGACGCCATCGCCCACCTCGACAACGCGGTGGTGCTCCTGGAGGAGGGCCGGCCCCGCGTCCGCAAGGTGGTGGGCGTCGAGGCTCTCACCGCCATGCGGCGGCTGGTGGTGGAGTACCGCGCCGAGCTCGAGCAGCTCGGCAGCGTGCGCGACGAAGCAGTCAAGAAGGGCGTGGAGGCGGAGCTGCGCCGCAGCGGCGGACAGATGCTGCAGCTGGCCCATGAGTTCCGTGCCAAGGAGCGGGAGGCGGTGCACCGCATGCTCACCCTCGCACGCCGCATGCCGTTCGTCTTCCTCGCCGCCGTGCTCACCCTCATGGTGTTCATCGGCGTCTTCCTGGCGCGGCAGATGATGAGCGCGTTGCGGCGGTTCACCGAGTACACGGAGCGCATCGGCGCCGGCGACTTCACTCCCATCCTGCCGGTGCGCAAGTACCGCGACGAGTTCTCCCAGCTCGCCCTCGCCCTCAACCGCATGGTGCGCGAGCTCGACTACCGCCAGCGCATCCTGGTGGAGTCGCACAAGCTGCGCGCCATCGGCACCCTGGTGGCCGGGGTGGCGCACGAGCTCAACAACCCCCTCAACAACGTCATGCTCACCGCGGCCATGGTGGAGGAGGACTTCGCGCGCCTCGATGACGACGAGAAACTGGAGATGATCCGCGACGTCATCTCCGAGACCGAACGCTCGCAGCGCATCGTGCGCAACCTGCTGGACTTCGCCCGGGAGAGCGAGACCCGCATGGAGCCTCTCGACCTCGGGCGGATCGTGGAGGACGCGGTGCAGCTGGTGGCCAACCAGGTGCGCATGGTCAAGGCACACCTGGAGGTCACGGTCCCACCGAACCTGCCCCCGGTGCACGGCGACCGGCAGATGCTCACCCAGGTCTTCGTCAACCTCATCATCAACGCCCTCGACGTGCTCCCGGAGCGGGGCCGCATCAGCATCGCGCTGCGCCCGGACCGGGACGAAGGCTACCTCGCCGCCGACGTCCACGACACCGGACCCGGCATTCCCGACCACGTCCTCCCGCAGCTCTTCGACCCCTTCTTCACCACCAAGCCCAAGGGCCACGGCACCGGCCTCGGGCTCAGCGTGTCACAGGGGATCGTGCGCAAGCTCGGCGGCTACATCCGCGTGGCCAGCACCCCCGGTGAGGGCGCCACCTTCACGGTGGTGCTGCCCGTCACCCGGGTCCCCTCGGAGGTCTCGGCGCACGGCCCGGCGACCACCGGTGAACCGCAGGCGACATCCGGAGCGTCTGAGAGTGAGGAGTGACGAGCAGCGAGCTCGCGCCGGCCGCGGCCACCGGTCGTGGCCTGCCGACGGGTCCGGGTGGGTGACCGGGGCGGGCGAGTGGAGGCCGCCCGCCTACCCCGGCTCTTCCGAAGCCGCTCGAGCGGGAGGAGGGAGCGCCACCCCTATCCCGCCGCGTCGCGGCTCGCTCGCCCCCATCATGGCGCCACAACGCTCCAGGCGCCCATGGTGCCGGTCTCGAAGCCGTCGCTGAAGATCAGCGGGTCCTCGGCGCACTGGTAGACCCGCACGTCGTCCACGAACCAGCCGTAGTCGTCCGCTCCCCGATCAGTTCCGATGCGGAAGCGGATGGCGAAGGTCTGGCCGGCGAGCGAGGCGAGGTCCAACTGCGTCGCGGTGTACCCCCAGCTGTCCCTGACGAAGGCGCTACGACCCCCGAGGGGATTGCCGCAGCAGGTGGAGATCGTGCCGTTGTAGCTCGCACCCGAGGAGAACAGCGAGCTGGCCTCGCTCCAGTTCGAGCCGCCGTCGGTGCTGTACTCCACCACCCCGCCGTCGTACGCGTGGGTGAGGTCGTCCTCGAAGCCGAACGAGTGATTGAACTGCAGCCTGGCATTCGCCGGCAGCGCCCCACCCCAGCTGATCGTGGCCCAGCGGTCGGCCGTCGTACCCCAGTCGTAGCCCCACAGACTGTGTGTCCCGCTCGTGGCGAACTGCCCCAGCACGCTCCCACTCGAGTTGTCGCACCAGTCACTCGAAGCGTCGTCAGCAGGACAAGGGGTGAAGCCGAAGGGCGTCTCGAAGTCCACAAGCGCCCAGTCCACCGGAGCCTGCCCGGCCGGGCACAGGTCGGGGACGGCGACCTGGGTCGGAACACAGCTCGGGGTGAGGGACATCTCCACCGCCGCCAGCGCGTTCTCCACCTGGGTGCAGTCGGCACCGGTGATCCCGGCGCTGCCCACGAGGTCCATACACGAACGGTAGAGCGCGTCGGCATCGTCCTGAAAGTCCGACGCGGACACCAGGTACCGGGTGAGCGCACGGTACTGGATCTTGGCGGCCTTGGTCAGGCCGATGCCGGTCACGGTGTACCCGTTATAGCTGCCGCCGTCCACCATGAGGGCGTACGCGTGGTTGGGAACCCCGCTGTTGCTGTGGACTCCGCCCGAGTCGGTCCCGTCGCTGTAGCACTTGTAGTACGCGTCGCTGACCTTGCCTGGGTCGCCGAAAACGGTCGGCGTCATCATGTCGCGGATGGCGCCGATGGGCAGGTCCTCCCCCATCTCCCAGCGCACTCCAGCGCCGTCCGAGCCCACACCGTCGCTGAGGTCCACGGTCTCACCGAAGATGTCCGAGAACGACTCGTTCATGGCCCCCGACTGCATGTAGTAGAAGAGCCCGGCGGTGCGCTCGGTGACGGCGTGCGTCAGCTCATGCGCGACCACGTCGTCCGCCGACGCATAGGTGTCGCCGTACACCATCTGGCTGCCGTTCCAGAACGCATTGGCGTAGGGACAGCTCAGTACACTCGGGCAGTAGTGGACGGTCGAACGCAGCTCGCCGCCGCCGTCGTCGTAGCTGTCGCGGCCGTGCTGGCTCAAGTAGTAGTCGTAGGTGATGCCGGCGAACTCGTAGGCGCTGTCGGCGTCCGCGTCTCCGGCGGGCCCTCCGCCCTCGGTGTAGAGGAGCGTCCCCGGCAGGGTTGCTCCGCTGTTGGCCGTGTACACCGAGCGGTACTTGGCGTCGGCGAGCTGGCTGAACTGCAGCAGCACCTGGCCCGTCACCGCATCGATCCAGACGTACTCGCGCAGGTCGAGCCGCCGGGCCTCGACGAACCAGGCAAGACGGGTCGGCGTGTGCCGACCCTCCAGCAGCCCGCGGTTGAACAGCTCCAGGCGCGGCTCACCGAGCACGGCGTCGGTGACGCCGAGGTGCTTCCGCAGGACTTCGGCAACCAGGTCGCCGGCGGTGCCGGCGGCGATCACCGGCTCGGTACCGATGCCCTCCAGGTCCGGCACCAGCTTGCCGTTGGCCGCCACCACCGCGTCCCCCCGAAGGTGCACGATGAGCTCGCCGCCGGTGACCGGCACACCGTTGTGGAGCTGGCGGAACCGCACGTGCTCCACACCCAGCGCATCTCGCTCGGTGCGCTCGGTACGAAGCTCCGGTACGGGAGGGAGCCCGAACGCCCGGCCGTAGTCGGCGACGAAGGCGCGTGCCCGATCCTCGGCACTGGCCGAGGACGCCCGGCTCACCCTCAGCTCGCTCCCGGGCCGGACGCTCAAGAACGTGACCGCACCGGTCACCGGCGAGTAGGTCACATTCACCGGACCCGAAGCCGCCGCGCGCAGCGACCCCACGGCTTCGTCGACGGACCCGGCCGCACCGGCGCCAACACCAGCCACGCACATACAGACACCCACCAAGATTCTCTTCAACACGGCGCCCTCCACTGCGATGACCCTGCCATGACTCATGTGCGACAAGGTTTCATTCTCGCTTGCGCGCTTGAGCCGGCCGCGATTATGCACGAGCTCCCGGGCTCGCGCCAGAGCTGCGGGCGGTGGGGGCTCGGTGAGAGCCCGTGCCCCCAGTCTCGCGGGTGATGGCGGCAACGGGACCTGGGGGCGGCTGCCTCCCCCCGAACACGCATCGACTGAAGGCGCGCGTCTCCCCGGGCTATCGCACCTCGAGGCTACCAAGAAGCAGCCATCCCCTGCCCTTCGACAACCGTTGCCGATAGCAGAAGCAGGCAAACACCTGTCTCATGACTGTCTCGGCATCGGCGGGGGAAGAACTGGCGACGACCCTTCACCGGCACCACGCCCCGGGCCATCAGCCGACACCCGCGATTCCCCTCTCCCCAAGCCCGTGAGGATCCTCTTCACTCTCTACTCTTGACTCTTTACGCCCCCATGCCAGCGCAGGTAGAGGGCCGGGATCAGGTTGGTGCTCAGCAGGGAGCTCCAGATCACCCCGCCGAGCACGACGATGGCGAGGCCCTGCTCGGGCTCGGCGCCGAGGCCCCAGCCCAGGGCGGTGGGCAGCATCCCCAGCACCGCCACGAGGGTGGTGAGGAGGATTGGCCGGAAGCGCACGTGAACCGCCTCGCGCACCGCCGCCTCCGGCACCATCCCGGCGGCCTCGTTGTGGCGCGCCCGGTGGAGCAGCACGATGTCGTGGTTGAGGCTCACGCCGACGACAGTGAGGAAGCCCACCAGGCCGGTGGCGTTGAGCCCCACGCCGCTGGCGGCCAGGGCCAGCGCCCCGCCGGTGAGGGCGAGCGGCATGTCCAGGAGGAGGATCCCCGGCACACGCAGCCCCTCGAAGTGCAACGCGAGGATGCCCACGAGCAGGAAGAAGGCGCCGACCATGGCGAGTGCCAGCATCAGCGCAAGGTGCTCCAGGGTCGGGTAGAGCCCGCCGAAGCTGACCCGGTAGCCGGACGGGAGCGCGACGTCGGCGAGCGCCTTGCGGGCCGCGGAGATGGCGCCGCCCAGGGAACCGCGCGGAGTCGCGAGGATGTCCACCGCCCGTGTGCCGTCGAGGTGCCGGATCTGGTTGGGCCCCACCACCAGCTCGACGCCGGCGAGCTGGTCGAGGGGCGTCCACCCGCTCCCGGTTCGCACCAGCAGACGGCGGATTCCCTCGACGCCCAGCTGCGGTACTCCGGCCAGCCGCAGGTAGAGGTCGACCGATGACTGACCCTCGGGCACCCGTGCCAGCACCTTGCCCTGGAGCAGGAGCTCGAGCTGACGGTACAGCTCGGCCGGCGCGATCTCCCGCAGCGCCATGGCGTCGGCGTCGAGGGTGACGCGCAGCTGGGTCACCGGGTAGGCGTCGTTGTTGAAGATGTCGGTGAGGGCCGGCACCGACCGCAGGCGCTCCACTGCCCGGTCGGAGACCTCCCGGAGGGTCTCGATCCGGCTGCCGTACACCTGCACCACGAAGGGCTGTGGCAGCCCTGAGAGGCTCTCCCCCACCCGCTCGAGGGTGGGCGTGTTGACGCTCTGCTGCACGCCGTCGGTGCGCGCCAGGTCCAGGAGGTGGGCGGAAACGCGATCGAGGCTCGCGGCCGACACCGATGGAGCCAGCTTCACCATGAGCTCGCCGGCGAAGCTGGGCTCGGTGTAGGAGGTCTCACTCGCCGAGCCGATGCGGGCGAAGGTGTGGGCTACGGCGGGGTCGTCTTGCAGCCGCCGCGTGATGCCACGCACGACGCCCTCCGCCTCCGACAGGGCGCTGCCCGGAGCCAGGGTGAAGCTGTCCAGCAACACCCCCTCGTTGGGCAGCGGCAGGAAGTCCATCGGCACCGTTGCCACCAGCGCGCCGCTTGCCACCAGCAGCACCACACTGGCCGCCAGCGCGCGCCGCGGATGGCGCATGCTGAGACCGAGGAGATGCTCGTTGCCGCGTTGCAGCCAGGCAAGAAAACGGACGCCCGAGCCGGCGCGCGGCCGGGGTGCGGAGCGCAACGTCACCATCAGGAGTGGCACCAGGGTCAGCGAGATGGCCAGCGAGGCGAGCAGCGACAGGCTCATGGCCAGGGCGAAAGGCACGAAGAGGAGCGCGGCGAGACCGCCTACCAGGAGCAGCGGCAGGTACACCGACACTGTCGTGAGGGTGCCGGTGACGTCGGGTGCGGCGATGTCGGCGAGCCCACGCCAGACCCCATCGCGGACGTCGTCGCCCTGCTCCAGGCGGTGAAAGATGCTCTCCAGCACGATGATGCCGTCATCCGCCAGGAGCCCCACCGCCACCGAAAGGGCGCCCAGAGTGAGCAGGTTGAGGCTCTGACCAGCGAGGTGGAGGCCCGCGATGCCGATGAGCAGCGACACGGGAATGCTCAGGGCGAGGACCCAGACTCCCCGATGCAGGCCGAGGATCCAGAACAGCACCAGGATGGCCAGCACGCCGCCCACCAGCAGGTTGCGGCCGAGGTCGTCGCGGATCAGGCGGACGATGTGGCCCTGGTTGTAGATCTGCTGCCACGTCACGCCGGGGGGAAGCTGGTCGCCGAGCTCACGCAGGGTGCGGTCCACCGCGTCGGTCACCGGGATGGTGGAGGCCCCGGGCTGCTTCATCACCACCAGCGCGACGGTGGGCTCGCCGTCGAGCAGGGCGACCGAGTGGACCGGCAGCGCCCCGCGCCGGATGGTGGCGAGGTCGCCCAGGGGCACCGCCTCGCCACCACCTGACACCGGCAGCCGCGTGAGGTCGCTGGGAGCGGTCGGCAGGTGCCGCACGTCCACGGGAACGTCCTGATGACCAAGCCGGAGATAGCCGGCAGGACCGAGGACCAGCTGGTTCGTCAGGGTGTCGGCGACGTCGCTCAAGGACACGTCGTAGCGGTGCAGGGCGCCGAGGTCCGGCTGGACCCAGAGTGCCGGGTCGCCGCTGCCGAAGACCTCCACCCGCTGCACGCCCTCCACTGCCCGCAGCGCCGGCAGCACCCGGGTGCGGATCGCCTGTTGGACGTCCACCAGCGCCACACCCGACGGCACGACGGCACAGTAGTCGGCCACCTCGTTCACGGCATTGCCCATGATCTCGGCGTAGGGATCGATACCGGGAGGAAGCTGTGAAGCGGCCCGGCCGATGGCGCCGTACACCGCCTGGAGGTCGAGCTCGGCGCGGCTGGTGCCGGCAAAGCGGAGATCCACCTCGAGGCTGCCCTGCCCCATCACCGAGCGCACCGTCACCAGGTTCTGGAGGCCCAGCAGCTGCCCCTCCAGCGGACGAGCCACCAGCGTCTCGACCTCCTCCGCGGTTGCCCCCGGCAGGTGGGCGATGACCATGATCTGGGGGTAGCTGAACTGCGGCAGAACCTCGACCGGAATCTGCACCAGCGCCCACACGCCGTAGGCCACGACGGTGCCCAGCACCAGCAGCCAGAGCGCCGGCCGTTCGAGGAGCCTGGAGACGACGGGCGGGGCCACGCGATCAGTCCGGGGGCCGGTAGTGCTCGCTGAACGTCCGGTGAAAGACGAGGTAGGCGTCCTTGACGACCACCCGCTGCCCCGGCTCGAGCCCGCTCCGGATCAGGGTCCAGCCGTCCTCCTCGGGCCCCACAACCACCTCCTGCCGGCGTGGCCCGTGCTCGTCCTGGACCATCACCCACCACCTGCCCGCGTCCAGGACCATCGCCGGGGTGGGCACCGCCGCCCAGGTCCGCGAGGGGCCGTGGAGACGAAGCGTCCCACGCTCGCCGTTGAACCACGCTGCCGCCCCCGCCCCCGCCGCCGCGCAGCCGACCCGGCGCCCGCCGTCGGGGTCGACCGCCGCGGCGACGCTGCGGACCTTCACCGCGATGCCCTTGCCCCCGCCGGCGGGCTCGAAGCGGCCGCTCATCCCCGCCTTGAGGCCGGCCGCTGCGGACCCGTAGAAGGTCGCGCGCACCCACAGCCCGTCCTCGGGCTCGAGACGAAGCAGCGGGCTCCCGGCGGTGACCCGGTCGCCGTCGGCGACCTCCACCCGGAGCACGGTCCCTGCGGCCAGCGACCGCACCGTGACTGCCTGCTCGTGGTTGGCAAGAGCGGCTTGGACCGCGTCCAGCGTGGCGCTCGCCTCGCGCACCGCCGCCTGCGCCGCCTCGACCTCCTGCCGGGTACTGAGGTCGGGGTAGGTCGCCTCCACCTCGGCGGCCTTCTTGCGGGCCAGATCGAGTGCGGACTCCGCCCGCGTGACTTCGGTCCGTGCCCGGGCCGCCTCGGCCGCCTGCTCGTTGCCAGTCAGGCGGACCAGCGCCTGCCCGGCGCCGACGGCATCGCCCTGCACCACGGTGAGATCGTTTACCGTGCCCGTCACGGTGGCCGAAATCGTGGTCGTGCGGATGGGCTGTACCTCGGCGTAGGCTGTGTAGGCCTCGGCCACGGTACGCCGGGCGACGGTGGCAAGGTCCCCGCTACCGGCGGCCGTCGTGAGTACCGTGAGCACGGCGACCAGGAGCCCCCGACCGGGTCGGCCCCTCACGGCGTGCTCCCCCCGCCCGGCAGCTCGCCGGTGAGGATCTCGAGCCTCGCCAGAGCGAGGTGCAGCCGGGCAGAAACCGACACCCGCTCGAGGCGGCCCTTGACCAGGTCCTCCTCGGCTGCCGCCACATCGAGGCTGCTGAGCCGGCCCGCGCGGTAACCATCGCCGCTGATCCTGGCGATCTCCTCGCGAGTTGACGCCGCCGTCTCGGCGGCGCGGTACTCGGCCAGCGCCGCCTCGGCCTCCCCCCGCGCCTTGGCCAGCTTCTCGCGAAGGTCGAGGAGAGCCTGCCGATAGGCTGCCTGAGCGGCCTCGACCTCGAAGCGCGCGCCCTCCTTGGAGGCAGCGATGGCGCCGCCGTCGTAGAGGGGCATCGAGAGGAAGAGCCCGGCGCTCCACCCTGGGTCGATGTGCCAGGGAATGGCCGCCGTATCCCAGCCGCCCGCCGCCTCGAAGCGTGCGCGCGGCCAACGCCGAGCGCGGGCGGCCGCGAGCAACGCGGCCTCACGGTCGGCGCCGCTGCGCAGCTGCTCAAGGCGTGGCTGCAGGCGCGCGGCGCGCTCGGCAAGTGCGTCCAGCGAAGCCAGCTCGAGGCTCGCGTCCGGCCGCGCCGGTTCGGCCAGGGGCCCAAGCTCGTCCAGCCCGGTGAGGAGGCGCAACCGCTCGGCAGCGCTCGCCGCCTCGACCCTCGCCACCGCCAGCCCCTGCTCGGCATTCTGGGCCACCAGCTGCGCTCGCAGGAGGTCGAGGCGAGCACGGGTCCCGGCGCCGAGGGCCTCGCGCGTGGCTCCCAGCAGGCGCTCCGCCTGGTCGCGGGAAGCATCCCAAACCGCCACTGCCGCCTCCCGGGCGAGCACGCCGTAGTACGCCTCGGCCACCGTCTCCGCCACCTCGAGGCGGGTGACGGCGGTCCCGGCGCGGGCAGCAGCGGCGTCCGCCTCCGCCGCCCGCACACGCCGCGCCTCCTCGCGGTCGTACAGCACCTGGTCCACGACCACCTGGCCCACCGCCTCGCGCGGTGCGTCGCGGCTCACGAAGTCCAACTCGCCGCCGCGGGTGCCGGTGAAGAGGTCGGCGACCTCGAGGTGTAGGTGGGGTCGAAGCTCGGCGGCCCGCACGCGGGCCGCCTGTGCCGCTGCCGCGGCGGAACCCTCGGCGCCGGCGATGCGAGGCTGGTGCTGAAGCGCCAGGCGGACCGCCGCTGCGAGGTCGAGTGGCGGCGTTTCTCCTTGGGCGAGGCATGGGCTCGCAAGGGCAGCCAACGCGACGGTGCCGAGGAACCCGCAGACCGACCGATGCACCCTTCGTCTCTCCTCGTTCTGACAAGCCCGCGTCGCTCGCATCAATTCCCGTGGGTGTCGGACGCCCGTCCCCGGCGCGCGGTGGGCTGCTTACGCATCCAGATCTCGGTGCCGCCCCGCTCGTGGCGCACCTCGTCCATGAGGGCGTTGATGAGGAAGATCCCCCGTCCCCCCTCGCGGTAGATCTGCTCCCCCTCCACCGGGCTGGGAACGGTGCGGGGGTCGAAGCCGCTCCCGGGGTCGCGCACGACCACGAGGAGGCCGCGCCCGGGGTCGCACTCCACCAGAACCTGGACGAACTGGTTGGGATCACTGGCGCAGCCGTGCTCGATGGCGTTGGCGAGGGCTTCCCGCAGGCTCACCTCGATCTCGAACTCGGCCCCAACCACGCACCCCGCCTCGCTCACCACCACCATGAGCTCTTCCACCAGCGGGTCGATACCGTGCAGATCCCCTGCCACCCGGCGTTCCAGCCGGATCGAAAGCTCTTCGGCGACGAACTCACACCGCGGGGCCTCGTCGTGATCCACAACCCCTCCAACCGGGCCAACACTGATAGCTGAAAACTATTCTCGACAGTCCGCCACCCATCGTCAACCGAGCTGCCCGCAGCGCTGTCGCAGCCCTCGCTACATAACCGTTGAAGCAATTATCAATTTCCTGAACAAGAGCTCTTCTCATTTCACAATTAGTACGAGAGAATGAAGCTGACTCGAAGAAGCGTGTGCCCGACTCGGCCGCCCGCCGGAGCACACCAAACTCGGACTCGGAGGAAGCCAATGAAGAAGTTGCTCTTCGCCGCCGCCGCCGTGGTTGTCGTTGGTGCGGTCGCGCTGCCACTCTCCAACCTGCTGATCCCGCGCGAGGTGGACCCAGCGCTCACCGCCCAAGTGAGCGATCCCGCGCTCGCCGCTGCGCTCCCGGTGCTCGCCGGCAGCTGCACGGACTGCCATACCGACGCAACCAATCCCCCGCTTTACATGAAGCTCCCGGTGGCGCGCACCATCATCGCCAACGACATTCGCACGGCCAGGGCAAGCTTCGACATGGAGAGGGAGCTCTTCGCAGGCGGCCAGGGACCATCCCAGGCAGCCCTGGCCAAGGTGCAGCAGGTGGTGGACGACGACGCGATGCCCCCCACCAAGTACACGATGATGCACTGGAACGCCCGTCTTGACGACGGCGATCGCGGCACCCTGGCCGATTGGATCCACACGACCAGGGCTCGGTTGAATGGTGGCGGCGAACCCGCCGATCCACGCTTCGCCCGCGCGGTCCTCCCCCTCGAGCAGGTGACCGGACTCGACCCCGCCCGAGTGGAGCTGGGAAGGATCCTCTACCACGACGTGCGCCTCTCGGGCGACGACTCGATCTCGTGCGCGAGCTGCCACGACCTGGCCAAGGGCGGCACCGACCAGGCCCCCGTGTCCACCGGCGTTGGCGGCCAGCTCGGGCCCATCAACGCTCCCACCACCCTCAACGCCGTGTTCAACCTGGCGCAGTTCTGGGACGGACGCGCTCCGGATCTCGCCGCCCAGGCCGATGGACCGCCCAACAACCCGGGTGAGATGGCCTCCAACTGGGACGAGATTCTCGGCAAGCTCCGCAAGGACGAGACGCTTGTCGCCGCGTTCCAGAGCACCTACGGTGAGCTCAACGACCAGACGGTTCGCGACGCCATCGCCACCTTCGAGGCCACACTTGTGACTGTGGACTCGCCCTTTGACCGCTTCCTGCGCGGCGAAGAGACAGCACTTTCGGCCGAGCAGCAGGCGGGCTGGCGGCTGTTCGACGCCCACGGCTGCGATACCTGCCACGCCGGCCCTGCCATGGGCGGCACCTCGTACGAGCTCATGGGCGTCCACGGTGACTACTTCACGGCCCGCGGCGGCGAGATGACCAAGGCCGACCTCGGTCGCTTCAACGTCTCCGGCGACGAGGTGGACCGCCACCGCTTCAAGGTTCCCACTCTGCGCAACGTCGCCCTGACCTTCCCCTACTTCCACGACGGCAGCGTCGCCACGCTGGAGGAGGCGGTGAGGAAGATGGCCGTCTACGAACGCGGCGTGCCCCTCGACGACGGCGAGATCCAGCAGGTCGTCGCCTTCCTCGAAGGCCTCACGGGCACCCTCGGCGGAAAGCCCTTGTAAGCAGCGACGCGAGCCCGGAGCCCGGCCCCCGGCAGCAGCGCGGGGGCCGGGCCTCGTTTTCCTCCGCACTATCATGGGGAGGATGGCGCCTTCTCCACCGTTGCCCACCGCCGCAGTGAACCGGGGTCGAGCTCTTCGTCGTGCGACCGTTGCGGCTGGAGTGCTTCTCGCCGCCTGCACCGCCCCGGCGGCAGACCCTGGGATGCTGCGCGCGCCATACCTGCAGTCGGTGGGGCCCCACGGCGGCGTGGTGGCGTGGCGCACGGATCAGGCCGCCAGCCCCGGCGTATCTCCTTCTTCCACCATCCCCCGTACACCAAGGGCTCACATGACTCCGATGACCCCATGGACTCGGGAGGGCGCATGCAAGCCGTTCGCGAGAACGTGCTCCCGCTCCTCGAAGAGGGTGGAGTCGACCTGGTGCTCTCGGGTCACAGCCATGCCTACGAGCGCTCCCATCTCATCGACGGCCACTACGGCGACTCCACGACCTTCAGTGCTTCCGCCATGGAGCTCGGCGGTGGGACTGGCGACCCGGACTGCGACGGCGCCTACCGCAAGGACGGCGGAGCCCACAGCGGCACGGCCTACGCGGTGGTCGGGAACTCCTCGCGCCTCAACTCCGGGACCCTCGGCTACCCAGCCATACCGGTGACCCTCGCCGCCCTCAGCTCACTGATGGTCACCATCGAAGGCGACCTGCTCGAGGCCAGCGTTCTCGACGACGACGGCGCCACTCGTGACCACTTCGCCGTCGTCAAGAAACGAGCCGCTTTCTTAGCTGACGGGTTCGAAGGTGGCTCCATCTCCGCCTGGAGCGGCGGGGCGCCCCCGGCCCCGGTACCCGGCCCTCGGCTTGGCTGACGCCGCCCACCGCCCACACGCCGGAGGACCGCGCCGGAAGCGCGCCCCACATCAGCCCTTCGACCCTGCCGCATTAGCGAGACACACGCCTCGAAGCGATGATCGCAACGACCAATCCGAGACCTTCGGGCCAGCAAACGATGCTAGCCTTGACGCGGAGACGATTTCTGAGACGATCAAGCTTCATCAACGGAAGAACCCCCCACCTCCTGGGCATGCTCCCAGGAGACCTCGCCGCGTGGCTGCGGGAGAACGGGGTGATGATTCGCGATGCCGAGGCCCGCCGTATCACGGCCCATGCCATCGCCCACGGCCGCGACGACTTCCCCACCGCCCGGCCGGTGCCGCGACGGGTCGCCGACGCGGTCTCGGCCCTCATCGACCGCGCGCCGCTGGAGGTGTTGGAGCGCGCCGAGGATCCTGGCGACGGCTTCGTCAAGTACCTGTTCCGCCTGACCGACGGCGCCCTGATGGAGGCCGTGCGCATCCCCCTCGAGGCTCCCGGCCGCTTCTCCGTCTGCCTCTCGAGCCAGGCCGGCTGCGCCATGGGGTGCACCTTCTGCGCCACCGGTCGGCTCGGTCTCACCCGCAGCCTGGAGCCCTGGGAGATGGTGGCCCAGCTCGTGTCCATACGCGACGAGGCGCCCGGGCAGGTGACCGGCGTGCTCTTCCAAGGTCAGGGAGAGCCCCTCGCCAACCTCGACGCGGTGCTCAAGGCGGCCGACGTCCTCGCCCATCCCTGCGGCGGTCGGATCGCGGCCGAGGCCATCACAGTGTCAACGGTCGGTGTCGTCCCCGGCATCCTCCGCCTGGCCGCCGAGCAGCGCCCCGAACGGCTCATCGTCTCGCTCACCTCCGCCATCGAGACGCGCCGGCGGGAGCTGATTCCGGCGGCGACGGCCTGGCCCCTCGACGAGCTTGCGGCCGCCGTCCGGACCTACCAGCGGGCGCTGGGCGGGCGTGTGCGGATCGCCTGGGTCGTGCTGGGCGGCGTCAACACCGGCGACGACGAGGTTCAAGCCCTCGCCCGGCTGCTGGGTGACGTCCCGGTGCGGATCAACCTCATCGACGTCAACGACCCCCGGCCGGGAGGGTACCGCCGCGCCAGCGAGGACGAGCTCTCGCGTTTCTGGGACCACCTCACCGGCGCCGGCTTCGCGGTCGTGCGCCGCTACTCCGGCGGCGCCGCCCGACACGCCGCCTGCGGCATGCTGGCAGCGCGACGCGTCGCGCCGTGACGGCCAGGCGCCATCCGCCTCAGCGCGGCTGCTCGAGGGCGGCGGTCCGGTCGGCGGAGTAGCCCAGGGCCTTGAAGTCCATGACGCCGTGCGGCGAGTGGCAGTCACGGCAGGCGAGGCCCATCCGCTTGATCCCGTGGTTCACCGAGATGTAGGAGGTTCCCGGGACCGTTTGGGCGTGCCACTCGCCGCTCCAGTGCAGGCCCATCGCTTCGCCCGGCTTCATCCCGGCGGCGATGGCGCGGCCCACGTCCCCAGTGGTGTTGTAGACCGCTCGGTTGGGCGCCAGCAGCAGCGGAAAGTCGGCCATGCCCGGCTCCTTGGCGATGAAGTCCATACCCGGCGCCTGCGCCATCTTGACCTTGCGGTCGAAGAGGAGAATCTGGGTGAGCCCCCGTACCGGGTAAATCGCGGCACCGTCACTGTCGCGGGTGGCCGTCGGAAAGGCCATCCAGCTCTGCGCGTCCTTCTGGCCGGCGGTGTTGGGCACCCGCCACATGAAGTCCGGCGGGCCACTGCGAATGGTCACCGTGGGCACCCAGAGCCCGGCGATCGCAGGAATCCCGTCGAACCACGACAGCTCGCTGAAGCGGCCGGGGCCGTCCTGCACCGGCGTCCCCCAGTCCTCGCGCACGATCCCGCTCACCTTCGGGACGTGGCACGACTGGCACGCGATCCGTCCCACGTGGGCGTTGAGCCGGTCGGCGTCTGCGCCGCGATGGGGCGAGCGCCCGTGGCAACCGGCGCAGGCGACCGGCACGTCGAGGAGGTCGTTGGCGACCATGTCGGACTCCGCCTGCCCCTTGGCGATGAGGTGCGCGCGGGTCACGTGGCAGGCGGTACACGGCAGGCCGGCGGCGGCGTGGACGTCGTTGTCGGGCTCGTAGGGCGTGCCGCGCTTGTAGTCCCGCGAGAACGAGTGCTCGTGGCAGCGCAGACAGGCGTCCGCGGTGGGTACGCGGGTGATGGAGAGAGCTGCCTCCAGAGAGCGGTCCTGGCCCCAGACGGGGCGGCCGTCCGCACCGGCGGTGATGGTCTTGCGCCGGCTCATGTCGTAGGTCGCGGCGTGACAGACCAGGCAGTCCACCGTTGCCGCCTCCGCGGCGGTTGCCTGCCGGCCGGCAGGCAACGGCGGTGCCGGCAGGGCACCGATGTGGCACATGCCGCAGCCCTCCGACTGGGGTGTGAAGCGCCCGTCGGTCGCGGCAGTCCAGTTGGCCAGTGCCGTGGTGCCGGCGAGGGCGCACTCGCGATTCACCATCCCCCACCAGCTCCCGTCCGGCAGCCCCTTCACGTTGCGGACCTTGCTGGCCGCGTACCAGTGCGCCGAGTGGGTCACCTCGTCCAGGGCACGAGGGTGGCAGACGGCACAGGTTTGCGGCCCGTCGTAGCCGTTGGCACGGATGACTTCGGCGCCCGGGTGCTGCCACACGGTCGGCGCACTCGTCTCGGCGGCAGAGGCGCCCACGAGGAGACCACAGCACCCGGCGATCACGGTCACGACGGCACCCAGGCGATTCGCTCGCATCGTTCCTCCCCGACGCGGCGCAGCTCGACAGCTGGATGGAAGCACTTCGCGCCGATGTTGCACCGCGCTCTTCGTCGGACAACCAGCCGTCAGCCACCAAGATTCCCACAAATCTCAAAAACTGCGACTTAATAGCAACATTTCCTCAGAATGCGGCCAAAGCTGCCTCGCCTCTCGCTCAGCCCCTCTCGCACGGTACAATGGGTACGTCGACTTCTCTCCACCGCGAGGTTTCATGACGGCGTCTCTGTCATTGCCAAGTGCCGACGCCCTAGTACTGGCACTCGCGGCTGCGGCGGCTGCCGCAGCCGTGGTGCTTCTCGTGGTGGTGATGTTCATCCGCTCGCAGCGGCGCCACGCCGCCCAGCTCACCCAGGTCATCGCTCGCCTCGAGCGCCTTGAGGAGGCCGGAATCCTCACCGAGACTGCCCCCGCAAGCCGGGAGGGTGCTCCGGCTGCCGATACCGGCGGCTTCGACTCGGACACTCCTACCGGCGACGTGCTGGCCGGGATGACCAGCCACGTGCGCCGCATGGTCGAGAACGGCGACGCCGACCCGGTGACCCTGGCCGACGAGGCCATCGTGTGCGTCTACCGGCATCTCGACGAAGCGCTCGCCCCCAACGCCCTGGCCAGCGAGCTCTGCGTCTCGCTCCGATCCCTGGAGCGCGGCCTCGCCGCCGGCCTCGACTGCACCCCGCGCGAGCTCATCCGCACCGTGAAGATGCGCGAGGCCCGGAGGCTGCTGGCAAGCGGAGGCCACAACGTCGCTGAGGTGGCAGCCCGCACCGGCTTCTCGAGCCCCTTCCATTTCTCGCGCTCGTTCAAGGACTTCTTCGGCATCGCGCCGTCGCTGGTCCGGCCGGACGTGCAGCAGGCACCGCGAGCGCAGAGGCAGTAGAAACGGGCGGCGGACCGGCAGCGAGTGACCGGCGGGGCGCTCCGGGTGCTCGGGCCTCTCTCGTGCTGCAACCGCGCACGGCGCCCCGCGCGGCAAGCATTCACGACGCTCCCAGGCTCGCGCCCGGCCAGCGCGCCCGTGGCGGGCGACAGCCACGCACCTCCGCCCCAATCCCCGCCCAGTCTGCTCTTCTCCGTAGCGCACGACCGGCGTGGGCGGGAGAGGGGACCTCCTCTCTCGTCCAGACGATCTCGAGCTGTCGTACACTTACGAGAGAGGCCGTCAATGACAACCATCGGTACAACGATCCGCTCCATCGAGCTCGTGGAGCGCCTGGGCGGCGGCGGCATGGGCGAGGTTTACGTCGGGGTCGACTCCCGCCTCGGGCGCCGCGTCGCCGTCAAGGCCATTCGCGCCGACCAGCGCCTCGACGCAGCCGCCAAGGCCCGTTTCGCTCGCGAAGCGCAGATGCTCTCACGCCTCGAGCACCCGGCCATCTGCCGGCTCTACAACTTCATCGAGGAGCCGGAAGGCGACTACCTGGTGATGGAGCTGGTACCGGGGGTCACCCTCGACGCCGCGGTCGCCACGGGCATGTCCCTCGAGCAGAAGCTCTCGGTGGCGGAGCAGGTGGCGGATGCCCTGGTGGCTGCGCACGCCATGAGCATCATCCACCGCGACCTCAAGCCAACCAACGTCATGGTGCCCCCCGCCGGCGGGGCGAAGGTGCTCGACTTCGGACTCGCGCGGCCCGCACCGGAGAGCGAAGCCCCCCTCCTGTCGGAAGCCCCCCTCCTGTCGAACGACATCCGCGCGGCGGCGGCCCCTGCGGACGGCTTCGTTACCTCGGCAACGGCCGGTGCTCCAGTCATGGGCACACCGCGCTTCATGAGCCCCGAACAGGCCGCGGGAGGGTCCGCCACCGCCGCGAGCGACATGTACTCCTTCGGCCTCCTGCTGCAGGAGCTCTACACCGAGCGGTCCGCCTACGGCGAGGGGCTCGCGCCGGAGCAGCTGCTGCACAAGGCCCGCTGGGCCGACACCGCACCGGTGGCCGGCATCGACCGGGAGGTTGCCGCCCTCGTCCAGGCGCTCACCGCCCTGCGCCCCGAGGACCGGCCCACCGCCACCGCCGCACGGGAGCGCCTCCGCGCCGTCCGCCAGCGTCCCCGCCGCCGACTCCGGCGCGCCGCCGCGGCCGCCGTGGCGGTGGGGCTCGTGCTCGCTGCCGGCGGCCTCGGTGCCGGCTGGCTGCGGGCACGACGGGCCCTCCAGGAGACGACGCGCGCGCGGGCCCAGACCGAGGCCGTGAACCGCTTCCTTCGCGGCATGCTGGAGAGCGCCGACCCGCGCGCCCGCGGCATCGACGTGCGGGTCGTGGACGTCCTCGATCGCGCCGCCAGCGAGGTGCCCCGCACGCTGGGCGACGACCCAGCCGTGGAGGCGGCGGTCCTCGACGCCATCGGCAGCACCTACCACGCTCTCGGCGCCTACCCGGCGGCCCGCAAGTCTCTCGAGGAGGCCCTCGAGCTGCGCCGGACCGCCCTCGGCGCCGATCACCCCGACACGCTCACCAGCAGCGACCACCTGGGCCGCCTCCTCGCCGACCAGGGCGAGCTCGACGCCGCGGAGGAGCGGCTGCGCGCCACCCTGTCCGCCCGCGAACGGGTTCTCGGGAAAATGAACCGTGACACCGCAGCGTCGCTGCGCAGCCTCGCCAAGGTGCTCGAGCTGCGGGGATCCTACGACGCGGCCGCCGCGGCCCTCGATACGGCCCGGGCGCGGCTCGAGGAGGCGGCCGGAAACGACGACCCGGACACGCTCGCCGCCGAGAGCGACCTCGCCCTGGTTCTCACCCGCCAGGGACACTTCGCCGAGGCGGCCGAGCTCCAGCGCCGTACGCTCGCGGCCAGGATCCAGGTGCTGGGCGCCCTGCACCCCGACACCCTCACGACCCGGGGCGACCTGGGGGTCTCACTGGCCCAGCTGGGGCAGTACCACGAGGCCGAGGAACGGCTGCGTGAGACCATCGCCGGGCGTACCGCGGTGCTCGGGGAAAGCCATCCCGCCACCCTCACCACCCAGAGCAACCTCAGCCAGGTTCTCAGGCTGGAGGGGAGACTGGAGGAGGCCGAGGCGCTCGAAGCCGAGGTGCTCGAGATCCGACGCCGGGTCCTCGGACCAGAGCACATCGACACCCTCGCCTCCACCGGGAACCTCGCCGTGATCAGGGTGCGGCTGAAGGATCTCGACGGTGCCGCAGCCCTGCTCCGCCAGGCCATGGGCACCGCCGAACGGGCCCTGGGCGAGGACCACCCCCAGACCCTCATGTGGATGTCCAACCTGGCGACCGTCCTGCTGCGGCAGCACCATCTGGAGGAGGCGGAGCGCCTGGTGCGCACCTGCATCGCGCGGCGATCCCGCACCCTGGGGCCGGAGCACCCGAGCACGCTGGTCTCCCGGGAGACCCTGGCCGACCTCCTGGTGACCGCCGGCCGACTCAAGGAGGCGGAGCCCGAGCACCGCAGCCTGGTGGAGGCGAGCCGCAGGGTCCTCGGCCCAGAGCATCCCCGGACTCTCAGACGAGTCCAAAGGCTGGCCGAGCTCCTGCGCCGCACCGGTCGCGACGCCGAGGCGACGGCGCTGGAAGCCGGTGGGGCGGCATTTCCCGAATCGACCACCGCCGACTGAAACCATCCCTCAGGGGGTCGTCGAGGTCCACCTCGTGCTGTCCCCGGTCTCGAAGTCGTCGGCGAAGATCGCGGTTGGGGATGCCACCTTCCTGCACGAACGCGCCAAATCTCTGCATGAACACGCCAATGGGGACGCGCTACACTCCCGCCCGATGAGCGAGCGACGCCGGCCCTCGCCGGCCCTGCGCGCGGCAGTCCGCGAGGCCCTCGCCCGCCTCGGGGTCGAGCGCTTCGTCCTCGGCGTGCACGAGGCGGCCCTGCCGTCGGCGCCCGGCCCCGAGACCGGGCGCGGTAGCCTCGGCGCCCGCGGTGGCCGCGCCTTCGCCGAGCTCGCCGCCGATCTCGGCTTCGACGGCCTCCAGCTGGGGCCCTCGGGGATGACCGACCGCGGCAACCCCTCACCCTACGACGGCACCCTCTTCTCCCGCAGCCTGCTGTCGGTGGACCTGGCGACGTTGGCCGAGAGCCCCGTGTGGGCCCGGCTGCTGCCTCAGCCGAAGCTGGAACGGGTCCTGGCCGGGGTGCCGCCCGGAGCCGCGCACAGGGTCCCGTACAAGTGGAACTGGGACATCTCGCGGCACGCTCTGCGCACCGCCTGGCGAGAGCTCGTTCGCCGGGCGGAGGAGCCCGAGGTCGCGGCGGTCGTCCAACGGCTTACAGCCTTCACGGAAGAACATCGCGACTGGCTGGAGCCCGACGCGCTCTACGAGGCCCTCACCGAGGTGCACGGCTCCGACGACTGGCGGACGTGGAATGAGACCTCTCATCGCCGCCTGTGGCGCCCGCCCGCCGGCACGGCGAGCGCCGTCGCCGCGCTGCGTCGCGACCTCCTCGCCCGCCACGCCGACACCATCGGTTGGTGGGCGTTCTCTCAGCTGGTCGTCGATGAGCAGCGCCGGCTCGGCCGCGTCCACGCCCGGGGGCTGGGCCTTGCCCTCTACGGCGACGTGCAGGTGGGCATGTCCCTGCGCGACGCCTGGCGGCTGCAAGAGCTCTTCCTCCCCGGCTACCGACTCGGCGCCCCCCCCAGCCGAACCAATCCCGAAGGCCAGCCATGGGGTTTCCCGGTGCTCCACCCGGGGCTCGTGTACGCTTCCGGAGCAGCTCCCGCCCAGTGGCCGGTGAGCGACCCCGACGCCGCCCCCGGACCGGTGCTACGTTTCCTCGAGCGCCGCTTCGCGCGGGCGTTCGCCGACTACGACGCCCTCCGCATTGACCACCCTCACGGCCTCGTCTGCCCCTGGGTGTATCGACACGGCTCAGCCGACGCCCTCAGCGCCGCTCAGAGCGGAGCGCGGCTCCTCGGCGCCCCGGCCGAGCCCGACCACCCCGAGCTCACCGCCTGGTCCATCGTCCGAACCGAGCAGATCGATCCCACGGTGAACGGCTGGGACGACCGCCGGGTGCGCAATCTGGATGACGCGCAGGTGGCCCGCTACGCCACCTTTCTCGACCGGGCCGCGGCGGCGGCCCGCGCCGCCGGACGTGACGCCGGCGACCTGGTCTGCGAGGTTCTCAGCACCCAGCCCCTTCCTCTCGAGCTCGTTCTCCGGCGCCACGGTCTCGGCCGGTTCCGCGTCACCCAGAAGGCGTCTCTCGATGACCGCAACGACGTCTACCGCAGCGACAACGCCCGGCCCGAGGACTGGGCGATGCTCGCCACTCACGACACGCCGTCCATCTGGGCGGCGCTGCAGCGGTGGCGTGCCGACGGCACCCTCGCCGCTCGCGCCCGCTTCGTGGCCGGACGTCTGGCCGACGACCCGGCCCGACGCGAGGCCCTCGCCAGCGGCTTCGTCTCGCACCGAGGAGCGCTGGCCACAGGAATGCTGGCCGAGCTTCTCGCCTGCCCGGCCCGCAACGTCTTCGTGTTTTTCACCGACCTCCTCGGCATCGCCGAGCCCTACAACCGGCCCGGGGTGGTGGGCCCCGAGAACTGGACCTTGCGGGCGCCCCCAGACTTCCGCGCGCGCTACGACGCGGGCTGTCGCCGTCACCAGGCGCTGGACGTCGCCGGCGCGTGCGCCCTGGCGCTCCGCGCCCGGGCCGTCGGGAACGAGGACCTCCTGCGCCGCCTCGAGACCGAGCCCGTACGCCTCGAGTGAGCGGGCGCGCTACTCTGGGGTCGTGGCGAAACGCTCGGGACGAACCGTCTACTCCACTGCCGCCGGGCGCACGTGCCCCCGTTGCGGCTGGCCGGCCGCCGACTGCCGCTGCGCCACTGCGATGGACGAGCCGGTGCCCGAGCGCATCACCGCGCGTCTACGTATCGAACGAGCCGGCCGCCGCGGCAAGACCGTCACCGTAGTCGAGGGCCTGCCTCGCAACCAGGCCTTTCTCAAACAGCTGGCCACCGAGCTCAAGCAGGCCTGCGGCTCGGGCGGCACCGTGGTGGAGAACCGCGTCGAGATCCAGGGCGACCACCGCGACCGCCTGCGCGACCTGCTGCGTCAGCACGGCTGGGCGGTACGAGGCTGAGAGTCGCCGGTATGCCACGGCGCCGGCGCACCTTGGCGTGATCGAGGGAGACCATCCATGAAGCTGACGCACCCGGTGATCGTTGGCGTGGCCGCGGCTGTCGCGGCCGCATCCCTCACGGCGGCTTTCGCCGCCGCGGAGTCGGCGCCCCAGCGCCCACGCCTCGAGATCGCGGCGCCCGCGGAGGGATGCCCGGCTGCGACAGGCCAGTTCGTGGTGCTGCTCGGCGGCCAGCAGGGCATTCTCGTGCTCTCGGCGGCGCAGTTTCCCGGAGGACGGCGAGTGGGGTCTGCCGACGGCGGACCCGTCGTCGTGGCGCCGGAAGGGGGCAGCCACTGGAAGCTGGCCAGGGCGGCAGCCCCCGGTGCGAACCCCAGCCTGTGGGCGGCTCGGTACCCATTCCTCGGCCCGGGCGGCCGCGGCTGCGTGACCTTCGAGCGCGGCCGCTTTGCCGCGGCCGGCGACCTCGCCACCTACGTGCACTGGCTGACGGAGAGGGTGTACCTCACTTTGCCGCCCGCCTCCCGCTTGCGCTGGCCTGCCCTCGAGCTTCGCCAACGCACGGTGAGATTGCGGGTGGAGCAGGCCGACGCCGGGCCCCTGGACATTGGCGGACGCGAAGGCGGCACTCTCGCCTACCGGACCCGCTTCGGCGACGTGGTCATGCTGCAGCCCTTCGTGCTCGACCAGCCCAGCAGCACGGTGGCTCTCGATGCGACGATGACCCCTGCCGCTGCCGAGAGGGGTACGCCGCCGCAGCACCTGGGCTGGCTTGTCGCGAGCTCCGCCGCGCCCGCCTTCATCGACCACCCGGCGGCGACGATCATCGTGACCGGGATCAGCGCTTCGGGCGATGACGAGTGAAGACCACCTGGCAGAACGCCCCTGATTTCTTAGCCTTCGACCTTTGACCGGGAGGCCGCAATCGCCGCCTGGTGGCGGCTCACCAACGCGTGGGGTGCAGGGCGGCCGCAGAAGCCGAGGCCGGCAGCGGGACGGCAGAGGCCGCGGCACCAGCCGGTCTGATGGCCGTTGTAGGGGCATGAAATCGTCGTGTGGGTGCGGGCCAACGGGGCACGTTCTGCAGCAGGGCGCAGGAGTGGCATCAGAGGACCTCCGTGTGGCTAATGATACCCGGAAACATTCCTTCTGCGCAAGCCCCTCGCCGCCCCGTCCCCGTCGGTGCTACCGTGACGGGAATGGACCACGGGCCCCGCAGGCAGCACCCGCCGCCCGGCGCCAATACCGCCGGCCCTTCGTGGCCCCCTGGCCGCCGCGAGCTCCTTCTACTCGGCCTCGTCCTGCTGCTTGCGGCGGGCGTCCGCCTCGCCTACCTGGGCGAGCTCCGGGGCGCCCCCGAGCTGCGCCACCCGCCGGTGGATGGCGGTCTGAATCTGTACTGGGCGCGGTCGATGGTCACCGGCGACTGGACGCCACCCCCCGCTGCCCGCGGCCGCGACCCCGGAATCCGCGCCACCGCCTACCTGCGTCCACCGGGCTACGCCTTCGTGCTGGCCGGCCTCTACCAGCTGACCGGGGGCGAGCCCTTGGCGATCCGTGCGCTGCAGATGGTGGGGGGCGTCGTCGCGGTGGCTCTGGCCTGGCTCCTTGGCCGGCTCCTGCTCGGCCCGCCACTGGCGCTGACTTGGGCTGCGCTGCTGGGGCTCGACTGGCACCTCGTGTACTTCGAGGGCGCCATTGCCGACGCCTGGCTGGTGGTGCTCCTGCTGCTCGCTCTCCTCCTGGCGCTGCGTGCCTTCGCGGTTCGGCCCGGGCCGTGGCCGGCGATGGCGGCAGCGGTTTTCCTCGGGCTCGCCGCACTGGTTCGACCCAACAGCCTTGCCGCCGCGCCGTTGCTGGCCGCCTGGGCCCTGTGGCTCCTGCACCGACGCGGGAAGCTCCGCGACGCCGCCGGCATCGCCGCCGTGACCGTGGCCGCCGGCGCCCTGGTGCTCGCCCCCACGACCCTGCGCAACTGGCGGGTGGAGCACCGCTTCGTCCCGGTCTCGGCCAACGGCGGCCTGACCCTCTACCACGGCAACAACGACGACTCCACCGGCTTCTCCACCAGCCAGGTGGGCGCCGGCACCCTGTTCACCTCGCCTTGGCAAATTCCCGACATCGTGGCCGGGCTCGAGCGCAGCCTCGGCCGGCCAATGTGCTTCACCGACGCGTCGCGCGAGCTGGGGCGGCGGGCACGAGCGTGGATCGCCACCCACCCCGGGCGCGCCGCCCGCCTGGCTCTGCGCCGCGCCGTCCTCCTCGCCGGACCGTGCGAGATCGCCCACAGCTACGCCCCCGCCGCCGATCGCGCCCACTCCGTGGTGCTCCGCGCTCTGCCGGTCGGCTGGCCGTTGGCGCTGGCCGGGGCCCTGGTGGGTGTCGTCGTCCTCCTGCGCCGGCGGTGCCGCGGCGGTTGGGCCGGGCCGTGCTTCCCAGCGGCGCCCGCGACCCTGGCGGTGGCGGGCCTCATCACCGTCGCCTGGCTCGCGTCGTTCCTGCCCTTCTTCGTGACCTCGCTGTACCGCACGCCGATGATACCGATTCTGCTCCTGGGCACGGCGATCGCGCTGGTGCAGCTCGCCCTCCTCGCACGGCGGGACCAACCGGCCGCGATCGTCCTCGGCGCGGCGTTTCTCGGGCTCTGGCTGCTCGCGCGTGTGCCCGTCATCCCGGTCGACCCCGGTGAGGCCAAGCGCCACGAGATCCGTGGCACGGCCTGGGCGTTCGACGGCGACCTCGGGCGTGCCGAAGCCGAGCTGCGCGCCGCGGTGGCGACAGGCCCCGCCTCGTGGTCGGCTCATGGCGGGCTCGGCGCAGTGCTCCTCGACGAGGGCCACCTCGACGAGGCCGAAGCGCAGCTCCGCCAAGCCCTCGCAGACCAGCCGGCCGACACCGCGGCGCGCTACAACCTGGGCATCGTGCTGGCGCAGCGCGGCGCGTGGCACGAGGCCACTGCTGCTCTTGCCGCGGTGGCCGCGGCCGAGCCGGGTAACGCCGCCGCTCACACCAACCTCGGTGTCTGTCTCGAGCGTCTGGGGCGCCGCTCGTTGGCCCGCGACGCCTACCGGCAGGCCCTCGCCGCCGCTCCGGTCAACGCCCTTGCCGGCAACAACCTGGCCTGGCTGGAGGCGACCGCCGCCGACCCGACGTTGCGCAACGGCGAGGAGGCCGTGGCGGTGGCCGAGCGCCTCGCCGCCGCAACACCCAGCGCCGCCGTGCTCGACACCCTGGCGGCCGCCTACGCCGAGGCAGGACGCTTCGACGACGCGCTGACCGCGGCGCGCCGTGCCCGCAGCCTCGCGGCGCCCTCGAACCAGGCCCTGGCGCGGGAGATCGACGCCCGCATCGCCGAGTACCGGGCCGGCCGCCCCCACCGCGAGCGCTGACCACCCCTTCCGACGGCTCGACCGCGTCGCAAATTGCCGTCTCGGATGGAATTGACGAGATCGTGCACGTGCTGTACCCTCGCGCGTCCTGCCGACAGCGGTTCTCGCTCTCGGCACGCCAGGCAAAAGAACCCGCGGCGGGGAAGCTCGGCCGCCGCACCGGACAGAGGACCATGATCAGCGACATCGGAACCATCCGCAACATCGGCATCTCCGCGCACATCGACTCCGGCAAGACCACGTTGACGGAGCGGATCCTCTTCTACACGCAGAGGATCCATGCCATTCACGACGTTCGCGGCAAGGACGGCGTGGGCGCCACCATGGACCACATGGAGTTGGAGCGCGAGCGCGGGATCACCATTACGTCCGCCGCCACCCACGTGGAGTGGAAGGGCCACCACGTGAACATCATCGACACCCCCGGGCACGTCGACTTCACCATCGAGGTGGAGCGGGCCCTCAGGGTGCTCGACGGTGCGGTGCTGGTGCTGTGCGCCGTGGCCGGCGTGCAGTCGCAATCGATCACGGTCGACCGCCAGATGAAGCGCTACAACGTGCCTCGCATCGCCTTCGTCAACAAGTGCGACCGCTCCGGGGCCAACCCCGAGCGCGTGGTCCATGGGCTGCGCGACAAGCTCGGTCACAACGCCGTGCTGCTCCAGCTGCCCATCGGCCTCGAGGCCGATTTCGAGGGCGTTGTGGACCTCGTGGAGATGGAGGCGGTCTACTTCCGCGGCGACAACGGCGAGGTCGTCGAGCACGGTAAGGTCCCCGCCGACCTGCTCGACCTGGCCGAGACACGGCGCGCCGAGCTCATCGACGCCGCCAGCATGTTCTCCGACGAGCTCATGGAGGCGGCACTGGAGGACCAGGCGACGCCGGAGCTGATCCGCGACGCCGTGCGCCGCGGCACCCTCGCCTTGGAGCTGACCCCGGTACTGATCGGGTCGGCCTACAAGAACAAGGGCGTGCAGCCGCTCATGGACGCGGTCAACGCCTTCCTCCCCTGCCCCTCCGAAGTTCCCATCGAGGCGGTGGACCTGGACGAGGAGGGCTCGCGGGTCACTCTCGCCGCCGACCCCTCGGCGCAGACGGTGGCGTACGCCTTCAAGCTCGACGAGGGCCGCTACGGGCAGCTGACCTTCCTCCGCGTCTACCAGGGCACCCTGAGCAAAGGCGACACCGTGGTGCAGACCCGCACTCGGAAGAAGACCAAGATCGGCCGCCTGGTGCGCATGCACGCCGACAAGATGGAGGACCTGGACCGCGCCGGCGCCGGCGACATCGTCGGCCTCTTCGGCATCGACTGCCACACCGGCGACAGCTTCGTCTCGGACGGGCCACGCCTCGCCATGACCTCCATGTACGTGCCCGAGCCGGTGATCTCCCTCTCGGTGAAGCCGGCCGACTCCAAGGCCCAGGACAACATGTCCAAGGCCCTCGGCCGGTTCACCAAGGAGGACCCCACCTTTCGGGTGACCCTCGACCCCGAGAGCAACGAGACCATCATCTCGGGCATGGGCGAGCTCCACCTCGACGTCTACATCGAGCGCATGCGCCGCGAGTACAGCGCAGCGGTGGAGACCGGCGCGCCGCAGGTGGCCTACCGCGAGGCCATCTCCCAGCGCGCTGACTTCGACTACGTGCACAAGAAGCAGACCGGCGGTTCGGGACAGTACGCCAGGATCGTGGGCTTCCTCGAGCCCTACGACGAGGGAAACTACGAGTTCGTCGACCAGATTCGCGGCGGTAACATCCCCGGCGAGTACGTGCCCGCCTGCGACAAGGGCTTCCGCCAGGCCATGGAGAAGGGCAGCCTCATCGGATTCCCGGTGGTGGGCGTGCGGGCGGTGCTCACCGACGGCGCGGCCCACTCCGTGGACTCCTCCGACATGGCCTTTCAAACCGCCTCGCGGGCGGCCTTCCGGGAGGCGTACAAGAAGGCCCGGCCGCAGATCCTCGAGCCGGTGATGAAGGTCTCGGTGGAGGGGCCCAGCGAGTTCCAGGGGTCGATCTTCCGCTCCCTCATGCAGCGCCGCGGCACCATCATCGGCTCCACCGAGGACGGCGGCTTCGCCCGGGTCGACGCCGAGGTGCCGCTCGCCGAGATGTTCGGCTACTCCACCGACCTGCGCTCCCAGACCCAGGGCAAGGCCGAGTTCACCATGGAGTTCTCCCGCTACGCTCCGGTGCCGCGCGAGGCCTCGGACGAGCTGCTCAAGAAGTACCGCACCCGCGGTACCGAGGAGGAATCGGCATGACCGAGCTGATGCTGAAGCTGCGACGCTCCCCGCGCACCCTGCTGACGCGGGACGGGCATCCCGGCCCGGGACCGGGCCGCTTGGCCCTGGTGATGGCCCGCGCCGGCGTGGGCAAGACCGCCTTCCTGGTGGGCATCGGCCTCGACGCCCTCCTCTCCGGCCAGCGGGTCCTCCACGTCACCCTCGAGCGCCCAGTAGAAAAGGTGCGCGACTGGTACGACGACGTCCTCGCCGAAATGTTGCGCCGGGAGAAGAAGCTCGAGCACTTCGCCGCGGTGCAGGTGCAGCTGGAGCGCCGCCGCCACATCCACACCTTCGTGCGCGGCTCCTTCTCGGTGGAGCGCCTGCGCCAGTGCCTCGGCGTGCTGGTGGAGGCCATGGAGTTCGCCCCCGAGGTCATCATCCTCGACCGGGTGGAGTTCTCCGAGCTGGACCGGCAGGAGCTGGAGGCGCTGCGCGCCGTGGCCGCCGAGCTCGGCGCCGAGCTGTGGATGGCCTGCCGCACGTCACGCGAGAGCGGCCGGGGAGCGACGGGGCACCTGCCACCGCCGGCCGACCGCTTCGAGGAGCTGGTGGACCTGGCCTTCCGCCTCGATCCCCACGAGGCGCGGATCCGCCTCCATGTCCTCAAGGACCACGAGAAGGCGCTCGACAAGGACCTCAGCGTGCTCCTCGACCCCCAGACCATGCTGCTGCAGAGCGGGGTCCCCATCGGGCGCTGACCGGGCATCTCTGTCGTCACCCTGATTGGAGCTGATCTCCCGTCGCGGACCGGGCATCGCCTGGGCCGTTTGACAGGCGTCCCGACAGGGCTATGCTAGTGCCAACATACCCGTGGGGGGGGAATCGAGATGAGCTCCAGCGACCCTGACCGGCGGCCGAGCCGGCGCCGCTTTCTGGACTGGTTCCTGGGTACGACGATGGGCGCGGTGGGTGTGGCCGTGCTCTACCCGGTGCTGCGCTATGTGATCCCGCCGGAGGTGGCCGAGTCGGCCGCCTCCTCGGTGCTGGCGGGTACGCTTTCGGCGCTGCCGCCGAACTCCGGCAAGATCTTCCGCTTCGGCTCCAAGCCGGGGATCGTCATCCGCACACCCGCCGGCGACGTGCGGGCCTTCTCCGCCATCTGCACTCATCTCAACTGCACGGTCCAGTACCGCTCCGACCTGCAGCAGATCTGGTGCGCCTGCCACAACGGCCACTACAACCTCAACGGCGTGAACGTCTCCGGGCCGCCCCCGCGGCCCCTGGAAACCTACGCCGTGGCGCTCAAAGGCGACGCCATCTGGGTCTCGCGTGAGGCGTGAGATGAGGGCACTCGACAACGTCTGGCGCTTCCTCGACGACCGCCTCGACCTCCAGCCGCTGGTAGACTTCGTCCGCACCAAGGAGGTCCCCCGACATCGGTACACCTTCTCGTACTTCTTCGGCGGGCTCACCCTCTTTTTCTTCGTCGTGCAAGTATGCTCGGGCATCCTCCTGCTGCTCTACTACCGGCCCACCGCCGACGCCGCGTTCTCCAGCGTCCAATTCATCATGACGCGCGTACCCTTCGGCTGGCTGGTGCGCTCGATCCACTCGTGGTCGGCCAATCTCATGGTCCTGGCGGCGTTCCTGCACATGTTCTCGGTGTTCCTCATGCACTCCTACACCAAGCCCCGCGAGCTTACCTGGTGGAGCGGGGTCTTCCTGCTCATGCTCAGCCTGGGGTTTGGCTTCTCGGGCTACCTCTTGCCGTGGAACACGGTGTCGTTCTTTGCCACCCGGGTAGGGACCGACATGGTGGCCCAGGTACCACTGGTGGGCGACTGGCTCCTGCACTTCCTGCGTGGCGGCGACGACGTCACCGGCGCCACCCTCACCCGCTTCTTCGGCTTCCACGTCGCTGTCCTGCCGTTCATCGCCTTCCTGCTCATAGGCTTCCACCTCTTCCTCATTCAACGCCACGGCGTCCACGTCCCCAAGAGCCGCGAGGCGGAGTCGCATACGCACCGGGCGATGCGGTTCGTCCCCGACTTCACGATGCGTGAGCTTGTCGTGTGGCTGGTTGGGCTCGCCCTGCTCGCAGCCCTCGCCGCGTTCCGCCCGTGGGAGCTCGGCGTCAAGGCCGACCCGTTCGCGTCGGCGCCCGCCGGCATCAAGCCCGAGTGGTACTTCCTGTTCATGTTCGAGACCCTGAAGCTCATACCGGCCCACGTCTTCGGCCTCGAGGGCGAGGTGGTCGGTCTGGGGGTCTTCGGTCTGGGTGGTTTGCTCTGGTTCCTGGCGCCGGTGCTCGATCGGCGCAGTCTGCGGGGAGGACCGAGCCCCCTGGCCACTGCGGTGGGTTGGGCAGTAATGGCGTACGTCTTCGGCATGACCCTGCTGTCGTTCCTGGGAGTGTTCGGATCATGAGCGCTCGAGCCACCACCCGTCTGGCCGTCGTCGCGGTCCTTGCGGCCGCCTGCTCCATCTGCCTCCCCCGCCCCGTCTTCGCCGACGAGACGGTGAGCACGTGTGTCAGCTGCCACCTGGAGATGGAGGACGAGCTGCGCGCACCGGCCGCGGCGTTCGCCGAGGACGTCCACAACCAGCCCGGTCTCGGCTGCGTCGGGTGCCACGGCGGCGACCCCACCGCCGATGATCCCGAGGACGCCATGAGCCCGGCGCGCGGCTTCCGCGGCACCCCCGAGAAGAGCGCCGTCCCCGCGCTGTGCGGACACTGCCATGCCAACCCCACCTTCATGAAGCGCTTCAACCCGAACCTGCCCACCGACCAGCTCGCCCAGTACCGGACGAGCGTCCACGGCAAGCGTGCGGCGGCCGGCGACACCAACGTCGCGGTGTGCTCCTCGTGCCACGGCGCCCACGGGATCCGGCGCCACACCGACCCGCGCGCACCGGTCTACCCGACCCACGTGGTCGACACCTGTGCGAAGTGTCACGCCGACACCAAGCTGATGGCGAGCTACGGGATCCCGACCAACCAGGTGGCCGACTACAAGGAGTCGGTCCACTGGAAGGCGCTCAGCCAGGGTAACGACCTTTCGGCTCCCACCTGCAACGACTGTCACGGCTCGCACGGCGCGACGCCGCCGGGCGTCGAATCTGTTTCCCATGTCTGTGGCACCTGCCACCCCCGCAACATGGACCTCTTCTCCGCCTCGCCGCACGGAGCGGCCTTCGCCGAGCTCGACCTCGGCGCCTGCGAGGCCTGTCACAGTAACCACCGCATCGTCGCGCCCAGCGACGACTGGCTGCGGGTCTCGGACGGCGGCGGTGTCTGCGTCACCTGTCACGCTGCCGACGACAAAGGTGGCAAGACGGCGGAGGCCCTCTACCACGCCCTTCACGCGGCCACCCTCGAGGACACCGACGCCAACCTCGAGGTCGATCGGGCGACGTCCGCCGGCATGCTCATGGAGGATGCCCGCGAGTCGCTCCAGGGCTCACACCAGGAGATCATCAAGGCGCGGACGCAGGTCCACTCCGTGTCGGTGAAGGCGGTCAAGGACCACACCGACGCCGCGCTCACCGCCGCCCGCAAGGCGCTGGGCGATTCCCACGCCGCCTTCGCCGAGCTGCGCTATCGCCGGCGGGGGCTCCTGGTGGCCCTCGGGATCATCCTCCTGGCCATCGCCGCGGTAATGCTGAAGATTCGCCAGATCGACTCCGAGTAGGACGTCGTCTCGAGCTCCGCCTCGGCCTTGGGGGGGGGAGCCCGGGCGAGAGTTTCGTTCCACGTCTCAGAGGGCCATTTCAGCCCCCTCACGGTGAGCCCCGACCCGCCGTTCGTACCAACGTTCATCGGCCGCGAGCGGCAGGCCTTCAGCCGACGTGTTGCCGGAGCTGGCGGCCGATTGCCCAGCGGTAGCCGGCCTCGATGGCCACCGACAGACCGAAGAGGGCACCGAGGACGGCCAGCCGCGCCGGCGCGGTCCCCACGGTGTGCCACACCAGAGCGGCGAGGGCGGCGAGGCACGCCGCGACACCCACGGCTGACAGCCAGCGGCGGCTGCCGGTGCGCCCGGCGAGGCGCACGTTGGCGGCGTTGACGGCGGCAAAGACCAGCAGGAACCCGGCGCTGCCCATGGTGGAGATGCTCGAGAGGTCGAAGAGATTGGCCATCAGCACGGCGGCCGCGGCGGTGATGAGCAGGCCCTCGATGGGCCGCTTCCACACGTTCTTCTCCAGCGCGGCGGGGAGCTCCCCGTCCTTGGCGATGACGTAGCTCACCCGCGCGGCGCCGTAGAGCGTGGCGTTGATGGCGGAGCCGGTGGAGAGCAACGCGGCCACCGCGATGAGGGTGAACCCGGCGGCGCCCAGAAAAGGTTTCGCCGCCACCGCCAGGGCGTAGTCCTCGGCGGCGATGATCTTGTCCAGAGGGACGCTGGTGACGGTGACGAGCGAGACCAGCACGTACAGGGCGATGACGAAGAGCACCGAGGCGGCGTAGGCTCGCGGCAGGGTGTGCTGCGGCCGACGGACGTCCTCGGCCGAGTTGGCGATCAGCTCGAAACCCTCGTAGGCGAGGAAAATTATCATCCCTCCGGCGGCAAGCTGTAACGGCGGCGCCCAGGTGGCGGGAGCGGCGGCTGAGAGCTTCGCACCCGCGAGCCCCACCCCGACGAACAGCAGCAGGATGGCGACCTTGAGCCCGACGATCCACTCCTCCGCCTCCCCCACCAGCCGCGATCCCAGTGCGTTGAGCAGGGTCAACACCGCGATCACCAGGGTGATCAGAACGTGCTTGCCAACCGGCTGCAGACCCGTCGGCAGCAGGCTCGCGCCGTAGCTCCCGAACGCGAAAGCATAGAGCGACAGCATCACCACGTAGCTGAGCCAGAGAAGGACGTTCAGCGAGCCGGTAAGAAGGCCGACGCCGAAGGCCTGGTTGACGAACTCGACGGTACCCCCCTGGCTCGGGAAGGTCACGGAGAGCCGGGCGTAGGAGTAGGAGGTGAGCAGAGCGACGACTCCGGCGAGGAGGAAAGCCACCGGGGTCCCGCCGCGCGCCAGCTCCACCGCCAGACCGAGCACCGCGAAGATACCGCCCCCGACCATGCCGCCGATACCGATGGCCACCACCGACCAGAACCCCATCGTCCCCTGGCTGTCTCGTCGCATGTCTCGTCCTCTCCGGCGATGAGCCACCGCGCACTCGGCAGAACACACGCAGCGTCCCTGATCTTCACTCACGGCCTCGGTCCGTGCTCTCGCGCCCGAGATGACTCATAGAACGATTCTCAGTAACCTAGACGCCGCCAGCGGGCAAGTAGAGGGCGGGAGGAATGACCATGCGCCGAAAGTTGCTCACGCTCACCATCATCGCGACCACCGCTGCCGTCGCGTTGGGGCTCACCCTCGCCGGCGGCAGCGACGACCCCGGCCCGCGCACCACCACCAGCGGCAAGGAGGCGTCACATATGAGCAAGTACAGCAAGCCCTCGCGGGATGAGCTCGAGAAGCGGCTCACTCCCCTGCAGCTCGAGGTGACCCAGGAGGGGGGCACCGAGCGCGCCTTTGCAAACGCGTACTGGGACAACCACGCGCCGGGCATCTACGTGGACGTGGTCTCCGGCGAGCCCCTCTTCAGCTCCCTCGACAAGTTCGAGTCGGGCACCGGCTGGCCCAGCTTCACGAAGCCCCTGGCGCCTGAGGACGTCGAGACCAAGACCGACCGTACCCTGTGGATGACCCGCACCGAGGTCCTGTCCAGGCACGCCGGCTCGCACCTGGGCCACGTCTTCGACGACGGCCCGGCGCCCACCGGAAAGCGTTACTGCCTGAACTCCGCGGCCCTGCGCTTCATCCCGGTGGACCGCCTCGCCGCCGAGGGCTACGGGCAGTACCTCTCGCTCTTCGAAAAGGTGGGCGTCGTCCCGGCCGCCGACCACTCGATGCCGTCGACCCCGGACGACAGACCCGCTGCGGACACGGCTGCCAAGAAGGCGCCGATGACCGAGACCGCCATCCTCGCGGGCGGCTGCTTCTGGGGGGTAGAGCACCTCATGAAGGAGCTCCCCGGCGTCGTCGACACCGAGGTGGGCTACACCGGCGGGACCACGCAGCACCCCACCTACGAGCAGGTCTGTACCGGCAAGACGGGCCACGCCGAGTCGGTGAAGGTCGTCTTCGACCCCGCCAAGGTGAGCTACGAGGAGGTCCTCAGGTACTTCTTCCGGCTCCACGACCCGACGACGCCCAACCAGCAGCACAACGACATCGGCACCCAGTACCGCTCGGCGATCTTCTACGAGAACGCGGAGCAGCACCGAATCGCCGAGAAGGTGAAGCGCGAGGAGGACGCCTCCGGTGTGTTCAAGCGCCCGGTGGTCACCGAGATCGCTCCCGCCGGTACCTTCTGGCCGGCCGAGGAGTACCACCAGGACTACCTCGACAAGCACCCCAACGGGTACATGTGCCATTACGTGAGACCGGAGTGATCACCCGCCCGCCGACCGTCCGGTAACGGGTGAAGGGTGAAGAGTCCCCCACCCGCCCCCGCCAATCACGTGACGGCGGGGGCGGCGTGGTGTGCGGCGGGTGTGGGTACGCGAAGGGTCCTTTGCGACCGTGCATCGACACGCTTCGACGGTGTAGGCTTTCCCGGGCGCTGCAGCGCCCTGGAGGCGGACCGATGAACGACTGGCAGCCCACCTCACGCACCTGCTTCGTGTGCGGCCGGGAGAACCCGGTGGGGCTCAAGCTCAAGTGGCTCAACGACCGCGAGGCCGGCGAGGTGCGCGGCACCCTCACGGTCTCCGAGCACTTCAACGGCTACCCGGGCGTCGTGCACGGCGGCATCATCGGCGCGATCCTCGACGAGACCGCCGGCCGCACGGTGGTCATGGACGGGGGATCCGAGGCCCTCATGGTGACCCTCAAGCTGGAGGTCACCTACCGCCGCCCCACCCCCACCGGTGTCCCCCTCACCGCCGTAGCACGCCTGCTCCGCCGCACCGGGCGCCGGGCCGAGGCGGTGGCTGAGCTGCGCCTGCCAGACGGCACCGTGACGGCGACGAGCCGGGTGGTGCTGGCCAAGCCGCCGGAGTCCATCGCCGCGGCGTGGGAGGCGGAGCGGGGTTTCTTTCGCGTGGACGAGGAGGAGCGGTAGACGGGAGAGGCTCTCCCGCCCGCCCGGCCACGGCGGTGGCTCGGGCCCTGCGTACCCCCGTTCTCCGCGGCCCCGGCGCCCGGGCGACCGCCTCGCGGCCGCCCGTCGGCTCGGTCCCGAAGGGGGCACCGGCTCAAGCTAACCGACGGCAAAAACGGCCCCCTTCGGGCCCTTCGCCGAGGCGCCTGCCTGGTCGTTTGGAACCACTTCTCCGGGCGTGAAAGGCCGTGGGAGCCCCCCATGACGTTTCCCGCGGACGCGCTCCCTGCAAGGAAGCGCTCCAGGGAAGACGTCATGGACGGCACGCCCGCCGAAGGGCACCTGCTCCGCCGCGGTCGCGGCCCCCGCCCCAACCCCGGCCCCGGTCCCCGTCACCAACGCCCTCCACCCAAACCCGTCATCCCGAGCAGAGGTCCCGCCACCGGGCGGGACCGGAGCCGAAGGATCTCCTGGACGCAGCCGGCACCAACCTGCAGCTGAAACTGTCTTGTCGCGACCAGCCTTCTCCGGGGGGATCCTTCGACGCGCTCCGGCCCTCCGGGCCTCCGCTTGCTCAGGATGACAGCGAGTATGAGGCGTCCGCGCCCTCCCCCGAGGCCCCCCGGGGCCGGACACGCTCCCTGCTGGCACCGCCCCGGCCGACGGTTCCTGCCCCTGCCCCTGTCCCTGTCCCTGCCCCGGCGGCAGCGTCAGTGGGCCGCGGCCGGGGCGGCGACCACGTACGGGGGCAGCGCCGGCGGCTGTCAGTGCCCGGAGGTCGTGACCACCGACCGGCTCCATGGCCCCTGCGGCGGCCGCAGCGGCACCCCGCCGCGCTCGGCGTGGTCGATCTCCGCTTGGAGGCAGTTGAGCCGCACAGTCTCGACGAGAGGACCGGTGGCGGCGACCAGCGTCTCGGCCTCCGCGTTCACCGCGAGCGCCGTGGCGGGACGACGGAGCCGGATGCGCCCGGCGATCCGAGGCGCCATGGGGCCTGAGGCGTCGACGGCGACCAGACCGCCGTGCTCGCCCGCGACGTAAACGGTCGTGCCAGACACGGTCAGCGCCCGGACCGGCGTCCCCACCTCCACCCGTGCCAGCTCTCGGGGATGGTAGGGGTCCTCGAGTCCCAGCAGCACGACCTCGCCTTCGGCACAGCCGGCAGCCGCCACACTCTCCCCCATCGCCACGATCGTCCGCGTGCAGCCGTCAAGCTGAATCGACTCCAGGACCTCCATGTGTTCCGGGTCACTCGTGTCGACCACGGTCACAACCCCTTCGCGCGCTGCGGTAAGGAGCCGATCTCCGGAGACCGCAACGTCGTTGCCATAGCCTGCGATGAGAAGGTGACCCACTCCCTCGGGCCTGAGCGGATTCGACACGTCGTAGGCGTCGACTCCATATCCAGCCTGAACGAAGATCACCGCTCCTGACGCAGCCACCGCGATGGGATAAAGTCCGGGGCGACTCATCCATGCCAAGAGCACCGGGGCGGCCGGGTCACCAAGATCCACCGTGGCGAGGCCATTGAGCGTGCCCACAACTGCGATGTCTTGGAAGGCGGTCACCGTCAGCGCCCGATCCGGCAGCTCGAGCCGTCCTACCATCGTCCGGGTGCCGGGAGTTGCTTGCGCTGCCAGCACGAGACCGGGTCCGCCGTCGGCGAGAACCAGGAGGGAGTCCGTGAGATCGAGATCAAGAGAGGCACCCGCGCACTCTGCGAGGCCGACCTGCTCCGATCGGAGGTCGCTGGACGCGTCGATCACTGCGAGGCCCCTGTCACGCAGGGCCACGAGCGCGTGCCGGTTCCAGGCGTCGATTCCCACAGGCCCGCCTGCCAGCTCGATTCGCCACATCCAGCGGGGATTTCTCGGATCGCTGAGATCTCCGACGAAGACCTCGTCAGGCCAGTAGGTCACGTACGCACGGTCGTCATCCAGCGCGATGGACCCGAAGCCTCCCTGCGGAACCGCGACGCGGGCAGTGTTGCTTGCTTCGAAAATCACCGGATTCTCTGGGTCGCTCACATCGACGGGGATCAACCCTGCGAAGTACTCCACGAGGAAGGCCACATGCCCCGAGACTGCGATGTCTTCCAGGACAGCAGGGCTCTCGAGCGACCCGACCGTAACCGGATATCGAGGATCGCTCAGAGAAACGACGAGGAGGTCACCGCCGTCGATCACGTACGCGAACCCGTTCGCGAGGCTGAGAGCGCTCGTCAAGTGCTTCGCAGGGCACCGACCCAACAACGCCGGCCTTCCCGGATCGCGTAGGTCCAGAGTCACAAGACCGCTCTGCCCAGCCGAAACGACGAGGATTCCGTCCTGAATCGCCAGGTGAGTCGCGTCCCCCCCGACCTCGACGCTGCAAACGCGCCTCGGCTTGCGAGGGTCGGCGATGTCGACCACCTCAATCCCCGGAGGGCCGATGGCGACGTAAGCCTTGTCTCCGGAGACCGCCACGCCCGAACCGCTCGCTGGCAGCAGCACCGCACCCAGCGCCTGTGGAGCAGACGGTAGACTCACGTCGTAGATGGTCAGCCCATAACCGTCGGCGACGTAGGCGAGACCGTCGCGAATCACCACGTCGTGGGGCTCGTGGTTGAGGGGGCTGAGGTCGAGGGCGCCGGCCGGGCGCAGGCAGCTCTGGGCGGCCGCCGGAACGGCGGCGAGGATCAGGACCGAGCAGAAGAGGGCCCCGGACCACCGCGCTCGGGCATCTCGAAGATGTGACGAAGCGAGAGCGGGCGGTCGGCTCGTACCTTTCACGATCACCTGTCCTTCCGACCATGGTACGGGGACGCGCCCGCCGGCGTCCAGGCGGCCGGAAGGTGACGTGGTCCTCCAGACACCCTGAGTTCACTACGGCACTCAAGCCCTCTTCCTGACAGCCGCCGCCCGAGCGATGAGGGACCGGTCGTAGTTACCAAGCTTCGAGGCGGCTCTCGCGTTGTTCGCCCGGGACCCGGAGCGCGTCCAGGACCGGACCCGGACCGTGGCAGCCGAGGTGACCAGGACAACCCGTGGCCCCTTACTCTCTTGCTCTTCACTTGTTGTCGGGATCGGCGGGCGGACGATCACCTCACCCGCAGCACGACGTCGCCGTGCCCGTCGTGGAGGGTGACCGCGTCGGCGGCGATGTCCTTCACCACGAAGCCGTCGACCACGGCGCCCACGCGCACGTCGCGCCCGTTGATCTGCGCAAAGGGATCGCTGGGAAGGTAGGCGATGTAGCCGAGCTCGAGCGTGGCGTAGCCGAGGTCGGCATGCTCGACGAACTCGCGAGGGCCGGTGGCGTGCTCCCTCGCGGGGTGTGGACCGCCCGACGGCTCGTGCTCCGCTGCGCTCTCACTCGGCGCGGAGGCCGACGACACCGTCTCGACCGGGAGCGCTTGCGCCGGTTGGGGAGCGTGGGCGGCGCCGGCGGCGGGCTCGCCCGGTGCCGCGCTGGGTACCGCCGCCGCACGCTCTGCCTCGGCCTGCACAGGAGCGGCGGTCGGCACCGCTGGCGACTCGACGCTGGGCACCGGCGCCGACTCCGAAGCGGCGACAGCCGGCTGCGCTGGCTGCGTGGCCGTCGGCAGGAGCCCGTCGTCCCCCGTGCGGGCCAGAAGCCACCACGCCGCCGCCGCGCCGCCGAGGGCGACGACGGCCACGACCGTCGCCACAACGATGAAGCCCACCCGCCGGGGTTGCGGCGGCAGCACGCGCGCCGGCGGCGGCCCACCGCCGCGCACGGCGTCGCGGGTGGCCGCCTCCTGGCGGGCGCGCCGCAGTGCATCGGAGACCAGGCTCACCGGTCGCGCCCCTCGAGCTGGCGCACGGCACGGCGCACCTGGCGCCAGCCCAGGCGGTCGCGGCCCTCCGCGTAGCCGCACAGCAGGGTGGTGTCGCACACCGCGTTGACCAGCCGCGGCACCCCGCGGCTGCGGCGGTGGATCGCCCCCAGCGCCCAGCGCGAGAAGGTCGGGCGCCCGTTGGCGCCGGCCACCGCCAGGCGGTGGAGAATGTAGGCTTCGGTCTCGCGGCGGTCGAGCGGACCCAGGTGGTAGCGCACGGTGATGCGCTGGCGGAGCTGCCGTAGGTTCGGCCGCTCGAGCTTGTCGCGCAGCTCCGGCTGACCGATGAGGACGATCTGCAGGAGCTTGCGGTCGTCGGTCTCAAGGTTGGAGAGGAGGCGGACCTCTTCGAGCAGCGTGTCGGAGAGGTCCTGCGCCTCGTCGATGAAGAGCACCACCGGCCGGCCGGCCGCTGCACACTCCAGGAGGAACTCATTGAGGCGCCGATTGAGGCGCACGCGGTCGTTGCCGCGGTCGTCGAGGCCGAGCTCGTGGAGGATCGTGCGCAGGAGCTGGATACCGCTCATCACCGGGTTGAGGATCAGGGCGGTGGCGACCTCGTCACCGAGCTCCTCGAGCACGGCGCGGCACAGCGTGGTCTTGCCCGCCCCCACCTCGCCGGTGATCTGGATGAAGCCCTTGCGCTGGGTGATCCCGAACAGCATGTGGTCGTACGCCTCGCGGTGCCGCCGCCCGAAGAAGAGGTAACGCGGGTCCGGCGTGATGCTGAAGGGCTGCGCGGTGAGGCCGTAGAAGTCCTCGTACATCGTCACTTCCGGGCGTCATTGTAGTCCGTCCGGGTGGCGGCCGGGCCTGGGGCGTGAGACCCGGGCGTCGCGCGCCCTACGTCAGGCGCCCGGAGCGGCCGAGAATCTCCCGGAACTCGCTGGCGTCGCTGTCGTCCTTGCCGCCCACCGCGGTGCCGCATGCCGCGCACCGGTACTCGTACTTGTTGCCGGTGGGCAGCACCAGCAGGAGGTGACGGTGTACCGGCCGTGCGGTCTTGCACCGAGGGCAGTAGACCTCTGAGACCTCGAGCTCCTCGTACTGCTTCTGCTCGCTCATGTGCGAAGGATGCCGCGGCGCACGGGCCTCGTCAACCCGGTGATGGTGATATGGGTCGCCCACCCGCCCCCGCGGGAGACGGGACCCGCGAGACGCTTCCTCCGTCCGCCCGGCCGCTGCCGCGGTCCCGGCCCCCTCTCCGCCGAGCCGGTGCCCGGTCCCGGGGGCCGAGATCCTCCCGGAGCAGGATTCCTCCGGCGGGCGTGCCGTCCTTGACGTCTTCCCTGGAGCGCGTTCTTCCTTGCGGTGCGTGGGCGGGAAACGTCAAGGGGGCCTCCCACGGCCCTTGGCGCCCGGAGAAGTGGCCCCAAACGATCAGGCAGGCGACTCGGCGCTGGGGCCCGGGGGCGGCCTCGCTGCTGTGCGCCAGCCCACGCCGACGGGCGGCATCGCCGCCCGGGAGCCGGTGTCGGGAGCATTAGCAACCGGGACCGGGGCCGCGTCTGGGAACGGGACCGGGGCCACGCCAGCAGCGCGCGTGTCGGCCCCGGGGGACCCGTCGGGGAAGGCGCGCACGCCTCATACCCGCTGTCATCCTGAGCAAGCGGAGGCCCGGAGGGCCGGAGCGCGTCGAAGGATCCCCCCCGGAGAAGGCTGGTCGCGACAGGGCAGGCCCGGCTGCAGATTCGTGCCGGCTGCGTCCAGGAGATCCTTCGACTCCGGTCCCGCCCGGTGGCGGGACCTCCGCTCAGGATGACAGGTTTGGCTGGAGGGCGTAGGTGACGGGGGCCGCGGCCGGGGCTGGGGCCGGGGCCGTGACCGGGGCCGGATCTGAGGCCGGGGCCTCGTCCGGGACCGGGGCCGCGGGCGCCAGCCGGGGCGGGGTCCGGGACCGCAGTCCAACCCCTGCGCGGCGCCCAGGTCACCTCAGAATGCGTCGTGCTCCGTCCGCCGGATGATCTCGTCCTGGAGGTCGCGGGCGATGTCGCAGAAGTAGTCGCTGTAGCCGGCGACCCGCACGATGAGGTCCCGGTGGGCCTCGGGGTGGACCTGGGCGCGGCGCAGGGTCTCGGCGCTGACCACGTTGAACTGCACGTGGTGGGCGTCGAGGGCGAAGTAGCCGCGCACCAGCGCTCCGAGCAGGCGCAGGCCGGCCTCCCCCTCGAGCACCTGCGGCGTGAACTTGAGGTTGAGCAGGGTGCCACCGGTGCGCAGGTGGTCCATCTTGGCCGCCGAGCGCAGCACCGCGGTGGGGCCGTTGCGGTCTGCCCCCTGCACCGGCGAGATCCCCTCGGAGAGCGGCGCTCCCGCGCGCCGCCCGTCAGGGGTGGCGCCGGTGACCGAGCCGAAGTAGACGTGGCAGGTGGTGGGTAGCATGTCGACGTGGTAGGAGCCGCCGCGGAGGTTGGGGCGGCCCTCCACCGCCCGGTAGAAGACCTCGAACGCCCGCCGCATGAGCTCATCGGCTCGGTCGTCGTCGTTCCCGTACTTGGGCGCCCGGTTCACGAGCGACCGGCGGAGCGCCTCGTGACCGTCGAAGTCGGCGTCCAGCGCCGCCACCAGGGCGGGCAGGTCGAGGCGGCGCGTCTCGAGCACCGCGTGGCGGATCGCCGCCAAGCAGTCGGTGAGGGTGCCGATGCCGACGCCCTGGATGTAGCTGGTGTTGTAGCGGGCGCCGCCGGCGTTGTAGTCGCGGCCGTTGGCGATGCAATCCTCGGTGAGCAGCGACAGGAACGGCGCCGGCATCTCCTCGGCGTAGGCCGCCTCGAAGACCTCGTTCCCGTTCACCTTCACCTCGACGAAGTGCTCCACCTGACGCTGCCAGGCGGCGAAGACGTCCTCGAGGGTCGCGAGCTCGGTGGGGACGCCGGTCCGCGGCCCCAGCTGCTCGCCGGTGCGCGGGTCGCGGCCGTCGTGCAGCGCCAGCTCCAGCAGCTTGGGAAGGTTGAAGTACCCGGTGAGGATGTACGCCTCGCGGCCGAACGCGCCGGCTTCCACGCAACCGCTGGTGCCGCCCTCGCGGGCGTCCTCCACGCTCTTGCCCTGGCGCACCAGCTCGGCCACCACGGCGTCGGCGTTGAACACCGAGGGGAAGCCGTAGCCCTTGCGGATCACCCGCGCCGCCGCCTCGACAAAGCGCTCGGGGTTGGCGCGGGCCAGCTGGATGTTGTTGGAGGGCTGCAGCAGGTGGAGGTCGTCGATGACCTCGAGGATCAGGTAGGTGACGTCGCTGACGGCGTCGGAGCCGTCGCGCCGGAGACCCCCCAGGTTGATGTTGGCGAAGTCGGTGTAGGTGCCGCTCTCGGCGGCGGTGACGCCCACCTTAGGTGGCGCCGGGTGGTTGTTGAACTTGACCCACAGGCAGCCGAGGAGCTCGGCGGCGTTTTCGCGCGTGAGGCTGCCGTCGGCGAGGCCGCGCTGGTAGAACGGCTCCAGGTGCTGGTCGAGGTGACCGGGGTTGTAGGCGTCCCAGCCGTTGAGCTCGGTGATTACGCCGAGGTGGCAAAACCAGTAGGCCTGCAGGGCCTCCCAGAAGTCCCGCGGTGGGTGCGCCGGAACCCGCTCACACACCGCGGCGATGCGCTCGAGGTCGCCGCGACGAACCGGGTCGGCCGCGACCGTCGCCCGCTCCCGGGCGAGCTCGGCGTGGCGCCGGGCAAAGAGGATCAGGGCGTCGGCGGCGACGTCCATGGCCTCGAGCTGGACGAGCCGGACCGCCGCGTCGGGTTCGTCGCTACCCTCGAGAAGGGCGCGGGCGGCGGCGATCTCGGCCTTGAGGTCGAGCAGCCCCTTGCGGTAGATGAGGCCGCCGCCGGCGGTGTGACCGGGCGCCCGCTGCTCCATGAACTCGGTGAAGATCCCGGCTGAGTAGGCCCGGTGCCACTCGGCGGGAAGCCGCTCGAAGGTGCGCTCGCGGAGCGAGCGAACGCGCCAGTAGGGAATCACCTCGGCGGCGTAGCGGTCGACCTCGGCCCGGACGATTCGGTAGCTGGTCTTGGGCCGCGAGTCGAGGATCTCGAGGTCCTCCACGCTGTGGCAGGTGATCTCGGGGTAGGTGGGCGTGGCCTTGGGCGCCGGGCCGCGCTCGCCGACGACGAGCTCGTCGTCACCGAGGTACAGACTCTTGTGCGCACAGAGGTGATGGAGGGCGCGGGCGCGCAGCAGCGGCGCCGGGAGCCGGCCCTCGTGCTCACGGTAGAAGTCGGTGAGCAGCAGGGCGCGCTCGATGGAGACGCTGGGCACGACGTCGAGGCTGCGCTGCCGCAGTCGGGCGACACGCTCGTTCACGGGGCACCTCCCACGGTGACGTCGAGGCCGAAGGCCGCGAGCCTCCCGGCCGCCGCCGACACCTCGGCGTCGTCCGGTGTTCTGAAGCGCGCGCCCGACCCCGCTTCCGCGAGACGCCGGCTCTTGCCGGCCGCGAGGTCGTGGTAGGGCAGCAGAAAGACCCTGTGCCTTTGCGGCAGCGAGGCCGCCAGGACGCCGAGGGCATCCAACGCTTCGACATCGTCGTTGACCCCGGGAACCAGCGGAATCCGCAGCCACAGCTCGGCCGCCGCGGCGCTCGCCGCGGCGAGGTTGGCGAGGATGAGGGCGTTGTCCACACCGGTGTGGCGGCGGTGTGCCTCGGGATCGGCGAGCTTGAGGTCGAAGAGCAGCAGGTCGGCGCCGTCGGCCGCCGCCCGCATCGCCGCCGGATCGGCGTGCCCGCAGGTATCGACGGCGGTGTGAAGCCCCCGCGCCCGGCACGCTTGGAGGCAGGCCAGCAGGAACCGGGCCTGGGCCAGCGGCTCGCCCCCGGAGAAGGTGACGCCGCCTCCAGAAGCCGCGAAGAAGGGCCTGTCTCGCTCCACCTGGACGACCAGCTCCGCCGCCTCCAGCTCGGTTCCCAGCAGGTCCCGCGCCCCGGAGGGGCACACCGCCACGCACGCACCGCATCTCGCGCAGGGGGCGCCCCCGGTGATCGCGGTGCCCGGTCGGGCGCCCTCCTCTCCTCCAGGGCAGGCGTCCACGCAGGCGCCACACGCCATACAGAGATCGCCCCGCACGGCGAGCTCGGTGGCGAAGGCGCGGCTTTCGGGGTTGTGGCACCAGCCACAGCTCAACGGACAGCCTTTGAGGAACACCGTGGTGCGGACCCCGGGGCCGTCGTGAATCGAGCAGCGCTGGACGTTGAAGACCACGCCCCTGGCTGCCTGATCGCCAGCGTATGCCGCCGTCGCGCTCATCCCCCACATCTTACTCGGCCGGCATGTCGGTGGACGACTCACCCCGTGCGCGCTCGTTCTCGAATGACACTAACTGCATGAATATATAGAGTTAACGCTTGAAATGTGAAGCAGAAGGAGCTCTGCCACCCACCCCTTCCCGCCTCGAAGCGCGCCGTCCCATTGGCTTCCGGTGTCCGCACTCGAGAGCCCGACTGTTGCGGTCACGTCGAATGCGCCCACCGTTCACTCTTTACTCTTCACTCTTCACTCTTTACCTTTGGAGAGGGAGGCAATCGTGATCGAACGCATCGTCCTCGTCAAGCTCAAGCCCGACCTCGGCACCCCGGCGATCCGCCGGGAGGTGGCTGAGTACAGCCTCGACGTCCTGAAGCCTCTGCCCGGTGTCGTCGACGTCCATGTGGGCACGGCAGCCGACAACGACTCCGCTGCCGACTGGGACGTGCTCCTGACGGTGCGGTTCGCGTCCGCCGCGGATCTCGAGCCCTACCGTGTCCACCCCGACCACCGCGCCTACGTCGACGGCTACCTGGTGCCGCGCATGGCCGCCATCGAGGCCTTCAACTTCGTGGTGGACTAGTGTCCTGTTTGGTAGATCCCCATGGACTCTTCGCTTATCATCGCGGCCCCCGGCTGCGTCGCTCCTCCTCGAAGTAGCGTTGCTACGACTTCGTCGTCGCGCCTTGCCAGGAACCACGCTGGCTACGCGAATAGCACATCGGACTTCCCAGACACGACGCTAGAACCGGTAGCCGATACCTGCGCCGAACACCCATGGGTTGACGTCGAGGCTCACGCGGGCGGCAGTGAGGCCGCCTGCCCGGAAGTCCACATCGGTGGAGACTCCCAAGTACTTGACGTCCACGTTGGCCAGCCAGTGCTCGTCGAGGTCGAAGTCCACTCCCACGTTGGCCACGTAGCCCACCGAGTTGGTGTACTTCACGTCGGTGATGCCGATGGGGTCGAGGTCGGCGGCGCGATCAGCGCCGTAGAAAAGGGTGTAGTTCACGCCCACTCCCCCGTAGGGATGGATCGTCGTGAGCGTCTCGGGACGATACTGCAAGACCGCGCTTACCGGCAGCAGCGACACGCTGCCCGCCGCGGTGCCGTCCACGTCGCCGCCGACCCCGGCCACGTCCAGGTTCGCCGAGGTCACGGACAGCTCCACCGTCAGGCGCTCACTCAGCCAGCAGGTGGCGTCGGCCTCCACCGTCGTGGCCGAGTCGACACCAACGTGCCCGCCGGTTGCGCCGACCTGGTTGCTGGCGTCGTCCGGTGAGAGCGAGATCACTCGCAGCCGCCCCATCCAGCTGCCGGTCTGGGCGATGGCGGCCGCCGGAACCAGCAGGACAAGCACCAGGAGACTCGAAACAACCGTCGCTTTTCGCAGCATGAAGCTCCTCCTTCGGCGCGGCCACGTCCCCGCCGCGCAGCGCACAGTGTATACGGCGTCGACGCCCCCTACGCCCCTTCGCCCACCCCGAGGAAACCGAAGACCGCGCTGCGAAAGCCTGTGGGCTCCTCCACCGGGCTGAAGTGGCCGCTCTCCTCGAACACCACGAAGCGGGCGTCGCCGAGACCGTCGGCGAGCTCGCGCACCTTGTCCGGCGGCAGCATGTCGTGCCTGCCGGCGATGACGAGGCAGCGGGCGGTGACCTTGGCAAGCTTGCCGCGCGCGTCGAAGATCGGCGCCTCGCGCTCGCTGTAGTCGGCATGGCGCCAGCTGAACTGCGCGTCGCGGAAGACCTCCTCCAGCATGGGCCGCGCACCGGCGGGATCGGCGGTGGTCAGCGGAAGGTAGTCGTCGAGCCACATGGCCTTCATTCGAGCGGTCCGTTCGCCATCGTCGAGCGTCGGATCGGCCAGCTCATCTTGGAGGGCGGCCCAGCGTGCCATCAGATCGGGATGCGCCTCGGCAATCGCCCTGCCGTCCTCCTCGGTGAAGCTGGCAGTGCCGTGCACGAAGATCGCCGAGCGAACCGTCTCGGGGCGCTCCGCCGCCAGCAGGATGAGGTTCATGGCGCCGTTCGACCAGCCGATGGCGTTGACCTTCCCCAGGCCCAGGTGCCGGCGCAGCGCGTCGAAGTCCGCCCGCACGGCCGCCATGCCCATGTCGGCGTCCTCGTGCACGGGGCTCGAGCCGGCCATGCCGCGGGGGTCGAAGTAGACCATCGTCAGCCGTTCCTCGAGGGGGCGGTACATGGCCCGCAGCCCGGCGAGGCTGAGCCCCCACGAGTTGGGCAGCGTCATGAGCACCGGCCCGTGGCCGTGCACCTCGTAGTGGATCGTGAACCCGTCGAGATCTGCCGTGAACGAGCCCTGGGCCAGCTGGGCCGGTCCGCTCGGTGCCGAGGGCACGGCGGGTCCGCTGCCACACGCAGCGATCACCACAAGGGTGATGAGTCCGAGACACCTCGCAGCGAGCATGGTGACCTCCTCCCGCTCTTCATCAGCCTGTTGTGCACTCGTGCCACCACCATAGCGTGCTTCGTGCCGGCTACCCAGCGGTCAGCGCGCCAAAGCCGCCGACTCCACCAGCCGGAACGCCGGCTGGCCGTCGGCGAAGCGGATCACCGCTACCGCCGGGGCGTCCGGCAGCTCCCACGGCCGCACGATGAAGAGAGCTCGCGGGATGATCCGGTACAGCTCGGGCAGGTGCTGCCACTCCAGCACGTGGTAGGGCGAGATATTCTCCCCGTGCTGGAACTGGCGGGGTGGGATCGGAACCCAGAAGGCCGGGAAGACGTAGGCCGCCTCGATGGACGAGGACAGAGCGACGCCGTCGTAGCGATCGCGATGAGCCTCGGCCCAGCGGATCGCCTCGCCGGTGCCCTCCTCCCACCAGTTGGCGTGATACACCCCCTCGCGGTCGTACCCCGAGTGGTGCAGGGGCTGATTGCGGAAGTAGTCGGTGAGCACCAGCCCCGCGAACAGCAGCACCGCCGCAGCCACCGCTCCCCGCACCGCCCGGGCGTGTCCCCGCGCGGCCAGGTCCTCCACGGCGAAGGCCGCCATGATCTGGGGGAAGGGCAGGGCGGCCAGGGAGCGCAGGGCGTGCGCACCACCGATGGTGAGAGACGAGGTCGCCATGGCGGCCAGCACCAGTGCGGGGAAGGTCCACAGCCCCCGCCTGCGCCACACGGTCAGGACGAGGAAGGCCACCGCCAGGCCCGCCGTCACCGGGCTGAGGACGCCGTACCCGAACACGCCGTGCCGGGCGTTGTTGTCCCCCGTCAGCAGGAGGAAGCGGGGCGACAGGTGGTCGGCGAGGTTGGTGAAGAAGGCCGACACCGGGTGCGGTCGAGCGGTCACCAGGAGATGCCTGGCCCGGACCATCAGCTCGGGGTTCAGAGAGGCGAGTACGACCGGAAGCGCGAGCACGGCCAGGAGCACCACCGCCACCACACGGTAGCGACCCGCCACTGCCCGACGCGCCACGTCCCGGGAGGTCACCGCCAGCACGACCAGCATCAGGGGCAGGAGAACCCGCATGGGCGTGTAGGTGTACAGCCCTAGCCCCACCGCCGCGGCGAAGGCCACGACGTACCCCTCGTGGCGTCGAATCCGGTACCAGAAGAGTAGCGCGAGGACCACGACGAACGGCGCCCATATCGCGCGGAACGCGACCCGCGAGAAGGGGACATGCCACGGGGACAGGGCCAGGAGCGTGGCCGCCCACAGTGCGGTCCGGCGGTCGGCCAACTCGCACACGAGGAGGTAGGTGAGCCACACCGTCGCGGTACCGATCAGTGCCGCCTCGAGTCTCACCGTGAAGGGGCTCAGACCCCAGATTCGCACGATGGGCGCCATGAAGTAGACGTACAAAGGCTCGACCACGTCGATCCCGTAGTGACGCACGAACAGCGGCAGCAGGTGCCCCCATGCATCGCGGAGCGTCGTGGCGAGGGAGTACGCGTTGTAGCCGTTGACCGCCTCGTCGGTGTAAAGCCCGGCGGGTACAGAACCAAGCCACAGGAGACGGACGAGGGCCGCCGTGGCGATCACCGGGAGGATGGGGCGGAACCGCATGGTGTTGCCGGCCCCCAGGATACCGTGGCACCAGACGTTCCCCACGGCCGGGGCGGTCCCGTCGGGAACTTCGAGCCGCCCTCGTGCGTTCCCGACGACGAGACCGCGAGGACCGTCGGAGTCGCGGAATCGGGGGGCGCCCGGTGGCGCCGCAAGCCCCTGCCCTGCAGGGGCTGCCCCCGTCGAGGGTCGGCCCATCCGCGTTGTATCCTGCGGCCCGCCGAGACACGAAGCTGGGGGATGCATGCCAGAGGACGACGATACTCTCATCGACGCCGAGCCGGTTGTGGAGGCCGAACCTGACCTCGACCAGCCACAGGACCAGGCCCGCTCCATGGTGGTGGCCCGCGAGCTGCTGCCCGAGACGCTGCTGGTCGTGCCGGTGACCGAGCGCCCGCTGTTCCCGAAGATGATGGGACCGGTGCTGGTCCACGACGAGCTGCTCAAGGAGGCCGTGTCGAAAGGCCTTCACGAGAGGCACCAGGTGGTGGGCCTGCTGCTGGTGCGGGACGCCAAGGACGCAGAGGCCCCGGCCGGCGTCCCAGAGTCAGCCGCGCACCTCCATCGGGTCGGGGTCGCGGTCCGTGTCGTGCGGGCGGGGCCGACGTCCAACGGGGGCCCCCTGCAGCTCTTGGTGCAGGCGATGGAGCGCTTCAGCGTCGACGAGGTGCTCGGCGAGGGCCCGGTGTTCCGTGCCCGGGTTCACTACTGGTGGGAATCCGAGCATCGCACCAACGCCGAGCTCAAGGCCTACTCAGTGGCCGTGATCGACGCCATCAAGGAGCTGGTCAAGCTCAACCCGCTCTACAAAGAGGGGCTCTCGCTCCTGCTCGAACAGATGGACGTGGGCGATCCCGGGATGCTCGCCGACTTCGCCGCCTCCATGACCACCGCGTCGGGCGAGGAGCTGCAAGAGATCCTCGTAGAGCGCTCGGTTCGCCATCGCATCGAGAAGGCTCTGGTGCTCCTCAAGCGTGAGCTGGAGGTCTCGCGCCTCAAGACCGAAATCAGCCACCGCATCGAGGAGCGCCTGTCCAAGCAGCAGCGTGAGTTCTTCCTCAAGGAGCAGCTCAAGGAGATCAAGCAGGAGCTCGGCCTCGCCAAGGACGACACCGCGAGCGAGGTGGAGAAGTTCCGCGCCCGGCTCGCCGACCTGACGCTCAGCGAGGAGGCCGCCGAGCGGATCGAGGAGGAACTCGGCAAGCTTGCCATGCTCGAGCCGTCATCGCCCGAGTTCGCGGTGAGCCGCGCCTACCTCGACTGGCTCACCGTGCTGCCCTGGGGCGTCTACACCGAAGACAGCTACGACCTGGTTCGCGCCGCCCGCGTCCTCGACGAGGACCACTACGGCCTGGCGGACGTCAAGGACCGCATCCTCGAGCTCATGTCGGTGGGCATCGTCAAGGGCGACCTGGCCGGCTCCATCATCCTGCTGGTGGGCCCGCCGGGCGTCGGGAAGACCTCTGTCGGCCGCTCCATCGCGTCGGCCCTGGGCCGCCGCTTCTACCGCTTCTCGCTGGGCGGCATGCGCGACGAGGCCGAGATCAAGGGTCACCGCCGCACCTACATCGGCGCGATGCCGGGGAAGTTCATCCAGGCGATCAAGACCTGCCGCTCCGCCAACCCGCTGATCATGCTGGACGAAATGGACAAGATCGGCGCCAGCTTCCGCGGCGATCCCGCCTCGGCGCTGCTGGAGGTCCTCGACCCCGAGCAGAACCGCGACTTCCTCGACCACTACCTGGATGTCCGCTTCGACCTCTCCAAGGTGCTCTTCGTGTGCACCGCCAACCAGCTGGAGACGATCCCGCGCCCCCTCCTCGACCGCATGGAGGTGATCCGCATCTCCGGCTACATCCTCGAGGAGAAGCTCGAGATCGCCCGCCGCCACCTGATTCCCAAACAGCTGCGCGAGCACGGGCTGAAGCGCGGTCAGGTGAGGATCTCGAAGGCCGTCGTGCGCGACATCATCGACGGCTGGGCACGCGAGGCCGGAGTGCGCAGCCTGGAGAATCAGATCAAGAAGATCCTGCGCAAGTCGATTAAGCGCATGATCGAGGAGGGCGTCGACCGGATCACGGTGCGCTCCGGAGACCTGCGGGGGCTGCTGGGCCGCCGGGTCTTCACCGACGAGCAGGTCTTCTCGAAGCCCCGCATCGGCGTCGTCACCGGCCTCGCCTACACCACGTTGGGCGGCACCACGCTCTTCATCGAGGCCACGGCGGTGCCGGCCAAGGGCCCCGACTTCAAGCACACGGGTCAGCTCGGCGACGTCATGCGCGAGTCGTCGGAGATCGCCTACAGCCACGTTCGCGCGCTCCTTGCCGACAACCCTGGGGCGCGCGAGCTCTTCGAGAACCACCTGGTGCACCTGCACGTGCCCGCAGGCGCCACTCCCAAGGACGGGCCCTCAGCCGGAATCACCATGGCGGCGACGCTCTACTCCCTGGCCACCGGCACCAAGCCGGCTCCGAGCCTCGCCATGACCGGCGAGCTCACCCTCTCCGGCCTCGTGATGCCCATCGGCGGCGTCAAGGAGAAGCTCATCGCCGCCAAGCGCGCCGGCATCCGCACCATCATCCTGCCAGCCGACAACCGCGAGGACTTCGACGACCTCCCCGACCATGTCAAGGAGGGGATCACTCCCCACTTCGCGAAGACGTTCGACGACGTGCGGAAGGTGTGCTTCCCAGATGAGCGGCGGAAGAAGGCGCAGGGCAAGAAGTAGGGCGTCGGACGAGGCTCCCGGCACCGGCTCCCGGGCGGCACAGCCGCCCGTCGGCGCGGTCCCGGGGGCGGCAACCGCACGAGCGGGCAGAGGGAAACGGCCGCCCCCGGTCCCCAGCGCCGAGTCGCCTGCCCGGTCGTTCGGGGCCACTGCTCCGCGCGCCAAGGGCCGCGATTACCCGCCCTGCCTCCCACCCAGACCCGCGGCCCCCTCCCGCCACTCCCACCACCCACCCCCGCGGGTTGCCCCCATGACGTCTCCCTCCAGCGCGCTCCAGATGAGGAAGCGCTCCAGGGAAAGCGTCATGGACGGCACGCCCGCCGGAGGACACCTGCTCCGTGACGGTCCCTGTCGCCGTCCCGGCCAACGGTCCCGGCCCCGGTCGCCGCCCCGGCCTACGGCCCCGGACGCGGTCACGGTCATCGGTCCCGGTCCCGGCCCCGGCCCCTGTCGCGGACGGGGCGGCCGGGGGCACCGTCTCCCCTCTCCCCCCGTCCCGCGTCAGTCGAACGCGGCGAGCGCTCCCAGCGCCTGCTCCACGTCCGCCTCGGTGTGGGCGGCGTTGATCTGGAAGCGGATCGTCTCGTCGCCCTTGGGCACCACCGGGAAGGTGAGCCCCACCACCAGCACGCCGCTGTCGAAGAAGTGCCGCACCAGGGCGCGGGTACGTGCGGTGTCGCGCACCAGCAGGGGCACCACCGGGTGAGGCCCGGGGATCGACTCCCAGCCAAGGCGCTGGATGCCCTGGCGGAACTGGGCGACGCGATCGTGCAGGTGGGCGAGGCGCTGCCGTCCCTCGGGGCCGTCGGCGAGGTCGAGGGCGGCCACCGCCGCGGCGCAGTCCGCCACCGACAGGGGGTTGGTGTAGATGTAGGTGTCGGCCTTCTGCCGCACCGCCTCGATGAACTCGGGGCTGCCGGCGATGAACCCGCCGTTGACGCCGAAGGCCTTGCCGAAGGTGCCCACGATGATGTCGGCGGGGGCCCCGCAGTGCTCCTCGGTGCCGCGGCCGGTGGCGCCGTAGGCGCCGATGCCGTGGCTGTCGTCCACCACGGTCACCAGCCCCTCGGGGAAACGCTCCCGGTGCGGGGCGCAGCGGCGGGTGATCTCGTCGATGGGGGCGTTGTCGCCGCGCATCGAGAAGATGCCGTCGAAGATCACCACCACCCGGCGGATGCCTTCGGGCACGCTCTCGAGGCAGCGTGAGAGCTCGTCCATGTCGTTGTGCGCGTAGATCGCCTTGTTCTCGCTCGGCACCCCGGCGATGCGCATGGCCCGGATGATGCTGTTGTGGTTGAGCTGGTCGCCGATCCAGTAGGTCGCCGGGCTGGCGACCGTGAGGGCGAGGCCGAGGTTGGCGGTGTACGCCGAGTTGAAGATCTTGGCGGCGGGGCGGCCGGTGAAGCGGGCGACGCGCGCCTCGAGCTCGGCGTGGTGCGAGAAGGTGCCGTCGATGAAGCGCACGGCGCCGGGCCCGACCCCGAACTCGTGCGCCGCCTCGTCGGCCGCCGCCATGAGCTTGGGATGGTGCGACAGCGACAGGTAGCTGTTGGAGTTCATGCGGATGAAGCGGCCGTCCGAGCCCTTCAGACGGTAGCGGGGACCGCGGTCGCCCGCAGGCGGCTCGTAGCCGACGATGATCCGCTCGGGCGCCTTGGCGCGCCCATCCTGCTCCAGGGCCTTGACGTCCTCTGCCAGGGCGGCGTTGAGCTTTTCCAGTGACACGGAGAACCTCCTCCCGGCCAGCGGCCGGGCCACAGCCTACCACCGACGCCGGCCTCGCGGCAGGGGCCGGGGCCGCGTCCGCATCCGGGGCCGGGACGGGGACCGGAACCGCGTCCGGGGCCGGGGCCGTTGGCCGGGACGGCGACAGGGACCGTCACGGAGCAGGTGTCCTCCGGCGGGACGTGCCATCCACGGCGTCTTCCCGGGAGCGCTTTCACACCCGGAGCGCGCCTGCCGTGAAACGCCGTGGGTGGCAATCCACGGGTACTCCCTTCGCAGCAGCGGCCCCGAGCGACCAGGCGGGCGCAAACGCCTGAGCGTTCCAACGTTGGAACGCTAGGCGAGAAGAAGCGCCTCCAGTCTCCCGAGGGCGCCCCGCATTTCCTCTGGTCGGTATGGTCGGCTACGCGCTCTGAACCGCCGTCAGCTTGCGCTCGCCGAGGTGACCGTTGGCCTGCAGGTACTCGACCACGCGCCGAGCGCTGTCCGCGACGTCCTCGTCGGCGGTACGGAGCACGAGCTCGGGGCTCTCGGGCGGCTCGTACGGCGCTGAGACGCCGGTGAACTCGGGGATCTGGCCGGCCCGTGCCTTGGCGTACAGGCCCCGCGGGTCGCGACTCTCGCAGACGTCCAGGGGGCAGTCCACGAAGACCTCGATGAAGTCGCCCGTCTCGTTGATGGCTCGGTTGCGGTCCCGGTCGGCCCGGTAGGGCGAGATGAAGGCGGTGAGTGCGATGACGCCGTTCTGCGCCAAGAGCTTGGCGACCTCGCCGATGCGGCGGATGTTCTCGTTGCGGTCCTCGGGGCTGAACCCCAGGTCCGAGTTGAGCCCGTGGCGGATGTTGTCGCCATCGAGGATGCAGCACTGGTAGCCGCGCTCGGTGAGGAGCTGATCCACCGCGAGGGCGACGGTGGACTTCCCCGACGCACTGAGCCCGGTGAACCATACGGTGACGCCGCGCTGGCCGAGGTTCTGCTGGCGCTGGCTCCGGGTGACCTTGGGAATGGTGCGGGTAATGTTCTGACTCTTGGGCTCGCTCATGCATCCTCCTCAGTGATCGTGCGTGGTGCGCCGAGCCGGGCGAGGGTAACACCTCCCCGCAGGCGCGTCATGCTGAGTCGATACTTAGCAGACTCCGTGCCAGACGATGCAACTAGCTGAACGGGAACACCTAACAGCCGCAGCGTCGGAGAAGCGCACCACGACGACAATGATATTTCACGGTTTTTCCTTTATATTTAACAGTAGCGAAGAGATCCATGATATATGATGGTTGGCGTCGAGCGCGACGACACGAGGTGACGCGATGGGTAGCGAGCTCGAGCTGGAGATCTGGCGCGCCGTGGGGCGGCACATGGCGCTGGAGGCATCGCTGGCGGAGATCGCTCCGCTGCTCGCGCGCAGCCTCCCCGCGGAGCACCTGGTCGTGCGTCACCTGGACGCTCACCGAGGGCAGCTGGAAACGGTGGCGGTGGGCACGTGTCGCCCTGCTCCTGAGCCGCTCCGGGGCCGCACACCCTGCTCACCGGTCCAGCTGCGCACGCTGGTGGACTGGTTGCGCGAGGGCAGCGTGCGCCTGGCCCGCCCCCGAGAGGACCCGGTGGTGGATCTGGCGGCGCCTGCGGGGGACTGGAGCGCGGCCCTGGCCTGTCCCCTGGTGGCCGCCGGTGAGCCGCTGGGCATCCTGCTCGTCCTCACCCGCTCGGCCGTCGGGTTCGACGGGAGCCACCGCACCGTCGCGCGGCGCCTGGTGGACCCCGTCTCCGCGGCTCTGAAGAACCACCTGCACCTGCACGAGTTGGCACGCCTCCGCGAAGCCCTGGAGGCCGACCGCAACGCCCTCCTCAGCCGGCTCCAACGTGACGACATCGTCGACGCCCTGGTGGGCGGCGAGGCGGGCTTGGCCGAGGTGCTGGAGCGGGTTCGCCAGGTCGCTCCCACCGATGCACCGGTGCTCCTGTACGGCGAGACCGGTACCGGCAAGGAGGTCGTGGCCCGTGCGGTGCACGCCCAGTCCCGTCGCGCCGACGGGCCCATCGTGTGCGTCAACTGCGGCGCGATTCCGCCGGACCTGGTGGACTCCGAGCTGTTCGGGCACGAGCGCGGCAGCTTCACCGGGGCGGTGGCGGCGCGCAAGGGCTGGTTCGAGCGCGCCGACGGCGGCACCCTGTTCCTGGACGAGTTCGGTGAGCTCCCCGGCGCCGCCCAGGTGCGGCTGCTGCGGGTGCTCCAGGACGGCACCCTCGAGCGCGTGGGCGGTCAGCACCCCCTCAGCGTCGACGTCCGGGTCATCGCCGCCACCAACCTCGACCTCGAGCACCTGGTCGCCAGCGGCCGCTTCCGCGAGGATCTCTGGTTCCGCATCAGCGTGTTCCCAATCCGCATCCCGACCCTGCGCGAGCGCCGCGAGGACATCCCCGCGCTGGCCGCCCATTTCGCGGCGCGGGCCGGCCGCCGCCTGGGCGCCGGCCCCCTGGTGCCGGACCCTCACGACCTTCACCTGCTGCTCTCCTACGACTGGCCGGGCAACGTCCGCGAGCTCGCCTCGGTCATCGAGCGCGCCGCCATCCTCGGCAACGGCCGCCGACTCGAGATGGCCGCCGCTCTCGGCGCCGCAACCACCTCTGCACAACCCTTCGCCGAGGCACCCCGAGCCGACGTGCCGCCCGACCCGGTCTCCTTTCCCACCCTCGACCACGCCATGGTGCGTCACATCGAACGCGCGCTCACGCTCACCCGCGGGCGCATCGAGGGCCCCCACGGCGCCTCCCGCCTGCTCGGCATCAACCCACACACCCTGCGCGCACGCATGCGCAAGCTGGGAGTGGACTGGCGCCGCTTTCGCGGTGACTGAGCTGCCGGTGGCCGCGCCGGCCTACCCGCCGGAGTTCGCGCCGCGTCCCGGCTCACCCACTCGCGCGCCTGCAAGCAGCGTCCGCCGCATTGGTACGATCCACGGGTGCGCGTGCTGTACCTCACCGACCGGCTGTCCCACCGCGGGGGCGCCGACCAGCATCTGGCCGCTGTGGTCGCCGCCACGGCCGCCGCCGGCCACGATGTGACCCTGGCCTTCGGCCGGGCCGAGGCCGAGCTGAAGGCGCCCGCCGGCGTCACCGCCGTACGGGTCCGGGGCCTCACCACCGCGGTACCAGCCGGCCGCCTCGGTCCCCTCGCCACCCTCCTCGACGCCAGCGACGTGGTGCACGCACAGAACGTCATGAACCCCGCGGCCCTCGAGCTGGCAGCAGCCATCCGGCGGTTGGTGGTGACGGTCCAGGACCACCGGGTCTTCTGCCCGGGACCGGGCCGCACCCTCCCCGACGGCCGCCGCTGCCGCAGCGCCATGAGCCAGGACGCCTGTCGAGCCTGCCTGCCCGACCCCGCCTACCGCACCCGCCTCCTGGAGCTCACCAGGCGGCGGCACGAAGCGATCCGCGGCGCCCGGCTCGTGGTCCTCTCCCGCTACATGGCCCAGGAGCTCGTTGCAGCCGGCATGCCCGGGGCCGAGGTGCTCCCGCCATGGATCGAGCCGGGGCCGGAGCGAGGCGCCGCAGGTACAGGTTTCCTGCTCGGCGGACGCCTGGTCCGTCACAAGGCGCCCGTCGCGGCATGGGAGGCCTGGTCGCTGGCCGGTCGCCCCCTCCCGCTGCGGGTGGCCGGCGTCGGACCGCTGCGCCGCGCCCTCCCCGGGAGCGAGCTCCTTGGCTGGCTGGACCGCCCCGCCCTGACGAACGCCCTGCGCCACGCCAGGGCGCTCCTCTTCCCCGCCCGCTGGCAGGAACCGTTCGGGATCCTCGCCGTCGAGGCCCTGGCCCAGGGAACTCCGGTGGTGGCTGCGGCGGCTGGCGGCACCGACGAGTGGAGCGGCGCCGGGTGCGTCGAGGTCCCCCAGGGTGACACGCCGGCCATGGCCGACGCCATTCGCCGTCTCGCCGCCGATCCAGAGCTCGCTCGCTCGCTCGGCCGCGAGGGACAAGCCATGGTGCGTGAGCGTTTCAGCCGGGAGCGCCTCCTCCCCCGCCTTCTCGGCCTCTACGACAGCGTTGCCGCGGGAAAGCGCCCCCTCGCACGCCCCGCCCTTTGATGCTCCCGACACCGGCTCCCGGGCGGTGCCGCCGCCCATCGGCGTCGGCCCGGGGGCGGCAGCACCACGAGCTGCCAGACGGCAAAACGGCCGCCCCCGGGCCCCAGCGCCGAGTCGCCTGCCTGGTCGTTCAGGGTCACTGCTGCGTGCGCCAAGGGCCGTGGGAGCCCCCCTTGACGTTTCCCGCCAACGCGCCACGAGGGAGAGGGCGCTCCAGGGAAGACGTCAAGGACGGCACGCCCGTCGGAGGACACCTGCTCCGCGGCAACCTCGGCGTCGGCCGCGGGCCCTTGTCCCGGCCGCGGTCCCCGCCCCGGACGCGGACCCGGACGCCGCTACGGTCACTCTGAGCACGGGAGGACGCCTCGCGTCGTCGTGGGCGGGGGGGGGCGGGAGACAACCCTCGACCGGGCGACCGCTTGAACGCCGTGATCGCAACCCTCGACCCACCCCCTTCCCTCCGCCCCCATTTGGTGTCACCCTCGCGCCATGCAGCGCGGCCCCGGCACCCTCTACCGCCGGCTCCTGACCCTCCGCTACCTGGCCACCCGCGACCGGGCGGCGGCGCTGCGCTTCCTCACCGGCCGCCGGCCCGGCCGACGCCTGCGGGTCCTCGCCCGCTTCCTCCACATCACCAACCACGTGCGCGGCTACCACACGCTGGTGGAGATGCTCGCCGTCGCCGACGCGATCCTCGTGCGCGGCGAGGCCGGACCTCCCCTGGTGGTGGAGTGCGGCGTGGGCTTCGGCTCGTCCACCGCCAAGCTGAGCGTGGCGACGGCTGCCGTCGGCGGCCGTCTGGTCGCCTGCGACTCCTTCCGCGGCATCCCCGCCAACGGCGAGGTCCACCACCACCTCGACGGGCGCCGGGTCGTGTTCCGTCCGGGCGCCTTCCGCGGGCGCCTGCGCTCGGTGCGGCGCACGGTGGAGCGCTGGGGCGCCCCGGTGGTGGAGTACCGCAAGGGGTGGTTCGAGGAGACCCTCCCGGCCCTCGAAGCCACGCCGCTGGACGTCGCGATCCTCGACGTCGACCTGCTCTCCTCCACCCGCACCTGCGTTCGCCACCTCTACCCCCGCCTCGCCCCCGGCGGCGTGCTCTTCACCCAGGACGGCCACCTCAGGGCGGTAGTGGAGCTGCTCGGCAATGCGGGCTTCTGGCGCGATGAGGTGGGCGTCGTACCGCCCGTGATCCCTGGCCTCGGCCGCGACAAGCTCCTGGCGATACCGGCCGCGTCACGACCTCTCGGGCGGGTCGAGGCGGGGGCGCCGACCAAAGCCGCCCGGCCCCGCGTGCCACAATGGACCGGTGGCGAGCACACCGCCCCCTGACCAGCACGGCTCGACCTTGCTCCGGCCCTGGAGACGCCGGCTGCTTCTCGCCGCCGCTACCCTCACCCTGGCTGCGCTTCTCGCTCCTGCTCCACTCCCAGAACCTCCGCCAGCGCCGGCGGGGGCGCGGCCCTTCGCCTGGCACCGCGACGACCTCTGGGAGCGGCTCGAGGCGAGCTTCAGGGATGCCCGGTCCGCCGGCTGCACCCCTGTCAAGCCCGAGGCACACCGCCTGGCCGGTGCCTTCGACGCTGCCCTCGACGAGCTTGCCGGCGCCGCACCCGAGCCCGGGGACCCGGCCCTCGAGCACGCCCAGCAACTGCTCTTCGCCCTCGCCCCCCTCGCTGCTGCCTGCCCCGACCTGGTTCTCGCCTACGCCAACCGATCCGCCCGCCTGCGCACCGAGGTGAAGCGGGCATCGCGGAGCTGGGACACCTCCTCCCCCGCTGCCCGCGACGCCCTCTACCGCCTGCTCTACGGCAGCCGCGCCGCCCTCGAGGAGGTCCTGCTGCAGCAGCCTGCGGCGGCGGTCCCGGCCCTGCTGCGCGGTACGGACGAGCCGTCCGCCACCCCCGCCAGCCAGCTCCTCGGCGTTTCCGTCCACTCCGGAGACCTCCTGGTGTCGCGCGGCGGCGCCCCCACCTCGGCCCTCATTGCCCGCGGCAACGACTACCCAGGCAACTTCTCACACGTCGCCCTGCTGTGGGTGGATCCGCTCACCCACGAGCCCGAGGTGATCGAGGCTCACATCGAGCGCGGCGTGGTGGTGTCGACGCTGGCCGAGTACCTGGCCGACACCAAGTTGCGGGTGATGGTGCTGCGCCTGCGGGCCGACCTCCCGGTGATGATCCGCGATCCCATGCTGCCGCACCGGGCCGCCACTGCGGCGCTGGAGCGGACCCGCGCAGCTCACATCCCCTACGACTTCGCCATGGACTTCAGCGAGCACTCCCGGCAGTTCTGCTCCGAGGTGGCCTCGGCGGCCTACGAGAGCGTCGGCGAGCGGCTGTGGATGGGCCTGTCCACCCTGTCGTCGCCGGGGCTCAGGCGCTGGCTCGCCGGTTTCGGCGTGCGCCACTTCACCACCCAAGAACCGTCCGACCTCGAGTACGACCCGCAGCTCGTCGTCGTCGCCGAGTGGCGTGACCCCGAGACCCTGTACCGCGATCATCTCGACAACGCGGTCACCGAAGTGATGCTGGAGGGCGCGGAGCGCGGCGACGAGCTCGCCTGCCCATGGATCCTGCTCCCCGTGGCCCGCATCGCCAAGGTATGGAGCGTAGCCTGCAACCTGGCCGGTCGCCCCGGTCCGGTGCCCGAAGGGATGAGCGCCGCCGCCGCCCTGCGCAACCGCTCCTACAGCGCCCGCCACCGCGCCATCGGCGAGCGCCTTCGCCTGCTCGCCGACCGCTTCGCCGCCGAGTCCGGGTACCGACCGCCGTACTGGCAGCTGGTCCGGCTCGCACGCGCTGCCGCTGCCCGGGAGGCAGAGGCCGGCGTCCCGGTCAACCCGGCAGCTGCGCCCGCGCCAGCTCCTGTGCGCGCTCCATCTCAGGCGTGAGCTCGTTGCGGGAGACGACGTGCCAGTGTACGTCGTGGGGGCGCTGCTCCCCGTCCAACACCTCCCACAACGGACGGTTCGACACCGCCGCCCCCTCGCGCGTGCGCCAGCCCCGTTGCATCCAGTCGGCGACCCATCGGCTGGCACCACCGGCAAGGTAGTCCGAGGTGGTATAGACGTGCAGCCGCACCGGCCGTTTGATCGCCCGGAGGCCGCCCACCGCCGAGGCGATATGGAGGGCGTTGGAGGTCGTGTCGGCGACCCGGCCGGAGAGCTCACGCTGGCGGTCGCGGTGGCAGAGCACGGCGCCCCAGCCACCGGTCTTCGTCTTGCCCGAGTACGCAACGGCTAGGAAGAGGTGGACCGCGTCGGAGTCGCCCAGGGGAAGCTCGCCGCGGGCGATGGCGGCTGCCGCCAGGCGATCGGCGCGCTCATTGAGCTCGTCGCCTGCGTGGCCCTTGGTCCACCGCCAGGTCACCGGGTGGCGAGCCAGCTCCGCCGCCAGGGCCTCCCAGAGATCGCGGTTCTTCACCTCGCCACCGGACGCGGTCCGCCAGCCACGCCGGCGCCAGCCGGCGAGCCACTGGGTCACGCCCTTCTTGACGTAGAGGGAGTCGGTAACCAGCTCCACCGGCACCCCGGGCGGGACCGCGGCGAGCCCCTCGGTGGCGGCGGCGAGCTCCATGCGGTTGTTGGTGCTGGCGGGGTCGGAGCCGGACAGCTCGCGCTGCCCGCCTCCGGGCTCCACCACCACCACCCCCCAGCCCCCGGGACCGGGGTTCGGGTTGCAGCCGCCGTCGGTGTAGACCACGTGGCCCGTGCGCTCGTTCATGCAGCTCCCCGCGTCGCGTTCGCGGCGCGGGGCGATTGTACGGCAGTCCTGCGGTCCGCTCAGGCTGCCTGGTGCGCCCTCCTGCTGCTCACCATGGGAGCGAGGTCGTCGAGGCGCGACATCAGGAGCAGCGAGCGCAGACCGGGATCCGGGTCGCGCAGCTCGGGACGGCCCCCGTTCAGCTTGGCCTTGCGGACGGTGGCCCGCAGCATCATGAGCCCCACGGTGTCGATCCGTCGGATGCGAGACACGTCGAAGACGAGGTGCGGGGCGAGGTCCTCCACGAGGGGCTCCAGCGCAGCCCACAGCTCGAGGACCGGCTGTCCGGTCAGGTCCTCGGGGAAGGTCATCACGACAGGGATCTCGCGGTCAGGGCTCGAAGTCATGCGGCACCTCCGTGTTCGCCAGGCGATAGAGCAACCCACGTGCCAGTCCCCGGCGCCTCGCTCAGTGATCGCATAACCGACCTGTACCGTGGTCGTTACCGAAGCCGCCCCGCTCGCAGATGGCGCACGCACCCCGGCACAACGCCTCGATTCAGGACACCAACATGCCCCGTTCCGGGACACGTCGGCACTCCGGGGCCGGAGCCGGAACCGGGACCGTGAACCGGAACCGGGGCCGGGGCCGCGTCCGGAGCAGGTGCCCTCCGGCGGGCGTGCCGTCCCGAACACTTTTCCCGAAGAGCCTCCTCGTCTGCAGCGCGATCGCGGAAACAGTGTTCGGGGGGGCACCCACGGCCCTTGGCGCTCGGAGTACCCGCCCCAAACGACCAGGCAGGCGACTCGGCGCTCAGGGCCCGGGGCCGGCCGTGCTGCCGTCTGCCTCCTCGTGCCGCTGCCGGCCCCGGGACCGCGCCGACGGGCGGCGGCACAGCCGACGCCCGGGAGCCGGGGTTGGGAGCATCAGCGGCCGGCGCAGTGGCCGGGGCCGCGACCGGGGCCGGTGCCGGGAGCGTCAGCGGCAGCCGGGCGGGCGGACGACCCCCATCACGCCTTCGCAGCGATCCACCGCAGCGTCTCCGCCACCGCCTCCTCGTAGGGCGTGATCCGCGGCGGGCCGACGAGCTCCTCGAGACGGCGGGTGTCGAAGGAGAGCGGGCGCACATAGTGGGGCAGCATCGGCAGGAAGGCGCGGAGGTCACGGGACACCAGGGCGAGGAGCCGGAGCAGCCACAGCGGAGCGGCACGCAGGCGCACCGGCCGTCCCAGGCTCTGCCCGGCAAGCAGAGCCAGCCGCTCGCCGCTCAGCGGCCCGGACCCGGGCAGCAGGACCCGCTTGCCGGAGGCCTCCCCACACTGGGCGAGGTCCGCGACCACGCGCATGGCGTCCGGCACGAAGATGTAGTCGCGCTCCACCTTCGCCCCGCCGATCCAGCTCATGGGCTTGCCGGCGGCGGCATCTTCCAGGGGCATCTGGAGCGTGCTGGTGTGGACCTCGGGACCGAAGAAGTCGGGCAGCTGCGCCACCACGGCCCCGGCCGCCTGGAGGATGTCCTCGGCCTCCCGGCGGTGCCCGATGTACGGGTTGCCGCCCACCCGCGGGTGGGCCTCGTCCACCGGCAACCGGCGCACCGGGAGGTAGGACCAGTAGCTGGACACCTGGAGCAGGCGTGCCCCGGCCTCGCCGGCGGCGGCCACCACGGCACGGGCGGTGCGCGGGTAGTCGGCCATGCGGTCGGGCGGCAGCCCGATGGCATCCACCACCAGGTCGCACTCCGCCACCGCCGCGGCGAGCGCGGCGGGATCCAGGGCATCGGCGGGCGCGACCTCGACCTCGAGGCCGGCGAACGCCCGCTCGAGGCGCTCACGGCTGCGCGAGACCACCCGCACCGCGCTGCCGCGGCCGGTGAGCTCGCGCGCCAGGTGGATCCCGGTGGGGCCGGTGGCCCCGACGATGGCGACGCGCCGGAGGCTGTGAGGCATGACCGCTCCTTCGCGCTGCACAGAATCTCGCGCCGGGGGCGCGGCATTCCCGTCGCCCGAACGGCAGAGTCCGGACTCAGAGACTCGGAGACTCACAGATGCAGAGATTCCAAGATTGAGGCACCCCGACCCCGAGGGCGCTCAGCTCGACGTTGAGCCAACGAGCTCCGACTCGGCTGGGCACTCTCCACGGAAAGTAGCGGCCAGAGCTCCCTGACGAGGGATGACGACGACCCTAGGGCGGAGCACGCCGATACTCGAACCTGTGAATCTTGGAATCTTTGAATCTCTGAATCGGGGCGGGTGAGCGGGTGAGGCTACTCCTCCGCGCGCTTGACGAAGCGACCGTCGCGGGTGTCGACGCGGATGCGCTCGCCGGTCGTGACGTAGGGCGGCACCTGGACGGTGATCCTGGTTTCCACGGCGGCCGGCTTGAGCTGTGCCTGGGCGGTGGCGCCCTTGATCGCCGGTGCGGTATCGGTGACCGTGAGGTCCACGGTGGTGGGCAGCTCCACCGTGAGCACGCGGCCGTTGTACAGCAGCGAGCGCAGCTCGAGGCCGTCGGTGAGGTAGCCGGCGGCTTCGCCGAGCATCTCACCGCTCAGCTCGAACTGCTCGAAGCTCTCCAGGTCCATGAAGCTGAAGGCCTCGTCCTGGCGGTAGAGGAACTGGATCGCGCGCTTCTCGCAGTCGGCGCGATCCACCGCGTCGCCGCCGCGGAAGGTCTTCGCCAACACCTGGCCGGTGGCGAGGTTGCGCAGCTTGACCTTGACCAGCAGGCTCGCCCCCCGCGCCGACGGCGTCTGGGAGCTCAGGTCGGTGACGAGCCAGGGGGCGCCGTCCATGTCGAGGATGTCTCCGCGGGAGATGTCGGTGGCAGTGGCCATTCTTTCCTCCGGCCGCAGCGCGGCGCCCGTTTGTACCGCACCCGGGCGGCGGCGGCAAGCCGGGGCGACCGGAAGGTTCCGCCTCAGCCGGTCGGATTCAGCCTGGCGACCACTTCGACCCGTCGCCCTACAGACGCCTGCCGCGTCTCGGCCGGCACTCGAGCTCCTCAGAAGGGATCGCCCGCCTCGGCGGCGTGGGCGGCTCTCATCGTCCGTGCCATGCGGCCTCCCGATCGACGGCAGTCGGCCCGAAAGGAGCCCGCGGGGACGAACGACCGTCGGGGCGCGCTCGTGCCGGCGGCAGTGGGCTGGTGGGACGGCCCGGGTGCGCTCCTCACGCCTCCCGAGCCAGCGCGGTCACCACCGACCGGAAGTCGTCGGGAGGCTCACGCTCGAAGCGCAGCTCCCGCCCGTCGGGGTGACGGAAACCGAGGGTGGCGGCGTGGAGCATGAGGCGGGACGCGGGGATGAGCTCCCCACCCGAGCGTTCAAAGTCGCGGACGTAGACCCGCTCCCCCACCAGCGGATGGCCCCGCTCCGCCATGTGGATGCGTATCTGATGGGTTCGCCCCGTCTCGAGGCGGACCTCGCAAAGCGTGGCGCCAGCCAGAGCTTGCAGCGGGCGCACGAACGTCACCGCCGTCTTGCCCTGCCCCGGCCTCGACGTCGAGCCCCGCAGGCCGTCGCCGCGGTTGACGACCAGCCGGCTCTCGATGCGCGCCTCCCTCACCGCACCGTGGGCGACACACAGGTAGCTGCGGTCCATGGAGTGGATGCGCAGCTGGGCGCCCAGGATCCGCTCGGCCGCCTTGGTACGGGCGAAGACCAGGAGCCCGGAGGTGTCGCGGTCGATGCGCTGGACCACGTAGAGCAGCACCCGCCGGCCCGCGCTCTTGCACCGCTCGAGCACCAGCAGCTGCTGCAGGGCGCTGTCGCGCTCTCCCTCGTCGAAGGGCACGCTCGAGACCCCCGCCGGCTTGACGATGACCACCACCTGCGAGTCCTCGTGCACGACCTCGACCCGAGGCGCCGCAGCAGCGGGCCGTGCCGCGGCGCCGAGGTCGAGCCCAACCTCCTCGCCGCCGCCGAGCCGCCGACCGGGATCCGTCTCCGCCACCCCGTCCACCGCCACCCTGCCACCGCGGATCCACCCCTGCACCCGCCGCCACGGCGTGCCGTCGAGCCGGGCGCGCACCAAGGCGGCGAGGGTGAGGCCGCGCTCCTCCGGCCTAACGGTCCACTGCTCGCGCTCTGCCATTGGCACATCGTAGAGCCTCGAAGGTATCGAGTGAAGCCTCCCGCTGTGGAGATGCGTGGGGTCGGGAGCGGCAGGGCGTGGTGGTCGCGAATGCTCCGGACACCGGCTCGCGGGTGGCGGCCGTGCCGCCGCCCTCGGCGCCGAGTCGCCTGCCTGGTTGTTTGGGGCCACTGCTCCGAATGCCAAGGGCCGTGGGAGCCCCCCTTGACGTTTCCCACCAGCGCGCCGCAAGGGCGAGCGCGCTCCAGGGAAGACGTCAAGGACGGCACGCCCGCCGGAGGACCTGTGCTTTGGTGCGGTGGTGAGCCTCCTCCGCTGATCGGGCGCGATCCGGCGGCACGGTGTACTCCGCAGCAACGCGTGGGGTGGCGCGCGAAAGTCGCGCGCCTACATTGGCATGTGTCTATCGTTACAGCAGAACACCTCACCCAACGCGCTGAGTTCGTCAGGGCACGCCGCCGCGCCGACAGGCGCGCCCGGACGCGCGCTGGTCGCCGGCGGACGCTTGCGTCCGGCCGGCGGCCGGAGCGTGACCGGAGGGTCGCGAAGCGGCCGGCGTGCACCGGAAGACCCCACAATCCCATGGCCCCACCTCCGTCGCCGGAGGCGACGGCACCGGGCGGGTGGGTGGGACACGGCGCCGGAAGGGGAGTGGCGGGCGACTTCGCCGCGAGGCCAGCGAGGTGGCGTTCCCTGTGGTGGCGCAGCCGCCGCGGGGGGCGCCGCATCGCTGGCCGCAGCAGAAGCCGCAGGAGCCGCTCCCCGGGACGCGGCGAAGCCGCGGCCCAGCCGCCGTCAGGCGGCAGACGCTTCCATGGCCTTGGCCGAGCCGACGAGTCGCGCCGCCGTCGGTTCTCAGGGTGCGATTCGTGACCGAGCCGAGGAGGCATTGGCCTCGTGGCCATGCCGACGAAGGCGACGGAGCGAAGCGCGGCCAGAGGACCGGCGCCGGCGCGACTTGTTCATTACAGAGAGAGTGGGATCTCCTCACCCTTCCGGAGCATGCCCTCGGGCGTACCGGGCCGCCGGGGCACGCCGCCGCGCCGCCAGGCGCGGCCGGACGCGCGCTGGTCGCCGGCGGACGCTTGCGTCCAGCCGGCGGCCGGCGCGTGGCCGGGGTGGCCGCGAAGCGGCCGGCGTGCACCGGCGGCGACCCACCATCCGGAGGATCCGTCGTGCGGATGGGCCCTTCGCCTCAGCCGCCGACGAAACGCTGGAGGTGGCGGAGGATGGTGGACGAGAGCGTACGTCGCGATTGGCGAGTGACGGGAGCATCCGCCACCGCGTCGAGCGCTCCCTGGCGCTCGGCCATTCGACTGGCCAGCTCCTCGGCGACCTCGCCCCGCTCCGCCACCAGCGCCCGCAGCGCCCGCTCGTCGGCCCGCACCACGACCAGCTCGGTGAGCGCCTGTACGGTGGCGGCCCTGGGCGTGCCCAGCAGGAACGCCATCTCGCCGAAGACCTCCCCCGCACCGACGACGGCCATCCGAGTGCCGCCACGCAGCACATCCGCCCGGCCTCGCGCGACGACGTAGAGCGCCGTGGACGCCTCACCCTCGCGCACAACATCCTCGCCCGGGGCGTACACCTCGAGAACCGCCGAGGCCGAGAGCCCGTCCAGTGCCGCCTTGGGCAGGCCCCGGAAGAGCTCGCAGCCGGCAAGCGCCTCACCGCACTCCCGGCTGCTGGAGCGGTGCTCGGCCGGAGCGACCATGTGGACCGTGCGCTGGGGAAACGGGATCTCCATGCCGTGACGGGCCAGGGCCGTCCACGCACGCGAGAGGAAGGCGTCGGTGAGGTCGGCGGCGCACCACGGCTCCAGGGTCCAGAGACGGCACTCGTAGATCACCGCACTGTCGCCCATCTCCCGCACCAGCAGCTGCGGCTCGGGCGAGGTCTCGACGCCGGGGATCGTCTCGGCGACGCGCCGCAGCACCTCCTTCACCGCATGCGGCGCGGCGGCGTAGCTCACCCCGAGGGTCACCGCCACGGCCACCGGCTCGCGGCCACGGCCCAGCAGACGGACGCGGGCTCGGGCGAGGTCGGAGTTCGGCACCACGAGGCGATCGCCGAGGCGGGTGCGCAGCACCAGCGAGCGCCACCCCAGCTCCTCCACCGCCCCGGTGACCCCGTCGAGCTGGATCCACGCGCCGTTCTCCAGCCGCCGCTCCCATGTGAGGGTGAGCCCGGCGAGCAGCGTCGTGAGCGTCTCCTGGAGGGCCAGGCCCATCACCACCGTGATCACCGCCGAGGTGGCGAGCAGGGGCCCCACGTCGATCTCGAGCGTGCTCTTGAGCACCGCCGCCGACACCACCAGGTAGACGATGAGGGAGATCACGTCGCTGGCGAGACGCGGCAGCTCGAACCCGAATCGGCGCGCCAGCAGCCAGTCGAACACGCCGAGGAGCAGGACCCGTGCCGCGACGTAGCCGAGGGCGAGGAGCACCGCCGCGGCCGACCACTCCGCCCCGCGGCTGCCCGGCCACAGGACCTGCACGCCCCAGAAGACCAAGCTGGTCAGGGTGACGAGCACGAGACCGCCGACGAGGCGGCGCAGCAGACGCAACCGTCCGAACCGGGCAACCATCACGATCCCGGCCGCCACCGCGGCCACCGCCAGCGCCGTCGTCGGCCCCATGTCACACGAGTGTGCGGCCGGCTCCCTCCGACGTCAATGGGCCACGGTTCGGCGTCGCGAAAGAAACCGGCCGAGCGGGATCGCGCATGCCGGAGTATTATGGAAAGAGTCTGCCGACTCCGGAGACATCACGAGCCATGGCGCACAAGACCGAACCCCAGCCACCCCCGCACGAGGCGCTGGCAGCCCTCGGAGTGGGCGTTGTGACCACCGACCAGGAGGGATGCATCCGAGAGATGAACACCGTCGCCGAGCGGCTCACCGGCTGGGTTGGTGACGATGCCCGGGGGGAGCCCCTGCAGCGAGTGGTGATGCTGACCGAGGAGGAGGCCCCCGACGACGGGAGCCCGCCTCGAGCATCGACTCGGCAAAGCCCGAACGGACGACGCGAGGAGGCCGTCCTGGTGCGCCGAGACGGCGAGCGCCTGCCGGTGGAGTACGCGGTGCAGACCACCACGGCGGCCGACGGCCGGCCGGAGCTCACGGTGGTTTTCGCTGAGGTCAGCGAGCGGCGCCTCATGGAGCTGCGGCTGGCGCGGATCTCGAGCCACGACCCCCTCACTGGCCTGCTCAACAGGAGCGCCTTCAACACCCACCTGGAAGGGGCCCTCGCTGCGCATCGCGAGCACGGCACCGAGTCCGCCGTGTGCTTCCTCGACATCGACCAGCTCAAGCTGGTGAACAGCACCTGCGGCCACGAGGCCGGCGACGATCTTGTGAGCTGGGTGGCGTCGCTGCTGCGCGAGGAGGTAGGCGAGCAGGACGCGGTGGCCCGGCTGTCAGGCGACGAGTTCGGGGTGCTGCTCGCCGACCGCGGCTCGACCGAGGCCGTGAGCGTCGCCGAACAGCTTCAGCACCGCCTGGGCGAGTTCGTGTTCACGTGGGGCAAGAACCGATTCAGCGTGAGCGCCAGCGCCGGCGTCACCCCGGCGGCGCCGGAGTTCGCAAGTGCCGCCCAGTGGCTGAGCGCCGCCGATCATGCCTGCAGCATGGCCAAGGACGACGGCCGCGGCGGCATCCGCGTGTGGGAGCTGGAGGACCGCGAGCTCAACGAACGCTTCCAGGACATGCGCTGGCTCGCCCGCATCGACAGCCAGCTGGCGAGCGGCCGCGCCCAGCTCTACGCCCAACCCATCCGGCGTCTGCGCGGGGAGCAGGACGGGCTGCAGATGGAGATCCTGCTGCGCTTCGTCGACCCGCGGGGACAGATGGTCGTCCCCGGCCACTTCATCCGAGCCGCAGAGCGCTTCGGGCTCACCTCCACCATCGACCGCTGGGTCATCCGGAACGCCCTGCGCACGCTGGCCGGACTGAGCCGCACCGCTCTCCGCCGCCTGCGCATCTGCTTCATCAACCTCTCGGCGATCTCGGTGCGCGATCCCGCGCTGCTCGATCTCATTCGTTCCGAGCTCTCGGACAGCGGCATCCCCCCCCAGAAGCTCGGCTTCGAGATCACCGAGACCACCGCGGTGCAGAACCTCAGCCAAGCCCTGTGGTTCATCCAGGAGCTTCGCTCCATCGGCTGTCGCCTCTCCCTGGACGACTTCGGCACCGGCGTGGCTTCCTACAGCTACCTCAAGACGCTCCCTGTGCAGTACCTCAAAATCGACGGGGGCTTCGTGGAGGGGATGGGATCCTCCGCCCTCGACCGGGCAATGGTGGAGTCCATCAACCAGATCAGCCACGTGCTCGGCATCGAGACGGTGGCCGAGTCGGTGAACGGCGCCGAGCCCTTCGAGGATGTGCGGGCCATGGGCATCGACCACGCTCAGGGGTTCTGGGTCGCGCGGCCGCGGCCCATGCTCGAGGTGTGCGAGGCGACGCGCTCCCCGTGGCAGAGTGTCCCCTCCACCTGACGTCGCCACGACCGTATCCGGAGCGTCCGAGCTCGTTGCATCTTTCATGGCTGGCATGAGATGACCGTTGTGGTAGGGTGTGCCAATTCAATCGACCTGGACCGTCCCGCAGCAGCTTGTTCGTCCAGCTGGACCGGCACCGCTTCTTCTCCGGAGGCACGATGTTTGGCAATGCTCGCAATCCCCTCCTCGTCGCAACTCTCGCTCTCGGCGCGCTCGCTCCCACCTTCACGCGGGCCGGGACTCCGCCGACTCCTCCCGCGGCGATGACGACGACAGCCTCGGTGGGGCCCAATCACAACGTGGCCGCCGACGCGGCCCCGGCTCCCCTCGGCTACCAGGGGGAGGTCAGGGTGGCGGCCAACCCCGGCAACCCCCTGCAGGTCGTAGCAACCTCAGACACCACCGACCGCTGCGGCGGCCCCCTGGGGAAGTCGAGCCAGGCGGTGTTCTACAGCGCCGACGGCGGCGACACCTGGACCTACCTGTGCGCTCCGCTGGAGAACGACTTCGGGCTCCAGTGCAACAGCCCCTATGCTCTCGTGGCTGGGAGGGATCCGTCACTGACATGGGATGACGACGGACACGTGTTCCTCCAGTACACCCTCACCTGTGAGGTCCTGACACAGACCAGCTACGCCATCGTCGTCGCCCGGTCGAGCAACGGCGGCGCAACGTGGACGGGGCTGACTCCTGTGAAGGACGGCTGGAGCAGCCCGAACACGGTGGAAGAACGTTCATTCCTCACCGTCGACCGGTGGCCGGGCAGTACCTATCACGGCCGGCTCTACTCGTGCTGGGATGAAGCCGGCGACGAGAAAGCGGCATGGTCCGACTACGGGGCGACGTGGCACGCCGTCGACCTTCCAACTGCAACGGCCGGGACCTTTGACAGGTCGTGTCACCTGGCGGTAGCGCGCGACGGCACCGTCCATGCCGTGTTCGACACTCGCGCGTGCTCGGCCTCGGATGCCGACGACTGCACCACCGAGGAGATGTTCCATACCGCTTCCAAGGACGGAGGTGCGACCTGGTCGGCCCCGGTACAGGTGGCGGCATTCAACCTGATCTGGTCCAGCAACCGCAAGAACTGCCCCGCCGCTCAGGACCGGCGCTGCATCAGCCCATTCGGCGGCATCGCCGTGGACTCCACCGGAGGGCCCTGCAACGACGTGATCTACGCAGCCTTCGGGGACTTCAGCGCTGGCGGCGCCAACCCCGTCGACGAGGCCGACGTGTGGGTCAGCCGCTCGACGGATGGCGGTCTCACCTGGAGCCAGCGGATCCGCGTCAACGACGACGGCGCCGGCGGTCGAATCCAGTTTCACCCGTCGGTGGCGGTGGACCAGGAGACCGGGGCAATCGTGGTCGCCTGGTACGACGCGCGCAACGACGCCGCCAACACGACAGTGGACGAGTACGCGGCTCGATCCCTGGACTGCGCGCAGAGCTTCGAGGCCAACGTCAAGGTCAGCCGGCCCAGCACCGAGTTCAACAACTCCGAAATCTCCTGGAGCGACGTGAACGTCACCGACAACACCGGCGCCAACCCCGACCAGTACGGCGAGTACCTCGGTCTCGACATCCACGCCGGCATCGCCTCGCTGGCCTGGATCGACACTCGCCACTTCTTTCCGGCGTTCACCACCGAGGGCCAGCGGGAGAACATCGGGTTCGCCCAGGTGCGTTTCGACCTGATCTTCCGGGACGGGTTCGAGAACGGCGTAGCGGAGCGGTGGAGCAGTGCAAACGATTGACAGAAGGTGACGTGAACGGCTCGAGGTTCAGAGGGTCACTGATTCCTCGCGCCGCCTCCCCTGCGACGTCTGGCGGGCCTGCATCGGGCTCCTTTGGGCGGCCTCGGTCGCCTCACCCGGAGCCGGCGCGTCGCTGAAGCGTGGCAGCTACGGCGCCAGCGGCGAGGCAGGTGCGCCCACAGCCTGAATCTGCTGGGCTTTGGAGCCCTTGGTCTCCGAGTGGCGGTCTTCCCGCCTACACGCTCACACCCTCCGCGCCCTGCGGCGCCGACTCGACGGCCTCCGCGGGCCCGGCTCCTCCGCCGTGCGCTTCCTCCTCCCAGGGCGGCAGCAGCTTGATGAGGCCCCAGAGGATGAAGAACGGCATCACCATCAGGATGATCGCCGGGGCGAGGCCCTCGCGGGTGGCGAAGCCCATCTTGTAGACGGTGTAGCCCAGGAAGCTCTTGGAGAAGAGCTGGCCGCCGATGACGACGTTCCAGCGCATGGCGAAGATCCCGATCAAAGTCAGCGATCCCGCCAGGGCGTAGAAGCCGCGCCGGGCTTGCTCGGTGAGGTTGACCAGGCGGGTGAGGGCGAGCAGCCCGATGGGGATCAGCGTCCCCAGCACGATCTGGATCAGCACCTGTGACGTCCAGAGCTTGGTGTGCACCATGAAGTCCAGCGTCCGGAACGACTCGTCGGCCTCGTAGATGCGGTGGATGAGGTCGAGCATCTCCAGCGAGAAGTCGATTAGGAACGCGTACATCAGGTAGCCGCCGATGGTGTCGAGGCAGCGCATGTCCACCTTCACGCCACGCAGCACCGACACCGCCATGTACATGAGCATCACCAGGGCGATCCCCGAGACCATGGCCGAGAACAGGAAGACCACCGGCATCACCGGGCTCGACCACCAGGGGTTGGCCTTGAGGGAGCCGAAGATGAAGCCGACGTAGCCGTGCAGCAGGAAGGCCGAGGGGATCCCGACGATAGTGACGAAGCGACCCACCTTCTCGTCCACCGCCTTGGACTCCGGGCTGGTGTTGTCCGACCACAGGGTCAGGATCCGGTACATCGTCTTCTTCCAACCGTCGGCGGCGCGCGCCCTGTGCACCAGCTCGACCCGGTAGTCGAGCCAGATCTCCACCAGCAGCACCGCCATGAGGTACCAGAGGTAGACGAACCCGAACATGGCCATGGCCGAGCTGCCGTGCGGCGTCAGGTACATCTCGATGGAGCGCTCGGGGTGCCCGAGGTGGAGCTGCAGCGGGAGCGGCGCCACCAGGAGAAAGGCCAGCGCGGTGAGGAGCGAAAGCCGGTAGGTCGGCCGCACCGCCTCGACGTTGAAGACCCGCTCCAGCGAGGCGAGGATGAACGCCCCCGCCACCAGCCCCGTGATGTAGGGGTAGAGCACGATGAGGATGCTCCACTGCAGCTCGATCTCGTTGGGGTACATGAAGCCGTTCACCTGGCTGAGCAGTGCGTGCATCGTGTCCTCCTAGCGTACCGCGCCGTCGAGGGCGTTGTAGTAGACCTTGGGACCCGTCGCCATCTGCGGCTTGAGGACGTGCACGGTGTGATCGCGCAGGAAGTCGTGGATCGGGTCGTTGGGGTCCTTGAGGTCGCCCAGGCGGCGCGCCCCCGTGGGACAGTTCTCGCAGCAGGCCGTGGTCAGCCCCTTGGTGATGCGGTGGTAGCAGAGGGTGCACTTGTCGGCGGTGCGCGTACGCGGGTCGATGAAGCGGCAGCCGTAGGGACACGCCTGGACGCAGTAGCGGCAGCCGATGCAGTAGTTCTTGTCCACCAGCACCACGCCGTCCGGGCTGTCGAAGGAGGCACCCACCGGGCAGACCTGTACGCACGGCGAGTGGGCGCAGTGGTTGCAGAGCTTGGGGACGAAGAAGTTCTTGGCGTCCTCGTCTGCACGGTAGCGCTCGGGAAATCCGTCATAGCCGCCGTTGGGAGAGTCCACCAGTGGGTGCTCCAGCTCACCGGCGGGCACGTGGTAGCGCTCCACCCAGGTGCGAAAGTAGAACGGCTCGAGGGGCACACCGTTCTCGGCCTTGCAGGCCCGCACACAGCTGCCGCAGCCGATGCACTTCTCGATGTCGATGGCCATTCCCCACCAGTGTGCCAAGGCGTTGTAGCCCGGCGCCTGCTCGGGAGTCCCGGCGAAGAGGTGCCGAACGTCCAGCGGACCGGCGCCGGCTACCACCAGCAGGATCCCGGCCCCCTTGACGAAGTCGCGGCGATTACTGCTCATGTCGTCCTCCTCACGGCTCGGGGTGGTGGGGATCGTGGCAGGAGGTGCAGACCTCGTCGTCACCGTGCTCCTTCGGATCCACCTGTGGGAAGGCCGCCGGCCTGGCAACGTTGGTCAGGTGGCATCCCAGGCAGAGCGTCCGCGCATCGGGAAGCTCCGGCTGCACCGACGACGGGTCGGTCGCGTGGTCCGCCAGGGGCCCGTGGCAGGACTCGCAGCCGATCTGCTCGTGGAGGCTCCCCTTCCGAGTCGCAGCCACGTCGTCGTGGCACTCCTCGCAGGCCGCGCGCCCGGCAAAGTGCATCGGCGCCGACGCAATCTCCGTGAGCGCCGCGCCGCGGTAGAAGCCGAACTCACCGAAGCTCGCGGGTACCAGCACGGCGCGCAGGAGCAGGAACACGCCGACGCCGACGACAGCCACGGCAACCAAGCGCAGCAGATGCTCCCGGTCCTTGAAACGTGAGCCCATCGCGTCCCCCCCTCGTCAGGCGAAGAGCATCCGCGTGCCGGGTTGGTGGTGTTGGAGACCCCCTCCTCCCTCACCGTGACAGCGGGCGCCCTACCGAGAATAGCTCTTGAGAATATACTCCATTCGGAATGTTTCGCAAGTCGGGTCACATAATCGATACGGCGTCGCAGTCCTTGAAGGTCCGGCGGGCGGCTCAGCTGCCGCGGCAGGGCTAGCGGGGGAGCCTCACCGAGAGCACAGCGGTGAAGGTCACTCTCGTCAGGTCGAAGTGCGAAGGGTCGCGCCCCGAGAACTCGGAGAGCAGGGCTCCGCTCACCCGGCGCAGCTGGTTGAAGTCGTCGACAGGAGCCGGGCGCAGCACACCGTAGGCACACTCCGCCCCGCGTGCGAAGAGGTCGAGTTCGACCTCGTGCGCCAGGTCGGAGGTCGCTCGAGCGGGCCACCCTTTGCCGGCAGCGTGCGCAGCTCGGTGGCGTCCCCGCCGCGCTAGAACGGCACCGGAAGCCGTGCGGGGGCCGCCGCGGGGGCGACGCCAAGCGGCGCGGCGCCGCGCTCCGCCGTCGCGGGCCGCACCCGCGCCATGGGCAGGAGCAGTACCGCGGCCAGCGCCGCGACGAGCCATGCCCGCCAAGGCCGGCCCGGTGGCGCAGCTTCCTCCTGAAGCAGACGCTTGACCCGCGCCCGCACGTCGTCGCCCGTGTCGGCGAGGCTGAGGATCGAGTCCGGCCGCGTCCCGAAGACCTGCCAGCGCGCCTGCTCCACCAGGCTGCGACAGTACTGGCGCGGAGCCACCTTTCCCCGCGTCACCACCAGCTCGTCACAGAGCGCCTCCCGCACGGTGGCCAGACGTCGCGCCGCCACCCACACCGCAGGATGGAAGAAGAAGAGAATTTGCGCGAGGTTCAGCCCGAGCACCCAGAGGTCGTCCCACCGTGCCACGTGCGCCAGCTCGTGGCCGAGCACCGGCTCGAGCAGCTCCTCCGGCCAGGCTTCGGCCACCGCCTCCGGCAGCACCACCGCCGGCCGAAGCGTACCCACGGTGAACGGCGACCCGCACGATCGTGAGGCGAGGAGACGGACCGGCCGCCGGATGCCCAGCCGGCTGCGCCAGCGCGTCGCCGCTGCCAGGCAGCGAAGGCTGCGCACCGGGCGCGAGGCGGCCATCACCCGGCCGGTGTGGCGACGCCACCGGAGGATCAAGACGAGGGTCGCGGCGACGCCTGCGAGCCACGCCACGAAGACGATGAGCGGCCATGACGCGGCCGCCGGCCCGCCGGACGCCGCCGAAGTCCCCACGGTGGCCACGCTCCCTTCCCCACCCCCCTTGTGGAGGAGCACGAGCAGCCATCGGCTCGCGCCGGAGGCCTCGAGGAGGCCACGCAGGCTCAGCGGCGATGCCAGGTCCGGCGGCAGCACCAGCCGCAGCACCACCAGGCTCCAGAGTGCGTAACGCAGGCGCAGCCAGCGCCCCCGCGCCACGAGCTCGACCACGGCGGCGGCCACCAGGAGGAGCGCCGCATAGCCGGCCTGCTGTCCGAGTGCCCGCACCACCTCGTCTGCCAGCCCGCTCAGCTCAGCCATCGTCCGCCTCCTCCAGGAGCCGCTCGAGCTCCCGCACCTCGTCAGGGGTCAGCCGGTTCCCCTTGGCAAGGAGTGACACCACTGCTCCGTGATCCATCTCCAGCACCCGCACCGCGAAGTCCCGCACCAGGTGCGCGAGGCCTGCGGGCCGCGAGATGGTGGGCTCGTAGACGTAGACGCCGTGGAGCGAGCGCCGGGCGAGGACCCCCTTCTGCACCATGCGGTCCATGGTCGTGCGGGTGGTGGACGGCGCCCAGCCGTACCCGGCAGGCAGACGCTCGTGCACTTCGCGGGCGCTGAGCGGCTGCTCCGCCCAGAGAATCTTCATGACGTCCAGCTCGGCGCGCGAGAGCTCGGGAAGCTCGCGCGACACCTGTCGTTTATTGTTTACACGTGTAGAGGTCACGCCACAACGATGGCGTCACCCAATCCGGATGTCAAGGGCCGGCGCCTCGCATCCGCCCCCGTGTCCGCCTGTCACGTGGCAGCCGCAGCTGTCGGGAAATCCCACACGAAGTGGGAAAATCCCACGCCACCAGACCCCGGCAAGGGCCGGTCTTCGGCAGACAAGCTCCTCTCTTCATGACCGTTGCTTCGAAAGTGCCGGCTCCTCCTCGGGACGGCACCGATCGTGCTGAGGCAAGTGTCAGGAGGTCCCGATGGAGCCAAACACCTCCGAGCTCGTGGTCTTGAACCTGGCGTTGGGAGTGCTCGCCGTACTGTGCTTCGTCTGGCCCCTGGGGGCCGCCCTGGTGGACCGGCTGCGACGCCCGCGCGGCGGCCTCGAGCGCCTCGACCGCTGGCCCATGTGAGCGGCACGCCCGGTCGCTGCTCGACCGCCTAGCGAAGGCGGTAGCGACGGATCTTGTCGTACAGGGTGGAGCGGTCGATACCGAGCACCGTGGCGGCCTCGGTGACGTTACCGCCGCAACGGTCGAGGGTGGCGGCGACGAGTCGCTGCTCCATCTCGCGCAGCGTGGCCCCCTGTGGCGGCGCCCACTCGCGCACCACGCCGCCGTCGTCCAGAAACGCGAGATCGGCTGCCCCCAGTACCTCCCCTTGCCCGGTCACCATCGCCCGCTCCACCGCGTTCTCCAACTCGCGCACGTTGCCCGGCCAGGGGTGGGCCATGAGGCGCTTGACCGCGTCACCGCTGAGCTCACGCGCGGGTCGGCCCAGCTCGGCCGCGAAGCGCTCGACGAAGTGGGCTGCCAGCAGCGGTATGTCCTCCCGGCGCTCGCGGAGCGGCGGCAGCTGGATCGAGATGACGTTGATGCGGTAGAAGAGATCCTCGCGGAAGCGGCCGGCCCGGACCTCATCCTTGAGGTGCACGTTGGTGGCGGCGATGACCCGCACATCCACCTCCAGCTCCTCGGTCCCGCCGACGCGGCAGAAGCGTCGCTCCTGGAGCACCCGCAGGAGGTCCACCTGGGCGCGCAGCGGAACCTGTGAGATCTCGTCGAGGAAGAGGGTGCCCCCGTGGGCGAGCTCCAGCTTGCCGCGCTTGCGCGCCACCGCCCCGGTGAACGCACCCTTCTCGTGTCCGAAGAGCTCGGACTCGTGCAGCGTCTCCACCACGGCGCCGCACGACACCGGGACGAAGGGTCCCGCCGCGCGTTCACCGGCGGCGTGGATGGCGCGTGCCACCAGCTCCTTGCCGGTGCCGCTCTCGCCCTCCACCAGCACGGTGCTTGGCAGGCTCGCCACCTGGCGGATGAGCTCGAAGATCTCGTGCATGCGCGGGTTCTTGGACACGATGTCCTGGAAGCGGTAGTGGCGAGCGAGGCGCCGCCGCAGAATGAGGTTCTCCCGCTCCAGCTTCTTGACCCGCACAATGCGCTCCACGAGCAGCGAGATCTCCTCGGGGTTGCAGGGCTTGACGATGTAGTCGGCGGCACCCTCACGGATCGCGGTGATTGCGGTGTCCACGGTGGCGTACGCGGTGACGATGACGACGGCGGTGTCGGGCTGCACGGCCTGCAGCGCGCGCATGGTCTCGAGCCCGTCCATGCCGGGCATCTTGAGGTCCACCAGGCAGACAGCGAACGGCTGCGTACGGGCCGCCGCCACCGCCTCCTCGCCGGATGCGGCCGCCGTCACGGCGTGGCCGTCCTCGGCCAACCAGGCGGCCAGAGACTCCCGCATCACCGGCTCGTCATCGGCCACCAGGATGTGCCAGCGGCGGCTCATTGGACACTCCTTCACGTCACCGCGGGTGGGGTTCCCACCGCCGGCAGCGTAACCCGGAAGGTGGTGCCGCGACCCGGCTCGCTCTCCACCTCGATGTCGCCGCCGTGACCCTCGACGATGCCGTACACAACGGCCAGCCCGAGCCCCAGGGCCTTGCCCTCTTCCTTGGTGGTGAAAAAGGGATCGAAGATCCGCGACAGGTTCCCGGCTGCGATCCCGCTCCCGGTGTCCGTGACCTCGAGCACGGGTCGCCCCCCGCGCACCAGGGTCCGCACCTCCACCCGACCCTCACCGGAGATCGCCTCCACCCCGTTCACCACCAGGTTGACGACCACCTGCTGCAGCTGTGAGGCGTCACCCAGCACCTCGGGCAGGCCGGACGCCAGCACCGGCGCGATGGCCACGCTCCCGGACCGGAACCGGTGAGCGAGGATCGCGAGAGCGGACGAGACGACGCCGTTGAGGTCGGCCCGGCCGGCCCGCGGCCGCGCCTGGCGCGAGAACGACAGCAGGTCCGCCACGATCCGGCCGACCCGTGCCGTCTCCGCCTCCACCTGGGCCAGGTACCTGCGGAACTCTTCGAGGCGCTCTGGCGGAACCCCCTCCTCGCCCAGCAGACGCCGCAGCAGCCTGGCCAGGTTGAGGACCCCCGAGATCGGGTTGTTGATCTCGTGCGCCACGGTGGCGGCGAGCTTGCCCAACGACGCCAGGCGGTCGCCCTGGGCGAGCTTCTGCTCCGCCGCCCGCAGCTCGGCGGTCCGAATCTCGACCTGCCGCTCGAGGCCGTGGGTCAGCTCGTTGAGCTGTGCCAGGGTCGTCCGGAGACGCTCCCGCATGGCGTTGAAGGACAGCGCGAGCGCGGCCAGCTCGCCGCTCGTACCGACGTCGATGGGACGGTCGAGCTCGAGCTCCCCCACCGCAGTGGTGCCCTCGATGAGGCGCCGGATCGGCCGCCCCACGAAACGCCTGGTGAGCACCACCGTGGCGAGGCCGATGAGCCCGATCTGCACCGCGAACACCGCCAGCATCCGCCGGCGCGCGCGCACCAGCTCGCGGTCCACGGGCTCGAGGTCGAGGGCCACGTCGAGAACGCCGAGGACGTTCCGGTCGGCGGGATGGGCGTGGCAGTCCGCCCGGCTGCAGGCCAGCTCGTTGTAGATCGGCGTCACCATGGCGAGCCGCCGCGCCCCCCCGTCGGCCCGGAAGATGCGGGCTCGGGTCGGTACGTCCACCCGCACCAGCGGCTTCTCCTCGGCGTGGCAGAGAAAGCAGGCCTCGGCGCGCTTGTCCACCTGGACCGCGCGATCACCCGCGGTGGAGAAGGTGATCCGCCCCTCCTTGTTGAAGATGCGGATACGGTCGATGCCATGCTCGGCAGCGATGGTCTCCATGACCTCGTACGCCGCGGTGCGGTTGTCAGCGAGCATGGCGTGCCAGGTCGCACTGGTGATGCTGCGCGAGAGCTGGTCGGCGCCGAGGATCATGCCGTCCACCAGCTGCCGCTCCTGGGCTCGGAGGTTCACGAGGCCGAACGCGCCCTCCACCAGCACCACGATGAGGGTGAGTGACAGGATGAGCTTCCCGGCGAGGCTCCGCGGCACGGCGACCTCCGCTCACTGCCAGTGTAGCGGAGAGCGCTCTCGTCGCGAGGGCCGGGAGGAGAATAGTGACTCTCCGGCGCCACCTTCTCGGGCTCCCGGGCGCAGCGCGGCCGCCGCGCTGCGCCGCGTCATTGTGGCCGGTGCGGTTGACAGGCCGGTGCCGCGCGGCCTACATAGTGTGTGACTCACAGCCAGGAAGGCGATGCCGTGTCCTCACCCCTCGAGCGCATCGAAGGCAAGTACGAGATCCTCGAGAAGCTGCGCGAGGGTGGCATGGGCTCGGTCTACAAGGTCCGCCACCGCCTGCTCGACGAGGTGCGCGTCATCAAGATGATGCGCCCGCATCTGGTCGACGACGAGACCCTGCGCACGCGCTTCGTGCGCGAGGCGCAGACCGCCATCCGCCTTCACCACCCGGGGATCGCCCAGCTCTACGACTTCACCGTCGACGAGGAGGGCAACGCCTTCATCGTCATGGAGTACATCAACGGGTTCACGCTCCAGGAGCTCCTGCGCGTCAGCCCGCGCCCCTCGCTGGCGCTGACCCTGGAGGTCGCCCGTCAGACCCTGGCGGCCATCGGCTACCTGCACCGCAAGCGCATCATCCATCGCGACGTCTCCCCGGACAACCTGATGCTGGCGCGCGACGATGAGGGCCACCTCGTGGTCAAGCTCATCGACCTGGGCATCGCCAAGGTCACCGAGGGCCGCAGCCATCTCACCACCACCGGGACCTTCCTGGGCAAGATCCGGTACTCCTCGCCGGAGCACTTCGCCACTCCCGAGTCGCCCGGTGTCGAGCCTCGCTCGGACCTCTACTCCTTCGGCGTGGTGCTGTACGAGCTCTGCACCGGGCAGTACCCCATCCGCGGCAGCTCGACCTCGGGCCTCATCGCCGGCCACCTCGTGCACCCGCCGCTCGAGTTCGCCGAGACCGACCCCGACGGCCGCGTCCCGGACGCCCTGCGGGCAGCCGCACTGCGCGCCCTCGCCAAGGCGCCCGCCGACCGCTTCGCCTCGGCGGAGGAGTTCCGCTCGGTCGTCGAGGCGCTGCAGGAGGACCACCGCCTCTCCGCCGACGAGGTCATCGAGCTCTTCGAGATGCCCGCAACCACCACCGCCCGCATTCCGGTGCACCGGCCCGGCAGCACCCAGGAGCGCCTCAACCGCGAGTTCGGGATTGGCACCACCCCGGCACCAGTCACCCCCACTCCCCCACCGGTCACACCGCCTCCCCTCCAGCAGGTGCGGGCCCTCCTGCTCGGTGCCCAGCGCCTGGCGGAGGACGGCCACCTGGACGAGGCGAGGCTGCAGCTGGCGGCGGTCCGCGAGATCGACCCCGGCAACCCCGAGGCGGTTCGACTCGAGGCCACCATCGACGCCGCCGACGAGCACCGTGCACGGCGCCTCGCGGCGGCGGCCGACGAGGTCCGGGCGCTCCTCGCCACCGACCAGCTCGACGAGGCCGAGCGGTCGTTGGAGGCCGCGCTCGAGTGCTTCGGCGACGACCCGAGCCTGGTGGCGCTCGGCGGCGAGCTCGAGCACAACCAGCAGGAGGCGGCCGAGCGGCGCGCACGTTTCGACGCCGCCCTCCACCGCGCAGCCGAGCTGGCTGAAGCGAGCGAGACCGGGCACGCCTTGGAGGTCCTCGAGGGCGCCGCGGAGCTCGCCGATGACCGTGGTGCGAAAACGCGTCTCCGCGACGCCGAGGCGGACGTCCGCCACGCCGCTGAGGCCCGCCGCCGCGCCCAGGAGGTCGCAGCCGCCGCGGCGCGCATCCGCGGCCTCATCCAGACCGGCGACCTCGCCAGCGCCGCGCGCGCCTTCGCCCTCGCCGAGAAACTCTACGGCGACGACGAGGAGTCCCTCGCCGACCCGCGCCGCGAGCTGGAGCAGCGGATTGCCCAGGAGCGCTCCGCAGACGCCGCCGCACTCCGCGCCGAGGCGGAGACCCTCTGCGACCAGGACCGCTTCGACGAGGCCCTGACCTGCCTCGAGCACGCTCTCGAGCTCCTGCCCGAGGACGAGCGCACCCGCGATGCCGTCGCCCGCATCATCTTCCGCCAGCAGGAGCACGCCGCGCAGCTGGCCGCCGAGCGCGCCGCGTCCGTCCGCGCGGCCATCGCCGAGGCCCGGGACACCGCCGACGCCGAGGACTTCGACTCGGCTCTGGCCGGGCTTCGCGCAGCGGCCCCTGCCGCCACCGACCCCGAGCTCGCCGACGAGCTCGCCGCGGTGGAGAACGAGATCCACCGACGCGCGCAGGCCCACCGACTCGAGAAGAGCATCGCCCGCGCCGCGGTGAGCATCGAGGAGTGTCTCGCGGCCGGCGAGCTCGACGAGGCCGATCACCAGCTCGACCTGGCCGCCCGGCTGTACGGGTCGCGGCCGGCGCACGAGGAGCTGCGGCGGCGCCTCGACGAGCTGCTCGCCGCCCGCCGCGTCCAGGAGCTGGTCGACCTCGCCCTGGCCCCGAGGGTGAGCTTCCGCGACGCCATCGCCCGGCTCGAGGACGCCGCCGATCTCGCCCCGGACGATGCCCGGGTTGCCCAGCTGCTGGCGCAGACGCGGAAGGCCTACGATCGGCACCGCGCGGCACGCCGCCGAGAGGCGGTGGCCGCCGCTGTGGCGGAGGTCGAGGAACGTCTGAGCGCCGGCGACGCCGGGGGAGCGCTGGCCCGGCTCGAGCGCGCCCTGGAGCAGCTCGGAGACTTCGCCGAGGCGAGGTCCCTGCGCGCCCGCATCGCGACGGACGACCGCGGGTTGTGACCGCGCCGCGGCGGCCACCGCCGGTTTGACGACCCGGCGCCGGAACTGTTACCCTTCCGACCGTTTTGCGGCACCTTTCAACAGCGTGCCGGCTGGGAGTTCAACCATGGCCATCCGCGACATCGTCAAGAAGGTCTTCCTCGGCAGCAACGAGCCGATCCCCGAGCTGGGGCGCAACGACCGCTGCTGGTGCGGCAGCAACAAGAAGTACAAGCACTGCCACCAGGCGTCCGACGACCGCAAGCGGCAGACCGCTCGCGCCACCGCGGCGTTCGGCCGCGACTCCGGCGAGGGCTTCGGCTTCTGATCCCCAGGGGCGCGCGCGGCGTGCCCCGAGCGCCAGACGAGCCAAGAAACGGCGAGCGGGCAGGTCGGTGCCCACTCGGTCGCCTCCCCGCTGCGGCCGGCCGAGGCGTGCGGTCGTCAGCCCGTCGGCAGCTCCGAGGTGCAGTGGGCGCACCTCGTCGCCTTGAGCGGGACCGTCGACAGGCAGTACGGGCAGGTCGCCGTGACCGGCGCCACCGCTTCCTCGGGCTTGCGCTTCAGGCGGTTCACCTGGCGAACCAGAAAGAAGATCACGAACGCCACGATGACGAAGTCCACCACGGCGTTGACGAAGAGCCCGTAGTTGATCGTCGGAGCCCCCGCCGCCTGCGCCTCCGCCAGCGTCGCGTAATGGGTCCCCGACAGGTTGACGAAGAGCCCGGCGAAGTCGACGTTGCCCAGCGCCACGCCGATGGGCGGCATGATCACGTCGTTGACCAGAGACGAGACGATCTTGCCGAACGCCACCCCGATGATGATGCCCACCGCCATGTCGATGACGTTGCCGCGCACCGCGAACTCCCGAAACTCCTTGAGCATCTGTCTCCTCCTTTGCCGGGCGGCGGCCCGTTCCGCTCCGGCCATCGACCTGTTGGGCTGTCAGAAATCAACACGAGGATGATACTTCAGGCGCGCACGGATCACCGGCGCCACCGGGTCCCGCGAGGCCGGGCCCGATGTCCCGTCAGGGTGCGCTCACGAGCGGAGACCAGAGCTGTCGCCGTGGTCGGCGGGCGACGCTCCCGCGCCTGCTTCGGGTGACCCGGCGGGTGCCCCCGGAGGTGGACCAGACGGGAAAGGTGGGCTCCACTCCGCGCTCGTCGCCGCTTACTCCGTGCTCGTCGCAGCGCGCTCCTCGACTCCCGGCAACTGGTTCGGCAAGACCCCCACGACGACCCGCGACGGGTAGGCGGCCGAGCGGTAGATCCGGTTTGTCACCTTCACGAAGTCCTCGGCCCGGGCCGCGAAGATGTTCGGCACCCAGGTGCCCGGGTTGCGGTCGACGAAGGGAAACCAGGTGCTCTGGACCTGGACCATGACGCGATGCCCGCGGGGGAAGGTGTGGAGCACGTCGTTGAGGGCGAAGCGTACCCGAGAGACCTCCCCGGGAGTGAACGGCTTCGGGTGCTCGAAGCTCTCCCGGTAGCGCCCGCGGAACACCTCGGCGCGCACCAGCTGCTGGGTCCCCCCGAGCTCGGCGGCTTCGTCGTCGTCGTCCTGCTTCAGGCTGTCCGGAAACACGTCGATCACCTTGACGACGAAGTCGCTGTCGCCCCCGGAGGTGGAGACCCAGAGGTCAGCTTCGATCGGTCCGGCGATGGTCAGGTCGTCCTCCAGGGGCTCGCCCTGGTAGACGAGGACATCCGGACGCCAGGCAGCGAAGCGCTGGTCCTCGGCCATGTACTTCTTGGCCCAGCCGCTGGTGATCTCCATGGTGTACGGCACCGGCTTGGCCGGGTCGCTGATGTACTCGTCGGACGCCTCGCCGTGCCCCTCCGCCGGCGCGGGTGCGACGGTCAGACCGCCGGCGGCTGCCAGGTAGAGCGATCGCTGCTCGACACCCGCCGGCGGCCAGCTGTCGAAGGAACGCCAGCGGTTGGCACCGGTCTCGAAGACCAGCGCCTCCGGCTGATGGATCTCCTCCTCACCCTTCAAGAAGTGCTTGAAAAAGGGCAGCTCCACGTGCTCGCGGTACCACGGCGACGTCTTGAAGCCGAAGTCGGCGGTGCCGAGGTGGTCGCCGTCCGTCCAGTCCCAACCGCCGTGTGTCCACGGTCCCATCACGAGCACGTTGTAGGTGCCGGGGTTGGCGTCCTCGATGGCGCGGTAGGTATGGAGCGGTCCGTAGAGGTCCTCGGTGTCGAACCACCCTCCCACCGTCATCACCGCGCAGTGGACGTTCTTGAGGTGGGGCAGAAGGTTGCGCGACTGCCAGAAGTCGTCGTAGTCGGGGTGCTCGGCAATGTCGTTCCAGAAGGGAATCCCGCCGTGGAAGTAGCGCTCGTTGGCGTTGGCCAGGGGGCCGAGGCGGAGGAAGAAGGCGTAGCCGTCGGGGGTCCCGTGGTCGAAGCGCTCGGGCCACTCGGTGGTAAGCCCGTCTCGCGGCTGCCCGAAGACAGCGAAGAAGTTGAATGTCAGCGGCAGGATGAATGCGCCGTTGTGGTGCATGTCGTCCCAGTACCAGTTGGCGATGGGCGCCTGGGGTGATGCCGCCACCAGCGCCGGGTGGGTGTCGATGATCCCGGCCGAGGTGTAGAAGCCCGGGTAGGAGATTCCCCACTGGCCCACCTTGCCGTTGTTGCCGGGAACGTGCTTGTCCAGCCAGTCGACGGTGTCCCAGGCGTCGGTGCTCTCGTCCACGTCGTTGGTCCCCTTGTGCTCGAGATGCGGCCGCATGTTGACGAACTCACCCTCGGACATGAAACGCCCGCGCACGTCCTGGTAGGCGAAGATGAACCTCTCGCGCGCATAGGCCGGCGACGGACCGAGCAGCTCCGGGTAGCGGTCGGGGCCGTAGGGACCCACCGAGTAGGGGGTACGCATGAGCAGGATCGGGTAGCTCTGCGAGCGGTCGTTGGGGACGTACACCGCGGTGAAGAGCCGGGCTCCGTCGCGCATGGGGATGCGGTACTCGAACTTCGTGTAGTTGGCGCGGATGTAGGCCGCCGTATCGGCGTCGCCGCCGCGCGCCGCCGCGACCGCCCCACTCCAAACCGTCACCAGCAGACAGGCAACCGTGAGGACTCCTCGAGGCATGTCATCCTCCCTCCGAGCTGCTCGCACCGGGCGCCGCCATTGAACCACGTCCGCAGCGAACGTGCCACGCTGCACGCCGGCGCTGGGCGACCGTCCGAATGTCGGCGCTTTCACGGCGGGGAAGGTCCTCCTCGAAGAGCATCGGTCGCAGCGGGGGCGCGGTTTGACCCAGGAATGACCCGCCACTGGCGAGCTGGTGGAGATCCTGACGCTCAAGCTGGAGGTCGCACCAAACATGCTGGAGCTGATGGACGAGACCCGAGCCAACTGGTTCAGCGACTCGCTATTCACCCTTCTCGAGCTACACCTCACGATCCAGGACTCCTACGTGGCCGTGCTGCGCACGATCATGCTGCTGGCCACCACCGACGGGCAGGTCATCATCGTGGGCCGCGGCGCCGGCTTCATGCTGCCGCGTCAAACCGGTCTTCGCGTCCGCATCGTGGCGCTGCGCGAGTGGCGCATTAAGCGTCTCGCCGCAGAGCGCAACCTCGATTTGCGGGCAGCCGCCAGGCTGCTTCGCGAGACGGACGAGAGCCGTTACGACTTCGTGCGTCATCACTCTCGGCACGACGCGGCCGACCCGGCCCACTACGACGTCGTGGTGGACTCCTCGGCTCTCGGCGTGGACGGCACCGCCGCGATCATCTGCAACGCCCTGGCGCTGCGCCTGGAGCAGCTCGGCGCGCGCGCCCGGACCGGGGCTGCGGTCCTGATGGAGGCACTCGACACCACCTCCAGCAGGCCGCTGTAGAGTCACCTGCCCCGTATGACCGGATGGTGAGACGTCTTCCCGGTGAATTCCCCGCAGGCGTCGGGAACGTCGGGGCGGCTTCCCCGGTTGGCGACTGCGGTGTGCCCCGCGCTCGCGACCGCTCCGCCGCATGTGGCTCCGGCTGACGAGGAGAGCTCATGAATCATGACCAGAAGGGACCCTCGGGAGTCTGGCGACTCTACCTCGCCGAGCTGATCGGCACCACGCTGTTGGTGGCGCTGGGAGTCTCGGCGGTCATCGTCGACTTCGCACCCACCAGCCCGCTGCCCCGCCTGCTTCCTGACCCTGCCCTGCGCCGCGCCCTCACCGGCTTCCTCTTCGGCACCGTCGGCGCCCTCATCGCGGTCTCCCCGGTGGGCCGGGTGAGCGGCGCCCATATCAATCCCGCGGTGACACTGGCGTTCCTGCTTCAGGGCCGGATGACGGTCCGGCATGCGCTGGGCTACGTCGTCGCGCAGCTCGCAGGCGGAGCGCTCGGCGGGCTCGCCCTGCTCGCGTGGCGGCCGGCGGGTCTCAGTCTTGCCGTAGGCGTGACCCGGCCGGGACCCGGGTGGGGGGTCGGGGCGGCATGCGCCGGCGAGGTGCTCACCACGGCGGCGCTGGTGCTCGGGATCTTCGTGTTCGTTGGGCACCCCCGCCTGCGGCGCTTCACGCCCCTGCTTTTCCCCGCGCTCTACGCCGTCATGGTGTACCTCGAGGCACCGATCTCGGGTACCAGCACAAATCCCGCCCGGACCGTCGGCCCGGCCCTCGCCACCGGGATCTGGCAGGCATGGTGGGTGTACCTGGTCGGGCCCCTGGCCGGCGCAGCTCTCGCCGTGGTCGCCTCGCGCCATCGGATGCTGGGCTGGATCGAGGTCGAGGTCGCCAAGGTGTACCACTTCGCCGAGGACCCCCTTGGAGTACTCAGCGGGCGCGGCCATTGCAGCACGGCGCCAAGCCGCACGCCAAGTGCGGGGAAGGACGGACACGACACCCTCCCCAGGAACCGTCGCGCCCCCTCGTGGCCGGCCGGTCATACCACGGACCCCTTTGACCAGGAGGTCTCGTCGTGGCCCACAACCGGGAAACCAGCGAGCGTTAAGCGGGGTTGCCGCGGTCCTCAGGCGGGTGCCGGCCCGGAGGACGACCCCAATGGGGTCCAGGCCAGCACGAACCGAGCCGCCTCATCCGCCCGCATCGGCCGCGCCAGGAAGAAGCCCTGGGCGTGGGTGCAGCCGAGATCACGGACGACGGTGAGCTGTGCGTCGGTCTCCACCCCTTCCGCCACCACCTCGAGACCCAGCTGCGCGGCCAGCGCGACGATGGTTCGCATGATCTCCCGGTTGCCACCCTCGTTCTCAGAACCCATGACAAAGGAACGATCGATCTTGAGGATGTCGATGGGAAATCGATGCAGGTAGCTCAGCGAGGAGTAGCCGGTGCCGAAGTCGTCGATGTAGACGCCCACACCCAGCTCGCGGAGGCTTTGGAGCACGCCCACCGCGACATCGGCCCGTTCGACGATGGCACTCTCTGTGATCTCGAAGCGCAGGCGGCTCGGGGCGACCTCAAACTCCCGCAGGGTGGACTCGATGCGCTCGACCAGCGACGGAAGAGCGATCTCTTTGCCTGACAGATTGATGCTGACGTATGGCATGCAGCCGCTGGCGCCTTCCCACGCGACCAGATCGGCGCACACACAGCGTAGGATCTGCGCTCCGATGTCCACGATGACGCCGGTTTCCTCGGCCAGCGGAATGAACTCCATCGGCAGCACCAGGGCACGCCCGGGACGCTGCCAGCGGGCGAGCGCCTCGAAGCCCTCGATCTGACCCGTGGCCAGGGAGATGATCGGCTGGTAGTGGGCCACGAACTCACCGCCGGAGACCGCCTCTCGCAGTGCCGACTCGAGCTCCAGCACCCGGACCACCCGGGCGCGCATCCGCCCGTCGAACACCGCGTGCCGCCCCCCGCCGAGCCCCTTCGCCCAGTACATGGCGGTATCAGCATCGCGGACCATGTCATCGGCGCGGTCGTAGCGGTGGTGCTCGTGGCTCACCGCGATGCCGATGCTCACCCTGGGGAACAGGCGATGCCCCTCCAGCTCCACTGATTGCGAGACGACCTCGTGCACACGACGCGCAACTGTTACGGCCTCGTCTCGCTCGTGCACTCCCTCCAGCAGCAACGTGAACTCGTCGCCGCCCAGCCGCGCCACCGTGTCCTCCGGCCGCAGGCAGGTCCGGAGCCGGTTCGCCACCTCGCGCAGCAGGAAGTCCCCCGCGGCGTGACCCAGACTATCGTTCACCACTTTGAAGCGATCCAGGTCGAGGAAGAGCACCACCACCCGCTCCTGCGGTCGACGCTGCGTGCGAGTCAGCGCGCGATCCACACGGTCGTGGAAGAGAGCGCGGTTTGGCAGCCCGGTGAGAGCGTCGTGGAAGGCGTCGTGGAGGAGCTGCTCCTCGGCCTTGCGCCGCTGGTGGATCTCGTCGCGCAGGCGGTGGTTGGTCTGCACGAGCTCGGAGGTGCGCTCGTCGACTCGCCGCTCGAGCTCCTCATGCGCCTCTGCGAGAGCCTCCTCCACGCGCTTGCGCTCGGTGATGTCCTCGCAGGTGGTCACGAGCCCCAGTGGCGAGCCGTCGGGCCCCATCACAACGTCCGAGAGCAGACGCACGGGGAAGCGCGAGCCGTCACGGCGCACGTTGACGCCCTCCCGGCTCCAGCTCGTGAGCCCGTCCAGCTGCGCCGGACCCAGCGGCCGCCAGCTCTGACGCGGTGCAAAGACCCGCGCGTCCTGGCCCATGAGTTCGTCCACCGTATGACCGTGCATGCGGGCATCGGCCGGGTTGGTGTAGACGATGCGGCCCGCCGCGTCGGTAATGGTGACGCCCAGCTGCATGGTGTCCACCGCCCGCTCGAGACCGCGGCGGGTCCGCTCCAGACGTGCCCGCTCACCCAACCTTGCCGCCATGCCCTGCGAAAGTGAAAGTTCCCGCTCGAAGGCCTCCTTGGCGCCACCCTCCACAGCCACGTGGTCCACCAGCTCGAGCAGCTCGCCGGCGGGGCCTGCTCCGGCCTCGGATAGAACCGCGAGGATGGCGTAGCAGTCGCCTTCGGGCAGAGCGCGGACGTTGCGGCACAGGTCGAGCTCCGCTCCGGAGCCGTCCGCGTGCACAACGATCCACGTGGGTCGATGGGTGAGGATCCCCTTCCATGCCCCCTGGGCAACGGCGTACGCTCGGACGCGGTGACCGCGGGCACGCAGGCAGCCCGCAAGGTGCTCCCGCATCCTGCGGTCTCGGCTCAAAAGCACCGCCATCATTGGGGGATCGCCCTTCGTTCGTGACCTCGTGCTCTGTCGTTGGACGCTTCGACAGGTTCGGCCGTCCTGCATGACCGTTACCTGCAGGAAGTTGTAGCACGGAGCGCCGAGTGGGTCCATCCCCGGACTCGGGAGCGAGAACCCCGCCCGGCTGCCGTGAAGACGAGATACACTGAGGCCATGAACGGAGCTCGACCGTCCCCGACGTCCTCCCGGCTGCTGCGGCGCGGCGCACTTGCGGCCCTCGCGGCGGCCACAGCCCTCGTCCTCATGGCCGCCGCCGGCGAACCCATGTTCGTGCGATGGCTGGATCCGGCGAACCCGGGTGACGCGACCATCCTGGCCTACTGGGGACGAGTGCAGAGCGGCGAGGCGAGCCCGGCCGAGACGATCGATCTCGGGACAATGCTCTTCCACCGCGGCTTTCCCAACGATGCCGTGGACCTCTACCGGCGCGCACTCGACGACGATCCCGCCCTCGCCGATGGCTGGCTACAGCTCGGCCTGGTGGAGCACGCTATGGGTCAGACGCGCGCCGCCGAGCGTGCCTACCGCCGCTGTCTGAAGCACAGCCCCCAGCAGCCATGGTGCCAGTTCTACCTGGGACGTCTCCTGGAGCAGACGGGGCGCGTACAGGAGGCGCTGGAGCACTACCGGGCGGCGCTCACGATCGCTCCCCAGTTGGGGAACCCCGAGCTGAATCCCGAGGTGCTGCGTTCCGAGCTGGCCCTGGGTGCACGGATCCACGCTCACGAAGCGCAGCGCTTCACGGACACCGCTCCGCTGCCTTTCGCCGAGCCCGACGCGGTGGGCAAGACGCTGAGGTCATTCCTTCCGCCCACACCGGTTCCCCCGACACCCGCCCCCACTGCGGCACCCGCACCAGCTGCCGGTGCCGTGGGAGTCGGCGGCGTCGACGGCGAAGGTCACGCGAAGCCGCGCAGGCCCGAGCCGCACCCGCAGCGGGCTACTTCTCCGCGGGAGGGGGACACTACGGTCGCGCCAAACACCTCACTCCCGCAGCCCGTACCACCCGAGGTACCCACCGCCTCAGGGACGGCGGTGTTTCGGCCCCGCTGAACTGCGCTGGGCACCACCAGACGTTCGCGGGTCGGAACACCTCGAGCTTGACTCAATCGTGTCAACCTCGACGTGCGAGCTGATCACTCACCCGCGAGCCCGAACACCGTGCTTCGCCCCTCGGGCCGGATCGTGACCTTGCCCTCCCGGGCCAACCAGCCGACGGCCATGTGCACCTGGACCCTGGGCGCGTCCACGCCCCGCTCCAACGCCGGGAGGGTGGCCTCACCGTTGTCCCTGAGCAAGCGCCACAACGCTCCTGCGATCTCGCCGATCTCACTGGTCTGCATTACGTTCCTCCTCATCGCCCCAGCTCTTCGTCCCCACGCCGGAATGGTACTGGCGTCGCATCCGGTTCAAGAGGGTACGACTCAGTCAACCTGATCCATGAGCCGGCGTGGCCGGACTCCAACACTTCCTGAAGGGGAACGAGATGTCAGCTGCCAAGATTCTCGCCGCCGCCCTCGCACTCGCCGCGCTCCCGTCGTGCGCACCGGCCCCAAACAATGAGCCACCCGCCAGCGCAGCTCCCGCGCCCGCCACCTCGCTGGAGCCAGCCCTCGTCGAAGCCCACCAGGCACTCCACGACGCCCTCAGCTCCCGGGACGTGGAGGGCGTGGTGTCCCTCCTCGACCCCTCGCCCAATCTCCTCATCTTCCCTCCTCTCGTGGAGGAGCGCTTCGACTCGCTGGAGGACGTGCGCAGCAAGCTCCCGGAGATGTTCGAGCGCTTCGGCGAAGCGACCTGGACCGAGGTCCACGCCGAAGCCGTCCGGAGGGGCGACGTGGGTTGGATCACCTCGAACCTGCTCATCGAATCGCGCAGCCTGACCTCTCCCTTCATTGGCCGGGGCACCGAGATCTGGGTCAAGACACAGGGTCGGTGGCGCCTTGTACACGCCCACTGGTCGGAGGCACAGCAGCGCGCTCACGCTGCGGGATCACTCGAATCGGCGGAGGTGCGCTCAGACGGCGCAGGCTGACGCCGCCTGCCTGGCGACCGGCTGGCCCAGGCGAACACACCTCCCGGGCGCCAGGCTCGGCTCGAGGTCGACGCCGGCCTCGAGCAGGACGACGACGCTCGAACCAAGGTGGAAGGCCATGATCTCGTCCCCCGCTTCGATCTGGATCGGCGGGTCGTAGGCGCGCTGCGAGGCAGCCTTGCCGCGGTGGTTGGTCACCGACGAGCCGGAACCGCCGGCGGTCCAGTCGCGGTCGAAAGCGGCCGAGATCCGGCCCACGTTGTAGGCACCCACCGCAACCACGGCAACGCGGCCCACCGGGCCCTCGATGAGCACCACCAGGCGCTCGTTACGGGCGAAGAGCTCGGGGATCTCCGCCACCGCCGGAGGGTTCACCGGCAGCAGCGAGCCAGGCACGTGCCGCGCACCGACGATGCCCCCCCCACAGGGGCTGTGGATTCGATGGTAGTCCCGGGGGGACAGGTAGAGGGTGAGAAAGCTGCCACCGTCGAACCACTCGGCCGCGACGGGATCACCGAGCAGGTCCGCGGCGCTGTAGCGGCGTCCCTTGGCCTGGATCAATCGGCCTTCGCGCACGGCGCCCGACCGGCCGGCAGCGCCGTCTACGGGACAACCCACGACCTCGCGGTCCCCCGGCCAGCTGCGCACCCCAGGACGAAGACGCCGTACGAAGAGGGTGTTGACGCTGGAGTACTCGTGCAGACCACGCTCCGCCTCGCTCATGTCGATGCCGGTGGCACGCACGAAAAGCCCGAGCACCGGCCTGCGCAACAGCCTGGGTAGCGGTATGTCAGCGAGGCGGCCGGCGACCCGGCTGAGCGCGCCCTGAGGAAGGCGCGCGAGCCCGGCGAGGACGACCCGCCACGCCACAGAGGCGTGATCGACCGCCTCCGCGCCGCTGCTGGACGGCTCGAAGGGCGCGTCACCGCGGCATTGCGTCCCGTCGGTAGCCATTGCGCGCTCGAGAGTAGCATCTCGGACGGCCGGAAGGCAGCAGGCCCACCTTCGTGGTCCGCGGCGTCGGATCGTCTCTTGCAGAGACAGGCCGAGTCGCTATAATTCCAATAAGAGCTTCGTCATCCCGCCGTCGGAAGGAGGGCCGAGTGGTTTATCGTAGCGCGCCCGCGCCCCGCACAGCGGCTCGGCACAGGCCGGATCGCGGCTTCACCCTGCTGGAGCTGCTCGTCGTGGTGGCAATCATCGGCGTCATCGCAGCCATCGCTATCCCGGCGCTCAGGGCCGCCCTCGTCAAGGCACGCGTGAGCGCCATGCTCTCGGAGTGCCGCACGGTGCATGAAGCATTCCTCGAGTACTTCAAGGACCACGATCAGTACCCCAACGCCTCCGGCTCCCCCCAGTTCGACCTTGCTACCTTCGAGCCTCTGCGCTCGCAGGCCTTCTACCGCGGCAAGATCTCCCGAAACCTGGAGGGCGGGCAGGCGGACGCCTATGACTCACCCGACGACGGCGGTATGAATCAGGAGTATTGGCTCGAAATGACCCTCGCCTTCGATCCTTCGATCCGCTTCCTGGTGTGCGACTCCGACAACGCTCCCCTGGGAGGAGGCCAGTGGCGCAGCGGCATCTACGTCTATCGCGATGGCAAACTCGAGCAACCCTGATCTCCAGGTCCCGCCGCCGTCCGGCTCGGACGACCCTGACGCAGAATCATCCGGCGGACCGGACGCCTCCGGGTCGCGTGGATCTCAGCACGAGAGGGGTGGCGAAACCACCTCGACATGCGCGAGCCGTGCGACACCGAAGCGGTGGGTTCCTCCCGCCGGCAGTGAGGGCATCCGGCCAAAGGGTGACGCGGCGGACGAAGCGGCGGAGGATGACGCCCCTGCCGAGGACGACGCCCCCGCCAAGCCCACTCCCCAGCTCTCTGAGGAGGATCGGCGGCTTGCCTCCGCCGCACGGCGGCTCGAGGTGATCCGGCTCGAACGGGCCGAGCGAGCCCGCCGCAGGCGCATGCTCGGTCTGGCACTGGTTCTCGTCGCCGCCGCCGCGGTCCTCCTCGTCGTCAACGTGTTCATGCCCCACCACGACCTGGTCGTCCTCACACTCAAGGACTTCCGGGACCTGCCGACGGTGACGGCGGTGACGGCCAAACCCCCGAGCCTCTACATCACAATCGACGCCGCGGCGTGGGCGAGCCTGAGCCCCGACAGGCGCGAGCGGCTCGTCCGCGAGATCGGCAGCCGCGCACAGCGCGTCCACTACAATGGCGCCGTGCTCCAGACGCCGGAACGCCGCATCGTCGGCCAGTGGTTCGCAAACGGCAAGGTGACGGTTCAGCCCGACATCACGGGGACGCCCTCCTGAGAGACGGGCACCGGGCCAGGCCCGGTGCCTGAACTCGGGCCCTTGATCGGGTCGTACGGTACCCCAGGTCTCCTGATCCCCCGCGGCGCCCGCCCCCCAGCACTCCCCTGAGGCTGCGTCCACCTGGACTCACGCGCTCCGGGCCGGTGCAGCGAAGCCCCCGCCCGGCGCCCGGCCGCCGTTACGGCATCGGGTACGGCACCTTACTGGCCACGTTGTCCCGGATCCAGTGTGGGTCGAGCCACTCCATGGGGTTCGTCGAGATGCCCTGAACGAAGATCTCGAAGTGCAGGTGGTCCCCTCCCGCCAAGCCGGTGGCGCCGGTCCGGCCCACCGTGTCTCCCCGGGCGACCCGGTCACCCACCTTGACATCCACTTGCGAGAGATGACCGTAGAGACTCATGAGCCCGTACCCGTGATCGAGGATCACGCCGTTCCCGTAGATGCCCAGCCAGCCCGCGTGCACGACCTTGCCGGCGTTGCCCGCTGGAACCGGAGCCCCGGCGGTGGAGGCGAGGTCGAGCCCGAGATGGGTCTGGTGGTCGACCACGCGACCCTGGTAGATGTATGACCTGCTGTCGGCGAACCCCGCACGGCGGACCGAGGAGGGCAGCTGAAGAAACGCCCCGTGGGCCAGGAAGACCGGCTGCGAGGCCTGGCCCAGCTCGTGAATATCGGCCAGAATCCGCATCCGCAGATCGCCGTTGATCTCCAGGTAGCGGTCGAACAGGCTTCCGCCGTCGTCGAGCCCCGGCGTCTGGCTGCTGATCGCCGGGACCACCCGCTCGAGGAAGGCGTCGCTCAGCGTGATGGTGTCGGTGCTGGGTTTCTCCCGCTTGAACAGGTCGACGAACGGCAGCTCCGCGCGGTTGCCGGCGTCGTCCACGGCGAACGCGCGGATCTCCTGCTGCTGGTCCAGGTCCCAGGGAACAGCGAAGAGGACGAAGCGCTCACCTCCGGTGCCTCCGGGCAAGGCCCAGGAGGCGAACTCCACCGACCCGGCGCGCACTCCGCAATGCACTGCGGCGTCTCCGGGACGCAGCACGACCACACCGCTGCCCCCCTGACTCACGTAGTGCTGGTGGGACAGGATCTCGAGGTGCGGCGGCCGCAGACGCACCTGGAACGTACGTTCGACGACCACCGGTGCAGCCACACGCAGCGGGCCGGACATGCGGTCGGCCGTGGCCCGAAGCACGGCCGGTCCCTCCTTGAGCCACGCCTGGATATCGCTTCCGACCACGGCATCGAGATCAGCGGCGGGTGTATCACCGTGTCTCAGAACGCTGTACGGACCGGGCCGCTGGTGCTCACCCTCGGCTAGGACAACCGTGCGCTCCCCCTGGATCAGCTCGAGGCGGATCATCCCGAGACCCAGCACAGGCTCGGCGAAGTGCGCCACCACGCGGTTGGACCGGCCGATGGCCGGGTACTGCGCGTCGAGCTGCACCGTCGGCGCCGGACCACGCCGCAGCCCGCCCCACAGCCCCACCGCCGCGACTACCGCCAGCAGCGCAACGATCACCCACGTGGGCCGGCGCCTCTGCTTGGCTCCCAGCGGCCGCGAACCAATCTTCCCCATGCAACCTCCCAACGGCACCGCCCCACGCTCGCCGCGCCGCGGCCATCGAGTGTAGCGCGTCCTCGAGCGGGACTCGGGGGGCGGACCGTGAGCTACCTCACCCGGTTCCGGAGCACGCCCACCTTCTCCACCTCCACCTCGACCACGTCTCCGCTTGTGAGAGGACCGACACCGGCGGGGGTCCCGGTAAGCACAAGATCGCCCGGCTCCAGGGTCATGAAGCTGGACACGTAGGCGACCACGTGCGCGGGGGGGAACGCCATGTCGCGTGTTTGCCCGCGCTGGCGCAGCTCACCGTTCACCCGGCAGGCCACCATGAGGTCGGAGACCTCCATTTCGGAGAGACCCGTGACCAGCCAAGGCCCCACCGGGCAGAAGGTGTCGAAGCCCTTACCGCGAGTCCACTGCCCGTCACGTCGCTGCAGGTCGCGGGCGGTGACATCGTTGGCACAGGTAATCCCGGCGACGTGGGGCCAGACATCAACGTCGACGAGGTTGCGGCAGCGCCGCCCGATGACCAGAGCGAGCTCGCCCTCATGCTCCACCCGCTCGGACTGGGGGGGGAGCACGATGTCGGCACCCGGCCCCACGACGCTGCTCGGCGGCTTGAGGAAGATGAGCGGCTCGCTGGGTATCTCGACACCGTGCTCGGCGGCATGGGCGCCGTAGTTGCGACCGACGCACACGATCTTGGTGGGCAGCGCCGGCGCCAGCGGTGTGAGGTCGGCGAGGCGACCGATCACAGGCCCGGAGGCTCCGCGCCCTTCGGGGGTGCCGCCGAGTCCCTCGACCCAGTGAACCACGCCCTCGTCCACCACACCCCACGCGGGACCACTGCCGGTGACTACCCGCACGATTCGCTCGACCATCGACCACCTCCCGGCCCGCCGCGCGCGCCGGCCACAGTATACGGGCGGGGGCATGAAGGCGCTCGCCGATGCGTTAGAGGGGCTAGAGTAGAGCCGTGAGCACGCGAACCAACCACTCCGTGATGATCCCTCTCCTCCTTGCCGGGTGTGCCCTCCTGCCGCGGCCGGTCGCTGCGTCTCCCGGGCACTCTTCGACCGACTGGAGCGAGCTGCAGTACCGTGCCCAGAAGCTCTTCCTGAGCGCCACTACCACGATCAGCGTGCGCAGCGAGGCGAGAGCCAAGGTCCTCCCGGCCCTCCGCACCCCACCCGAGGGCCGGGGCATCGCGCCACCGGGGCCCAGAGTCACCGTCATCACCCTGGAGTCCACCCTGCCGTTCGGCCGGCGCGAGGTCGCCACCGCGTGGATCGACCCGGGCACCGGTCAGGTCCTGCAAACCGAGAAGCGCAACTTGGGACGTGACCTGGTGTGGAAGCTCCGGCGCTACACCGCCGACGGCGTCTACTCCTGGCGCTCCGAGCCGCGCTCGCCCAAGGAGGAGGAGCAGGAGCCGGCCTCCTGGAGCGGCACGGACAATGCCTTCACGGCGTGGCCCGAGCAGCCGCCGCCCGGCGCGGTAGTGACCGACTCGTATGCGCTTCTCTACCTGATCTCCGCCGCCCGCCTGGATCGCGCCGGCCAAAGTCTCACAATTTACCTCCTGTCCCGCGATCGCTTGGTCGAAGTGAGGTTCACAGCAGCCGATCTGGCCGCCGAGCAGGTCCATTTCCAGGAGGTCCGGGAGTCCGGCTCCCGCGAGCGCATCGAGGGCGTGCTGGTGCGGCGCGTCACCAGCACGGCACGTCCGCTGGGGGACGGCACCGGCGACGTCGACGTCGGCCTGATGGGGCTCAAGGACGATGTTTCCTTCGCCATCGAGGTGGGCACTGGCCTGCCAGTGGAGATATCGGGCCGGGCGTCGGGCGTCGGCCGGGTCCGTGTCAAGCTCAAGCGGGTCGTGTTCACCGGCCCGGTGGAGGCCCCTCAAGAGTCCAACGCGATGCCCTCTCCACCGCCGAGGCCAACTGTTCCGCCCACGACGAAGCCGGACCCCGAGCCAACCCTCACGACCGGCAACACTCCTGTAGCGGCTCCTTCGTCTCCGGCTGCAGGCGGTGGCTAGCCAGCCTTCTACTGCGGCCGACGATGCAGAGCGCTCAACCGTGCCTTCCCACCTCCGGGTACCCACACGGCCCGCGTCGCGGGCCCCGGCTCTTCCCTCTGCCGGCCGCCCCTGTCCGGCATCGCCAGGGGTGGAGGAGACTCGCCATCACCTCATCACCGGTGGGACGGGAGCCGCGGTCACACCGCGAAGGCGGCTGCGTTGATGCCGAACTCCTCGGGGTCCACGCAGCGTAGAATCTGCCGGCCTGCCTGGTCGGGCTGCGCGAGGTCGACCACTGAAGACTCCACCGGTCCCTGCTGGGGGTCGGTCACGAGCCGTACCTTGGGACGGTGGGCGCGATCGGGATCGGGGTTGGCCTCACACACGACGGCGAGTTCGCCCGAGGCGAGCAGCACCGTCGACCCGACCGGGAAGATCCCCATGCAGTTGATGAACGCCTTCACGAGCAGAGGGTCGTATCGCCCGCCGGCGGCGCCCTGGATGACCGCAAGCGATTCGTCAGGAAGGAAGCGACGCTGGTAGACCCGCTTCGAGGTCATGGCGTCGAAGGTGTCGACGATCGCCACGATACGGGCGAAGAGGATCGGCTCTGACACAATTTCCAGGTCGGGGTACCCCCGGCGATCGTACCCCACGTGGTGCTGAAGTGCCGTGAGAATCCGCCTTATGGTGTCGGGATCGCCCTCGATGAGGGGGAAGAGGGTGCGCGCGCCAAACACCGTGTGGTCGCCCATGAGCGCCCACTCCGCCTCGCTGAGCGGCCCGTGCTTCTGGAGGACCTCGAGCGGGATGCTCAGCTTGCCCATGTCGTGGTACAGCGCCGCCAGACCGAGCTGGGCGAGCTGGGCACGGCTGAGCCCGAGCCGATGGCCGAAGGCCACTGACAGCACACACACGTTGACCATGTGGTTGAACGTGTACTCGTCGTACCCTTTGATGGCAGCGAGGCCGGCGAGCGAAAAGCCATCGCCCTGCTCGTAGCTCAGGTCCACCAGCTTGTGTACCACCCGCTTGGCCTTGCGCAGATTGAGCTGAGCCGGGGACTGCAGAGTCGTCATGCACTCACGAATGAAGTCGAAGGCCTGCTGATATGCCTGGATCGCCCGCTGCCGCCGGTCTCCCTGGGGTTGGTCATGGTCGACACGCAGGACCAGCGCCTCGATATCCTGCGCCCCGGTAGACTCCAGCTGCTGGTTGAACACCTCCACCGGTTTCTTCGCGTCGGACGCGCGCACCAGGGCGAGGGCTTGGAGAAGACCGACCAGCGAACGGGCCTCGGGCGCCGCGGTGAAGCGCAATCCCCCGAGGCCGCGCTCGAGAATTTGGGCGCTCACGTACTTGTAGATGTGGAGGTTCTTGATCTGCATCCGGATGCGAGTACCGTTGGCGAAGAAGTCCGCCCCCACGCACTCCAGGTCGAAGCGTCCCTCGCCGGCGATGACGGGCTCCAGGAGCTCGCGGAGGCGGCTCATGGGCTCGCGGAACACCTCGTTGTTGGGGTCGTGGAGAGTGGCGTTGCGCATCAGCACCGCCAGGAGCTGGATGACCTCGCGAGCGAGATCCTGGAAGACGCGCCCCTGCGCGGTCGCTGCCCCGCGACCGGCTCGCCGTTCAGGCACGACGTTCACCTCCCCCGGAGGCAAGGACCCGGCGGCACGCCTCGCGCACCGTCCGGTCACCGCGTTCGGCCAGCTCACGCAGCAGGGCGCCGGCTGCCGGCGTGCCCACCTGCCGGACGGCGGCGGCGGCGGCCTCCACCGTCTCACGATGAGCCCGCGTCACGAACAGGGTCCGGCGCGATGCGGTCATGAGTCGGCCGAACCAGCTCAACACCGAGTCACCACCAAGGCGCGCCAGGGCGGCCAGCACCCGGCGCTTCTCTGTCACTGGAAGCTCCGAGAACCCCGGCCCTTCGACCACTTCCTGCAGTGGCGCGGCCAGGTCCGGACGGCCGCTGCTCACCAGGGCGTTCACCGCCATGCTGCGAAGGGCCGCGTCGGGGTGCGCGAGGAGCGCGACCCAGAGCGCCTCGGTGCGGCCCTCGGCCAACGGGGGCAAGGCCCGCGCCGCCTGCTGCCGCACCCCGGAGTCGGGGCTGTCGAGGAGGCCCGCGATGAGGTCGAGCCCGCCCTCTTCCGCCAAACGCCGCGCGGCGTCCAAGGTCTCGCGCAGCATCGCCGGTTCGTGCCGAAGGTACTCCAGCTGCCCAACCAGAGCTCGCACGCCGTCAGTGCCCCCTGCCACGATCCTGTCAACCGCCTCCCGGCGCAACGCGGGCGTGGGCAGGCGGCCCATCCACACCGTGACGGCGGGGAGTGTCGCATTCCCGAGCAGCGCGAGGTACCGCCCGAGCGCCCCGGCAGGGGGCGGCGCGGCGGCGGTGAGTGAGCCGAGCAGTCGCTCCAGGGCGGCGGGCTCGGCGAGCTCTCGGAACACGTCCGTCGCCAGCTCCCCCAGACGTGGTGAGGCACCTGGCGACTGCGCCAGCTCCTCGAGCCGCGCGGCCGCCTGCACCACCGTGGCCGTCGCGCCGGCGCTCGCCAAGCTCGCGAAGGTGCGAACCACACTACCGGAGAGGACAGCTCGCTCGGCGGGATCGTCCTCCCGCCGAGCGAGCTCTGCGGCGAGCTCGACAGTGAGAAGCGCGGGGTCGAGACTTTCGTCGGCGGCGAGCTCCGCCTGCAGCACGCCGACCTCCTCCTCTGAGAGGTGGCAGCTCTCCACCGGAAGATGGGAGACCGGCTTTCTCAGATCCTCCAGGCTGACCTGGCGTACACCTCCACCGCCGGAGGACGCGCTCTGACCCGGGAAGCCCTGAGCGAGCTCGTCGCTGAACGCCCGTCCCTGGCTCTCCTCGCTCAGCTCCTCCACCGCGCGGTAACGGACATGCTGGAGGTCTCGCTCCCAAAGCTGCGTCACCAGATCTTCGTCGGCGGCAACCACGGCAGAGGCACGATTGAGAATGAGAAGCAGGTCGTGGAGCTCGTCGGCGTCGAGCCCCGGCAGCAGCGTCAGGCGGCGAATCCCGTCGCGGAAGAACCGGAACGGAAGACTCTCGACCCCCTCCTCACCCGCCAGGACCACCGTGTCTCCCAGAAGCAGGGCGCGCTCTCGGACCCGCAGCTCACACTCGCCCCAGCGCTCGAGGTGCTCGGTAACTCGGCCCGCCAGCTCGCCCTCCAGCCGCACGGACATGATGTTGTCCTCCTGGTAGAGCCGGAGCGTCTTGAGGACCTTCACCAGGAGACCGAGGAGCTCGCCCGTTTCCCTGACCTGCTCGTCCGTGACTCCCACGGGATGACACCTCCGAGCGGCATGTCCGCCTCTCGGCAATGTACCACTCGCGGCGATCGACCTAGGTTTCTGTCAGGGGGCCGGTACCGGTCCGCGCCGCAGCACGAGATCGCTTTCGACGCCGCGGCGAGCGAGGAGAGGCGCAATCTCTGCGAAAAAGCGACAGCCGTCGGTGTAGTAGCCCGCGGTGCGCCGGAGCCCGGGGCGCTGGCCACACCAGTACTCGTTGAAGAGCTCCATGTGCAGCTCGCGAACGTACTTGCTCATCATGGAGGCGAGCGCCACCGGGAGCTGTCGCTCTTCACAGCGAACGGTGAAGTGCACCTCGGCCCGGCGGGCGCCCTCCTCCACCAGGTACGAGCTGGAGGCGTCGCCCTCGGCCGTTGCCCACACGAAGCCGTCATCGAATACCGGGCGCAGACGCTCGGTGTAGAGCTTGCGGCCGCCGTGGCGATCCAGGTGAATCACGAGGGGATCCGCTGGAGCCAGCGCCCGGGCGCCGCGCAGAAGGCGAGCGGCCACGGCGTAGTGCGCATCACCCTTGTTTCGGGTCGCGTCGATGAGGCGGTTGAACTCGCCGGCGTAGACGACCTCGCTGTGCAGTGCCAGCAGTCGGACGCCCACACTCGCGAGACGGCGGCCCAGACGCTCGCCCAGCCCGGCGACCTCGTCGACCATCGTCCGACAGGGCAGCTCCACGTCCCGGTGGGCGTACCAGGGGTACTCGGCAGCCGCGTCCAGCGCCGCGGGCGCCACCTCCGCCAGCAGAGCCCGAAGGCCCGTCGGAGCGCCGCCGTCAACGGCCAGTGCCGACAGGACTCCCCGCTCCAGCAGCCGCAGGCCGCGCTCGCGATCCCCGGAGTAGAGCTTCTTACTGTCGGTGATGGCAACCACCATGCGCCGATCCTGCGGTCGGCGACAGACGGTCCCGGACAGCACCCGCCACAGCGACTCGCGGAGCAGGTCATCGGGAACCTCGAAGGCCACCGACGACATCACCAGGGGGCCGAGAACCGGCCCCAGCCCCGCCTCGTCGATGCCCACCAGGATCGCCACCTCATGCCCCCACCGAGGCGCCGAGTATACGTGCACCTCCGCCTCGCGCGCGGAGCTCACGGGCCGCCGCCACGCTCAGAGACCGTCGGCGAGCCCGTGACGCCGGTGCCACGCCGCGATGGACTCCTCCGGGTAGCGCGGGAAGCGCTGCTCGCCTTCGCCCGTGGGAACCTCGACCCAAGGCGCCTTGTAGTCGAGCATGATGTGGACCCGTTCAGGTGGCTCCGGCAGCGGCGTGTCGATGGCCGACGCAAAAGGGTGCACCAGCTCCGGCCACCGCGGGTCGGACACCCACAGCGCACACCCGCAACGCGAGCAGAAGTGCCGGCGACCCTCGCTCAGGCCACTGCCGCCCGACTCGGTTCGCTCGGCCTGGACCCGGTAGACAGCGACGTGTTCCTCGCCCTCCACCGACAGCGTCCCGGCATCACCCATGATGTTGATCGCGTACCCCCCGCCGCCCGCGGTCTTGCGGCAGATCGAGCAGTAGCAGCGCATGAACGGGTAGGGCGTCGTGGAGTCGAGACTGAAGCACACCGCCCGGCAGTGACACGACCCTTCCAATCTCATCGTGGACCTCCCCGCGGCCTCGTCCGGGGGCCGCGACTCGAGCAACCGCGAGCCGCCCTGCGTCCATCCACTTCGGCCGCCATCGGGGGTTCACAGCGCCTCTGAACCCTTCATACAGAGAACCAGTATAGAAATTTTCTTTCATTAAGTAGCTCGGATCACGCACCTTGCAGCATCTGGCGCAGAGATTTTCAATCTCATCTATTGACGCGACCAGAGAGCGATGCTATCAATGAACCTACGAAGCCCAAACGGCTCGGATCACTTTTAGTCTACCCGTCGGCGCCCCTCGGGGAGCTCTGCCGGGCAAGGGAAGATTGTCTCGGTCATTAGAGGAAGAGGAGCGGTCGTGAGAACCATCGGAGAGCCCAGCGCCCCCCCGCCCGCCGTCGCGGCGAGCCCTGAACGTCCCCTCCTCCCCGCGCCAACCCACCGGCCGCCCACGGCTCTCGCGTCATGAGCGAACGACCGTTCTCGTCCCTCTCGCCAGGCCGTCAACTCCTTTTGCAGTCGACCCTCACAGGGGGACGTATGAGCGCCTCTCCGACCTCCGCTCCGTCAGTTCACGGCCCGAGCCACGCCCTCAGGCACCGGCTCCTCGGCCTCGTGATCGCGGCCGTCGCCGTGGCCGGCTCCGTATCGGCGGCGCCCGACATGATCGTGGCCGTCGCCGACTCGGCCGACCCGGTGAACGCCGGCGCCGCATTCTCCTACACGGTGACCGTCGAGAACCAGGGCGACACGGCGGCGAGCGTCGTCGCGGTGGCCACCAACCTGCCGACGGGTGTCACCGGGATCTCGGTGGGCCCCACTGCCGACTGGAGCTGCTCACCCTCCGGCAACACCGTCTCCTGCAGCTACACGGCCAATAGTGGGAGCTTCGCCGCCGGCGGCTCGTCGAGCATCGTCATCGCCGTGACCGCCCCAGCCGACCCCCCCTCGCCTTTCACGATCACCGCCAATGCAACCGTCTCGACCACCACCGCCGAGTCCGACACCACCAACAACGACGCCTCCGAGACCACCACCCTCACGCCCGAGGCGGACCTGTCGGTGACCAAGACCGACTCTCCCGATCCCGTTGACGCAGGCGCCACCCTCACCTACTCCGTCACGGTCCACAACGCCGGCCCGAGCACTGCGCAGAGCCTCTCGCTGAGCGACAACCTCCCCGACAGCGTGACCTACGTATCGGCGACGGGTACAGGCTGGACGTGCACCGGTACCGATCCCGTCGTGTGCACCCGCAGCTCGCTCGCCCCGGGCGGGGATGCTCCGACCATCACCATCACCGTGACCGCCCCCGACGACCCCCCCTCACCGTTCACGATCACCAACACCGCCTCGGTGTCGTCCGCCACCGACGATCCGGCCGCCGGCAACGACTCCACCGGGAACGTCACCACGACGGTGACGCCGGTGGCCGACCTGTCGGTGACCAAGAGCGACTCCGCCGACCCGGTGGACGCCGCCACCGACTTCTCCTACACCCTCGCGGTGCACAACGCCGGCCCGAGCACGGCCGTCAACGTCGTGGTCGAGGATGACCTGCCGACCGGCGTCACTTACGTGAGCAAGTCGGGTACCGGATGGACCTGCACCCCGGCGGGCGGCGTCGGCGGCACCGTCGACTGCACGCTCGCGAGCCTGGCCCCCGGTGGCGACTCGTCGGTAACGATCACCGTCAACGCGCCCGACGACGGGGGAACCATCACCAACTCGGCGACCGTCTCCGCGGACACCGTCGACCGCACCGGCGGCAACGACTCGGCATCCGAGGACACCGAGGTCAACTGGGTCTCCGACCTCGTGGTGACCAAGACCGATGGGGTCACAAGCGTCGTCCCCGGCACCCCGATCAGCTACACGCTAACGGTCACCAACGACGGCCCGAGCCAGGTCACCGGGGCCACCGTCAGCGACAGCTTCAGCGAGCTCCTGGGCGTGCGCTGGACCTGTGCCGTGACAGGCACGGGCAGCTGCGGCGTCCCGAGCGGCCGCGGCGACCTCGACGCGTCGCTCGACCTCGACAAGAACGCGGTGGCCACCTTCACCGTCAGCGGATGGGTGGCCCCCGATGCCGCCGGCACGCCCTGCTCGAGCGCTCCCGAGAGCTCCTGCCTGGTCAACAGCGCCAGCGCCGCGGTTCCGTCGGGCTGGAGCGATCACAACTCCGGCAACAACACCGGAACGGACGACGACACCGTCCTCACGCCCTCCGCCAACCTCTTCATCGACAAGCACAACGAGGACATCGCCCTGGGCACCCCGCTGGACGAGGTGGGCCCCGGCCAGTCGTTCCAGTACGTCCTGCACGTCGGCAGCCGCGGCCCCAGCACCCTCGCCAACATCGGCCTCAGCGACACGTTCCCCTCCGTGCTCGGCGGCCATCCGACGCACTGCGCCGGCAACACCGAGTACCCGTGCTGGCAGTGCGTCCCCGCCCCCCCGCTCACCTTCCGCGAGGCCAAGCAGACCGATGACAGCACCGGGCTCGAAGGAGTCCGGGCGGCGGCGGCGAGCCCCGACGGCAAGCACGTCTACGCCGTCGGCGGCGCCGGCAACCAGGTGGTGACCCTCACCCGGACGCTGACGCACTCGACGCCCTCCGACACCTTCGGCCACCTCGACGTCACAGATGCCGACAACGTGACGAGCCCGACCTCGGTGGCAGTGAGCCTCGACGGCATGAATGTCTACGTCACGGCCTCCAGTACCGATGGCTCCACCGGCTCGGTGGTGAAGTTCACTCGCAACCCCGCCACCGGAGCGCTCTCCGCACCCATCACGTACACTCTCCCCGGCGCCCGCGACATCGTGGTGAGCGCCGACGGCCTCCATGCCTATGTCGCCGTCCGCACATCCTCCGCCGGCTCCATCGCCGCCTTCAGCCGCAACCCCGCCGACGGCACGCTCTCGCCCCTCTCGCCGGCCTCCTACACCCTCGCCGGAGCCACAGCCGTGCTCCTCAGCAGCGCCGGAGACAGCGTCTACGCGACATCCTCCAGCGCCGGCTCGGTGACCCGATGGACCCGCGACCCGGCCACCGGGGCACTCTCCGGAGCCGCCACCACCTCCGGCCTCGCCGGTGCGGCGGCCCTTGCCCTCAGCCCCGACGGCGCCAACCTCTACGCCGCCGGCTCCAACTCGGTGTACACGCTCGACCGAAGCACCTCCAACGGCGCCCTTTCCGGACTGGTCACGATCACCGACGGCGACGACGGCGGGAACGTGGACGGGCTCGCCGGCGCCAGCGGTGTGGTGGTTACCCAGGACGGTCGCCTGGTGGTCGTGGCCGGCTCCGGCGACGGCGCCCTGGCGGTGCTCGACCGTGACACGGCCACCGGCGCGCTCGCCTTCTCAGCGACGATCACGCGCCCGGCGACGCTGGCAGGGGTCACTGGCCTTGCGGCGACGCCGGACGGAGCTCACCTGCTTTCCGCAGCGCCCACCAACTCGGCGCTCTCGGTGTACGCGGTCACCGCCGGTGCCGGGTGCCCCACCCCCAGCTCGGACGGCGGGCCCTCGCTCGATGCCAGCATCACGGTGCCGGCCAACGGCTCGCTGGACTTCTACGTCTACACAACGCTCTCCCCCGCAGCCGCGGTGAGCCTGTCCAACACGGCCACCGTGACCGCTCCGGGCGACGCCGACCCCGACACCAGCGACAACAGCTCCACCGACACCGACCCGGTGACCCTCGCCACCAACCTCGTCGTCACCAACAGCGCGAGCGGCGGTGCCGCCGTGCCAGGCAGTACCTACGGATACACCATCGTGGCGTCGAACCAAGGTGACCAGCAGGCCGCAGGCTCGACGATCACCGACACCTTCCCGATCTACGACGGATCCTCGGTGACTGCGGGCTTCACCGGCACCGTCAGCTGGCACTGCACCGCTACGGGCGGCGCCTGCTGCACCGCCGGTGGCGCTCCGTGCACCGGCGTCGACGGCACCGGGCCCATCAACCGGCAGGTGGACCTGCCACCCACCGGCGCCGTGACGTTCACGGTGAGCGGTTCACTCGACCCCGCGTCCACCGGCGACCTCGTCAACAGCGCCGAGGTGGCCACCCCCTCGGGTATCGGCGAGCTCACCCCCGCCGACAACACCGCGACGCACACCATCACCGTCACACCCACCGGAGATCTCTCGGTACAGAAGGTCCATGCCCCCTTCGAGGCGGGTGTCGACACCACCGTCACCTACACCATCACCGCCCACAACAACGGCCCCTCGACGGCAGTGGGCGAGACCGTCAGCGACCCCTTCCCCATCTTCGACGGGTCATCGGTGATCGCGGGCTTCACCTCCGGGACCGTCAGCTGGACCTGTGCCGCCACGGGCGGCGGCTGCTGCACCTCGGGCGGCGCCTGCACCGTGCCGTCGCCGGTCACCGGGGACGCCCTCGGCCAGCAGGTCGATTTGCCCCCGGGGGCCAGCGTCGTGTTCACCGTCACCGGCACGGTGGAGGCCGACCCCACCGCGGCCGTCCTCACCAACACCGCCACTGTCGGCCACGCCAGCGTCACCGACGCGGTGCTGGTGAACAACACCGCCACCGACGCGGTGGTTCTCAAGCAGAGTGTCGACCTCGCCATCACGGTGGACGACGGCACCACCTCGGCCACTCCTGGCGAGGACGTCCTCTACACCGTGCAGGTGAGCAACTCCGGCCCCAACGACGCCATCCAGGCCAACGTCGAGGACGTCTTCCCCGACGACCTCACCAACGTACGGTGGACCTGCTCTGCGGTGTCCCCGGTCCCCGGCGACCTCACCTTCCGCTCGGCGGATCGGCGTCTCGGTGCCCTCGACGGTGCTGACGCGGTGGCGGTCAGCCCCGACGGCAAGCAGGTCTACGTCGCCGCCGGCGGCGCCGACGCGGTGGCGGTGTATGCGCGTGAAACCACCATCGGCCCTTACTTCGGCCAGCTCGCCTTCCTCGAGGCCGAGGTGGACGGCGTCAACGACTCCACGGACGTCGGCCTCACGGTGGCCGGGCTGCACGCCCCGTCGTCGGTCGTGCTCAGCCCCGACGGGCGGCACGTCTACCTCACGGCCGTGGACAACAGCGATACCGCCAGCCCCAAGGCCACCGTGGTGACCTTCAGCCGCGACCTCAACAGCGGCCTCCTCAGCTACGTCGAGACCGAGACCGACGGCGTCGACGATCCCGGCGACGGCGGCGGCCCGGTGACCGGCATGGCAGGAGCGGAGGGCGTGACGGTGAGCCCGGACGGCAAGCACGTCTACGTCGCTGGTGGAGCCGGTCACGCAGTGGCGATCTTCGCCCGCGACACCTCCACCGGCCGCCTCAGCTTCGTGGACGCCGCCGCCGACACCGGCTTCGAGGTGCGTTCGGTGGCGGCCAGCCCCGACGGCCACCAGGTCTACGCCACCAGCGGCGACAGCCTCGTGGCCTACGCGCGGGACGTCGACCCGGCATCGCCCGGCTACGGCACCCTGACCGTCGTCGACTCCGAAGACAACGGCAGCGGCGGGGTCGACGGTCTCGCTGACGCCAGCGCCGTGATCCTCAGCCCCGACGGCCACCACGTCTACGTCGCCGGCACCGGCGACAGCTCCATCGCAGTCTTCGTACGCGCCGGCGACGGCACCGTCACCTACGCCGGCAAGGTCACCGACGGCGACGGCCCCACCGACGGTATCGCCGGCGTCACCGGCCTCGCGATCGCTCCGGACGGCGAGCACCTCGTCGCCGCCGGCACCGCCGACGCCGGCGGCACGCTTGCCGTGTTCCGTCGGGTGAAGGCGAGTGGCCTGCTGAGCTTCCAGGAGCTCCACCAGAACGGTCTTCCGCCCAGTCCGGAGGTTCCCGCCGACGGTCTCGCCGGAGTCCGCGGCGTCGCGGTGACACCCGACGGGCGCCACGTGCTCACTGCCGCTGTGACCGACAACGCCCTCGACTCCTTCGAGCGCCGCGCCCCCGACCCCAACCTCCTCTTCCTCGAGGCCGAGACCGACGGCGTCGACGGCGTCGATGGGCTCTTCGGCGCCCGTTCGGTGGCGGTGAACCCCGGCACCGGCGGCAAGTGGGTGTACGCGGTGGGTTACGGTGAGAACGCGCTGGCCGTGTTCGCACGCGACGCCGGCAAGGGCGCCACACCCGACACCCGCGGGCTGCATCTCGTCTTCAAACAGGCCTACAAAAACGGTGTCGCCGGCATCACCGGGCTCAACGGACCGGCGGCGGTCCTGGCCAGCCCCGACGGCGGCCACGTCTACGTCGCCTCCGAGACCGGCAACTCCCTGGCGGTGTTCCGCCAGAACGTCGACGGGACGCTCACCGAGCTGCAGACACTCACGGACGGCTCGGCCGGCGTCGACGGCCTCTCGGGAGCCGCCGCCCTCGCCTTCGACCCCAGCGGCGAGTACCTCTACGCCGCCGGTCAGTACGAGGACTCGGTGGCGACCTTCCGGCGCGTCACCAGCTCGGCGAGCCCCGACTACGGCAAGCTCACCTACCTCGGCAAGCAGACCAACGGCGTCGACGGCGTGAGCGGGCTCGACGGCGTCGTCGGCCTTGCGGTCGCCGACGACGGCCGTCACCTGGTGGCGGTGAGCCGCGTGGATGACGCGGCGGTGGTCTTCCAGCGCAACACCTCCCTCGACGACGCGCCGTGCTCGCCCAGCGCTGCGCCCGTGTGCGGCCGGCTGCGTTACATCCAGACGGTAACGAACGGGTCCGGAGGCGCCGACGGCCTCGACCAGGCCATGGCCGTGGCGATCAGCCCCGACGGCGATCACGTGTACGTGGCCGGTGCGAATCAGGACGCGCTCGTCGCCTTCCGCCGCAACACCGATCCCTCGAGCGCCAACTTCGGCCGCCTCAGCTTCATGACGGTGTACATGAGCGGCGTCGACGGCGTCACCGGCCTCGACGGCGCCCGCGCCGTCACCTTGAGCCCCGACGGCCGCTACGTGTACGTCGCCGCCGAGTTCGACAACGCCCTCACCGCCTTCGAGAGGGTCACCGATGTGACCAGCCCAACCTACGGCGCCCTGTCGCTCTTCGAGGTGCGGCGCGACGGGGCCGACGGCGTCGATGGTCTCAACCAGGCCTACAGCGTGGCGGCCAGCCGCGACGGCCGCGACGTGTACGTGGTCGGCCTCGGCGACAACGCGCTGGCGGCTTTCCAACGCCGCTCCGGCTCGAGCTGCACCGCCAGCGGCTCCGGCAACGTGTTCGACACGGTCGACGTAGCCTTCGCGGGCACCGTGACCTACACGGTGCAGGCGACTCTGCGCCCGGGCGCCCGCGGCGTACCCTGCCCGGGCGACCCGAGCCAGCAGTGTCTGGTGGACACGGCGACGGCCACGCAGCGCACGGGCGACGTCGACACCGATCCGAGCGACAACACCGACACCGACGACGACACCGTGCTGGTTCCCCGCGCCGACCTGGGCGTGGTCAAGAGTGACAGCATCGACACCGTGGTGACCGGCGACACGGCCTCCTACACGATCACGGTGCAAAACGCCGGCCCCAGCAACGCCACCAACGACCCCACCTGGCCCGAGCCGCTCTCGGCGGTGCTGGTGGACAGCTTCGGACCCGACTTCGACTCGGCCACCTGGACCTGCCTCGCGGTGGGTTCGGGCTCCCTGGACTTCCTCGAGGCCTACCGCGACGGCGTCGGCGCCACCGACCTCCTCGCCGGAGCCTCGGCGGTGGCCGTGGCGGTGGATCCCGATGGCGGTGGACCGCTCACCGAGTACGTCTATGCCACCGCCATCAGTGACGGCGCCCTCACCATGTTCAAGCGGAACCGGACCACCGGTGCCCTCGAGGTGCTCCAGCAGATCACCAACGGTAGCGCCCTCGCCTCCGGCACGGTGACCGGGTTGCGCGGCGCCTCCGATGTCGAGGTGAGCCCCGACGGCATGTACCTGTACGTCACCGGCCAGGTGGACGACGCCCTGGTCGTCTTCAAGCTCGTGCCGGGCTCCGGCGATAACGCCAGCCTCGACCTCGTCGGGGTCCACGGCGGCCTTGACGAGGCCAACTCCGTTGCGATCAGCCCCGACGGTGCGACGGTCTACGTGACCAGCGCCAACGACGACTCCCTGCGGGCTTTCCAGACGGGCGCCGGCGGCGCCCTCACCCTCATCGACAGCGAGCATGACGGCGTCGACGACCCCTCCGACGGCGGCGACACCGTGGACGGCCTCGACGGGGCGAGCTCGGTGGTGGTGAGCCCCGACGGCGAGCACGTCTATGCCACCGGCGCGAACGACGGCGCGGTGGCGGTGTTCACCCGAGCCGGCGACGGCACCATCTCGTTCCTCGAGGTCAAGGGCTCCGGATCCAGCGCCGGGCTCGAGGGCGCACGCGCCCTCGCGTTCGACCCCACCGGCACCCACCTCTACGTCGCGGGCTCCGCATCCAACGCGGTCGTGGCACTACGCCGCACCACGACGCCCGGGCCCGACTTCGGCCGCCTCGTCCCCCTCTCCCCGCCCGCGCTCTACGTCGACGGCGTCGGCGGCGTCACCGGGATCCGCAACCCCCGCGACCTGCTGGTGAGCCCCGACGGCCTCCACGTCTACGTCGCCGGCCAGGGCAGCGACTCGGTGGCCCTCTTCAACCGTGACGCCGGAACCGGCCGCCTGAGCCTCATCGAGCTGCGCAGCAGCGGGACCGGCTCGGTGGAGGGCCTCAACGGCGTGGCCTCCCTGGCACTTTCGCCGGACGGCTCGTCGCTGTACACCGCCGCGCTGGTGGACAGTGCGGTGGCGGTCTTCGCCCGCCCGGCGGACTCGAGCTGCCCGGCCTCGGGCAGCGGCGACCTCAACGTGCCGATCAACGTGGCCGCGCTCGGCCGCGTGGTGTTCACCGTCAACGCCCACGTTCGCGCCGGCGCCACCGGCAGCCCCTGCCTCGCCGACCCGGGCTCCATCTGCGTCAGCAACACCGCCACCGTTCTGACCACCCCGTCGGGCTCGCCCGGCGCCCTCGACCCCGAGTCGGGCAACGACGCCTCCACCGACGAGGACTTCCTGCGCCGCCGCGCCGACCTGTCGATCACCAAGAGTGACGGCTTCGTCGAGTACGACGGCCTCCTCGATCCCCTCGGCATGGCGCTGTCGCCGGCCGGCAACAACCTCTACGTGGCCGGCTCCGCCGACAGTGCGGTGGGGATCTTCCGGCGCAACTCCGCCACCGGGGCCCTCACCTTCCGTGCGGCGGTGCGCAACGGCGAGAACGGCGTCAGCGGTCTCGGTGGCGCCGCCGGGGTGGCAGTCAGCCCCGACGGCCGATCGGTCTACGTCGCCGCTCCCAACGACAACTCCCTGGTGGTCTTCACCCGCGACCCCGATCCCGCCTCCGGACTCCTTACCTTCCAGGAGGTCCAGACCAACGGCGTGGCCGGCGCTGCCGGCCTGCTTGGAGCCCGCGGTGTCGCCGTGAGCCCGGACGGGGCGCACGTCTACGTCACCGGACGCAACTCCAACGCCATCGCGGTCTTCAGCCGAACCACCTCAGGCGACGATCGGGGCCGGCTCGTCTTCCGGCAGCTGGCCGTCAACGGCGCCGGCGGAGTGGTTGGCCTCATCGGCCCCACCGCCGTCGCCGTGTCCGCGGACGGCGCCACCGTCTACGCCGCCGCCCCGGGCTCCAGCTCGGTGGTCGCCTTCGCCCGCGACACCAACAGCGAATCGGGCCACTACGGAGAGCTCACCTTCCTGCAGCGGCTTCAGGACGGCAGCGGCGGGGCCGACGGCCTCGCCGGCGTCGCAGCACTCGCGCTCAGCCCAGACGGCACCTTCCTCTACGCCGCCGGGCGCAGCGACGACAAGGTCGCGGTGTTTGCCCGCAGCACGTCGACCGGCATGCTCACCGCCCAGGCACCGGCCTCCTCACCGGGAGCGGCCGGCCTCCGCGTGAGCCCCGACGGCGCCCACGTGTACGTCAGCGATGCGGTGGGGAACGCCGTCCGTGTGTTCAGCCGCGACCTCGGCACCGGCGCCCTCACCGCGCACGGCGTGGTGGTCAACGGCGACGTCCAGGGCAGCCCGCCGGACCAGGTCGTGGTGCAGGGCCTCATCGGCGCCACGGTGGTCACCGTGAGCCCGGACGGCGCCGACGTCTACGTTGCCGCGGTGGGCGACGACGCGGTCACCGCTTTCACCCGGACAACGGCACCATCGCCTCCCGAAGACTTCGGTCAGCTCGGCTTTGTCGCCACCTATCTGGACGGGGGTGGAGGCGCCGCACCCGGCGACCCGGCAGGGGTTACGTACACCATCGTCGTGAGCAACGCCGGCCCCAGCGACGTGGTCAAGAACCCCGTCAGGGGCTGGCCCGGCGCAATGGTCGAGGACAGCTTCGCGGCGAGCTTCGAGAGCGTGAGCTGGACCTGCACGGCCGAGGGCGGCGCCTCGTGCGTCAGCCTCGGCACCGGCGATATCGACCAGGAGGTCAGCATTCCCGCGGGTGGCCGGGTCATTTACACGGCCGGCGGGGTGCTGCGGTCCGAGGCCACTGGCCGCCTGATCAACACCGCAACGGTGACCGCCCCTCCGGGCGTCATCGATCCAGACCTCGACAACAACTCCGCCACCGACGACGACACCGTGATGTCGCCGGTCTCCGACCTCGTGGTCAACAAGACCAGCGGCCCCGGGCCGATGGTCCCGGGCGCCGATGCCACCTACGTCATCACCGTGGCCAACACGGGTCCCAGCGTCGCCCCCGGCAACAGCATCTACGACCCCATGCCCGAAGCCTTCACCGACGTGTCCTGGTCATGCTTCGCGGTACCGCCTCCGGGCCTGCTCCAGGAGCTCGTCCAGCAGCCACTCGGCCTCGACGCGGTGACCGCCGCCACGCTGAGTCAGGACGGCCGCTTCGTCTACGCCGCCGGCACGAGCTTGGGCCTCGGCGCCGTGGCGGTGCTCCCCCGTGACACCCGCAGTGGGCTTCTCGGCGCACCCGTCCAGATCCTCAAGGACGGCGACGTCCAGGATGGCACCGTGCTCGTGGACGGGCTTGCCGGCGCTGCCGACCTCGTGGTGAGCTCCGACGACGCCTTCATCTACGTGGCCGGCAGCGGCGACGACGCCGTCGCCGTGCTCGCGCGCGACGCCGGTGACGGCACTCTGCTCTTCTCCAGCCTCGTCCGCGACGGCGTCGGAGCGGTCAACGGGATCGGCCAGGCCAGCGCCCTCGCCCTGAGCCCCGACGGCACCCATCTCTACGCCGCGGGCCCGGCCGACAACGCCGTGGCGACCTTCGCCCGGTCCTCCGGCACCGGGGCCCTGACCTTCGTGCAGTTCAACCAGGACGCCTCGCTGCTCGGCACCAGCGACGTCGCCGTGACGCCTGACGGCAGCCACGTTCTCGCCACCGGCGGGGCCAGCGACAGCGTCGTCATCTTCAGCCGCAACGCCGGTACCGGGGCGCTCACTCGCGTGAGCGTCGTGACCGAGGGCGACGTGCAGATTCCCGACCCCTCGGACCCCGCGACCACGGTTACCGTCACCGGGCTCGCCGGTGCCGCCGCGCTCGCCGTGAGCCCGGACGGCTCCAGGGTCTGGGTGGCGGGCCCCGCCGACCAGGCGGTGGCCGCCTTCACGCGCAGCCCGAGCACCGGCGCCCTCGCCTTCGACGGAGCGGTGGTTCAGGGCGACATCCAGCGGCTCGATCCCACCGACCCCGCGACCGAGGTCACCGCCGACGGCCTCGCCGCCATCTCGGACCTCGCCACCAGCCCCGACGGCCTGCAGGTCTACGTCGCCGGCACCGACGGCGCCGCCGACAGCGCGGTCAGCGTGTTCACGTGGCGCAATGGGCAGCTCACCTTCCTGGCCAGCGAGGCCGACACCGGGGGTCTCCTCGGCGGCGGCAGGCTGACGGTCTCCGCTGACGGCCACCATCTCTACGCCGGTGGCGCCGCGCCCACCCCCCTCGCGTTCGGGCGCCTCCCCGGCTCGACGTGCGGGACCGGGAGCCCAGGGAGTCTCCTCGACGGCCTCGACCTGGTCCCCGGCGGCGTCGCCACGTACCGGGTGCGCGGTACCGTCCTCCCGGCGGCCACCGGCGACGTCACCAATACGGTGACGGTCAGCGCGGGGCGCACCGTGCGCGATCCGGTGCTGGTCAACAACACCGCTTCCGATACCACCACGCTCATGCGCGACGCCGACGTCGAGGTCACCAAGGACGACGGCCTCACCGAGGCGGTCGCCGGCGAGTGGGTCACCTACACCGTCACCGTGACCAACCACGGACCCAGTGACGTACGCGGCCTCGCTCTGGACGACGAACCGCCCTTGTTCCCGGCATCCGCGGCCGGCTTCGCCAGCGGCTCGCTGAGCTGGGACTGCACCTCCCCCCACGTGCTCGAGCTCCTGCAGACGGTCTCCGGCTCCGACCCCGGAGCGGCCGCCCTGGCGGGCGCCCGCTGGACCGCGGTGAGCCCGGATGGGCGCAGCGTCTACGTCACCGGCCGCGACGCCGACGCGGTGACCGTCTTCCAGCGCGAGAGCACGCCCGGCCCGACCTTCGGAACCCTCACCCTCGTCGCCATCGTCCACAACGGCGATACCCTGGCGAGCGGCGTGGTCAGCGGGCTGGCAGGAGCTGCCGGGGTGGCGGTGAGCGCCGACGGCGCCAACGTCTACGTCGCCGGCGCGGACGACGGCGCGGTGGTGGCCTTCGATCGTGACCCCGACACCGGCGAGCTCGACCTGGTGGAGCCCTTCTTCAACGGCGACATGGGGTCGGACGGCCTCATCGGCGCTACCGCCCTGACAATCTCGCCCGACGGCGCCCAGGTCTACGTGGCCAGCCAGGATGACAACACCGTCGTCGCCCTCGCCCGCGACGCTTCGACCGGCGCGCTCACCTTCATCGAGCGCAAGCGGGACGGGCTCGGCAGCGTGCCCCTCAACACCCTCACCGGCGCTCGCCACCTCGTGCTGTCGCCGGATGGGCACTTCCTCTACGTCGCGGCCCAGACCGCGGGTGCCATCGCCTCCTTCCAGCGGGATCCGGCAACCGGAGCGCTCACCTTCGCCTCGGTGGTCCACCAGGGCGACCTCCAGGGCCCGCTGGGCGACCAGATCCAGGTGAACGGCCTCGATCTCGTGCGCTCCCTCGCCATGAGCCCCGGAGGCGCGCACCTCTACGCCGCCAGCCTCGCCGACGACTCGGTCACCCTGTTCACCCGCGACCCGATGTCGGGACGCCTGAGCTGGGCGGCCACCTACGCCGACGGCGACGGCGCGATCAGCGGCCTCGATGGTGCCACCGCGGTGATCGTCAGCCCCGACGGCGCGCGCGTCTATGCCCTCGGCCTCAACAGCGACGCGGTGGCCGTGTTCCAGCGCAGCTGGGCCGACGGCAGGCTTCGCTTCCTCGAGCAGCTCGCCCTGCCCGCCCCCTCACCCCTCGATGGCGCAGCGGGGTTGGCGTCGAGCCCCGACGACGCCCAGCTCTACGTTGCCGGCCAGGTAAGCGGGGCGCTGGTGGCTCTCGGCCACCTCGACGACGGTGTCTGCTCCGCCGCCGCGGCAAGCAGCGACTCCCTCCACCTCAGCCTCGACCTCGAGGCGGGTGCGTCGGCGGTGGTCGCAGTGACGGGCCAGGTTCATCCGTCCGCCCGCGGCACCATCGTGAACTCGGCCACCGCGACGATGCCAGCGGACGTCAGCGACTCCATCCCCGGCAACAACACCGGAATCGACGACGACACCGAGATTGCCGTCGTCAACGCCCTCGCCGTGACCAAGACAGACAACGCCGACAGCGTCGCCGCCGGCCTCTCGGTCACCTACACCGTCACCGTCACCAACGCCGGACCCTCCGATGCGCTCGGCGCCCAGGTGACCGACGTGCTTCCCTCCCAGCTCCTCGCTCCCACCTGGACCTGCACCGCCAGCTCGGGCTCCAGCTGCAGCCCGTCGGGGAGCGGCTCCATCAGCGACGTCGTCGACATCCTGGTCGGCGGTGTCCTCACCTACTCCGTTCAGGGTCAGGTCGACCCCGCATTCGTCGGGACCATGACCAACACCGCCACCGTCACGCCGGCGGCGGGCGCCAGCGATCCCGCCCCCGGCGACAACTCCGCCGCAGATGCGGACGCGGTGGTGCCGGTGACCAACATCTCGGTGAGCAAGAGCAACGGAGTCGACGCGGTGATCCCGGGAACAGTGGTCTCCTACACCATCGTGGTCAGCAATGCCGGCCCCAGCACGGCGCTGGGCACCGCCAAGGACTCACCCCCCAACCAGCTACTGCCGGCCACCGTGGCCTGGACCTGCACGCCTTCCGCCGGGGCCAGCTGCACGGCGTCCGGTTCCGGCTCCATCAGCGACGCCGTCACGATTCCGCCAGCCGGCTCGGCGACCTATGCCCTCACGGGGACCGTCGACCCCTCGGTGCTGGGAACGATCGCCAACACCGCCTCGCTCCAGCTCGCCGCCGGCTACACTGATCCCAACCCCTCCGATAACATCAGCACCGACTCCGACCCCCTCACCCCGCGGGCCGACCTTACCGTCAGCAAGAGTGACGATGTCGATCCGGTGGTGAGCGCCGGGGCGCTTGCCTACACGGTCACCGTGGCCAACCTCGGTCCATCGGACGCCCGGGACGTGGCAGCCACCGAGGCGCTGCCCGGCGCCGTGACATTTGCCTCCACCACTGGCTGTGCAGAAGACGCCGGCGGCGTGCCCACCTGCTCGCTCGGCGTCGTAGCAGCCGGAGCGCAGAAGCAGTACACGGTCGCGGTCACCGTGAATCCGGATGCCCAGGGGACCATCACCAATACGGTGAGCGTGGCCTCGTCAACGACCGATCCAGTACCCATTGCCAACAACACGGCGAGCGAAGACACCGAAGTCTTGGGCCGGGTGGACCTGAGCATCATCAAGACCGACTCCGCCGACCCGGTGGAGGCTGGAGACACCTTCACCTATGACATCAGCATCGCCAACGCGGGCCCCCAGACCGCGCGCAACGTGGTGGTCACCGACACCCTCCCCGGCGAGCTCGATGGCGCGGCCGTCACCGGCTGTGCCAGCGGTGACTGGACCGACTGCGGCCTCGGTGACCTCGCCGCGGGCGGTACCCGACAGCTTCAGCTTACCGTGTCCGCCCGTGACGACGCCTGGGGCACCGTCACCAACCATGCCGAGGTGAGCACACAGGACCACGACGGCACCCCCGCCAACAACGCCGTTGACGAGGACACCACCATCGTCGGCGTCGCCGATCTCGCCGTCACCAAGGACGACGGCCTCTGGTCCGTCGAACCGGGAGATGCCCTCACCTACACCATCACGGTCACGAATGCCGGCCCGGGTACACCCGCCAGCGTCACCGTCACCGACCTGCTCCCGGACGCGCTGGTAGGTGCGTCCTGGAGCTGCGTCGCGAGCGGTACCGCAGTCTGCACCTTGTCGGGCGTCGGCAACCTCGTCGACTCCATTTACCTGCCACCCGGCGATACGGTGACCTACAGTGTGAATGCCACCGTGGACCCTGCACTCGACGCCCTGACCACCGAGGTGAGCAACACCGCCGAGGTGGCCGTACCCGCCGAGTTCGTCGATCACGAGCCCGCGAACGACACCGCCGCCGACACCGACCCCATCGGGTTATTCGCCGACGGGTTCGAGACCGGTGACACCTCGCACTGGTCGAGCACCGCCAGCATCCTCGCGACGATCGGGCAGGGCGCGGCAGTCAACCCCGAGGGAACGCTCGCATCGGCCGAACCTCAGGCCGGTGCATCTCAGCGAGAAGGAGAGAGCCTTGCACGCGCGATTCACTAAGGTCCTCACCGCCGCCCTCTGGCTGCCGCTGGCCGCCGCCGCGGCGGCTCCTCCCGGCAATGCCGCCGTGCTTGCCACGGTGGCCGGCGAGGCGATCACGGCCGCCGACCTCCAGAGGGAGATGGCACAGCGGCCGGGACAGTACGCCACACCCGAAGAGCGCCGCACCCTCCTCGACGCGATGGTCCGCGAGCGCTCGCTGGTCGCTGCCGCACGCGCGGCCGGCTACGACCACGACCCCAAGGTTGTCGACGTGATGGAGCGGATGATGGTCGCACGGCTGCATCAGGACCGCATCGAGCAGCGGCTCGAGAACCTCACCGTGAGCGACGAGGAGGTTGCGGCCTACTACGCCGCCCATCAGGAGGAGTACGCCCGACCGGCGCGGTCACAGGCGGCCATCGTCTTCATCGAGGTGCCGGTGGTGGCAAGCGACGAGGCCCGCGCAGAGGCACGCGAGCGGGCGGAGAAGGTCCGTGCCGAGGCCGCAGCGCTGCCCGCCAACGTTCGCCACTTCGGCAAGGTGGCGCTGCGCTACTCCGACGACCGTACGAGCCGATACCAGGGCGGCGTGATCGGCTGGTTGGTCGAGCATAACGGGCGGAGCTATCGCTGGGACCCGGCCGTCGTCGACGCCGTTTTCTCCCTTGCCCAACCGGGCGACATCAGTCCGGTGATCGAGACCGAGAAGGGCTTCTACGTGGTCCGCCTGGTGGACCGCGAGGACAGCCAGGAGCGACCCCTGGAGATGCTCGCTGCCGGAATCCGCCGCGCCTTGATGCAGGAGCGGCGCCATCAGCTCGAGAGCGAGCTCGAGACCCAGCTCACCGCGGGGATCGCCGTCGAGGTCGACGAGGCCGCCCTCGCCGAAGTCCCGGCCCCGGAGTCCACCGTACCCGAAGCCGCCGAGCCGGCACCGCCGCAGCTGCCGGCGCGTTGAGGAGGGTCGCCGATGTCCACCTCGATCCCATCGTCCACCGCCGGAAGAGAGGCCGAGACCATGAGCACGCGTCCCAAAGCGTCATCCCGAGCCTGTCCGGGGCCGCGCGAGCCCCGTTTGGGCCTTGCATGCCTCGTCGTCGCCGCTGCTCTGCTCGCCCTTCCTGCGGCCGCGGCACAGTATGAGCAGGTCGTCGTCTTGCAGCCGGGTTGGAACGCTGTGTACCTGCAGGTCCAGCCCGATCCCGACGACATCGAGACCGCGCTGGCCGGCATCCCGGTGGCGAGCGTCTGGACCTACAACCCCGACACCAGCCCCGTCCAGTTCATCCAGGACCCCGGCGAGGGTCTCCTCAGCGTGTCCGGCTGGTGGGGCTACTTCCCCCGCCCCCGGCCCGAGGCCTTTCTCTCCAACCTCTTCAGCCTGCAGGCGAACCGTGCCTACCTCATCAATCTCGACGGCTCGGACCCCGTCACCTGGAGGGTGCACGGCTCGCCGGTGCTGCGTCGCCAGACGTGGGTGTCCGACTCGTTCAACCTGCTCGGGCTGGCAGTGGACCCCGATCACCCGGCCACTTTCGGGGCCTACTTCGCGAACTCCCCCGCCCACGACGGGCAGCCGATCTTCCGCCTGGGCAGCAACGGTACCTGGACCCGCATCCAGCAGCCGTACTCCGCCACCATCGAGCCCGGCGTCGCCTACTGGGTGTACTGCGCCGGCACGTCGTCCTACCAGGGCCCCCTCGAGGTCCAGAGCGACGCCCTCGGCGGCCTCGAGTTCGCGTCGGGTCTCACGACCCAGACGCTGAGCCTCCGCAACCACTCGGCGGTGGATGTTGACGTGACGCTACGGCTGCTGTCCGCCACCACGCCGGTGCCCCTGGCGCTGCAGGTGACCGACGACAGCACCGGCGAAAGCAGTTGGCCGACACTTCCCAGCACCTACACGGTACCGGTGGGGGCGGGTGAGGAGGTGATTCTCAACGTGGGCGTGCGGCGTGCGGCGTTCACCTCGAACCGGGTCGAGCAGGTCCTGGAGATTACCGATGGCCTCGGTTCCCGACGGCTGGTCGCGGTGGGCGCCACAGCCATCCAGGCTCCCGCCGGCACGGCGACCAAGGCCGGCCTGGGCCGCGCAGCCGTTGCCGCGGGCGAGCCGCTGTCGGGACTGTGGATCGGCACCGCCGATATCGACGCCGTGAGCAACGCCCAGACCGGTGGTACGACACCGCTCCCGGTGGGCAAGCACTTCGAGCTCCGGGTGCTCATCCACGTCGACGCCGGCGGGAGGGCGCGTCTGCTCAAGCAGGCCATTCAGATGTGGCAGAACGGCACCCTCGCTCCCTCGCCCGACGACCCCACCTACCTCACCACGGAGACGCCCGGCCGCTACGTGCTCCTCACCGACGACAGCCTGATTCCCGACTTCACCGGCGCCACCGTCCGCGACGGCGTGCCGGTGGGGATCCGGGTGAGCACGATCGACTACGACTTCGCCGGGAACGAGCTCGACCTCGACGGCGTCTTCGACATGACCGGCTCGCTGCACGGCACCATCGTGATCCCTTCGGAGTTCCCGACCAACCCATTCCTGCACCGCTACCACCCCGATCACGACGATCTCGACGCCCAGTTCCTCAACTTCAAGGCGGAGGCCTACGAGGTCACCCGTGAGGTCGAGTTCGACTTTTCCGAGACCGACCCCAAGGGGCTCAACCCACCCGACTGGGGTGACTCCACGGTGGGAGGCACCTACCACGAGACCCTCACCGGGCTGCACCGCTACCCGATCTTCGTGAGCGGGACCTTCCGCCTCCAGCGGGTTTCCGCGGTGTCGGTGCTGAACCAGTGACGGCCGGAGGCCACGTGACGATCCGGGACGCGGGGAGAACGACCATGACGGCACTCGGCAAGCACATGCGCACGGCTCTCGCGAGCCTCCTGGTGGCCTCGGCCGCCGGCCCCCTGATGGCGGCCTGGCCGCGCAGCGGCGGCGGCCTCGAGGACGATACCGGACGCTCGGTGGCCGTTGCGGCCTCCGGCAACGTCTACGTGGTGGGCTCGTTCCGGGGTGTGGCCACCTTCGGCCTCGACGATCTCGCCTCCGCGGGCTCGGACGACGTCTTCGTCACCAAGATGGACCAGGCCGGCAACTTCGTGTGGGCGCGCAGCGCCGGCGGCCTCTCCGTCGACCGCGGCGTCGCCATCGCGGTGGACGCCTCGGAGAACGTCTACGTTACCGGGTCGTACTACAGCACCGCCACCTTCGGCGGCACCACCCTCACCGCGAGCGGCGACCAGGCCGACGTGTTCATCGCCAAGCTCGGGGCGGACGGCAACTGGAAGTGGGCCCGTACGGCGGGCGGCAACTACACGGACGTTGGGTACGGCATCGGCGTGACGCCGGCCGACGACACCACGCTTCCCCCGACTCCGGGCTCGGTGTTCGTCGCCGGACGGTATACCTGCAACGCCACCTTCGACTCAGCCGACGGCAGCCCCCTAGACAGCGGCTGCTCCGGCGGTGTCGAAAAGCCGGGCCTGTTCGTCGCCCGCCTCGACACCGACGGCAACTGGAAGTGGGTCCGCAGCGGCAGCGGCCGCAGCGGCGGAGCCTCCGACTTCGAGTGGGCGGACGCGCTCGCCGTCGACCGCTCCTCCGGCAACCTCTACCTCACGGGCCCCGTCGTCGCGAGCGGCTCGGAGGTCACCGCCTTCGCCGACAACTTCAACGCCTCCAACTCCCTCGACGGCACCAAGTGGAGTGTTTCCGGCTGGGGGTCGGCCGGTGTCACCACCAACACCGTCATCAGCGGATCCAACTCGCTGTTCACCCGCTGGGGCGAGGTGTCGGTGACCTCTGCCGCCATCGACCTCAGCGGTCGACCCACTGCCTCCGTCTCGTACTGGGTCCGCCGTGGTACGGATGCCATCAGCGAGGACCCCGACTCCGGTGAGGACCTCGTCGTCGAGTACCTGGCCGCCGACGGCACCTGGGTGGTGCTGGACACCTTCCCGGGGGGCACGTACACCGACGAGACCTGGAGCATGAGCCACGACCTCCCCACCGCCGCCCTTTACTCGGGCTTCCGCGTCCGCTTCCGTCAGACCGGCGGGTCGGGCTCGGACTTCGACTACTGGCACATCGACGACGTGCTGGTGAGCGCCGGCTCAGTGAGCCACTACGTGGCCAAGATCACCGACACCGTCTCCGACCCGCCGGCTCCCTCGTGGCAGCTCTTCGGCACCATCGACTCCAACGTCGTACTCAAGGACCTGGTGGTGGACCCGACGAACCCGGTCAAGCTCTACGCCGCCGGGACCGCGGCCGGCACCGCGAGCTGGACGGGGACGACGGGCACCAGCACCGCCGGCGCCGTGGTCGCCGCGCTCAACACGACCTCCTCGACAGGGACGACCCTGTCCTGGACCTGGGCCCGCGCCGCGAGCGGCGGTCAGGCCACCGGCGTCGCGGCGGTCTCCGGGGTCGCCCTCCCCGCCGGGTGCACGGCGAGCTCGACGTGCGATCCCAACGGCGTCTACATCACCGGACCATTCACCGGAACCGCCACCTTCCAGGCGACGTCCCTCAGCTCCGGTGGGGGCAACGACGTCTTCGTGGCCAAGGTCAGCGCCTCGGGTTCCGCCTGGGTGTGGGCCAGCGGCGGCAACAGCTACGACGCCACCTCGGGGCCCGACGAGCCGGTGGGCGTGCCCGGCAAGGGCGGAGGCCCCGGTGACGACCTCGCCCAGGACATCGGCACCGACGGGCGGGGCGCCCTCTTCGTCACCGGTTCCTTCCACGACACCGCGGTCTTCGGTGACGACGAGTTCGTGGAGTCGGTGGGCGCGGCCGACGCCTTCATCGCCGAGATCAACCTGCAGGGCCAGTGGTTCAACGTCGAGACCTGGATCGTCGGCCAACCCGTCCCTGCACCCAACGGGGCCTACCTGGACTCCCTCACCGCGACCCCGGAGTTCGTCCAGGATGGTCAGATCATTCCCGATGCCATCGGGCGCCTCTTCTTCTGGGCCCCGCCCCTGCCCCCCCCGGCGGACAGCAAGGCCACCCTCTATGCCCTGCAGCCGACCGCCGGAGTGGAGATCCACTGGCGGGTGAGCGGCGACCTCACCGACAAAGGCCGGGTCATCTCCATCGGCAACGTCATCTGGCCCCAGGACCGCTGCCTGCCGTCCACCACCACCCCCTGCTACCAGGTCCACGTGGCCGGCGCACCGGTGGAGCTCGAGCCGGCCGACGGCTCCCTCAGCTACTTCCAGCTCTTCCTGCCCGCTGTGGGCTCCAGCGGCGCCACCGAGACCAACAAGACGTTCAACGCAGCCGGGCAGGGCTACGGCGTGGTCGCGTACTACCAGGGCCCGTCGGTGGATCCCAACCGCTTCGCCCCGCTCTTCGAGGTCGTGAGAACCTACACCTACCCGTCGGCCCCGGACTTCACGCCCGCCGGATGGGAGATCGGCAGGCCGCTCATCGAGCCGTTCCACGACGAGCCCGGGCGCACCGGCTACGTCCTCTTCGAGAACGCGTTCTACGATGGGGTGGGCACCGATGGCGCCTATGACCGCCAGGCGCGCACCGGCCAGATCGTACCGGTGAACCGGGTGAACCCCAACCGGCCGCAGGACGCGAACAAGCTCATGGTTGTGGCCTGGTACCGGCGCAACCACAATGGCGTCTACTGGGGCGAGCGGCCCGTGCAGTACAACTGCTACTGGCCCACCAACCCCGACCGCATCATCATCGCCAGCGAGCAGGGCGGCGAGGTCCTCGGCCAGCAACCCCTCGATCCTCTCCTCTTCCCCTCGATGCAGCTCTACAACCAGCCCGACGTCCACCAGCCGGGCTACAACCCCAACGACGAGCATGCCTTCTTCGCTCCGTCCAGCACCGGCACCGGGCTGCAGGCCATCTTCGCTCTGCGCTCTGACTTCGGCAGCGCCATCCCGGGCGACCTCACCGCCGCCTCGGATCCCTACGTGATCGTGAAGTACTGGGACAGTGCCGGTCAGAACTGGGCCTACCGGGTTTACAAAGTGCAGGCCACCGGCGCCGGCTTCGACGGCTTCCGCTACAACGGCACCGCCGGAACCACCGTATCTCCCCCGTACCCCGCCCGCATCCTCCCGGGCTGTGCGGAGACGAGCGTGGTCGGCCAGGCGGCCAACGACCCGCAGCCGCCGCCGCCATTCTTCATGGACTACAAGAAGCAGCTGTGGGCCAAGTCGGCGGGTGACGGCCAGGTGCTCTATCACTACCCGTTGCAGCCCACCTTCTTCTACGACGTCGACAACAACGACATCGCCGACCGCACCGACGGCCAGTGCGTGCCGTGGCTCGCCCGCCTCCCCGAGGCCCAAGGCGGCACCGCCGACCCCACCAAGCCCATCGCGGTGGCCTACAGCATCAGCTGGCCCGCCGACGTGCCGCAGCTGATCGTGGGCGAGACCCTCCTCACGCCGAAGCGGGGCCTCCCCGACATCATGAACCAGGCCGCGGTGGAGGTGGTCTACGACGAGAAGCAGGACCTCACCGAGCAGGCAGGCCAGCTCGACCCCACCCTGACCCTCACCCAGCTCATCGATCCGCTCAACCCGCGCTCGGTGCGGCTCGGTGCGGTCCCCTCCGAGATCGCCACCGAGGTCGACGACCAGGGCAAGCTGGTCATCCTCGGTAGCTCCGACGGCATCATCAAGATCCCGTTCTCGCTGCGCGAGCGCCTGCGCTTCGATCCCATCAACCGGAAGCTGTCGTTCGCCGGCTACTTTGACGAGTCCGGCGCCGGCGAGCCCCTGCTGCTGCTCAACGTGCTCTCCAAGCGCGACCGCGTGATGCTCAAGAAGATCAACGGTGGCGACGGCTCCGAAGCGAGCTCGTACAGCAAGCGCTGCAGCACCCTCGACGACGCCTGTAGCTGGGACGAGGCCGTGGAGGCGCTCTTCCGACTCAGCCGCAACCCAAATGGTATCAACAAGATTTGCACGACAGACCAGATCCAGAGCGGCGCGCGGGTGTGCCTGCTGAGCCGTGATGTCGGACCCGACGACGTCCTCATCGGCTGGCAGGACAGCAACGACGACTACTTCCTCGAGCCCTACCAGGCGCTCGGCGTGTCGGCGGGGCTCACCGCCGGTGCTGCCCAGGGCACCGGCTACGTCACCCTCGCGTTCAACAATGACGCCAGCCTGAACCCGCTGCCCGTGAGCCTCAACATCATCCGGGTCGACTGCCTCGTCTACCCCGAGCCGCCGGCCCCGCCCGAGATCAACAGCACCTATCAGGGTGAGATCAAGGTCATCCCCTCCGACAACGTCTTCGACGAGCAGCTGACGCTGCGCCACAGCGGCGACTTCGGCGGCAACCCCGACGCCCTGGAGTTCGAGTGGTACTACCACCCGGACGAGGACGGGACCCCGCCGTTCCCCCTCCCCGACCCCGACAACGGGCAGCTCAACGGGTGGTTCAAGTTCCCGGTGGACAACCCCTACGGGGCGCTGGAGATCACCATCGAGGGCGCGAACATCGTCACCCTCTCGGATAACTGGTTCGTGGTCCGCTACCGCGGCCTGCCCCAGTGCAACAACCAGACCGAGTGGTCGCTGTGGGCCGGCCAGCCCGGCGGCACACCGCTGGATCAACGCGCCCAGCTTGCGCTGGGCTGGGTCAAGCGCGTGGTCGACGGCCTCAACCCGTTCGAGGCCCGCGTCAAGGACTTCCACGCAGGGCCGGTGAACACCTACGCCAGCATGCTGGTGCAGCTGGGTGAGCGCTACGAGGGCGACATCGCACTCAATGCCGACGCCTCCAACCTCAACAGCATCGGCCTCATCGAGGCGTACGAGACGGTCATGCGGAGGGCGATGAAGCTGTCCATCGACTCCACACCACCGGTGGACTACGGACCGGTGAACACCGCCATCCTCAACGTCGCCTCGCGCATCGCCGACTTCTACACCCTGCTGGGCAACGAGGCCTACGCCGACGCCCTCGATCCCACCATCGGGATCACCACCACCAACAACGTCTACGGCTTCGGCTCGCTGGCTCCCACCATCTTCAACTTCGAGAACCAGGCCGCGTCGCTGCTCGAGGAGGAGCTGGTGCTCCTGCGCGGCCGTGACAACAGCCAAGGACCGGTAGCCGCACGGCCTGTCTACAACCGCTACTTCTGGAACTTCACCGGCGGCGAAGGCGAGGTGGCCTACGCCCTCTCCTACAACATCACCGACCAGAACGTCGACGGCGTCATCGACGAGTACGACGCCCGCATCCTCTACCCCCAGGGTCACGGTGACGCCTGGGGCCACTACCTCACGGCGATGACCAAGTACTACCAGCTGCTGCGCCATCCCTTCTTCACCTGGCTGCCGCGGCCGGAGGCGGTGCTGGTCGCCGGCGTGCCGATCCAGGTGGACTACTTCGACGAGCGCAAGTTCGCCAAGATCGCCGCGGCCAAGGCCAAGGCGGGCGAGGACATCGTCAACCTCACCTACCGCGAGAGCTACGTGGAGGACCCCGCCGGCCAGTGGCAGGGCTACAAGGACACCAACCCCCAGCGCGCCTGGGGACTCGCCGAGTGGGCCTCCCGCGCCGGCATGGGCGCCTACTTCGACTGGGTGGTCGGCAACGCCATCCTGCCCGCGGAGGACCCCAACCCCGACCACCACGGCATCCAGAAGATCGACCGCACGACGGTGGACGAGCTGGCCGACATCGTCAGCCACCACAAGGCGATCCAGGCGCAGGTGGACAAGGCCGACCGCGGCCTGAACCCGCTCGGCCTCGCCAAGGGCGTGGTTCCCTTCGACATCGATCCTTCCCAGATCGACGCCGGCAAGACCCACTTCGAGCAGATCCTAGACCGCGCCAACGCCGCCATGGACAACGTCGTCAAGGTGTGGGACTTCGCCAACCAGCTCAACCGGATGCTGCGCTTCAACCAAGACAACGCCGACGACCTCTATGACAACTCAGCCGCCACCGAGACCGACTACCAGAACCAGCTGGTGGAGGTCTTCGGCTACCCCTACGACGACGACATCGGCCCGGGGGGCACCTACCCCACCGGGTACGACGGCCCTGACCTCTACCACTACATGTTGGTGGACGCTCCGGCCATGGCCGGGCTCGACCACGGCAGTCTGGCGCCGGCCCAGCTCAAGCGCTTCACCGGCTTCTACGGTCCGATGCCGGGAGGGGTGCAGTTCTTCAACCTGCACGGCGAGGACGTGAGCCTGGACTGTGGCGCGGCGCCACTGGGCTCGGGCTGTACCCTCGGTGACCTGCCCACCACCACGCTCCAGGTCGACTACGTGTCGTACCAGTCCGATGAGACCGGCTTCGCCGTCATCAAGGACCCCAGCTGGACCGGATCGCGACGTGCCACTGGCAAGCTGCAAGACTCCCTCGCCCAGATCCTCCAGTCCCAGATCGCCCTCAAGCGCGCGGTGCGTGAGTACGACAACCTGCGGCTCGACGTCTCCGACACCATCGACACCATGAAGGCCACCTTCAACATCAAGAAGGACCAGATCAGCATCAAGAACGCCGAGCGCAAGGAGCAGAACCAGCTCACCATCACCACGCAGGTGTTCAAGAACGCCGCCATCGTGGCACGCCGCATCTCGGCGGGAATCTCGACGTCGTTCGAGGCCAGCGAGGAGTGTGTCCCCGACAACATGATCGCCGGCCTCGCCGGTGGCGGCGACCTCTTTTCCACCATCAAGTGCGCCACCGAGTCGGTGGGCGACGCCGTGGCCTTCGGCTTCGACACCGCCGCCGACGCCGCCGACATCGTCGCCAACTCCACCGAGTCCGCTAAGGAGGACGTCGGCTTGCAGGCGGCGATCGAGTCGAGCGTGCAGGACGCCCGCCTCGACCTCTACAACATCAAGGGCCAGCTCGACCAGCTGCTGCGCGAGGAGCCCGTCCGGCGCTCCGAGGTGTACGCCAAGGCGCAGGAGCTGCAGCAGGCCCACAACGCCTACCGCGCCGCCCTCGCCGAAGGCCAGCGCCTCATCGCCAACCTGGTGACCTTCCGCAAGAACACCGCGGCGACGGTGCAGCAGTACCGCTACCGCGACATGGCGTTCCGTATCTTCCGCAACGACGCCCTGCAGAAGTACCGGGCCGCCTTCGACATGGCGGCGCGCTACACCTATTTGGCGGCCACCGCCTACGACTACGAGACCAACCTCCTGGGCACCGACGCCGAGGCGGGGCAGAGCTTCCTCACCGACATCGTCCGCGAGCGCTCCATCGGCCAGGTCCTCAACGGTGAGCCGGTGCCCGGCTCGCGGGGCCTCGCCGACCCGATCGGCCGCATGACCCTGAACTTCCAGGTGCTCAAGGGTCAGATGGGCTTCAACAACCCGCAGACCGAGACCAACCGCTTCTCGCTGCGCAAGGAGCTCTTCCGAATCAAGGACGACGACAACGAGTCGTGGCGCCGGATCCTGCGCGACCACCGCATCGACAACCTCTGGAACGTTCAGGAGTTCCGGCGCTACTGCCGGCCCTTCGCTCCGGAGTCATCGGGGGCCCAGCCGGGCCTGGTGATTCCGTTCTCCACCACCGTCACCTTCGGCCTGAACTTCTTCGGCTGGCCCCTGGGTCCCGGCGACAGCGCCTACGATCCCACCCACTTCGCCACCAAGGTGCGCGGCGTCGGAGTGTGGTTCGGAAACTACGAGAACCTCCCGCTGTCCAACACACCTCGGGTCTACATGATCCCGGTGGGCGCCGATGTGCTGCGCTCACCGTCCGCCGACAACTTCAAGACCCGCGAGTGGACGGTGGTGGACCAGGTGCTGCCGGTGCCGTTCCCCATCGGCTCGCAGGACCTCGAGAGCCCGACCTGGACGCCGCTGGCCGACATGCTCAGCGGCCCGTTCGACAACATCCGCCGCTTCTCGAGCTTCCGGGCCTATCACTACAGCGAACCGTTCAGCGACTCCGAGATCATCAGCGACAGCCGGCTCATCGGACGCTCGGTGTGGAACACCAAGTGGCTGCTCATCATCCCCGGCGGCACGCTGCTCTTTGACCCGACCCAGGGCCTCGACACCTTCGTGGAGGGCCAGGAGGTCCCGGGCTCTCCGGGCGTGCGTGACGGCAACGGGGTTTCCGACATCAAGATTTTCTTCCAGACGTACGCGTACTCGGGCAACTGACCGTCAAGGTCCCGTCTTAAGGGGGTTAGCCGTGAACACGCTGAGGCGCACCGCCATCGCCGCCATTCTCTGCACCGTCGCCCTGGCACTTGCTGCTCCAGGGTGGGCCGAGCTCTCCGAGCCGGACCACATCATCTACGGCACACCTACGTGGTACGGAGACGCCATGACCACGGGTGTGGTGAGCCTCCAGCTGGACGGCGCCACCTCGGCCATCGCCTCTTACACGTTGGGCTCGGATCCCACGCTCGGAGGCCTCTTCGTGCTCAGGGTCCCCCTGGACACGGTGGGGATCCGGCGCCCGGGGACGGCACGGACGGGCGACCACGCCACTGTGCTCCTCAACGGCGAGCCCTCCGGCGAGGTGGTCATCGGCGAGCGCGGCGTGGCCCAGATGCTCGCCGCCGACCCCGACCTGGCCAGCGCGCTGCCCGCGCTCTCCATCGGCGACGCCGCCATCGCCGAGGGCGACACCGGTTCCCGCCTCATGACCCTCACCATCACCCTCTCGCGCGCAGTGGAGGAGTCCGTCGGGGTCGACTGGATCACCGGTGACGGCACCGCCGTTGGCGCTGCCGGCACCGTGTGCAGCGGCGCCGACTTCCTCGAGGCCAACGGACACGTCGTCATCCCGGCGGGAGACACCGCCTACGACGTGCACGTTCCAATCTGCGGCGACGTCATGCCCGAGGCCGACGAGGTGCTCTACGTCGATCTCCTGAGCCCGGTGGGCGCGACGCTCCTCGACCCCCAGGGGCGCGGCACCATCCTCGACGACGACACCCCGCCCCAGCTCTCGGTCAACAACGTCACGGTCACCGAGCCGCCATCCGGATCGGTCATGGCCAACTTCCGGGTGAGCATGAGCCACACCTGGGATCAGCCGGTGACCTTCCACTACCAGTCGGCCCCCGGCACCGCCCAGGCCGGGCTCGACTACCTCTCCATCTCGGGCGACGGCACCGTCCCGGTGGGCTCCCTCGAGACCACCGTGTCCGTCGAGGTTCTCGCCGACACCATCGACGAGGATGACGAGACCTTCTTCCTCAACCTCAGCACGCCCGGCAACGCCACCATCCTCGACGGCCAGGGCCAGGGCACCATCGTCGACTCGGCCCAGCTGCTCGTCTTCGTCGAGGCCGAGAAGGACGGCATCGCCGGCGTCAGCGGCCTCGCCGGCGCCTTCGCCACCGCGGTGAGTCCCGACGGCGACCACGTCTACGCGGTGGGGCGCTCCGACGACGGCCTCGTCGTCTTCGACCGCGATTCCGTCTCCGGCGCGCTGACGTTCAAGACGTCGTACAGCCCCGGTGACTTCCAGACCCTCTCGTCGGCCGCCTTCGTCGGTCTCAACGGCCCCGAGGCAGTGGCCGTGAGTGCCGACGGACACTTCGTCTACGTCGCCGCCTTCGAGGACGACGCCGTAGCTGTGTTCGCGCGTGACACCGACGACAGCGTCCCCGCCACGTACGGCACGTTGACGCTGGTGGAAGTGGAGCGCAACGGGGTCAACGACCTCTCCGACCCCGGTCCCGCCGTCGCCGGCCTCGACGGACCCGATGGCCTCGCGCTCTCCTCCGACGACGAGGAGCTCTACGTCTCCGCCGCCAACAGCAGCTCGGTGGCCGTCTTCTCGCGCAACGCCGGCACCGGACGCCTGAGCTTCGTGGAGGCTGAGGTCAACGGCGTCGACGATCCCTCCGACTTCGGCGGTACCGTCGACGGCCTCTTCCACGCCAGCGCGGTGGCGGTGAGCCCCGACGGAACCTCCGTGTACATCACCGGCGCCGACGACCACGCGGTGGCGGTCTTCGACCGCAGCCTGGACGTCGCCGGTGGAACCAAGGGCCGACTCTCGTTCCTGGAGCTGCAGCAGAACGGCGCCGCCGGCGTCTCGGGAATGCTCGGCCCCACCGGGCTCGCGTTGAGCCCGGACAGCAAGCACGTCTACGTCGCCGGCTCCACCTCGAGCGCGCTGGTGGTCTTCGACAGGGCTGCCAACGGACGGCTCACCTGGTCCGAAACCGTGGTCAACGGCAGCGGGTCGGTGCAGCAGCTCGCCAGCATCAGCGACGTGGCAGTGAGCCACGACGGGGCGTACGTGTACGCATCAGCCCTGGGTTCCAGCGCCCTCACGGTGTTCCGGCGCGACAAGGAGGACGCCTCTCCGACCTTCGGCCAGCTCACCTTCGTCGAGGTCAAGCGTGACGGCTTCGGAGGTGTCGACGGGCTCTTCGGAGCGCTGAACCTCGCGCTCTCGAGCGACGACCTCAGCGTCTACGCCACCGGATACCAGGAGAGCGGGATCGCGGCCTTCGCCCGCGACCTGACGCCCCCGGCCAACCCCACTGACGTGCACAGCGCCTCCCACATCGTGGGCGCTTTCGTCAACAACTCGGTGATCACCATGCAGTGGAGCGGCGCCGACGACGGCCCCGGCGGCTCCGGAGTCGCCGGCTACTCGTTCGTGTTCGACGCCTCGCCGAGCACGACTCCGGATGCCACGATCGACCTCGAACATCACGTCGACCCGCATGGCACGGCGAGCTCCGTCCTCCCCGACGGGGACCACTACTACTTCCACCTCAGGACCTGTGACTTCGCCCGCAACTGCTCCGCGGCGGTGCATCTGGGTCCCTACAAAATCGATACCATCATGCCCTCCGGACCCGGCAGCGTCGCCAGCACAAGCCACGTCGAGGGCGTCCCCAACACCGACCCCGTCATCGTCATGCAGTGGTCACCGGCCACCGACCCCGGCCCCGTGGCGAGTGGGCTCGCGGGGTACTCATACGTGTTCAGCGACAGCGGAGCGCCGGCCTGCAACCAGGAGGTCGACCTCGCTCCCGGCGTGACCACGGTGAGCTCCACCAGCCTCGCCGACGGTATCTACTACTTCCACATCTGCGTCGGCGACGCCGCCGGGAACTGGGCGCCGTCGGTGACCACCGGACCCTACTACGTGGGGGACGACACTGTGCCGCCGCGGCTCGAGATCCTCTCCAGCGTCGCCGCGCCGCCCGGCGGGGCGTTCAACGGGCCGCACGTCGTTCATCCCGGCGGTGCCTCGCAGCTGTTGCTGGGCTTCAACGAGCCCATGTACGACCCCGCGGGCGACAGCGACGCTGCCGACGTCACCAATCCGGCCAACTACCTGGTGGTGGATGCGGGCCCGAACGCCACGCTTGAGACCACCGACTGCACCACGCCGGGCGGGGACGACGTCGCCGTCGGCGTCGCCGGCGTGCTCTACGACGAGCCCACCTCGGTGGCGGCGCTGGTTATCAGCGACGCCTTCGGTATGATGCGCGGGCCGTTCCGGGTACTCGCGTGCCCCTCCCTCCTCGACCGCAATGGCAACGCACTGGACGGCAACGGGGACCTCACGGGCGGCGACACCGCCATCCGCGACCTCCGGATCGGCCGCACCAACCTGCTGCTCAGCCCCAACCTCGACGCGGACCTCGCCGACTGGAGCCTCTCCAACGCCGCCGCCATCACCAGCGATGCCGAGGACGCCGGCGGAGCGGCCACCTCGGGCTCGGCCTTCATCCACCGCGCCACCGGCGGGGACCGCGACCTCGCCCTCTCCCAGTGCGTGAACGTGTCCGGTATCACCGGAGTCCCCTATCGCATCCAGGGGAAGGTCCGAATCGCCGAGGCCCTCGGCGGTGATCCCGGAGCCCCCGAGGCGTTCGGCTCGGTGATCTTCTACTCCGGTGCCGCCTGCACCGGCGGCCAGCTCGGTGCCGAGACCCGCACGAACACCGTCACCGACGACACTGCCGGCGCCTGGATCGAGATGTCGGGAGACATCGCCTCACCACCTGCCGGCGCCCTGTCCGCGCTGGTCTCCTTCGACGTGAACATCCCTCCTAGTGAGGACTTCGTCTTCGACACCTGGTTCGACGACCTTCTTTTCGCCACATCCGACCTCACTCCCCCCACCGATCCCTCGGTGAGCAGCACCAGCCACACCGAAGGCGCCTGGTCGCACAACCCGGTGATCGACATGCAGTTCTCCGGTGCTGTGGACGACCCGAACGGGGTCGGCGTAGCCGGCTACTCGTTCCTCTTCGACGGCTCCCCCGCCACCGAGCCCGACACAGTGCTCGACCTCGACCACACCGGCGGGGTCCAGGGGACCAGCAGCGCCCCACTCGCGGACGGTACCTACTACTTCCACCTGCGCACCTGTGATTGGCTCGGCAACTGCTCCGGCACCGTCCACAAGGGCCCCTTCAAGATCGACACCCAGGATCCGGGAGCGGCGACCGACGTGATCAGCACGACGCACACCATCGGCGTGCCGACCGAGGCCAACGTCATCACCATGTCGTGGACCCCCGCGGTGGATCCCGGCCCGGTGACCAGCGGCATCGCCGGCTATGCCTACGCGTTCGATACCAGTTCCCTGCCGGCATGCAGCCAGGTGGCGAACCTCGGCTCCGCTGCCAGCGCCGTGGCGAGCCCTCCGATTCCCAATGCCTCGTACTACTTCCATCTCTGTGCCGTAGATGAGGCCGGAAACTGGGGGTCAACGACCACCACCGGCCCGTTCATCATCGATGACCAGACGCCGCCCACCGTCGTCGCGGTGCGGGCCATCGCCAACACCCCCGACGGTGTGCTCGACTCCGGCGAGGCCACCGACGTGCCCATAACCCAGGTGGTCCTGAGCTTCAGCGAGTACCTCCAGGACCCGCCGGGCAGCTCGAGCACCGTGGACGCGTCCAATCCGGCCTCCTACTCGCTGCTCGGCGCCGGGCCGGACGGAGTCTTCGAGAGCGTGTCCTGCGGGATCGTCCTCGGCGACGACTTCGCCATCCCCATCGCCAGCGCCACGTACAGCGCGGCGCCGCATACCGTGCTGCTCCGACTCGCAGGACAGGTGTCGATCCCCGCCGGGCAGTTCCAACTCGAGGGCTGCGCCACAGGCCTGGCGGACATCACCGGCAATCCCATCGACGGCAACGCCGACGGCACGGGGGGCGACAGCTTCGCGAGGCCGTTCGTCGTCACGCTCGACAACCTGCTTCTCAACAGCAACCTCGACGGGACGATGAGCCCGTGGACCGGTCTCGCAGATCCTCCGGGCGGGGCCTCGTTCACCTACTCGGCCACCGATCACGACGGTGAGCCCACCTCGGGTTCGGCATTCGTCCACAACACGAACGGCCCCGATGCCGCGTTCTCGCTGTCGCAGTGCGTCGACATCAGCGCGCAGGCGGGGCCCTTCCATCTCTTCGGCCACGTCAACCTCGCAAAGGTCGACGGTGACGATCCCGACGCCTACGGTCAGGTGCACTTCTACGACGGCGCCGGGTGCAGCGGTACCGAGGTGGGCAGCATATCCACCAACGTCGTGAGCGGAAGCACCGGAGGGACGTGGAACGATCTCTTCACTTCAAGCCTCATGAAACCCACAGGGGCGATCTCGGCGCTGATCGCATTCGGCGCCACAGTGGGGTCGACACCCAACGGAGACTTCACCGTGGGCTTCGACAGCATGACCTTCGGCCCCGGTGTCGCGGTGGCGATCTTCGCCGACGGCTTCGAGGCCGGCAACCTGAACGACTGGAGCAACCACGTGCCCTGATAGCGGCAGGCGACCATCTGGCAAGGGGCCGTCCCAACGCGGGCGGCCCCTTGTGCTGTCCGGCTCGTGGCGGCCCGGCGCCGTCAACCCGTCTGCGAGCCCGCCGTCACGCCTCGCGAGCACAGATCGCAACCCCACACGGGGAGGCGGTGCGGAGCGCACAGCCCCGGGCAAACCAGGCCGGGACACCGGACGATGGCGATCACCTCCGGACGACGCCGCGCAGGCCGCCAGAGACCAGACCGATGAGGTCGCTCACCACGCCAGGAACGGCTCGCCCCCCGGGGCAGGCCAGGTAGCGGGGCTCCCAGACAGGCTCGAACTTCTGCTTGTACTGGCGCAGACCCTGGAAGTTGTAAAGCTGGGTCCCGTGACGGTAGACGAGCCCGGCGAGCCGGTTCCACACCGGAGCCAGGGGGCCGACCCGCAGCCCGGCGAGCGGCACCATGCCCAGGTTGAAGTGGCTCCAGCCGTGCTCGCCGCCCCACAGCATGAGCCGGGCGAAGAGATAGTCCATCACCCCGTTTGGCGCCGTGGGAAGGTGGCGCATGAGGTCGATGGAGATCTCCGTGCCGGCCGCGGCCTGCCACACGTTGGCGAACGCCACCACTCGACCCTCCTGTCGCACAAGCGCCAGCGGGAAGTTCGCCAGGTAGCCGGGATCGAACCTGCCCAGCGAGAAGCTCTTCTCGCGGGTATGCTTGCGCTCGAGCCACGCGTCGGAGATCTCCGCGAGCTCCGGGATGAGCGCCGGGACGGCGCCGGGGCCGACCACCTCGAAGACACAGCCCTCCGTCTCGAGCTTGCGCACCACGTATCGGAGGCCCTTGCGGGCGCGCCCCTCGAGCGTGAAACCCGTCAGGGGGACCGTCGCCTCCTCGCCAATCTTGAACACCGCCAGCCCGAGGTCGGTGAACAGCGGAAGATCCTGGGGCCCCGCCTCGTAGAACACCGTCCATCCGCCATGACGGTCGGCCAGACCGTGGAAGCGCCAGATGAGCTCCGTGTGCTCCTCCGGCGGCCCCACCGCCCCGCCCATGGCGACCCAGCTGCGCCCCTCGACGGCGTACATGAGAAAGGAGCGACCGGTGTCGGAGAGCAGCAGGCTCTTGTCGCCCAGCAGGGCCAGGTTGGCCCAGGTGGCGGACATGCTGCCGATCACCGCCCTCGCCTGCGTCAGCTCCTCCGCCGTGGGTGGGTGCACGCGGGTTGCGGGCGGCCCCAGCAGGCGGGCCACGCCGAATGCGAGGATGGTCACCGCGATACCCACCATCGCCCTGAGAAAACGCGGAGCGTCACTCTGGAGGGCAAAGCTCCACCACAGGTCGCCCGAGTACACCACGTGCCGGTGAACGAAGAAGCCCAGCCACAGCGAGCCCGCCACCACCATGGCGAGAGCGGCCAGCCAGCCCGGCGAGAGCGGCTCGGCCAGCAGCGACGCGCGGCGGTAGAAGAAGCGACGGGCCGGGAGCAGGACCAGCAGCATCACCGCGAGGGCGATCGCCTCCTCGTAGTCGAAGCCCTTGAGCAGCGAGAAGACGACGCCAGCACCGAGAAGCGTGACGGTGAGGTAGTAGGCGCTCTCCAGGCGCCGGTGGATCCCCCACGCCAACAATGCGAGCCCCACTCCGGCCACGCTGCCGAGAAAGTGCGAGGCCTCGACCACCGGAAGCGGCAGCACGTCGTTGAGCCAAGCGAGGCGGGTGTGCAACGCCGGCGTCGCCCCCGATACGAGGAGAATGGCTCCTCCTAAAAGGGTGGTCACGGCCAGCAGCGGCGGTGCGACGGTGGGCAGCCAGCTGCCCAGCATGCGGCTGAGCTGCCGCATCTCCGCACGCCGCTCCCGGATCTCGTAGGCGAGGAGCAAGAGGATCGCCACGGCCAGGGGGATGAGGTAGTAGATCGCCCGGTAGGCGAGGAGCACCGCGAGGGTCGTGCCCTCCCCCAGGACGGGATCCAGCAGCAGCATCACCACGCTCTCGAAAACGCCGAGCCCACCGGGGACCTGGCTCAGCACCCCGCTGACCTGGGCCAGCACGAACACCGCAAGCAGGTGCGGGTAGCTCACCTGACCCCGCGGCAGCAGCACCCATAGCACAGAGGCAGCCACTGACCAGTCGATGCTCGAGATCACGAGCTGAGCCAGCGCCAGGCGCGGACCCGGCAGCTCCAGCCGCCAGCGGCCGATGTGCACCGTCCGCTTCCCCCGCAGACACAGCACGAGGTAGCCGGCCACCACCACCAGGAAGACCGGTGCGAGCAGCTGGGGATCGAAGCCCAGGGAGGCGCTCGCGGGCACGACTCCGCCGCCCATCATCAGTGCGAACCCGGCGACGGTGAAGAGCCCGAGCCAGAACGTGAGGCCGTTGAAGGCCACCAGGGTCGTGACCTCCAGGCCAGAGAGCCCCCACACCGAGTAGAGACGGTACCGTAGCGGGGCGCCCGAGAAGATGGCGAAGCCCATGTTGTGGCTGAAGGCATAGCCGAGGAAGGCGGCGAGGGCGGACCGTCGCCACGGCAGTGGCCTCTCCACGTAGCGCAGCGAGAGGGCGTCGTAGCAGGTGAGGACAAGGTAGCTGCCGGCGGTGAGCGCCAGAGCCAGCACCAGTGCGGCCAGCGGCAGACGGTCCAGCTGGGTCAGCAGGTCGCGGTAGTGATAGCGGCCGAGCTCACGACGCAGGACCCACAACGCGAGCAGGAAGAGCCCCACCCCAAGGACAGGCGCGAGCCGCTGCAGCGTCGTCTTGCGCCGCGCGCCAGACACTCAGACTCCTAGCTCGACGACGTCACGGTCGCAGAGCTCGTGGTCGCGAGCGACCTTCTGCCCGTCGATCCGGCCGCCCCAGAGGCGCGCATACTGCATCCGGTCGGCGAGGTCCTGGTGGATCTGGTAGGCGAGGTCGAGCACCGTGGAGCCCAGCGGCAGCACGAACGGCGTTCCCCGGTCGACAGGCTTGCCCGGCGGCTTGGTGTACACCCTCACCAGCTGGAGCATGCGCCAGAGGCGCACCTTGAGCTCCTCCAGACCGCGGTGATGGCGCGCTGCCACCGCGGTGACGGGGAACTCCCCCTCGTACAGCTCTCTCAGAACACCCACGTCGCCGTCCCCCACCAGGTCAGTCTTGGTGACCACCAGCAACGAGATGAGCGGCGTGTCGCGGGGGTCGGAGTCCTCCGGCAGCGCCCCCACAAGCGGCATGTGCACCTCGGCGAGACGTTCGCGGAGCTCCTCGACGTCGGCGGGCACCGCAGGGGATGACGGATCCGCCAGCAGCAGGCAGGCGTCCGCACCCTGGACCACGTTGGGCAGCCAGGCGTCCATGTGCTCAGCGGTCACCGGAGGAAGATCCACCAGCTGGATCTGGATGTCCTCGAAAGCCACCATGCCGGGCTGGGGGCGTGTGGTCGTGAACGGGTAGTCCGCGATGGCTGGCTCGGCCCGTGTCAGCACTGCCAGCAGCGTCGACTTGCCGCTGTTGGGGGGACCGAGCATCACCACCTGGGCCACTCCCTCGGGCTCCACGTGGATGACGTGGCTCCGCTTCGTGACCCGCCGCTCCTGCTCCTGCCGCAGCCTCGCCAGACGCCGCTTGATATCGGCCTGGAGCTTCTCCGTCCCCTTGTGCTTGGGGATGGTGACCAGCATCTCCTCCAGCGCCGCCTGCTTCTCCTCGAGAGTGCGCGCCGCGCGCAGCTTGCCCTCGGCCACCTTGTACTGGGGGGTGAGATTCGCCGGCATACACCCGATTGTAGCGTCGTATCGATCCTCCCACCTGTGGGAACTCCTGGACGGCGGCTCGGGTTCTCGGGAGTGGGCCCTCGCGACGGGTCCCGAAGGAGCCCCCGTATGCGATCCACAGTTCTCCTCGCAGCTCTCGTCCTTTCCATCACCACCGGCGCCACGGCAGATGACGACATCACCAGCCGCATGGCCTCGGCTCACGCCGGCGACGTCCCCTCTCCCACCGCGGAGGCCACCACAGAGCCGACGCAACCGGTCACCGCAGCCACGGTCACCTATGCCACCGTGAACGGGAAGGCTGTCACCGGCTACCTGGCCCGCCCGGTCGACGGCGCGGGACCTTTCCCCGGCCTCATCGTGATCCACGAGTGGTGGGGGCTCAACGACAACATCCGCTCCGTCACCCGACGGCTCGCCGGCGAGGGTTACTCCGCTCTGGCAGTGGACCTCTACGGTGGCACTGTCGCCGATACCCCCGCGTCGGCCCGCACTCTCATGCAGGCGACGATGGGCAGCCCCGGCCCAGCACGGGAGAATCTGCACCAAGCGTACGACTACCTTACCAACGAGCTGCACGCTCCACGCGTGGGAGTGATCGGCTGGTGCTTCGGAGGAGGATGGGCGCTCCAGACGGCCATCATGCTGCCGAAGCAGATCCAGGCCACGGTCATGTACTACGGCAAGGTAGAGACCGATCCCGACGTGCTCCGTCCCATCCGCGGCCCCCTGCTCGGCCTCTTCGGGGCCAACGACCACGCCATCCCGCCGAAGCGGGTTCAGGCCTTCAAGCAGGCCCTTGGAAGTGCAGGCGTGGACGCGGAGGTCGTCATCTACCCGGACGTTGGGCACGCCTTCGCCAACCCTTCAGGAACCAGCTACGACCCCGCGGCCGCCGCCGATGCGTGGCGCCGCACGGTTGCGTTCCTGGCCGCAAATCTCGAGCCTGCTCCACCCTCGACGGCACCGCCCACCGAGGTGCATCCCTAGCGGGACGCCCTCGGCTTGGCGCGGGCTGAAGGCTCGATGTCTCCCATCGTCGTCCGGCTCACGGGCGACGCCCGTCGCCGTTTCGTGCCTTCGTGCTCCTGACCGGACAGGAGGACGGGGCACTCCGGGGCACTAGTGTCCTGTTTGGGAAGTCCGATGTGCTATTCGGGGAGTCAACGCGGTTCCTGGCAAGGCGCAACGACGAAGTCGTAGCAACGCTACTTCGAGGAGGAGCAGCGCAGCCAGGGGTCGCGATGACAAGCGAATGGTCCATTGAGATTTTCCAAACAGGGTACCAGATCTCCGTCTCGCAACCCGGCTCCACACCGCGACGCCAACACGATCCGATATGCCATACTACGGACAGCATGCCGCGCCCCGATCCCCTGCGAACGTGGATTCTGTGCTGCGTGGCAGCGGTTGTCGCGCTGCCGATGCCTGCGTACGCCCAGTGGTACCCCACCCGGCACTTCTCCGTGCGCGAGGGGCTGGTGCAGTCGCAGGTCACCGGCGTCACCCAGGATGCCTACGGGTACCTCTGGTTCGCCACGTGGGGCGGCGTGTCCCGCTACGACGGTCGCCGGTTCATGAACCTGTCGGTACGGGACGGACTCCCGGACTCCCTTGTGAGCGCTGTCGCAGCCGACGCCCACGGCAGTGTGTGGTTCGGCACCGACGCTGGCGGGCTCGCCCGCTGGGACGGGCGGGCACTGCGCAGCGTTCCGGGCCCGGAACCCGCCGAGCACCTGGCGGTCACCGCCCTGTCGTGCCTGCCTGACGGAAGCCTCCTGGTGGGGACCGAAGCCGGGCTCTGGCATCTGGCGGCGGGGAGCTACACGAGGCTCCACGACGAGCGGATCACGATGATGGTGACAGGGTCGAGCCTGTGGGTGCTGGCCGCCGACGGTGTGTTCCGGATGGCGAGTGGGCGGCTCGTCCCCGTGAGTCTTCCCAGCGAGCTAATCGACCGACGCATCACGGCCCTCACCGCCGACGGTGACCACCTCTGGATGTCGACCACCCAGGGGGCCCTCATAGACCTCTCCCCCGACGGCTCGTTCGCGGCCTTCGCGACGCCGGTGACCAGGCCGCAGGTGCTGCTCGCCGACCCCCGGAGCGAGGGGCTCTGGTTGGGCAGCCGCGAGGGCCTCTGGCTGTTCGACGGCGCCGGGACGACCTCGCCGTATGCGCTGAGACCCAATACCCAGGCGGCCGAGGTGCGGGCGCTGGCCACGGACCACGAGGGAAGTCTGTGGATCGGAACCTGGGGCGAGGGCGTCTACCAGCATGTCACCGGGACCTTCGAGGTGTTCACTCAGGACACCGGGCTGCCTTCCTCGATGGTCTGGGGCCTCGTGGAGGACCGTGCCGGCTGTGTCTGGATGGCCACCTCCGAAGCCGGGGTGCGATCCTGGTGTCACGGCGCCTGGGGGCCTTCAATTACAAAGGCTGACGGCCTTCCCAGCGACAGCACCCTGAGCATTCACCTGACGCCCGACGGCTCCCTGTGGATCGGTACTCGAGACGGCCTGTGTCAGCGTCACAAAGATGGCAGCCTGCGCGTGTGGAATGTGCTCAACGGGCTCCCCGATAATTACGTACGCGTGGTCTCGAGCGATCCCGCCGGACGGGTGTGGGTTGGAACGAACCGCGGTATCGCCCGCTTCGACGGTCGTCACTGGACCGCATGGACCGAGGCTGACGGCTTCCCCGACGACGTCATCCGGGGCATGGACTTCGACGCCTCTGGGCAGCTCTGGGTGGCAACCCACAGCGCCGGGGTGGTGCGCTTCGACGGCAAACGGTTCCACTCGATCACCACGGCAGAGGGTCTCCCTCACGACCGCGTGTGGTGCCTGATGGTCGACTCTCACAACCGAGTGGTAGCCGGCACCGACGCCGGCGTGTGGATCCACCCGCTTTCCGGGGGTGATGGAGACACCGTCGTCGACACCTCCGACGGTCTCCTCAACGCCAACATACTGGCGCTCGCGGAGGATCACGAAGGGTTCCTCTGGGTCGGATCGACGCACGGCGTTGCCCGCCTCACGCCGGATGGGAAGGTCGCTCGCGTCTTCACCGCAGACGACGGTCTCTCCGACAGCGAGGGCGCCGAGAACGCCACCCTGGTGGACCGTAGCGGCCGGGTCTGGCTCGGGATGGCCGACGGCATTACGTGCATCGATCCGGAGATGCTGCCACACAATCCCCACCCACCCCGCCTCGTGCTCGACCGTCTAATCGTGAACGGGCAACCCTGGGGGGCCCCGTTCCCGCTCTCCTCGGCAGTACCCGTGGCGGAGCCTCGTCTCGAGCTGGGACCCGCTACAACGGACCTGCGGTTCGAGTTCGCCGCCCTCAGCTTCCGATCACCCGAGAAGGTCCGCTACCGCTTCATGCTGGAAGGGCTCGACACCCGCGAGGTGGCGCCCACCGAGGACAATCACGTCGTCTACCGCCGCCCTCCACCGGGGGATTACCGGTTTCACATCGACGCCTGCAACGACGACGGCGTGTGGTCGCCATCGCCCCTTGCCGTGTCCTTCACGATCCGCCCTCCCTGGTACCGGACCACGGCGTTCCAGCTGCTCGCGGGTCTCCTTGCCGCCGGTCTCGTGCTCGGCTGGCTCCGAGCGCGGATGGCGGTGCAGCGCCGGCGCGAGGGCGAGCTGGAGACACAGGTGAGCTTGCGCACCACGGAGCTCGCCGAGGCCAACCAGCGCATCGTCGAGCAGAACCACCTCCTCGAGGAGCTGTCGCGGCGCGATCCCCTCACCGGGCTCATGAACCGACGCGCCCTGGCCGAGCAGCTGCCGGTCGAGATGGCCGTTCTCAAGCGGGAGGTAGTCCGACCACGCAGCGATGCGTCCCCTCCGTTCAACGGAGCGGCGGTCTTCCTGCTCGACCTCGACTTCTTCAAGGAGGTCAACGACCGACACGGTCATGAGACCGGCGACCGCGTGCTCCGTCAGCTCGCCGACCGCATCAGCGCGCTCCTTCGCGAGGTGGATCTCGCCGTCCGCTGGGGTGGTGACGAGCTCCTGGTGCTCGCCCGCGGCCTCGACGCCACCGGGATGCAGCAGCTGGCCGCCCGGCTCATGAACGCGGTGGCCGCCACTCCCTTTGCCAGTGACGGTCGGGGCAGGATCCACCTCACAACCTCCGTTGGCTTCGTGCCCTACCCTCTCGGTCAGCGCAGCTTCCTCGACCGCGATCAGTGGCAGCAGCTGGTGGAGCTTGCCGATCGTGCGCTCTACGTCGCCAAGGCACGCGGGCGGGCGCGGGCGTGCGGGATCGTGTGGCAGGACGACATCCCTCCCTCCCTGTCCGAGGCCGCCATCCTCCAGGCAGTCCTCGACGATCCGGAGCATCCGCCTGCCGGGCTCACCTTCGCCGAGGTCACGCTCCCGGTCGATCACGACGAGACCCCGGGGCTCTCGAGCTGAGCCCGTCCGAGCCGGCCACGTGACGCCGGGACAGGTCCGGTCGTCGACCCGCGGGATGGTGTTCTCGCGCTGCCGTTGACGCCCGCGGTGGAGCCCGCGGCCGGGCCGGCGGAGCGTCTTCGATCGTCCTACATGAAAGCAGGGCGGGGACACAGGTCCCCGCCCTGCTCGAAATGGCTGGATACGGTGCTTCAGCTCACGCCGCAGGCCGCCCACGCCGCCGCCACGGTGCTCGCCGCCGAGGAGCCGTAGAGGTCGGTTGCGGCCTGCACGGTGGCGGCCCTGGCCCCGGCGAAGTCGGTCCCCGGCGTCATGTAGGCGGTGAGCGCCCGGTAGAAGACACGCTCGGCCTTGTCGAGGCCTATGGCGCCGACGCTCAGCCCCGAGGTGCGGTTCGTACCGCCGTGGGCGAGCAGGTAGAACACGTTGTTGGCCAGCCCCGAGGAGTAGTGCACGTCGAGTCCCGAGTAGTACTGGCTGTAGTTGTCGATGGAGTAACCGTCCTTGGTGGGATCGTCCATGTAGCGCAGGGCGTCGTTCGCCCGGTTGGGGGTGTAGACATCCTCGCCGATCCAGTAGTTCGGGATCTTGGAGGAGAACTGCGCGGCGTAGAACTCCACCGCGGTGCCGAAGATGTCGGAGATCGACTCGTTGAGGCCGCCCGGCTCGCCGCTGTAGGTGAGGTTGGCGGTGGCGGCGGTCACCCCGTGGGTCATCTCGTGGCCGGCGACGTCCAGCGACACCAGCGGCGACAGCACGCTGCCGTCACCGTCGCCGTAGGTCATGCACCGGCACGAGTCGGACCAGAACGCATTGTTGTAGCGCCGGCCGTAGTGCACCCGGCTGAGCGCGCCCTTGCCGTCGTTGTAGATGCCGTTGCGGCCAAAGGTGCTCTTGTAGAAATCGAAGGTCATGGCGGCGCCGAACGCGGCGTCGACGCCGGCGGTGGCGCGGTCGCCGTTGGTACCGTCGCCCCAGATGTCGTCGCTGTCGGTGAAGAGTGTGCCGCCGCCGGACTGGCGGTTCTTCATGTCGGTGGTCTGCGCGCCGCCCCGGACCAGGTCGGTCATGTCGTAGGTGCCGCTGACGTTCTCGGTGCTGAAGGAGACCTGGCCGGAGTAGAGGCTGAAGCCGGTGCCGATGGTGGCGGTGCCGGTGCCGCCCCCGCCGCCGCTCCCGGGCTTGCCGTGGCCGTTACCCTTGCCGGTGTGCAGGTTGTCGTAGGAGAGGAGGATCGCGCCGGAGTGGGCGTCCACGAAGGTAACCCAGTCCGCCGGGGCGGCGGCGCCGTCGTCGAGCAGGACGTTGACGCGCCACGCGAGGTGGGCCGCGTCGTTCCCGCGCTCCACGAAGACCATGAGCCTGGTGCGGGCGTCCGCCCCGCCCACCAGCCCGGCCCGGGCGAGGCCTGCGGCCACCGCATCGGCCTCGGCCACGGAGGGCTGAACATCCAATCCGCTCACCGGCCGCAGGGCGTCGGTGAGGCTGGCCACCCGTTCGCCCGCGTCGTCCACGTGGGTGATGAGCTGCCCCTCGAAGACCGGCAGGCCGCGGAAGCTCTGGTTGAAGCGGACATGGGCCTCGCCACGCTCGTCGACCACGACGCTGCGGACGTCGAGTGCAGTGTCCTCCGCCGCCTTGAGCTCACGCATGTGGGTCTGGAGAAAGGCCCGCGAGCTCGACACCGCCCGTTGGGCCAGCTCCGCGTTCGCCGCATTGTCCCGTGCTCCCATTCCGAGAGCTGGAACAGCCAGGGCCCCCGCCACCACGCACACCATCCACGACTTCATCTGCGCCCTCCTCATGTCTCGCGCCAGGTTGTCGGTGAGGATCGCCCCCCAGGATTCTTGCTTTTCACGAGAATAGCTTTGCGACGCAGTCTTGTCAAATGCCTGGAACGAGGTTTTACATTCTCGTGACACAACGACACAAACAGCAAGGCGACAATGACTTGACCACGAGGAGACCTGACCCGTGCACCTGAAGGGAGTTCGGCTCGCGCCGCTGCTCGCCGTGACGGCGTTCGGCTCGTGGATGGCATTCTGGGTGTGGGCCTTCGCCCTCTCGTACGGGCCCCACTTCCTGCCGGGCCAACTCGCCGGGCGCGTACCGCCCCTCCTGCTCAGCCTGGGTGCAGTGGCCGCCCCCCCCCTCGCCACGGCCTGGCTCCTCTGCCGCTCCGCCCGGGGCGACCGTGTCGTGACCTCGGATCGTCTCCGTCTCCTCGGGCTGGTGGCGCTTCCCCTCGCCGGACTGACTGCGTGGCACACGGCCGCCGGGATGCTGACCCGGCGCCCGGCATGGTGGCGCGGTCCCGAGCCCGGCACGACGTCGGCGGCCGCCATCGACGTGCTCCTGTGCGCCGCCGTTCTCGTCGCCGCGGCCGTCGCCGCGGTGGCCGGACAGCCCATGGCCGCGCGCCTGGGGTCGGCGCTGCGCCGCCGCCCTCCGAACCCGGACGACTTCGACCGCTCGTACGCGACCGCGGCGGCCTACTTCGGCGACCAGCCCGACTCCCTTCTGGTCGGCTTCGCCGACGCCATTCCTCGTGGCAGCGCGGTCCTCGACATGGGCGCCGGGCAGGGCCGCCACGCCCTCTGGCTCGCCCGCCGGGGTGTCCCGGTTGTCGCCGTCGACCCGTCGGTGGTGGCCGCTCGCACCGTCGCCTCGGCGGCGCGCGCCGAGCATCTCGCGATCACCACGGTGCTCGGGCCCTTTGCGGCGCTCGCCGGCACCGAGCGTTTCGGCGGGGTGCTCCTCTTCGGGCTGCTCCAGCTGCTCCCGCGGCGCGACATCGCCCGCCTCATGCAGGCGTCGGCCGGGTGGCTGGCGCCCAGCGGCGTCCTGATGCTCACCGCTTTCGGCACCGCCGACGACTCCCTCGCCCGGATCACGCGTGAGTGGGAGCCGTGCGACAGGTACTCCTTCCGCAGCCCCTCCGGCGCCTACCGGACCTTCCTCGAGCCAGGCCAAGCCCTGACGCTCCTCCCCGGCTGGGAGGTGCTCCACCACCGGGAGAGTCTGGGCCCCGTCCACCGCCATGGCGACGGCCCAGAGCAACGCCACCACCGCGTCGAGCTCGTCATCAAGAAGCCCTAACCCGCATATCTCACCAGTGTTCGCCGCGAGACCGCGAAAACGCCAGTCAGGGTGGCGATCCGACCGCGGTGCCGCCGAGGCGTGCTTGCAGCACGTCGCAGGCGGCGCCAAGGGGAGAAGCGCCGCTGTGGCTGGCGCCTCTCCGACGGCGGCAGGACCCCGGTGTGATGCGCGGGCGCCTACCTGAGGGACCTCGCCACAAGCTCGATCACGTCGTGGGTCTTGGCCTCCTCGTCGCCCACCTCGCCCTGGGCGTTGCCGATCATCACGTTGCAGAAGGGGCAGGCGACGCACATTTCGGTGGTCCCGGTCTCCTTGAGCTGGCCGTAACGCTTCTGGTTGATGCGCGTGCCGGTCTTCTCCTCGAGCCACATGCGGCCGCCGCCGGCGCCGCAGCACATGCCCTTCTCACGCGAAAGCTCGGCCTCGCGCACGTTCACGCCGGGGATGGCGTTGAGGAGGAAGCGTGGCGACTCGAACTCGTGGTTGGTGCGACCCAGGTAACACGGGTCATGGTAGGCGACGTCCAGGTCCAGCGACTTCATGAGCTTGACCCGGCCCTCGCGGACCAGCTGCGACACCAGCTGGGTGCCGTGCAGCACCTCGTACTGGCCGCCGAACTCGGGGTACTCGTGCTTCAACGTGTTGAAGCAGTGCGGGCAGTTGGTGACGATCTTCTTGACGCCGTATCCGTTCAGGATCTCGATGTTCTGCTGCGCCAGCATCTGGAAGAGGTACTCGTTGCCCAGCCGTCGAGCCGAGTCGCCGGTGCAGCTCTCCTCCGTCCCGAGGATCGCGAACTTCACCCCGGCGGCGCTGAGCACCTTCACCATCGACTGCGAGACCCGCTTGCCGGCGTCGTCGTACGAGCCCGCACAGCCGACCCAGAACAGGACGTCGAAGTCGCCGCCCGCCTCCGCCGCCAGCGGCACCTCGAGCCCGTTGGTCCAGTCGGCGCGAGTCTCCTGGGCTAGCTGCCAGGGGTTGCCGTTGACCTCCATGCCACGGAAGGCGATCTGCGCCTCCTCGGGGAACTCGGCCTTCTCCAGCACCAGGTTGCGGCGCTGGCCCACGAGCTTCTCCACGTAGGTGATGTCGAGTGGGCAGGCCTCCTCGCACCAGCGGCAGGTCGTGCAGTCCCAGACCACCTGCGGGTCAACGATATCGGGCACAAGCTCCACCTCCGAGCGGTTGCCGCCCTCACCGGGGTCTGCGAGGAGCGCCGGCTGCTCGCGATAGAGCTGGTCGCGCACCATCTTGAGGTACATCACCGGCTGCAGCGCCTTGTCGGTGAGCGTCGTAGGGCAGAACTCCCGACAGCGCCCGCACTCGGTGCAGGTGTACATATCGAGCATCATCTTCCAGCTGTAATCGGTCACCGACGAGATACCGATTCGGCTGTTCTCGTCGATGTTCTCGAGATCCATGGTGGAGAGCTGGCCGCCAGGCTTCTGGTCCGCGAAGTAGACGTTGAAGAGGGCCGTGTAGACGTGGAAGTGCTTAGAGTACGGCAGCTCGTTGGCGAAGTAGTAGAGGGTGACGAGGTGCAGCCACCAGCTGATGGTGTAGATCAGCTGCAGGGTCGCCTGGGGTAGCCCGTTGAACAGCTTGGCGACGAGGGTCGAGATCGGCAACCAGGCTTCCGGCATCCCGGCGGCGATCTTGGCCCCCTCGGAGGCGAGGTCGGTGATCATCAGCGCACCGATAAGGAGGATCACCAGCCAGCCCCCGAACGACTGGATGACCCGCCACGGCTCGCGCCGTGCCCGCCGATACGTGGCGAACGCAAGCCCCACCAGCACGAGGAGCTCGAAGATGTCCTTGGAGAAGAGGTAGGCGTGGCCCACCGGGCTGTCGAGGAACGGCAGCTCCCAACCGCGGAAGAGCCCCTCGATCACCATGCTCACCGTGCGCAGGCTCACCACCAGGAAGCCGTAGAAGATCAGGATGTGGTAGAAGCCCGCCACCGGGTCCTTGAACATCTTCTTCTGGCCGATCGCGTACACCAGTAGGTGCTTGAGCCGCTTCCCGAAGTTATCGAAGCGGGCGTCCGGCTGCCCAAGACGCAGCATCTGAAAACGCCGGCTCAGCGAGTAGATGACCGCGCCCACACCGATGACGGTGAGCACCCAGAACCACACGGTGCCCGGGATGCCCAGGAACGATCCGGCCGTTGCGTGCTGCAGCATGTAGCCTCCTCCTGATAACGGGTCGACCCGACCCGGAAAAATCCTGCTCGAGAGTATACCAGCCAAAATGAATGAACATTCACTCAGTCGCGGTCCGGACCAGCTTGAGGAGCAGGGTCGAGGTGGGGAAGCTCGTCGATGAGGGCGGCAACCAACGAACTCCAGGCTCGTCCAGCGTCGCCGCTGCCACGTCGAAGCGAACCGGCTCCACCGTGATGCGGCGATAGGTGATGGCATGCCGCACCGCCCCCAGCTGATGACCCTCCCCGGGATGCGCCGCGGCCACGAGCCGGCGCGCAGCCCCCTCCGGGCTCTCGCCGTCGACCAGGGGAGCGAACGGAGGCAGCCATAGGCCTCGCAGGATCGGCCCCTCGGCCACTCGGCTCAGGAGCCATCGTCCTTCGGGATCGACCACCAGTGCCGCGACCCAACGGAGGTCCTCCGCGGCCCGACTCGGGCGCGGCGGCGGGATCTGGTCCTGCCGTCCTCCGGCCCGCGCCACGCACGGACCTTTCACGGGGCACAGGAGGCAACGCGGCGCCGCCGGGGTGCAGAGCGTGGCGCCCAGCTCCATCAGGGCCTCATTGACCTCGCCTGGGTGGCATCCGTCGAGGAGCGACCGGACCCAGGCGAGGATCACCACCCTGCCGGCCGCGGCGCGGGGATCGTCGGTGAGCCCCAGCACCCGCGCTCCCACTCTGAGCACATTCCCGTCGAGCACTGGGACCGCTTCCCCGAAAGCCAGCGACGCCACCGCGGCGGCTGTGTAGTCACCGACCCCAGGAAGCCGTGCGAGCTCCGCCGCGCGGAAGGGGAGACTGCCGCCCGCCGCGACCACCTCGCAGGCGAGGCGGTGGAGCTGGCGCGCCCGCCGGTAGTAGCCCAGGCCGGACCAGGCCGTCACGACGTCGTCCTCCCCCGCAGCTGCCAGCGTCTCGAGATCCGGGAAGCGCGCGACGAAGGCGAGAAAGCAGGGCACCACCCGGTCGACCTGGGTCTGCTGGAGCATGAGCTCGCTCACCAGCACCCGGTAAGGGTCACGCGGCTCGGCCCGCCACGGCAAGGCGCGGCGGTGGGCGCGGAACCAGGCGACCAAGGCGTCGGCTGTCACGGCGAGATGATACCGCGGGCGCATCGAGGACCCGGACGACGCCACCTCCTCCTCTGACCATCGAGCCCCCGGGACCGAGACCGGGCGCGGCGTGCTCCCCCCGCAGCGGCTCCTGCCTCGGCGCCGCGTCCACGAGCCAGAGCGAGTCGCCGTCGATCGTTCTGCGATGTGCTCAGTCGGATCGCCCGTCGGCCTGCGGCTCTTCCTTGAGGTTGAGCACGAGGTCGAGGCGGCTGCCGTCGAGCCTCGCCTCTCCGAACTCCCCGGAGTGGTCACGCCACACCAGCCTCGTCGCCCCCGAGGCGACGGCCTCGAGATAGGGGTCGAGATTCTCCTCGAGGTTGTGCAGGGCGGCCCCGGCGTCGGCCGGGCTCGGGTAGACGGCAACCACACGTGTGATCATCCTGTCCTTGCCGGTGTCATAGTCCGCCGCCACCGCAGTGACGCCGCCGCCCAGCTCGAGCACGTCCCCATCGCCCAGGGTCGTGATGGCCTGAAGCGTGAACGGCCCCCGGATGATGCGCTCGCTGTCCGGCACCCGACCCTGGGTGGGCAGCACGTCGAAGAGATGAAGCGGCTTGTCTTCGGGAAGCCGCTCGGCGACGAAGCGCGCGAAGGCCGCCATCGCCGCAGCCGCCCGCTCGCTGCCGCTGGCATTGGTGAACACAACGTAGTCGGGGCCCCGCTGCAGCTGGATCTGGTACCGGTTGACCGTGTTTGCCGCCGGTATGGCGGCGTCGGCAGCCGGCCGCCCCTGCTTGAGAAGGAAGATGCCGGTGGCGGCCGCCTGGTCGGTCATCCGGTAGAGCTCGACCGTGAGCTCCTCCTCGTCGCGGTTGTACACCTGCACCGCCAGCTCCTCGAAGCCCAGCTCGAGGAAGATCTCGGCGCCGCCGTCGATGTGGCCGTAGAGGTCGGCCCCGGTGAAGATCTCGGGTACCCCTGCGGTCGTCCAACCCTCGAAGCCGTCCGGCGGAAGCGGCCGCGTACCCGGCTCGGGCGCGGGCGGCGGCTTCGGACAGCCCGTTGCAAAGGCGAGGAGAAGGATGCCGGCGAGGGCAGCTGCGCGCCTCATGCCGTCACCCGAACATGCTCGATGGCATCGGGATCGGCGATGCCCAGGCCGAGCCTCTGGCCGTAGCGCAGGTACTCGGTGTAGCGCGGATGCTCGTCAACCCGCACCTTCATCTCCTTGCGCTTGGCCACCAGCTGGTGGTGGCAGATGGTGTCGGCAGCGAAGGGGTCGGTAGCGAAGTAGAGCGTGTGGTGGGGGTAGACGAACTGGGTGTTGAGCCCGGGGCCGCCGTCGTACTGCCCACGGATCCCGTCGGTGATGTTGAGCACGAGGCGGTCGCGCACCCAGGGTGCCGCCAACACCTCGGTGCACACGTCGAAGAAGAGCGGCTGGTGCAACCTCCCGGTGTTGCAGATGGCGGCGTAGCCCAGGTTCTTGGTGGCCATCGAGATGCCGTGGCCGGTGTTCTTGAACACCGGGAGGTTGACGATCTTGGTGAGCTTCCTGGTCACGAGCTTGCCGAAGTACGAGTACTCGCCGTTGAAGACGTGCTGGTTGAGGTAGAACTCATCGTCCTTGTAGCCGCGCACATCCTTGCCCACGACCCCCTTGGCCAGGTAGTAGGCGTCACGGTCGAAGCGTGCCTCGCTCACGTGGCGGCCGTGCTCGTCACGCCATCGGTTGCCTTCCTCGTCGATGGTCTGCAACGCCTCGATGCGTACCCCTGGGAAGCGCTCGGGGGTGTAGCCGGCGTCCTTGAGCATCGTGTCGAAACGGTCCCAGATGACAATGTTGCCCTTGGGAAGGCCCGCGTCCACCAGCCATTGCACCACCGCCTCGGTGACCTCGAGACGCGTGTTCATGAGCGGCGGGCCCACCGGGTTCACCTTGAGGCCGACGATGTCGTCGGGCGTGAAGAGGAGCCGGAAGCTCTCCTTCAGGTTCCGCCCCGTGAGCCGCGTGAGGCCGCGCTCCACCATGCGTCGGACCACTGGACCGTCGACCTTGTCCTTCACGAGGCATGCGGGGTCCCGCACCTCCACCACTCGCCCCGGGAACTTCCCCGGGATCGCGTGGGGGCCGCGCGGCACCTTCATGAAGTCGGCGATGTTCGTCTCGGGGCGGCCAGGCGGCTTGGGTGTCGCCTTCGGCGCCGCGGTCGGGGTTGCCGCAGCCTCGTCGGCGCCGGCTGCCGGGACTCCCAGCACGAGCCCGCCCACCGCCACCGAGCAGCCACGCAGGAACATCCGCCGGTCGAACCCCAGGACCGGCCCCATCGATACGTATCGGTGCTGCACGTCCGACCTCCTCCGACCCGCCCGCGCGGCTCGACCCCTCGAATCTCACCACGCGGGGGGAACACTCGAAGACTACGCCGCGAGTCCCCGATGGTTTCCCTTCATACCGTGGCTCCCGGTGGCGGCCCCCCGGCGCGGAAGCCGTCCAGCGCCACCGGCAGCGCGTCCAGAACCGCACCGAGGCCCGCCAGATGCAGATTGACCACGACCGCCGCGACCACCTCCTGGCGACTCGCCCCGCACTCCCGGGCGAGCCGAGCGTGGTAGGCCACGCCGCGCAGGCCCCGCAGCGCCGTATCGGCTGCGATGATGAGCAGGTGCTTGGTCTTCTCGTCGGGACCGGGGAGCGCCCGCAGCGCCTCGATGGTTCCGCTGAGGGAGGCGACGACCTCCGGGCACTCCTGGGCGAGCAACTCGAACGGATCAGCCTGCATTTGCCGTACCTCCTCATCTCGGCCCGGGTGGGCCCCGACTCACAGGTCACGCCCGCCGCTCGAGCACCCGGACCACCACCATGGTGACGTCGTCCACCTGCGCGGCCTCACCCTTGAAGTCCCAGACCTCCCGCAGCAACGCGTCGCGCGCCTCCCGGGCCGTGGCGCTCGGGTCGAGCGTGCCAATGAAATGGGTGAGGCGCTCGCTGCCGTAGGGCTCACTCGACGGGTTGCAGGTCTCGGTGAGCCCATCGCTGTACAGGAGCACGAGATCGCCGGGGGTCAACGCTACCCGGGCGCACCCGTAGCCAGGCTCGACAAGGGCGCCCAGCGGGGGCGCCGGGAGGAGCAGCTCCTGCACCTCTCCGACAGCGCTGCGCCGCACGATGGGAGGGTGACCCGCCGAGGCCACGGTGAGGCTGAGCTCGCGGCCGTCGAGAACTGCCAGGACCAGGGTCACGATCATCCGCCGGTTGTCGGTCCGGCGCAGCATCCTGTGCAGACGCCCGAGCACCTCCACCGGCTCGTCCATGTGACCCTCCAGCAGGTTGAGCCCCGAGCGCACCCCCGAGAGTACCAGCCCGCTGGCCACCCCGTGGCCCGCCACGTCGGCCACGACGATTCCGAGACGCTCGGGCGACAGCTGGAAGTAGTCGTAGTAGTCGCCGCCCACCTCGGTGGCCGGGAGCGAGAGGCTGGCGACGTCCAGCCAGTCCACCTCGGGTCTGCTGCGCGGCAGCATACCCAGCTGAACCTCGCGGGCCAGCTCGAGCTCCTCCTTCATACGCAGGCGGTCACGATGCCTCGCCACCTCGCGTTCCCACCAGCCCAGGAACTCCCGACGGCGACGGCCGGTCACCCACAGTGCCAGCGCCAACACCCAGGCCTCGAGGAAGACGTACCCGAAGAGAGTGCCGCTCTCGAGCGCCGAGGGGAGCTCAGCCAGACCGACGGCCGCGCCCGCGGAGACAACGAGGCTGGCGCCGACCAGCAGCACGAACCCCGCGAGCATGGCGAGGTACTCAGGCAACCGGAAGCGGAATCCGAGGGGGAAGAAGACGAAGATCCACGGCCACGGGCCGAAGCCCGCGAAGGTGCCCCCGCTCAGGACCAGGAGCACGACCATCTGCCCCACCGTCACCGCCACGAGGACGGCGCGAACACCGGCGCGAGGCTCTCCCGCGACGCGGCGGCGAACCGCGACCAACGCCACGGCGTCAGCGAAGGCGACAGCCCCCAGCAGCCAGCTCCGCTCCACGAGGAGGGGAATGGTGTAGACGACCGCCACAATGGCGAACCCCACGAGAAGTCTGCGCAGAAGCTTGAGGTTGTGCTCGTCGAAATGACGATCCACCGCCTCCTCGCGCTCGAGCACCAGGAGCTCGTCACCGTGCGGCGTGGCGGCCATACCTCAGCGTAGCAGGAGCGCGGAGCGAAACGAACCGCCTGGCTCAAGGGTGAAGATGGAAAGGGAGGAGAAGCAGCGGAACAGGGGCCAGCAGGCCCCCTCTCCCGCATCCGCCGAAAGCGGACAACGGACGGGAGGCCGAGAGGGTCACGGCCCACGGCCACCCGTTCCGCCGAGCTCTCAGACTCTCTCTTCGTCCTTCTTGCCCAGGGACCGGGAGAAGGGGGGAGAATCGCGCCCCGCCCGGACCATCCGGACGGGGCGCTCGCGAGGCGCCGCGCCTCGTCTCATACTCGTTCTAGTTGGAGAGGCCCGCCGGGTGTCGGGACACCACGTGCTCGGCGATGCGCTGCACTGCCTCGTCCACCTGCTGCGGGGTCGGCACCTGCTCGAGCGGCGGCGCCACCGTGCCCGCCTCCACTCCTTCGTACCCGAAGCCCGCCGCGAGCCGCGCGTAGGCCTGCCTGTCCTCCAGCCCCTGGCTCGGCACCCGCCCCGTCACCGGGTCGCGCTGCGCCTCGGCGTACTTCACCCACGCCCACTCCAGCCGCTGCTCCCGCGGCACCCGGTACAGCGCCGCGATCCGCACAAGCTGATTCAGGTCCTGCCCGTCCAGCCGCTGACCCTGCACCATGACCGCACCGTACTTGTGCCGAAGCCACGAGCCCCAGGCCACGTCGTGCCGGCTCGTCATCCCCCGCCCCGCATACGACGCCGCCGTCACCCCCGCGGCCAGCGCCACGAACGGCGCGGCCGCAGGAAACGTCACCGCCGTCACCACCGTCGCCGCACCCGCGCTGCTCCACGGCGAGCGCGCCGACGCACATCCGAAAAGGGCAGGGACCAGGGCGATGATCAGGAGCTTCTTCATGGCTGCCTCCGTTCACTCTCGCTCCGGGTAAGCGCAAGCCGCATGCCAGGCTCTCGAGCTCCAAAACACCCTCAAACCTGCCCACAGTGTAGCGTTATGAAACAATTCAATAGAGGCACGTGATCCAAACCGGAACACTGCTCCACATCGACGATTCCCTCGTCGGCGGGACAGACCCTTCGCGTAGCCGCGGGGTGCGACCGATCGTGCGAGAATGAACCTGCGGCGACCGGTGGTTGCGTCGTAACAACCATGACCCACTCGGCATAGGGAGGGTTGGTGGGTGACCTGAGACCCGAGGAGGAGAAGCTCGTCCAATGGATGGTCGGCTACCAGGCCGGCTCCATGGACGACTTCTCATCACTCTACCGGGCACTCGAGAAGCCTCTGCTGCGCTACCTCATGACCTTCGTTCGCAACGCCGCGGTCGCCGACGACCTACTCCAGGAGACCTTTCTCCAGGTGCACCGTGCGCGGCATACCTACATTCCTCCGCGTCCGCTCAAGCCCTGGATCTACGCGGTCACTCGGCACGTCGCCCTCATGTACCTGCGCTCGCAGCGGCGCCGGAAGGAGTCGCCGCCCATCGACGAACTCCCGGAGGTCCCGATGCCGCCGGACATCGAAGGGCTGGCGGACCGCGCGACCGTGGAGCGCTTGCTGAGCCGTCTCCCGCAGGAGGCCCGCGAGGTGGTGAGCCTCCACCACCTCCTCGGCCTCAGCTTCAAGGAGGTCGGGCACGTGATGGGAATCTCGCCTGGAGCCGCCAAGGTGCGCGCCCACCGCGCGCTCAAGACCCTGCGTGAGGAGCTTGCAGACGAGGGTGTGAACCGATGACGGGCACACCCCTGCCCCCCCGTGTGCGCGAGGCCGTGGAGCAGGACCACCGACCGGTGAGGCCGCTGGCGCCGGCATGGCGCCGAGCCCTGGTAGTTGCCGGGCTCGCCACCCTGGTGCTGGCCACGACGGTGCTGACCTCCCACCTGCGCACCGACCTCCACCACCTGCCCATGTGGGTGAGCTGGGGGGCGGCGATGCTCGAGCTCATGACGGGAGTGCTTCTGGTGGGGCTCGCCCTGCGCGAGGCGGTGCCCGGATCGGCGCTACCCCGAAGCTGGGTGCTGATCGCCATCGCCACCGCGATGCTCCTCCAGGTCCTGGTGGCGGCAGTGACGTGGATGTACAGCCCGGGGCTCCCGCTCGAGCAGATGGCCGCAGCCGCCGGCTTCGGTTGCCTGCGCCACGAGAGCCTGCTCGCCCTCCCGGCCTTCGCACTGACAGCGTGGCTGGTGCTGCGCGCCCTCCCGGTGCATCCGGCCATGGCCGGCCTGCTGGGCGGTGCCGGCGCCGGCCTCACCGCCGATGCCGTCGACCACCTCCTCTGCCCCATTTCCAACCTCCACCACGTGCTGGTGTGGCATACCGGCGCCATCCTTCTCTTCACGGTCCTGGGCTGGGTGGCCGGGCGGGTGTGGGAAGCCTCCCGCGCCCGTCGTCGTTTCAGATGAGGGTTGCTTGACAGGCCCGGTCGCGACGGGCAGAGTGTCCACCGGGCCCGATCCCGGCCCCTGATCGGAGGAGAAAAATGAGCACCGCCATCGACTTCGCCAACCTCACGCTGCAGGACGCCCTCGACTTCGCCATCCTCGTGGAGGATGAGGCCGAGGAGCGCTACCAGGAGTTCACATCACAGATGGAGCTCCACCACACTCCCGAGGCCGCCCAGTTCTTCCGATTCATGGCCCGCAACGAGCACCGTCACGGCGAAGAGCTCAGGGCGCGCCGCACCGAGCTCTTCGGCGCCGCCGAGAGCCACGTCGACAGCTCCGCGCTGTACGACGTGGAGGCCCCGCAGTACGACAAGGCGCGGGCGTTCATGTCGGCCAAGGACTCGCTTCTCGTCGCACTGCAGTCGGAGGTCAAGGCGTACGACTTCTTCGACAAGGCGCTCGAGCACATCGCCGACGCGTCGGTGCGCGAGCTCTTCGAGGAGCTTCGCAGCGAGGAGATCGACCACCAGAACATGGTCAAGCGGGAGCTCGCCAAGCTGCCCCCCGAGGCGGACTTCAACCCCGACGACTTCACCGACGAGGCAACCGCGCAGTAGTAGCGCACGGCAGCCTTCGCCCGCCTGGGCCGCCACGGAAGGCACCCGAGCATGAGCTACGGTCCCGAGCCGACTCCGCCGACTCCCGCGCCGCGACTCGGTGTGCTGCTCACCAATCTCGGCACCCCCGAGGAGCCGACCGCCCGGGGCCTCCGACCCTACCTGCGCGAGTTCCTCGGAGATCCTCGCGTGGTCGAGGCGCCGCGCGCCGTTTGGTGGGCGGTGCTCAACCTCGTGATCGTGCCCTTCCGCTCGCCACGCTCGGCCCGCCTCTACGCCAACATCTGGTCGCCGGAGGGCTCCCCTCTGCTGAGCACGACCCTTCGCCAGGCTACTGCCGTGGCCCGGCGGCTCGAGCGCCGCACCGGGCTCAAGCTGCCGGTCGTGGCGGCGATGCGCTACGGCAGGCCCTCCCTGCGGGAGGGCCTCGGCGAGCTGCGCCGCCAGGGCTGTCGGCGGATTCTCGTGCTCCCCCTGTACCCCCAGTACTCCGCAGCCACCGTGGGCTCGACCTTCGACGGCGTCGCCGCGGAGCTCATGCGCTGGCGCTGGGTTCCGGAGCTGCGCACCATCGGGAGCTACCACGATCACCCCGGGTACATCGCAGCGCTGGCGGCAAGCGTGCGGAATTTCTGGGCCGAGGTCGGCGAGCCGTCGCGCCTGATGATGTCGTTTCACGGCGTTCCCAAGCGGTATGCCGACGCCGGCGACCCCTACCCCGAGCAGTGCCGGTCGACGGCGCGATTGCTCGCGGAGGCGCTCGCCCTCCCCGACGACCGCTGGGTGATGACCTTCCAGTCTCGCTTCGGCCGCGAGGAGTGGCTGCAGCCGTACACCGACGTCACTCTCGAGGAGTGGGGAAAGGCAGGTGTACGCGGCGTGCACGTGATGTGTCCCGGCTTCTCGGCCGACTGCCTAGAGACCCTCGAGGAGATCGCCATCACCGACCGCGAGATCTTCGAGCACGCGGGCGGCTCAGACTTCCGCTATATCTCCGCCCTCAATGACCTCCCCGATCACGTCGAGGCCCTCGTCGACCTCATCGCCGACAACCTGCAGGGCTGGCTCTAGTGTCCTGTTTGGGAAGTCCTATGTGCTAGTCGCGCAGCCAGCGTGTTCCCTGGCAAGGCGCGACGACGAAGTCGTAGCAACGCTACTTCGAGGAGGAGCAACGCAGCCAGGGGCCGCGATGACAAGCGAATAGTCCATTGGGATTTTCCAAACAGGACACTAGTACCCGAGGATCCCGAGGCCCGACGAGTGAGCGCTCGGGCCGCGACTGGTCGCGCCTGGGTGGCGGCTCCGAACGAGCCTTGCCGGGGGCTCGCCCTGCCGTGGCTGACCGCGACCACCTACGGGGCCACAAAGTCCCGGCCACGAACGTCGGTGCGCTCGAGCTCCCGAACCGGGGGGCGTCTACCAGCCCAGCGCCTTGTGGCACGACACGCACTCCGCCGGCAGGGGCGGCAGCTCAGCACCGTCGGGACCGCCTGAATGCGGGTCCCACCGGCCCGCGGCCTGGGCGGCCCGCTCGGCGGCGGCGCGGCTGGCAAATGCATGGATGAAGCGCGTCCGCCTCGCACCCGCGATGACGTCCTTCACGTCGTCCGCTTCCAGGGTCCCGAACACGACCGGCTCCACCGCCGTGGCCTCGCCGAAGGTGCACCGGGGAATCTGCCCCTCGATGGGGATCATCAGGTACGAGCAGGGCCCGATCCGCCCGTCCCAACCGACGAAGAGCGAGAGCAGGGGATTGCGGGCACATGCGGTGAGTCGATCACCCCCGCGCGGCGGCAGGGAGCAGTCGATCCCCGCCGACCGCGCCACGCTCAGCGCCACGCCGAGCTCCTCAGCGATTCCCGGCCGCAGCTCGGTACCGAAATGGGCGGCCTCCTCCAACAACCCGAAGCTCGGCGTGCAGTCCAGGTGTCCCACCCTCACACCGTCCGCTCCCGCCGCGGCCGCCCGGTCGATGGCGCCGGGGAGATCGTGGGCGTTGTCCGCGGTGAGGAGGTAGAGCACCTCCACCCGGGGGAGGTGGCGCCGCCCCCTCGCCTCGGTCAGACGTGCCACAGCCCGCCACACACCGTCGACCGTGAGACCGCCGCGCAGGCCGGCGTGGCGGACGGCGCCGCCCGCCACGGTGAGCGAGACCCGGGTCACCCCCGCGGCGACGATCCAGTCTGCGGCCGCATCCATCAGGTCTCCATTGGTGGCGACGCTCACCGCGCAGCCGGCGGCGCGGGCGTCCTCCACCATGGCGCGTAGCTCGGGGTGAAGCAGCGGCTCGCCCCAGCCACGCAGCTCGAGCTGCTCGACCAGGTCCAGGTGTCGCTTCAGGCGCTCCCACAAGCCCCACGACAGGTCGCCACCCCGCCACCTGCCGGCCAGCACCGAGCGCGCACAGACGGCACAGCACCGTGTACATCGGCTTGTAGCCTCGACCTCCAGAACCCGCAGCGGTCGCCTCGTGGCGTGGCTCATGATCCAAACATGGGTTCTTGAGCGCCAATACTCAATCGCTCCGACCACATTTTTTCCTGTGGTAGCGTGATGATGATGCAGATCGTCATCAGTGGCTCCGGAGGCCTCGTCGGGGGGCACCTGGTTCCGTTTCTTCGCAGCCTCGGTCACGAGGTGCGGCGGCTGATCCGCGGCGACTCCGCCGCCCAGGCGCCGGATGCCGTGGCGTGGCAACCGGCCAACGGCGAGCTCGACCCGGCGGCACTGGCCGGAGCCGACGCCGTGGTGAACCTCAACGGGCGAGGCCTCAGCGATCGCCGATGGACTCACACGTTCAAGGACGAGCTCCGCGCAAGCCGGATCGAATCCACTCGCACGCTGGTCACGGCCCTCGCGGCCGCCGACCCGCGCCCCCCTCTGCTCATCAGCGCCTCGGCGGTGGGGTACTACGGCGACCGCGGCGACGAACCGGTCGACGAGTCAGCAGGTCCCGGTAACGGCTTTCTCGCTCAGCTGGCCAAGGACTGGGAAGCCGAGGCCCGGCTCGCTGCCGATGCCGGCGCCCGCGTTGTGCTCCTCCGCCTCGGTATCGTGGTGGGACGGGGAGGCGCGCTGGGCACCATGACACCGATCTTCAAGCTGGGTCTCGGCGGACCCATCGGCAACGGCCGCCAGTGGTGGTCGTGGGTAGCGATGGAGGACGTTCTCGGCGCCGTGCGCCTCGCTCTTGAAGAGCCCGCTCTGACAGGGCCGGTGAATGTGGTGTCACCGAAGGAGAGCCGCTGCCGTGACTTCGTCACGACCCTGGGCGCCGTCCTGCGCCGCCCGGCGGTCATCCCGCTGCCGGCAGCCGCCGCCCGGCTCGCCCTCGGCGAGATGGCCGGCGAGATGCTCCTTGCCAGCACCAGGGCCCGGCCGGCGGCCCTCGAGGCCGCCGGCTACCAGTTCCGCGTCCCCGCCCTCGAGCAGGCCATGAAGCGCGCCCTCGACTAGTGCCCTGTTTGGGAAGTCCTCTGTGCTATTCGCGCAGCCAGCGTGGTTCCTAGCAAGGCGCGACGACGAAGTCGTAGCAACGCTACTTCGAGGAGGAGCAACGCCGCCAGGGGTTGCGCTGACAAGCAAAGGGCCCTTGGGATTTTCCAAACAGGACACGAGAGCCTTCGCGCCGCACCGAGCGGTGCTCTGTCGCGTCGCGGTGGTCCAGCCCGCACCGCCCGCTCCGCGTGTCCCGGGCCTCCTGCCCGGGCGCGCGGCCCCCACGGCCGCCATTGCACGTGCCACGACGACGGATCTCGGCTCGCGCCACTCAACCAATCTGCTCGAGGGCGGTGCGCGCGATCTCGGCTCCTATGGCCAACGAGGCGGTGGCCGCGGGCGAAGGTGCGTTGAGCACGTGCACCATCCCCTCGGCGCGCACGATGTGGAAGTCGTCGAGGAGGGCGCCGTCGCGGGCGAGCGCCTGGGCGCGGACCCCCGCGCCTCCCCGGCACACATCCCCGGCGCTGATCTCGGGCACCAGCGCGGCGAGCGAGCGGACGAACGCCCGCTTGGACAGGGAACGCCACTGCTCGGCCATACCCGTGCGCCAGTAGCGCCCGGCCAGGCGCCAGAATCCCGGAAACGAGAAGGTGGCCCATGCATCGCGCAGGGAGAAGCTGAAGCGCCCATAGCCCTCGCGGGCGAGGGCCAGCACCGCGTTGGGACCCGCCTCGACACTGCCGTCCACCCGCCTCGTGAAATGGACGCCCAAGAACGGGAAGGAAGGGTCGGGCACCGGGTACACCAGGTTGCGCACGAGGTCGCGGCTGCTCTCCACCAGGTCGTAGTACTCGCCTCGGAACGGCACGATGTGCACACCCGGGTCGACCCCGGCGAGACGGGCGACCCGGTCGCTCTCGAGACCGGCACAGTTGACCAGGAAGCGGCAGCCGAGCTCACCCTCCGAGGTCTCGACCGTGAGCCCGTCCGGGTGGCGCCTGATGCCGCGCACCTGCGCCGAGGTGTGCACCTCCCCGCCCGCGGCGCGGACATCGTCGGCAAACGCCTCGGTCACCCGCACGTAGTCCACGATGCCGGTCTCGGGGACGTGCAGCCCGGCCACGCCGCGGACGTGCGGCTCGAGCTCCTCGACTCCGCTCGCGTCAAGGCGCCGGATGCCATCCAGTCCGTTGGCGCGGCCGCGGCGCTCCAGCTCGGCGAGGGCGGGCTCCTGTTCAGGAGTCGTGGCCACCACCACCTTGCCGCAACGCTCCCAGGGCAGGCCGCGCTCCTGGCAGTAGCGCTCCAGCGCCCGGCGCCCCTCCACGCAGGTCCGCGCCTTGGCGGACCCGGGCCGGTAGTAGAGCCCCGAGTGGACCACTCCGCTGTTGTTGCCGGTCTGATGGGCGGCGAGCCGGCGCTCGGCCTCCACTACCACGAGGCGCAGGCGGCGCTCCTCGAGGAGGGCCCGCGCCGTCGCCACTCCGACGATTCCGCCTCCCACCACGACGACGTCGCGGCGCTGGTTGCCTCCCGACATGCCCACCTCCCCGGGCATTATCTCAGTAACCGGACGCCGACCGGGCGGGCAGCGGCGGCATTCAGGCACCCCCACGCCGACCCCGGGCGCTCGCCTGTACCACTCACGTCCCGAGCCTCCGCAACCAGACCATGGAACGCGCACGATGCGTCATGGGAAGCAAGATCATCCGAGCGTGGCCCGATGCCACAGGAGCCCGCCGGCCACCTCGGCTGATCCCCTCTTTCGCCTGCCCCATCACTTCGACGCGCCCGGCACCGCTGTGGCGCCGGTCAGCTTGGCCGCCTCACCCTCCCGGCCCTGCCGACGGAGGACCGCAGCGAGGTCGCGGACCGAGCGCGCCACCGATGGGTGGTCAGGACCGAACAGCCTCCGGCGGGCCTCCAGGGCGCGGCGGTACAGGGTCTCGGCCTCGTCCAGGCGGCCGAGGTCGACGATGACCGAGGCGTAGCCGCTCATGGTCTCGAGAGTGATCCGGTGCTCCGGCCCGAGGTCGCGCTCAGTCACCTCCCATCGGCGCCGGTAGAGCTTGGTTGCCTCGCCGGTCCGCCCCGTCTGTAACAGGACCCACGCCAGGTTTCGCATGGCCTGCAGGGTCGCAGGATGGCTGTCACCCGAGACGCGCCGCTGGCCCTCGACAGCCATCCGAAGCAGCCTTTCGGCTTCGGCAAACTGCCCCTGCCGAGCCAGTGACGCGGCGAGATTGGCGGCGGCGTCGAAGGCTGCCGGGTGCTCGGGCCCGAGCGCCTCCACCGAGCCTCGGTAGACCTCCCGGTACAGGGCAACCGCCTCGTCGTCACGGCCCTGCCACGACATCGTCACAGCCAAGCTGTGGAGGGTAGCAAGAGTATCCGGGCCGGTCGTCCCCTGCAGCGTCGTCCATCCGTCGAGGGCCTCCCGGAGGAGGGCCTCGCTGGCGCGATCCCCGAGGGCTGCCAGCACCCGACCGAGCTGGTGGCGGCACTTCAGGGTCACTGGACTGTTGTCGCCGAGGGACTCCTGGCTCCGCTGGAGCGCGTCGGCGAGTACCGCCTTGGCCTCCTCGAAGCGCCTCACCCGCCGCAGCAGGACGCCGATCTCGATTGCCGTACCGAGGGTGTCGGGATGATGGTCCCCGAGGACCCTCGATCGCAGTGTATGGACCTCCCGGAGCAGGGGCTCGGCCTCCTCGAATCGCGCTTCATCGTTCATGACGCGGCCGAGCCGGTGACGGCTGGTGAGCGTCGCGGGGTCGTCGCCTCCCAGTGCCTCGGTTCGCAGCTCCACCGCGCGGACGAGGAGCGGCTCGGCCTGCTCGAGCTGGCCGAGGGCGTGGTAGGTGGCGCCCAGCGTGTCGAGCACCGCGGCCATCTGTCGCGGCTGGCCGGCGAAGCGCTCGTCGACCGTCGCCGTGGCCTGGTCGAGGAGGTCGACCACCCGGACGTCGCGGCCCTCCCGGCGAGGATCGGCTGCCGCCAGCATCCCGGTGAGGAAGCTGCGTGCGGCCTCGGCCTCCGCCAGCGCCGCGAGTGCCTTCTGCTCGGAGGCTTCGGACCGCCGCTGGGCGCGTCGCGCGTGGAGCAGGCCGACGGCCGAGGCGACGGCGCCCACGATCAGCGAGACCGCGACAGCCGTGACCGCCGCGTGGCGGAATCGTCGTCGCGGCCGGTCCCAGATCCACCGCAGCCTGGTGACCGTCTCGCTCGCGCTCGGACGCAGCTCGGGAGTCAACCCTTCGAGGGCCTCGATCAGGCCGGCAACCTCGCGGTCCACGCCGATCATCGGCTCGGTGTCGCCCCACTTGGCCTTGCGGAGCAGTAGCTCGACGGGCAACCCGGGCTCGAAAGGGGGTCGGCCAGTGAAGAGCTGCTGGAGCACCAAGCCGAACGCGTACATGTCGCTGGCGGCGGTGGCGAGACCCCCGCGGGCCTGCTCAGGGCTCATGAACGACGGCGTGCCCATGAGGTAGCCGGCATATGTAGTGGCCGTAGCACCGGCGGGTGCCGGCGGGTGATCGCCGGATGCGGCGGCGCTGGAGCCGTCGGCGTCAGCTGCCGCCGCCTCGCTGCGGGCGAGGCCGAAGTCGAGCACCTTCACGTCGTCATCATCGGTGACCATGATGTTCTCGGGCTTGAGATCACGGTGGATGACACCCAGGCGATGAGCAGCGGCGAGAGCCGCAGCCACTCCGTCCGCAATCCGGCGCCGTTGGGTCTCTGAAAGCCCCTTCGCGATCGCTTGCGACAACGTCACACCTTCGATTCGCTCCATCACCAGGAGGTCGATGTCGTCCTGCTCGATGAAGTCGTAGACGCGGCAGATCGTCGGATACTCGATCCGCGAGAGGATCCTTGCCTCGCGCAGGAAACGGCGTTTAGAGGTTCGATCGAGGCGGCGCTCGTCCCGCATCACCTTGACTGCGACCCTTCGCCCGAGCGTCTCGTCGATGCCTTCGTACACCTCGCCCATGCCGCCTCGACCCAACGGAGCAACGATCCGGATGTTGCGAAAGGTCCTTCCGACGATTGTCATGTTCTGCTCAACATTCTGCCACAGCGCTGCTCTGGGCCGCTTGACCGGAGGCTTAGCCCGCAGACGACCTCTGTCAGCGTGCTCTGCCACCTCACCCGCTCACCCGCGCGCGAGCACTCGGGGGAGAACACGAGGTCCGGCAAGCCCCGCCGTAGCGAACCTCCTCGTGAACGGTAGTGAGACCTTGTATGATTACCGGGCCCGGCGCGCCGGAGCCCTCTGGGGAGCGAGCCAATGCGGACCGTGAAGTCGATCCTGGAGCTTATCGGGGAGACCCCGATGCTCCGCCTGAGACAGCTGGAGGAGCCCGACGGCGGCGAGTTGTGGGCCAAGCTGGAGTATTTCGCGCCCGGCCTGTCGGTGAAGGACCGCATCGGCGTGGCGCTGATCCGTGCGGCCGAGGAAGCAGGCCACCTGCGCCCCGGCGGCACCGTAGTGGAGGCCACCGCCGGCAACACCGGCGTCGCCCTCGCTCTCGCCGGAGGCCAGCTCGGTTACCGGGTTGTCCTGGTGGTCCCCGAGAAGTACTCACAGGAGAAGCAGCGCGTCATGCGCGCCCTCGGCGCCGAGCTCATCACGACCCCCACCGCCGACGGCATGGAGGGCGCCCAGCTGCGTGCCGCCGCCGTCGCCGCGGCCACCCCCGGCGCCGCCTACGTCGATCAGTTCGCCAACTCCGCCAACCCCGCGGCTCACGAGGCAACCACCGGCCCCGAGATCCTCGCCCAGATGGACGGGTGCCTCGACGCCGTGGCCGTCGGGTGCGGATCCGGCGGAACCTTCACTGGCACCGTCGGCTTCCTCAAGAGCCGGATCCCTGCCCTGCACGCGGTGGCGGTGGAGCCGGTGGGCTCGGTGATCGGCGGCGGTGAGCCCGGGCCCCACGAGACCGAGGGTATCGGCATGGACTGCCTCCAACCGGTGCTCGACACCGACCTCATCGACGAGGTCGTGACCGTACCCGACCGCGAGGCCTTCGCCACCGTGCGCGCCCTCGCCACCCAGTGCGGCGTCCTCGCCGGCTCCTCGGGCGGCGCCAACGTGTGGGCCGCCCTGCAGGTGGCGCGTCGCCTCGGCAGCCACCGCCGCGTCGTCACCCTCATCCCTGACAGCGCCGAGCGCTACCTCTCCAAGGGGATCTTCGACCTGTTCCCGGAGGCCACCGAATGAAGCTGCCCACCCGCTGCGTCCACGCTGGCTGGAGCCCCGACGAGGACCCCACCGGCGCCGTGAACGTCCCCATCTACGCCACCTCCACCTACGCCTACCGCCGCTTCGGCGAGCACCGCGGCTGGGAGTACTCGCGTACCGCCAACCCCACCCGCAGCGCCCTGGAGCGCGCCGTGGCGGACCTGGAAGGAGGCGCCGACGCCGCCGCCTTCGCCTCGGGCCTCGCCGCCATCGACGCGGTGATGGACCTGCTCGAGCCCGGTGATCACGTGGTCGCCGGCGACAACCTCTACGGCGGCACCTACCGCCTCTTCACCACCATCAGCCGGCGCCACGCCCTCGAGTTCAGCTTCGCCGACACCGCCGACCCAGCCGCCCTGGCGGCGGCATGCACCGCGCGCACCCGAGCGCTGTTCGTGGAGACGCCCACCAACCCGCTGATGCACCTCGCCGACCTCGCGGCCGCCGCAGAGGTGGCCCGCGCCCGCGGCGCTCTCCTGGTCGTGGACAACACCTTCCTTACGCCGATTCTGCAGCGGCCGCTGGAGCTGGGCGCCGACCTGGTGGTGCACTCGACCACCAAGTACCTCAACGGCCACTCCGACGCGGTGGGCGGCGTGTTGGTCGCCGCCGACGCCGGGCTGGGCGAGCGCATCCACACCGTGCAGAACAACGCCGGCGCGGTGATGGGACCGTTCGACGCCTACCTGGTGCTGCGCGGGCTGCGCACGCTAGCGGTGCGGATGGCCGCCCACGAGCGCGGCGGTGGGCGCCTCGCCACCCTGCTGTCCACGCACCCCGCGGTGGAGCGTGTGTATTACCCGGGGCTCACGGTCCACCCCCAGCACGAGCTCGCCGTCCGCCAGCAGCTGGGTTTCGGCGCGATGATCGCCTTCGACCTGGGCAGCATCGAGCGGGCGCGGGAGTTCTGCGATGCCGTCGAGGTCTTCACCCTGGCCGAGTCGCTGGGCGGCGTGGAGTCGCTGGTGTGCCACCCCGCCACCATGACCCACGCGGCGGTGCCCCCCGTGGAGCGCGCCCGGCTCGGTATCGACGACGGCCTGGTCCGCCTCTCGGTGGGGATCGAGGATCCCGAAGACCTTGCCTCCGACGTCACCGGGGCGCTGGCGGACATCTGCTGACCAGACATGCAAAACGTGACAACCGACGAACCGGGGCGGCTCGCAAAGCGGGCGGGCCCGCCGGACGGGTCAGGCGTCCTGCGGCAGCGGCGGCACGATCGCGCACCGCTCCACCGCCACCAGGCTGACGTCGTCGGCGAGAGGCTCGGCCCCGATGAAGCCCTTGAGCGCCACCAGCATCCGCTCGTGGACCTGTCTCGCACTCCCGCCCGGAGCGAGGAGCTCCGCCACCCGTTCGAAGCCGAAGGCGCGACCCTCCCGGTCCACCGCCTCGGGAAGCCCATCGGAGTAGAGCAGGAGCACCGATCCGGGGTCGAGCTGCGCCCGGTGCGCCGCCAGCGGCGGGTCCTCGCGCAGACCGAGGGGAACGCAGCCGTTGCCCAACTCGGTGACGCTCCCGTCCGGGCCCCGCAGAAGCGGATAGGGATGGCCGGCGTTGACGAAGTCGAGGCGGCCCGAGTCTGGGTCCAGGAGACCGCAGAAGAGGGTCATGAAGGCGCGGGTGCCGCCGGTGCGCCAGACTGCGCGGTTCACCAGCCGCGACACCGCCAGCGGGTCCGGGTCGAGGTCGAGGGCCAGCTTGAGAGTGGCGTTGGCGATGGCCATCACCAGGCCGGCGGCCATGCCATGCCCGGAGGCATCCCCAGCCACCAGCGCCAGCCGGCCGTCGGCCAGGGGTACAAAGTCGTAGTAGTCGCCACCCACCTCATTGGCGGTGCGGTAGGAGCTGGCGAACGCGTAGCCCGCGAGCGGCGGCGCAGCCTCGGGCAGGAGCTGGCGCTGGAGGTCACGCGCCAGCTCGAGCTCGTCGCGCACCCTCACGCGGTCCACGAGCTCGAGAGTGAGGAGGAACACCAGTGCGGCCACGCTGACCGCGAAGAAGAGGCGGCTGCCCTCCACCGTCACGTTGTTGCTGACGTTGGTGAAACGTACCTCGGCGAAGCCCAGCACCGCCGCCACCATGGCCGCTGCGAACACCAGCCGCCGAACCGGACTCAGTGTGTAGGAGAGTCCGAGGAAGAAGATCCGCCCCCGGTGAACCAGGCGGCGTAGCCGCCCCCGGGGCTCAGGCTCGACCGGTCGGCCGCGGGTGAGGACACGGTAGGCCTCAGCGGCGTCGCGGTCGAACAGCCGCCGGAGGTCCTCGGCTCGCACACCGTCGGTGTACTCCCGGGCAAACCGCCGCATGCGGCCGAAGAGGTGTCGCGCGCTCGCCATCCGTCATCCCTAGGTACGCGGTGGCGCCGGCAAGGGTTGCGGCTGGCCGGGAGAGACATTCAACGATCGCCCGGGCATCGACCTGAGGTTTCTCCCGGCGCGAAGCGCGCAGGCCCGCCTTCCCCGGTTGGTGGGGAGGGGCTATCATGGTGTTCGCGAGGAGGGCAGTTGCCTGCTCTGCTTCTTCTCACCGTATAACCACTCGACGATGCTGCTGAGCCGCTGTGAGCCAGGAGGTACGACCCTGCCCAACACCACACCCTCCGTCGTGCTAGCCGTGGCTCCCGCGGAGCAGCGGGAGAAGCTGGCGCGCGTCTTGGCGACCGCCGGGCTCGAGGTCGTGACGGCGATGGACGGCGCCGAGGTCGAGCGCTTCGCCGCCGGCTTGGCGCCGACCTTCGTCGTGGTGGAGGCCAATCTCCCCGACCTCGATCTCGACCGGCTCCTCGGCCGCCTGCACTGCCCCGAGAGCGGACGCCACAGAACGTGGACCCTGGCGTTCTTCGCGCCTGGGGCGCCGCGCCCGATCCGGCGTCGAGCCGGTCTCTTCGCTCTCGGCGGTGATCGGCTCACCCCCCAGCACCTGGGTGAGGCAGTCCGTCTCGCCCTCTTCGCCCGGGCCACGGGCTGCGAAGCTAACGACTACCTCGACGCTGCCTACGGCGATCTCGCCAGCCAGCCCCCGGGGGAGCTGCTCCAGGCGGTAGCCTCCCACCGCCTCAGCGGACGGCTCGTCCTGGCGGTGGCCGAAGGCGCAGGTGTGCGCTTCGAGGAGGGGGAGCTCGTGGACGCCTGGTGGGGCACCGCGCGGGGATGCAAGGCATTCAACCGGGTGGCCACGCACACCGGCGACCGCTTCGTGGTTCGCCTCGACGCCCCGGCCGGTGGTCGCACCATCCACGGCAACCTGGAGAGCCTCGTGAACGACGCTCTCGACGAGGCATTCCGCCTGCAGGGGGTGCTCAGCCGCCTCCCCTCGCTCGCCGCCACCGTGCGGGTGAACCCGGTGAACGGGCTCGTCGCCGGCGACCTCGACCCCTTGGAGAGCGAGGTCCTGAGCCGGGCGTTACGAGCCGCGACCCTGAGCGAGCTCATGGAGTGGGTCGCGGCGCCGGACTCTGCAGCCGCCTCCGCGGTGGAGAGCCTCTGCCGGCGCGGACTCCTCACCCTCGAGGAGGTTTGACGCCCCGGGGCTGTGGTACAAGACCGTCATGAGACGACTGATTCCCCTCGTTGTGGTGGGCATTCTCCTGGCGACCGCCTGCGGCCGCGGAACCTCGGCTCCCGACCCGGCCTACGTCAAGGAGGTCGATGCCTGGCGCCAGCAGCGCGTCGCCAGCCTCACCTCGGAGAACGGCTGGCTCACGCTGGTGGGCCTGGCATGGCTCGAGCCCGGCAAGAACAGCGTCGGTTCCGCCCCGGACGCCGCCATACCACTCCCCGCCGACGCCGGGGCACCGGCGGATGTGGGGGTCTTCGTACTGGGTGAGGACGGGCGCGTGACCCTCAGAACCCACCCGGGCGCGACAGTGATCCTGGGCGGCCAGCCGGTTTCCGAACGGGTCCTGCGCTCGGACGCCGAGGGGCAACCGGACGTTCTCCAGATCGGCCGCCTCCGCATGTACGCCATCCGCCGCGGCAGCAGGACGGGTATTCGTGTGAAGGACCCTGACGCACCCACCCGGCGCAACTTCAAGGGGCTCGAGTACTTCCCCATCGACGGTCGCTACCGCGTCGAGGCGACCTTCGTGCCCTACAGCGAACCGCGTGAGATCAAGGTACCCACCGTGGTGGGAGTGGAGGAGACGATGACCGCCCCCGGTACCGTGCACTTCACCCTGCGCGGCGAGAAGTGCACCCTGGAGCCACTGGTGGAGTCACCGGACGACTCCAGCTTCTTCTTCATCTTTGCCGACCCCACCAACAGCAAGTCAACCTACGGCGCGGGCCGCTTCCTAAGCACACGCAGGGTGTACGACGGTACCGTCGTGCTGGACTTCAACCAGGCCTTCAATCCGCCGTGCGCCTTCACCCCGTTTGCCACCTGTCCGCTGCCGCCGCCGGGAAATCGCCTTCCGGTGCCCGTGGAGGCCGGCGAGAAGGCGTACGCCGGCGGGCATTGAGGGAGGGCCATCGCGGCCCCGGTCAGTTCTCGAGCAGGCGCTCGGCCTCCTCGCGGGAGCCCACCGTGTCGGGCCGCACGCCGGGCCCGTAGCCCGCCTCGCGGGCAGTGCGGGAGAGCTGCATGTTCGCCACCACGCTCTCCCCCACCACGCGCACCACCCGGCTCACACCGAGCTCGCCGAGCTCCCGTTGCAGGCACACGATGGTGTCCGCCCCCGTCTCGGTGGTCGCCTTGAACTCGGAGATGTCGGTGACGATGGCGAAGCCCGCGGCTAGCTGTTGCGCCGCGGCGAGCACGGCGGCGCAGGCCCTCTCAGCCTCGTCGTCATCGAAGAAGCCCTCAAACGTCACGTACAACCGATTCCGGCTGGTATCGGCGCTCACGGTGCAGGCCACGTTTCCTCACGCTTCCGGGTGATGTCTTTCCAGGCTACCACGCAGCCTCTCCGACGCGATGACGGCCCTCCGGCCCCAGCCGTCGCGTGCTACGATAAGTCCATGCGATCATTGCCCTTTCTCTTCGTCGTAGCCCTCCTCCCCGCGACTGTCGGGGCCGCGCCTCCCTGTGGCCAGTGCCACCCCGTCCAGGCCTCGGCGTGGCAGGCTTCGCTGCACGCCCGCGCCACCGAGGACCCGCTCTACCTCGCCATGCGCGAGTGGGCGCGCCAAGACGGCGGCGAGCAGGTCGCCGCACTGTGCGTGAGCTGCCACTCCGTGGCGGTGCAGGGATCAGAGGCGCGAACGCCGTCCGTCACCTGCGAGGTTTGCCACCAGGGCGCGTCCACCGGACCCGGCCCGATGGGCTGGGTGGTGGACCCGGCGCGGGCCATTCGGGCATCGACCGACACCGGCAAGGCGCCGCACCCCGTGGAGGTCACGGAGGAGCTTGCCTCGGGCGAGGTGTGCATGGCCTGCCACGCCGAGTTGCACAACCCCCGCGGCGTGCCGCTGTGCACCACCGGACCGGAGTCCGAGCGACGCAGCGGCGGTGCCTCCTGCGTCACCTGCCACCTGCCCGCCGGCGACCACGCCGTCCCCGGCACGACCCGCGAGATCCTCGGCCGCGCCGTCGAGCTCAACATCCAGGTGGTAGCCGGCGAGGTACGGGTGACGGTGCTCAATCGCGGCGCCGGGCATGCGCTGCCCACCGGGTCGGCCCTCCGCCAAGTGGTGCTGGAGACCCGATTCTCGAACCCACAGGGGCTCGTGTTGGCGAGCCACCGTGAGGTCTTCGCCCGCGTTCTCGAGGACGCCGAGGGCAAGGCGCCGGCGCCGCCGTGGCGGGCCGCCGCCGTCCACTCAGACACCCGGTTGATGCCCCAGGAGCGACGCTCGCTGTCGTACCCCGTCCCAGAGGAGGCATCGCGGGTCGAGGCACGTCTCTCCTATCACCGCGCGCCACCACCCCTTGCCGCGAAGCTCGGGGTCGCGGAGCTGCCCTTCATGGCGCCGCTGGAGATCGCGCGCTTCGAGCGCTCGCTGTCCCGCTGACGGTCAGGGGGTACGGACGACGAGGTCGTCGAAGGCCACCCGGGTGACTCCCCTCGAGCCACCCCCTGCTGAGAAGCCCACGTCGCCTCGATCGAGCTCACCGTCGGTGGCACTCGCCACCTCGTGCCCGTTGACGAAGAAGGTCAGCCGATCGCCGACGCAGTCCAGACGAAGCTGCACCGGGCCCTCGCCGAGCGGCTCCGTTTGGGCCTTGGCCAGCACCGTCTGGTCCGGGTCGTAGCGCAGAATCCGCACCGAGCCGTCCTTCTCGACGTCGGCGGCGTAGTTGGCGCGGCCGTCCTCGCTGACTCGGCACAGCACCCCTATCCCCCCTCCGTCGGGCAGGCTCAACGGTGTCGCCGTCACCTCGATACGACCATCGGCGAAGGGCTTGCCCGTCATCCGGCCCATCGACGCGACGTACTCCTCCTTGGCGTTGTCCACCCAGATCTCGTAGTGGCCGTCGCGGTAGTCGGCGCCCCGGCTGCCCACGTCCTTGTGGATGAAGCCGCTCTCGGGATTTGAGAAGTCATCGCTGAACAAGACGCCACTTGCGGTGGTGCCGGCGTCGCCCAGGCGCGGCGACGCCTGGTGGCGGTCACCGGCGACCGTCGCCTCGTGATCACCGGGCCCCGAGCAGGCAGCCGACGCCGCAACCAGGGCAACCGTGAGCCAAAACATCACCGATCCTCTCGTGCGCATGGAGAGCCTCCTCGCAGTCGCGCGATTTCTCGTACCGCCGCCCAGGCGGGCGCCGTTCGTCTTCCTCACACATTCCCTCCAACATCCGAGTCATGAGACATGATCCCATTCAGTATGCCACAACGGGGTTACGGCGATGCCCGCATAGCCGCCGTGAGCTCTCCGCTTCATCAGAAATGAGTTAGAATCGCGAAAGTGCCCGCTCAATGAAGGCATGACGTGGAGCGTCGGGCCGGAACCCGCAGCCCGAGGAGGCGGCAATCACCACACGACATCGCCTACACCGCGGTCAACGACGCGCCGGTCGAGGAATGGCCGGTCTGTGGGCAGAAGTGGGCCTGAACGCCAGAGACCCGGCCCCATGAGCCTGCAACCCGGTTCCAGCCTGGGGCGGTACCTGGTCACGGCGTCCCTCGGGGCGGGCGGCATGGGGGTGGTGTGGCGGGCGGTGGACTCGAGCCTCGGCCGCGAGGTGGCGCTCAAGGTACTGCCCGAGGAGATCGCGGATGACAGCGAGCGGCATGCCCGCTTCGAGCGTGAGGCGAAGCTGCTGGCGTCGTTGAACCATGCCAACATCGCGACGCTGTACGGTATCGAGCACCTGGAGGACACCGAGCACAAAGGCCCTGCCTCCCACGTCCTGGTGATGGAGCTGGTGGAGGGCGAGGGGCTCGACGAGCGCATTGCCCGGGGACCGATGTCCCAGGACGAGGCCATCGCCATCGCGCTCCAGGTCGCCTCCGGGCTGGCTGTCGCCCACGAGCGCGGCATTGTGCACCGCGACCTCAAGCCGGCCAACGTGAGGATCCGCAGCGATGGCACCGTCAAGGTGCTGGACTTCGGCCTCGCCAAGGCCTGGCAGGACGATCCCGACGGGACTGATCTCGCCCACACGCCCACGATCACCGCCCGCCACAGCTTCGCCGGAGCCATGGTGGGAACCGCCGCATACATGGCCCCAGAGCAGGCCCGCGGGCGAGCGGTGGACCACCGCGCCGACATCTGGTCGTTCGGTTGCCTGCTATTCGAGATGCTCACCGGTAGGCAGGCCTACACCGGCGACACCATCTCCGACACGGTCGCGGCCATCCTCAAGGACCAGCCGCGCTGGGACCTGCTGCCGCCCGGCCTCGACCCGGCGGTGCGGCGTGTGCTGCGCCGGTGCCTCGCCAAGGACCCCGACCGCCGCTACCACCACCTCGCCGACGTCCGCCTCGAGCTGCTCGAGCTGACCGATGCCGATGCGCCCCGCACCACAGAGCCGCGGCGCCGGGCTCGTCGGGGCCGGCTCGTCTGGGTGCTCTCGGTGCTCACCTCCATGGTCGTCGCCGCGGTCGGAGCATGGGTGCTGCTGCGGGGGCCAGCCACACCACTTCCCACCTACCGGACCCTCACCTTCCGCAACGGCTGTGTCAGCTCGGCGCGGTTTGCTCCCGACGGCGAGACCGTGGTCTTTGGCATGGCCACCCGCGAGCACCCCCTGGCCCTGTATTCCACGCGGGCGAACAGCATCGAGTCCCGCCGCCTCGATCTCCCAGAGGCGGACGTGCTCGGGATTGCCAGAGACGGCCGCATGGCGATCCTCCTCGGGCGCCATCGCGAGGGCTCCTGGGTGAGCGTCGGCACCCTCGCCGAGGCCGACGTCGCCGGCGGGGCGCCCCGCTCTCTCCTGGAGCGCACCAATGATGGCGCCATCTCACCAGATGGACGCGCCATCGCGGCGGTGCACGAGGTGGGGTCGGTGCAGCGTCTCGACTACCCCCTCGGCAATGCGCTGTTCGAGACGCACGGCTGGATCAGCCACGTCAGCATCTCGCCCGACGGCCGGCGGGTGGCGTTCCTCCACCACCCCTTCTACGGCGACGACCGGGGGCTGCCGATGCTGGCCGAGCCCGACGGGACGGTCCGCAAGCTCGCCCCGGCAACGTCCAGCTCCCTGCAGGGGCTGGCCTGGTCGCCCGACGGGACCGAGGTCTGGTACTCCGAGTACGTCTTCGGCCTCGGCGGCGTCCTCTGGTCGGTGAAGCCGGGCCACCAGCCGGTTGCGCTCCTCCACTCACCTGTGTCCGTCCGCATCCAGGACGTCGCTGACGACGGCCGTGTGCTCCTCGTCGCCAGCGACACCCGGGCCGAGATCGTCGGCCGACTCGGCGGCCAGGAGCGCGAGCGACGCTACGAAGGCTGGAACGACGACTCTATCGGCGGCATCTCCGCCGACGGCACCCTGTTTGCGGGCAACGAGCAGCAGAGTAACGAGGAGGGGGAGTACACCGCCTTCGTGCGGGCGGCCGACGGCTCTGCACCGGTGCGCCTGGGCCTCGGTGAGGTCATCGGCATGAGCCCCGACGGAGCCTGGGTGTTCACCCACAGGCTGACGAGCGAGCGGACCCGGCTGACGCTCTTCCCCACCGGTCCGGCACGGCCGCGGACTATCGATCTCGGCGGCGTCACTCCGGCAGGCATCGGGATGCCGGCCCTCACCTGCTCGCTGGACGGCCGCTGGGCGGCCTTCACCGGGTTCACGCACACGACCGAGCCGCAGGTGTACCTCCTGGATCTCGCGACCGATACCTTGCGGGCCGTGGGCCCGCCGGGATCGCAGGCCCCGATCCTCGCACCGGACGGCACCCGCTTGGTGGCGCGAACGGCCGACGGCGTGGTGGCGGTCTACCCGGTGAAGGGCGGCCCGGCAGCTCCCGTGCCGGGGCTGCTCCCCCGCGAGGTCCCGCTCCAGTGGTCTCGCGACGGCCGCTGGCTGCTCGTCTGGGACCAGGTGTTTCCAGCGAAGATCTACCGGGTCCGGGTCAGCGACGGACAGCGCGAGCGAGCGGTGACCATCATGCCCGCCGATCCGGCCGGCGTCCTTTACGGTCAGATTCTCCTCAGCCCCGGAGCCGAGCACTACGTCTACCGCTACCGCCGCGACCTCAACACCCTGTACCTGGTGGAGGATCTTCGCTGAGGCGCCGCTGGCAGCGCTCTCCACAGGCCGTCGCGGGGGCCGAACCGCTTACCCAGCCGCGGCGGCGTCAGCCACCTCGAGCACCCCTGCCTGGAAGCGGTCGTCCGCCTCCGCGACCTCGCGCATGGCCCGTCCCACTCCCCCGGAGAACAACCGGGCCATGAGGCCGATGTTCATCTTGGCCAGCCACACCGAGCCGTCAGCCCTCTCGTAGACTGCCCAGGTACACGGCATGATGCCCGCCATCTCGGGCCGTTCGGCGAGCACCCGGCTGGCGATTCCGGAGTTGCACACGAAGAACAGCCGCACCTGCGTCAGCCCTGCCGGTGCATGACCCTTGTCGGCCAGCTTGCGGAGCATGTCGAGGCTGGGCATCGGAAGGCTCCATCCGTCGCTGCTCCCCACCACTGCCTCGACCGCGCGGCATGTCGCATCGAACGACCGCGCTATCGGCAGGGCGACGACCATCCTCCTCTGCATCAGTAGGATCATTGTCGTCATCGTCATCAAGACGCCCACGGAGATTCCCAGAAGCACAGCTATCGCCATAATCTTCTCCTCATAAATAATTATAGCGGTATATAGCGATGTATTCGAGCCACCCTCCACAGGTGTGGAGCCGACCACCGGCTGTCACAGCAGGCTGTGGCCGTCGAGGTTTCCGTCCGCCGGAACCCCGAGGGCATCCAGCACGGTGGCGGTGACGTCGCACAGGTTGGGCCGCCCACCGGTGCGGAGAGGACGGTTGGCGAGGAGAATCCCGGGAAGCACCTCGGAGGCCATGCAGTGGTCGCCGCTCCACTTGGCATCGTTGGTGGCGAAGAGGACGTTGGGGATCTGCCCGAGCGCGGTCTGCCACGAACCGCGCCAGCCGCGCTCGTAGCCGAGCACGAGATCAGGCGCCTCGGCTACGCGCGGCCCCGAGTAGCACGAGGTCGCCGCCAGCGCCGTGCGCACGGCGCGCGTTCCCGTCTCCGGATCCGTGACACGCTCGAGGCCGTCCACGAGCTCGGCCACCAGCGCCGGCACCTCGGTATCCGCCACGATCCCCTGACCTTCGCGCCCACGCCGGTTGACGTACAGGCCGTTGAGGCCGTACGCGTAGGCCCTGGTCCGTGACCAGTCCACGCCGCGCAGGAAGTCTCCGGCGCCACGCCACCGTCCCGGCCGCAGCTTCAGGTACCCCGCCTCCCGGAGCCAGCTGTTGACGTGGAAGGCCCGGTAGAAGGGGCTGAAGCCGTGATCGGAGATGGCCAGCAGCAGGGTATGCTCGTCCGCCGCCTGCAGCGCCCTGGCCAGCAGCTGGTCCATCTCCTGGTAGGTGGCGGAGATGGCGTTCCGGTACTCGCTCGCGAGGCTGGCGTCGTAGGCCGGGTGCCTGGGATCCTGGAGGCGCCAGAACATGTGCGAGCGCTGGTCGGTGCTGGAGATGTAGAAGAACAGCAGGCCGGCCTCGAAGCGTGCCAGCTCGTACTCGAACAGCGCCACCTGCTCGCCGAGGAATCGAGCGTCGTCGGCCAGGAACGCCGCCTCGTCCAGGACCCCCTGGTCCAGCGCCTTGGTGTCGGCCGGCAGCCCCTTGGTGTGGAACGGCCCAAAGCGCGCCGCAAGCTCCTGCGCGTAGTCCTCCGGGGTGCTCAGAGGCATCGCCGGATCGGCCGGATCGATGTTGACGGGGCTGACGTAGAGCTTGAAGGTCGGGCGCACCTGCTTGAGGAAGAAGCGGCAGATCCCGTGCACCGTCACCGGCGGCGCCATCGGGAACTCGACGTGCACCCAGTCGCTCCACTCGCCCTCGTTGAGCACCAGCTCGGTACCCCCGAGCGTGATCCTCGCAGCCCCGAAACGGGGGTCGCGAACCACTGTGAAGACGGCCTCGGTGGCTGGAGACTCGCGCCGAAGGGAGTTTGGAGGACCGGGGATCGCCGCGGTCACTGTCTCGCCACGCATCTCCACCGGGAAGACCCGGCCACCGCCCAGGTCCTCACCCAGCAGCTCCAGCTCCTCCGTGTAGTACGAGAAGGTACCGTAGGTCCCCAGCACGTCGGGGGTGCCCATGCCCGAGAAGGTGCGCTGCCCGGTGGGTGAGGGCGGGAAGTTCGACGGAATCTTGAACACGGTGGCGGGTACGTCGTGGTCCTCGAGAATCTCCCAGAAGGCTCGACCACGTCGGAGGTTCTCCACCCCCCCGCCGGACAGCGGGATCCTCCAGTCGCCCAGGTCGAGGATCCGACTGGGTGGGGTGGTGCGGGAGCACGAGAGGAACGGCAGGTATGTGGCGGGGTCACGGTGGATGAAGTCGAAGATCGCGTGGGTCCCGGGGTTGCATCCGGTGATGAAGTTGGCCCACGCCACCGGGCTCTGGGGCGGGTCACTGGTGCCCAGGGCGCCGAAGAAACCCTCCCGCGCCACGCGCGCGAAGGTCGGCAACAGGCCGTCCCGCATCATGCCGCCGACGATCTCGGGATCCATGCCGTCGAGGCCCAGCACGATCACTCGCGTGCCCGTCTCACGGCCGGAGCGGCGGCTGCACGCCAGGTGCCCGGCACCCACCGCCGCGCACGCCGTCCCACCGACCAGGTGGCGGCGCACGAACTCCCGTCTCGTCCACTCACCTGCGCTCATCCTGACCTCCGACTAGTCGTCGCTCGACGACGTTTCGCCAGCGGCTTCCCGAGCGCGCCGCTCGAGCGCCTGGCGGTGGTGGGGCGAGCCCTCCCGCACCATGACCGTGCCGCACGACGGGCAGCGCTCCTCCATGCACGGCGTGCCCGCCCGATGCGGCACGCTACCGCCGCACTTCAGGCACACGCAGCGACCGCCCCCGCCCATCCCCCCGCAGCCTCCCCCCCGCTTGTCAGCCATGGTGGTGCCCACAGTCGTGCAATCCGGGCTCCATGCAGTACGAGCCGGTCACCCGCAGCGTGCCCCCCAGGTAGCTCTCGATCATGGCGTCGGGCTCGCCGCTCTCGACGCCCACCAGCACCTCGATGCCGTGGTGATTCAGGATGGTGCTCGCCCGCGGACCCATTCCGCCGGCCAGTACCACCGTTGCCCCCTGCGCCTTCAGCCACATGGGGAAGACCCCGTGTCCATGCTCGGGTGGCGTGGCCACCCGCCGATCCGTGACCTTCCCGGTGTCGTCGTCGACGGTGTAAAGAGCGAACTCCTCGGCGCCGCCGAAGTGCGACGAGAACTGGTTGTCCGCAAGCGGTACCGCGATCACTGTCATCGTCCTACTCCTCTCGTACGGCCGGCGTTTCGTACGCCGCCAGGTTCCAGGCTCCGCGAAGGCGCCGCCGCAGCGGACCCTCGCACTCTTCGTTGCGGCCCCAACCGCCGCCACGCCCGCGGCCGCCGCCCCAGCAACGACCGCGGCCGCCGCCCCGGGGGCGGCCACGATTGCCGGCCCCGCTCCGGGGCCCGCCGCCGGCTCGCCTGTCCTCGTTCATACCGCACCTCCTGTCGTCGTCAGCCAGTGGATCCACCTCGATCGTCACCCTCGCCGCTCGCCCACTGACGGCGCCGACAGCAGCAGCCCCGCCCCCGCCGTCGCCCGCCCTCGTGGACCGGGCACGGAAGTGGTTCGGGCTCGGCCTCCACCACCGGTCCGTCGCCGAGCACCAGCGCCTGCTCTTCCAGCAGCGCCTGCGCCACGGTGGTGCGCCCGCGGTTGAGGATTCGCGCGAAGGTGGCGCGTGACACACCCATGCGCTGGGCCGCCGCCTCCTGGTAGAGGCCCTCGACGTCGGCCAAGCGGATGGCCTCCAGCTCGTCCAGCGCAAGGACCGCCACCTCGAAGTCGCGCCCGGGGCGCCCGATGGGCCGGAACCCTCTGCCACCGAAGCGGCAGCGGATGCGGCGGGGCTGAGTGGGTCGCGCCATGTATCGAACATATGCTCATAACCAATTCTCGTCAACCCGCGCACAAGATCTTCCTGCCATGCCTCCTGCTCTGGGGGCAGTCACGCATATCCGTTCAGGTGTCGAGAGGTGCTCCGACGAAGACCGACGCACGAGGCCCTGGATCGGCGGGCCTCCCCGCGGCCCGCACCGGTAGGAGTCGGGCGCGCCTCGCCAATCGTCCCCACCCCGTCGTTCCTCGCCGGCGCCTGCTGGCGCCCCCGCTGCCGGCCGTCCACCTGGCTCAGGTGGTACCCTGAGACCATGTCCGCGGGCTCGCGCCGGCACACCCTCGCCGCGGCGCTCGCCGAGCGCATCCTGCTGCTCGACGGCGCCACCGGCACCGCCCTGGCCGAGGCTGACCTCGACGCCGGGGCCTACGGCGGCGAAGCGCTGGTGGGCTGCCACGAGGCCCTCGTCCTCAGCTCCCCCGCCGCCGTTTTCGACCTCCACCGCCGTTACCTCGCAGCCGGCGCTGACATCGTCGAGACCGACACCTTTGGTGCCACCCCGGTGGTGCTGGCCGAGTACGGCCTCGCTGAACGTACCATCGAGCTCAACCGGCGGGCCGGCGAGCTGGCCCGCACGGCCTGCGCCGAGGCCGAGCGCACCAACCCGTCTCTACCGCGCTTCGTGGCCGGCTCCATCGGGCCTACCACACGATCGCTCACCCTCACCGGGGGAACCACCTTTGCCGCGCTGGAGGCCGCCTATCGCCTCCAGGCCGAGGGCCTGGCCGCTGGCGGGGTCGATGTCCTCCTGGTCGAAACCTGCCAGGACGCCCTCAATCTCAAGGCTGCCCTCATCGCCTGCCGCGACGCGGCCCCCGGGCTGCCGGTGGCGGTATCGGCCACCATCGAGCCCGGCGGCACCACCCTCGGCGGCCAGACCATCGAGGCCGTACTGGCGATGGTGGAGCCATGGCGCCCGCTGTGGGTGGGCCTCAACTGCGCGACCGGACCCCGCGCCATGGCCGACCACCTTCGCGCCCTGGCCCGGCTGGCGCCGTGCGCCGTCTCGGTGGTGCCCAACGCCGGCCTGCCCGACGCCGACGGTCGCTATCCCGAGGGCCCCGACGAGCTGGCGACGGAGCTCGAGCGCTTCGCCGCTGCCGGCTGGCTGAATCTCCTCGGCGGCTGCTGCGGCACCACCCCGGCCCATATCCGGCGGCTGCGGGAGGTTGCCGACCGCCATCGCCCGCGGCAGGCGGTGGCGTACGACCCGGGCCAGCTCGCCGGCGGTGAGCCGGTGGCCGTGCACCAGCAGCCCCCGCCCCTGATCATCGGCGAGCGCACCAACGTGCTCGGCTCGCGCAAGTTCAAGCGGCTCGTGGTGGAGGAGCGCTGGGCCGAGGCGGCGGAGGTCGGCCGCGCCCAGGCCCATGCCGGAGCGCAGGCGCTGGACCTCTGCGTAGCCGATCCGGAGGGAGACGAGGTGGCCAGGATGGCGGCCGCGGTGACCGCCCTCGCCCGCGCCACCCGGGTACCGCTGATGATCGACAGCACCGACCCGGCGGTTCTCGCCGCCGCCCTCACACGGGTCCCCGGCCGGCCGGTGCTCAACTCGGTGAACCTCGAGGACGGCGGCGAACGCCTCGACGAGGTGGCCCGGCTCGCACGCCGCTTCGGCGCCCTGGTGGTGGCCGGCTGCATCGACGACCACCCCAGCGAGGGGATGGCGCGCAGCGCGGCGCGCAAGCTCGAGGTGGCGCACCGTCTGGTTGAACTACTCGAAGGCCACGGCCTCCGCCGCCAGGAGATCCTCGTGGACGCCCTGGTGTTTCCGGCCGCCACCGGCGACCCCCAGTTCCGGGCCGCCGCCACCGAGACCGTGGCCGGAGTCTCCGCCATCAAGGCCGGCCTACCCGGTGTCAGCACCGTCCTGGGGATCTCCAACGTCTCCTTCGGTCTGCCCGCCGCCGGCCGCGAGGTCCTCAACGCCGTCTTCCTGCACCACTCGGTGCGTGCCGGCCTCGACGCGGCCATCGTCAACGCGCAGCAGCTGGTCCGCTTCCCGACTCTGGAGCCGGACGAGATAGCCGCCGCCGAGGCGGTGCTCTTCGACGGCTCCCAGGCGGCGGTGGACGCCTTCGTGGCCCGCTACCGCGAGGCGCGCCCCAGCCGTGCTGCCGGGTCCGACGCCCCTCCTGCCGAACACCTTCACCGCATGGTGGTCGAGGGCACCCGTAGCGGTCTCGAACCCCTGCTGGACCGGCTCCTGACAGAGCGGCCCGCCCTCGACATCGTCAACGGCCCGCTCATGGCCGGGATGGACGAGGTCGGCCGTCTTTTCGGCGACGGGCAGCTCATCGTCGCCGAGGTCCTGGTCTCGGCCGAGGTGATGCAGGCGGCGGTGAATCACCTGCGCCCCCATATCACCGGCGACGAGGGCGCCACGCGCGGCTCGATCCTGCTAGCCACCGTACGCGGCGATGTCCACGACATCGGCAAGAACCTGGTGGGCATCATCTTCTCGACAAACGGGTACGAGGTCCGAGACCTCGGCGTGCAGGTACCTGCCGAACGCCTGGTGTCCGCCTGGCGGGAGCACCCCACCGACCTCATCGGCCTGTCCGGCCTCCTGGTACGGTCCGCCCACCGCATGGTGGACACCGTCGAGGAGCTGCGCGCGGCCGGCATCGACGCACCGGTGCTCGTCGGCGGCGCGGCCCTCACCGGCCGCTTCGTACGCGACCGCATTGCCCCGGCGTACGGCGCCCCGGTCCGCTACGCCGCCGACGCTATGGCCGGGCTTGCGGCCGCCAACGCCCTGCGTCGGGGCGAGCGCGACGGCTCGGTGCAACCTGCGGCGCGGAAGCCCACCCCACCCCCGGAGCCGGTGGCGGCGCCCCGACCGGAGCCGCCGGTGCTGGCGCCCGCGAGCCTCCCGCGTCCCCCGGATCTCGAGCGCCACGTCGCCGACCCGCTGCCGCTTGACGAGGTTCTCGCCCTCGTCAATCCACAGATGCTCTACGGCAAGCACCTGGGAGTGCGGGGATCGGTACAGAGCCTCCTCGAGCGCGGCGACGCCCGCGTCGAGGAGCTCACGGCACGGGTCGCGGCGCTCCGCGACGAGGCCGTGGCCGAGGGCTGGCTGCGGCCCCGGGCGGTCTGGGCATTCACCCGCGCCTACGGGGACGGCGAGCGCGTGGTCCTGCTCGATCCCGAGGGCCGCCAGATCGCGACCCTCCCCTACCACCGCCAGGCCCGTCCACCTCACCTGTGCGCCGCTGACTGGGTTCATCCCGACCCTGCCGCCGGCGACACCGTCGCTCTCTTCGTCGTCACCGCCGGCGACGTCGCCGGGGCAGCTGCAAAGCTGCGCGACGCCGGCCGCCTGCTCGACTCCTTCGCTCTCCAGGCACTCGCACTGGAAACTGCCGAGGCTGCGGCGGAGTGGGTCCATCGCCGCGTCCGCACGCTCTGGGGCCTCCCGGACCCACCCAACCTCACCATCCAAGAGATGTTTCGCGCCCGCTACCGCGGCATCAGACTCTCCTTCGGTTACCCGGCATGCCCGGCTCTCGAGCCCCAGGCCACCATCTTCAGCATCCTCCGACCCGCGGCAATCGGGGTCGTGCTCACCGACGGCCTCATGATGGCTCCCGAGGCCAGCGTCTCGGCAGTGGTCTTCCACCATCCCGGGGCGCGCTACTTCGCGTAAGCGCAGGGGAACCGCCCAGCCTCCTCTCCCCAGACGGCTCGCCCGCCGGACGACCTGTGCTCCGAGGCGATGGTAGAGGGGTTTCGGTGAGCGCCATGGGATTGCTGGCAGGGGTGCTGCGGACACCGGCTCCCGGGCGGCGGCTGTGTCGCCGCCCGTCGGCGCGTTCGCGAAGGGGGCGACGGCAGAAACCGCCCAGCGGCAACATGGCCCCCTTCGCGCCCTGCGCCGAGTCGCCTACCTGATGGCCGTGGGAGCCCCCCCGAACACTGTTCCCGCCAGCGCGCTACGAACGAGGAGGCGCCCCAGGAAAAGTGTTCGGGACGGCACGCCCGCCGGAGGACCTGTGCTCCGGAGGGTTGGTGAGGCTGTCAGGGCACGCCGCCGCGCCGACAGGCGCGGCCGGACGCGCCCCGGCGCCTGCCCACCACGCCAGCACGGAAACCAACCGTAGCCAAACGCTTCGCTATACTCGACACAAGGAACCATGACAAGCTGAGCGCCTTGGGCCTCGTCCTGCGGGCGTTCACGTGGGGAGCCCGATGGAGCCGGACCGTCTTGGACTCTACCGCTTGATGCTCACCAGCCGCCTCCTCGAGGAGGCGCTGGCCGAGCTGTGGCGGGCCGGCCTGATCTCCGGCGAGATGCACCTGGGCATCGGCGAGGAGGGGATCGTCGCCGGCGTCGTGGACCACCTGGACGACGGCGATGCCATCGCCGCCGACCATCGCTCCACCCCGCCACTGGTCATGCGCGGCGTCGACATGGCCGCCCTGGCGGCAGAGTGCATGGGCCGCGAAGCCGGCCTCGGCCGCGGTCTCGGCGGCCACATGCACCTGATGTCTCGCGACCACCTTGCCGCCGCCTCAGGCATCGTCGGCGCCTCCGGCCCGCTGGCCTGCGGCTTCGCCCTCGCCCACCAGCGGCTGAAGCGCGACCGGGTGGCGATCGCCTTCTTCGGCGAGGGCGCCATGAACCAGGGAATGCTGCTCGAGTCCCTCAACCTCGCAGCCTGCTGGCGGCTACCGGTGCTCTTCGTGTGCAAGGACAACGGCATGGCGATCACCACGCCGTCTGCGCGCGTCACCGCCGGAAGCCTGCCCGACCGGGCGCGGGCCCTGGGCGTCCCCGCCCACGAGGTGGACGGCGCCGACGTCGAGGCCGTGTGGCGGGTGGCCGGGGAGGCCATCGCCCTCGCCCGCCGCGGCCGCGGCCCCAGCTACGTGCAGGCCTCCTGCGTACGCCCTGAGGGCCACTTCCTGGGCGACCCGCTGCTCCGCCTGGTTCGCCACCCGGCCGCCGAGCTCGGCCAACGGGCCGGCCCCCTGCTCAAGGCGGTGACCCGGCGCACGGGCGGTGGTCTCGGCCAACGCGCCTCCAGCCTGGGGACCATCACCGGCATGGTGGCCAGGGCAGCCGGCATGCGTGGCCGCGATCCACTCCGGCGCCTGCGTGGCCGCCTCGCCGCCTCGCGCGACGATCTCGCCCGCCTCGAGGACGAGGTCGGCGCCACCGTGGCAACCGCCGTGACCCGGGCGAGGGAGGCGCCATGAGACAGATGGGCTTCGCCGACGCCATCGACGACGCCCTCGCCCAGGCCATGGCCGGCGACGACCGCGTCGTCGTCTTCGGCGAGGACGTCCCCGGCCTGCGCATGAACCTCTACGCCCGCTTCGGCGAGGGCCGTGTCCGTCCGGCCCCGATCAGCGAGTCGGCCTTCCTGGGCGCGGCGGTGGGAGCCGCGATGGCCGGCCTGCGACCCGTCGTCGAGATCATGCTGGTGGACTTCGTCGCCGTCGCCGCCGATGCCCTGGTCAACCATGCGGCCAAGGTCAGCACCTTCTCCGGAGGTCGCTGGCGGGCGCCGATGGTGGTGCGGGCCGCGTGCGGCGGTGGCTACGGCGACGGCGGTCAACACGAGCAGGCGCTGTGGGGCTGGCTCGCCCACATCCCCGGCCTCGCCGTGGTCGTCCCGTCGACCCCGGCGGACGCAGGCGCCTTGCTCCTCGGCGCCATCGACCACGACGGCCCGGTGATCTACCTGGAGCACAAGCTGCTCTCCGCCCCGTGGCGCGACTACCTGGGGAGCGGGGGGCGGTCCACCGTGTCCTACGACGTACCAGCTGCTGGCGCCGACGGCCCGGTACCCGACCGTTGGGAGCCCGCACCGCTCGGCGAAGCGGCAGCGCGCCGCGAAGGAAGCGACCTCACCCTCGTGAGCGTCGGCGTCGGCGTCCACCGGGCGCAGGCTGCGGCTGAGCGGCTCGCCGGCCAGGGGGTCGACTGCACGGTCCTCGACCTGCGCACCGTACAGCCTCTCGACCGGGCGAGCTTCTCCGCCGCCGCCGAGCGCACCGGGCGTGTCGTGGCCGTGGACGAGGACTACCGCGACTTCGGCCTCTCCGGAGAGCTCGCCGCCACCCTCCTGGAAGCGGGCCTCGCCGCCCGGTTCACACGGGTCGCAGTGGAGGATACGATCCCCTACGACCGCCGACGTGAGGACCTCGCCCTGCCCAGCGTTGCCCGCATCGTGGACGCGGCGAAGCGGCTCATGGACGACTGAGCCGACATCCGTTCAGAAAGTATCGCGGCCCCTCTTGACACCCGGCTACTCAAGCGTATTTTCTTGTTACGTGGAGACAGGAGAGCTCACCGAGCAGCCGCCCAGTCGGCTTCCTGGCGTGCACGAGCACGCCACGGTATGGCTTTACCTATCGCTTGACGTGACTGCGTCGTCTCCCGCCGCCCTCCGGTCCGCCGCGTGCCCTACGCGGCTCCCTCTACCGGGGCATACCGCCTAGCGGAAAACCACGATGCACCCGCAGCCCGCAAGGGCCCGCCGCGCGGCTCACGCCGCAGTCGGGACCGTGCTTCACAAGAGCACCGCCGTGCGAACGCTTCGCACTCTGTGGAGGTACCACATGCCTTCTGTCCAGGAAGCCGACATCTCGCTGATTGCCGACGTCACGGCCCGCCGCGAGGCCGTGTGCCGGGTCTTCGGCGAGACGTACAACCCCGATTCGTGGGCGGACTGGCGTTGGCAGATGCGCCACCGCCTGATCAAGCCCGAGCACTTCGAGCGCCTCCTTCACCTCAGCCGCGAGGAGCGGGTGGGCTTGGAGGTGGCGCAGGAGAAGTTCTCGGTGGCGGTGACGCCGCACTTCGCGTCGCTCATGGACCCTGACGACGCGAGCTGTCCGATCCGCCTGCAGGTCGTGCCGCGCGCAGCGGAGATCGCGGTGACCCGCGGCGACATGGAGGACCCGTGCGGCGAGGACCACGACAGTGTCGTCGACGGGCTGGTCCACCGCTATCCCGACCGCGTCCTCCTCCTCGCCCTCGACACCTGCGCGGCCTACTGCCGCTACTGCACCCGTTCCCGTCTCGTCGGCCAGGGCGAGCTCGACCCCCTCAACCGCCGCTTCGACGCCATCATCGCCTACCTCGAGGAGCACACCGAGGTGCGCGACGTGCTCCTGTCCGGGGGCGACCCGCTGCTCATGTCGGAGGACCGCCTCGACGCGCTCCTCGAACGCATCCGGGCGATCCCGCACATCCAGTTCGTGCGCATCGGCAGCCGCGTACCTAGCTTCCTGCCGCAGCGCATCACTCCCGAGCTGGTGACCGTGCTCCGCCGCCACCGGGTGTGGCTGTCGCTTCACTTCAGCCACGCCAGGGAGCTCACTCCGGAGGTGGCTGCGGCGTGCGACCTGCTGGCCGACGGCGGCATCCCGCTGGGCAGCCAGACGGTCCTGCTCAAGGGCGTGAACGACAGCGTCGAGGCGCTCCGCGACCTCTTCCACGGGCTCCTCATGATCCGGGTGCGGCCCTACTACCTCTACCAGGCCGACCCGGTGGTGGGCACCGGGCACCTCCGCACCTCGGTGGCCAAGGGCATCGAGCTGATCTCCAAGCTACGCGGGCACACCACCGGCTACGCGGTGCCCACCTACGTGGTCGACGCCCCCGGCGGCGGCGGCAAGATCCCGGTCCAGGCCGACACTGTGTTGGATTACGACAACGGGGTGGCGACGCTGCGCAACTGGGAGGGCCGGACCTTCTCCTACGTCGACCCGGAAGGGAGCTGAACCATGTGCCGGGTGGGCCTGACCTACGACCTCAAGAGCGATTACCTGACACTCGGCTACACCCCCCACGACGTCATGGAGTTCGACGACGAGGGGACGGTGACGGGACTGGAAGCGGCCCTCGCCGCCAACGGCTGCACGCCCGAACGCGTGGGCCGCGCTCAGGAGCTGGCTCGCCGCCTGGCGGCTGGCGAGCGCTGGGATCTCGTCTTCAACATCGCCGAGGGCCTCGGCGGCCGTTGCCGCGAGGCCCAGGTACCTTCGCTGTGCGAGCTCTATCAGCAGCCCTACACCTTCTCGGACCCCCTCACCTGCTCGGTCACCCTGGACAAGGCGGTGGCCAAGCGATTGGTGCGTGACGCCGGCATCCCCACCCCCGCCTTCGCGGTGGTCGAGACGCCCGCGGACGCCGAAGCCGTCGACCTGCCCTTCCCGGTCTTCGTGAAGCCGCTGGCCGAGGGCAGCTCCAAGGGGGTCACCGGACGCTCCCTGGTGGAGGAGCCCTCGGAGCTCCCCGCTCGCTGCCGCGAGCTCCTGGAGAGCGCCGGACAGCCGCTCCTGGTGGAGACCTTCTTGCCGGGCCGCGAGGTCACGGTGGGCGTCATCGGCAACGGTGCCGTCGCGCGGGTGGTGGGCGTCATGGAGGTGCACTTCACCACGCACTCCCAGGACGCGGCCTACACCGCCCTCAACAAGGACAAGTACCTCGACTGCATACGCTACGAGCTCCTCAACGGCGACCGCTTCGGTCAGGACGCCGCGCGCCTCGGCCTCGCGGCGTACCGCGTTCTCGGCTGCCGCGACGCCGGCCGCATCGACCTGCGCGCCGACGCCGACGGCCGCCTCAGCTTCCTCGAGGCCAACCCGCTCCCCGGCCTCCACGAGGTCCGCTCCGACCTGCCGATCCTGGCACGCCTGGCGGGGATCCCGTATCGTCGGCTCATGGGTGACATCCTCACCGCGGCCCTGGCCCGCTACGCACCGTGAGGGAGCGCGTCGTCGTTCTGCACAACGCGGTGGCGGAGGGGGCCGACCCCTCCACTGCCGATGTCCTCGACGAGACGGACTTCGTCATCGGCGCCCTCGCCAAGCTCGGTGTGGCGGCGGAGCGCGTGGCGGTGCCCGACGGCCGCGCCTGGGAGGTGCTCGACGGCCAGCGCGGGACGGTGGTCTTCAACCTGGTGGAGTCCGCCCCCGGCGCCCCCACCCAGCAGGCCGCCGCCGCCGGCGTGCTCGAGCTCCTCGGCCTGCCCTTCACCGGCTCGGCCGCCGCCGCCATCTGGCTCACCACCGACAAGCTCGCCACCCGTGCGCTCCTCGTCGACGCCGGTCTCGCCGTGGCGGCCGGTGGTCGGGTCGATTCCGCCGCCCCCGAGCCGCCCCGAGCCGCTCCGCCGCCATGGATCGTCAAGCCGGCCTGGGAGGATTCGTCGGTGGGACTGGAGGGCGATCCGGTGTGTCGGACTGTCGACCAGCTCCGCGCCAGGGTGCGCGCCCTGGCGGCCCGCTTCCCGCACCAGCCCCTGCTCGCCGAGCACTTCCTCCCCGGACGTGAGTTCAACCTCTCGCTGGTGGAGCGTGGCGGCCGGCCGGAGGTCCTGCCGGTGGCTGAGATCGAGTTCCGCGACCTCGGCGACGGCGCCCCGGCGCTGGTCAGCTTCGCCGCCAAGTGGGAGCCCGACTCGCCGGAGTACCGCCAGACGGTGCGCGTCTTCCCGGATGAGGACGAGGGGCTCCTCATGACCCGCCTCCGGGAGGTGGCGACCACGGCGTGGTACGCCACCGGCGTGGCGGGTTACGCGCGCGTGGACATCCGCCTCGACGAGAACGGCGCTCCGCGCGTCCTCGAGGTGAACGCCAACCCCTGCATCGCCGCCGACGGCGGCTTCGTGGCGGCCGCTGCGCAGGCCGGGCTCGACCCGGCACGCCTGGTGAGCCACATCCTCGCGGCCGCCCGGCGCCACGGCACCGCGCCCTCCGCCGCCTGAGAGGACACCATGGCCGACGAGATCTTCCTCCGCTCCACCCTGCACGCCGACGATCGCCCCGGCATCGCGACACTCCTCTCCGCCACCGGCTTCTTCAATCCCGAGGAGCTGGACGTGGCCATGGAGCTGGTGGACGACCGTCTCGCCAACGGCGAGGCCAGCCACTACCGGTTCCTGGTGGCTGCGGTGGGGAACGAGGTGGCCGGGTACGCCTGCTGGGGACCCATCCCGGGGACCGCCGCCTCCGCCGACCTCTACTGGATCGCCGTGCACCCAGACCGCCAAGGCTCAGGCGTCGGCCGCTCGCTACTCATGGCCGCCGAGCGCGGCATGCGGGCCGAGGGCCGCACGCGCTGCTACCTCGAGACCTCCTCACGCCAGCAGTACACACCCACCCGCACCTTCTACCTCCGCTGCGGGTACCGGGTGGCGGCCGAGCTGGAGGACTACTACGGACCTGGCGACGGCAAGGTGGTCTTCCTCCGCGTCCTCGAGTGAGCGCAGGCGCCCAGCTGCCACGCACGACGTGACAGCCGACCCTCATCTCGACCGCTGGCCGATTTCTCGCCCGAGGCCCCGCGCGGCCGGCGGCCCGAGCAGCCCGGCGCGAAACCCCATCCCGACAGCGGAGCACGCGGTCCCGCCGGGAGCTCCGCTGGAGAGCCCCCCGACATCCCACGCTGCTCTTCATGACCATGAACGGATGAAGTTGACAGGCTCCCGCCGCGGCGGGAGAATCGAGGGAGCGATGCCTTTGTGAGACAAGTTGGAGAGTCGACCGGATCGAGTCCGGTCCGTATTTATTGTCAACCCTATTGGGAGGAGGAGCCATGAAGGCGATCTTTCTGGCGATCTTCGGCCTGGGCGCGTTCATCATCGGGTACCGCTTCTACGCCAAGTTCCTAGCCGAGAAGATCTACAAGCTCGACCCCAACTTCGTGACGCCGGCGCACGAGTTCCAGGACGGCGTCGACTTCGTGCCTACCAACAAGCACGTCCTGTGGGGCCACCACTTCACCTCGGTGGCAGGCGCGGCGCCCATCGTCGGCCCCGCCATCGCAGTGTACTGGGGATGGCTCCCCGCCCTCCTCTGGGTGGTGTTCGGCACCATCTTCTTCGCCGGGGCGCACGACTTCGGCACCCTCTGGATCTCGTCCCGTCACAAGGCGCGGTCGATGGGCTCGCTCACCGAGCAGGTGGTGAACAAGCGCTCCCGCACCCTCTTCATGATCGTGATCTTCCTCCTGCTGCTCATGGTGAACGCGGTCTTCGCCATCGTCATCGCCCGGCTCTTCACCAAGTTCCCCGGTGCGGTGGTGCCCATCTGGTTCGAGATCCCGGTGGCGATCCTGGTGGGCTGGATCATCTACCGCAAGGGCGGCAAGCTGCTGTGGCCATCCATCGGCGCGCTCATCGCGCTCTACGTCATGGTCTGGTACGGCAACAAGATGCCGATCGTGATCCCCGAGCACTTCCTGGGCCTGGGTCCCGCCGGCTTCTGGGTCGTGATCCTCTTCCTGTACGCATGGGCGGCTTCGCGCCTGCCGGTGTGGCTGCTCCTGCAGCCGCGGGACTACATCAACTCACACCAGCTCATCGTCGGCCTCGGGATCCTCTACATCGGCCTCGCGGTGGGCAACCCAACCGTGATGGCCCCCGCCTACAACCAGGCGCCTGCCGGGGCGCCGCCGATCATTCCCATCCTCTTCATCACCATCGCCTGCGGCGCCATCTCGGGCTTCCACGGGCTGGTGTCCTCGGGGACCTCCTCCAAGCAGTTGGACAAGGAGACCGACGCGAAGTTCGTCGGCTACATGGGGGCAGTGGGTGAGGGCGCCCTGGCGCTGGGCTCCATCATCGTGGTCACCGCGGGCATCGCCGCCACCCGGGCCGACTGGCTCACGAACGTCTACAGTAGCTGGACGGCCGCCTCGGGGGGCGCCGCCGCCAACTTCGTCAACGGCGTCGCCCACATGGCTGAGAACCTCGGGGTTCCGGTGGGGGTGGGCCAGGTCTTCGCCGCGGTCATCGTGGTGAGCTTCGCCGCCACCACCATGGATACCGGCGTCCGCCTGCAGCGCTACATCGTCGCCGAGCTCGGCGAGCAGTATGACATCAAGATCCTCACCGAGCCGACGGTGTCCACCACCCTCGCCGTGGCCGCGTGTCTGCTCCTGGCGTTCGGCGCCCACGCTCCCGGCGGCGGCGTCGGCACCGGCGGTCTCGTGATCTGGCCGCTCTTCGGCACCACCAACCAGCTGCTCGCCGCCCTCTCGCTCATCGTCGTCGCGGTGTACCTCAGGCGGCTCGGCCGCAGCATCGTCCCCGTCATGATCCCCATGGTCTTCCTGCTCGTGATGACGATCTGGGCGATGCTCTCAAGCCTCGGTCGGTGGCTGTTCGGAGCCACGCCGAACTACCTCATGGGTATCATGGGCGCGATCGTTCTGTTCTCCGCCATCTGGATGGCGCTTGAGGCGTATGTGGCACTGCGCAAGCCGCCACTGCCGATCGTCGAGGAGGCCACCGATAAGTGAGCTCGCTCTGGCAACGACTGCGGGAAGGCTGGCGGCGCTTCAACGAGCTGTACGACCAGCTCTTCTTCTCGCGCTACCGGGCGGTGGCGGGCCGCCGTCACCGCGACGAGGAGGACCTCTTTCTCCTGCTGTGCTTCTCGGACATGATGGGCATACCCAACCCGGTGAACTACTACACCCTGGAGCTGCTGCCCGCCATGCTCGAGCGCTTCCACAAGTGGCACCAGCGCCAGGGGATGGAGAAGTCGCCCCTCGATGGGTTCAGATGATGCTGACGACCGGGGCCCCGGTGGGGCCCCGCGTTGCCTCCCCGGGGCTCCGGTGAGTGAGCTGCACTGGCTTGACCGCCGCATCCTCTTCTTCGGCGGCAAGGGCGGCGTCGGCAAGACCACGTCTGCCACCGCCTTCGCGCTGCTCGCCTCCCAGGCGGGGCGCCGCACTCTCCTCGTCTCCACCGACCCGGCACACTCCACCGGCGACATCCTCGAGGCCGACCTCGGACCCACCGAGCGGAGGATCACCGAGCACCTGTGGGCGCTGGAGATCGACGCCGAGAAGGAAGCGGCGACCTACATCGATCACGTCCGCACCCACCTCCTGCGCGCCGTGCCGGAGCACCTCCGGTCCGAGATGGAGCGCCAGGTGGAGATCGCCCGGGTCTCGCCCGGCGCCGAGGAGGCGGCCCTCTTCGACCGCGTGGCCGAGCTGGTGCTGACGGTGCACGATCGCTACGACCTGGTGGTCTTCGACACCGCGCCCACCGGACACACACTGCGCCTGCTCACCCTCCCCGAGCTGTTGCAGGCATGGATCGACGGCCTTCTCGAGCGCCGCAAGCGGGTCAACGAGCTGTCGGCGATGTGGCGCCAGATGACCGTAGCCGGAAGCCCCGACGAGGAGATCACCGACCCGGTCGAGAAGATCCTCACGGCGCGGCGGCGGAAGTTCTACCAGATGCGGGAGCTCCTTCTGAGCCCTGGCGACACGGCCTTCATCTTCGTCCTGCTGGCCGAGCGGCTGCCGATCCTCGAGACCGCCAAGGCGGTGAAGATGCTGCACCGGTTCCAGGTCCCGGTTGGCGGCATCGTCGTCAACCGCATCCTCCCGGTCGATGCCGCCGGCCATCCCTTCCTGGCCGCCCGCAAGGAGCAGGAGCAGCGCTACATGAGAGAGATCGAGGCCACCTTCCCCGACCTGCCGCGGCTCGAGCTTCCCCTGCTGCCGCACGACGTCGTGGGGCCCGCCGCGCTTCAGGAGATCGTCGGCCACCTCGAGACCGCCATGCGAGGCGACAGCAGCCCCTCGTAGTGACCGAGGAGAAGACCCAAACGGGAAAGGCGCGGCCGAGGCCGCGCCCTGTGAATCAATAGAAAGTCTCGCTCAGTGAGACGGCGGGTTCTTGAACTCGTGGATGGCGCTCTTGTTGCTCAGGCTCGCCTTGAACTCGACCTTCTTGGAGTGCCCTTCACCAGTGTGGCACCCGTTGCAGGTCTCCTGGTTCGGCAAGATGAGTCCCGCCGCGAGCGCCTGCTCCTTGTCCTTCATGATGCTCATCTTCTTGTAGTCGCCGCCGGGGCCGTGGCACGCTTCGCACTGCACGCCGGCCATCTCCTCGCTGGAGTTGGTGGCGTGGCACTTCAGGCACGCAGGGCCGAATGCCTCGCCCTCGCGCCCGGCCTTGGCCGCCTCGGTGGCCTTGGCGTGAACCGTGCTCTCCCACGAGGTGTACTCCACCTTGTGGCACATCTTGCACTTGGTCGCGCCCACGTACTCATGGTCGGCGGCCTGCGCCATGCTCACCATCCCCAAGACGACCACCACCGCCAGAGCTCCCCATACAACTGCTCGTTTCATCCCAGTCGCCTCCTTTCCGCTCGGGACTCGCCCGAACGTTCCAACAATCTAGCAGACCCCGTGCTTCCCCATCAAGGCGCACCGCCGAAGGGCGTCACGGTGTCGATGGCCACCGGAACGGCGCGCAGCCACACCACCAGCGCAACGCACAGCAGGATCACCGCCAGCGACACAACCACGAAGCCGACGAAGCGCCGGCCGATAATCGTGGCTGGCTCAGCCGTCTCGCCCGCAACGATCCGCTCCAGCTCCTGCGGATGCTCCAGGGCATATAGCTCACGTCTCATGTGACCGGTGAACATCGACGGGTTCCAGTGCTTGACGTGCACGAAGTAGGTGTGCCAGGTGACGATGGCAAGGAGGGCCAGGGTCGCCTCGCCGCCGTGGGCGGCCTTGGCAGCGAGGATGAACTCCCCCGGCAGGAAGAGCCCGAAGCGCACCGGGTAGAGCATCATGATGCCGGTGCCAACCATTAGGACGGTGCCCCACACCAGCGACAGGTACTCCAGCTTCTCGGGCCACGAGAAGCGGTCGTAGCGCGGCTCGTCGCTGACGAGGCCGAGGTTGAATCGGATCTGCTGGAGGAAGTGACGGCCATCCTCGATCTTGGGCAGCATGGTAAGCGGGTAACGGCGCACCACGTGCATCCAGAGGAGCTCCAGGGCGTGCCACACCAGCTGCAGGGCCATGACCGTGCCCAGGAAGTGGTGAACCGCGCGGATACGGGTGACACCGCCGAAGATGAGAACCACTCCGCGGGCCCAGTCGGCACGGGGGAACATCTGCGGGAAGCCGGTGAGCACCAGGCCGGCGAAGGTCACCAGCATGAGGGCATGGTTGATCATCTGACGTCGCGCGAAGCGCCGGATCATGACGCGTCCTCCTCATGGCCGGCAGCGTGGTGGCGGCGCGCCCGGCGCCAGTCGAGGGCGATGTAGACCAGGAAGAAACCGACGATGCCCGGGATCGCGAAGCGGTAGAAGAGCCGCACGTAGTAGATCCAGGGGTAGCGCTCGGGGCTGGGTATGTAGTGCCCCGTCCACGCCGACAGAAAGCGGGTGGTGGCCGAGGGATGGCACACACGGCAGCGCTGCAGCAGTTTCAGCTCGATCTGCTCGCGGCCGACGCCGTGCACCGGGTAGACGTCGTGGTATCCGTGGCAGTCGTAGCACACCGCCTGATTGAGGGGACGGTCCGGCGTGACGCTCTCGAAGAGCTGCGCGGTCGTCCCGTGGAAGTCGGCCACGTAGGTCTCGAAGACCTTGGTGGAGAGCCCGTACTTGGTCATCATCTCCTGGTCACTGTGGCAGCCGGCGCAGAGCTGTGGGCTATCCGCGCGAAACGCGGGGCTACGCGGATCGGCAGTGGCATGGGCGCGGTGGCAGTCGACACAGGTGGGCACGTCGGGGTTGTCGTCGCTCATCAGGGCCGCGCCGTGCACGCTGCTACGGTAGGTCTCGGCGATTCGGCCATGGCATTTCCCACAGGTGAACGAGATCTGCCGCCGCGACGTGCGTGCGTCCACCGCGCTCACCGGCTGGATGTCGTGCGCGCCGTGGCACGAAACGCAGGTGGCCGCCGCGGTGAGTCCCGCCAGCTGGACCCCGGTGCCGTGCACGCCCGAGAGGTACTCGCGCTCCTCGTGGCAGCCCAGGCACACACCGCTCACGTTGTAGGGGTACATGGGCGAGGCTGAGTCGGTGACCGGCACGATGTCGTGTGCGCCGTGGCAGGTCCAGCATTGCACTACGAAGCTGTCATCACCGAGCGGGTCGCGGTGCACCGAGCTGTTGATCGCCGCCGCCTGCTCGTCGTGACACGCCACGCAGGGGTTGCCCATAACCACGCCCTCCGGGTGCGGCCAACGGTCGATCCCCGAGTGGCAGTCGAGACAGGCGAGCCCGACATGCGCCGCGTAGGCCTCGCGGTCGACGACCAGCGCCTGGAGCTGGCGGTCCTCCAGCTCATGCCCGAGCGTGCTCGCGGCCGATCGCAGCGCGGCCGGGTCACCATGGCACCCGAGGCAGTCCAGATCCTCCCCCTGAGCCGGCACGACGAGCGCCATCAGGACCAGGACCACACCGGCGAGAGATGCACGCATCACCGCCCTCCTTGCGGGAACAAATGCACATAAATTCACATGCTTGTCAAGTGTGATATTGCGACAAGTCCTCACAGAAATAGGCTCACGTAGAGTCTGACGAGCAGTTACCACCGGCTGGGCTCGAGCCCCGAGAGCACGAGCAGCTGCCCGTTCATCGACCGCCGATTCATGACTAGGCGGCCGGTGGCGGCATCGATGGTGAGTGGCATGTTCTCCATCTGTGGTCCCGGCCGCCCGCCCAGGTCGAGGACGCCGCGGCGTTCCCAGGTCCACCTTCCCCGCCGCGCCTGCCACAGCTCGATTTCGGCGCCCGCCCGCCGCAGCTGCCAGAGCAGGGTACCGTCGGGGCTCCAGGCCAGCTGTCCCTGCTGCGTGCTGACCTGGACCGGCGCTCCGTCGTCAGCCGCCACCACCCACGCCCCCTGAGCGGGGTCGGCGGCCTCGGTCCACACCACGAAGGCGACACTTTCTCCACCTGGGCTCCACACCGGGTACGAACCGTCACGGTCGGCGATCTTGCGGGGCGAGCCGCCCGCCGCCGAGACCGTCCACACCCCGGCGGGGTCGCCGCCGGCAAAGGCCAAGCGACGTCCGTCCGGCGCCCACGCGGGGAACTCCGAGCTGTTCACGCCGCTGGCAAGGGTCACAGGGTCGCCACCCGAGAGCGACCGCATCCGGAGCTCGACCTTCCCGTCATGCCGTCGCGCCAGGTAGGCGAGCCTCGCGCCATCGGGGGAGAAGGCAGGACAGGCCGCATCCTCCTCGAGCTCGGTGATCCGACGCTCCTCGCCGGAAGGGGTGCGCAGGAAGAGCGCCCGGGAGCCCCCCTCCATGCGGCGGTAGGACACCGCCCCATCGGCGCGCGCGCTCCCCCAACCTGCGCCGGGCACGCCGCACACGAGACAGTCCGCGGCGCCGCCGTCCGGGTCCACCGCCACCAGATCGGACATGCCGTCGTTGAAGGTCGCCGCCAGGCGAGTGCCGTCTGGCGAGATCGCGCCACCTCCAAGAAGCTTGACCGCGGGCAGCAGCGGCCGGGGCCCCTGCGACGTGAGCCGCTCCAGCTGCATCTCGTGAGTCACGAGCAGCGCCCGACCACCGGGACCCCACGAAAGACCGGAGACCCGTCCCCCCGCAGTCATCCACTCTTGCGGCTCGCCGCCGCCAGGTGACCACACCCAGATGCTCATCTCGATCTCATCGACGCCGGCGCCCAGCGCCAGGCGACCGTCCGGCCCGGGCACGACCATCTGCCACGGGCTCGCCGTGGTTCCCTTGAGAACGACCCGCTCACGCTCCGTTGCCAGGTCCACCGACCACAGGCTGCGGGTCCCCTCCTCCGCGCGGCTGAAGATCAACCGGTCGTCGCCCAGCCAGGCGCCGCGTGCCGCCGACGGGACCACCAGGGTGGGCTCGCCACCCACCGCCGGCAGGACCTCCAAGCGGGCCATCTCACCCACCAGCGAGGTCACTGCAACTGCCTTGCCGTCCGGGGAGAAGCGCGGCCACGAGAGGATTTCTCCCGGCTCCCCCTGGGCGATCACCTGGACCTCGCCGCCTCCGGACGGCACCACCAACAGCTCGCCGTGATCGCCGATGAGCCGCTCCGCCACCAGGCGTCCGCCGCTGGGGTCCCAGTTGGGGTGGAGCACTTGGCCCGGCCCGTCGATGAGGGTCCTCGCACCCCACCGCCCGGCATCGGGGCGCAGCGGCTCGCGCCCTGACCGCCCCAGGGTCAGGCCGCCCGCCACGGCCAGCGCCGCCACCAGTAGCGTCACCCCTGCCCAGCGGCTCGCGCGACGCCTGCGGTCCAGCCGAACCGCCTCGGGCACCGCCTGGGTCGACGCGCCGCGCGCCAACGTCGGTTCGCCCTCCATCCCCACGACCGCGAGGTCCCGCGCCAGAGCGGCTCCGCCCGGGTAACGGCGGCCGGAATCGCGCTGCAGGCAGCGCTCCACCACCGCTGCAAGCCACGCCGGCGTCTCCGGGGCGACATCGGAGAGGCGGGGGTACTCCGCCTTGACCACGGCATGGAGCACCGCCACCGGTGTGGCCCCGGTGAAGGCGCGGCGGCCGGTGAGGAGCTCGTACAGCACGGCGCCGCAGGAGAACACGTCGGAGGCGGGTCCCACGTCGCCGCCCAGAGCCTGCTCCGGCGCCATGTAGGCGCATGACCCGAGCACCATTCCGGGCTCGGTGAGGGTCTGCTCTGGGCTGCCGTCCCGGGGTCTGAGAAGCCGCGCCAGGCCGAAGTCCAGCACCTTCACGTGGTCGCCCGGGGCCACCATGATGTTGGACGGCTTGAGGTCGCGGTGCACGATGCCGGCCGAGTGGGCAGCGGCGAGGGCCTCCGCCACCTGTTGGATCAGCGAGACCGCCCGCCCCACGGCGACCGGTCCAGCAGCCAGCTCCGTCATCAGCGACCGGCCCGGTACCAGCTCCATCACCAGGAAGGGCACCTCCTGGCCGGTGCCGGGGTCCTCGGTGCCCACGTCGAAGACGGTGACGACGTGAGGGTGGAGCAACCGTGCCATGGCCAGTGCCTCGCGTTCGAAGCGCTGGCGGGCGGAGTCGTCGGCGAGCAGTGTCTCGGGCAGGACCTTCACCGCCACCTCGCGCAGCAGACGCTCGTCCCGCGCCACCCAGATGGAACCCATCCCGCCCCGCGCCAGTCGCCGCACCAGGCGATACCGTCCGACTCGCTGTCCTTCGCTGAGCTCGAGGATCATCGTGAGACCATGATACGGCACGAGCTGGCGAGGACGCCCGCGTGGCGGCGAAGCGTGTCTATCATGCCGCCCGGGGCACGCCGGCCCGGTACGCCCGAGAACATGCTCAGGGAGGGTAGAGAGAACCCGCTCTCTCTGTAATGAACAAGTCGCGCCTTCGGCGGCTGGGCCGCGGCTTCGCCGCGTCCCGGGGAGTGGCTCCTGCGGCTTCTGCTGCGGCCCGCGATGCGGCGCTCGCGACAAGTTCGCCCGCCACTCCCCTTCACGACGCCATGTCCCACCCACCCGGTGCCGTCGTCTGCGGCGACGGAAGACAGCGTTCCAACCATTACCGTCATCCTGAGCAAGCGGAGGCCCGAAGGGCCGGAGCGCGCCGAAGGACCCCCTGGCCGAAGCCGGCGCAAACCTGCAGCCAGGGTCGGGGGCCCACCAGAGCACAGGTCCTCCGGCGGGCGTGCCGTCCTTGACGTCTTCCCTGGAGCACACTCTCCCTTGCCGCGCGTTGGCGGGAAACGCCAAGGGGGGCTCCCACGGCCCTCGGCGCCCGGAGCAGTGGCCCCAAACGACCAAGCAGGCGACTCGGCGCTGAGGGCTCGAGGGCGGCCCGCTTGCCGCCCGCCGGCGCACGCCGTTGCCGCCCTCGGGACCGCGCCGACGGGCGGCGGCACCGCCGCCGCCCGGGAGCCGGTGCCCGCATCACCCTCGGCCACCATTCCCATGCCCCATGGCCCCCGCCGGAATCGCCGTGGCCGGGAGGGACGCGACGTCAGGAGGTTTGAACCTCCGCGTCCGGGCGAAGGCCCGTCATCGGCTCATCGCCCTCCTGAACACTCTCCGTCCCCGCCACCTCGATCACGAGCACGGTGAGGTCGTCGGGCAGGCTCCTCCCGCCCACGTAGCGGTCGAGGTCGGCGAGGAGGCCGGCCACGAGCGCCTGGCCCTGCTGGTGGGCCCGCGCTTGCACCGCCGCCGCGAGCGCCTCGTAACCGAAGGGGTCGTCATCCTCACCGGGCGCCTCCACCAGGCCGTCCGAGTAGAGCACGACCTTGCTGCCGGGCTCGAGCGGCACCACCACCTCCGCCGGGCTGGCAAGCCGGCTGCCCACTGGGATCGACGGCACCAGCACCTCGAACACCTCCCCGACGGGGGTCACCACCAGCGGCGGTGGATGGCCGGCGTTGGCGAGGCTCAGGCACCCTCGAACAACGTCCAGCTCCGCCACCGCCAGGGTGACCATGGTGCTGTGCTCGGCCTGAGTTGTGAGGAGGCGGTTGACCCTCTGCAGCAGCTCCACCCCGCGATAACCCTCATGGACCATCGCCGCCATGTACGACTTGACCGTCGCCATGAGCAGACCTGTGGAGAGGCCGTGCCCGGCCACGTCGCCGATCGCCACCAGGAGTCGGCCCTCGTCCTCGGGGAAGAGGTCGAAGTAGTCGCCTCCCACCGCCGCCGCCGGCCGGAACGTCGCATGTACCTCGAGGACGCCGTGGCGCATCTCTCGAGCGGGCAGCAGGCTCTCCTGGATCGCCCGCGCCAGCTCGAGCTCCCGCGCCATGCGCTCTTTCTCCTGAACCGCCGCCAGCATCCCCTGTACCGACTCGGTCATGGTGTTGAAAGCGACCGCGAGGTCACCGAGCTGGTCGTGGCGCTTCACCGGAATGCGGTATGCCAGGTTCCCCCCGGCCACCTCACGGGCGCCCCGCGACAGCCGCGCGGTCGACCGCGCGATGGCGAAGGTGATGGTGCCCGCCGCCAGCGCCGCCGCCAGCCACACCACCAGGAAGACCCCCGCCAGCGAGAGCAGCACCGCGCGCAATATGCCACCCAGCTCGTACCGCGACAGGACGAAGTCCTCCCAGACCTTCAGTGGTGAAGTGCGCAGGACGGTCACGAGCCCGGATTCACGGCGAACCTCACCGCTTGCCAGATCGGTGACCACATCGGTCACCCGAACCCAGTACACGGTACGCCTCCCCAACAGGCCCGCGTCCGCCGTTTCCGTCCCGGGTTGGAAGATCTCTTCCACCGACACGCGGCGCCCACCGGTGTGAATCCGGGGTGCGCCCTCCTCGTCGCCCGCCTGCAGGCTGAAGCCGCCAGACTCGCCCTCGCTGCCGGCGGCCGGCACGAAGTAGACGTCGAACCACTCACGCCGGTTGAGGTCACGGGCGGTTTCCTGGTCGAGGGGCAGCAGCACGGCCACCAGGTCGCCGTCCTCGCGGCGCACGGCCATCTCGAAGAAGCGATCGTCCTGCGCGACCACGCCGGTCCAGCCGTCACCCTTCACCCACATCGGCAGCGTCAGGTCCTGGGCCCCTTCGCCGTGCTCCTCGGCACCACCGAAATTCGCCATCCAGAGCAGCCGGGGCAACGGCTCCGGCGGGTGCTGGACGGCGCCTACGAGGTCGGCGCGGGCGGCATCGGACCCATGTACCCTCGCGGTGTGAACTCCACCGCGCGCCACCGCCTCCAGCTCCAGCTGAATGTTCTCCTGCAGATGACCCCAGCGCACCGAGGTGTACTGACCCATCACCATGTACAGCGCGGTGAGGGCCAGGGCGAACAGAACCACGAAGGGCGCCACCCCGGCCAACAGGTAGGAGACCAGGAGGCGGACGCCAACCCGGTAGGTGAGATGCCGCCACAGCCATCGCACCCCGCCCAGGAGCACGGTGAGAAGCCAGAAGCCCAGAAGCAGGGTGATGACGGCGGTGAGCCCGCTGTCGCTGGCGAGCGCGTAGGCGACAGCGGTGGCGACGCCGAGCACCGCCCCGGTGATCCACCATGCCCGCCGGCGCCAACCTCCGCTCATGGCTCGGCGGAGGGCTCCGCCACCTCCCGCGGAGGAAACAACCAGGCTTCGGCGCTGTCCACGGCGCCTTCCGGCTCATGGCAGCGGCGGCAGCGGGCCTCGTACATGCCGGACGCCCCCACCACGACCTGCTCGGCCGATTGAAACAGGCGCTGCGTGTAGCTCGCCGGCGCCCCACAGCTCGCGCAGATCGCGGTGAACTTCTGCACCTGCTCGGCAATCGCGAGGAGCTCCGGCATGGGTCCGAATGGGACGCCACGGTAGTCCATGTCGAGGCCGGCGACGATGACCCGCTTGCCGAGGTCGGCGACGTGACCGCACACGCGGGGCAGCTCGGCGTCGAAGAACTGGGCCTCGTCGATCCCCACCACGTCGGTTCGGGGGTCGAGCCCCACCAGTACCTCGGCGGCACTCTGGATCACCTGCGAAGGGATGCGCCACTGCGAGTGCGACACCACGTCGTTCTCGCCGAAGCGGTTGTCCAGCGCCGGCTTGAACACCTGCAGCCGAAGACGAGCGATGGCGGCGCGCCGCAGCCGCCTGATCAGCTCCTCCGACTTTCCCGAGAACATGGGCCCGGTGACCACCTCGATCCACCCCGACCCCTGATGCATCACCCGCATCGCCGCGACCTCCGACGGCAAGAGTAGCAGGACGGAACACCCCGACCCACTCGGGACCGATCACACATGGAGTGGTTCGAGCGCCAGAGCATCTTCGTTCTCAAGCCGGCCGCGGGCCCCGTCTATACCCCTGCTTTCAGACACACTCCCTCGAGCGGGCACTCACCACAGCGCGGCTTGCGGGCGCCACAGACCCTCCGGCCGTGCAGGATCATGCGCATAGAGAAACGCACCCACTCCTCCTCGGGAATCAGCGCCTCGAGCTCCTCCTCGATGCGCTCGGGGTCCTCCGCCTCGGCCAGACCGAGCCGCCGCGACACCCGCCTCACGTGGGTGTCCACCGCGATCCCCGCCGGGATACCGAAGGCCTCGCCCAGTACCACGTTGGCGGTCTTGCGCCCGACGCCGGGCAGGCGGACCATGGCGCCGACGTCGCGGGGCAGCTCACCGCCGTACTCAACGGTCACCTCTTCGGCGGCGCCGAGGAGGGAACGCGCCTTGTTGCGGTAGAAGCCGGTGGGGCGGACGAGCTCCTCCACGTCGTCCTGCGATGCCCGCGCCAGCTCGGCAGGCCCCGGCCAGCGTGCGAACAGCCCCGGGGTGACCTGGTTGACCCGCTGGTCAGTGCACTGGGCCGACAAAATCGTCGCCACCAGCAGCTCCCACGGGGTCCGGTAGTCCAGCTCGCACTCCGCCCCGGCGTACATCTCAGCGAGGATCGCCACGACGGCATCAGCCCGTTTCTGCTTCTTCATAGCGCGCATTCTACCTGCACGGTCCCGCGTCGGCCTGGAGCACCCGCCCCTCTCTCCGCCTCCCGAGCGGCTTCGCGCTCCTCCCGCTCCTCGTCCCCGGGAGCGACATCGCTCCTTCTGAACAGCGTAACGCCGTCCCCTACTGACTTTCCCGCGAGGCGGGAAAGTCAGTAGTCGAACGCCGACCCGCCGATGAACTCCCGCAGGATGGACGTCTGCGGCACCTCGTCGGCGAAGATCGCAACGAACATGGAGAGGAACTTGAGCAGCCGATACGCCTCGGGATAGCTGTCCGAGGTCCGCGGCACCTGGAGCAGAAAGCGCTCGGCGTAGGTTGCCAGCACTGCCGGCTCGTACACCAGCGCCGAGTTGAACATCACGTCGGCGTGCTCCTGGAAGGGGAAGATCCACCTCGCCTCCCCCGCCCGCACCCTCTCCCACAGCTTCAGGGTGCGCTCCGCGGTGAAGCCGCGAAACAGGTGGTCACGCACGATCCGGCGGATGAGCCGAGCGTCGGCGGTGAAGATCCGGTTGTGGTCGTCGATGGCCAGCTGGGTCAGCGCCGAGCTGTAGATCTGGTACTTGTGCTGCCGCGGCACGCTGGCAGTGAGGCGGTCGTCGAGACCGTGGATGCCCTCGATGACCAGCACCTGGCCTTCGCTGAGGTGGAACGGCTCCCACTTGGACTCGGGCCGGCGGGTGCCGGTGAGGAAGTCGTAGCGCGGCGTCAGCACCTCGCGCCCCGCCAACAGGTCCACCAGCTGCTGGTGGAAGAGTGGCAGGTCGAGGGCCTCGATGGACTCGAAGTCCGGCTGCCCGTCTTCGCCCACCGGAGTGTGCGCACGGTCGATGTAGTAGTTGTCCAGAGACAACGATACCGGCTCGATGCCGTTGACCTGCAGCTGGATGCCGAGGCGTTTGGCGAACGTCGTCTTACCGGACGACGAAGGGCCGGCGATGGTGACCAGGCGGACCTCGTCGAGGCGCGCCAGGATGGCATCGGCGATCTGGGCGATCTTCTTCTCGTGCAGGCCCTCCGCGATGCGGATCATGGAGGAGATCTCGCCGTTGAGGCAGAGCCGGTTGAGCTGGCCCACGTGGTTGATCCCCAGCAGCTCCTGCCAGCGTCGCGTCTCACGATATGTGTGGAAGAGCAGCGGACGGGGGGTGAACGCGGGGAGGCGGTCGCGCTGAGCCCGCCGCGGGAAGCGCAGCAACAGCCCGCCCTCGTAGGGGATCACGCCGAAGGTGGGCAGGCAACCGGCATGTGGCGCGTAGGAGCCGTGGGCGATGTCCACGAACTCCCCACAGGTGATGATGTGCACCGTCGAGCTGCGACGGGTGGCGAGGAGCTCGAGCTTGTCGTGGAAGCCGCGGCTGCGGAAGACGTCCTCGATCTCCTCGATCGTCACCGTCTCGCGGCGAAAGGGCCGACGCTCCAGGTGGATCTCGCGCATCCTGCGCTCGAGCTCCGGCGCCATCTCCTCGGGCTCCGGCGCGCCGTTGCGCACCTGGAAGAAGTAGCTGTTGCCCAGCGACTGGCCGATCACCAGGTGCACCATGGGGTAGAGCTCGAGGCAGGCCTCGTAGAGCATGAGGCTCACGGACCGCTTGTACACTGCCTCGGCATCGCGGCTGCCGTAGCGAACCAGCTCCAGCAGGACCCGGCCGCGCAGCGGGAAGTCGAGCATCACCTGGCGCCGGTTCACCAGTGCCGCCAGCACAGTATCCGGCACCTCGCCCTGCGTCCGGCGGAGGAACTCATCCACCCGCATGCCCGTCGGCACGTGGTGCAGGCTCCCCTGGAACTGGACCTCGACCTCGTGGTTGTTCACGGCGCTACCCGCGCACGAGCTCGGGGATGAGCGGGTCCAGATCCAGCGACGCCCAGGCTTCGCGGGCCAGGTCGAGCCCGGAGTCACGCCAGCCGGCGTGCACGACCTTGCCTCCTCCGCGCACCAGGTGCGTCACCACCGGAACCAGCTCCGTGTCCGAGCTCGCCAGCACCGCCACGTCGTAGGCGTCGGCGTGGTGCAGAGCAAGCAGATCGCAGACCATTCGGGTGGTGAGGCCCTTGCTGGCGGTCTGCGTGAAGGGCTCGCCACACTCGGGGCAATGCTCGTGCTCGCTCCCGCAGGCGGCGCAGCGTACCGGCCGCACACGCCGCGTGAGCCGGGCGATGCTCACTGCAAACCCCGGCTGCCGGTCGAGGAACGTCTCGAGCCAGTTGAGAAGGTTCTCATTGCCGGGGTCCACCGAGGCGTAGATGTGGGTGCCCTCGTAGGTCAGGTCGGCGAAACGGCTGATCTTCTCCGTGGCGCGGATCAGGGCCCACGGCAGCGCCAGCCAGTCGCACCGAGCGTCCTGCGCACGCTCGTTCCAGTTCAGCTGGAAGTTCCAGTAGTCGACGAAGATCCGCGTGCGCAACGCCACTGGCGATCCCTCCAATCTCAGCTTCCAATCGGCGACCAGGCAACCATCGCCAAGGTAAGATTATACCGCAGCGCAATCGACGAGCCAACACTCTCGCGTGCAGACGTTTAACTACCGGCGGACGGGCGCGATATCCTCGACCTTGGTCATCACGTCGAAGCTGCGCTCGAAGAGCCACAGCCCCGCCTCGCCGTGCTGCTCCACCCCCGCCACGTACACCAGGCCCCCCTGCTCGACGAGGTCATAGTGCACGTGCAGGGTTCGGAGCGGGTTCGGCGGCTTCACCGCCTCCATGTCCACCCACACCGGCGTGAGAGTTGCGGGATCGAAGGCTATGGTTCCGCGTCCGAGGTTCGCGGCGCCGCGAAACTCCGACCGCGGCTCGAACGCTGCAAGGAGCACCCGGGCGCCGCGACGGAGCAGGCCCAGCCGGTAGAACCTCTCGCCGCCTCCGAAGGGCTCGCGCAGCGCGAGCTCGCCCCGATCGGCGCGATCGACCCCCGAGCGCACTGGCGCCAGCTCCCGACGGCCCTCGACGGTGAGGTCCTCACCATCCCGCGACATGCGGAGCACCTCACGGTGCTCGACTCCATCTCCCGAGCGCGTCACCCGCACTGAGATCTCGATGGCATGCTCGACGGAGCCGTCGGGCCGGCGCTCCTCGGACACCGTGTCCACGGTGTAGCTGCCCGTGAATGAGGCCGCCTCTCCGGGGTGCACAACCGCGGCGAGCTGCTGATCCACCGCCGCACGCGGCGTCACGAGGTCGCGTCCCGCGCCCACGCTGAGCAGCCCCAGAGCCGCAACGAGAATGAGACGAAAACGCATGCCATCGCCAGCAACTCCACCTTCACGTTGTGAATTCCAGAGCGCCGGCGCCCGCTCGCGCTCAGCTGACGCTCAGGCGGAGCAGCCGCCGCCGCAGCGCGGGAGAGGAGAGCGCTTCCGCCGCGGTCGCCAGTGCACCGAGGGAGGCCATGCCAGTGCGGGCCAGCACCGCGAGGCACCAGGCCCGGTCTCGCTCGGCGGCGAGGAGTTCCACCAGGGCCAGTGCGATCGCGCCGTCTGCGGGGTAACCGGCCTCGAAGAGGGCGGCGAGTGCGCGGCGCCGGGGCCAGCCGTCGGGAAAGGTCTCGAGGACCGCCACCAGCTCGTCCTCGGGGGAGACCTCGCCCGCGGCAAGGGCACGGTGCAGCCGCCCGAGCCGTGCGGCCAGGCTCGCGTCGCCGGCGAGCGCGGCCGCCAGCTCGCGGGGGGCGGCGCCCGTGTCGTCGCCGGGTTGCGCTGCCTCTCCCGACACCCGCGCAGTCTGTCCCTGACCTCGCTCTCGGAGGGCCGCCCAACCACGCTGCTCGCGGGGAACCGGCTCACCGGGCGACGGCGCCGCGTGTGGCCGGGGGGGCTCCCGAGGAACCGGCACAGGCGGCGGCAGCTCGGGAGGCGGCGCCTCCGGCAACGGCTTCACCGCCGGCGCTGGTGGCACAGCCGCCGGGATAGCGGCCTGCTGCTCCGCTTCGCCACCCGCTTCAGCCACCTCCTCGCCACCGCCAACCGGCGGCGGCGGCGTTGCTGCCTCACCCTCGTCGCTTCCAGCCTCGCGGGCCAGCCGGCTCTCCAGCTGAGCGAGACCCTGGATCACCGTGGCGCGGCGGGTCGCCGGGTTGACGAGGCCGTGGACGAGGTCCTGCAGCTCGCGCGGGTCCGCCTGCTGCGCGGCGCGCACCGCACGCAGCAGCTCGGCAGGCGCCAGGCCGCCTCGCCGCACCGCGAGACGCTCGAGCAGGGTGTCGGCCTCCTCCAGCCCCAGGTGGGCCGCCAGCTGCTCACGCTCGTCACGGTTGAGACGGCGCACCTCGCGCCATGCAAGGGCCACGCGTCGCAGGCGCTCCAGCGGGGTACGAGCCCCTTCCAGCTGCCGCAGCAGTCCGACGAGGTCGTCGGCGGGCGCCAAGACGAACCCCTACGCGTCCCGCTCGCTCTCGGGCTCCCGCGTGGGCCCCGCACCCGCCGCCACCGCCCCGGGCAGTCGTGAGATGTCCTGCAGGAAGCGGTCCATGTCCACTCCGGCCAGCTGCTGCATGATGGGACGCAGCTGGCTGAGCACCTGGACGACGTCCTCGGTGAGCTTGGAGGCGCCGGTCCCGTGGCCATCGCCACCGTTGCTTATGATCGTCGTGGTGCCGGCGCGCGCCAGGGGCTCGGCCACCGCGGCGGCGATCTCGGGCAGCACCTTGAGCGCCTCGATGGAGAGGCCGGCCTCGTTGTAGAGCTTGAGCGCCTCGGCTAGGAGGCGCCGCGCTTCGGCCTCGGCCTCGCCCCTGGCCTGGATGGCCTCAGCCTCGGCGAGACCGATCTGGCGCCGCATGGTGGACTCGGCCGTGGCCTTGGCGAGGCCCTCGGCCTTGACCGCCTCGGCCGCCTGCTCGCGGCGGGTGCGCTCGGCCGTTGCCTGCCGCTCGACACGGTACTGCTCGGCGTCGGCCAGACGCTCGGCCTCGTACTTCTTGGCGTCGGCCTGCTCGCGGATGGTGGCGTTGAGCTCGAGCTTCTGGCGATCGACCTCCTTGCCGGCGATGGTGATGTCCTGGACCTTGAGCTCCATCTCGCCGGCCTTGACGGCCCGGGCGTTGGCGACGTCCACCTCCTGGCGGATCGACGCCTGCTTGAGGCTGAGCGCCTTCTCGGAGTCGGCGATCTCGGTGTCCACCCCGAAGCGCTTCTGCTCCTTCTGCTGGCGGGCGCTCTCCTCCTCGATGGCGGCGTCGCGGTCGGCGTTGGCCGTGGCGATGCGGGCGAACTTCAGCGCCTCCTGGATCTTGGGTTGGCCGAGCGCGTTCAGGTACCCCTCGTCGTCCTGGATCTCTTGGAAGACGAACGACTTGAACTCGAATCCCATACCCTCCAGATCGAGGTGGGCCTCCTCGCGCACCTTCTCCTGGAAGCTCTTCTGGTCGCGGTAGAGCTCCTCCAGTGTAAGGGTTCCGATGATCCCGCGCAGGTGGCCCGCCACCGTCTCCTTGATGGTCGCCTGGATCTGCTGCGCCGGCACGCCGAGAAAGCCCTCGGCGGCACGCCGGATGTTCTCCATCCCGCCGTGGATCTTGACCTGAGCCACCGCCTTCACGTTGATGGGGATGCCCTGCACCGTGTAGACGTGGCGAAGATCGATGTCGAGGGTCATCATGCGCAGCGACAGGAACTCGCACTGCTCCCACGCCGGCCACACGAAGGTACCGCCGCCGCGCACGATCCGGAAGCCCTGGATCTCGCCCTTCTCGCTGCGCACCTTGGCTCCGAAGAGCTTGCGGCGGCCGAACACGATAAGGGCCTCGTCGGGACCGGCCTTCTTGTAGCGGAGGCGGACGGTCAAGTATACGAAAAAGACAACGACAGCGAGGACGACGAGCATCGAGGCGACGGTCGCAGCGCTCACGGCACTACCTCCAGAGGAGCTGTCAATTCAGTCTATCACCGGCGACTCGCCGCCCCGGGCACTATCCACACTGATGCGGCTGGGTGCCCGCGCCGTGGTCCGTCAGGTCGACCACGCGCTTGATCTCCGGCACAGCCTGGGTGATGGCGACCTCCACGCCCTGCTTGAGGGTCTCCTGCGCACCCGAGCACCCCTGGCAGCCTCCCCCCAGGACCACGTACGCGGTGTCCCCCTCCACCCGGCGCAGCTCGAGCCAGCCGCCGTGCTGGGCGACAGCCGGGAGCACATGGTGATCGATGACCTCCTGCACCCTCTGCGCCACCGGGTCGTCCCACTCCGGGTTCGCCGCGGGGTTGTCGATGGCGAAGCCGCGCCCCGTCTCGGTGGTGAGGAAGTCGATGCGCGATCCCTCCATCAGGGCGCTGGTCTGCGGGTCGAGATACACGGTGAAGCCGTCGCCGACGACGGTCACGTCGTCAGTCGCCGTGTCCTGGTCGCGAACCAGATGGAGCTGGTAGCGAAAGGTATGCTCACCGAGCTTGGCGGCACGGATGCGCAGGCCCACGCACTCGGCGCCGGCCTCGGCAAGGACATCGCGGATCTCGGCCGCGGCGGAATCGCTAAAGGTGATCATGCGTCTCTCCTTCTCTTGAGGCTGGGCATGTGTTGTCGCAGCCTCATTCACTTTCACACCGCACTATGCCACACTCCTCCGCCGACGGCACCTCGCGACGCTCGACCGGCCATGGGCGCAGCGCGCAGGGTGGCGTGTTACAACATGGAAGACGACGTGACGAGGGGGGTTCAATGAGCAGTATCCGTGATGTGCTCATCGAGTTGGAGAGAGTCGAGCAGAGCGCCGCCGACCTCTACGGCTGGCTGAGCGACGTCTTCGCCGCGGACCTGAAGACGTCGCGCTTCTTCGCCGCCATGCGCACCCAGGAGCTCTCCCACTCCGACCTGGTGCGCTTCGAGCGCAAGCTGGTGCGCGGCGAGCCCAAGGCCTTCGCGAACGTGGCAGTGGACCTCGACGAGCTCCGTGGCTTCGTAGCCGAGGTGCAGCAGTTCCGCCTCGAACACCCACAGCCGACGCTGGAGGAGGCGCTCGTTTTCGCCATGCACGTGGAGGAGCACGCCGCCGAGCACCTCCACCGCAAGGCCATCGTCGACGCCAATCCCGAGGTCCAGGAGCTCATCGGCGGGCTCGCCAAGGCCGACCGTGAGCACTTTCTCACATTGAAGCGCTTCGTCGAGGAGAACACGAATCTCTTTGGAGGCTCATGAGGCGGACAACGGCGATCGCGGCGATCGTCCTCGCGGGAGCCGCAGCACCCCACGCCGCGGCCGACGGCGGCGGCCCCCACGCGGTCACCCTGCCCTGCGCACCCACTCGCGTCTACCGCACGGCTGAGCCCGCTGCTACCGGCGACGCCCGAACCGCGGCGGCGGTTACCGCACATTGGCCCGGGCTCGCGTGGTCGCCCGGCCTGGCCCGCGCTGCCGCTCTGTGGGGCCGAGCCACCGCCGGCGACCCCGAGGCGCGCTCCTCCGAGAGCCTGCTCGAGCTCGTCCTCCACGCGGCCGGCGCGCCCGACTCCACCGGTCTGGCCACCACCCTCGGGCCGGTCGGCCTCCCAACCGCCCTCGACGAGCTGGCGCCGGTCGTGGCCGCCGCCGATCCGCCCTTCACCCACGTGGGCCTCGCCCCGATTGCCGGCGGCCATCCGGGCGGCTGGGCGGCCGTCCTGGTGCGGCGGCGCCTCGAGCTCGAGCCCGTGCCTGCGCGCGTCGCCACCGGAGGCGCCCTGCATCTGCGCTTCACCCTGGCCGCGGGGCTCGACCGTCCCGAGCTCATCGTCGCCCGGCCCGGCCGAACCCCACGACGCGTCCTCGCCGAGAGCCGGGATGCGACCTGGGAGGCTCAGATCAAGCTGGACGGCACCGGTGACGTCTGGCTCATCGTCGAGGCAACCGGCGACCGGGGCCCCGAAGTGGTCGCCACTCTCCCTGTCGGCGTGGGCGCCGCGCCACCCTGCACCTGGCTTCCAGAGACTGTCGCCGTCTCCACGCCCGAGGTCCGCCTGTACCAGCTGGTGAACCTCGACCGTCTCCGCCACGGCCTTCCTTCCCTGGCCGCCGACCCTGCCCTCGACGAGGTGGCCCGCGACCACAGCCGCGACATGGCGGCCGCCGGCTTCTTCGCCCACCGGTCGCCTGCTCACGGTGACCTCGCGGCACGCCTGGCCGCACATGGGCAGGCGGTACTGGCAGCGCGCGAGAACATCGCCGAGGCGGCGACCGCCGACGAGGCGGAGCGCTCGCTCATGTCGAGCCCGGGCCACCGCGCCAACATCCTCGCTCCGGAGGTGACCCACCTCGGCGTGGGTGCCGCCCTACGCCCGACCCACGGGCTCCTGTTCACCCAGGTCTTCGCGCGGCCGCAGGAGCTGCGCGACCCGGCTGCGGTACGCGGGCTGATTCATGCCGGCGCCGGCGACGGGGCTGCCGACGAGCGCCTCGACGCCATCGCCGCCGAGCTGGCGCGAGCCGCCGCCTCCGGCCGCCGACTCCCCGTCGGCGCCCTCGACCGCGCCCGGGCAGCGCTCGCCGACGCCGGCATCGGCTGGAGGAGCCTGCGCCTGCGTTACCTCGAGGTCACCGGGCACGGCGACACCGAGGACCTGGGGCTCGGCGGCACCGCGCGGGTGGGCGTAGGCGTGGCGGGTCCGCTGGAAGCCGACAGCTCCCGCCCCTGGGTGACGGTGCTGCTCATCCTCGACTGAGCCGCTGACCGCGGCTCAGTCGCGCTCGATCACCCACGCGTTGTCACCCGTACCGGGGCAGGCCTCCACGTGGGTGGCTCGCACTCTCCGATAGCCCTCGGGCAGGGGTGAGACCGCGCACACCACCGCACGCTCGCCGGCGCGCTTGACGATCCAGGCGTTGGCGCCCTCGCCTTCGCAGGCGGCGTTGTGGCACTCGCCGACGATCACCCAGTCCTCGGGGACGCGGGCCCCCTTGCAGACCACACGGTTCCGGTGTGCCGGCGACGGTGTGCTCACGACGTCGCCCTCGTCCGCGCCCGCCACATACGCTCCAGCTCGTCCACCATCTCCACGTCCGCGCGCTTACCCATCACCTGGTTGATCTGCACCACCAGGGTCGGGCTCGTGAAGTTGACCTCGGTGAGGTGCTCGCCGATGAAGTCGAGGCCGAGCAGGAAGAGCCCCTCGGAGTTGAGGTCCTCGGCCACCACTCGACAAGCCTCCAGCTGTCGCTCGGTGGGCTCAAAGGCCCGCGCATCGGCGCCCTGGTGGAGATTGGCGAGGCGCGAGCCCGGACGCGGCACCCGCAGCACCGAGCCCAGCACGCGGCCGTTGATAGTGAGGATGCGCAGGTCGCCGCTCTCCTCGATCTCGGACAGGTAGGGCTGCACAATGAGCTCCGGTCCCCACTCCTGAAAGTGGGCCTCGAGCGCGGCGGTGGGGGTCGTCGGCGTGAAGAAACCGATGCCGAAGCCGCAGTAGGTGTTCTTGGGCTTGACCACTGCCTCCCCCTCCTCGAAGCGCACCGCAGCGACCACCTCGGCGGCCGAGCGGCAGACCGTGGCTGGGGCGGCGAACTCCGGGTAGCGCAGCGCAACGGTGTGCTCGGACAGCTCGTACACTGCCGGCGGGCGATTGATCTGCACGATATCCTGCGGCGCGGCTTCGAACTTGCGGGCATAGGCGATGAAGCGGCCGTCCACCGGCGGGTCCTTGCGCTGGAGGATCACGCGGTACTCGCGCACGTCGGCCGAGCGCTCGGGACCCAGGTTCCAGAAGGGGTTACCCGCAGCGTCGGAGGCGAGGATCTCGCGCACCGGTAGCGTGGCCAGGTAGCGCTCCGGCGGCAGGTCGACGTCGGAGGCGAGGAGGTCGAGATAGTCCACCGCGATGCCGCGGGCTAAGAGCTCGGTGCTCAGGCACACCCCGAGATCGAACGTTGGGTTGAGGGTGTCCACCGGGTCCGCCACCAGCAGGTACCGCGCGCTCATCGAACCTCCAGTTCCAACCCGGCAACAGTACACCGGCCCTGGGCCTTCCCTGGCGATCCAACATCGATTGCCCTTGGTGGATGCCGCCGGAGCACGCCGGCCGCTTCGCGGCCTTTCGGCCACTCGGTCGGCGCCGCGGCACACGCGAGCGTGTGCACGGCACCTCCCTCGCGTCCGGCCGTGGCTCCGCCACGGCGGCATGCCCCGGCGGCCCGGTACGCCCGACGCCATGCTCCGGAAGGGTAGGGAGAACCCGCTCTCTCTGAAATGTATGGGTCGCGCCGGCGCCGGCCCTCTGGCCGCGCTTCGCTCCGTCGCCTTCGTCGGCATGACCACGAGGTCGATGCCTCCTCGGCTCGGTCGCGAATCGCACCCAGAGCACCGACGGCGGCGCGACTCGTCGGCTCGGCAAAGGCCATGGAAGCGTCTGCCGCCTTGCGGCGGCCGGAACGCAGCAAAGCTGCGTCCCGCCGGGGGACGCCACCTCGCGGCCCTCGCGACGAAGGCGACGCCGTCCCCCTCGTCGACGCCATGTCCCACCCGCCCACCCGGTGCCGCCGCCTGCGGCGACGGTAGACGGCGCTCCAACCATTCCATGTCATCCTGAGCAAGCGGAGGCCCGAAGGGCCGGAGCGCGTCGAAGGACCCCCTGGCCGAAGCCGGCACAAGCCTACAGCCAGGGGTGGGGTCCCTCCAGGGCACGCCGGAGCACAAGGCCTCCGACGGGACGTGCCATCCATGACGTTCTCCTGAAGAACCTCCTCGTACGAGGCGCGCTTGCGGTGAACGTCATGGTTGGCAATCCTCGGCCCTTGGCGCTCGGAGCAGTCGCCCCAAACAACCAGGCAGGCGACTCGGCGCTGAGGGCCCGGGGGCGGCCGTGATGCCGCGCGGCAGCGCATGTCGTCGCCGCCCCCGGGTCCGCGCCGACGGGCGGCGGCCCAGCCGCCGCACGGGCGCCGGTGCCCGCAGCATCCGTCCTGAAGTACCCGGCAAGCCGCAGACCGTGCACCCCTTTACTTTTCACCCTTCACTCTTCACTCTTTACTCTTTACTCTTTACTCTTTACTCTTTACTTTCTAATCATGTGGCGCACAATCCCCATCCCCATCCCCATCCTCGACGACAACTACGCCTGGATGATCCTGAACGAGGACGCGGCGCGCGCCGCCGTGGTCGATCCCGGCGAGGCCCCGCCGGTCCGCCGCGCGCTGGAGCGCGCCGACGCCGAGCTCGAGGCTGTCCTCCTCACCCACCACCACGGCGACCACGTCGCCGGCGTCCCCTCCCTCGCTCGCGGGAACGTGCCCGTGTACGGCCCGGCCGCCGAGGACATCGCAGGCGTCACGCACCCCGTCGCCGAGGGCGACAGAGTGGAGCTCCCCGGCGTCGGAATCGACCTCGCCGTGCTCAGCGTCCCCGGGCACACCGCCGGGCACATCACCTACCTGGGCGAGGGGCTCCTGCTTCCCGGCGACACCCTCTTCGCCGGCGGGTGCGGGCGGCTCTTCGAGGGAACGACCGAGCAGATGTACCACTCGCTGGAGCGGCTCGCCGGGCTGCCCGAGGAGACCATGGTGTGCTGCGCCCACGAGTACACGCTGGCCAACCTCCGCTTCGCCCGCGGGGTGGAGCCCGGCAACGAGGCGCTGACCGAGCGCCTGGCTGCGGTGGTGCGGCTGCGCGCCGACGGCCGCGTGACCCTGCCCTCGACCATCGGCATGGAGCGCCGGACAAACCCCTTCCTGCGCTGCCTTAATCCCAGCGTGGTAGCCGCCGCCGGCGCCCACGCGGGCCGCCGCGTCGCCCCGGGAGCGGACACCTTCGCGGTCATCAGGGCGTGGAAGGACGGCTGGCACGCCTAGGCGGCCAGGGAATCCGACAACGGCTACCTCAGTCCCCCCGCCGAAGATGGGAGGGGTTGGGGAACCTCATCACCGCATCACCTCATCACCCTTAACCAGCTTCTCCAGCTCCCCCCGGCCGTGCAGCTCGCGGATCTCGCTGAAGCCCCCCAGGAAGCGGTCGCCGGCGAAGATCATCGGCACCGTGCGCCACCCGCCGTTCTCCGTCGAGAGGCGTTGACGCAGCTCCGGCTTGTCGTCGAGTCCCACCTCGTCGAACTCTACGCCCAGCGAGGCGAGCAACCGCTTCGCCGCCGTGCAGTAGAGACAGAACGAGGCCGTGTAGATAGTCACCCCTGCCATGTGCACCCTCCCGAGGCCGCGAACACCATTCCGGCCGCCCACCATTCCGGAGCCGGCCGAACATGAGACTACAATGGCCAGGTGCGGCACGAAACCAACCCGCAGCTGCAGGCGGAGCTGGCGGCGCGGGTCACCCCGGGCTTCTGGCGCCAGACCTCCGCCTACCTGGGACGGCCGGCGGCGATCCTGCGCGGCTACCGGCGCGCCGACCTGACCCCCGATCTCCTCGCCGGCCTCACCGTCGCCATCGTCATGCTGCCGCAGGCCATCGCCTACGCCGCCATCGCCAACCTCCCGCCCTACTATGGCCTCTACTCGGCGATCGTCGCCTCGGTGGTCGGCGCCCTGTGGGGCTCGTCCCGCTTCCTGTCGACCGGCCCGACCAACACCGCCACCATCCTGGTGCTCTCGGTGCTGGCCCCCATCGTCGCGGTGAACAGCGTCAGCTTCATGGTCGCCTCCAGCATCATGGCGGTGCTCGTCGGCCTGTTCCGCCTCGCCTTCGGGCTCGCCCGCCTCGGCTTCCTGGTCAACTTCGTGTCCCGCGCCGTGCTCCTCGGCTTCACCGCCGGCGCCGGCGTGCTCATAGCCGTGAACCAGCTGCGCAACCTCCTCCACCTGCCGATTCCGGTCACTACCGGGCCGGTGTCCACGGTGTCCGCCGTGATCCGAGAGGCGGCGGCCATCCACTGGCCAAGCGTCATCATCGGGGTGAGCACCATCGTCGTCATCCTCGCCGTCAACCGCTTCTCCTCCCGCTTCCCCGGCTCGCTCATCGCCCTCGTGGGGGCCACTGCCGCGGTGATGGTGCTGGGGCCCGAGCGCCTCGGCGTCGCCGTAGTGGGGACGCTACCCTCCGGCATTCCACAACCCACCGACCTGCGCGAAGCATGGGAGTTCCTCAGCGTGGGCAACCCCGGGCAGATGGTCACCGGCGCTCTGGCGGTGGCACTCCTCGGTCTGGTGGAGGCCATCTCCATCTCCCAGTCCATCGCCCGCTCCAGCCGCGAGCGCCTCGACGTCAACCAGGAGTTCGTCGGTCAGGGACTCGCCAACATCGTTGCCGGCTTCTTCACCGGCTACGTGTGCTCGGGCTCGTTCACCCGCTCGCTCGTCACCTACGAGGCCGGCGCCCGGACCCAGCTCACCAACGTCTTCGCCGGGCTCTTCGTGCTCGCCGGGAGCATCGCCCTGGCGCCATCGCTTGCCTTCCTGCCCCGCTCGGCCCTGGCCGGCGTGCTGATGCTGGTTGCCTGGGGCATGGTCGACCGCGCCGGCATCGCCCGTCTCGTTCGCGCCTCGCGCGGTGAGGCCGCGATCATGGCCGCCACCTTCGCCGCCACACTGATCTTCCCGCTCGAGTTCGCGGTCCTCGGCGGAGTGATCTTCTCGCTGGCCATGTACGTCTACCGCTCGAGCCTCCCGCGGGTGGTGCCGGTGGTCCCCGACGAGACCTTCCGCCACCTGGTGGAGCGCCCGGACGCTCCCCAGTGCCCACAGCTGGCGGTGCTCAGCATCCAGGGCTCGCTCTTCTTCGGCGCGACCCAGCACGTCGAGGCCGAGATCCGTGCCAGCCTCGCGGCACACCCTCTGCAGCGCACCCTGCTGCTGCGCATGCACGGCGTGAACCGCTGCGACTTCACCGGCATCGAAATGCTCGAGAACCTCGCGCGAACGCAGCGCGAGCGGGGCGGCGACGTCTTCCTGGTGCGCGCCCGACCACCAGTGCTGGAAATGATGGCCGACTCAGGCTTCCTCGACATCCTGGGCCGCGACCACCTGCTACCCCAGGAGGGCGCCATCGAGACCCTCTTCGAGAAGGTGCTCGACCCGGCCGTCTGCTGCTACCGCTGCACCGAGCGCGTGTTTGCCGAGTGCCATGGCGTACCGCGGTCACCGCGCGAAATCGAGCTTCCGCCCTACCGGCCCCGACCCATGGACCCCGCCCACCACCTGGGAGTGATCGAGGCCGAGGCTCTCATCGCCCACGCCGATCCTCTCATCCTGGACGTCCGCGAGCCCGATGAGTTCGAGCTGGGGCACCTTCCCGGCGCACGCCTCATGCCTCTCGGTGATCTCTTCGCCAGCGCAGCCGGGCTGCCCCACGACCGCGCCATCCTACTGGTGTGCCGCAGCGGCCGCCGCAGCACCCGTGCGCTCCGGGCGCTCCTCGACGCCGGCCTGCGCGACGTCCAGAACATCCGCGGCGGGCTGCTGAGCTGGCGGGCCGCAGGGCGTCCGCTGCTGGTGGAGTGAACCCCGCCGGATAATGAAAATCCCGGGCCGGAGCCCGGGATCATCGTGAACGATAGGCTAATCAGCTCAGCCGGCGGTACCGGTGCCCACCGCCGGGGCCGCCGCCACCGGCGGCTGCGCTTGGCCGGGCCCATTCTCCGCCGCCGCCTGCTTCGCAGCCTTCGCATACGGGCAGGTGGCGCCCTTGGCGGCCGCCTCGCCCTTGTGGCAGCAGGCCTTCTCACCTTCCGCCGCGGCCTTCTTGCTGCAGCAGGCCTTGCCGCTCTCGGCCTCGGCGGCCTTGGTGCAGGCCTTCTCACCATCTCTCATGGCAGCCTGCTTGGCGGCCATCGGGCACTTCCCGTCCTTCATCGCGGCCTGCTCCGCCGCCATCGGGCACTTCCCGTCCTTCATGGCAGCCTGGGAGGCCGCCTTGGGGCAGGTCTTCCCGTCCGTGGCCTCCTGCGCAGTGGCGCGGGTACACGTCTTCCCCGCGTCCGCGCTCTTGGCCGAACCGTCCTTGTCACACGCGGCAACCGGGGCCGCGAAGCTTCCAACCACCATGGCCAGGATCCCGGCCGTCACCATCAGTCGTCGCATGAGTCCTCCAGTGTCGTCCTCAGTAGCGATACGCAATTTCTAAAAGAGCATACCATGAGGAACGTCAAAGGCAAGCCGCGTATCGTTTGGAAGGAAAAGGGCAGGAGGTAAGAGGTAACGCACCCGGCGCTCGAGGGGTGGTCCCAACCGGCGTTGTGCGACCTCGGGCTGGCGTCGAGAGCGTCAGGCGCCGGCGGGCGTGGGAAGCTCGTTCTCTCACTCTTCACTCTTTACTCTTCACCCTTTACTCTTTACCTTCCCCACATGACACGCGACTCCGCCGCCACATCACCCATCGTCGCCTTCGACTTCGACGGCGTGCTCTCCGACAGCGCTCGCGAGGCCTTCGTGGTGGCTCTGCGGACCTACGCCCGGCTCTGCCCCGACTCCCCAATCGCCGAGCACGCCGCGCACCTCCCCGAAGCCGACCTCGACGCCTACCCCTTCGACGAGGACCCGCGCTTCGGCGTCTTCGTCGCCCTCATGCCGCTGGGGAACCGCGCCGAGGACTTCGGCGCCTCCCTCCGCGCCATCGGGGCCGGTGCCCAGCTCGCCGACCAGGACGCCTATGACACCTTCTTCGCCAGCCTCGACAACGAGTGGCTGGAGCGCTTCCACGGTGAGTTCTACCGCGCCCGTGCCGCCCTGCGCGACGCGCATCCCGTGGCGTGGCGCGCCCTGCAGCGCCCCTACCGCCCGGTCCTCGACGCCGCCCGCCGCCACGCCGGCGACACCCGCCTGGCCATCGCCACCGCCAAGGACGCCACCTCGGTGCGGCTGCTCCTCGAGGCATACGGTGCCGCCGACCTTTTTCCTTCAGGACGCGTGCTCGACAAGGAGACCGGCGTGAGCAAGCGGGCCCACCTCGAACGCCTCGCAGCCGAGCTCGACGCCCCCTTCTCCCTCATCACGTTCGTGGACGACAAGCTCAACCATCTCGAGGCGGTTCGCGATCTCGGAGTGCGCCGCGTCCTCGCCGGGTGGGGGTTCAACGGCGAAAGGGAACGCGCCGGTGCGCGCGCCGACGGAATCACCGTCGCCGCCCTCGAGACCGTCGAGAGCGACGTCTTCCCGGCGACCCTCAGCTGACGACCGCGGGTGCAGCGCCGGCCGCCTGGGCCTCGCTGGCGATGAAGCGCTCCAGGGCGACGCGGGCGGGCTTGGAGAGCTCGATGAACTCGAAGCCCAGATGGGCCACCTCGCGGCCCTTCTGCTGGCCCTGCGGCTCCACGTAGGCGACCCGCCCAATCGCCGAGACCACCTCGTCCTCCAGGCGCAGCTCGAGGGGGAACCGGCTGTCCTTGGTGACGGGGAAGTCCGTCTCCACCAGCATCCCCGAGAGGCTCAGCTTGCGCACGGTGAAATCGACCTGCGAGGCGACGCTCACCCCTTCGCCGGCCTCGAGCTTGAAGCGGCCGAAAACGCGCTTCTCCAGCCTCACCGCGGCGTTCTCCTCGATCAGTCGGACGAGCACCTGTGCCTTGTCCGTGAGCACGTTGTCGAACTCGACTCCGGCGCGGTACACGGGCGCCACCTCGCCGCCGGCCGCCCGCCGGGTGTGGCCCAGCACGCACCACACCACCCGTCCGGGGATGGCGACCTCGGCATCGCCGTCGCGTAGCTTGAACGAGTAGCTGCGCCCCAGGTTGAGTCGGCCGCTGGTCTCCACCGCCATCCCGGACACGCTCAGGTTGACGACGCGGACATCCAGGGAAAAGACGAAGCTCCCCTCTATTCCCTCGACCTCGTAGCGTGTGTGCCGTCGCATGTCGGTGCCAGAGTTCATGAGACCTCCGTCGGCGCGCCCGCTCCCGCGAACTCCTCTTATCGTGCTGTACGCTCAAAATTACCATAGGTTCATGCGACCGATCCTGTCAACGGCGCGGGCTCGCCGCACCTCGATACACTGCGAACATGACGATGCCCCACCGGGATTCCTCGATCAGGCTCGTGAGCTGGAACGTCAACGGCCTGCGTGCCTGTGCTCGCAAGGGCTTCGCCGCGTGGCTGGCGGCCGCGCGCCCGGACGTGGTGGCCCTCCAGGAGGTTCGCGCCCGCCCCGACCAGCTCCCGCAGGAGGTGGGCTCACCCCCCGACTACCACGCCGTCTGGCACCCCGCCGTGCGCCCCGGCTACTCCGGGGTCGGTTTGCTCGCGCGGCACCAGCCACTGAGCACGGCCCGCGACTCCCTGGGAGAAGGACGATTCAGCGAGGAGGGCCGCCTCCTCCTGTCGGACCACGGCGGCTTCCTCCTGTACAACGGCTACTACCCCAACGGTGGTCACGACCTCGCCCGGGTGCCGTTCAAGCTCGAGTTCTCCGAGGCCGTCCTCCAGCACGCCATGACCCAGCGCGCGGCCGGGCGCAGCGTCGTCCTGTGTGGCGACTTCAACACTGCACACCGGGAGATCGACCTCGCCAACCCCCGCTCCAACCGCACCAACACGGGCTTCCTCCCCGAGGAGCGGGCATGGCTCGACCGCCTCCTCGCGCACGGCTTCGTGGACGTCTTCCGTCACCTTCATCCCGACGAGATCGGCCACTACACCTGGTGGAGCAACCGCCGCGGTGTGCGCGAGCGCAACGTCGGCTGGCGCATCGACTACTTCTTCGTGAGCCCCGAGCTCGTCAAGCGCGTGGTCGCCGCCCGCATCCACCCGCAGGTGATGGGCTCCGACCACTGCCCGGTGGAGCTGGAGCTGCAGGCGTGAGGACGCCTCAGCGGCGAGTCCACGCGAGGCGACGAGCACGAGGCTAGGGGGAAGAAGCGAAAGGCGGGGTGGAGGCCGCTCCCTCCTCCGGCGCACTCCACCGAGGTTGGCGCTCACGGCGCCACGGACCTCGTCACCCAGATCACAGCAGCACCCTTCACTCTTCACTCTTCACTCTTTACTCTTCACTGGCTGGGCGGGCGGGGGCCCGTTACACTCCCCCCATGCAACGCCTGGCCAACACCCTCGAGCGCATCGACGGCCGCGGCTACAAGGCCTACAAGGACGTCCAGGGCCAACGGTACGTTTTCCCCTCGTTCGAGCTCCTGGTGGACCACGTCCAGGGTGATCCCTACGCCGCGCCGTCGCGTTTCCGTGCGGTGATGCCGTGGAGCGTCAGCGATCTCCCCACCGCCGCCCGCGCCCCGGGTCCCCGCCGCCGCGCCGCCCGAGACTTCCTCGCCCGTGCCTTCGCCACGGCGGCCCGATCCGAACGCGCGCTGGCCATCGACGCCGGCCGCCAGACCGTGCTCGACCGTACCGCCTGCCTCTTCACCGACGCGGGCGTCGAGCTGCGCTTCACCGTCGACCTGCCCGCCGCAGGCCGACGCATCCTCGGCCGCCAGGCGCGGGCCATCCTGGTGGACCGTCTGCCGGCCATCGTCGAGCGCACCGCCCGCGCCCTCCGCCTCGACCTCGACGCCCTCGAGCGCCACTGCGCCGCCGTTGAAGATCAGGTGGCGCTGCGAAGCGCCCTCGCTGCAGCCGGCCTGGTCGCCTTCGTCGCCGACGGCTCGGTGCTGGCACGGCGAAGCGGTATCGACGACCGGCCCCACGAGGGCGCCGTGCCGTTCGTCGCCCCTGACTCGCTGCGCGTGACCCTCGACGCCCCCAACGCCGGCCCGGTCACCGGCCTCGGCCTGGGCCGCGGGATCACGCTGGTGGTGGGCGGCGGCTTCCACGGCAAGTCCACCCTCCTGCGGGCGGTCGAGACCGGCGTGTGGGACCACGTCCCCGGCGACGGCCGCGAGCGGGTCGTGACCGACCCCGACGCGGTCAAGATCCGCGCCGGGGACGGCCGCGCAGTGACCGGCGTCGACATCTCACCGTTCATCGACCACCTTCCCCTCGGCCGCCCCACCCGCGCCTTCACCACCGAGCTGGCCTCCGGCTCCACCAGCCAGGCGGCCGCGCTCCAGGAGGCTCTCGAGTCCGGCGCCCGCCTGCTCCTCCTCGACGAGGACACCTCGGCCACCAACTTCATGATTCGCGACCGCCGCATGCAGGCCCTGGTGGCCAAGGAGCAGGAGCCGATCACCCCGTTCGTCGACCGCATCCGCGAGCTCCGCGACGAGCTCGGTGTGTCGACGATACTGGTGATGGGCGGCTCGGGGGACTACTTCGACCACGCCGACACGGTGCTGCAGATGAACGCCTACCGGCCGATCGACGTCACCGCCCGCGCCCACGAGGTGGCGGAGCGCCACGAGACCGGCCGCTGCGAGGAGCACGAGCACCCCCTCACCGTTCCCGCCCGGCGCCGCCTCGAGCCCGGCTCGTTGGACCCCGAGGCACGGCCGGGCCGGTTGAAGGTCCAGGCCCGCGGCAGCGACACGCTGGTGCTCGGCCGCGCCGCCGTCGACCTGCGCGCGGTGGAGCAGCTGGCCGACCCCTCCCAGGTCCGCGCCATCGGCTGGCTGCTCGCCCGCCTGCGCGAGGCGGGCGACGGACCAGTCGAGCCGGTGGCCGTCCTCGCCGTCATGCTCGAGCGCCTGACCGCGTCGGACTGGGACTGGCTCTCTGGCCGCCCCGACGGCGACCTCGCGGCACCGCGCCTGCACGAGGCGATGGCGGCGTTGAACCGCGTCAGAGGTGTGAAGCTCGGAGTGGGTAAAGATTGAGGAGAAGAGAGTCCGCCCACCCACCCTCGCCTGGTGCACACATTCCGGCATTCCCCTCAGGCCGCGCCGGCAGGATCGTCGCGTCACGGTCTCGCCGAGCGCGCCGACCTTTACTCGTCACTCTTCACCGGGTGGGTGGGTGGGTGGCGATCCGCCCGGCGGGGCTTGACCTTCGCGCCCCAAGATCCTGACATCCAAGGGCTTCAGCGTATCCAAGTGCACGTCCCGCTGGGGGAAGGCGATGACGATGCCGGCCTCGCGGAACACATGGTCGATCTCGAAACGGATGTCGCTGGCGATGCGCCGGCGCTGCATGAGGCTGTGCATGCGGATCCAGAAGTACGAGGTGAACAGCAGGCTGTTGTCCCCGAACTCCTCGAAGAGCACAACCGGCGCCGGGTTCTCCAGCACTGACTCGTTCCCGGTGACCACCTTCTCCAGCAGCTCCTTCACCCGGGCGGTGGGTGACCCGTAGGCCACCCCCACGTCCACGTGCACGCGCACGATCTCGTCGGTGAGCGTCCAGTTCACCACCATCTGCTCGAGGAAGGTGCTGTTGGGCACGATGAGGTGGATGTTGTCGAAGGAGCGCACCCGGGTGGAGCGGGGACCGATGCGCTCGACGACCCCCGATGTGCCCTCCACCTCCACCATGTCCCCCACCCGGATGGGCCGCTCGGCCAGGAGGATCAGCCCGCTGATGAAGTTGTTGACGATGTTCTGGCTGCCGAAGCCGACCCCGATGGCCAGCGCCCCGCCGAGCACCGTGAACATGGTGAGCGGCACCCGGGCCGTCTTGAGGCCCACCATCACGAAGAACACCACGAGGACGTAGAAGACCAGCGTCTGGTACGCCGCGATGGCCCCCTCCTCGAGCCCGAGACGGCGGAAGACGCGCCGGCTGAGCAGCCGTGAGAGTCGCCGCGACACCCAGATCCCGAGGAAGATGATGACCAGGGCGGTGATGAGCTCGCCCAGGGTGAGGGGCTTGTCGCCCACCGTGACGAGGTCGTACCGCCACACCCCCACGATGCGGTGCGCCACCTCGCCGACCCGCTGCCACAACGAGTAGCCGTGCCGCGCCGCCGTGCTCTCGGACTTGAACCGCTGCAGGAGCCGCTGCGAGCTGTCCAGCGAGCCCCGCTCCGTCCGGTACCGGTCGATGAGCGGCTCCAGCAGGTTCGCCTGCCGGTCCAGCCAGCGGCCCGCCGCGGCGGAGACCCCCGACTCACCGGAGTGCGCCCGCACCGCGTCGAGGTCGTGCTCGGCCTCCTGCTGCCAGAGCTCGAGCAGCCGCTGCTCGTGGGCGAGCTCGTCGAGGGCGCCGCCCACCGCGCGCTGCCAGGTGCTGATCTGCCCCGCCTCGGTGGTACCGCCCAGCACCTGCACGCGCCGCTTCCAAAGCTCCCGAAGCAGCTCCACCCGCTGCAGCCGCCAGGCGAGGAACGTGGTCCGGTTCTCCGCCGCCTCGGCCTCCAGCCGGCGCGCCTCGAGCTCCTCGCGGGCCGCAGGGGCCATGGCGGAGGTGTCCCCCAGCCTCTCCCTGGCCTCACTGAGGCGCTGCTCCGCCTGCCGCCGCGTCTGCTGCCCGGCGGAGAGGTCGTCCTTGAGCTTCGCCTCCTGCTTGGCCAGCGCGGCGAGCCGGCTGTCGAGGTCGGACTCGGTGAGCCGGAGGCGTTTCCGGGCGCCAGGCACGAGCTGCTGGAGTGCCTCCTGCTGCGCCTGGAGCCCTGCGGACTGCCGCTGGGCGAGGTTCAGCTCGGACTGCCGCAGCTCGAGGACCGCCTTCGCCAGGCGCTCGCGGAGCGGCCGCAGCTGCCGGTCGGAGCCACCGCCAGCGGTAGGCTCCCCCGCCTGCTCGGCCGTCGGCTGCCCCCCGCGCGCCTCGTTCAGCTGCTGCTGTGCCAGGTCCACCGCCGCTCCGGCGGCATCCTCCTGCGCCGCCGCCGACTCGGCCCGCGCCGACACTTCCGCGACCGCGTCGTAGAGGGCGTCCAGCTGGTCGAGGCTCACCGGCCCGGAGGCCGGTACGGCGGCGGCCGCCTCGGCTGGGACCGCCCCCTCGGCCTCGAGTCGGGCGAGCTGCTGCTCCGCCGCCTGGCGCTTCTCCAGCACCCCCTGCAGGCGCTGGAGGAGGAAGAGGTGGTCACGCAGCGCGCTCGTGCTGGCGGCCGGACCCGTGGCGCGCCGGAGCTGACCTTCGACGGCGGCGATCTCGTCCTTGATCCCGGCCAGCTCCTTCTGCAGGGACGCCAGCGGCTCGGGGGTCGCCGTCGCCGCCGGGGCGGCCGAGCCGCCGAGGATCGACGGCAGGCCCTGAGCCCTAACGGCGCCCTCGGGAAGCCCCACCGCGAGGCCCACAAGAACCCCGACAAGAACGAGTTGTCGTCTCACCGTTCCATCCTGCCGCACCTCGACCGCCAGAGCAAGCGCGTCCCGGTCTCCGCGATGGCAAGCCCGCGCCGGCCCATCGGCATTCCCGACAGGAGGGCGGGGCCCGGCCGGCTCCTACTGGAAGAACGGCGCCGTCTTGTCAGCCGGCGAGCGCGGCGTGGCCAGACTCACCAGCACCAGGGCGAGGAGAGACACCACGATGGCGGGGAGCACTGCGTCGAGGCCGAAGCCCGCCGGGAACCCCAGCCAGTGGGGCCCCTGGGCCTCGTAGCCCAGGGTCTTCCATGCCACCGTCACCGCGGTGCCGGCGCCGATCGAGGAGACCGCGCCGGCGGTGGTCACCCGGCGCCAAAAGAAGGCCGCCACGACCGCCGGGGTGATGCCGGCGCCGTAGATGGTGTAGGCGTACAGCGCCACGTCGAGGAACTCGTCCGACAGGGTCGAGAGGAACAGCGCCCACAGCCCGAAGAGCACCACCACCAGCCGCGACACCCAGACGATCTCCTTCTGGGTCGCGTCCTTGCGCCAGAAGCGCACGTAGATGTCGTTGACGAAGGTGGTGGACGGGATCAGCAGAAACGAGTCGGCGGTGGACAGGATGATGGCCATGATCCCCGCCAGCAGTAGCGAGCCCAGGGCCGTGGGCAGGAAGTCGCGGGCCGCGTAAGCGATCACCCGGCCGTTGATCTCGAGGTCAGGCAGCAGCGCCGAGCCCGCCCAGGCCGAGCCGATGATCAGGAACTCCACCACCGCCACCCCGACGAAGAAGAGCGGCACCGCCCACTTCGCCGACGACTCCGAGCGCGCCGAGAAGAACCGCTGGTACATATTGGCGTCGCCGAGGACAAGGAGGAACGGCGGCAGCAGGAGGCCCAGCGCCTGCACCCAGGAGATCGGGCCGAGAACCTGGAAGTGGCTGGCCGGGAGCACCGCGCGCATCCCCTCGATGCCGCCGGCCTTGGCGAAGAAGATGGGGAAGGCGAGGGCGAGCCCGATGATCATCAAGGCGCCGTTGCCCACGTCGGTGTAGGCCACCGAGAACATCCCCGCCAGGGCCGTGAAGAGAATCACGAAGGCCGCCGCGATGGGCACCGCGGTGCGGTAGTCCAGGGCCGGCAGCGCCAGGTTGAGGACTGCGGCCGCGGCACGGTACTGATACGACACGATGGTGGTGTAGGCGAGCACCAGGGTCACCGTTCCCAGCAGCCGCGCGGTGGCGTTGTAGCGGGTCTCGAGGATGTCCGGCACCGACAGCACCTTGAGCCGGCGCACCCGGGCGGCGAGGAAGTAGAGCGCCGCGATGCCGGCGAGCTCGGCCAGCGGCAGGATCCACGCCGCGATCCCGACCCGGTAGGTCTTCTCCGCGTTACCGAAGATCGAGCCGGTGCCTATCCAGCAGGCCAGCAGGGTGGCGAAGAGCACGGGCACCGGGAGCGACCGGCCGGCCACCGAGAAGTCCTCCTGGGACTTCACCCGCCGCGAGGCGAACACGCCGACGCCCACGAGGATCACCAGGTACGCGAGGATCACCGCGAAGTAGACCGTCATCTCTCCCCCTCCGAGCGAGCTCGGCACAGGGTGCCACAGCGCGGGTAAAGAGTGAAGAGTAAAGAGTGGGCGCACGACGTGACCGGATTGCTCTCGCCGAGCTGGCTCGACCATGAGCCGGCAGGAAGCCACGCCCGGGTGAAGCCTCCTCCGGTGGTGCAAGCGCCCCACACAGGGCTCCACCATCCGGATCTTGGCGGACTCTTTACTCTTTACTCTTCACTCTTTACTCTCATCCGATGCCGGAGCTGCCCGAGGTCGAGACCGTGCGCCGCGCCCTCGCGGAGCACGTGATCGGCCGCCGGGTGACCGGCGTCGAGGGCGAGCCGGTGGCGATGCGCCGGCCGCTGGACCCACCGAACCTCCACCGGGCTCTCGCCGGGCGCACCCTGCTCGAGCCGCGCCGCCGCGGCAAGTACCTGCTCATGGACATCGCCGGCGGCGGCAGCCTGCTCGTCCACCTGGGCATGAGCGGTCGCCTCCTGCTCACTCCCGCCGCCGCAGCGCTGGCGCCCCACACCCACCTGGTACTGGCCCTCGACGACGGCCGCCACCTGCGCCTGGTGGACCCTCGCCGTTTCGGCCTGGCGGTGTGGCTGCCCCCCGGCGCCGAGGCCGCCGACCCGGCCCTCGCCCGCCTCGGCCCCGAGCCCCTCGACCCCGGCTTGGCCGCCGTCCTGCCGCCCCGGCTGCGGGCATCGGCATCGGCGGTGAAGGCGCTCCTCCTCGACCAGCGGGTCGTGGCGGGGGTCGGCAACATCTACGCTGCCGAGGCCTTGTGGCGCGCCGGCATCCGCCCGTCACGGCGCGGCCGAGACACCGCGGTGCGCCGCCTCGAAGCCCTCGCCCGGGCGGTCCAGGAGGTCCTCGCCGAGGCCATCGCACAGGGCGGCACGACGATCCGCGACTTCGCCGCGCCCTCCGGCTGGCCCGGCTACTTCGCCGTCCACCTCGCCGCTTACGGCCGCGAGGGTCTGCCCTGCCGCCGCTGTGGGACGCTCCTGCGCCTCACGGTCCTCGGCGGAAGGGCAACGGCATGGTGCCCCAGGTGCCAGAGGTAGGCCGCCCGCGTGTCTCGCCGATCTCCTGCCACGACCGCAGCTGCACCTGGCATCGCGGTGGTCGCGGTCCTGCGCGGAGTCGAGTCACTGCCGCCCTTGACAGGGCAAGAGCCCGAGGTCGCTGTGTTGGTGACGCTTCAGTGGCGATTGGTCCTCATCCGGTGTCCCCTAGTGTCCTGTTTGGGAAGTCCTATGTGCTACTCGCCCAGCCAGCGTGGCTTCGGGCAAGGCGCGACGACGAAGTCCTAGCAACGCTACTTCGAGGAGGAGCAACGCAGTCAGGGGCCGCAGAGACATGCGAAGAGTCCATTGGGATTTGCCAAACAGGACCCTATGCAGCCGCCTTGGTGGGCGGCTCGAGCTTGCCCGCGGCGGCGTAGCGCTTGGTCCAGAGCTTCACCTGTCCGGTGAGGAGCAGGATCGAGAGCAGGTTGGGCGCCGACATGAGACCCAGAGCGGCGTCGCCGAAGCTCCACACAAGCTCCAACGAGTAGACGGCGCCGAGGAAGTTCATGACGCAGAACAGCAGCCGGTAGGGCATGATCCAGCGCGGGCCCAGCAGGTAGAACACCGAGCGGTCGCCGTAGTACGACCAGCTGATGGCGGTGGAGAGCCCGAACAGGAAGACCGCGATGGTGATCAGGAACTGACCGTTGCCCAGGGCGATCCCGCCGAGGCCACGCTGAAACGCCCAGGCGGTGAGCGGCGAGCCGTTCTGCAGGGCGCGGCCCTCGAGAATCAGCGCACCGCCGAAAGGCGCCCCGCCGGGGCCCAGGAGCGCGGCCGCGGCCACGTCGCCGGCGGCGGCCTCGGAGATGACCAGGGTGCCGGTGAACGGGCGCTCCCCTTTGCGGGTCACCGCGTCCTCGACGGCCACCAGGCGGGCGTCCTCCACCGTTGCGTGGTTGCGTACCAGCTCGAACCCCTGGGGCCGGCCGTCCACCACCGCCAGTCGGCCGCTCGCCAGGTCCCGGGGGCGCACCACGCCCTCCGGCTGGACCTTCGCCCCCGCCGTCATCACCGTCACCGCTGCCTGCTGCGAGATCAGCACCCGCTGCTCCTGGCGCTCGTGCCACACCCCGGTGGTGAGGATCACCAGGCCGGTCATGGTGCAGATGATCAGCGTATCGATGAACGGCCCAAGCATCGCCACCACGCCCTCGCGCACCGGCTCGTCGGTCTTGGCCGCGGCGTGGGCGATGGGCGCCGAGCCCTGCCCCGACTCGTTGGAGAAGAGGCCGCGCTTGACCCCCCAGGTGAGCATGAAGATGAACCCGCCGCCGGCGAAGCCGCCCAGCTCGGCGGCAGGCTCGAACGCCGAGGAGAACACCAGGGCCAGGGTCGACGGCACCTCGCGGGCGTTGAGGAGCAGCACGATGAGACCGGCGCCCACGTACAGCGAAGCCATGAACGGAACCAGCTTCGACGTCACCCGGCCGATGCGGCGGATGCCGCCGAGGATCACCGCCGCCACCAGCGAAGCCATGATCAGACCGGTGAGCCAGGTGGGCACGCCCAGGTCCTGACGGAACTGATCCGCCACCGTGAACGACTGCACGGCGTTGCCCGAGCCGAACGAGGAGATCACCGCGAAGGTGGCGAAAGCCACCGCCAGCGGCTTGAAGCGCGGACCGAGGCCGCGCTCGATGGAGTACATCGGCCCCCCGGCGGCCGAGCCTCCCGGCAGGATCCGCCGGTAGCGGACCCCCAGGGTGCACTCGGTGTACTTGAGCGCCATGCCGAAGACCGCCGTCACCCACATCCAGAACAGCGCGCCGGGACCGCCGTAGTGAATCGCCGTAGCCACCCCAGCGATGTTGCCGATCCCCACCGTGGCCGACAGCGCCGTGGTGAGCGCCTGGAAGTGCGAGAGGTCGCCGGCGTGCTCCGGGTCGTCGTAGTCCCCGCGCACCACCCGGAGGCCGTGGCGGAAGTAGCGGATCTGCACCCAGCCGAGGCGGAAGGTGGTGACCAGACCGGTGCCCACCAGAAGCACCACGATGAGCGGGAGCTGCTCCGGCCACCCCCAGACGAAGCCGTTGAGGCCGAAGACGGCTTCCCTCAGCAGATCGTACAGACCGCCCATCGACCCTCCTCCCGGTTCGGCGTGCGCTGAGTCAGGGGCTCAAGACGATCCATGCTAACGGGCGCGTGCCGCCCCCGCAAGCAAGGACGACACGGCCGGGAAGAGGAAACGCGCCGCCCCGGGGGCGGCGCGTTGCGAGGTCGGTCCGGGCCCGGCTCAGGAGGCCTTCTTTCCCTCCTGCGCGGCCGGCTTCTCGATGGGCGCCGCGGCCTCCACGTCGAGGTCGATCTGCACGTCGTCCCCCACCACCAGGCCGCCGGTGTCCAGCGTCTTGTTCCAGCTCACGCCGAAGTCCTGGCGGTTGATGGTGATGGGCTCAGCCTCGATACCGATGCGCCGGTTGCCCCACGGATCCGTGATGGGGCCGTTGACGGTAAACGGGATCGTCACCGGCTTCGAGACACCACGGATGGTGAGGGTGCCGTGCGCCAACCAGCGGTCGCCGGCACGCTCCACCTTGGTGCTCACGAAGGTGATGTCCGGGTACTTCTCGGCATCGAGGAAGTCCGCCGAGCGCAGGTGCGCGTCGCGCTTGTCGTTTCGGGTGTCGATGCTGGCGGCGTCGATGCGCACCTTCACCAACGACCGCTCGGGGTGCTCGGGCGCGTACTCAATGGTGCCCTCCACCGTGCGGAAGAACCCCTTCACCTTGGAGATCACCATGTGGGTCGCGGTGAACTGCACGGTGCTGTGGACCGTGTCGATGGTGTACTGCTCGGCCGCGCCCGCCGGCAGCGCCAGCAGCGCCGCCAGGCCCGCTCCGGCCAGGAATCGTCCAATACGCATGTCGATCCTCCTGCTCAGGTCTGCATACTCAGGTTTGTCGGGGTCCGTCGTCTCCGGCCCGGCCGCGCCCGACGCGCCGTGCCAGCCGGCCCAGCTCCAGCTGCTCCTCGGGGCTCAGCACCCCGAGCTCGTCAACCACGGACTCCACGTGGCGGGGAAACACCTCGCGGACCCGCTCGTCTCCCAGGGCTGTCAGCTCCACGGTGACCCGGCGGCGATCAACAGCGTCGCGGTGACGCACCACCAAGCCGTGCCGCTCCAGGTTGTCCACCACGGTGGTGAGGTTGCCGCTCGACTTGAGGATCTTGCGGGCCAGCTCCACCTGGCACAGCGGCCCGAGGTGGTAGAGCGCCTCCAACACCGCGAACTGGCTGGTGGTGAGCTCGGCCTCGGCCAGACGAGCGGCAAGCCGCGCGGTGAGCGACTCCGCCGCCCGCACGAGCTTCACGTAGGTGCCGAGGGCGAGGGTCTCCTCGGGCGTCCCCTGATGCCGGGTACCCATCGCTCCCCCCTTCACGCCAGGTCGAAGAGCAACAACTCGTTCGCGGCCACCACACCCCGAAGGCTCAGCTCGTCCACCTCCGACAGGGCGGCGCCGTCGCCCGGCTCCAGCCGTTGGCCGTTGATCTCGACCACGCCCTCCTCCACCTGCACCCAGACGTGGCGCGCGGGGTCGAGGCGGTGGACGAGCTCGTCGTCGCGCCCGAGGCGGGCGCGGTGGATGCTGACGTCCTGATGGACGGTGAGCGAGCCGTCGCGGCCGTCTGGCGACGCCAGCAGGGTGAGCCCGCCGCCGTCCGCGAACGCCACCTGCTCGTAACCCGGCGCCAGCCCGGCCTCGCCCGGCACGATCCACACCTGGAGGAAGTGCAGCTCGTCCTCGCGGGAGTGGTTGAGCTCGCTGTGGCGCACCCCGGTGCCAGCGGTCATGCGCTGCACCTCCCCCGCCTGGATGACCGAGCCGTTGCCCATGCTGTCGCGGTGCTCCATCGCTCCCTCGAGAACGAACGAGAGGATCTCCATCTCGCGGTGCGGGTGCTCACCGAAGCCGGCGCCCGGCGCCACCCGGTCGTCATTGATCACCCGCAGCGAGTGGAAGCCCATGTGACGGGGGTCCATGTAGCCGCCGAACGAGAACGTGTGACGGCTCAGCAGCCACCCCGTGTGAGTGGTGCCGCGGTCGTTGCTGCGTCTCAGCTTGAGCATCTCGCCTCCCCGGGCCCGCACTTCGAACCATTCAGACATCGAAACATTCGATATCGAAGTAATATTTCACACCGGTACCGGGACCCGCATGGGCTCGCATATACTACTCACGAACGACGACGAAGGAGACCAACCATGCGCCGACTCTCTCTTCTGGTGCTCGTGCTGTCCCTGGCCGCCTTCGGCTGCGGGCAGTCGTCGCAGCCCGCCCCCGAGGCGGCCGCGACCCCCGTTCCCTCCGCCGGCGAGCCTGCGGCCGCAGGCGCCGACATGCAGGGTGCCGAGCAGCCGGCCTCCCTGACCCGCTTGGTGAACCTCGATCCCGCCATCCGCGCCGCCTGGTCCGGCGTCGAGATCAAGGTCATCGACACCACCACCGGCAAGGAGGAGCACTTCTCCGTGCCGCTCGACACCCCCACGCCGCTGGGCGACACCGGCCTGGTGATGGTGGCCGAGACCTTCGTCCCGGACTTCGAGATGGGCGCCGACGGCATCACCTCGCGCAGTGCAGATCCCAACAACCCCGCGGTGGCGGTGCGCATCACCGAGGAGGGCAAGCCGGACTACACCGGCTGGCTGTTCGGTGGCATGCCCAAGATCCACCCCTTCCCGCACGAGCGCTACCAGGTGTTGCTGGAGGCCGGAGTTCCCGCCAAGCCTGCCGAGTAGGGCGCGCTCCCTTCCTCCGCGGCGCCGAGGCCGGGAAACCCCGGGGCCTCCCGGTGCGTAACTCTGAGGAGCACCCTCGGGCAGCGAGCGAGCGGCCGGCCAGGGCGGCAGAAGGAGACGCACGATGGCTTCATCGACCAGCGAAGGACCCAGCCCCGTCCGCTACGGCGAGCCCTTGGCCCGTGGCTGGGAGCGCATGAAGGCGCTGCTCTTCCGCCCCTTCGACCTCGGCCGCTGGTTTGTCATCGCCTTCGGCGCCTGGCTCGCCGGCCTCGGCGACGGCTGCGGGGGCGGCGGCACCGGAGGCCGCGTCAACGTCGGCCACCCGCGCGACGTCCGCGAGGCGCTGCACGAGATCCCCCACGCCTGGGACCGACTGGCGGCGCACCTGGTGTGGGCCCCGTTGGTCGTCTTCTTCATCGTCCTGGCCCTCGTCCTGATCGTGCTCGTGCTGTGGCTCAGCTCGCGCGGCAAGTTCGTGTTCCTCGACAACGTGGTCACCGGCCGCGCCGAAGTGGTGCGGCCGTGGCGCGCTTACGGCCGCCGCGGCGACTCCCTCTTCCTCTGGCGCCTGGGCTTCCTGGCCGTGGTACTGCTCGCGGTGGCCGCCCTGGCGGTGCTCGTGGTCCTAGCGCTGGCCGGCCCCGGCGCCCTGCGTCTGCTCGCGATGATCCTGGCCAGCGTCGTACTTCTGGCCGTCGTCGCCGCAGCCGCCTATGTCAAGCTCTTCCTCGACAGCTTCGTGGTCCCCATCATGTACCGCTACGACCTCACCGCCACCGCGGCGTGGGCGCACTTCCTGCCTTGGCTCTCGGCCAACCCCTGGGCCTTCGTTGCCTACGGCCTCTTCGTCCTCCTCCTCGCCATCGCGGTGGGAGGCGTCGTGCTCGCCGTCGGCCTGCTCACCTGCTGCATCGGCCTCATCCTCGTCGCCCTCCCCTACGTTGGCACCGTGATCCTACTGCCGCTGCTGGTCACCTACCGCGCCTTCAGCCTCGAGTTCCTCGGCCAGCTCCACCCCGGCCTGAGGCTGATTCCAGAGCCCGCCGTGGGAGCACCGCCGGCGCAGGTGAGCCGCGAGGAGCCACCACCGCCCCCGGCCGGGTGACCCGGTGGCGTGTTTGGGATGTCCGATGTGACATCCGCACCGCCTGCGTCGCTCCCGGCGGAGGGCGACGGGAGTTCGCAGCGAGGCCGCCAGGGGCCGCGCTGGCATGCGAGAAGCCCACTGAGACAGTCCCGACAGGGCACTGGCGGTCGCCCGCGAAAGAGAACAGCACCCCGGCCCCCGGATGAGGCTGAGATGCTCCACCGCGGCACAGCTCAGCCACGCTCGCGCACGAGGCCGAGCCAGGCGGCATAGATCCTGTCGGCGACCTCATGGAGTGCCGCCACCCGCTCGTCGAGCCGCTCGCTCATCGCCGCCGCCGACTGCACCGTGGGCGCCGGGTCGTCGAGGGCGCCCGCCGACCTCGCCGCCCACTCGCGCACCATCGCCGCCGTCATCTCCACGTGGAACTGCAGCCCCAACGCACCACCCACCGCGAACGCCTGGCTCGGGCACGCCTCACTGGCCAGCAACAGCTCGCCGCCCTCCGGCACCGTGAACGCCTCGCCATGCCAGTGGAACACCTCGAAGCACTCGGGCAGCCTCTCCAACCACGGGCTCGCCATCGCCCCCCTCACCCGCGCCACCGGCGCCCAGCCGATCTCCGGCGCCGGCGCCCTGGCGACCACGCCTCCCAGTGCCTTCGCCAACAGCTGTCCGCCCAGACAGTGGCCCAGCACCGGCACCTCCTGCCCCACCGCCCGCCGGATCAGCTCCACCTCGTCCGCCACCCACCGCAGCGGATCGTTGACGCTCATGGGCCCGCCCATGAACACGAGCCCGCCCACGTCGTCCACCCCTGCCGGCACCGGCTCGCCGCGGTCCACCGCCACCACCTCGAAAGGAATCGCTTCCCGCTCGAGCACCTCCGCCAGGTAGCCCGGTCCCTCGTGTGCCTGGTGCCTGAAGATCCGCAGCCGTCGCATCCTGCCTCCCTCGCCCCGGCTCGCCGGAACGCACACACTAACGCGCCGGCGACCCGAGTCACTTCCCCGGTGCCGCCCGCTCCGCTAGTGTCCTGTTTGGGAAGTCCTATGTGCTAGTCGCGCAGCCAGCGTGGTTCCTGGCAAGGCGCGACGACGAAGTCGTAGCAACGCTACTTCGAGGAGGAGCAACGCAGCCAGGGGCCGCGATGACAAGCGAATAGTCCATTGGGATTTTCCAAACAGGACACTACGCTGGAGGTGGACGCCGCGGGAGCCGGGGCGCCCCGGTCCGCCGCGCCGTCCCGGGAGGAGACCGTGTCCGCGCCGCACAGCCACCCCCCGCACCGCGCAGCGCGCTATGATGGTCGGGCGAGATATTCATTCTTCTTGCAACTGCATCACTGTCACGAGGAGGGAACATGCGACTGATCCTGCTTGGCCCGCCCGGGGCCGGAAAGGGAACCCAGGCCCGGTTCATCTGCGAGGCACACCAGATCCCGCAGATCTCCACCGGCGACATGCTGCGCGCGGCGGTGGCCGCCGGCACCGAGCTGGGCCGTCAGGCCAAGGCGGTGATGGACTCCGGCGGGCTCGTCTCCGACGAGATCATCATTGGCCTGGTGCGCGAGCGCATCGCCCAGGACGACTGTTTGCGCGGCTTCCTTTTCGACGGCTTCCCGCGCACCCTCGCCCAGGCCGAGGCGACCCGCGCCGCCGGCGTACCCATCGATGCCGTGGTGGAGATCCAGGTGCCCGACGACGACATCGTCAGCCGCATGAGCGGCCGGCGTATCCACCCGGCCTCGGGCCGCACCTACCACGTGCGCTTCAATCCGCCCAAGGCCGAGGGGATCGACGACGTCACCGGCGAGCCCCTCATCCAGCGCGACGACGACCGCGAGGACACGGTGCGGCGCCGGCTCGACGCCTACCACGCCCAGACCGAGGTCCTGGCCCGCTTCTACCAGGGCCTGGGTGAGCAGGACGACGGCGACGCGCCGGAGTACATCACCGTCGACGGCACCCGCTCCATCGACGGCGTCCGCGACGCCATCCTCGAGACTCTCGCGGCGATGGGGCCGCGGCCCGCCGCGCTCTGACCCGAGAAGGCGGGCCTTCCGCACGGCGGGCGGCCCGCCGGCCTCACCGCGAAGGCAGGCGGCTTGCGCTCCACCGGGAGATCCTCGAGCATCGCGGCGCCCGCGTCGTCCGGCACCGGGCCCGGCGAGGTACTTCAGCTCAGGCGAGACCGGCCGCGCCGAGGGCGAGCTGGCAGGCGCCAAGCCCCGCCAGCACCAGTGCCGAGGCCAGCTGCAGCAGCCGCTGCCCACGCGGACCCAGAAGTCGGGCGCTGCCCATGGCGGCGATGGTTGCCGCGAAGGTGACCACCATCGTCACGTAGAAGGCCGCCACCAGCGCCACCGCATAGTGCGGGCGGAGGCGCCAGGCGGCGGCCGCAGTTGGGCCGAGCACCAGGGCCCAGCCGAGGTAGGGGTGGGGGTTGAAGAGGTTGACCAGGGCTGCCTGGAGCAGCGTCCGCGGCGCCTGGGTCGTATCCTGCGCGACCGACGCGGTGGGCCGGCGCCACTGGCCGAGGGCGGACCACGCCAGGTACAGCAGGAGCACCCCGCCGGCGGCCCGCAGCCCATGCAGCCAGCCGCCCGAGAGGCGGCCCAGCACCAGCAGAGCCAGCAGCGCGATGGGGCCGTCGCTGAGGAGCGGCGCCAGCGCCGCGGGCAGCGTCCGCCGCCAGCCGATGGCGGCGACCCGCGAGAGCAGGAAGGCCTGCAGCGGCCCGGGCTGCACCGCCGCCGCGAAGGCGAAGCCGCCGCCGATGAGCAGGTACTTCAGCACGCGCTCATCGTAGCTCTCCCCGGGGCGGACCACGGGGGCGCGGCACCTGCCTCCGCCATCACATGGGACACGCATCGCGCAGAGTGTGTGACGGACGTGGCCGGGTCCTGCGCGTGGAGATCAGCGCCAGCGATGTCGGCTCCTTCACCGTCAGGCGCGTGGTGCACCACTCCGAAGGACGATGCAGCTGCGTGAACGTGTGGCGGAAAGCTGACGAGCCATACAGGACGTGCTCAGGTGCCTCAACCTCCAATGATGAGCGCAGCCACCGAAAGCGCAGTCAGCAGCGCCGGGATCACGACGGCAAGAACGCGAAGGACCCGGATGTGTGGGCCCGTCTTGCCCCGGAGAAGCAGGATCTCCGCAACTGCGAGCACGACGACGAACCCCGTGATCGGCCAAACGAAGAAGAGGACGCCGATCATCTCCCAGTGTTCGGAGTAGGAGCGACCCTTCCAGACGTCCAGTGTGATGTCGATGGCCACCGCGAGGTAGAAGAGCCATGACAGGTCAAGGAGATACAGGGCCCACGGCCTCTCCTTGAGCGTGCCGATCAGAAGGCACGCCACCGAGAGAATCACCACCGGAGCGACGAAGTAGTACGCCATTGTGGGCGCCTGGCGGCGTGACGCTGGAGTTCAGCGGGCGCTAACCGCCGCTCGGGCGGGCGGGGGTGAGGCAGCGGCGGTTGCGGTCCGCTGCACGACTCGTTAGGCGTGCGCTTCGAGAATGGTTGCAGAGAGATACCATTTTGGTGTGTAGGGGAGGTGGCCATGGGTACGAGCATCACCGTCAAGGGGATCCCCGACGAGGTGTACCGACTGCTGAAGTGCTGAGGACTGCGATCGACAGCTGGTGCACGGCATACGGCAGTGAGTTCGTGGTTCGGGCGAAGGACCTGGGGGTCAAGCTGGTGACCTTGGACAAGGCGATTCTCGCCGCGTTTCCAGATGTGGCCGAGCCTCTCAGCAAGTACGGCCCTGCGGGCGCCGCCTAACGCTTGAGCTCGGCGGCCCGGCCGTGCCCGACCAACGGGAGGGACATGGCGCGGCCTCTTCCGGGTGGGTGGTTGGGGGCTGCAGACGCTGTGACATGAGGCCGGGTCCGCTGCAGCGAGCTGTTGGGCAGCCCTTTCACGAGGTCACTTGCTGATTGAAGGAAGGTCCTCGCAAGGCCCATTCATGTTCAGAGCTGTCTGCTCGATCCAGCCTTGGGCAGATGATCCGGTGTTGCCTGGACCAAGATCGACCTTCGCCCAACCGGTGGCGTTTACACCAAGCACAGCCGCGAACTCCTCTACATTCAGAACCACCAACACAGTTGAGGCGGGATTGGGGTCGGCACGGACTTCGACATCTTCCATAGGCATATCGAAGCAGACCCCAGGGGGAGGTGCCCAGACGACTGGCAGGCTGCCACACCCACCCGCCAGCCTGACCTGGTTTGGCTCGATCCAACGCAGTCTGAAGGGCCCGATGTTTGCGGCTTGGGCGACCCCCGGGTCGAACCCCAACCACCCGGCTGCGGTCTGAGCATCGACAGTCGTCGCAAACCCAGCTGGCACCGTCGAGAAGACATCCGCCGACAAATCGGGGCGTTTGTAGATCGTCACGTCGGTGGAGGCGACAGCCTCGCAAGGGCCGGATGGGGTGTCGGTCGGGGCGGGGCTGACAACTGCTGTGGGAGGCACTGGCGTGCATGCTGCGACTTCGCTCGGCGTCGGGCTGGTACCGGGAGTTGGGACATTGCAGGCCAGAAGGGGAATCATCAGGACGAGTACGGCAAGCCAAGAAGGCAAGGCTATGCTATGCGGATTCACCAAAACACCTCCGTGTCTCCATGGTCAGTCCTCGGCTGCCTAACGCTGGAGTTCGGCGGACGCTGACCGCCGCGTGGGCGGATGGGTGTGGGGCAGCGGCAGTTGCGGTCCGCTGCAACGACTCGTTAGGCGACCCCGGTTTGGGCCCTGAGGAGGCGACGGCGAACGATGAAGAACATTGCTGCCAGGATGAGGGAGCCAATGAAGGCGATGTAGAGAGGTGAAAGAGACTCTGCGACGATCTCGCCTACGTGCCGAGGGTCCGAAAGACCCTTGTCGGCCATCGTTCTAAAGAGGTACTTGAGGCGCAATGGCACAAGAAAGAGCCCCAGAACAAAAGGCGGGACGGCCAGGACGGGCCACGATGGGGCCGTGTACTGATCGCCCTGCCTGAGGACCCGCATCCCAAAGAACAACGTTGAAACGATGACGACAAGCAGAAACCACGCTGACTGACCTGAGGCCCGGAAAGCATGGGTGGGATGGAGAACGCTCACGATGTTCCTGAAGAAACCGTCCTGGAATGCACCGGTATCGAGCTTGAGGAAGGAAGACAGGTTCAGGCCGGTCTCTTCGAAGCCTCTCCGCATTGGGGAGAAGATGAGGTAGTCACACCACGCCCAGAGGAACATTGCGACGCCGGCGGCGCCGAGAACAAGATGAGAGGGTCGGATTCGATGGAGCATTGATTCGGCCATCCAAAGGCTCAGGAGCTCGCAGGTCGCCTAACGCTGGAGTTCAGCGGACGCACGCCGCCGCTGGGTGGGCGGGTGTGGGGCAGCGGCGGGTGCGGTCCGCTGCAACGACTCGTCAGGCACACTGCCCTATTCGCCTGGTTTCTTGGGTAGTTGCGCAGCATGCCACACCGCCACAATCCACACGATGTCCTGGCGCACGTGGTAGAAGAGCCGATACGACGAGATGAGGACCTCCCGGTAAGGCAGAGTCGGGAACTCAGGGATTTGCCGCCCCGATTCGGGGAACTCCTCGAGACGTCTCAGCGTGTGTTCGGCCTTGGCACGAAAAGCCTGCGCTGCGTCGGGCTTGTCACGACGGATGTAGGCGATGGCGGAGAGGAATTGGCTGCGGCCGGTTGGTGTGAACTGGACCTTCACGGGCTGTCCTAACCAAGGAGTTCGTCGGCCTCGGCCAAGACATCGTCAAGCGAATGGCCGACCCCTGCTGCGATTTCCATTTCGCCTTGGGCCAGGAGTTTCAGGATTTCGATCTCTCGTTCCTTCCGCTCGTACTCGTCCACACTGAGAAGGACGGCGGCAGCTCGGCCACGCTGGGTCACCACAACCGGCCCCCGCGTCTTGCGCACACGCTTCAGGAGTTCGGCCGCCCCCTGGCGAAACTCGGAGACTGGCACCATGTCCGGGATCCGTGTCATAAGCACCTCCAGCCCATCGCAAACATCGTACCATTAAACGTACCGATAAGTGTACGAACTTCCAACGGGGTGCCTAACGCTGGAGTTCAGCGAACCCATACCGCCGCTTGGGCGGGTGGGTGTGAGGCAGCGGCGGTTGGGGTCCGCTGCAACGACTCGTTAGGCGGCCGTTTCAACGATAGACCTGGTGGCAAGTGGACAGCAAATCAAGAAGTTCACGGGCAGGAAGCCCGTAGTTATCAGGAAGCATCGACTCACGCCCTGAGAGCGCAGCGGCAACACCACGGAGGCGCTGTTGCTCGTGGTATTGCGCTGAGAAGTCCCAGCCTACCGAGAGTCTCCGTGCGACCCGCATCAAGCCAAACGACTCGATGTCCGACCACCTATATGTCTTTTCGCGAAAGAGCGCGCAGATGGTGAAGCCATCGGTAGTGATGGTGAGCGTGGAGGCTCGCGGGTGGAATTGAAGGAGACCGACAAGTGCGCATAGCCCGAAGAAGACGATTGTGAACACACCGACGAGTGGATCACTTGGCAGGGCCATGATTCCACCGACGACAAAGGCGAGCGAGCAAAGAGAAAGGAAGGTCGCTCGCTTCTTGCTCGTACGAAGGGTCATGGGTAGTTGAGGGTTCACCATTCGCTCATCCAGGCAGCATGACTGTATCGCACTGAAGACGCTGT
>CAWJPW010000011.1:0-967976 GCA_963844845.1 uncultured Acidobacteriota bacterium
GCCATGGGTACGAACATAACCGTCAAGGGGATCCCCGACGAGGTGTACCGGAAGAAACTGAAGGCGGCAGCTGAGGCCAACCACCGGAGCGTCAATAGCGAAATCATCAACCGGATTGAGCACAGCCTGATAGCGAAACGGGTGCCAGCTGCCGACCTGCTTGCGAGGGTGCGCCGGCTGCACGAGAGCTTCGAAGGCCACACCTTTGAGCTGGCCGAGTTGGAGGAAGCACGCCGTGAGGGCCGCCCATGATTGCGGTGGACACCAATGTGGATTGCTTCCCTGCTACTGCCGACGAGTGAGCACACTGAGGCAGCGATGAAGCTGCTGGAGACCGACCGAGAGTGGGTGGCCCCGGTACTTTGGCGCGGTGGATTCTGCAACATCCTGGCGACGAGTGTGCGGAACGACCGCATGACTCATGGACAGGCAGCAGAAGCGCTTGCTAGTGCCAAGCGACTGCATGGACGCTGGCGAGTACCGCGTGCCGCCTGTTGAGGTGCTGAGGACAGCGATCGAGAGCCTATGCACGGCTTATGACAGCGAGTTCGTGGTTCTGGCGAAGGACCTAGGGGTCAAGCTGGTGACCTTGGACAAGGCGATTCTCTCCGCATTTCCAGATGTAGCCGAGCCTCTCAGCAAGTAGGGCCCTGCAGGCGCCGCCTAACACTGAAGTTCAGCGAACCCATACCGCCGCTTGGGTGGGTGGGTGTGGGGCAGCGGCGGTTGGGGTCCGCTGCAACGACTCGTTAGGCGCCGCCCCCCGCAGAAGGCCGAAACTCGATGGAAGGAACGCCCCTGAGCAGGCCCTTCACACTGATGTCTTCATCGACCTGGGACCAGTGAATCCCTATGCCATCGCCGATGAGCCGCCAGTCAGCGCGCGCTTCGGGAGAAGCATGGAGAAGACGTGGGAACCACACAGAGGTCGGGACACCCGGCGGCCATCGGAAAGGGAGACAACGAGTTCGTCATCCGTGACTTGAACGTCACAGGCAAGAGCTTGGAGCTCCTCAGGTGCCGAAGAACTCATTCCATGCCTCCAATAACGCCGTGGAGCGTTCCTTGACCATCTGCTCGATCTGCCTCAGCTCGTGAGCTGCGAACAGCCTTGAGTAGGCGATGCTCACAGGCTTGAGCCAGAACTTGGCGACCGCCCGGTCCCGTTCAACGTGGACGTGTGGCGGCTCCACGAAGTCACCAGCGAAGAAGAAGAAGCGGTACAGACGGCGCCGAGACGTAGAGCAGTTAGGTGACACCGTAAGAGGATACCACCGAGACCACGGAGCACTCGAAGCGGCGCCTAACGTTGGTTTCACCTGCAAAGCTGTTTGGCGCGACCTGGCGCAAGCCACGTGCGTGACGAACGGCTTTGTCAAGTGCAAACTCTTGTTATACCGCCCCATCGAACGCGTGCAGGTAGCCCAGCACTATCTCGTCGCCTCGTTGGCCGACCAACTGATAGCCGCCAACTTCCACTTTCCTGAAATCTTTTGCCAAACACCCAAATACTTGCCGGCGGCCACCGTTCTTTCACCCGATATCTCGACCACCATTTGGCTTCTCCCGTCGAAATACGCCATATCGCCCGCGGACCCAACCACAATTGCTTCAGGCGTCCCAGAGATCTCAATGAAGGGCAGCTTGAACCATTGCGTGTCATAAAACTGTCTTATCGCCTCATGCCCCACAATTGGTGAATACCCGGGAGGCTGAAAGACGGCGTGAGGTGCAATAAAATCCATTACACCCTCTCGGATTCCCGTTGCTCCTCAGCCCGCAAAAGAGCCAGATCAGCTTGACGGATCTGCGCCTCTATCGATTCAGTGTCCACTGAACTGCTCTTGACAAAGTCACAGCCACCTAACGTCGCGGCGGCTACCACCAACAGTGCGAGACCTAAATGACGACTCATAATTGGCACCCCTCGTTGTCATCGATGTCGTTGAGTTACGGTAGTATAACGCTGGAGTTCAGCGGACGCTGACCGCCGCTTGGGTGGGTGGGTGTGAGGCAGCGGCCGTTGCGGTTCACTGCAGCAACATGTTAGACGCATAAGGGGCTTTCTCCGTTGAGTTAGACAATCTGAGGAGTGTCGCACTTCAAAGTCAAAGTCAAGCATTCTCTGAGTTCGGTTTTGCAGGGATCAGATGTTGAACCACATTTTCCAGCGCCGAACGAATTGGTGTGTATGAGAGCCCAGGTCTCTCTTGGCCTTGCTTCCATCAACGCTCAGTCCTTGCCTCATTAGACGCATCTGATCGATCGACATGTCGAGAACAGGGGGCTTCCTGGTCAAATTGGCAAGACAAGTACACACGAATGCCCCAATCATCGTGATTGGATCCGGGAGGGTCAGTCTAGGTAGTCTCGTTCCGGAGACTTCAGACAACATTCTGTTGATGTCGCCGAACATCAGGTTCTCGGCAACGAGAAGGTAGCGCTCGCCGATGTTCCCTCCCGTTTCCAGCGCCTTGAGAATCCCCTCCGCCACGTCCGCCACATCCACCCACGGGAACACACTGCTGGTGAGAACCTGAGCCGGCATCTTGCCGAGCACCACGCTTCTGAAGTATCGCCCGGCAGCTTTTTGGGTCGTCAGGGCCAATAACGGCCCCCGGGCAGACCATGAGTACAGGTAACTGCTCCTGGTCATACAGATCCCAAACAACGGCGTCACCATCGCGTTTCGATCGCGCATACTCGCTGAGGCACACAGGTCCCATTTCACTGGCTTCAGTGACTGGCCACTCCGCATTCCCAAAAACTGCGGCGGTACTCACATGTACGGAGTTCTGGATCCCTGTCGCGATGGCGGCCTCCATCACATTCCTGGTACCGTTGACATTCACTTCCTGGTAGGCTCGCCGATCCGGCACCCAAAATTCGAATAGATTCGCCAGATTGACTACACAGTCACAACCCCTCATTCCTCGCAGCAGGGAGTCCTTGTCTGTTACGTCCCCGCGGGTCAGGCTGATGCCTGCGTCTTGAAGCGCTCGGACGTCAGTCGTCTCTCTGACAAGACAGAGGATCTCGTGTTCAGTGTCTCTCAGCCTTCGGACAAATCGCTTCCCAATGAAGCCGCTTCCTCCTGTGACGAAAATTTTCATGACTGCACCTTTCGAACGTCCAGGATATCTCGATTTTGTGCCTAACGCTGGACTTCAGCAGACCCATACCGCCGCTTGGGCAGGTAGTTGTGTGGCTCCGGCGCTTGCGGTCCGCCGCAACGACTCGTTAGGCATCGCGCGCGTTGACTTGCGAATTATGGCCTAGGTTATTCCACGCCAAGCGCTTAAGCAATGAGGCGCTGTTGCTTGAGGTAGACGATGATCACGATGCTGAGGAGTGCTTTGGCCGGCCCGATCGCGATGGCGATGGATGGCAAGACGTTTGGCGCGAAGAAAGTACCGGCACACAACACAGACGCGCCCACTTTGATTATGGGTGACGCATCCGTAAGAACGACCAGGAGGACGGTCGTAACGATGACTGTGATTGAGAGGATGGGTCCGAGGAGCATGGCCACTGGGCTATCAGTTGCTCCGTTGGCTGTTGATGCGACCAGCCAACGAGCACTGCACGGCTAGACGAGCTCTCACGGTCGTGCTGTGCTGGCTACCGAGATTCGTGAATCCGGCTGTGGTTGCACGCAATGCTGCGATCAGTTCTTGGCTCAACTGTCGATCGAGGCCGACCAGGTTTGAGGATAGGGAGCTACGGTTACCCATGCGCCTTCAACTCGATGCCTAACGCTGGAGTTCAGCGGACCCATACCGCCGCTTGGGTGGGTGGGTGTGCGGCAGCGGCGGTTGGGGTCCGCTGCAACGACTCGTTAGGCTGCGATCGACTAGCCAACCGCATGAAGCACAGGGACTTTGCGTTAGGGCTTGCTGGTGGCAAGGTCGTAGTGTGCTTGGAGATTCAGCCAGAGCTCGGGAGAGGTGCCAAACGCCTGGGAGAACAACCAGGCAGTCTCTGGCGTGATGCCACGCTTGCCACGCACGATTTCGTTGATCCGCTGCACCGGAACACCGATGTGGGCCGCGAATGCAACCTGCGTTATGCCCATTGGCTTCAAGAAGTCCTCGAGGAGGATCTCACCAGGATGTACCGGCGTGCGCTTCTTCGGAATCATGAGCTACTCCCTGCCTAGTGATAGTCAGTGAGCCACACGTCGTGAGCATCCGACCCAACCCACCGAAACACCAGACGCCATTGATCGTTGACCCTGATGCTATGCCAACCAGACAATTCACCTTTGAGCTCTTCGAGCCTGTTACCGGGTGGCACCCGCATATAGTTCAAAGTCCGCGCGGCGTTGAGCACGTCAGCTTTCGCTGAGCCGTCCGAACCAGATCCGAAGGGAACCGCCGAACCCGGCGCACCGGCGTGCCATGGAAAACTGCTTCGGTCCCCTTGTCCTTGAACGAGACGATCAACCAGTGCGCCTCCGAACACCAATGTAGCGCTTACATGACATCCGTGCAACCGGGAATGCAGGCTGAGCAGCCTGACGCTTGAAGTTCAGCGGACCCATACCACCGCTTGGGTGGCCGGGTGTGGGGCAGCGGCGGTTGCGGTCCGCTGCAACGACTCGTTAGGCCGCGCACCGGACAACTACTTGTAGTGAAAGCGAGCCTGGAGGAAATCAACACGGCCCGGGCTGACCAGATACACGATCCGATGTTCTTCGGTGAGGCGCCGGGACCAGGTGCCTGATGGCAGATACTTGAGTGGTTCGGGCTTGCCAATGCCATTGAACGGATCACGAAGGACGGCCTGGACGAGGTCGAGCGCCCTGAGGGATACCTTGCGGTTGGTGGACACCCGAATACCGAAGATCTTCGATGAACTCAGGTTGGAAGACGGGAACCAACCCTTGCGACGAGCTGTCCTTGGGCCTACTTCGCTTCTTGGCCAGACCCAGCTCCCGACGCAGTTCGTCCACGGAGGACGATAGGCAGAGTCTGGGCCTGGGCGCGCTGAAGTGCAGCCAGCAGGCGCTCCGCGTTCTTGGGCGACCGGAGCAGATGGGCCGTCTCGATGAGGCTTTCGAGTTCATCAGCTGACACAAGCGCTACGTCTTCGGCATTGCGCCGCTTGATGATCACTGGTTCCCTCGACGAGGCAACCTCGTCACAGAGGGCTGCGAGGTGCGCCCGCGCATCGGTGTATGTGGTAACAGTAGCCATCCGAGGCACCCCCAACATGTACAGGAACAACGTACAGCTAGAAGCGCGCCAGGTCAAGCGGCCTAACGCTGGAGTTCAGCGGACGCTAACCGCCGCTTGGGCGGGTGGGTGTGCGGCAGCGGCGGTTGCGGTCCGCTGCAACGACTCGTTAGGCGGCAGGGCGGATACCGATACAAACTACTTACTCGACAAGCAGTTACTAGATGAGTGAGCTTGCCACGATTGCACCGGCTAGGGCGAGCACAGTAGTGACAAGCCCTACTCGCCTCGAGCGGACCCAGCCAGTGAGGGCAATGGCAGCAAGAAGTGAGTAGAGACCGAGGATGAACGACAAGACGAAGATGATTCGGGCAGACCCTGCTGTAGCTGCTGCACCCTTGGGTGCGGCGGGGTGAAGAACAACGACGAGCTTCGTGCTGGCAATGACGGCACAGACGAAGGACACCGCTGAGAGAGTTGCCGTACCTATGGCCCAACTGGCGACGCGGCTCTCAGACCGTATGCCGATGAGTGTGCCGAGGAACGCGGCGCAAAAGCCAGCCAAGACTGCAGAGACAAAGCCAATCTGACGGGCGATTTCGGCGAGGTACTGGGAATCGAGGTGTTCCATCGTCTGAAGAGTCTACTCAAGCGCGCCGGCAAATTGTTGGTCAGAGAGGGCCGACAGCGTCTGGCCTTGCAGTGGGCTGGCAGCCACAAATGCCGCCTAACGCTGGAGTTCAGCGACGCCAACCGCCGCTTGGGTGGGTGGGTGTGTGGCAGCGGCGGTTGCGGTCCGCTGCAACGACTCGTTAGGCAGAGCCGCGTCAAATCCTGCGACAGGGACCACACGACGTGTGGCAACAGACACGGAGCATTGCCGCCTGAAGGCTAGTTGGGCTGACGCCGGTTGAATCCCCAGTAGGTTCTTGCGCCAGGATTGCGCTGCGATCGAAGCAGTGTACGACCAGGCCACGCCGGGATCGGCGAAGGTGCACTGGAGTGTGTGCTTGAACTCTTGCCACTAACGGCTGGCCCATGCATCGGTTCGGGAGACGGTGAGGTCCGCCAATCGATCCACTGATCACGCTTCCTCAGCACCCCGAGGTTCTCGAGCGAGAGCCTGAGCAGCACCCATACGCAGAACGTCGTAACCGAGAGAACAAGGACATTGGCGAATAGCTTGATGCCTGTGCTTGCACCGTTGCGGAGGAACACGCTGATTGGACCTGAGCCAACGCCCACAACCACGATGAGGAACCAGCCGAGAAGCAGGCAGAGCGCAAGAACCAGGAGTATCGCGCCAAGCCAACCGTGTTTGATGACCCGTTCGTTGACCATGTTCATCCCCCGCTTCTGCCCTACCTTAGGATCTGCCCTGAACGAGTTAAGAGCACACAATCAACCACCGACCGTGGGCGCAGAGGATGGAAACTGCATCAAGAGCGTAGGGCCCTTGCTCGCGGTGCCTAACGCTGGAGTTCAGCGGACGCCAACCGCCGCTGGGTGGGTGGGTGTGCGGCAGCGGCGGTTGCGATCCACTGCGACGACCGTTAGGCAGCCGCGCCAAATCCCTGCGACAGGGACCACACGACGTGTGGCAACAGACACGGAGCATTGCCGCCTGAAGGCTAGTTGGGCTGACGCCGGTTGAATCCCCAGTAGGTTCTTGCGCCAGGATTGCGCTGCGATCGAAGCAGTGTACGACCAGGCCACGCCGGGATCGGCGAAGGTGCACTGGAGTGTGTGCTTGAACTCTTGCCACTAACGGCTGGCCATGCATCGGTTCGGGAGACGGTGAGTCCGCCAATCGATCCACTGATCACGCTTCCTCAGCACCCCGAGGTTCTCGAGCGAGAGCCTGAGCAGCACCCATACGCAGAACGTCGTAACCGAGAGAACAAGGACATTGGCGAATAGCTTGATGCCTGTGCTTGCACCGTTGCGGAGGAACACGCTGATTGGACCTGAGCCAACGCCCACAACCACGATGAGGAACCAGCCGAGAAGCAGGCAGAGTGCAAGAACCAGGAGTATCGCGCCAAGCAACCGTGTTTGATGACCGTTCGTTGACCATGTTCATCCCCCGCTTCTGCCTACCTTCAAGATATGCCTGAACGAGTTAAGAGCACACAATCAACCACCGACCGTGGGCGCAGAGGATGGAAACTGCATCAAGAGCGTAGGGCCCTTGCTCGCGGTGCCTAACGCTGGAGTTCAGCGGACGCTAACCGCCGCTTGGGTGGGTGGGCGTGTGGCAGCGGCGGTTGCGGTCCGCTGCAACGACTCGTTAGGCAGCCTGCCTGCCCTTGAAATGGCAATACAAGACTACCCAGTACTAGTGACAGGGAAGTGTTCAGCAAACTTCTGCTCTAGTTCGCCAAAGAGTGGAATCCTCTTCGTCTTGCCGTTCGCTGACCTGAGCACGAGCACCCTTGTGAACTTCACGAACTCGAGATCAGCAGCTACCAAATCATACGGTTGCATTGTCCAGGAGCCTATTCCAATGGGTGACAACTTTGAAAACTCGGTGGGGTTGACAGAGTAGACAGAACAATGAGAGACGAATGCGTTGACCCCCATGAAGACGAAGAGCGCGAATAGGCGAGCGTAGAAGATGAAGGCAAACAGAGTAGGGCTGTCGGGCGGGTCAATAATGTACATCACCGGCAAGAACAAGATGATGAACAGCCCAAGGATTGCGTAACCTCCAATGGCGGCCGGACTCGGCGTATAGGTGCCATTGATCTTATTGGCCATTTCGAGGATGCCATCAATCGACTCTGCAATTCTCTTCATTGGCTTCTCAAAGAAGGAGTAGTGTCGAGTGAGTTCATCTGCGAGGCCGGACCGTCAGCTGCCTAACGCTGGAGTTCAGCGGACGCTAACCGCCGCTTGGGTGGGTGGGTGTGTGGCAGCGGCGGTTGCGGTCCGCTGCAACGACTCGTTAGGCAGAGCCGCCGTCGACGACCCTGAAGGAATGAGGATTCGCAAGTAGCCTGCGCGCTTCTTTGTCGGGGAACTTCGAATCGAGGGGAAGGCACGGTGCCGTTGCGAGGCGAAGATTGACTTGGTAGAGGCTGAGATCGCCTGAAGCAAGCCATTCCTTTGCCAAGAAGGAGTCGTCGTTCAACGTGCCAAGTACAGACCTGTTCGCCGTTTTGCCAAAGTAGAACGGTTGCATCGCTTCGAGTTCTCGGTCGATCTGGTGCGACGGTACACCGAGGTCGCGAAGGAGATCTGGGAGCGTCTGAAGAAACCGGATGGGAAACCTGGGAAGTTCTCGGGCCGACAAGAGTACTGGCAGACGTGACTTTTCGCTCACGAGGAGTAGGTAGTGCCCAGAGCGCGTGAAGAGGATGTTGGCATACCAGTCGCCAAGGGCATTCCTTGGAGCTGGAGGTTCCCCTGGCCGGGTAACCCCGAGCCGTTTTAGAAGCTTGGCGGTACAGCGGAAGGTCGTCACAACAGGCGCTGCCTAACGCTGGAGTTCAGCGGACGCTACCCGCCGCTTGGGTGGGCGGGTGTGTGGCAGCGGCGGTTGCGGTCCGCTGCAACGACTCGTTAGGCGGCAGACAAAAGACTGAACAACAATGTCTTAGCGCCAACCATGGACATGACGAATTGCCGCATGACAAGGGACGACGAGGGTTGATTTTGTGACAAATCATGGCGAGGCGGGCCCAAGGTCAGCAAGGACCACCGAGGCAACTGCGAGGAGCAGGCACAACGGGGAGTAGAGGGCAGTGTCGTAGCGTGCGAATGGCGTGTTGCGAACACGCTTGAAGAACCCGACGAACTTGAAGTCGCCGACCGCACGCACGAGAAAGACAGCTGCAATCAACCATACGCCGGACCTTGGGATGTCTTCCCAACCCCAAGGTAGGACGCGCACACGCCAGAGGCAGACGAGTGCAGCGGCTGCGAGCAATACCGCCACGGCGAGCGTGGACAACAGCCCAGGATGAAGCACAGGCTTACCGTCGAGGCTTGGGATGACGATGGACGATGGGCCTGACTGGCGAAATGCCCATACGAGATGCAGGAGGCTGAGAACCGAGAACGTTCCAGCTAGGAAAAAGGCTGTAACAAGAGCCACGGTGTTCACAACGCCGCCTAACGCTGGAGTTCAGCGGACCCATACCGCCGCTTGGGTGGGTGGGTGTGGGGCAGCGGCGGTTGGGGTCCGCTGCAACGACTCGTTAGGCGCCCTGCTCAGGCGGATTCAGGAGCTGCTGCAACGGGATCTTGACGTCAGCCGCAATCTGCCTGAGGAGAATCGGTGAGATATCCCGCCCCTTGTGCATGGGCACAGTGGTGGACCGACCGTCTGGGTGCCGAAAGCGCTTGTGGGAGCCACGTTGCCGAACCTCATGGAACCCCCACTGCTCCAAGAGCCGAATGACCTGCTGGGGTTTGAGGACGGGGGCGTTACCCACGGCTAGCCAACGGACACGAGTTGGGTACCAACGAACTCAGCCTCGAGCTCCGGCTGTCCGTCTTCGAGGATCATGCCGATCACTTCCTTGAGGTTGACGTTCAGCTCATCCAAAGTCTCGCCTTGACTATGCGCCCCGGGGAAGCCAGGAACGTAGCCGACGAAGAGCCCTGTGTCCGGGCAACGTTCAACGACTGCTGTGTAGGTGGCCATGGCCTCCTCCTCGACGACTAGTATACGAACCTCCAGGCCTTCCGGGTTACTCCGAGCGTCGGCAAAGGCGCCTAACGCTGGAGTTCAGCGGACCCATACCGCCGCTTGGGTGGGTGGGTGCGGGGCAGCGGCGGTTGGGGTCCGCTGCAACGACTCGTTAGGCGCCACCTGAGTTTGCCTTAGGTTAAGTTCTTGAGAGCCTGACGGTGATATGCACCCAACTCACCACTGGGTCCCCTGCGGGAGAAAGAGTTGGGCGAAACTTCCATTGCTTGAACTGCTTGACGGCTTGGCTATCGAAAATCGGATCAACTCCAGTGGGAACGAGGACGGAACCAACTGTTCCATCCTTCAGCACCTCAATCTCGAGGACAATTCGGCCATGAAAGCCCCGTCGTTGTTCCTTGAGATGGTCGAATGAGCCCTCCGGAGTGGTTCTTGAAATGACCTCAGCAGGGTCGTAGGCAGAAAGATCTGCTCCAGGAGGCACTCCTTGGACGCGGACGAGATACGGCGCCTTCGGGCCGTTGTTGGCCGAAGGTGTGGACGCGCATGAGGAGAGCCCGAGCAATAGCGCAGGGGTGAGAAGTGTGATTGCTGACCATCGTGGCATTGGTATCTCCCGAACGCTGAGGACGCTACGCAAGTGGCGCCTAACGACAAGCTCAGCGGCCGGTACGACCCGAGCAAAGCGAGGGGACTGGCGTTTTGGATGCCGCGGAGCAAAGCGACGCGATCTGCATCCAAAATGACAGTAGTACCGGTCCGCTGCAGCGACTGTTAGGCGGCACATCGTTCCTGGTAAACGTCGCATATTCATAAACTTGATGCTGACTTGCCGACCGATAGCCTTAATGGAGCGCATGTTGGGCACGGTCTCGCGTTTCAAACTTGAACTCGAGCCTCTCGGCCGTCGTGCACAGCTCGTCTGAATCTTTGTGACCCAAGAAACAAGGCAACACTAGCCAACATCACTGACCAGAACAGCCCAAACCCCAAGGTCAGAATCGAAAGGATGATCAGCATATCTGCTTCTCTACCCCATGCAGTCAAGACGGTTGCCACAGAGAGGACCAGGAATGACGCCGAAATCAACCAACTTGTCGCCACCAAGTACAGGCCCAGCCCAGACCTGGAAGCTCCGGAGACCGAGCCCCGCGATCACCAAGACCGCACCGACTAGGGCTTCAGCAGGCCTCACATATGGATCCCAACTATCCAGGTCTCCAAAGAAGTCTGTCGAATCCATGGGACCTAAACGAGGTTCCAGCAAGGCACCACTGAGTGAAACAGCCAGAGCCAGCGCCCCAACCGCAATCGCGATCGTCGCCACAGTCTTCACATTCGGCCTGAGTTCCATGCTTGCGCTACCTGACGGTGAAAGAGCTTCGTAACACTGCCTAACGACAAGCTCAGCGGCCGGTACGACCCGAGCGAAGCGAGGGGACTGGCGTCTTGGGTGCCGCGGAGCGAAGCGACGCGATCTGCACCCAAGATGACAGTAGTACCGGTCCGCTGCAGCGATGGTTAGGCAGCAGATCGTTGCTTGGTAAACGTCTCATGTTGTGCAACTTGACACTGACTTGGCAAGAGTGGTTTGCGTTGTATCCCCACTCGCCGAGCAACCCGAATCAGGCGGCGACCACGACAACCGTGTTCGTACCTGCGCGCCCCACACGGATCGACGGCCCTCACCAATCACAGCTCGGGTTAATCGTCTTCCGCGACGAGACGCAGGTCGCAAGGTTTTGGATACTTCAGCGGGATATGGGACAGCGAGAACGGAAGGCTAGCCTGATCGACTTCTTCGATCTGCATCTCCATCAGGTCGTGATCGAGACAATACGCTATTACCAGTTTCAGGTACCTTCGTAGGATCATCAGTGGCGGAAAGCTGTCGTTGGCCGTCATCCAAACCATCAGGTCCTTCTTGCCCTTTGAACTGTTGCATTTCCTGCACGCATAGACGAGATTGTCGCCAAGATCTCTGCCGCCCGCTTTCCGAGGGATAATGTGATCGAGTGCGAGATTTTCGGAAGCACCGCAATAGCTACAGGTCTTCCCTAGCTCCAGTTTGATCTTCTCGTCATCAAAAATTGTGCGGACGTTCATTGATCCCTCGAGCAGCCCCTTCCCAAGTCTCGCCCGAATCATGTAGTTGAATCTGCCATAGCTGTCCAGGCCCTTTTCCACGGCTGTATGCGCCATGGCGAGATTCGCATAAGACCAGAAGAGCAATTCCCGGACGGTCTCTACCTTGTTCTTTGCCAATGGCGTTTCCTTTCAATTCTTCGAGGCAATCCCAATGAGCCGTGGCCTAACGATAAGCTCAGCGGCCGGTACGACCCGAGCGAAGCGAGGGGACTGGCGTTTTGGATGCCGCGGAGCGAAGCGACGCGATCTGCATCCAAAATGACAGTAGTACCGGTCCGCTGCAGCGCTGGTTAGGCGGTACATCGTTGCCTGGTAAATGACTCATATTCACTGACTTGATGCTGACTTGCCGGCCGATGGCCTAAAGGAGGCGATGGCTAGGCGCTGGACTCTTGTCTTTCGTTTGTCTCTTCGTGCGAACGACGAAGCAAGATCAGGGCAGCTCCAACGTACCCGAATACGATGACGAGTATCAACCGCCTGCGACAATCGGGATCTGATAGGCGTGACAGCCTGATGTCACCGACCGCAGCTATCATTAGGGCCGCCATCGCCACACATGGAACGAAGACTACGACCACAGAAACCACCAAATCTGGGATCGGCAATTGGATTCCTGCCACCCATTTGATGAGCATCCAAATGGGCAGAATGCTCGAAGCCATTGCTAAGCACCACGTCAGAATTCGATTCATCTCACCAGCCCATCTCCCTCGATCTCAGCCTAACGCCAAATAGACTGCCTATGTTGATTGGGTGGGGCAACTGGGTGGTTGGGGGAGTTGATGGGGGCTGGATGGTCGTAAAGGGCCTTGAAGATCATGTGATCCGGGGTTCTGTTGGCGTTGGACAGCTGGTTCTTGGGTTGGGGACCGGGTGTGAGTGGTCCGGTTTGCGCAAATGAACAGAGAATCAGTATGTTAAGGAATTCTCTGGTGTTATGGAACGTGTCGGATAGTGCAGGGTTTCGACGGGCGTTTTCCTGGGGCTGTCGGATAACACCGAAGAGGTGATTGATATGACCGGAGAGCATGGGCCTCAGTCCCCCTCTCCTGCAGGCTCCTCATCACAGTCCGATGGTACGGTCCCGCGGTCCGAGTGTGCGGCCTCGCCGATCGAGGTGCGTGCGGTGGCCTCACCTCCCGGTGGGCGGCAGCTCTCCTCGTTGGCTTGTGGGCTCGGTGTCTCGTTGCCCGCCGGGATTTGCTGCGGGTCGTCGGCAGCCGGGGTGCGTAGCGGGAGGATGTCCAGGGGGCTGCGAACGCCGCGGCCGCCTACGCGGTTGAGGACGTGGGTGTAGATCATGGTGGTGCCCACGTCCTTGTGGCCGAGCAGCTCCTGGATGGTGCGGATGTCGTAGCCCTCCGCCAGGAGATGGGTGGCGAAGGAATGGCGCAAGGTGTGCGGGCTGACCCGCTTGGCCAGGTCGAGGTCGTAGGTCGCCTTGTGGATCGCCCGCTGGATGACGGTCTCGTGCAGGTGAGGCCGGCGGACGACGCCGGAGCGGGGATCGACGCCGCGGCTCGCCGCCGGGAAGACGTACTGCCAGATCCAGGTACGGGCGCCCCCGCGGAGCTTGCGCTCGAGGGCATCCGGCATCCACACCGCGCCGTAGCCGTCAGCGAGGTCCTGACTGTGCAGCTCGCGCACCTCTCGGAGATGGCGGCGCAGGGGCTTCTCCAGGGCGTTGGGCAGCATGGTCACGCGGTCCCTGCGCCCCTTGCCGTCGCGAATGGTGATCTGACGCAGCTCGAAGTCGACGTCCTTGACGCGCAGGCGCAGGCCCTCGAGCAGCCGCATGCCGGTGCCGTAGAGGAGGGTGGCGACGAGGCGCGGGGCGCCGTGGAGGGCGCCGAGGAGGAGGAGGACCTCGTCGTGGGTGAGAACGGTGGGAAGCCGGCGCGGGCGCTTCGCCCGCACGACCTCGTCGATGCGCGGGAGGGGCTGCCGCAATACCCAGCGGTAGAGAAAGAGCAGGGCGCTGAGCGCCTGGTTCTGGGTCGACGCTCCCACGTGCTTGCGCACCGCCAGGTGGGTGAGGAAGGCGTTGATCTCAGGCGCGCCCATCTCGGAAGGATGACGCTTGTCGTGAAAGAGGATGAAGCGGCGGACCCAGGCGACATACGCCTCCTCGGTGCGCAGGCTGTAGTGCCGCGAGCGCAGGGCGTGGCGCACGCGGTCGAGGAGTCGCGTCTTGCCGGGCCGGCGGTTCGAGCTGGGGATCGGGTCATGGGGCGGATGATGGTCGGTCATGGCGCACCTCCGACGCCGGCTCGCGGCCGACGGGTGGTGCAGCGTGGATGGGCTCGTCAGGGCCTAGCTACCGCACAAAGATGCGTGCCATAAGTGTATGAAAAGCAAGCATCTTATGACGAGCTAGCCTGGACGGGCTGGACCGCAACAAGTCCTTGATTAAATACTACACCACAAGCATGGAAATGACCAGTTGAGGAGCGATTCCTGATTCAAGAAACTGGGCTGCGGGCCCCGGGGGATCGCGGAGGGCGCGTCCAGTGTAGGATCGCGCCGAAAACCCCGTGATGGTGCTCCACCGGCGGGCACCTTGCTGGAAGCACCCCGAACCCTGGCTTGCTCCCGGAGCCGGCGCCCGGGCGGCTCCCAGGGCGCCACGGGGGCGGAGGTCGCGGTGATCGAACGGACGAGTCTCACGGTGGACGGGCTCGAGCTCGAGGTGGTGGTGCGCCGCGCCCGGGTCAAGCACGTGAACGCGCGGCTGCGGGACGGCACCCTGCGCGTGAGCGCCCCCCCCGCCATGCCGGAGGCGGAGCTCGAGCGGGTGGTGGCGGACCTGGCACGGCGACTCGTGCGGCGGACGCGGGCCCGCCAGGTCAACCGCGAGGACGACGCCGCGGCGCTCGCCCGGAGGGTGGCGGCGCGCTTCGCGCACCCGCCGGCAGTGGCCGGTGTGCGCTGGGTGACCACGCAGCGGCGCCGCTGGGGCAGCTACAGCCTGCGCACCCGGCTGGTACGCCTGAACGCGGCGCTGCGGCCGATGCCGGCCTGGGTGGTGGAGGCGGTCATGGCCCACGAGCTGGCACACGTGGTCCACCCCGACCACTCGCCGGCGTTCTGGGAGCTGCTGCGCCGGGTGTGCCCGCACACCGACCGCGCGCGGGGGTTCCTGGAGGGGGTGGGCTGGCTGGCCGGCGGCTGGCGGGAGCTGCCGCCGGTGGAACGGGCGCTGCTGGCGGGCGGCGGGGAGTCGGAGTGAGCGGCGGCGCCGCGCTCGGGAGATGGTGAGGCCCGCCGGGGGTGCCGGCGGGCCCCATTCGTCTCGAGCCGGGCGGCCCGGCTTCACCTGATCGTCATGCCGCCGTTGACGGTGGAGATCTCCACCCTGGCGCCGCCGCCGCCCAGCCGACCGGAGAGCTCGGCGCCGACCCAGCGGTGCTTCTCGACCTCGAGGCCGAGGTCGTTGGAGATTCTGCCGTTGACGGTCTCGGCGTGGACGTCGGCGCCGGCGCCCGACGGCAGAGTGAGCTCGATGTGGCCGTTGACGGACTCCAGGCTCACGGAGGCGGAGGGATCGAGCGCGGCGAGGGCGATCTGCTGAGTGCCGTTGACGGTCTCGACGCGAATGTCGCCGGCGACGTTGCGCAGGGTCACGGTGCCGTTCACCGCTTCCACCTCGAGACCACCGCTCACACCTTCCGCCTTCAGCGGGCCGTTCACGAGGTCGATCTCGAGGCGCGCCGTACGGGGAATGGTGAGGGAGTAGCTCACCTCGGCGTGGCCGCTGTTGAAGAGGTGGCCGAATGAGCTCGGGTAGTGGGTCTCGATGGCGACGCGGTCATCGGACGCCTTCACGTTGATCTCCACGGCGTCCAGCCGGGACTGGCTGGATGCCTCCTTGACGGCGTGGACCTGCACCTCGGCACGGTCCCACACGGTGACCTCGACCTCGCCGTTGACGTTCTCGAGGCTCACGCGACCGGCCTTGTTCATGGGGTAGGTCTTGTCGAAGGTGGCGCTGTAGGAGCCGCCGGCAAGGGCGGCACCGGCCACCGCCAGGGCGGCGGTGAAGGCGGCGATACGCAGGCGCGGGACGGTCATTCGGGATCTCCTTCCGGGCTGTTGGGCTCGCGGTCGGCGGTCACCGGCCGCGGCGGCATTCATGATCCTTCTTACAACCTCTTCAACGCAGATCCCCACCCGAGGGTTTACCCGGCGGCCACGCCGCCTGCATACACAGGTGTCGGGAGGAGGCTCCACGGGCGTGCGGAGAAGCCGGACAAGGCCTCCGCACCCTCCCGGATGGGCGCGGGCACACGGGTCCGGGCTCTTCTGCCCTCCGCCGCAACCGCCCACGCCGCACATCTCCCGATCTTTGAAACTTCGAATCACTGAGACGTTCGAGCCCGCCTCACTCCGCCGCCGCCCCCTCCCCCACCCTGGCCACCATCGCCCGCATGATCTGAGCCTCGGAGAGGGGCTCCCAGCAGTGCGGCTGCCCGGGCCCGAAGGTGATCTCGGCGTCGGACGACGGATCCTTGGCAGTGGTAAGAAAGCGCGCGAGGAGCTCCATGGCGTCGTTGAGGTAGAAGCTGTCCATGTCGCCCATCCAGATGTGCAGCTTGCCGGCGAGCTGGGGGCCGAGCTCGGGCCAGCTCTGCTGGAGACGGTGCCGGAGGTCGAAGTGCAGCCACTCGGCCGCTACGTCGTGGTCGATGACGCCGGTGGCGGGATCCCAGATGGCGGCTGGCAGGCCGTCGGCGCCGCGGGGTCCGTAGACCGCAGCCCACGACCCCCACTGCCCGCCCGAGGTGGTGAAGGTGTCGCCGCGGCCCAGCACCTGCTCCATCCAGACCTCGGCGCGGATGGAGAAGCGCGGCTCGCCATCGGGGTCGCGCATGGACGGACGGTCGTAGCCGTACTCGTTGTAGAAGGCGTTGTCGTCGTCATAGATGTCGACCAGCTGGAGGTAGCGGAAGTCGACGCTGTCGGCGCAGAAGGACCAGGCGCCGTTGAACAGGTCGGGGTGGAAGATCTGCAGTGCCAGCGACACCCAGCCGCCGGTGGAGCCGCCGTCGAGGAAGCGGGCGCGGGCCTCGGGGATGGTGCGGAAATGCTCGTCGATGTAGGGGATCAGCTCGGTGGTGACGGCCTGGCCGTAGGGGCCGTTGTTGGCCGAGTCCACCTGGTAGGGGTCGCCGTAGGGCGCCTCGCCGTCGAGGTGGACGAGGATCATGCGCGGGGCGTCGTCGGCCAGCCACTGAGCGCGAAAGTCGGCGCCCTCGGCCATCATCTCCAGAGCCTCGGTGAAGCGGGCGTGAAAGCCGCCGGTGTGATAGCGCACCGGGTAGCGGCGGCCGGGCTCGTCACCGTAGCCGCGCGGCAGGATGACGGCCGCGCGCAGGAACATGGGCGCACCCCAGAACTCCGACAGGAGGCGGCTCGGGATCTTCACCAGCTTGACCAGGTCGGTGTCGGGGGAAATGGTCTCCGGCGGGATGCGGGTGTCGAGCTCGAGCCGCACACGGTTGGTGCGGTAGGGTTCCACCTCGAAACGGACCACCGGCCCATACAGGTTGCCGGGGCCGTTGAGCTCGGAGGAGAGGGTGTCGACCTTGTAGAGCGCCTGGGCCCAGTAGGTGCCCGGGGCGAGGTCCGAGGGATGAGCCACCGGGAAGCCGAGGACGCGGTCGTCCACCAGGGCGCGGTGCTTGCCGTCCCAGCTCTTCACGTCCACCGCGAAGAACGGCTCCGTTCCCTTCTCCGCCCAGTGGGTGCCCAGGCGCGGCTCCATCCCTTCCTTGTCGGAGACGAAGACGAAGAGGCGCCCGGAGGTGGTGAAGCCCTCCCGGAGGCCCTCACTGGCGTTGACCTCGAAGTAGGTGCCTCCCGGCGAGGCCATGCCCACCGAGACCCCACCCGGGTAGGTGAAGACCAGCCCGGCGCAGCCGGTCAGGGCCAGGACGGGGAGGGCCGCGAGGGCGGCGGTCAGGCGCGGGCGACGGGGACGTGGCTTCATGACGAGCTCCCGGCCCCGAGATCACGAGGGGGGCCGCTCACGATGGTGACGCACCCCGCGACCCGCCGCAAGGGCATCCGCCGGGCGAAGGGGCGTGTGAGGGGCCGGGGCGGGCGGGCCCCCCACCGCCGCGGGCGGGGGGCCCTCGTCACCCGGACGAGCGGGTGGGCGCCCCTACTTCTTCTCCGGCGTGTAGCTGAGGTCCGGCCGGTACATCACCACCATGCTTTGGCTGTCGACGATGGCCTCGTCGACGACCTTCCACATCATCTCGCTCTGGGTCTCGCCATAAACGTCGACGAGGAGCTTGTGCATGGGCGGGTCGGGCTCTGAGAAGTCGGCCCAGCTGTCGTGGGGGATCGCCAGCGTCACCTCGGGGCCGCTGCCGCCCTCGACCGTGCGCTCCCAGGCGAAGTGGCGGGACGGGTCCTTCTCCATGATCGCGGCGTGCATCCGCTTGAGGATGTCGAAGAACTCGCGCGCCTTGTCGCGCTTGAGCTTGAAGTCCATGACCTCGACGAGCTCGGGCTCTGCGAGATCATGCGGCCAGTTGGAGATCTTCGGCAGGTAGACGCTCATGCTGCTGGCGGTGGAGGTGGTGAGCGACACGATGTTCTTCATCACGTCGTCGCGGTCGCCCTCGATGTGCATGGCGTTGTCGAAGTCGGCCCAGTGCTGCGCCCCCGAGCGCAGGTAGTAGGTGCCCATGTGGGGCCCGATGACCTCCATGAACACGTGCATGGGCGCGGGGTCCATCGCCTTCGCGTGCATCTGCACGTGCGCCGCGAGAGCCGACTCGAACTGCATGATCGAGTCCGAGCGCACCTGGATGGCGTAGGTCTCCACCACCCAGTCTTCGTCGGGCTTCATGCCCTCGTCGGCGGCGAGCACCGGGAGCGCCGCCAGGAGCACGAGCACCAGGGCGGACATCATTCGCTTCGTCATTTCGAACCTCCTTTTCGGTCGCGCGTCCCGAGGACCGGGGCGCGGGTGCGGGCCGACACGGCCCGCCGGCGAGCACCGGGCGGCATCACCGAAGGCACTCACGTCTTCGATTGGTTGTCGGCGCGGCGCGCCGGATTGGTTGGTGAACAGTGACTCTACTGTAGGTCCGCCCTTCGTTCCTGTCAAGTCGCAGACTCTGTCTCACTGTGACTGAACACTCGCAGGAGAGAACCGGCGACCTCCACAACGCGAGTGGCAGGAGGGGGCCGCGGGGTATGGGTGGGAGGGGGGTTGGGAACCACGGCCCTTGGCGACCGCAGCAGTGGCCCCGAACAACCACGAGGGAGCCCCGGAAACACTGGTGATCCCATCGCGGTGTAGGCGCGCGACTTTCGCGCGCCACCCATCGCGTTGATGCGGGAAACGCTCTGCCGGCAAGCCGCCGCCGATCAGCGGGCCTGCCTCAGCACCGCCCCGAAGCACAGGTCCTCCGGCGCAACGTGCCAACCATGACGTTCTCCCAGGAGCGCCTCCTCACCCGGTGCGCGCCCGCGGGAAACGTCATGGCCGGCAATCACGGGCAGGTCGATCGCAGCAGTGGGCCTGAACAACCAGGAGGGCGCCCCGGAGACGGTGGTGATCCCATCGCGGTGTGGGCGCGCGACCTTCGCGCGCCACCCCTCGCGTTGATGCGGGAGACGCTCTGTCGGCAAGCCACCGCCCGTGGGCCGGTGCCCCCCTCGACCTGCTGCGCCTCCTATTCCGCCTCGCGCAGCGACACGTCGCCGGAGCCGGTGCGCACGTCCAGCAGGGCGGCGCCGGAACCCCCGGCGAGCTGGAGGTCGTGGCCGTGGCGGTCGACTGCGCCCGGGAAGGTCGAGGCGATGCCGCCGGAGCCGGTCCGGATTTCACCGGCGAGAACCGCGCCGGCGGGCATCGCGAGGGTGACGTCGCCCGACGAGGTGTGCACCTCGACGCGGGCGGCCACCGCCAGGGCGGTCCAGGTCGCGACGATGTCGCCGGATGAGCTGGAGAGCATCGCGCCGCCGGTGAGGTCGCGGGCGTGGACGTCGCCCGAGGAGGTCGCCACCTCGGCGTGGGTCGTGCCGCCGTCGAGGCGCACGTCGCCAGAGCTGGTACGCACGCTGACGCGATCCACCGGCCGCTCGAGGTCGAGAACCACGTCGCCCGAGCCGGAGCGCACGGCCAAGCTGTCGGCGGCACCGTGCACCGCGACGTCGCCCGAGCCGGTATGCAGTACTGCGCGCTGGCCGGCGAGGTCGCCGGCGACGCGCACGTCGCCGGAGCCGGTCTCGAGGTCCAGGGCCATCTCCGGCGGCATCGTAATGGCCACCTTGCCCTCTTCCTTGAGGAAGCCGATGACCAGCGTGCCGCCACTGTGGCTGGCGACGCGGATGTCGGAGCCCTCGGCGACGACGGTGGGCGCGACGCGCTCCACCAGGCGCTTGGCCTTGGCCGGCGAGGTGCTGACGCGGGTGTCGGCGACCACGTGCACGGTGGTGCCGGGGGCCACCGTCACCTCGACGTCGTGGAAGCCCACGTCCACCCGCACGGTGCCCCCGGCGGCGGCGGGAAAGGTCTGGTCGAGGTGCGCCGTCTCGGTGGCGGCAGAGGCGGCGGTGGCCGCCAGCAGGACGATGAGAGCCGCAAGACTCAGGACGAAGGCGAGCTTGTGACGCATGGGTTCCTCCTGGTTGTGGGCACGAGCGTTGGCTCCATGTCTGTAAACGCACGCCGCGCCCGGAAGGTTCACGAGCTCTCGGCGATCTCCAGCAGGTCGCCGAGCACGCCGGCGGCGGTGGTCGTGAGGTCCGGCGCCTCCTCGGTGAGCACGAGGCAGCCCAAGATGTCGGTGTCGAGCCGGAGGATGGACGAGGTCCCCTCCACCAGGGCGAAGGGGTCGTCCAGCTCGACCTCGCGGGCGCTCACCCGGCCGGCGGCGCGGCCGCCCTCGACCACCGCCTCCGCCACCATCTTGAGGCGCCGCCCGCGTCGGCGCACGGCGGCGAGGCGCTCGCCGGTGAGCCGGGACAGGCTCTCGCGCTCGACCTGCTCCGGCGCCAACGGCGCGTCGAGCAGAACGGTGGCCAGGGCAGCCAGCTTGACGGCGGCGTCCCAGCCGCTGAGGTCGAGGTAGGGATCGGCCTCGGCCACGCCCTGGCGCTGGGCCAGGGCGAGGGCCCCCTCGAAGGAGGCGCCATTCTCCATCGCGCAGAGGATGACGTTGGTGGTGGAGTTGAGGATCCCCTCCACCCGCCGCACCCTGGCGCCGCGCAGGCAGCGCCGGGCGAGGCTGAACACGGGGACCCCGTCCATCACCGCGGACTCGAAGAGGAAGCGAACGCCCTGCTCCGCCGCCAGCTCACTGAGCTCGCGGTAGGCCCACGCCACCGGGCCCTTGTTGGCGGAGACCACGTGGCGACCGCGCTCGAGGGCGGCCCGCACGCGGCCGATCGCGGGCTCGCCGCGCTCCGTCACGGTGAGGGGTGAAAGCTCGACGAGCACGTCGAAGTCGAGGTCCCGCACCGCGGCGGCGGTGGTGAGGCCGGGCGCGGCGTCGGTGTGCCCCGCGAGGCCGCCGGCGGCCCGCGGCAGCGCAAGCGCGGCGGCGAGGTCAATGCCGGCGGGGTTGGCCAACGCCCCCTGGGCGCCGGTAGTGACGGCGACGACACGGACGTCGAGGCCGGCGAGGCCGGGGTACGGCGCCGGGTCGACGAGGATCTCGGCGAGCCGCCGGCCGACGTTGCCGAAGCCGGCCAGCAGCAGGCGCAGGGGGCGCCGTGGTCGGTCGGGGGTGCTCTCTGCGGTGTCCATCCGCCCTCCTCCGCCACAAGCAACCCGCCCGCGCCGGGCGCCGTTCCCGCGCGCGATCATGGCCCGGGGCCGGGACCGCGTCCGGGGCCGCGACGGGGGCCGGGGCCGTTCCGGAGCAGGTGCCCTCCGGCGGGCGTGCCGTCCATGACGTCTTCCCGGGAGCGCTTCCTCGTTCGGAGCGCGTTCGCGGGAAACGTCATGGGGGGCAACCACGGCCCTTGGCGCCCGCAGTACCGGCCCCGAACGACCAGGTAGGCGACTCGGCGCTGGGCGCGAAGGGGGCTATGTTGCCGCCAGACAGCCTCTGCCGTCGCCCCCTTCGCGACCACGCCGACGGGCGGCCGCACAGCGGCCGACCGGGCGCCGGTGCCCGGAGCATGTGCCCTCCGGCGGGCGTGCCGTCCATGACGTCTTCCCGGGAGCGCTTCCTCGTTCCGAGCGCGTTCGCGGGAAACGTCATGGGGGGCTCCCACGGCCCTTCACCTCCGGAGAAGTGGCCGCAAACGACCAGGTAGGCGACTCGGCGCTGGGCGCGAAGGGGGCTGGTTTCCGTCAGGCAGCCGCTGCCCTCGCCCCCTTCGCGAACGCGCCGACGGGCGGCCGCACAGCGGCCGACCGGGCGCCGGTGCCCGGAGCATGTGCCTTCTGGCGGGCGTGCCGTCCATGACGTCTTCCCGGGAGCGCTTCCTCGTTCGGAGCGCGTTCGCGGGAAACGTCATGGGGGGCTCCCACGGCCCTTGGCGCCGGCAGTACCGGCCCCGAACGACCAGGCAGGCGACTCGGCGCTGGGCGCGAAGGGGGCTATGTTGCCGCCAGACAGCCTCTGCCGTCGCCCCCTTCGCGACCGCGCCGACGGGCGGCGGTGCCGGGAGCATCAGTAACCGTGACCGCGACGCGTCACCGGGGACGCTCACGCCGAGCGCGCGATGGCCTCCACCCCCTCGAGCAGGCGGTCCACCTCCTCGGGCGTGGTGTACATGGACATGCCGGCGCGCAGCAGGCCGCCGCGCTCCGCGAGGTCGAGGACTTCGACGACGCGCAAGGCGTAGAAGTGGCCGTCCCACACCAGCACGCCGCGCTCGCCGAGACGGCGGGCGGCGTCGGCGGGATGGACGCCGTCGATGGTGATGGACACGGTGGGAGCGCGGTGCGCATCCTCGAACCCCGGTCCCCACGCGGTGACCCCGGGTATGGCGGAGACGCCGGCGTGGTATCGGGCCGCCAGCCCGTGCTCCCAGGCGGAGATCCCGGCCATCGCCGAGACCACCCGCTGGCGCAGGGTCGATCCCTCGCCCCACCCCGCCAGGTACTCGATGGCCGCCTTCACGCCGGCGATGGCGGCATGGTTGAGGGTGCCGGTCTCGATCTTCTCCGGCGGGCTGTCCTCCTGGGTGCGCAGGCGGTCCGGCCGCAGGCGCTCGAGGAAGCCGGGACGGGTGTAGAGAATGCCCACGTGCGGGCCGTAGAACTTGTAGGCGGAGCACAGCAGGGCGTCGACGCCCAGGGTGGCGACGTCGAGGGGAAAGTGGGGGGCGTAGTGCACCGCGTCCACCACCAGGGCGGCGTCCACCGCCTTGGCCAGCGCGCGAATGGTGGGCAGGTCGTTGACTGTGCCCAGGGCGTTTGAGGCGAGTCCCACGCACACCAGCCGGGTGCGCCGGGTGATCTTGCGCTCGACGTCGCGGGCGTCGAGGTGGCCGTCGCTCCCGAACGCCACCTCGCGGACGACGACGCCGTTGGCCTGGAGGTTGAGCCACGGTCCGCGGTTGGCCTCGTGGTCGAGCTGGGTGATGAGGATTTCGTCGCCCGGCGTGAGCTCGCGCGCCATGGCCTGGCTCAGGGCGAAGGCGAGGGAGGTCATGTTGGCGCCGAACGAAATGCCGCGCCAAGTGGGCGCGCCCAGCAGCGTCGCCACCGCGGTGCGCGCCTCGCGCAGCAGGAGGTCGGTCTCCTCCGAGGTCACGAAGGCGCCGTGGGTGTTGGCGTTGGAGGTGGTGTAGTAGGCGGTCACGGCATCGATGACCGCCTGCGGCACCTGGGTGCCGGCGGGGCCGTCCAGGTAGGCCAACGGATGATCGCCGAGGGTCCGGGCCAGCGACGGGAAGTCCTCGCGGCAGCGCGCACACTCGACAGCTGTGAAGGCCATGCGGCTCCTCCATGGGGCCCGGCGTGGGCGAGCCCATTGTAGTGGGTCGCGATGAGCCCGCCGCGGATCTCCCCGGCGCGCGCGGCCCCGGGGCGGGGAGCCGCCGGCGAGCCGCTAATGCGTCGGGGCGGCAGAAGGGAATGGACGGCGCCGTCGCGACGTTTCCTCAAGCGTTACAATGTCTTTCTTTTCATGGATTTTCGATTGGATAACGGAGCCTTTGAGGAGCTGGACACGGTGGCTCGACCGAGGCTTGCCGGCGCCGGGCGCGCCGGCTACAGGGAGGACGCCATGACGGACTGCTCATGTGAGACGAACGTGGCGACGGCCGAACGGGCGATCTCCATCGTCGGCGGCGCCGGCCTGCTGGCGTGGGGGCTGACCCGAAGGCTGGAGGTGGCGGTGCCACTGGCGCTCGCCGGCGGGGTGCTGCTCCTGCGCGGGTTGAGCGGACACTGCCCGCTCTACCACGCGTTTGGCTTCAGCACCGTGTGCTGCGAGCGGGGCGGCTCGAACGGAGAGCCACCGAGGCGACCGCGCAAGCCGGCGCCCGACCGTGTGGACGAGGCCTCCGACGAGAGCTTCCCGGCGAGCGACGCCCCCGCCTGGACCGGCGGCGTCACCGCCCGAGGATGACCCGCCATCACCTCTGCCTGGCCTGGTGCTGGGAGGGCGACGAGGACCTCGCCCGCCTGCTGCGCGAGGCCTGTGCGGCGCGCGGCCTCTCCCTTCTCGAGGTGACGCCGGAGACGCTCGGCGGCGTCGTCGCCGGCCTCGACACGGGAGAGCTGACCGTCGGGCTCCTCCTCGACCGCGCCTCCGATGCCGACCCCCGCTACCTCGCCCTGGTCGAGCGGGCCAGGGCCCTGGGCGCGCGCCGGGTGAACCCGCGGGAGCACGCCGTCCGCTCGTGGAACAAGGCCTTCATGCACGACCTCCTGAGCCCCGAGCTGCGCACGCCAGCCACCCTCGTGCTGGCGCCCTGGGACGACGAGCCGCACATGCCGCCGGTGGACCTCGAGCACGTGGGCTCGCCGTTCTGCGTCAAGCCCGCCCACGGCGGCGGTGGCGACGGTGTGGCGGTGGGCCTCACGTCGCCGGACGACATTCCGGCGATGCGCCGCCAGTACCCGTCCGACAGCTACCTCCTCCAGGCCCACGTGGAGCCAGTGCGTCTGGGCGGACGGCCCGCGTGGTTCCGCAACCTCTACTCGTGCGGGCGCGTCTACCCGTGCTGGTGGAGTCACCACGACCACCGCTACGTGCCGGTGTCCGCTGCGGAGGTGAGCCGCTTCACCCTCGCACCCCTCACCTTCATCATGCGCACTATCGCCCGGCTGTCGCGGATGCAGCTCTTCTCGTCCGAGATCGCCCTCACCGCGGCCGAGCAGTTCGTGGTGGTGGACTACCTCAACGACCCGGTGGACCTGCGCTTGCAGTCACGCGCCCCGGAGGGGGTACCCGATCAGCTCGCCGCCTTCGTCGCCGACGATCTCGCCGAGCTCGCCGCCTCGGGAGCGCCGCCACGCTGAACGAGTGAGTACGTAGCGAGTGAAGAGTGACATGGCCCATCGCACGCGCAGAGCCTCAGATGCTGCGCGCGACCCGCCCTGGGCGAGGCGTTCCAACACCCTTTACTCTTTACATTTCAGTCTTTATCCGCCGACGGCGGCTGCCGGCGCTGCTGCGCCATCATCCACCGGTAGAGCTCGGGTTCCCCGTACGCCCTCGTCCAGCAGTCGTGTCCGAGCTCGGGGTAGACGGTGAGCCGGGCGCTGCCGCCGGCGGCGTTGAGGGCGTCCACCATGCGCCGGGACTGGTCGGGCGGCACCACCCGGTCGCGGGCGCCGTGGAAGGCCCACACCGGCACGTGGCGGAGCTCCGAGGCCCGCTCGGGGAACCCCTGGGAGACGAGGCCGCCCCCGCACACCGGGACCAGCGCCGCAAAGCGGTCGGGGCAGCGCGCCGCCAGGCCCCAGGTGCCGTAACCGCCCATGCTCATACCGGTGAGGATCACGCGGTCGGGGTCCACCGGCCGCTCGGCCACGATCGCCTCCACCAGGCCTTCCAGGGCCGGCATGTGCAGGCGCCAGTAGGAGCGCGCCGGACACTGGGGCGACAGCGCCACAAACGGCAGGTCGCGACGCTCCTCCACCACCCGGGGAATACCGTGGCGCTTCACCGCCGCGAGGTCGTCGCCGCGCTCGCCGGCGCCGTGCAGGAAGACCACCAGCGGCCAGCGCCGGCGACCCGACGCCCGGTAGCCGCGCGGCGTGTGCAGGAGGTAGCGCAGCCGCCCACGTCGCCCCCGCCCGTTGTCGTAGACGCAATCTTCCTGCAAGGAACCTCCGGCGTGTAAGGGTACACGCGTGGCGAGCCGCCGGGAACCGGTGGGGAGGTGATGGGAGGTAATGAGGGGGTCCCGCGCCCCGGTCCCGAACGCGGACGCGGCCCCGGTCGCGGTCCCGGACGCGGTCCCGGACGCGGTCGCGGTCCCGGACGCGGCCCCCGCCCACCCGCCGGTGGCGAACCGCTCCGGGGCTCCGGTGTGCTACGTTTTCAGAGATCTCACGTGGGAGGAACCCAATGCGGCACGCTTCTCGTCTGCTGCTGTCAGTCGGTTGCACGATGCTCGTCGTCCTGACCGGGGCCGCCGCGGCCGAGCCTGGCCCCACGGCGGTGCGCCTGCTGGGGCCGCTGCCGCTGCCGCCGGCGGCGCCCGCGGCGGGTGCGCTGGTGCCGGCGATGGCGCCGGTGCCCGAGTTCGACCCGGCCACGGCGGACCCCTTCACCGACTCGGCGGTGGTGCTCGATCCGTCGGGCCCCCTCACCTGGGCCCGCGCCGCCGCGACGGGCGGCGCCGTCCCCCTCCCCTCCCCCGGGGTGTGGTGGGCGGCAGCGCGGCTGCAGCTGCCCCGCTTCGCCCGGGTGACCGTCACGCTCGCCGGCCCGCGGATCCTCGCCCTCTGGGTGGACGGCGCTGCCGTCGGGCTCGGCGGCGCGGGCGGGCCGCGCACGGCCACCGTGCCCCTGGCCCGCGGCGTTCACTCGGTGCTGGTACGGGCCCGACGGGATCGCGAAGGGGACGGCGCCCTGGGGCTCACGGCGGCCGCTGAGCCCGCGGCCCAGCTACGGTGGTCCCTCGATCGCCGGGTGGCGCCGACCTCCTACGACGAGCTGGTGCGGGCGCTGCCGCGGATCGGGGCGGTGGCCGTGGCCACCGGCGGCGAGCTGGTGGCGCGGGCGCTCAAGCGCTGGCCGGCACGCGGCGACGGGGAGCTGGTGACCACCGACGTACTGGATCCCGCCGGCACGGTGGTGGCCTCCACGGTGGGTGGGCCCGGCGTCGAACCGGTGGGCTTCCTGCCCGGCCGCCACTCCCTGGTGCTGCGCCGCGACCTCGACGCACACGGCACAGCTCTCACCGATCTCCTCCTCTACGACGTCGACGCCCGGCAGCTCACCACCATTCTCACCCGCGAGCCCGACCTCGGCCTGGTGCGGGTGGGACCAGGGGGCTCGCACCTGCTGCTGCTCTCGAGCCGCGGCGCCGGCTCCCTGACCCGGTCCACCGACGCACCTCGGCGCCAGGGTGGCCTGCGGGAGCGCATGACCGACTGGCTCCCGCGCCGCCACCTGTGGCTGGTGGAGGTGGCCAGCGGCGCCCGCCGCCGGCTCACCGCCCCCGGGGACTGGGTGGTGGACGACGCCGCCTTCGTGCCGGCCCGCCAGGCGGTGGTCTACGCCCGCACCGTGCCCCAACCCCAGCGTCCGTGGTTCGCCACCGAGCTGCACCTTCTCGACCTCAAGGGCGGCGCTGATCACGTGGTGGCGACCTTCAGCGGAGGCTGGGAGAACCACCCCCACGCCCTCGCTCCCGATCCCCGCGGGCACCTCCTGGCCTTCGTGGGCCCGCCCGCTCAGGTGGACCCCGGCGGCCCCGACCACAACCTCTACCAGGGCACGGTGTGGCTCCTCGGCCTCGACGACGGCAGCTTCGCCCCGCTCACCGGCGACGCCGCACCCGCCTTCGGGGAGGCCGGCGGCCTGCTGGTGTGGGAGCGCACCGGGCAGGCCATCCTGGCCACCGCGGTGGACAGCGCGCGGGGGCGGCTCGAGCGCCTCAGCCGCGACCCCTCCGGCGCCTGGGGCGTGGCCCCGATGGACCCCGGCACCGTCGACCTGGCAGCGGCGGCCGCCGCCTCCGACGCGCGGGCGGTGGCGACGGTGGTCTCCAGCCGCACCGAGCCCCCCGAGCTGCGCCTGTGGACCTTCGGCGAGGAGGGCGGCGAGACGGTGGTCGAGCGACCCGGCGCGGATCTCGCCGAACGCTTCGCGCTCACGGCCCCGCGCGAGGCGTCCTTCGACGGCCCCGGCGGTGAGCTGCTGGAGGGCTGGTACTACCCGCCCACGGACCCGGCCCCCGACGCCAAGGTCCCGCTGGTGGTCCACTACTACGGCGGCGCCACCCCCACCCGCCGCGACTTCGATCCCTTCCACCAGGTGCTCGCGGCCGACGGCTACGGCGTGCTGGTGGTGAACCCCCGCGGCGCCATCGGCCGCGGCCAGGCCTTCGCCGACGAGCACGTGCGCGACTGGGGGCCCAAGGCGGCGGCCGACGTGCTCGCCGGGGTGGACGCGCTACTCGCCGGGCATCCCGAGATCGACCCGCAGCGCATCGGGCTCTACGGCGGCTCGTACGGCGGTTTCCTCACCGAGTACCTGCTCACCGTGACGCCACGCTTCGCCGCTGCGGTGGCGCTCTACGGGATCAGCGATCTGGCCTCGTACTGGGGCGCCGGAGCGTGGGGCTTCACCTACGGCGACACCGCCCTGGCCGGGGCGTTCCCGTGGAGCGACCAGGAGCTCTTCGCCGGCCGCTCGCCGCTGTACCGCGCCGACCGCATCACCACCCCGCTGCTGCTGGTGCACGGCACCGCCGACGTCAACGTGCCCCCCGACGAGTCGCAGCAGCTCTACACCGCGCTCAGGACCCAGGGCAAGACGGCGGAGCTGGTGCTCGTCCCCGGCGGTGAGCACATGCTGTGGGATCCGCTGAGCCGGCGGGTGGGCCACCTCGACCTCATCGTCCGGTGGCTCGACCGCTTCCTGCGCAGCGAGCCCGAGGGCTGGGAGGCGCGCTGGGAGAACCCCTAGGCTGCCCCCCGCAACGGGCGGACGAGGGAATCCTCGTCGCTGGGGTGACGGTTACGAGGGAAAACTCCGACGGAGAGTCTCAGGAGTGAGGACTTTTCGCGGGGGCCCATCAGTAGCGCCGCCGCCAGCGGGGCGTTCATCGAGGAGCACGTCGTGGTACCCGAGTTTTACCTGCAGCTGAAGGCTTCCAACCCGCCGGCCTCCCGGCCGCGCCGGGAGCTCGTCTGAGATGCAGGGCGTCTCTCCACTCAACCCGTTCTCGCCCCAGGCCCAGGCGATCTCGGCCCTGTTCTGGTTCGTCATGGTGGTGGCGGGCGTCATCCTCCTGGTGGTCACCGGCCTGGTGGTCTACATCGTCATCCGCTTCCGCCAGCGCGAGGGGCGGGAGCCCTCGACCCGCGAGGGCAACACCGCCCTGGAGATCACCTGGACCGCCATCCCGCTCCTCATCGTCGGCGCGATCTTCGTGTTCACCATCCGCACCATGCACACGGTGCAGCCGCCTGCGGGCGACCGCACGCCCGACGTGAGGGTGGTGGCCCACCAGTGGTGGTGGGAGGTGCACTACCCGGCCACGGGGCTGACCACGGCCAATGAGATCCACGTCCCGGTGGGGCGCACGTTGCTCTTCCGGCTCACCTCGGCCGACGTGGTGCACGACTTCTGGGTCCCGCAGCTGGCCCGCAAGATGGACGCCATCCCCGGCCACCCCAACGACTTCTGGATGAAGGTGGAGAAGCCCGGCGTCTACCACGGCACCTGCGCCGAGTACTGCGGGGTCGGCCACGCGCTCATGCGCATCCTGGTGATCGCCCAGACGCCGGCCGCGTTCGCGGCCTGGGAGCGGGCCCAGCTGACACCCCACGCACCGCCCAGCTCAGCGGAGGCGCAGCAGGGACGACAGCTGCTCGAACGCCTCACCTGCGCCAACTGCCACACGGTGCGCGGAAGCTCGGCGGCGGGCCGCGTCGGCCCGGATCTCACCCACCTCGGCAGCCGTCGCACCCTGGCGTCGGGCGCCGCCGAGAACACCCATGATCAGCTCACCCAGTGGCTCAAGGACCCGGGCTCGATCAAGCCGGGCAGCCACATGCCCAACCTCCAGCTGTCCGACGCCCAGGTGAGGGCGCTGGTGGCGTACCTGGAGGAGTAGCGATGGACGAGAACACCCCCGCCGCCGCCGAGCACCCGGCAGCCGCCGCACCCTCGGGCCTGCTCGCCTGGGTGTCGTCGGTGGACCACAAGCAGATCGGCATCATGTACCTGGTGGCCGCCTTCGCCTTCTTCCTGGTGGGCGGCCTCGAGGCGCTCGTCATGCGCGCCCAGCTGGCCCAGCCCGGCGAGCGGCTGCTCTCCCCCGACGCCTACGACCAGCTCTTCACCATGCACGGCACCACCATGGTCTTCCTGGTGCTGGTGCCCATGCTGCTGGGCTTCGCCACCTACTTCGTACCGCTCATGATCGGCGCCCGCGACATGGCGTACCCGCGGCTCAACGCGCTGTCGTTCTGGGTCTTCGTGTTCGGCGGGGTGCTCCTGTACTTCAGCTTCGTCGCCGGCGGCGCACCGGCCACCGGGTGGTTCAGCTACGCCCCTTTGTCTGAGACCTCGTTCTCCTCGACCAGCGGAGTCGACTACTGGGCGCTGGGCCTGCTGGCGGTGGGCGTGGGCACGGTGGCGGCGGGCATCAACCTCATCGCCACCATCGTGCTGCTGCGCGCCCCGGGCATGACCATCCGCCGGCTGCCGCTGTTCGTGTGGATGGTGCTGGTGAACTCGTTCCTGATCATCCTCGCCATGCCGGCGCTCAACGCGGCCCTGGTGATGCTGCTCCTCGACCGCCAGCTGCAGGCCCACTTCTTCACCCCCGCCACCGGCGGCTCGGCGCTCATGTGGCAGCACTACTTCTGGGTCTTCGGCCACCCCGAGGTCTACATCATGATCCTGCCCGCCTTCGGGATCATCTCCGAGGTGATCCCGGTGTTCTCGCGCAAGCCCATCTTCGGCTACGAGTTCCTCGCCGGCTCCACGGTGGCAATCGGCTTCCTGAGCTTCGGCGTGTGGGTCCACCACATGTTCGCCACCGGCCTCGGCTTCCCGCTGTACTACGTCTTCGCCATCGGCAGCCTGCTCATCGCCGTGCCCACCGGAGTCAAGATCTTCAACTGGATCGCCACCATGTGGGGCGGCTCGCTGCGCTTCACCACCGCCATGCTCTTCGCCATCGCCTTCATCGTCGAGTTCACCATCGGCGGCCTCTCGGGGGTGTCGTTCGCCGCCATCCCGGTGGACTGGCAGGTCACCGACAGCTACTACGTGGTCGCCCACCTCCACTACGTGCTCTTCGGCGGCACCGTGTTCGCGCTCTTCGCCGGCGTCTACTACTGGTTCCCCAAGATGAGCGGACGGATGCTCGACGAGCGCCTCGGCAAGTGGCACTTCTGGCTCACCGTGGTGGGCTTCAACACCACCTTCCTCGTGCAGCACCTCGCCGGCCTCGCCGGCATGTCGCGGCGGGTCTACACCTACCCGAACCTGCCCTGGCTGGCGCCGCTCAACCTCATCTCGTCCATCGGCGCGTTCATCCTCGGCTTCTCGGTGCTGGTGCTCGCCTGGAACCTCGTCCGCAGCCTGCGCCGGGGGAAGCCCGCCGGCGCCAACCCCTGGGAGGCGTGGAGCCTGGAGTGGGCCACCACCTCGCCGCCGCCGCCGCACAACTTCGAGCGCGTGCCGCCGGTGCGCGGGCGCCGGCCGCTGTGGGACCTCGCCCACCCGCGGCTGGGCACGGCGGACGGGAAGGGGGCCTGAGCCATGACGCGCGAGCAGAACCGGCTCGGGGTCGAGCTCTTCGTGCTGTCGGAGGCCGTCTTCTTCCTGCTCCTGATCCTGGCCTACGTCTTCTACCACCATCGCACCGGCACCGGTGGTGCGGCGGCCGCCCACCTCGACCCGCTGCGCACCGGGATCTACTCGGTCTTCCTCCTCGCCTCGAGCCTCACCATGTGGCGGGCCGAGGTCAACACGACGCGCGGCCGGCGCCACCGGGTGCGCGCGTGGCTGCTCGCCACCATCGTCCTCGGCGCGGTCTTCCTGGTGGGCCAGGGAATCGAGTATGCCGGCCTCATCCAGCGCCAGGTCACCATCAGCCGCGACCTCTTCGGCACCACCTTCTTCACCCTCACCGGCTTCCACGGCCTGCACGTACTCATCGGCCTGGTGGTGCTGGCGGTCTTCACCGCCCTCGTGTTCGCCGCCGAGCGCGAGGCGGCGGTGGACACCGGGCTGCACGCCGCCGCGGTGTACTGGCACTTCGTCGACGCGGTGTGGGTGGTGATCTTCGCCGTGGTCTACCTGTGGGGGGTGCTGCTGTGACCACCGGGGCCCTGCTCGCCGCGGCCTGGGAGCCGGAGCCGTCCATCGTGGTGGGGTGTGCGTTGCTGGCGCTGCTGCACCTGGCTCTCGTTCGCTTCTCCGAGCCCCGGCGCACCGCCTGGTGGATGGCCGGTGTCGTGGTGCTGTTGCTCGACCTGGTGGGGCCGCTGGACGTGCTCGGCGACGACTACCTGTTCAGCGCGCACATGCTCGAGCACCTGACGCTCCTGCTGCTGGTGCCGCCGCTGCTCCTCCTCGGAGTCCCCGAGCGACTCGCCCGCCGCGCCCTGGCGGTGCGCTGGGTCGCCGCCACCGAACGGCTGCTGCGTCGCCCCGCCGTCGCCTGGGCCCTGATGGTCGGAACCCTGTGGGCGTGGCACCTGCCGGCGGCCTACAACGCCACCCTGGCCAACGAGACGATCCACGCCGTCGAGCACCTGAGCTTCCTGGTCACCGCCACGATCTTCTGGTGGCCGGTGCTGACACCGCTGCCGGAGCGCAGGCTCCACCCCATCACCGCCATCTTCTACCTGTACGCAGCCATGGTCGCCAACGCCGTCCTCGGCATCCTCCTGACCTTCGCGCCGGTGGGGATCTACCCCGCCTACCTGCGCCCCGCGGACGAGCTGGGGGCGCTCGCCCTCATCCGCGACCACTGGAACCTCGGTCCCGCCGCCGACCAGCAGCTCGGCGGCCTGTTCATGTGGGTGATCGGCATGTTCGGCTTCCTGTGGGCCACCCTCGCCATGCTCGTGCGGTGGTACCGCGAGCCCGAGCACGACGCCGAGCCCGCCCACGCATGAGGAGAGGACGCATGGATCAAGAGCCTGCCGACGTCGCCGCCGCCACCACCGGTAGGAACGGTCCCGCCGACTGGGCGGCGCCGCTTCCGGCCGAGGTCCCGCATCCCACCTACTGGCCCGCGGTGCTGGCCCTGGCCGTGGTGCTCGTGGCCTGGGGGGTGGTGACCACCTGGGTGATCTCGGCGGTGGGTGCGGCCGCCGGCGCGCTCGCCCTGGGCGGCTGGATCCAGGAGCTCCGTCATGAGCACGACTGAGCACCCGGACCGCCCCGACCGCGAGCGCCGCCGCCTGCTCACCGTGATGAGCGTGGGCCTCTCGGCGCTGGGCGCCGCCCTGCTCGGCGTCCCCTTCGCGGGCTTCCTGCTGGCGCCGTTCTTCGAGCGGTCGACCCCCCGCTGGCGGCGAGTGGGCACGGTGGACTCCTTCACCGTGGGCACCACGGTGCAGGTCACCCTGAAGGACGCCTCGGCCCGACCGTGGGCCGGGAAGACGGCCCAAACCGCCGCCTGGCTGCGCCGCGCCGGCGAGGCCGAGTTCACCGCCTTCTCGGTGAACTGCACCCACCTGGGCTGCCCGGTGCGCTGGGTGCAGAGCGCCGACCTCTTCCTCTGCCCCTGCCACGGCGGGGTGTACTACGCCGACGGGCGGGTCGCGGCGGGGCCGCCCCCGCACGCGCTGATCCGGTACCCCGTGCGGGTCAACGGCCAGTGGGTCGAGGTGCAGACCAGCCCCATCCCCATCACCTGAGGACGAGAGGAGCCGGGATCGTGAAGACGCTGCTGAGGATCTGGAGCTGGTTCGACGACCGCACCGGTCTGTCGGAGCTCGTCGGGCCGCTCCTCCGCCATCCGGTCCCGCCCGGCACCAACTGGTGGTACGTGTTCGGCAGCGCCACCCTGGTGGCGTTCATCATCCAGGTGGTCACCGGAGTGGCCCTGGCCACGGTGTACGTGCCGTCGGCGGGAAGCGCCTGGGAGAGCCTGCGTTTCATCACCCACGACGCCCCCCTCGGATCGATCCTGCGCGGCCTCCACTACTGGGGCGCCTCGGCGATGATCCTGTTCATCGGCGTCCACGCCCTGCGCGTGTTCCTCATGGGCTCGTTCAAGTACCCGCGCGAGGTGAGCTGGCTGAGCGGCGTGCTGCTGCTGGGGCTCACCGTCACCATGGGCTTCACCGGCCAGCTCCTGCGCTGGGACCAGAACGCCGTGTGGTCCATCGTCGTCGGCGCCGAGCAGGCCGGACGCGTCCCGTTCATCGGCAAGTACCTGGCACACTTCATCCTCGCCGGCAACGTGGTGGGCGCCGCCACCCTCACGCGCTTCTTCTCCATCCACGTGTTCCTCATCCCGGCACTCATCTTCGCCATCGTCGGCCTCCACCTGTACCTCGTGATCCGCAACGGGATCTCCGAGCCCCCGGTGGCCGGCCGCCCGGTGGACCCCGCCACCTACCGCCCCTGGTACCGGCGCATGCTCGAGCGCGAGGGACGGCCGTTCTTCCCCGACGCCGCGTGGCGCGACATGGTCTTCGGCGTTCTCCTGATCATGGTCGTGATGGCGCTGGCGGTGATTCTCGGCCCCCCCGACGTGGGCAAGCCCCCCGACCCCACCATCATCCAGGCGACGCCGCGGCCCGACTGGTACTTCCTCTGGTACTTCGCGGTCCTCGCGCTGCTCCCGCACGGCACCGAGAAGTTCGTCATCGTCGGCGCGCCGCTCCTCGCCGGGGCGGTCCTGCTGCTGCTGCCGTTCCTGTTCGGGCGCGGTGAGCGCCACCCCAAGCGGCGGCCGTGGGCGGTTGCCGCCGTGCTCATGATCGTGCTGGCGGTGGGCACCTTGTGGCGGGCCGGGGTCAAGGCCGACTGGTCGCCGGACTTCTCGGCGAAACCCCTCACCGCCGCCGTCATCGGCGCCCACCACGGCCCGGTGGCCCGGGGCGGCAAGCTCTTCTCCGCCAAGGCCTGCATCTACTGCCACGACATCGCCGGCCACGGCGGCCACCGCGGCCCCGACCTCACAACTGTCGGCAACCGGCTCACGGCCAACGAGATGCGCATCCGCATCGCGAACGGCGGCATCAACATGCCGGCCTTCGCCGGGATCCTCGACGCCGAGCAGCTCGACGACCTGGTGGCGTTCCTCCAGACCAGGAGGGGCCCGGGGCCGGTACCGCGGGAGCCGGATGAAGAGCCGCCCACCCCAGCACCAGGCTAACGAGGGAGCGAGGGCGCACGCCCGGCGCAGCGACCGTCGAGCGCCGACGGCCCGCGGAGAAGCACCTTTGTGCTGCGGACACCGGCTCCCGGGCGGCGGCTGAGCCGCCGCCCGTCGGCGCGTTCGCGAAGGGGGCGCCGACGGGCGCTGCCTGACGGCAACGCGGCCCTCATCGCCCGGTGCGCCGAGTCGCCTACCTGGTTGTTTGGGGCCACTGCTCCAAACGCCAAGGGCCGTGGGAGCCCCCCTTGACGTTTCCCACCAACGCGCCGCAAGCGAGAAGGCGCTCGAGAGAAGACGTCAAGGACGGCACACCCGCCGGAGGATCGGTGCTCCGAGGTTTGGGTGGGGGGTGGTGCTGCGGGCACCGGCGCCCGGTCGGCGGCTTTGCCGCCGCCCGTCGGCGCGCCCGCGAAGGGGGCGACGGCGGAGGCTGCCTGACGGCAACGCGGCCCCCTTCGCGCCCTGCGCCGAGTCGCCTGCCTGGTTGTTCGGGGCCACTGCTCCGGGCGCCAAGGGCCGTGAGTGCCCCCCCGAACACTGTTTCCGCGATCGCGCTGCAAACGAGGAGGCTGTTCAGGAAAAGTGTCCGGGACGGCACGTCCGCCGGAGGGGGCGTGCTCCGGGGCGGCCCCTGCAGACGCACATGCGGTAGGGGGGAGGGGGCGTGTAGGCGCGAAGCCTCTTCGCGCCCCCATTGCCGCTTCAGAGCACGTGGGAAACCCTGCCGGACGGCGATGGGACCCGAACGAAGCTACGCCAGCGAACGCGCTCGTGGCGCGCGAAGGTCGCGCGCCTACCCGGGCATGGGATCACCGCGCGCGCCGATGACCCTCGGGGTACCCCGGCCCCGGCCGCGGTCAACGGTCCCGGCCACCGTGCCGGCTCCTGATGCTCCCAACCCCGGCTCCCGGGCGGCGGCGTTGCCGCCGCCCGTCGGCGCGTTCGCGAAGGGGGCGACGGCGGAGGCTGCCTGACGGCAACGCGGCCCCCTTCGCGCCCTGCGCCGAGTCGCCTGCCTGGTTGTTCGGGGCCACTGCTCCGGGCGCCAAGGGCCGTGAGAGCCCCCCCGGACACTGTTTCCGCGATCGCGCTGCAAACGAGGAGGCCGTTCGGGAAAAGTGTCCGGGACGGCACGTCCGCCGGAGGATCTGTGCTCCGGGGCGGTGGTGAGCCCCTGAGGGCACGCCGCCGCGCCGATAGGCGCGGCCGGACGCGCACTGGTCGCCGGCGGATGCGTGCATCCGGCCGGCGGCCGGGGCGTGGCCGGGTGGCCGCGAAGCGGCCGGCGTGCCCCGGTGGGACCCCGGCCCTTCGGGCCTCCGCTTGCTGAGGATGACGGGTATCGGTTGGGGCGCCGTTCTCCGTCGCCGTAGGCGACGGCACCGGGCGGGCGGGTGGGACACGGCGTCGACGAGGGGGACGGCGTCGCCTTCGTCGCGAGGGCCGCGAGGTGGTGCTCCCCGTGGCGGCGCAGCCGCCGCGGGGGGCGCCGCATCGCGGGCCGCAGCAGAAGGCGCTCGAGCCGTCCCCCGGCGGGCCGTGGCAAAGCCGCGGCCCGGCCGCCGCAAGGCGGCAGACGCTTCCATGGCGCTTGCCGAGCCGACGAGTCGCGCCGCCGTCGGTTCTCTGGGTGCGATTCGCGACCGAGGCGAGGAGGCATTGACCTCGTGGTCATGCCGACGAAGGCGACGGAGCGAAGCGCGGCCAGAGGGCCGGCGCCGGCGCGACCAATACATTTCAGAGAGAGCCGGATCTCCCTACCCTCCCGGAGCATGCCCTCGGGCGCACCGGGCCGCCGGGGCACGCCGCCGTGGCGCAGCCACGGCCGGACGCGAGGGAGGGACCCGGCGCACGCTCGCGTGCGCTCGGGACCCGACCGAGTGGCCGAAGGCCGCGAAGCGGCCGGCGTGCCCCGGCGGGACCTCGCCTCTGGCTGCAGGCTCGTGCCGGCTTCGGCCAGGGGGTCCTTCGACGCACTCCGGCCCTTCGGGCCTCCGCTTGCTCAGGATGACAGGTGGTGGTTGGAGCGCCATCTTCCGTCGCCGTAGGCGGCGGCACCGGGTGGGTGGGTGGGACACGGCGTCGACGAGGGGGACGGCGTCGCCTTCGTCGCGAGGGCCGCGAGGTGGCGTTCCCCGTGGCGGCGCAGCCGCCGCGGGGGGCGCCGCATCGCGGGCCGCAGCAGAAGGCGCTCGAGCCGTCCCCCGGCGGGCCGTGGCAAAGCCGCGGCCCGGCCGCCGCAAGGCGGCAGACGCTTCCGTGGCCTTTGCCGAGCCGACGAGTCGCGCCGCCGTCGGTGCTCTGGGTGCGATTCGCGACCGAGCCGAGGAGGCATTGACCTCGTGGTCATGCCGACGAAGGCGAAGGAGCGAAGCGCGGCCAGAGGGCCGGCGCCGGCGCGACCAATACATTTCAGAGAGAGCCGGATCTCCCTACCCTCCCGGAGCATGCCCTCGGGCGCACCGGGCCGCCGGGGCACGCCGCCGTGGCGCAGCCACGGCCGGACGCGAGGGAGGGACCCGGCGCACGCTCGCGTGCGCTCGGGACCCGACCGAGTGGCCGTAGGCCGCGAAGCGGCCGGCGTGCCCCGGCGGCTGTACACCCCACGCCCTCCCCCCGGCTCTACGCACGTACGGTAGCTTCTCCGTGACAGTCACTTAGCTTGACGGGACCGGGGTTTCCTGCTACAACCTCGTGCCCCCTCCGGGGGCAAGGAGCACCATGCAGACCTCGGACTTCCGCAACATCGCCATCATCGCCCACGTGGACCACGGCAAGACCACCCTGGTGGACGCCATGCTGTGGCAGAGCGGCACCTTCCGCGCCAACCAGCGGGTCGACGTGCGGGTCATGGACTCCGGCGCCCTGGAGCGCGAGCGCGGCATCACCATCCTCGCCAAGAACACCGCAGTGCGCTACCGCGGCGTCAAGATCAACATCGTCGACACCCCCGGCCACGCCGACTTCGGCGGCGAGGTGGAGCGCACCCTTCAGATGGTGGACGGCGTGCTGCTGCTTGTAGACGCCGCCGAAGGCCCTCTGCCGCAGACCCGCTTCGTGCTCCAGAAGGCACTGGAGCTGGGCCTGCCCCCCATCGTCGCCATCAACAAGATCGACCGCCAGGACGCCCGCCCCGAGCAGGTCCTCGACGAGATCTACGACCTCTTCATCGACCTCGACGCCTCCGAGGCGCAGCTGGACTTCCCGGTGTTCTACACCGACGCGCGCAAGGGCGTCGCCCACCGCACCCCCGGCGACGACGAGAGCAACCTGCAACCGCTGCTCGACGCCATCATCGACCACTTTCCGCCGGCCCAGGGCGACCCCGACGCGCCGCTGCAGCTGCTGGTCACCAACCTGGACTGGAGCGACTACCTGGGCCGCCTGGCGGTGGGTCGGATCTTCGCCGGGCGCCTGCATCCCGCCACCACCGTGGGCCTCGCCCACGCCGGCGGCATTACCCCGGTGAAGATCGGCGTCATCTACAGCCACGAGGGCCTCGGCCGGGTGGAGTCCGAGGAGGCCGTCGCCGGCGACATCGTCGCCGTGGCCGGCCTCGACGAGGTCGCCATCGGCGACACCCTCACCGATGCCGAGCGCCCCTCCCCCATGCGCCGCATCGTGGTGGACGAGCCCACCATGGCCATGGTGTTCTCACCGAACACCTCGCCCTTCGGCGGGCGCGACGGCAACCAGGTGACCGCGCGCCAGATCCGCGCCCGCCTGGAGAAGGAGATGCTGCACAACGTCAGCCTCCGCCTCGAGGTAATGGACGTGGACGCCTTCCAGGTGGCAGGGCGCGGCGAGCTGCAGCTGGCCATCCTCATCGAGACCATGCGCCGCGAGGGCTTCGAGGTCGCGGTGTCGCGGCCCAAGGTGCTCACCCGCGAGGGCGAACGCGGGCTCGAGGAGCCCATGGAGGTCGTGCAGGTGGACTGCCCCGAGGAGCACGTGGGGGTGGTGACCCAGAAGCTGGGCACCCGCCGCGGGCGCATGATCAAGATGGCCAACCCCGGCCACGGCCGGGTGCGGCTGGAGTTCCGGGTGCCCTCGCGGGGGCTCATCGGCTTCCGCTCCGAGTTCCTCACCGACACCCGCGGCACCGGCATCCTCAACCACCTCTTCGACGGCTACGACGCCTGGCAGGGCGACATCGGCGGGCGCACCACCGGCGCCCTGGTGGGCGACCGCACCGGCCGCGCCACGACCTATGCGCTGTACCACCTGGAGCCGCGCGGAACTCTCTTCATCGACCCCGGCACCGAGGTCTACGAGGGCATGATCGTGGGCGAGAACAACCGCCCCCAGGACATGGACGTCAACGTCACGCGGGAGAAGAAGCTCACCAACATGCGCGCCGCCGCCGCCGACGAGGCGCTGCGTCTCGCCCCGCCTCGCCGCATGACCCTGGACCGGGCCCTGGAGTGGATCGACGACGACGAGCTGGTGGAGGTCACCCCCACCCAGATCCGGGTCCGCAAGCGCGTGCTGCCGGCCAACCGCAGGAAGGCGACGAAGGAGTAGCGGCCGGGCGTGCCCCGGCGGCTGGCACTCCGGCACACCAGAGTCGCGGAATGCGGCGATGTCCCGTCTCCGTTGACCGCGGCGGATGAAGGAGGTTCCGTGGAGCGAGTTCGCGTTGCGTCAATGCAATACTACATCCGTCCGGTAGGAAGCTTCGACGAGTTCGCCGAGCAGGTCTCGGCGCTGGTCGAAACCGCCGCCGACTACCGCTGCCACCTGGTGGTCTTCCCCGAGTACCTCACCGTGCAGCTCCTCACCCTGGGCGACGCCCACCGCCCCATCGAGATGCAGATCCGCCACTTGGCGCGCCAGCAGCCGCGCTACCTCGAGCTCGTCTCCGGCCTCGCCCGCGAGCACAAGCTCTATATCGTGGGCGGGACCATGCCCACCCTCGCCGACGGCGACGACAGCACGGTCTACAACGACTGCTACGTCTTCGGACCAACCGGCGACGTGGGCGTGCAGGGCAAGCTGCACATGACCCGCTTCGAGCGCGAGGAGTGGCTGGTCTCACCGCGCACCGGCCTCACCCTCTTCGACACCGACTTCGGCCGCATGGCGGTGAGCATCTGCTACGACGTGGAGTTCCCCGAGATCGCCCGGGTGGCGGCGCGGGAGGGCGCCAAGGTGCTGGCGGTCCCGAGCTGCACCGACGAGCGCCAGGGCTACCTCCGGGTGCGCTACTGCGCCCACGCGCGAGCCATCGAGAACCAGATGTACGTGATCCACTCCCCCACCGTGGGCTCGTTGCCCAAGGTCCCCGCGGTCTCCCTCAACTACGGGGTCGCCTCGATCCTCACGCCCTCGGACTTCGCCTTCTCGCGCGACGGCATCCTCGCCGAGGGCAACACCAACCAGGAGATGATGGTCATCGGCGACCTCAACCTCGAGACCATCGAGCAAAGCCGGATCCACGGCACGGTGCTGCCGTTGGAGGACAGCCGGCGCACCAACCAGCTCATCCAGGAGCCCCGGGTGGTGTCGCTGTGAGCGCGCTGCCCAACCTCCGCGAGGCTGTCGTCGTCCGACCCACCCGCCCCACCGACCTCTCCGGCATCGTCGAGATGAGCCACGAGGTGTACGGCCACGGCTGGCATGCAGACGAGCTCGCCCAGCACTTGGAGCACTTCCCGGAGGGCCAGCTGGTGGCGGCGACCGCCGGCTCCGGCACCGTGGTCGGGATGGCGTCGAGCCTCATCGTCACCTGGGACGACTACGACCTCGACCAGCCGTGGCGCGACTTCACCGCCCACGGCACCTTCGCCAACCACGACCCCTCGGGCCGTACCCTCTACGGCGCCGAGGTGATGGTGCGTCCCGGGCTCCAGGGGCGTGGCATCGGGCGCAAGCTCTACGCGGCCCGGCGCGAGCTGGTCACGAGCTTCGGCCTGCTGCGCATCCGCGCCGGCGCCCGGCTGCGCGGCTACGCCACGGTGGCGGAGGAGCTCGCGGCCACCGAGTACGTGCGCCGGGTGGTCCGCGGCGAGCTCGGCGACCCAACCCTTTCGTTCCAGCTGCGCGAGGGCTTCGCCGTGCTGGGAGTCGTCTCGGGCTACCTGCGCTTCGATCCCGAGAGCCGCGGCTGGGCCGCGGTGATCGAGTGGCTCAACCCCGAGCTCGCCACCGCCGAAGACCACGCCCGCCAGGCGAGGCGGCTGCGGTGGCTTCTCGACGCATAACCTCGACAACCTTCCCGGGCGAGGCTCGTATCTTCAGCCGTCCGTGCACGCTACGATGCTCGTCCGGAGGCTGCCGTGAAGCTGCGCGCCCGTCTGATCCTGGCCTTCCTGCTCCTCGCCGTGATCCCGCTGGCAGGGCTTGTGACGTACTCCTACGTCTCGTCGCGGCGAGCTTTCCGTAGCGCCGTGGAGAGCGAGGCGCGCACCCAGTCCGAGGCCATGAGCCACCGGCTCGGCGCAGTGCGTGGCGCCCTCGACCAGGGGCTCGGCGAGGCCGCTCAGGCCGCCTTTGCCGAGCAGGCCAACCGAGCGGGTGACAAGACCGAGCAGGCGGCCCTCCTGGAGCGGCTGCGTCGCGCCATGGGCCCGGCGGCGCCGCTGGTGCAGGCCTTCGAGTGGGTTCCTTCCACACCGGCGCCCGCCGAGGAGCCGACGCCCGTGTCCGAGGCGGCGGCGGGCGACGGTGCCGCGCCGCCCGCACCCGCGGCCGCACCCGCGCCGCCGCGGGCGCTGGTCCTCCTGAATTCCGTGGCCGCCGCCGACGACCATAACGCAGGCTACCGCGGCCGACCCGGCGCCCCGGCCCCCGCGTCCCCGAGCCGCGCCGAGATCGACGCGATCGTCCGTCAGGCCATGGAGCACGCTGCCAACGCCCAGCGCCAGGCCATGAAGAAGATCGAGAAGCTGCCGGAGCGCCAGCGCCAGGAGGCGAGCCGCTGGCTGGAGGCGGCCGGTGCCGTGGTGCAGGGCCTCGCCGCCGAGAAGATCAAAGTCGAGGAGCTCAAGCGGCTCGAGCAGGAGCACCGAGAGACCAAGACGCTGCTGGGCCGAGACTTCAACCGTGCGGTGGAGCAGGACGGCCGCGTGGTGGGCCACCTGCGGGTGCAGGTGCGGGCGCGGCAGCTGCTCGAGAGCGTGCTCGCCGCCGCCCGCCGTGACGAGGGCGAGATTCCCTTCGCGGTGGACCAGCAGGGCACGCTCTACACGGTGGACGCCGCCGACAAGGAAACGCTGCAGGGGCTCCCGGTCACCGGCGAGGGCGCCACGACCGACGCCGGCGACCAGTGGGTGCTGTCGCGGACCACCGACGCGGCCTCCGGCGTCACCTTCGGCATTGCCCGCCCCGTGGGCGAGGGCCTCGCCGCGATCCGCCGCGCCGCCGCCAACAACCTCGGCCTCGGCCTCGCCTTCATCGGGCTCGCTGCGCTGGTCATCGTGCCGGTGTCGCGGCGCATGACCCGCAACCTCGGCACCCTCACCGGCGCCGCCTCCGCCCTCGCCGACGGCGACCTCGACGTGCGCGTCCCGGTGCGCTCGGCGGACGAGATCGGCCAGCTGGCGGCGACCTTCAACCACATGGCCGAGGAGATCCAACGCCACCAGCAGCAGCTCCTCGAGGAGGAGCGCCGGCGCGGCGAGCAGGAGGCCCAGCACCGCGTGCTGGAGGCCGAGAACGGCCGCAAGAGCCGCGAGCTCGAGGAGGCCCGGCGCTTCCAGCTGGCCCTGCTCCCCAGCCAGCTGCCCGACCACCCGGAGGTGGAGATCGCGGTGTCCATGCACACCGCCACCGAGGTCGGCGGCGACTACTACGACTTCCGGGTGTCGGCGGACGGGGCGCTGACCACGGCCATCGGCGACGCCACCGGGCACGGCGCCACCGCCGGCACCATGGTGACGATGATCAAGAGCCTCTTCACCGTCAGCGCCGATCCCCAGCCACAGCGCTTCCTCGAGCAGGCCTCGGGGGTGATCCGCGACATGAACCTGGGGCGCATGAACATGGCGCTGACGCTGGCGCGCTTCCATCGGGGACGGATGCTGGTTTCGGCGGCGGGGATGCCGCCGCTGCTCCTGCACCGCGGCGACACCTGCGAGGTGGACGAGCTCACGGTGGAGGGGATGCCCCTGGGCGGGCTCGCCGGCGCCACCTACCGCCAGGTCGACGTGCGCCTCGATCCCGGCGACACCGCGCTGCTCATGTCCGACGGCTTTCCCGAGCTGCTCGATCCGGCGGGCGAGCCGCTGGGCTACGAGCGCGCCCGCGAGATCTTCGCGGCGGCGGTGGCCGAGAGCTCGGAGCCGGCCGCCGTGGTCGCCCACCTCGAGGCAGCGGCCGAGCGCTGGCACGGCGACGACGCCCCCAACGACGACGTCACGTTCGTAGTGCTGCGCGCGCGGAGCGCGCGAGGTGACGAGGTGGTGTCGTGACGAGGCGATGAAGGTCCCCGGCCGCGGTCACGGCTCCTGATGCTCCCAACACCGGCTCCCGGGCGTCGGCGCTGCCGCCGCCCGTCGGCGCGGGCCCGGGGGCGGCAACGACTCGAGCTGGCAGACGGCGCCACGGCCGCCCCCGGGCCCCAGCGCCGAGTCGCCTGCCTGGTCGTTCGGGGCCACTGCTCCGGGCGTGAAGGGCCGTGGGAGCCCCCCATGACGTTTCCCGCGGGCGCCCTCCCGGCGAGGAAGCGCTCCCGGGAAAACGTCATGGACGGCACGCCCGCCGGAGGACACCTGCTCCGGGTCGGTCTCGGCGTCCGTCGCGGTCCCGGCCAACGGTCCCGGCCCCGGCCCCGGTCGCCCGCGCGGCAGCTCTGCACCCCCCCGTTGGTACGTCCCGTGCTGCGGTTCAAAGCCTTTCGGAGATGATGCGGTGCAGCAGCGCGGTGTCGATGTTGCCGCCGGAGAGGACGCAGGCCACCGTCCGGCCGGCGAGCTCGGGCGCACCGGGGTAGCCGGGCGCCGGGCCGTCGAGCAGCGGCACCACCGCGGCCGCCCCCGAGCCTTCGACCACCTGGCCACAGCGGTCGACGAGGGCGAAGACGGCGTCGGCCAGCGCCGCCTCGCGCACAATGACCACCCCGGTGAGGAGATCGCGGGCGATGGTGAAAGGCACCCGCCCGTAGCCGCCGGCGAGGCCCTCGGCAATGGAGGGACCGGCGTCCCAGCTCTCGCGGCAGCGGCCGTCGTGGAAGGAGTGCCATGCCGCCGGGGTGGAGTCGGGCTGCACGCCCCACACCTCGACGCCCGGCCTGAGCGCCGCGGCGGCCACGGCGATCCCCGCCGACAGGGCGCCGCCGCCCACCGGCACCAGGATCACGTCGACCTCGGGGAGATCCTCCACCAGCTCGAGACCCACGGTGCCCTGGCCGGCGATCACCGTCTCGTCGTCGTAGGCGGGAACCAGCAGGGCGTCGTTGGCGGCGGCCCAGGCCGCGGCCAGACGGGCGGCCTCCTCGTAGCTCGCGCCCTCGACGCGCACGTCGGCGCCGAGGCGTGCGAGCTTGGCGAGCTTGGTGGCCGGTGTGCCCCGGGGCACGAAGATCGTGGCCGGACGGTCGTCCAGGATGCGCGCCGCCCGCGCCACCCCGAGGCCATGGTTGCCGGCGGAGGCGGTGACTAGGCCGCGGGCGCGCTCGGACGCGGGCTGCGCCGCCGCCCAGCAGAAGGCGCCGCGCGCCTTGAACGAGCCGGTCGCCTGGAGATTCTCGAGCTTGAGAAAGGCGCGGCAGGAGGCGGCCTCTCCGAGGGCTGGGGCCGCGACCACGGGCGTGCGCAGGATTCGTCCCCGCTCCCGCAGCACCTCCGCCGCACGCCGAACGTCATCGAGGGTCACCGTCATGCCGCCACCCTAGCAGACGCCGGCGCCGGTCCCCGGCCCCCGTCCCGGCCACGGCCCCGGTCCCGGTCGCGGCCACCGTGCCGGCTCCTGATGCTCCCAACACCGGCCCCCGGGCGGCGGTGGGGGGCTTCGGCGGGGGGCATGGGATTCGGGGCAGGGGGTGCTCCAGGCACCGGCTCCCGGGCGGCGGTTGCGCCGCCGCCCGTCGGCGCGGCCCCGGGGGCGGCGACGACACGCGCTGGCGCGCGACTTCACGGCCGCCCCCGGGTCCTTGACGCCCGCGCGTCTGCCCGATCATCTGCTACGACCGCGGATCCACCGGCCAGGGCGACGCTTCGCCCGGCGGCGCCGCCTGCGACGTAGCGCTGCTACGTCTCGGCGGCGCCTTGGTCGAATCGCCACCCTGACAGGCCGCTCCGCGTTCTCGCGACGAAGCTCGGGCAGACACGCGGGCTCGCCGAGTCGCCGGCCTGGTCGTTCGGGGCCACTGCTCCGCATGCCAAGGGCCGTGGGAGCCCCCCTTGGCGTTTCGCGCCATCGCCTCACAAGGGTGACAGCGCTTCAGCGAAGACGCCAAGGACGGCACGCCCGCCGGAGGACACCTGCTTCGGGTCGGTCTCGGCGTCCGTCGCGGGCGCGGTTCAAGCGAGGAAGCGCTCCCGGGAGAACGTCATGGACGGCACGCCCGCCGGAGGGCACCTGTTCCGCATCCTCGCACAAGGGCGGGCGGGGGAAGCGTTTCCCTTCTCCCTTCTCCCTTCTCCCCTCTCCCGTCTCCCCGCTCAAAGCAGCTTGCGCACGTTGGCGAGCAGGCTGAGCTTCCTGACCCGCTCGCGGAAGCGCTTGCTGCCGGCGAGGCGTCCCATCGTCGCCCACTTGTCGAGCCCGCTTCCGTACAGGCTGGGGATGGCGGCGGCGATGAAGGCGGAGAAGTCCTCGTCGTAGGGGTAGTGCCAGGGCGAGGCGTCGTCGTCGCCCGGGTCCGAGAAGACGTACTTGATGTTCACCACCTCTTCGAGGCCGAAGCCGCCGTGGGCACGTCCGATACCGCTCTCGCCCACGCCTCCCCAGCAGGCGGTGACCTCCCCGGCGGCGACGATACCGTGCTCGTTGATCCCCACGACCCCGGCGGCGAGCTCGCGCTGGAGCCGCTCGGCAGTGGTCTTCGAGCGCGTCCACCCCGAAGCGGTGAGGCCGAAGCGAGAGGCGTTGGCACAGCGGATGCCCTCGTCGAGGTCGGCCACGCGGACGATGGGCAGCACCGGCCCGAATGTCTCCTCGACCATGACCTCCATGTCGTCGGCGACGTCCACCAGCACGGTGGGCGGGTAGTAGTACCCGGGACCCTCGGGACGCCGGCCGCCGGTGAGGGCGCGGGCGCCGGCCGCGAGCGCCGCCTCCACCTGCCGGTCGACGATGTCGCGCTGCTCGGCGGTGGTCATGGGCCCAAGGTCGGTGTCGGACAGGCTCGGGCTGCCCACCTTGAGCTCGCGGGTGAGCTCCACGATGCGCTCCACCAAAGGCTCGTAGAGCGGCGCCTCCACGTACACCCGCTCCACCGAGGCGCACGACTGGCCGGTGTTCATGAAGGCCGCCCACACGAGGCCGCGGGCGGTGCGCTCCAGGGGCGCATCGGCCGCCACCACCGCCGCGTCCTTGCCGCCGAGCTCGAGCTGCGCCGGGATGATGCGTTCGGCGCAGCGGCGGGCGACGTGGCGGCCGACGTCCACCGAACCGGTGAAGAGGACCTTGGCGACGTCGGGGTGGTCGAGGAGGATGTCGGTGGCCGAACCGGGCAGGGCGACGCCGTTGAGGACTCCCGGCGGGAAGCCGGCGCGGCGCGCCTGGTCGGCGAGGTACAGCCCGGTGAGGACGGTGGCCGAGGCCGGTTTGAAGACCACCGTATTGCCGGCGCCCAGAGCCGGCACGAGCTCCCACATGGGGATCCCCACCGGGTAGTTCCAGGGGGTGACGATGGTGAGGACGCCCAGGGGATCGAAGCGGTAGCCGGCGCGCCAGTGCCCGAACAGCACCTGGTCGGGCTCGGTGGGGCGGAAGGCGAGGTGGTCGTCGAGGTGGCTGGCCCAGTAAGCCAGGGTCGCGCACGCGGGCACGATGTCGACCAGGCGGGCCTCGGCCAGGGGCTTGCCGTTCTCGGCGGAGAGCAGGCGGGCGAGGTCCCCCTCCTCGGCGACCATGAGCTCGAGCCAGCGGCCTAGCAGGCGTTTGCGCTCGCGTACCGGGGTCGCGGCCCACTCGGCCGCCGCATCCCTGGCGGCGGCAACCGCGTCGGCAGCCCCGGCGGAGTCCAGCGCCGGGACGGTGGCGATGACCTCCTCGGTGGCCGGGTCGATGGAGGTGATGCGGCCGGGTCCGGCGACATCGCGGCCGCGCACGATGGACTGAGCTTGCAGGTTCATGGCCTGATTTTAGCGCAGTGCGGCAATCTCCGCCGCTCTGTGGCAACGACGGTGAACCCCGGGCTCCGGTCTCGCGTATTCTGAGACGTGTGCAACAACGCACCGACCCTCACCATTCTCCGAGCTGTCGAGGAGGATCCATGACTGGTTTCCGCTTCACCCGCGTCCTGATACTGGTCCTGATCCTGGCGACGGCGCTGGGCGCGCTGTCCGCCGCCGCCACCACCGTCGACCCCACCGGCCATTGGGAGGGCGCCATCGCGATCCCCGGCTCGCCGCTAAACATCAGCGTCGACCTCGCCCGCGGCGAGGACGGCGCCTGGTCCGGAAGCGTCTCGATTCCCCAGCAGGGCGCCAGCGACCTCGCTGCCGCCGGAGTCGCAGTCGACGGCGCGAGCGTGCGCTTCTCCATCGCCGGGATCCCGGGCGAGCCCTCCTTCACCGGCACCCTGAGCGACGACGGCACCCGGCTCGAGGGGCAGTTCACCCAGGGCGGCGCCAGCTTCCCGTTCAACCTGGAGCGGGCCACCGCTCCCGCCGCTGCAGCCGACGCCGTGATCGCCGGGCTCGAGCCAATGATCACCAAGGCGCTCGAGGACTTCAAGGTGCCCGGCCTCGGCCTCGCCGTGGTGGTGGACGGCAAGGTGGTCAGCGCCCGCGGCTACGGGCTGCGCGACATCGGGCACCAGCTGCCGGTGGACGAGCACACCCTGTTCGCCATCGGCTCGGCCACCAAGGCTTTCACCACCTGCCTGCTGGCCACCCTGGTGGACGAGGGCACGCTCGACTGGGACACGCCGGTGGCGGACCTCATCCCCGGCTTCCGGCTCGAGGACGACCACGCCACCCTTCACCTCACGGTGCGCGACATGCTCTCCCACCGCTCGGGCCTCCCCCGCCACGACCTCTCGTGGTACGGCGTCACCGACGCGACCCGGGCGGACCTGGTGCACAGCCTGCGCTACCTCCAGCCCTACCGTGACCTGCGCCAGGACTGGCACTACCAGAACCTCATGTACGTGACCGCCGGCTACCTGGGCGGCCAGCTCACCGGCGGGACCTGGGAGGAGGCGGTGCAGACGCGCCTGCTCGACCCCCTGGGCATGAACGAGACCAACTTCTCGGTGGCCGACTCCAAGCTCGCCACCGACCACGCGGTGCCATACCGCGAGGACGACCACGAGCTCGAGGCCATCGCCTTCCGCGACATCGGGCCCTCCGGACCGGCCGGCGCCATCAACTCCAGCGCCGCCGACATGGCGCGCTGGCTGCAGCTGCAGCTGGGCGACGGCTCGGTGGACGGGCGCCGCATCGTCAGCGAGGTGGCGCTCAGGGAGATGCACACACCGCAGATGGTGCTCCGTCGCTACCCGGACAAGACCGACACCCTGGTGCCCACCTACGGCCTGGGCTGGTTCATCGACGCCTACCGCGGCCACTACGAGGTGGAGCACGGCGGCAACATCGACGGCTTCTCGGCCCTGGTCACCCTCTACCCTCTCGACGGCGTCGGCATCGTCGCCCTCGTCAACGCCGAGGGATCACCGGTGCCCCGGCTCGTCACCCGGACGTTGGCCGACCGGCTTCTCGACCTCACCCCCAAACCGTGGTTCAGCGAGGCATTGGAGCGCCGCAAGAAGGGCGAGAAGGCCACCGACGAGGCCGAGAAGAAGAAGGAGTCGGTGCGCATCAAGGGCACCAGCCCCGCCCACCCGCTCACCGACTACGCCGGCGAGTACGCTCATCCGGCCTACGGCACCCTCACCGTCGCTCTGGTGGACGGCCACCTCGAAGCTACCCTCCACGACATCGCGACGCCGCTCGAGCACTGGCACTACGAGACCTTCAACGGCCTCAAGAACTTCGACGACCCCACCTTCGAGGACGTCAAGTTCACCTTCCGCACCAATCCGGCGGGCCAGGCAGACGCGGTGACGGCGCCGCTGGAGCCCGAGGCGGACGACATCGTCTTCACCCGCCTGCCCGACCGGCGGCTCAAGGACCCCGAGTATCTGCAGCGCTTCACCGGCGAGTACGAGCTCGCCGGCGAGACCCTCACCGTCTCCCTGCAGGGCGACGTGCTCCTCATCACCGCGCCCGGGCAGCCGCCGTACGAGCTCGAGCCCCGGCAGGGCAGCGAGTTCGGACTCAAGGGCGTCTCCGTGGTGACCCTGCACTTCACCCTGGACGACACCGGCCAGGCGTCCGAGGTGCAGCTCATCCAGCCCAACGGCGTGTTCACCGCAAAACGGAAGACCGCCGAGGCCGAGGCGAAGAGCGACGAGGAGGTGGAGTCGGAGGCCCCTGCCAAGCAGTAGGCTCCCTCCGGAACGGTCGCGGTCAACGGTGCCGGCCACCGTGCCGGCTCCTGATGCTCCCAACCCCGGCTCCCGGGCGGCGGCTGAGCCGCCGCCCGTCGGCGCGTTCGCGAAGGGGGCGACGGCGGAGGCTGCCTGGCGGCTGCGCGGCCCCCTTCGCGCCCTGCGCCGAGTCGCCTGCCTGGTGGTTTGGGGCCACTGCTCCGGGCGCCAAGGGCCGTGAGAGCCCCCCCGAACACTGTTTCCGCGATCGCGCTGCAAACGAGGAGGCTGTTCGGGAAAAGTGTCCGGGACGGCACGTCCGCCGAAGGATCTGTGCTCCGGGGCGGTGGTGAGCCTCTTTCCCAGATCGGACGTGGTGTGCCGGCACGACGGAGACCGCACCAGCCCCGAGGTCGTCAGGGCACGCCGCCGTGGCGCAGCTACGGCAGGCCGCGCACTGGTCGCCGGCGGATGCTTGCATCCGCTCGGCGGCCGGGGCGTGGCCGGGTGGCCGCGAAGCGGCCGGCGTGCCCCGGTGGGACCCCGGCCCTTCGGGCCTCCGCTTGCTCAGGATGACAGGTAGTGGTTGGAGCGCCGTTTTCGTCGCCGCAGGCGACGGCACAGGGTGGGTGGGTGGGTGGGACACGGCGTCGAAGAGGGGGACGGCGTCGCCTTCGTCGCGAGGGCAGCGAGGTGGCGTTCCCCGTGGTGGCGCAGCCGCCGCGGGGGGCGCCGCATCGCGGGCCGCAGCAGAAGGCGCTCGAGCCGTCCCCCGGCGGGACGCAGCTTCGCTGCGTTCCGGCCGCCGTCAGGCGGCAGACGCTTCCATGGCCTGCTGCAACGGCGGGAGTCGCGCCGCCGTCGGTTCTCTGGGTGCGATTCGCGACCGAGGCGAGGAGGCATTGGCCTTGTGGCCATGCCGACGAAGCCGACCGAGCGAAGCGCGGCCAGAGGGCCGGCGCCGGCGCGACCCCTACATTTCAGAGAGAGCGGGTTCCCCCTACCCTCCCGGAGCATGCCCTCGGGCGTATCGGGCCGCCGGGGCACGCCGCCGCGCCGACAGGCGCGGCCGGACACGCGCGGGTCGCCGGCGGACGCTTGCGTCCGGCCGGCGGCCGGGGCGTGGCCGGGTTGCCGCGAAGCGGCCGGCGTGCCCTGGCGGCGGTCAACCCCTCCAGAGAACCCTCCGGCAGCTCATCGGCCAGTCGGACATGTCACCGCCCGACTGGTCTCGGGCGTCGGCCTACCCTTTGCGGTGGGCGTGGACCGCCGACGCCTGGGCCGTCGGCATCAGCACCAGCTCGCGCACGTTGGCGTGAGCCGGGCGAGTGGCGCAGAAGAGCACGGCTTCGGCAACGTCAATCGCCGAAAGCGGTTCGATACCGCGGTACACGCCCGCCGCGCGCTCGACATCGCCGTGGAAGCGCACCTCGGAGAACTCCGTCTCCACCATGCCGGGGTCCACCGACGAGGTGCGCACGCCAGTGCCCAGCAGGTCGATGGCGAGACCACGGTTGATCGCCGCCACGGCGTGCTTGGTGGCACAGTAGACGTTGCCGCCGGGATACACCTCATGGCCGGCGATGGAGCCGATGTTGATGACGTGACCCGAGCCCCGCGCCACCATGCCCGGGAGCAACGCCCTGGTGACGTACAGCAGCCCCTTGACGTTGGTGTCGACCATCTCGTCCCAGTCGTCCACCGAACCTGCCTGGAGCGGCTCGATCCCTCGTGCCAGGCCGGCGCTGTTGACCAACACGTCGGGTGAAGCCCACTCCTGCTGCAACGCAGCCGCCCAGACCCCCACCGCCTCGCGGTCGCGGACATCGAGCCCCACAGTGACGACCTCCACGCCGCACTCGTCACCAACGTGCCCCGCGAGCTGCTCGAGTCGCTCCCGCCGCCGCGCCACCAGGAGCAGATTCGCGCCCGCACGCGCAAATGCCTCGGCACATGCCGCGCCGATACCGCTCGACGCCCCGGTCACCACCACCCGTTTGCCGCTCATTCGCATGGGCCCATCCTCCCGCCCGCCAGGGTAGCCGATTCTCACCGGACCGGGCTCTTTACATGACAAAGGCCCCGCTCGAGCGGGGCCTTGAAATCGAGAAGGGCTCCAGGCTACGCGACGATCTCCTCGGCGTGCTTCCAGGAAGGCTGCCAGTGGCCCTCGCGCATGGCACGAAGCTGCGGCTCGTAGAAGAACTCGCTGCGGCCGAGGGCGGGCTCGAGGTCGGTGAGCCATGCGGCCTGAGGGTCGAACTTCGCGAAGAAGATGCGGTTGACCCACTCCGGGTCGCGTCCCTGAATGACCTTCAGAACGAAGAGCTTCTCGTCGCCGACCGCGGTAATACCGTCGATCAGCACCTTGCCCGGGGTGGCGGACATGGACGGCCCCCGCACCGTCCGACCCAGCCCCGAGACCTGCCCGTAGGCGGCCGAGAAGATCCGGTACGCCCGCGCCAGTGGCACCTCGAAGTAGTGCTTCGGGCCGGTGTCGCGTTCCACGAACATGTAGTACGGCACCAGGCCGAGGCGGACCTCGTCGCGCCACAGCTGGCCCCAGGCATCGGCGTCGTCGTTGACGTGACGGACCAGAGGCGCCTGGCAGCGCACCACCGCACCGGTGGCGCGGACCCGACGCATGGCAGCCTGCGCGATCTCGGTGGAGAGCTCGCGGGGGTGGCTGAAGTGGGCCATGAGCGCCAGCTGCCGCCCCGCGGCGGTGACCCCCTCGAACAGGCGCATGAGGTCGTCGGCATCACGATCGGTGACGAAGCGTTGCGGCCAGTAGGCCGGGGCCTTGGAGCCGATGCGGATGTTCTGCACGTGCTCGAACTCGGGCTCGAGCAGCGGCTCGATGTAGCGCCGCAGGATCGCCGTGCTCATGACCAGCGGATCGCCACCGGTGAAGAGAACGTCGGTGACCTCGGGGTGCTCCCGGAGGTAGCCCACGAAGGCGTCCGCCTCCTTGCTGGCGAACTTGAGCTCCTCGATGCCTACGAACTGGGCCCAGCGGAAGCAGTACGAGCAGAAGGCGTGGCAGGTCTGACCCTGGGAGGGGAAGAACAGCATCGTCTCGCGGTACTTGTGCTGGCTGCCGGCAAGCCGCTCGCCATCGTGGGTCGGAACGTTGAGCTGCAGCTGGCCGGCGGGGTGGGGGTTCATGCGCGCCTGGATGCGGCGCGCCTGGGTAGCGAGATCCGCCTCGGGGGCCTCATTGGCCACCATGTCCCGCATAAGCCGAAACTCGTCGGGCTCGAGCATGCCTGCCTGGGGAAAGGTCAGTTGGAAGATCGGATCGGCGGGGATGTCCGCCCAGTTGATGAGCTCATCGAGCACGTAATCGTTCACCTTGAAGGGGAGCACGGCTGAAACGGCCTTCAGGGCGATCTTCTGGTCCCGCGACAGGCGTTCGAGCTGGGGCAACCGATCAATATGCACGCGGCCGTAGGCGCGGTAGCGGGACCCGTCCCAATGATGCCTTGGGTCCATAGACACCTCCCATGGAGAAAGAGTTCTAGCTGAGTCCTCAATTGCGAGGCAGGGTTCTGACAACTTGTGTTGCCGCACTCACTTGTGCCCTTCCAATATAGCGCTTTCGGGGCCCGGAGACAAGCCTGGAGGGGTGCCGCGCGCCCCTGCGGAAGCGGCGGGCCGGTGCCTTTGATCCCTCGTTCGAGAGCGCGTTGCCGGGAGCCGCCGCCTGGTGCGCTCCGGTCACCCCAGGCTTCCCACGGCAAGGGCCCGACCACCACAGGTATACACAGGTATACTGAGGCCGTCCTCCCGTCGGGGCTCCGCCTGCGCCCCCCGGGGAAACGAGGAGGAGTGGAGCCCACCGTCACCCGCCGCGTCCCGGCTGCGCTCTCGATCACCGCCGTCGTGATCGTCCTCGCGATGGTCGGGGTGATCTTCGTCCACGAGAAGCAAGCGGCGCCCACCCGCGTGGGCTTCGTTCCCGAGGAAACCGAGCTTCACTTCGCCATCGAAGAGGTGCTGCCGGGCTCGCCCGCCAAGGCTTCGGGTTTGCAGCACGGCGACGTGCTGGTAGCCATCAACGGCCGGCCCATCGCCAGCGAGAGCGACTACGACGCGGCTGCGGCCGGGTTCCGGCGAGGACAGACCCAGGTCTTCACGGTGACCCGTGGCGGAGAGGAGCTCTCGCTGCGCGTGCGATCCGGCACCCCGATGCGCTGGCGGCCGGTTGCCACCGACCTCCTGCTGGCGCTCTGCTACCTCGCCGTCGGGTTGCTCGCCTTCCTCCAGAGCCCTGACGATCCTCGGGCACGCCTCCTCTTCGCGTTCAGCTTCGCGGTGGCGCTGGAGATGGGGCTGGTCCTCGGCGTCACTTTCGGCGGCCTCTACTTCGTCGTCCGCTATGCCCTCTACTACGTCCTCACCGGTGTTCAAATGGCGCTGGAGCTGCATCTCGCCTCGGTGATCCCCGAGCGGGCCGCCTGGCTGCGTCGGCGACCCTGGCTCGTGGGCGGCTACTACACCGTCGGCCTCGGTATCGGCGCATTCACCTGCGTGGGCTTTCTCACCGAGATGTTCGACCACCAGATCCTGCCCTGGAGCTTCGACTCCGTGGAGCGCCTCGTCTTCGGCTTCGGCACGGTGGTCTGGGCGGTGGCGGTGGTGGCAATCCTCTACAGCCAGATTCGCGCGGCCCGCGACCCGCAGCACCGCAACCAGGCCGTGCTGGTGCTCCTGGGCGTGATGCCCTGGGCCGCCTACACCCTGGTGTGGGAGGGGATCACCAGCCTTGGCCTCTCGCCGCCCGGCTGGCTCGAGGGCATGGAGTCCGGCGTTCTGCTGGTCTACCCGGTGGCGGTGCTCGTCGCCATCTTCAGATACAGCCTCTTCGACATCGAGCTTGTGGTGCGCCGCAGCCTGGTGTACACGGCTCTCACCACCACTCTGATCCTGGTGTTCTACAGCGCCCTGGGAGCCGGCGGCGCGCTCTTCTCGGAGCTCCTCGAGGGGGGATCCCAGTCCCTCTGGGTAATCTCGGCGGCCACCCTCCTCATGGGGCTGCTCTTCAGTCCATTACGGGGCTGGCTGCAGCGTGAGATCGACCGCCACGTCTTCCCGGAGCGGCTGGCTCAGCGTCAGCGTCTCGCCGACCTCGCCGGTCACCTCCCGGCGCAGGGAAGTCTGCCATCCATGGGGCAGCACCTGGTGGACGAGCTCCGAGTGATCTTCGCCCTCGGCTCGGCGACGCTGCTGGTGGCCGATCCCAAGTCGAGGGTGCTTGTGAGCCTTGCATCCAACGCCGTGGACCTGCGCGAGCGTTTCGACCAGTCGTTCCTCCTTCAGCCGGACGACCCGGGTCTCGCCATGCTGCGCCGGGTCGGCCGTCCAATGCGCGCCGAGCAGGTGGCGCCCCACAGTGCCGCCCTGGCGCAGCGCATGCACGCCTTCCACGCCGAGCTCGTCATCGGGCTGCAGAGTGGCGACATCCTCACCGGCCTCCTCCTCCTGGGCGGCAAGGAGTCGGGGGAGCGCTTTCCGGCCGAAGAGCTGGATCTGCTGTCGCTCTTTTCGCACAACGTCGCGACGGTGCTGGAGAACACGCGGCTGTTCGAGTCGGCGACCTATGAGGGTCTCACCGGGCTGCTGCGGCGTGAGGCCGTACTGAACGAGCTCGAGCGCGAGCTGCACCGCGCCCGGCGCTACGAGCGACCACTGGCCATCGGGATGGCCGACATCGACCGGTTCAAGAGAGTGAACGACCGGCACGGTCATCTGGCGGGCGACGCGCTGCTCAAGCGGGTCGCCCAGACTCTGGCCGGCGGTCTGCGCGCCTCGGACATCATCGGCCGCTACGGTGGCGAGGAGTTCCTCTTCATCCTGCCCGAGACGGACATGGAGGGCGCGGTGCTGGTGGCCGAGAAGCTGCGTGCCCGCGTCGCCGAGCTCGATGCCCCGGAGGAGGGGCAGACGACTGGAAGCCTGACCATCTCCATCGGTCTCGCCACGGTCGACGTCGAGGACGTTGAACCCACTCCCACCACCCTCATCGCCGAGGCCGATCGTCGTCTCCTCGAGGCGAAGCGGCGAGGCCGCAACCGGGTGGTCCCCGGCAGCTCCGAAGCAGCCTGAGCCGAGCCGGCCACGGAGCTGAGCTTTCTGTCGCGGTCCACAAGCCGCCGGGCCACGCCGGCCGATTCGCGGCCTTCCGGCGGCGTGCCCTGACGGCGTCACCGCCCCGGAGCACAGGTCCTCCGGCGGGCGTGCCGTCCTTGACGTCTTCCCCGGAGCGCGCTCTCCCTTGCGGCAGGTTGGCGGGAAACGTCAAGGGGGGCTCCCACGGCCCTTGGCATGCGGAGCAGTGGCCCCGAACCACCCGGTAGGCGACTCGGCGCTTGGGGCCCGGGGCCGGCGTTGTTGCCGTCTGCCTCCTCGTGCCGTTGCCGGCCCCGGGACCGCGCCGACGGGCGGCGGCACGGCCGCCGCCCGGGAGCCGGTGCCGGGAGCATCAGGAGCCGGCGCGGTGGCAGGGGCCGGGGCCGTGGACCGCGCCCGGGGCCGTGGACCGCGCCCGGGGCCGTAGGCCGGGGCCGTGACGGACGCCGCGAGCGCCCCGGAGCACACGCCCTCCGGCGGGCGTGCCGTCCCGAACACTTTTCCTGGAACGCCTCCTCGTTTGCAGCGCGATCGCGGAAACAGTGTTCGGGGGGGCTCCCACGGCCCTCGGCGTTCGGAGCAGCGGCCCCAAACAACCAGGCAGGCGACTCGGCGCGTTCGCGAAGGAGGCTATGTTGCCGTTTGGCGGCTCCTGCCGTCGCCCGGGAGCCGGTGTCCACAGCAGTCGTCCCGAACAACCGCACGGGCGTCAAGGGCGCAAAGGCGCCCGTCCGCGCAGGCAGCTCAGTCGTGGACGAAGCGAAGCACGACGTCCGCTCCGACCACCTCGAGCCCATCCAGCCGGACGCCGTCGTCCGCGAGGTCCACCACCACGTGGAGCTCGGGAGGCTTCTTCTCGGGGTGGAAGCCCACCCGCACCCGCAGAAGTAGAGGCCCCTCACCCTCCAGCGGGTGGTCGTCGTACGGCGCGGTGATCCCTGCGATCCGTACCACCTGACGGGGCGGGCTCTCGAGACGGTACTCCCGCAAACGCGAGCGCTCGAGCCGGCCGTTGGTCACGACTCTCAGCACCGTCGCCGCACCCTCCCGGCGCCAGCTCACCGACTCCACCGCCGTGGCGGGATTAGGCGGCACCACCGCCACCGGGGTCGACGCCGCCGGCGGGGGGGTCGGGACCACGCTGGCCGTAGCGCCGGCCGCGGAGGATGAAACTGCCTCCTGGCCCGTCGCTGGCGGTACCGGCTCGACGGCGGCCGCAGCCGGCGCCGGCGTGACGTCCCGCTGCACCACCGCTGTTGCCGCCGGCGCCCGGGTGGCCGATCCGCCGCCGAGCAGCGGCAGCGCGATGACTCCCTGCCGCCACAACGCCACCGCCCCGGCGACCACCACCAGCAGGCACACGACTCCCGCCACCAGCGGCCAGCGCCGACGAGGACGCTGCCTCACCCGCAGGACATCGTCGATGACCCTCTCATCGTCGTCCGCGACCAGCTCGTCGGGGCTGGTCACCGACGCGGGTGGCGGAGTGGACTCCTCGGCATAGCCGAACCCCAGGGGGATCTCCTCGGCGGGGGGGGCGCTTTCTTCGCCGAGCATGGGCTCGAGGGGCGGCAGCTCCTCCCGCACCGACGCGGGCGGTGCGACGTCCGGCGTCACCTCTTCCGGCTCGCCCGGCGGTCGAGCGAAGACGTCGACCGGTCGGTCGTCGCTCTCCGGGAGCGCCGTCGCCGACGCCTCCTCGGGCATCGCAAAGACGTCGCCCTCGCTCCCACTCTCCAGCACCGCCGCCGCGCCTTCCGCGGGCGCCGTCGACTCGGAAGGCTCGTGCCCGGGGCTCTCGAGGAAGGAGGTCGATCCGGCGTCTTCGACGGCGAAGGGCGCGCCGCCCTCGCGCCGATGTTGCTCGACCATCCGCTCGATGAGCTCGGCACTCTGTTGGTCCAGCTCCAGAAAACGCACCGCCATGCCAGTGGCCCGATCGGCGTCTCCGCTGCCGTCCCGCCGCACCCACACCACCTCGCCACGGCCGCGGATCAGCGGAAAGTCGTCGCGCAGACGAAGCTCAAAGGTGAGCCGCGTCCCCGGAGGTCGAACTTGGGTGGTTGCGATGAACATGCCGCCGCGCGATACGTTCGACACGTAGTCGGAGATGAAGCTGGCGAAGCTGTCGTAGACGAGGTCGACCTTGGCGTCCACCGGGATGCGGACGTGGCGACGCTGCACCTCGCCTTCCTGCTCTGGTCCTGCCATATGCCTCTCCCGACGGGTCGCAGCCGCAGCGAGCGGAGCCCTCATAACGGTGCAATCTCTATCTGCGAACAAGGATAGCCTACAGCAGCTCGCTACGCGAGAATGTGACATGGCCTCCACGATCCGCTGTCTCGTCGCGCTTGGCTTCGCGGCGGCAGTGGCACAGGCGGTACTGATGCGGGAGGCGATGGTCGTGCTCGCCGGCTCCGAGCTGGCGTGGGGAGCGGTGCTGGCCACCTGGCTCGCCGGCATGGCCCTGGGCGCTCGTTGGGGCGTGCGTCACGGCGGCCGACTGCTTGCCGATGCCGCTCCCTTCCTGCTGCCGGTCGCCGCCCTCGCCGGGGTGATCGTGCTCGACGCCGCCCCGCGCCTCGCCGGTACTGCCCCGGGCGAGCCGGTTCTGGTCCTCGCGGCGGCATGGCTGTGGCCCGCCGCCATCTTCCCGGCGGCGCTGCTGGGCGGTCTCGGCTTCCCTCTCCTGGCCGGCCGCCTGCCGGGGCACGAGCCGGCGGGCACCGCGTATGCCCTCGAAGGCTTGGGAGCGATGGCTGGAGGGCTGGGGTTCAGCTTCGTGCTGGCGCCGTGGGGTGGCGTCGTCAGCCTGGCGGCCGCCCTTGCGCTGACCATCCTCGCCGTCTTCTGGCGGCCGCGTCCCGTCCTGGCAGTGGTCGCGGCCGTCACGATGGTGGCGGTGGCGTTCCCCGCCGGCGGGCGGCTGGAGGGTCTCGCCTGGTCGTGGTCGAACCGCCCAGGCTCTCTGGCCGAGCGGCGCGATACGCGCCAGCAGCGGCTCGAGCTGTCCTCCGGAGAGCCCGACGCCCTCTACGCCGACGGACGACTCGTGGCCAGCTTCCCCGAGCCCTACCTCACACCTCTGAGGACGCACCTCCTCATGCTCCTGCACCCCGCCCCACGACGGGTCCTGGCGATTGGCGCCGCGGCTGACGGCAGCCTGGCCACCATCCTGAAGCACCCCGTGGATCACGTCGACGTGGTCGAGGAGGACCCGGAGCTGCTCGAGCTGCTCCCCCGCTGGTTTGGGCCGCGAGCGGCGCGAGCCCTGGCCGATCCCCGGGTGCGCCTGTGGGCCACCGACCCGCTCCGGGTAGTACAGCGGGGCGGTCCCTGGGACCTCGTGCTGCTCCTCGACGGCGATCCCACCACCATCCGCCGCAACCGCACCCGGACCGTGGAGTTTCTCGAGACCTGCCGGGAGCGGATGGCTCCGGGAGGGGTACTCGCCCTCACCAGCGGCGTCGGCGACACCTACCTGGGCGGCGCCGGTGGACGCCTGCTGGCCGTGGAGGCGGTCACCGTGGGCCGCGTGTTCGGCCGGGTCGGAGCCCTTCCGGGCGAGGGCGTGACCCTGCTCGCGAGCCTCCCGCCGCACCTCCTTGCCACCAGCCCGGAGGCGCTTGCTCACCGCTGGCGGGAGCGGGCCATCGCCAACTCCGTCGTCACGCCGGCTCTTCTCCGGGTGCTCGCCGATCCGCCGCGGGCGCGGGCCGTGGAGGACCATCTCAGGACCGCGTCGGCACCACTCAACCGCGCCACCCGTCCCCTGGCAGTCCTTGCCGCCACTGCCCGCAGCGAGGACCGCGCGGCCGCCGTGTTCGCCACCTGGCTCCTGCCGCTGGAGAGGCTCTCCCCCGCTGTGCTGCCCCTCCTCGCCCTGCTGGGCGTCCTCGTGGTGGCGCTCCGTGCCCGGCGCGGGGCGCGCCTGGGCGTGGAGACGGCCGCTGTCGTCGGGCTCTCCTCCCTGACCTGGTGGCTGCTTCTCCTGGCTGCCTGGCAGGCCACCGTGGGCTCGGTGTACGCCGAGGTGGGAGCGCTGGGGGCGGGTCTCATGGCTGGCCTCGTGGCGGGAGCGGCGGTGGGCCGGCGCCTGGCGGACCCGGTCGCCGCCCTGCCCCGCGTGCTGGCACTTGCCGCGGTGCTCTCGGCGGTGCTCGCCCTCGGCCTTCCCCTGCTCCTACCGAGGTTGCTGGTGCCGTGTCTCCTGATCGCCGCCGGCGCGCTCACCGGCGCCGCCTTCCCCGGCGCCGCCCGCCTCGCCGGTGACGCCGGTGGCGTGCGCCGGGGGACCGGCCTTGCCTTCGCCGCCGACGAGGCCGGGGCCGCCGTCGCCGCCCTCGGAGTGGGCCTGGTGGCGCTGCCGTGGGCGGGAATGCCGGCAACGGCGGGAGCGGTGGCGGTGCTGTGCGGGGGAACGGCGGCCACCCTCGCCGTCGCGCGCAGGCGAGGGCAGCCGAAGAGCGCTTCTCCAGACCAACGATGACGCTCTTCGAGGCTCGCGAAGCCGGCTACAACTCCCAGACACCGGGGATCGCGCGGCGGCAATCCGGGCACCGGCCGCCCGTGAGCCGGTTCTGCACCACCTCGAAACCGACACGCTCAATCAGCATGGCGCCGCAGCCGGGGCAGCGGGTGCACTCCCCCGGGTGTCCGGGCAGGTTCCCGACGTAGGCGAAGCGTAGCCCCTCGGCGCGGGCGATCTGCCACGCCCGCTCCACCGTCGCCACCGGCGTCGGCGGCAGATCGCTGAGCCGGTAGGTGGGATGGAAGCGGGTGAAGTGCACGGGCACGTCGGCGCCGAGATGATCCCGCACCCAGCGGCAAAGCCCACGCACCTCGACCTCCGAGTCGTTGCGCCCGGGGATCAGCAGCACCACAATCTCCAGCCACACGCCCGCCGCCCGCACCCGCTCCAGGGTTTTGAGCACCGGCGCCAGCTCGCCCCGCACCAGGTCGCGGTAGAACGGCTCGCGGAACGCCTTGAGGTCGACCTTCACCGCCGCCAACAACGGCAGCACCTCGACCAGCGGCGTCTCCTGAATGTAGCCGTTGCTCACCACAACGGTGCGAAGACCGGCGGCAGCCCCCGCCCGCGCCGCGTCGCGCACGTACTCCCAGAAGACCACCGGCTCCGAGTAGGTGGCGGCGAGAAGCTCCGCCCCGGCGGCGTGCGCCGCCGCGGCCAGAGCCTCCGGCGGCAGCCACCAGTGCGGCACCTGCTCCGGGCGAAACTGGGAGATCTCCCAGTTCTGGCAGAACTTGCACTCGACGTTGCAGCCCGCAGTGGCGAACGAGAAGGCGCGGCTGTGCGGCAGCACGTGGAAGAGGGGTTTCTTCTCCACCGGGTCGACGTGCACCGCGCATGCAGCGCCCCACACCAGCGTGTAGTAGGTCCCGCCGCGGTTCTCGCGCACGCCGCAGGCGCCGCGCTCGGCGTCGGCCACCGTGCAGCCGCGCGGGCACAGGCCGCATTCGACCCGCCGCTCGGGCAGGCGCTTGAACCACGAGGCTTCACGCGGTGGCGCCGCCTCGCCCTCGATGCGGCTGCCTGGAGCTGGCGCCCGGCCCCCCGCCGCCCACCCCGGCCAGGCCGCGGCCAGCGCGCCCCCCGCGCTCAGTGCCAGCAGGCGGCGGCGGTCGAGGCGGCGGCTCACGCCGACACCTCTTCCACCACTTCGGGATCACCGCTCCCGAGGCCGCGGGCGGCGGCGGTGGCGAGGTGCCGCGGCGGACGGCCGGCCTCGGCCAGGGTCGGCATGCCACGCCGGCGACGCTCGGCGTCGATGACCCGCCACTCCCAGAAATCGAGAGCCACGGGATCGGTGCCCGCCGCCACCCGGCCCAGGGCGAAGCCGGCGTCGGCGCGGTACCCGGGCCCGCCGTGGCACTGCGCCCGCACCCCGTCGAGCACGGCGAGGCGCAGCTTGCCGGCCACAAAGGGGTGCCGGACCACGTCGGCGACGAAGGGGTCGCAGCCGTTGTCGTGGTACTTGTTGGGGTTGTGGATGACTCCGTAGAAGTTCTTCAGCGTCCCCGAGACTCCAGCCAGGTCGTGGTCCTTGACCACCGCTACGGAGATGAGGGCGGTGCACACGGTGGACACCAGGTGGGCGTAGCACGACCCGATCTCGCCCGACACGGTGACGGTGCGATCCCAGTCACCGTCGACGCCGTAGCAGAGGTAAGGCCCGCGCTCGCGGCGCAAGGCGAAGCCGGCGCGCTCCAGCTCGCGGCTCGAGCGCTCGAAGACGATGACCTGCCCGCGCTCGACGCCCGCTCCGGCGAGCAGGTCGACCAGCGCCTCCACGACCTCGACGTGCGGCGACAGCGAACGCCCTCCCAGGCAGCTGAGCTTGATCCCGACGGTGTCCCGAGGTGAGAAGAGAGCGCCCATGGCGGCGGCGCCGTCGTGGGCACCGGTGGCGGCGGCGACAGCAGCGCCCAGCGCGCGGCCCGCGCCCTCGCGGGTGAGCCCCTTCGCCGCAAGCGCCGCCACCCCCACCCGCCCACGGCCGTCATGCCGCGGCACCACCGCCGACGCCGCCCGCGGCGCGAGCAGGCCGGCGCCCAGCAGAGTGACGAGATCGCGGCGCCGCAGCTTCATCGCTCGCCCTCAGTGAAAACCTGGGCGGTGAAGACGTCGAGGTCCGCGTCCCGCCAGGCGTCGGCGGGCAGACCGGCCTTGCGAGCGAGGTGGGAGAGGAAGGTCTCGCGATCCCAGCCCGTCTCGGTGGCCACCTGGGGCAGGAAGACGGCGGTGCGCCCCCTCCTGGTGAGGATCACCCCGTGGCGGCCCAGCTCCACCGCCTCGGGCCCGGGGACTCGGCGAGGAGCGGAAAGCACCGAGACCTCCAGCTCGACCCCGTCCAGCTCGTCGGCCTCCAGGGTCGGGAAACGCGGGTCGTGGGCAGCCGCCACTGCGGCGTGCAGAACCGCGTCCACCAGCGGCTCGCGCGGCAGCACCGAGCCGATGCAGCCGCGTAGACGCCCGCGCGCGGCGGCACGAGCTCCGGTGTTGTTGATGGTGACGAAGGTCCCCGACGGGGCGAGCAGAGGACCGCCGACCTCGTGACCGGCGAACCATGCGGCGAGCTCGGGGCCGTGCCCGAGGTGGCTGGTGAGGGCCGCGCGCGCCAGCTCCACCAGGGCTCGCCCCTGAGCGGCGCTGAGATCGCCCGCGGCCGGCGGCGACGAGACTTCGCGCCAACCGGTCCAGCGCCCGCGGAAGGCGACTCCGGCGTACGCCACGACCTGGCGGAGGTCGCCGCTCACCGCCGCCGAGGTTGTGACCCCCGTGATCCGGCCGCGGGCGTCGGCGGCGTGGGCGAGGAGCTCGAGCAGGACGGCAATGGGCCGTGCCCCGCAGACCGTGTCGCCCGAGGTCTCCACCTGGGCCGAGAAGCCGCGCGGGTCCACCGCGGCGGCGCGCCCGGCGGTGGCGCGCGCAAGCGCCTTGAGCCGGTCCGGCAGCTCAGGCGTGGCCGGGAACGGCGTCCACCGGTAGGGCGAGCCGTGATGGGTGAAGTCCGACGAGGCCACCACCACGGTCCCCGTGCCCAGCAGCGGCGCCAGGGCGCGAGCCAGGCCGGCGGCCTCGCCGGGGCCGTCGAGACGACCCACCAGCACCGGCACCACGCGAGCGTGGGGTGCTACAACTTGAAGAAACGGCAGCTCCACCTCGAGGGAGTGCTCGGCGCGATGTGCGTCGGCGGGGCCCGAGAAGTCCGGGAGGCGGCGCAGCACCGCCAGCGCGGCGGTGTCCAGCGGGATCGTCCCCAGCGGCGTCGCGAAGGCCTCGACGTCGCTCGCCGGGAGCGCCGCTCCGATGAAGCCGGAGCGGTGCGACGGTCCGAGGAGAATCACGCGGGAGATCTCGCGCCCGCGCAGCTCGGCGAAGGCTCGGCCGGCAGTGACGGCCGAGAAGACGTACCCCGCGTGGGGCGCCACCACCGCTATGGCCGGCGGCCCTGAGGGCGCCACGGCGCCGAGGGCGGTGGCCACCGCGGCGCGCAGGGCCGCCGGGTCGGCGGGGTAGAAGGAGCCCGCCACCGCCGGCGGGCGCACCGCCGGCCGGCCCGGCATCGCCCACGCCACGATCACGATCGCGAGCGTCGCGACGCGCCGGAAGCCACGGGAATCCATGCTCCTAGGAGTAGCGCTCCCGGCTCCGGAACGCAATGGGCACATCACGGGCGAGCCACGCGAGGAGGTCGCCGCGAAGCGCGATGGACCCTGTGCGCGCCGCCCACCCCTGCGGCCGGCCCCACCCGGGTGTCCGCCGCCCGCCGAATCTGGGATAATGCCGAACGTGAAGCTCACACCCATGCTTCGGCAGTACCTGGACCTCAAAGCCCAGGCGGGCGGGGCCCTGCTTCTGTATCGCATGGGTGACTTCTACGAGCTCTTCTTCGAGGACGCGCAGCAGGCGGCGCCGGTGCTCGGCATCACCCTCACCCGCCGGCGCCACAACGACCAGGTGGAGGCGCCCATGTGTGGGGTCCCCCACCACGCCTTCGACGGCTACCTCGGCCGGCTGCTCGACGCCGGCTTTCGCGTCGCCGTGGCCGAGCAGGTCGAGGATCCAGCCACAGCCAAGGGACTGGTACGAAGAGAGATCATCCGCATCCACACGCCCGGGACCGTGTCCGACGGAGATCTGCTCGAGGGCGTCGAGCACTGCTTCCTGGCCGCCTGCGGCGGCGACCCTGACGCCCCCGCGCTCGCCTGGCTCGAGGTGAGCACCGGGACCTTCGAGGGCATGCAGTGCCCCGACGCCGTCACCCTCACCGAGCAGCTGGCCAAGCTCAAGCCCCGCGAGGTCCTCGTGGCCGAGGGGTGGGACGGCTGGGCGGCTCTGTGGCCTCCAGAGCTGCCGGCGCCCACCGTGACCCCACAGCCCACCGGCGACTTCTCGCCGGCGGCCGGGGAGCAACGCCTCAAGCGGGTCCTGGAGGTGGGTTCGTTACGCGGTTTCGGGCTCACCCCCGGCGAAGCGCTGGTGGGCATGGCCGGAGCCCTCCTCGCCTATGTCGAGACCACCCAACGCGGCGCCGCCGCCCACCTGCGTTCGTTCAGCCGCCGCCACCCCGACGACGCCCTGGTCATCGACCGCGCGAGTCTGCGCAACCTCGAGGTGGAACGAGCCGCCGACGGCACCCGCCGGGGCAGCCTCGTGGCAACCCTGGACCATACCCACACGCGGATGGGGTCGCGTCTGCTGCACGACTGGCTCACCCGTCCCAGCGTCGACCTCGACGTCATCTCGGAGCGGCACCGGGCCGTGGCCGAGCTGGTGGACGAGCCACCCCTCCTGACGAGCCTGCAGGAGGCTCTGGGAGCGCTTCCCGACCTCGCCCGCCTGGCAGCCCGGGTGGGGCTCGAGCAGGCGACACCGCTGGAGCTGGCGGCACTGCGAGCCGGCCTCGACGCCCTGCCGGCCGTGCGGGCAGCAGGCCAACAGGCGGCAGCCCCGCGCCTCGACCGCCTCACCCGCGACCTCGATCCCCTGGCCGAGGTGGCCCAGCTCCTGCACCAGCGGCTGACCGCTGAGCCCCCGGCCCAGGTGGGCGGCGGCGTCCTCGCGCCCGGCTGGGACGAGGAGCTCGACGAGCAGCGGCATCTCTCCCGCGGCGGCAAGGAGCTGCTCGCCGGCATCGAGACCGCCGAGCGCGAGCGGACCGGCATCTCCTCGCTGAAGGTCCGCTACAACAAGGTTTTCGGCTACTACATCGAGATCAGCAAGGCGAAACTCGAGCGGGTCCCGGCCGACTACGAGCGCCGCCAGACCCTGACCAACGCCGAGCGCTTCGTGACCTCCGAGCTGAAGGAGCTGGAGACGCGCATCCTCTCGGCGGAGGAGCGTGCTACCGCGCGCGAGCGTCACCTCTACCAGGAGCTGCTGAGGGAGCTTTCGGCAGCGGCGCCGCGCATCACCGCGACCTCCCGCGCCGCCGCCGAGCTGGACGTCTTGGCCGCCTTCGCCCACCGCGCCCACCGCCACGACTACTGCCGCCCGGTGATGGAGGACGGCGGTCGCATCCTGATCCGCGACGGCCGCCATCCGGTGCTCGAAGCGCTGCGCCGCGACCCGCCCTTCGTGCCCAACGACTGCGATCTCGATCCCGCCGAGCGCCAGATCGTGCTCCTCACCGGCCCCAACATGGGCGGCAAGTCCACCTACCTGCGCCAGGTGGCGATCATCGCGCTTATGGCCCACGCCGGCGCGTTCGTGCCCGCGCGGGAGGCATCCATCGGGCTCACCGACCGCATCTTCACCAGGGTGGGCGCCTCCGACATGCTGGCGCGGGGCGAGTCCACCTTCATGGTGGAGATGACCGAGGCCGCCAACATCCTCCACCACGCGACCCCTCGCTCACTTGTCATCCTCGACGAGGTGGGGCGCGGCACCGCCACCTTCGACGGGCTGTCCATCGCCTGGGCCATGGTGGAGTACCTCCACGATGAGCCCGAGCGAGCCGCCAAGGTACTCTTCGCCACCCACTACCACGAGCTTACCGATCTCGCCCGGACCCTTCCCCGAGTGGTCAACCGCTCCATGGCCGTACGCGAGTGGGGCGGCGAGATCCTCTTCCTCCACCGCGTGGTTGACGGGACCGCGGATCGTTCCTACGGCATTCACGTGGCCCGCCTCGCCGGCGTCCCGGATAGGGTGTGCGGCCGCGCCGACGAGGTCCTCGCCAACCTCGAGCTCCACGAGCTCAGCCTCACCGGCGATCCTGCCATGCGCCCACAGCGCCCAGGCTTCGCCCAGGCGCAGCAGCTGCCCCTCTTCCGCACCGCGGCCCATCAGATCGTCGAGCGCTTGCGCGCCCTCGACCTGGACCGCATCACCCCGATCCAGGGCCTCGCCCTCCTGGCGGAGATCAAGGAGCAGGCCAAGCATGAAAGCTGAACCGCTACCGCTGGTTGTGGGCCTCCCCGGCACCGAGCTCGGCGAGGCCGAGCACGCCATGCTCGGGCAGGTCCATCCGGCCGGGGTAATCCTGTTCGCGCGCAACCTGGAGTCGCCGGATCAGACCCGGGGGCTGGTGGAGCAACTGCACGAGCTCAACCCCGAGCCCTTCATCTGCGTCGATCTCGAGGGCGGCCTCGTGAACCGACTCGAACCCTTCTGGGGGGAGCTCCCGTCACCGCAACGGGCCGCCGCCGCGGGACGACGGGCGGTGCGCACCCTGGGTGAGGCGGCGGGCGCCGCCTGCCGCGCTCTCGGTATCCACCTCGACCTCGCCCCGGTGGTGGACCTGGCCCGCCCGGACGGTCTCATCGCGCGCCAGGGGCGCGCCCTGGCCGAGGATCCCGGACGTGTGGCGGTGCTCGCCGAGGTCTTCGTGAACGGCCTCGGGACGTGGAGCGTGTCCGGCTGCCTCAAGCACTTCCCGGGCATCGGGGCGGTACCGGTGGATACCCACGAGACCCTCCCGGTGCTGGACCTCGACGAGGCCGGGCTGGAGCCGCACATCGCGGCTTTCGCGGAGCTTTCGGCGACGGTGCCGCTGGTCATGATGGGTCACGTCGTGGTTCCGGCCCTGGGTGACGGCGAGCTGCCTGCCTCCTTGGCGCCCTCGGTCGTCGAGCGCGCCGCCTCGCTGCCGGGGTCGCCGGTGATCCTCAGCGACGACCTGGAGATGGGCGCGCTGGCCGGTTTCGGAAGCCTGCCGGAGCTGGCTGCGGCTGCGCTACGGGCGCGCAGTCACGGCGTCCTGGTGTGCAGCCGCTTCGACGAGCTGCCGGCCATCGCCCGCCAGCTGGTGGACGAGCACGGCGACGACTCGGCGGTACGCAACCGCGTTCGCGAGGGTTTGAGCAGGCTCGGCACGCTACGCCGCGATCTCTGCCGCAAGACCGCAGCGGTGCCCGCACCCGACGACGACACCGTCGCGCAGCTCTGGGAGCAGGCGCGGCGCGAGGCCGGGGTGTGAAGCCGGCGGCGATCCTCCTCTCGGGCGGCCTCGACTCGACCACCGTCCTCGCCATCGCGCAGTCCGACGGCTACGCCTGCCACTGCCTCACGGTGGACTACGGCCAGCGCCACCGCGGCGAGCTGGCGGCCGCGGCACGGGTGGCGAGGGCGCTGGGCGCCGTCTCGCACCGCGTCGTGACCGTCGACCTGCGCGCCATCGGGGGCTCGGCGCTCACCGCCGACATCCCGGTGCCCAAGGGGGCTGAGCCAGGCGGGGGGGCGATCCCGGTGACCTACGTGCCGGCGCGCAACACCATCCTGCTGGGTTTGCTGCTGGGGCTGGCCGAGGTACTCGGGGCCCGCGACCTGTTCATCGGCGCCAACGCCGTGGACTACTCCGGCTACCCCGACTGCCGGCCGCCGTTCCTGCGCGCCTTCGCGGAGCTCGCCGGCCTGGCCACACGCGCCGGGGTCGAGGAGGGCGTCCGCTTCGCGGTCCACGCTCCTCTTCTCCACCTTTCGAAGGCCGAGATCATCCGTACGGGCGCCCGTCTCGCCGTCGACTACGGCCTGACCCTTTCGTGCTACGACCCGACCGCGGACGGACGAGCCTGCGGGGCCTGCGACGCCTGCCAGCTGCGCCGCCGCGGCTTCGAAGAAGCCGGCATCGAGGACCCGACGCGCTACGCCTGAGAGCCGCCGAGACACGCCGGCCCTCTGGCCGCGCTTCGCTCCCCAGGCCCGACCCTGCCACCAGAGCTCGGCTGCGAGCGCCGATCTGCGCGCCAGCGCGGTGCTCTTCACTCCTCCCGAGCTGCGACGTACCTCCAGGTACGCCTCGCTCGCTCGTCGCTCAGATCCCCGCGCTGGCAGGCACCTCGACGCTCTCGCTTCGAGCCCCGGAGGCAGGGTCGGACCCCCTTCGTCGGCATGGCCACGAGGTCAATGCCTCCTCGGCTCGGTCGCGAATCACACCCAAAAATCTCTGGCGGCGCGACTCCTGCCGTTGCTGAACGCCATGGGAAGCGGTGCCAGGTTGAAACCTGGCACCGTCCCGCCGGGGGACGGCTCGGGCGCCTTTTACTGCGGCCCGCGATACGGCGCCCTCCGCGGCGGCTGCGCCACCACGGGGAACGCCACCTCGCGGCCCTCGCAACGAATCCGCCCGCCACTCCCCTTCCGACGCCATGTCCCACCCACCCACCCGAAGCCGTCGCCTGCGGCGACGGAAAACGGCGCTCCAACCACTACCTGTCATGCTGAGCAAGCGGAGGAGGCTCACCACCGCCCCAAAGCACAGGTCCTCCGCACGACGTGCCGTCCCGAACACTTTTCCTGGAGCGCTTCCTCATTTGCAGCCTGATCGCGGAAACAGTGTTCGGGGGGGCACTGACGGCCCGAAGCGCCCGGAGTACCCGCCCCAAACAACCAGGCAGGCGACTCGGCGTGTTCGCGAAGGGGGCTATGTTGCCATTTGGCGGCTCCTGCCGTCGCCCCCTTCGCGAACGCGCCGACGGGCGGCGGCAAAGTCGCCGCCCGGGCGCCGGTATCCGAACCACCCCCTGCCACCAATCCCACGCCCTCCACAGAACCCTCCCCACCACCGCCCCAAAGCACAGATCCTCCGACGGGACGTGCCATCCATGACGTTCTCCTGAAGATCCTCCTCGTACGAAGCGAGCTCGCGGTGAACGTCATGGTTGGCAATCCACGGCCCTTGGCGCCCGGAGTACCCGCCCCAAACAACCAGGCAGGCGACTCGGCGCTGGGGGCCCGGGGGCGGCCGTGATGCCGCGGGCCAGCGCATGTCGTCGCCGCCCCCGGGTCCGCGCCGACGGGCGGCGGCCCAGCCGCCGCCCGGGCGCCGGTCTCCGCAGCACCTCCGTCTTGACAAACTACCACGGTAGTCCTACCTTGGTAGTCGAAAGGAGGCCAGCAATGGTCGAACGAACCAGCCTGGGCGACCTGCAACACGCCATCATGCGAGTGCTGTGGGGCCGCGCCGAGGCCACCAGTGCCGATGTGCACGCCGCCCTCGAGCCTGAGCGCGGCCTGGCCCCCACCACCATTGCCACGATGCTACGGAAGATGGAGGCCAAGGGCGTGGTGACCCACCGGGTGGAGGGGCGTCAGTTCGTCTACCGCCCTACGGTCACCGAGGCAGAGGTCCGCCGCTCCATGGTCAACGAGCTGGTGGAGCGGGTGTTCGCCGGAGACCCTTCCGCCCTGGTGAGCCACCTGGTGGCCGAGGGCCGCGTGGAACCCTCTGAGCTGGAGCACGTACGAAGAATCATCGAGGCCGACGACGGCAACGAGGAGACGTCATGACCGCGATCCCTGTCAGCATCGCACCCGGGGCTGCCGCTTGGCTCCTCACCTACGCCATCCACAGCACCGTCCTTCTCGCCGGCGCCTGGATTCTCACCCGCCTACTGCGCGGCCGCCGGCTCGCCCTCCAGGAGCTGATCTGGCGCACTGCGGTGATCGGCGGGCTCGTCACCGCCTCGCTCCAGCTCGGGCTGGGCGTCGGCCCCGACGCGCTGCGGCTGGGCGTGACACCGTCGGCTCCAGCCTCGCGGCCGGCCGCCGCGCCCGCAGCGGACGCGCCGGAGGCCGCTCCTCTTCTGCCCGCGACCGCAGCCCGGTTCTCACCTCTGCCGACACCGGCGACGCCGCCCGCGTCGTCGTGGCCGTGGGCCCTGCTGGCCCCGTGGCTCCTCGGCGCCGCGCTCGGGCTCGCCCGACTGCTCGGTGCCGCGCGGAGCCTCAGATACCTCCTGGCAGACCGACTCCCCCTCACCGGCGGCAGCCTCGCCGCCGCTCTGCACCGCCTACTGGCTCTTCTGCCACGCCCGCCGGTGGTGCGCCTGTCCAGCTCCGAGGCCCTGCCGGTGCCCATCGCTCTCGGCGTGCGGCGACCCGAGATCTGCGTCCCAGAGCGCGTTCTCGCCGAGCTGCCCGGCCCCCAGCAGGAGGGGCTCTGCGCCCACGAGCTCGCCCATCTGGTGCGTCGCGATCCGCTCTGGTCGGCGCTGCTGTCGGGCCTCGAGGTGGTGTTCTTCTTCCAGCCTCTCAACCGCGTGGCCCGACGCCAGCTGGCCGAGCTTGCCGAGCTGCGCTGCGACGCCTGGGCCGCCCGCACCACGGGGCGCGGGCGCGATCTCGCGCGCTGCCTCGCCACCGTGGCCGAGTGGGGCACGGGGATGGACTCGTGTCCGCTTCCGGCCTCCCCGCTGCTGGGCTCCGGCCGCCTCACGCGGCGGGTGCGGCAGCTCGTCGCCGGGCACCTCGAGCCCGACAGCGGGCTCCGCAACCGGGCCGCCTTTCCACTCGCCGCCGGCGTGGTTCTGGGTCTCGCCCTGGTCCTGCCCGGCGCAACCACCGTGAGAGCCGCGGGCGAAGACCCTCGGCCGCCCTCACCGCCGGCGACTCCGTCCCCGGCCTCCGCCCCGGTGCCTGCCCTGGCTCCGGTCGCGGCACCGGCGCAGGCTCCGGCTCCGGTCCCGGCCCCGGCCCCGGTTGCGGCCCCGGCTCCGGCCCCGCCGCCCGCGGAGCACCGCTCTCACCGCCACCTCGTGACTGGCGACGCTGACGTCGACTTCGATCTCGACGAGGTCACGATCGACCCCGCCACCCGCGCCGAGATGGAGCGTCTCCAGGCCGAAGTCCAGCAGCTGTCCGAGCAGATCACCGCCAAGGTCACGAAGCGCTTGGAGGGGATGGACCTGCCGAACCAGGAGGCGATCGAGAAGCTTCAGGAGGAGATCGAGGCCCGACAGCAGGAGATGAGCCTGGAGATCGAGCGTGACATGGCGGAGCTGAACATCTCAGACGCCGACCACGAGAAGCTGGAGGCGGACATGGAACGCTTGAGCCGCGAGGTCGCGCGCCTCGCCCGCGAGGCCGCTGAAGGCACGCCGGGCGAACGCACCGACGTCGAGCGCGAGTTGGCCGAGCGCTCCCGCGAGCTGGCCCGCCGCTCGCGCGAGTACGCCGATCGCGTGCGCCCCTCGGAGGAGCAGCTTCGGGAGATCCGCGAGAAGGCTCGGGAGATGGCCGCACAGATGCGGCCCACCGACGAGGAGCTGCAACGCCTCCGCGACCAGGCCCGCAAGATGGCGGAGCAGCTCCGCCCCGATCGCGAGGAGCTCCGGGCACTGCAGGACAAGATCCGCGAGCGCGCTCAGAGCCTCAGGGAGCTTGCCCGCCGTCTCGCTCGCGAGCACTACGCCGGCCGCTCCGAGGAGGCCGAGCCCGAGGCCGAGCCCACCGAGCCACCGAAGCAGCCTCAACACTGACCGGCCGTACACGCGACGACGGGGCCCCAGGCGGCTGCTGGGGCCCTTCTTCGTCACGACTCGTCCCGCCGGGGGGCCTGCGGGGCATCGACTACTCTGAGTTGAGAACGCGCCCCCGGGCAGCGACCATCGCCGGCCGCAACAGGAGTCTGGTGGATGATGCCGGCTAGATGAAGATGGAGAGGGTGATCCGCCCGGCCACGCTGATCACCACCGCAACCACGAGCGTGAGGCCCGAGATCCACGCCGTCTCCCGCCACCCCAGCTCCCGCACCATGGCGGCGACGGTGGCGACGCAGGGCACGTAGAACACCACGAACAGCGTGAAGGTCATGAGCTGGACCGGGCTGAGCACTGAGGCCACCGCGGTCGTGCCCAGGGCCTGCATGAGCATGATGAGGGTGAGCTCCTTGCGCAGCACACCGAACACCAGGGTGACCCCCACCACGGCCGGCAGCCCGAGGAGCGTCACCGTGAGCGGCGAAAGTGCAGCGTTGAGGTAGCGCTCCACACCCATCCATCCGAGCCACGCCAGCACCACCGAGGACACCACCAGGATCGGCCAGGCCACCACCACGAACTCGCGCAGCGAGAGCCAGGTCTTGGCCGCCAGCGTCTTGAACGCGGGCAATCGCAGCTCGGGGATCTCGAGGATCAGGCCGGGCGAGCGGTCCTGGCCGCGGCGCGCCAGGAAGACCCCCAGCACCACGACGACCACCAAGTTCAGGAGGTACACCGAGAGCGCCCAGAGCGGCCCCATGTAGGCCGCCACGAGGGCGTAGATGACGATGGTCCGGGCCGAGCATGGGATGAAGGCCGTGAGGGTGGCGGTGATCCGCCGGTCGCGCTTGGACTCGAGGATCCGCGTCGCCATGATGGCCGGAACCGCACAGCCGTAGCCAAGCATCAGCGGGACCACCGACTTGCCGTGCAGGCCGAGGTGGTGCATGAAGCTGTCGAGAATGTACGCCATCCGCGGCAGGTAGCCGGTGTCCTCGAGGATCGCCAGCCCGACGAGGAAGGGCAGGAGGTAGGGCAGCACGATGGCGGTGCCCGCGGAAATCCCCATCACGACCCCGTGGACCATCGCCCCGGCGAAGGTCCCCGGCGGCAGCGGGGCGGCCAGTGCCGCGCCGAGGCGGTCGAACACCGCCACGAGGGGCCCCTCGACAAACCGCCCGAGGCCGAACACGACGCTGAAGAAGCCGCCCAGGATCAGGACCATCAGCGGGCCGCCGCTGAGCGGGTGCAGGAGCAGGCGGTCGAGGCGCTCACGCCAACCGAGCCGCGGCCGGTGCATGGTGGCGACCGCGTCCTCCACCGCGTGGGCCACCGCGTGCCGCGCGCCCGAGACCACCTGCTCCACCGTCCAGCCGTGGCACTCCTCGAGGCGGACCGCGAGGGGCCGGATGCCGGCGAGTACGCCGGGAGCGCGCCGGCCGAGCTCCTCCGCCATCTGGGCGTCGCCCTCGAGGAGCTTGAGGGCGACAAAACGGCGCGGGAGCTCTCCGTCGACCCGCGCACGCTCCAGGATCGCCGCGGCCTCGGCCACCGCCTCCTCGGTCTCACGGTCCAACAAACGTGCCGGCGGCCGGCCGGCCAGGGAGGTACCCAGCGAGGTTCTAAAGAGGTCGCGCAGACCCAGACCACGCCGCCCCACGGTGGGGACCACGGGGATCTCCAGCTCACGCGCCAGCGCGTCGATGTCGATCTCGATACCCTTGACCCGCGCCTCGTCCATCATGTTGAGGGCAAGGACCACCGGCTTGCCGAGCTCGAGCAGCTGGAGGGTCAGCTCCAACGAGCGCCCGAGGCGGCTGGCATCGACCACGTTGACGATGACGTCATACGTCTCGTGCAGGAGGTAGCGCAGGCCCTCGCGCTCAGCGCCGTCGCCGGAGGTGAGGGAGTACATGCCGGGGAGGTCGACGACCTCGACCTCGCGGCCGAGCACCATGGCGCGGCTTATGGTGAACGTCACTGACGAGCCGGGGAAGTTCGCGGTCGCCGACCGGTAGCCGGCGATACTGTTGAAGATCGTACTCTTACCCGAGTTGGGCTGTCCGGTAAGAACGAACTTCATGGGGCTCCACCATGACCTTCCGGGCGACGCCCCGGCCGATGGCGAGGCGAACCCCGTGCACTTCGATCAGCACCGGGCCGTGGAAAGGCGCCCGATCCACCACGACCAGCTGGTCGCCCACGTGGATCCCCAGCACGTTGAGGTGCGAGCGCACTCCTGCACCGCCGTCGATGGCGACCACCTTGGCCGAAGCCTGCGCGCGAACCTGTTCGAGGGTCATCACCCTCCCAGCGCCTCCGGACGGGAATCATACCTCATTTCGGGGGGATTTCGAAGCATGAGCAGTCCACAGGCCTTACCGCGACTGACCTTTCCAAACCGTCTCGTTAATCGCATCTAAAGCGATATCAATTTCTCAGATTCTCCCAACCATTACTTCGCCTGAGCTCAAGTCGGACATTTTCAAAACATCAGCGAAAAGATTCTTCTCAAGACCACGATATTTACTGACGCGCGACAACGGTATTCTGCAGGCTTCCGGACGCACTTTCGGGAGCGCGAGCGACCACCGCCACCCGGGTAACCGAGCCTGCGCGCATTCGCGAAGCACACATCCGGCGTCGCCTCGGTGCCCGGACGTCGTCCGGCCGCGTCGGCAGCGGATGAACCAGCGGAGTGACCAACGACGAGCCCGCCGCAAAGGGGCACCTCACGACCCGCGGGGATGAGCACGACGCACCTCGCTCCCTTCCTCCGCCATCGTAGAGTGCCCGCACTGCCCACCGGCCCCGAGAGTCGCTACAATCCCCGGCGGAGGTTGCCATGAGCCCGAGCCCGCGGACTTTCGAGCTGACCGACCTGCCCGAGCCCCAGGCCTTTGTCCCCGGCATCCGCCGCGCACCCAGCCGCGGCCACCGGCTGACCCGCCGGGAGACTGTCCTGGCCCTCGCCAACGCGCTACGCTACGTGCCAGCCGAGCACCACGAGGTGATGGCGCCCGAGCTCCTCGAGGAGCTCCAGACCATGGGCCGGATCTACGGCTACCGCTACCGCCCCGCGGGACGAATCTGGGGCCGCCCGCTGGATGACTATCGGGGTCAGTCCGTCGAGGCCCGCGCCATGCAGGTGATGATCGACAACAACCTCGACTTCGAGGTGGCGCTCTATCCCTACGAGCTGGTGACATACGGCGAGTCCGGCCAGGTGTGCCAGAACTGGATGCAGTACCAGCTCATCCGCCGCTACCTCGAGGAGATGACCGCGGAGCAGACGCTCGTGGTGTCCTCGGGCCACCCGCTGGGGCTCTTCCCATCGCGTCCGGAGGCGCCCCGCGCCATCATCACCAACGGCCTGATGGTCGGGATGTTCGACACGCCGGACGACTTCCACCGCCTGGCCGCGCTGGGCTGTGTCAACTACGGGCAGATGACGGCCGGCGGCTGGATGTACATCGGCCCCCAGGGCATCGTGCACGGCACCTACATCACGCTGCTCAACGCCGGGCGGCTCTATCTCGGCGTCCCCGACGAGCAGAACTTGGCGGGCCACACCTTCGTGAGCTCCGGCCTCGGCGGCATGTCCGGCGCCCAGGCCAAGGCGCTCGAGATCGCCGGTGCCGCCGGGATCATCGCCGAGGTCGACGCATCGCGTATCGAGACCCGTCACTCCCAGGGCTGGGTGGGCAAGGCCACCGGAGACGTCGCTGAGGCGGTGCGGTGGATGGAGGCTGCCCGCGATCGCGGCGAGGCGGTCTCGGTCGCCTACCACGGCAACGTGGTCGATCTCCTCGAGTACCTGGACGAGCACCGGGTGAAGGTCGAGCTTCTCTCCGACCAGACCTCGTGCCACGTGCCGTATGACGGCGGATACACCCCCGCCGGTGTGAGCTTCGAGGAGGGCCGCGAGCTGCTGCGCGGCGACCGCGAGCGCTTCCGCGCCCTGGTGGACGAGAGCCTGCGCCGCCACTTCGAGGTGCTCCGCCGCCTCACCGCCCGCGGCGGGCACTTCTGGGACTACGGCAACGCCTTCTTGAAGGCCGTCTTCGACGCCGGCGTGACCGAGGTGGCGAAGAACGGCCGCAACACGACGGACGGCTTCGTGTGGCCCTCCTACGTGGAGGACATCATGGGGCCCATGTGCTTCGACTACGGCTACGGACCCTTCCGCTGGGTCTGCCTGTCGGGCCGCCCCGGGGATCTGCGCGCCACCGACCAGGCCGCCATGTCGTGCATCGACCCCGAGCGCCGCGGCCAGGACCGCGACAACTGGCAGTGGATCCGCGACGCCGGGCGCAACGCGCTGGTGGTGGGCACCCAGGCGCGCATCCTCTACGCCGACGCCGAGGGCCGCACCGCCATCGCCCGGCGCTTCAACCAGATGGTGCGGGAGGGCACAATCGGCCCGGTGATGATGGGCCGCGACCACCACGACACCGGCGGCACCGACTCGCCCTTCCGGGAGACCGCCAACATCTACGACGGCTCCAACATCACCGCCGACATGGCGCACCACTGCTGGGCGGGGAACGCCGCCCGCGGCATGACCATGGCGGTGCTCTCCAACGGCGGCGGGGTCGGCACCGGCAAGGCGATCAACGGTGGCTTCGGCCTGGTACTGGACGGCTCGGAGCGGGTCGATCGCATCCTCGACACCGCCCTGGAGTGGGACGCCATGTGCGGCGTCGCCCGCCGCTCCTGGGCGCGCAACGAGAATGCGGTGAGCACCGCCGCCGGGTGGAACCGGCGCAATGCCGAGCGCGGCCACATCACCGAGCCCCATCTCGCCGACCAGGACCGCCTGGAGCGGCTGGTGGACGCGGAGTCTTCGTAACTCTGCCGCCGGGACCGGGGCCGCGACCAGGACCGGGACCGGGGCCGGGGCCGGGGCCGCTGCGGAGCATGTGTCCTCCGGCGGGCGTGCCGTCCTTGACGTCTTCCCGGGAGCGCTTCCTCGCTTGGAGCGCATTCGGGGGAAACGTCAAGGGGGGCTCCCACGGCCCTTGGCGCCCGGAGTACCTGCCCCGAACGACCAGGCAGGCGACTCGGCGAGCCCGCGTGTCTGCCCGAGCTTCGTCGCGAGACCGCAGAGCTGCCTGTCAGGGTGGCCATTCGACCAAGGCGCCGCCGAGACGTAGCAGCGCTACGTCGCAGGCCGCACCGCCGGGCGAAGCGTCGCCCTGGCTGGTTGATCCGCGGTCGCAGCAGAAGATCGGGCAGACGCGCGGGCGTCAAGGGCCCGGGGGCGGCCTCGTTGCCGTCTGGAGGTTTGTGCCGTCGCCGCCCCCGGGACCGCGCCGACGGGCGGCCGAGCCGCCCGGGAGCCGGTGTGGGGAGCATCAGCGGCCGAGGCGGTCGCCGCGACTGGGACCGAGGCCGGGGCGGCGGCCGGAACCGGGCCGCCCGGATTCGAAAGACGAGCTAGACTGAGGCCATGAATGCCCTCGCCGAGGTCCTGCCGCCGCACCTGGCCGGCCTGGTCCTGACGCTCGCCATCTCGCTGCTCATCGGCTTCGAACGGGAGGAGCTGCGCCCCACCCGTGAGGGGAGCTTCTTCGGCGGCGTCCGCACCTTCCCTCTCATCGCCCTCACCGGGTTCCTCCTGTACCTCGGGTTTCCGGACTCGGCCGTGCCGTTCTCGGTGGGGCTGATCATGGTCGGAGTGCTGCTCGCGATCTCGCACCATGCCAGCATCGAAAACCAGAGCGTCGGCATCACCACCGAGGTGGCGGCGCTCGTCACTTACGCCCTGGGCGGCGCCGCCGCCGACGGCGCCTACTGGATCGTCGTGGCATCGGGCATCGTCACCGTCATCCTCCTGCAGGAGAAGCAGCGGCTGGAGGGGCTCGCCCTCAAGGTGCCGCGCCAGGAGGTGTCCACACTCGTGCGCTTCCTCCTTCTCACCGGCGTGATCCTACCGGTGGTGCCGAACCACACCTTCACCGCGTTCGAGATCAACCCCTTCAAGATCTGGCTCGTGGTGGTTGCGGTGAGCGGCGTGTCGTACCTCAGCTACCTCCTCCAGCTGCGCCTGAGCGGCCATCACGGCCTCCTCGTCACCGGCCTCGCGGGCGGCGCCTACTCGTCCACCGCCACCACCGTCGTCCTCGCCCGCAAGTCTCGCCACGACAAGCACCGCAGCACCGCTGTGGCGGGCGCGGTGCTGGCCGCCAGCGGGGTGATGTACATCCGCGTGTGGATCCTCGTGCTGCTCTTCGCTCCGCTCCTCGCGAGCCGCCTCAGCTGGCTGTTCTGGGGGCTCGGTCTGGCCGCCGCCGGCGTCGGCGCGCTGCTGGTGCAGCGCTCGCCGGGGGACGGCGAGAACGCCGAGGGCAGCACCCCGAGCGGCAACCCCCTCGAGCTCAGCTCGGCCTTCATCTTCGCGGCGATCTTCCTCGTGGTGCTGGTGATCACCCGCCTCGTCGCCCAACAGTTCGGCGGCACCGGTCTCCTGATCTTCGCCGGGGTCATGGGCGCCGCCGACGTGGACCCGTTCATCCTTGGCCTCACCCAGTACCTCGGCCACGGGCTCGACGCCTCCACCGCGGCCCTCGCCATCGTCGTGGCCACCGCCGCCAACAACGTCATGAAGGGGATCTACGCCGTCGTCTTCGGTGACCGCCGTGCCGGGGTCGAGGCGTTCGCCCTGCTCGCCGCAACGGCGGCGGCGAGCGTCCTCCTGTTTCTCGTCTTCTGACGAGCTGACCGTGGAGCCGCCACCGAGCACCGTCACACTCCCAACGCAGGCGCCCCCCGGTGTGGCCACCATCTTCGACTTCTTCCTCGTGCGCTTCCCCCACATCCCCGCCGAGATCTGGCGGCGCCGTTTCGCGGAAGGCAAGGTGTTCACCGCCGCGGGGCCGGTGGCCCCTGACGAGCGGTACCGACCCCTCCTCGAAGTGCACTACCGCCGCGAGGTTGAGCACGAGCCGCCGGTGCGCACCGACTGGCGGATCGTCCACGCTGACGAGCACCTCCTGGTCGTGGACAAGCCACCCTTCCTGCCGGTGACTCCGGCGGGGGCTTACGTGCGTCACTGCCTTCTCCAGCTCCTCGTGGAGGCCACCGGCAACCCCCAGCTGGCGCCGCTCCACCGGATCGACAAGGACACGTCGGGCCTGGTTGTGCTGTCGGCTCAGCTGCGCTCGCGCGGGCACTTCGGCCGCCTGTTCCAGGACGGCGCGGTGCGGGTCGCCAAGGAGTATCTGGCCGTGTGCGAGAACGCCGGCGGACGGGAGGTGCCCGCCACCCTCGCCGGGCACGTGGCCCGCGACCCCGCGGCGTGGTGGCGCCAGGCGGTGCTCCCGGATCACCCGGACAACGCCCGGATCGCGCTGCAGGTGGTGGACCGTCGCGACCGGCTGGTGATGCTGCGCGTCCGGCCCATGGGGGGCCGCAAGCACCAGATCCGGGTGCTGCTCGCCCACGCCGTCCTACCGATCGTCGGTGACCGGATCTACGGGCAGAGACCGCGCTACGAGCCCGACGTACTCGACCCTCCCATGCTGCTCGACTGTAACCGCCTGGAGGTAGGTAAGTTCCCTGGCTTTGCCGGGACGCCGACCCTCACCGCGGTGTGGGAGACGGGCCGCTCGTTCGAGTCGCTGCTCGCCGCGGCGGGGCTTGCAAAAACCACAGGCCGGATCTAAATTTCATGATCGTGCGTGACGAGCGTAGCGACGCCGGCCGGCCCGACCGCCTGAGACGAGGCTGGAGCTGCGTCCCGGCGCTCGTCCTGGCCCTGGTGGTGGGCTCGAGTGGCACGATGATACCCCTCGCGGTGCCCATGGGCGCTGCGGGGCTGGGCCCGCTGGGCACACCCCTCGAGACCCCACCTGTCGCGGTCGAGACTCCGCCCCCCGACGCCTGCTGCGATGGTGCGTCAACCGTGCGCCGCGATCCTCTGCCCGCTGCAACCGCTCAGGGTGTGCCAGCCGTGCACCCCCGTGCCCGGGTCGTTGCTGCGCGCCGCCCACTCCTCCCTCGATTGACGACTCGGCCCTCGGAAAGACCCGCCGGGAGCTGCCTGCTCCCGCGCCCCCCTCCGCCCACCACCGTCGTCTGAGGTCTCCGCAGAAAGCTCACACAAAGAGATCCGAACCTGACGACGCGCTGAAGCGCGCGAGGAGTATGTAATGACCAATCAGACAGCTCCCATCGCTCCGGAATCAACGGAAACTACGACCCCGCCGGTCACCGTCATCGGCTGGACGCTGCTCTGTTTCTCCCTCATCCCCCTAGTGATGGGCGGCCACGGCGACGGCCGCACCTACCTCATCGTCGGCGTGGTGACCGCCGGAGCGAGCCTCGTGTGCCTCACCCTGGGCCACTTCGCCCGGCGTCGCGGCAACGGCGTGCAAAGCTGAGCTGACTGCCCGTCCCCGGGGCCGCCCGGCCCCGGGGACGTCCGGAACGGACCGTCGACCTCCGGTGTTGTTTCCAGACGCCGCCCGCCGCGCGGGCGGGGACGGAGCCGCATGAAGGTCCTCTCCGACATCCTGGAGCCCGCCGCCGGCGACGAGCGCACGCCGCCGGAGGGACGCCGGCTGGGCGTTCTCGCGCTCACCGCCCTCGGCGTGGTTTACGGCGACATCGGGACGAGCCCGCTCTACGCCGTCCGCGAGTGCTTCCATGGCAGCCACCCGGTACCCGTGACGCCGGCCAACGTCCTCGGCGTGCTCTCGCTCATCACCTGGTCGCTCGTCATCGTCATCTCGGTGAAGTACCTCGGCTACGTCATGCGCGCCGACAACCGCGGCGAGGGCGGCATCCTCGCCCTCATGGCCCTGATTCACCCCGGAGACGAACGCCACCGGGGGCGCAGCTGGCCGCTGGTCGCCATGGGTCTGTTCGGCGCGGCACTCCTGTACGGCGACGGCACCATCACGCCGGCCATCTCGGTGCTCTCCGCGGTTGAGGGCCTCGAGGTCGCCACCACCGCATTCAAGCCGTTCGTCATCCCTGTCACAATCGCCATCCTCCTCGGGCTCTTCGTCCTGCAAAGGCGCGGCACACGCGGCGTGGGCGCGGTCTTCGGACCGGTCATGGGTGTGTGGTTCGTCGTCATCGCTGCCCTGGGACTCAGCGGCATCGTCCGGAATCCCGACGTCCTGCACGCCCTCGACCCCTCCCACGCCGTCGCCGCCCTGACGCACAACGGCTTCGCGGGCTTTGCCGTGCTCGGAGCCGTGTTCCTGGTGGTCACCGGCGGCGAAGCGCTGTACGCCGACATCGGCCATTTCGGCAAGCGACCCATCCGCCTCGCGTGGTTCACCCTGGTGCTGCCAGCGCTCCTGCTCAACTACTACGGTCAGGGCGCGCTGCTCATGGCCGACACCGATGTCGTCCGCAGCCCGTTCTACCTGCTGGCTCCCGGCTGGGCCACCTACCCTCTGGTCCTACTCGCCACTCTCGCCACGGTGATCGCCTCCCAGGCCATCATCTCGGGGGCGTTCTCCCTCACCCGGCAAGCGATCCAGCTGGGCTACAGCCCGCGCATGAAGATCGAGCACACCTCGGCCGAGGAGATCGGCCAGGTCTACATGCCGGCCGTGAACTGGGCTCTCATGACCGTGACCATCAGCCTGGTGGTGGCATTCAAGCGCTCAACCAACCTCGCTGCGGCCTACGGTGTGGCGGTCACCACGACCATGGTCATCACCACACTCCTGGCCTTCGTGGTGGCGCGGCGGCTGTGGGGCTGGAGTCGCCTCGCGGCCGGCGCGGTGACCGTCTTTTTCCTCGTGCCCGACCTCGCTTTCTTCGCTGCCAACATGCTCAAGGTGGACCAGGGCGGCTGGTTCCCGCTGGCGGTGGCGGCCGTCATCTTCACCCTCATGTCCACCTGGTCGCGGGGGCGGACGATTCTCGCCGACAGACTGCGCACAGACCAGATGCCGCTGGCCGACCTCGTGGACATCCTCGCGGCACAGGAGCTGCAGCGTGTGGACGGCACGGCGGTGTTCCTCTCGGGTTCCTTGGACACCACCCCCACGGCCCTGCTCCATCACATCAAGCACAACAAGGTGCTGCACGAGCAGGTCCTGGTGGTGACAGTCGCGAACGAGGATCGGCCGTGGGTCCCGAGAAGCGAGCGGGTGGAGGCATCCGAGCTGGCCGCGGGGATCTACCGCGTCGTCGCCCACTACGGCTTCATGCAGAGCCCCGACGTGCCGGCGGTGCTGCGCATGTGCGCCGAGCACGGGCTCGAGGTCGACCCGCAAGAGGCCTCGTACTACCTCGGACGGGAGACCCTGGTCCCGTCGCGCTGGACCGGGCTCTCGGCGTGGCGCGCCAAGCTGTTCGCGTTCATGTCGCGCAACGCGCTGGCGCCAACCTCGTTCTTCGGCATTCCCCACAACCGCGCCATCGAGCTCGGCGCCGAGGTGGAGCTCTGACCGCGGCTCGCGCGGCGTGCTCCGGCCCCCCGACGGAGCCCTCCCGCTTCGGCCCGGGAGCACCCAACCCTCTTTCCCGCCCCTTGGAGAGCGTGCTCCGCGCAGCTGGGCGCGTTCTCCAAGGGTGGCCGGGTGGGGGGCGGCGGGGCGGGATGTTTCAGCAAGGAGCTCCTGGTCAGAGAACCGGACAGCTTGCCCGGGGATCCCATGGCCGTGCGGGCGCCGAGCGGCGTCAGCCGCGTCGGTGGCGAGCCAAAGGGTCGGGGCACGCCCGCGTACATCCGAGCCCTTGGTCCGCCGCCGTGGCCGCGAAGCGGCCGGCGACTGCACCGGAGGACTCTCCGCCTCGCGGATCACAAGGGGGACGCGAACTCGCCTCGTGCGGCCGGCGTCCTACTCGTCGTCAAACAGCCGGACCTGCCCGTTGTCGCCGACCTTGGCGTCCCTCACCGCGGCGTCCTGCTCGCGCGGGGCTGGCTCGGGGATGTCAGGCTCCTCGCCCCCGTTCTGGTCGGCAGCACTCCGCTTCAGCCGCTTGATGCGAGCCACTGGCTTGGGCGCCATGCGAGTGCCGCGGGTGCTGATGCCGGAGTACTCCAGGCTGCCGAGGTCGAAGGTCGCGTTGTGCACGCGCTGGCGCTTGGCGGGCACGAAGTCGAGGTGAAGGAGGTCGGCGGCATCGCCGGGCAGGAGCATGTCGACTCGCCCCTGGCGATCCTTGACGAGCTCGTACTCGCGGTCCCGGATGAACGCCCTGATGTGCACCTTCTTGGCGAAGGCGTTGCGGTCGGAGTCGCGATACACGACGGTGAACCTCGCACCCTCGTCCTGGTCGAAGCGGTCGAGGTGGAGCACCTTGCCGGGGATGAGCACCTTCTCCTCGGGGCCGATGACGCGGTAGACGCCGTCTGAGGTGACGACGAGGAGGCGGTCGAACTCGCTCACCGTCATCTGGTACCTGGTGCCCTTGACGTCGGAGCCGAAGAAGCCGGTGTCGGGGTCGTAAGAGAGCTTGATGTCGGCCACCGCCACGTCACGCACGTCCACGGTCTCGAAGCCGGCGACCTCGGTGCGGCGGGGATACTGCTCGCCGTACTTTTCCAGCAGACCTTCCAGGTAGGCGATGGCGGTCTTGGTGAGGGCCTTGAGCCGCTTGACCGCCTTCTCCCGCGCTGCCTCCACGGTGGCGATGTCGCGGCGGTTCTTGTCGAGGTCGAAGCGCGAGATCCGGCGGATGGGAATGGCCAGCAGACGGGTCACATCGTCGTCCGTGATGTCCCGTTCCAGCTGCGGACGGAAGGGCGCAAGGCCCTCGTGCACCTCGGAGTAGACACGCTCCTCGGTCTCGGCCTCCTCGATGCGGCTGTAGATGCGATTCTCGATGAAGATCCGCTCGAGGCTCAGCCAGTGGCGGCGGTCGGTGAGCTCTGAGAGCTCCAGCTCCAGCTCGGCGCGGATCTGCTCGCGCAGCTGGTCAGTGAGGAAGGCGAGCGCCTCGGAGACCGTCATCTCCACCGGGCGGCGCTCGCGGATCAGCACGATGTTGGAGGAGATCGACACCTCGCAGTCGGTGTAGGCGTAGAGCTGTGGGATCACTTCGTCGGCATAGACGCCCCGCGGCAGGCCGATCTCGATCTCCACCCGGTCGGTGGTGAAGTCGTTGATGGACGCGACCTTCACCTTGCCTTTCTGGGCCGCCGCCTCGATGGAGGCGATGAGGCTCTCGGTGGTGGTGGAGTACGGGACCTCGCGGATCACGATGGTCTTGTCGTCCCGGCGCTCGATGCGCGCTCGCACCTTGACCTTGCCACGCCCGTCGGAGTACTCCGACACGTCCATGAGGCCACCGGTAGGGAAGTCCGGCACCACCGTCGCCTCCTGCTTGCGCAGGATCGCCACCTGCGCCCGCAGCAGCTCGCCCAGGTTGTGCGGCAGGATGCGCGTCGACATCCCCACCGCGATCCCCTCGGTACCCAGGAGCAGCACCACCGGCAGCTTGGCCGGCAGGCACACCGGCTCGCGGTTGCGGCCGTCGTAGGAGGGCGCAAACTCGGTCAGGGCGCGCTTGAACAGGGTCTCCCGCGCCAGCGGCGAGAGCCGGCACTCGATGTAGCGGGGCGCCGCCGCCGCGTGACCGGTGACCGGGTTGCCGAAGTTGCCCTGGGTCTCGATGAAGTAGCCCTTGGTGGCGAGCACCACCAGGGCGTCGCCGATGGAGGCGTCGCCGTGGGGGTGCAGCTTCATGGTCTCACCGATGACGTTGGCGACCTTGTGGAAGGAGCCGTCGTCCATGTGGTCGAGAGTCGCCATGATGCGCCGCTGCACCGGCTTGAAGCCGTCGCGCAGCTCGGGAATCGCCCGGTCGACGATGACGTAGCTGGCGTACTCGATGAAGTTGCGGCCCATGATGGGCTCGAGGGTGGTCATCATGCCGGCCTACCCGCGCCCCTCACGTCACATCCATCACGAGGTTCTCGACGATGAAGTCGCGCCGCGCCGGCGTGTTCTTGCCCATGTAGAAGTCGAGGGCCTGCTTGACCTCGCCCATGGAGCGCACAGTCACCGGCACCAGGCGATCGTCGTCGACGATGAACTGCTTGAACTCGCCGGGGCTGATCTCGCCGAGGCCCTTGAAGCGGGTGATCTCTGGCTTCTTCATGCGCGCGGCAGCGGCGTCGCGCTCGGCCTCGGAGTAGCAGTAGACAGTCTCCCCCCGGTTGCGCACCCTGAACAGCGGGGTCTCGAGGATGAAGACGTGGTTCTTGACGACGAGGTCCTCGAAGTAGCGCAGGAAGTAGGTGAGCAGGAGGTTGCGGATGTGCATGCCGTCGACGTCGGCGTCGGTGGCCAACACGACGCGCTGGTAGCGCAGCCCCTCCACGCTGTCCTCGATGCCCAGGGCGCGCATGATGTTGTAGAGCTCCTCGTTCTTGTACACCGCCTCGCGGCCGAGCCCGTAGGTGTTCAGCGGCTTGCCCTTGAGCGAGTAGATGGCCTGAGTCTGGACGTCGCGCGACTGGACCATGGCGCCGCCCGCCGAGTCGCCCTCGGTGAGGTAGATGGTCGTCTCCTCGCGGCGCGCGTGGTCGTCGGTGAGGTGGACCTTGCAGTCGATGAGCTTGGGAATGCGGATCGCGACCTTCTTGGCGCGCTCGCGCGCCTCCTTCTTGATGGATGCCAGCTCCCGGCGCACGCGCTCGTTGGTGCGGACCTTGTCCAGCAGCCGCTCCGCCGCCTCCGAGTTCTTGTGCAGCCAGAGCACGACCTGCTCGCGCACCGCCTGGACGATCCACGAGCGCACCTCGGTGGAGCCCAGCTTGTTCTTGGTCTGGGACTCGAACACCGGATCCTGGACCTTGATTGCCACCGCCCCCACCAGGCCGTCGCGCACGTCCTCCCCCGCGAAGGCGTGCTTGGCGAACTCGTTGACGCCCTTGAGCAGGCCTTCGCGGAAGGCGCTCTGGTGGGTGCCGCCGTCGTTGGTGTACTGCCCGTTGACGAAGCTGAAGTAGCTCTCGCCGTAAGCCTGCGTGTGGGTGAAGGCGAACTCCAGCCGGTCCTGCCGGCAGTGGACGACGTCGTAGAGGGTCGGCTCCTCGCCGATCTCGTCCTCGAGCAGGTCGGCGAGGCCGCGGCTGGAGACGAAACGCTGGCCGTTGTAGATGAGGGTGAGGCCGCTGTTGAGGTAGGCGTAGTAGCGCAGCCGGTGCTCGATGAACTCTTCGCGCCACTCGTACTGCTTGAAGATCTCCAGGTCGGGCTCGAAGCGGATGAGGGTCCCGGTGGCGGCCTTCTCCTCGCGGCCCTGACCTTCCTTCTGCAGCCTGCCCCGCTCGAACAGCGCGCGCTTGAAGCGGCCCTCCCGCCAGCTCACCACCTCGAACTCCGAGGAGAGGGCGTTCACCGCCTTGTTGCCCACTCCGTTGAGGCCCACCGAGAACTGGAAAACGTCGTCGTTGTACTTGCCGCCGGTGTTGATCTTGGACACGCAGTCCACGACCTTGCCGAGAGGGATGCCCCTTCCGTAGTCGCGCACCGTCACCTGCGGTCCCTCCCGGCTGATCTCGATGCGCCGGCCGTGGCCCATGATGAACTCGTCCACCGAGTTGTCGATGACCTCCTTGAGCATCACGTAGATGCCGTCGGCCGGGTTCGAGCCGTCACCGATGCGCCCGATGTACATGCCGGTGCGCAACCGGATGTGCTCGAGCGCATCCAGCGTCTTGATGGCCTTCTCGTCGTACGCGACCTGCTTCCTCGCCATGGACCTCTCGACTCGTCGGGTGGGATTCATGCCCGGAGCGGTGGTGCGGCATCGGCGCCTTCGCCGCTTTCCGGCGCGCTCCACGATAGCACCTCCAGCGCCGTGCAGCTGCTGCAGAATGCATCACACTTCGGGCGGGTTGCATGTCGGGGAGAGCCATCGCACATGCCCCAGGAGTCAAGCTCCAACGCGCACAAGACCGCCCGCAACGCGTTCGTCGCCACCATCGTCACGGTGGCAGTGATCCTTGCCACAGGCCTCCTCGTTTATGTGCTCCATTTCCTCCTGCTTGTCTTCGCCGGCCTCCTGCTGGCCGTCCTCCTGGCGAGCCTCGCCGGCTTTCTGACGCGTCACTCGGTCATTCCCTACCGGATCTGCCTCGTCGTCGTGATCGTGCTTCTCACCGCACTGGCGTGTCTTGCTGGCTGGCTTGTGGGACCGCGCCTCGTGCACCAGTTCGAGCTGCTCAGCCAGGAGATCCCCAGTGCCCTGAACTCGATTCGCGACTCGCTCATGCAGACCTCCTGGGGTCGCGCCGTCGTCCAGGATGCCGCCAGTCGCCTGCCCCACGCCCTCATGGGATCCGGCCTGCTGGGACGGATCACCGACTTCTTCTCCCTCGCCGTGTCCACCGTCGCCGCCACCCTGATCATTCTCTTCATCGGCCTGTACGTCGCCGCCGACCCGAGCCTCTACCTGGAGAACGGGCTCCGGCTGGTTCCCATGGCCAGTCGCCCGCGTGCTCGTGAGGTGCTCGCGGCCCTCGGTCACGCCCTGCGCTGGTGGCTGGCGGGGCGCTTCTCGTCCATGCTGCTCCTCGGCACCCTCACCACCATCGGCCTGGCGGTGGTGGGCGTGCCCCTCGCGGTTCCGCTGGGGCTCATCGCCGGGGTGCTCTTCTTCGTGCCTTACATCGGGACCTTCGTGTCGGCGGTACCGGCGCTGATCATCGGCTTCGCCGCCAGCCCACAGATGGCTCTCGCCGTGCTCTTCGTGTTCACCACCGTGCACCTCCTGGAAGGCTACGTCATCGTTCCCGTCATCCAGAAGCGTGCTGTCTCGATGCCGCCGGCAGTTCTGCTCGCCATGCAGGTCCTCCTCGGTCTGGTGGGTGGGCTCCTCGGCGTCCTCCTGGCCACGCCGCTGGTGGTCGTCCTGGTCGTGCTGGTGCAGACCCTGTACGTGGAGGGTGTGCTCGGCGACACCGTCTGCGTGCTCGGAACCCACGGCTCGAGCGCCACACCTGGATGAGAATGCCACCGCGGCACCGCGCGTTGCGCCCCTGATGTCGGCGGTACCTGAGCTGCCTCCAACGGTGGCGTACACTGGGGAACGCGGTGCCGGCAGCCCGGGCCCGTAGCGACAATGACGAGCCGCATGAACCCTCCGTTCGCCGACTCCCCCGCCCGCGAGGCGGAGGACGATGCGCTGCAGGTACGCCTCCTCGAGAAGGTGTCGCGCACGTTCGCGCTCACCATCCCCGAGCTCCCCGCCGACCTCGCGCGGATCGTCGCCAACGCCTACCTGCTGTGCCGGCTGGTGGACACGATCGAGGACGAGCCGGGCCTTACACCACCCGAGAAGCGCGAGCTCTGCGACCGCTTTCAGGAGGTGGTCTGCGGACGGGCTCCGGCCGGCCCCTTTGCCGCCCGCCTCGCACCGCAGCTCACCGACGCGACCATGGCCGGCGAACGGGAGCTGGTGGAGCGCGCCGAGGACGTTCTGGCCATCACGTCGAGCTTCGTCCCCGCGCAACGGGACGCCATCGAGCGCTGTGTCCGCATCATGGCCGAGGGAATGGCCGAGTTCCAGGAGAGCCGGGCCGGGCTCGGGCTCGCCGACGACGCCGAGCTCGACCGCTACTGCTACCACGTGGCCGGAGTCGTGGGCGAGATGCTCACCGAGCTCTTCTGCCTCCACTCCCCCGCCATGGCGCCCCACCGCGACGAGCTCATGGCCCTCGCGGTGTCCTTCGGCGAAGGGCTGCAGCTCACCAATATCCTCAAGGACATCTGGGAGGACGAGCAGCGCGGCGCCTGTTGGCTGCCCCGCGACCGCTTCGCGGCTGCGGGGTACGACCTGCACGAGCTCGCCAGCCACCACAACCACGAGGCTTACCGGTCGGTGATGCGGGCTCTCGTGCGCAAGGCCCGCGGCCACCTCGACGACGCGGTGGCGTACAGCCTGCTGGTGCCCCGCAGTGAGACCGGCATCCGCATCTTCTGTCTGTGGGCGGTGGGGATGGCGCTGCTCACCCTGCGCAGAATCGCCCGCAACCCGGACTTCAGCAGCGGAGCCCAGGTGAAGATCTCGCGCCGTAGCGTGCGGATGGTGCGCTCGCTCCTGGCGCGCGTAGCAACCCACGACCTCGCCATCCGTCTGCTTGCTCGTGCGGCCACTCTCGGTCTCCCCCGGCGTCCACCGGTGACCACCAGTCCCCCGCCGTCCCCGCATGCCGTCACCCGGCCGGACACCCCGCGGACGCCGACCTCACAGCTGGACAGCGACGGTCCGACCTGACCGCCCTCTGTTCCTAGTGCCCACTGTCCAGGAATATTTTCGCAATAGCTAGAATTTATATAGACATGAATAACCACGACATGGCTCCGACGCATTGGGACTTCACATCGGGCGAGCTGCCCTATCGCAGGCAGCTCTACAAGACCGCGCTTCGGATGACGCGCTCCCTCGAAGACGCCGAGGACCTCCTCCAGGAGACCTATCTCAAGGCCTGGAAGTACTACGAGCGGTACACCGAGGGCACCAATCTCCGCGCCTGGCTGTTCAGGATCATGAAGAACAGCTTCATCAACAACTACCGCAAGAAGAAGCTGCGCCCGCGCAGCATCGACTTCGACGAGGTCCGCGAGGGCCTTGAGGACGCCATTGCGGAGAAGGCCGACATCGATCCCGACAACCCCGAGGTCAGCTACCTGAGCTCCGAGATCGACGGCGGTGTGCGTGAGGCGCTCATGGACCTCCCTCACAAGTACAAGATCGTGGTGGCCCTCGCCGACCTCCAGGGCCTCTCCTACAAGGAGATCGCGGCCGTCACGGACGTGCCGCTGGGCACCGTCATGTCACGCCTCTACCGCGGTCGGAGGCTGCTGGAGCGGGCGCTGCTCGAGTACGGATGCGAGCACAACTACCTGGACGGCCCACCAAGCCGGCTGCGCGACGACTCCATCGACCTCTCGAACTACTTCGGCTGATCGGGGCTGGAGGCGGCGACGGACGCCCCTGACGCGGGCGTCTTCCTCGGCCCCAGGCCCGGTTTCTGATGCTCCCGGCACCGGGCCCCGGTCACGGCCCCGGTCGCGGCCCCGGACACCGCCCCTGCTATCATCGGCCGGCTGCGGCGCGGCTGCGGCGGGAGGGTAGGCCCTGTGGAGCAATCGATCGACTACGCCGAGGTCGGGCTCATGGCCGGCCTCGAGGTGCACCAGCAGCTCCTCACCGAACGCAAGATGTTCTGCCACTGCCCGGCCGGTCGCTACACGACCGGCTACGACGGGGCCGTGCTGCGCCACATGCGTCCCACGCTCTCCGAGCTCGGCGAATACGACGGCACCGCCCTCATGGAGTTCAAGACCAAGAAGAACATCATCTACCTGCTGGACACGTCCAACGTCTGCACCTACGAGATGGACGACACGCCCCCCTTCCTGCTCAACCAGCAGGCCCTGGACATCGCCATCGAGCAGTGTCTGATGCTCGGCTGCGACATCGTCGACGAGGTTCACATCGCCCGCAAGCAGTACCTCGACGGCTCGATCCCCACCGGCTTCCAGCGCACCGCCATCGTCGGCGTCAACGGCCGCCTGCCATTCCGCGGCCGCGAGATCCACATCACTCAGGTGAGCGTCGAGGAGGACAGCTGCCGCGAGGTCTCGGATATCGGTCACCTCATCGTCTGGCGCGCCGACCGCCTGGGCATGCCCCTCATCGAGACCGTCACCGCCCCCGAGCTCCACACGCCCGAGGAGGTGGAGGAGGCGATCCTGCTGGTGGGCCGGGTGTGCCGCTCCACCGGTCACGTGCGCGTGGGTCTGGGGGCAAGCCGCCAGGACGTCAACGTTTCGGTGCGGGGCGGCCGCCGGGTGGAGATCAAGGGTGTGCCGCAGGCGTGGTGGGCCAGGCGCCTGGTGCACGGCGAGGCGATCCGCCAGGTGAACCTCCTGCGCCTCGCCGCCGAGCTGCACCGCCGCGGCCTCTCGGAGCCCGCCGACGTGGCCTTGGCGCACATCGACGTCACCTCGCTGTTCACAACCTCGGCGTACTCCCAGCTGCGCCACGACGCCTGGGAGCATTTCGTCCGCGAGAGCCGAAGGAGGCCCGGCTTCGAGCGCGGCCACGGGCCGTTCACGGTGCGCGCGGTGCGTCTGCCCGGCCTCGCCGGAACCCTCGGGTGGCCCACCCAGCCGGGCCTGACCTTCGCCCACGAGCTGGCGGGGCGCGTCCGCGTCATCGCCACCCTGGACCAGCAACCGATCCTCCTGCACTCCGAGAAGTGGCCCGACTACGAGGGCTCCAAGCAGGAGCTCGATCGCCTGCGCCGCCGGATCGGCGCCGCCGACGACGACGCGGTGGTGGTGGTCTGGGGCGCCGAGGACGATACCGTCACCGCGGCCGAGGAGATTCTCATCCGCTACCGCGACGCGGTGGACGGCGTGCCCCACGAGACCCGGCAGCCCTTTGCCGACGGCAGCACCGACTTCGAGCGCATCCTCCCCGGCCCCGATCGCATGTACCCCGATACCGACAGCCCACCCCAGGCGGTGGAGCGCGAGCGGGTGGAGCGGCTGCAGGTGACCTTGCCCGAGCCGCCGTGGCAGCGGGAGGCGCGTTACCGCGCCGCTCGGGTACCCGACAGCACCACCCGCTACCTCATCCGCCGTGGCGGCGCCCGCCTGGTGGACGAGGTGGTGGAGTCAGCTGACGCCGACCTGCGGCGGGCCTGCTTCTGGTTCGGCGAGCGTCTCAAGGGGCTGCGCCGCGCCGGCGTCGCGGTGGACGGCGTCCCGGCGGCACGCTGGGTCGAGCTCTTCCGCACCGCCGCCGCGCGCCCGGTGCTGTGGCAGGCCTGGCGACACCTGGCGGAGGCGATGGCGGCTACGCCGGAGGAGCCGGTGGCCGACGTTGTGCGCCGCCTCGGTCTCCACCGCGAGCCGCCGGGTTGGCGCGCGGAGGTGGCCGAGCTGGCGGCCGACGTCCACCCCGACTACCCCGACGGCACCGTCGACCAGCGCCGACGCTTCCTCATGGGCCGGGCCATGACGGGGCTGCGCGGCAGGGTGGGCGCCCACGACGTGGCCGGCAGCATCACCCGGGCAACGGAGGGAGCATGACGCAGCCCAGCGACGATCCGCTCAAAGGGTACCGCGGGCTGGCGCGGGAGCGCCTCGCCGCGTGGGGTGTCCGCGTGTGGTCCGACGTCGAGCTGGTGAACACCGCGGGCAGCGTCTTCGAAGGGGTCATCCTGCCGCGCTCGGAGACCTCCGACGATGTCCACGTGGTCCTCAAGCTCAAGACCGGCTACAACGTCGGCGTCCACGTGGACCGCGTCGCCAGCGTCCGCGAGGTGGGCTACAAGGAGGCGGTCTACAAGATCCCCGAGAAGGAGTTCCCCCGGAGCCCCGACCTGCCCTCTGTGACCCTTTTGGGGACCGGCGGGACCATTGCCTCGCGTCTCGACTACCGCACCGGCGCAGTGATCCCGGCGTTCACGCCCGGCGAGCTCTACGGCGCCGTCCCGGAGCTGGCCGACCTCTGCAACCTCACCACGCTCAAGATTTTCGGAGTCTTCTCGGAGAACATGAGCTGGCCCGAGTATGCGACCCTCGCGCAGGCGGTGGGCGAGCAGATCGCAGCCGGCGCCGACGGCATCGTCATCGGCCACGGCACCGACACCATGGGCCACACGGCCGCCGTGCTCAGCTTCATGGTGCAGAGCAGCCCGGTGCCCATCGTGCTGGTGGGCAGCCAGCGCAGCTCCGACCGGCCCTCGTCGGATGCGGCGCTGAACCTGATCCACGCGGTGCGGGCGGCCGCCGAAGGCGCGATCGCCGAGGTCCAGATCTGCATGTTCGGACCCACCTCCGACCGCTACGGTCTCCTCCACCGCGGCACCCGCTGCCGCAAGATGCACAGCTCCTACCGCTCCACCTTCCGCACCATCGGCGACATCCCCATGTGCATGGTGAGCCGGGACGAGTTCCGGCTCCTCACCGACGACTACCTGCCCCGCGACCGCTCCCGCCAGGTGGTCGTCGACCCGCTGTACGACGACCACGTCACCATCCTCTACTACTACCCCGGAATGAAGCCGGACCTGGTGGATGCGCTGGTGGAGAAGGGCTACCGGGGTATCGTCATCGCCGGCACCGGCCTCGGCCACGTCAACAAGCCCCTCTACCCGGCCCTCAAGCGCGCCGTCGCCCAGGGTGTGCACGTGGTGATGACGGTGCAGACCCTGTGGGGCTACGCCCAGATGTACGTCTACGACACCGGCCGCGACCTCATGGACCTTGGCGTGGTGCCGCTGGACAACATGCTCCCCGAGACCGCGCTGATGAAGCTCGGCTGGGTGCTGGGCCACACCGACGACCACGAGGAGGTCATGCGGCGGATGCGCGAGCCGGTGAACCACGAGATCACTGAGCGCGAGCCCCACAACGGCTACCTCGTCCTCCAGGGCGGCCTGCCCGAGACCGAGGAGTGGGTGAAGGGGCACTGGAAGTAGGGAAGGCGGGAAACGGAAAACCGGAGACGTTTCGCCCGCCCTGCCGGACCCCGCCTCAGCCCCGGTCCCCGATCACTGCCCCGGCCGCGGCCTCGGTCGCGGTCCCTGTCCCGGCCCCGGACGCGGTCCCCGGTCCCGGCGACCGCCCAGGGTCCTGATGCTCCCGACACCGGCTCCCGGGCGGCTCCGCCGCCCGTCGGCGCGGGTCCGGTGGCGACGGCGGCCCGAGCTGCCAGACGGCATCGAGGCCGCCCCGGACCCGAGCGCCGAGTCGCCTGCCTCGTCGTTCTGAGCCGGTGCTCCGGACGCAACGGGCCGTGATTGCCCCCCATGACGTGTCCCGCGGACGCGCTCCACGTGAGGAAGCGCTGTGGGGAAGACGTCATGGACGGCACGTCCGGCGGAGGACACCTGCTCCGCAGCGGGCTCGGCCATCAGTCCCGGATGCGGTCCCGACCCCAGCGGGGGTGTAACAACCTCGTGAGCAGAGAGATACTCGAGAGGTGAAGCAGCCGGTGCCGGAGGATCCGATCACCGCCGTGGAGGCGGAGCTGCTGCAGCAGAAGGCGGCGGCCCCGCTGACCGGGGAGCATGAGCGCCGGGAGCGGGCACAGGGCCACCGAGCCTCCGCGGCACGTTGACGATGGGGAACAGTCCGGCTATAACCGAAAGCCGTGCTGATCACCATCGATCCGCGGGAACCCGAGCCCTGGCTGGTGGCGCGCGCCGTCCAGGTTCTCAAACGCGGCGGCGTTGCCGTACTGCCCACCGACACGGTGTACGGCATTACCTGTGCCATCAGCCACCCAGAGGCCATCGAGCGGATCTACAGCCTCAAGGACCTCGACCCCAAGAAGCCGCTCGCCCTGCTGATGGCAGACATGCAGGAGGTGGGGCAGTACACACGGAGCCTCGACACCCCCACCTACCGTCTCCTCAAGCGGGTGCTGCCCGGCCCCTACACCTTCATCTTCCAGGCCTCGCCCGAGGTGCCGAAGATCATGCTGCGCAAGCGCAAGACCATCGGCATCCGCATCCCCGACAACCCTATCGCTCTGGCGATCCTCGCCGCGGTGGGCGAGCCGCTCCTCTCCACCTCCATCCGCGACGTCGCCGATGCCTACGTCAACGACCCGGTGGAGATCGAAGAGCGCTACGAGGGCCGCATCGACGTGGTGGTGGACGGTGGCCCCCTCGCCCCCACCCCATCGACGGTTGTGGACTTCTCGGGACAGGTACCCGAGCTGGTCCGCGAGGGCAAGGGCGACATCGAAGCGTTGGAGCTCTTCTAGCCCGCGGCCTTTCCCAAACCTCTGCTGCGGCCGCGGATGCACCAGCCGCCGCGGCGCTCCTCCCGGCGACGGAATCCTCGACGTAGCGCTGCTACGCCTCCGGTTCCGGGTCCCGTCGCGGCCAGCGCCTAGATTGCTGATGCTACCGGCACCGGCTCCCGGGCGGCTCCGCGGCCCGTCGGCGCGGCCCGGAAGCGGCGACGACACGAGCCGGCGGACGGCAATGAGGCCGCTCCCGGGCCCCAGCGCCAAGTCGCCTCCCTGGTCGTTCGTGGCCACTTCTCCGAACGCCACAGGCCGTGGTTGCCCCCCTTGACGTTTCCCGCCGACGCGCCACAAAGGAAGACGGCGCTCCAGGGAAGACGCCAAGGACGGCACGCCCGCCGGAGGGCACCTGCTCCGGGATGACCCCGCTCCCGGGCTCCGTCGCGAGGGAACGCGGGCGAGCGGACCTCATCACCTCATCACAGGGTGGGCGGGCGGGGGCTGCTATCATCCTGCGGACCCGCATTGGAGGTTCGCATGGCTCAAGGTCCCGTGTCCCGCTTCATGGACCACCACTTCCGCCACTTCAACGCCGCCGCCATGATGGACGCCACCAAGGCCTACCAGGCCCACCTCGACCACGGCGGCACCATGCTGCTGGCCATGGCGGGCGCCATGAGCACCGCCGAGCTCGGTCTCTCCCTGGCCGAGATGATCCGCCGCGGGAAGATCCACGCCATTTCGTGCACCGGCGCCAACCTCGAGGAGGACCTCTTCAACCTGGTGGCGCACGACCACTACGTGCGCGTCCCCAACTACCGTGATCTCACCCCCGACCAGGAGGAGGGGCTGCTCGAGCGCCAGCTCAACCGCGTCACCGACACCTGCATCCCCGAGGAGGAGGCCATGCGCCGCCTCGAGGCGGCGGTGCTCGCCGAGTGGCAGCGCGCTGACGGCGCCGGCGAGCGCTTCTTCCCGCACGAGTACCTCTACCGCGTGATCCGCTCCGGGGCGCTCGAGCAGCACTATCAGGTCGACCCGCGCGACAGCTGGATGGTGGCGGCGGCGGAGAAGGACCTGCCCATCTTCGTGCCCGGCTGGGAGGACTCCACTCTCGGCAACATCTACGCCGCTCACTGCATCGCCGGCGACTTCACGGCGGTGGGCACGGTCAAGACCGGCATCGAGTACATGATCGCTCTCGCCCGCTGGTACCGCGAGACCGCCCCGCGGCGCCCCGTCGGCTTCTTCCAGATCGGCGGCGGCATCGCCGGCGACTTCCCCATCTGCGTCGTGCCCATGCTGCACCAGGACCTCAAGCTCGACGACGTGCCCATGTGGGCCTACTTCTGCCAGATCTCGGACTCCACCACCAGCTACGGGTCGTACTCGGGGGCGGTGCCCAACGAGAAGATCACGTGGGGCAAGCTGGCCCCGGACACGCCCAAGTTCATCATCGAGTCCGACGCATCCATCGTCGCCCCGCTGGTCTTCGCGTACCTCCTCGAGCAGTAGGCGCAGCCCACGTCGATGCGCTCAGCCCGCGCGCGACCGCGGAGGAACGCCGCCATGACGCGTACGTCCGCAACAGCAGCGGCAGATCGCTGGGGCGCGGGGGCGGCGGGCTACTCGAGACCGAGGTCGGTGAACGTGCTGCTGCGGCCCGAGAACCCGATCGACACACGTTCGTGGTCGACCACCACCGGCAGCCGATGCTCCCAGCTCGCGGCGCGCAGCTCCTCCAAGCGTTCGGGGCTCTGCGACAGGTTGATCTCCTCGAAGTCCACGCCGCGGCGGCGGAAGTCATCGACGAGCGCCACACAGGCGGCGCAGCCGTTGACTGTGAACACCTTGACGGTGGGCCGATGGGTCACGGCTCCTCCTCGTCGTCAGTGAACCCGTCCAGGTCCGCCAGCTCATCCAGGACCGCCATGCCGGGCTCCATCTGCGCCAGCACCTGAACGTCCTCACGCCAGCGCGGGTGGACCTTGACGAAGAGACCGAGATACACCCGCGTCCCGAGGATGCTCTCGAGCTCCTGGCGTGCGGCCTGGCCGATGGCCTTGATGCGCGACCCGCCCTTGCCGATGACGATCCCCTTCTGGCTCGAACGCTCCACGAAGATCACCGCGTCGATGTGCAGGAGCCCGGGCTCCTCGCTGAACTGCTCCACCATCACACCGGTGGTGTAGGGGAGCTCGTCGCGGCTGAGGTTGAGGAGCTTCTCACGAACCACTTCGGCGACGAAGAAGCGCTCGGTCTGCGTGGTGGTCACGTCCTCCGGGTAGAGGGGAGGCCCTTCCGGAAGCTGCGCGAAGAGCTCGTCCCTGAGCTCCCCGAGACCCTCCCCGGTGAACGACGAGACGGGGATCAGCTCGCTGTCCGGCCGCCGCCGGCGATAGGCGTCCATGAGCGGGAGGAGCCCGGCCTTGGGGCGCACGAGGTCGACCTTGGTGAGGACACCGATCACCGCGGCGCGAACCGGCGCGAGGAGCTCGAACAGGTACTCCTCACCCCCGCCCCAGGGAACCGCCGCGTCCACCAGGTGAAGCACCACGTCCACCTCCTCGAGCGCCGAGCGGACGTCCTGCATCATGCGTTGGTTCAGGCGGTGAAGGGGTCTGTGGACGCCGGGCAGGTCGAAGAACACCGCCTGCCCGCGCGCCTCGGTGAGGATCCCGACGATGCGGTTACGGGTGGTCTGCGGCGTCGCCGAGACGATGGCCACCTTGTCGCCGATGAGAGTGTTGAGGAGCGTGCTCTTGCCCGCGTTGGGTCTCCCCACCAGCGCCACGAGCCCGGTACGGGCTGCCTCAGTCATCGCCAGCCGGCCCTGCCGCGGAGGTCATGCGCTCGACGGTGACGCTCACCACCCGACGATCCTGGACCTCCTCCACCGTGAAGCGCAGCCCGAGGCCCGGTTCCGCGACCACCGTCCCCGCCTCGGGAACGGTGCCGTGACGGGCGAATACGAGGCCCCCCACGGTGTCGACATCGTCGTCCACCTCCACGTCGAAGAGCTCTTCCAGGACCTCTAGCGAGGCACGCCCCTGGAGCCGGAACACTCGATCGCCCAGCGCTTCCCAATCGGGCGGCTCCTCCACGTCGTGCTCGTCCTGAATCTCGCCGACGATCTCCTCCACCACGTCCTCAACCGTCACCAGACCAGAGGTCCCCCCGTACTCGTCGACGACGATGGCCAGCTGCTGGGCCTGACGCTGGAAGTCGCGCAGCAGCTCGCCCAGCTTGCGCCCCTCCGGGACCACCAGGACCTCGCGAACCAGGCCGGCCACCGCCGGCACCTCGTTCCGCTGCAGGTGCTCCACGACGCCTTTCACGTTGACCGCTCCGACGATGCGGTCGATGGTGTCGTGGTACACCGGCACCCGACTCTTGCGCGAGCTGGCGAAGACCTCCACCAGCTCGGTGAAGGCGACGGTGTCGGGCACCGCAACCATGTCGGTCCGCGGTGTCATCACCTCCCGTACGGTGGTGTCGAAGAACTCCACCAGGGACTCGAGAAACTGGGCCTCCTCGGCCTCGAAGATACCGGCGGCCTCCCCCACCGCCAGGAAGGCCCGAAGCTCACGCTCGGAGACCTCCTCCTCCTCGTCCTCCTCCTCCTCGTGGTCGTCGCCGTTGGAGGGAAGCGAGGGTGCCACCCTCACCGACAGAGCCACCAGCGGCAGCAGGACGGGCCGCACGAAACGGAGGAGAACCGCCATCTGCTCCTCTTCCGTCAGACGTCCCGCCACCAGTCGGACGAGCGGCACGACGACGAGCGTCACTCCCAGGGCCACCGCCACCGCGATCCCGCCGTGAAGCCCCGGGGAAACGAGCACCACCAGCCACACGAGGCCCGCGCAGACGATCTCCAGCCAGCGCAGCACGTCGAGTACCCGAGAGAGGTGGAGGGGAGCTTCCTGGGCGAACGGGAAGATCCGCGGATGATCGTCGAGCAGCCCCTGGAACCGCACGTTGCCCGTCTGACCGAGACCGTGCAGGAGAACCTCGAGGGTGAACATGAGCAGCACCACCGCCAACCCCGCCAGGGCCAGGGTGACGGGATGCACGAGCCATCCTGCGAAGTCGAGAGTCACGACAGAAGCTCCTCACGCAGCCGCAGCTCGAGCCGCTCCATCTCTCCATCATCGGCGGTGTGGTCCCAGCCCAGCAGGTGCAGCACGCCGTGAAGGACCAGCTCCTCGAGCTCGCGGACCTCATCGAGCCCGGCGGCCGCTGCCTGACGGCGCGCGGTGTCCAGCGAGATGACGATGTCGCCGAGCAGGCGGTGGCCGTCGGGGAGTTCGTCGCCGTCCGTGAACGAGAGCACGTCGGTGGGTCGGTCGATCCCCCGGTAGCTCTGATTCAGCGCACGGACCCGGGGATCGCCGGTGATGAGGATGTTGACCTCGGCAGGTGGTACCTCGAGGCGCCCCAGTGCGGTACGGACCAACCGGCGGAGCCGGTCAGCCGTCGGCGCCTGCGGCCTTCGTTCCCAGGAGATGTTGACCCGAGTCACGCTTTCCTTGCCTCCGGTTGAAGTCGAAGCCAGGGTAGTCGATCCGATGATGGAACATGTTCGTCAGCACCCACATGAACCCCGAGGCGACGCGGTCGAGCTCCTTGAAGGTGAGCTCGGTGTCGTCGAGCTGCCCGTCGGCGAGCGCGTCCTGGACGATCCGGTTGATCATCGCCTGGAGCTTGTGCGGCGTGGGCGGGTCGACGGTGCGCGCGGCCGCCTCCACCGCGTCCGCCAAGAGGAGAATGCCGAGCTCCTTGGTGTGCGGCCGCGGCCCGGGGTAGCGGTAGTCGCTCTCGCGCACCTCGCCGGTCTCGGGTGCGCTGCGCTGCTTGGCCTTTTCGAAGAAGAAGTGCATCAGCTTGGTGCCGTGGTGGGTGGCGATGGCCTGCCGGATCGGCAACGGCAGACGCGCCTTGCGCGCGAGCTCAAGGCCCTCCTTCACGTGGCTCATGATGACCAGCGCCGACATCGACGGTGAGAGCGCGTCGTGCGGGTTGCGGCCCCGCTGGTTCTCGACGAAGTAGTCTGGTTTCTTGAGTTTGCCGACGTCGTGATAGTACGAGCACACGCGCAGGAGAAGGCCGTTGGCGCCCACCGCCTCGGCGCCCGCCTCGGCCAGGTTACCCACCGAAAGAGAGTGCTGGTAGGTCCCCGGAGCCTCCAGCGAAAGCCGCTTGAGGATTGGCAGGTTCTGGTTCGAGAGCTCGAGGAGGCGCAGGTCGGTGGTGATACCGAAGGCCCCCTCCAAGGCCGGCAGGAGGAACCCGGCGATCCCCACCGCAACCGGCCCGCCCACCAGGGCGCATGCCCCCGCCAACGCAAGGCTGGCGGGTGATACCGGTTCGCCACGGTAGAGGGCGAGGATTCCGAACACCACGAGGTTCGCCCCCCCGACCACCACACCCACGCGCGCAAAGACCCCACGATCCTTGCAGCGCTGGGCCGCCAGGGCGCCCGCCAGCCCCGAGGCCAGAGCGAAGACGACGGCGGTGAAGTCGCCGCCGAGCATGATCCCCACCAGAAGCGCCTGGAAGACGGCGAAGATCACCGCCGGCTGCAACCCCAGCAGGAGAAAGACGACCACCGGGCCGGCGGCGTGCGGCAGGGCCCACAGGTAGGCGCTCGGGGACGAGAACGCCTGCCCCTGGCTGTTGAGGGCCACCGCCGTGGCCAACGCCAAACCGAAGCGCTCGAGGAGCAGGAAGACGGCGGTGAGCAGCAGCACCAGCGAGAGGCGATGAGCACGTTCGAACGGCGTGGAGAGGCGCCACATGAGCTGCCACCAGCCGAATGCCACCAGGCCCACCAGCAGCAGCACGCCGGCGACGACCGGGTAGCGGGCGAAGTCACGGCGCTCTTGGCTCATCATCCTCAGCGTGCGAGCCACGGCCGGCGTCACGGTATCGCCACGCCGCACCAGGATCTGGCCGCGCTTGAGCACCTGGGAGCGTGGCGCCACCTGGGCGGCGGCCGCCTGCACCCGCTCGGCCGTCTCGGCCCGGTTGAACACCAGGTCGGGCTCGACGTTAGCGGCGAGGAACTCGGTGACGGCCTTGAGCCAGCGCCGGTGGACCGTGTCGTGCTCCAGCAGCCGGGCCCTGATCGTCGGCTCCAGCTCGCTGCGCACGTCCACGGCGTCTGCCAGGCGATCGACACCGATCACCCGCTCGCGACCGTCGTCGAGGTTGCGCAGGATCACTCCGCCGCCGCCACGCCGCTCCAGCGCCGTCCGGTCATCCACCACGTGGGGCGCGAAGATCTGGCGGGCGACGTCCGCGAGGGCGGCCTCCAGAGCCTCCGAGCAGCGCGCGGAGTCCAGCACACGCAGCATGTCGGGCTCGAGGCGGAGGTCGGTACCGGCCAGGAGCGTCTCGCTGGTCCTCGTCTCGGCGTCGGCCGACCGGCAGTTGGCGAACAGCGTGTGGATCTCGGCCGCCAGGGCGACACCCATGCGCGGCTCGAGGTCGTACACCGGCCGGACCTGGGCCCGCGCTTCCTCGCGCAGAGCCTCGGTGGCAGCCTCGTCGGGCAACGCCATGTCCCGCGGCACCGCCACGTCGAAGGTCGCCACCTCGCCCGCCTTCCACTCGGGCAGGTGGGTCCCGACCCGGGGCAGCAGCAGCCACAAACAGATCGCCACGGCCAGCAGGCCCCAGAGCATCGGAAGCTCGAGAAGCCGGTCCCACCAGCCGGCCCGTACCTCGAGCCCGCGCTGGATCCGACTGGCTCCGCGGAGCTCGCCGCGTGATTGGGGCCTCGTGCGCTTCACTCCCGCTCTCCACCAGCGGGGCGCGCCCGCTCCTCGGCCAGGCGTGCCTCCCAGCGGTCGTAGCGGTCGACGATCTCCTGCACCAGGCGATGACGGACGACGTCGCGATGGGTGTAGCCGACGAAGCCGATCCCCTCCACCCCCTTGAGCACCTCCACCGCCTCCACCAGGCCGGATGAGCGATCTCCAGGCAGGTCGATCTGGGTGAGGTCGCCGGTGATCACCGTCTTGGAGTGGAAGCCCATCCGGGTGAGGAACATCTTCATCTGCTCGCGTGTCGTGTTCTGGGCCTCGTCGAGGATGATGAAGGCGTCGTTCAAGGTCCGCCCGCGCATGAAGGCCAGGGGGGCGATCTCGATGACTTGGCGCTCGATCAGCTTGATCACCTTGTCGTAGCCGAGAATGTCGTAGAGCGCGTCGTAGATGGGCCGCAGGTAGGGGTTGATCTTCTCGGCCAGGTCACCGGGCAGGAAGCCGAGCCGTTCGCCCGCCTCCACCGCTGGACGCGTGAGGATGATGCGCCGCACCTTCCTGTCCATCAGGAACGAGGCTGCCATCGCCACCGCCAGGTAGGTCTTGCCGGTTCCGGCGGGACCGGTTGTGAAGACGTAGTCGTGGCGGTGGACCGCCTTGATGAAGAGGCGCTGGTTGAGGCTCCGGGGTACGACGAAGCGCTTGAGCGTCTCGGGGATCTCGCTGTCAAGGAAGAACTCCACCAGATCGATGGACAGGTCCTCCTCGAGCACCCGCACCCCGGTACGAAACTCGTCCCGGCCCACCGGGTAGCTCTCCCCGAGGAGGCGGTCGAACGAGGTCAGGATGCGGGCAGCAATCTCCTCATCGCCCGCGTCGCCCTCCACCACGAGCTCGCTGCCACGCGCCGACACCTTGACCCGCAAGCGCTCCTCGAGGTACCGGAGGTTCTCGTCCCGAGTCCCGAACAGGCGCTCAGGATGTGACTCGTCGATTCTTAAGCGGCGCATTCTCCCTCTACGCGGGCTCTGCCCGGACACCGGTCCGGCGTTCGCGACATCGGGCGCCGGTAAATCGAACGGGAGGCCCGAGGCGGGCGTCTCGACTCACTGCGGCCGCCGCGCTCGACGGTCGCCGGCGCATCCCCTCGATCACAGTCCACGGGCGGCTGCGGCGAGAGCGGGCTCGGCAAGGGCTCCAGGCACTGGCTGGGCGACGGCGGAGTCGGTCGACACGAGGCCGATTGTAGCAGGAATGGGGAACGCGCACAGCGCCCCCGACGGCGAGCGCCGGCGGCGCCCGCCCGCTTGGTGGGGGGCGAAATTCGAGGCGCTCGGCGAACCCGGGGGAAATTCTCGGGCGTCGGATCGTTCAGGCCCAGCCCGGCCGGCAAGCGGTCTCCTGTCGCCTCGCGACCTGTACGGCCACCGCCGGACCGCGGGGTCTCCGCTCCTCACTCCTTGCCGCCCGCCCACTCGGGGTCGGGGATGCCGAGGCGGGCGTTGAGGTGGCGAGCGAGGACGAAGAGGGTGTCGGAGAGCCGGTTGACGTAGGGGACCACTCCCGGCGGCACGGCTCCGGCGTCCGGGTCCAGTGCCAGGATCCTGCGCTCGGCGCGCCGGCACACCGTACGCGCCAGGTGAGCCAGGGCCGCCGCTCGGCTCCCGCCGGGAAGGATGAACGCCTGCAGCGGCGGCAGCTCGGCGTCCATGGCGTCGATCCACCCCTCGAGCTCTCCCGTCTCCCACGCCTGTCGGTGGTGGCCGAGGCGACCCTCGGGATCGGCGAGGGCGCTCCCGAGCTCGAAGAGCACCGCCTGGATCCGGGCCAACCGCTCCTCTGTGCCCTCGGGCAACGGCTCCACGGCGAGCAGGCCGAGCACCGCGTTGAGCTCGTCCAGGGTTCCGTAGGCCTCCACGCGCGCGTCGTTCTTGGCCACCCGGCCGCCCGAGAGCAGGGACGTCTCCCCCGCATCTCCGGTCTTGGTATAGATCTTCATCCAGTCATGATAGCGCCGCGGGCGGGTACCGTCCGAGGCCCAGGCGGGCGAGGCGCCGGCTCGACACCGCAAGGAGCGATCACAATCGAGAGAATGAAGCGGAAGTCGTTGTGACACGCCTCCGGAGCCGAGATACGAAGCACGAGGAGGGCGCCGAGAAGCAGGATCCCCGTGAGCGCGAGCAGGTGATGGCGAGGTCAGGGCTCAGTATCCATGAGCTCGCGATGATCGGGGTGCCGGGGCCATGGCTCGTGAGCCAAACCTCTCCCCGCCAAGCGGTCACCGTCAGCACCGTCGCGAACAGGAGCCCGATGACTGCGGCGTGCCGCAGCATGGGCCACCGCAACGCGCTTCGCCCACGAGCGGAGGCGAACACCAGCACGACGACGTCATATCATGGGCCCCCCGGCGATTCCCGGGGGTGGAGGAACGATGAGCCTGCTGCGACGCAATCCGAAGGCAGCGGAGATCAAGCGCGAGCGCAAGGAGCGGATCTACGAGGCCGCCCGCGACTGTCTGTTCCGGCTGCCCGCGTCCCGAGTGACGCTGCAGGCGCTCGCACGACAGGCGGGAGTGAGCGAAGGCCTGCCCTCCATGTACTTCGGCTCGCTGGAGGAGCTGCTGGCGAAGGTGGCCGCCGCCGAGCTGACGTCGTGGGCGGAGGCAGCCCGAGTGGAGCTCTCGGCCGGCAGCGCGCTGACGACCAGCGCCGCCGCCGAAAGGCTTGCCGAACTCATCGCCGACCACCCCCTCCTCACCCGGACCCTGGCGGCGGTACCGCTCCTCCTGGAGTCTGCCACCGAGGCCGATCCTGCCGAGGCCATTCAGACTGCCCGGAACGAGGCCGTCGCCGCCGTCGCCAGAGCCGTCGCCGGCGCCTGCCCGGACCTCCTCGAGCACGACTCCGCGGTGCTCATCGAACGCCTCCTGGTGTTTGCCGCCGGTCTCGAGCCGCGGCTCCGGCCATTGGGGGGGGTGGCCCTCGTCGCGGGCGCCCCCAGCGTCGACGCTTCCGTCGAGCTGAAGCGGGTCGCCAACGCCCTGGCGGCTGACGCAGCGGCTCGGCTCTCCTGAGGCTCGTGTCCCGAGGGTCTCCGGATCGGGCCGCAAGGGTGATACGACGATGAATCGTTCACATTCTCGTGACGCCCCCCGGAAATGTCATAATTCAAGGGCCTGTTGCTGGGATCGGCCGGCAGGGCCGCCGGGGCTTGCCCGGTTGTCGCTCCTGACGCGGACATCTCTGGTGCGCGCCAACGCCCTGGCGAATCGACCCTGGGCAGCGCAAACTGCTGCTCCAGCGCCTCGCCGCAAGCACGACGGAGGACTCGAGACCCGTGGCCACTGACAAACGACCCGAGAGCCGCCGCCTGGGTGTGATGACAGTAGGAAACGCCGAGTACATCGAGGAGATGTACAGCCGCTGGCAAACCGAGCCCAGCGCCCTGAGCGCCGAGTGGCAGGCGTTCTTTTCCGGCTTCGACCTGGCGATGTGCCCCCGCGACTGTGTCGCCGCCGAACGGGCGCGGGCCCAGTCGCAGGTGGCAAGCCTGATCTTCGCCTACCGCGCCCTCGGCCACCTCATCGCCCAGGTCGACCCGCTGGGCAACAACCCGACCTCACATCCGACCCTGCAGCTCGAGCGCTTCGGGCTCACCCGCGAGAACCTCGACCAGGTGTTCGACACCGGACACCTCCACGGCCCGGCGCGGGCGCGGCTCTCCGAGATCATCGAGATCCTGCACGACACCTACTGCCGGAGCATCGGGGTGGAGTACATCCACATCCAGGACCGCGAAGTGCGCCGCTGGCTCCAGGCGCAGATGGAGCCCACGCGCAACAAGCGGCAGCTGAGCGCCGAGCAGCAGAAGGAGATCCTCCACCACCTCATCGACGCGGAGGTATTCGAAACCTTCATCCACAGCCGCTACCCGGCGCAGAAGCGCTTCTCCCTGGAGGGCGCCGAGTCGCTCATCCCGGCGCTGCACCACTTCGTCGAGCTGGCCACCCACCTGGGCGCCGACGAGGTCGTCATGGGGATGTCCCATCGTGGCCGTCTCAACGTCCTCGCCAACATCCTCGACAAACCCTACCCGGTGATCTTCAACGAGTTCGAGGACAACCTCCTGCCCGAGTGGGCGGGCGGTGACGGCGACGTCAAGTACCATCGCGGGTTCAGCTCCGACCACGAGTCGCACACCGAAGGCGGCCGGATGCTGCACATCAGCCTCACTGCCAACCCCAGTCACCTGGAGGCCGTCGACCCGGTGGTCGAGGGGCGTGCCCGCGCCAAGCAGCGGCGCCGTGACGACCAGGAGCACCGCAGCCGGGTCATCCCCCTGTTGGTCCACGGCGACGCCGCGTTCGCCGGCCAGGGGCTGGTGGCCGAGACCCTCAACCTCTCCCAGCTCGAGGGCTACCGTACCGGGGGCACCGTCCACTTCATCATCAACAACCAGATCGGCTTCACCACGCTGCCCGCCGAGGCGCGCTCGTCGCTTTACTCCACCGATGTGGCCAAGATGGTCGAGGCGCCGATCTTCCACGTGAACGGCGACGACCCGGAGGCGGTGGTGTGGGCCATCGAGCTGGCCCTGCGCTTCCGCCAGCAGTTTGGCCGCGACGTGGTCGTGGACATGATCTGCTACCGCCGGCACGGCCACAACGAGGGCGACGAGCCGGCCTTCACGCAGCCGGTCCTCTACGCCAAGATCAAGGACCGGCCCTCGGTACGCGTGCTCTACACCGATCGCCTGCTGCGCTGCTGCGACCTCTCCGAGCAGGAGGGGGACACCATCGCCGACGAGTTCAAGAACCGCCTCCAGGCGGCCTTCGAGGAGGTCAAGGACACCGGCAGCCTGCCGCCCGAGCTGCGCACCGATCGCTACGCCTACGACGGCATCTGGAAGGGATTGGACAACCCCTACTCCCACGATCCGACGGCGACCGGCGTGGCGCACGAGCTGCTCGCCGCCACGGCCAGAGCCCTGACCTCGGTGCCCGAGGGCTTCGAGCTCAACCCCAAGGTCGCCCGCCAGCTCCCCAAGCGCCGCGAGGCGGTGGAGGGGCACGGCGAGGTCGACTGGTCCCTGGCCGAGCTGCTCGCCTTCGGAACCCTCCTGGTCGAGGGCAACCCGGTGCGGCTGTCGGGGCAGGACTCGGCCCGCGGCACCTTCTCACAACGCCACTCGGTGTGGCACGACATGAACGACCAGACCGTCTCCCACGTGCCCCTCAACCACATCGACGCGACCCAGGAGAAGTTCTGCGTCTACAACAGCATGCTCTCCGAGGCGGCGGTCCTCGGCTTCGACTACGGCTACTCCCTGGCCGAGCCGCACATGCTGGTCCTCTGGGAGGCCCAGTTCGGCGACTTCGCCAACGGCGCCCAGGTCATCATCGACCAGTTCATCGTCGGGTCGCTGGCCAAGTGGCAGCGTTCGTCCGGGCTCGTGATGCTCCTCCCCCACGGGTACGAGGGACAGGGGCCCGACCACTCCAACGCCTACCTGGAGCGCTACCTGGCCGCCTGCGCCGAGCACAACATCCAGGTCTGCAACCTGACCACCCCGGCGCAGTACTTCCACGTCCTGCGGCGGCAGCTGCGGCGACCGTTCCGGCGCCCCCTCGTCATCATGTCCCCCAAGAGCCTGCTGCGCCACAAGCTGGCCGTCTCCCCGGTGGACGAGCTGGTCTCCGGCCGCTTCCAGGAGGTGCTTGACGACCCGATGCCACCACAGCGGGCCCGCCGCCTCGTGCTGTGCAGCGGCAAGGTCTTCTACGACGTGATGGAGGCCCGCGCGGCCCTCGGCGTGGACGACGTCGCGGTGGTGCGTCTCGAGCAGCTCTACCCGCTCCACCGGGAGCTGCTCCAGCGGACCGCGAAACCCTACCTCGGGGCCGACGAGATCGTGTGGCTGCAGGAGGAGCCGCAGAATCGCGGCGCCTGGAGCTTCATGCTGCCGCGCCTGCTCGAGCTCTTCCCGGACCATCGCCTGCGCTACGCCGGGCGCCCCGCCAGCGCCAGCCCAGCCACCGGCTCACACCGGGTCCACGAGCAGGAGCAGGACGCCTTGGTGCACGAGGCCCTCACCGGGACCCCGGCGACGATTCATGCGGCTCGCTGAGGGAATGCGTCGGAGGCCGAGCCGTTTCTGAGATGATACCGAGATCACCGGACAGGGTACTCGGCCGGTCCAGCCGGCAGCCCGCACGTCCGGGTACGGGAGGAGCCTCGAGGTATGAGCGTTGAAGTCACCGTCCCCCAGGTCGGCGAGAGCATCACCGAAGGCATCCTGGCCGAGTGGGTCGCCAAGGACGGGGCCGCCGTGGCCATGGACGACCCCCTCTTCATCCTGGAGACCGACAAGGTCACCATGACCATCAACGCGGAGATCGCGGGCCGCCTCGCCATCTCGGTTGCGGCCGGCGAGACCGTCGAGGTGGGGCAGAAGGTGGCCACCATCGACCCCGACGCCGCCGGCCGAGCCCCGGCCGACAAGCCCGAGAAGCCGAAGGCCAAGAAGGAACCGGTGCCGGTGGCGAAGAAAGCCGAGAGCAGCGCCTCCGGCGGTACCGAGCCGGGGCCCGCGCCGCCGCAGCAGCACCAGGCGGCGCCCGAGCCGGCGCCTGCAGTGCCCCGCGGCGGCCCTCCTATCACGGCTCCGGCCGGGATGCCGCAGGCCCGCGCCAAGCTCGCTCACCCCGACGACCTCTCCCCGGCGGTGCGGCGGCTGGTGGCCGAGCACGACCTCGACCCCTCCCGCATCGAGGGCAGCGGCCGCGGCGGACGGCTCACCAAGGAGGACGTCCTGCGCCACATGGAGCACTCGGCGACGCCGGCGCCGCCGGCCACCACTGACGCACGCGCCCCCGCTCCCGCGGCCTCCCGCGAGGAGCGACAGACCCGACGTACCATGAGCACCCTCCGCCAGCGGGTAGCCGAGCGCCTCGTCCAGGTGCAGCAGACCGCCGCCATCCTCACCACCTTCAACGAGGCCGACATGAGCCGCGTGATGGCGCTGCGCTCGCAGTGGCGGGCCGAGTTCCGCGACCGTCACGGCACCGACCTGGGCTTCATGTCCTTCTTCGTCAAGGCGGCCGTCGAGGCCCTGCGCACGGTGCCCGCGGCGAACGCCTTCATCGACGGCGCCGAGATCGTCGAGAACCACTTCTATGACATCGGCGTGGCCGTGAGCACCGAGCGGGGCCTGGTGGTACCGGTGGTCCGCGACGCCGACCTGCTGTCCTTTGCCAGGCTCGAGGCCGAGATCGGTGACCTGGCCAAGCGGGCACGCGAGCGCACCCTCGAGCTCTCCGATCTCACCGGCGGCGTCTTCACCATCTCCAACGGCGGTGTCTTCGGGTCGATGATGTCAACACCCATCCTCAACCCGCCGCAGAGCGCGATCCTCGGCATGCACGCGATCCAGAAGCGGGCCGTCGTCGTGGAGGACGAGATCGTGATCCGCCCGATGATGTACCTCGCCCTCTCCTACGACCACCGCCTCATCGACGGCCGCGAGGCGGTGACGTTCCTCAAGCGCATCAAGGAGTGCATCGAGGATCCCGAGCGCCTGCTGCTGGAGGTGTGAGGCCATGAAGACCTACGAGCTCGTGGTGATCGGCGCCGGGCCGGGAGGCTACGTGGGCGCCATCCGCGCGGCCCAGCTGGGCCTCAGCGTGGCGGTCGTCGACGACAACCCCGCCCTGGGCGGCACCTGCCTGCGGGTGGGCTGCATCCCCTCCAAGGCGCTGCTCGAGTCCTCCGAGCTCTTTGCCGAGGCGCGCGACCACTTTGCGGAGCACGGCATAGGCATCTCCTCCCCAACGCTCGACCTCGAGGCGATGATGACGCGCAAGGAGCGCATCGTCTCCGACCTCACGAACGGGGTCGGCCTGCTCATGAAGAAGAACTCCATCGACGTCTTCACGGGCCGGGGCGTGCTCAGCGACCGCAACCGGGTGACGGTGAAGGCCGACGACGGCGAGCACGAGCTGGTGGCCAAGCACGTGCTGCTGGCGATGGGCAGCGTTCCGGTCGAGCTTCCCTTCCTGCCCTTCGACGGTGAGCGCGTCGTCTCCTCCACCGAGGCGCTGGCCTTCACCAAGGTACCCAGACACCTCGTGGTGATTGGCGGCGGCGCCATCGGCCTGGAGATGGGTAGCGTCTGGCGCCGGCTCGGCGCCGACGTCACGGTGGTGGAGATGCTTCCGCGCATTGCTCCCTTCGCCGACGCCCAGATATCCAAGCAGCTGCAGCGCGCGCTCCAGTCGCAGGGGATGGAGTTCCGGCTCGCCGCCAAGGTCAGCGCCGCCGAGGTTCTCAAGACCAAGGTCAAGCTCACCGTGGAGCCCGACAAGGGCGAGACTGAGCAGGTCGACTGCGACCGGGTGCTGGTCTCGGTGGGACGCCGCCCCGCCAGCCGCGGCTGCGGCCTCGAGGAGATCGGCGTCGAGGTGGACGGCGGTGGACGGGTGGTTGTGGACTCAGACCTCCGCACCACGGTCCCAGGGGTCTTCGCCATCGGCGACCTCGTCAGCGGGCCCATGCTGGCGCACAAGGCCTCCGAGGAGGCCGTGGCGGTAGCCGAGCATCTCGCCGGCATGCCCGGTCACGTCAACTACGACACCATCCCCTCGGTGGTCTACACCGACCCCGAGCTGGCCATGGTGGGCCGCACCGAGGAGGAGCTCAAGGAGCGCGGCGTGCCGTACTCCGCGGGCCGCTACTACTTCAAACCCAACGGCCGTGCCAAGGCCATGGGCCACACCGACGGGCTGGTCAAGATCCTCGCCCACGCCGACACCGACCGTATCCTCGGCGTCCACATGCTGGGGCCTCGGGTCTCCGAGCTCATCAGCGAGGCGGTGACGGCCATGGAGTTCGCCGCCTCGGCCGAGGACCTCGCCCGCATCTGCCACGCCCACCCCACCCTCTCGGAGGTGGTGCACGAGGCGGCCCTGGCAGTGGAAAAACGAGCAATCCACGGGTAGCCCGGGCTTCGCGGCGACGCAGAGGCGGTAAGGCGAGGCGCCGCCGTGGCGAACGATCGATGCCGCGCCCTGCCGGTCGGCCTCTCCGCCCGGCAGTCGGCCCTGGGCGGTCGTTGCTCGAGTAGGTGCTGGGGCTATCCGGTCGCCATCGCCTCCTCGACGTCCTCGAGCGGCAGCCCGAGCCAGCGGCAGGCATCCTCCAGCGTGCGGAACGCCTCGGACTCACGCCCATCCGTGGTGGCGTGCAGGGCGTACATTCGGAACAACCCGTAGGAGAGCTCACCGGCGGTGACGAAGGCATGCCGCGCGCCTTGGCTCGGGCGCATCGACTGGCTGAGCCGACTCACGTCGTCGGCGCTCAGCGATGCAGGGTCGGCCTGACGCAGGTCGATGACCTGCCGGTACGCAGGATCGAACGCCGGGTCCGCCAGCAGACGGTCCCGCATTGCCACGATCTCGCGGAACCCGATGCGTCCCGCCATGTGCACGACGACGAGCTGGAGATCGGGTCGAACGAGGTGCAGGCTCGGCATGCGGCGTAACCCCCCAGAGTCATGCTCCCTGCGATTGGGAGTCCCCTTCTTTTCTTGCATGAAGTTCGTTCTATGTCAATAGTTTAATCTGCAAATCTTCCGCGCAGTACGACCGAATCGTCGCCGCGAAGAAACCGGCTCCCGACCACTCTGCCCCACCGATGAGCACACCGTCCCCGACATACAGCTACTGCCTCTGAAGAGTACTGAGAACCAACCCGAGTCGGTCGACACAGGACCTGCCTTCCCTAGACCGTCACCCTCTCCCGGCGTGCATCCCTACGCCGCACTGCGGTAAGATGACGCCATGATGCGACGAAGGGGCACATGGAGGGCCGCCGAATGACGATCCGCCGCGCCAACGTACTGCTCGTGAACCCCGGCGAGGGGCCCGGTGAGGACCTGGCCGTGCTGCTCGGCGAGAGGCCGCTGGCCGGGTCCGATGGGCCGGAGCTGGAGATCGACCTGGAGCGGACCACCTCGCTGGAGGCCGGCGCCAGACTCGCCACCCGGCGGCACTGGGACGCGGTGATCCTCGATGCACGCGCCGGACGCGGCGGTGAGCGTGCGGTGCTCCACCTGCTCGACGGCATCCGCCAGGAGGACGACCGCGAGCTGCGCTTCCCCCTGCGCAGGTTGATCATCGTGATCGGCAGTGGAGACGACACGGCGGACGATCGGCTGGCCTTCTCCCTCGGCGGTCAGCACGTGGGCGTATGCCTTCGCGACCGCGGCCTCCGCCGCCGTCTCTCCGCCGCCCGCCGCCGGCGCGAGTCGGAGAGCCTCGGGGCTGCTCTGGGGGAAGCGATCGTCCGGCTCACGTTACGGCAGCGGCGTGGACTCAAGGCACTCAACCTCGCCGGCGGCGGCATCACCGGCCTGTACTACGAGCTCGGCGTTCTCAAGTGTCTGGACGACTGCCTCGACCTCGACCTCCGAGACGTCGACCTCTTCTACGGGATCAGTGCCGGCGCCATCGCTGCCGCCGGTCTCGCCAACGGCTACAGCATCGACGAGCTTCTCGACGGCCTCGGGCGCCCCGAGGCCGGGTGGATCAACCGCCTGCAGCTCTCGTGGCGGCACCTCAACCTCGGCGAGATCCCCAAGCGGGTCCTCCTGCTGCAGCGTGAGCTCCTCCGCTACCTGTGGCGCATGGTGCGTCGCGAGGACGAGTTCACCCTCGCCTCCGTGGTGGGCCTCTCGGCGGTGCTGCTGGGTCCCATCTTCGACAACACCGGCTTCGAGACCATGCTGCGTGAGCTCTTCACGGCTCCCGGCCACAGCAACGACTTCCGAGAGCTCGGAAAGGAGCTCTACGTCGGCGCCACCGACCAGGATCGCCGCGAGCATGTCCTCTTCGGGTCGGACGGCCATGACGGGGTGCCCATCAGCCGGGCGGTACAGGCTTCGACCGCCCTGCACCCCTTCTTCCCCAGCGTCGACATCGACGGGCGGCGGTACACCGACGGCATCGTGACCAAGACCTGCAACCTCAGGGCGGCGGTGGACCGCGGGGCCGAGCTGGTGTTCGTGGTGGATCCCTTCGTACCGCTGATCTCCGACGACGCCGGCTTCAACTCCCGCCACGGCAACATGTGGGTCGTCGAGCAGGATCTCAAGACGATGTCCTACAGCCGCTACGAGCAGGCCCGCAACGAGCTGCTGCGGCGCAGCCAACACGTCTCGATCTTCACCTTCCTGCCCTCCAACCGGGTGCGCAAGCTGATGAGCCGCAAGAACCCGCTGGTATCCACCGGCTTCGACGAGATCGTGTGCCAAGCCTACCTCAGCACCTACCGGCGGCTTGGACAGCTGGAGCCGCGCCTCAGCCCGGAGCTGGAAGCCCACGGGATCGCGTTCGACCGCACCCCCGCCACCGAGAAGGCCGAGCGCCTCCACCGTGCCAGGCGCCCACGCGCCCGCATGCTGGTGGACGGGAAGCGGGGCCGGCAGCGGTCCAGCGCCGCCTGAGAGAAGCACGGGCCGGCGGCAGGGGGGTGAGGAGCCCCCGCCCTCCCCCGCCAACCCGGGGAGGTCCCGTCGAGCGGTCGGAGCGCCACGGCGCCGAGCCCGTAGCAAGGTCGCTCCGATCCGGCCTACTCTCCACCGGCCGCCCGCTCAACCCACGGCGGGTGTCAGCTCCGCGTGCTGCCGCGAATCGGAGTTGATTTTCATCGCTGTGGAATCGAGAATCATGAAGCAGGGAGGCGCACATGACGGCTGACAGGGTGGCGGTGGTGGGCGGGGGAATCGCCGGGCTGACGTGCGCCGGTGAGCTCGAGCGGGCGGGTCTGCAGGTGGAGGTCTTCGACTCCGGGCGGGCACCGGCGGGCCGCGCGGCCACCCACCGGGGCGACGGTGCCGAGATCGACCACGGCGCGCCGTGCTTTCAGGTGACCGACCCCACCTTCGCCGCGGCGGTGGAGCGTTGGCGCGGGCCCGGCGTGGTGGCCGCCTGGGCGCCGCGAACCGTCGCCCTGGACAGCGGCCACGTGGTCCCGGTGAGGGGCGATGACGAGCGCCTCGTAGGCGTCCCGTCGATGAGCTCGATCGCCCGCCACCTGGCCGGAGGGCTCACGGTCCACCCGGGCCGCACTGTGCGCGAGCTGCTCCGGACCGAGGCCGGCTGGTACCTGGACATGGCGGAGGAACAGGCCGGACCCTACCGCCGGGTGGTGGTCGCAACCGCGGCCAGTCAGGCCGTGGCTCTCCTCCGTCCAGCGCAGGAGCTGGCGTGGTACGCCACGCAGGTTCGTACCTTCCCCATCTGGGTCGTGGCGGTGGCGTTCGCGGCCCCGGTACCGGTGGCCTTCGACCTGGCGTACGCCTACCAGGCACAGCTCACGGTGGCGGTGCGCAACAGCAGCAAGCCCAGACGGGGAGCGCACGAAGCGTGGGCGCTGCACGCCTCCACCGGATGGACTCAGGGGCACGTGGGCCTCGAGCCAGCGCGGGTGGTCGAGGTCCTGTGCGGAGAGCTTGCGAGCGTTGCGAACGAACCGCTTCCGGAGATCACCTACTCGTTTGCCCACCGCTGGAGCGCCGCGCTGCCGCAGAACCCCCTGGGCGTCGGCTCGCTGTGGGATCCCGACCTGGGCCTCGGGGCGTGCGGTGACTGGTGCCGCGGCAACCTCGTCGAGGACGCGTACCTGTCCGGGATGCACCTCGCGCAGCGAGTTATCGACGGCTAGTGTCCTGTTTGGGAAGTCCGATGTGCTATTCGGGGAGTCAGCGCGGTTCCTGGCAAGGCGCGACGACGCAGTCGTAGTCTGACTACTTCAAGGAGTCGCAACGCCGCCAGGGGCCGCGATGGCCCGCGAGGAGTGCATCGGGATTTTCCAAACAGGACACTAGCGAGGCCCCGAGCAGTAGACGGAGGAGGGGATCCAGGGGACGCTCTCCCACCCCCGTCGCCGCAAGAACCGTCTTTCGGGGACGCGGGTACCGCGATGCACCGGGCGCGAAGCACTCTCGTCGGGTGCGTGACCTTCTCGAGCGAGGGTTGGAGATCACGCCGCAGCCGAGAAGATGGAGTGGAACGGGAAGGCTCCGACCGTCCTCTGCGTCCCGATCTCCGCCTCCGACCTGCGGTCAGCGACCGGTCAACAGACAATGCGCTACAGTGCTGCACCGAGGTCTCGTTGCTGCTCTTCGCCGCTGACCACCTGCCGCTGCCACCGGGCCACCACTTCCCGGCGTCCAGGTACCAACTCCTCCGGGAGCGCGTGCTGGCCGCGGACCTGGCCGCCCTCGCCCCCGCGCTGGACGAGGCACTGACCCGGGTGGATGCCGACCTCGCCGTCTTTCTCGCCGGCGACGACCCCTTCGCGGAGGAGCGCTACGGCCGTACGGCCCTGTCCAAGGGGGGCCTGGCCCGGCGTGACCGCATGGTCCTCGACGCCTGCCGGAAGCACACGCTCCCGGTGGCGGTGACCATGGCCGGAGGGTACGCCCGCCGGGTAGAGGAAATCGTCGACATCCATATCGCCACCACCCGGCTGGCAGCGGAGGTGCCGGCGTGAGCGTCCCCGACCTGCGGGTGCGGGTGGTCAACCGGTGCCCCGTGCGAGGCGACGGCCTGTTCGTGCTCTACTGGATGATCGCCGCGCGCCGCACCCGCTTCAGCTTCGCCCTCCAACGGGCGGTGGAGGAGGCCGAGCGACTCCGCCGGCCCCTGCTGGTGCTCGAAGCCCTGCGCTCGGACTACGCTCACGCCTCCGATCGCCTGCACGCCTTCGTGCTCCAGGGCATGGAGGCCAACCGGACGGCGTTCCAGGGCACGCCCGCACGCTACTACCCCTACGTCGAGCCGGAGCGTGGCGCCGGGAAGGGTCTGCTGGAGAGCCTCGCCGCTGACGCGTGCCTCGTCATCACCGACGACTACCCTTCCTTCTTCCTGCCGCGCATGGTGGCGGCCGCGGGCGAGCGGCTCGGGGTCCGGCTCGAGGCGGTGGACGGCAATGGCCTCCTGCCCCTGGCGGCGGCCCCCTCGCAGCACGCCACTGCCGTCTCGTTCCGGCGCCACCTGCATCGCCACCTGCCGCTTCACCTGGGAGAGCTGCCCGAGCCCGACCCGCTGACCCGAACCGTGCTCCCTCCCTGCCCCGAGCTGCCGGAGACGCTGGAGCGCCGTTGGCCGGCCGCCGCCCCTGCGCTCCTGGCGGCCCGGCCCGGGGCCCTGGCCCGGCTCCCCGTCGACCACTCGGTGCCTGCAGTTTCCATGACGGGCGGTCAGGACGCTGCCTCCGCCGCCCTCGTCTGCTTCCTGCACGAGCGCCTGGCGAACTACTCCGAGGCCTCCCGCCATCCCGATGCCGGCGCCACCTCGGGTCTCTCACCGTACCTACACTTCGGTCACTTGGGGGCGCACGAGGCGTTCGTTGCCCTGGCCGTCCGCGAGGGCTGGTCGCCCGGCGACCTCGCCGCCCGCGCCCATGGTCGCCGCGAGGGGTGGTGGGGCCTTTCGCCGCCGGCCGAGGGGTGGCTCGACGAGCTCGTCACGTGGCGGGAGCTGGGCTTCAATACCCTGCACCAGCGCCCCGACGCCCACCGCTTCGAGACCCTGCCGGACTGGGCCCGGGCCACGCTGGAGGCGCACGCCGACGACCCCCGCGAGCACCTCTACCAGCGCGAGGCACTGGAGAGCGCCACCACCGGCGACGAGGTGTGGAACGCCGCTCAGCGTCAGCTCGTCACCGAGGGTGTCATCCACTCCTACCTGCGCATGCTGTGGGGGAAGAACATCTTGCGGTGGACCCGGCACCCCTGCGAGGCCCTCGAGCTCATGCTCGAGCTCAACGACCGCTGGGCGCTGGACGGCCGTGACCCCAACTCGGTGAGCGGCATCACCTGGGTCCTGGGCCGCTACGACCACCCATGGCCCGAGCGCCCTGTCCTCGGCAGGGTGCGCTCCATGACCTCCCGCAGCACTCTGCGAAAGCTGCGCATGGCCCGCTACCTGGAGTGCTTTGGTCCGTCCGGCTGACCGTCCACGGCCCGCCACAGCTCGAGGAAACGGCCGCGCAGCTCGAGGTAGCACTCGTGCACCGCCGCCGCCTCGCCGTTGCGGGCGAAGGCCGCCAGCACGGCGGCATCGGCATGGAGGGCCCGGTGCCGAGCCACCAGCGGCGGAGGCAGCTCGCGGCCCGGGCATCCATCGGCCGCCAGCCCCGTACCGGGAACCCCGCCGGTGGCCAGCGCTAGGTGGATCGTGCGTAGGCAGCCGAGCGGCGCCTCGGCGATCATTGCGGCGTCGGCTTCGAGCAGGCGCTCGAGGTAGCCCGCCGCCATGGCGTGGCGGAGCCGAACGAAGAACCCGTGAGTGTCGCTCACCAGGGCGCCGTCGTTGGTCACCGAGGCGAGCACGCCGAGGAGCTCCTGCTCGAGGATCTCGGACCCCTTGGCGAACGAGGGGAAGGGGATCCCGAGGTCGTGGTGGAGGTGCCCGAGGTGCCGGTAGCGCGCATCCAGGGCCTCCGCGTCCTCACCGAGCGAGGCGAGGAAGCTCGCGCGCTGACGCTCCATGAGGTCCGCAATCTGCTCGTTGTCCCGGAAGAAGCGGGCCAGATGGGGCGCGGCGAGGAGGTGATCGTAGAATGCGCGGAACGCACCCTCCAGGTAGGGCTCGAGGACGTGCAGGCGGCCCCGCAGCGGTCCGCCGCCGGACTCGGGTATCTGTGCAGCGAACCGCGCCAGGAGCTCGTCCAGGCTGAGGGGCGGGCAGAGGTGGTTGCCCTGAGCCAGGGTGATCCCCGTGGTGCGCAGCCGCCGCAGGATCGCCTCGCTCTCAACATGCTCGGCCACCACCTCGAGGTCGAGGCTGCGGGCCAGGTTGGCCACCGCCAGGAGAACCTTGTACGTCTCGGTGGACTCCGCCAGACGCCGGGTCAGCGACCCATCCACCTTGAGGCTGGTGATCACCCCCTCCGCTGCCAGGTCGGTGACGGTCCTGAGGGAGGAGTAGCCGGTGCCGAAGTCGTCCACCGCAAAGCTCACGCCGTGCTCGGCGTGCACGGTACGAATGAAGTCCAGATGATCCACCAGCGCCTGCTCGGTGAGCTCCAGTACCACGACGAGCTCGATGCCACGCGCCGCGATGCTCTTCATGGACTCACGCATCACGGCACGGAACCCGGGTGAGGTCAGCGACAGCGGCGACACGTTGACGAGCAGGCAATGGGCCAGGCTGGCGAGATCTTCGGCCCGCGCCGCCACCTGTCGAAAGACCTGGGAATCGAGCTCGACGATCTCACCGAGGTCGTAGACCAGATCGATAAACTCCGCCGCCGGCACCAACCGCTCACCGTCGCGGATGCGCGCAAGCACCTCCACCTGCCGGAGCCCGGTACCCACCACCTCCATCACCGGCTGGAAGCAGACCTCCACCGCCGCCGTCTCGAGGGCGCGGGCGACCCGGGCCACGCCCTCGTCGTGCAGCCGCAGGGCCGACACGCGATCGTCCTGGGCGGCGCCGGGACGCAGCATCAGTGCCCCCCGGTCGGTGCGCTCCGCCTCCAGGCGCAGCCGGTTGAGAAGCTTGAGCATGTCGTCGGCACCGTAGGGGGCCGGGCTCGGTACCGCCAGTGTCGACACCACTGGGCGGGGGTGTACGGCGGCGCCCCGCCACTCCAGCACCGTGGACGCCACCGCCGCGCGGATCCGGGCGAGGGTCCGCTCGGCTGCGGCGAGGTCGCCGGTGTGGAGAATCAGGTACTGGGACCCGGCCGCGTGGGCGAAGGCCGCGCCGGGCTCGACCTCGGCGAGCACTGCGGCCACGACGCGGCCGAGCACCTCCTGGAGGACATCGCAGGTTGCGGGCCCGTAGATATCGTTGACCGCTCCGAGCTGCCGCAGGGCCACCGAGGAGACGGCGAACCCCCCTGAAGGCAGCCGGCGGCGGAGCTCGGCGAGCAGAGCGGACCAGGTGAGCACCTGGGCGCCCGCCTCGGCGTTCGCGGCAACGGCGGTAACCAGGCCCCGTGCGACGAGATCCGCGAGAACTCCGCAGACCTCGTCGCCCGATGCCGTGGAGCCCTCGGACGCCCAGCGTGTGCTCATCACACAAATGATAGCGCGACCGCGCCTCAAAAAAATCCTCTGCCGCGGCGGCGGCTCGGTCCGGGTGCGCTATCCTCGGGCCCCATGAGACCGCGCGCCGTGCTCTTCGACTTCGACTACACCTTAGGCGACTCCTCCGACGGAATCATCGACTGCGTCAACACCGCTCTCGTGGCCATGGGCCACCAGGCGGCGGCTCCGGCGGCGATCCGGGGCACCATCGGTCTGCCCCTGGAACGGATGTTCACGCTCCTGACCGGCGCCGACGGTCCCGCGCCAACGGAGTTCCGGCGGCGCTTCGTCGCCCGTGCCGACGAGGTCATGGTCGACCACACCTGGATCTTCCCGGGCGTACGGGAGGCTGTCGCTAGCATCGCCCGGAGCGGCGCCGCTCTCGGCATCGTCACCACGAAGTACGCCTACCGGGTCCGCGCCATCCTGGAGCGGGAGGGTCTCGCCGGGGCCTTCACCGTGATCGTGGGCTCGGACGCGGTCAAGGCCCCCAAGCCCGATCCCGAGGGGCTGCTGGCCGCCGTCGCCACCCTCGGCGCCGTCCCGCGAGACGCCCTGTACGTGGGCGACAGCACCAGCGATGCCGGCGCCGCGGCCAACGCGGGAGTCCCCTTCGTGGCGGTTCTCTCCGGTGTGACGCCCGCGCCTGCCTTCGCCGCCTACCCGGTGGTCGCGATGCTGCCCGGCGTCGCCGACCTGCCGGCATGGCTCAGTGGAGCACGCGCCCTCGGGTGACGCGTCGCCGGCGCTGGCGGACCACTGTGTTAAGGTGCCGCTGCCGGTTCAACGGAGCGCGACACGAAATGATGGAACCCCGCGACACCCCCGAGCTCGTGATGGTGGTGGACGACGACCCCAGCCAGCGGGTGCTGGTGGAGCGCTGGCTCCAGCGTGCGGGCTACGAGGTCGAGACCTTCGCTGACGGCGAGTCGTGCATCGCCGGGCTCGCCCGCTTCCTGCCGAGCGCCATCTGCCTGGACCTGCACATGCCGGGCCTCGGCGGCATGGAGACCCTGAGCCGGATCAAGAGCACACATCCGCGCCTGCCGGTGATCATCCTCACGGTGGACGACGATGTCGAGACCGTGGTGGCGGCAACCAAGCACGGCGCCTACGACTACCTCGTCAAGCCCATCAGCCAGGCCAAGCTCCTCACCGAGATCCGCAACGCGGTGGAGGCCGGCCGCATGGCGGTACGGCTGGCCCAGCTGGAGCGCGAGGTGGAGGGGCACGGGTACCCCGGCATCGTCGGCGACGCGCCGCCCATGCGGGTGCTCTACCGCCACATCGACCGCGTGGCCGCGTCGGATATCACCGTGCTCATCTACGGCGAGAGCGGCGCCGGCAAAGAGCTCGTCGCCGGCGCCATCCACCATGCCAGCGGGCGTCGCGATGGGCCCTTCGTCGCCCTGAGCTGCGCGGCAATCCCCGAGACCCTGCAGGAGTCCGAGCTCTTCGGGCACGAGCGAGGCGCCTTCACGGGCGCCACCCAGCGGCGGATGGGCAAGGTCGAGCAGGCCGACGGCGGTACGCTCTTCCTCGACGAGGTGGCCGAGCTCAGCGCCTCCCTCCAGGCCAAGCTCCTGCGCGTGCTGCAGGAGGGCAGCTTTCAGCGCCTCGGCAGCAACCAGGAGCTGAGCTCCGACTTCCGATTGCTGGCAGCCACCCACCGGGACCTCGCCCGCGAGGTGGAGGCGGGCCGTTTCCGCGAGGACCTCTTCTTTCGCATCGCCGTCTTCGAGCTGCGGGTGCCGCCCCTGCGCGAGCGCCGAGAGGACATCCCGCTGCTGGTGGAGAAGCTCGTGCGCGAGGCCAGCGGGGGCGCCGGCGACGCCAGGGTGTCGCCCGAGGCCATGGAGGTGCTGCAGGCCGCACCTTGGCCGGGCAACGTGCGCGAGCTGCAGAACGCGCTCCAGCACGCCGTGGTCGTCGCCACCGGCAACGTCATCCGCCCCGAGGACCTGCCGTCCAGGGTACGGGCCTCTGAGGCCGGGGCCGAGCCCATGACCGGAATGCAGGTTGCGGCGGGAGCCGGTCAAGCGGCCGAGGCCGCCGTCGAGCAGACCCCGGTGGTCCCCCTCGAGGAGCTCGAACGCCGGGCCATCCACCATGCCATGGAGGCCCTCGACGGCAACCTGGCGGAGGTGGCTCGGCGCCTCGGCATCGGCCGCACGACCCTGTATCGCAAGCTCGACAAATACGGGCTGCGGCGGTGAACGAAACCCCGGAGCGCCCCGCGCCCACAGTGCGACCCGGCCCCCTCGCCGAGCACCCCGCCCTGCTGCCGCTGGTGGCCGAGGCCGGGGGCGTGGGCGTGCTGATCTGGCCTGGTGAGGACGCCCCGGGGCAGGCGTCGCCACAGCTTGTCACCATCGCGGCCCCGTGGGGCTCCCTGGAGGCATGGTGGCTCGCCGTGTCAACCCGGCTCGAGCGACCCGCCCCAACCCCATGCCGCCTCTGTGGACGCGACGAGCACCGCGGCGAGACCGAGATCACGACGACCGTGGACGGTGAGCAGCGGGCGTTGCGGCTGAGCTTCGCCGGTCATCTCCACGAGCAGGCCGCCATCCCTGGAGCGGAGCTCTGGCTGGTGCGCGACATCACCGACGTTCGGCACATCGAGGAACGCCTCACGCACGCAGAGGCCGGGGCCGTTTCCACCATCGAGCAGCTGCTCTCCAACATCAGCCACGAGCTGCGGACCCCCCTGACCGCGATCGTGGGGATGACCGAGCTGGCCATGGACACCGCACTGACCCCGCAGCAAGCGGAGTACCTGCACACCATCGGCAACAGCGCCGAGGTCCTCCTGCACCTCGTCTACCAGGTTCTCGATCTGACCAAGGTCGAGGCGCGGCGAGTGGCGATCGAGAAGATACCTTTCGATCCGCGCCGTCTCATCGCCGGCGTTCTCGAGCTGGCGAGGCGGCGCGCCGAGGGCAAGGGCCTCGACCTGTCAGCCGAGGTCGACGAGGGAGTGCCACAGACGCTGCGAGGAGACCCCCATCGCCTCCGCCAGATCCTGGTGAACCTCGTCAGCAACGGGATCACCTACACCGAGACCGGGGGCGTGGTGGTGACGGCTACCGCAGAGCCTGAAGGGGACGGCGCCGTCGCTCTGCGCTTCGCCGTCCAGGACACCGGCCCTGGTATCGCCCCGGAGCTCCATGACCGCGTCTTCGAGCGCTTCTACCAGGTGGACGGCCGAACAAACCGGAGGTCGGGCGGCGCCGGCCTCGGGCTGGCCATCGCACGCGGCCTCGCCGGGCTCATGGATGCACGCCTCTGGCTCGACAGCCAGCCCGGAGCAGGTTCGACGTTCCACATGGAGCTGAGGCTCCCGGTGGTCGACACCAGCGAGGCCGTGCCTGCGAAGCCCCTGCCCGCGCCCGGGCCGGCGAACACCGTGGTGCCGCCACGTGTACTCGTGGTCGAGGACAACCCCGACAACCGCAACCTCATCACGTGGATCCTCGAGGACGCCGGCGCCACGGTGGACACCGCCGAGAACGGTGAGCGGGGCGTTGACAGGACGTTGACGGGCTCCTACGACCTGGTGCTCATGGACGTGCAGATGCCGGTGATGGACGGGTTCGAGGCTGCGGAGCGGATCCGTCGCGAGGAGCGCGAGCGCGGCGGCTTACGCGTTCCGATTGTGGCCCTCACCGCCCACGCGACGCAGGGCTTCCGCGAGCGCTGTCTGGCCGCCGGCATGGACTTCTACGTCACCAAACCCACCACCCGGGCACGCCTGCTCGAGGTGGTCGAGCACTGGGCCGACCGGCGACCGCGGGTGCTGGTGGTGGACCTCGATCCGGCGCGCCGACACGCAACCGCCCAAGCGCTTCGCGCGGTTCGTGACGACCTCCGCGTCGTCCAAGCCGCGGGACCGCGCGAGGCGCTGCGCGTACTGGCCGAGCTCCACCTCGACCTCGTTCTCCTGGACTCCGCCGCGGCTGGCCCCGACGCAGCGTCCCTGCTGGGCGTGGTGCGCGAGCTCTCGGGCCAGCGCACAACTCCCGTGGCCGTGCTGGCCGACCGGGGGACAACGATACCCGACGCAGCGACAGCCGAGGTGTCCCTGCTGCACCGCCCCGTTGGGGAGACCGACCTGCGCGGGCTGCTCGCGGCCCTGCCCGACGCACCGTCTGGGGCTTCACCCCCCTCTTCGGAGCCGGCCTCGGGCGACGACGACACGACCATCGTCACAGGACCGGGGGCGCCCATCATCGTGCGCCCCGACCCGGACCTGGCGGATCTCGTGCCCGCATTCATGGAGCAGCGCCGCCGCGAGGCCGAAGCTCTGGAGGACCTCGTGGAGCGCTCCGACCTCGACGCACTCCGGCGGCTGGGGCACAACCTCAAGGGAAGCGGCGCGCCGTATGGCTTCGACGGCCTCAGCCGCCTCGGCGGCGAGCTGGAGCATGCGGCCAAGAGCGGCGACATGGACGCCGTCAGGCGCATTGCCACCGCCCTCGCCGACTACGTCCAGCGCGTAGAGATCGTTCTCTGACGCTCAAAATCCTCAGCCGACACATCGTGGAGCCTGGCTCATCGCGAGCGTGAGCGTTTCGTTCTGAGTGCAGCGTCCCGCGACCGTGGTCCATGACCCCGAGACCCCGGTCGGGGATTCCGAGGTAGACTGCGTGCGTGCTGCAGGCTCTGCTCCTGGACCTCGACGACACCCTCCTGGGCAACTCCATGACGGTCTTCGTCCCCGCCTACTTCCAGGCTCTCACCAGGTTCGCGAGGCACGAGGTGGACCCGGACCGTCTCATCGAGGAGCTCATCCGCGCCACCACCTCAATGGAGGCCAACGACGGCACCGGCGCCAGCAATGAAGAGGTCTTCGCCGCCGCTTTCTATCCCGCGGTGGGGCGCGAGCGGGCTGACCTCCAGCCTCTCTTCGAGCGATTCTACGAGGAGGCGTTCCCGGCCCTGCGCCGGCTCACCAGGCCCCGGCCCGAGGCTCGGCCATTGGTGGAGTGGGCCTTCGCCGCCGGTCTCCAGGTCGTGATCGCCACCAACCCGCTCTTCCCGCTCTCCGCCATCGAGCAGCGCCTCGATTGGGCCGGGGTGCCCGCCAGCGACTTCCCCTTCGCCCTGGTGACGTCGTACGAGGTCATGCACGCCACCAAGGCGCGGCCGGCCTACTACCGCGAGATCGTCGCACACCTCGGCGTGCCGGCCGGCGCGTGCCTCATGGCAGGCGACACCTGGGAGTGGGACATCGTCAACTCCACCGAGGCGGGCCTCGGCGCCTTCTGGGTGACGACGTCGCCTCCCGCTGTGCCCGATCCGGTGGTACCTCTCGCCGGCGCCGGTGACCTCGGCGACCTGTGGTCCCACCTGCGGGCGGATGTCGAGGCCCGCGCAGGCGAACGGCACCCGGGCTAGAGCCCTGTCTGGTAAAGCCCAATGGACGACTCGCGCGCCTGGCCCCTGGATGCGCGCCGAGCACGTACGACTCCCTGGTAAGACACGAGCGCGGTCTCCCAACCAGGCAGGCCTGAGATCCGCCGGCCCCGCCGTCCCCACGTCCCTCGCCCTTTCCGCTCTCCACTCGAGGAGAGGCCAGGGGCCCCGGCCGAGGCTCCGCGGCCGCGCTCCCCTCGGCGAGGCGGCTCAGCGGCGGCGCAGGAGGAGGAGTGCGCCTGCCGCGATCATCGCCAGCGGGCCCCGATACGCCAAGCGTTGAGGGCGGGAACCTCCTGGATGCAACCTGGCGGCGCCCGACCGTTCTCGAAGCGCACGACCGTGTCGTCCCCAGACACCACGACCGTTCCCGTCCCGGTGATCTCGACCCAGTCGTAGGTCACGTCCGCTTCGCCCCCGCCCGAGTAGGTGTAGCCGAATGCGTCCGGGCCCCCGGTCGAGCGCACGGCACCGCCCGGCGACCCCATCGGCGGGCTCGGGTCCTTGATCTCCTGGCCGAGCACCGTCGTCGCGGCCGCCACGATGAGAGAGGCCGCACCGAGCACTGCTGCTGCCTTCACGTCGCGCTCCTTCCTCCGACCCACGACACCGAGCAAAATGACCAGGATGATCCCCATGAGGTATGTAGCCACGACGGCCGCGTCAATCCGAGGTGCCCTGCAGCGCCCCTACATCCGCTCGCCGTGCACAATCTCGGGGAAACCCCCATACAATGCTCGAAAGTCGGAGGCCCCGATGCCACACCGAGTCGTCCTCATCGTCGCGGTGCTCCTGGCCGCCGTCCCCGGCGGCGCCCGGGAGCTTCACTGGGACGTTGTTCACGTGTCGCTCGAGCTCGACCGCGCCGGCGACCTCGCGGTGTCGGAGCACCTGGTCTATGTCTTTGACGGCGCCTGGAATGGAGGGTATCGGGACCTCCCGCTCGATCGTGTGGAGGGCTACGACCACGTGACGGTGAGCCAGGACGGCGTCGGCGCCTACACCCGCGGCGATCTCGGCAGGGTGGGGCGGTTCGAGATCCTGCCCTCCCTCTACCACCTGCAGGTGCGGTGGCGCTCCCGCCTGCCCTCCGACCCCCCCTACCGCCATGCCGTGGTTCCCTTCACCGTCAGCTACACCGCCCGCGGCGTGGTGCTTTACGGGGCGCGTCTCGATACCATGCGCTGGAACTGCGTGTTCCCGGATCGGGCCGGCCGCATCGACCGCGCCGAGGCGGAGCTGCGGCTGCCCGAGGGAGTCCCCCCGTCGGCGGTGCGGGCCACCCTCCACACGTTCAGCCGTGACACCCGCGTGTGGGTCGACGCGGCCGGCCTGGTCCACGCCACCGCGCGCGACCTCCAGCCGGGCGACGCCATGCAGGTGGAGGTGCGCTTCCCCACCGGGATCCTCACCCAGCGCTTCCACCTCCACCAGTGGACCAACCACGTCGGCGTGTGGTGGCTCAGCCTCGCCCTGCTGGTGGCGGGACTCGTCTTCCACGTGCGGCGCTTTGCCCGGCACGGCCACGATCCCGACGCTCCCTTCCGCATCGCCTACCTCACCAGGCCCCCCGAGGGCATGGATCCGGCGCTCGCCGGCGGCCTCGACGCCGCCGCGGGGATGCCCGAGGTGCTGGGCACCATCCTCGACCTCGGCCGGCGCGGCGTGCTCGAGATCGAAGAGGAGAACAGGCCGATTCTCGGTGTCTTCTCCCATCGCACGGTCACCATTCGCCGGGTCGCCCCGGGTGACGCCCTCGCGCCCTGGGAGAGGACGCTGCTCTCGGGGATGGGGCTGAGCCAGGCGGGTGCGACAACCGACACCGACAAGCTCCACAACCACTTCTACACCACGATCCCGGGCTTCCGCGAACGGGTCATGGCGGGGCTGGTCCGCAACGGATGGTACGAGGAGAGCCCGACGAAGGCTCGCCTGCGCCAGGCCGGCGTGACCGTGGCGGCGGGTCTCGCCATGCTGCCTCTCGCCCTACCCCGGATCCCCATGGCACCCGGGATCGGCGTCGCCGCGCTGGCGGGTCTGATCCTCGCGGTCCTGGTGTGGCGCTGGGCCGGCACGCTGGGGGCCGGGCACGGGCGGGAGTGGAAGCTGCCGCTGCTCGCGGGCGCCGGTCTCTTCGTCCTGTGGGGGATCGGCCTCACCCCCGCCGCCCTCTGCGGCCTGCGCAACCCGGCCGGCCCCATGGTCGCCGTGGCCCTGGTCTCGCTGGTCGGGCTCGCCCTCGCCCCGTTCATGCCCCAGCGCACCGCCGCCGGCGCCAAGGCCTACGAGAAGGTCCGGGCGCTCGCCCGCTACCTCAAGCACCTCCAGGACGTCGGCAACCTCGAGGAGGCGCGCTCGCGCTTCGAGGAGCTGCTGCCCTATGCCACTGCGCTGGGTCTTGACCGCTCGTTCCTCGCTCAGCTGGAGCCCCTGGGCGAGGTGCCGCAGCCGACCTGGTTCGTCTCCAGCTGGAGCGGCCGGAGCGGCGGGGCTACGGGTATCGGCTCCGGCCTGTCGGGCGGCGGTTCGATCTCGCTCCAGGCCCTCTCCGACTCGCTCGCCTCCTCCCTCTCCAGCCTGTCGTCCTCGATGACCTCGACACCGGGCGGCAGCGGCGGCGGGGGCGGAGGCGGCGGCGGGGGTGGAGGCGGGGGCGGAGGCGGCGGCTGGTGAGTGCGACCTCGCTCCGGATCGCCGGCCTCGGCCTCCTCGCGACGGCGCTGGTGTGGACCGGCGGCTGGATGATCTGGCTCGTCGCTCAGCACCGCTCGGGACATCTCGATCCGGCGGCGACGGTGCTCGGCTTCCTGCTCTTCGCCCTGCTGCCGGCGGCGGCGGGGCTTGCCGGCGGCGCCCTCCTGCTGGTGCGCGCCGCCCGCCGCGGCGGCCAGCAGCGTGCGGCGGACCTCGAACGCCGGCTCGCAGACGCGGTGAGGACGCGCGGCGTCGTCCACCTCAACGCGCTCGCCCGGGAGTGGGGGGTACCCGAGCCACAGCTGCGACGAGGTCTCGAGGCGCTGGTGGGCCTCGAGCTCTTCCACGGCACCGTGGACTGGGCGGCGGGCGAGGTCCGCGCCCCCTCGGCGAGCCTGGGGTCGGACTGCCCCCGCTGCGGCGCCGAGCTGGAGCCCGCCGGTCAGGGTCTGCTGGCGTGTCGGTACTGCGGGGCACACTTCCCCGACGCCGCCCCGACCTGACCGGCACGCCCCCAGGGAGCGCGGCGACACGCCGGACCGCGCCGGCGCGCGTCACCTCGCCTCGCGGCCGGCCTCCTCGTCGAAGAACTCGAAGTCGCTGCGAATGAACGCCTCGATACAGGCGGAGACCGTCTCCTCCGACTCCATGGCCACGTCCAGCTGGCGGGCGCACCCCATCAGCCGTCCCACCATCTCGAGGAGCTCCTCCACCCGCGCCGAGGGGACCTTCTTCACCCACGCGTTGAGCAGGTCGCGCTTCTGGTCGACGGTGAAGCCGAAGTGGCGGAGGACCTCGCCCACGAAACGGGTGCGGCGCTCGCGCCGAGTGAGGTCGGCGGCGCCCCCCTTGAAGCGGAAAATTATGTAGTTCTCGTGCAGGCTCTCCCCACATACAGCTTCCAGGGTGGTGAAGTGGTAGCCGAGACGCGAACCGAAGTTCACGAAGTGGGAACCCACCATCGCGTAGGAGTTGTCGCCCAGCCCACGCTCACCACGGCCGCCGTCGGCCATGGTGTTGACCCACACCGAGAGGAAACCGCGGGCGTCGATGGGGCGTGCGCCGGCCCATCGCACACCCGGTGTGGTCATCCCCCGCCAGAGTGCCCGCATAGGCACCGAGCGGATCTGCTCGGCACGCACCGAACGGGTCCCCGGTAGCGCCTCCAGCCCTCCACCCAGGTCGATGAGGTAGATGCCCAGGGGCACGTCGCAGTCGAGCCGGTACGCGGTAGCCTCCTCGGCCAGGTTGCGATAGTCGTTGATCCGGAACATCTCGGAGATCGCCATCTCGTGACAGAAGCGGACGACGTCGTGGTAGGTGGTGCAGTTCTTGGCGCGGAAGGACGGCCGGGCCGGGTCGGTGAGGTTGAGCCGCGCCACCCGCGCCACCACCCGCTCGAGCACCGCCAGCGACGGGAGGTCGTTCTGCCGGCGCACCGGCCCACGACCCGCCGCGAGCAGCTCCTCCACCCGGCCGGCGACGATCCGGCAGTGGGTGGCGTCGACGGTGACCTCGACACCCGGCGCGAGGCTGGCGGTCGCGTTCTCGAGACCGGTGATGGTGGGCACGGCGTACTCCCGCGCCAGCGACGCCATGTGCCCCGACACCGAGCCCACCTCGGTGACGATGGCCGCCGCCCGCGTCATGACCCTGACGAACCGCGGCTGATTCGAGGCCGCCACCAGGACACCGCCGTCCGGGAAGCGGTTGAGGTCGTCCTCCTCACTCACGTGAACGACCGGGCCCGCCCCCGCACCGGGGCAGGCGGTGGCTCCCCCCGCCACGAGGACCGGCAGCTCGGCGGTGCTCGCCGCCTCGCCCCGCCGCATGCTCTCGGCGCCCGCCAGCGTGAGCGGACGGGTCTGGAGGATGAACAGGCGTCCCTGCTGGTCGAGCACCCACTCGACGTCCTGCGGCGCTCGGTAGTGCTCCTCCAGAGCGAGGACGTAGCGGGCGAGGGTGCGCACCTGATCGGTGTCGAGGCACGGCTGCCCCGCCAGCTCGGCGGGGAGATTCTCCCGGACCAGGCCACCAGCGGGGTCGAGCCGCACGGACCAGCCCTGACGCGACGGGCGGACCTCGCACGGCCCGTCCATCTGTCGCCGCGACAGGCGGAAGATGTCCGGCGTGATGGCGCCGTCCACCAGGGGTTTGCCGAGCCCCCACACCCCGGTGATGAGCATGCTGTCGAGCTCGGGATCGGCCGGGTCCACCGAGTAGGCCACCCCCGCTGCGCGGGCATCAACCATGAGGAAGCAACCCACGCTCATGGCGATCTCCTCCTCGCGGAAGCCCTTGCTGTGCATGTAGAAGAGCGCACGGGGGCTGAACTTGGAGGCGACAACCTCCTTGTAGCGGCGCAGCACCTGCTCCAGTGGCACGTTGAGGAAGCTCGAGTACTGCCCGGCGAACGACGCCCTGCTGTCCTCGCCGATGGCGCTGGAGCGCAGCGAGATCCGCGGGTGGCCCGGAGCCTTGCGGTAGAGGTCGTGGGCGTTGAGGGTGATCTCCTCGCGCACCTCCTGAGGAATGTGCGCGGCGAGGACCAGCTGCTGCATCGCGTCGGCAGCGGCCGGCAACGCGCCGGCATCGTCCCAGTCGATCCCCTCCCACAACCGGGTGAGGGGCGCCTGCAGCCCCGAACCCTCGATGAAGGCACGGTACGCGAAGGCGGTGACCGCGAAGCCGGGAGGCACCGGCAGGCCGACGATATTGCGCACCTCCCCCAGGTTGGAGGTCTTGCCGCCCACCGCGTCCGCGAGGTCGCGCGTCACCTCCTCCAGCGGAATGCACAGGCGTGTGACCGCCGTGCCGCGCACGTCACGGAGCATCTCGCCGAGCCCCTGGGCGATCTTCGTGACGACCCCGTGCAGCTCGCGGTAGCCACCGTCGGCGACGGTGTTCAGATCATCGACGATCTGGTGCACGTGCTCGGTGAGGGACGCGGCCAGCCGACGCAGCTCGCGCAGCCCGAGACCCTCGCTCGATGCGAGGGCGGTCTCCAGGAGGGTGATCTGTTCGAGCACCTCGTTGTTGGTGAGCAGCAACCGTCTAAAGGCGGCGTACTTGCGCTTGAGCTCATCGCCCGGGCTCGCCGTCGGGCTGTGGAAGAACCGCCGAAGAAAGCCCACCTCAGCTCCCCACTGAGCGCGCGAACTCGAACGCGAAGTCGCCGGCCAGGAAGGCGGCGGCGTAGGCGTGAGCGGTGTCGTGGCTGTCCATCACCATGTCCAGGTGACGCGAGGCGACCATCAGGCGCCCCACCATCACCAGCGAGTCCTCGAGCGCCGGAGCCGCTCGCTTGGCCAGCATCGCCTCCACCCGATCGCCCACCTGCTTCACCGTAAACCCGTGGTACTCCAGCACCGCCGCCAGAAAGTGGGCCCGCCACTCCCGGCGCTGGGCCTCTGCCGCCCCCCCATGGTAGAGGAAGCGCACAAAGTTCTCGTTGATGGAGGTGCCGCACACCGACTCCACCGTGACAAAGTGGTAGGCCAGACGCGACCCGAAGTGGGCGAAGTCGCGCGCACACAGCGCGTAGCTGGGCTCGCCGAAGCGCTGGTCGTCAGCAGCCGAGCGCGCCACCACCGAAACGAAGCCCTTGAGGTCGAATCCCACCGGCCCGGCCCAGCGCAGGCGCGGGTCCGAGAGGCCCTCCAGGAGCGCCGCCAGGGGGACCGAGGTGAGCTGGTTCACCCGCACACGGCGCTCGGCCTCCCGGGCCAGTCCGCCGCCCAGATCCAGCACCAGCACGTCCATGGGCAGCTTCCACACGAGCCGGCGCGCCTGCCGGCGCTCGCGCGCGGATAGGCCCTCCACAGCGAACATCTCCTGCATGGACTTCTGATGCACGAAGCGCGCGACATCATGGAGCGTGACGCAGCCCTGAGGTGTGAACTCGGACGAGTCGGGGTCGGTGAGCGTGAGCCGTCCGGCCCGGTCGAGGAGTGCCGCGGTGGCCTCGCGCACCGGGTTGCGCCCCCCGTCGGCGGCTCCCCGCGAGCGAGGTGAGCCGAGCAGCTCCGGCACCCGCCCCTCGTAGACCAGACCCGCGCCTGCGTCCACCGTCACCAGCCCGCCATCCTCGAGCAGGTCGAGGGCGCCTTCGGCGCCCACCAGGAACGGCAGCCCGGCTTCCCGCGCCACCGTCGCCATATGCCCGGTGGGGCTCCCGGCTTCGGCCACGATCGCGGCCACTCGCCCCACCAGCGCCGCCAGGGACGGCACCGGGTTCGGCACCACCAGCACCGCGCCTTCGGGCACCTCGCCCACCGCCGCGACCCGGGGGACCCGGTACACCGGGCCGCACCCGCACCCCGCGCTGGCGACCCGTGCGTGGCGCAGCAGGATCCGGTAGGCGTCGAGCCCTAGGACCGCTTCCCCGCCCTCGACCTGGCCGACGATCCGCAGCGGCCGCGACTGCAGAACCAGCAAGGATCCGGAGTGGTCCACCGCCCACTCCACGTCCTGAGGGCCGCCGAACAGCTGCTCGAGGTTCACGGCAGCGCGGGCCACCCTGCACGCCGACTCGGGCTTGAGCGCCGCCCCCTGGTCACCGACAGGCAGCGGCTCGGTTCTCACGCCTCCCCCTGGAGCGCACGCCACCAGCGAGTCGCGGGGCGCCAGATCCACCCCGACGACCTGGAGACGCGGCTCGAGGGCCACGGCGAAGCGGTCGGGAATCACGGTTCCCTCGACCACCGGCTGCCCCAGACCACGCACCGCCGTCACCACCGCGTGCCCGTCCCGCGCCGGGTCGCGAGAGTACGCCACGCCGCTGGCGGCCGGCTCCACCATCCCCATGAGCAGCACGGGCATGGCGACGTCGTCGTCGAGGAAACCACGATCCGAAGCGTAGCGCACCGTCTCGAAGCGGTACTTGGAGGCGAGGACCAGCTTGTATGCGGCGACCACCTGGTCGTCACGCACGTTGAGGAGGCTGTCGAACTGGCCGGCGAACGAGAACTCCCCGTCCTCCACGACCGCGGACGAACGCACTGCGAAACCGGGTCCCGCCAGCCCGGCACGGCGCAGCCGCCGCACTCCGTCCTCGATCGCCTCGGCAAGCGCCGGCGGCGGAGTCGCCTCCAGGATCGCGGTGCGGATGCGCCCGCAGGCCGCCTGCAGCGCGACCTCGTCCTCCTGGTCGGCCGTCCACAGCTCGCTGTGCACCAGGTCCTCGAGCCCCGAGGCCTGCATGAAGAGCCGGTACCCGTGCACGGTCACCGTGAAGAAGGACGGCACCTCCTCGAGACCGGCCGCGACGAGGTCGGCGAGGCGTGCAGCCTTGGGTCCAACCACCTCGCTGCGTCGGGCCTCCGGCTCATCCGGCCAGGCCACCAGGGCCCCGTACTCCAGTGGGCGTTCACGCAGCACCGCTTGGGCAAGCTCCCGGTCGATCTCCTCGTAGCGGTGCAGGAGACGCTGGTAGCGCCCCCCGGAGAGCTGCTGTAGCGCGCCCACCATGGCATGCACCGGCGAGGACAGGCTCTCGTACGCCGACGCCACCACCCCCATGCCGCGCAGGTCGCCGTCGCCGCCGCTCCGCAGAGCGGCCAGGCTCTCGAGAAAGGCGTCGTTGGCGGCGCCCACCGCCCGGAAATGGGCGAAGCGCTCCGCGAGGCTCACCTGCCGAAAGCGCCCGGGCCGGGGGTGCAACAGGCGCCGGAGGCGCTGCCACCCACCCCCCATGGATCAGCCCGCCGCGAATTTCATGATGAGCTTTACGGTCACCATGATCACTCCGACGAAGGCGAGGCAGCCGAACCCGAAGCGCACCCACGGACCGCCCGCCCGGCGCGTGTAGGAGGCCCCCACCTGAGCTCCCACCGCGGTCCCGATCAGCAGCGCCAGGACGAGCACGAGGTGCACGTTGCCCTTCATCGAGTGGGTGAGCACGCCGTAGCCCGAGCTGAACATGATCTCGAACAGGTCGGTCCCCACCGCGACCACCGTCGGGCAGCCGAGAATGTACACCAGGGCAGGCATGCGGATGAAGCCGCCGCCGACCCCCAGCATGCCCGACAGGACCCCGGTGGCGAAGCCGATGGCGAGGATCACCCACAGGGAGATCGACTCGATGCCCGAGGCGGGGAGCGACACCATCGGCTTCCAGCGCAGGGTCCGCAGCCGCAGCACCACCGGCGAGGCCGGCGCCTCGGGGACGAGCCCCACCTCACCCTTCATGCGCCGGATCGTCCGCAGCGACTCCCGGACCATCGCCTGACCCAGCAGGATCAGAAGGAGCGCGTAGACAACGCTCATCACCAGGGACATGGCTTCGATCTCATGTCCGCCGACGGTGACCGACCCGGCGTTCTTGAGGATCTCCAGCACCCAGGCCCCGCCCTCCACTCCCGACGCGGTGCCAACGATCATCAGCAGGCCGAGCTTGAAGTCGATGTTGCCGAAGCGCATGTGGCGGACGGTGGCGGCCGAGGACATGCCACACATCTGGCCGAGGTCGGAGCCCACCGCGATGTTGTAGGGAACGCCGAAGAGGACGTTGAGCATCGGGACCATGAGGAAGCCGCCGCCAACTCCGAAGAAGCCGCCGAGCGCTCCGACCACCAGCCCGAACAGGATCAGGAACGGAAACTGGTCCAGTCCGATGAAGAAGGACCCCGCCGCCATCAGTGACCCCCTCCCTTGCCGAGCTCGACGCCGAGGACCCGCTCGATGACGCGCAGCCCGATCCCCACGAACAGGCCGATGGTGACGGGAAGCGCAACCGAAACCAGCACGTAGAGGGGCTGCGCCTGGAACCCGGGCTTCGCCGGGTTGGCGTCGGCACCCAGTCCCTGCAGCCAGCCAAGGAAGTCCACAGCTACCTCCTCCTCACAGATCGACTGAGCTCCGAGGTCATCCGTACATGGAGATGGTCGTGACGTCGAGGCGGACGGAGCGGACCCCCTCGACGCTGGTCACGATGGAGGTGATCTCCTGCTCCCACCGGGTGCTCGCCCTGGTCACCATGTCGACGTGAAACACCTCGCCCGACACCACGACGCTGCCGTCTTCACAGGTCACTTCGAGGCTGAGGGTGCGGGTGGCCGGGTGACTCGCGAGGGCCAGCTTCACCCGGCTGGCCAGTACGAAGTCGGCGAGCCTGCGTCTCGCCTCCTCACCGACGCTGTACTCCGGCTGCCGTGCCGCCTCGGTCACCACTGCGCACGCGCCATCAACGGTGAGCTCACGCAGGTTTACTACCAGGTCGAAGAGCTCGGGGTCACGCAGGTCCACTCCGTACATGGACCTCACCCAGCGCAGACGGTCCTCGTCGAGCTCGTGGATGTAGGAGGCGGCCGCATCGCGGGTGAGGCCGTGTGTGTCCATCACAACCGCCACACGTTGCTCGAGCGGAGCGATGAGCCTCACCTTGAGCACCGCTGGCACACCACGCAGCAGCAGGTGCCCGGCGTAGCCGTGGTACACCAGCGCGCCGCCCTCCGCGTGCTCTGCCAGCTTGAGCTGGAGCGCCGCGACGTAGAGGCGGCGCTCTGAGGTGAGGCGTTGCCAGAGGCTCGGGCTCTTCTCCAGCGCGTGGGTGAGAGTGTCCTCGGAGACCCCGAGCTTCTCGGCCGTCTCCACGAGGATCTCGCGGCCCACGCAGGGGCATCCGAGGTTCTGGGACAGGCACTGGGCAAGCCGCTGGCCGCCGCTCATCGTGCCCCGCGAGATGGTGATGACCGACATAGTGCATCCTTTCACAATCTCACTCGAAATATATATTCAATAGTAATTATGTCAATACGCAAAGCATTAGATTACCTCATGCACAGGGGAGCATTCAGCAATTCGGAATGGCCGCTGCCGCGCCCGCGTCTTCCATTGGGGAGGACACCGTGAGCCGCCAACCCGCCTACGTGTCGAACGTCCGCATCGAACGCATCAAGGGCCCGCTACGGCGCGCCTTCCTACCCGCCGAGAGCGAGCCCGTCCTCTTCGGGGTCCACTCGGAGATCGCCGCCCACTATGGGCTGGGGCCCGGCCACCCCGGCAACCATGCCGCCACCCTGGACTACGTGGTCGCGGCGGCCGCCGGCTGACTCACCGGCACCTTTGCAGGCGCGCTGGAGGCGCGCCACGTCCCGGTCCCCGAGGGCGCGCTGAGCTGCGAGGCGCGCGGCGAGGTCGAGCTCGACGGCAAAGTGCTCGTCATTCGCCGCATCACCGTCACCTACCACCTCGACGTTCCCTCCGAGCATCGCGACATCGTCCAGCGGGTGCTGCGGATCCACGCTGACCATTGCCCGGTGGCCCGCACCCTGCGCGGTTGCGTGGAGATCACCACCAAGCTGGCCGACGGATAGTGTCTTGTCTGGGAAGTCCTACGTGTTATTCGCGCGGGCAGCACGGTTCCTGGTAAGACGCGACGACGAAGTCGTAGCAACGCTACCTCGAGGAGGAGCAACGCAGCCAGGGGCCGCGATGGCACGCGAATAGCCCATCGGGATCTTCCAAACAGGCCACTTGCCGCACCTCCCGGTGGAGACGGCCGCCATGACGCACGCGAGGTTGAACCACGCAGGCGCACTGAGCGCCGAGCACGACGCGATGAAGCATCCGAGGCTCGCAGCCGGCCTCGCCCCTGGGCCGGCGAATGCTCGAGGAGGGGCAGGTCAGCGCGCCCGCCGAGCCGCGGCCCCGCCCTGCGTCCACCTTCGCGTCGTCTTCCCGCTCTGCACGGCTCGGCGTCTCCGCCATCAGACGCTTAGGATCCCCGCGACGCTCACCCCGGGCTCTGGCGCCCTAGCCCCTCGGGGGCGGCCCCCCCGGTCTGCTCGACCTCGGCACGGAGGCGGGGAAGGCCGCCGGGGAAGCTCTCGCGGAGGAACTCGAGGAGGCGTTCGCGCACGAGGCATCGGAGGTCCCATGCCTGGGACGCATCGCGGGCCGAGACCAACGCCCGCACCTGGACGCTGCGCTCGCTGGCGTCGGTGACGACGAGGCCGCAAACCCGCCCGTCCCACAGCTCGGTCTCGCTGACGATCTCCTCGAGCCGCTGGCGCAGCGCTCCAACCGGTACCGAGTAGTCCACATAGAGGTACACGGTACCGAGCAGCTCCGCCGAGGTCCGTGTCCAGTTCTGGAACGGCTTCTCCATGAAGTAGGTCGTGGGCACCACCAGGCGGCGCTCGTCCCAGATCTTCACCACCACATAGGTGAGCGTGATCTCCTCGATCCTCCCCCACTCCCCTTCGACGATGACGACGTCTTCGATGCGGATGGGCTGGGCCACCGCGATCTGGAGCCCGGCCAGCACGGCGCCGATCGTCTTCTGGGCGGCCAGGCCGATGATGATCCCCGCCACCCCGGCGGACGCGAGGATGCTGGCGCCGAGCCGGCGCACGGAGTGGAAGAGCATGAGCGCGCTGGCGATGGCCACCACCAGGATGACGATCACCGAGACACGGCGGATGAGGCTCCACTGCGTCCGCACCTGGCGCGCCCGCAGGTTGTCGGCCCGCTCGATGCTGAAATGCCCCTCCACCGCAGCTTCGAGGGCGTCCACCAGCCGCACCAGCAGCCACGCCACCGAGCCGATCAGGAGGATGCCGACGACCTTGCCGAGCACCGCCGTCACGCCCGCCGGGAGCCGGAGGCCCGGCATCGCGAGGAGAACCCCGATGAGCGGCGCGCCCAGGCGGACAGGCCCGGCGACGTGCGCGAGGAGCGCCGCCGCCCCCTGCGGGCCCCGCGTGGCGAGGCGCGCGATGAGGCGCTCGGCGAGCAGGACCAGCACGAAGGCCAGCGCGGCCGACCCGCCCAGCACGGCGATCTCCAACACCAGCGCGGTGTGCGCCCCGACGTCTCCCAGCAGCGGCAACGGCACCTCCGGTTGGATGCAACGCGGATAGAAGGGCGCCGCAATCCAACTGCTGGCCCCGGCAGTCCCCGACGGGCGCGTCCGGTCAGGACGTCACGAGGACACCGCCGCATGCGAACACCCTGGCCCCGGGGAGGCCGCGCCTCGTCCGGACGCGGCGGCGACGGTGAGCCTGAGCAATCACGCCTCGTCGGGTCCGCCGGCGGTCGTCCCCTCCGGCTCACCCAGGAGACGGTCTGCGAGCGCTTTCACGAGCCCCGTGAGATGCCCGTTCGCCACCAGCGCGGCCGGGATCCCAGCCTCCGCCGCGGCTCGCGCCGTGACCGGCCCCGCCGCCGCCACCACCGCGCCATCGAGGTGGCGAGCGAGGTCGAGCCGCAGCTCCTCAGCGGCCCGCGCGAGAATGCGCACAGCGGTGGGATTGGCGAGAGCCACCGCTGCGGGAGCGGGGCTCAGGGCGACACGCCATTCCTCGAGGGTCGCCACGACCCTCACCGTGAACCCGGCAATGTCCTCGACCTCCGCGCCGGCGCTGCACAGCCGTGCCGGCAGCTCGCCGGAGGCGTCCGCGCCGCGCACCAGCAGAACTCGGTGGTCCGCCACCGGACCCAGGGCGGCCGCCACCTCGCCGGCGGTATGTCGCTCCGGCCTCACGACCTCCAGGCCCGCCCCGCGGAGCGCGCGTGCGGCACCGGAGCCGACGGCAACCGCCCGAGGACCAGGCACGGGCCATCCGCCGGCGAGCGCCGCGAGCAGACCGTCGGCCGCCAGCCGCCCGGCCACCACGACCCAGTCGAACGTGGCAAGAGCTGCGGCCGCGGCGTGCAGCGCTCCTTCGTCAGGGGGCGGCGCTGCCGCGATGGTCGGAAAGACCACAACCTCGGCACCCTCGCGGGAGAGCAGGCCGGCGAGAGGGTGGTGTACCGCCACCCGCGAGGGCGGCACCAGAACTCGTCGTTGGGCCAGAACGCCCTCTCTCCGTTCGGGCATGCGTCCACTCTAACCCGACGACCCGCTCGTGATCGTACGGGACCACCGGCGCACCTATGCCCGCGGTCGCGTGTACTATGATGCTGCTGTGACTCGGGTGTCCAAAAAACCATCGACCGATGTCGACCGCGGCCGAGCACGCGTCTTCCTACTGGTGCGCTTCACCCTGATCATCGCCACCTCGTACCTCATCCTGGCCGAGCTGGACTTCCGCGCACTCCCGCTCCTCCTCGTGGCGCTCATCGCACTCGGCCTGCTCTCCAACGTGGCCGCCCTCTTCGCGCCACGGCGCTGGCTGGACTCCACCCCGCTCACGGCCGCTGTGATCGTGGGCGACACGTTGTGGATCACCGCCGCCCTCGTGGTGAGCGGCCGCTTCCAGGCCGACTTCTTCTACCTCTACTTCTTCGTGCTCTTCCTCGCGGGTATCGGCGAGAACCTCCGCCTCATCATCCTTGGTTCGGTGGTGGTCTGCGCCGCCTACATCTTCGTGCTCATGCGCACAGGAGGCAGCTCGGTCGCGCTCTCCACCGCATCCCTGGTGCGCATCCCCTTCCTCTTCGCGGTGGCCCTCTTCTACGGATACCTGGTCGACCGGCTGCGTTCCGAGCAGCAGCGCGGTCGTACCGAGCGCGAGGCCGTGGCACGCCTCGAGGAGAACCGCCACGTCCTCGCCTCCGCCAACCTGGAGCTGGAGCACGAGGTGGCCGAGCGGGTGCGCGCCGAACGCGAGCTGCGCAAGTTCTCGCGGGCGGTGGAGCAGAGCCCTGACGCCGTCCTCATGCTCGACACAGACGGTGTCGTGGAGTGGGTGAACTCGCGCCTCGAACCGCTCACGGGGGTCGCCGAGGAGCGCGTATTGGGACACCCGATGGAAGCCTTGGGCCTGGCCGGCGTTCCTCTGGAGACGCTGGAGGAGCTGAGATCGGCGATCACCGGACGCTGCGAGTGGCGGAGCGAGTTCCGGGTGACGAACGCCGACGAGATGCCGCGCTGGATCTCGGCATCGTTGGCGCCGGTGCAGGACCCTGGGGGCGTCGTCACCCACCTGGTGCTCTTGGCACGCGACTTCACCGATCGCAAGCAGGCCGAGGAAACGCTGCGCCGAGCCAACGACGAGCTCAAGACGCTCAACGACATGAAGTCGGCACTCGTGTCAACGGTATCGCATGAGCTGCGCACCCCGCTCACCGCGCTGAAGAACGCGGTAGACCTGCTGCGCCGCGGTCTCGGCGATGCCCCCACCGAGCTCCAAACCCGCTTCATGGACATGGCGCTGCGAAACGTGCACCGCCTCAAGCTCATCATCGACGACCTCCTGGACCTGGCCAGGATCGAGGCCGGGCGCATGGAGTTCCGCTTCGAGGGCACCGACCCCCACGCCATCATCGAAGAGACGGTGACCATGTTCCAGGCCCAGGCCGAGACGGCCGGCATCGCGCTCGTCAGCGGGCTCCCGCCGGCGCTGCCCTCAGTCTGGGCCGACGCCAAACGGGTGGGCCAGGTGCTCGCCAACCTGCTCTCCAACGCCCTCAAGTTCACGCCCCGCGGCGGCCGCGTTACGGTGACCGCCCGCATCCTCGGGCCCGATCTCGAGGTGAGCGTCACCGACACCGGACCTGGTCTGGCACGCGGGGAGCAGCAGCGTATCTTCGAGCCCTTCTACCAGGCCGGCGACTCCCTGACCCGCAAGGAGAAGGGCTCGGGCCTCGGGCTCGCCATCTCGCAAGATCTCGTGCACGCCCACGGCGGGGAGTTCGGCGTCGAGAGCACGCCCGGTCAGGGCGCACGCTTCTTCTTCACGCTGCCGAGCCACACCGCCCAGGCCGAGGAGAGCACGGCCTTCGAGGAGGAGGTGCGCCGCCAGCGCTCGTTCCCGTTCTTCAGCCTGCTCCTGGTGGAGCCGGCCGAGCCCGCACCGACGGACCTGTCGCGCGAGGCGGTACTGGCGGCGGTGCACGACCGCATCCGCGATCTCCTGCCGCGCAACATGGACAAGGTGATCCCGTTGGGCGCCCTCAACCGGATCGCCGTCATCCTCCCCAGCACTGCCCGAGATGGGGGTATCATCGTCAGGCGGAAGCTGAGCCGGGCCCTCGAGAGTGACCCTATTCACGTCGGTGACACCAGCCTTCCGCAACCGCACATCCTCGGACCCGGGACCTACCCCGACGACGGGGACACCGGGCGGGAGCTGATCGACATGGCGGAGCAAGCGAGGTGATGGGAGGACGTCGCATGGCGGAGCCAGACAGCAAGGCGAGAGTCCTGGTGGTGGACGACGAGCCCGACGTCATCGAGACGATCCAGTTCGGCCTCGAGATGGAAGGGTACACCGTGATGACCGCCGGCAACGGCCTGGAGGCGCTCGGGGCGGTACGCGTGCACCAACCGGACCTCGTGGTCCTGGACGTCATGCTCCCGGGCGAGAACGGCTACCGGGTCGCCCACCTCGTCCGCGAGGACGAAGGCCACGGTGTCTACGACCGGCACATTCCGATCATTTTGCTCACGGCGCGCGACCTGAGCCGCGAGCCCGAACGCGAGACGATGTTCCGTGAGTTCAGCCAGGCCGATGTCATCATGTACAAGCCTTTCGACCTGGACGAGCTCGTGCGAACCATCGAGAAGCTCCTAGAGGGGGGCCAGTGAACCGCCTGGGGAGGCAGATGGGATCTTCGACCCACCCCCCTTGCAAATCGGTAGGCTGGGGTCTAGATTGCTGCGCGCTCGCGCCAGGGACCCCGTGAACCCCCGGGCACGAAGCAGGAGGAAGAGAGCCATGTTGAGATCGAAGTGGGTCGTTGCGTCACTCGTTGTTGTTGCTGCCCTCGCCACCGTCGCGTGCTCGAAGCCCCCGCAGCAGGAGCTCGACGCAGCCCAGAGCGCCATGCAGGCGGCTGAGCAGGCACAGGCGCCGAAGTACGCGCCGGACGCCTGGAGCCAGGCACAGGAGCAGATGAACACGGCCAAGGCCGAGCTCGAGGCCCAAGGCGCCAAGTTCATGCTCACCCGTTCCTACCTCAAGGCCAAGGACATGCTCGTGGCGGCTCAGAAGGCTGCCGACGATGCCAAGCAGGCCGCCGCAGCCGGCAAAGAGACCGCCAAGAACGACTCCCAGAGCGCCCTGGATGATGTCAAGGCCGGCCTCGAGCAGGCCACCACCCTCATGGGCGACCTCGAGAGGTGCCGCCGTAAGCCCAAGGGCTTCCGGCAGGATATGGAGCAGATGCAGGGCACTCTCGACGGCCTCAACCAGCAGGTGCCCGAGGTGGAGAGCGCCATGACCGCTGAGGACTACATGCAGGCCAAGTCACTGGCCGAGTCGCTCAAGTCCGAGGTCGACACGCTGGTGAACGACCTGCAGAGCGCCAAGACCAAGATCAGGTGCTGACCAGGCCGTCTTCGACCTACGGGCCGGCGGCGGGTCTCCGCCGCCGGCCGTCGTTTTTCGCGGCGGGAATCGCTCTGCTGCTGGCCACCGGCTGTGCCCGCCCCGCCCCCGTCGACAGCCAGGCCGTGCGCCGTTCTGTCCGGGCGGCGCTCGCCGTGGTCCAGCCCCACGACCAGGCCGCCGCGCGCGCCATCGAGATCGCCCTGAGCGAGGCCGAGGCGGCCGGCTCAGCTGCTCAGGCCGCTCCATTCTGGCGGCGGGCCGACGGCAGCACCCAGGCCGCCTGGCTACGGGTGGCGGTACTTGCCTCCCGTGCAGTAGCCGAGGTACGCCGCCAGCAGGTGACGGCCGACGCCGTGTGGGCGACGACGGCGATGGAGGCGGAGCGGGCCGTGGCCAGCGCTCGGCAGCGCATGGAGACCCCCGGTATGGGACGGGCCGAAGCCCGCTCCTTGAGCCTGGCTCAGGTGCGGCTCGATCAGGCCCATCACCTGGCCGCGGCCGGCGAGCTCGATCGCGCCACCGCCGCCGCCCGCGAGGCGATGGACTACGCCGCCGGCCCCGAGGCCCAGTGGGCGGCGCTCCATGCCCGTTTCCACGAGCCCCGCCTGGTGCGCAGGTGGCGCCAGGAGGCGGAGGAGACCATCGCACGCTCGCGCCGCACCGGCGAGGCGGCCATCGTGGTGGACAAGCTCAGCCGCAGCCTCCGGCTGTACCGCGGCGGACTCCTCGCGCATACCTATCAAGCGGAGCTGGGGACCAACGGGCTACGGCCCAAGCGCTACTCGGGCGACCAGGCGACGCCGGAGGGCTTCTACCACGTCACCGAGAAGAAGAAGGGCCGCCAGACGAAGTACTACAAGGCGCTGTTGCTTGACTACCCCAACCGCCCGGACCGCGAACGCTTCCGTTCCGGGCAACGCAATGGCACCATACCTGCGGGGGCCAGCGTGGGAGGCTTGATCGAAATCCACGGCGAGGGGGGCAACGGCCGGGACTGGACCGACGGCTGCATCGCCCTTGACAACAACGATATGGACTCGCTCTTCAGGAGCGTGCGGGTGGGCACGCCGGTGACCATCGTGGGAGCGCTCGAGCCATGAGCCTCGGCCCGGTACCGGCTCCGCCCGACCTCACGTCAGCGCGCCCTCGCCATCCACGACCGCTGTGGCCGATGGTGGCGCTGGTGGTGTCCGCGCTGGCTGCAGGCCTGGTGCTGGGTGCCGGCATGGCGGGCCGCGCCTACGCGGCGCACTCGCTGGCTCTCGCTCCGCCCGACGCGGTCGGCGGCGCCAAGGCGGCCGCCAGGCGCCTCGCGTCGCTCCACCCCAGGGGCCGCTTCATTGTCGTAGACAGCTACCACAACAGGTTGCGTCTGTACCACGGCGGCAAGCTGGAGCGGGAGGCGGTGTGTTCCACCGGAACCGGCCGCGTGCTGCGCGACCCCCGCAGCGACCGCAAGTGGGTGTTCGAGACGCCCGTGGGCGAGCGCCGGATCCTGCGCAAGGTGCGGAACCCGGTATGGGCCAAGCCTGACTGGGCGTTCATCGAGGAGGGCTTTCTGCCTCCCAAGGACCCGAGCGAGCGCTTCGACAGCTTCTCCCTCGGCGACTACGCCCTGTACATGGCGAACGGTTACATCATCCACGGCACGATCTTCCAGACCCTGTTGGGCCGGCCGGCGACACACGGCTGCGTACGGCTCGGCGATGAGGACCTCGAGTATGTCTATCACCGGGCGCCGGTTGGTACTCGCGTTTTTCTGTACTAGTGCGCTCGCCGCCACCCTGCCGGTATCGGGAGCCGACGCGCTGTCACCGACGACCGCGAGCCTCGACGCCGAGGTGGCTCTGGCGCGGCGGCCGGGCGTGTACCTGGTGATCGACCCGTGCTCCATGCAGCTCGACGTCAAGGCCCGCGGCTTTCTCCTCGAGTCGCTCCCGTTGCGCGACGTCCAGGTGCTGACCTTCCGGCCGCTCATCGGCGAGGGCGGAGCCGCCGCCGAGCTCCAGCTGCCCGCCACTCTCAAGGTGGCGGAGGGACCGCCATGGCCGGAGCGCGGTATCGAGGCGCCGGCGACCCTGAGGCCGTACACCGGCGACGAGAGCGCGCCAACTTCGCCTCCAGGCACGACGCCCACGCCGATTCCCACCGCGACGCCACTGCCACTGGCCCCGGTGCGCTACACCGTGGGCATGGAGGACGGCTGGAGGCTCGAGGTGGCTCCAACCATCGCGGCCCGCAACCCGCTTCGGCGCTTCGCCACGGCGGTGGCTGACAGCTGGCACCGGCTTCACCACACGAGGATCGAGCACCCCCCCTCTCTTGCCGTGGCCGTCGACCCGGAGGCCGCCCGCGAGATCTTCCACCTCTTTCAGCCGGGGATCCGGGTACTCGTCATGCAGTGCACCCAGCCGGAGCAGCCGTGAGTCGAGGAACGCCATGAGCCAGCTGTCCGGCCGGGCAACGGGTTGACCGTGGCAGACCCGCGGGGGCTGCGCCGCACGGTGACGCTGGCGCCTCTCACGACTCTCGAGCTGGGTGGCCCCGCCAAGGCGTTCGTCGAGGTCACGTCGGTGGCACAGCTCCGCGACGCGCTGCGATGGGCACACGAGCACGGCCTCGATACCGCGGTGCTGGGTGGCGGGTCGAACCTTGTGGTCGCCGACGAAGGCTTCAACGGCTTGGTGATCCGCCCCCTCCTCCGGGGGTTGGAGCTCGTCCCCGGCGCCGACGACGTGGTCCTCCGGGCGGCGGCGGGAGAAACCTGGGATGACGTCGTGTCCTCTGCAGTCGCCCAAGGCCTGGCGGGAGTCGAGTGCCTGTCCGGGATACCCGGCCTCACCGGCGCCGCCCCGATTCAGAACGTCGGCGCCTATGGCCAGGAGGTGGCCGACACGATCATCGAGGTGCGGGTCCTGGATCGCATGACTCTCGAGGAGCACCGTCTCGGGCCTGCCCAGTGTGGGTTCGCCTACCGTGAGAGCCGACTGCGCCGCGATCCCGACCGCTTCGTGGTGCTCGAGGTGGCGTTCCAGCTGCATCCCGGCGGCGTGCCGAACCTGCGCTACGCCGAGCTCGTCCGACGGCTTGCGCCGCGCGGCGCACCGCCGGACCTCGCCGAGGTCCGCACCGCGGTGCTCGAGCTCCGCCGCAGCAAGTCCATGGTGATCGCCGCTGACGACCCCAACCGCCGCAGCGCGGGCTCATTCTTCGTCAACCCCGTGGTCGACGCCGACCGTGCGCACGAGGTGGCACGGCGGGCCCTCGCGGCCGGGGTCGTCGCCCGAACCGAAGAGCTTCCCAGCTTCCCTGCGGGACCCGGCCAGATCAAACTTTCTGCGGCCTGGCTGGTGGAGCATGCCGGGTTCCCCCGCGGCTTCCGCCGCGGCCCCGTCGGCCTCTCGTCGCGGCACGCCCTGGCGCTGGTGCACCACGGCGGCGGGCGAACTGCCGATCTCGTCGCCCTCGCCCGCGACATCAGGAGTGCGGTGCGCGAGCGCTTTGGCGTCATCCTGCGGCCCGAGCCGGTCTTTCTCGGCTTTGCCGGCAAGGACGACCTCGGGCTCTCGGGAGGGTGACGAGCCGCATCGCTACGCAGCCATCACGACGGAATCCGCCTCGCTACCCGTATATAATCACGCGAGAGCAGACTTTCGAACAAAGCCGGGGTTCGCCGCACGCGCCTCGCGTTCTTGGTTCCGGCGTCTGCTTCGGGGAGGATGCTCAGAGCGTGCCGCGCCCGGCCGATGTGCCCGCACCGTTGCCCTCGGACGAGGGTTGGTTCCGGACTCTGGCGGAGACCGTCTCAGCAGCGCTCTTCCTCTACCAGAAGGGGCGCTTTCTCTACGTCAACCCGGCCTGCGCCGCACTCACCGGCTACTCCGAGACCGAGCTGCTGGAGATGGGGCCCGAGGAGCTGATTCAGCCCGCCGACTGGGAGCGCGCGACTCGCGAGGAGCAGCGGCGGCGCCAGAGCCCCGGTCCCCACGATCCATTCGAGATCCGCGTCATCCACCGCGACGGACACGAGCGTTGGGCCGCAGTGTCCACCGGCTGGCTCGACCTCGGCGGCCGCCGCCTCGGTCTCGGCACCGGCGTCGACGTCACTCCTCGGCGCATGGCCGAGGAAGCCCTTCGTCGCCGCGTTGAGCTGGAGACAGCGCTCTCGGCACTCGCGCACCAGTTCATCCGGGTTGCCCCGGAAGCGCTCCCCCAGTGCTTCGACGATGCGCTCGAGGAGCTCGGCCTCCTGGCGGACGTGGAACGGGTCCACCTCCATCTCTTCGCCGATGATGGCCGCACGGTGATCGAGACCCGCGACTGGTGCGCCGAAGGCATCGCCACCGAGGCCACCGCACCGCCCCCGGTGGATCTGGCTCAGCTGCCCTGGGTCGCAGAGATCCTGGAGGCCGGCGAACCCGTGGTGGTTCCCGCGGTGTCGAAGCTGGGGGCCGAGGCCGCGGCGGAGCGCACGCTCTTCTCCGCCCAGCGCGTAAAGGCGATGGTGTGCGTTCCCGTGCAGGCGTCGGGCCAGCTGCTCGCTGTGCTCGGCTTTGACGCCATCAACGCAGAGCGAAGCTGGCAGGAAGAGGATGTCCAGGTGCTGCGCCTGGCCGCCGAGATCTTCGCCTCGGCGCTGGAGCGCCAACGTGCCGACATGGCCGCGCGGCGCGGCCGCGAGTGGCTCCAGCTCGCCCAGCGCGCCGGCCGTTCCATCGCCTGGGAGTGGACCCCCTCCGACGACCGTATCCAGATGTCAACCTTCGCCGCCGAGGTCTTCGGCTACCCGGCCGAGCGCCTCCCCACCACCGGTCGCGAGCTGGTCACGGTGATCCCGAACGAGGATCGCACCGAGATCGCGGACACGCTGCGAGAGGCCCTGCGTCTGGGATCGCCCTTCACCATCGAGCACCGGCTAGGCCTGCCTGACGGCAACACCCGCTGGATGGTAGTCCGAGGTCAGGCGCTGCGTGGACCGGGCGGCCGTGTCGCCCGCGTCATCGGAGTGTCCGCCGACATCACCAGCCGCAAGCACGCCGAGGAGGCACTGCTGGCCGAGAAGGAGCATGCCCAGGTGACCCTCGCCTCCATCGGCGACGGCGTCATCCGCACCGACCGGCAGGGCGCCGTCGACTACCTCAACCCCAGTGCCGAGAAGCTCACTGGTTTCAGCCTCGCAGAGGCTGCAGGCCGGCCCTTGACCGCGATCTACCAGGTGCTGGACGAGGCCAACCGGAGCCCTCGCCGGGACGCCGTGGGCGAGTGTCTGGTCAGCGGCCAGATCGTCACCGCCGCCGAGCGCGGCCTCCTCATCCGCCGCGACGGGGCCGAGTGCTCCATCCGCGAGTCGGCCGCACCGGTTCGCGACCGTAGCGGGACCATCGTTGGGGCTGTGTTGGTGTTCCAGGACATCAGCGAGCTGCGCGGGCTCGAGCGCGAGATGGCATACCTCGCCAGCCACGACCCCCTCACCGGGCTCTTCAACCGCCACGTCTTCGAACGCCAGCTGGGGAAGGCCCTGGAGGCTACCCACAGCACCAGCCGCCGCCACGTGCTGTGCTTCCTCGACCTCGACGAGTTCAAGGTCGTCAACGACACCTGCGGCCACGTCGCCGGAGACGAGCTTCTGCGCCAGCTCGGCGCCCTGCTGTCCGGCATCGTTCGCGAGGGCGACGTGCTGGCCCGGCTTGGCGGCGACGAGTTCGGAGTGCTGCTCAAGGACTGCTCCCGGCACCACGGCCGCCGCATCGCGAGCAAGATCCTCGAGGCGATCCGCGGGTTCCGACTTACATGGGAGGGCCGCACCTTCGAGGTGGGCGCAAGCATCGGCGTGGTGCCCATCACCGACTCCGCACGCGACCTCTCACAGCTCATGAGCGCCGCCGACACCGCGTGCTACGTGGCCAAGGACCGCGGCCGCAACCAGGTCCACCTGTGGCAGCCGACCGATACCGAGGCGACCCACCGACACACCGAGCTGCAGTGGGCCGAGCGGCTGAACCAGGCCTTGGAAGAAGGACACTTCCGCCTTTGGGAGCAGGAGGTCCGGCCGCTCCAGCCCAACCGGGCTCCACTCGTGGAGCTGCTCCTGCGGCTCGACGACGGGGACGGCACGGTGATTCCGGCCAGCCAGTTCCTGCCGGCCGCCGAGCGGCATCAGCTGATGCCAGCCATCGACCGCTGGGTCATCGACACCGCGCTGGCGGCCATTGCGGAGGATCCGCGCACCCACCTCCGTTTCTCCATCAACCTCTCGGCACAGACCCTCGACGACCCCGCCTTCCTGGAGTACGTGCACGAGCGGCTGGGCTCCTGCGGTGTGGATCCGGCGAGGGTGTGCTTCGAGATCACCGAGACCAAAGCAACCAGCCAACACGACCGTGTCCGCCAGGTGACCCAGGCGCTCCACGACGACGGCTGCAGCTTCGCTGTGGATGACTTCGGCGCCGCGCTCAGCTCGTTCACCTTGCTGCAGAGCCTGCCGGTGGAGTTCGTCAAGATCGACGCCGGCCTGGTTGGGCCCCTGGCCTACGACGCGGTGCGCCGCGAGATGGTCGCGGCGGTGCACCGCGTGGCGCGGCTGCTGGGGATCTGGACCATCGGCAAGGCGGTGGAGAGCTCTGCGGTCCTGGAAGAGCTCAGGGAGCTGGGAGTGGACTACGCCCAGGGTCACTGGGTGGCAATGCCCCGCCCCATGGGCCCGGCCGTCGAGGACGAGCCCGACGGCGCAGTCTGAGCCCACGTCCGGCCGCCGACGCACCGGACATCGACGCCTTCCTCGGGTGAACGCGCGGGGATGCGACCCTCCCGGCAAATTACGAGGGGTTGAGTATCAAGCAAAAACGGTACCGTGCTGACATAACGAGCACTCCTGGTAGCATGAGGCGGTGACGGACGATCGCTTCCATCGCCGGCTGCTGGACCAGCTCTCAGAGTGCGTGTACATGGTCGACAGCGAACGCCGCATCACCTTCTGGAACCGGGCGGCGGAGGAGCTCACCGGCTACGCGGCCAAGGACGTCGTGGGGACCCTGTGCCCCCAGGGCGTGCTTCGCCACGTCGATGCCGACGGAGAGCCCCTGTGCGGCGACCGCTGCCCTCTCCTCGCCACCATGACCGACGGCACACGCCAGGAAGCCGAGGTCTTCCTGCACCACGCCGAGGGGCACCGCGTGCCGGTGTCGGTAGCGGCAAGCCCGGTGTACGACGAGGCCGGGAGCATCATCGGAGCCGTGGAGAGCTTCCGCGACAACACACCGAGCCAGGAGATCCTCGAGCGTGTGCGCGAGCTCGAGGGGATGGCCTACATCGACTCCCTCACCGGGCTCGGCAACCGTCGCTGCACCGTCTCGGTACTCGAGGGGCGGCTCGACGAGCTCTCGAGGTACGGCTGGCGGTTCGGCGTTCTCTTCATCGACGTCGACGACTTCCGAGACTTCAACAACCAGTGGGGCCACACAGTGGGCGACCACGCCCTGGTGCTCGTCGGCCGCAGCCTCCTGGGGAGCCTGCGGCAGTCCGACTTCGCCGGCCGTTGGGGGGGCGACGAGCTCCTGGCGGTGATCGGCAACGTCGACCGCACGGGGCTGGAGCGGGCGGCCAAACGCTTCCTGGCGCTGCTTGCCACCTCGACGCTCACGGCGGGGGGCGAGACGATTCCGCTCACCGTGTCCATCGGCGCCGCCCTGGCCGAGCCCGGCGACACCGTCGAGGGGCTGATCCAGGTCGCCGATCAGCTCATGTACTGCAGCAAGGCGGCCGGCTGCAATCGCGTCACGGTGGGCCTACCGCGCGTCGCCGAGTAGCCCCTGACCACGCGCGAGGCGGGGCCAGCCTCCTCTCAGCGGCCGGCATGGGCGGGATCTCAGGAGCCACCGCTGAGTGCGGTGCATCGCCGGCTGCACTGGGCTCTTTGGTGTCCTATTCGGAAAATCCCAATGGACTATTCGCTTGTAATCGCGGCCCCTGGCTGCGCGAACAGCACATCGGACTTCCCAAACAGGACACTAGTTGAAGGACGGCTCGCCGCCGTCGGCGTACACGCGCGCGGAGAGGGCGGCGCTAACAGTGAGACAGCGCGAGGCGCGCGACGCCATCTCCAGCAGGTCCTGCTTGGCCACGCAGTCGAGCTCAAGGGCGCGCGCGACGAGAGCGATGACGCCGTCAGCATCGGCCCCGGAGAGGAGCTCGGCGACCTCCCGCCGCTCCTCGGAGTCGCCGCCCAGCAGCAGGGGCAACGCAGCCTCCAGCTCGCGGCCCAGAGTCCCTGCGCCCGTCAGCCTCGCGGGTTCGTCATGGGGCTGGCCTACGGTACGGACGCGGCGGAAGCCCTCTTCGCGGCTGACGTCTCCGCTCAGCAGCACACCCTCCTCACCATCGAGCCAGACAAAGTAGGTGCCGTCAGGCAGTGCCTCGGCGCGGCTGATGTGGGCAGTGCAGGCGACTCGCTCCACCGCAGGGTGCTCGGGTGGGTCGACGAGGTGCTCCGGCCGGATGGTGGAGACCACCAGGCGCCGATCCAGGGCGAGCGACGCGCGAACGAGGGCGCAGTAGCGCGGAGCGAACACGTGCAGCTCCAACTCCTCCCCGGGCAGCAGCACCATGTGGGGAAGCGGCAGCAGCGGCAACAGCTCGCAACCACCGTCATGACAGGGGTCGTGGAAGGCGAGAATGGCATTATCGCTCATAGGTATCCTTCTCACATTCCACAACGGAGAGGACACCTCGGCGATTTCCGCAGCGGCGGATCCGCTCTAGCCTTCGGACCTCGGGAAACCGACTCGGGAGCTGGGGTTAGAGTACCGCCCGCAACCTCGCGGTCTCGGCCGCGAGGGCCTCGTGCACGGCGTCGCGGCCATGGCGCTCCGCGAGCACCAGGAGGCGGAAGTAGTCCTTGCCGGTGCGGTGGCCGGTGAGCTGGAAGGCGAGGTTGAGGCTGCCGTTGACGGCGCCGCCGGCGAGTGGCACCAGCATGCCGAAGGCCTTCTCGGTGACCTGCACGCCGAGGCGCTCCATCACCGTGCTCACCAGACGCACCAACTGCGGGGCCTCGCGGCCCAGCTGCTGCATGGCGCGCTCGAAGCCGACCTTGGAGCTCGTGCGTCCCAGGGCGATCAGGAACTCGCCGGCCTCGCGCGCCGCGTTCATGGCATAGACCTTCATGGGCAGGAAGCCCTCGTCGTGGGAGTACTGCTGCGGTGTCATCGCCGCCAGCACGTGGGCCAGGTTGCCGCGGCTCTCGTGCAGGCTGTAGCCGTAGCAGGCGGCCAGCTGCACCAGGTGGCGGGAAAGCAGGGTGAGGGACGCGGCGATGTCCGCCGAGACCAGGGCTGGCACCAGCAGCTGTGCTCCCGGCACCGCCTCGGCGAGACTCGCCGTCGCCCCCATCACCGCGCCCTCGGTGGTCACCAACGCGGCGTTTCGGCTGGCGAAGGAGTCCGCGACGGCATCCCGCGCCGCCAACGGCAGCATCCGCACATCCGCCATGGTGTCCGCCCGGAAACCGCTCCTCCGAAGCTCGGCGAGGACGGTGCCGTCGCGGGAGAGGCGGACCCCACCGGCGATGGAGGCCTGTACCGCACGCCGCACACCGGTCTCAACCGCCTCCGAGATGCGCGGCAGCAGCCGGCCCCCAGCGTGAGCGAGGCGCGCCATCACGGCGTCAATCGGCTTGCCGGCGAGGTCGAGCAGGCGCTGCAGCGCGCTCGGCGTGACCAGGTGCAGCGCGACCTCGGCGAGGATCCGCCGCTCCTCCTCGCTCATCTCGGGGGTCGTGATCAGCTCTGCATCCACCAGGGCCTCCCATTGAGCCCAAGCAGTAGGCCCGTCCGGATCATTCCCCGCCTTCAACGAGCTCGCGCCACGTCCGCACCGCCCGGCGCAGGTGCGGTATCGTGATGGAGCCGCCCACCACCAGGCCGATGCCGAGGGCCTCCTGCAGCTCGGCCTCGCTCACCCTCTCTTCGTGACAACGTCCCAGGTGGTAGGTGACGCAGTCGTCGCAGCGCAGCACCAGGGACGCCACCAGTCCCAGGAGCTCCTTGGTGGAGCGCGGTAGCGCTCCCTCCCTGTAGGTTTGCGAGTCGAGGCTGAAGAAGCGCTTCACCTCCAGCGAGGCGCTCTCCAGCACCATCTCGTTGAGCGCCTCACGCTCGGCCTGGAACTCCTTGACGGTTCGATGAGGCATTGAGGACTCCTTTGTGTCGGGCACTTCAGGGTAAAGAGTGAAGAGTAAAGAGTAAAGAGTAAAGGGCCCGCCCACCCGCCCCCGCCGAACGTGCAGCGTCAAGGGAAACAATGGTCCGTGTCCCGTCGCCGCAGCCGCCCTGGTCTCGAGGTCGACCTTGGACACCAACTTCGAAGCAGGGCGAGACTTCCGAAATCTCCGCACGATGCTCCGGAGCACTACGCTTTACTCCTTACTCTTCACCGGCTGGACGGACGGGGCACTCGTGCTATCTTGCCCGGCCATGGACCCGTGGTATTACCTCCTCCTGGTTGTGGTCGGCCTGGTGGCGGGCTTCGTCAACGTCATGGCCGGCGGCGGCTCGTTGCTCACCATGCCGGCCATGATCTTCATGGGCATGTCCCCGGCCACCGCCAACGGCACCAACCGCGTCGCCCTCCTCGCCCAGAACATCACGTCCGTCAGCGAGTTCCGGCGCAAGGGCTTCGCCGACTTCCGGCTCAGCCTGACCCTGGCCCTGTGCACCCTGCCAGGGGCGGTGCTGGGGGCCTGGGCGGCGGTGCGCATCGACCCGCTGTGGTTCAAGCGGCTGCTGGCCGTGGTGATGATCGGCGTCCTCGTCGTGACCCTGCGCGGCCGCAAGCCCGGCGCCGGGAAGGGTGCCGACCACCCGGTGTGGGCACACCTCGGCATGGTCGGCGTCGGGCTCTACGGCGGCTTCATCCAGGCCGGCGTCGGCTTCATCTTCATGGCCCTGGTGCGCGGCCTGCTCCACCTCGACCTGGTGCGCACCAACATGCACAAGGTCTTCGTCATCGGCCTGTACATGATCCCGTCGCTGCTGGTCTTCGCCTTGAGCGGCGACGTACTCTGGATCGCCGGGGCGGTGCTGGCGGTGGGCAACTCGGTGGGTGGCTACATCGGCACGCGGGTGCAAATCAGCCGTGGCGAGGGAATCGTACGGGTGATCTTCGCCGTGGCGGTCGTGGCCATGGCGGTGAAGCTGGTCATCAGCTCGTAGACGCCGCCGTCACGGTCGCGGTTCTCCGATACTCCCAACCCCGGCTCCCGGGCGACCGCTCCGCGGCCGCCCGTCGGCGCGGTCCCGGGGGCGGCGGCGGCACGAGCCGGCGGACGACAACGAGGGCCGCCCCCGGGCCCTGAGCGCCGAGTCGCCTCCCTGGTCGTTTGGGGCCACTACTCCGAGCGCTTCGGGCCGTGGGTGCCCCCCCGAACACTGTTTCGCCGAGTGCGCTGCAAACGAGGAGGCTCTTTGGAAAAAGTGTCCGGGACGGCACGCCCGCCGGAGGACCCCTGCTCCGCAACGGCCCCGGTCGCGGTCCCGGTCGCGGCCCTCACTCCTCCTGCTGCGCCAGCTCCTCGGCGAGCTCGCCGGCGAGGGTGCGGATGCGGCCAGCGGCGGCCAGGTTGGCGGTGGCGCGCTCGCAGGTGTCGGCCAGCTTGACGAGCGTCTGCACCAGGTGGTTGTGCATCTCGGCCACCGTGAAGCCCGACGTCCACAGGTCGATCCCCATGGTCTGCTCGTCGGCGCGGTCCCACAGCGACACCAGCAGCCCATCGCACTCACGCGGCGCGTCGACACCCGCTTCGGTGGCCTGCCAGAGGATCCTCGAGGGGATGCGCTTCTCGTCGAGCTCGACCGTGAAGGTGATCGTCCCGCTGTGCCCAGCCTCGGCCATGCTCGCCGCCTACTTCTTCGGCTTGGAGGGATTGACCATGTGGGCGGAGATCCCCAGGGTCGCCTCCACCGCCTCCACCAGCGCCTCGCTCATGGTGGGGTGAGGGTGGATGGTGAGGGCGACGTCCTCGAGAAAGGCGCCCATCTCCAGGGCCAGCGCCCCCTCGGTGATGATCTCGGATACTCCGCGGCCCACCGCCGTGATCCCCAGCAGGCGCTGAGTCGCCTTGTCGGCAATGGCCTTGACGAAGCCGTCGGTGGCGCCCAGCGTCATGGCACGGCCCAGGGCCCGCAGCTGGAAGGTCCCGGTCATCACCTCAAAGCCCTGCTCCTTGGCCCGCTTCTCGGTGAGCCCTACCCAGGCGATCTCGGGGTCGGTGTAGATGACGGCGGGAATCGCCACCTGGTCGAAGGCGGCCGGCTCGCCGACGATGACCTCGGCGGCCACCTTGCCCTCCCAGTACGCCTTGTGCGCCAGCAGCACGCCGCCGGCGGCGTCGCCGATGGCGTAGATCCCCGGCACGCTCGTCTGCTGCTTGTCGTTGACGGTGATGAAGCCCTTGTCGTCGCGCTCGACGCCGATCTTCTCGAGCCCGAGCTTGTCGGTGTTGGGCTTGCGGCCCACCGTCACCAGGACCTTGTCGGCCGGCAGGCGCAGCTCCTTGTCGTGGGGTCCCAGGGCCACCAGAGTGCCGGGCTCGCCGGCCTCGAAGGTTGCGGCCCGGTGCTCCAGGTGTAGCTTGATGCCCAGCTCCTTGAGACGCCGGGCCATGACCTTGGCCACCTCGGGATCGAGCACGGGCAGCAGCTCGGGGAGGAACTCGACGATCTCCACGTGGCTGCCGAGCTTGGCGTACACGGTGCCGAGCTCGAGGCCGATGTAGCCGGCGCCGATGACCACCAGCTTCTCGGGTATCGCCGGCAACGAGAGCGCCTCGCGGGAGCCGATGACGTGCTCCCCGTCGCGGGGCAGATCGGGAAGGTCCATCGCCACCGAGCCGGTGGCGATGACCGCCTGCTCGAAGGTGATCTCCCCAACCCCCGCCTCGGTGTGCACCGCCAGGGTCCGGTCCGAGAGAAACTCCGCCCTCCCCTGCACCACCTCGACGCCGGCTTTGTCGCAGAGGAACTTGACGCCGCCGGTGAGACGCTGAACGATGCCGTCCTTCCACTTCACCATGGCGGGGAGGTCCACCGACAGGCCCTCGACGGTGATGCCCATGTCCTTGGCGTGGCTCGCCTCCCAGGCCAGGTCCGAGCCGTGGATGAGCGCCTTGGAGGGAATGCAGCCGCGGTTGAGGCAGACGCCGCCGAGGCGGGCGTCCTTCTCCACCAGCAGCACGTCCTTGCCCAGCTGGCCCAGCCGGATGGCCGCGAGGTACCCCCCCGGCCCGCCGCCGATCACCACCACCTCGCAGCCGCGCGACACCGATCCGACAACCATTACAACCTCACCATCAGGAGCTTGGGGTTGGACACGAGACGCACCAGGTCGCTCATGAACCGGGCGGCCTGAGCGCCGTCGATCATGCGGTGATCGAACGACACCGACAGGTACATCATCTTGCGCACGGCGATCTCACCGTCCACCACCATCGGTCGCTCCTTGATGGCGTGCAGGCCGACGATGGCCAGCTCCGGCTGACGGATCACCGGCGTGGCGAGGATGCCGCCGAGCGGGCCGATGTTGGTGAGGGTACAGGTTCCGCCGCGCAGCTCGTCGAGGCCGAGGCGGCGCTCGCGGGCGCGCTGGGCGAGGTCTGCAACCTCCCCGGCGAGCGCGAGCATGTCCTTGCGGTCGGCGTTCTTCACCACCGGGACGATGAGCCCCTCCGGCGTGTCCACCGCGATGCCGATGTTGTAGTAGCGCTTGAGCACCAGCTCGGCACGCTCCTCGTCGAAGGAGGCGTTGAGCTCCGGGTGCTCCTCAAGCGCCGCCACCAGCGCCTTGATGAAGAAGGGCAGCAGCGTGAACCGCACCCCGTGGCGCTCGGCCAGGTCTGCCTTCATGCCCTGCTGAAAGGCCACCAGCTCGGTGACGTCGGCCTCGTCCACGTGGGTGACGTGGGCCGAGGTGTGCTTGGACTGGATCATGGCGTCGGCGATGACCTTGCGAAGGTGGGTGAGGGCGACCCGCTCCACCGGCCCTTCGGCGGTGTCCTCGCGGCGGCCCGCTGCGTGGGCGGGTCGGGCGGCGGGAGACGGCGCCGAGGCGGCCGGGGCCGGTGCGGCGGGCGCCGCGGCGGCGCGCTCGACGTCCTCGTCGGTGATCCGCCCTCCCTTGCCGCTGCCGGTCACTCCGGCCAGGTCCACCCCCAGCCGCCGCGCCAGGGCGCGGGTGGAGGGCGTCGCCAGCGGCCGGCGCGGGGTCAGTGGGCCACCGCTCGCGGTGGCCTCGACCTCGTCCTCGACCACCGGGGCGGTGATCTTCCCGGCGGTTGCCGGCGCGGCCTGCCCGGTCTCGGCCGCCGCTTTCGCCTTCGCGTTCGCCGGCGCCTTTTCGCCGGCCTCGCCGAGGCTAACCAGCGGGTCGCCGACGTGGATGGTGTCGTCGGCTGCGGCATGCAGCGTCAGTACCACGCCCGAGCGGGGCGAGGGCAGCTCCACCACCGCCTTGTCGGTCTCGACCTTGACCAGCGGCTGGTCTTCGGCCACCGCGTCGCCCTCGGCTACCAGCCACTCGACCACGCGGCCCTCGTGGATGCCTTCGCCCACGTCGGGGAACTCGAACACGAACGCCATACGCCCCTCCTCCCTCAGAACTCGAGCGTCGCCCGCACCGCCCTGACCACCCGCTCACGGCTCGGCAGGTAGTGCTTCTCGAGCATGGCGAGGGGGAACACGGTGTCGAAGCCGGCCACCCGCTGCACCGGCGCGAGCAACTGCAGCAGCGCATGCTCGTTGACGAGGGCGGCGATCTCGGCGCCGAAACCGGCCGTGCGGGGCGCCTCGTGCACCACAACCACGCGGCCCGTCTTCACCACGCTTGCGAGCATCGTCTCGCGGTCCAGGGGGTTGAGGGTGCGCAGGTCCACCACCTCGGCGGAGACCCCGTCGCGGGCCAGCGCCTCGGCGGCGTCCAGCGCCACCCGCACCATCGCGCCCCAGGAGATCAGGCTCACGTCGGAGCCCTCGCGGGCCACGGCTGCGCGACCCAGCGGCACCGTGTAGGCGCCGGCGGGCACCGCCTCGCGGAAGGCGCGGTAGATGCGCTTGGGCTCGAGGAAGAGCACCGGGTCGTCGTCGCGGATGGCGGACGCCAGCAGCCCCTTGGCGTCGTGGGGGTTGGACGGGATGACCACCTTGAGGCCCGGGGTGTGCGCAAAGAGGGCCTCGTAGCTCTCCGAGTGGTGCTCGGGGGGGTGGATGCCGCCGCCGTACGGCATGCGCACCACCAGCGGCACGTGGAAGCGGCCCCGCGAGCGGGCCCGCATGCGCGCGGCGTGGGCCATGAGCTGGTTCACCGCCGGGTAGACGAACCCCATGAACTGGATCTCGGCCACCGGCCGGAAGCCGTCCATGGCCATGGCGATGGAGGCGCCGACGATGCTCGACTCGGCGAGGGGGGTGTCGATGACACGCTCGGGACCGAAGCGGTCGAGCAGCCCCTCGGTGGCGCGGAAGACGCCGCCGTCGACGCCCACGTCCTCGCCCAGCACGATGACGCGCTCGTCCCGCTCCATCTCGGCGGCAATGGCGTCGCGCACCGCCTGCACCAGGGTGACCTTGACGGTCTCGGACGAGGGCACCGCGTGCAGCGCGCGGCCGCTCTCCTCGGCTCCGGGTGCACGCTCCGCCGTCATGACTGCACCTCGTCCATGAGCGCTCCCATCTGCTCTTTCAGGTTCACCGGCAGCTCGGCGTACATGTGCTCGAAGATCGCCGCCGGGCTGTCGGCCACCATCTCCTCCATGGCCTTCACCTGGCCGTCCACCCACTGCGCCGCCTCGTCGGCCAGCATCGCCTCCTGGCTGTCGTCCCACAGTCCCTGGGTCTCGAGGTAGCGGCGCAGACGCAGCACCGGGTCGCGCAGCGTCCACTCCTCCACCTCGTCACTGGTGCGGTAGCGGCTCGCCTCGTCGGCGGTGGTGTGATCGCCCAGGCGGTAGGTCACCGCCTCGATGAGAGTGGGCCCATCCCCCGCCCGGGCGCGCTCGAGAGCCTCACGGGTCGCGGCGTACACCGCCAGCACGTCGTTGCCGTCCACCTGGAGACCGGGGATGCCGTAGGCATGCGCCTTCTGGGCGAGCGTGGAGCTCGCCGTCTGGTTGGCCACCGGCACCGAGATCGCCCACTGGTTGTTCTGGATGACGAAGACGGTGCGCGCTTTGAACACACCGGCGAAGTTGAGGCCCTCGTGGAAGTCGCCCTCCGAGGTCGAGCCGTCGCCGCCGAAGGTCACCGCCACGCCGCGCTCGCCCTTGAGCTTGAGCGAGAGGCCGAGACCGGCGCCGTGGGGAAACTGGCTGCCCACCGGCACCGCGATGGGAAAGCAGCGCGCCCCCTCGGGGTAGTGAGCGCCGCGTTCGTCGCCCCGCCAGTAAGCGTACATGAGGTGCCCGGGCACGCCACGCATGAGCATCACGCCGTGCTCGCGGAACGCTGGCACCAGCCAGTCGTCCTCCTCCATGGCGAAGCCGACGCCCACCTGCGCCGCCTCCTGGCCGCGGGTCGGCGGCCAGGTGCCCATGCGGCCCTGGCGCTGCAGCTTGATGGCCTTGTCGTCGTAGGCGCGCAGCCGCACCATCTCGCGGTACAGCGTGCGGAGTTGCTCGGGTTCCAGCGCCGGCATCAGCTCGGCGTCGACGGTACCGTCCACGCCGAGGATCTCCAGGCGCTCGGTCACCGCTTCATAGACTGGCTTTCGCGGCATGAGAATCCCCCTCGAGGCGCGTCGTCTCGACCCCGCCAACAGTCTCATCGGGTTGGGTATTTCGTCGCTGGAGGGTGTCCGGCACCGGCGCCCAGCGCTCCTGCCCGTAGCGCGCCAGCGCCGCCGGCGGGGGCTCCGGAGGTGTCGGGTGCACGACCTCGAGCCCCAGTGCCGTGGCGAGCACCGCCGCCACCCGCCGCCCCACCACAGCCGGAACGGTGCCGGGCAGCGCTGCCCCCAGGCCGCGCTCCACCCGGGCCGCGTGCACTCGGAAGACCCGGGCATAAAGGGCGGAGTCGAAGTTCAGCAGCACCGCCGCGTGCACCAGCACCGCCCGCGACCGCCGCGCCTGGGCGCAGCCCACGACCTTGCGGCCGTCCACCACCAGGGTGTCGGCCGACTGGTCCTCGAAGCAGATGGGCGAACGCTCCCGGAGCCCCCGGGCGGGGGCCGGGGCGTCGAGGCGGCTCACCCCGGCGCCGAGGCTCGCCAGCGCCTCCTGGAGCGCCCCCAGAAAGCCGTCGTACAGGCGACGGATCCCTCGCGCCCAGGGGTGGGCGGCGGGCAGGGCCAGGGACACCGAGAGGTCCTTGTGGTGGACCACGCCGGTGCCGCCGGTGGGCCGGCGCAGCACCGGCACGCGCGCACCGCGGCACCACTCGAGGTCGACGTCGTCGGCCGGCTGCGCGTAGCCCAGCACCACCACCGGGCGAGGCCACGAGTAGAGGGCGAGGGCCGGCTGGCCGTCGGCAGCCCGCTCCAGCAGGCCTTCCTCGGCGGCGAGGTCGCGACCGGGCGGACCCGTCCAGGCCTCGGACACCTCGAGCGTTCTGCGGCCTGGCTCCGGCACGATGCCTCCCCTGGGTGATTGGTGCAGTGTGAGCCGAGGCGGGTCTTCTTCCCCGGCACAAGCGAAGCAGTCTCATTCTACCACGACAACCAGCGCCGACGATCTTCCCCGATCCTGCGCGGCTCGCTGGGCGAGTCGCGTAGGATTGACCCATGAGCGTCTCCGCGGTCATCGTCGCCTACCGCTCGTCGGACCATCTCCCGGCGCTGCTGGCCTCCCTCGAGGGCGTCGACGAGGTGGTGGTGGTGGACCACAGCGAGGACGCCGCCGAGGCGGCGGCTCTGGACCGCCTCGGCATCGACCGGCTCGTCATCCAGGCCAATCGCGGCTACGGCGCCGGCCTCAACCGAGGGGTCCGGGAGAGCACCGGAGACCTGCTGTTGCTGCTCAACCCCGACGTAGCCCTGCTCCCCGGTGCGGCGGCCGCCCTGCTCGGCGCCCTCGCCGACCCGGGGGTCGCCGCCGCCGGGCCGCTGCTCCAGTGGGACGCCGTCGGCCGCTGGCTCCTCCCCCACTCGCCCCCGCTCGGCTGGCGCGACGAGCTCCGCGCCGCCCTCTCACCCCGCGCCGCCACCCGGGCCTACCTCGCCCACGAGCTCCGTCTCTGGACCGCCTCCGCGCCGGTGGTGACGCCGGTGATCGGCGGCGCGGTGATGGCCACCACCCGCGACACCTTCGTGGCCTCCGGCGGCTTCGACGAGCGCTTCTTCCTGTTCTTCGAGGAGAACGACTGGTGCCGGCGGCTCAACGCCGCCGGAAAGCGGATCCTGGTCGTCCCGTCCGCGCGGGTGGTGCACCCCTACGGCCGCTCCATCGGCGCCGCCGCGGCCGAGCACTTCGCGCGCTCCCAGGCGCTCTACCGGCGCCTCTGGTTCCCGCCCTGGTACCTCCGGCTCATCCCGCGCTCGCCGCAGCCGCGCTTGCCGCGCTGGCCACACGCGGACCCCGCCTCCCTGCGCCCCGGCGACCGCATCTTTCTCGGCCACAGCCGCCGCTTCGTCCCCGCCGCGCTGGGCGAGTGGCGCGAGGGCGACCGCGACGCGGCCGGTCTCCTACCAACCCATGCTGACGAGGCTGGGTATCGACTGTGTACGCTGCGTGGCGATGCCGTCCATGACCTCGGGAATTCGACCAAGGCTGGCAACGGGCGCGACCGCTCGGAGTCGGCACCGGATCGCTGAACCGCGCAAAGACGACGACCGAAGCTGGTACGATCAGGCTATCGAAAGGCAGTCCGAAGCGTGAGGGGTCCATGATCCAGCTGCGATTGTCCCTCAGAGCCCTGCGGCGCCGGATCGCTGCCGTCAGGCTCTCGTACGGGCGCCAGCGAGCCTCCGGTAGGAGTCGCATCCGCGCCCTGCGATGCCTTCTCTTCGAGGTCTACGCCGATGTTTTCAGGCGGAGCCGCCCGTTCCACTGCGACCCGTCGCCGGCCACACCGCCGCCCCCGTGCGCGCACGAGTCGACGGCCGTCATCCGCCGTCTTCCAAGGGAGATCGTCCGCTGCCGCCGTTGCCAGGTCGCGTTCGCCACCGACCGCGATCCGGTGGAGCGCGCCCGCGAGGTGCACGACCAGAGCTACTTCGAGGCCAACCGCGACTTTCTCTACTCGGACGGCAGCCCAAACTACTTCGAGTACGCGATGCCCCGCACCCTCTTTCTCTGGCGCCTCGGCCTTTCCCGCTTTCCCCCCTCCGGTCGGCGCGCCCTCGACGTCGGCTGCGGCAACGGCCTCATGCTCCGTTACCTGCGATTCCTCGGCTACGAACCGTGGGGCGTGGAGATCTCGGAGTGGGCGGCTGACTACGCCCGCACGGTGGTGGGCGAGGAGCGCGTCACCACGGGAACCCTGCAGACGGCCGGATTCCCGGAGAACCACTTCCGGCTCGCGACCCTGGTCCACGTGCTCGAGCACCTCGAGGAGCCGCTGCCGACCCTCACTGCGATCCACCGCGTGCTCGAGCCGGGCGGCCTGCTCTACGTGGAGTCACCGTGCAGCGAGCGCGACCCGGGCGACTACCTCATTGGCGACCACTTCTGGTTCTACTGCCCGGACGCGCTGCGCTTCGTCCTGACCTGCGCCGGGTTCCGGGACGTGGACGTCGGAGAGGGGGCAGGCGACGTCACGCTCCACGACGTGCCGTTCCTCTTTGCCCTCGCGCGCAAGCCCGGGTGAGAGATGCGGGCTACCGTTCGTCGAGCCCGGGGGCGCCCGGCTCCACCTGGACGCCGGAGGTAGCACGAGCTGGCTGTGTTGCCGCCGCCGCCGCCAGCTCCGCCTCGCGTTTACCCATGAAGTAGGCGACCAGCAAGGTCCTGCGGAGGATGCCCCGGGGGATGCCCACGCCGTGCCGATCCAACCAGCTCAGGAGCGGCACCAGCGGCGGTACGAGGCGGCTCGTGAGCGGCTGCCAGCGGGACGGCCTCGGCGGCAAGAGACAGGGATCATCGGCCAGCGCCGGATGCCGCAGCAGCAGCACGCGCGCGGTGCGCCCGACCTGCACCTGCCGCCGGAAGAACCCTGCGAAATCGTAGGGGTGGAAGTGGTGCACCGTCGCCGCGCGGTGGTACACGATGCGCAGGCCGAGCAGGCTGAGACGGTAACCGAGCTCCACGTCCTCCCAGCTGGCGAGGGGAAATTCCTCGTCGAACGGCTCCGCCCGCAACGCCTCCCGGGGCAGCGACAGGTTCGACGTGTAAAAGCACGTGTACGGAACGTCGCCGCGGTCCTCCATGAAGGCGTAACCGAACTGCTGGCCCTCCTCGTTGACCATCTCGAGGCCAGCGGTCACCTGCATCTGCTCACGGTCCCAGTCCGTGAAGCCCACCACCGCGGCGGGGCCAGCGAGCTCACGGTGCCGGCGCAGGTGCTCCTCGAGAAGACCCGGAGTGGGCGCCGTGTCGTCACCGAGGAAGACGACCAGGTCGCCGTGGGCCGCGGCGACGCCTCGGTTGCGAGCCGCGCCGGGACCCTGGTTGGTCTGCTCGAGAACCTCGAGCCGGAAGGCGTCGCGCCACCGCTCCGCAGCCTCGCGAACCGCTGCCGCCGTGCCGTCGCTGGAGCCGTCGTCGACGACCACGACCTCGAAACCTCGAATGCTCTGGCCGGCGAGAGCGTCCAGGGTCCGCAGCAGGGCCTCGCACCGGTTGAAGGTGGGCACCACCACCGACACGCCATCGAGACGCCGCTGGGACGGCTCTGATGGTGTGAAGCTCACCGATTGCACCGCACAGCCCAGCCTGCGGAAGTCCCAGTTCCCGAACTCCAGGTGCGGCGTCCACTTCAGGCCGGCCACGTCGACCGTGAGCAGCCCACGGTCGTCGGCCACGACCTCCATGCGAACCTCCTGCCAGTGCTCGTCGTCGGGGATCGTCGACGCCGACGACCCGTTGCAGCGCACCTCCACCGCGCCGCCCCGAGCGACCTGCTCCGGGGCGTGAAAGCGAACGGTCAGCACGCCCTTGGCGCGGGCCGCCACCTTGAGGTGGCAACGGGCCCGACCGCCGGTGAGACGCGCCCGCTCACCGGCGACGATCTCGGGCGGGTACCAGCCAAACCCCAGCCGCCCGAGGGCGGAGTACTGCCCGGGCAGGAGCACCGGCGACTCGAGCCACCGCCCGGCATCGCGCTCGGGCGCCGCGCCTGGCAGGTCCGGATGGGGCGGCGGGTAGGGCGCACGCGAGAGGAGGCCGCGCCTGAACAGCTCCGCGTCGGAGATGCGCCGCGAGCGCTGGATGCGGCGTCGCTGGCGGAGCGTCCCGGGGAGGAACCGGAGGTTCCACCACGCCACGTGCAGCATGTGCCGGTAGGCGCGCTGGCTGTGCCACAGCCGCACCAGGCCCCTGAGCGCCCGCAGCACGTTGACGAGCTGGTAGTTCTTGAGGATCGCGCGGACGTTGTGACGCGCGCCCATGCGCTCGCGCCAGAGCAGGCCTCGGGTGCCGTGGGAGGTCCCACCCCACACGTGCCGTACCACCGAGTCGTCGCACACGAGCACCCGCCGCCCCGCCAGCCACAGCCGCCAGCCCAGGTCGACGTCTTCGTGGTACATGAACATGCGGCGGTCGAGGCCCGCCTCGCCCAGGAGGTCGCAGCGGCGCATGAGCATCGCCGCGGCGGTGGGGAAGAGCACCTCGCGGGTACGCCCCGAGCCGTCACCGGGCTCGAACGGCTGCCCGAAGTCGCGGTCGAACCCGAAGCCGCACTTGGTCATGCCGCCGCCCCGGCCATTCAGCACCTCGGGGTGGTGCAGGAGCCGCAGGGTCGAGCAGGTGGCGCCCACCTCGGGGTCGGTGACGAGCGGCACCAGCAGCGGCCACAGCCAGTCGGGCTCCACCTCGGTGTCGCTGTTGAGCAGCGCGACGTAGGGTGCCGACGCCGCCTCGGCGCCATGCCTGTTGGCCTCGCCGAAGCCGAGGTTCTCCTGCAGCGCCAGGACCTTGACCCCCGGCCACTCGCGTTCCAGCCACTCGACGCTGCCGTCGCTGGAGGCGTTGTCCACCACGATGACTTCGACGTCCACATCGCGGGTCTCCATCAGGGCCGGCAGGCAGCGCTCCAGGTGGTGACGCCCATTGTAGTTGACGACCACCACCGACACGTTGAGGAGAGCACGCAGGCGGAGACGGCGCCGGGCGACCGCGAGAGCCGACTCCAGCTCGGCGGCGCGCTCCTCCAGCGCCGTCACGCGGTCGCGCTCGAACTGCAACCCCTCCTCGTAGTTGGCGGCGGCGTTCTCAAGGTCGGCCACGCGCTGCCGCCACGCCGCGGTCTCGTGCTCCAGCTCCTCGGGAAGCAGCCGGCTCTTGACGAAGAGCTGCATCCTCGACAGCACCTCGGGGCTCACACGATCCCAGTGCTTGGCGTACACCGCCGCCCGGCCCACATGCTGGCGCTCCTGACCACCGGCGCCGGTGATGAAGGCGCCGCCGAACACCCGGTACTCGGCCACCTCGGCGTCGACGAACCGAAGCGGCGCGACCTCGCCGAGGCGAAGAACGAGGTCCCAGTCCTCGTAACACTCCAGCGCCTCGTCCAGCCCGCCCACCCGGCGCAGCAACGCGGCTGGGATGAGGCACCCGATGATTGGGATGAAGTTCTCGAAGAGCAGGGCGTCGCGGTCGAACTTCCGGCCGAAGGTGCGGAAGCGGCGGCGGCGGGCCGGGTCGCGGTCGCCGGGCTCGTAGAAGTAGGCGTGGACCCGGCCGTAGTGCACCGCACCGGGCTCGTGTCGGGCCGACTCGGCGAGCTCCGCCACCCCTCCCGGCAGCCACACGTCGTCGTCGTCGAGGAAGCCGATGAGCCCCCCGCGCGCCGCCGCGATGCCGGCGTTGGCCGCCGGCGAGCGTCCCTGACCCGGTTGCAGGTCGACGGGAGTGATGTCGAGCCGCCCGGAGAAGCGCGCGAGCACCTCGCTGACGTCGGCGCCGCCGTCGTTGACCACCACCGCCTCGAGCCGCAGCCACGACTGGGCGGCGAGGCTCTCGAGCGCCTCGGCGAGCAGCTCCACGCGGTCCTTGGTCCGGACCACGATGGACACGAGCTCGTGCGTGGCAGAGCCGCCCGCGGGCTGGGGAGCGTCGCTCACGCCGTGATGGTAGCAAACAGGGGGTCGCGGAGCCGCACCCCACACCTCACTGGACGTAACCCAGCGTCTTGAGCTGCTCCTTCAACGCCGCGTCTTCGGGCGCCGGCGCACCGGTGTCGCCGGGTAGCGGCCCACGCCACCGGATCGTCAGCCCAGCTGCGGGCAGTGGCTCGCCTTCCCCGGCGTGCCAGACGCTCCGGTGCAGCGACTCCCAGAGAACCAGGCCCGCATCTTCCGGCGCGACGTTCAGGTCGAACTGCACGGCCTTCGTCCTCGCCGTGCGCCCACGCACCCGCAGAGGCTGCCGCACCAGAGTCGGGAGGAACAGGGTGTAGGCCTTGCCCACCGGCGCACGCAGGTCGAAGGTCCCGGGCCCCACCGGGCGGATGCAGTTGCACGGGAGATCGGCGGACTTGACGCCGAACGGGCTGAGCCAGTCGGTGGACACCCGCGCCAGGAAGGTCTCTCCGGAGGCGTTGGAGACGTCGATCTCCCATCCCATGCCGCCTTTCGCCAGCTCGGCCCGGGTAAGGGCCCGCAGACCCGGGACGCGGGGTGAGGTAGCAGCCAGGTTTTCGGATTCACCAGGATCGGCTTCGAGGTCGTAGAGCTGCTCGGCCCCGCGAACCGGCGAAAAGACCGTGTCGTTGAAGATGTACTTGAAGCGATTCGCCACCCGGAGCGAGAGCCCCCGGTTGGTGGAGGCCGCGTACGACCACGCCTCGTCCGGCACCTCCCCGGGCTGGCCGTGCAGCAGAGGCAGCAGCGACACACCATCTGCGGCCGGAAGCGGCGGAAGTCCGAGCGCCGCCAGGATGGTGGGCGCCACGTCCACCAGGCGCACCTGCCGCGCCACCCGGGTCCCGCCCTCTGCGCCGCCCGGGAGCGCCACCAGCAACGGCACGAGCAGATTGAAGTCATCGAGGTAGAGATGCCCCGCGAGCCCCTTCTCACCCAGCGCCTCGCCGTGATCTGCCGTGATGACCACGAGGGTCCGTCGATCGAGACCGCTGGCGGCGAGGGCATCGAGAAGGCGCCCGAGCTGGGCGTCGGCGTAGGCCAGGCCGGCGTCGTAAGCGTCCACCGCCAGCTGGATTTCGGAGGCCGGGAGGGGGCCCGGCTGGCCACCGCCCGGCTCGCGCAGTGCCAGCCAGTTCCGGCGCACCCAGCCCTCGGCGCGCTCGGGCGGCGTCGGAAGCTCCTCGATGACACCCTTGAAATCCCTGTAGTCCTCGCCTGCCAGCTCGCGGAAGTACGGCTCGCGCGGCCGGTAGGGGATGTGCACCTCGTAGGTGTGGAGCAGCACGAAGAACGGCTCGTCACGCTCGTCTTCGAGCCACGAGATGAGGCGGTTCACGTGGGTCTCGAGCTCATCGGCGCCATCCGCCTCGGGCGGCCAGTAGGCGTACCGCTCGACTCCCTGGTCGAGTCCGTAGCGCGGATTGAGGAAGGCGCCGCCGGTGAGGGCCAACGTACGATACCCGGCGTCACGAAGAGCTTCGGCCAGGAGCTCGAACCCTGCCGGAATGGGATCATCCAGGTTGGCCCCGTGCTCCACCGCGTCGCGCCCGCTGAAGATCGAAGCATGCGAGGGGAGGGTCCACGGCGCCGAGGCGACGGTCTCCTCGAAGAGCACCGCATTCTTCCGTGCCCAGCGGTCGAGGTTGGGCGTCGTCCGACGGGGGTAACCGTAGGCCGACACGTGGTCCGCCCGCAGAGTATCGATGGAGACCAGGATGACGTTGGGACGCGCTGGCCGATTCCGCGGCGCGACCACGGCAGGGTCCGACCACAGGGGGAGACCCCGCGCGAGATCGGGTGGGGAGCCCTGCACCGTGGCCGTCGTCAGCACGAGGGTCGCGAGGCGCCCGGCGAGCGCGTCGAGGGGCACCACGATGTCGTGCCACCGCCCCGCCTCCCCCGCCGTCAACGTCCGGCTCCACAGGGTGCGCTCCGCTCCTCCTTCGGGGCGGGCTCTCACCGCGAAGCTGATGGGTGCCCGCAGGCCCCTCTGGAGACCACACCCGAAACGCAGCTTCCCCCCCTCCGGCACCGTGAGCTGGAGCCGATGGTCCGCCCCGGGCGGTGCCAGCAGAGTCTCGCGGACCTCGTGCCCGAGGTCGACTCGCCACGGGTCCGCCACCGCGCCGGCCAAGGCGTCGGCATCGACAGCGCGGCCGACGGCGACCAGGCGATGGAGGTTGAACTTCCTCCCCGACAGCTCGAGGGGGTCGATGCGGAGGCGACGGATCTTCCCCTTCCATCGTGGGTTCCGAGCCACCTCGAGCACCGTCGTGTACGCGCCGCCCACAGCCTCCATCTCCCTCTCCGGGTCGATCGCGCCACGGTCGGCCGACCAGAAGACCTCGACCCTGCCGTCTCCCAGACCCCTTCCGTCCAGCTCCACGGCGTCCACCGCCGCCGCGTCAAGCTCGACGTCGAGGACGAACCAGGGGTCGGGTCCGGTGGACTCCGCAAGCACACCACCGTTCAGGCAGGGATCGACGATACGGAGGTCGTTGCTGGCGACCACCCGCGTCTTGCCGCAGCCCAGGTCCCAACTCGTCAGCTCCTGGCGCGAGTCGACGCTGCTCAGGTGAAAGGGGGCCGCTGCGTGGTACGGGATGAACCGTTGCGCGAGACACTGCGTGGGCGCCCTCCCGCACGCCGCAGCTCCCGCGAGGCAGGCCATCACCACAACAATCAGGGCTCTCGTCGCATGAGCTCGGGCCATCTCCTGGACCTCCTGGCACGGCAGCGGCACGAAGGCACGTGCCAGCGATCACTTAGTGATTCGTCGAATATACCCCGACCCATGGCGACGACCCGCGCCGCCCGCCACGAGCCACTCGCTGCTCAGCCAAGTCTTCTCCGCAGCAGTCGGTTGAAGAAGCTGTACAACCTCCAGGTTCGCGACGCCTCGACCTCGCGGATGACGGCCCGGAGCCGGCACACCTCGGCTCCGAGGCTTTCGGCGTCCGCGGACGTCGGCGGATCGGTCTCCAATCCGGCGCTGGGCCCCTGCACTGCCGCCCAGTCCACCACGGGGTGCTCGCGCACCCACTCCGCGTCCACCACGTGGTAGGCCTCGGCGCGGCGGACGCCAGACGGAAGGCTGAGGCGGCGTGCGGTGGCGATGGCGTCGAGAACCTCGACGTATGGCTTCACCTCCACCTGCGAGGCGAAGGCCCGGGCCGCAGTCAGCACCTGCTCCCACACCGGCGTCACGTCCACCAGGAGGTTGGGGCGCAGAACCGCCGAGACCTCGTAGGCGACGACCCGCGTTTCGCCGGTGAGGTCCGCAAGCTCGGAGGTCGCCTCGTGGAGCAGCTGGTACACCGCCAGCGCCAGCGCGCGGTGGTCGGGGTGAACCTCCGCCGGCGATGTCACGAGGACCGCCTGGGGCCGCACCTGCAGCAGCGTCTCCCTGATCCGTTCGCGCAGCTTTCGGTCGTCGGGATCGAGGCCACGGTCTGCGAAGCCCCAGAAGTCGGGTGCGCCGAGGCCCATCGCCTGGGCCGCCGAACGCGACTCGGCGCGTCGCGTCGCCGGGTCACCCTGGACGCCGCCGTCGGTGACCACCGCGACGTGGACCTCGGAGCCGGCCTGCCCCGCCAGCGTCAGGAGGCCGCCGCAGCCGAACACCTCGTCGTCCGGGTGCGGCGCCAGCACGAGGAGCGGTGACGCGTCCAGCATGCCGGGGGCATATGGAACCAGCTCGATCTCGGAGCGCACGATGCGATCCTAGCAGAGAGATCCGCTGCGGCTCCGGTCACGGGAGCCCGGGTCACCGCGCCGCGGCCACTCCACTCGGTCGCAGCGGTCCGGGCCTGAGGTCTGATTCCTCGTCACCTCGTCAACCGAGGGACGGCCGGGCGCCTACCCCAACCAGCGTCTCGCCCACCACGAAAGCACCGCCACCGCGAACAGCCGCTCGGCGTGGTCGGCGCGGCCGTCCTGGTGCTCCTGCCAGTACGTGCGCAGCAGATTGACGTCGAGACCGACGCCGGCGGCTGCCTCGCCGGTCACAGCCTCGCCCACCGGCTCGCGCAGCGGGCCGCACAGCCAGGCCGCCAGGGGTGCTTCGAAACCGCGCTTGCGCCTCGGCGGCTGGGGACCCGGGAGGTGGCGGCACAGCACCTCGCGCAGCAGCCCCTTGCCCCGCCCTAGCCGCGGCGGCAGGCCCAGCACCAGCTCCACCACCCGGTGGTCGAGGAGCGGCACCCGGACCTCCAGGGAATGGTCCATGCTCGCCCGGTCCACCTTGGCCAGGACCCGTTCGGGCAGGAAGGTGTGGAGGTCGAGGAGGCGCCAGCGCAGCCACGGCGGAGCTCCTGCGACCCTCTCGAGAAGGGCGTTGTCCCAGGCAGGCGGCGCCTCGGCGCGCCGGCACAGCCGCGCCACATCCGCCGCCGGCCATACCCCCTGCAGGCACTGGTACGCCGCCGCGGCCGAACTCGTCTGCACCGCGGCGCGCAGCTTGCCGCCCCAGCGGGTGGTGGCCGGCGCGATCGCCGCCGCGAGACCGGCGCCACGCCCCAGCCACGGCTCAAGGCGCGGCATCAGGCGCAGCCGCGGGTAACCGCTGAAGAGCTCGTCGCCGCCATCGCCGGAGAGGGCCACCGTCAGGCTGCGGCGGGCGGCGCGCGACACCACCCAGGTGGGCGCCAGCGAGGGATCGGCCAGGGGGTCTGCCGCCACCTCGGCCCAGCGCGGCGCCAGCTCGAGTAGCTCGGCGGCGGCGCAGCACTCCACCCGGTGCGGCGCCCCCACGGCGGCGGCGGTGCGCGCCGCCACCGAACTCTCGTCCACACCGTCGGGGAAGCCGACGGTGACCGCCTCGGGCGGGGCGCCGGCGGCCGCCGCCGCGGCCACCACCAGGCTCGAGTCGACGCCGCCCGAGAGGAAGCAGCCCAGGGGGACGTCGCTCACCAGGCGGCTCTGCACCGCCTCGAGCACCCGCTCGTCGAGGCGGTCGGCGGCGTCGCTCGGCATGGTGGCGCCAGCGCCCACCCGGGCGGCGAGGTCGTACCACTGCCGCACGCGCACGCCGGCGGCGTCGGCCTCTAGGAGGTGCCCGGCCGGCAGCCGCCACACCCCTTCGAGGAGGGTGCCCGGAGCCGGCGAGTAGCCCAGCTGGAGCCAGCGCGCCACGGCCCCGGCGTCGAGGCGCCGGGCCACTCCCGGGTGCTCGAGCAGCGCGCCCAGCTCCGATGCGAACGCCAGGCCCTCTCCCACCCGCGCCCAGAAGAGCGGCTTGACCCCGAGACGGTCGCGGACCAGGAGGAACCGTCGCGCCTCGGGGTTCCACAGCGCCAGCGCGAACATACCCGCGAACCGATCCAGCGCCGCAGTGCCCCATCGCGCCAGGGCCCGCAGGACCACCTCGGTGTCTCCGGTCGAGCGGACCCGCTCGCCGAGGCCCTCCAGCTCCTCCCTCAGCTCGGCGAAGGAGTAGACCTCGCCGTTGTAGACCAGCACCGGCCCGTCCGGGTGGATCATGGGCTGCGCGGCTGCCGCGCTGCGGTCGAGCACCTCGAGGCGACGGTGGCCGAGCACCGCGACGCCGTGTGGGTCCGCCCACACCGCCTCTCCGTCAGGTCCGCGATGCGCCAGCGCGGCACACATCCGCCGCACGGGGCCCTCATCGACCCCACCGCCCCAATCCACCCAGCCGCAGATCCCGCACATTTCAACATCCTAGGGCAAACCGCGGCCCGGTTGGCTCTAGTGTCCTGTTTGGGAAGTCCTATGTGCTAGTCGCGCAGCCAGCGTGGTTCCTGGCAAGGCGCGACGACGAAGTCGTAGCAACGCTACTTCGAGGAGGAGCAACGCAGCCAGGGGCCGCGATGACAAGCGAATAGTCCATTGGGATTTTCCAAACAGGACACTAGGATGTCGAAATCCATCGGGTAACACCGGGAACTGCCATCCGGGGTCGGGGCCGTCGGCCGGTCGGTGATCGGCATCGCTCCGGAGTAGGTCTCCTCCGGCGGGACGTGCCACTTATGGCGTCTTCCCGGGAGCGCTTCCTCGCTTGGAGGGCGCTCGGGGGAAACGCCATGGGTGGCAATCCACGGGTACTCCGTGCGGAGAAGTGGCCCCGAGCGACGAGGCAGGCGACTCGGCGAGCCCGCGTGTCTGCCCGAGCTTCGTCGCGAGACCGCGGAGCCGACTGTCAGGGTGGCGATTCGACCAAGGCGCCGCCGAGACGTAGCAGCGCTACGTCGCAGGCGGCTCCGCCGGGCGAAGCGTCGCCCTGGCCGGTGGATCCCCGGTCGCAGCAGATGATCGGGCAGACACGCGGGCGTCAGGGCCCCGGGGGCGGCCTCGTTGCCGTTTGGCTGCTCCTGCCGCTGCCGCCCCCGGGCCCGCGCCGACGGGCGGCGGCGCCGCCCGGGAGCCGGTGCCGGAAGCACCAGCGACCATGACCGGGACAGCGACCGGGGCCGGGGCCGAAACCGGGAAGAGGGCCCCTCATCACCTCCCAACCTTCATCACCCGCGCGGTTTTGCTACGATCCCCCCCATGACGGCGCGCCGTAAGTCCCCCATGCCGACTCCTCCCAGCTTGCGCGGCCATGCTCTCGGCCTTCTCTTCTTCGCCGTGGAGGTGGGTCTGGCGGCCCATGCCGCCGACCCCTTCCGCAGCCTCAAGAACGAGCTGGCGGTCGCTGGCCTCGCGGTGCTGGTTACGCTCTGGGCCCTGGCACGCCTGCGCGAGGACACCCTGGAGCTACCGCGGGGTCCGCTGGCCCTCGCCCTGGCCGCCTACCCGGCGCTCCTGGCCGTCTCGGCGCTGTGGGCGGCGAGCCCGTTCCGCGCCCTGGAAGCGGCGGCAACGGCAGCGGTGTGGGTGGCGGCGGCGCTGGCCCTGGCCGGGTGGGAACCAGCCGAGCGCCGCACGGCGCTGGCCTGGACAACGGCCGGTGTGATGGTGTCGGCCGGGGTCATGGGTCTGCAACTGGCCGGCGTTCCGGTGCTGGACGTGGGCCTGCTGGGTCGCAGCCAGCGCTACGCCCTCACGGGCCTCTCCGGCAACCCCGCCGATCTCGCCATGGCGTCCGTGCTCATCCTGCCGCTGCTGCTGGCGCGCCGGCTCGAGAAGGGCGGTTCCGCCTCGGGCTGGATCGTTCCCCTGGTGCTCGCGACCACCGCGGTCCTCACCCGCACGCTCACCGCGATGGTCGCCGTGATCGCACTTCTGGCGGTGGTGCTGGCCCTGCTGCGATCGCGGCGGGCCTGGCTGGCGGCGACCGCCAGCGTGGCGCTGGTCGCGGCGATCGCGGTGGCCGGCGGGCTCCTACCCCGCCTGGAGTACGTTGTCACACTGGCCCGCGCGGGCGACTGGTACCAGGTGCTGTCGGCGCGCGCCGACGGCTGGACGGCAGCATCCCAGATGATCCGCGAGCACCCGCTCACCGGGGTGGGCGGCGCCAACTACACGCAGCGCTTCTATCCGGCCCGCCTGGCCTGGCTCGAAGCCCACGGCACCACCGGCCGCCGCGGCGAGCGGGCCACGCACTTCCAGTGGGCCCACTGCGATCCGCTCCAGGTGGTGGCCGAGCTGGGGCTCGTCGGGCTGATCTGGCTGGCGGGGCTGGCCGCGGCTCTCGTGGCGGGAGCGCGGCGGCGCAGCGGTCCCCTCGTGGCATTGGCGGCGGCGGCTTGGCTGCCCCTCCTCGTCTTGCACTTCCCCACTCATCTGGCGGTGGGGCTGGTGCCAGCGGTGCTCACCTTGGCGCCGCTGCTGGCCGACGAGCCGCGCCTTCGCGCCGCACCGAGCGGAGCTGCCGCGCGTGTCGGCGTCGCCCTGGTGCTGGTGGCGATGGCCGCCGCTGTCGTGCTCTGGCAGGGCCACCGCCTCGCGGTGCAGCTCTGGCGCGGCGACGCCGAGACGATCCTGCGGGTGGCCGATGGGATCTCCGCGGCGCGCCGCAGCGCCGTGCTCCGGCAGCTGGAGCGCGAGGCCTACCAGCGCGTCGCCTGGTGGCCCGAGGCGGCACCCTGGCTGTGGCGCATCGTAGGCCGGGCGGCGCTGGGTCAGGGCCGCATAGCCGCCGCCGCAGAAGCGTTCCGCACGGCCCAGACCCTGTGGCCGCACGAGGAGGCGGAGTTCGGTCTCGGCCTCGCGCTGGCTGCCCAGGGCAGGCCCTCCGAGGCGCTGGTGCGCCTGGCCCGCGTGTCGCGGGTGAACCCCGCCCTCACCGCGCTCATCCCCGACCAGTCGCTGCGCCGAGCGGTGGAGGACCTCACGGCGAAGTGGGGGGCGAACAAAGGCTGGCTGCCGTCACCGCCGCCAGGATCTGCTCGTGGACCCGGTCCGGGTGGTAGCACTGGCGCCACGCCCGCCGCCCCGCCGTCGCCAACTCCGCGGCCCTCTCCGGCCGACTGAGGAGCTCGCTGAGCAACCTCGCCCACTCCTCGGCACCTGCCGCCACCGCCACCGCACCGCGCACCTCGGCGGCGAGCCCTACGGCAGTCCACGGGTGGGCAACCACCGGGACGCCGGCCGCCCACGCCTCGAGCACCTTCATGGGCACGCCGGAGCCGCTCGCCATGGGCGCCACCGCCACGCTGGCGGCGGCCAGGAACGGGGCAAGGTCGGGCACGTCGGCGTGCACCTCGACGCCGGGCTCACGCGCCAGCGAGCGGACGGCCCGGACCGGCCGAGCACCCGCCAGCACCCAGCACGCACCGGGCACCCTGCGGCGGACCTCGGGCCAGACCTCGCGAGCGAGGAAACGTGCCGCGTCCACGGTGGGGCGATAGCCGAGGTTGCCGGAGAGGAGCACGGTGGGCCGCCCTGGCGGGATCTTCCGCTCTGCTCCCTCGGGGGCCGAGACGGACACGACGCGGCCCCGCCCGGAGGGAGCCCCCAGGGCCTCGAGATCGCGGTCGGACACCGCCGTGACGACCCGCGCCGTCGCCGCCAGCCAGCGCTCCCGCCGGCCCGCCCTTCTCGCCTCCCAGCGGCGCGCCGGCCGCAGGAGGGCACTCCCGCACGCGGCGGCGCGCTCGAAGTGCAGCCCCATGGCGTCGATGGCGTCGAACAGCTGCGGCAGCTGCGGCGCCTCGCTCGCGAGCAGGTCGGCTGCCCAGCCGCAGCGGACCATCTGCACCACTGCGACATCCCAGGGTCCGGCTGCGACGGCCTGCCGGAGGGCGCGGGCACCCGGTCCCACGTGGTAGAGCGCTTCCTGCAGCGGCTCACCGACGAGCACGCCGCAGAGGGCGGCCGCCGCGCGCGCTGCGGGTCCCGCGTGGTAGAGAAACGACCGCGCCCCGCACCGGGCCAGCTCGGCCGTCGCTGTATCGTTCCCCGCTCCACCGGGGAGGGGCGCCACCACCGCCACCTCGTGCCTGCTCAGCGCCTGGAGCCACTCCATCGTACGGAACTGGTTGCCGCGCCAGGGGGGCAGCGGGAAACGGCTGGTGACGAGGAGGACGCGCACCTGCCCGCGGCTCAGTCCGCGGCGTAGAACTCGGCGACGGCTGCCACCACCTCGTCCATCTCCGGCGCGGTGAGCTCCGGGAAGACCGGCAGCGCCAGCACCTCGGCGCTGGCCTCCTCGGCCACCGGCATGTCGCCCGGCAGGTAGCCGAGGTCTGCAAAGCACGGCTGCAGGTGGAGGGGCAGCGGGTAGTAGACCGCGGCGCCGATCCCGCGGCGGCCGAGGTGGGCGCGCAGCTCGTCGCGGCGCGGCGCACGCACGACGTACTGGTTGAAGGTGTGGCCGCGACCCGGGACCTCGTCAGGCAGGGTGAGGACCTCGTCGAGCCCGGCGGCGGCGAAGAGCTCTGCGTAGCGGCGTGCGTTGGCCCGGCGCCCGTCGACCCACGCCGGGACGTGGGGGAGCTTGACCCGCAGCACCGCGGCCTGGAGGGCGTCGAGGCGGAAGTTGCCGCCCACGGCGGGATGCTCGTAGGGCCCCGACTGTCCGTGCACGCGCAGCTCGCGCAGCCGGGTGGCGAGCTCGAGGTCGTCGGTGGTGACCAGGCCGGCATCGCCGAAGCCGCCGAGGTTCTTGGACGGGAAGAACGAGAACGCCCCCATCACGCCGAGGCTCCCTACCGGCTGGTCCTCGAAGGTGGCGCCCCACGCCTGGGCACAGTCTTCGAGGATCGGCACGTCGCGCGCTGCCTCGCGTAGCGCGTCCATGTCGGCCGCCTGGCCGAACAGGTGCACCGGGATGACCGCCCGGGTCGCATCGGTGACGTGATCCTCCACCGCCTCGGGATCGAGGCAGTAGTCAACCGGGTCGACATCCACCATCACCGGGCGCGCTCCCAGCCGGCTCACCACGCCGGCGGTGGCAAAGAAGGTGAAGGTCGGAACGATGACCTCGTCGCCGGGACCCACGTCCAGGGCCATGAGGGCGATGAGTAGGGCGTCGGTGCCCGAGCTCACGCCGATGGCGGCGCGGACCCCGAGGGCCGCGGCGGCCTCCGCCTCGAAGGACTCGAGCTCGGGGCCGAGGATGAAGCGTTGGCTGTCGCAGACGCGGTCGAGGGCGGCGCGGATGTCATCGCGCAAAGGCAGGTACTGGCGGGTGAGATCGAGCAGGGGAACCGGCATGGGGGGGACTCCTTCCGGTCGCGGCTCCGGCCACCCCGGGGCCTACGGCCGCGCGGATTATACCCCGCCTACCCATCTCAGCGGGCCACCCGCCGCCGAGCGCACTAACCCCTCGAGCTTCGAACCGTCGAGCCACCTGCCGGGGCGGCTGGGGCCGGTCCCCACAGCTCCCAGTACGGTTTCTCACCCGCCCACGGCACCAACCCGAGCGCCCCGGCCAGGGGCGTCAGCATGGCATCGGAGGACAGACTCGGAGAGCGCAGCAGCCACACCGCGTGTCCCTGCTCCTGCGCCTCCGCCAGGCGCGCCTGCAGCACCGGCAGCTCACCGGCGGCGACACGCGCGAGGCCGTCGTCGTACCAGCCGGGATGATCGGCCTCCACCGCCGGGAACGTGAGCCACTGGAGCCCGTCGCGCCGCGAGCCCAGGGCGTGGCGCACGTCCAGGTACCACCAGCCCGTGACCACCACCACGTCACCGGGAGCCGCGGCGGCCAAGACCCGCGCGGCGCCGGCTGCGGGATCGGGAGCGGGTCCTGCCCAGCCCGAGATCCACACACCGTCCACCGCCAACCCCCCGGCCGCGAGCACACCCACGGCCAGCCAGCCCAGTCGCCGCAACCGTACGGCGCCCACCGACGCCACCACCACCGCCGCCGGCAGGACCACCAGCGCCGAGCGCCCGGCGGCCCACACGGGGCGTCCCGCAGCGGTGACCGCCAGCAGTGCAGCGGCCGCAGCGGCCCACAGGGCCGCCAGGCCGGCCACCCGCCGGCTCCGCCCGGCACCTGCCGCCACCAACACCAGCCAGACGACGGCCGTCACCGCCACCACCGCCGCTGGCAGCACCGGCGCCGTGGCTCCGGCCGCCACGGTGGTCCCGGGCGCCGGCTCCATGAGCGGCAGCAGCCACCGCCACCAGGGCAGGGAGACCCAGGCGCCGTGCATCCATGCCACCGCGGCGACCGGCTGGCCTGTCATCACCGGTAGCCATGGCAGCATCAGCAGCAGCGCCGCCAGGACCGCCAGCCAGACTCGATGGCGCTCGCTCGGCGGCCGCCAGAACCCGGCCACGAACACCGCGCCCGCAACCACCAGTCCCAGTGCGTGGAGCCAGCCGGCGGCTGCCAGGAGAATCGCCAGCGCCACCGTCCGTCGGTGGTCCAGCGGCCCCGTGAGGAGCAGGACCGCGCCGGCGACGACGGCGAACAGCAGGCCGTAGGCGCGCGCCTCGGCAGCCGCCGCAAGCAGCAGGGGGTGCGCGGCCAGCAGGGCGGCCGCAGGCCACGCCGCCGTCGGCACCACACGGCCGGCGGCCCGCACCACGAAGACGGCGCCCACCACCACGCCCAGCAGCGAGGGCAGGCGCAGCCACAGCACCGAACCCGCTCCCAGCCGGGTCAGGAGCCACGCCACCAGGTAGTGTCCCGGCGGTCCCGAGTCCAGGCGGAGCGCGCGCAGGATATCCGCCGCCGATCGCCCCGCCAGCTCCGCCGTGTAGAGCTCGTCGTGCCAGGGCGAGCGCAGGAGCAGGGCGGCTCCACCGAGGACGAGGAGCGCCGCGGCGGCGGCGAGCACCGCCGCCCGGGGGGCGGCCGTGCCGTTGTCGGCGACGCTCACGTCCGCCCGCCCAGCCACTCCGTTGCCGCTCTCCGCCCGGCGTCCACCAGCTCGGCGAAGTCGTCCCAGTCGGACCAGGTTGCGTGGCCGGCGGCAGGCCGGACAACGGCATCGGCCCCCTTGAGCTGGTAGGCGCGCAGCAGCCGGGAGGTCATCACCTGGGTACGCATCATCACGTGCAGGGCAGTCTGCCCCTCGAGCTGAGGGGGGAGCGCCATGGACACGTCCACCGCCACCACCGGCCAGCCCAGTGCCCGCGCTGCCGCCACCGGCACCTCGGCGACGGTGCCGCCGTCCACCAGGCGACGCACGTCCCAGGTCACTGCCGGTAGGAGCCCGGGGATGGAGCTGGATGCCCGCACCGCGGTGCGGAGGGGGCCGCGGTCGATCCGCACCTCGTCGCCGCTGTCCAGGTCGGTGGCGACCGCCACGAAGGGGCGCGGCAGCTCCTCGATGGAGATGTCTGGAAGCAGGAACTCGAGCGCCTTCTCCAGGCCGGCGCCGTCGAAAATGGTGGTGCGGTTGAGCGCCACCGAGATCACCACGCGGTCACGGAGGCGGCGAGCCGCCTGCAGGAGCGGGTGCTCGTCGACCTCGTCCTCCACCAGCTGGAACGGCCGTACCCGGGTGATGATCCGCTGCTCCAGGGCCTCCCGCCAGCGCGCTCGTACCGCCTCCGCCGAGCCCAGCGCCAGGTACATCCCACCGACGACGGCGCCCATGCTCGTACCGGCGATGGCGCGAACCGGGATTCGGAGCTCGTCGAGCACCTCCAGGATCCCGATGTGAGCGAAGCCCCGCGCTCCGCCGCCACCCAGCGCCAGCACCGGCGGGCGCACGCGTAGGCCGAGGCGGTGCAGCAGGGTCACGGCTGGGCGCGGCCGATCCGCTCTTCCAGCGGCCGCTCGGCGAACAGGCTGAGGAGGGCCTCGTGAACCCCTTCGGCCACGCGGTGGGCCTTGTCGGAGATGTGGTCGACGTCCTCGGTGCGCCCGCGGGGGTCCACGTCACCGATCTTGTCGCCCTCGTGCACCGGTACCCCGTCGCGCAGAAGGCCGCGGATGACTCCTGAGATACGCGCCTTGACCGCGTAGGACTGGTCCACCGGCACACCGCGGCGGTAATCCTCGACCCCGTACACCGAGACCACCATCCCGACCCGCTCGCCGCGCTCGACCTCGTCACCGATCTTGTGGCTGGTGAAGAAGATCCCGTCGCGCGCCGCCTTCAGCACGCGCTCCTTGGTGTAGCCCATGATCTCGGCGGGCGGGGCGTCGGCCAGGTGCTCGCCGGTGTCTTCCAGCACCGCTCCCACCTGCGGTCCGCGAAAGGTGTCGACCACCGCGTGGCAGTCGCGCCCGGCGATGTAGCCCGGGCCGAGGGCGATGACCACGGGCGCCATGCCCATGTGCAGGCCCCAGTTGTGGTGCAGCATGGCGGCCTCGATGAAGATGTCGGGGCACCACTTGGCGGACGCCTCCCCCAGGTCGATGGTGACCACGGCGAGGTCGCCCAGACGATGGATGAAGTCCACCTGGTCGAGATCGCGGGCAAGCCTGGCGGTGACTCCCTGCACGTGCTTGGTGCCGTCCAGCACCGCCTCCGAAAAGCACACGCTCCGGCGTACCGCCTTCGGGTAGCGGCGCTCCACCAAGAGGATGCGCTGAAACCCCTGGCGGTGGAGGTGGTGGGCGGTGGCCGATGCCAGCTCGCCGGCACCCCGGATGAGGATCTTGGGCCCGTCGTTGCTCATGCCACCTCCGCCACCAGCTCCATCTCGACGGGCGCGTCCTTGGGCAGTCGGGCGACCTCGATCACGCTGCGCGCCGGGCAGTGGTCGCCAAAGAACGCGGCGTACTCCTCGTTGAGCTCACCGAAGAGCTCCATACGGGTGAGAAACACAGTCACCTTGACCACGCGCTCGCGGCCGCTGCCGGCCGCCGCCAGCACGGCGTCGAGATTGGCCAGCACCCGTCGGACCTGCTCGCGGAAACCACCCCGGACCATTTCCCCGGTGCCCGGGTCCATGGGTATCTGTCCGGAGGTGAAGAGAAAGCCGCTGCTCACGATCCCCTGGCTGTAGGGGCCGATCGCCGCGGGGGCCTGATCGGTCATGATGCTCTGCATCGCTCCTCCCGCCGGCGCCCGGAGAGCGACCGCCGGCGCGCGCATTTTAGCGCGTCGCGCAACCCCCTGTCGCCCGTTCGTCGCTCCAGCCTCGTGATGCGACCGCGGATCCAATGTTCTGGTCGGCGCGTGCCCCGCCAGCGCGGTCCCCCGACCGGGCTTCGTTGCGCCAGCTGCGGCGCCGTGGTCGAGTCACAACCCCGACCGGAGGGTCCGCGCCCCGCGGCAATGACCGCTGCGACACGTGGGCTCCGCAGGGGCTGGAAGAACGTCCGGGGGATCATCAGGCACTCGGCCGTTCCGGACGCAGCTTCGAGACCTCGTGTCCTGTGCGGGAGGCCCCACGTGCTGCTCGCCGCCGCCAGCGTGGTTCCTGGCGAGGCGCGACGAAGAAGTCGTAGCAACGCTACTTCGAGGAGGAGCAACGCAGCCAGGGGCCGCGATGACAGGCGAACAGTCCATTGGGATTTTCCCAACAGGCCGCTAGACCGGCTCCGTGCCGCCGGGCACGAACTCCTGGATGTCCGGAAGGTTGCGGTACTGCTCGGCATAGTCGAGGCCATACCCCACGACGAACACGTCCTCGATCTCGAATCCGAGGAAGTCCACCGGAACCTCGATCTGCCGTCGGGCAGGCTTGGAGAGCAGGCTGACGACCTGCAGCGAGCGGGGGTGACGAGCCTTGATCATCTGGATGATGTCCGACAGGGTCGTCCCCGTGTCGACGATGTCCTCCACCAGGTAGACGTCGCGGCCGCGCACGTCGGCCGTGATGTCCTTGATCAGGACGACGGTGCCCGAGCTGGTGGTGCTGGCGCCGTAGCTCGATGCCTGGATGAAGTCCACTTCCACCGGGTGTCGAAGCTGCTTGGTGAGGTCGGTGAGAAAGTAGATGCACCCCTTGAGCACGCCGATGAATATCGGCGAGCGACCCTCGAGGTCCGAGTCCAGCTCCTCGGCCAGTCGATGTACCACATCGCCGATCTGCTCCCGGCTCAGCACCACTCGTCCCAACATGCTCGACCCCCTTCACGTTGAAGCCTGATCGCAACTCGGTGTATGCTCGCAGCAACATGAGCAGCGCCGATCCCCGACAGCTCAGCGAACGCTACACCAGCGTATCCGACCGCTTCCGCTCTCTGTGGACCTTCTACCAGTTCCTGGGAGGGATCTTCAAGCACTTGGATCGCGGGCCGCTGCCTCTGAGCTACGACTTCCAGGATCTCCACCGGCGGCTGCAGGAGCTGGTCCCGGGACTGGCCGTCCCCGACGCGTTCCAGGCGGAGCAGGCACTCCTCCAGATGGACCACGAGCTCGACAAGCTCCACAAACGGATGCGCGCCATCGAAGAGGAGTTCCCGCCGTCGCTGCTGCGGCGGTTCTTCGACCACCTCAAGCGCCAGGACGAGCGGATCCTGGTGGCACTGGTGAAGTTCTACCTCCAGTCCCCCGATCTCGACGACGACACCATCGACAAGCTCGACATCCTGCTCACCCGTCTGGCCGAGGCGCCGCTTGACGACGGGCGCGCGCTCCGTCGCGATCGCCACGAGCTGTGGCAAACCTTTTCGCGTCTCGCCGCCGTCAGCGGGGCCGGCACACTCGAACAGGCCGAAGTCACCACTCTGGTGGGCGCCGTTGTCGAGCTGCGCGACAGAATCCAGGACATCGGCTCCTTCGACGACCTGCTCACGTCGAATGTGCTCGACAGCTTCCGCGACTTCAAACACCGCATGGGCGCAGCGTTCCTCGAGCCTCAGGTCCTGGTCGAGGTGGTGAGCACCAACATCGCCGCCAAGAACCGATTCCAGGAGCTCTACCAGGCGGAGGAGATACGCATCCTCGAGGACACCAACCGCATCCTCGAGATCGAGCGCTACCTCGAGCGTCACCCGAACTTCGCTGACGTCACCCTCCGCGAGCAAATCGAGACGTTCCGTCGCGCCCGCGACCGATTCGACTCTTCTCGGCGGGAGGAGAACATCAAGCGCGACGCCCTGCTCGAGCTGCGCCGCTCCATGAATCAGATCCTCGAGAAGTTCGACTCCCGCGCCAACGACGGAGGGCGACCGCTTCCGCCAGCACCTGCCGCCGCGGAGGGAGCCCCGGGGAACCCGGGGGCCGTCGACGGCGGCGATCCCACCCCGACACCACCGCCAGCAGCCGCACCCGCCCAGCCTCCACGCCCTGGCGTCGCGGCGGCAAGCCCCCTGCCGGACGAGCTACCCGATGCCCTCGAGTACCCGTCCGGCCAAGTGGAGGATCTCGATCCCCTGAGCGAAGAGGATACACTCACCGCCTCCGACCTCCTGCCCGCCGACCCCCTGCTCAACGACGCCCTGCACACGATCATCTCGGGGCTCGAGCTGGCCGGCTGGGATGTCGCCGAGGGCCAGGCCGTCCAGAGTGGACGGTTGCACAACCTCCGTCTCGAGCCCTGGGAGAGCGAGGCCTACTTCAAGCTGACACGACGACAGCTCACCGAGGACAGCGTCGTCTGGGAGCTGCAGCGTTTCTACCTGCTGGCGGCGGCGCTGCGCGTCCGGATGGAAGAGGAGATGAGCCTCATCGAGCACGCCAACCAGAGCAACAGCGCCGATCGGCTCATGGAGGCCCTCGAGCGCGCCGGCCAGAGCCTCGAGCGGGCACGCGAGTTCGAGAGCCGGTTCCGCTGGTTCATCGACGACATGATGTTCCGTGGCGACACCGGCCAGCTCGAGCAGGTGAGCCGCTCGCGCTTCCGCTTTCTCGAGACATACGCGCGGCTCTGGCTGGAGCACCAGTCCCGTGGCGGGCTCACACCGCTCTAGCTCGAGCGAGTCAAATGAAGCAACGTCGCGACAACGCCGAGCAACGCGAGGATTCCCGAACCTACCGAACGCTGGGGGAGGAGTGGCAGCCCGCCGGCCCGGGACGGCGTGTCGGCGCGACGCTCATCGACATGGTCGTATTCTGCGCGCTCAGTGCGGCTCTCGCGTACCCCGTCGTCACCAGCTTCCCTGCGCCTGTCGGTGCCTCCCCCCAGGATGCGCTCACGGCCGCACTCTCGGACAGCGGGTGGCTGCACATGACCCTGCTCGTGCTCGTGGGCTGGGTCCTGCTGTGGTGGGTCTACTTCGTAGTGAGCTGGGGCTACTTCGGCGCCTCGCCGGGCCAGCGTCTCCTGGGCCTCCGTCTGGTGGACCACCGCCGCCGTTACCCCATCGGCCCGGCACGCTCCGCCCTCCGCCTGGTAGCCTACAGCGTCAGCTCGGCGCTGCTCTCTCTGGGACACCTGCTGCCGGTGCTGCGCCGCGACCGCCGCGCGTTTCACGACATTCTCGCCGGTACCCAGGTGGTACGCCGCCGCCGTAGACCACGGCGGGGCTAGCCCACCCAGGTGCGCCCGCGCCTCCTTCCGGCTCAGTAAGCGGCCATGGATGGTTCACCACCGCCCACTCGTCGGTGGATTCGAGAGCCTCGAGCGTCGCCTCGTGCCCCGCACCGGTGCCGCCCGCGAGGAGGTTCTCGAGCTGAGTCCACACGCTGCGTGCCGAGACGAGTAATCCACGCGTGGCCACTCCTGAGCGCAGCCCCGCGGTCGCGGGCCGCCGGAGCGCTTACTCGGGCCGCACCATGCTGAGCAGGCATGCTTCGGTGCAGAGGTCGCAGCGCGAGCGCGTCGGGCAGTGGGCCACCGTCTCGCCATACACCTCGACGAAACGCTCGGCAGCGGGGTGACCCGAGCGCAGGAAGGCGAGCAGCCGCACCATCCCGGCGGCGCTCTCCTCCGACAGCAGGTGCTCCACCTTGCAGGCATCCAGCTCGGCGACATCTTCGGGCACACCGAGAATCTCGTGGAGAAACACCTGAGCCACTCGACGCTTGCCAGCGATGCGGGCCACCAGGGCGGCACCCTCGGCGGAGAGCGCGAGACGGTGATCCGCGTCGACATCCACGAGCCCGTGCTCCTTGAGAGCGCGGACCTGCAGGGACACGGCGGCGCGGGACACGCCCAGCTGACGAGAGATATCCGCGGCCCGCGGGTGCTCACCAGCTCGCTTCAACGCTGCGATGGCCAGCAGGTAGTGCGCGCCCGAGTGGGAGATCTCGTTGGCCTCGAAGGCGCGCCAGACGCTCTCGTACTCGCTCATGAGGGGAAGTGTAGGGCGCAGGGCACATCACCGTCAAGCATGCTTAACACACTCCCCGCCCCCCTCTGACCCGAAGTTGGACGACAGGGACGAGGTGTTCGTGGGGTTCTGCAAGCGCCGGCTCCCGGGCGGCGGCTGAGCCGCCGCCCGTCGGCGCGTTCGCGAAGGAGGCAACAGCAGAAGCCGCCCAGCGGCAACGCGGCCCCCTTCGCGCCCTGCGCCGAGTCGCCTACGTGGTCGTGTGGAGCCACTACTCCGTTCGCCAAGGGCCGTGGTTGCCCCCCGAACACTGTTTCCGCGATCGCGCTACGAACGAGGAAGCGCCTCAGGAAAAGTGTTCGGGACGGCACGCCCGCCGGAGGATCCCTGCTCCGGGCCGACCTTGGCCGCGTTCTGCGGAGCGCGTCAGGGCACGCCGCCGTGGCGCAGCCACGGCCGGCTGCGAGGAAGGGACCCGGCGCACGCTCGCGTGCCCCCGGGGCCCGACCGAGTGGCCGGAAGGCCGCGAAGCGGCCGGCGTGCCCCGGAAAACCTCAGAATCCCATGGCCCCACCTCCGTCGCCGGAGGCGACGGCACCGGGCGGGTGGGCGGGACATGGCGTCGTGAAGGGGAATGGCGAGCGGCTTCGCCGCGAGGGCCGCGAGGGGGTGCTCCCTGGGGCGGCTTCTCCGCCGCAGGGGGCGCCGCATCGCGGGCCGCAGCAGAAGCCGCAGGAGCCACTCCCCGGGACGCGGCCAAGCCGCGGCCCAGCCGCCGTCAGGCGGCAGACGCTTCCATGGCCTTTGTCGAGCCGACGAGTCGCGCCGCCGTGGCGGAGCCATGGCCGGCTGCGAGGGAGGAACCCGACGCACGCTCGCGTGCGCCCGGGGCCTGACCGAATGGCCGGGTGGCCGCGAAGCGGCCGGCGTGCCCCGGCGGCTCGTCACGTCCCCGAGGCGGGATGAGCCAGCCCGCCTCGCCGGTTTCGTACAATGCTCGTTCGGAGGCTGCATTGAAGGAGATCGACGTCCGCCAGCTCACCTGCCCCGGTCCAGTGCTGGAGCTCAAGCGGCTGCTCGAGGCCGGCGAGCCTGCCATCCGTCTCCATGTGGCCGACGAGCTGGCGCGCTCCAACGTGAGCCGCTTTGCTGCGGCACGTGGAGCTCGGGTGGAGTCGACGCCGGCTCGCGGCAGCGGATTCCTGGTCACTGTGCTGGGCGACGACACAACCGCGGCGGCCGGTGAGGAGGAGCTCACCTGCGCCGTGCCCGCGCCGGAGGCCGGCTCCAGCCGAGGGCCCTTCGTCCTGCAGATCACCAGCGACGCCATGGGTCAAGGTGAAGAGGACCTCGGCCGCCTTCTCCTGCGCTCGTTCATCAAGACCCAGCTCCAGCTCGAGGGCCGGCCCGATCTGATCCTCTTCTACAACTCAGGAGTCCGCCTCTGCTGCGAGGGCTCCCCACTCCTCGAGGACCTCGCAGCCCTGGAGCAACAGGGCACGGAGCTGCTCGCCTGCGGCACCTGCCTCAACTACCTCCAGCTGGCCCCGAGCCTGGCGGTGGGACGGGTCACCGACATGCTGGAGATCGCCAGCCGCCTGTCCGCGGCGGGACGCATCGTGCGGCCGTGAGCTCAGCCGTCTACCTTGACCACGCCGCCACCGCATTCCCCAAGGCTCCCGGGGTCGCAGCGGCGGTTGCCCGCTTTCTCGAGACCCAATCCGGCAACCCGGGCCGAGGCGGACACCGCCTCACCGTCGCCGCCACTCGTGTGGTGGAGGACACCCGCCGCGCCGCCGCCGAGCTGCTCGGCGCGCGCCCTGAGCGCACGCTCCTGGGGCCCGGCGCCACCTTCTGGATCAACACCGTGCTGGCGAGCTGGTTGGGTCCCGGCGACCGTGTCGTCACCTCGGCCCTCGAGCACAACGCCGTCATGCGGTGTCTGCGCCATCTGGAGGAGGAGCGCGGTCTCCAGGTGGTCGTGGTGAACGGCGCCGACGGTGACGGTGTCCCCACCCCCGCCGAGGTTGCCGCCGCGGTGCGCATGCAGGACACGAAGATGGTGGTTCTGACGCATGCATCCAACGTCAGCGGCGCGGTCCTGCCGGTGGCGGAGATCGTGAGGGAGATCGCCCCGGTGCCGGTGCTGGTGGACGGTGCCCAGACTGCGGGGAGCGTGCCGTTGGATTTCACCGCTTCAGGCGCGGCGGCCTACGCCTGCTCCGCGCACAAGGGGCTGCTGGGTCCTCCGGGGCTCGGCCTCCTCCTCCTCGCCGAGAGGATCCACGTGACGCCCCTGGTCCGTGGCGGTACCGGCTCCAGCTCCGAGAGCGAATCCATGCCCCTGGCCTATCCCGACCGACTTGAGGCCGGCACGCCCAACGGCGCTGGAGCGGCCGGCTTGGGCGCCGCCTGCGCGTGGCTCGCCGAGCACACAGTGGCCGAAATCCACGAGCGCCAGCTCGCTCTCCGCGCGCGGCTCGCCGCCGACCTCGCCGGCATCCCCGGCGTCCGCCTCCCCGGCTGGCGGCCCGATCAGCCCGCGGTGGGAGTCCTCTCCTTCACCGTTGACGGCTGCGACGGCGGCGAGCTGGCCGCGTCGCTCGACCGCGAGCACGGTCTGCTGCTCCGTGCTGGCCTGCATTGCGCCCCGGCCGCCCACCGCCGGCTGGGCACGTTCCCGTCCGGCACGCTGCGCGTGGGTATCGGGCCATTCACCACAAACGAGCACCTCGAGCGCCTTGTGCGAGCGGTGCGGGATACCGCAGGGCATAGGCATGCAGCGAGGCGGCCGACATGAGCGACGGGCGCGACCTGCTCCTCGTCCTTGGTACCGTCCAGCGGGTCATGCAGCTGGAGCATGCGGCTCGCGCCGCAGGCCTCGACGTCGACGTCGTGCCCGCACCGCGGGCGGTGAGTTCCGAGTGCGGTGTGGTACTCGTTGCTCCCCGGGCGGCGGCCGCCGCCCTTGCCGCCGTGGCCGTGGAGTGCGACATCACCCCTCAGGAGGTCTACCTCCGCAGGGACCAGATGTGGCTTCCCACCACACTGGATGGGCCTGGCCCCGCAAGCGCACGCCTCACCACCGGCACCGCCTACGGCGGCTGCGGTGCAAAGCTCGCCAAGGGTGTGCTCTCCAGCATCCTCTGCGGCCTACCGCAGGTGGCCTCCCCCGACCTCCTGGTGGGCATCGAGAGCGCCGACGACGCCGGCGTGGTGCGGGTGACGGCTGACCTCGCCCTCATCCACACCGCAGACTTCTTTCCGCCCATCGTGGACGATCCCTTCAGCTTTGGACGGATCGCCGCCGCCAACGCCCTCTCCGACGTCTATGCCATGGGCGGACGGCCCCTGGCGGGCATGAACCTGGTGAGCTTCCCCCTCGCCCACCACGACCGCGAAGTGCTCAAGGAGATCCTCCGCGGCGGGCTCACCGCTCTGGCCGAGGCCGGTGCGGTGCTCGCCGGTGGACACACGGTGGAGGGCCAGGAGATCCTCTACGGGCTGGCTGTGACCGGCACCGTGCATCCCGACCGCATCTGGCGCAACGGCGGCGCCACCCCGGGCGATGTCCTGGTCCTCACCAAACCCCTTGGCACCGGCGTGCTCACAACCGCGGCCAAGGCCGGGCTTGCGGCTCCCGAACACCTCTCCGCTGCGATCCGCTGGATGGCCACCCTCAACCGGGAGGCAGCAGCGGCTGCAGCCGAGGCCGCACCCAGCGCGGTCACCGACATCACCGGCTTCGGATTGGTGGGCCACGCCGCAGAGATGGCCGAGGCCTCCACGGCAGCGGTAGCACTCCGGCTCGGGCGCCTCCCGCTCCTGGCCGGTGCCTACGACGCCGCCGCCCAGGGCATGGTGCCAGCGGGCGCCGGCAAGAACCGCGAGAGCACGGAGCGGGTTCTCGAGGTCGCAACCGGAACCGACCCCGTCCTCGTGGACCTGGCCCTCGATCCACAGACCTCCGGCGGTCTCCTGGTCGCGTGCTCGCGTGCGGCCGCCGCCGCTCTCCTCCGCCGCCTTCCTGCGGCCGCCGTCATCGGCACCGTTCAAGCCGGCCCCGCAGGCCGCGTCCTTCTCGAGGCGTAGGTTCCCTACCGATCCGAAATATCTCTCACTACTGTTCAGTTGTCATAGCTGTCGCAACATAGCGATATTCTTGCAAGAGATTCTCGCTTGCAACAATCCAGTACGAAAGGAGCCCAGCATGGCCCACTACGAGCTTCCGCCCCTCCCCTACTCCAAGGACGCGCTCGAGCCACATTACGACGAGGCAACCCTCACGCTGCACCACGACAAGCACCACCAGGGCTACGTCAACGGCCTCAACGCCGCCCTCGACAAGCTGGCGGCGGCCCGCCGCGACGGCGATCTGGCGCTCGTCAAACACCTCGAGCGCGAGCTGGCCTTTCACGGGGGAGGCCACCTCCTCCACTCCATCTTCTGGACCAATCTCGCACCCGAGGGCGGCGGTACGCCGCAGGGCGCCCTCGCGGCCGCCATCCAGCGCGAGTTCGGTTCGTATGACGCCTTCTCCAAGCAGATGCGTGCCGCAACCAACGCGGTGGAGGGCTCCGGCTGGGGTGTCCTGGCGGCCGACGCCGAAGGGCACCTCGTGGTACTCCAGGTGGAGAAGCACCAGAACCAGCTCCTACCCGGCTGGACGCCGATCCTCGTGATCGACGTGTGGGAGCACGCCTATTACCTCAAGTATCAGAACCGCCGCGCCGAGTTCGTCGACGCCGTCATGGACCACCTCGCCAACTGGCAGGACGTGGCCGCAAGGTACGCCAAGGTCACTACCTGATCCTGAGGCTGCTTCACCCTTTCCGACCCGGCCTCCCGCCGGGACGGAAAGGTGTGGTCCTTCCGCTCCCTCCCAGCCTGTGGATTTGTGAAAAGCCGGCCTCCTCACCCCCTCCGACCACCTTTCCACAAGCTCCGCGGGCTCGACGACGACGAGCTGTCCCATACCACGCCCGCATGCCCTGCGAGCCCTGAGCCCTTGATACTCCACCCCCACTGAGCAGCCCCTAGCCCCCGACTCCCCCTGTCTTCGTCACGACACCGGAGAGCCGTCTGTCAGGGTGATGATTCTCCCAAGACGGCACCGGAGGCGTTGCAGAGCTACGTCGAGGATGCCGCCGCCGGGACAAGCGCCGCCCTGGCTGGCGGGTCTCCGGTCGCAGCAGAACACAGGGGGAGTCGGGGGCTAGTTCAAGTATCCGGCCAATGCCTTGGTCTTGTGTGACCGCCGCAGCTGATTGAGGGCGCGGCTCTCGATCTGCCGCACGCGCTCCCGCGAGAGACCGAGCGCCTCGCCGATCTCCCGCAGCGTCTTGGGCTGATCGTCCCCGAGGCCGAAACGCAGCTCCAGTACGCGGCGCTCCCGTGCTGGCAGATCGGCCAGAGCATCCGCTAAGGCGTGACTGAACGATTCCCTCAGGATGCGCTCGTCGGTGTTGGGCAGCGTGGTCTGCTCGAGCAGGTCTCCGAGCTCCGAGTCGCCCTCCTCATCCACCGGCTCATTGAGCGAGAGCGATGTCTGTGCGGCCTGCGAGAGCACCCGGACGTCCTCGACGCTGATTCCGAGCTCCTCGGCCAGAGACGTATCGGCGGGCGGCCGCCCAAACCGGTCGGTCAGGGCGGCGCGGATCCGCTCCATCCGGTACAGGGTGTTGGCCTGCTTCTGCGGAAGACGAAAGGAGCCCGCGTGCTCGGCAAGGGCATGCAGGATCGCCTGGCGGATCCACCACACCGCGTAGGTGATGAACTTGACGTCCTGCCCTTCCTTGAAGGGGTCGTACTTCTTGGCCGCCTGGATGAGCCCGAGGTTGCCCTCGTGGATGAGGTCGAGAAAGGGAACATTGGGGTTGCGGTAGCGCTTGGCGTAGGCCACCACGAAGCGCAGGTTGGCCTCCACAAGACCGCGTAGTGCGACCACGTCGCCCTCATGGACCAGCCGCGCCAGCTCGACCTCCCGATCGTGATCGAGCGTGGGGTAGCGTGCGATCTCCTTCAGGTACCGGCGCAGGGTGGCCGTTTCGGCATCCCCGGACCGGTGCCGACGACTCATTCGCGATCTGCCGGCTGAATCGTAACCGATGTGACCTTTACAATCGCGTGGTAGCGCGGCACCTCGTTCTCTTCAGAGAGCTTCTGCCTGAGCATATGGGAGAGCAGCTCGACGTCGTGCTGGAGCCTCTCCACCTGCTCACGCAGGTTGAGGATGATCTCGACTCCGGCGAGGTTCACCCCGAGATCACGTGTCAGCGCCAGGATGGTCTCGAGGCGCTCGCAGCTCCGCTCGTCGTAGAGCCTCGTATTGCCCTTCGACCGGGTGGGCGTGAGCAGCCCCTCCCGCTCCCACAGACGCAGGGTCTGAGGGTGGACGTCATACTTCTCCGCCACCCAGGAGATCATCCGGTAGCGTGGGCTCGATTTCATGCGTCCTCCTCGGCGCTGCCCGCGCGCTGGTGCCGACCGTCGCTTCGCGTCGGGACCGTAACCGTCAGCACTCCTCGCTCCAACGTCGCCACAGGCGGCCCCACCGGCGTTGCGCCGGTGAGCCGGAAGTCGCGGTAGAACCCGCCGCTCGGCCGCTCCATCTGCACGAACTCACCGGCGCGGGGACTCCGCTCGATCTCGCCCGCCACCCGAAGGCGGTCGCCGCTCAGCTGGAGCTCGACGGATCCTGGCACCACACCCGGAACCTCGACCACGAAGACCAGGGCGTCGTTGGCCTCGTAGAGGTCGGCGGCTGGGCAGAACGAACCGCTGGAAAGCCCGCCGACGTCCACGTCGCCCGCGACCGCCTCGTCGACCAGGTCGTTGAAGCGCTGGCGTAGGGCGAGGAGCTCACGGATCATCGGCAATCCCAGGGGCACGTCGTCCTCCGCGGTAGGGGCGGCCCTGCCGCCCCCACCGTATTTCACTGTACCATGAGCTAGTTCGAGGACTCGGCGTCGACGTCGACGTACTCGGCGTCGATCACGTCACCGTCACCACCCTCATCACCGGCGGCCTCCGGCGCTTGCCCGCCGGCGGGAGCCCCGCCACCCTCCTGACCGCCACCGGCCTGGTACAGCACCGCTGCGATCTGGTGGCTGGCCTGCGTCAGCGACTCGTAGGCCTTCTCCATGCGCTCACGGCCGCCTTCCTCGAGGGCCCTGCGGGACTCGGCGACGACCTCGTCCACCCGCTGCGCCTCATCCTCGGGGAGCTTCTGCCGGTTCTCGTTGAGGAGCTTCTCGGTGGAGTAGACCAGCGCGTCGAGCTTGTTGCGGGCCTCGATCTCGAGCCGCTTCTCCTCGTCCTCTGAAGCGTGCGACTGGGCTTCCTTGACCATCTCGTCGATCTCGGACTGGTCGAGCCCGGAGGAGCTGGTGATTCGGATCTTCTGCTCCTGCCCCGTCGCCCGGTCCTTGGCCGACACGTGAAGGATGCCGTTCGCGTCGATGTCGAAGGTCACCTCCACCTGCGGCATTCCCCGCGGTGCCGGCGGGATGCCAATGAGGTGAAAGCGGCCCAGAGTACGGTTGTCGCGGGACATTGGACGCTCGCCCTGGAGGACGTGAATCTCCACCTGGGTCTGGTTGTCCTCCGCCGTGGAGTAGACCTTCGACTTGCGCGTCGGAATGGTGGTGTTGCGGGGGATCACCGCGTCAGTGACGCCACCCAGGGTCTCGACGCCCAATGACAGCGGGGTCACATCCAGGAGCACGACATCCTTGACCTCGCCACCCAGGACACCGGCCTGGACGGCGGCTCCGATGGCCACGACCTCGTCGGGGTTGACGCCCCGGTGGGGCTCCTTGCCGAAGAACTCGGCGACCATCTTCTGCACCATGGGGATACGGGTGGAACCGCCCACCAGCACCACCTCGTCCACATCCTTGGCCTCGAGACCGGCATCTTTGAGGGCCTGCCGGCAGGGCTCGATGGTCCGCCGCGCGAGCGGCTCGGCCATCTGCTCGAACTTGGCGCGCGTGAGGCGGATCGCCAGGTGCTTCGGGCCCGACGCGTCGGCGGTGACAAAGGGCAGGTTGATCTCCGTCTCCATCACGGCCGAGAGCTCGACCTTCGCCTTCTCACTGGCTTCCTTGAGTCGCTGCAGGGCCATGCGGTCGCCGGAGAGGTCGATCCCCTGGTCCTTGCGAAACTCGTCCACCAGCCAGTCGATGATGAGCTGATCGACGTCGTCGCCGCCCAGGTGGGTATCTCCGTTGGTGGACTTGACCTCCACCACGCCCTCACCAACTTCGAGGATCGAGATGTCGAAGGTCCCCCCGCCGAAGTCATACACCGCGATGGTCTCGTCGCTCTTCTTGTCGAGCCCGTAGGCCAGCGCAGCGGCGGTGGGCTCGTTGACGAGGCGCATCACCTCGAGTCCGGCAATCTGGCCGGCGTCCTTGGTGGCCTGCCGCTGCGCGTCGTTGAAGTAGGCGGGCACGGTGATGACCGCCTTCTCGACCTTGCCGCCCAGGTAGTCCTCGGCCGCGGCCTTGAGCTTCTGCAGGATCATCGCCGAGATCTCGGGCGGCGAGTACACCTTGTCCAACACCTCGACGCGGGCGGTGTTGTTTTCGCCCTTGACGACCTCGTACGGCACGGTGCGGATCTCGGGCTGCACCTCGTCGTGGAAGCGGCCCATGAAGCGTTTTATAGAGAAGACCGTGTTCTCAGGGTTGGTGATGGCCTGGCGCTTTGCCACCTGGCCCACGAGCCTCTCTCCACTCTTGTTGAACGCCACCACCGACGGCGTGGTGCGGTTCCCCTCCTGATTCGGGATCACGGTGGGCTTGCCGCCCTCCATGACCGCGACCACCGAGTTGGTGGTCCCGAGGTCGATTCCAATGATTCTTGACATGCTGAAGTCCTCCTCAAGTTCCTACGTCCAGCGCGAATATAAAACCTGAGTTATCTATTGTCAAGTCTGCATCAAAGCCCGTCCATTCAGGCTTCCCGGCTGAACAACGCCCGAAGGCCAGATTTCAGTCCAGCAGGATGACTCCGGGCTGGTTGACCGCGGCGATGGTCGTCAGGGCTCCCCCCTCCCAGGCCAGGCTGCGGCTCAAGATGAGCATGGGAACGGGTTGGCCCTCGGACCCGGAACCCGTCACCAAGAGCTTGTGGCCGCGGACCACCAGACGGTAGGTATTCCCCCACGGATCGGTCTCGGCGGCGCGATCCACGAGGCCCGCTTCGACCAGATCCTGCAAGCTGTCAGGATAGACTCCGGTGAGGTAGTACGATGACTCCGCCGCCTCCCCGATGTGCTGGATGCGGAACCAGGACGAGCTTTCCAGCACGTACCGGTTCCACAGCGCGGCCCGACCGCCGAAGGCGGGGTTGAGCGGGTTACGGGTCATCACCGTGAGGGAGAACCCCAGCAGCACCAGGAAGGGGATGGCCATCCACGGTACGGCGCCCAGCCCACGGCTCACCGGCCTCGCATCGCGCACCTGCGAACGCGCGAGTCGCTGCGCGACCTCCTCCGGCGTCGCCTCGCGTACAAGCTTACGGTCAAGCAGATCGGCGATGGCCTTGCAGGTTTCGAACTCGACCAGAGGGCTGTCTAAAATGATCTCGTCGACCGAGTCGCGCCCGTTGACCGCCTCGTAGAGCATCATCTGATTGGGCGTCACCCGGTTTTCTCCCTCGTCGGAGGGAGGGCGCTCCTCGGGCGAATCGGTGAAGCTGAAGCCGAGATCGTCGAAGTCGTCGTCGGCCTCCGCCACCTCCAGCTTGCGCACCGGGTTGCTCTTGATGAACACGATGCCACGATCGGGGATGCGCTGATTGACGAACGGCCACTCGTCGGTCATCCGGGCGCCTTCCATGATGATCGAGTCCGCCACCATGGGAGACATGAGGTCCCGGTCATAGTCGATGTCGATTTCCTGCGAGAAGTGGTAGTCGCCGTCAGACCAACGGAACACCCGGTAGATGATCTGGAGGATCTGCTGCTGCAGCGCGTGTCTGACCCGTTCCGCCGGCACGACCTGGCGGTCGATGAGGATCCGTCCCAGCCGCTGGAGAGTCTCCTCCTGCACCCGCAGCGCCGCCTCGAGGTCCGACTCCTTGAGCCCACCCTGCTTGAGGAGGATGAGACCGAGGCGATCCTCCATGTGCTGATTGAGCGAGTTGGCACCGACAATGCGGCCTTCGAGGAAGGAAATGGTGACAACGTTTCCCTCGCTCTTGAGCGTCAGCACCCCGGTCTTGCGCTGCAGGGAGATCAGCTGGAGGATATCGGCGAAGCTGAAGTCTCGGAGCGTACCCTCGAGGGCCATCTCACCTCCGGTTCCAGGTCAGGAGCAACGAGCGCACCCAGAGTGCAGCCACCCCTGTGAGGAAAATGGCCTGCAAAGGCAGGATGGCGGCCTCGGGCTCGAAGAAGCGCACGAAGTAGGGAATCCAGACCAGGGCGCCCACGGCCAGCAGCACCGCGACCGTGGCCATCAGCAGTCCCCTCACCCAGCGACCAGAGAGCATGAGGCCCCCGCCCGGCAGCAGCATCGATGCCCCTCTCCGGGTGAAAGCCCCCCATCGCTCCCAACGCCGGATCCGGTCCATTTTCGCCGACTGCTGCTCGATGGGCACGACGTCTCGCTTGAGAAATACAGAAATGCACTGGCTGCAGTACGAGTCGCTCTCGGTGGCACTCTTGCAGCGTGAGCAGAACACCTTGCCGCACCGCGTGCATGCACGCGCCGTCCACATGAAACGTCGACGCAAGAAGAAGGTCACCAGCCCCACCAGGCCGGTGGCGAGGAAGGCCAGCGGGAAGGGACCCAGGAACCACACGAGACTTCCCCCCGCCGGCCCTGCCAGGCCCGCCGCCATCAACGTCCGCGGCGGCACCGCTTGGCGCAACACAGCGACGTCTGCCATCCCCAGCCGCGGGTAGAGAACTCCCGAGTTGGCGACCGCACCCTCCGCTTCAGGGAGAGTGCTGCCGAGGTTGTTTGCCTTTGTCCTCGCTACGTCAGCTTCCTGAAAGCGATAGGTGCGGTCGTAGGCCGCCGAAAGATCGTAGAACGCGAGACCGTACCCGGGCGCCATCTCGGTGGCGGCGCTGTACTCCTGGACCGCTCGTCCGACGTTGCCGTCCTCGAAGGCGAGGTTGCCGAGGAAGACTCGCGGCACCGGATCCCTCGGCGCGAGCAGTGACGCCTTCTGGTACTGAAGCCGAGCGCCGGCGATATCGCCATGGAGTCGCAGGAGCTCACCCAGGATGAGGTGGAAACCCTCCTCGTCCTGAAGGTAGGCCTCCAGGTTGGCGAAGTCCTGGAGCGCGGCCGGATCCACGCGGCGCTCTGCGAGCATTGCCCCCGCAGCCTGTAGCGGCGAGGACTTGCGCAGCTCGAGGTCCTGCCACAGCTCGGCGGCCGGCACCAGACACACCAGCAGAATCCACACCACCGCGGCAGTGACCCGATGGGCCCGGGACATGTACACCCAACTGAGGCCGAAGAGGTAGCCGAGCAGCCAGATGGGCCCGAGCCCAGCGAACAGTGGCAGGGCCAGCACCACGATGGCGAAGACAATGGCGTTGCTGCGGGCGAAGAGCTGCTGCCCGAGCTCTGCCGCGTCGTGACCAAGCTCGGGCAGGAAACGCGCCGTCTGCAGGATGACTCCCGCTAGGAGGACGATCGCGAGCGTCAACAAGCCCCACAGAGTCAGAGAAATGACCATGAAGCGCCGCGCCGGTGCAGCGCGCATCATCGCCCCCCACCCGCTGAGATAGCTGCTCACCGCCCGCCGGTAGGCACCGGCCCGCCATGCCCAGCGCGCCTGCACGAATCGAACGGAAGGCAGGTCCGGATCGAGGGTGGCGGCGAGCTCAAGGGCTGCCCGGCCAGTTTCGTCGTGATGTGCCTCGGCCCACGCCACCAGGCTCCTGGCGTAGGGAGTGAGGCGTACGGCATCGACGTCTGCAGCCGCACGCTTCAGCTCGGAGACGCGCTGTTGCAGGAGCTCGACAGTGGGATTGGCCAGCGCCTGCTGCACCCTCACCCAGGCCTCGCCGAGCGTTGCTTCGGCATGGACCGGGAGCGCCGGCAGCAACGCCATGAGGAGACAGAGGAGGACCCGCTTCATGCAGTCGCCTGGATGAACATAGTGCGGAGCTGAAAGAGCATCTCGGAGAGGAAACGGGCCTCCTCCGAGGTGAGGTTGCCGCTCGTCTTGGTCTCGAGCAGCGCCAGGAAGTCGATGAACACGCGCGCCTGTTCGGAGTCCTTGGGAAGGCCTTCGGTCCCCTGCAGGAGGAGCGCCGCCTGCTGCGCCAGGAAGTTCGTCAGGTGGAGAAAGCTCACCTCCGGCAGCCCTTCACTCCTGCCTCGGTGGTCCGGCCGCCCCTCGCTCTCGCCGCGGTCATCCACGGACGGGGGATCACCGCCGGCGCCACGGTCCCCGTGCGCGGAGGACAGCTCGGCCTCGGCCTCAGGTAGAGCTTCTTCAGCGGGCTCCATCTGGTGAGGCGCGGCCCGGGAGGGCTCATCGGCACGGGGTTCGCCGCTGTCGGTGAACCACCTGCGGTCCACCACCTTGATCCGCGGTGATGTCTTCGGCTCGTCCGCCAAGCTCGACCTCCCGGCGCGACAAAATCCTACACAGTTGGCAACAGTCCGCCTCGCCGCGCAGGCGAGCCTCACCATTCAAGGTCGCGCCAAGCTGGGTGTATTGTAGCCCAACCGGTACACTTGGCAGTGCACGTTGGCTCAACGATCGTCTGCGCTGGCCCGAGCGTGCTGCGCGACCAGCTCCTCCACCTCGCGATCATCGAGGATTCGCCGATGCTCGCGTGCCACCGCGAGAATGTGCCCCACCAGCCCCGGCCTCTCCTCGAGACCACGGTTTTTCAACCAGAAGCGCACGTTCGAGGCCCCGGACATGGGACCGATGGCCACCACCTGACGGCGCCCCACCATGGCCGCGGGTATCGCCGAGTAGACGCGGTCCGCAAGCCATCCGTCACCTTTCTCCCGGGCCTTGAGGAGGGCCGCGGCGTGCACGCCGGTGCCGGTGCGGAAGGCATCGCGCCCGATCACCGGAGCGCTGCTCGGCGGCCTTATCCCGAGGAGACCGGCGGCGAGCCGGCAGTAGGCCGCAAGGAGACCGAGGTTGCCCTGCCACCAACCCAGCAAGCGCAGGTTGACCAGCAGCTGCTCAACCGCCACGTTCCCAACCCGCTCACCAACCCCCAGTGCGGTCGCGTGGAGTTGGTTCGCGCCCGCCTGCGCAGCAGCCAACGCGTTGGCCAACGCCAACCCACGGTCGTTGTGACCGTGCCAGTCGATGCGCGCGCCGGGCCGGATGCGCTCGGTGAGAGCCCGCACCCATCCCACCAGCGCGGCTGCGCCCCACGGCAGGGCGTGACCCACGGTATCGGCAAGGCAGATGGCGCCGGCCCCCGCTCGGAGCGCGGCACCGTACATGCGCTCGAGGTGCTCGGGCCGCGACCGGGTCGTGTCCTCGGTGACGAAGAGCACGTCCAGGCGTTCACCCACGGCGAAGCCCACGGTCTCCTCGACCAGACGCTCGAGACTGCTCACGCTCCATCCTTCGGCGTAGAGCCGCAGCGGCGAGGAGCCCACGAAGACCGCCACCTCCGGGCGCACTCCTGTCCTTTGTGCCATCTCCACCGCGGGCCGGATGTCCTCGAGCTTGGTGCGAGCAGCGACCACCGGACGCAGGCCCAGTCGTTCCTCGGCCACCGTGCGCAGCAGCACCTCCACCTCAGCGCCCGCACGCCCCTGCATGCCGGGGAAACCCAGATCTGCACTCTCCACTCCGAGCCTCGCCATCGACCTCAGGAGACCCACCCTCTCCTCGATGGTGGGAAGGCGCGCACCAGGCGACTGGAGGCCGTCGCGAAGGGTCTCGTCGTGCACCGTCACCGGCGCCGCACCCTCCCGCGTGACAGGACGCACCTTGTTCCAGTCGAAAACGAGACGCTTCTCTCGGTCCGAGGTCATCACACGACCATCCTCGCCCGGATGCTACTGGCACTCCGAGGATACGCCCCCCGCCGATTACCCGAGGAATACGCGGAGGAGGTAGTAGCAGCAGATGCTTACGGCGGCGGCCGCCGGCACGGTCACCACCCACGTGACGACGATCTCCTTGATCACCCGGAGGTCCAGAGCTGCGATGCCGCGGGCGAACCCGACGCCGATCACCGCACCGACGATCACGTGGGTGGTGGAGACGGGCAGGCCCAACCGCGAGGCGAGGAGGACCGTGACCGCGCCGCCGAACTCGGCCGAGAATCCGCGCGAGGGGCTCATCTCGGTGATCTTCCGGCCCACCGTCTCGATGACCCGGTAACCGAAGGTGGCGAGCCCGGCGACGATGCCGACGCCGCCGAGGGCGAGCACCCAGAGGGGCACCTCGACGGTGCTGAGGATCTTGCCCGTGGAGAGCACCGACACCACCGCGGCCAAGGGACCCACGGCGTTGGCCACGTCGTTGGCACCATGCGCGAAGGCGACAGTGCAGGCGGTCATGATCTGGAGGTGGCGGAACAGATCTTCCACCTCCTCGAGCGGCCGGCCCCCGCCGGCCACGACGCGCCGCCCGCCCTGCAGCAGCGACCATCCCACGAGCGCAGCTACGCCGCCCACCGCAGACGAGATGAGGATCGCGTGCAGAGGCTCGAAGTCGAGATGGAGCTGCTTGAGGCCCTTGAACAGGAAGCTCATGGAGAGCACGAAGAAGACCGAGAAGATGAGACCCGGCGCGAGCCGACGCGATCGCGCCACGGGGTCGGGCCGCTTGAAGATCAGCACCCGCACCAGCATGAAGATCGCCCAGCCGAGGAGGGCACCCACGATGGGCGAAACGACCCACGAGGCCACCACGCTGCCCACCGTGCCCCAGCGGATGGCGTCGATCGGCAGGACGATGACGGCGAAGCCGAGGATGGCGCCGACGATGGAGTGGGTGGTGGATACCGGGTAACCGAAGTACGTTGCGATCTGCAGCCAGATCCCGGCTCCCAGCAGGGCGGCGAGCATGCCGAGAGCGAACGTGGTCTCGCGCCCCTGCAGCAGTGTCGGATCGAAGAGGCCGGAACGGATTGTACCTGTGACATGCGCCCCCACCAGGACGGCCCCGAGGAACTCGAATATTGCGGCGACGACCACCGCCTGGCGGAAGGTGAGGGCGCGCGAGCCGACACTGGTGCCGAAGGCGTTGGCGACGTCGTTGGCGCCGATGTTCCACGCCATGTAGAACCCGCCCACTAGGGCCACGACCAGGAACACGCTGAACATGGCGCTCGCTTACCGGGCCAGCATGAGGCGCAGGTGGTTGGCCACCTGCTCCGAGGCGTTGGCGATGTCGCCCAGCGCCTCGCACAGCTTCATCCACAGCACGAGGTCCACCGGGGGCAACGCCTGCTCGCGCTGGAACATGGCCTGAAGCAGCTTGAAGGCGGCCTTGTCCGCCTCCCACTCCTTCTGCCCGATACGGTTGATGAGCTCGTGCACCTCGTCGGTTCCGGGGCCGCTGAACCCCGTCTCCAGCAGCTCGTCGAGGCGGCCCATGAGGGTATCCGTGACGCGCGCCGCATCGACGCAGAGATCAGCGTAGCGGAGGACCTGCTCTCGCAGCTCCACCGGCGTCGCGACAGGCTTGAGGCAGGCCACGATCGCGGCGTCCTCGGCACCGTCGGCGATGTCGTCCTGATGGTGCAGCAGCCGCAGCAGATCGGCTCGCGACACCGGCAAGAAGAGGGTCCGCGGCAGGTGGTCGCGAAGCTCGTTCTTGACGATGTCCGCCTCGTGCTCGGCCCGGGTGATGGCCTTGCGCTGAGCGGCGATGGCCTCGGCATCGCCGTCGACCACCGCCTCCATGAGCCGGGGCACGAGTTGGACGCAGCTCATCACCCGATCCATGTGGGCATGCAGCGGCTTGAAGGGGCTCTGCGCGAACAGTCCGACGAGGGCTCGCACCATCACGTCCTCCGGAAGTCAGGTTTCCGCTTCTCCAGGAACGCAGCCGTTCCCTCGGCCATTTGTGGGCTTGCGGCACAAAGTCCAAACAGGGTGGCCTCGAGGAGGCAGGCGTCGTCGAACGGCATGTCGAGGCCGTACTGGACAGCCTCGAGGCAGTGGCTTACCGCCAGCGGACCGTTTCGCAGGATCGAGCGCACCAGTTCGGTGACCGCCTGGGTCAGGGCAGCAGGCTCCACCACCCGGTTCACGAGGCCGATGCGCTCCGCCTCCTCGGCGGCCACGTTGCGGCCGGTGACGAGCAGCTCCAGCGCTCGTCCCTTGCCCACCAGCCGCGGCAGCCGCTGGGTTCCGGCATAGCCCGGGATCAGCCCGAGCTTGACCTCGGGTTGCCCGAAGACCGCCGTCGCCGCGGCAACTCGAAGGTGGCAGGCCATGGCCAGCTCGCAGCCCCCACCTAGAGCGTACCCGTTGACGGCGGCTACCACTGGCTTGGTCATCCGCTCGATGCGCGTAAATACCGCCTGACCGCGCAGCGCGAACTCCTTGGCGGCCTCCGGCCCCAGCGTGGTGAGCTCCGCGATGTCGGCACCGGCCACGAACGCCTTGTCACCAGCCCCGGTCAGGACCACCGCATGGACCTCCGGATCGGCCTCGGCGACCGTGAACGCCCGATCGAGCTCGGCGACGGTGGCCACGTTGAGGGCATTGAGCTTCTCGGGCCGGTTCACGGTGATCCATAGGACACCGTCCTGGTTGGCGACGGCGAGATTCTCGTAGCTCATCAGTTCCTCCTCCGCCCGCCCCCAGGGTCAACCCTGGTGGTCGTAGAAGCCCTTCCCGGTCTTGCGGCCGAGCTGGCCGGCGAGGACCATGCGCTTGAGGAGCCCCGGTGCGGCAAAGCGGGTCTCGCGGTACTCGTCGAACATGATCTCGGCCACGTGGTACATGGTGTCGAGACCGATGAAGTCGCAGAGCTCGAGTGGGCCCATGGGGTAGCCACAGCCGAGCTTCATGCCGGTATCGATGTCGTCGCGGCTGGCGACGCCCTGCTCGTAGACCCGGATGGCGTCCAGGAGGTAGGGGATCAGCAGGCGGTTGACGATGAAGCCCGAGTTGTCCACCGCCGCCACCGGGGTCTTGCCGATGGCCTTGGCGAAGTCGAACACGGCGCTGAACGTGGTGTCCGAGGTGAGGATGGTCCGCACCACCTCCACCAGCTTCATCACCGGGACGGGGTTGAAGAAATGCAGGCAGGCAAACCGGTCCTGGCGCCTCGTCGCCATCGCCAGCTGAGTCACCACCAAGGACGAGGTGTTGGTGCAGAAGATCGCCTCCGGCTTGACGACGCCGTCCAGCTCGGCGAAGAGCTTCTCCTTGAGCTCACGCGTCTCTGGCACCGCTTCGATGACCAGGTCGCAGTCCGCGAGCCCGGCGAACTCGAGGGTGGTGCTGATGCGCGCCATGGCCGCGTCCCGATGAGCAGCCTCCAGCTTGCCCTTACTCACCGCCCGGTCGAGGCTCTTGCCGATCCGGGCCAAGCCCTTGTCCAGAAGCTCCTGGCTCGGCTCGCGCACCACCACCGGAAAGCCCGCCTTGGCCGCCACCTCCGTGATGCCCGCACCCATCTGCCCACATCCCACCATTCCGATCTTCTTGATTTCCATGGTTTCTTCCTCCTCCAAGTCCGTGACCGAACGAGCGCCACCGGCGGATCCGCCCAGCAGCACGAAGGATGATTTTGGCCGCTGCCGCGGCCTGTTCGTGCCAACGCAGCGCACGCAGTCTAGCCCGAATCCCGCATGCTGGCCACCCCTGGAAAGTCCCCTCACATATCGCCCCGCGCTGCTACTCTGAGCCTGGAGGTGGCCATGCAGATCGACGCCGACACCCCCATCGAAGAGCTCGTGGCGGAACTTCCGGCCAGCGTCCGCATCCTGCGCCAGCGAGGGCTGGTCTGCATCCGCTGCGGTGAACCTTTCTGGGGCACCCTCGGCGAGCTGGCGGCGAGCAAAGGGATCAGTGACCTCGGGCCGATCCTCGAGGAGCTGCGCGCCGCCGCGGCACACCCCATCGACCAGCCCTCCAGGGGGGTAAAGCGTGAAGAGTAAAGGGTAGAAGGACCCCGCCGATTGCGCTGGCCCGAGGGGAGGCCGGGACTAGCCTGCATATCTCACCAGGGGTCCTCGCGAGGCGTTCGAGACGTCGTGGGATGGGGTACCTTCGCAGGACGAGCGGGGGAGGCGTCTTGCAGTACGTAGGGACCCGCGCTCCGGACCGCAGGTCCGGTCAAACCGCAGGCTTGGGCCCGCGTCGCGGGCAGCGTGGGCTGGGACCGAGCGAGTCCAAGAAAGTGCCTCAGATTGCGGCGTATCGGACGCCGCAGCGGGCAACTGGTGAGATATGCACGTTAGGGACGCGCTACGCGCGTCCTTCAGAACTGCGAGGGGCTCACCGCACGGTCCACACCCTCGTCGGTTATCAGGGCGCCTGCCTGTCCGTGGGTGAACTTCATCTGTCCATACTGCTCGAAGCCCAACTGGTTGCGGCGCAGCAAGGCCTCGGCGAAGGCGCGGCTCACCGGCGCGGTGGGCTCTGCCGGTTGGAATTCGATCCCGAGCAGCTTGAGCACGTCGGCGAGGTCCTGCTGGGTCAGCAACCACTCTGCGTGCCATCCGGCCGGCACAAGCTCGAGCTCCCGTGCCCGGTTGAGCGCCTTTTCGGGGGAGAGCTGGGGCGCCGTCTCGTCCGTCTTGGTTGCGATGGCCCGCAGCAGGAGCTGGGCGAACTGTCCCTGGGTGATGTCCTCGTTGGCCTCCCCAGGCACCGCGGGGGTCGGAGCAGGAGCCTGGGCCGCCGCGACACAAGCCAGCAACACGATGCCGACAACACACATGAGCTGACGCATAAAGCCCTCCACTCCTCGCTCAAGCGTAGTCCCCAACTCAATGAGTGTCAAGTATTTCCCCCAGCTCGACATCCTCTTGACGGGGGTCGCCCCGGAACCCGCCGACTCCGCCTCCCGACCACCAGCGCGACCACGGACCGCGACACGCGGGCCCCGGGATGTCTGCACCTGCCTTGACTCCCCGGTTCCTCGTGCGGCCTCGACGCATCGTGTGGCCTGTCGCGGCCTTCGCCTCGCAATGTGGTGGGGCGCGTGGGCCGAAGCGCAGGGGGTTTGCAGAGCTGCGTCGCGACCACCGTCACCGGGAGCAGCACCATCCCCACGTGTGTGTCCGCGCTCGCGGCAGAAGCTCGGCGCAGTCGGCGAGCTAGAAGAACCGACGCTTGACAATGACGACGTCGCCGGCCTGGATCGGCGGGTCCGCGGCTTTGCCTTTGCGGATACGCGCCAGGTCGTAGTCGAGGATCTCCTTGCTGCCGTGCTCGTCGCGGTGAAGCTCGACGTTCTGTGAAGCGAACTTGTCGAGACCACCGGCCTGCGTGAGCGCCTGCATGAGGGTGAGCCCCTCGGAAAGCTCATACTGCCCCGGCCGGGCGACCTCGCCGGTGACGAAGTAGAGCTGCTTGGCCGGAACCGTGACCACATCACCGGCGAGGAGCTCGGGGCCGCTCGTGGCCAGCGTCTCGGCGATTGGCAGAGTCCATACCCGCTGCTGCGCCTCGCCATCGACGAACTCGGTGCGGCGGAGCTTGATCACGGAGCCCGCCGTGGCCTTCACGCCACCGGCCTCGGCGATCAGCTGCGTCAGCGTCATGGCGCCGCTCAGGTAGTAGGTCCCTGGTTGGTTGACCTCGCCGGTGACGGTCACCGGGCGTGAGCGGTACTGCTTCACCTCCACCTGGAGCTGCACGTCCACGTAGAAGTCCTTCTCGAGCAGGGCCTCGAGGCGCTTGCCGATCTCCGCCAGGGAGAGCCCAACCACCGGTATTCGACCGAGGAGCGGGAAGGTGATGGCGCCGTCTTCCTCCACCGTGAAGTCACCCGAGATCTCATCCTGCTGGTACGCATTGACATGCAGCACATCGCCCACGCCGACCCGATACTGCTCAGTCGGGGCCGTCGTCGGGCTCGGCGTCGCCGGTCCCTGCTGGCCGCACACCGGCGGCGGGATCAGCGCAAAAAGCACGCACAGCGACGCCAACGCCCTCATGAGGCGCAGGCTACCACATTCTCAGTAGCCGAGAACCAGGCCGACGGTGAAGATGTTGGCGGTGTACGAGTAGGGGTGAAGGGTGTCGCGAACCTGGTGAGTGTAGCTGGCACGCACCGAGGTGAACAGGTTGAGCCTGACGCCAAGGCCTCCGCCCCAGGTGGTGATCTCGTCGCTACGGGTGGATCCCAGCTCGGGATCCGGAAGGTTGTAGTCGTTGGTCTGCCGGTGGTACCGGAGATCACCGAAGATCCGGCCGCGCTGCAGCTCGTAGGTGAGCCCACCCCCAGTGGCTGTGTAGTACGCGTTCTGAGCGTAGTTCGAGGGGTAGTCCGAGCGCAGCAGGTCGAGGGTCAGCACTCCCCCGTGACCCATCTCCCACGACAGGCTGCCGCTGGTGATGAGGCCGCGGAAGTCCGGCTCGGCGGGGGGTTCATTGCTCGCGGTCCGGTCCAGGGCCGTGAGGCGCCACCCCACCCGCAGCTCGGATCGCACCACCGGCGTAAGCTGGCCGATGGCCCCCAGGGTCAGCTCGTCCCCGACACTGCTGCGATAGGCGACGGTGTCGCGCGCGTCGAACACGTTGTGGCGATAGCTCAGGTTCATCTGCAGCGTCGGCCTCAGCAGGTGGAGCCAACTCAGGCCAAATGCGCTGCGCGAGTAGTCGTAGAACTGGACGGCGGCTTCGCGCTGGTATGCCACGTCCGTCCACGAGCCCTGCACCGAGAACCCGTCCCGCGGCGTGATCCAGTAGTCGCCTTCCACGTCGACCTGGTGCTTGTCAAACTGGCGGTCGCCGAACGCCAGCTCACCGCCCGGATCGACCTGGCGGGTTTCCAGGTTGCCCGACACGAAGTGATAGCCGGTGGTGAGCTCGAGCCCGTTGGCGAAGGCGAACGCGCCTTCCACAGCTGCGAAGTGCTGCCACTTGCGGCGCAGGTCGTAGTCCAGGTAGTCGCGATACTGTGGCATGTAGCTGAAGCGCAGGTAGGAGTCGTAGATCGGCAGCTCCAGCTGAAGGCGGGTGCGGGCAAGGTACACGGTGTCCGCCGTAGGATCGTCGGGCGCGAAAAAGATATTGTCACGGTGCTCCCACGTGAGCTCGACCGCCGGTGTGAAGAGGAACGGCCCGATGGGTACGCCCTCGTTGGGATTCGGCGCCAAGGTCTGCGCCCCCGCCAAAAGGGGCGCCAAGCTGACGATCACCATCGCCGTGATGTACCTCCCAGCTCTCCGCAACTCGCGCCTTCCTTGATGTCCTAGAGCAAAACAGAATGCGCCCCTCGTGCGCACCTGGATACTCACTCATTGCCGCGCTGCTGTCAATTCTCACTCTCTAATCGACGGAAGCGAGACGCTACAATGGTGGACGATGGAGTCTTTGCTCCCCATTGTCTCAAGGACGACCCTCCCGCCAGCCGACGATCCCACGCTGCCCCGAATGCTCGAGCTGGTGGCCTGCCTGCAACACGCGCCCTGGGCCGAGCTCGAGCTGGCGGTGGGCGAGCCCCCGGAGTCCCGCCGCTTCTCGTTCGGAATGCGGGAGACGGACGGCTGCGCGGTGCTACTGCGCTGCCGTCCGCCATACTCGGCAACTCTCCGCCTGCCGTCAGGATCGCCACCGGACGGCCTCACCGCGACTGTCGGTTTCGTGCTCGACCAGATCCTCCACGCCCACCAGCTCGGCCAGCAAACCGTACTGTTGCGCTCCGCCATCGACGCGTTCCCCGACGCGATCCTGGTTTTCGATCTCCCCGGTGACATCCTGCACGCCAACGCCGCAGCCGATCAGCTCCTCTCGCGACAGACAGAGTTTGGTCTGGAAGTGGTGAACCGCGGCTGCGGCGCACGGCCACTGGTCGACCGGCTGTGTGAAGAGGCCGCCGACGTGGCCACCGCCGTCGAGAGCGACCGGCGCCACGTGCTGCCCCTGTCCGACGGCTCGGCCCTCGCGTGCGCCGTGACACGCCTCGCTGGCACGGACAGGCCGCTCGGCGTGCTGGTTCGGCTCCGTACACTGGGAGCCACAGCGGAGCTGGCGCTCGCCACCTTCGTCAGCGAGCACGCGCTGAGCCCGCGCGAGGCCGAGGTGATGAAGCTCCTCCAACAGGGACACTCCACTGCCCAGATCGGTGAGCAGCTCGCGATCAGTACGCACACCGTTCGTGACCACCTGAAGAACCTCTACCGCAAAACTGGGACGAGCTCGCGCAGCGAGCTGGTCGGGCTGCTGGCACGCCATCCCGGAGGATGACGGCACCGGTGCCGTAGCCCCCGCGGCCGCTGCAAGGTATACTGAACGACGCGCGGAGGTTGCCCAATGCGACGCCACATGACGCTGATGATCCTGAGCCTGGTTCTGGCGGCGGCTGCCGCCGGTGCGACCAGCGGCTACGTCGTGGTCCTCAAGAACGGTCACCGAATCCCGGCGCAGAAGACCCTCGAGATCGAGGGCAAGAACGCGATCATCACCCTGGTAAGCGGGACCGTTACCAGCCTTCCGTTGTGCCAGGTCGATCTGGTGGCGACCCAGCGGTACAACCAGCTGGGCCTCGGCTCGGCCCTCACCCTCGAAGGGCTCTACCAGAACACCCCGGGCCCAACGCCGACACCCGACAGACCGCTGGGAAGCTACGCCACCCTGAGCGGCGCCAAGCCCATGCTGGGCTCCGCCGAAACCCCGACTCCCACCCCAACCCCCGGCATCATGCTACGCAATCAGCCCTACCCCGAGAAGCGGATCGACGAGGCGTTTCGCCAGATCTTCGACGAGCGCCACCTCTACCTCTTCCATACCAGCGTCGGCACCAAGCCCGACTACTTCTTCGTTCAGGGCGTCACCGACTCCGAGCGCGAGGTCTTCCAGACGCTCAAGCTGACCGCCGAGGCGTACTCGATGATCCACGATCTCGACCCGAAGCAGTCCCCGGCGGCGGTGGAGCTTGAGATGGTCACCTCGGGGGGCAAACCGGCGGGCACATTCCGCCTCACCATTGACGACGCCCGTTCGCTCGCCACCGGCGCGGTCTCGGTGGAGCAGTTCTACGTCAAGAACGTGCTGTTCTGAGCGCAGGCGCCACCCGCACGAGCCCCATCCAGCCGACCAGGACCACCACCGACAGCGCTGCTGCGGCGAGGAACGCGCCGGATCCCCCGAACTCGCCGTAGACCGGCCCCGCCAGAGCGCTGCCCGCGACGATGCCCAGCCCGAAGGCGAGCCCGGAGTAGAGCGCCTGGGCACGCCGGGCGGCACTCGGCGGCACGAGCTCCTGGAGCAGCTGGATCCCGGCCAGGTGGACAGCGGCGAAGGTTACCGCGTGGCCCAGCTGGGCCAGGACGAGCACGGGCAGCGAGAGCGGCAGGGCGAGCAGCACCCAACGCACCGGTGCGAGCGCCAGGGCCAAACCCAGGAGGCGGGACCGTCCGAGCCACATCTCGACGCGGTTACCGCCCAGGAACATCGCCGCTTCGGCGACCACTCCGAGCGACCACAGCCCGCCAATCCACGCTGGCGAGAACCCCGCCGACGCGAGCTCGATGGAGAAGAACGCATAGTACGGGCCATGGGCGACCTGGTGCACCGTGAGAAGCGCGAGCAGGCCCCACGCCGCAGCCGGGAGGCTCCCCGACCGGAGCGGGTGCACCACGGGGCGTGCCGAGCCCTCGAGGCGAACGCACGCGGCGGCGACGAGAGTCAGCAGCACGGTCACCACCACTGGAAACCAGTCCAGACCGGCCCTCCCCACGACCGCAGCCGCCACCATCGAGACGGCCACAAAACCCAGCGAGCCCCACAGCCGAAGCGAGCCGTAGCCGGCCTCCGGAAGCCGTTCGAGCACGGCCGCCTCCACCAGCGGCAGGGCAGTACCGTACCCGACACCCACCGCAAAGAAGGCGAGCCCCAGCTGCCAAGGACCCGCCAGGCCGGCGGTAGCGAGCGCGCACCCGGCTGCCAGCAGGCAGTGCCCGGTCAGCAGCCCGCGATGCCAGTGGCCGCGATCCACTGCGGCTCCCACCAGCGGCGTGTACACCAGCTTGGCCAAAGAGAAGGCGGCGGTCACCAGCCCTACTCCCACTGCGCCGAGGCCGCGCCAGGTCAGGAACGGACCGAGGAAAGGCAGCACCGCCCCCAGCACGCCGAAGTACGCGGCGTAGAAGACCGACACCCGCTTTGACGGGATGGCCTCACTGGCGTAGCGTGCGCTCGTGTCTGACGTCATCGTCGTCGGTGCCGGCCTCGCCGGCCTCACCGCTGCTCTGCGGCTCGTCGAGGCAGGATATCGGGTCCGTGTCTTCGAGCGCTACCCGGAGGCCGGCGGGCTCGCCCGCGTGTTCTCCGTAGGCGGCGAGCGTCTGGAGAGCTTCTATCACCATCTCTTCACCTCGGACGCCGCCTACGTTGCCCTGGCCGAGGAGCTGGGGCTCGGCGACAGCCTCGAGTGGCGCACCTCTCGCATGGGGATCTGGACCGAGGGCCGCCTCTGGGACTTCGGCACCCCCGCCTCCCTGCTGCGCTTCGGCCCCCTCACTCTGACGGACAAGGTCCGCTTCGCCCTCTCGACGCTGCGGCTGCAGCATCATGCTGATCCGGCCCCCTACGAGCACGTCACCGCTGCCGATTGGATACTCCGCCACCAGGGCGAGCGGTTGTGGCGCAGCGTGTGGGCGCCGCTGTTCTATCAGAAGTTCGCCGAGCGGGCGAACGAGGTTGCCATGGTCTGGCTGTGGGGCAAGCTTCGTCTGCGCGGCCGCTCGCGGAACCGGAGCGGCCTCGGCGAGGCACTCGGCTACATGCGCGGCTCCTTCGCCCGACTGGTGGACGCCTTGGTGGAGCGCCTCACCGCCGCAGGCTGTGAGCTCCGCCTCAGGGATCCCGTGCGCCGCATCGAGTGTTCTCGTGACGGCCTGTCGATCCACGCCCGCTCCGGCGAGCATCGTGCCGATCGGGTGGTGGCAGCCGTTCAGCTCGCCAACTACCTGCAAATGGCGGAGCACCTGCTACCGGACGACGAGCGCTCTCGCCTCGGTCAGCTCAGCGCCACCGCCGCCATCTGCACCGTGCTCGAGCTCGAGCGCAGCCTGACGCCCTACTACTGGCTCAACATCGCCGACGAGAACATGCCGTTTGGCGGGCTCATCGAGCACACCAACTTCATCCCGCGCGAGCGCTACGGCGGACGCCACATCCTCTACATCTCCAACTATCTCCTCCCCGACCACCCGCTGTACAACGCCCCGAAAGCGCAGGTGCTCGAGGATTACCTCCCGGCCTTAGCCCGCGTCAACCCGGCCTTCGAGCCGTCGTGGATCCTCGCCTCGCACCACTTCCGGGCCCGCTCCGCCCAACCGGTGGTGACCAAGGGCTACCGCGAGCTCATCCCTGCCATGCGCACTCCTGTGCCCGGCCTGTACCTGGTCACCATGTCGCAGATCTTCCCCGAGGACCGCGGCCAGAACTACGCCATCGCGTACGGGGAGCGCGTCGCACGATGCGTGATTGAGGACGGCCAACCCGCAGGTCCCACCGGTGGCGAAGGGGCGAAGCGATAAGGGGCTCGCCGAGTCGCCTGCGTGGTTGTTTGGGGCCACTTCTCCGAATGGCACGGGCCGTGAGTGCCCCCCCGGACACTGTTTCCGCGATCGCGCTATGAACGAGGAGGCGCCTCAGGAAAAGTGTTCGGGACGGCACGTCCGCCGGGCGATCCCTGCTCCGAGGCGGCCTCGGGTCGGTTCTGCGGAGCGCGTGAGGGCACGCCGCCGTGGCGCAGCCACGGTCGGCTGCGAGGGAGGAACCCGAGCCTGGCTGCAGGCTTGTGCCGGCTTCGGCCAGGGGGTCCTTCGACGCGCTCCGGCCCTTCGGGCCTCCGCTTGCTCAGGATGACAGGTGATGGTTGGAGCGCCATCTTCCGTCGCCGGAGGCGACGGCTTCGGGTGGGCGGGTGGGACACGGCGTCGGAAGGGGAGTGGCGGGCGGCTTCGTCGCGAGGGCCGCGAGGTGGTGCTCCCTGGGGCGGCGTAGCCGACTCAGGGGGCGCCGCATCGCGGGCCGTAGCAGAAGCCGCAGGAGCCACTCCCCGGGACGCGGCGAAGCCGCGGCCCAGCCGCCGTCAGGCGGCAGACGCTTCCATGGCCTTTGCCGAGCCCACGAGTCGCGCCGCCGTCGGGGCGCTGGGTGCGATTTGCGACCGAATCGAGGAGGCATTGACCTCGTGGTCATGCCGACGAAGGCGACGGAGCGAAGCGCGGCCAGAGGGCCGGCGCCGGCGCGACTTGTTCATTACAGAGAGAGCGGGTTCTCTCTACCCTTCCGGAACATGCTCTCGGGCGTACCGGGCCGCCGGGGCACGCCGCCGCGCCGACAGGCGCGGCCGGACGCGCGCTGGTCGCCGGCGGATGCCTGCATCCAGCCGGCGGCCGGGCCGTGGCCGGAAGGCCGCGAAGCGGCCGGCGTGCTCCGGCGGCTGTTGATCGCAGCATCGGGCCGGCTCAGAAGGGCGTCGGACCTCTACTCGCGCTCCAGCCAGCCGTTGGCGAGGCCCACCAGACCCATCAGGCGATAGGCCAGCTTGGCCGCCAGGAAGTCCGGCGCCACTAGCCCCGGCAGCGGAGCGAGCTCGACGACATCAGCACCCACGCAGCGGTGCGCCTGGGTCACCCGCGCGAGCAGCTCGGTCACCTCACGCCAGCTCAGCCCCCCCGGCTCGGGGGTTCCCGTGCTCGGCATGATCGACGGGTCGAAGCCGTCAAGATCGATTGTGATGTACACCAGGCCTTCGATGCTCGCCGCCACCTCGCTCGCCCACTCGGCGGCGGGCCGCCCCGCCAGCTCGTGGGCAAAGAACGTGGTGACTGCCTCGGTAGTGCGGATGAACTCGTGCTCATCGCGGGTGAGCGACCGTACGCCCACCTGCACGATTCGTCCCCCTGCCTCGGCGATCCGTCGCATCACCGACGCGTGGTTGTGGGGGCTGCCCTCGAAGGCTTCGCGCAGATCCGCGTGGGCATCCACCTGGAGCACCGTCAGCTCCGGCCACACCTCTCGGTGCACCGCCACCAACGGGGCACTGAGGCTGTGCTCTCCGCCGATCCCGAGCAGGAAGCGACCGTCCTCCACCCACGGCCGGGCCACCCGGGCCACCCGCTCCAGCATAGCCCTCGGCCCCGAGGTCTCCGCCTCCAGGGGACGCAGGGTGGCGATCCCCGCCGCCGCCGGCTCCAGCTCGAGCTCCTCGTCGTACCACTCAAGGTGGGTCGACGCCTCCAGCAGCGCCAGCGGTCCCCGCCGCGCGCCCGGCTGATAGGACGTCGTCAGGTCGTAGGGCAGCGGAAGCACGCGGAAGCGCGCGTCGCCCGGCGCCGGGGCCTCTTCGAAGCCCAGGAAGTTGAGGTAGGGGGGAGCGAGCACAGGCACCTCCTCCGCAAACTCTACCGGCCCGCCCGGCCCTGTACAAGGAGACTCGGGCCCCAGCCAGCCCGAAAGCTGTAGTACCATTGACCGCCGCCGGCGCCGCCGGCAGAAGCAAAGGAGGAACGGACGATGGCAGGCAAGGCCATGGCAGTGACCGACGCCGAGTTCGACGGCAGCATTCTCAAGGCCGGGAAACCGGCCGTGGTGGACTTCTGGGCGGTGTGGTGCGGACCCTGTCGGACGGTCGCACCCGCGATCGAGGAGCTCGCCGAGGAGTACGCCGATCGTGCCGTGGTGGCCAAGCTCGACGTGGACTCCAACCGCGACACCGCCGTGAGCTACGGCATCCAGGCGATTCCCACCATCCTCTTCTTCAAGGACGGCCAGCAGGTCGACCGCATCGTCGGCGCCGCCGACAAGCGCACGATCAAGGCGAAGCTCGACGCGTTGCTGTAGGTTCGCCCCGAGACCGTCAGCACGAAGCGCCCCGGCCCGCCGGGGCGCTTTGGCGCTATTGAGCCAGCACGGGGACGAGAGAATGCGGGCCGCCCACGAGCGCGGCGTCGCCGGTCATGCTCACCGCCCGACCCGGACGCAGCCGCGCCAGCGCCGCCCGCCACCGCACCGCTGACAGGCCGACATCGGCAACCCACGCCGGCCAGCCGCAGAAGGACCACCATGCCGCCCACGGCGCATGTGGCAGCCACTGCACTCACCCTCACACCTACATTGAGAACAAACGGACCGCCGCCGAAGGTCTCCTTGAGAGCACACACCAGCGCCACGATCGGGTTGTACAGGAGATGGTGCGGATGCAGCAGGGAGGGCCACTCGGGTCGACCCCGCAACCAGCGGTCCACGGCCGCAGCGAACACGGCACCGTCGCCACCCACGTCCCGGGTACAGGTCAGGAGGAAGACGACCAGCGCGTCACCGCCGAACACCACCCGTTCGGCAACAGGAGAGGCCGGTCACGCTCGGAACCCGAGCATCGACGCATTGTAGCCGTGACGGCAACGGAGTTGACGGACCGGCGCCCTCACCATTAGTCTCGGACCCCCTCTTGGGGAGCAGGAGGAACCATGGACATCTCGACGATCGGTGTCGTCGGCGCCGGACAGATGGGCAACGGCATCGCCCACGTGGCGGCCATCTCGGGGTACCGCGTGGTCCTCACCGACATCGAGGAGACGATCCTCGAGCACGCCCTCGAGACCATTGGCCGCAACCTCGAGCGCCAAGTCAAGAAGGGCCTCGTGACTGCTGACGATTCAGCGACAGCCTTGGCGCGCATCCAGACCAGCACCCACCTGTCGGCGCATTCCGGCGCCCAGCTCGTGGTGGAGGCGGCGGTGGAACGCTTCGACATCAAGGCCGAGATCTTCCGCCAGCTGGACGCCATCTGCGGTCCCGAGGCTCTTCTCGCCTCCAACACCTCGTCCATCTCCATCACCAAGCTGGCTGCACAGACGTCGCGCCCCGAGCGGTTCATCGGCATGCACTTCATGAACCCGGTCCCGATGATGAAGCTCGTGGAGGTGATCCGCGGCCTCGCCACCAGCGACGAGGCGTACGAGACGGTGTGCGGGCTGGCAGAGGCCATGGGAAAGACGCCGGTGGCCTGCAACGACTACCCCGGCTTCGTCTCCAACCGTGTCCTCATGCCCATGATCAACGAGGCCATCTTCGCGGTGTTCGAAGGTGTGGCAACCCCGGAGGCGGTGGACGAGATCATGAAGCTGGGCATGAACCACCCCATGGGCCCGCTGACCCTCGCCGACTTCATCGGCCTGGACACCTGCCTCTACATCATGCGGGTCCTGTACGACGGGCTGGGGGACCCCAAGTACCGTCCCTGCCCGCTTCTCGTCAAGATGGTCGACGCTGGCTACCTCGGCCGCAAGTCAGGACGTGGCTTCTACGTCTACGCGGGAGGATGACCCAGGTGCTGTGCCAGATTTGCGGCACGCCCAACGCCGACGAGCGCGACTTCTGCATCCGCTGCCACACCAAGCTGCTCGTCCTCTCCGGCCAGGCGGACGAGGACCTCGACGCCAGCGACGAGCTGGCCATCGAGGCCCAGGAAGCCTTCGAGGAGCACCTCCTCGAACGGATCACGTCCCTCGAGGAGACGGTGCGTCAGCTGTCGCGCGCAGTAGGCTCCGCGCTTGAGCGCCTCGGTCAGGCCGAGCACGAGCTCACCGTCACCCACGCCGGGCTCGAGGCCCTGGGTGATCTCCTGGAAAGCCACGACCTCATCTCCCGCACCGAGCTGATGGGCGGATGGGAGCGCTCCGTGGGCCGCGAGCTGCTGAGCCAGGACCTCGCACGCCGCTTCCGTGAACGGGCCCAGCGCATTCTCGCCCACCCCGCACACCCGGTCCGCGCCACCGGTGACTTCCGGCGTCAGCTCCGCGCCCTCGAGCTGGCGCTGGTCGCGGGCGACACCGAGCTCGCCCAGAGTCGCCTCGACGACCTCGCCCGGCTCGCCCCAGAGAACGACGAGCTGTGGAGCTTCATCGGCGAGATGGCGTTCGAAACCGGTGACCTCGAAGCGGCGCAGGTCGCCTTCCGACGCGTCCTCCAGCTCCGCGGCCAGCACTACGAGACCCTCATCTACCTCGGCACGGTGCTCTCCGACCTGGGCGCGTGGGAGGAGGCGGAGGCGACCCTGCGCCGGGCCCTGGAGCTCGAACCGGACTCCTTCCTGGCGCGCTTCACGCTGGGGGCCATGGAGGTCCTCCGCGGCCGCCACGCCGAGGCCCTGGAGCACCTCGAGTCCGCCCGCGAGCTCGAAGAGCTGCCACAGATCTGGTATCTCCTGGGCGTCAGCCACCTCCAGCTCCGCCACCCAGGACGCGCCATCGCCGCCCTGCGGCGAGCGGTGGAGCTGGCACCCAACTTCGAGGACGCCCTCTACCAGCTCGGCCTCGCGTACCTCCGCCGTGGCTGGACTCAGCTCGCCCGCGACACCTTCCAGCAGGTCCTTCACCTCGACCCCCAGCGACTGCAGTACCAGGACACCGTGCGACTGCTCAGCCTGGAGTCCCCCAGCGATCTGCCCCCAGAGGCCGGACGCCTGGTGACCCGGGCCGAGCTGGCGCTGGAGCGCGGCCACCCCGAGGCCGCCCTCGATCTCTTCGCTGTGGCCGCCGACGTCGCCGACGACGAACCCACCCTGCGCGCCGCCGCGGCCCTGCTGGCCGCCGGCCTCGGCCGCGACCGCGACGCGGTGGCGCACGCCCACGGCCTGCTCCGGCGCCCGCAGATCGCCGGCTCGCCGTTTGCTGCCGCCGGTGTGGTCGCCCTTCTCGAGGCGCTGCGCCACGCCGACCGGCCCCGTGCCGCCCGCCGGCTGGCGCGGCGCATTCTCGATGTCACTGAGGACAGCGTGACGCGGGCTCTGGCGTCCTACGAGCTGGCGCTGGTGGAGACCGAGCTGGGCCACGATCTCGATAGTGCACGCGAGCTCGCCCGCGCCGCGCTGGACATGGCGCCCAAGGAGCTGCGCCACTATCCCCTCGCCGCGCTCGGCGAGGTCGCGCTCAAGCTCGGCCGCTTTCGCGAGGCCGTCCAGTACCTCGAGCAGGCCACCTCCTCCGCCCCCCTCCCGGTACTGCTCCAGCAGCTCGCGATGGCACGTCTCGGCGCCGGCGACCCCGACGGCGCCGAGGAGGCGCTCGAGGCCGCCCAGGCACAGCCCGGAGGCGGTCTCGAAGAGGAGTTGCTGGGCCACGTCCGGCGGCTGGGCTCGCTCCTCGGCAGCCTGCGCCCGCACCATCGCCCGAACCGCAACCGTCCCAGTGGAGGCTGATCGCATGCGTTGGAGCCAGACCTTCGTCCACACCCTGCGCCAGGACCCCTCGGATGCCGAGGTGGTCTCGCACCGTCTGATGTCACGCGCGGCGATGATCGCCAAGCTGGCCGCCGGGATCTACACCTACCTGCCGCTCGGCCTGCGCAGCCTCGCCAAGCTCGAGGCCATCATCCGGGAAGAGCTGGCCGCCGCCGGATCCTCCGAGCTGCTGATGCCGGCGGTGCAGCCCGCCGAGCTCTGGCAGGAGTCGGGGCGCTGGGCGAAGTACGGTCCCGAGCTCCTGCGCCTCAAGGACCGCCACGACCGCGACTTCTGCTTCGGCCCCACGCACGAGGAGGTCATTACCGACACGGTCAGGCGGTCGGTGACCTCGTACCGCCAGCTCCCGGTCAACCTCTACCAGATCCAGACCAAGTTCCGGGACGAGATCCGCCCACGCTTCGGCCTCATGCGCGGGCGCGAGTTCATCATGAAGGACGCCTACTCCTTCCACTCCACGGCCGAGGACCTCGACGTAGCCTACCGCGCCATGGAGCGCGCCTACTGCCGGGTGTTCGAGCGCTGCGGCCTGTCCTACACCCGCGTCGAGGCCGACACCGGCAACATCGGCGGCTCCGAGTCGCACGAGTTCATGGTGCTGGCCGACACCGGCGAGGACGCGATCCTGTCGTGCGGGTGCGGCTACGGCGCCAACGTGGAGAAGGCCGAGATGGGAGCGCTGGCGGCCGCCCCGCCGTGGCCCTTGGAGCCCTCGGACGCGCCGGCCGAGGTGGCCACACCCGAGATGCGCACGGTCGAGGAGGTCGCCCAGTTCCTGGGCATCGTCCCCGCACACCTCATCAAGACCCTGATCTTCGAAACCGACCAGGAGTTCGTGGCGGTGCTGATCCGCGGCGATCGCGAGGTCAACGAGGTCAAGCTCAAGAACGCGTTGAGCTGCACTCACCTGCAGCTGGCCAGCGAGGAGAAGATCCTCCAGATCACCGGCGGCCCCCAAGGCTTCTCCGGCCCTGTCGGCCTCAGTGACGTGCGCCTCGTGACCGACCCCAGCGTCATGGACCTCCCGATCGCCGCCACCGGCGCCAACCAGGCGGACACCCACCTCGTGGGCGTCGTCCCTGGGCGGGACTTCACCCCCGCCCTGTTGACCGACGTGCGCCTCACCCAGGCCGGCGACCCATGCCCGCGCTGCGGCCAGCCCCTGGTGGAGCGGCGCGGCATCGAGGTCGGCCACATCTTCAAGCTCGGCATCAAGTACTCCGAGCCCATGCGTTGCACCTTCCTCGACGCCGAAGGTCAGGAGAAGCCGATGACCATGGGCTGCTACGGGCTCGGGGTGGGCCGCACCGTGGCCGCCGCCATCGAGCAGAACCACGACGACAAGGGGATCATCTGGCCGCTGCCGTTGGCCCCGTTCGAGGTCGTCATGGCGGTCCTCAACGCCGACAAGCCCGAGGTCGTGGCCGCGGCGGACGCCCTCTATGACGAGCTCCGGAGCGCCGGTATCGACGTGCTCTACGACGACCGGCCCGAGCGGCCCGGCGTGAAGTTCAACGACATGGACCTCATCGGCTTCCCAGTTCGGGTGGTGGTAGGCCAGCGAGCCCTCGCCGAGGGTAACGTCGAGCTCTCGTTGCGCCGCGACGGGGAGCGGCGTAGCGTGCCGCGCGACGTCATCGTCGCCGAGCTTCAAACCGTGCTGGCAGGGCTGCGCGCGGAGATCCGGCCGGCAACGGAGTAGCGGGAGCGAGTTCTCCAAGCACCAGCGCCCGGGCGGCAACGACCCGCACCGGCGGACGACAACCAGGCCGCCCTCGGACCACAGCGCCGAGGCGCCTCGGCGAAGGGCCCGAAAGGGGGCCGTGATGACCTCGGGCCGCCTCCGGGAGCTGCCCCCTTCGGGACCGCAGCGACGGGCGGTCGCTTGCGACCGCCCGGGGTCCGGAGCGTTGCAGGCAGCCTTTCAGAGACCCGGCAGCGCGAGCGCCTCCCGGGCGGCGGCCGCCGCGGCGCCCGGGGCGGCCTGGACGAGGACCTTCAGGTCCGTGCCCATGCCCTCGGGATCGAGAAGGCGCTTGAGCTCTTGGCGGGCCGTCACCGTCGTGGCGTCGAGGTCGGCCTCGACACCGAGGCCCGCCTCCTCCACCAACTCCCCCAGCCCACCGCGCACCAGGAGCTCGGCGAGCGGCCACAGCCCGATCTCCTCCCACCCCTCCTCCTCCGCCGCCCTTCGCAGGTCGTCCCAGTTGACGTGCGCCGTGAGGTCCTGCTCGCCGGGGCGTTCAAGCGCGTTCCGCCCCATGTGATGCTTCCGATAGGTCGCCAGCGAGCCCTGTCCGCGGCCGCGCGGATTGTAGAGACGGCGCGCCGGGTAGCCATAGTCGAGCACCACCGCGACCCCCTCCGCCCCCGCCCAGCGCAAGAGCTCGCGGTGCAGCGGCTCCGCTTCGAGGTTGAGCTCGGCCACCTGGCCCACCGCCAGCTCAACACCGTGGCCTCCCAGATAGCCTGCAAGGGATCTGGGCGCCGGATACTCCCGCCACTCCAGCTCGCCGCCGGCCACCCCCACCCACAGCTCGCGCAGACCAGCCGCCCGCCGCACCACGCGGTGCACCGGCAGGGCGTCGTAGAGCTCGGAGGCGTGCACGAGCGCCGGTCCGCCGGGCCGCGGCGCCGCACCAACACGACGACGCACGGACACAGGGGCTGCGGCCCCACGCAGCCGGGCGCGTTGCAGTCTACGCAGCCCGGCCGAGCGCTCCACGGCCACCCCCCGCCGCACCGACCCGCCCGGAGCAGCGGCCAGCAGCCCCGCGAGGAGGCTGCCGTCGCCCGCCGCCACGTCAGCCACCACCATCGGCCCCGAGGCTGCAGCCAGACGGCCCACGAGGCGCCCCATCACCGCGGGATACCACGGCGACGCGGTTGGTGCGGTAATATAGTCCGCATCGCGCCCGTAGCGGGGCACCGCGGTACTGTAGTAACCGTCCCGCGGATGGTAGAGGGCGAGCTCCATCATGTCCCGGAACGGGACCTCGCCACCCCGGCGCACGAGGGTCCGCAGGAGCCACTCCACGACCGCGATTATAGACGGCCGGTGGCTCCTTGGGGCTCTTGTGCGTGGGGGTCCTCTGTGCTATAAGATGCAGGCTGCTTTCGCTTGAAAGTGGGCCCGGGGCCCACTTTTTTTTGCCGCAGCACGAGGGAACCATGAAGCTGAACGATCCACTGCGCGAACAGCTTGCCGCGTTGGCGGAGGGCGAGGGTCTCGAGCTCCTGGACATCGAGGTGTCCGGGTCGGGCTCCCGTACCATCCTGCGGCTGGTCATTGACGCCCCGGGAGGCGCCACGGTGGATCATTGCGCTTCGGTCTCGCGTCAAGCCTCGGCGCTGCTCGACGTCGAGGACCCCTTCTCCCACCCGTATACGCTCGAGGTCACGTCCCCCGGCCTCGACCGCAAGCTCTACACGCGAGGCGACTACCGCCGCTTCGCTGCGCAGCAGGTCAAAGTCCGCATGCAGCCAGGCTACCGGGAGCACCGCATGGTGGTGGGAACGCTCCTTGGGCTGGACGAGGACATCGTCCGCGTCCAGACCGACGCCGGCGAGATCGCCGAGCTCCCCTTCGACGCGATCTTCGAGACCCGAATCGAAGTCGACTGGAAATCGATTCTCGACGAGAGGAAGCACCGGTCATGAAGCTGGAGATCAACACGCTCATCCGGCAGGTGGCTGCCGAGCGGGACATCGAGCCCGAGAAGCTCCTCGACGCGGTCGCCGAGGCGATCTCCTCGGCAGCCCGCAAGCACTACAAAGAGCGCAACGTTCGCACGGAGATCGACCCCGAGAGTGGGGAGGTCACCTGCTTCCGGGTGCGGGACGTGGTGGATGAGGTCGAAGACCCCGAGATCCAAATGAGCGTCGAGGAGGCCAAGGAGATCGACCCCTCTGTCGAGGCAGGCGGCGAGCTGACCTGGCCCCTGGACACGTCACAGCTCGGCCGCATCGCCGCTCAGTCTGCCCGCCAGGTCCTCTTTCAGCGAGTGCGCGAGGCGGAGCGCGCGATCATCTACCGCAACTACTCGGACCGCGTCGGCGAGATGATCAACGGCATCGTCAAGAGGATGGACCGTGGCGCAGTCATCGTGGAGCTGGGCGACACCGAAGGCATCATCCCCCGCAACCACCAGGTGCGGCATGAGCGGTACGGCCAAGGCGACCGCATCCGTGCGGTGGTCGTGGACGTCACCATGGACGCGAGCCGGCCCCAGGTCGTCCTCTCCCGCACCGACCCGCAGCTGCTGTGCAAGCTCCTGGAGATGGAGGTGCCCGAGATCTACGACGGCACCGTCATCATCAAGGGGTGCATGCGCGAGCCCGGCGAGCGGGCCAAAGTGGCGGTATTTTCGCGCGACCGTGACGTCGATCCGGTGGGCGCCTGTGTCGGCCTCAAGGGCTCTCGCGTCCAGGCCATCACCCGCGAGCTCAAGGGCGAGAAGATCGACATCATCCCCTGGAACAACGATCTGGTGACCTTCGCCCAGAGCGCCTTGGCGCCGGCCAAGATCAACCGCGTGGCGGTGCGCGAGGAGCCGGCGAAGATACCGGTGCGCGACGAAGAGGGCAACATGGTCTACGGCGAGGACGGTCACCCCGTGCTCGAGGAGCAGATCGAGAAGGTCCTCGACGTGATCGTCGGAACCGAGCAGCTTGCGCTGGCCATCGGTAAGCGCGGTCAGAACGTCCGTCTGGCCTCAAGGCTGCTGGGCTCGCGGATCGAGATTAAGAGTGAGGAAGCTGTAAAGGATGAGCTGGCCTCGGCCCTCGCCACCATGCTGCGCGAGATGGAGGGCGTCAGCGACGAGGAGCCGGCGACCCCCGCGCCGGCCAAGCCCAGCTACGACTACAACCAGCTCATCCCCCTGGAGGAGTTGGAGGCCCTCACCGAACGACTGCGGGAGCGTCTCGAAGACCACGGCATCCACACCGTGCAGGATCTCCTGGCCCGTTCGCCGGAGGAGCTGTCGAGCATCCCGGGCATCGGTCCCGTGACGGCCCAGCGACTCCTTGACATGGCACGGCAAACCCTCGACGCCGCACTGGCGGAAGCGGCCGAGGAGGGGGCCGTGGAGGAGTAAGAATCTATGGTGCAACAACTTCGAGTGGTCGACCTCGCTCGCACAATGAGCATCACCCCGACCGAGCTGATCTTCAAGCTGCGGTCGATCGGCGTGAGCGTTTCGGGCGAGGAAGATACGCTCGATCTCGCGACGGTCCGGGCCATCATCACCGGCGAGACGCTGCAGAAGCGCCCGCGCGAGGTGATCGTCCGCACCGACACCGCCCCCGAGGAGACGCCGTCGTCCACCGCCCGTGACCGCCTCGCCAAGCGACGCCGCCGCCGCGTCATCAAGACTGAGCGCGAGATCCCGGAAGTGGCGGAGCGGCCGGCGAGCGAAGAGGTCGCCGAGGTGACAGAGCCGGCCGAGGCCGAGGAGGCCGTCACCGAGGCTGTGGAGACCGAAGCTGTCGAGGCCGAGGCGGCGATCGCTGCCCCCGAGGAGGCCGAAGCCGCATCCGAGGCGACCGAGACCGAGGTCAGCGAGACCACCGAGGAGGGTGAGGAAGCCGAAGCGACCGCCGAAGCACCCGAGACCGACGAGGCGACCGCCGCCGCACAGGCACCCGCCGCCGCACCCGAGGCCGAGGGTGAGGCCGCCGCCGAAGAGACCGAGGAGGAGCTCAAGCCCGAGGTCGAGATTTCCGAGGAAGAGCTCACTGCTGCTCGCACCACGGGGACCGAGGAAGAGCCTCAGCGGGTTCGCCCGCGCCGCGCCCGGACGCCGGTGGAGCAGGGGCTGCGAGAGCTCTCCCCGGAGGAGATCAAGGAGCGCCTCAAGAGCCAGCGCGAGGCGGAGAAGAAGCGCAAGCAGCGCGGCCGCACTACCAGCCGCAAGGCCAAGTCGGCGGCGGACGCGAAAGAGATCCGCGACCTCCTGAACAAGTTCGAGGAGCAGAAGCTCAAGAGCCAGCAGGAGGGTGGCGCTCCGGCCCGACCGGCGAGGCGGCCGTTTCCACAGCGCACCGTGGGCAAGAAGCGCCGGCGCCGCGACGAGGGCGAGCGCACGCCGGGGCCGCCGCGGCCGACTCGCACCCTCCAGTTCAAGGACGGCGAGAGGCCGTCCGGGCCCATCATCCTGTCGGAGATGGTGACCGCCCGCGAGCTCGCCGAGAAGCTCAACGTCACCATCAAGGACCTCCTGGCGATGCTCATCCAGAAGGGCCTCATGGTCACCGCCAACCAGGCGCTGCCCCACGAAGTGGCCGAGCAGATCTGCGAGGACGTCGGCGTGGAGGCGATGGTCGCGTCGGCCGAGGAGGTCCTGGAGTACGAGCGGGAGGAAGCGCAGGAGGCGGTGGGACCGCTGCTTCCGAGGCCGCCGGTCGTGACCGTGATGGGTCACGTCGACCACGGCAAAACCTCGCTACTGGACGCCATCCGCTCGACCCGGGTGGCCGACCAGGAGGCCGGAGGGATCACGCAGCACATCGGCGCCTCGCGCATCACTGCCGAGGACGGCCGGTCCGTGGTGTTCATCGACACCCCCGGCCACGAGGCTTTCACCCAGATGCGTGCCCGCGGCGCCCAGGTCACAGACATTGTGGTCCTGGTGGTGGCTGCCGACGACGGGGTCATGCCCCAGACCATCGAGGCCATCAATCACGCCCGCGCGGCCAACGTGCCCCTCATCGTGGCCGTGAACAAGATCGACAAGGCCAACGCCAACCCGGACCGCATCAAGCAGCAGCTCTCCGAGCACGAGATTCTGGTGGAGGACTGGGGCGGCGACGTCCCGTCCGTGCCGGTCTCGGCCAAGAAGCACCAGGGCATCGGCGATCTGCTCGACATGATCCTGCTGGTGGCCGAGCTGCGTGACTTCAAGGCCTCGTCGGAGGGGCCGGGCCGCGGCGTCGTGCTCGAAGCGCGCAAGGAGAAGGGCCGCGGTATCGTCGCCACGGTGCTCATGCAACAGGGCACCCTGTCGGTGGGAGACTTCTTCTTCTGCGGGTCCACCTGGGGCCGGGTGAGAGCGATGATCGGCGACGCCGGCGAGCGCGTCGACACAGCGGGTCCAGCGGACCCGGTAGGGATCATGGGCTTCGACGAGATCCCGGGGGCCGGCGACCTGCTGCAGGCGGTGGAGAACGAAAACCGAGCCGTTGAGGTTGCCTCCTTCCGGCGCGAGCGTGAGAAGGAAGAGTCGCGGATGGCCTCACGTAAGGTCTCTCTCGAGAACCTCTTCGAGCACATCGCTACCGACGAGGTCAAGGAGCTCCACGTGGTCGTCAAGGCCGACGTGCAAGGCTCCGTGGAGGTACTGCGCGACACCCTCACCAACCTCTCCACCGAGAAGGTCAAGATCAACGTACTGCACGGCTCGGTGGGCGCGGTGACCACCAACGACGTGATGCTGGCCTCGGCCTCTGACGCCATCATCATCGGCTTCAACGTCCGCCCCGAGCGCACCGCGCGCGCGCTCGGCGAGGACGAGCAGGTGGACGTCCGGCTCTACACCGTGATCTACAACCTCATCGACGACGTGAAGAAGGCGATGGTCGGCCTCCTCGAGCCCATCTACAAGGAAGAGGACCTCGGCCAGGCAGAGGTCCGCGAGGTCTTCCGCGTGCCTAAGATCGGCGCCATCGCCGGTTGTCACGTCGTCAGCGGCGTCATCCCGCGAACCGCCAAGGTCCGCCTCCTGCGCGACAACGTGGTGGTACACGAAGGTGCCATCGCCTCGCTCAAACGCTTCAAGGAGGACGCCGCGGAGGTTCGCCAGGGCTTCGAGTGCGGCATCGGCCTCGAGCGTTTCCAGGACATCAAGGAAGGCGACGTGATCGAGGCGTACAAGGTTGTGGAGGTGGCTCCCGAGCTGTAGCCCGCCCATGACCGATGAAAACAACCTTTACGTGGGAGTCGCGCGGCTCGTGCTTCACATTCCTGAGGCGCGCAGCCTCAAGGAAAAGCGCAGCGCCGTGCGTTCCCTGGTGGACCGCCTCAAGAGCCGACACCGGGTGCTGGTGCTGGAGGTGGGTGGCCAGGACCTGCATCAGCGCGCCACCGTAGCGGTGTGCGCAATGTCCACCGACCGGGTGGACCTGGAGGCCCGTCTCCAACGCGTCTCGCACACGGTGGACGAGAGCTGGAGTGGCCACATCCTCGACTGGGAAGTGGAGCTGTTCGAGCCGTGATGCGACGCCCGAGGTTCGGCGGTGCCGCGGGGTTCAGCGGGGGGCCGCCACCGGCCCGGAGAGGAAGGATACGATGACCCGACGTGCAAGCCCAAGGAACGCCCGCCTCGAGGAGGCGATCCGCGCGACGCTGGCGGAGCTGCTGCTCCTGGAGGTCAACGACCCCCGCCTCGACGGGGTGACGATCTCGACGGTGAAGCTCTCCGGCGACCGCTCCCTCGCACGGGTGTACTTCTCTGTGCTCGGCGACACCGAACGCGAGCGCCAGGCTGCCGACGCGTTCTCTGCCGCGGGCGCCTTCCTGCGGCGCGAGCTGGGCCATCGAATGCGCCTGCGCATGGTGCCCGAGCTGCACTTCGCGCGGGACACCTCGTACGAGTACGGCGACCACATGGAGAGGGTCTTCGAACGCATGCGCGAGGAGGGGCAGCTGCCCGCAGCGCAAGCATCCGCGCCGGCCAACCCGACCACCGACGACAGCGACGAGGAGAAGGAGCAGTGAGTGCCGACGCCGCAGTCGCGGCGCTCCGCGGGGCCTCGCGGGTCCTCATCACATCGCACGCCAGCCCCGACGGTGACGCGATCGGCTCCGAGCTGGCTCTCGCAGAGCTCGCAGAAGCCCTGGGCTGCAGCGTCGTCGTGGCCAACCACGACCAGGCCCCGTCGAATCTCACGGAGCTCCCCGGCCTCCAGCGCATCCACGTCGGCCCCCAGCTGCCTACCGGGTTTCCGGAACGGTTCGACCTGGTGGCCGTGCTCGAGTGCCCGGGCCTCGACCGTCCCGGGCTCGAAGGCCTCGACCGCCTTCCCATCCTCAACCTGGACCATCACAAGGCCAACGAGGGCTACGGCCGCGTCAACTGGGTCGACGAGGAGGCCCCCGCAGTTGGTGAGATGGTGTGGCGGATGTTCGCGACCGCCGGTGTCCGGCCCTCCCCCGCCGCCGCCACAAACATGATGGTGGCGCTCACCACCGACACCGGCGACTTCCGCTACGACAATGCCACCCCGCGTGCCTTCCGCGCCGCCGCCGAGATGGTCGCGGCCGGGGCCCGGCCGCCGGAGATCGCCGATTGGGTCCATGCCGGCCGCTCCGCTGCATCGGTCCGCCTCCTCGGTGAGGCTCTTGCCACCCTCGGCCTGAGCGCCAAGGGCCGGCTTGCGGTGATCCACGTGGACGCCGAGGCCTTCCGCCGCGCCGGCGCTTCGCCCGCCGACACCGAGGATATCGTTAACCTGCCCCGCAGCATCGCGGGCGTCCGCGTGGTCGCCTTTCTCAAGCAGTGGCAGGCAGGGACCGTGCGGGTGAGCCTGCGCTCCCGCGGCGACGTCGACGTCCGGGCTGTGGCCGCCGAGCACGGCGGCGGCGGCCATACCAACGCCGCCGGATGCACAGTCCGGGGCGACCTGGCGGCGGTACGCGAGGGGCTCGAGACTCGCCTCGAGCAGCTTCTGGGGGAGGCCTCGTGAGCCGCCGCAAACCGTCGCGCTGGCACGGCCTGCTGCCCGTCCGCAAGGTTGCTGGGCCGACCTCCCACGATGTCGTCGACATGGCGCGCAAGGCGCTGGGGGAAAGGCGCATCGGGCACACCGGCACCCTCGACCCCATGGCCGAAGGCCTGCTGCTGCTGTGCGTCGGTCAGGCCACCCGCGTGCAGCAGTACCTCCTGGGCTGGGACAAGACCTACCGCGGCCTCATCCGCCTCGGTCAGGCCACCACGACCTACGACCGCGAAGGCGAGGCAATGGAGCCGAGCGGGCCCACACCCGCCCTCGAGCGAGCCGACCTGGCCGAGCTGGAGGCGCTGTTCACCGGCGAGATCGAGCAGACCCCGCCGCCTTACTCGGCGAAGAAGGTGGGCGGCAAGAAGCTCTACGAGCTGGCCCGTTCGGGCGAGCCCGTGGAGGTGGGCCCCAAGCAGGTCCAGGTGCACGATCTCTCCCTGAGGACCGCCGGCGAGGGGCTCCTCGCTTTCGAGGTGCGCACCTCGTCCGGCTTCTACGTCCGCTCGCTTGCCCACGACCTCGGCCGTCACCTCGGCTGCGGGGCCCACCTCGAGCTCCTGGAGCGGACCCGCATCGGCCCCTACGACATGGAAGGGGCACTGCCCCAGGAGACCCTGAGGAGCAGCACCGCCGAGGAGATCATGGCAAGCCCCGCCTGGCGGCCGCTGACCCAGATCAGGCTCCCCTTCGCCACCGTTGTGCTCAATCCCGGGGCCGAGGACCGCTTCGTCCACGGCCAGGAGGTGGTTATTTTGCGCGGCGTCGGCGAGCCCCTCACCACGGATCAGCTGGTGGCCGTGCGCAGCCAGAGCGAGCGCCTGCTGGGTATCGGCAGCGTGCACGCCGTGCTGGCGCGGGGACGCACGGTGTGCGTGCGGCCGACGATGGTCCTGCGCAGCGCCCACGAGCGTTGACGGGATGGGGAAGACATTGCCATAACGACTGCTTCTTGGTAACGTACTGCTGCCTCTTCGCCACCGGAGGCTTATCGAGTTGGAGCTGATTCGGAGGATAGAACGTGAGTCACTTTGACGCTCGCAAGAACGATATTATCGAGGAGTTCCGGACCCACGGTTCGGATACCGGCTCGCCCGAGGTACAGATCGCGCTGCTGACCCGCCGCATCGAGTTCCTCACCGAGCATTTCAAGACCTTCAAGAAGGACTTCCACTCCCGCCGCGGCCTGCTGCGCCTGGTGGGACGACGTCGCCGCCTGCTCGACTACCTGCGGCGCAAGGACATCATCCGCTACCGCCAGCTCGTCGAGCGCCTCGGCCTGCGCGGTTGAAGGGCCGGCATACGATGGTGATCACCAAGTCCGTCGACATTGACGGTGTGTCCCTGACGCTCGAGACCGGCAAGCTGGCCAAACAAGCCGGCGGTTCCTGCACGGTACGCCTCGGCGACACCGTGGTGCTGGTCACCAGCACCGCTCAGGAGTCCATCCGCGAAGGTGTGGACTTCCTGCCGCTCACCGTGGATTACCGCGAAGGTACCTACGCCGGCGGCCGCATTCCAGGCGGCTGGTTCAAGCGCGAGGGGCGCCCCACCGAAAAGGAAATTCTCACCTCCCGCCTCATCGACCGCCCCTTGCGGCCACTCTTCCCGAAGGGCTACCGCCGCGAGACCCAGGTCATCGGCTTCGTCCTCTCCGCCGACGGAGAGAACGATTCCGACGTCCTGGCGCTCAACGGCGCCTCCACGTCGCTTATGCTGGCCGGCTCGATCCCCTTCGACACCCCCATCGCAGCAGTAAGGGTGGGCCGTGTCGACGACCGCTTCGTCCTCTTCCCCACCCACGAGCAACGCGACCGCGGCGACCTCGACCTCATCGTCGCCGGCACCGAGCAGGCCGTGGTGATGGTGGAGTGCGGCGCCCTGGAGCTGTCTGAGGACGTGCTCCTCGACGCCATCGACCTGGCGCACCAGACCATCAAGAAGATCATCGCCGTTCAGCGCGAGATGGCACGCGCAGCCGAGGTTGAGAAGGCGCCCTTCGAGGCGCCCGCCTCGCCCTGGACCCCCGCCTACGAGCAGGCGCTGCGCGAGCGTTGGGTCGAGCCTCTGCGCGAGGCCATGCTCGTGCGTGGCAAGTTCGAGCAGCGCGACGCCATCAAGGCGGTGCGCGAGCAGGCCATCCAAGCCCTGTCGGACGAGTACCGCGACCAGGAGACCTCCTGGGTCAAGACGATCTTCCACGACATGGAGAAGGACATCACCCGCGAGACCATCCTCGAGCGTAGGCAGCGTCTGGACGGCCGCGCCTTCGACGAGGTCCGCGCGGTGTCGTGCGAGGTCAGTCTGCTGCCCCGCACCCATGGGTCGGCCCTTTTCACCCGCGGTGAGACCCAGGCCCTGGTCACCTGCACCCTCGGCACCTCCGACGACCTCCAGATCATTGAGGCCTTCGAAGGAGAGTCGAAGCGGCGCTTCCTGCTGCACTACAACTTCCCACCGTTCTCGGTGGGCGAGGTGAAGTTCCTGCGCGGTCCCGGCCGGCGTGAGATCGGCCACGGCAATCTTGCCCGCCGCGCTCTCACACCGGTGATCCCGGCCGACACCGACTTCCCGTACACGATGCGGGTGGTGTCGGACATCCTCGAGTCCAACGGCTCCTCATCCATGGCGAGCGTGTGCGGCGGCTCCCTCTCCCTGATGGATGCCGGCGTACCGATCCGCACCTCGGTTGCGGGCGTGGCCATGGGCCTCGTGTCCGACGGCACCCGTCACGCGGTGCTCACCGACATCGCCGGCCAGGAGGATCACTACGGCGACATGGACTTCAAGGTCGCCGGGACGCGCGAGGGCGTCACCGCCCTGCAGATGGACATCAAGATCTCCGGGCTCGACCGCGCCATCATGCAGCAGGCGCTCGAGCAGGCCCACCGCGGCCGCATGCACCTGCTCGACATCATGGACGGCGCCATCACCGAGGCGCGCTCCGACATCTCGCCCTACGCGCCGCGGATCTTCCAGATCCATATCGATCCCGACACGATCCGCAACGTCATCGGCCCGGGCGGCAAGACCATCCGCTCCATCGTCGACCGCACCGGCGCACGCATCAACGTCGAGGACGACGGTACCGTACAGATCGCCACCAACGACCAGGCCGCGGCTCAGAAGGCCATCGACATCATCAACTCCCTGGTCAAGCAGCCCGAGGTCGGCGAGGTGTACGAGGGTATCGTCAAGCGTCTCGAGCCCTACGGTGCATTCGTGGAGATCCTCCCCAACCAGGATGGCCTCCTGCACATCTCCGAGGTCTCCATGGAACGCATCCCGGACATTCGCGACGTGATGTCCGAAGGTGACGCCTTCACGGTGAAGATCATCGGTATCGACTCCAGCGGGCGCATCAAGCTGTCGCGCCGGGTGATCCTCGAGGAGGAGGCGCGGGAGCGCGGGGAGGAGATCCCCGAACGGGCCGAGCCGCCCCGTGAGAACCGGGGGCGCCGGGACGACCGCGGCGGACGCGGCGGACGCGGCGGCGACCGTGGCCGTGGCGGACGCGGCGGACGCGACTGACCCGCGCGCCACACGATCGACGCATCAACGGCCGGCCTCGCGCCGGCCTTTTCCTTGTGTCGCCCGGCCGTCGGACCGCTCCACCTCCGCGCACGCCGCCGCCCGCAAGAAATCCAGCGCCTCCTGGTCCCACGTCACCTCATCGTCGCTCTTGGGCGTCTCGATGACCATGGGCGTGCAGGCCAGGCGTGGATCCCGGACCATCCGCGCGAACGTGCGGTAGCCGAGGAGGCCGTGGCCGATCTGAGCGTGGCGGTCGCGGTTCGAGCCCAGCGCCATCTCGGTGTCGTTGAGGTGCACGAGATCCGGCGCGGCGCGACCGGTCTCCGCCCGGAAGGAGTCCCAGACGTCCTCCCAACCCTCTGTGCTCACCAGGTCGACGCCCGCGGCCCACAGGTGGGCAGTGTCCCAGCACACCCCGACCCGCTCGTCCGGGAGCTCCGCCAGCATCGCCGCCAGCTCGCCGAAGCTCCCTCCCATCGTCGTCCCAGCCCCGGCAGTGACCTCCAGGAGCAGCCGCGGCCCCGGCGTTGACGCCTCCAGCGCCGCCCGAGCCCCCGCCACGGCCCGCCGGATGCCCTCCGCCGCGCCCGCCCCGCCGTGCGCACCCGGATGGAGCACAACGCCCGCCAGGGCCAGCGCGTGGGCCCGGTTCAGCTGGTCCGCAAGCGCCGCCACGCACCGCTGCCGCAGTGCCGCGTCGCCGGACGCGGGGTTGAGAAGGTAGGGAGCGTGGGCGAAGCAGCGGCCGACCAGCCCCGCCGCCGCCGCAGCTTTGCAAAACCGCGCCACTACCCCCTCGGTGAGCGCCGGCGCGCGCCAGCGCCCGGGCGCCTGGGTGAAAAGCTGCAGCGCCGTACAGTCGAGCTCTACCGCGCGCTCCACCGCGCGCCACACACCCCCAGCGGCGGAAAGGTGGGCCCCGATGGGTGGGATCGCCGACGAGTCCATGCCCGTAGAGATTGCGGTGACGGGTGGCGGGATTCCCGTCCGCGAGAACCACTCTCAAATGAGACGAACCGGCTCCTGAGGCTTGCATTCTCCCCCCCTTCCGTGGAAAATGAATGAGTGTTCATTCAGGTCAACGACCCGCCCGAGGGAAAAGGAGGAAAACCGTGGAGTACAAGGTCGATTTACGTGACGTGAAGTTCCAGCTTTTCGAGTGGCTCCCCACCGACAAGCTGCTCGAGGCAGAGCGCTTCGGGGAGTGGGACCGCTCGAGCGTCGAGATGGTCCTCGAGGAGGCCCTCAAGATCGCTCAGGAGCAGCTCGCCACAACCAACGAGGACGGTGACCGCGTCGGCGCCCAGTGGAACGACGGCGCCGTCACCATGCCGGACTCGTTCAAGCCGGCGTACGACACGGTGTGCGAGGGAGGCTGGGTCGGGCTCATCAACAACCCCGAGTTCGGCGGCATGGGACTGCCGGACGTCGTGGGCACCGCCGTCAACGAGTTCTTCTTCGGCTCGAACATGTCGCTCTTCCTCACCGTGCTCCTCACTCGCGGCGCCGCATACCTCATCGAGAAGTTCGGCACCGAGGAGCTGCAGAAGACCTACTGCGAGCGCATGTACACCGGGGAGTGGGCGGGCACGATGTGCCTCACCGAGTCCCAGGCCGGCTCGGACGTGGGAGCATCGAAGGCCAAGGCTGTGAAGCAGGCCGACGGCAGCTACCTCGTCTCCGGCGAGAAGATCTTCATCACCTCGGGCGACCAGAACCTCACGGAGAACATTGTCCACCTCGTCCTCGCCCGCACGCCCGACGCCCCGACCGGCACCAAGGGGCTGTCGCTCTTCGTCATCCCCAAGGTCCGCGTGAACGCCGACGGCTCCGCCGGCGAGAGCAACGACGTCTACTGCGCCGGCATTGAGGAGAAGCTCGGGATCCACGGGTCCCCCACCTGCTCGCTGGTGTTCGGTCAGAACGACGGCTGCCAGGCCTTCCTCCTCGGCGAGGAGAACCAGGGCATGCGCCTGATGTTCTACATGATGAACGCCGCCCGCATCGAGGTGGGGCTGCAGGGCGAGGCCCTCGCCGGCGCCGCCCACCAGGCCGCGACGTCGTACGCCCGTGAGCGCCTGCAGGGGCGCCACTGGACCAAGCTCATGGACCGCGACGCCCCCTCGGTGCCGATCATCGAGCACCCCGACGTGCGCCGCATGCTCATGACGTCCAAGGCCTACGTGGAGGCCATGCGGGCCCTGCTGCTCCAGACCTCCTACTACATCGACATGACTCACGTCGCCGAGGGCGACGAGCAGGAGCGCTTCCAGTCCTACGTCGAGGTCCTCACCCCCATCTGCAAAGCGTGGGCCTCCGAATGGGGCTTCCGCGTCACCGACTGGTGCCTGCAGGTGTACGGCGGCTACGGCTACACCCGTGAGTACCCGGCGGAGCAGTACATGCGCGACGCCAAGATCGCCTCCATCTACGAGGGCACCAACGGCATCCAGGCCCTCGACCTGGTGGGCCGCAAGCTTCCGGCCAAGGGCGGCAAGCCCATTCGCGAGCTGCTGGGCAAGGCGGAGGCGACATTCAAGGCGCTCAAGAGCGACGAGACCTTCATGGAGCCGGCGTGGATGCTCGGCGCCGCCCTGAAGACGATCGAGGACATCACCAAGGGCCTCACCAAGCGCCCCGACGCCATGCTGGTCATGATGCTCGACGCCACCCACTTCCTCGACATGATCGGCACCATCCTCGGCGCCCACTTCCTCCTCGACCAGGCGATCCTGGCGCGCGAGAAGCTCACCGAGCTCCTCGCCAGCAAGGGGATCGCGGCCGACGACAAGGACGCGTACGGCAAGCTCCTCCAGGACGACCCCGACGCCGCCTTCTACCACAACAAGATCCAGACAGCCCTGCACTTCGCCTACCGCGCCCTGCCCACGGTCACCGCCCAGGGAGTGGCGATCCGGGCTGGCGAGAAGGCTCCCATGGACGCGGTTCTGTAGGCCTCACCCAGCACCGATACACAAAGCCCCGCCGCACCGCGGCGGGGCTTGTTTCGTCGATTGCACCGCGCCCGCTGCAGACTAAGCGGACCCGGTCCCGGTCAGCGGTCCCGGCGGCCCCTCTCATGTCCGCTGCGGACCCGACGTCGCCGTCAGGCCACCGTCACCTCGCTGCAGAGGTAGACGTCCTGGATGGCATGGAAGAGGCGCACCCCGTCTGCCATGGGCTTCTGGAACGTCTTGCGGCCCGAGATGAGGCCGGTGCCGCCGGCGCGCTTGTTGATGACCGCCGTGATCACCGCCTGCTCGAGGTCGCCCGCGCCCTTCGACCCGCCGCCGGAGTTGATGAGCCCGGCGCGGCCCATGTAGCAGTTCACCACCTGCCAGCGGGTCCACTCGATGGGGTTGTCGGGCACGAGCTTGTCGTACACCAGCTTGCTGGTGCGCCCGAACTCCAGGGCCGGGTAGCCGCCGTTGAGCTCGGCCTGCTTCTGCTTGATGATGTCGGCCTCGATGGTGACGCCCAGGTGATTGGCCTGACCGGTGAGGTCGGCAGCGGTGTGGTAGTCGACGCCGTCCTTCTTGAAGGCAGGGTTGCGCAGGTAACACCAGAGGACCGTGAAGAGCCCGAGCTCGTGGGCCCTGTGGAATGCCTCGGAAACCTCGATGATCTGCCGGCGCGACTCCTCGGAGCCGAAGTAGATGGTGGCGCCGACACCCACCGCGCCCAGCTCGAAGGCCTGCTCCACCGCCGCGAACATGGTCTGGTCGTAGATCGGAGGGTAGGTGAGTAGCTCGTTGTGGTTGATCTTCACGATGAACGGGATCCGGTGTGCGTACTGGCGCGACACCGCGCCGAGCACGCCCAGCGTCGAGGCGACCGCGTTGCAACCGCCCTCGATGGCGAGGCGGACGATGTTCTCGGGGTCGAAGTACACGGGGTTGGGGGCGAAGGAGGCCGCCCCGGAGTGCTCGATCCCCTGGTCCACCGGCAGGATGGACAGATACCCCGTGCCCCCGAGCCGCCCGGTGTTGCGCATGAGGGCGAGGTTGCGCATGACCACCGGAGAGCGGTCGGACACGCCCACCACCCGGTCCAGGAAGTCGGGTCCGGGGAGGTGGAGCTGGTCCTTGTCGATACCCTGACAACGGTAGTCGAGCAGGTCCGCACGATCGTCGAGCTGCTCACGGATAGTGTCGATGGTCGCCATGATCTCCTCCCAAGCTGTAGGACTCTCATTCTAGCGGAACGCCGGATGCACTCTCCCTCGACTTCATGGCGCGTCCGAAGAGCACGCCGAGCACGGACCCCTTGATCACCGTGGTGCCGGCGATAGCCGCCCAGATCCCGACCACGCCCCACCCCTGAGCCACCAGCAATACGGCCAGGGGAACGCGCGCGGCGGTGAACGAGATTTCCAGCGCCGCCGGGAGCCCGGTGCGGTGGGCGCCGGCAAAGGCGCCGAGCAGCACCACCTCGGCGGCCATAAAGAGCTGCGACATTCCCACCAGGAGGACGTACGTAACCCCCGCCTCCACCACCGCCGGCGCCCCGCTGAACACGCCCACCGCCCGCGACGGGAAGGCCACCAGCAACGCCGTCACGGCGCCCACCGGCAGCGTCGTGAGGAAGAGGGTGCGCCACCCGGCCCGCCGCGCTCGTCCGACGTTGCCGGCGCCCAGGCTCTGGCCCACCAGCGTGGTCGCCGCCGCCCCCATCCCCGCACACACGAAGTAGTTCAGCACCTCGAGCTTGTGTCCGATCCCCAGGGCCGCCACCGCGGGCGTGCCAAAGCCCGTGGTGATGCGCGTGAGGAAGATGTAGATGAGCGAGAACAGGGCACCCTCGAGTCCCAGGGGCAGTCCCACTCGTAGTGCCCGCCAGCTCACCGCCGGCGGCGTGAGAAACACCTTCGGCGACGGCCGCAGCTCGAGCTGACGGAGGATCCGCCAGCCCATGACCATGGCCACGACCCACGACGTCACGGTGGCCAGGGCCGCTCCGGCCACGCCCAGTGCCGGAACCGGGCCGACGCCGAAGATGACCACGGGGTCCATGACGACGTTCACCGCGGCCGCCACCCCGAGCAGGCGCAGCGGCGTACGCGCATCGCCGGTGGCGCGGAAGGCCGCCGACAACCAGGCGAAGAGAAAGTAGGCGGGCATTCCGGCAAGGATGATCTCGAGGTAGGCGGCGCCCGCGCGCGTCACCGGCTCGGCGGTCCCCATGAAGACGAAGACCTCGCGGCTGAGCACGATGCCCGCCACCGAGACCAGCAGGGAGCCCCACACCGCCAGCGACAGCCCGGCCGCAGTGGCCTGCCTCGCCCCATCGACATCACCGGCGCCCACGGCGTGGGCCAGCACCGCCCCCGATCCCGCCGCCGCCCCCTCCCCCAGGGTCTGGGCCAGCCACATGACAAAGCCGGCGGTGGAGGCGGCCGCGATGGCCACGGGCCCCACCCGCCCCAGCCAGAAGGTGTCGACAACCAGGAAGCCGGCCTGGAGAAGGGCAGCCAACGCCGCCGGCGCCCCGAGGTGGAGGACGGCACGGTCGACGGAGCCCGAGACCATGAGCTCACGGTGGCGCAGCGCCTGCGGTGGCATTGCGCGGGAGGATAGCAGAGGGAGAGGCTCTACAATCGAGACCGTGGCTACCGTTCCTGCTCCGTTGTTCACGCCCCCGCCAACGAACCCGGCATGAGCCTCACCGAACTCGCCGCTTTTGCCGCCGGGGTGCCCCTACTCGTCCTCGTCTGGTGGGGGCTCGTGGAGACCGGCCGGATCGCGGTCCGCATCCTGCGGCTGCAGCCGGCGCACCCCGACACCGCCCACTTCGTCGCCGGGCTCGCTCTCGTCTACCTTGCGAGCTTCGGCCTTTCGGCCGCCGGCGCCTTCCGCCCGTTACCCCTGGCCCTGATCGTCGCCGGGGCGGGGCTCGCCGCTGTGCCACGGCGCATCGGCCAACTCCGCCGACGGCCATTCCACGTACCGGACCTGACCCCGACTCCCCTCTATCTTGCCCTCGGTCTCGTCGCGCTGACCTACCTGGTCATGACGCTCACTCCGGTGGTGCACTACGACCTCACAGCGAACTACCTGGCGGTGGCACGAGACTTCCTCGCCAGGGGCAGCGTCGCGCCTCTCCCGGGCAACGTCCACTCCGGCACCTCGACCTTCCTGCACGTGTTCCTCGCAATCGTCCTCGCTGTGGGACGGCCCCTCAACACAAGCGTGTTCGCCCTCGCCGACCCCCACCTGTACTCCTTGGTGGTGGCTGGCGCCGTTCTTCTCACTGGCGAGCGCCTCCGCCGGCTCGCCGAGCTCGTCGTGCAACGGCAAGAGGACGCTCATGCCGCGTGGAGCTACGGGTTGCTGCTCTGGTTGGTGATGCCCCAGACCCTCCTGCTCTTCGCCCTGAAGTACACCGAGTTCATCACCACCGCCTTGGTGGTGAGCGCCGTCGTTTTGGTCCTCGAGACCGACCTCAGCGAGGCGGACTCCGCCATCCTCGGGGTCGTTCTTGGCCTGATCGTCGCCGCCAAGCTCCAGCTGGCCCCGGTGGCGCTGGCGCTCGCCCTGGTGGCGGTGTTCCGCCGGCCGCGCCACCTCCCTCATGTCGCCATCGGCGCCGTGCTACTGGCTTCGCCATCCGTCCTCCGCAGCCTTGCGGCGTACGGCGTCCCGCTCTACCCGTACACCCCCGGCACTGGCGTGGCCGCCCACGCGGCACGGTCACTTCTCGCTGAGAACGGCGGTGGGCTTCCGGGCGGAGCCGCGGAGTTGATCGCACGTCTCGCTCATCTTGTGACCCGTCAGCCCGAGACCGGCTTCACCCTGCTCCTCGCCCTCCCAGCCGTCCTCCGCTGGCGACGCCGTCCCGGGCTGGCGGTCGTCACCCTTCTTCCGCTGGCGGCGGTAGCGGTGGCCACCACTCAGAGCGTGGCGGGGCTTCGCTGGCTCCAATACCTCGTTCCCGTCGTGCTCGTCACCGCGGGAGCCGCGTTGGCTCCGTACGTACGACGCAGCTTGTGGTGGTGGAGCCTGCTCTTGCTGGTCGCGACGTCCTCCGTCCTTGCCTTGGGTTTCACAGGGCGCGTGATCGGGCTCACCGACCACCTGCGCATGAGGAGCGCGGATTGGATCGCCCGCTTCGACAACACCTTTGCGGTGCGCCAGCGGCTCGCGGCGACCCACAGCAGAACACTTTGGGCCGGGTTCGGCGAGACGTTCTACACCTCGCTCGACGACGTGGCCACCTCGGTCCACGACGGTGCCGCCCTGGCAGCATGGCTCTCGGCACCCCGCCCCGGCGAGCTGGCACGACGGCTCACCGAGGCCGGCATCGACACTGTGGCGTGGGACCACCGCCATGACCGCGACCTGCGCCGCAGCGAAGGCTACTGGTGGTGGGTAACCGGACCCCAGCGGGCCGTGATCCTGCGCTTCCTCGCGCAGCAGGACATCATGCTGCAGCAGGGCCGAGTCACCGTATACCGTGTTTCCGGCGAGATCACCGGCCCAGGGTCGCCACCATCACCGCCTTGATGGTGTGCACGCGGTTCTCGGCCTCGTCCCAGACTCGCGACTGCTGACCCTCGAAGACCTGGTCCTCGACCTCGCAGATCTCGGGATACTGGCGGGCCACCTCGGTCTCGAGGTTGTGGAAGGCGGGCAGGCAGTGCAGGAAGATGGTCTCGCGGCGACCGGTGGCCGCCATCAGCCGGCGCGTGATCTTGTAGGGCTTGAGCAGAGCGATACGCTCGGCGATCTTGGCCTCCTCGCCCATGGAGGCCCACACGTCGGTGTAGACGGCGTGCGCACCCTCCACGCCCTTGTCCGGCGAGTCGGTGACGGTGACCGAGGCGCCGGTTACAGCCGCGATGCCGCGCGCCTGCTCCACCAGGGCCGCGTCGGGGAGGAGGCTCGGCGGCGCCACCACGCGAACGTCCATTCCGAGCTTGGCACAGCCCACCATGAGGGAGTTCGCCATGTTGTTGCGCCCATCGCCCACGTAGGCCAGGGCGAGCCCGTCCAGGCGCCCGAACTCCTCGCGCACGGTGAGGAGGTCGGCGAGCACCTGAGTAGGGTGCCAGGCGTCGGTGAGGCCGTTCCACACCGGGACGCCGGCATACTCCGCCAGGGTCTCCACCGTCGCATGCGCGAAGCCGCGGAACTGGATTCCGTCGAACATGCGCCCCAGCACGCGGGCGGTGTCGGCAACGGTCTCCTTCTTGCCGAGCTGGATGTCGCCCTTGCCCAGGTACTCGGGGTGGGCGCCCTCGTCGACGCAGGCGACGGTGAAGGCGCAGCGGGTCCGGGTGGAGGGCTTCTCGAAGATAAGGGCGACGTTGGCGCCCTCGAGGACCCGACCGCGCACTCCGGCACGCTTGTTGGCCTTGACGGTGGCCGCAATGTCCAGAAGCTCGCGGAGCTCGGCCGGGGTGAAGTCGAGCAACTTGAGGAAGGAACGTCCTTTGAGGCTCATGGATCTCCTCCGAGATGATGCCTCGCCCGAACGGGCGGCGCGAAGATGGTAGCGCCCGCCGCCGACTTTTCCAAGTGAACCGGCCGGCATACCGCCGGGGCACACCGGCCGCTTCGCGGCCTTTCGGCCACTCGGTCGGGCCCCGAGCGCACGCGAGCGTGCGCCGGGTCCCCTCCTCGCGTCCGGCCGTGGCTCCACCACGGCGGCGTGCCCTGACGCCGTCACCGCCTCGGGTACGGTGGGCCGCTGCAACCGTGCACCGACACCAATGTAGGCGCGCGACTTTCGCGCGCCACCCTTCGCGTTGCTGCGGAGTACCTCGTACAACTGAATCGCGCCCAATCAGCGGAGGAAGCCCACCACCGCCCCAAAGCACACGCCCCCCGGCGGGACGTGCCGTCCTTGACGTCTTCCCTGGAGCGCACTCTCCCTTGCGGCGCGTTGGCGGGAAACGTCAAGGGGGGCAACCACGGCCCTTGGCATGCGGAGCAGTCGCCCCGAACAACCAAGCAGGCGACTCGGCGCAGGGCGCGAAGGGGGCTATGTTGCCGTCAGGCGGCTTCTGCCGTCGCCCCCTTCGCGAACGCGCCGACGGGCGGCGGCAAGGCCGCCGCCCGGGCGCCGGTGCCCGCAGCACCCCAAGCCACCATTCCCATGCCCCTCGCCGAAGCCCCACCCCCTCGAAGCAAAGGTCCTCCGCACGACGTGCCGTCCCGAACACTTTTCCTGGAGCGCCTCCTCGTTTGCAGCGCAATCGCGGAAACAGTGTTGGGGGGCACTGACGGCCTTTGGCACCCGGAAAAGCCGACCGGCCGGGGGCCTTCGTCACCTTCAAAACCACCTCTGCTATGGTGCCGGCGTGGCACCCTTGGACTTCTGGGTCCTTCACCTGTCATCGGAGCTGGGTTGGCGCGGCGGCGAGCGGCAGGTCTGTCTGCTCGCCCACGGTCTCATGGCCCGCGGCCTCCAGCAGGCCGTGGCTGCCCCCGCCAGCTCGCCCCTGGCTCAGCGTGCAGCAGCGTCCGGCCTCCAGGTCCTGCTGCTCCATCCCCGCCCCGCCTTCCATCCCGCCAACCTGCTCCGCCTGGTTGCCGCCGCAAGGCGGCGACCCCACACCATCCTCCATGCCCACACCTCGCCGACTCTCGGCCTGGCTCGGCTGGTGCGGCGCCTGGCACCGGTCCGCACGATCGTGCACACCCGGCGCGTGGCTTTCCCGGTGCGCCCGTCGGCCAAGTACCGCGATGCCGCCGACCACTACGTCGCCATCTCCCGTGCGGTGGCCGACGGACTGCTGGCGGCCGGCCTCGACCCGGCCCGCCTGGCAGTGATCCCCAGCGCCGTCGACCTGGCGCCGCTGGACGCCGCGGCGCCTGCGCCGGAGCTCTCCGGCCTGTCCCGGCCAGTGGTGGGCTGCGTCGGGCAGCTGAGCCCCGAGAAGGGCCAGACCGTGCTGGCCGCGGCCTGGCCGGCCGTGCTCGCCCGTCATCCCTCGGCCTCCCTGGTGCTGGTGGGCGATGGCCCTCAGCACCCCACAATAAAGGCGCTGGCGCTGCAAAGCTCCGACAGGGTGCTCCTGGCGGGCTTCCGCGACGACGTCCCCGCCTGGCTCAAGGGCTTCGACGTCTACGTTCAACCCTCCCTCGCCGAGGGCCTCGGCACCTCGGTGCTGGACGCCATGGGGTGCCGTCTGCCGGTGGTCGCCAGCCGCGTTGGGGGCCTTCCGGAGGCAGTGGACGAGAGCACGGGGCTTCTGGTGCCTCCCGGAAATCCAGAAGCCCTCGCAGACGCTATCGAGACGCTGCTCGGCGACCCGCGCCGCGCCCGGTCCCTGGGCGAGGCCGGGCGACGACGGGTGGCGGAGGCCTTTGGCGTCAAGCGAATGGTCGAGCAGTACCTCGACGTCTACCGCCAGGCGACGACAGCCGACGGCTGAGGGCTCAGCCGGCTCCTCCACCCGACCGCAGCCGGCTCAGCAGCCTGTACTTGAGCCAGGTACCACGGGCGGCGGCAAGGGAGAACCGCAGACCGAGCCAGCCGCCCAGGAGGTAGCCACGCAGAAGGTAGTGGCGCACGAAGGTGAGTGCAGGCCGCACGGTCAGGTCACCGAAGTGCGAGCTCCGGCCGCGACGCGCTGCGTCCCGGGCGCCGAGCCGGGCGTAGCGGTCCTGACGCTCCCAGTAGTCGGCCCACGAGCGGTAGCTGAAGTGCTCCAGGACCCCGGCGAGGCGCCCCACCGGCCCGTCCGCCACCAGCGTCTCGTGCACCTCCCGCTCCGAAAAACGAGCCCGCCGCCGATCGTAAAGCCTCGCCGTGCGGTCCCACGCCCACGGCCAGTGACGCAGCGGAGCGTCCCCCAGGTAGTTGCGCCGCCGCACCCGGTAGGCGGCGTGGTCGGGCGCCGCCGGAAGCTGCGTTATGGCGGCGGCGAGCTCGGCGCCGACCCGCTCGTCGGCGTCGAGGGAGAGCACCCACGGATGGGCGGCCAGTGCCGCCGCGCGGTTCTTCTGCTGGCCGTAGCCCCGCCACGGCTCCACCACCACTCGCGCCCCGGCCGCCGCGGCCACCTCCGCCGTACGGTCACGGCTCTCCGAGTCGAGCACCACCACCTCGGCTGCCCAGGCGGCCGAGCGAACGGCCTCGGCAATTCGGTCCTCCTCGTTGCCGGCGATGATGGTGACGGAGATGGGCGGCGGCATCGTGTGCAGATTATCCCCCACACCGCCTCTGGCGCGAAGGCGCCCTTCCGGCAATGCGGTATCCTCGCCCCCGTGCGCGTGCTCCTCGTAGTCTCAGGCAACAAGTACACCGGCGCGGCGGCGGCGGCCGAGCACACGTGCCGCGCCCTGGGCGCGGTGGGAGTGGACGCCCGGCTGCTCTACGTCGCCGGCAACAACCTCCAGCAGCGCCTCGACGGCGTCGCCTGGGCCGTCCCCGGCCTCCATAAGGACCGCAGCCCGGCTCGCCTGGCCCGTAATCTGGCGACGCTGCGCAGCGAAGCGGCTGCGGCGAGCGCGGTCATTGCCCACCTCCCCCACGACCACTTCCTCTGCCTGGCCGCTCGCGTGGCCTCGCGCGCACCACTGCTGCGCAGCTACCGCAACCCGCGACACCTGCGCCGCGACCCTTACCAGCGCCTGCTCACCCGGCCCCTCGCTGCCGCGCTCCTCGCCCACTCCGAGCTCGCCCCCGCGCTGGCGGCGCTTCGGCCCGGGCTGCCACACCTCGCGCTGCCGGTTCCCCTCGAGGACCGCTTCCAGCCCGGCGGCGACGGTACTGCGTGGCGCCGGCGACTGGAGATTCCCGAGCACGTACCGGTCCTCGGCATGATCGGCAAGGTGGCGCCCGGACGCGGCTTCGACCTCCTCCTCGAGACCGCGACGCGAGCCGAGCCGAGCCCGCACGTGCTCGTCATCGGCCACGGCGAGGCCCGCCCCGCCCTGGAGGCCCTGGCCCAGAGCCTCGGCCTCGGCGGCCGTGTGCACTGGGCCGGCTACCAGGAGGACGATCTCCCGGCGCTGTACGCGGCCATCGACGTAGTGCTGGTGCCCGCCGCCGGCTCCGACCACGGCCACCGCGCCATCTCCGAGGCTCAAGGCTGCGCCCGCCCGGTGGTGGCCGCGGCGCTGCCCGGGGTGGGCGACCTCGTGGAGGACGGTCGCACCGGCCTCATCCGCGACTCCAACCCGGCCGGGTTGGCGGAGGCGGTGAGCGGCCTCCTCGGCGATACGGGCGCCCGCGTCCGAATGGGCGAAGCCGCCGCCGCGGCGGTCGCCCCGCGGCGCTTCGAGCCCGCGGGCCGCACACTGCGGGAGTTCATCGAGGAGGTCGTCCGGGGTTGAGTCGTCCGGCCGCCACGCCCGTCGGGAATCCTGTGCTCCGGTAGCGTTTCAGGCCGCGGGCGGACGGCGGACCCTCATCACCTCGTCACCTCCAAGGTACAATCGCCGGCTGGAGGAGTCATGCCGCTGGAGCGCATCCGCACCGCCGCCGCTGAGGCCATCGCCACCGCCCTCGAGACCGCGCTCGACCACCACCCGGGGACGGTCCAACTGGAGGTGCCCCCCCGCCGCGAGCTGGGCGACCTGGCGTGGCCCGGCGCCCTCCCCCTGGCGCGATCCCTCAAGCGCCCGCCCCGCGCCATCGCCGAGACGGTGGCGGCGCACGCGGCCTGGCCCCGGGAGGTCATCCGCGTCGAGATCGCCGGGCCCGGCTTCCTCAACCTCTACCTCGACCGCGGCGGCTTCCTCGCCACCGCCCTGACCGGCAGAGCCACGATCGCCGCCGAGACGGCCAAGGTCATCGTCGAGCACACCAACATCAACCCGAACAAGGCGGCCCACATCGGTCACCTGCGCAACGCTGTGCTGGGCGACACTCTGGTGCGCACGCTGCGTCACCTGGGCCACCCGGTGGAGGTGCAGAACTACGTGGACGACACGGGGGTCCAGGTGGCCGACGTCGTTGTGGGCGTGCTCTTCCTGCCCGAGAGCGAGCTCGCCGCGGCTCTCAGCCACGAACCCTCGCGGCGCGACGAGCTCATTTCGGCCGTGGTGGCGCAGCTCCCCGAGGAGGGGATCCCCATCGCGTCCACCGGCGACTTCGACGACCTCTGCTGGGAGATCTATCCTCGCGTCACCGCCCGCTACGAGTCGCAACCCGACTTCGCCGCGCACCGCGCAGAGGTGCTGCACGCGGTCGAGGCCGGGCACGACGCAATGGGGCTCGACGAAGCCCTCTTCTCCCTCGAGCGGGCGATCACCGGCGGCGAGCCGTACCCCCGCCGTGCGGTGGCCCGCCTCGCCGCCGCGGTGGCCGAGGGGAACCTGCGTTGCCACCTGGCCACCATGGCCCGCGTCTCGGTGTCCTATGACGTCCTCCCCCACGAGTCGGACATTCTCGAGCTCGGCTTCTGGCAGCGCGCCTTCGACCTGCTCAGGACGAGCGGCGCTGTGCGCCTGGAGGAGGAGGGCAAGAGCGCCGGCTGCTGGGTGATGTCCCTGAAGGCGAGCCCCGAGTTCGCCGACATGGACGATCCCGACAAGATCCTGGTGCGCTCCAACGGCACCGTCACGTACACGGCAAAGGACATCGCCTACCAGCTGTGGAAGCTCGGTCTGCTCACCGACCCCGACGGCTCGCTCCACGACTTCGGCTACCGGCCCTTCGCCACCTGGTGGCGGGAGACCCCCGCTGCACCGGTACGCTACGACGGCGAGGGCGAGGCCCTGGTCCGCACCACCTCCGATCCCGACGAGCGGGTGGAGGGGCTCGCCTTCGGGGCTGGCGAGCGAGTCTACAACGTCATCGACGTCCGCCAGTCGTACCCGCAGAAGGTCGTGAAGGAGGCGGTGCGGGTGCTCGGCCACCCCGAGGCGGCCGAAAGCTCCGTCCACTTCGCCTACGAGATGGTCGCCCTCACCCCGGCTGCGGTGACCGAGATCGAGCGCCGAACCGGGACCAGCTTCGGGCTCTCGGACGAGGAGATGGGAAAGACCTTCGTCGAGATGTCGGGGCGCCGCGGCATCGGCGTCAAGGCCGACGAGTTCCTCGACGTCCTCGAGCAGGCGGCCGCCGAGGCGGTGGAGGCGCGGGTGGAGGACGCCCAGGTGCCGGCCGACCTCGCCCCCCGGGCCCACGCCATCGCCGTGGGGGCGCTCCGCTACCTGATGGCCCGGCAGTCGCGCAACCGGGTCCTCGCATTCGACTTCGCCGAGGCGCTCGCCTTCGAGGGTGATACCGGCCCCTACCTGCAGTACTCGGCGGTGCGCGCCGCCAAGATCTTCGACAAGCTCAGTCAGCGCCTGGGTGAGGGCACAACCACGCCGGCCGAGGCCGAGTCCTTCGCCGGCTCCGAGCTGCCGGACGACCTCTGGGAGCTGGTCCTCGCCTGCGGCCGCCGCCGCGAGGTGGCACGACAGGCAGTAACGACCCTGGAGTTCTCGCTCCTCGCCCAGCACGCCCACGACCTCGCCCAGCTCTTCCACAAGCTCTACCACGCCCATCCCGTGCTGCGTGAGGAGGACGACGAGATCCGCCGGCTGCGGCGTGCGGTGTTCACCCTCTTCGTGGGCGAGATGCGGGTCATTCTGGAGGAGCTCATGGGCATCCCCGTGCCGGAGGAGATGTAATGAAGCTCGCGCGCTACCAGCGGATCCGCGACCAGCTCGCCGAGTTGACCCGCAAGGCCGCCGATCCCCTCGCCCACCGCGCCACCGCCGCGGCCCTCCTGCACCACAAGGTGCCCGGCGCTTCGTGGACCGGCTTCTACATGCTGCGCGGCGACGAGCTGGTGGTGGATGCCTACCAGGGACCGGTTGCCTGCCTCACCCTGGCGCCCCATACCGGCGTGTGTTGGGCCGCCATCGACCGCCGCGAGGGTCTCGTCGTCCCGGAGGTGGAGGCCTTCCCCGGCCACATCCCCTGCGACTCCCGCACCCGCTCGGAGCTTGTGGTGCCGATCTTTGACGCCGCCGGCACGCCGCTGGGGGTGCTGGACGTTGACTCCCGCCGCCCCGCCAACTTCGGCGACGAGGACCTCGCCGGCTACGAGCTCGTGGTGCGCCTGCTCGAACAGGTCTGGAACGGACCCGCCTCGTGAGGCGGTCCGCGCCATCAGCCCCCAGGCTGGCCGACGACGGGCGGGCGCCGAGGCGTCCTTGAGCGCGCGGCTCAACCCCGCCGTGGGGCTCATGGACGAGTCGGTCATCCGCGACATGACACGGGTGGCAGAGGAGACGGGCGCGGTCAACCTCGCCCAGGGCTTCCCCGAGTACCCCCTCGCGACGGAGGTCCGCGAGGCCGCCCGGGCCGCCATCGCCGACGGTCACAACCACTACACCCGCACCTGGGGCGACCCCGAGCTGCGGCGCCGGCTCGCGGCCCACCTCGAGAGCCGCTGGAGCCTCGCCTACGATCCCGAAGACGAGCTGGTCGTCACCTGCGGTGCCTCCGAGGCGATCATGGCCTCGCTGCTCGCCCTGCTCGAGCCCGGCGCCACCGCCGTGATCCCCGAGCCCATCTACGAGAACTACCTGCCCGCGGTGCGCCTCGCGGGAGCGCGGCCGGCCATCGTCCCGATCGACCCGTTCACCGGCGCCTGGGATCCCGCCACCCTCGACGCCGCCTGCCGCGGCGCCCGCGTCCTCGTCCTCAACACTCCGGCCAACCCCACCGGCAAGGTGTGGCGACGCGAGGAGCTCGAGGCCCTGGCCGAGATCGTCGAGCGCCACGACCTCCTGGTTGTCACCGACGAGACCTACGCCCACATCACCGCCCCGCAGACACCGCACGTACCGCCGGCCACCGTGGGCCGCCTGCGCGGCCGCACCGTGACCATCGCGTCGTTCTCAAAGACGTACGCGGTGACCGGCTGGCGGGTTGGTTACGCGGCGGCGCCGCGCCCGCTCATGGCGGCCATCCGCAAGGTGCACGACTTCCTCACCCTGTGCGCCCCCGCGCCCTTCCAGCTCGCCCTCACACTGGCCCTCGACCTGCCCGAGCGCTACTACACTGAGATGGCGGCAGCCTACCGGAACCGCTGCGCCCTGCTCGCCGACGGCCTCACCGCGGCGGGTTGGAGGGTCAGCCGACCCAACGGCTCCTACTTCCTGCTCCTGGACATCGCCGACCTGGGAATCGTCGACGACCGGGTCTGGGCGGTGGAGCTGGCGCGCAGTGCCGGCGTAGCCGGCGTCCCCGGCTCGGCCTTCCTGTGGGACGGCCTGCCCACCGCCGCGGGAGCGCCGGACCGCCGCGGCCGCTTTCTCCGCCTCTCCTTCGGCAAGCGCGAGGAGCTCATTCACGAGGCGGTGGAGCGCTTCGCGGCCTGGCGCCGCACCGGCTGAGCAAACGCTCGCGCCCGCCTGTCCGGAGGCCGCAGGCCGAACCGCGACACGCTCCAGGCCTTCCTCGACGTGAGACAGGACACGCTCGGAACGACAGCCCGGGGAGACGCCCGCCGCCGCGTGGTCCATAGTGGTGACATGAGGGAGATGATCCCCACGACACGCGACCTCGTAGCGGCCGCCGTTGCCGCGGGTCTCGTCGTCGGGCTCTGGGGCAGCGGAGCGCTGAGGGCACTCGATCGCCCGGCCGCCGACCTCCTCGTCCGCTGCGCCCACCGGCCCGTTCCCGCGGCGGTGCCGGTGGCGGTGGTTGCCATCGACGACGACGCGGTCGCCGCCGAGGGTGCGCTCCCCTGGCCGCGAGAGCGCCTCGCACGCCTCGTCACCGCCGCCCAGGGAGCTGGAGCGAAGGCGGTGGTCCTCGACATCCTCGTCCCCGATCCCGGCGACGAGGCCGGCGACCGGGCGTTGGCCCTGGCCCTCGATGGTTTGCCCACGGTGCTGGCCGCCGCCCTCGAGCGCCCCGGCCGCTGGCTCCTGCCCCTCGAGCGCTTCGGAGGTGCGGCCCATGCCGCGCACAGCCACGCGGAGATCGGTCCCGACGGCGTGGTGCGGACGCTCGCAAGCTCCAAGCAGGCCGACGGCGTCGCCCTGCCGGCGCTCGCCGTTGCGGCCGCCCGGCACCTCGGATGGCTCACAGCGCTCGCCCCCGGGGCCCCCCTTCATCTCGACTTCGTGCCGTCACCGTTCGCGATCCCGACGGCGGGCGCGAGCGAGCTGCTCGCCGGCCGGGTACCCGCCGAGCTGCTCGCCGGGCGCGTGGTCTTCATCGGCGTGACCGCCACGGGCGCCACGGACCAGCTCATCGTTCCCATCGCCCGATCCACACCCGCACCGGGAGTCCTCGTGCACGCCTCGGCGACGGCGGCCCTCGTCTCGGGCGGTCTGCTCCAACCCGCCGGCATCGGGTCCGTGCTGGGTTGGAGCCTGGTGCTGGCACTCGCGGTTCAGGTGCTGCGCAGCCGGTACGGCCGCCTCAGGCTCCTGGCCGTGACAGCCGTGGCGGCCGCGGGCCTCGCAGCCGCCGCCCTCCTCCTTCACCTTACCGGCCGACTCGCCCCGCCGGTCACCATGCTGACCGCCGTCGCTGCGAGCGCGGTGGTACGCGAGGCAACGGAGTCCCGCCAGGCCCGCCGCCGGGCCGACGAGCTACTCGCCGGGCTTGCACGGTCCCGCGACGCCGGTGAGCCACGCCACCGGCCCGCGGGGGCCGCGGAGCGACTGTCCCTGGTGCAGCAGCTCCAGGACGAAGCGGTCCGGGACCTCGACCTGCGGAGAGCCCTGCTGGAAGGCCTCGACGAGGGCGTCGTCTTCTGGGACGGCGCCGGCGTCGCAGTGCTGTCGAACCCTGCGGCTGCGCGCCTCTGGGGAGGCCCCCCGCTCCGCAGCGAGATGCCCGGGAACGGCGATCCGCAGATCGTCCAGCGCGACGGTCGGGACCTCGAGCTGCGCACCACTCCGCTCCGCGACGGCCTCCTCGGGCTGATCCGGGACGTCACCGCCGAGCGCACCCTGGAGCGGCGGCGCCGGGAGATGCAGCGGCTGATCTCCCATGAGCTCCGCACCCCACTGGGATCCCTCGCCGGCTTCGGCCGAATGCTCCAGCGCTACGAGCTCGACCGCGACGAGGTTCTCCGCGTCGCCACCCTCATCTGCGGCGAGGCAGACCGTCTGAGCCAGACCGTCTCCACGTTCCTCGACCTCGAGAGGCTGGATGCGGGCCGGCCTCCGGGCGAGGTCTCCCGCGTCGACCTCGCCGTCGTGGCGCGGGGGCGTCTGGAGGTGCTCGCCGGAGCCGCCGCCGGCCGCTCTCAGGACCTGCGCTGGGACGACCGTGGCCCGGCACCCGTGGCCGGGGTCGCGACCCTCCTCGAACGGGTGGTCGACAACCTCGTTGGAAACGCCATCAAGCACCCTCCCCCCGGCACGGCCATTCACGTCACGGTGCGCTGCGAGGGTACCGACGCCGTTCTCGAGGTCTCTGATGACGGGCCCGGGATCTCCCCCGACGCCCGCTCACAGATCTTCGAGCGCTTCTACCGGGCGCCGGGGGCGGCGGGGGGCTCGGGCCTCGGCCTGGCGTTGGTCCGAGACGTCGTCACGTGGCACGGTGGATGCATCACGGTGGACGATAGACCGGGAGGCGGCGCGTGCTTCACCGTGCGCCTCCCACTGGAGGACGCCTGATGCACGAGAGGATCCTGGTCGTGGAGGATGATCCCGCAATGCGGACAATGGCGAGCATGGCTCTCCGCAAGGAGGGCTACCACGTCACCGAGGCCGCGTCGACCACCGCGGCCCGCCGGCACCTCGACACGGATCTCTTCGACCTGATACTGACGGACATCTATCTCGGCGACGGAACAGCGCTCGAGCTGGTCGCCGAGGTCCAAGGAACATCCCCGGACGCCCGCGTCATCCTGATGACCGGCCATGGCACGGTGGAGACCGCCGCCGCCGCCCACGAGGCGGGGGTCTTTGACTACCTGGCGAAACCGGTCTCTTTGGACGTCCTCCTCGAACGCGTGCGCTCGGCGCTCGCGCCGTCGCGAACCGCTGTGGCCGAGCCCCCCTTCGGCCCGGCCACCATGATCATCGGCACCGACCCGGCGATCGTCGAGGTGTACAAGGCGGTGGCGAGGGTCGCCGCCCTCCCGTTGCCGGTGCTGGTCCAGGGTGAGACCGGGACCGGCAAGGAGCTGGTGGCCCGTGCGCTCCACCGGTTCGGCCGCCCGCCGGAGGCGCCCTTCGTCGCCGTGAACTGCGGCGCAATCCCGGAGGGGCTGCTGGAGAGCGAGCTCTTCGGCCACGTCCGCGGAGCCTTCACCGGGGCGCTGCGGGACCGGCGGGGAGCCGCGGAGACGGCCAGCGGCGGCACGCTGTTCCTCGACGAGGTCGGCGAGCTCACGCCGCCGCTCCAGGTGAAGCTGCTGCGCTTCCTCCAGGACGGTGAGGTGCGGAGGCTGGGCAGCGAAACGGCGATCCACGTCACCGCACGCGTGGTGGCCGCCACCCACCGGGACCTGCGCGGGCTCGCCGCCACCGGGGGCTTCCGCGAGGATCTCTTCTTCCGCCTCGCCGGCTACGAGATCACGCTGCCACCGCTCCGCCAACGCCCCAACGACCTACCGCTGCTGGTCGATCACTTCCGTCGCGGCGCCGCGGATCGTCTCGGCACGGCCCTCGCTCCCGGCCCCGACGAGGCGGCTCTCGACGTGCTCCGTCGCTACCCGTGGCCGGGCAACGTGCGTGAGCTGGAGAACCTCGTGCAGCGGGCCTGCGTCGACCTCGGCACCCTCGCCGACGCCCAGGGCCTGAGGCGGCTCCTCGACGGGCCGGCGACAGCGGCTGCCCCCGCCGCCGTGGGCGGGGACCTCACGCTGCAGGAGCTCGAGCGCCTGCACATCGTGGCGGTGCTCGAGCGCTGCGGCGGCAACCGGACCCACGCGGCAAGAATCCTCGGCATCGAACGCAAGTCACTTTACCGTAAGGCGAAACGGCTTGCGATCCCGCTCACTCCCGAACCGGAGGAAGAACCGTGAGACGACCCATTGTGGGCCTCGTGGTAGCCGCGGCGCTGGTCTCCTCGGCACCCACCGCTCCACCCTCTACCACCTATCGGGTGGAGGCCGTCCACGGCAAGCTGGTGCGGCTCCACCAGGACACCACCACCAGACTCGCCGTTGGCAGCACTCCGGAGGGCGGCGACCGCCTGCGTACGGGGTGGTTCTCCCGGGCCGAGCTCTCGTCGCCCGCCGCCCGCGCCCACTTCGCGCTGGGACGGGCAACCACCGTCCGTCTGGCGGACGGGGAACCCGGCCTGCTGCTCGAGGTCGAGAGGGGCCGGCTGCGCGCCCTGCTCGAGGCCCTCGCCGGTCTCCCCGATCGCGAACGGCTCGTCGCCACGCCGTCGGCCGTGCTCGCCGTCCGGGGAACCTCGTACGGCGTCGAGGTGGACCGGCGTGGCGACACCACCGTGGCGGTCTTCGCCGGTACGGTGCAGGTGCGGTCACGCAGCGGGCAGGGCGAGCCGGTGATGGTCGGCGCCGGGCAGGCGGTCACGGTGCGTCGGGACAGCGTCCCGGGCCTCCCCCGACCCCATCGGCTTGACGCCACCAGCTGGGACCGCGGTGCATCGCCGCGGGACCTGGAGCAACGTCCCGGCACGGCCCCCGGACGGCCCCCCGGACCCGCCGCCCCTCAAGCGCCCGCCGCTCGCGGTGGTGGGTCGGGCCGCCACGGCGGCTGAGTCACTTCGACCCGTTCGGCCGGGCGGTACGCGGTCCGCCCCGGCGGAGACGTTGGCACGTGCTGTGCTCTTGAGAGGGGTGCCGCGGCAATAGGTGCCGCGGCGAGACCCGACAGGAGGAAACAATGTCACGCACCGTGCTGTCGACCGTCATCGTCCTCGCCATCGTCGCCGTGGCCGCGGCGGGCGGGCCCAACCAACAGGGGGCCGACCCCGACAACGCGTTCCAGGTCTCCGGAACGGTGACCGCCGTTCTCGCCGGCTTCGGCTCCGGCCTGCCCGTCATCCTGGTCCAGGATCCCGACCTGGGCGAGGTCGAGGTGGGCCTTGCCCCTATTTGGTACCTCGAGCAGGAGGGCTTCAGCGTGCGCGCTGGTGACGAGGTGAGCCTGCTCGCCTTCAGCTGCCCGACCTGCTCGGCCAACGCCGTGGCCATCTGGGTGGACAATCTCGACACCGGAGTGAGCATCGTCCTGCGGGACGACGACGGAGCACCGGTATGGACAGGGCGCGGCGCGAACGGCGGTGAGGGCGGCGGACCGTGGGGCAATCCGCAGCTCTTCCAGCAACACTGCTCGTCGAACGGCGCCGACACCTCCAGTGCGATCACCGTCACCGGGGTCGTCGAGTCGTTCACGGGAGCTTCCGGCCAGGGCGCTCCGGTTCTGGTGCTCACGGTGGACGGCGAAGCGCTGGAGCTGGTGGCGTCACCCTACTGGGCCATCGACGCCTCCGGCCTCGATCTCGCACCCGGCACCGAGCTGGAGGTGACCTACGCGCCGGTGGAGTGCGACGGCACCTCGTTCCTGGTGACCCTGTCGATTACCCACCTCGCCACCGGTATCACCGTCCAGCTGCGCGACCCGGAGACCGGATTCCCCCTCACCGGGGGGAACGGAAGCGGCCAGCAGAAACGACGGCTGCGCCACGCAAAGCCCACTGCCTTCATCTCCTGACGCTCGCGGCCGAACCACCCACCGCGGGCCCCGGTCGCTCCGGGGTCCGCGGTCTTTGCCTGGGCGCCGATCGGGCCCGTCTCCGGCCTGCGGCGGATCAAGGTGCCCGCCACGCCCCCCAAGCCAGGGCCAGCCAGCCGACAATGAAGCAGAGCCCACCGAGGGGCGTAATCGCGCCGAGCCAGCGCGCTCCGGTGGCGGTCAACAGGTAGAGGCTCCCCGAAAACACGACGATGCCGGCGACGAAGAGCCAGCCTGCCGCCCCGAGAGCCGGATGCTGCCAGCGGCCCACCGCCCAGGCCACTGCCAGTAGCGCCAGCGCGTGGACCAGGTGGTAGCGCGCCCCCGTGTCCCACACCGCCACGAGATCCGGGCTCACCCGCTGCCGCAGGGCATGGGCGCCGAAGGCTCCGGCGATCACGCCCAGGGCGCCGAGAACACCGCCGAGAATGAAGAAGATCCGCTCCATGACCCCTCCCTTGTCCCGCGCCGGGTCGCGGGCGCCGGGGCCGCCACGCTGCGTGGTGGAGACCCCGCCCCTGCCTCACGGCAAGGTACCGACGTAGCCCTCCCGCGCCGTTGCCTGATAGCCGTCCACCCGGACCTCGATCTTGCGCCACTTGGCGACGCCGAGCCCCGACGTCTCAAACGAGAGGATGAAGCGGGAGCCCAGCTCGCGCAGCAGCCCCTCGGCCACATCGGGCATGTCCTCCAAGTCGGGCACACGCTCGTAGCGGCCGCCGCTGCCCTCGGCGATACGTTGGAGCACCTCCTCGTAGGTGGGCCCCCCGGCCGCCACCGTCTCCGGCGGCGGCTCCACGCCGACCACGTACACCGGAGTGGCGAGCTGCCGGACCAGCGCCGTCACCTCGTCGTGGCTCAGCTGTGACGCGTTGTCGACACCGTCGGTCAGCAGGATGGCGGCGCGCCGGCCGTTGCGAGCCTTGGCCATCACCTCCGGCGCCCGCCGCACCATGTCGTACAGGGCAGTGGTGCTCCACGGCGTGATGCTGCCGAGGATGCGCGGCAGGAGGTCCCAGTCCATACCGAAGGGAAAGCGCTCGCGTACGCGGTCGTCCCCGAAGGTCCAGAGCGCGATCTCGTCACCCGGGCGCCGTCCCTCCAGGAAGGCGAGGATGAGGCGGCTCGCGGCCCGGTACTTGTGCCCGCCCATGGAGCCGGAGGTGTCGAGGATGAATCCGAGGCTCACCGGTAGCGTCGACTCGGGCACCACGTCCTCGATGGGGAACTCCATGCCGTCGACGAAGAGGTGGAACCGCTTGCCGGGAAGCTCCTTGACAATGCGCCCTGAGCGCGATCTCACGGTCACCGGCACCACGACCGCGCCCACGTCGAGCTGCGACGTGAACTGCGCGGCAGCCGGCACGGCCGACCCCACCAGCAGCGCCACGACGACGAGTACCCGGCGCACGCTCAGCTCGTGCCCCCTGGCTCCCGCCAGTCGAGGCTGATCAACGTGCCCCCGTCGGCGCGGCCAGTGCCCGGGTTGGGGAACGGCGACTCAAGGAGGAGGCTGGGAAGACCTGCGCGCTGCGGCAGACCGGCCCGCCGCACCATCCCCTTGACCCCAGCCTGGGCGGGAATCTCGGCACCGAGCCGGGCGGAAATGGTACGCACCGTGGTGAAGAAGGCGGCCGCCGGCTCTCGCGTCACCGGTATTGCGGCGGGGTCGACCCGATAAAGCGGTGCGTAGAAGGCGACGACCTCGTCGAAAGGACCACCTCGGTAGCACACCCACTGCTGGCGTCCCCCACCCTCGGCCGCCAGCGCCATGCGCAGGCGTTGGTAGTGCGGCATCCAGACCGCCTCGGGGGGAACCGGGAAGCGTGGCGACGGCACCTCGCTCCGCCAGAGCACGACGCCGCCTCCGGGAGGCGGTGGCGCCTGGCGCCCGCAACCGACGGAAACCAAGAGCGCGGCAAAGGCGAGAACCGCTCGCCTCACGTGCTCTCCTCGAGCACATCGCGGGCATCGCGGCCGGTCATCGCTCGAAAGCGCTCGGCGATGCTCTCGGCGACCCCCGAGCGTTCGTCCAGGTAGAGCCGCTCCACCCGATGCATGGGGACGAACAGCGTCGAGGGGCTGATGAGATCCTCGCCACCGCCGGACTCCTGACGCATCCAGTCCTCCACCGAGTTGAGGTCGAGGCCGCGCAGGACAACGCCAACCGCGTCCAGGCGCAGCAACAGACCCCACAGCTTCTCTCGGGGACTGCCGCAGTGCATCAGCACCAGGGCGCCCTCGCCCACCGACGACATGCTCATTCCTCCGCCGGCGGGGGCTGTGACAGCTCGACCAGCACACCCCCGGCAGACTTGGGGTGAACGAAGCACACCAGACCACCGTGCGCGCCTTGCTGGGGTTCGTCCGAGAGGAGGGAGTAGCCTGCCCTTGCGAGCCCCGCCATGGCGGCACGGATATCGGGAACCTCGAAGCAGAGGTGGTGGAGACCGGGGCCGCGTCGTTCCAGGTGCCTAGCGATGGGCGAGTCTTCCACGGTGGGCTCGAGGAGCTCGAGCCGGGTGTCCCCCAGGGGAAGGAACGCGACCCGGACCTTCTGGCCTGGGACCTCCTCGGCCCCGGCCATGGTCAGACCGAGCGCCTCGTACACGCCCAACCCCTCCTCCAGCGAAGCGACTGCGATCCCGATGTGATCCAGCTTCGTGGCACTCATCCCGGGCCTCCCTCCAGCGCCACATTAGGCCAGCGGGCGGGGCCGTGGCAACTGGGAGGCCCCCGCCCACCCACGGCAGATGGAAGAGGGAGGACGGGAAACGCTCCCCCACCCGCCCGGCAGACGCTCCGGCCCCTGTCATCGGCCCCCGCCCCGGTCGCGGTCCCGGTCGCGGTCCCGGTCCCGGCCACCGACGCCGTCCAACCCAACCTGTCATCCTGAGCGGAGGTCCCGCCACCCGGCGGGACCGGAGTTGAAGGATCTCCTGGACGCAGCCGTCGCCAACCTGCAGCCGGACCTGCCCCGTCACCACCAGCGCTCTCCGGGGAGATCCTCCGACACGCTCAGGCCCTGCGGACCTCTGCTTGCTCAGGATGACAGGTTGTGGGGCGGCGGCACTTCGTGCGACGAGCCCAAATACGGACACCGTCGCTGCTGGCGTAACCACCGCACCGATCACTGATGCTCCCAGCACCGGCTCCCGGGCGGCTACACCGCCCGTCGGCGCGGCTCCGGGAGCGGCAATGGCGTGAGCAGGCAAACGGCAACGAGGCCGCTCCCGGGTCCCAGCGCCGAGTCGCCTACCTGGTCTTCCGGGGAAGCTGCTCCGAGCGCCAAGGGCCGTGGTTGCCCCCCTTGACGCTTCCCGCCAACGCGCCTCGAAGGAGTCGGTGCTCCAGGGAAGACGTCAAGGACGGCACGCCCGCCGGAGGGAACCTGCTCCGGTGGCGATCGCGGCCATCGGCCCCCGCCGTTACGCTCCGCTCTCGAGCTTCGCCAGCAGGTCCTCGGCGGCGGTGTAGGGATCGAGGGCGCCGTCGCGGACTCCCACCACCGCCCCGTCCACGGCTCCGGCGTTCTCCGCCTTCAGGCGACGCCAGGCGAGGTCCTCGACCGCCCGCTCGAGGCGCCGCTCAGCCCGCGCCGTGCGCGCCTCCTCGCGTCGCCCGCCGGCGCCGAGGTGCTCGCGGTGCTCCGCCAGGGCGTCGGCAAGCTCATCGATGCCCTGCCCCTCGGTCGCCGACACCCGCACCACCCGGGGGTGCCACGAGCCGGGGGGCGCCAGCTCGAGCGCGGCGCGGATCTGCGCCGCCACCCGCTCGGCTCCGGGCAGGTCGGCCTTGGTCACCGCGAACACGTGGGCGATCTCCATCACGCCGGCCTTCGCCGCCTGGATGTCGTCGCCAAACCCCGGCGGCAGGGTAAGAACCACGGTGTCGGCCAGGTGCATCACGTCGACCTCATCCTGCCCGACGCCCACCGTCTCCACCACCACCAGCGGGAAGTCGGCCGCGGCGAACACGTCCACCGCGTCCGCCGCGGCGGCGGTGAGCCCGCCCAGCGCACCGCGGGTGGCCATGGAGCGAACGAAGCAGCCGGGCGTCGCCGCGAGGCGGCCCATGCGCACGCGATCGCCGAGGATGGCGCCGCCCGAGAACGGGCTCGAGGGATCCACCGCCAGCACCGCCAGGCGTCCGTGACGGGCCACCAGCTCGAGGCCGAGGCGCTCCACGAGTGTGCTCTTGCCGGCCCCGGGCGGACCCGTTATCCCCACCACGTGGCTAGGTCCGACCGCACCGCCGAGGGCGGCGAGCAGCTCGCGCGCTGCCGGCCCGCCGGACTCCACCACCGTCAAAGCGCGGGCCAGGGCGCGCGGCGCCGCCGCCCGCACCCCGTCCGCAAGCTCACCAGAGGTCACGACCCTCCCCCGAGCTCGCGCAGGAGCTCGCGGGCGATCACCAGGCGCTGGATCTCCGAGGTGCCCTCGCCGATGGTGCAGAGCTTGGCGTCTCGCCACGCCCGCTCCACCGGGTAGTCCTTGACGTAACCGTAGCCGCCGTGGATCTGGATCGCCTCCTCGGCCACCTTCACCGCCGTCTCCGAGGCGTACAGCTTGGCCATTGCCGACTCCCTGGTTGTATGGTGCCCGGCCGCCTTGCGCGCCGCCGCGCGCAGGGTCAGCAGCCGCGCCGCGTCCACCGCGGTGGCCATGTCGGCGAGCTTCTGCTGGGTGAGCTGGAAGGAGGCCAGCGGCCGGCCGAACTGCTCCCGAACCTGGGCGTAGGCAACCGCGGCATCGAGGGCGCCGCGAGCAATGCCCACCGCCATGGCGGCGATGGAGATACGGCCGCCGTCGAGCACCGTCATCGCCTGGATGAAGCCCTCGCCCTCCTCGCCCAGCAGGTAGCCGGCCGGGATCCGGCAGTCCTCCAGAACCAGGGAGGAGGTGTCCGAGGCGCGGGTTCCGAGCTTGTTCTCCTTCTTGCCGGGGCCCACCCCCGGCCGGTCGAAGGGCACGATGAAGGCCGAGATCCCGTGGTGCCCAGGGGCGTCGGTGGAGCGCGCCATGACCACTGCCACGTCGCCCACCGTCGCGTGCGTGATGAAGTTCTTGGAGCCGTTCAGCACCCACTCGTCACCATCACGGCGCGCCGTGGTCAGCGTGCCGGCGGCGTCGGAGCCGGCCTGGGGCTCGGTGAGCGCCCAGGCGCCGATCCACTCGCCCGAGGCCAGCCTCGGCAGGAAATCGCGCCGCTGCCCGTCCGAGCCGTACAGGTATATGTGATTTGTACACAGCGAGTTGTGCGCCGCAACGCTGAGCACCACACCGCCGTCCACGGCGCCGATCTCCTCCAGAATGGTAGCGTACTCTACATAGCCGAGCCCGGCGCCGCCATACTCCTCGGGGATCAGAACCCCCAGCAGACCCAGCTCGCCGAGCTGGCGGAAGAGCTCGCGGGGGAACACCTCGCCCTCGTCCCACGCGGCCGAGTGCGGCGCGATCTCGCCGCGTGCGACGTCGCGCACCATGTCACGGATGGCCAGCTGGTCCTGGGTCAGCTCGAAGTCCACGGGCGCCTCCTTCTCGGATCCGGCCCGCGCATTTTACTCGACGGTGTCGCCTCTCTCAAGCGGCTGTTCAATTTTTGACTAGAGCGCTGACATCTCTCCTGCCCACCCATTGCACGATGTCGATGCCCGTGTAGTAGGTCCGGAGGATGGCGGCGAAGTCACGCCCGGCCCGGGCGAGACCGTACGCCCCGTTCTGGCAGAGCCCCACCCCGTGACCCCAGCCGCGACCGAGGAAGCGGACCCGGCGGCTACCATCGGGACCGCGGAACACGTGAAAGGTGAACAGGGTCTCGGGAAGATCGAGGGCGCGACGCACGTCGAAGCCGTGCCACTCGCGCCGCTTTCCTGAGCGCCCGACCGCTGCAAGCCCGATGACGCGACCGGATGGGCTCCGCTCGGTGACCTCGAGCCGCTCCAGGTCGGGCACGCTCAGTGCGGACTCCAGCTCGCGCCAGCTGCGCTCCCGCGCCCAGCTGCGCCAGGCCGAGCGACGGTCGGCCGCGCCGTCCCCACGCTGCCGCTGCACGATCAACGCCAGGAGGGTATCCCCCATGCGTACGCGCTCCAGCGCGGTCCCCGGGAGCACCTCCGCACGAGCCACCGGGCGGACGCTGGCGGAGAACCCTTCCCACAGCGGCAGCTTCTCGGGCAGCGGCTCGGAGCGCTCCGCCCGGCGCGGATAGATCCCCACCCCGTCCGGTCGCGGCACCGCCTCCCCGGAGTCCAGTTGCACCACACCCTGCAGCTGAAGCACCGCCAGGGCCGCCTCGAGGACCCAGCCGTCGCGCCAGTCGTCGCCGGGCGGCTCCAGCTCCACCTCCCAAAGATCGGCAAGCCACGCCAGCGGATCGGGAACGCGGGCCGGTGCCATGACCGTCACTGCCTGGTCGAGGCCGCCGGCCAGGAGCAGGGCCCGCTCGACGGAGCTGAGGTCGGGATCGGCACCGAGCCTTACCGGACTTCCGCCGCAGTGAGCCGCCAGCTGCTGGACCACCTCGTTCGGGGCGGCCGCGGCATCGAGGCCCAGCGCCGCCGCTCCGAGGAGGGCGGTGAAGCGCCGGCGGCTGACCCAGGGCCCGTCGCGTCCGGTACCCGCGAGCTCGAGGGGGCGCTCCCACGCACACACCACACCCTTCAGGTAGGGCTGAGCGCGATCGGGGAAGAGCAGCCCGGCGTCCTCGGTGTGCCCGCCGCAGGTGGAGGTGTACATGGCGTCGATGGGGGCGCCCTGGTAGGTGGCCACCAGACCGGACGTCTCCTTCACCGCGCGGTCGGTGAGGCCGTGCTCGGCATCGATGCCAGCGTAGACCTGGCAGGCCGGAGAGTCACAGAGGTCGTAGCCCTCGTCGGCATGGTCGCCCAGGTGGGCGACCGCGTAGGTGCGCGCAGCCACCGCCTGGGCCTTGAGCGCCTCGAGCTCGGGGAAGCTGTGCGGGCCCATCTCCGCCGGCACCACCCCCCGCAGATAGGCCTCGAGATTGAGCTCATTGACGACGAGGATGCCGCCGGTGCCGAGACGCAGCCGCAGGCGGCCACGATATCGCTTGCCGGCCACCGAGACCGGCCAGTCACCAGCCGGCTGGAGCACCATCTCACCCGCGCTCTCCACGGTGCCGCCCGCCGTCCCCGCCACCCGCAGGACCGCGGAGCCCGATACCGAAAACGCATCGGGAAAGCCCAACACCGCCAGGCGGCCGGCCGCATCATCCAGCCTGCCGGCAAGGCCGACGCGGATGCGACGCAGACCGTCCGAGCCCGGCTCGATGGTCACCTCGCCCGCTGAGCCCAGCTCGGTCTGCAACCGGGCGGCGACGGCTGCGGCCGCGTCGGCGTCTGCATACGCCGCCACCTGCCAGCGAACGCTGCTGGTCCGGCGCACTACCAACGGCCCCCACAGCCACTGGCTGCCCCCCGCCCAGGCCACCTGGTAGGGGCGCCCCGGCTCGGGCAGCTCCAGCGGACCGCTGCTGCGCTCCAGGAGCACCCGCACCAGCGGCGCCTCGACGTCGCTCACCGGGGCGGGCGCCGGCGCGGGCGGGGCCGGCGGCAGCTCGGCCGCGGGCTCGACCACCGCCACCCCTTCGGGCACGGGCCCGGCCTCCGGCATGGGCTCGGGGGTGGCTGCCGGCTCGGCCGGTGCCTCCACCGGCGGCGCGGGCGCGGCGCCCCGTGGCGGCGGCATCGTGGCGCACGCGGCCATCATCAGCGCCGCCAGCAACGGCAGCAGGCGTCTCACCGGCCACCCCGCTCGTCGAAGTGGGCGATCACGCGAAACCGGTAGTCGCTGCCGCGCAGCTCCACCCGCCGGCACATCTCGTACAGGCGCGAGCGGATCCGCGCCGACACCCGGTCGGTGAGGGACTCCTCGCCGCCCTTGCGCTTCTGGCTTTCGAAGTCGGAGTAGTTGGTGGTGAAGAGGGTGACGCGACCCTCCAGGTAGCGGCTGTTCACCAGGTAGTACAGCAGGTCCGAGACCCAAGGGGTCATCTTGCCGGCGCCGAGCTCGTCGAGCACCAGCACCTCGGCGGCGATGAGGGGCGCGAGGAGCTCGCGGCTGGAGCCGGAACCGTCGAAGGTCATCTGGATCTCGAGAACCAGCGAGGCGAAGTCGGCGAAGCGGCCGCGCACACCCTTGCTCTCGATGAGCTCGCGCAGCGCCGCCACCGCCAGGTGGGTCTTGCCGGTGCCGACCCCACCCATGAGAAGGAGGCCCTTCTCCACTGTGGGGTAGAGCTCGACGAACTCCTGGACCGATCGGCGGGCCTTGTCCAGGGTCGGGTCGTCCTTGTTCCAGATCTCGAAGTTGGCGAGGCTGCAGTGGCGGTAGCGGGCGGGGATCCCGGCCTCGTGGAGGAGGCGCTCACGACGGGTGGCCTCCGCGCACTCGCAACGGCGTACCATCTCGGCGCCGTCCTCCTCCACCAGCAGCCAGCCGGTTCCGTCGCAGTGCGGGCAACGCTCGGCGTCGTCGGTCGTCATGCGCCGAGTATACCGGGACAGACGCGCGCACCGGTGTGACTCCGGACCACAGCCCGCGACCATGCCACGCCATCCCCTCGCCTCCGCCACGCGGTGTCCACACCGCCACCGTCCATGGCATCCTGGGATGCCGCTGTCTGCGGCGGGAGGTCGCCATGCGCCGTGTGCTCCTCGCCCTCTGCTTCACTGCCGTCGCCTTCGGTCTCGAGGCCGTCGGGTGGTCCCAGGTGTCGTGGGAGTTCCTGTCCACCAGCACCATCGGGGCCGACCGCTTCCTGGCCGCCCACCCCGAGTGGGACGGACGCGGAGTCCTCATCGCCGTCTGCGACTCCGGCGTGGAGCTGGGTCTGCCCGGGCTCGCTGAAACCCCGGACGGCAAACCCAAGGTGCTCGACGCCCGCGATTTCAGCAGCGAGGGCCGAATTGAACTCGAGCCCGCCGAGCGCTCCGAGGATGAGCACGGCGCGGCCTGGCACAGCGCGGACGGGCGCTGGCTCTACGGGGCCGGCAGGCTCGACCCGGCGCCGGCGGAGGGGGCCGAGGTGTTGGTGGGCTACTTCCGGGAGGAGAGACTGCGCGGCGCCGCCATGAGCGACCTCAACAACAACGGCAGCAGCGACGACGTCTTCGGCATGGTGACCTACCGCCCAGCCGGAACCCCCGGGGGGGGGGCATGGGTGGCCTTCGTAGACACCGACGGTGACGGCGACCTCACCGGCGAGACTCCCGTCTACGACTTCTCCGTGTCGCGCCAGACGTTCCACATGGCGGGCCACGACCAGCACGCCGAGGCCGACCTCGTCACCGTGGCGCTCAACCTGTGGCCGGACGAGAAGCGGGCTGCGTTCTTCTTCGCCGACAACGCCCACGGCACCCACGTGGCCGGGATCGCGGCCGGCTACCGGCTCAACGGGCAGGACGGTTTCAACGGGATCGCCCCCGGAGCGCAGCTGCTCGCCCTCAAGATCGGCAGCGGCGCCCTGTCGGGGGGCGCCACCACCCCGGGCTCGATGCTCGAAGCCTGGCGCTACGCGGTCGACCGTGCCGCCGAGCTGAAGATGCCGCTGGTGATCCAGATGTCCTACGGTGTGGGCTCGGAGGACGAGGGTACCGCCATCGCCGAGCACCTCATCGACTGCCTCCTGACCGACCACTCCGAGGTGACGGCGACAGTATCGGCCGGGAACGAGGGACCCGGGCTCTCCACCGTCGGTCTCCCCGCAGCAGCCCACCAGGTGATGGCCGTGGGCGCCGCGCTCGCCCGCTCCACGGCGGCCGTGGTGTACGGCTTCGACCTGCCTGCCGACCGTATCTTCTCCTTCTCCTCCCGCGGCGGCGAGCTGGCCAAGCCCGACGTGATCGCCCCAGGGTTCGCCTCCTCGTCGGTGCCCGACTGGGAGACTGCCGACGTCTTTCGCGGCACCTCCATGGCGGCGCCGCAGATGGCCGGAGCCTGCGCCCTCCTCGATTCCGCTGCCGTCGCCGCCAAGCTACCGCTTCGACGGGCACTGATGCGCGCCGCGTTCCAGCGCACCGCGCGACCACTGCCCGGCTACGGACCCCTCGACCAGGGCCCGGGGATGGCCGACGTGCCCGCCGCCTGGGAGGCCTACCGCATACTCGCTACCCGCGGGGCCGACGAGCCTCTCCAGTACACCGTCACCACGCCCTCGCCGGAGATGCCGGGAGGAACCGGCCCGGCGGTCTTCTACCGCGGCGACTTCTACCCGCACCCTCCGAACCTGCAGGTAGTGAAGATCGTGCCGGACTTCCCGGCTGCCACCCCCGACCCGGTGGTGCGCCGCTTCTACCGCTCGTTCGACCTCGAAGGCGCCACCGACTGGGTGGCCCTCGACACGACCGCGACCTACGTCAAGCAGGAGCGCCCGGCGGTGATCCCGCTGCGCTTCGCACCGGCCGCGCTGAGGCGACCCGGCCTCTACCAGACCCGGATCCTCGCCTACGACCACACGCTGTCAGCGGCCGAGCGGAAGATCGTTGGACCCGAGCTGGCGGTGCCCGTAGCGGTGACGGTGCCGGTGGCCTTCGACGGCGAAGGACGCGCCCGCCAGCGCCTGGAGCACCTCGGCCCGACCGAGGTGGGCAGGGTGTTCTTCCGGGTGGCGCCCTGGATAGGCGGCATCACCGCCACGGTGAAGCTGCCCGAAGCGATGGGCGGCCGCCGTGCCGATGCCTTCCTCTTCGACCCCGAGGGACGACGCGTTGAAAGGGCCCGCTTGACCGCCCAGACCGCCACCGCCACCTTCGAGGTGGGCAGCCCGCGCCCCGATGCGGGTGTGTGGGAGCTCGACGTGGTGGGCGCCGCCGCCAACCGGGGTCCCGTGGACGCCGATGTCGAGCTCCTCGCCTTCCCTCTGGCTCGGCCCACCGCCGACACGGTCACCGTGACGCAGCCCGCCGGTTCGGCGCCACGGGCGACGGTGGAGGTGACCAGCGGCCTCGACGCCATCTGGCGAGGACGCGCCACCGGCAGCGTGGCCGGCGCCTGGGGAAGCAGCAACGAGACCGTACACGGCAGCCGCTTCACCCGCGAGCTTCGCCTCGCGCCGGAGGAGTCCGTCATCGACCTGACGCTCAAGATGCCGGCGGCCGACTGGTCGCTGTTCACCGACGTCGCGGTCCGAGTGCTCGACGCCGACGGGACACCGATGCTGCAGGACGGATTCACGAACCGGCGTCTGGACCTCAGCTTCCAACCGCCTGCCAATGCAGAGGCGGGCGCCACCTACACCCTAGATGTTCTCGCCGCCACCGCCGACCCCGATCTGGCCGAGCCCGTGTGGCATCTCGAGGTGGAGGAGACTCGCCGCTACCGCGAGGAGGTGCCTGTGGAGGTAAGCCAGGACGAGGGCCCGGAGATCACCCTCTACCCCGACCATCCGACCGCGCTTCGACTGGCTTTGGCTCGCACGCCGCCACGTCCCCCGGAGGGCCTGGCCTGGCTCGCCCACATCGACCTGGTACCCGACGACCCACACCAAGCGCCGCTTCGCCTGGAGGTGCGGCTCCACTAGCAGGAAGAGATTCAGCCCGTACCGATACCCAGCTGCTCGACCTCGACGATGCCGGCGGTGATGCCCGCGCGGGCGTCGTCCAGGGCCTGCCGGACGACGGGGTCGCGGGCCTCCGACCACGCCGGGTTGACCACCAGGTCCACCACCCCCGAGCCGAGGTCGAAGCCGTAGGTACCACCGCGGAATTGTCCAACTCGGACCTCGCGGGCGATCCGTAGCATGGCCTCGGGCACGTTCACCACCACGACCGCAGCGACCCCTTCGGGGAGCACCGTCAGCGGTTCGGCTCGCGCCGGCACCAGGGTCACCCCGGCCTCACGACAGCGCTCGAGCATTCCGGCTCCCGGCAAGTTGGCAGGCGCCAGCGCGATGGTGACGCCGGCGGCCGCGAGCTCAGTTGCCGCTCCCGGTCCCTGCCCCCGCACCGCCATGACTCCGGGGTGCTCGTTGCGGAAGCCCTCGACGAACCCCTTCGCCAGGGCGTCGTCCCAGGGGCCGGCGCGACCCTCCAGCAGCACGCCGGGGGGACCTCCGCCGCCGGCGTGGGCGGCGAGCACCCCGGCGAGGAAGCCGCCCTCCTGGGCGCGGAACACGGCCCCGGCGATGTTGCCGCCATGCACGACCCCGTCGAGCACCACGAATGCGGTGTTGGGGCTGGCAGGCGCCTCGCTGTAGACCACATCGGCGATGCCGTCACCGACGCAGAACACCACGTCGAGGCCAGCTCCGCCCAGCTCGCGCAGCGCTTGGCGTTGGCCTGCCTCATCGGTCTCGCTTCGGACGATCACGGCCGCGCCCAGCTCACGCCTCACATCCTGCAGACCCGCTAGACCCGCGACCGCCAAGGGCGAGGCAGGCGCGCTCACCAACCCCACCCGGAACTCCGGCGGTGGGGCCGGCGGCTGCCGGCACGCCGCCGCCACGGACCCTACCAGCAGCAGCGCCAAAACCGGCCGTCGCCGCCTCCCTGTGAGTCTGCTTCCCATCCTGCGATTCTAACCCGCATTATTCACCAGACTTCTGCTGCGGCCGGCGATGTACTGCACCCAGCGATGCTTTCTCACCTCGTGGTGCTCAACGTACTGTCCAGTACGCCTCCGCGCCCCTCGGTTCAAAAACCCCGCTCTGTACAGCACCTCGCCGGCCTCGCAACGAACCCCGGTGAATAGTGCGGGCTAACCGCCCGGAGGCCGTGTCGCGTCGGCTCGGAATGACCGAGATCACTGGCACCATGCGATGAGATGGAGTACATTACCGCTGAACGAAATGAAACTGCGAACGGTTCTTCGAGCAGAACGAGCCCGGTGGATTGAGGTGAGGTTTCCCCGGACCCGCCGGCCACGACCGTCCGTCCGGCACGGAGGGCTCGGGCTGTGAGTCCGCTGTGGCTCATCCTCGCCGTGCCGGCGGTGGTGGACTCCTTCTACCGCCTCATCCTCCTCGCCGCCTCGAGGCGCTGGCGGCCCGTCCGATCCGTGCCGACCCCGGACTCCGCCGACCGTTGGGTTGTGCTGGTACCGGCCCGGTCCGAAGGCAGTGCCCTGGACCCGACACTGCGGTCGATCGCGAGCGCCGCCAATGAACGTCCCGTGGAGACCATCGTGATCCTCGATGGAGACGATCCGGAGGCCGCCGCGGTGGCCCAACGCTGGCATGCCCGGGTCGTGGTCAAGGACGTGCCCGGGCCCTCCAAAGCGGCGACGCTGGCATGGGTCGCCGAGCGTTCGGCGAGCCTGCTCGACGGCGCCGCATGGGTGCTCCTCCTCGACGTGGGCTCGGAGCTCAGCGAGGGCTTCTTCGAGCGCTTCGCGATTCCCGAGGGCGCAGACGGCGCCCAGGCGTTCCTGTGCGGCGTGGGCGAGGGGCTGGGCCAGGCAGCAGCCCTCTCCGAGGGTCTCGCGCAGCGTCGCGAGGACTGCGGCCGCGAGGTCCTGGGCTGGACCGTGCGTTTGCGAGGGACCGGCTTCGCCCTGCGGCCGGAGGCGTTTCGCGCGGTGGCGCCCTACCTTTGCACCCTGGTGGATGACCTGGAGATGTCTGTGCTGTTGGCCGCTCGCGGCGCTCGCCTGGTCATGGGCCCTGCCGATGCCAGGGTTCTCGACCACAAGCCGCAGCAGTGCGTTGGGGCCGCTCGCCAGCGAGCGCGCTGGCTGGTAGGTCAGCTCACTCTCCCCTTTCGCCATCCCCGGGCCCTGCTCCGACTGCTGCGACAACGGCCCCTGGAAGCTCTTGGGTTCATGGGGGAGGTCGGAGCTCGCCCACTCTCTCTCACTGTTCCGCTCCGCATGGCGCTCGCCACCCTCGTCCTGGTCTTGCCTTCGCCGGGCCTCCCCGCTGCCGCGGCCCTGAGCGCGGCATGCCTGCTGGCGGCCACAGCGCTCTCGGATAGCGCCCTCCACCTCGTCGGCCGACGCGACCAGCTCCGCGGAGTCTTCAGCCTGGTCGTCGCCTGGGCTGCGGCGGTGCTCCTCGTGCCCCGTGCCCTCACCGGCTGGCTCTGGGCACGACGGCGCTGAGACAATGCGACCCGTGGACACAGCCTGCCGCGTTGCGGTGGTGATCGGGACACGTCCGGAGGCGATCAAGCTCGCCCCGGTGGTGGCGGCTCTGCGAAACCAGGGAACCGCCACTACCGTGATCGCCACTTCGCAGCACCGTGAACTGCTGCACCAGGCTCTGGCTCCTTTCGCTCTGGTGCCCGACGTCGATCTCGACATCATGAAAGCCGGGCAGACACCTGCAGAGGTGTTGGCGGCAGTCGCCTCCGCGATGCCACCGGTGCTCGAACGCGTCACACCAAACTGGGTCGTCGTACAAGGCGACACGACCTCGGCTCTGGCGGCTGCGCTGACCGCCTTCTACGCCCGGATTCCTGTCGCCCATGTGGAAGCAGGCCTGCGCAGCGGCAACCTCGCCGCGCCATTCCCCGAGGAGCTCAATCGGAGGGCGATCAGCACGCTGGCGACGCTCCACTTCGCCCCCACGCGCCACGCCGCCGCCAATCTTCAGCGCGAGGGGGTTCCGGACCGACGCGTCCTCGTAGTGGGGAACACCGTCGTCGACGCAGTGCGCATGGTGCTCCCGGACCCGCCCCCGAGGGCCGTGGGCGAGACTCCTCTGGCGCTGGTCACGCTGCACCGCCGCGAGTCCTTCGGAGCGCCCCTTGCACGCATGCTCGACGCGGTGGCGGCTCTCGCCCGGGAGCGCGCCGGTCGGCTGCGGGTGGTCTACCCGGTCCACCCGAATCCGGCCGTCGACGGCCCGGCGCGCGCGCGCCTCAGCGGCCTCCCGGGGGTCGACCTGGTGGCGCCGCTCCCCTACCCCGAGTTCCTCGCCCTGCTGGCCCGGGCGCGGCTGGTGCTCACCGACTCCGGCGGCGTCCAGGAGGAGGCGCCCAGCCTCGGCGTGCCGGTGGTGGTGCTGCGCGACGAGACCGAGCGGCCAGAGCTGCTGGAGTCCGGTTGGGGTGTGCTGGCAGGCACTGATCCGGAGGCGATCCTCGCCCACGCCCGCTCCTTCCTCGACGACGAGGTGCGTCGCGAGCGCCTGCGGGCAACCCCCAACCCCTTCGGCGACGGACACTCGGCGCCAAGGATCATCGCTGCGATCACCCGCCCGGGTCTGTGCTAGAATCCCTCGGTGGCTGCGACAGAAGTCCCTGTACTACATAATACTTCTCGGCACCGCCAGAGCTTCGTGGCCGAGCTGCGCGAGCTTGGCGCCTTCGCCAACCTACTGGCCAACCTGGTGCGCCGTGACCTCACCGTGCGCTACAAGCGGTCCGTACTCGGCTTCTTCTGGACCATGCTCAACCCGCTGATCACGATGGTGATCTTCACCCTCGTGTTCGCCACCATTTTCAAGTTCGACATCGACCACTACCAGGTCTACTTCCTGTCCGAGTACCTGGTGTGGACGTTCTTCGCCCAGACCACCATCACCTCGATGACCTCGCTGGCCTGGAACGGCGCCCTCATGAAGCGGGTGCGGGTGCCCAAGACGATCTTCGCCGTGTCCACAACCCTGTCGGGTCTGGTCAACCTGGCCCTCGCCTACGTCCCGCTCTTCGCCATCATGCTCGTGGTGGGAGCCCCGATCCGGCCGGCGATCCTCTTCCTGCCGGTGGCGTTCGTGGTCATTGCGGTCTTCACCCTGGGCGTCTCGCTGGCCCTCTCCGCCCTTGCAGTCTACTTTGAGGACGTCTCGCACATGTACCAGGCAGGCTCAATGGCGCTCATGTACATGGCCCCCATCATCTACCCCATCTCGATCATCCCCACACGCTACCAGTGGTTGATCCGCATCAACCCACTCACGCACCTCTTCAAGCTCGCCCGGGATCCCGTGTACCAAGGCGTGCTCCCCGATCTTCACATCTTCGTCGCCTCGGTGATCGTCTCGCTCATCACCCTCATGGTCGGCTGGCTGGTGTTCAGCCGGCTGTCCCGCAACTTCTACCTCCACCTCTGAGGCGCACGATGACCACGCCTGCCATCGAGTTCCGAGACGTCTCGATCACCTACCGTTTGGCGGAGCGCGGCATGACGTTCAAGGAGTGGGTGATCCGCTCGCTGCACGGTGGGATCTCGTGGCACAACGTCCACGCCCTCTCCAAGGTTTCCTTTCAGCTCCTGCCGGGCGAGACGCTCGGCGTCATCGGCGGGAACGGCGCGGGCAAGTCGACCCTCCTTCGCGTGGCCGGAGGCATCCTCTCACCCACCTCGGGGGAGGCCACCATGCGCGGCCGCCTGGCCCCCATCATCGAGCTCGGAACGGGCTTCGAGATGGAGCTGTCGGGACGCGAGAACATCTTCTTCAACGGCGCGCTGCTGGGGCGTTCGCGCGCGGAGATGCAGAGTCGGCTTGACGACATCATCGACTTCGCAGGCATCGGCAGCTTCATCGACGCCCCTCTGCGGACCTACTCGACCGGCATGGTCGCACGTCTGGCCTTCGCTGTTGCCACCACCGTCGAAGCTCACATCCTTCTCCTGGACGAGATCCTCTCAGTGGGCGACCAGACCTTCCGCGAACGCTGCCATCGCCGCATCGAGGAGTTCCGCAGCCACGGAGTGTCAATCCTCCTGGTCTCCCACGACCTCAGCGCGATCCGCTCGTTGTGTACAAAGACCATGTGGCTGGAGCACGGCCGCCTGCGGGCCCTCGGTCCCACCACCGAGGTCGCAGCAGCCTACGAGGCCGCCGCGGCGGCGGAGCCGTGCACCTCGCCTGGACCGAACAGCTAGATGAACCGCCCCCCTCTTCTGTGCCGGATCCACGCCGGTCTCGAGCGCTGGCTCTGGCGGGCTCTCCACCCCCTGTGCGCCGCCCGAGCAGCTGCACCGGTCGCACTCTCCCCGGGTGCCCGGCAGCGCCTCCTGACCCTCCTCGGACGCGGCGACGCCTGGCGCCGGCTCCCGGTCGGCGAGCTTGCGGCCAGCTGTCGCCGCTGGCTCGACGAGCTGCGCGGCATGGCACCACTCCCGCCCGAGAGCGGCGCGGTCCCACGAGAGTCGGGCTCCTCCCTGCCGCTCGTGTCGGTGCTGATCGTCAGCCACCAGAATCCAGAGGCCACGATTCTCTGCCTCGAGGCGCTACGCTGCTTCACCACCTATCCGCGGTGGGAGCTGGTGGTGGTGGACAACCACTCCGACGACGGCACCCGCGAGCTACTACGCCAGGCGGCTGGCGCGGATCCCCGGGCCCGCCTGGTGATCAACTCCAGCAACGTCGGGTTCGCACGGGCCTGCAACCAGGCAGTAGAGCTCTCTTCAGGTGCCGTCCTCTGTCTCCTCAACAACGACACCGTGGTCACGCCAGGCTGGCTCTCGAGGCTGACGAGCGCCGTGCTGGCCGACCCGTGCCTCGGCATGGTGGGACCCACCTCCGGGGGTGTCGCCAATGAGGCGCGCATCGCGGCCCCCTACACCAACGTCGCCGAGCTCCTCGGCTGGGCCGAGCAGCAGCGCAGGTCCAACGCCGGACGCTCGTTCAGCATCGGCATGCTCGCCATGTACTGCACGGTGCTCCGCCGCGCGGTATGGGACGAGGTGGGCCGCCTGGACGAAGAGTTCGGAATCGGCCTATTCGAGGACACCGACTACTCGCGTCGGCTGCGTCACGCCGGCTACGACCTGAGATGCCTGCGTGACGTGTTCGTTCACCACTGGCAGCAGGCGGCCTTCGGCCAGATCGACCGCGAACGCCACCGCGACCTCTACAATCGCAACTGGAGATACTACAAGACCAAGTGGAGCCGGCGCGGACGTCGTGCCTGATCTGGCCGCGGGCGCCCGTCAGACCTCAATCATCTCCAGCGAGCTGTGGGTCATCGGCCTCGAGCAGTACGCTCTCCCCGGCGTCCTGCACATCGAACATGAGCGCATGCAGCAACGACGTCCAGCCGAGCAAAAGGGGCAGCAGCGACAGTACCACCGTGCCGGTTGTGGCAGGCCGGCCGGTGAGGATCGACCGGCGCCAGGCGAAGGCCCCCCACCCGACGCCCCAGATCCCGAACAAGACCCCGGAGACGAACAGGAGTGCGAACGGCGATACGCTACGAAAGACGTACTTCTGGTAGAACCGGTGGAGGAACCCCCGCGTCAGCTTCCAGGGGAAGCTGAGCAGCACCCTCCCGATCGAAAGGTTCGATACCTCGCCCCCGTAGCTCACCGGCAGGTAAACCTCGGCGATGCGGGCGCGGAGAATGTTCAGGTTGATGAGCATGCTGTTCTCGAAGAAGAAACCCTCGTCGAGGGCTTCAAGATCGAGCCGGCGCAACATCCGCGAGGTGACCAGGAGGTAGCCGTTCTGGGGGTCGTACACGTTCCAGTACCCCGAGGCGAGCTTGGTGAGAAAGCTGAGCACCACGTTGCCCACACGCCTCACCCAGGGCATCGTCTGGTGGTGTTCGAGGTGCCCGAACCGGTTTCCCTTCACGTAGTCGCAGCCGTGCACGACAGCGGCCCGTGCGAGGACCCCCACATGCTCGGGCGCCATCTGACCGTCGGCGTCGATCTTGCCCACCAGCTCGCCCCCGAGCTCCAACGCCTTGAGGAAGCCGGTCTTCATGGCACCGCCGACACCGCGATTGCGCTCGTGGCGAATGAGAACCACCCTGGGATCGGCGACGCCCTGCACCTTTTCAGAAAGCGCGTCCGGCGACGCGTCGTCGACGACAACGACGTGATCGACCACGGTCGGCATTCGCGTGAGCACATCGGCGATCGTCGCCTCAGCCCGGTACGCGGGTATCACCACCACAAGCCGCTTGCCCATCACCGACATCGTGCCTTGTTGTCCTCCACAGCGCTCCTGGGATTATGCTGCAGCGGATCGTGAAAGACCACCGCCAGGAGCGCCCGCCGGGGGTGCCCGCGGTCCCGCCTCACGCGAGGTGGTGAGCAGCCGTCTGCGGGAGTAGGGTCGCCCCAGCGTCGCGTTCGACTCCTTCGGGACCATTCCCATCTCCCCCGAACGCTCGATGACTGGACCGTCGCTCGACCGGGGAAGTGAGGGCCATCACATTTTCTGCGAGAAACCTGCTCATGCCGCTATAAAAAGCGATAAATCAAAGACATAAGAGGATATACTCTGCTAGTGGAGGGTCGTGTGTCAACTGTGAGTCCACTTACGAGGAAGGCGGCGGCGCTTGCCGTCATCCTGTGCGCGGTGGCTGGAGGCCAAGTGCTCGGGAGCCCTCCCACCATTGCTTACAAGACCGGATGGCCGGTGGCGGTCGACAAGCTCATTGACCGATCCTCGCCCGCCTTAGGCAATCTTGACGATGATGCCGACCTCGAGATCGTCGTCGGCACGGTGGGCAAGAAAGTCTACGCGTTCAACCCCGACGGCTGCCTGTTACCGGGCTGGCCGGTGAGCGTCTCGGCCGAGGTCAACTCTTCGGCGGCCATCGGCGACATCGACGGCGATGGAATGGCCGATGTGGTGATCGGAGTGGGTTGGCAGGACCAGCAGAACGACGGAGCGATCTACGCCTTCGACCGGTACGGCCAGGTGCTGCCCGGGTGGCCGGTTGTCACCCAGGACCACAACATGGGGGCCGACGGCCACCCGGACGGCGTCTTCGCCACCCCGGCTCTGGTAGATCTTGACGGCGACGGAGTCCTTGACGTGGTCGTGGGGAGCTTCGACCAGTACCTCTACGGCCTCCGCGGAGACGGCACCGCCGCCCCCGGATGGCCGTTCTTCATGTTCGACTCCACATGGTCCTCGGTAGCGGTTGGAGATATCGACAACGATGGTCGCCAGGAGATCGTCATCGGCGCCTACACCCACTCCGGCTTTCCGCCGGGGCTCTCAACAGTCGACGGCGGCGGGATCCTCTGGGCGCTCGACACCAACGGCCAGGTCAAGCCCGGATGGCCGGTGGTGACCGACCTGCACATCGACTCGTCGCCTGCCCTCGGTGACCTTGACGGCGACGGTACTCTCGAGATCGTCGTCGGTACCGGGCACGAGCCGGCTTGCGCCAGAGGTCACGCCGTGTACGCGTTCCATGCCGACGGCACGCCGGTGGCCGGATGGCCCCAGGCGACCGGGGACTACGTGTGGCCGTCCCCCGCACTTGCGGATCTCGACGGCGACGGACGGCTCGAGGTCGTGGCGAGCTGCGCCGACGGGTGCGTCTACGTCTGGAACGACGACGGCACTCCGGCGGCGGGCAGCTGGCCGGTCCGACCTCTCAACGAGAGCGGCGTCAACGGGACGCTCACGAGCTCGCCACTGGTCCTGGACCTCGACCACGACGGCGACCTCGAGGTGGTGATCGCGATCGGCTGGGACATCGTTGCCTTCAACCACGACGGCTCGCCGTTTCACTACGGCGCAGAGAATCAGCTGCGCATGCATACCCACTTCACCGTGGCAGGAACTCCAGCCATCGCCGATGTCGACGGCGACGGACGGCTCGATGTCTTCGCGGGCTCGGCCGAGTTCGATTACAATCTCGGTCGTCTGTGCTCGTGGGAGCTTCCAGCCGTGGCTGCACCAGGGAACGCGCCCTGGCCCACTTGGCGACAGAGCTCGACACGTCACGGGAACGCGACCGAGATCTTCAGGGATGGTCTCGAGATGGGTGGAATCGCCAATTGGTCGTCACATGGACCCTGACAGGTGAGAGCCCTTTGTCACCGCCTGTGGAGGCGAGCCACTCCTCGCCTCAGCTGTGCTTGGGTCGTCGCCCTCAGCCTCGGCACCAGGTAGAGGTCAGCCGCCTGGCTCGGGGCCGGGTGGTCAGGTTCGGTTCCGCGTCGCCCCGGGCGATGATCGGTGGAGTAGCCTGATACATGGGGGCGGCTGCACCAGACACCCTCCTCGTGACGGCCCTCGCTGCTGGGGTCCTGTTCATCGCCGGCCTCCCCGTGGCACGGCTTCTCCTGCCGCGCAGGTGGCAAGTGCACACCCCGCTCGTGGCGCCGCTGCTCGGTTTCAGCCTGCTCTCGGCAGTTGCCCACGCCCTCAACGCAGGCGGGCTCGGAGTTGAGCGCTTCGCCGTGCCTCTCCTCGTCACTCTCGCCCTCGCCGCCGGCACCACGCTGCCGTGGCTCGCGCGCTCCTGCACCCGAGTCCTGCGAAGGAACCTCGCCCCGCTCGCGCTCGTCGTTGCCGTTCTTCTCGTCTCACTGGTGCCCATGCTGCACAGCGACACCCTCACCACCGTAGGCCGGACAATCGATGCCATCTCGTACGTGACGCGGGCCGAGGCCGTGGCTGACGGGCCGCTGTCAGGGCCGCTGTCGGACCCGGAGCGCCCGGCCACCAGCTGGGCAGCGGCACCCATGCGTGCCGGGATGCGGATGGGCGATGTCTACGTTCTCGCCCTGCTCGCCTCCTACTCCGGACTGAGACCCTACCAGCTGTTCACTCCGCTGGCCGCTCTCTTCTTCGCCCTCACCGTGGGAACAGCATTTGCCTTCTCGCGCGTGACGCTACGCCTGCGTCCCGGCTATGCCCTTCTCGCCGCCGCACTCGTGGGCTCGAGCAACCTGCTGCTTTGGTGCGTCTACGACGACTTCCTGTCACAGGTCGTCGGCACGTGCCTTCTCCCCCTGGTTCTGGGCCTGGCCGTCGATGCCGTCCGCAGGCGGTCCTGGCGGCCGATCCCCGCGGCTGCCCTCGCCCTCGCCGGCCTCGTGTCGGTGTACTTCGTGTACGCCCTCGAGGTCGGGGCTGCGGTCTCAATCGTGGCCGCCGTGACCATGTGGAGGAGTCGGGACCATCGCTGGTGGCCCCTGATCGCGGGTCTCGCGTCGTTCATCACGGCCATCGCGATCAACCCGATCGCGTGGTGGCGCGCGTGGGAGGAGATCCAGCGCGTCCAATCAGCTGCCGCGAAGAGCGGCGGGAACATCCTCATCTTCCCCCACCCGGGCGAGCTCTTCGGCCTCGTGAACCACGCCCGGGTGGCACACGCCCTCGACCTGCCGCATCTGCCGGGCGCGTTGGCGACGTTGGGCACAATCGTGGCCGCCATCCTCGTCGTGCGCGGCCTGCTTCTCCTCGGGCCGCTGGCGCGGGTGAGCCATGCCGCCTTCCTCGCCGTGTCGGCGACCATGGTCATCGGCCAGCGGTTCCTGGTCAACTGGCCCAACGGGTACCCGTATGGGTACTTCAAGGCCCTCGCACCGCTCGTGATCGCCACGGCGCCGCTGCTCGTAGTCGGCTCCCTCGGGATCCTCTCCGCGCGACGTCGTGACACCTCACACCATCGCGTGGCGCGGATTGCCGGCGTGGCCTTCCTCGCCAGCCTGTTGGCTATCGGAGTCGGCAACAGCATGCTCACCGTGGGCTTCGCCCAAAGAGCACTCTTCGTGGCCGACGGCGCCACCGTCGAGGCTGGCAACCTGGTCAGCGCGCTGCCCCGCGACACCGTGGTCCTGCTCGATGTGCCGCCCGGGCTCCTGCAAAACTGGCTCGGTTGCCTCGCCACTGGCGTACGGATTCGCTTCGCCCAGCCGCTCGCCCTTTACCCGATCCGTACCAAGACCAACGGCACACCTCCCCACTTTCGACTGGTCACAGATGGGAGGTCAGCCAAGGTCCGTCCCGGCGAGGAATGGCACCGAGTCAATCGAAGCCCAGGCTACTCGCTGTACTATCGTCCGCCGAACCTCACGGGCGCCCTGGACGTCGATCCGCCCCGCGAGATCCTGCCGGGCGCCGCCCTGGAGGTATCCTGCACCGCCCATGAGATCCACCTTACGCAGGACGGCGCCCAACCGCTGGTGATGGAGCTCGAGCGAGGAGCCAAAGTCCTGAGGCTCACCGTCGCGTCGCCCGCGGCGAGCCCCCGAGTGACCGTCGGCAATCGCAGCGTCGTCATCCCACCGGGAGTCGCCTCGCTCACCGTCCCGCTCGACCAGCAGCACCCCCTGAAGGTGCGCAACCAGAGCGCGGAGAGCCTCTGGTACCTCGCAGCCTCCGCCGTCACCGCCGAGGATCGCCCGGCCGTCACGGGGCGCGAAGCCCTGCCGGCGGCATTCGCCTCCGTCAGCCGGGAACGCTCCGTCTTCAGCGTGAATGCCGTCGTCGTCACGCCCGACACCGGGGGCGCCCCACCACCGTACCGTCTCGGGCTGCACATCCACCCAGACGCGAAGACCGGGTCGGGCGTCTTCGGAGCCTGGGGTGTGGACCTCCCTCGGCGCGCGGGGCGCCACGTCATCGTTCTTCGGGTGAATCTGCTCACAGGAGCCGCCGAGGCCACTCTCGACGACCACGTGACGAAAATCCAGGGTGGCCCGGTCTCGATCCGCGACGGCAGCTTCCATTCGCAGATCGTTCTCTGGGACCTCCGGGGCGCCAGGAACCTTGCAGCCGCCTCCGTGCTCCGTTTCGCCCGGGCGGGGGGATCGTTGCAGGAGCTCAGCCTCTCGGAACCGGGCATGCTTCAATTCGACTGAGGGGTGGGGACGTGTGCCGGTGTCCAGCCCGGGAAGTCCACTGCAGTCCTGGCGCAGCCCACGCGGATCCTCGCATAGCGCGACGACGCGGTCCTCGCAACCCAGGGACCACCACGAATCGCGAGGAGCCCTTTGGGGGTTCCTGGGCAACAGCATGGGCGGCACAGAAGGGTGCCATGCCACGCTCCACGCCACGGCGCGGGAGGGCGTATCCTTGGCAGAGGCTCGCTCTGGTTCGCACCGGCGCGGGCTCATGAAGGAGACCAGGTGATTGGGGAGACGAGCATGAGCGCGAGGGTTCGCCGCAGGGTGATCGGTTCGGGTCTTGTCGCAGCCGCGGTTGGCGCCGCGTTGCTCATCGGCTGCCTGCCGGGCAGCCCGACGAAACATCCGTCAAACGTGATTCTCATCGTCGTCGACACGCTCCGCGCCGACCATCTCTCGAGCTACGGCTACTCCCGCCCGACCTCGCCGTCCCTCGACGAGCTTACCGCCAGTGGAACTGAGTTCGACGCATGCTACTCGCATTCGTCCGCCACCCGACCGTCGGTGGCGACGATCTTCTCTTCACGGTTCGTCACCGGCCACGGCGTCGCGACCCAAGGAGGAGACGTCCTTCCAAAGGGTCTGCCAGTGCTCGCTGAGACCTTGCAGAAGGCTGGATTCAGCTGCCGGGGGTTCATCACGAACCCTCAGATCCACCCCGATCTCGGGTTCGCGAGGGGCTTCGACGACTACCGCACGTTCTTCGCCAGCGACATCAACCCGCGCGCCATCCGCCCGGCCGATCTCCTGGTGAAGGCCCGCGCGGAGGATGTCCTTGCCGCGGTCAAGTCCTCGCTGCAGCAAGGTATCAAGGAGCCCTTCTTTCTCTACATACACCTCCTGGACCCGCACGGGCCTTACCAGCCACTTGCCGGCGACCTCGCACGATTCGCCGACCCCCGATACCACGGACCCGTCACCGGGTCGGTCGACGACTTCGCACGGATTGAGCAGGCAGGCCGCCGCGACGGGCCCGACCTCCAGCACTTCATCGACGCGTACGACGCGACGATCCTCGGTACCGACCGTGCGCTCGGGGGTTTCTTTCACTGGTTCGGTTCCTCCAAATGGAATGGCAGGACCCACCTCATCGTGACCGCCGACCACGGCGAGGAGTTCATGGAGCACGGCGGCACCGGCCACGGTCTCAAGCTGTACGAGGAAACCACCTCGGTTCCGCTGATCTGGACCGGCCCCGGCGTGAAGGCCGGGAGCCGCGTCCCCGCACTCTGCGGTCTGGTGGACATCTTCCCGACGATCGCCGATCTCGAGGGCATCGACGTCAGCCAAGCCGGCCTCAGGGGGCGTAGCCTTCGATCCCAGCTCTCCGGCGACGGGGAGCAGCAGGAGCACCGGGTACTCTTCCTCGAGGGCCCGGCCGTTGGCTCCGTCGAGGGACCCGCAGGCAGGATACCGATGGTCACCCGTGGCCTGAGAACCACGAGGTACCAGGTCATCGCTCATGGTTGTGTCTTCCGCAAGCCGGGCTGGAGTCAGCTGGAGATGTTCGACCTGCGCGAGGATCCAGCGGAGCAGAACCCGGTGGAGGTGCGCGCAGACGGCAGCGGGGCGAGCGTGGAGTGGGCGGTGACGCTGCAGTCCCTCTACGAGCAATCCGCGGCCGAGATCCTCGGGGCTCGAGCCGTGGGGGCAAGGAAGGAGATCCAGCTCAGCGACCAGGAGCGCCAGCAGCTGCGATCTCTCGGTTACGTGAACTGACAGATCGTCGCGACGGTGGTCACGGTGGCCCAAGCTGCCGAGGCATGCCCCGTGCTGCCGGAGGGTCATCATCGAGCCTCCTCGCACTACCCCACCTCGCCGGCCTCAATCCAGCCGTATGCGCACCCACCGATGTTAAACTCTCAAACCATGGCAACGACGAGCCGAAGCACCCGCATGCGCACAGCGTTGGAGAGCCTCGAAGAGCGGGTAGACTCAGCGCACGCCCCGTCACACGACGAGTCTGCACGACTCGGCACTCTCGAGGCCGAGGTCTTCAACCTCCGCCTGCGGTTGGTCGAGGCCCAGGCCCGCGAGTCCCGCCTGCGTCAGCTGACGGGAGAGCCCACCGAGGGCCTGCGGCGGGACACCCCTGTCGCAGCCGACGACGGCGACGCTCTCGAGCTCGCTCGGCTGCGCGACCAGCTCCATCACTATGAGGGCTTCGCGCAGGCTATCAACAGCTCCCTGGGGTGGCGGACCATGCGACGATTGCGTTCCCTGGTGGGGCGGCGCTGGGCGACCACCACGCCGGACATCAGACCGACAGAGGCCGGCGAGGTTGCGCTTCTGCGCAAAGAGGTCGACATGTACGCAGGTTACGTTCGGGCGGTACAAGAGTCTAGCAGCTGGCGGGTGCTGCAGCTGATTCGAGGCCTCGCCGGGAGGCGCTGGTGAGCGCGGACGATCCTCGCGACGCCACCATCGCCAGGCTCACCGCCCGCGTCGAGCGGCTTGAGCACATCCTCCGGCGGCGCTCGGCCGATCTTTGCCATCTCATCGCTGAGCTCTGCCCGGCCGACGCCGTGAAAGCCTCCGAGATCCTCGGCGGAGCCCCGCCGGGCGAGGCGGCCACCGCCGCCTACTACGCCCTCAACTGGTTCCGGGAGACAACCCAGACCTCCCTGCGCGACATCGAACCGGTGCTCGCCATGCTGTGGGAGCGCTCACCGCGGCGCCACGATGAACCGGACGTGGTGTGAGCATGGATCGCAAGGCAACGCTCATCATCCTCGCCTGGAACCGCTGGGCCCTCACCGAGCAGTGCATTCGAACCCTCCTCACCACCGAGCTCGACGATGTCGATGTGATCGTCGTGGACAACGGCTCCACCGACGAGACGCCCGAACGCCTCGCCGAGATCCCCGAGATACGAGTCATCACCCTGCCCGAGAACCTCGGCTTCGTACGCGGAAACAACGCCGGAATCGCCGCCGCGGACCCTGCGTCCGACGTCGTTCTCCTCAACAACGATCTCGTCTTCACCCAGAAGGACTGGCTTACGCGCCTCCGTCGCTGCCTGGCCGACCACTCCACCGCCGGCGTCGTCGGCTGCCGCCTGACGTTCCCCGACGGGCGCCTGCTTCACGCCGGTACCTACATCCTCCCCGATGACCTGGTGGGCCAGCAGATCGGCTCCCTGCAACGGGACGTCGGCCAGTTCGGCGGTGACCGCCGGGTCCAGGGGATCGTCTTCGCCTGCGCCCTGATCAGGCGCGAGGTCCTCGACGCCATCGGGCCGCTCTCGCTGGACTACCGCTCCTACTTCGAGGACACCGACTTCTGCCTGCGGGCTGACGAGGCCGGCTTCGCCACCCTCGTATGCGGCGACGTCACCCTGGTTCACGACGAGCACGGCTCCACGGGCGGCGACCGCTCGGCCCTTCTGGCCATGCTCGACGAAAGCCGTGCCACGTTCGCGCGGAGCTGGCGCGCGCACCTCGAAGCCCACTATCGTCACCGGCTGCTCTGGCAGTCGATCATGAACTTCCCCACCGGCTACGCGGCGAGCTGCCGCCACCACCTCCTTGCCCTCGAGGAGGCGGGGGTCCGCTGTGCCTACCGCTACGCGTACGGGCCGGGCACGGTGTTCCCTGTGCCCGAGCCGGAGCAGGCCGGGGACCACCGCCTCAACCTCATACGCAATCGGGAGGTAACCGCCCGCGACCGGCGTATTGGCGTGCTCTACGGGCAAGGCGACGTGTTCGAACGCAACCGGGGCCGCTACAAGGTCGGCTACACAATGCTCGAGGTGGATGGCTTCCCAGACGAGTGGGTCCGCCAGGCCAACCTCATGGACGAGATCTGGGTGCCCACCAAGTTCAACCGCCAGGGCTTCTTGGCGAGCGGCCTCAAGCGTCCCATCCACGTCGTCCCTCTGGGCGTCGACACCGACTACTTCTCCCCGGCCATCCACAGGTTCCCCAACCCCGACGGGGACTTCGTCTTCCTCGCCAGCTTCGAGTGGGGAGAGCGCAAGGAGCCGTGGATGCTCATGAAGGTCTTCAACGAGACCTTCCGCGCCTCAGACCCGGTGCGCCTAGTCTGCAAGATCATGAACAAGGACCCCGGGGTCAACCTCCAGTCGGAGATCCGCCGTCTGGGCCTGCGTCCCGGCGGTGGGCGCCTTGCCTTTCTCATCAACCTCGAGTTCCCCTACGACCAGCTCGGGGCCCTGTACCGCTCCGCCGACTGCTTCGTGGCCGCCGTGCGCGGCGAGGGCTGGGACATGCCCCTGATGGAGGCGATGGCGTGCGGGCTACCCACCATCGCCACCGACTGGGGCGCGCACCAGGAGTTTATCCACGAAGGGATTTGCTACCCTCTACGGATCCGCGGGACCATCCCCGCCCGCGCCAAGTGCCCCTACTACGCAGGCTTCTCGTGGGCTGACCCGGATCCCGAGCACCTCCGCTTCCTGCTCCGCGAGATCTACGAGAACCGCGAGGAGGCCGAGCTCCGCGGCCGCGCTGCAGCGGCTGAGATGGCAACCCGCTGGAGCTGGCAGCGCGCGGCGGCAAAGATCGTAGCCCGGCTCGAGGCCATCGACGAAGCCAGCGGGAGCCAACCCGCTCAGGCGAGCTCGGCTCTGTAGAGCTCCAGCATCTGCGCCGCGGACGAGCGAGCGCTCGGCAGCTGAGCCCGCACCCCGGGAGAAACCGCTTCGTCGCTGCCGAGGAGTTCCGCCGCCGCTGCCGCCAGCCCCAACGCGCCGCTGCTCACCGGTACCAGCCGGCCGACGCCCCACCGGCGCAGCCGCTCAGCCGCTGCCCCGTGGTCGAAAGCCACCACCGGCACACCGGTCCAGAGGCACTCGTCCACCACCAGAGCGTACGACTCGGGCACCAACGAGGCGAGCACCGCCACGGACGCAGACGAAGCGTGGAGCAGACGTGGCAACGCGCCGGCGCGGTAGTACCCGCGCACCACGAGACCGGGTCGGCGTCGCAGGCCGTCGAGCAAGTCGGGGTCGCCGCCCCCCAGCACGACGCCCCGGAGATCAGGATGATCGCGCTTCAGGTCGTCCCAGAGCCGGGGCACCAGTCCGCCCCCCTTCTCCGGCTTGACGCCGCCGACGAAGGCCACTACCGCCCGCCGACCGCGCCGCGGAGCGCACGGGCCAGACGCGGTCGCGTCCGTCGCCGGCGCGATAACCCACTCGCGGCGCGGTCCCGTCGCGGGGAAGAGCCGGGCGTGGCACTCCCTGAGATACTCTGAGGGGTACACTACTGCCGTAGCTGTCGCAAGGGCGGCTGCACCCGCACGACGGTACGCGGTCTGGTCAGCCGGCGTCTCGTCGCCATCGACGGCGAGACAACCTCCACAGCGCCCGAGATCCGTGCAGAACTCGCAGAAGCGGCCGCAGGGCTGCTCCAGGAGGTGCGGTCGGCGGCAGAAGAGGGTGAAGTCGTGGACCCCGAGCACCACGTCGAGGCCGCGGCTACGGATCTCGGGAGCAGTGGCCAGGGGCAGCCCGGCCGGGCTCTCCAGGTGCACGACGCTGGTCGCCGAGAGACCCGCCGCCCACATCGCCACTGCAGCGGCGTCCATCTTCTCGCCGCCCGTCCCGCGGCGCACACGTCGCGCGCCTTCCCACCACTCCAGGCACCATCCACCGCTCACCGGGTACAGCAGAGCCACTCCTCGCGCTCTGCTCTCCGCCTCGAGGCGGGCAAGGAGCTGCAGCTGGCTGCCGCCCCGACGGGGCACCGGCGGGAGCGGCGAAAGGTTGAGCACCGGCGGTGGCGGAGCGGAGCTCCAGGCCTCCCACGAAGTGCTCGCCGGCACGACAGCCATGGCCAGGCGCCGCCGCCGGTCAGCGAGACGGTCAGCGACGCGGTCCCGCGCCGCCCGCCCTCCCTCCCACCGCCAAACTCTGGCGAGCGCGGCGGCAAGGCCCAGCGGCGAGGTCACCGCGCCTCCAGGAGCCGCGCGTACACCGCATCGACGGCTTGGACGTGCTCCGCCACGCTGGTGACCGGGGGCGTTCCGCCGCGCCAACGAACGAGCAGCTCGGGCTCGGCGGCGAGTCGCTCGACCCATGCGCGCAGGGCCGCGCTGTCGCCGGGGGGCAGGAGGGCCCCGCAGCGTCCCTCGACTGGCAGCTCGGCCAATGCACCCACCCGGCTCGCCAGCACAGGCACACCGGCTGCAAGCGCCTCCCAGGCGACGATACCGAAGCTCTCCTGGCCGATCGAGGGGACCACGAGGACGTCGATTTCGCCCAGAACCTCCGCCCGCTCGCCCTCCGGGAAGATCCCTTCGAAACGCACCGGCGCGCCCGTAGCTCGAGCGTGGAGCTGAGCGCTGAAACCGGGCGCGATGGAGGTGTCTCCCCACACGCGCAGCTCGGCCAGCTCGCGGCTCACACCACGGAACGCCTCGACCGCCACCTGTGGCCCTTTGTGCGACATGATCGAGCCGATGAACCCGAAAACCACTGGGCGGCCCGGGCCAGCCGACCGACGCTGCACGGTAAGTGCCGGGACCCCATAGTGCAGCACCGACGCTGGAACACCCGGTGCCAGCAAGCCGGCCTCGCGGTATGATCTCAGTATTGCGTCCGAGCCCATGATGTAGGCATCCGCAGTCGCCAGCGCACGGCGCAGGAGCCGGCGCCTCAGCCGATAGAGAAGCCGGTTGAAGAGAGGGGCCGGAGGCAGCCCGGTGAGGGGCAGACACACCGCGCAGCGCCCAGGCGCCGGGCCCGGGCACGGCGACCCGTCACCACGCACCAGGTTGGCACGGGCACACATCGCCCACCAGTCCTGCACCTGGTAGACAACCGGCAGACCCAGGCGGCGCGGCACCCGCAGCAGCGAGGCGGCATGCCCGGCGAGGTGGTGGACGTGCACCAGGTCGGGCTTCACGTCGGCAACGAAGCCGGCCAGCGACCGCTCCATGGCACGGTTGGCCAACGCGTTGCGGGCGAGCGGGTTGCGCTGATCGAAGTTGTTCACCACCAGGCGTACGCGCACGCCCTCGTCGAAGAGCGCCAGCTCGGTCCCGGTGGTACGGTGCGAGTCGCCGATGCGGGAAAAGACCGCCACCGGCTGGTGGGCGGCCTGGGCAAGGGCAAGACGGCGGGCGTAGATCTCGGTGCCGGCATGGTTGAATGGAGGCCACCCGTGCACCACGTGGAGAACCCGTGGCTCACCCGCCGGCGCCACCCCCGCGTCGGCCTGCAGCGCGGCGAAGATGCGCTCGTGTACCGGCTGCAGCGGGTCCTCGCGGATGAACCTCCCGACGAGCCGATGATAGCCGGGATGGCGACGCTCAAGCCGTCGCGCCGCCGTACGACGCAGGCGCGCCGCCGTGCGGCCGAAAGAGCGTCCCCCGGCGTGGTAGACGAATGTGGCGTCGTCAAGGGTGTTCACGAGGCCCGCGGCCGCCGCGCGCCGGCAGAGGTCGTTCTCCTCGCCGTAGCCGAGCCCGAAGCGCTCCTCGTCGAGGAGGCCGACGCGCGTCAAAGTCTCGCGGCGTACGTAGAGGCACACTCCCACCCCGGTTGGGAGCTCGGGGTAGACGCGGGCCGCGCACGACGCCACCAGCGCAGCGAAACGGTCGACATCGTAGCCGGTGGGGAGCAGGTTCTCGGCGAGGAACTCGGGCACCGAGCAGATGGTGGCGTGGTTGGACAGCGGTGTCACCGTGGCCACTCCGGGCCGGGCCGCCGCAGCGAGGCCGTCCAGCCACCCGGCGGCCACCTCGGTGTCGCTATTGAGCAGCACCACGTCGCCGGTCGTCGCTGTGAGGCCGGCGTTGGCTGCGGCCACAAAGCCCCGCCGCTGCTCGAGCTGAAGCACCGAAAACCCTTCACCCCACGCGACTCGCGCCCGCTCCACCACCACCCGCACCGCGTCCGCTTGCGGACCGTCGAGCACCACCAGCAGCCGATGGGGCGGCCTCTGAGTGTGGCGAGCAACGCTCATCAGACAGCGGTTCAGCTCTGCTGCCGCACCGTACACCGGCACGACCACGTCGACGCCGAGCAGAGGCGACACTAGATCATCGAGAAGACCGTCCACACGCGAAGTCTAGCCCGGATCGGGGAGTCACCGCGAGCTGCTATCCTTGCCCGGTGCGGAGGACTCCCAATGGAACCCATCGCGGCCTGTACCATCGCTTCGAACAACTATCTCGCGTTGGTCCGCGTCCTGGCACGCACCTATCGCGAGCACCATCCCGGGGCGCCCTTCTTCGCCTGCATCGTGGACGAGCCTGACCCCTCGATCGACTACGACAACCTGCCCTTCCCGGTCATCTTCGCCCGCTCGCTGGAAATCCCCCGCTTCGCCAACGCCGCGTTCCGCTACAATCTCTTGGAGTTCAACACCGCGGTCAAACCGTTCCTTTTGAGGCATCTCCGCGATGTCTTCCAGCTCGACCGCGTGTTCTACTTCGACCCCGACATCCTGGTGTGCAATCGCCTCACGGCCCTCGAGGAGGCCCTCCGCACGCACCAGGCGGTGCTCACGCCCCACATCACGTCGCCCCTCGACAACCAACGCTCGCCCACCGAGATCCGGATTCGCAGCTGCGGTGTCTACAACCTGGGCTTTCTCGGGCTCTCACTGGACGAGAGCACTCGCCCATTCCTCGACTGGTGGGCCGACCGGCTCCTCGATTACTGCTACTCGGACCTTCAAGCCGGTCTTTTCGTCGACCAGGCGTGGATGGAGTACGCCCCGGCCTTCCTCGACAGGGTGGGGGTGATCAGAGAACCAGAGTTCAACATCGCCTACTGGAACCTGCCGCACCGAGAGCTGACGCACACCGACTCGGGCTGGCTGGTCAACCAGCGACCGGTGGGCTTCGTTCACTTCAGCGGTGTGGACTTCGAGGAGGTCGAGTCCATAAGCCGCTACCAGGATCGCCTCACCATGGCCGATCGGCCGGAGCTGCGACCGCTCTTCGAGGGGTACCGCGAAGCGACCCTCGCCGAGGGCCATGGCGAGCTCGAGGACTTACCCTACGCCTTCGGCTTCTTCACCAACGGCGTCGCGGTGGGCTATGCCGCCCGCCGCGCCCTCCAGGAGATTGACCCCTACGGCGAACGCTGGCCCGATCCCTTCGATACCGAGGGCGAAGACACCTTCTTTTCCTGGTTGAAGGAGTCGGTGGCCTGCCCGGGCGGCACCCTGACGCGAGCAGCCGAGATCGTGTGGAAGCACCGCATCGACATCCAGTCGGTCTTCCCCGACTTCCACGACCGCGATCTCAGACGCTTCCAGGAGTGGCTCCTCACCCGCCCGGAGGAGGAGCTGCTCGGGTTCGAGATTGTCTTCTTCGAAGGGGTCGCGCTGGACCTGGCTGCAGAGCCCCCGCAGAACGAGACCACCGGCTCGGCCGAGAGCTCACAACAACCACGCGGACCTGAGGCCGAGTCCTCCAAGCGCCTGGTGATCCCCGCGAGCTCGCAGTCCTGCCCCGGTGTCCACGTCTACGGCTACGTACGCGCCGAGAGCGGAGTCGGAGAGCACACACGGCTTCTCGTGGAGTCCCTCCGGGCGGCCGGCATCAGCTACGCAGTGCACCCGTGGAGGGCCACGGAATCACGGCTGGACCATCCCTTCGACGACCTCGGTTCTCGCGACGCCACCGGTTACCCCGTCAACATAGTCGGAGTCAATGCCGACGTGTTCCCGGAATTCGTCCGGGTGTTCGGCCGGCCAGTGGTGGAGGACCGGTACACCGTGGCGCTGTGGGCGTGGGAGCTCGAGGAGTTCCCCGAGTGGATGGCCGAGAGCGCCGCGCTGGTCGACGAGATCTGGGCGAACAGCACATTCTCCGCGGCAGCAATCGCCCGCGCCGTCGACATTCCGGTCCACGCGTTCTCCCTCCCGGTGCGCCCCCCCGACAACACGGCGGATGGTGCTGCTGCGCGTGCCCGTTTCGGGCTGGACGGCCGCTTCACCTTCCTCTTCACGTTTGACTTCCAGAGTATCTTCGAGCGCAAGAACCCCATCGCGGTCATCAGGGCGTTCCGCCGCGCATTTCGCCCGTCTGAACCGGCTGTGCTGGTCATCAAGAGCGTCAACGGCTACCGCCACAGGGAGGCGTTCAGGGCACTCGCCGAGGCGATCGGGGACCACCCCCACATCATCCTTCACGACGCCTACCTCCCCGCCAACGAACAGGTCGACCTGATGCACGGATGCGATGCGTACGTATCCCTCCACCGGGCCGAGGGATTCGGGCTGACCCTGGCTGAGGCCATGGCGCTCGGCAAGCCGGTCATCGCCACCGGCTACTCTGGCAACCGCGACTTCATGACCGCCGAGAACAGCTACCTGGTGCCCTTTTCCCTGACCCGCGTACCCGCCGGCTGCGCCCCCTACCCTGCCGGAGCGTGCTGGGCCGAGCCCGACGTGGACGCAGCCGCCGCCGCCATGCGAGAGGTCTTCGACAATCGCGAGCAGGCACGGGATCGCGGCCTACGAGGGCAACGGGAGGTGCTCGCTCACCACTCCGTCACCGCACGGTCTGCGTTTCTCAGCCACCGGCTGGAGGCGATTCACCAGGGGCTTGCCAACGGCCTGCTCGACCCGCGCTCCAAGCTGCCGAAGCCACTGGCCGTGGACGCCCCCACCGCGGTAACCAATCCGGTGCGAGAGCCCGAGACAGAGCTCGCGACCCAAATGGAGGAGGTCTCCGCGCTGGTGACCCACGGACCCAACCCCACCCTGCCGGGCCGCCTCGGACCGCTCTCCAAGTTGATGCGCCGCCTCCTTCTCCGCATCATCCGCCACTACGACATCCACCAGCGCGAGGTAACGGGCTCCCTGGTCGCACTCGTCCAGCGCCTGGAGGAACGGTCCCGGGAGGACAGCGCAGCTGTTCACGCCGAACTCGAGACGCTGAGACGACGGCGCTCTGCAAACCGCTGAGTCTCTCTCAGCTCAGTCGCCGTCGGGGGAGTCCCCATCGCTGCCTAGCTCGCTGCGCAGTGCCTCGCGAAGTGAAGTGATCTCCTTCTCGCGCTCGGCCAACGCCGCGTACACCGCTGCCAACTCGCGGTCGCGCGCAGCGAGAACGTACTTGACCGACTCCAGCTCCTGGTCGCGCGCAGCAACCGTCTCCGCGAGGAAGATCTTCGCCCGGGTCGCCTCGGCAAGGGTGAATACCGCCCGTCCCAGCCGCCGCTGCAGGGAGCGCTGCCACCGGATGGGGGTAGCGGGCCGCGGCATCGCCGCGAGCCGCTCATAAAGGGCGGTGTATACCGCGACCTCCTCGCGCTGCCGCCGGTCTGAAAGCACCGACGCCGCAGCCTGCCGGGCGAGATCGGTGGCCAGCCCGGGGATGTCCAGAAGCCGCCGCAGGCTCGCCGCCAGGTCCTCCGCATCGTTCGGGCGGCAGACCAACCCGGTGACCTCGTGCTCCACCAGCTCGCGCAGCCCACCCACGTCCGTGGCGACCACCGGGGTGCCCAGCACCATCGCCTCCCGAGGAACCGCCGGTAACGTGTCGTCAAGGGCAGCGGGATGGGCCACGACGGCGGCTGCAGCGAGGAGTGCCAGCACCTCATCGTAGGGGAGGTGGCCCAGCAGATGCACACGACCGGCCACGCCCAGGTCATGAGCTGTCTCCTCCAAGTGGCGCCGGTAGCCGGGGTCGGGAATCTCTCCGGCGATAGCCAGCCGGAGCTGCCGATCCTTTCCGTCCCGCCTGTCCGCATCAACGACGAGCCGCAGTGCGCGGATCAGTACATCGTACCCCTTGGCGGGCGTGCACACTCCCGCCCCGGCGATCACGACATCGTGAGGTCCGGCGGCGAGGCGGCGGGCGAGCCGCTCCCGGCCCGTGTTCGCCAGCAGCGAGATGCCGTGTACGTCGAAGAGGTCGGGGACGACCATCACGCCTGGCCCCAGAGGCGCCGCCGCCGCCCGCGACGGCACCACGACGAGGTCGGCGTAGGTTCGCATCATCGCGATCCACCACCGCATGGCGTGGCTGCGCACCGCGAGCGTCTCGCGGACGTGCCAGACGTGAGGGACGTTCCAGCATGCCGCGATCAGCGCTCCCAGCACCACGGTGCTCGTGTTCGAGTGGACGACGTCAGGCCTCACATCCTCCCGAATTCTGATGAGGCGCTCCACCACCGCCAGGTTGTTGGCCAACAGGTAGGAAAGTACGACGCGGCCGTGCTCCCCCTCGGGGGCACTCTCCTGCAGGTCCCGCATCGTGTACGGGTAGGTGTGGAAGGGCTCTTGAAGGAAGCGGACACGCCCGGGGTTCGACACATGGCGCCGGAGGCCGTCCGGGTCCCCGGGGCAGATCACGACCGGCGCCAGCTGATCCGAAACGCCGTTGAGCAACCCCGCGAGGCTGCGGTCCGAGCCCGCGAACGTCCCCTCGAAATTACTGACGAAGAGAACGCTTCGCCCATTGCGAGGGGGCGGATCGTGGGGCGTCTGTGGCTCGTTCATGTTACCGGTCCAATCCTACCCCCTCTCGATCGGTGTGGAGTCGACGTCCGGCCGATGCGGACCAAAGACCCCGCTTGACGAGCGTCGGGGGGCCAGCCATGATGGCCGGCGTGGGCTTCTGGTCGAACCTGAGGCAGCGAGTTCTCCGCTCACCCGAGCCCAGTGAGGAGATTGCGCGGGTCCGCGCCAGCTGGGAGCTGCTGGGCGACGAGGACCCCCTCTGGGCGATTCTCTCCGATCCCGCAAAACGTGGAGGGGGCTGGGACCTCGACGAGTTTCTCGCCACCGGGCAGGAGGAAGCACGGGACGTCATCTCGCGACTGGACGCCCTCGGCATTCCCACGCGACGCCAGCGGGCGATGGATTTCGGGTGCGGCGTGGGCCGCGTGAGCCGCGCGCTGGCCGAGCACTTCCTCCGCGTCGACGGCATCGACGTGTCACGCCCCATGATCGAACGTGCTCGCTTGATCCACGCGAATGAACCTCGCCTTCACCTTCACGTCCTCCAGCACCAGACCCTGCCTTTCGGCGACCGCAGCTTCGACCTCGTGTACTGCCGGCTCGTCCTCCAGCACATTCCCACGGGCCCGGCTCTGCTCTACATCCGCGACTTCATCCGAACGCTGCGCCCCGGTGGCGTCGCTCTCTTCCAGGCGCCGTCACAGGTGCGAGTGGAAGGTGAGGTCCTCCCCTCTCCCGTGACGTATGGGGAACGAACCGCCTACATCGAGATGCACGCGCATCCCCGCGAGGAGGTGGAGGAAGCGGTCACAGCGGCCGGTGGCTCGATCATCGCCGTCACCGAGGACAACTGCGCGGGCGAAGCGTTCGAGAGCCTACTCTACGCCGCCACCGTCCTGCCCGGCAGCAACCGATGAGCTCTGCCGAGGCTTCTGCCAGTCAGTTGACGTAGCCGAGCGTACGCAACTGCTCGAGCACCTTGGGGTCGTCCCCCGCAGAAACCTCGTCACTCGGGCTATCGTCCGCCTCCGCCGGATGCCGGTAGACCTTCTCCAGGTAGGCGCGCATTCGGTCGACGCGCTCGGGTTCACTCGCCGCGAGCGAGTAGTGCTCGCCTGGGTCGGTATCGAGGCGGAAGAGAAGCGGGCCACCGGGCTCTCCCGTGATGAGCTTGTAGGGGAGGTCGATCACGGTGCGGAGGCCCTTCGCCCTGCTTACAGCCCGGCGACCCGGGCTCTCCGCACCCCCGGCGAGCAGTGGCGCGAAGCTGCGGCCGCGGAACTGGGGTAACGACGCGCCCCTGGTCAGCTCGAGCACCGTGGGGGCGAAGTCGAGGAGCATCACCGGCTGGGCGATGCGGCGGCCGGACTGAGCATCCCCCGGCATGTGGGCGATCATCGGCACGTGTACGAGCTCCTGGTACACGGTATGACCGTGCCCGGCCGAGCCATGATCCCAGAGCTCCTCCCCGTGGTCGGAGATCACGAACAGGACGGTGTCGTTCCAGGCCCCGGTCTCACGCAGCGCGTCAAGCAACCGGCTCATCCAGTCGTCGGCGTAACGAATCGTGCCGTCGTAGAGATCGCCGATGTAACGCCGGTCCGCCTCGTCCAGAGTAGGCGGTTCCTTGAAGCCCGGGACCTTCTTGCCCTGAATCGCACGCACGATGCGCGCAGTCGCGGCGGGCTTGACCCAACCCGTGTAGCCGTGGTCGTACATTGCCATGAACTTCTCGGGAGGATCGAAGGGAACGTGGGTGTCGTAGGTATGCACGAAGAGAAAAAAGGGTTGTCGGCCACGGTGCGACGCGAGCCACTCGCGCGCCGCAGGCACTGACTGCTTGAGCCCTTCCTTGCACTCCTCGAACGTCTCGAAACCGCGGTCGAACCCCCAGTGGGCAGACACGAATCCTCCGCCCACAAACGCCGCGGTCTGGTAGCCGCGTTCGTGCAACACCTCGGGCAGGTAGGGCAACCCCGCCTGGACCCGGTTGACGTCGTCCGACTGCAGGAGGATCGAGTGGGAGGGCAGAGTCCAGGTGGCCTGGGCAGCCGCGAAGTCAAACACGACCGAACGCCGGGCGAGATCGTCGAGATTCGGGCTCGTCCCTCTCTCGCATCCGTAGACGCCGAGGTGGTCGGCCCGCAGCGCATCGAGGGAGACGAGAACGATATTGGGCCGGTGCCGCTGACGAGCTTCGCCGGGACCACCTCCGGAGCAGGCACTGCACGCCACCGTCGCGGCGACCACGGCCGCCATCTGCCAGGTGCACTTCATCGTGTTCCCCTACTGCAGGTACCCGAGCGACTTGAGGCGCTCGACCTCCGCGGGCGAGAGCTCGACCTCCGAGCTCGCCTCGGTACGGTTCTGCTCGAACCGCTGTCGAGCCGCACGATCCTGTGCCACGAGCGCCATGAGCCTCGCATCGAGGTCCTGCACCACTTCCGGATGCTCACCGTACACGTTCACCTGCTCGTGGGGATCGCGCTCGAGATCGAACAGGCGCTTCTCGTTCCTGAAGTAGGTCCACTTGGCCGTCTTGAGGACCGAGTACTGGGTGACCTCGTGGCGCACCGGGCGATTCTGGTTGATCTCCTGCACCAGGCTCACGCCCTGTACCTGGGGGTTGGGCTCGATCCGCGCCACCGCGAGGACGGTGGGCATGACGTCGATCATGGCCGCCAGATCCTCCACCCGCCTGCCACCCCACTTCGACCTCGGGAACTTGATCACCAACGGAATGTGGGAGATCTCCTCGTATCCCCCCTGATGATGCAGCAGCATCCCGTGGTCGCCGAACTCCTCACCGTGGTCGGCAGTTACGATGAAGAGGGTGGAGTCGAACAGGCCCTGATCTTTCAGGAAGGCCGCGAACCCCCTGAGCTGCTGGTCCGCATAGCTGATACAGCCGTCGTACAGGGATGAGAGGAAGTCGACCTCCGCGGGCGTGAAGACGTCCCCCAGCTCGATCTCACCCTTGGCGATCCGCGCGTTCACCGTTCCCAGCAGACGGGGACCGCACTCGCCGAAACGGCAGCCGTCGAAGCTGGCCGGCGGCGAGCTGACGAACCTCAGCTGACTCCCGTCGGGGCAGGAGTAGGGCAGCTTGGTCTTGGGGTTCGAGTGCACGTCGTAGGTGTGCAGGAACAAGAAGAACGGCGCATTCTCGTGAGCCGTGATCCACGCCCGGGCCTTTGGCAGGGTCACGGCCAACCCGCCGCCGCTGTCGTCGTAGACGTCGAACCCCTGGAAGAAACCGAACTTGCCGGCAGTCCACCCGCCATCCGTGAAGCCGGCGGTGGCGTACCCGCTCGCGCGCAGCTGCTCGGCCAGGGTGATCCGCTCGTCCTCCAGCGCTCGAGAGTTCTGCGGCGTCACGCCGTGGTTGAGCGGGTTCAGAGAGGTCAGCATGCTGAGGTGCGAGGGCAGCGTGCCGCCGCCGCTGTAGTAGAAGCGGTCGAAGACCACGGCGTCCTTGGCGAGCTCATCCAGCCAAGGTGACGTCGGACGGTCGTACCCGTACAGGTGGAGGCGGTCGGCGCGCAGGGCGTCGATGGAGATGATGACGACGTTGGCAGGCCGCACCGGCGTCCGGACCTTCCCACTCGTCCGCTCCCGGCAACCGCTCGACACCATGGCAAGGGGAAGCAACAGCGGTAGCACGATCAGGCGATTCGTAACGGCCCTGAAACCTCTGTTCTGCACCGACCCTCCATGTGAGGTCACATTGAAACGGCCGCCCGCCGCGACTACTCGCCGCGTGCGGGCGACCAGATTTCGCTCGTTTCGCGCTGGATTCTATCTGGTCGACACGTAGTTGTCGAAGTAGTAGCCACCGCTCGCGTTCGCCTGCACATTCGCGGGAATGCCGAGGTACACCTTGTCGATGTTGGCGCCGAAGTCCTGCACGGCGGTGTACTCGTCGATGAGGCTCCCCTGCTTGTAGAGCCGCATGTAACCGTCGTGCGCTCCGGCACTGCTCTCGGCCTTCCACTCAAGACGGATGTTGGACGTCTTGGCGGGGTTGATGTTGGCAGCAGTGAGCTTGGTGAACCCGTCGCTCCTGTGTGCCGGGCTCGCGTCCTGCACCAACACCACCAGCTTGAGCGCCGTGGCACCCTGGCGGACGAAGACCTTGATCTGGTTCTCGCCGGCCGCGTCGCCGCGTGCGAGGAGGATCATGTCGAGGTCCTTGACGGCGGCAAACGAAAGCCCGTTCGGCTTCATCTGGAACTCGATGTTCATCGTGGTCTCGTTCGTCGGGTGGTCACTCTCGACGTAGGCCGCGTTTGCCGAGCTCCCGTCGTGACTCACGGCGAGGCCGTAGGTCCCGGTCAGTGCTGCCCCCGTCGTGACGGACAGCGTGTTGCCGGCCGCCGCAGTTCCTGCGGTCAGCACCAGCATTCCGAAAATCAAACCCATTGCCAGCTTCGACTTCATGCTCATGGAGTATCTCCCTCCTCCTCTGCTCAATTTTGTCCGGCCGGCGCACGAGAGCCGGCCGAGTGTAAGAATGATCACCGCGGGTCCAAACGTCACTGGCGCACCACCCATCCGGACAGCGTGCCAGACTCCATGGTGTCCTTGAACAGGACCGTTGAACCGCTATCACGGGCCGCCGCGGTTCTCGCGCCCTTCACCAGACTCGTCTTCCCAGCAGTCGCCACCCGCTGGCCTCTCGCCGAGCCGACGGAGTGGCCCTGCTCTGCGAGCGAGTGCCACACGACGCCCGCACCGGCCGCTACTACCAGCACCGCGGCGAGGCCCAGAGCCGCCGCGCGCAACCGAAGCCGCGGCGGGCGGAAAGCCGCAAGTCCAGCGGCGACCCCGACGGCGACCTCGTGCTCAGCATCGAGCTCGCTCGCCCACCAGGCGGCGCAGGTCGGGCACCTCGAGCTCGCCCCCTCGGCATCCACCGCCGCCGCGTCGTCCAGCAGCCCACGCGCGAGGTCGAGGACCAGATCGCCGTGGGTAGGGCAGCAGGGGGTGTGGGACAGATTGCTCATCTGCCAGTAAGGACGCACGCCGACGCGAAAGGTAACGCGACCCTCTTCGAAAATCAGGAGGACGGCTCGGTGCGCAGCTCATCCAGGCGGCGGCGCAGGCGCTGGCGGGCGCGGGAGAGGCGCATCTTGAGAGCTGCATGGCTGAGCCCCATCCGCTCGGCCAGCTCGTCCACCGAGGCACCTCCGGCGCGCGCCACCAGCAGCTCCACAACCTCCTGCTCCTCGCTCCCCAGCGCCGCCAGCATGAGTCGGAGCTCGGAGACCCGCTCCACTCGCTGATGCGGGTCGTCATCGGTCTCGAGGGTGAGCGCCTCCTCCAGTGCAGCCTCACGCCGCGCTGCAAGCCGGCGCAGGTGGTCCCGGGCCGCGTTGGCGGCGACCCGCCGCAACCACCCCGAGAAGGCCGCCGGCTCGCGCAGGCGATCGAGGTTCTGCCATACCCGAAGCGCCACGTCCTGCGCGAGGTCGAAGGCGGTGTCGCGCGAACGCACGCCGCAGGCCGCCAGGGTCGAGGCGACGACCTTCCGATGAGCCTCCATGAGCTCGCGGAAGGCCGTCTGGTCGCCGCGCCGGGCACGGGCAACCAGCAGGGGCAGGTCCTGACGTGGGATTCCGACGGACATCACCCTAGGATACCTTGGCGCGCCTTCCAACAATCGACCGAGACGACGTTGGTTGCCATATTCCGACTGTGCGCCGGATCACACCTAATCCTAGGATTTCGGCACAAATGCGACGCAATCACCCCTGTGCCCCCGCGGCTGTTGCGCGAGCTTCATCCGGGCACTAGGCTGGGCGGCAACTGTGGACTGAGGGCTCGCCCCGGCACACCATGGAGAACCTAATGACCTCGAACCCTCCGATGCTTCGCCGAGCTGGCTGCATGCTGCTGGCTGCTGCCTGCTGCTTGGTTTCCGGAACCGCCGCGGGCACCGGCCGCGGCGCGCACCTGGCGGCCTCGTCGCCCTCGCTGCCTGCGACCCTGCAGACGCTTCCGCTGGCGACGGAGGCTCTCGTCGACGGCGTCAGACTGCCGTTCGGCAACGGCTCCGCCGCCCTGCACCTCGAGCGCTTCGACGTCTTCACCCCCGACGCGACGATCGTCATCCACGGTGCTGATGGCGAGGCACACCAGGCCGCTCCACATCCCGTCATGTACCGTGGGTCCGTCGAGGGTGAGCCCGGTAGCGTGGTGTTCCTCACCGCCCCGGCCGATGGCCCGGTCGAGGGCTTTGCCAGGACCGCCGGCCGCCTCCTCCGCCTCACCGACGCCGTCGACGGAAGGCTCGAGCTGCGCGACGAGCTCTCCCGCGAGATGGCCGTGGCACGACCATTCACGTGCGGCACCGAGACGCTGCCACCGGTGCCGGCATCCGCAGCCGAGATCCCCGACGCCGCGGCCCAGGGCGCCACCTCTGCGGCCTCCGGCTCCTGGTACGGCGTCGAGGTGGCGGTAGAGACCGACTACGAGTTCTACGCCAAGTTCCCAAACGTGGGCAGCGCCACCAGCTACGTGGCAGTGCTCTTCGGCGGCGCCGCCGCCATCTACCGCGCCGACCTGGACACCAACCTGGTGGTCAACTCCCTCTCCCTTTGGACGGGAGGCGCCGGCAGCGATCCCTGGACCTACACCGACAGCTGCCGCGCTCTCGCCGACCTGGGCAACTACTGGCACACCAACCACCCGATGGTCAACCTGCCACGTGACACCGTGCACCTTCTCAGCGGCAAGAGCCTGGGCGGCGGCATCGCCTGGGTCGGCGTGCTGGCCGCGGGCGACCACTCCCAGACCATCAACTGCGGCGGGAGCAGCATTGCCACCTACTCCGGGGGTTACGGCATGGTGGGGAGCATCGCCGGCAACTACTACCCATCCAACGTCAACCCGGTGTGGGACATCATCGCCGTGAGCCACGAGATCGGCCACAACTTCAACTCGCCGCACACCCATTGCTACAACGGGATCGGGGGCACCGAGCCGGTGGACACGTGCTACTCGGGGGAGCCGGGATGCTACGCGGGCCCGACGTCAGTGCCCACCGGCGGCGGCTCCATCATGAGCTACTGTCACCTGAAGGCCGGCGGCTACAACAACATCAACCTCAGCTTCGGCGCACCGGGGCTGTACGGGACCAACAGCGAGCGCGTACCCGAGCGAATGCGCGCCAAGGTGGACGCCGTGCACAGCAGCCTCACGTCCACCATCTTCTGGGACGGCTTCGAGAGCGAAGGAACGTACTTCTGGTCGACGGCGGCGCCGTAGAGAGAGTGAGGAGCGACGGGGGCGGCCTGTTCTTTCGTGGCGCACAGAGAAGAACCTCTTCAGCCTCCTGACCCGCTCACCAAGCTTTACGCCAAGCACGAGACGCGCAACGCCGACCTTCCACGATCGGCCGGGGTGACGCTACCATGTCATCATGGACCTCTACCAACTGGTGGCCGAGCTCGACGAGACGCTGGACGCCGAGGACGTCCCCGACTACTGCCCCAACGGCCTCCAGGTGGAGGGCCGCCCCGAGGTGAGGCGGGTGGTCACCGCGGTCTCGGCCTCGCGCGCCCTCTTCCTGCGCGCGGTCGACCGGGAGGCTGACCTGGTGCTGGTGCACCACGGAATCCTGTGGAACGGCAGCGAGCCGCCGCGCCTGGTTGGCTCCTTCCGCGAGCGGGTGCGGCTGCTGCTCGACAACGACCTCTCGCTGGTGGCCTACCACCTGCCTCTCGACCGCCATCCCTCCCTCGGCAACGCCGCCCAGCTTGCGCGCCGGCTGGGGCTGGAGGAGCTCGAGCCGTTTGGCGAGCACCACGGCCTATCGGTTGGGGTGTGCGGGGTCTTCCCCTCCCCCATCCCCGCCGAGGAGCTTTTCGAGGCGGTGGCGCTGGCCTGCCAGCGTGAGCCCCAGGTCTTCGGCGGCAGCCGCCACTTGGTATCGTCGGTGGGAATCGTCACCGGGGCCGCCCAGCGCGACTACCACGAGGCGGTCACTGCGGGGCTCGATGCCTTCATCACCGGCGAAGTCAGCGAGTGGGTGATGCAGCAGGCGGCCGAGGACGGTGTGCACTACGTCGGCGCCGGCCATTACGCCACCGAGCGCTTCGGAGTGCAGGCCCTGGGCCGGCTGCTCGCGGAGCGCTGGGGGCTCGAGGTGGAGTACATCGACCTGCCGAACCCGGTGTAAGCCTCGCGCGACCTCGCGGTCCCGCTACAATCCCCTGATGGTCCCTCCCACCGCCCGCCGACCCACCCCGTCAAACCTCTTCTCGTTCTCGCGCCTCAAGACCTTCGACCAGTGCCCGCGCCGCTACCACTTCCGCTACGTCGAAGGGCTCGCCGAGGCCTTCCGCTCCATCGAGTCCCACCTCGGGACCACTGTCCACGCGGTGCTGGAGTGGCTCTACCGCACGCGCGACGAGCATGCCGATCCCACCCCCGAGGCCATGCTCGCCGAGTTCGCCCGCAGCTGGGACGAGGGGCTCGGCTCCGATGTGGCGGTGGTGCGGCTGAGTGACGACCCCCTCTCCTATCACGCCATTGGCCGGGAGATGCTGACCGGCTTCTATCAGGGCGTCTTCCGACGAGACCGCTCGCGTACCGTGGCGCTGGAGCAGCGCCTCTCCATGCGGCTGTCCGAGGGCATCACCTTCACCGGCTTCGCCGACCGGGTGGGGCGCACCGCAGCCGGACGCCTCTTCGTGGTGGACTACAAGACCTCGCGTACCGAGGGCAACGCCTCCGACTTCTCCGAGGGGCTCCAGGCGCCCCTCTACGCCGCCTGCCTCCTCGACCGCCACGGTGACGAGGAGGCGCTCGCCGGCTACCACTACCTGCGCCACGGCTCGACGCGATGGAGCGCGGTGCGGGCGCGGGAAGGAAGCGACCTGTGGCGGCGGTTCACCGTACAGGCGGAGGAGGCCCTCGCTGCCCGCGACTTCCCCGCCCGCCCCGGGGCGCTGTGCGCGTGGTGCGGCTTCAATCAGCGGTGCCCCGAGGCCCAGGTACCGCAGGCGCTGTCAGGTGGGCTCGAGCACGCCCGCAACGGGGGCGACTCCGACTCCGTATGATGAACGACACGGGAGGCACAATGACCAAGAACCCAGCCAAGCTCGCCGCCCTCGCGCTGATCGTAGCCACAGCCACCTGGCCGGCCGTCGGAGCCGCTCAGAGCATCAGCGCCGAGAAGACGAACAAGGCCTCCGAGGCGTCGGCCCAGACCACCGCCACCCAGAACACCGGTGCGCAGGCCAGCCTGGAGACCCAGCGTGACCTCGCCGCCTGGCGCCCGAACCAGGCCCGGCCCCAGCTGGAGAGCCAGAAGGCCGCCTCATCCTCCGCCGTGTCCCTGCGCACCGCGTGGGGCATCCTGCAGGCCGAGGAGGGCGCACCCACGAAGGCGCTGGAGACCCTCACCGCAGCAGCGAACCTCGACTCCGCAGCAGCCGCACCCGCTTTCGAAAAAGGCGAGGTCCTCTATCAGCTCGACCGCATGGGCGATGCGCAGGCGGCGTGGAAGTCGGCACGGGACAAGGCCCAGGCGGAGGTCAAGGCTCGCCCCGACGACGCCCGCGCGCTCTACTACCTCGGTGCCGCAAGCGTCCGCGTCAAGGACTTCGGCGCGGCGCGGGATGCCCTCAACAAGGCGTTGGCCAAGGGCGCCGACCCGGTCCTGGTGCACTACCAGCTGGGGCTGTCGTGGGCCTTCGCGGGCAAGTGGCAGGAGGCGGTGGACGAGCTCTCCCGCACCGTGGAGATCGACTCGGGCTTCGCCCACGCCTACTACTACCGCGGGCTCTGCAACGACAAGCTCGGGCGCAAGGACAAGATGCTCAACGACTTCAACCGGTTCGTCACGCTCGCCCCCACCGCCCCCGAGGCGGCGAGGGTGAAGTCGATCCTCGCCGCCGTCGGCTGACGAGAATCACAGCGGCTCGATCGTCACCGCGTCGCCGCGGCCAACCCCCAGCGCCGCCGCGGCCGAGCCGCCGTTGACCGAGACCTCGAGAAGCCCCGCTGAGCCTTCCAGCAGCACCGGGTCGTCACCGGTGGCCTCGCCGTAGGTGTGCACCCGCCGCGTGAGCGTCCGCACCCCGAGCGTCACGCGCGCCGCCGCCGGCACCCAGCCGGCGGGTACGTTGGTGACGACGTTACCGAAGCGGTCCACGTGCAGCACCGCCCCACGGATGCTTGCGCCCTCGCGCCCCGGCTCTGGCAGCGGCGACGGGATCAGCGATCGTGGGTCCAGGGAGGGTCCCAGGCCCTCCGGCGCCTCGCCCCGCGCCAGACGGGCCGCCGCCGGGGCGAAAAGGTCACGGCCGTGGAAGGTCACGGACGGCGCCAAGATACCCATGCGGCCGGCATCCAGCATCACCGCCTCGTCGGCGCCCCCGGCTGCCGCGGCCAGCCCGTTGTCGGGCGCCACCAGCCAGCGTTCGCCGCGCCGCACCGCCACCGCGCGACGAGCGGTGCCGACGCCGGGGTCCACCACCGCCAGGACCACCGCATCCTCCGGCAGGTAGGGCCAGGCCATCCGCACGAAGTAGCAGCCGGCCCACACGTCACCGGGAGGCACCGCATGGGTGAGGTCCGAACGCGGCGCCGCCGGCGCCTCGCCCATGAGCACCGCGTGCATCATCCCGGCGTAGTGGTCGTCGAGCCCGAAGTCCGAGAGCAGGTGGACGGGCCTCACTGCCGTAGGTGGAGACTGATGTGCCCCGGGTGGATGAAGCTCTGGTCGGTGAGGCGGCGGGCCATGGCGATGACTCCTGCCACCGGGCCCACGTAGCGTCCCTCGCCGCGGCTGATGAAGTCGTGGACCGGCGAGTACAGCTCGACGCCCTTGGCGTCGTCGTTCTTCTCCTCGGTTGGCTCGTAGGCCTCGAGGCGGACCCCGTCCGGAAGCTCGTCCTCCACGGCGCTCCGCACCGCGCGCGCCTCCTCGCGTGAGTAGCACTCGAACTGTACCGGTAGCTCGGCGTACTCGATCGCCCGCGGCTCGTCCGCCTCCAGCTGCACGGTGGGCGCGTCGTCGAGCTCCCGGATGAGCGCCTCGGCCGGCCCACGGGGGAGGATGACGTGGGTGTCGTGGCTCAGGCGGTCGCGTAGGCGTTCGAGAAAGCTCTCCAGGCCCACGTGCTCACGCCCGGCGAACCACACCGACCCCTCGGCCCTCGTACCTCGCCAGAAGCCCTCCACGAACGCCACCGCCCGGTCTTCAGGGCCGTGCAGCACCAGCTCCACGTACTCCATCTCGCTCATCGCCACCCTCCTCGCCGGCCGCCGCCCACCAACACCTCAGCTTCCGAAGAAGACCACCGTGACCAACAGGAACACGGGGATCAGGATGGGCAGCGAGTACTTGAAAATGTAACCGAAGAAGCTCGGCATCTCCACACCGTTCTCCTCGGCGATGGACTTCACCATGAAGTTGGGCGCGTTGCCGATGTAGGTGTTGGCGCCCATGTACACCGCACCGGTGGAGATGGCCCGCAGGAAGTGCTCGTGCTGGGAGATGAGGGCGTGGATCGCCTCACGCTCCTCCATGCCGGGGAAGAAGCGCCCCAGCGCGGTGTTGAGGAACGTCAGGTAGGTGGGCGCGTTGTCCAAGAAGGACGAAAGCCCGCCGGTGATCCAGAAGTAGTGGGCAGGATCGCGCACCGCGTCGATGAGATGTGCCAGCACGCCGTGCTCGCCGGCCCGCAGGATCGCCAGCGCCGGCACGATGGTCATGAAGATCCCGGCGAAGAGGTACGCCACCTCCTGGATGGGGAACCAGGTGAAGGCGTTGTCCTCGCGGATCTTCTTGCTGGTGGTCACCATCGAGAGCACTCCCATGAGCACCAGGAACCCGTCACGCAAGAGGTTCTGGATCTGCTGGTGGACGCCGAGGAGGTTCACCTCGCCCAGGTGCACCGTGCCCGAGAACAGCACTCCAGCGAGGATGCCGACGAGGAAGATCAGGTTGTGCAGTCCGTCGATGCGCAGCTTCTCGCCGATCCCATCTGCCGGCTGCCGCGCCGCCTCGGTCTCGCGTCGCCAGAACCAGGTGTCGAGGGCCAGGTAGATGAGCAGCAGCAGCACCGCCACCACGAGGGTCTCGGGAATCAGCTCGAAGGTCCAGAAGAACGGCACCCCGTGCAGGAAGCCGAGGAACAGGGGCGGGTCGCCCAGCGGCGTCAGGGAGCCGCCCACGTTGGCCACCAGGAAGATGAAGAAGACGATGGTGTGGACCTTATGGGCGCGGCGGGCGTTGGCCCGGATCACCGGCCGGATCAACAGCATGGCGGCGCCGGTCGTGCCCACCCACGACGCGATGAGCGTGCCGATCAGAAGGAACACCGCGTTGAGACCCGGCGTACCGTTGAACGAACCGCGGATGAGGATCCCCCCGGCCACAGTGAACAGCGCCCACAGCAGGATGATGAAGGGGATGTAGTCGACGACGTAGATGTGGAGGATCTCGTGCACCGCCACGTGGCCGTGGGCGATGACGAACGGCACCGCAAAGGCCAGCGCCCAGAATGCCGACACCTTGCCGAAGTGGTGGTGCCAGAACTCCGGCGCCACCAGCGGAAACACCGCGATCGAGAGGAGGATCCCGGCGAAGGGGATGATCGACCACAGCGGTAGGATGGAACCCAGCTCGGCAGCGCCGGCACCCGGCTCGGCGGCCCGCGCGAGGGCCGGCGTCAGTAACACGACGAGAGCGGCAAGGGCTCCGGGAAACAGGCGGCCAAGACGCATGACAGAGTCCCTCCTCCCCCACCCCCGGGGCGGGGCGCGGGTAGCATAGCATCCCCTCTGGTATCCTCGCGGCTATATGGAAACGCTGGCGGAGGAGCTCCTCCATGCCGCGCTCATCACCGCTTTCGTGTGGGTCATGATGGCGGTGATTGAGCTGATCACCGTCGCCTCACGGGGGCATCTCGACCACGCGATCCGCGGCCGCGTCGTCTCCCAGTACCTCCTTGCTGCCTTCCTCGGCGCCACCCCGGGCTGTGCCGGCGCCTACCTGGCGGTCACCATGTACTCCCAGGGCGCCCTCACCTTCGGCGCCATGACGACCGCCCTCCTTGCCACCACCGGGGACGAGGCTTTCCTCATGCTTGCCCTCTTTCCTGGGCGGGCGCTGCTGCTGTTTGCCGGGCTCGCCGGGCTCGGCATCCTCGCCGGCGTGGCCGTGGACGGCGCCGTACCACGCTGGTACCGCCCACGCGGCAACCAGTGCAGCCTCGCCGAGCTCCACGCCGAGGACCTCGCCGCCGACGGCGACCACCCCTGGTGGCCCCCAAGAATCTGGCTGCGTCCCCTCTGGCCGCGCCTCCCGCTCGTCCTGGTGCTCGGTGCCCTCGCCGCCGGGCTCGCCGGAGGCGCACTCGGCCATCATGCGAGCTCCCACCACGCCGGCGGCATCGGCATGGCCAGCATCGGGGTCGAGACCGGCGTCTTCCTGGCCGTGATGATCGTGGGGCTGGTTCTCGTGCTGCTGGCGCCGCCACACCAGCTACGCGAGCACCTCTGGCATCACCTCACCCTCCACCACATGCCGCGCATCTTTGGCTGGGTGGCGGGTACCCTGCTGGCGGTTGCCCTGCTCACCCGCCTCGGCAACCTCGAGACCCTGGTGGCCGGAAGGGGCGTTTTGCTGGTGTTGGGCGCCGCCCTGCTGGGCCTGATCCCCCAGTCGGGACCGCACGTGATCGTCGTGACCCTGTTCGCCTCCGGCGAGGTCCCTCTCTCGGTGCTCGTCGCCAACTCCATCGTCCAGGAGGGCCACGGGCTTCTCCCCCTGCTCGGCCTCTCGACCAGCGACGCGGTCGTCGTCAAGGCGTTCAAGCTGACGATCGGGCTCGCCGTGGGCGCAGGGTTGATGGCGTTAGGCCACTGACACCCGTCCGCCTCCCATCGGCCTAGCGCTCCGCAGTCACCTCGCCCGTTTCCCGAAGATCCCTGGTGGCGAGAGGGGCGACGATGGCGAGGGCGTAACCCTGGGGCGCCATCCGGATCGCATGGGGATCCACGGTGATCCGCCAGGCGCCGGCGCTGGCCTCGGGCAGGCGCACCACCTCCACCGTGTTGAGGCGGTCCGCGGTCCCACCCGCCACCGAGCGGCCGGCCGTGAAGGCATTGCCGAGGAACGTCCCGTCCGGCCCCTGCACCCTCAGGTCGAGGTCGTTGACCAGCGTCGTCTCCGCAGCCGATGACGCCGGGTAGTCGGCCCACACCAGGACGACCTTCAGCGGCCCCGGCCGCGGCATGACGAGCCAGAGATCCTCCGGCTCGTCAACCCCGCCGGCGAAGATCGCGGCGACGTCGCGCACCACCAGACGGTGATCGCTGGCCGGAAATGCCAGCGCGCGATCGAGCCGCACCAGGCCCCAGCCCTGGTCCCGGGATGGCACCGGCTCGACGGCGTTGCAGCCCAGCTCGGACAGGTCCACCGCCGAGGCGATGAGCACCGCCTTCAGGAGGGCCGCCGAAGGGGTCCGCGCAGCCGCCGGGTCGGCCACCCCCGAGGGATAGAAGCCGTCGGTGAAGTACTGCCGTACCAACGCGGCGAGGCCGGCGGCCGTGGGGCAGGCCATGGATGTACCGCTCAGTGCCAGCGTCCCACAGTTGTCGGTGGTGACGTCGAAGTCGTCACGGGCGGACATGACATCGGTACCGGGCGCCACCACATCGGGCTTGACGCGCCCGTCCAGGGTCGGACCCCGCGACGAGAACGGGGCCACGCAGGGCGGATCGACATCACCGTGCAGGGTGGCGCCGACCGCGAGCACGTTCTTGCCGGTGGCCGGCGAGATCACGGAGCCGTCCCCGCGCCCTCCCCAGTTGCCGGCGGCGAACACCGGCAGCAGGTCGGGGTGCTCCCATACGAAGCGGTCGACGTCGGCAGTACGTTCCGTGTAGCGCCCGTACGGGCGAATCTCCTCCTCGTCGCCCCATGAGTTCGAGTGAATCCGCGCTCCTTGGGCGTAGGCCTGCTCGAGAACCGGCCCCAGCGGTCGCACCGGGCAGCCGAGGCCGGGGAGATCGGCGCAGTCGTCGGACAGGAAGCCGCCGTCCTGGATCACCAGGCGGGCGGCAGGCGCCATCCCGTCCTCGCCGTCGTACACGCCGGGGACTCCGGCGTCGCCCGCCGCGCTACCGGCCACGTGCGTGCCGTGCCCGTAAGTGTCCCAGTCGCGCGGTCCCGGGTCGGGCCACTCCCGGTCCCAGTAGAAGTCCACCGCCAGCACCTTGCGCTGCGCCGTGTCGACCTCGGTCCCGCTGTCGTCGGTTACCGGCGGGAGACCGTGCGCGTCGTCACGGAAGTAGCAGCTGTCAGCGTCGATTCCGGTGTCCATCATCCCGATCACCTGGCCTTGCCCGAGGAGGCCTTCAGCGAAGAGCGGCGTAATGCCCGGGCTTCCCGACTGGCAGAGCCAGGCCGAAGCTTCGTTGGTCAGACGCGCGCCGGGTTGGAGCTCCGCCCACACCAGACCGGGCAGGCGGGCGATGGCGGCGCGAACCCGATCGAGCCGATCCGCCGGTGCGCGGAAGCCGAGCTGCGGCGGCCGTCCGTCACCGGCCCGCCACTGCACCCGGGCCCCTGCCGCCGTCAACGCCATGCTCGCCCCGGCGAGGTACGCACGATCGCTCACCGCGACCACCACCGGCGCACCGCCGGGAAACCGCCCCCGCACGGTGGCGCCGTCGAGCTCCCGGAGCGACTGCCGCACCGCCTGCTCCGGTCCCCAGGAGAGGCTCGCCCGCACGCCAGGCAAACCTCCGACGCGAAGAGCGGTCGCCGCCACCAGCAGCGCGTCGTCGGGCAGGTAGGCGAGCACCCGGACGCCGCGCTGCCGCAGCGCCGCGGCCAGAGCGGAGGTGGTGCCGGGCGCCGCCACGAGAACACGCACCGGAGCTCCCGGCCGGGCCGGCACCCTGGGCTCGATCCCTCGGATCCGCAGCTCGGGACCACCGCGAGCCGCGCCGAGGAGAACCAGCGCAAGACCCAGAAGGGCGACAGTTGAAGCGAGTCGTCGCATCGTGTCAGATTAGCAGCAACGACACCGCCGCGGCGGAGCAAAGCTGTAGAATACTGAGCCATGGCGAACCCCGATCACCTCGCTCACCTCCAGGCCGGCGACTGGAACGCATGGCGGACGGCCAACCCCCACCTGGTGCCCGACCTCGTCGAGGCCGATCTCTCGCACCGTGACCTCGAGGGTCTCGACCTCAGCAAGGCCCACCTGCGCGGTGCCAACCTCGCCGGAGCACGGCTCAAGGGCACCAATATGGCGCGCGCCAGCATGGAGGGCGCCGAGCTCGCCGGGGCCGTTCTCATCGACGCGGTTCTCGAGTTCGTAAGGCTCGACTTCCTCGACCTCTCGGGTCAGGACCTCAGCGGCGCCTCGTTACGGGGGTCGGGCTTTCGCGGCACCAACCTCTCGGGCGCCGTGCTCCGCGGCACCAACCTCGAGCAGGCCCAGCTCGAAAGCGCACTGCTTGAAGGCGCCGACCTGAGCGAGGCCAACCTCGCCGGCGCCCAGCTGCGCGGCGCTCGCCTCGACGGCGCCGTGCTGCGCGGCGCCCACGCCGCCGGTGCCAGCCTCGAGGCCTTGGAGCTCGGGGGCGCCGACATGTCGGGGATCGACCTCTCCCGCGCCCAGGCCGACAACGCCCAGATGTCCGGGGCCGACCTCACCGGCGCCAACCTCACCGGCGCCTTCCTGCGCGGCGCCAATCTCCACAGCGCCAACCTCCACGGCGCCAACCTCACCGACGCCCAATGCGAGGGGGCGAGCCTGAGCTCCAGCACCCTCGATGAAGCCCGCCTGGTGCGCACCAACCTCTCCCGAGCGGATCTCCGCGGTGCCTCCCTGCTCCACGCCCGGCTCGAGGGGTGCGTGCTCACCAGCGCCCAGCTCGCCGAGCTGGACTTCCGCTCGCCCGTCCTCGGGCGCCTCTCCTTTGCCGGCGCCGACCTGCGCAAGACCGTCTTTACCCGCTGCGAGCTGCGCAACGCCGACTTTCGCAAGGCCAACCTCGAGGACGCCGACCTGCAGCACGCCAACCTCGAGGGCGCAAACTTCAACGGCGCGCGCTTGGCCGGCGCAACTCTGCGCCACGCCAATCTGCGCCACGCCGAGTTGGACGACGTGGAGGCCACGGGAACGGATCTCTCGGGCACTGCTCTGGTCCTGAGCCGCGCCGACGGCGCCAACCTGCTGGGAGCCGACCTGCGCTTCGCCGACGCCGTGGGAGTCGACCTCACCGGCGCGAACCTACGCTGGAGTGACATGCGTAACGCCGATCTCACCAAGGCGAACCTCACGAGAACCCGCCTCTGGGGAGCCCGCGTGCACAAGACCAAGCTCCCGCCCAACATGTCGCACTGGCGCCTGATCCTCAGCTTCTCGCAGCTGTTCCGTTCGCTGCAGCAGAAGAATGAGCAGGCCCGCCACTCCCGTGAGCGGAAACGTGTACGCGACGTGGCCGAGCTGGTCCGCAAACGCGACCAGGAAGCGACGCGCCGGCGGTCGCGGTGACGGTGCAGACACGCCGAGAGCCCCCACGCCGCACGTTCCACCTCCGCGTGCTTGCTGCGCTCTTCATCGCGTTCACACTCGTTGCCAGCATCGAGGCCGCCCCTGCGGGCACGGTGGAGGCCGACCTCAGCGACCTCGACGGCCTGCCCATCGTCCACGTCGAGGTGATCCGTCACAACATGTTCGACACTGACCAGCCCGAGACCTCGGCCTGGCCCTACCGCGCCGCCAACGCGGTGCACATGGTGACGCGGGAGAGCTTCATCCGCGACGCCCTCCTGTTCACCGAGGGGGACCCCTTCTCGGCCGCGCGTGCCGCCGAGAGCGCTCGCATCCTGCGCTCCCTGGGCTTCATGAACCCGGTCACGATCACCGCCCACCGGGTCGAGGGCGGGGTCGAGGTGGTGGTGGAGACCCGCGACCTCTGGACCCTCGAGGTCGGCGGGCAGTTCGGCATCTTCGGAGGCCGCTCGGAGACCGGCTTCGCCTTCACCGAGAAGAACTTCCTCGGCTGGGGGCGCGAGGTCAGCATCGAGTACGAGTCCAATAACGAGCGGCGTTCGTGGCGCTACACCTACTTCGACCCCCTCTTCCTGGGCACCCGCTGGCGGCTGCGGCTCGATCACCAGGATCTCTCGGACGGGTTCCGCGACCGCGTCCACCTCGAGTACCCCTTCTACTCCCTCGAGACCAGGTACAACTGGGGGGCCGAGTGGCGCCACGACCGTCTCTTCGACCACCTCTACTCCAACTCCGACACTGTCGTGAAGGGCATCCACCGCCTTTCCTCCTGGCGCGTCTGGGGCGGGCTGAAGATCCCGGGCGGCGGCGACATCGTGCGCCGGGCGACGGTGGGCTGGGAGCACCGTGAGGAGCGTTTCGAAGATTGGCACTGGGTTGACACGGGAGCGAGCTACCCCGCGCCGGCTGACCAACATGTCGAGGGCATCCGCATCGGCTACCAGCAGGTTGCCGACCGCTACGTGGTTCTCCAGGGCTTCCGCGCCTGGACGGTGCAGGAGGACGTGGCCCTGGGACCCAACTTCAACGTCGGCGTGACCACGTCGCTCCCGGCCTTCGGCGCCGACGAACGCCGCCACCTCTTCGACGGCACCTTCTCGATGGCGGTGCGCGACGGCAGCAACCTGCTGCTCGGGAAGGCCTGGACGTCGGGCAGAGTCGACGTGGAGGGAGCGCGCAACGTCGTTCTCGGTGTGCAGATCGCCGCGACCCAACTGGGTGACCACGGGTGGCAGGGCCGTTTGATGGTGGAGGACAGTCACCACCTCGACCTCAACCGCCAGCTCACCCTGGGGGCGGACGTGGGACTGCGCGGCTGGGACCCCGACACCTTCGACGGAACCGGTCGGGCAGTGGCCAATCTGCAGTACCGCACCCTGTTCAAGCGCGACATCTGGCACTTCTTTTCTCTGGGCATCGTGGGTTTCGTGGACTCGGGCTACACGTGGGGAGCACGGGTGGGCCGCGCGACCGCCCGCGTGCGTGCGGATGCCGGCATCGGCCTGCTCGCGGACATGACCCACCTGGGCCTGGCCCAGCTGGTCCGCCTCGACGTCGCCATGCCCGATGACGGCTCGGGCTACGTCATCACCCTCACGTCGAGCGCCCTCTTCTAGTTGCAGCTCCCCTGAAACCGCCGGGGCACGCCGGCCGCTTCGCGGCCTTTCGGCCACTCGGTCGGGCCCCGAGCGCACGCGAGCGTGCGCCGGGTCCCCTCCTCGCGTCCGGCCGTGGCTCCGCCACGGCGGCGTGCCCTGACGCCGTCACCGCCTCGGGTACGGTGGGCCGCTGCAACCGTGAACCGACACCAATGTAGGCGCGCGACTTTCGCGCGCCACCCTTCGCGTTGCTGCGGAGTACCTCGTACAACTGAATCGCGCCCAATCAGCGGAGGAAGCCCACCACCGCCCCAAAGCACACGCCCCCCGGCGGGCGTGCCGTCCTTGACGTCTTCCCTGGAGCGCACTCTCCCTTGCGGCGCGTTGGCGGGAAACGTCAAGGGGGGCAACCACGGCCCTTGGCATGCGGAGCAGTCGCCCCGAACAACCAAGCAGGCGACTCGGCGCAGGGCGCGAAGGGGGCTATGTTGCCGTCAGGCGGCTTCTGCCGTCGCCCCCTTCGCGAACGGGTAGTGTCGCGAAAGTTCTGCAAAAACGAAGAGGGCCATGAGGCTCCGGTAGATTCGGGGATTGACGAGAAACCCGAGCCACAAGGAGGAGCGACATGGCCCGAAGCAAGCGTATAGCGGTAGAGGGTGACTGGAAAGCGCTATTGAGCGAGGACGAGGGATTTCGGGAGGTGATCCGGGTGTGTGTCCAGGCCGCGCTGGAGGGTGAGATGGACGAGGCCCTTGGGGCGGGCAAGTGGGAGCGGTCGGAGGGGCGGCAGGGGTACAGGTCGGGGTACTACCCGAGGACGCTGGTGACGAGGGTGGGGAAGCTGGAGCTGAGGGTGCCGCAAGACCGGCACGGGCGGTTTTCGACCGAGGTGTTCGAGCGGTACCAGAGGTCGGAGAAGGCGCTGGTGTCGAGCCTGAGCGAGATGTACGTGCAGGGGGTGTCGACGCGCAAGGTGAAGGCGGTTACGGAGCAGCTGTGCGGACACGAGTTTTCGGCGTCGACGATCAGCCGGATCAACGCGAAGCTGGACGAGGAGCTTGAGAAGTTTGCCCGGCGCAAGCTGGAAGAGGCGTACCCGTACCTGATCCTCGACGCGCGCTATGAGAAGGTGCGGCTGGACGGAGTGATCCGCTCGCGGGCGGTGCTGATCGCGATCGGCGTCAACTGGGAAGGGCGGCGGTGCGTGCTCGGCGTCGAGCTCGCGAACCGGGAGACACAGACGAGCTGGAAGGTGTTTCTCGAGGGCCTACGAGAGCGCGGGCTGGCGGGCGTGGAGTTTGTCGTCTCCGACGACCACGCGGGTCTGCGGCGGGCGGTGGTGGAGATGCTGCCCAAGGCGGCGTGGCAGCGCTGCTACGTCCATTTCCTCAGGAACGCGCTGGATCACCTGCCGCGCAAGGCCGACGACGACTGTTTGAAGGAGCTGCGCTGGCTGTATGACCGGCGCTGTCTGGAGGAGGCGAAGCGCGATCTGGCGGCCTGGCTGTCGAAGTGGCAGGCGAGGTACCCGAAGCTGTGCGACTGGGTCGAGGAGCAGATCGAGGAGACGCTGACCTACTATCGGCTGCCGCACCAGCACCACAAGCACATGAAGTCGACCAACATGCTCGAGCGGATCAACGAGGAGATCAAGCGGCGGACCCGGGTCATCCGGATCTTTCCCAACGAGGCGAGCTGCCTGCGCCTGGTCCGGGCGCTCACCGTAGAGACCCATGAGAATTGGATCGAGGCGACCCGCTACCTCAACATGGATCTCCTCAAGGAACACAAGAAGGAGGCGCTCAGGAAGCTCGACCCGGCGGCCTAAGCCAGCTGCGGATTTGTGGAAAGCTGGCTTCGCCACCTCTCCACAGCCTCCGCAGCTCCAACGACGACGGAGCCTCAGACCTTTTTGCAGAACTTGACACACACAACTCGCGAACGCGCCGACGGGCGGCGGTATCCGAAGCACCCCCTGCCACCATTACCATGCCCTCCGCAGAACCCTCGGCCTCCGCCCGAACTCCGGTGCGGTGCGGACCTCCCCTACTCAGGCTGCCACGTCGGCAGTCTCCCCGGCGTCCATGGAGCGCCGGCGGCCTCAAGCTGGTCCTCGATGCCCTTGAGGTCTACCTGCGCCAGCTGGCGGAGTGCATCGAGCTGCGAGCCGAAGGCCTTGGCGGCCCACTCGTAGCCCTTCTCCTGCGTGACGGTGGGCGGCGTGTTGGTGTACCACTGGCTGCCCACGATGCGCTCGACCCGGTCCTGGATCGACGGCGGCGCGGGCTCGTTGTGCGCCGCCGCCACACGGTCGCCGCGCAAGGCGAGGAGAATGTCGTCCAGTCGACCACGGAGGCCGACAATGCGCTCGAGCAGTGCCTGGTCGGCGCCGGGAGTGGCCAGCACGGCTTTTTCGAGGTATCCAAGTCTGGTCTGGGCCTCGCCGCCGGCTTTCACCGCCCCCGACACCGCGCGGCGCAGGCGGGCCACCTTGCGACGGAACGCGAGGACCTCGCCGCGCTGGGCATCCGGCAGCGCTGCCACCTCCAGCGGAACCACGTCGAAGGACACGGGGCCGGCCAGCGACGTCAACGTGCCGTCGACCTCCTTGGCCAGGCTCACGGTGTAGGTGCCCGCCAGGGCCAGCGGTCCCTGGTCGGGCTCATCCCAAGGAGCCAGGCCTTCGGGGCCCTCGAGCTCCACCGGGGTCGCCGGCGGGTAGCGAAGGTCCCACGCCACGCGGTGGAAGCCCTTGTCGCGCGGGCCCTCGATGCGGCTCACCACGGCGCCGCTGTCATCCTTCACCTCGAGGATCACCTTGGGCTCCTCCTCGCGCGCCTCACTCCGCAGCTCGTCCAGGGTCGGGTACGGCGGCTTCTTCGCGTCCTTCTCGGCCTCGCGCCGGAGCTCGGCGCGGGTGCTCAGCTTCTCGCCGAGGTAGTAGGTGATGAGCGCCCCGAACGGGGTGTTGTCGGCGGTGTAGTAGCCGTCGCCCTGCATCCCCTTGCCGCGCAGGCCCAGCGGGCGCCGCGGTACGTACCGCAGGGCGTCACGCACGCCGAAGAGGGTGGCCGGCGCAGCCAGGGTCGCGGCCGAGGCGGTGCGCACGGCGCCGTAGTCGTCGAGGATGTAGAAACCGCGCCCGAAAGTACCCAGCACCAGGTCGCCCTCTCGCTCCTGGAGAGCAAGGTCGCGCACCGCCACGGTGGGCATGCCGCCGGTGAGCTTCACCCAGTGCGCGCCGTCGTCGCGGCTGAACCATGCACCGAACTCGGTGCCCAGAAAGAGAAGTTTGGCGTCCTTCGGGTCCTCGGCCAGAGCGTAAACAACCTCACGGTCGGGCAGGTCGCCGCGCAGCGAGCGCCACGTGCGCCCGCGGTCGCTGCTGACCTCGAGGTACGGCGCGAAGTCGCCCATCTTGTGATTGTCGAAGGCGGCGTAGACCGTATCGGCGTCGTGGCGCGAGGCCACCAGGCGGCTCACGTAGGCGCGCTCCGGCACGCCGCCAATACTCTCGGATCTCACGGCGCGCCAGCTCTCACCGCCGTCCCCGCTGATCTGCACCAGGCCGTCGTCGGTGCCGGCGTACAAGAGACCCTCCACCAGCGGCGACTCGTCGAGGGCGACGACGTTGCCGTAGAACGAGGTGGAGGCGCTCTTGGCCACCGCGTCGGGCCCCCACAACCGGCCCATGACCTCGAGGGCGTTGCGGTCGATGTCCCGGGTGAGGTCCGGGCTCACCTCGCGCCAGCTGTCGCCGCGGTCGTCCGAGCGATAGACCCGCTGGGAGGCGAAGTAGAGCCGGGTGTGGGAGTGCGGGCTGATGATCAGCGGCGAGTCCCAGTTCCACTTGTTGGGTGTCTCGCCGGGGTGCTCCTGCGGCTGGATGTCCTGGGTCTCGCCGGTGCGACGGTCGTAGCGCACGAGCCCGCCATACTGCCACTGGCTGTAGACGACATCGGGATCCTCGGGGTCGACCCGCGGCTGGAAGCCGTCCCCGAAGACCGTGACGAACCAGTCGCTGTTGACGATGCCCGAGACCGAGGTGGTGCGGGTCGGCCCCCCCAGGGTGGCATTGTCCTGCGTCCCCCCGTACACGAAGTAGAACGGCCGCGAGGTGTCGACGGCGATCTTGTAGAACTGGGTGATCGGGAGGTTCGCCGCGAACGCCCAGGTGGCGCCGCGGTCGTGGGTCTCGTAGACGCCGCCGTCGCAGCCGGCCAGAAGGTGGCTCGTGTCGTCGGGGTCAATCCACAGGGCGTGGTTGTCCACGTGCTTGAAGGTCTCGCCCACCTTCTCCCAGGTGACCCCGCCGTCGCTGGTCACGTGCATGAACGTATCCATGGAGTAGACGCGGTCGCGATCCAGGGGATCGCAGAAAAGCTCGTTGTAGTACTGCGGGCTCGAGCTCATGTAGTCGGAGCGCTTCGTCCAGCTCTCGCCGCGGTCGTCGGAGCGGTAGATTCCACCCTTGTCGCGCGCTGCCTCGACGATGGCGTAGATGCGGTCGGGGTCGGACGGCGCCAGGGCGAGGCCGATGCGCCCGAGATCAACCTCGGGAAGTCCCTGGGTGACCTTGCGCCAGGAGGCGCCAGCGTCCTCGGACTTGTAGATCGCCGACTCCGGGCCCCCGTCGATGAGCGTCCACACGTGGCGGCGGCGCTGATACGCGGCAGCAAGGAGCACGTCGGGGTTGCGGGGATCCATCACCAGGTCGGTGACCCCGGTGTCGTCAGAGACGAAGAGCACTCGCGCCCAGGTCTTCCCGCCGTCGGTGGTCTTGTAGAGGCCGCGCTCGCCGCCCCCGCGCCACAGCGGCCCTTGGGAGGCCACGTAGACAACGTCCGAGTCGCGGGGATCGACGACGATCCTGGCAATGTGCTCGGAGCTCTTGAGCCCCAGGTGCTCCCAGTGCTCGCCGCCGTCCCGGGACCGGTAGACGCCGTCACCGAAGCCCACCGAGCGCTGGCTGTTGTTCTCGCCGGTGCCCACCCAGACCACGTCCGGGTTGGCCGGATCCAGGGTCACGCAGCCGATGGAGTACGAGCCCTGGTCGTCGAACACCGGGGTCCACGTGGTGCCACCGTTCTCGGTGCGCCACACCCCGCCCGAGGCGGCCGCCACGAAGTAGCGGGCATGGTCCGTGGGGTCCACCGCGATGTCGGACACCCGACCGGAGGTCAGGGCAGGCCCGATGGAGCGCACCGCAAGACCCTTGAAAGTGGCCGGGTCCAGCGACGGGTCCTTGGCCGCCGGCACGGCGGTGGCTGCCAGGGCTGCAGTGGCCGCAAGGAGAGCGACGGGGCAGGCGATGAGGGCTCGCGCAACACGCATGGGGGCCTCCACGATGTCGGTGTCAGGGCCGGCTACGACCGCTTTGGCTATCCTAACCCGGACTACGCCCGGGTGCGGTGCCGGGTGGGGAGCCTGAAATTCACCGCGCAGCGCGCCGGTTTGCCCCGGCACGATCACGACCGGTGGGAGGTTGCGGTGTGGAGCACGCTGGGCTGGCTCGCCTTGGTCCTGCTCATCTACGTGGGCGGGTGGTTCCGGGTGGCGTACGTGCTGCGTGACAACTCGGTGGCCGACATCGCCTGGGGCGGCGGCTTCATCGTCCTCGCCGCGGTGTCCATGGCGTGGGGTGTGGGTCCCCTTCCCCGACCCGTCCTCGCCACCTCCCTCGTGGCCGTGTGGGGGATCCGTCTCGCGGTCCACGTGGCCATTCGCAACCACGGCCGTGGCGAGGACTTCCGCTACGCCAGCTGGCGGGCGCAGTGGGGCCGCCACTGGGTGGTGCGCAGCTTCCTCCAGGTCTTTCTCCTGCAGGGCGCCATCCTCTACGTGGTGGCAGCCAGCATCCTGATCATCAACCTGCGCTCGGGCCCCGGGCTCGGCCTGCTCGACGCGGCCGGTGCGACGGTGTGGGCGGCAGGCTTCCTCTTCGAGGCGGTGGGTGACTGGCAGCTCCTGCGCTTCCTGCGCGACCCCGAGCGCGGGCTGGTGCTGGACCGCGGTCTTTGGCGCTACTCACGCCATCCCAACTACTTCGGTGAGGCCGTGCAGTGGTGGGGGCTGTGGCTCATCGCGGCTTCGGTGCCCTGGGGCTGGGTCACTGTCGTCAGTCCGATGCTCCTCACCTTTCTCCTGCTCAAGGTCTCCGGCGTGCCGATGCTGGAGGCCGAGATGATGAAGCGGCCGGCGTACCGCGAGTACGCCGCACGGACAAGCGTCTTCGTACCGATGCCCCCGGCGTGGACCGCCGTCGAGCGGCGGGAGACGGGAGACACTCGCCCTCCCCCTCGTACTCCCTAGTCTCCTGTTTGGGAAGTCCGATGTGCTGCTCGCACAGCCAGCGTGGTTCCTGGCAAGGCGCGACGACGGGGTCGTAGCAACGCTACTTCGAGGAGGAGCAACGCAGCCAGGGGCCGCAGAGACATGCGAATAGTCCATTGGGATTTTCCAAGCAGGGCAGTAGCGGTGGTCCAGCCGGCGCGCACTCAACGGGCCCATCGTCAAATACGGCCCGATCCCCGTGCATGGGATCGGATTCGTCAGTCGCCGGCTCTCGGAGGGTGGGAGAAGGCGTCCCCCGCCTCCCTTATCCCCTCTCCCCTACTTACCCCTTCCCCACGGCGGCCGGTTCCTCCTCCTGGGCAGTCCTTCCACGCCTGCGCAGCTTCTCCGACACCGGCACCGGGCGCAGGTCGTCGACGCCGAGACCGAGGCCCATGCTGCCCTCCTCGAGCCAGGCGAAGTCGCCGTCCAAAACGCTGCGCCCGACGCGGTAGAGGGCCGCGTCGTCGTTGTCCCAGAGGGCGTCGAACAGTGCCTCCACCTTGCGCCGCCGCATCGTGCAGAAGGTGTCGGCGAGGCTTTCCGCCGGCTCGGCGCCGGGATCGGCGCCACCGACCATGGCCCGCGCCCGGGCCACCGACAGAGCCATGGCGAAGAGCTCGTTGGCGATGTCCACTGTGCGGAAGAGGAACGCCTGCTTGTCCTGCATACGAGCCCGATACACGGCCATACCGTAGAAGATCTCCCGCGCGAGCTTGCGGCCCGAGCGGGCGACGAAGCGCATGTGCCGAGCAAGCGTGCCGAGCTCGCCCAGCCGGGGCCAGCGGTCCCAGCCCAGCCAGAGGCCGGCGTACCAGGAGGCGTAGAAGCCCCCGATCCGCGGCAGCGCCTTGAGCTTGTCGCCGATGGAGGCGTCGGGGTCGACGAGCACTCCGGCAACCTGGAGGTGCCTGTCGACGGCTTCACGGGCCATGAACAGGTGCATGATCTCGTTGGAGCCTTCGAAGATGCGGTTGATGCGGAAGTCCCGCATCATGCGCTCCGCGCTCACCGGCGCCTCGCCGCGAGCGGCCAGCGAGCGCTCGGTCTCGTACCCGCGCCCGGAGCGGATCTGCATGCAGTCGTCGATGATGTCCCACCCCTCGGAGGTGTTCCACTCCTTGGCCGCCGCCGCCTCGAGGCGGATGTCGAAGCCCTCGCGGTCGGCGATGGCGGAGGTGTACTCGGCCACCGACTCCATGGCGAAGGTCGTGGCCGCCATCGCTGCCAGCTTGTGGGCGATGGCCTCGTGCTCTCCCACCGGGCGGCCCCACTGTACCCGCGCCTGAGCCCACTTGCGGCAGATCTCCAGGCACATCTTGGCGGCCCCGCTCGAGGCGGCCGGCAGGGTGAGCCGACCGGTGTTGAGAGTCACCAGTGCGATCTTGAGGCCCTTGCCCTCCTCGCCGATGAGGTTCTCCCGCGGCACCTTGACCCCGGTGAAGCTGAGCTGCCCGTTGGCGAGGGCCTTCAGACCCATGAAGCGGCAGCGGTGCTCGACCTTCACGCCCGCCCAACCGGTCTCCACCACGAAGGCGGAGATGGCGTCAGTGTCGGGGTTGCGGGCCATCACAACGAGCAGCTCGGCGAGGGTGCCGTTGGTACACCAGAGCTTCTCGCCGTCGAGGACGAAGTACGAGCCATCCGCCGAGGGCCGTGCGGTGGTGGAGAGGCGCGCCGGGTCCGAGCCGACCCCCGTTTCGGTGAGGGCAAAGGCCGAGATCGCACCGCGGGCACAGCGCGGCAGGTACCGTTGCTTCTGCTCCTCGGTGCCGAAGAGCTTGAGCGGCTGCGGCACGCCAATGGACTGGTGCGCAGACAGCAGAGCGGTGAGGTTACCGTCGAAGCTGCCGATGAGCTCCATCGCGCGCCCGTACTCCCACTGACCAAGACCGAGGCCGCCATACTTCTCGGGGATCTTCATCCCGAAGGCACCCAGCTCGGCGAGCCCTGCGATGACCCCCTCGGGGTACTCGCCGACGGCGTCGATCTCCACCGGGTCCACCCTTTCCTCCAGGAAACGTCTCAGCTCCGCGTAGAACTCGCGGAAGCGGGGGCCCTCCACACCACGCGGGAAGGGGTGGATGAGGTCGAGACGGAAGCGTCCGAGGAAGAGGTCGCGCAGGAAGCTCGCGTCCTTCCACTCGGCCTCTCGTGAAGCCTCCGCCACCTCCCGCGATCGCCGTTCCTCGTCAGTGTGAGTGGCTGTCATGCCCGCGCCCTCCCCGCGCTCCCCGTGACCGGGAGCGCCTATCGGGTGCAACGGCACACCGCGCGCCGGCGATTCCGCTACTGCCGCGGCAACCCCTTCGGTCTACAGCACCTCGCGGCCGTCGCACGCTTGTCGCAGCGGCGGCGATCTGGCACGATATGAAGATGGAACCACCACGATTGGCGCCTCTCGAGCTGCCGCCCGTCGATCTTGCGTTTCTGCGCACCTTCCTCCCCTACGAGGTGCGCCTCGCTCAGCGCCGCGCCATGACCTGGGACGACACCCCGGTGGACGAGCTCCCGGCCGATTTCCTGGGTCTGTACGTGGTGCGCCTCCAGCCACTCGAGGGCCATCGGACGCCCGACCCGGAAAAGGGTGGCGCTGAGCTCGCCGAGCATCTCGACGAGATCCTCCACAGCGTTCTGCGCGACTCGGACCTCGCGGCGCAGGTGAGCCCGCACGAGTATCTCGCCGTGGCCCGCGACCTCGAGCCGGGTCACTCCTACGCGGTGGCCCAGCGCCTGCTCTCGCACCTCGGCCACTCGGAGATCGTGCGCGGCGCCAACCTCGGTGTGCGGGTGGGATACCTGGTCTACCCGCTATCCACCCAACCCAACTTCCCGCCCATGCAGTGGGCGACCCTCGCCGACCTGGCGCGCAAGGTCGGCGCCCGCGGCGGTTCGGCCGCGGTGGCCACCGGCTTCGGCCTCATGCGGGGGCCTCATATGGCCGAGGCCAACCTGCCCGAGCGCGACCTCGTGCCCTTGGCCTTCGAGGATCTCGACTCGCTCATCAGGGCGGGGATCCTCAGGCTGCAGCGGATCCACTTGCTCCCGGGGCTTTAGCCTGCGTTTCTCACCAGGTCACGTCACGAGGGCGCTAAGGTGTCCGTCAGCGCTGAGTCATTGAGCGGCGAGGCGCCGAGTCGCGAAACGGCCGGCGATGGCTGGCAGAACGGCGCCCGCAGTAGGGAGCTTGTGGAATATGCAGGTTAGGACCCGGGCCTCGAGGGTACAAGGGCCCGCCTGCCCACCCCTGCCGGTGGCGAGGCCGCGTCGCTCATCACGAGAGGCCAAAGCGTGGAGGGGAGGCCCCCCCTGCGAACCTGACTAGCGGGTAACGGCCAGACAGAGATTCCCCGGGCCGGTCACCCCACGAAGAAGGCGGAGCGCCCCACTCTCCACTTCACTCTTCACTCTTTGCCGGCTGGGCGGGTCGGGGCGCCGCAGTGTACGCCAACGCTGCGTACCCCACCCAGTGGTGAAGGTTCGAAGGCGCCGTGTAGCCCAGGCCGGCCCCACGGGTCGCCTCCGACACCGGCAGCTCGGCCTCGGACAGCGAGGTTCCGTAGCGCAGGAAGTGGCCCTCCGGAACCGGGAGCTGCAACCACTCGACGGTGCGACGCACCAGGTCGAGACCGAACGGCACCGAGAAGCGGCCGCACCAAGGTATCAGGTAGCGGTGCGGATCGGTGGCGTCCACCAGGCGCTCCATGAAGCCACGGAGCTTACTCTCCTCGAGGGGGCCTGCCAGCAGCTGTCCCGCCAGCTCACGGTCGCGCGCCACCGCCTTCTGGTAGCCCTCCACCCCGACCCCGAACGGGGCGTGGTCGAAGTCCGGGCCATAGTGAACGGCATCTGTCGAGACCAGCACTGCCACGTCGCGGCCGAGCACCCAACCGTGCCGCTCGAGCACCGCGGCGAGGGCGGCCGAGAGGTGGTCGGCCAGGGCATCCAGGCGTTCCCAGCCCATGTAGGGCACGAGGATGGGGACGATGCGCACGTCGCGCTTGCGATGCTGGAGGAACGGGATCAACGCTTCGAGCGAGTGCTCGCTGCAGTGCATGGCGTCGTCTACCACCACGTCGTCTGGCGGCATCGCCGCCAGCAGCTCCTCACGCAGGCTGTCAACCGGCACCGGTCCCCAGGGACCGTGCCACGCCTGGAAGTGATCGAAGACCAGGCGATCGGAGAGGTTCCAGCGCCGCGCGCCGTGGAACACCCCGACGAGGATGACCCGCGGTGCGCGGATCACCTCGGTGGCGTGCACGTACACCCGGCCCGCATAGAGGTGGTCGTCGTGGGGAGACACGGCCGCCACCACGCCGTCACGATCAGTGACCCCGAGAGCAGCACTCTCGGCGGCGAGCTCGTCGCGCTCGGCCGCAAGGGCGGTGGAGACCACGTCCTCGGCCTGCTCGGCGGTGACGGCGAAGCCCACGGCATCCCGCTGACCGCGCACCAGGTCGCCCTCCGACCGCAGGCCCATCTCCGCCTCGATCTCGGCGCGGCTCGGCAGCTGCTGCTGGGCTGCGGTACTCGCGGCCACCAGCGCAACGGCGAGCAGAGCAAACGGGCTGAGGACATCGAAATGCATGGCTTCCTCCGTGGGTGATTGTACGCCGACGCCGCCTCCAAGCCGCCTGCGCTACCATGCCTGCGTGGCCGCACCCACCACAGCGATCGCCCGCGCCGCCGCCGCGCTGAACGCGGCGCGCTGCGCGGTGGCCCTCACCGGAGCGGGCGTGTCGGCCGCCTCGGGAGTGCCGACCTTTCGTGCTGAAGGCGGGGTGTGGACCCGCTTCCCGGTGGAGGATCACGGCACCGCGGATGCCTTCCGCCGAAACCCCGAGCGCTGCTGGGACCTCTTCGGCAGCCTCGCCCGCGACCTCGGGCACGCCGAGCCCAACGCTGCCCACTACGCCCTCTCGAAGCTCGAGAGGATGGGCCGACTGCAGGCGGTCATCACCCAGAACATCGACGCCCTGCACCAGCACGCAGGCTCCGGCGAGGTTGTGGAGTATCACGGCACCGCCACCACCACCCACTGCCCGAGCTGCGGCCGCCTCTTTCCTGCCGGCGACCTGCCGCCATGGCCGCCGGCGCCCCGCTGCCTCGACTGTGACGCCGTGCTGCGCCCCGACATCGTGCTCTTCGGCGATCCCATTCCGAGGGACGCGGCGCTGCGCGCCGACGAGCTCTGCGACCGTGCCGACCTGGTGCTGACGGTAGGTACCTCGCTGGAGGTCGCGCCGGCCTCCTGGCTGGTACTCAGCGCCGCGAAGCGCGGCGTCGTCGTCGTCGTCGACCCTCGTCCATCCGCTGTCGCTCGACGGTTGGCCACCATCGTGGTCGCTGCGCCCGCGGAGGAGGCGCTGCCGGAGATCGTCGACGCGCTTCGAAGCCGGTCATTCCGCTGAGCGTCGAAGATCCGACCCTTTGCGCCCTCGAAGCGGCGGGCGGGCGGGCGGGCGGGTAGAATGCCGCCATGACGGAGCTCCCCGCCGCCCTCGCGCGCGTGCCGCTGGTCAGCAACCTCCCGGACAATCACCGCGGACGGGTGGTCGCCGCCGGCCACGAGGGCCACCTCGAACGGGGCGAGATCGTCTTCCACGAGGGCGACCGCACCGAGGCCGTGTTCGCGGTCCTGGAGGGGCAGGTCAAGCTCGTCCGTTACTCACCCAAGGGCAAGGAGATGCTTCTCCACCTCGTGCATCCCGGGCAGTCGTTCGCCGAGGCGGCGCTGTTCGGCGAAGGGACCTATCCCGCCACTGCCGAGGCGGTGGAGAGCACGGTACTCTGGGTGTGGCCACGCGCCCGCCTCGAGGAGCTGTTGCGCGCCGACCCCGACCTCGGGCTCGCGATGATCGCCTCGGTGTCGCTGTGGACGCGGCGGCTCGCTGCCAAGCTCGAACTCCTCACCCAGCGCCGGGTGGAGGAGCGCCTCGCCGTCTACCTGCTCGGTCGGGTCGGCGGCCGTGACCTCGCCCCCGGCGACGCCATCCCCCTGGCCGAGCCGCGCAACCTCATCGCCGCCCAGCTGGGCACCGCGCCGGAGGTGCTCTCACGCACCTTTCGCCACCTCGAGGAGGACGGGCTCGTCGCCGCCGAGCCACACCAGGTCCGGATTCTGCAACCGCTCAAGCTGCGCGCCCTCGCCGAGTGGCTCGAGTAGCCCGCGGGCTTGGAAATCACACAAGACAAGGAGTCGCCCTCCTGCCCGGACCTTCTCGCTGACGTGTCCCAAGCCCCGAGGGCCCGCCCAACTCGCAGAGGAGACTCATAGACGGCTACCCCAGCAAACGAGTTGCCGTCAGGAGCTACCGGGACATGTGGGCCGAAGGGGCGGTCGAAACGGAGGTCCCGGGGCGGGAGGCGCGTGAGGATGAAGCGGGTTCCTGCATGGCCATGCCGTTGACGTGGGTGTATAGGGGCGAGCTCAGCTCCTGGAGGCGATGGTGGTACTCGGCCTCGGTGACTGCCGTGTGCCAGTGCCCGGCAGCCCGGAAGCCGAGGACGACCACCAGGTACAGCGCCACCGCTAGGCCGGTGGCGAGCACCGGACGGAGCCAGCGGCGCGCGGCCACGAGCGGCGGGCGCACTCCCAGGCAGCCCTTGACGGGGCACGCCACCACGCAGTCCTGGCACGAGGAGCACTCGATGGAGGCGACCCGGTGCATGGTGTGCACCGGGAGCCGCGCCGGGCACGCCTTCGTGCACGCCTGGCAGTCGGTACAGGTGGCGGCGTCACGGGTCACCTTGAGCGGCGCCAGGCGGCCGAGGACCCCGAGGAGAGCGCCATAGGGGCAGAGGTAGCGGCACCAGAGGTCGCGCACGAACACCGAGCCCACCAGCAGGACGCCCAGCACGGCGATGGTGACCCTCGAGGCGCTGGCGAAGAACACCCACATCTTGGCGTCGGCCACCTTGGCGTAGGGGCTGGCGATGAAGGCCGCCACGCCGCCCGGGCTCATGGCGAACCACACCGCCCAGACGAAGAACCCCAGGAGCACGAACTTGAGCCCTCGCAGCGGCAGGTCGAGCCAGCGCGGCGGGGTCAAGGTCCGGCGGGTGAGCCGCAGACCGAGGCGGCCGAGGAGCTCCGACAGCAGCCCCACCGGGCACAGGTGCGAGCAGAACGACTTGGCGAGCACGGCCGACATCAGGCAGATGCCCAGGAAGATGGCGAGCCCGGCGGGATGGATGGCGTCGACGACCCCCGAGTCCATGAGGTGCCGGAGCGACAGCATGGCGTCGATGGGCAGGAACCCCTCCACTCCGGCAGGACGCGACACTGCGGGCCAGCGGCCGGCGATGTGTGCCTTCACCCAGAAGCTGAACTGCACGCCGATGGCCAGCACCACCACCGTCATCGCCCACTGCACCCCTCGCCGCGCCGGAAGCACCCTGGGGATCCGCATCACCACCTCCGCGAGCATGATGCCGCGGCCGTCCACGGTCCTCCTTGACCGAGGTCAAGCAAAGAACCGCCTCCCCCACCGAGCTGACCTCCCGACCGGGAGACGGGAGGAGGAAGCCCGGAGGCAGAAGCACCCAGCCCGTGACCCGACCTTGCCTGAGAGGACAGGGCTCGCCGTCGCGCCACCTCAGCGCCGCCGAGCTGTTGGAGAAGCTCTTCATCACGCGTGACGCCGGTCCGGTGTTCGGCAGCTCGGCCCGGCGCATCGTCATTCCCGATACCGATCTGGCGGTACACGGCCAGGCGAGCGAGGCGCGCATGGCCCACATCCTGGCGGTGGCCCGTCATGGAGGGCCCCTCTGCCTTCTTCATTCGCAGCTGAAGGGGCCTACAGCCAGGGGGTTGCATCCTGGAAGAAGTATGCGAAAATGAATCAGGATCTCTGACAGCACAATGAACTGGCGAACCAGAGGCGCCACCACACGGCGGACCACCGCCGTGATACGAACACCTCCTCCTTTCTCCTCGGCCCCGGGCGGATCCGGGGCCATTTTTTCCGCCCGCGGCGCGGGCCTCCCTCGCGCGCTACTGCGCCGCAAGCAGCAGGTAGAGCAGCGGCACAGCGATCCCCGCCAGCATGAGCCAACGGCCACGACCCCCCAGACCCTTGCGGCCCGGCACGATGAAGACTCCGGTAAGGGCGAGCAGCGCCAGCGCCCCTGCGTAGAGGTCGGCGATCAACGTCCACGCGCCCTTGCCGTGGTTGAGGTGGAGGAAGTTGAGCTGGTACAGCACGGGCCGGCGCGTCACCCGCTCGTCCTCGACCACACCCTCGGGCACCGCCACGGTGAGAGTGCGCTGCTCGAGGAAGACCTTGACCCGCCCGGGTCCCGAGGGCACGACGCTCTGGGGTTCCTCGGCGATTTCAAGGCGCGCGAGCACCGCCTCGGCCACCGCCGCCGGTGGTCCGTCAGGCAGCGTGCCGGCCACCACGGTGGTGCGGCGAACGTCGTAGGTCGGGTTCCAGTGGTGGACGTGGTTCACCGCCACGCCGGACACCGCGTACACCAGGGTGAGCCCGGCGGCCGCGTAGCCGACGTCCCGGTGCAGCGCCACCACCAACCGGCGCAGGCGCATGGCAGCCGGCCGGCTTCAGTAGATGATCGCGCCGGTGCCGCGTATGAGGTACGTGACCTCGCCCTCGGCGTGCTCGGTGCAGGTATGGCCCTCAGCGGCCGCCTTCTCCTTGACCTCGGGGCTCACGTGGACCACCTCGAGCACACCCTCGGCGGAGGCTCGGTGACCCGAGGCGGTGAGCGGGAAGACGATGACCCCGTCCTCGACCTTGATGCGGATGCCCTTGCCGGTGTCGGGGTTTGACACCTGCATCCAGCAACCGCGGCGCTCACACACTCCAGTGACGACGCCGTCCACCCGTACTGCCTTGCCCACCATCGGCTGCGGGTCGGCGAGCAGCTGGTCGATGGACGTCGCCTTGTCGAGGGTCACGCCCTTGCCGTAGGTCGTCCCGTCGCCAGCCACCGCCACACCGGCCGCCGCAACGAGGGCGAGCACTCCCGCGAGCCACAAAGTCCGTCGCATTCTCCACCTCCGACGGCGCACCTTCAGGCCGCCGTGCGCGTATCCTGCGGGCGGTTGAGGATCATGTCAACTCTGACTTCGAACTTGCGATATCCGCCTGGTCCGGATCAGCCGCGCTCGCGGCGATACCACTCGAAGAAGCGGTCGAGGCCTTCCTCGATGGCCACCCGCGGCTGCCAGCCCAGCAGCTCCCCCGCGTGGCTCACGTCGGCATAGGTGATGGGAACGTCGCCGGGCTGGTCGGGCAGCTGCTCGATCTGGGGCTCGACTCCGGTGCGCTCGGCGATGAGGCGGATGAGATCGGCGAGGCTGGTGGTGCGGCTGCCCCCGAGGTTGACGATCTCCCACTCCGGCGCCGCCTCCAGCACCCGCACGACGCCATCCACGATGTCGTCGATGAAGGTGTAGTCGCGTGCCGAGGAGCCGTCGCCGAACATGGGGATCGTCTCGCCCCGGAGCATCCGTTCGGTGAAGCGATAGATGGCCATCTCCGGGCGCTGGCGCGGCCCGTACACGGTGAAGAAACGCAGGCACGCGACCTTCATGCCGTAGAGGTGGTGGTACGTGTGGCAGAGCAGCTCGCCGGCCCGCTTGGTGGCAGCGTACGGGCTCACCGGGTTGTTGATGGGGTCGTCCTCCGCGAACGGCACCTTGGAGTTGGTGCCGTACACCGAAGACGACGAGCCGAACACGAAGGTGTACGCGCCCCACTTCCGCGCGGCATCCAGGAGGTTGACGGTGCCCAGCTCGTTGACGTCCACGTACAGGTGCGGCTCCCGGATGGAAGGTCGCACGCCGGCGCGGGCCGCGAGGTGGACGGTCGCCGAAACGCCCTCCCGCCGGTACACCCGCTCGACCAGAGAGCGGTCGCGGATATCACCCTCCACCAGTGCGAAGCTCGGGTGGCGCTCGAACGGGGCAATGTTGGCGCGCTTGAAGCGCGGCTCGTAGTAGTCGTTGAAGTCGTCGAGCACCACCACCTCGCGCCCCTGCTCGAGTAGGCGAGCGGTGAGCTGGGAGCCGATGAACCCGGCACCACCGGTGACGAGAACCTTGGCCACGGGCACCTCCTTCGCGGCGCCAGTCTACGCGAACCTCCCCTCTCAGGCGAAGAGCTCGGGGCGGGTGCGGCGCAGCGACAGGTGCCGCCGGCCGGCCACCACCAGGTGGTCGTGCACCGCGATTCCCACTGTCCTGCCGCCAGCCACCAGGCGCCTGGTGAGGGCGAGGTCGTCGGGCGACGGCTCGAGGTCGCCCGATGGGTGATTGTGGAACACCAGGATGCCGGAAGCGTCGTCCAGCAGCGCTGAGCGGAAGAGCTCAGCGGGATCCACCGGCGCCTGGGTGCGGGTACCGCTGCTGACCTCGTGCATGCCGATCAGACGGTGCCGCGGGTCGAGGCTGAGAAACCCGAAGACCTCGGTGCGGCGACCACGCAGCAGCCGCACCAAGACCTCACCGGCCACCTCCGGCTGGTCGAGCCGCTCGGCGGCCGAGGCGTCGGCGAGGGCGAGCCGGCGACCGAGCTCCAGCGCCGCCGCCAGTGTCGCCGCCTTGGCCGGCCCGACGCCGGGCCGCCGCAGGAGCTCTCGCACGTCCAGGCGCGCCAGCCCTGCCAGACCATGCACGTCGGCGAGCAGCGCATGCGCCTCGCCCACCGCGCCGTGCCCGCGTCGACCAGTGCGCAGCAGCACGGCCAGGAGCTCGGCGTTGGACAGGTTTCCGGCCCCGGAACCCAGGAGCCGCTCGCGCGGCCTCTGGGACGGCTCCAAGTCCTGAATCCGCTCAGGCATCGCCCCTCCGGCGCCCCGCGCTCCGACCCATGCACCCACACCCCCGGCGGGAGTCCGCCCGAGAAGCGGCAGTCGTCGAGCCTCACAATCCGACTGAGTTCTTGATGGGACGCACTATAGGTATTCTAGCGTGTACGCTCTTCTCAAGGTCGACCATGGTAAACTCTCGACGAACCGGCATGGCCGTGCAATACTCGGAATCGCAAGCATTTTTGTTTAGATTCTCAGGTGGGAGGTATGAATGGCACAGCAGACGCGCTCTCGGGAAACCCAGCAGCGCCGCGTAGTGTACGAAACGCTGCGCAACACCAAGAAACATCCAACCGCCGATTGGATCTTCGACCGCGTTCGCGGCTCGATGCCCAAGATCTCACTCGGCACCGTCTACCGCAACCTGAACGTGCTCAAGCAGGAAGGGCTCATCCGCGAGCTCTACGGCACCGATCGCCGGGCCCGCTACGACGCCGACCTCTCCCAGCACGCCCACTTCATCTGCACCGCCTGCAACGAGATCCGCGACGTCGAGGCGGTGCCCGAGCAGGACTGGCGTGCGCTCAAGGAGCTCGTCGGATGCGAGGTGACCAACCAGCGCACCGAGTTTCTCGGCCTCTGCCCGACCTGCCTGCGCAAACGCCAGTAGCCTCGGCTTTCTGCTGGGGTGGGGGGGCGCGGCGCGGCGGCCCGTCAGCCGGCAATCACCCGCCTGATCTCAGGGGCGTGATACCGCACTCTCTCCGTTATGAAGCTCAAGAGGGTTGTTGGGGCCATGGCGCAGCCTGCGCACGCCCCCTCCAGCCTGATGGTTACCACCTCGCCTTTGATGGCGACGAAGCTCAGATCGCCGCCGTCGTGCTGCAGACCGGGACGCACCTCCTCGATCGCCCTGAGCACGCGACTCTCGAGGCTCTCCCCGGGCAAGGCTCGTGCGCTCATCGCGAGCCAGCGACCGGCAGTGAACGGCTTTCTCTATCGTCAGCGTCCATCACTGCGCCCCGCCCCCTTTCACGGATACCACCGATGACAACAGCGCACAGTGTGCGAACCTTTCGCTGGAAGGTGCGTTTTGGGGAGTGGAGACGATGATGAACGACCTCGAGACCACCGTCGAGCGCTGCCGCATCGGAGACGAGGAGGCATGGCAGGCCCTGGTGAGCGCCACCGCGGGCCCCCTCTACCGCCTCTGCGCCTCCTATGCGCCCAGCGCCGCCCAGGCGGAAGAGCTCACCCAGGATGTCTACTTCCGGCTGTGGGAGAACCTCGAGCGCTACAACTCCGGATCGAACTTCATGGCGTGGGCGTGGCGGGTGGCCCGCAACCTGCTCATCGACGCTCACCGCCGATCACGCCGCGAGCGTGAGGCAGCATGGCTGGACCCGAACGTTCTCGACCGCCTGCCCGGCGCAGCCGACCCGCACGCCCAGACCGAACGGCGGCAGCGTCTCAAGGTAATCGCCCATGGTCTGCGACAGCTTGACGAAGAGCTTGCCGAGCTCGTGCTCATGCGCGACTTTGCGGGGCTCAGCTACGCAGAGATCGCGGAGGCCTGTGAGCTGCCGTTGGGCACGGTGAAGTCGCGCCTCAACCGTGCGCGACTGGAGCTGGCTGAGGCGGTCCAGCGCCGCCTATCGCTGCGTGCCGTGCCCGCCGCGGGCTCGGCGGGAGGTGTGTCATGACGGGTTGTGACGACCTGCGCGAGCTGCTGCCCGGCTTCGCCTATGGCGAGCTGGAGGCCAGCGAGGCGGCGGTCGTTGCGGCCCACCTGTCTGCCTGCCCGGGCTGCCGCCTGGTGGCCGAGACCCTCGGCTTCGTGGCCGGCGGAACGGCCGCGCTCGGCGCACTGGAGCCACCCGAAGAGCTGGTCAGCGAGATCGGCATCAATCACTGTCGTCGCTGGCTCGGCCTGCTGTTCGCCGCGGTGGACCGCGAGCTGCCCGACGACCAGCTCGAACGGCTCCTCACCCACCTGGAAGGGTGTCCTTCGTGCCGACGCACCTGGGCCGACCTCACCCTGATGCATCAGGTGGGTGCGGCGCTGACACCGCCGCCCGGCCTGGTCGAGCGCTCCGCCTCCCACTTGCGCTGGCGCCTGCCGCGCCGCGTGCTGGGGCTGCGCACCGCCACCGCCGCCGCCTACCTGCTGGCTGTGCTCACCTCGCTGCTGGTAGGCAACCCGGTGTCGTTGGCGCGCTACCAAGCGGGCCAGGCGGTGGATCAGGTCTCCTCCACCATCCACAGCGAGGTGACCGAGGCCACCGCCAGCGGACAGGGCGAGCTCAAGGTCATGCTCTATCGGGTCTGGCGTTGGGGATCACGCCAGGCCGACGCCGTCAAGCAACTGCTGCCCGGGAGCCACGACAACGAAGCTCCCGAGTCATCGAACACCACGCCGGACACCCGGCAAGGAGGAACCTCATGAGCACCCCGAACCACGAACAGTACGGCTCCCCGCCGGCGCCGCCGGCTCCCCCCATGCCACCGCAGCCCGACCAGGCGTGGAACCAGCCGTACCGGCTGCACAAGTCGCCAGGACTGGCCGCCTTCCTGTCGTTCTTCCCGGGTCTCGGTCAGCTCTACCTCGGACTCTACGAGCGCGGGCTTGCCGTGGCGGCTGCCTTCTTCTTCGGCATCTTCCTCGCCAGCCGGGTCGATGCGGCGGGCTTCCTGGTCGCCTTCGCCTGGTTCTTTGGCGTCATCGACGCGTATCGCCAGGCCCAGGTGATCAACATGGGCGGCATCGACCCCACACCCAAGCCCGCCCGGGCCGGTCAGCGGAGCCTCGGCATCGGCATCTTCCTCACGGTCGTGGGTGCCATCCTGCTGATCAACAACTTCTACCCGCTCGACTTCGCCTGGATCGAGGACTGGTGGCCGGCCTTCGTCGTGGCCGTCGGCCTGTACTTCATCATCGCCGCGCTCAAGGAGCGCCAGGACAAGGAGCGCGCCGCGCGGCTCCAGGAGCTCGACGACGCGAGCAGTGACGACCCCGCCGTGTAGCGCTCGAGGAATCAGAGCGGAAAGGGCGCCACGGGGCGCCCTTTCTTTCACTCCTGATCGGGGCGCCGCAGGTTCTGCAGGTCATCAGGCGAGGGGAAGAGAGTGACGGGTCCCGCCCACCCCTGCGGGTTCTCTTGAAAACGGGGACCGCGTCCCTGCGCGGCGGCTCGGGCCGACGGGCCGGGAAGCTCCGGGGCCGGCGAGGGCACACGGAGGGACTCTCACCCTGAAACGTCTCCCCTCGCACTCGTGGTCCCCTACCCTGGCCACCTGCCGCGCAGGCACTTCAGCCGCCGACCCTATACAATGCCCTGCATGCGTCGCGACGACAGAACCCTCCTCTTCGTTGCCCTCACCATCGTCGCCGTGCTCGCCCTGGCCATCGGCTGGTGGCGCTACCGCGAGGCGGGGCGACCGGTGCTTCTCGAGGTCCGGGCCGTCACCGCCTCGGACCACGACCCCGTGTTCCGCGACGGGCGGCGTGAGCTGGCCCAGGCCGAGGACTTCCAGGTGGCCGCAGCGCTGCATCTCAAGCAGCGGGGGCGGGGCGAGTACTGGTTGGCGCCGGTACACGAGCTGTTCATGGGCGGGACTCCCGTGCCTCACCAGGAGAGCGAGGGCTGGCCCGAGCGCGACCGCATGGTGCGGGTGTTCTGGTCCACCGTGGAGAGCACGAACCTGGGCGGCGAGGTCACCAGCGGGAACGCGGCCAAGCGGCTCGAGTATCGCACCTTCCTGGCGCCGGAGATGGGCCGGGAGCTGCTTGCCAAGGGCAGTGTCACCGCCCACAACGACGACTTCATTGCCGACAACTCGCAGTTCGTGCCCGACCACGTGGGCACTGTTCGTTTCTACGCCCGCGTCGAGGTTGTGGAGAAGCCGTCCGACGTCAGGGCGCTGCAGGCGGCCAGCTCGCTGGGGGCGGACCACGTGTGGGACGCTGCCATGCCCGCCGTGAGCCGCCGGCTGCCGCCGGCCGCCGGTCTCCACGCGGAGGCAGGTGCACTGTTCCTGCTACCCGGCTTCGAGCCGGTGCCGACCGGCGACGAGACCTGGGACCAGGTGACCGTCCCAGGCCTTGGCCACACCTTCACCGAGCTTGTCCAGCAGCGGCTGGTGACCTCCTCGTGGACCTTCGCCGCCACGCTGGTCGCTGGGATACCGAACCTGGAGCACGACCGCTTGCGGAGTCTCGGCACCGTGGCGGTGCACAGCGGAGCCCTTCGCCGCCGCGGACGCCCGCTCCGCTGGGGCCGCGACGTCGAGCCCGGCGATCTCCTCGTCTCGTCCGGCCACTGGATCGTCCTCGAGGCCGACGACGGTGACGGCCTTCTCGGACTGACCGACACCGTGCTGCACTGCTGGCGGCGTCCACCCCAGGAGCTCCCTCTGCTCGACGCGCTCGACCACGGCACCCAGTCCCTGGAGCTGCTGCGCCATGCTCACAGCCCCTGACGTCCTGAGCACGACCGACCTGGTGGTGAGCTTCCCCCACGGCAGAGTCTGGCGGCCGGTGGTGGACCGGGTGTCCCTCAGGGTGCGGCCGGGCGAGCGCGTCGGGCTGGTGGGCGAGTCGGGTTCGGGCAAGAGCGTGACGGCGCTCTCGGCACTGGGTCTGGTGCCGCCCCCGGGGGCCATTCGAGGAGGGCGTATCGAGGTCGCCGGCCGAGACCTCGCCAGCCTCGGCAAAGAGGCCCTGCGCAGGGTACGAGGCGGCACGGTGGGAATGGTCTTCCAGGAGCCGTCAAGCGCCCTCAACCCGGTGTTCTCGGTGGGATTTCAGCTGGCCGAGACGATCCGGGCGCACCGCGGGACGAGCCGCTCGTCGGCCCGCGCCGAGTCCGCCGAGCTGCTCGCCGCCGTGGGCCTCGAGCCACCCGTCGCCCACCTCCGCGCCTACCCGCACCAGCTCTCGGGAGGCCAGCAGCAACGTGTCATGCTGGCTCTGGCCCTGGCCGGCGACCCCGACATCCTCGTGGCCGACGAGCCCACAACCGCGCTCGACCTCACCACTCAGGCCCAGATCCTCGACCTGCTTCTGGCGACGGTCGCATACCGCGGCATGGCGCTGCTTCTCATCACCCACGATCTGGCGGTCGTCGCCGCCACCGTCACACGGGTGCTGGTGATGTACGCCGGCGAGGTGGTCGAGGAGGCCCCGGCCACCGAGCTCTTCAGCGCTCCCCGACACCCCTACACCCGTGCGCTGCTGGCTGCCGCGCGACGCGATCGGCCGGAGGCCCCACCCGGCGACCTGCCGGCACCGGGCGCTTGGCCGGCAGGCTGCCGCTTCGAGGCACGCTGCCCGGAGGCCCGTCCCGAGTGCCGCCGGGGCCATCCCGAGCTCCTCTCGTCCGGGTCGGACCGCCGAGTGCGCTGCCCCTGGAACCCGCCCGGAGAGCCGTCGTGAGTGCAGTGCCCCTCCTGGAGGCCCGCGACCTCGTGCGGCGCTACTCCGGCCGCGGGCTCACCCGCCGCCTGCACGAGAGCGTGGCGGCCGTGGCCGGCGTCAGCCTTCGGGTTCGCCGCGGCGAGGCCTTCGGACTGGTGGGCGAGTCCGGCGCCGGTAAGTCGACCCTGGCGCGCCTGCTGCTCGGCCTCGAGCGTCCCGACGCCGGCGTCGTCGTCTTCGACGGAACCGACATCACCCACCTGTCCCGAAGCCGGCTGAGGCCGCTGCGGCGGCGCTTCCAGGCGGTTTTTCAGGACCCCTACGCTTCCCTCGACCCGTACCTCTCGGTCTCCACCATCATCTCCGAGCCTCTGGTGGCGCATGGCCTCGGCGACACCGCTGCCCGTCGCCGCCGCGTCGCCGAGCTGCTCGATCTCGTGCGGCTTCCCGCCGAAGCTGCCGACCGGCGCCCAAACGCCTTCTCGGGTGGCGAGAGGCAGCGCATCGCCATCGCCCGCGCTCTCGCTCCGGAGCCCGATCTGCTGATTCTCGACGAGCCCGTGTCGTCGCTGGACGTCACCGTACAGGCCCAGGTGCTGGCGCTACTCGCCGAGCTGCGGCGGCGCCTCGGCCTCACCCTGGTGCTGGTCTCGCACGACCTCGCGGTCGTTCGTCGGGTCTGCGACCGCGTGGCGGTCATGCAGCTGGGACGGGTGGTGGAGGAAGGGCCCTCCACAAGGGTACTGGCGCGGCCGGATCACCCCTACACCCGCCGTCTGGTTGCAGCCGAGGCCGAGATCGCTCTCCCCGCCCGACGGCTGGTGAGGTGACGGAGACCGGCTCCCGGGCGGCGGCTGAGCCGCCGCCCGTCGGCGCGGTCCCGGGGGCGGCGACGACATGCGCTGCCGCGTGACCTCACGGCCGCCCCCGCGCCCTGCGCCGAGTCGCCTACCTGGTTGTTTGGGGCCACTGCTCCGAACGCCAAGGGCCGTGGGGCGCGGGTGGGGAGGGTTCTGCGGAGGGCATGGGATTGGTTGAAGGGGGTTCGGCGGGCACCGGCTCCCGGGCGGCGGCTGGGCCGCCGCCCGTCGGCGCGTTCGCGAAGGGGGCGACGGCAGTGGCAGTCTAACGGCAACGCGGCCCCCTTCGCGCCCTGCGCCGAGTCGCCTGCGTGGTGGTTCGGGGCGACTGCTCCGAACGCCAAGGGCCGTGGGAGCCCCCCTTGACGTTTCCCGCCAACACGCCGCAGGGGAGACGGCGCTTCAGGGAAGACGTCAAGGACGGCACGCCCGCCGGAGGACCTGTGCTCCGGGGCGGTAGTGAGCCCGTCAGGGCACGCCGCCGTGGCGCAGCCACGGCCGCACGCGAGGGAGGTGCCGCGCACACGCTCGCGTGTGCAGCGGTGCCGACCGAGTGGCCGAAGGCCGCGAAGCGGCTGGCGTGCCCCGGTGGGACCTCGCCTCTGGCTGCAGGCTCGTGCCGGCTTCGGCCAGGGGGTCCTTCGACGCACTCCGGCCCTTCGGGCCTCCGCTTGCTCAGGATGACGGGTGATGGTTGGAGCGCCATCTTCCGTCGCCGCAGGCGACGGGACCTGGTGGGCGGGTGGGACACGGCGTCGAAGAGGGGGACGGCGTCGCCTTCGTCGCGAGGGCCGCGAGGTGGCGTTCTCCGTGGCGGCGCAGCCGCCGCGGGGGGCGCCGCATCGCGGGCCGCAGCAGAAGGCGCTCGAGCCGTCCCCCGGCGGGCCGTGGCAAAGCCGCGGCCCGGCCGCCGCAAGGCGGCAGACGCTTCCGTGGCCTTTGCAGAGCCGACGAGTCGCGCCGCCGTCGGTGCTCTGGGTGCGATTCGCGACCGAGCCGAGGAGGCATTGACCTCGTGGTCATGCCGACGAAGGCGAAGGAGCGAAGCGCGGCCAGAGGGCCGGCGCCGGCGCGACCCATACATTTCAGAGAAAGCGGGTTCTCCCTATCTCCGGGAGCATGTCCTCGGGCGCACCGGGCCGCCGGGGCACGCCGCCGTGGCGCAGCCACGGCCGGACGCGAGGGAGGGACCCGGCGCACGCTCGCGTGCGCTCGGGACCCGACCGAGTGGCCGAGAGGCCGCGAAGCGGCCGGCGTGCCCCGGCGGCAGACGAACTGCCTGCCTGCAGCACCACCCGCAGCAGCTCGTTGCCCATCGTGCCTCCTCATTGACGTCCCAAAGCCATCGCGGATCGACGAGGCCCCCGGCCGGGCACCCGCTATACTCGTGCGATGGTGCAGCACCTCCAGGCGGCGCTTGACTGGTTGCAGCCAAATGCCCTGCTCTTCGCCCTGATTCTCCCGCCCGTGATCCGCATGGTCGGTCACTGGCTCCCCGAAGAGCTGTTCATGATCGCCATGGGCGTGCTGGCGTCGCGCGCCGACAGCCCCGGCGCGGCCGCCGCCCTCCTCGGCGCGGTGCTGGCCAGCCACTTCGTCACCGACCAGGTCGTCTACCTGGGCGGCCGCTGGCTGCGCCCTCGGCTCGACCGCTTCCCCCGCGTGGGCCACCGACTTCGCCAGGTCACCAGGCGCCTGGCCGACTCACGCGGCGCCCTCCTCGGGCTAATCCCGGCGCGGGTGCTGCCGCTGGGCCGCGGGGCATGGCTCGCCGGCGCGGGCGTGGTCGGCGTCCCCTGGCCACGATTCGCCACCGTTGACGTTGCCGCCCTCGTCGCTCACCTGCTGCTGTGGTGCGGCCTGGGCTGGTGGCTGGCCGGCGATCTGCTGCGCCTCGCAGTCTCGGTGGAGGTAGTGAAGGTGGGCGCCTTATGGACGGTGGCGGCCATGGCCTCCGCCCTCCTCGTGGTGGCGCTGTGGCGCCGCGCCAGCTGGCGGGTCTCCACGTCGCACGCCGCCACACCGACCGACGACGACGATACCTAGTTTCCTGTCTGAGAAGCCCTCTGCGCGAGTCGCGCAGCCGGCGTGGTCCCGGCAAGGCGCGACGACGATGTCGTCGCAACGCTCCTGCGAGGAGGAGCAGGGCAACTGGGGGGCGCAGAAACATGCGAAGAGTCCATTGGGGGGTTCACACAGGACACTCGCGTCATGTCCGGAATCCCCGATGGGCTTTGGGCACGGACCGCGGAGGCGGCCGAGTCGTCCCCTGAAGCCCTTCATCCGAAACGCGAGACCACGAGCGGACAGGAGGCCTCCTCCGCTACAATAGGCCATCATGAAAACCACCGCCGAACAGCTGCGCATCGCCCTGGCTTCGGCCTATCCGCTCATCTTCCTCGTGAGCCCCGAGGAGGAGCGGCTGCAGCGGCTGCTCGAGCGCTTCGGCGGCGCGGCACGTCCCGAGCCCCTGCCGGTGGTGGTCTGGAACTGCGTTGACGGCTTCTCCGGCGATGGGCCCGAGGGCCTCACCGATCCCATCGAAGCCCTCGGCTGGGTGGGCAACCAGTCGCCGCGTGGCCTCTACCTGTTCAAGGATCTGGCGGGCTCGCTGCGCGACCCCCGGGTGCTGCGCCGGGTCCGCGACACCGCCATGGGAATCCGCTCGAGTGGCCGCTACCTCTTCCTCCTGACCCCCTCGGCCGAGCTCCCCGACCTGCTCAAGCCCCTCAGCTACGTCGTGGTATCGCTGTTCCCAGACGAGAGCGAGCTTCAGGCGCTGGTGTCGCAGATGATCTCGGCGCGCGGCGCCGATCCCGAGGTGAGCGAGCGGCTGGTGGCCAACCTCAAAGGCATGAGCCTCACCGAGGTGGAGCATCTCCTACGCCGTCTCCTCGACCGCCACGAGCAGCTGGACGGCGGGTTCTTCGCGGAGGTGCTCGAAGAGAAGGAGCAGATCACCCGCAAGGAGGGGATCCTGGAGTTCGTGCCCCCCGACGAAGGCCTCTCCCAGTTGGGCGGGCTCGACCAGCTCAAGGACTGGGTGAAGGAGCGCGCCAGCCTGTTCGACCCCAAGGCTCGCAGGTCCGGCCTGCCCGCCCCCAAGGGTGTCCTGCTCATGGGGATGTCCGGCTGCGGAAAGAGCCTGGCGGTCAAGGTCATCGCCCGCGAGTGGTCCCTGCCGCTGTTCCGCCTCGACATGAATCTGGTGTTCGCCGGCGTCGACGGGTCGCCCGAGTGGGTGTTCCACCGCGCTCTCACCGCTGTGGAGTCGGTCGCTCCAGCGGTGCTGTGGATCGACGAGATCGAGATGGGCGTGGCCGGCTACAGCGAAGGCCAGACCGGCTCGGTAACCCGTATCTTCTCGACCTTCCTCACCTGGATGCAAGAGCACCGGGCCGAGGTGTTCGTCGCCGCCACCGCCAACCGCATCCATCTGCTACCTGCTGAGATCATCCGCAAGGGGAGGTTCGACCAGGTCTTTTTCGTGGAGCTCCCCAACGAGGAAGAGCGCAAGGAGATTCTCTCCATCCACATGCGCCGGCACCAGATGGAGCCAAACACCTTCGACCTCATCTTGCTGTCCTCGGCCACCCGCGGCTGGAACGGGGCCGAGATCGAGCAGGCGGTGGCATCCGCCCGCATCACCGCCCACGCCAAGGGCCAGCCGGTCTCTCAGAACGACCTGCTCGTCTCCTTCGGCAAGGTGATCCCGCTGTCGCGCACGATGGAGGAGCAGATCAAGGCGATCCGCTCCTGGGCGCGGACGCGTGCACTCCCCGCCACCTCCGTCGACCGCCCTGAGATGTGAGCAAGTGCCCCAGCGAGGAGCCGACCATGCATGATGACCTTGGCGAACACGTCACTCGGGATACGGCCACGGATCCCGCGTGGCTCACCAACCAGATCGCGCATGCCCTCCGCAACCAGATCTTCGCCGCGCTCGTCCACGCCGAGGTGCTGCAGCAGCGCGTGCAGCAAGACCCCACCTTGCGCCGCGGGGTCGATGCCCTCTTCACTCAGGTGAAGCGACTCGAGACCACCATCGACGAGATGTTGCTCTTCGGGCGTGACGTGCCCGTGGAGCGTTCGCCAGTACGGGTCGCGGGCCTGCTCGAGGAGATCGCCGCCGAGTACCGTCAGGGGCGCCGGGCCGAGCCTGCCGACGTGCGGCTGGCTGTCGATGCCGAGCTCGAGGCATCGTGGGACCCGCGGGCGGTCCGGGTCATCCTCGAGCGGCTGCTCGAGAACGCGGTGCAGCACTCCCCGGCGCCTCATACCGTCGAGCTCGCTGCCTCCGCCGACGGCACCGACATCGTCCTCTCGGTGAGCGACCGCGGCGAGGGCGTTGCCGAGGACGTCCGCGAGCGGGCCTTCGAACCCTTCTTCCCGCAGCATCAGGGGCGCATCGGTCTCGGCCTCACGGTGGCGCAGAAGTTCGCCCACGCCCTCGGCGGCCGCGTGAGCCTGGAGCCGCGGCCGGGGGGCGGCACCGTCGCATGCTGCCGGCTGCCCCTCGACGATGGCTGAGGCCGTACCGGGCGGCAGCACCCGCCTGGTGGTCACCCCCGACCTGGACGGGCTGCGCCTCGACCAGTTCCTCGCCGCCGCTACCGCGCTGTCGCGGCGGCGCGCGCGCACCCTCGCCGGCGATGGCCTGGTGCGCCGCAACGACCAGCCTTCCCGGGTCCTCTCGCGCGTCGTCACCACCGGCGATGTCGTCGACGTCGCCCGGCCGCCCGAGGAGCTGGGGGTTCCGGCGCAGCCCGAGCTGCCCGACGTCGAGTTGCTCATGCACGACGGCTGGCTCGCAGTGGTGGCCAAACCTTCCGGAGTGCTGTCGCAGCCGGCCGAGCAACGGGCCCCGGGAGAGCTCGCCATGGACGAGCGTCTGCTCCTCCACTTTGCCGTCCGCGGCGGCCACCGGCCCTTCCTGCGCCTGGTTCATCGCCTCGATCGGGTCACCTCGGGCACACTCCTCTTCGCCCGCACCGAGGCCGCCCTCGCCCCCCTGGCCCGGGCATGGCGTGAGCAGCGAGTCGTGCGCGTCTACCTCGCCGTGGTCGAGGGCCGCCTGCCCGCGGACCTGGTGGCCATCGACGAACCCATCGAGCGCGACCGCACCCACGCATGGCGCTTCCATGTGGGAGCCAAGGGCCGCCCGGCGCGCACCGAGGTGCACCTCCTCGGCGAGCGCCCCGACGGCACCTCGCTGGTAGCCTGCCGTCTCGTCACCGGACGCACCCACCAGGTGCGGGTTCACCTTGCCGCCGCCGGCTTCCCTGTGCTCGGCGACCACCTGTACGGCGCCACGCGACCGGGAGCGGAGCGTCCGCTGCTGCACGCCGCGGTGCTGATCGTGCCCCATCCCCGCGATGCCTCGCCCGTGGAGGTCGTGGCGCCGCCGCCCGCGGACCTGGCGCTCTTCTTGCCCGCCGGGTGGAGCAACCAGCAGGTGACCGCCGTCGCACGGTGTCGCGATCAGGACCCGTGTATACTCGAAGAGTGACCTGGGCCTTCGCCTACTTGTGTGTCTTCCTTCTCGGGTTCACGCTCGCCCTGGTCACCGGTCTCGCCCGCCGCGTCATCCACCCAAGTGTCCTGTGTGACGGCGTTGTCGTGCCCTCACACGAGCACTGGGCCGCCTTCCGAACTCCCAAGACCGACCTCGTGGTCTCGTTCATCACGGTCTTTGGCGTCACGACATTCCTCCTGCACGGCTTCGGTGCCTTTGATCCCCACCACGAGATCGCTGTCGGCCTGGTGGCGGGCTTGGCAGGCACCTTCTTCGTCCGCGTCTGGCTCTGCCACGCGACCGATCCCACCTCGGTGGTCTCGTGCGAGGGGGCCTCGGCGACGGTGGTACGCGACATCCCAGCCAACGGCTATGGCCAGGTGGAGGTAAGCGTGGGTAGCTGCCGGGTCAAGCTCGCGGCCCGCTCCACCAACTCCGCCGCCATCCCCCACGGCACGCCGGTGACCGTCCTCGATCGCCAGGAATCCGTGGTCGTCGTCAGCGTCGCCGGATAGTCCGCTCATCGTTTCAAGCTAACACCACACGACTGTCTGGGCAGAGGGATGCGCTACCATCCCGCCATGTGCTCCACCGCCCCCACGGCCGCCGACCTCGTGCTCGCGAGCGCCTCGCCGCGGCGGCGCCAGCTGCTGCGCCTCATCGGCCTGCCCCACCGGGTCGTCTCCGCCGGGATCGACGAGATCCCCATGCCCGGGGAAGCAGCTGCCGCGTTCGCACTGCGGGCCGCCGGAGACAAGGCCGCCGTGGTTGCCGCTGCAGAACCCTCCGCCCTCGTGCTCGCGGCCGACACGGTGGTCGAGGTGGATGGCACCATCCTCGGCAAACCCGCCGACGACGGGGAGGCGGCAGTCATGCTCCAACGGCTGTCGGGGCGCAGCCATAACGTCCACACCGCCATCGCCCTGATCCGCTCGGGCCGACGCCACGACCTCGTGGACACCGCCCGGGTCGACTTCGTCCCGCTTCCACCCGCCGCGATCCGCTGGTACGTGGCGTCCGGCGAGTCCCGCGACAAGGCGGGCGCGTACGCCGTCCAGGGCCTCGGCGGGGTGTTCGTGGCAGGGGTCGCGGGCTCGCCCCATACGGTGGTGGGCCTGCCGTTGCACCGCCTGCCGGAGCTCTTTGCCGCCGCCGGTCTGGATCTGTGGGGAATGCTGGGGGCGTCCAGCCGTTCGGACGCTCCAACATTCGAGGGTTAGCGGGCTAGGTTGGGGCTAACCGAGAGGCTCGGGTTGACTGCGACGGCGCGGTCACGCACATTGAAAGCGGATCACTCACCAGGACTTGGAAGGGGGCCGCCTCATGCGCTCGTACCTGGTCTTCACCGGAACCGGGCCGATTTTGATTCTCACCACCTACCCCACCATCATCGAGCCGCGCCTGACCGAGAAGCTGGCCCACAAGGGGATCGTCAAGTTCATCGCCTACGAGGTGCCGCTCGACCGTGTCAAGGCGCTCTATGGCGTCCCCTTCGACGTCATCGCCGCCGACCTCGAGGGAGTCCACGACATGCGCGTCCTCGACTTCAACGGCCACCACATCTTCAACAGCTTCTCACTCGCCGAGCTCGGCGACCCCATCAAGTTCGGCGACTGATCGGCACGCCGTCGGGATGGGGTTCCTCCGCAGCGCCTGAGAATGAGGATGGTCCGCCACACGGACCAGGGCGCTCGTCCTCCCCGTTGTCGAGCAACCCCGCCGCCAGGTTGCCGGGGCGCGTTCCGCGCTCGCAGAGCACTCGCGCCCTACGAGCCGTCGAAGGCGGCAGCGATGCCGGCGACCACGGCGCGGGCGAAGCGCTCCCGCCAGCTCTGATCGAGCAGGGCAGCACGGTCCTCGTCGTTGGCCAGGTTGCAGCACTCGAGGAGAATTGCGTTCTGCGCCAGGGTGTAGCGCAGCACCGCCGGCACCCAGGTACGGCGCCCGCGCAGGACCCGGTCGCGGATCGGCTCATAGGGGTGCACCGCAACGCCCTCGCGCTCCAGCGAGTCCACGACCTTCTCGGCGAGCCTCCGCGAGGACGCCTCGGCGCGGGCCATGAACTTGGGGCTCAGGGTCACGGTAGGCCCATCGCGGTACTCCCGGAACGCCTTCATCGAGTCGCGCCGCACCGTGAACGACGTCGGGCGCATGTGGCGTGACGGCACATACACCATGGCGCCCCGGACGCTGGGGTGGAGCGAATCGGCGTGGATCGAGACGAACACGGTGCGGCGCTGGTGCACTCCCTGCTTGAGGCGGCCGTTCACGATGGAGTTGGTCAGGTACCAGCGCAGGTGGACTCCGGTGGAGGAGTTATCGAGCCTGTATGCGGGGTGGGTTAGCAGAAACTGGTCCCGGTCCTGAGGGAGCCGGTTCTCGGCGGGAATCTCGTAGTGCCGGCTGGAGTCGCCGATGGTGGTCCACACCGTGGCCCGGGTGTAACGCTCCAGGTCCCTCTTGACCCGACACATGAGATCGTACGCGTAGACCGACTCCCAAACTCCGCCCACCACGGCGCCGGTGTCGGAGCCGCCGTGCCCGGCATCGAGGATCACGTGCACCCCCGAGAGATCCACCGCGTGGACGACCTCGACAAAGCGCGACAGCTCGCGTTGCCCGGCCTCCCACTCCCGCCGCCGTGGGTCACCGGCGGGAAGGTACTCGGGCAGGAGCATGTCGAGGGGGATCTTGATGGGGTAACCCACCGGGATCGCGGTGACGTCGCGGATGTTCGAACGCTTGGCGAGCTCGGCCGCGGTGGCGTTCACCTCAGCCGCATGCAGCTGCCCGGTGAATCGCACAACCACCGCCGAGTACAGCGCTTCACCACGACGCAGCCGGTACACCGCATAGCGTCCCCGGCTGTCCTGGCCGTACTCCAGCGGGCTTCCCGCAGAAGCCGGAACGGGCGGCCGCGCCGTCGCGGGAACCAGCGTTGGTGTCGACCTCAGCACGGTGAGAGGCGTCGCCGCACTCCCGACGGCGGTGACGGGGGGAGGCGTCGGCCGCAGCGTGGCGGTGGGGACCGCCGGGGTGACGTTCCTGAAGACTCTGAGCAGCGCGGCATCCGGGACCGTCACGGTGCGCATCCTTCCCGGCCCGCTCCGCGCGAGTCCGGGGTTGGCCGCCCGCAGCACCCTCGCCCGGCTCGCATCGCCGGCAAAGACCGCCGCCAGCCATTCCCAGCTCTCTTCGCCGCCACCGAAGGGGTCGAGCACGCGGTGCTCCCAGCCTCCCGCCACCCGCCGGTCGGCAGGGAAGAGACGCTTGACCACCGCGAGACGAAGGTCGCCGCGAAGCAGCTCCACGGGGACCGCCACCGGGCGGTCGCGAAGCGGGTGATCGAGCCTGGGGTTGGCGGCCATCAGCCCGCGCGCGTCGCCGCGGCCCCCGGCCACTCTTGCAGCGAGGGTGTACCACCCCTCCCCGCGATGGGGCACCAGCCACAGCACGGGAGTGTGGCTTCTCTCCCACGATACGGTCCCGTGCGGCGGCAGCGTCATGTCGATCCGGTTGGGGGGCTCCCCCACCGCCGGCAACGCCACGGCGAGCAGCAGCGCGAGGACGACCGAACGCCTCACAACCACCGCACGGACCAGGTCCTACCCACCGCCTCGAACCGGGCGGGAGCTCCGCCAAAGCCCGGAGGGCGATTCGGAAACCGCGGTAAGGCTGGAGGATATGCGATCTGGTATATACTCCTAGGGGTCTCCATGGGCGAAGCGATGGTAGCACGGCACCCCCACTGCACCCGCTGCAGGGAGCTGGCAGACCTCCTCCCTGCGGGCGAGGCGGAAGAGCTGGAGCAGTGGGCTGCGGCAGTGGCCACGGAGGACTCGGCCGAGGCCACCCTCCACCGCGCCACCACCATGCTCACCACACGTTTCGGGGCCCGCAGGGCGTCGATCCTGGCCCCCTTCGGCCACGGTGCCCTGCGCGTCATCGCCAGCTCCGACGCCGCCATGGCCGGCGATCTGCTCATCGCTCAGGACCGCTACCCCGAGCTGGCGTATGTGCTCCGCAGCCAGCAACCGCTGTGGATCGCCGATACCACCACGTCGGACCTGCTCGCCCCGGTGCGCCACCTCCTGCCAGCGGCGGATATACGCAGCATGATCGCCGTCTTCCTGAGGCTCTCGGGAACCGGCGCGGTGCTCCGGGTAATCTCGGCATCCCGCGCCTTCAGCGAAGCCGACCTGGCCGCACTCGAGTTTGCCGCGCACCTGCTCGAGCACGAAGGGAATCTCCCCCCGCCCGCTTCCGACCCCACTCCGTGGGCCGACCTGCTGCTCCGGCTTGCCGACGTGGTCTTCGAGGTTGCCGGTGACGGCCGCATTCTCCACGTGCGAGGCCCCGTGCTCGAGCGTTTCGGCGTACCCGCCGAGGCAGTGGTGGGCACCAGCTTCGAGGACCATCTGGTGCCTGAGCAGGTGGAGCTCGCCCGCCGTCGCCTCCTGGTACTGCTCGAAGGCGGCATCCCCGAGGGCGAACCCGTCTTCGACCTGCGCCTCGCGGGGGGTGCCCGACGCGCCGCTCGCGCGTGGGGCGCCCGTGTGCCGGGCGCTGCACCCCGTCTCCGGTTGGCGTTGCGCCTGCTGGGTCCCGGTGAGACCGAGCCGGCCCAAAGCGAGATCTTCCGTCTCGCCCCGGTCCCGTTGCTCGTTGCCGACGAAGGAGGCCGCGTCGCGGACGCCAACCAGGCCCTGGCGGATCTCGCCGGGGTGCCGGTGGCCGAGCTGCTGAACCGCCCCCTGGACAGCATTCTCGACGAGCACGTTCTCGAGACCGTGCTACGAGCCGGCGGGCGCCGGATTCCGGTGGCCGTCCACCGAAGCCTCGTGGGCACCGTGGAGAATGTTCGTTCGCTGGTAGCTCTCACCGATCTCTCCCCCCTGCTGATGGCGCGGGAGCAGGCGGCGGTCATGCGGAGCTCCATGGAGACGCGCCTCGCCGAGCTCGACCTCCTCCAGCTCCGTCTGGGCGAGCTGGACACCGTCAAGGCGCATTTTCTCTCCACCTCGGCGCACGAGCTCAAGACACCCCTCACCGTGATCCAGACCTACCTCGAGACGTTCCTCAGCGACCTCGCCGAGGGCCTCGACCCGGAGCAGCTGGAGTTTCTCAAGGTGATTCACGACAGCGTGCTGCGCCTGCGACACCTCGTGGTGAGCCTGATCGACCTGGCGGCCCTGGAGAGCGGCCGCATCCACCTCGCCATCGCCCGGGTCGAGCCCGGCACCCTGGCCCGGCAGGTCGCCACTGAGATGGCCACTCTGGCCACGCGGGCCGAGGTGGAGCTCCGCAGTACGGTGCCCGCTGAGCTCGCAGCGATGCGCGCCGACCCCGACCGGGTCGTGCAGGTCCTGACCAACCTGGTGGACAACTCCCTCAAGTACACACCGGCCGGCGGCACCGTGACGGTTGCCGGCCGTGAGGAGGGCGACTCGGTCGTGCTCGAGGTGCGCGACACGGGCATCGGTATCCCCGAGGAACACCTGACCTCGATCTTCGACGAGTTCAGCACGGTGCCGCGATCACCCGACGAGACCCGCCCCGGCACCGGGCTGGGGCTCAGCATCTGCCGGCGCCTCGTCCGGGCCATGGGCGGACGAATCGCCGCCGCGAGCCCACCAGGCGAAGGCGCGGTCATCTCCATGTGGCTGCCCCGCTGGCCCGAGGACGAGGAGTCCACGAGTGCCTGAGCGGCTGGCCCGCGACCCCCTCCTCGAGTTCCTGGCCGACCATCTCGGCGTCGCACCATGCTGGGTCACCGGCGGCTACCCGCGGGACCGCCTGCTGGGCCGAACGACCCGCGACCTCGACCTCGTGCTTCCTGGCGACCTGGGTTCCACCGCGCCGGCGGCCCGCCGCCTGGCGAAGGCGCTCGGGTCGCGTGCTCACCGCCTCGGGCGGCCCCCGCGCTCGGTGTGGCGCATCGAGACCAGCGACCTCAAGGTCGAGCTGTGGCCACTGGGAGACCTCACTCTCGAGGACGACGCTCGCCGCCGCGACTTCACCGTCAACACCCTCATGTGGATGCTCCCGCACGGCCCCCTCTCCGACCCCCTGGGCGGCCGCAGCGACCTCGAGGCCGGAGTCCTGCGGGCGGTGGCGCGCGCGAACCTCGCCGACGACCCGGTGCGGCTCCTGCGCGGCCCCCGCTTCCTCGCCAGGATGGAGGAGCTTCGCCTCGAAGCCACCACCGCCCGTTGGATCGCCGAGCTGGCGCCCCGATTGGCCGAGGCGCCGCGGGAGCGCGTCGGTCAGGAGCTTCTCGCTCTCGTGACCGCGCCCGGCTGCGCCCGCGGCCTCGCCTCGCTTCTCGAGCTGGGCCTTTTGGGGCCGGCCGCTCCGGCAGCCGCCGTCGTCGATTCCGCCCGGCTCGCGAGCAGCCTCGACGCGTACGAGCGTCTTGCTCACCCGCACCGCCACCCGGTCCCGGCCGCCGTCGCCGCCGGGGGCGACGCCGCCACCTTGGTGCCGCTGCTCCTCGCCTGGGGCCGGCCACGGGATGACGAGCTGGCGGCGTACGCCTGGCCCCGCGACGTCCGTCTGGCCGCCGTACGGGCTGCCGCCCTGGTGGAGGCTGCAGGGGCCGCACTCAACGCACCGGTGTCCGCCCGCCGCGAGCTGGTGCACGAGGCCGGGGAGGCGTTCCCCGCTCTGATCGCCGCGGCCGCTGCACTCGCTCCCGGTGACGGTGCCGAGCGCCGCCGCTGGCGGAGCTGGTGGCATCTGTGGCGCGAGCGCGGCGACGTGCTTCGCGATCCGGCGCTGCTGCTGGACGCCGACGAGGTCCAGGCACTCGCCGGCGTCGGGCCCGGCCCCGAGCTCGGCCGCCTCCTGCACGAGCTGGTGCGCGCCCAGGTCCGCGGCGCAGTGAGATCCCGATTGGGAGCACGAAGACTGATCCGCGCGCTGCGGGCGGACGACCAGTCTTCAGATCAAACGACCTGAAGAGGGCGTACGTTTTCGATCGTCGAAGTGCCGCCGGGGCACGCCGGCCGCTTCGCGGCCTTTCGGCCACTCGGTCGTGGCTCCGCCACGGCGGCGTGCCCTCACGCGCTCCGCAGAACCGACCCGAGGCCGCCTCGGAGCAGGGATCCTCCGGCGGACGTGCCGTCCCGAACACTTTTCCTGGAGCGCCTCCTCATTCGTAGCGCGATCGCGGAAACAGTGTCCGGGGGGGCACTCACGGCCCAGGTAGGCGACTCGGCGCAGGGCGCGAAGGGGGCTATGTTGCCGCTGGGCAGCTTCTACCGTTGCCCCCTTCGCGACCGCGCCGACGGGCGGCGGCTCAGCCGCCGCCCGGGCGCCGGTGCCCGCAGCACCCCCCACCACGAATCCCATGCCCTCCGCAGAACCCTCCCCACCCGCGCCCCAGAGCCGGGTTTCTCGGGCGTGCCGTCCCGAACACTCTTCCTGAAGCGCTTCCTCGTATGCAGCGCGATGGCGGAAACAGTGTTCGGGGAGGCACTGACGGCCCTGAGAACTGACGTGGTACATTACCAACTGAATTCGAGGAGGAACGGGGGCGTGGAGCTCACTGAGCTGTTGATGTTCATGACCAAGAAGGGGGCTTCGGACCTCCACCTCAAGCCGATGCGTCCGCCCTTGCTGCGCATCCAGGGCAGGCTCATCCCGCTCAAGATGGCGCCTTTAAAGCCCGGAGAGGTGGAGGGAATGCTCACCGGCATCCTCTCGCCCGCGCAGCAGCAGCGCTACGCCGAGCACCAGGCGGTGGACCTCGGCTACGGCGTCCCGGGAGTCGCCCGCTTCCGCTGCAACATCTACCAGCAGCGCGGCACCGTAGCCGGTGTCTTCCGCCGCATCCCGTTCGAGATCAAGCCGGTCGCTGAGCTCACCCTGCCCGACGTGCTCGACACCTTCACCGAGTACCCGGGCGGACTCGTGCTGGTCACCGGCCCCACGGGCAGCGGCAAGTCCACAACCCTCGCGGCGATGATCCGTCGCATCTCCGAGACCCGTCCGTGCCACATCGTCACCATCGAGGACCCCATCGAGTTCCTCTTCTCCGACGACAAGGCCACCGTCTCCCAGCGCGAGGCGGGCACCGACACGCCGACCTTCCATGAAGCCCTGCGCAACTGCATGCGACAGGACCCGGACGTCATCATGGTCGGCGAGATGCGCGACCTGGAGACCGTGTCCACCGCCATCACCGCGGCCGAGACCGGGCACCTGGTTTTCTCGACCCTACATACGAACTCGGCTTCACAGACCATCGACCGCATCATCGACTCCTTTCCGGTGGACCAGCAGGAGCAGATCCGCGGCCAGCTCGCCCTCGTGCTCAGGGCCATCGTGTCGCTCAAGCTCATTCCCCGCGCGGACGGCACCGGCCGGGTTCCCGCGGTGGAGATCCTGATCAACTCGCCCAAGATCTCGAAGCACATCGAGAACGGCGAGATCAAGGAGATCCATGAGGAGATCGAGAGCTCGGTGGGCTACTACCGCATGCAGACCATGAACCAGTCGCTGGTCGCCCTGCTGGCCTACGGCGTCATCACCTACGACCAGGCCCGGGAGGCATCGCCGGACGCCGAGGACCTCTCCCTCAAGCTCCGCGAGCTGTTTCCGGCCATCGAAGAGCGATTCAGGGAGGGTGCCATGGCACCGTCGCCCGCGGACTTCTCGCAGATCACCGAGCTGTTGGAGATCAAGAAGATGTACGAAGAGATGGAGGAGCGGCAGAAGCTCAAGCTCCATGAGAAGGACGAGCTGATCGCACAGCTCGAAGGCCAGCTGGGCGAGCTGCGCAGCTCCACGTCACAGCAGGGCGAGGCCACCAATGAGCTCAGGCGCCAGGTGGAGCAGATGAAGGGCGAGAATCAGCGTCTCCGTGAGGAGGCGACGCAGAAGGTCAACGCCCTCAACGAGCGGATCCGTGACCTCAATCAGCGCCTCGCCGACGGCGGCGGCGGCGGCAGCGGCGGCGGCAGCGGCGGCAAGGCCCAGTCCGGCTTCTTCAAGCGCTGAAGTCCGTGGCGCGGGCGCGCCGCGCATCGACCCTGTCTCAGCCCACGACCTCCAACCGGGAAGAACCTCCCCCGTGGCCGTGCTGTATGATGCCGCGCTGGAGGTGCGATGGAGCCTGAGACCCCGGCCGTCGAGGACCTCGTCCAGGAGCTGAAGGCCCTGCTCGCGGAGGGGGAAGAGGAGGCGCTGCGCATCTTCCTCAAGCTGGCTCGCCCCGAGGACATCGCCAGCTGGCTTGACCACCTGTCGCCTGAGGAGCGGCAGCGGCTGTTCGCCACCCTCGACGAGCAGGCGGCGGGCGTCGTGCTCACCGACACAACGCCCGTGATCCGCAGCGAGCTGGTGGTCGATCTCGCCCCCGAGCTCCTGGCACACATCGCCGACACCATGCCGCTGGACGAGGCCGCCGACCTCATCGGCGAGCTGGAGGGCGAGCGCGGCGAGCGGGTCCTGGCGCTGCTGCGTACCAAGAAGAAGGACGTCCTGCGGGTCCTGATGGGTTACCCGGAGGACTCCGCCGGTGGCATCATGAACCCGGCGGTGGTCGCGCTGCCCAGGGACATGACGGCGGACGACGCCATCCGCAGCCTTCGCAGTGTCGGCGAGAACACCATCACCGCCGCGGTCTACGTCATCGACCAACTCCGACACCTGCTCGGTTTCGTGCGCCTGCGTGACCTGGTCACCGCACCCCCCGACGCCAACCTCGCCGCCATCATGGACGAGGACGTCATTTCGGTACACGTGGCCGCCGACCAGCAGGAGGTGGCCGACCTGGTGGAGAAGTACGACTTCTTCGCGATCCCGGTGGTGGACGACCAGAGCCGCCTCCTGGGAGCGGTGACCGTCGACGACGTCATCGACGTGATCGAGGAGGAGAACACCGAGGACATCTACCGGCTGGCCGGCTCCTTCGCCGAGGAGGAGGAGTCCGAGTCGATTCTCCACATTGCTCGTTACCGGCTGCCGTGGCTCCTGATCTGCCTCGCCGGCACGCAGCTCTCCACCAGCGTCATGCAGATGTTCGCGCACAGCGTCGCCACGTACGACCGCATCTCCATCTTTACTCCGGCGATCCTCGCCATGGGCGGCAACACCTCACTGCAGTCCTCCACCACCACAGTGCGCCGCCTCGCTCTCGACACCCTGCCACGGGGCCGCTATCTACGCCACGTGGGGCGCGAGGTCATGGTCGCCGTGGTGGTTGGACTCACCTGCGGGATCGTCGAGTCGGCCGCGGCGCTGGTGTTTCACCAGGACGCCCTGGTCGGCCTCGCCGTGGGCGTGGCCATGACCATGGGGATGTCGGCGGCCAGCCTCCTTGGCGGCGCCATGCCCCTGATCCTCAACCTGGTGGGAATCGACCCGGCGGTGGCCTCGGGTCCCCTGGTGTCCACCATCAACGACTCCCTCGGCCTCACGATCTACTTCACGGTGTCAGCCACGGTGGTGATCCTGTTTGGCTAGGATTCAGAGATTCGAAGATTCGAAGATTCGAAGATTGAGTGCCGGCTCCCGTTGCGATCACCGTTCTCAGGCGCGCCCTCCGGGCCGATACCCCGCGATGTAGAGACGGCGACGCCGGTCAGCTCGATGAGCCCTTCGACTCACCGGTGGACCCGGGAATCCCATCGCGCCAATCTTTGAATCTTTGAATCGAGAGTGGGTGGGCGGGCCTACACCGGCGCGGGCATGCCGAAGAAGTAGCCCTGAAGAAGGAACACACCGAGCTCCTGGAGCACGGTCACCTCCTCCTGGCGCTCCACTCCTTCGGCGATCACCATCGCCTGGCTGGTGTGCGCGAAGCCGGTGATGGCCGAGACCAGGTTGCGCTTGATCGGCTCGGAGGACAGGTCGCGCACCAACATCTGATCGAGCTTGATGTAGTCGGGCTGGATGTCGGCGAGGATGTGCAGCGAGCTGTAGCCCGTGCCCATGTCGTCGATGGCGATGCGGAACCCTTGCTCGCGCAGCGCCGCCACGTATGCGCGAACCTCGTCCGGGTTCTCGGCATAGGTGAACTCCGTCACCTCGAGCACGACCTCCCGCGGGGTCCATCCCGCGCCCCGGACCAGCCGCGCGAGCCCCCCCGCCTGGCCCTCCAGATACTCCAGACCGCGGTTGGAGAGGTTGAGGAAGATGGTGGATCCCAACGGAAGCCGTGCCGCCGAGGCAAGCGCCCGCTCAACGCAAAGCTGCTCGAGCTCGCCCAGGAGACCGGCCCGATGTGCGAAGCCCAGCAGGTTGTCGGCCGCCTCGAGGTAGGTGTTGGCGGGGCCCCGCGAGAGTGCCTCGTAGCCGATGATCGTGCGCTGCGGCACCCGAAAGATGGGCTGGAAGAGCGTGCGCACCAAGCGCTCGCGCAGCACCCGATGGAGCTCACGGAGACGGCCCAGGTCGAGCTGCTCGCCGCGCCGGCTGAAGTCGCGCTCGGCGTCGGCGATGCCGGCATAGATCGAGCGTTCCACTCGCTGAGCGGGGCGCCGCTTGATCGAGCCCATGCCGATGCGAAGGGTGAGGGCATGGGGCTCGGCGTCCTCCTCCACCAGCACCGGCAGCGGCGCCGAGAGAAGCTCGAGCAGGCGCCCGCCGTGGCGACTGTCGGCAGCGAACACCAGGAAGCGGTCGCCCCGGACCTGATCCTGGCACAGCACGCTCTGGGCACCGCTCAGAGTCGCGAGTGCGTTCCGGAGGAAGCTACCAACTCCCTGGAGGAGCACGTCGTAGAGCTCCCAGCCTACAACCGCCTCGAGGCTCTGCTCCTGCTCGATACAGAGGAGGAAGACCTGGACACTCCCGCGGCTGTCCAGCATTCGACGCACCTGGTCGACCACCACCGGAAGGGTGGGGAGCTGGGTCTCCGGGTCGAACAGGCTCGCCCGATACTGCAGAAGCTGAGTCTGCATCTCCAGTATTTCGCCGGGCAGGGCGCGCTCACTCATGGCTCGCGCTCCCGCTCGAGGCCGAGCAGCTGGCGTACCTCGCGCACCAGGTCGCGCGTCGAGAATGGCTTGCAGATATAGGCATTGGCACCCAGCTGGAGGCTCCCGAGCTGGTCCTGCTGACCGGTGCGAGCGGAGACGATGAGCACCGGCATGTGGACGCAGCGGGGGTCGATACGCAGCAGCTTGAGCACCTCGAAGCCGTCGAGGTCGGGCATCATGAGGTCGAGGATCAGGAGATCGGGAGGCGCCGCCAGGAGATCGCCCAACGCCGAGCGGCCGTCGGTTGCAACATCGACGCTGAACCCCTCGACCTCGAGGATGGTCCGGATGAGCTCCGCGACGTCGGGTTCGTCATCGACGACCAACACCCGTTTCATCTCAGGGGCCCTCCTCCGGCGAGATCCTCAGTCTACCAGAGTGATTGTCCCTCGCGACCACGAAGTGACCGCTGCTCGTGTCCCGAGCGTTGACGGGCAGCCAGACGAAGAAGGTGGCTCCGCGGCCGGGCTCGCTCTCCACCCACACGGTTCCACGGTGCGCCTCCACCGTGGAGCGCACCAGCGACAGGCCCAGTCCCATGCCCCCGTAGCGCCTCCGTGAGCTGGGGTCGACCTGATGGAAGCGGTCGAAGATCCGCATGTGCTCAGAGGCTGGGATGCCGACGCCCGAGTCCGCGATGGTGACGAGGACCCCCGGGCGCTCATGGTGCAGGCGGTTCTCGGCTGCGAGACGGATCGAGCCGCCAGCCGGCGTGAACTTCACCGCGTTGTCAAGCAGGTTGAGGAAGATGCGCTCCAGCTCCTCTTCACTCCCGGTGATCACCGGCAGGTCGGAGGGGGCGTCGAGCGTGCACAGGAGCTGAACCTGCTCCATACGCGGCAGGAAGGTCTCGACCATGCCGTGGAGCAGCTCACCCAGGCGTACCGCTCCCATCACGGGCTCCCGCCCCGGCTTCTCCATCTGCGACAGCTGCACAAGCTCCTCGATGCGCCTCTGCAGCCGGTCGACGTTCTTGGTGCACACCTCCACCGCCCGTTCCGCCCGATCGTTCAGGCGTCCCAGACCGCCGGCGCCGAGCAGCTCGAGGTAACCGCGCAGGGCGGTGAGCGGCGTCTTGAGCTCGTGTGACACGTTGGCGAGAAGGTCGGCCTTGGCCTGGTCGAGGGACTCGAGCTCGCGGTTGGCCCGGCGCAGCTCGTCGATGGTACGTCGCAGCTCGGCAGCCATGGAGTTGAACGCCTCCGCGAGGTCCTGCACCTCGTCGCCCGAGCGCACGTCCACCTGCTCGTCCAGGTGCCCCTGAGAGATCCTCTGCACGCCGTCGTGCAGCTTCTTGAGGCCCTGGGTGATGGTGCGCGCCACCGGACCGGACACGCCGTACACCACCGCCAGGCCGACGCCGAGGACGACCAGAAGGGCCAGCACCGTGCCCCAGAGCTGTCGTCGCACCGCGCTATAGCTGAAGGTCGCAACCAGCGAGAAGGTGTGGCGGCCCCATTCCTCCACAGCCGGCGCAACCACCCTGTAGAAGGTCGAGCCACCGGGGCCCGACACCCGCCGCTCGGTGGCGGCCAAGCTACGGACCGCCTCGAGCAGGGCCGGGTCGCTCACCCGCGGCGCCGCGTCACCCTCGGGGTAGGTGATCAGGTCCGTCCCGTCCGTGTCCATGGCGACGCGGCCCTCGACATCCACCACCTGGAGCCGCACAACATCGGAGTTCAGCCGCATCCAGTGCTGAAGCTGCTGGCGCAGCATGTGCCTCCCGGTGGTCCGGAACACCTCCACCGACTTGCTCACGGGCAGGCTGATCAGCGAGGCGAAGGTGGATGCCGACCCCTCCATCGTCCGGGTCATGGAGCGCTGCTTGCTCACCACGACCGCGGCAAAGGCGAGCAGGAGGCTGAGCACCACCGTCGTGGCCAGGTAGCGCCGGATCCTGTTCTGCAGGCGGCGGCGCTGCCGCCCTCGGCGTCCCCAGAGCCGCTCGCCAACCGCGTCGGTGATCCTCATGGCAGATCGACGTCCCCGAGGCGGAACCGCCCGTCGGTCGGTGGCTTCCAACGGACTCCGTTGCTCACCGGCACCGAGCGACGCACCTCGACCAGGGGTAGCCACGGCAAGTCCGCGAGGATCTCGTCTCCCGCCGCCACCAGCAGCTGGTGCTGGGCCACCGGGTCGACGGATGCCTTGGCTTCGTCCACGAGGGCAGCCACTCGTGGGCTGCGGTAGGCCGAGATGTCCCACGCGTCAGGCCCGCGGCTCGAACCGTGCACGAACGCAAACTCGAAAAGCTCGAGCCCGCTCCCGGTGGTGCAGCTGTAGCCCAGCACCGAGAGGTCATAGTCGCCGCGGTTCAGCAACCGCAGCGCCTCCTGGATCGGCAGGGCGTCAACCTTGACGCGGAAGCCGTGCAGGCGAAGCTGGCCTGCGACACCCTCCGCCACCTCCCGCAGAGTGTTCATCACCACCATGCGGAGCTCGGCCGCGGGTACGGCGTCGGGCTCCAGCCACTGGGGGTTCGGTTGGTAACGTCCGGGCACGTACCCGAAGACCCCCCGGGGCAGAAGGTCGTTGGCAATCTCCTGATGACGACCGAGGCTCGCCACCAGCGCCGGCCGGTCCACTGCAGCGGCGATGGCCCGCCGTACCCGGAGGTCGGCGGTGGCCGAGGAGTCGCGCAGGTTGCACACGATGTACGACGACGCCGCGGTGGGCACGCTGATGATGGAAAGGCCCAGCCCAGGCGCGGCGTCCACCGCCGACGGACTCAGCACCAGGCCCAGCACCGGGCGCATCGACCCGAGCACGCGGATCTGGCGGGCGGGGTCGGACACCACCACGAACTCCGCCTCCTGCGGGGGGTGAGTCCCCGGCGCCACCGGCGCCACCCGGCGGAGGAGGATCCGTTCCGGCTCCCAGCTCGCCACCTCGTAGGGACCCGAGCCGCAGCCCGGGCGCTCCGCCTCACCCGCGTCGACGCGGGGCACAACCGGAATGAGGGCCAGGCGTGACATGAGGTCGAGAGGCACGGTGGTGACCACCCGAAGCTCGAGGGGTCCCAGCTCCCTCACCGCCACCAGGTCCTGAAGGAAGCGCGCGTACGGCGAGCTGCGATCGCGGGTGAGTCGTCTGAGGACGGCTACGGCGTCGGCCGCCGTCACCGGCTGCCCATCGTGGTAGCGGAGTCCTGGCCGCACCTTGAGGTCCCAGGTGTACACGTTCGGGTTCGACCACGAGCCGACGATTGCGTCCCCGCCCCCCCGCTCGTAGGGAGGAGCCGCAATACTTTGGTAGACGTTACCAAGCACCGCATCGGTGAGCTCGTCGAAGCCGCCCAGGGGGTTCTGCACCACAGGGGCGCTCGCCAGCACAACCGTGAGCCGGCGCGGCGGCTCCTCGCGCCCACAGCCGAGCCCGACCACGACCAAGGCGAGCACCGCGAGTCTCATGTGTCGAAGCATACTGATGGAATCGTAACACCGGCGGTCAGTGAGCGGCACGGCGAGGGTGCTCCTGAGCTTTCACCACCGCCGAGGCACGCCGGCCGCTTCGCGGCCTCTCGGCCACTCGGTCGGGCCCCGAGCGCACGCAAGCGTGCGCCGGGTTCCTCCCTCGCAGCCGGCCGTGGCTCCGCCACGGCGGCGTGCCCTCACGCGCTCCGCAGAACCGACCCGAGGCCGCCTCGGAGCAGGGATCCTCCGGCGGACGTGCCGTCCCGAACACTTTTCCTGGAGCGCCTCCTCATTCGTAGCGCGATCGCGGAAACAGTGTCCGGGGGGGCACTCACGGCCCGTGCCATTCGGAGAAGTGGCCCAAACAACCAGGTAGGCGACTCGGCGCAGGGCGCGAAGGGGGCTATGTTGCCGCTGGGCAGCTTCTACCGTTGCCCCCTTCGCGAACGCGCCGACGGGCGGCGGCCCAGCCGCCGCCCGGGAGCCGGTGCCCGCAGAATCAGCCAAGCGGGCGGCCGCGGCCTACTCCAGGTTCTGGACCTGCTCCCGGATGCGCTCGAGGCCGGTCTTGGCGTCCACCAGGCGGGCCGCCACGTCGGCCTCGCGGCACTTGGAGCCGAGGGTGTTGAGCTCCCGATTGATCTCCTGGCAGAGGAAGTCGAGAGAGCGGCCCACAACACCACCGGCGCTCAGACGCTCGCCAAACTGCGCCAGGTGCGCCTGGAGTCGCACCACTTCCTCGGCCACATCGGAGCGGTCGGCCTGGAGCGCGGCCTCCTGCAGCATCCGCTCCTCGGGGGCTCCCTCCTTGCCGATGAGGTCCTCGAGGCGCTGCCGGATCCGCCCCAGCAGGCGCTCACGTACCCCCGCCATCTGTGGCTCGAACCACAGCACGAAGGCCGCCAGCTCGTCCAGCTCGGCGCGGATCTGCTGCACCAGACGTGCTCCCTCGGCCCGGCGCATCTCCACGAGCTGCGCCACCGCACGGGCGGCGAGCCGGCCGAGGGTGACGATCTCGTCATCGTCGAGGAGCGCCTGCTCGGCACTGACCGTCACCAGACCGGGCAGCCCCAGCACGTCGCGCAGCCGGACCCCGCCAACGGCCGCTGCCGGCAGGTCGAGGGCGTCCAGCTGGGTGAGCAGGCTCACCACCGCCTCCCGTTCCACCAAGACCGACGAGGTCGCCGCCGTCTTGCGCTCGAGATTGAGCTGCACCGAGACGCGGCCTCGCTGCACGCTCTTCGTGACCTCGTCACGCACGGCTGCCTCGACCTCGGGCAGGTCCTCGCGCAGGTTCGTCCTCACGCCCACGTCGAGGTAGCGGTGGTTCACCGCGCGCACCACCAACGACGCCGCGAAGCGCGGCGACAGCTCGCCGCCGGCGCGGCCGAAACCCGTCATGCTCACTACATCTGCCATCGTGTCCTCCGGCGCCCCGTGCATCGAGCGCCTCACCGTCAGAGCGCCTCGGCGGCCTCCCTGAGCGCTCGTGCGATGACCATTTTCTGCACCTCGGACGTGCCCTCGTAGATGGTCGTCACCCGCGCATCCCGGTAGAGCCGCTCCACCGTGTACTCGCGCGAGTAGCCGTAGCCACCGTGCACCTGCACCGCCCACGACACCATGCGGTTGCACATCTCCGAGGCGAACAGCTTGGCCCGGGCCGACTCGCGGGAGTGGCGGCCCGGCCTGGTGCTCGCCCATACGGCGTGGTACAGCAGGCCGCGCGCCGCGGCCAGCTCGGTGTCCATCTCGGCCAGCCGGAAGCCCAGACCCTGGTGGTCGATGATCGACTTGCCGAACTGCTTGCGGTCGCGAGCGTAGCGCAGCGACTCGTCGAGGGCGGCTTGGGCGATACCCACCGCCTGCGCCGCGATCCCCAGCCGCGAGTGGTCGAGAGTGGCCAGGGCGATCTTGAAGCCCTGACCCTCCTCCCCCAGCACCGCGTTCTTCGGCACCCTCGCGCCCTCGAGGCTCACCATGCACGTCTTGGACGAGCGCAGCCCCATCTTCTCCTCGGGCTTGGCCACCACCACGCCGGGCTGGTCGGCATCGAGCACGAAGGCGGTGATTCCCTTGACCCCCATCCCCGGATCCTTGGTCGCCAGGCAGACGAACGTCTTGGCCACGCCGGCGTTGGTGATCCACGCCTTCGCCCCCTCCAGCTCGAAGTGGTCGCCGGCATCGCGGTAGCGGGTCGTGAGGCTGGCAGCATCGGAGCCAGCCTCAGGCTCGGTGAGCATGAACCCACCCAGCGCCGAGCCCGAGGTCAAAGGCGGTAGGTAGGTACGCTTGACGTCCTCGGAGCCGAAGCTGAGGATCGGCCAGCAGCACACCGAGTTGGTCACCGACATGGCCACCGCCACCGAAGCGTCGGCGTAGGCCAGCTCCTGCACCGCGAGCAGGTACGAGAGGGTGTCCATGCCGGCGCCGCCGTACTCCTCGGGTACGAACATGCCGAGTAGGCCGAGCTCGCCCATCTCGGTGAAAAGCTCAGCGGGGAACTCACCGGTGCGGTCGCGCTCCGCCGCCCCGGGCATCACCCGCTCGCGTGCGAACTGACGCACCATGTCACGGACCATCGTCTGCTGGTCGTCAAGGGCCAAGTCCATCGTCCCTCCTCGATCCGCCTCCCCGCTCAAGGAGCCCGGGAGCTGACCTGAGCGGCGGCCCGCAGCCGATTGGCCGCCGTGCCCGTGAGGATATCAGGACGGCGCTCGCGCGTGGCGGCATCGCCAGGGGCCGCGATGACAAGCGAATGGTCCATTGGGGCTTTCCAAACAGGACACTACTCGAACTCCGGCTCCCGCCCCTCCAGAAACGCCCGTGCGCCCTCTTCAGGATCGCCCACCGCGAACAGAAGACGGAAGGACGCGAGCTCCAGCTGTCGACCCCCGCCCTCGCCGGCTCGCGCCCGCATCAGGTCGCGCGCCGCTGTGAGCGCGGCTCGGGAGCGCGTCCGCGGCAAGGGTAGCGCCTCGTCTGGCGCCACAATCGCCTGAGCGAGACCCAGCGCCACCGCCTCCGCCGCGGGCACGGCGCCCGGCTCGAGCAACCCCCGGCGCAGCGCCGGCCTGCCGGCCCTTCCCAGCGCCCAGACCACGCCCGCAGGCACCGGAAGTCCCGGGCCCGGGAGCACCAGCGCCGCGTCGCGGCGGAGGAACACGAGGTCGCACGCAAGGGCCACCTCAAGAGCCGGCGAGGCGACGGCGCCCGCAACGTCCGCCACGGTGACCGCCCGTGCGCGGGTCCAGGGCTCGAGCGCTGCCCACGGACAGGCGCTTCCACCGCCGCCTGACGCGACCTCGAGCACCAGCAGCCCCGGTCGCGCCGCTGCAGCGACCAGGTCGGTGAGGTGGCGCTCGGCTTCGATCGCGTGGTCCCACGTCATCGTCCGCACCATGGGAGTGTATCCCGGACACTCCAGTGCGCGGCGAACCATGCACGGCCGGGAAGGTTCTCGAAATACGCGCCTCCGCAGCGTTGTTTTCTCCATGGAAACGGAAATCCGGACATCAACCGAGGTGCACCATGCCGGCACGAATCCTCAGCGAGCACCACATCGGTGCGGTCTCGGTGGCCGCTGTCCTCGGTGACATCACCGAGGAGCCCGTCGAGGCCATCGTCAACGCCGCCAACTCATCCCTTGAGCACGGCGGCGGTCTGGCCGCCGCCATTGTCCGCCGCGGCGGACCTACCATCGCCAAGGAGTCGAGGTCCATCGCTCCCGTACCGGTGGGTGGGGCCGGAGTTACCAGCGGAGGCGACCTGCCGGCCCAATGGGTAATTCACGCGGTGGGCCCACGCTGGGGCGAGGGATCCGAGGAGCCCAAGCTCCGCTCGGCAGTGCGTTCCAGCCTCGACTGCGCCGCCAAGCTGGCGGCGCGTTCCATCTCGCTGCCCGCCCTGTCCACCGGGATCTTCGGCTATCCCAAGGAGGAGGGAACCCGCGTCATCGTCGACGGCGTGCTGGCCTGGCTGCGCGCCCATCCGAGCTCGTCCTTCGCCACGATCCGCCTCACCGCCGTCGACGAACCCACCGCCTCGCTCTTCGCCCGCGCCCTGAGCCAAGCGTCTCAGAACCAGCCGGTTGAGTAGTTTGTAGGCCTCTGTGCTACAATTCGCCGCTGGATGGCGCAGGAAGGAGGGAAAGATCACCACATGGCTGATCTTTACCAATACCGCGATACCCCTGATGAACCCCTCGACTGCCTGTACGTGCTCCTGTGCTCAGGCACCGACCCGCTTGCCGGCCTCGAGTTCTCCGCCAAGGAGCGCAAGGCGCTCAAGGAGAAGATGGCGGCCCTGAAGCCTCAGGGCCAAGAGGGCGAGCTCATCTCCGGCGAGTGCCCGCTTCCCATCGCTCACCGCCTCACCTTCGTTGGCGCGGGCGAGGAACGCGAGCTGTCGCACGCACGGCTGCGCGGCGCTCTCGGCCGGGTGCTCGGGCAGGCAACCAAGAACCGCGAGTACCAGATCGCACTGGGCATACCGGTTCGCATCCACGGCCTTGCCGATGCCGAGTCCCGCCTCTTCGCCCTCTTAGAAGCAGCGGTGGCGGACTACACCTTCGACCACTTCAAGTCGCGCAAGAACGAGTTCGACAAGATCGACGGCCTGCACGTCATTCCGCTGGCCGGCGAGACCACGGAGGAGCTCGGCGAGCGCCTCGACCGGGTCCGCCTGCTGCGCAACTCGGTGTACATGGCCCGCGACCTCGGCAACCGCCCCGCCAACGACCTGACGCCCGAGGCGCTCGCCTCGGCCGCACGCGAGTCCTGCGAGGAGCAGGCCGGGCTGCGAGTCACGATCATGGGGCCCAAGGAGCTGGCCAAGGAGAAGATGGGCGGCATCCTCGGGGTCAGCCAGGGCTCCGTTCAGGAGCCTCGCCTCATCATCGTCGAGCACCGCCCCAAAAAGCCCAAGAAGTCCGTCGTCCTCGTGGGAAAGGGCGTGACCTTTGACACCGGAGGCATCTCGATCAAGCCCTCCAAGGACATGGGCTGGATGAAGTACGACATGTGCGGCGCCGCCACGGTGCTCGCCATCATGCGCGGCGTCGCCCAGATGGAGCTGCCCATCAAGGTGGTCGGGCTCATCCCGTCGGCCGAGAACATGCCGTCCGGCAGCTCGCTCAAGCCCGGCGACATCATCACCCTCGCCAACGGCAAGACCGTCGAGGTGGACAACACCGACGCCGAGGGCCGGCTGCTGCTCGCCGACGCGCTGTCCTACGCCGAGCGCTTCAACCCCGACATCATCATCGACTACGCCACGCTCACCGGAGCGTGCGTGGTGGCTCTCGGGCACGAGGCCGCCGGCGTCATGGGCAACGACGACGAGCTCCTAGAGACCCTCAAGAAGCTCGGCGAGGAGGTCGGCGAGCGAACCTGGCCACTGCCGTTGTACGACGAGTACCTGGCGTACCTGAAGAGTGAGTGGGCCGACCTCAAGAACGCCGGCAGCCGCTGGGGCGGAGTGGTAACCGCCGGGACGTTCCTCAAGCAGTTCGTGCCCGAGAAGGTCTCGTGGGCGCACCTCGACGTCGCCGGCACCGCCTACCTGGAGAGCGCCCGCAACGGCCTCCCGGTCGGTGCCACAGGCTTCGGCGTCGTCCTCACGCTGACGTGGCTGGAGAGGTTGCTTCAGTAGCCCTTGCCGCAACCGAGCAGATGATTCGAGAGGCGCCGGTTCTCCGGCGCCTCGTGCTTTCGTTCTCTTGCCTCTGGCGCTTGGGCTGTGGTACTTTTCCCGGTGCTGAGCGGGCATAACTCAGCTGGTAGAGTGTCAGCTTCCCAAGCTGAAAGTCGCGGGTTCGAATCCCGTTGCCCGCTCCACCACTTCCCTCGTCCACGTCAGGGAGCAACCACATGGGCCTGTTCGGAGACAAGAACCCCCAGCCGGCGCCGCAGACCCCCACCCCGACACCGGGGCGACCCGCGCAGAGCCCCACCTCAGCCACCACCGGTATCACCATCGTGGCGCAGTCGAGCCGCATGGCCGGAAAGCTCTCGGGCTCAGCCGACATCCACGTCGCCGGCAGCCTCGAGGGTGAGGTGGACGCCAGCGGACAGCTCATCATCGCCGAGAGCGGCCGGGTGGCGGCCACCCTGCACGCGCGGGTGATCATCGTCGCCGGCAGTGTCAAGGGTGACGTCTCCGCCGACGAGAAGATCCAGCTCAAGCCTTCCGCGAAGCTGCACGGCAACATCACCGCACCGCGCATCCTCATCGAGGAGGGCGCCACCTTCGAAGGCCAGGTCTTCATGAAGTCGCCGGAGGGGCGTCCGGACGGCAAGGCGAAGGGTGCTGAGCAGGAGGGGCGCAAGGACGGCGGCAAGGAAGCGAAGGGGGCTCCCAACGGCCAATCGCAGAGCTCCTCGGCTGCCCGCAACCACAACCGCTAGACACGTTGACACTGCCGGGCGGCCGACCTAGCATCCAGCCGAGAGGCGCGCCCGGCCACGCGCCCCGGGAGCTCTGAATGGACAACCGCCCGCCCCTATCGCAGCGCGCCCTCACCATCCCCGCCAGCCCCATCCGCAAGCTAGTGCCTTACTCCCTGCAGGCCAAGCAGCGCGGGGTCCACGTCTTCCACCTCAACATCGGCCAGCCCGACCTGCCCACGATCCCGGCAGGGCTCAGGGCGCTGCGCGAGCTACGCTCGGAAGTTGTCGCGTACGGCCTCTCCCAGGGCGACCAGGCCCTCAGTGCGGCGCTCATCAAGTACTTCGGCGCACTGGGTATCCACCTCGAGGATCACCACATCGTGGTGACCACCGGCGGCTCCGAGGCCATCAGCTTCGCCATGATGGCCATGGGCGACGAGGGCGACGAGTTCATCGTGCCCGAGCCCTTCTACACGAACTACAACGGCTTCGCCATCACCTCCGGCGTCCACCTCGTGCCCATCACCACCCGTCCGGAGGACGGCTACCGCTGCCCTGGCGCCGCCCAGTTCGAGGAGAAGATCACGCCCCGCACGCGGGCGATCATCGTCAACTCGCCAAACAACCCCACCGGGGTGGTGTACAGCCGCGAGGAGATGGAGCGCATCGCCGAGGTGGCCGAGCGCCACAACCTCTACGTGCTCTCGGATGAGGTCTATCGCGAGTTCACCTTCGACGGGCTCGAGGCCACCAGCATCCTCGAGCTGCCCGGCATGGACGAGCGCGCGGTGATCATCGACTCCATCTCCAAGCGGTTCTCCGCCTGTGGCGCCCGCGTCGGCTGCGTGATCAGCCGCAACAACCGGCTCATGGAAGCGATCCTGCGCTACGCCCAGGCTCGTCTGAGCCCTCCGGCCCTGGGCCAGGTCGTGGCCACCGCCGCCTACAACGACGACGGCGACTACATCGAGCAGGCGCGTCTGCGCTACCAGGGCCGCCGCGACGTCGTCTACCGCCGTATCCAGGCCATCGACGGCGTCGTCTGCAAGAAGCCCCAGGGCGCCTTCTACGCACTGGTCAAGCTGCCGGTGGACGACGCCGAGCGCTTCGCCAAGTGGATGCTCACCGACTTCAGCCTCGACGCCCGCACCGTGATGGTGGCGCCCGGCCCGGGCTTCTACGCCACTCCGGGGCTCGGCACGCAGGAGGTGCGGATCGCCTACGTCCTCAACCGCGAGGAGCTCGAGCAGGCGATGGACGTCCTGGTGGCGGGCATCCAGGCCTACAACTCGTAGGCGCCCGCAGCCTGCGTCGGGCCTCTGCTGCGACCGCGAGCACGCCCGCCGTCGCGGTCTCGCGACGAAGCCTGACGGAAACTACGTGCTTGGAGTCTGAGCGGAGGCGAACCTACTCGTCGAGAGAGGGGCGCAGCGCGCTGTGGTGAGGTGGTGACGGCTCGTCGTGCTCCTCCTCGAGCTCGAGCTCGAGCTCGGAGTCGTCGCCGACCGCCGCCGGGATCGGGGCGGGGGCCCCGCTGGCCGCGGCCGCCGCTGCCGCCGCAAAGAGCGGCCGGTAATGGTCGCGGTAGATCGACACCAGGGTGAGGAACACGGTCATCAGCAGCGGCCCGAGGATCAATCCCACCGGTCCGAAGGCGTCGAGCCCGCCCAACAGCGAGAGGAACACCAGCAGGATGTGCATGTGCATCCGTCGTCCCACCAGCGCCGGCTTCATCCAGTACTCCACCACGGTGGAGATGATGACGAGCGGCACGAACACCAGCAGCGCACGGTTGAGGTCACCGGCGAGGACGAGCCACAGGGTCACCGGCAGGTACACCAGCGAGATACCGATCACCGGGATGAAGGCGAGGACCGCCATCACCACGCCCCACAGGACCGGGCCGGGGATGTCCAGCGCCGCGAACACCAGCCCTCCGGCGAGCCCCTGGATGACACCGGCGAGCCCGTTACCCAATAGCAACGAGTTGGCCATGTCGGTGAAGCGCCGCGCCATCAGGCGCTGCTGCTCCGCCGGCATCGGCAGTGTCATACCGAACCACTCGCGGAGCGCGCCCCCATCCACGAAGAGGTAGTAGAGGATGACGACCCAGAAGAAGAACCCGAGAACCAGCCGAACCAGCCCCTTGGCCAGCGCCACTCCCTGCCGGTAGAAAAACCCGCCGAGCTTCACACCGAGGCTGCCCATGGCGCGGTAGACCTCGTCCGGGGTCACGTCGAGCCCGAGCGGGGCGAGCAGACGGTTGACCCGTTCGAGGGTCTCCCGGTTGCTGTCCAGCATCTCGCGCATGTTGTGCTGAGTGAGGTCGACGGTCGTCATCTGGTAGAAGCCGAGCGCCTCGCGCGAGACCGCCTGTACCGTGAGGAACATCGGCACCAGAACCGCCACCATGAGCAGGAGACACATGGCCACCGCAGCCAGTCGCCGGCGCCCGCCGAGGCTTGCCACGAGGCCACGGAAGGGCTGATAGAGCAGGCCCACCGCCACCAGCGCCATGAGGATCACCGCCAGGAAAGGCAGTAGGATCCGCACGACCACGGCGACCGCCACCAGAAACAGTGCCACGAACGTGAGGAGCACTGGCAGCCGCGGCCGCACCGGCGCAGACGCACTCGTACTCTCCATGACCTCATCCTCCCGCACTGGTCGTCGAGACGTCAAGGAGCGGGCGTGGATACGTGCCGGGTAAAGAGTGAAGAGAAAAGAGTAAAGAGTCCCCCCACCCACCCTCGCCGGAACCGACCGCCAACCATGGCGCCGAGCTCTGCACAGCTGGTGAGAGGCGAGTCAAGAGGTCGAGCGCGCGACCCTTTACTCTTCACTTTTCACCTGAACGGGGGCGGCGGAGCCGCCCTCCGTTCACGACTCGTGCGCCTGCGCCAGCTGGGTCAGCTCGCCCGGCAGATCGGGCCGCGTCGCGCTGTCCTCGACGATGAACGCGTGGCAGGTGTCGCAGTCCTGCGGGATGACGTGCTTACCGTCCGCCGTGGACATCTCCGAGTCGTGGCAGCGCCAGCAGCCCGGGAAGTCGTCGTGGCCGATGTTGTACGGATGGGTCTCCCAGTTCGTCTTCATCTCCGGGAAGACGCTGCGCCCGTAAACCCGCGCAGCCTCGTCCGCCGAGCGCTCCACCACCGACTTCTTGCTCTCCCATACGTCGGGCTGCTGCTCCTTGTAGTACTGGAGCACCGCGTCCTTCACCGCCTTCATACCGGCGGCGTGGGAGGGGTAGTCGCCCTTGATCGCCTCCAGCGCCTGCTTCTTGTAGTAGGGCAGCGAGACGAACTCGGGGAAGTCCTCGAGCACCTGGTCCAGGGCCTTGGCCGGCACCAGGAAGTGGTGGGTCGGCCGGTTGTGGCAGTCGATGCAGTCCATCGTCCGGGCCTCGGCGATCTGCTGGTCGGTGACCTTGTCATCGCCGTCGCGCGTGTACACGCGGGTCGTCCCGTCGGGCAGCGTGAGCCGCACCCAGTACATCTCCTGATGCTTCTCGTCGGAGACGTACTCGATCTTGTTGTCCGAGTAGATGTGCCACCAGTGGATGCCGCCGTGGGCGCCGAGGTCCAGCGAACCGCCCCCCGTCTTGATGAGCATCGCGTTGTAGCTCGGCGTGTTGGCCTCGTCGGTACCGAAGCGGGCGAACACCCAGAGCTTGTCGCCGTGGTGCTTCTTGGGCCAGTGGCAGTGCTCGCAGGTGGCCTGGGCCGGGCGCAGGTTCTTCACCGGAGTCTCGATGGGTCGGTCGTAGGTGTCGAAGGTCGTCTTCCACACCTGGCGCAGGCCGTCGAGCTTGGACTTCACGAACCACGACGCGCCGGGGCCGATGTGGCACTCCACGCACTCCACCCGTGAGTGCGGCGACTGCTGATACGCGGTGTACTCGGGCTGCATGAGGGAGTGGCAAGTGGTACCGCAGAACTGCGCCGTGTCCATGTACGACACGCCTTTGTACGAAGCCACCCCGAGGATCAGCATGTTGAGGGCGGTGAGACCGAGGATGATGCCGGCGAAGCGGCGCAGCTCTCGGTTGTTGAAGTCGAGATGCGGGTAACGATCGAGCTCTTCGGCAGTCGCTCCCGCCTTGCGGAGCTTGCGGCTTCGGCGCAGCATGCCGATCGGGATGAGCAGCAGGCCAACCACGAAGAAAGCAGGCAGGATGAGGAACGAGATGATGTTGGCGTAGGGGTTCTGAATCCCTACCCATACCCCCATCATGAAGAACCCGATGATGGTCAGCGCCGACACCGTCGTCAGGACGATGCCGATGATCGTGACGGCGTTGTTGGCGTAGTTGAAGAGCCGGCCGAAGAATGCCCGCTTGCTCCCAGAGCGCTCTGCAGTCATATCCCCTCCTTGTGCAATAGCCGCAGCGGGCGGCCACGGGCTCCCTGAGCCCTGCAAATAGTATCAGGACCTCGAAGAAGAGAATGCGCGGGAAGGAGCGAATCATGCCGCCCGGGTTGCGAAGCCCTCCCGCAATCTCCGGACAGGGGGTTCGCTTCGCAGCGCTCCGTGATTCCCAGGGCGCGGTGATCGCGCTACACGAGACGGCGACACGAGGCGGCGGTCGGTAGCCGCGACCGGAACCGACACCGTTCCGGAGCGAGGGTCCCCCGGAGCAGGCACCCTCCGGCGGGCGTGCCGTCCTTGGCGTCTTCACTGGCGCGCGGTCTCCCTTGTGACGCGTTGGTGGGAAACGCCAAGGGGGGCTCCCACGGCCCGAAGCGCCCGGAGCATCCGCCCCGAACGACCAGGGAGGCGACTCGGCGAGCCCGCGTGTCTGCCCGAGCTTCGTCGCGAGACCGCGGAGCCGACTGTCAGGGTGGCGATTCGACCAAGGCGCCGCCGAGACGTAGCAGCGCTACGTCGCAGGCGGCACCGCCGGGCGAAGCGTCGCCCTGGCCGGTGGATCCGCCGTCGCAGCAGATGATCGGGCAGACACGCGGGCGTCAAGGGCCCGGGGCCGGCCGTGCCGCCGTCTGCCTCCTCGTGCCGCTGCCGGCCCCGGGACCGCGCCGACGGGCGGCGGCAGGGCCGCCGCCCGGGAGCCGGGGTTGGGAGTATCAGGAGCCGACACGGTGGCCGGGACCTCGACCGCGGCCGGGGCCGTTGGCCGCGACCGCAACCGCAGCCGCAACCGCAACCGCGGCACCCTGGCGCCACCGGCGTGCGCGGCGATTCCATCCAGACGCGCGTCCTCCGCAAGCCGTTGTTATCGGTCATGTCAAAGAATTTTCCAGCTTGAGTTAGATGAATCCTTGACATTATCTAGACATCGCATTACATTGCTCCTCGTAGCCGGATGCACCGCATCCAACGAGCAACCAGAAACCACCGGGAGGAAGCCCATGAAGACCCTGACTCGTTCCTTCGCCGTTCTCACCGCCACCGCGCTGGTGGCTGCCACCGCCGTCGCCGGCGGTTCGTACCACAAGGCCGCCGCCAAGGACATCGTCGACACCGCGGTGTCAGCAGGCAGCTTCACCACCCTGGTCACGGCCGTGCAGGCAGCCGGCCTGGTGGACACGCTCAAGGGTGACGGTCCGTTCACCGTGTTCGCGCCCACCGACGAGGCGTTCGCCGCGCTGCCCGCCGGGACCCTCGAGAACCTCCTCAAGCCCGAGAACCGCGAGAGCCTGCGCGCCGTGCTGCTCTACCACGTGGTTTCCGGCAAGGTGATGTCGACTCAGGCCGCCTCCCTCAATGAGGCCACCGCGGTGAGCGGCGCCGAGCTGCCCATTACCCGCAGTGGCAGCGGCCTCATGGTCGCTGGCGCCAACGTGGTGAGCCCCGACATCGAGGCCAGTAACGGCGTCATTCACGTCATCGACGCGGTGATGCTGCCCCCGACCAAGTAACGCGGCACCCCTGCTCCGACCCGTGAAAGGAGACCACCCATGAAGACCGTCGACATCCTCGCCGCCGTGCTGCTCGTGGTGGGCGGCCTGAACTGGGGCCTCTGGGGACTCTTCCAGATCGACCTCGTGGCCCTCGTGGGCGGCGGCAACACCGCCCTGATCAGCAAGCTCGTCTACACCCTCGTGGGCGCGGCCGCCCTCTACCAGGCGCTCGGCCTCAAGGGTATCCAGCGCCGCTGGGCAGTCGCCACCGCTCGCTGAGTCCGTACCACTCGTCCCTGCCGGCCCCCTCGGTCCACTCCGGGGGGGCCGGCCCTTTTCCGAAATGGTGACACAATGGGAGGACAATGTCGCAGACTCTCTTCGTGACCGGCGCCACCGGCTACATCGGCGGCCGCCTGGCGCCGCGACTCCTCGCCGCCGGCCACCACGTGCGCTGCCTCACGCGCTCGGCGCCCAAGCTCCGCGCCCGCACCTGGGCCGAGAGCCCGGCGCTCACTGTGGTCGAGGGCGACGCCGGCGACGGCGACCTGCTCGCGCACGCCATGGCCGGCGCCGATGCGGCCTACTACCTGGTCCACTCCATGACCGCCGTGGGCCGCGACTATGCGCGCCACGACCGCGAGCTGGCCAGCACCTTCGGAGCCGCCGCACGCCGCGCCGGGGTTCGCCGCATCATCTACCTCGGAGGTCTCGGCGAGACCGGCGACCAGCTCTCCGAGCACCTGAGCTCCCGACGCGAGGTCGAGGCCGCCCTCGCCGAGGCCGGAGTGCCGGTGACCGTGCTGCGCGCCGCGATGATCATCGGCTCGGGCTCGGCCTCCTTCGAGATTCTCCGCTACCTCGTCGAGCGTCTCCCGGTGATGGTCACCCCGCGCTGGGTGGAGACCCCGTGCCAGCCCATCGCGGTGCGCGACGTCCTCCACTACCTGGTGCGGTGCCTCGAGGTTCCCGAGACCACCGGTCGCACCCTCGACATCGGCGGTCCCGAGGTTCTCACCTACCGCGAGCTGATGCAGCTTCTCGCCGAGGAGCTGGGCCTCCCGCGCCGCCTCATCATCCCCCTGCCGGTGCTCACTCCGCGCCTGTCGTCGCTGTGGATCCACCTCGTGACCCCCCTCTCCAAGGAGATCGCGCGACCCCTGGCCGAAGGTCTCCGCAACCCCGTGGTGTGCCGCGACGATCTCGCCCACACCCTCATGCCGCGGCCGCGCCTCGCCGTCCGCGACGCCTTCGCCGCCGCTCTCGGCCGGGTTGCCGCCCACAGCGTCGAGACCGCCTGGTCCGACGCCGGGCCGCTCCCCGGCGACCCCGACTGGGCCGGCGGCACCGTCCTCGGCGACCGCCGCAGCGCCGAGGTCGCGGCGACCCCGGAGACGACCTTCACCGCCGTCTGCCGCATCGGCGGCGGGCATGGCTGGTACGCCGCCGATCTCCTGTGGCGGCTGCGCGGCTTCCTCGACCGCCTGGCCGGCGGCCCCGGTCTGCGCCGCGGTCGCCGCGATCCCGAGCGGGTGGCCTTCGGCGACGCCCTCGACTTCTGGCGGGTGGTGGGGATCGAGCGCGGCCATCTCCTGCGCCTGCGCGCCGAGATGAAGCTCCCCGGCGTAGCGGAGCTCGAGTTTCGCCTCGAGCCCGCCGGTGAGGGCCGCACCCTCCTCGAGCAGGATGCCCGTTTCAAGCCCCGCGGCCTCTTCGGCCTCGCCTACTGGTACGCCATCTGGCCGTTCCACGGCTTCGTCTTCCGCGGCATGCTCCAAGGCATCCGCCGCGAGGCCGAGGAGATGGCCGCAGAGGGAAGGCGAGAAACGGAAACCGGGCGACGCCCACCCACCCCACCCCCGGACCAGGCCTGCTCGTGACCCCTGCGAGCCGACGCAGCCCGGCGGCCCGGAACGCCCCGGCTCCGCCGGCGCTCAGCAACGCCCCTTGACACCGCCTCCGAGCCCACACCCTGCGACGGGACACCCCGTCCCCGGCGTCTTCCCTGGGGCGCCGTCCTACTCGTCCCGCCCGGGCGCGGGGGCCGGCACGAGCCGGAGATCGGCGAACCACCCGGCGGCGCGGCCGCCGGTGTCGTCGGCGTCGGTCATCACGGCCACGTGCGAGAGCGGCGGGGGCTCCGAGCCGAATGCCTCGCGGTAGTCCGCCGCGAGGTCACGCTCCTCCACCACGAAGCGGCCTACCGCTTCCGGGCCGCTCTCCAGCACCACCTGGGCCAACCGCGGCCATGCGGGATGGACCTGCCGCGTCCCCACGGGCAGGTTGGTCGCCCACACGTAGCAGAGTGCGGCAAACGGCGGGTACTCACCGTAGCGCAGGCGCGCCAGCCCGTAGCGGAAGCGTTGACCGCGCGACACCAGATCCGGGTCGTAGCGGAAGCCCACGTAGACCCGTGCCGCGGCATCGTCGGTGGCCACCGCGCTGAGGTCGGCGCCCTCCGGCAGGCGGTCGACCCGCCAGGCCCAGCGCAGGTGCCAGATCACCCCGGCCGGCGCCTTCACCCCGGTGTAGAGAAGGCTCGCGCCGTTCTCCGCCTCGGCATGCAGGACCGGCCCGCGCGGGAGCTCACACATGCGATAGCGGGTGGCCCGGGGCCGCGAGGTGAAGCGCAGCTCGCGCCAGCCCGGCGGCAGCACCTCGCGCGCGGGGTCCGGCGGCGGACCCGGACCGAGGAGCATCGGCTCCACCGGTCCGCGGCGCAACGACGGTGCGGGGCCTGGCTCCAGGGCGCTGCCGGCCGGCAGACCCGCCGCCGCGGCCACGAGCCCCGCGAGCACCCCCCCGAGCATCGACCACCCGACCCGCATCCCGGCGATGGTACCAGCGTGACGGCTGCGAGGGGGGCGCCGGCGCAGCTCGGGTCACGCGTGCCGGGCGGCCGGGCTCAGGGCACCGCGAGCGACCACGGCGCGGTGGCGTACTCGAAGCCGTCCGAGAAGAGGTAGCCGAGGGTGAAGAGGGCCGGCCGGTAGGTCGCCAGCGAGCAGCGCGCGCGGTTCAGCTGCTCGGGGGTGAACTCGGACATGCAGGTGTCGTCGGTGTACTCCATGTAGTTCTCGATGGGCACCGGGTAGCTGCCGGGGCAGCTCATGGCGCCGGCGGGGCACCCGTAGGTGTCCAGCTGGTCCGGGGGCGTATCGCAGATCACGTCGCCGTTCGAGTAGCACCCGGGGGCGGTGGCGTTGCCGCAGCTCGACCCGCCGATGCTCTCGAAGGGATGGTACAGCCCCAGGTAGTGCCCCACCTCGTGGGTGGCGGTACGGCCCTGGTTGTACGGGGCTGCCGGTGAGTTCCGGCCGAATGCCACGTAGTTGATGATCACGCCGTCGTAGCTGGCACCGGCGTCGTACTGGGGCAGCGTCGACCAGCCCAGCAGCGAGTTGTTGTCCGCACTGGTGGTGTAGATGTTGAGGTAGCGCGTCGTGTCCCAGTGCAGCGCCGTCTTCATGGCGGTGGAGGGGTACGACGAGTTGAAGTACGCGGTGCTCGCCACCCGGTCGATGCCGTTGGTGGGATTGCCGACCGGGTCCTCGTCGGCGAGCACGAAGTGGATGCCGCCGTAGGTACCACTCCCGCCCGGGCTGCCGGCGATCGCCATGTAGTCCTCGTTGAGGATGTCGATCTGGCTCTGCACCATGGCGTCGCTGAGGTAGCCCGTGGCGCCGTCGTCGGTGGTGACGACGTGCACCACCACCGGGATCTGGTAGACGTCGCCGGGGACGTACTCGGGGCGGATCGTGGTGCTGCTGTCAGGGCAGTACGACACCAGCGCCAGCCGCGCCGGAGGGGGTGGCAGCATCCACGCTTCGGCGGTGCCGCAGTGGCTGGTCCAGCTCGTAATGCCGGCGGCGGCGGCATGCTCCAGCGAGCTGGGCGGCTCGTTGAGGACCGGCGCCTGGGCGGCTGTTGCGGCCGTGGCCGCCATCACCGCCAGGCACACCATCAACACCAAGGGTCCGTGACGACCCATGCTCTTCATCCGGTGCATGGTCTGACCTCCTACAAGCTGTTTGTCCAACTCTATCACGAATGCGACACGGACGCAGTTCAGCTCGTATCCTCGGCCTCCGCCTCCAAAAGCCACGGCTCCCAGAAGGCCCGGTCCCAGCGCGCCCAGGCATGAGCTCCGAACGGAGGCCGCCCACCGTTCGCCGCGTAGCGCTGCCGCGGCTGACGCTCGAACGCGAAGTCGGCGGCAGCCGTCACCGGTGCGACGCGGAAGTCGGGGTGGAACAACACCGCGCGATCGGACCAGAAGCGGTCCTCGTTGAGAGTGTAGTGGCTCGCGTACCAGCCCACGCCACGCCGGGCGTCCCTGGCGACGTTGAGCCGCTTCACTGCACGCTGCGCCACGGGCAGGTTGTCGAGGTCCGGCAGGGGCGTGCGAAGGAGCCGCAGCCAGGGCGGGGCCGGACGCTCCCGCAGCACCTCGAGAAACGCCTCCACCCGACGCAGCGAAAGGCCCCCGTTGCCGCAGCGCTCAGGCCCGAGCTCGGGTCGCTCGGGGTCCTCGGGCCATGGTGCGCCGAGGTAGTCCCAGCCCAATCGGCACCAGCGCAGCAGATCGCCCGAAAGCACGAGCGCGTCGAGCTGATACACGAGGAGGTAGTCGAAAGCTGCAAAGCGCTCGTAGAACCCTCGCGACAGGAGCAACCGGCTGTAGCTGGACGTGCTCCGGAAGCACTCGGCGGGAAACCGTTCCACCGGGAAGTCCAGCGGCAGCGTCCCGAGGCTCGAGGGAGCCACGAGGCGCACCGGGAACCCACCGAGGAAGTGCTCGAGGTGGCGCACCGAGACTCGCTCGTCGGAGCTGAGCGCGTCCCGGTACACGGGCACGGCCACGCAAGCGGTCGGCTCCTCGGCGGGCCTCGTGGTGGGCACGGCGGCAGTCACCCACCATTCATAGCAGACGTCCGGCGGGTGCGCACGCTCGCGCCACCCAAGCGGCTACTGCGTGAACGGCACGAATCCTGGTACCCTCGCAGCAACGAGCCCGCGGCCCTGCGGCCCGCCCCGATGCGGAGGAGCATGGACAGGACCCTGCTGAGCATCCTGGTGCCGGTGTACAACGAGCGTTACACCATCGAGGACGTCCTCCACGCCCTCGCCAACGCACCCCTGCCCGAAGGCGTCGACCGGGAGATCGTGGTGGTGGACGACGGCTCCACCGACGGCACCCGCGACGTGCTCGCGGGGCTCGACGGCGAGATCCCCGGCCTCCGCCTGCATCCCCACGACCACAACCAGGGCAAGGGCGCCGCCATCTGCACCGCCATCTCCGCCGCCACCGGCGACATCGCCATCATCCAGGACGCCGACCTCGAGTACGACCCCGCCGAGATCCAGGACGTCATCCGCCCCATCCTCCAGGGCGACGCCGACGCCGTCTACGGCTCCCGCTTCCTGCCGCGCAGCCGCAAGCGGGTGCTGCAGTACTGGCACTCCGTCGGCAACCGCTTCCTCACCGCCCTCTCGAACATGTGCACCGACCTCGACCTCACCGACATGGAGACCTGCTACAAGGCGGTGAAGCTCCCGGTGCTCCGGTCGATCCCCATCCGCTCGAAGCGTTTCGGCATCGAGCCCGAGCTCACCGCCAAGCTCGCCAAGCGCGGCCTGCGCCTGTACGAGGTGCCCATCTCCTACCACGGCCGCACCTACCACCAGGGCAAGAAGATCACCTGGCGCGACGGCATCAAGGCGGTCTTCACCATCCTCTACTTCACGCTCGTCGACGATCTCTACGACGAGCGCTACACCCAGGGCATGCTGTCCAGCCTGTCGCGCACCCACCGCCTCGACCGCTGGACCGCCGACATGGTGCGTCCCCACCTCGGCGACCGCGTGCTCGAGCTCGGCGCCGGGCTCGGCAGCCTCACCGTCCAGCTCCTGCCGCGCGAATCCTACTGCGCCACCGACACCAACCCGCTCCACCTCGACTTCCTCGCCACCCTCTTCGCCCGCCAGCCGCGGGTCGCCGTACGCCGGCTCGCCGCCGACGATCCGGTCGACTTCAGCGGCCTCGAGGAGCGCTTCGACACCGTGGCGGCCCTCAGCGTCCTCGAGCGAGTCGAGGACGAGGAGCAGATGCTGCGCAACATCCACACCGCGCTCGAGCCGGGCGGCCGGGCGGTGGTGCTCGTGCCCCGCGGTCACCGGCTGCACGGCTCCTACGACCGCGCGTTGGGCTACCGGCGTCGCTACGAAGCGGCCGAGCTGCGCGACAAGCTCGAGGCGGCCGGGCTCGCGGTCGAGCGCTGCTTCACCTTCAACCGGGTCGCGGTGCCGGCCTGGTTCCTCAACTCCCGGCTCCTCCGCCGCAAGCGCTTCACCCGGATCCAGCTCAAGCTCTTCGACGCGACCCTCTGGCTGTGGCGCCGCATCGACCGCGTCTTCCCGTGGAAGGGCCTGTCGCTGGTGGCCGTGGCGCGGAAGGCTGAGGGCGCTCGCGCGCCCTGACGCGCCGGGCCCCCGACCTCGCGACGTTTGAGGGTTCTATCGCCGGGTCCCTCCGAGCCGGCGGGCGGAGCTTCGCCGGTGCCGGCGCAGCCGGCTCCAGCCGTACACCGCCAGGCGCCGCAGCACGTCCAGCGGCCGCCACAGCCGCAGCCCCAGGTAGCCGAGCCGCGAGTGCGGTCCACCGTAGAGCATGTCCACCTGGCGGCGGCTGAGCACGACGCTGCCCGCCAGCGTGCGCAGCACCGACCAGCCGCGCGCGCCCACCCCCGGCACCAGCAGTCGCCGCTCGAGCTTGAGCGAGGTCAGGTACTCGTCGTCCAGGGCCAGGGCGAGGATGTGACCGAGGAGCACGCTCTCCCCGCTCTCCCCGGTCGCCAGCAGCGCCGGATCCTCCCCCGCCCGCAGACGCGCCGCCAGCCGCACCGCCGCCGCGACCTCCTCGGGGCTCACGTCGGTGGCGATCCAAGCGAACGGCCCCGCCAGGAACACCGCCAGGCCGGCCTCGTCCACGCCGAGGTCGGAGAGGTCCGCGGCCAGCCGGGTGAGCGGGTACTCCCGGGTCATCCCATGCTGTGCGAGGCCGTGCACCAGCAGGTGGGCGAGTGCGACCTCGGGGGAGGGGAGAAAGCACCCCGGCAGCCCGGCCAACTCGCGGCTGCCGCCCCGCGCCAGCACGTCGCCGGCGGTGGCCGAGCGGCGACCGTGAAGCCGCACCCCGCGCACTGCGTGGTGGATCTCCACGACCCCGCCCGACGCCGGGCTCCGCAACGGCGCCAGGTGCTGCTCGCCGGTGCGTAGGCCCGGCGTCAGAGTGAAGCCGTCCGCCACCAGGGACGTGTGCAGCGATCCGGCCCGCTCCGGCGGCACCAGCACGTCGAGGTCGGCAAGGGGCCTGGAGCCCGCGGCCAGGACGCCATCCATGTGCAGGGCCATTCCCTTGAGCACCACGACCGGGGCGGCGAGCGTCCGCGCCGCCCTTGCCACCTCGGCGAGCAGCGACTCCAGCGACAGCGTCGTCGCCACCGCTCCGCGCCGTGCCCGCTGCAGGGCAACCACGGCACCCTCGCCCAGCTCGGCCACGAGAGCCTCAACCGGGACCCGCGCCGCGATGCGCACCGCCACACCGAGCTCCCGTGCCATCTCGAGTGCGCGCTCGGGATTCAGCCCCTCGAACGCCGCCGGCGCCGTCACCGGACCCAGAGCCCGACGCAGTGTAGAGGGACACGCTACAAGGGTCGTTAGTGGACATCCAGATTCCCGCACGTGAAGAAGGAGCTTGGCCGAGTCACCCTTGAGGTAGACGTAAGAGCCTCGAGGGGAGACGGATGGCCAAGCTCCGAGGAGAGGATGTCATGGCGGCGGACGTAATGGAACAGCGAGGGCACAGCATCAGGTCTTTGGCGCGGGACTTCGAGGTGGACGAGAGCACCCTGCGGTACCGGCTGGGGCGGCTGAGGAGCGCGGCTGAGGATGGTCGACGGCGGCAGCCGGAGGCGTGCGAGCCTCTAGCCGGGGTCATAGCCTCGTGGATGGCAACTCAGCAGGAGAAGGTCGAGATAGGTGGCCGACCCGAGCCGGTGACGGGGCTGTACGAGCAGCTGGTGGTCGAGCACGGGTTTGCAGGCAGCTACAAGGCCGTTCTGCGCTACGTGAGGCGGCGGAGCAGCAAGCCACGGGTCCGTCCGACGCGGCGGGTCGAGGTCAGCTTCGGCAGTCAAGCCCAGGTGGACTGGGTGCAGGTGCCGGTGTGGGTGGAGGACCTGGGTGGTCTGGTGCGGCTGTGGGCCTTCCTCATGGTGCTGTCGGCGTCGCGGATGTGGGCGGTGGTGTGGAGCGAGCACAAGGACATGGCGGGGTGGATCCGGTGCCATAACGGGGCATTCAGGAGGCTGGGCGGAGTGCCGTTGTCCCTGCGGCCGGACAACGAGAAGACGGCGGCGGGCAGGGGCGCCGGGCCGTGGGCCGAGGTGAATCAGGGCTACCAAGCCTACGCCAAGCAGATGGGCTTCCTGGTCAACCTCGCGCGGCCGAGGACCCCCACCGACAAAGGCAAGGTGGAGCGCAAGGGGCGCGACGTGCGCTGGCACCAGGTGCGGGCTGACGACCGCTTCGCGGACCTCGAGGCACTCCAGCGGGCGACTGACTCCAGAGTGCTCGATCGTGCCAGAAGGCTGGTGTGCCCGCGCACGGGCTTGAGCATCTTCGACACCTGGCAGGAGGAGAAGCTCGCGCTGGGCGCGCTGCCCGCGACGCTTCCCGAGCCCTTCGACACCCAGGTCACCCGTCAGGTGAGCCGGGACTGCCTCGTGAGCTTCGAAGGCCGGCAGTACTCGGTGCCCTTCGTCCATGCCGGCCACTACGTCCAGGTACGAGGCGTCGGTAACAAGGTCCAGGTCCTCGCGAGCCACCAGATCGTCAAGACCTACCCGCGAGGGACCCGAGCCCTGCTGCTCATCGACCAGGCGGACTACGAAGGTGCCTCCACCGACGAAGTCATGCGCCCGAGTCCCCTGGGCGGGCTGGGCAAGCAGATCGTCGTCGAGCGCAGCTGGGAGGCGGCCAAGCGTCCCATCGAGCAGTACGCCACCCTGCTGGGGAGGCTGACATGAGCCGCGGTGCAGCCGAGCTGGACCGCACCCGTGAGCTGCTTGCGGAGACGGGCTTCGAGCACGTCCCCGCGATCCTGCCGGAGCTGATCGAGCGGGGTGTCCGGGACAAGCTATCCCTGGGAAGCTTCCTGGAGCTCGTGTGCGGCTCTGAGAGGGAGTTTCGCGAGGAGCGGAGGGTGCGCACCTCACTGAAGCTCTCTGGTCTCGCTATGGCGAAGACGCTCGACAGCTTCGACTTCGCCTTTCAGCGGGGGGTCCACAAGGGCAAGATCGAGCTGCTGGCCACCTGCGAGTTTGCCAAGCGGAGGGAGAACGTCCTGCTGCTGGGCCCGCCCGGGGTGGGCAAGACCCATCTCGCCACCGGCCTCGGTATCAAGGCCATCCAGAACGGCTTCTCGGTGGCCTTCATGAGCGCCGACGAGCTCATCGAGCAGCTGCGCCGGGACGACGCCAACGCCAACAAGCGGATCCGTCGCCGGAAGTACATGAACACCAGCGTGCTGGTCATCGACGAGCTGGGCTTCCAGGCGTTCGACCGGCACGACGCGCACCTGCTCTTCAAGGTGGTCAGCTACCGCTACGAGCGAGGCAGCACGATCATCACGTCGAACAAGTCGATCCGGGAGTGGCCGGAGATGCTCGCCGGCGACGATGCCCTGGCGGCGGCGATCCTCGACCGCTTCCTGCATCGCTGTCACGTGGTGCAGATCGACGGGCGTAGCTTCCGGCTGCGCGAGATCGAGAAGCAGATCGGCGAGGGGTAGGGGCCGCGCCGCGCCGGCAGCTCAGGCTCCGGGGCTCCGCCCCTCCGCCTGAGCTGCTCGCCCCAGCGTCATGGAATCACCGCCTCCAGCTATGGGCCACCCCTGGAGCCGGTGCGGGAAACTGGGTGTCCCCCAACTGCGGGAAAGTGGATGTCCCTTGACACGCAGCACCCACCAGGCCTCGGGGGGCACCGTCACCGGCGGAGCGCAGAAACGCAGGCCGCGTCGCATCGCCCCAGGCTAGCGTGCTTCCCCTCGCCGAGTCACGCCGAGCCGCCCCTCCAGGGTGCAGCGCCCGCCGCCTCCAACGCAGCGAAGCCCGGCGCGGGCCGGGCTTCGCTGACTCATCTCCGGGGAGCGAGCGGCTACTCCACGCTCAGCTTCGCCTCCGGCACGAGCTCGTTGAAGTACCCCCGCAGCGCGGCGACCTCACCGTCGGTCGAGAGCTCCGCGAGCCGCTCGAGCGCCGCCGCCACCGCGGCCGGCGGGTAGCCGGCGATCTTGCCGATGTAGATCTTGGGGTGCCGGGTGCGCTCCATGTGCTCGCCGTCCATCTCGAGCTCCTCGAAGAGCTTCTCGCCGGGGCGCAGGCCGGTGAAGACGATGTCCACGTCCTCGTAGGGTTTGAGCCCGGAGAGGATGATCATGTCCTTGGCCATGTCGAGGATGCGCACCGGCTCGCCCATGTCGAGCACGAAGATCTCGCCGCCGCGGCCCATGGCGCCGGCCTGCAGCACCAGCTGGCGAGGCCTCGGGGATGGTCATGAAGTAGCGCACCATCTCGGCGTGGGTCACCGTCACCGGCCCGCCCGCGCGGATCTGCTCCCGGAAGATCGGGATCACCGAGCCCGCCGAGCCCATCACGTTGCCGAAGCGCACCGCCACGAAGCGCGTGGCGTAGCGCTGGTCGAGATCCTGCACCACCAGCTCGGCCACCCGCTTCGTGGCCCCCATCACCGAGGCGGGCCGCACCGCCTTGTCGGTGGAGATCAGCACGAACGCCTCCACCCCGGCCTCGCCCGCCACCACGCCCAGCTCGTCGGGTCCCGAGCACGTTGTTCTTCACCGCCTCGGTGGGGTTCACCTCCATCATGGCACGTGCTTGTGCGCCGCCGCGTGCAGCACCACCTGAGGTGCGAGGGCCGCGAAGATCGACCGCATGCGCACCCGGTCGCCCACGTCGGCCACCAGCGGCACGATCTCGAGCCCGGGCCACGTTGCGCGCAGCTGGCGGTCCACCTCGAAGAGGGCGAACTCCGCCCGCTCCACAAGCAGCAGTCGCGCCGGGTCGAAGCGCGCCGCCTGGCGCGCCAGCTCCGCGCCGATCGAGCCCCCCGCCCCTGACACCATCACGGTCTTGCCGGCCAGGAAGTCGGCGACCTGGGCCTCGTCCAGCTGCACCGGCTCACGGCCCAGGAGGTCCTCGATCTGCACGTCGCGGATGCGGCTCACCTCCACCGTGCCGCCGATGATCTCGTAGTAGCCCGGGATGATCCGGGCCTTCACCGGGACCGCCTCGCAGATCTCGACGATGCGGCGGATCTCCCGGCGCGACGCCTGGGCAATGGTGATGATCACATGATCGATGTTCTTTTCCGCGCACAGCCGCGCCAGGTCGCGGGTGGTACCGAGCACCTCGCGCCCGTGGATCACCGCCCCCTGCTTTCCCGGATCGTCGTCTATGAACCCCTCGATCCACACGCCCATGTCGCCGCGGTTCCGGATCTCTTTGATCACCATCACGCCGGCGCGCCCGGCGCCCACCAGGAGCACCGGTTTGCGCTTCCTCCAGGGCCCTGCCTGGGTCCGCTTGCGGGTCTCGCGGCGCTCATAGGCGGCGCGCCGCACCACCCGCAGCCCCATGGTGCCGCCGAACGCCAGCACCGAGTCCATGAGGATCACCGACAGCGGAATCCGCCAGTGCTGCACCGGCTCGGGAAAGCTCAGGCGGATAAGGACCATGACCAGACCCGACCAGAAGATCGCCTTGACGAAGGCCTGCACCTCCGACATGCCGATGTAGCGCCAGACGAAGCTGTACACGCCGAAGACCGCGAGCGCCGCGAACTGCAGCAGCACGACGAACGGCAGCTGGATGGTGGAGTTGAACAACCAGAAGCTGTCGAGACGGAACTCGAACCGGAAGCTGTAGGCCAGCATGAACGCCGCCACCAGCACCATCAGGTCGAGCACGTACTGCACCTGACGGGTGAGCAGGTGGCCCTGCAGTGCCTTCAGCCTGCCCGACGTCTCGCTCAGCCGCACTTCGTCACCGTCAGCCATGGCCCTTCTCCACTCGCGTCATCCCGTCCGCCAGGCTCCCAGCCGCCGGCCGCTCAGCCGCTGCAGCACGAAGCTCCCAATCTGGGCCCGCAGCCAACCCGCCGTATCGCGCGCCGAGTCCTGCAGCCGAGCGCCCCGCAGAAGCCTGCGGAGAAGCGCCGGAGGCGACCCGGAGCCCGCGGCCGCTCCTCCGAACCCCGGATCCGTCCACGCCGGCCGGGCACCGCCGCGCACCCACTCCACCAGGCTGCGCGCCCGCCGTGCCACCCGGCCCGCGCCACACGCCGCGAGCCCGGCCCAGGCCTCATGCTCCCCGCCGGGCTCCGCCGCATCCGCCAGGAGCCCCAGCTCCGCCACCCGCTCGGCACGGACCATCGCGCTGAAGAACCCGTCCTTGGCGAGGAAGAGAGAGGCGGCGGCCAGGGCCTGCGGCGCGGCCATCATCCGCACGGGGCACCCCTCGAACGCGGAGGATCCCGTTCCCCGAAGAAGCCAGGCGACGTCCTCGTCGAAGCCTCCACGCCGCGTGATCCGCCGGTGCAGGTCGACGCTGACGCGCCCGTCGCTGAAGCAGAGCCCGGGCTGCACCGCCGGGGTCCCGGAGGCCGGCATGAACCCCGCCTCCACGAGCACCTCGCGCGAACGGGCGAGATCCTCCGGGTGCACGAGCAGGTCGGCATCCAGCATCGAGCGCCACTCGAGCCCAGGGTACAGGCGCACGAGATGGTCGAGCCCCTTGACCGCCGCCCAGCGCACCCCGGCGCGCTCCAGCGACCGCAGGGGCCGCTCGAGGCCCGCCAGGAGGTCGAGGTTGGCGGCGGTGGTGCGCCGCACCTCCCGCCTCGCCTCCGCCTCCGCGCCGGGGACGCCTGCATGCACCGCGAGCGCGGCGGTAACGGGGCGGGCGCCGCCGGCTGCCGCCAGACGCGCCACGACCTCCACCGCTACGGGGCCTCGGAGGCTCTCCCGCAAGGCGCCGTAGAGCGCAGGGGCGAGCCCCATCCCGCGAGGATCCGGAGTGTGGTCGAGAGATGTCATCGGAGGTGTCCGGTGCAGCGGCCGCGCGCGGGCCGCGGCGGCCACGCCGACCGGTGCAGCCGCCGGCGCGCCTGTGCCCGGCGGCAGAGCCATCAGGAGCGTCCCTCTCCTCCGCGGCCGCCCGCGGCCGCTACACACCGGTCGCGGACGATGCGCACGACGCGGTCGAGATCCGCCTCGCTCATCTGCGAGCCCGACGGCAGGCAGAGCCCGCGCTCGAAGAGGTCGGCGGCCACCGCGCCCCCGCGGTGCGGGCACTCGGCGAAGACCGGCTGCCGGTGCATCGGCTTCCACACCGGCCGCGACTCGATGTCCTCGGCCTCGAGCGCGAGCCGGACCTGCTCGCGGTCGGCTCCGAAGACGGCGGGATCCAGGGTGAGACAGGTGAGCCACCGGGTGCAGCGTCCGTAGGGTGCCTCCGGCATGAGCTCCAGCCCCGGGAGATCCTCGAGATGACGCCGGTAGTGCTCGAAGTTGCGCCGCCGCGCCTCGACCCGCTCCCCGAGGGTGCGCAGCTGACCGCGGCCGATGGCCGCCAGCACGTTGGACATCCGGTAGTTGTAGCCGATCTCGGAGTGCTGGTAGTGCGGCGCCGGGTCGCGCGCCTGGGTCGCGAGGAAGCGCGCCCGCCTCATCGCGTCGCCGTCGCGCGAGACCAGCATCCCGCCCCCGGAGGTGGTGATGATCTTGTTGCCGTTGAACGACAGCACGCCGAGCTCGCCGAAGCCGCCGCACGGCCTCCCCCGGTAGGTGGCCCCCAGCGCCTCGGCCGCGTCCTCGATCACCGGCACCCCGTGCTCTCGGCAGGCGGCGAGGACCGGCTCCCAGTCGACGCTCTGGCCGTAGAGGTCCACGGCGATCACCGCCTTGGGCAGGCGACCGGCGCGTGCCCGCTCCGCGAGCTCCTCGGCGAGAAGGCTCGGGTCGAGGTTCCACGTGGTGCGGTCGCAGTCGACGAAGCACGGCCGGGCGCCCACATAGGTGACGGCGAAGGCGGTGGCGCCGAAGGTGAGGTCCGAGCACAGCACGTCGTCGCCCCGCCCGACACCGAGGAGCTGGAGCGCCAGGTGGAGCGCGGCCGTGCCCGACGAGAGAGCGGCCGCGTGGGCCACGCCGACAGCCTCGCCCAGCTCGCGCTCGAACGCGTCCACCTGCGGCCCGAGCGGAGCGATCCAGTTCGACGCGAACGCCTCGTGAACGAGCTCCAGCTCGGCCTCGGTCATGTGCGGCGGCGAGAGGTAGAGGCGGCTCACCGCGCGAGCTCCCGGGCGGGGACGCCGACCACCGTCGTCCCCTCCCTCACGTCGCGCACGACCGCTGCGCCGGCCCCCACGGTCGCCCAGGCTCCGACCCGGACTCCGGGGACCGCGCAGCTGCCGATTCCGATGAACGATCCGTCCTCGATCACCACGCCGCCGGCGAGGTTGACCCCGGGCGCAACGTGCACGAAGTCGCCGATGCGGCAGTCGTGGTCGATGCGGCTCCCGGTGTTCACGATCGCGTGGGCGCCGATCTCGGTGTCCGGCTGCACCACCGCCCCGGCGAAGACCACCGACCCCGGCCCCAGCCGCACGCTCGGGTGGACGACCGCCGAGGGATGGACCACGCTCACCCACGCCAGCGGAAGCTCGGCGGCGAGCCGTTGCCGGGCGCGGTTGTCCCCGACGGCGAGCACCGCCGGGCGCCCCGTGGCCGTCCCGAGCTCCCGAGCCGCCCCGACGACTGGAACCCCGAGCACCTCGTCCCCGAGCCGCCCGGGGTCGTCGTCGTAGATCCCCGCGACCTTCACGCCCGCAGCCTGGAGCGTCGCCACCACCACCTTCCCGTGGCCGCCCGCTCCGATCACCACCACGCCGTCAACCTGCATCGTCCTCCCCCATGAACTCCGGCATCGTCGCATGGCCGACCGCCGCGATCCCCCGTCCCGCCACCACCTGACCGACGGTGAGCACGAGGATCCAGACATCGAGCCGGAACGACAGGTGGTCCACGTACCACACGTCGAGCGCCAGCTTCTCGGGCCAGCTCAGGGCGTTGCGGCCCTTCACCTGGGCCCATCCGGTGAGCCCCGGCTTGACCTCGTGCCGCCGCGCCTGCTCGGGGGTGTAGCGCTCCAGGTACTGCATCAGCAGCGGGCGCGGGCCCACCAGGCTCATCTCCCCGCGGATCACGTTGAGCAGCTCGGGTAGCTCGTCGAGGCTGGTGCGGCGCAGGAACCGCCCGAGCCGGGTGAGGCGCGCCTCGTCCGGCAGCAGGCGCCCTTCAGCGTCGCGGGCGTCGGTCATCGTGCGCAGCTTGAGCAGCTCGAACGGGCGGCCGCCGAGCCCGGGGCGCCGCTGCCTGAAGAGCACGGGCGAGCCCAGCCGCCAACGCACGGCGACCATCAGCACCGCGAGCACCGGAGACGCCACGACCAGGCCCGCGCCGGCCAGCACCCGGTCGAGGAGGCCCTTGAGCCGGGGCCGGTAGAGACCGCCGCTCACGCCTCGCTCCCGTCGCTCGAGTGGCCTCGGGCCTGCAGGAGCTCCAGGTAGAGGTCCGCCCACCGCCGCCACACCACCTCGTTGGCGAAGAGCCGCGCCACGCGCTCCCGGCCCGCCGCGCCCAGGCGCCGGCGCTCGGCCGGATCGGCCAGCAGGCGCATGAGCGCCTCCGCCAGGGCCGGGACGTCGCCCGGGGACACCAGCACTCCCGTCGATCCGTCCTCGACGGCGTCCACCGTCCCGGTGGCGGCATAGCCGACCACCGGCAGCCCCGCCGCCGCCGCCTCGAGCGGCGCGTTGGGGAAGCCCTCGCGATACGAGGGAAAGGCGAGCACGTCCATCAGCGGGTAGCAGACCGAGGTGTCGGGCACGAAGCCGGTGCGCACGATGGCGCCGTCCTTTTCGATTCTCTCGCGGGCTTCGCGCGGCACCGGGTCGCCCGCCTCGAAGTCGCCGACCAGGAGGAGCCTCGCGTCGGGTACCCGGCCCCGGACCCCGTCGAAGGCGGCGACGAGGTCGACCAGACCCTTGTCCCTCGTGAAGCGGCCGACGAACCCGATCACCGGGCGATCCTCTCCGAGCCCGAGCCGCGCGCGCAGAGCCGAGACGGCGTCGCGGTCGGGGGCCGCGAAGCGCTCCACCTCCACCCCGTTGGAGGCCCCCGGCCCGAGCACCCGGACCTTGCGCGCGGGAGCGAGCTTGAGCGCGACGACGCGTCTCGCCAGGCTCGGGCTCACCGCCACGACCTCGCCCGCACAGGCGGCGGCGAATCGTTCCGCCCGCCTGAGCACCCACCGCTTGAGGCCCCGGGTCGTCTCGAGCCGCAGACCCCGGAGCGTGTAGAGGCGCACCGGCACCCGGGCCGCCCGCGCCGCGATCATGCCGAGAAGGCCCGCCTTGGGAGTGCTCGCGTTCACCACGTCGGGGCGCCACGCCGCGATCACCCGCCGGAGGCGGCCGATCGCCCGCAGGTCGGACAGGGGCCGGATCTCGCGGGAGATCGGCACCGGGAAGGCGTCTACCTGCTCGCGACGCGCGACCTGCTCCAGATCAGCGCCCGGCGAGCAGGCCACGGCGACCCGGAAGCCGTTCTCCCGGAGAAACCGCAGCTGTCCGCGGAGCAGATACCTCGCGGTCATCGGGTGCGTGACGACGAGGAGGAGGCGCGGCACCGCAGGCGCTCCCCTATCCCGCCCTGTTCGTGCCCGTACGTGACACGCTCCGGGCGGCCTGCGCCGCGCGGCCGGCTCGACCGGCTGCGTACGGCTGTCCGTAGGCGTAATGCGGCCACCACCCAAGCGCATACCGATGCGCGCCGCCGGCCACGAAGAAGAAGAGAAACGGCAGGATGTGCACCCGCTGGCGGGCGATGATGCCGACGTTCCCCAATGACATCCCCAGCGCGGTCGAGTACAACGCCACGAACACAACCGCCATCCAGAGTACCCGGTGGTGGCTGTGCGCGCGGAAGAACTCGACGGCGGCGCGGCGCCGGCCCCAGACGAGGCCCCACAGAACGAGCACCTCGGCCGACGCGAGCAGGGCCGTCGCTCCGTTCGCCTCCCAGGGGAACGGCCTGAAGAGCGTGTTCACGGGCGCCAGCCATGGCGAGACGGAGCCGCCTCCCTCGATGGCGCTCCCGCCAATCGAAGAGGCAGCCCCGCGACCCGAGAGGTAGTCCGTGACCTCCTCACGGTTGAAAAGCTTCACGCCGAGGGCGCCGCTGGACAGGGCCACGAGCCAGGCGCCGAGGGCGAGGATCGCCACCGCCTGCACCAGGTTGAAGAACGACCAGCGCCGCATCGTCCCGACCCACTGCCCCACCACCAGCGCAAAGCCCAGGGTCGCGGCCACCTGCGGGCGGATCACGAAGACGATCGCCACCCCGAGAGCCATGAGCACCGGCCGCATGCGGTCGCCGCGCCCCACGAACCCGAGCGTCGCGAGCCCGACGCCGCACAGCACCACGGCGTCCTTGCCCAGGGCCGCCGGCCAGAACCACAGCGACGGGAAGAGCATCACCAAGGCGAGGTAGCGCTTCCATTCGGCGTCGGGGAACGCGCGCATGAACGCGAGCGCGAGCGCGAAGATCCCGACGAAGCCGATGAGCGCGAACACGATGAAGGCGCCCGGCAGCGAAGGCCCGAGCAGCGACAGCACCAGCCCCGCGAGCCGGGCCGTGAAGGCCGTCCCCCACCAGCTCGACCCCAGCCCGCCGGCGAAGAGGCCGGCGATCGGGCTCGGGCCACCCATCTCCCACCGCCGCGCGTACTCCAGCCCGAGGTGGTAGTAGCCGACGTAGTCGCCGCCGCCGTACCGCTCCCCGATCACGAGCAGGTACACCATCGCACCGGCGACCCGGAGCCAGAGCCCGATCAGGGTCATCGTGCGCAGCGGGCCGCGGGCGAGCCTCCTGCGCGCGACCAGGCTCGCCACCACCACGAGCCCGAGCACGAACCCGAGGGCGGGCAGGCCTCCGCCTAGCATGCCCTCTGCGCCTCTGCCTCGCGGCCTCGGGCCGCGGAGCTCAGGATCTCCACCACCCGGGGTGCTGTGACCGCGATGGCGAGCTCCTTCTCGACCTTCGCGCGGCCGGCTCTCCCGAGGCGCATGCACAGGGCCCGGTCCTCGCGGAGCCTCGCAAACGCCCGGGTCCAGTCCTCCCGCGTGCGGGCCAGGAACCCGGTGACACCGTCATCCACGATCGACGCGTTGGCCCCGACCGGCGAAGCGACCACCGCTCTCGCCGCCGCCATGTACTGGATCAGCTTGAAGCCGCACTTGCCGCGCTCCCAGGGCGTGTCCTCCAGCGGCATGATGCCGACGTGGAAGCGCTTGACCTGGTCGGCCTCGTCCGCCTCGCTCCACTCCCACCGCTCGTGCGGCACGCCCTTCAGAGCGCGCTCGGACGCGCCGACGAGCACGAGCCGCACCCCCGGCCGAGCGACGGTCTCGGCGAGGACGCCGCGAAGCGGCTCGAGCAGGCGCTCCGAGCCCGGCGAGCCGATCCAGCCGATGGTGAACGGCCCGTCGGGCGGGGCGGCGGCCTCCCCGTACCGCGTCAGGTCGACCACGCTGGGGAGGATCTCCACCCGGCGCGCCCCGGCCGCGCGCGCCCTGTCGGCGAGGTACCCGTTCCCGGCGGTCACGACGGCGGCGCCGCGCATGACCCGGTCGATCTTGCGCGCCATCAGCGCTCTGAGCACGGGGTTGGGATGGTGGTCATAGGTATGGAACGTCGCGTCGTCGTAGTCGACGGCGTACGGCGCGCCGGCGAGCAGAGCCCGCTCGATCACGCCTGGCGCCCAGGGGAGCAGCTCCTTCTCCAGCCAGACGACGTCGTACCGGGCCCCGCGCAGGGCTGTCGCGACCCGGAGCACGTAGCGGTGCAGGACGAACCCGAGGCTCGTCGGGCGGCCGTCGTAGCGGCCGGAGAGGTAGCCGTCCGTGAGAAGCGGCCGCACCTCGACCTCGTGCCCGGCGGCGGTGAGGTACGGCAGGTACTGCAGGGTCCTGATCCGGCTGCTGGCGCCCTGCCGGCCGTAGCGCGTCAGCGCGAGCACCTTCACCCGGCCCGCACCTTTCCAATGGCCGACCGATAGCCGGCAACCGCACGTCCCAACCCGAACACGTCCCCGCCCACGCGACGGCAGTCGGCGCGGAACCGCTCCCGCGCCGGCAGGATATCGTCCACCAGCCAGTCCGCCGCGCGCCGCAACGACGCCTCGTCGAGATCCTCCAGGAGCAGCGCCACGTCGGGGTCGAGCTGCTCGTCGAGGTCTCCGACCCCGGCCGTGCCGAGGACGGGCACGCCGCACAGGAGGTACTCGCCCACCTTGATCGGCGACACCGCCTGCTGCGAGAAGGTCGGGGTCCGGAGCGCGAGGCCGAGGTCGGCGGCCGCGAGGTAGCGCGGCACCTCGTCGGATGCGACGCTCGCGACGATCATCGCGTCAGGCTCGAACGCTGTCCGCCGGGCCGCGTCGTCGGCCCCGCGGGGCGCGCCGGTGAGCACCAGGAAGCGCGCGTCGCGGCGGCGCTCCCTGACCGCCGCGGCCACGCCGAACATCGCGTCGGGAAGGTACTGCGGTCCCAGCGAGCCCGCGTACACGAGGAGGGGCGCGCTGTCCGGCACCCCCAGCTGCCGCCGGGTCGCCTCCCGCTCGGCCGGTCCCGCCGGGCGGAACAGCTCCTCGTCCTTGCCGTTGGCCACGACCACGATCTTCGCATCATCGGCGAGCCCGGCTCGCGACGCGAGGATCCGCCTCGCACGCCCGGTGCGGGTGATGACGGCGTCTGCCCGTCGCACCGCCGCGCGCTCGATCGCCCTCAGAATGCGGTACTGCACGCTACCCCGCCTCAGACTCCCGAAGTCCACCCGCTCGTCTGCCATCAGCCCGTCGGCGTCGTAGAGGAGCCTGACGCCGGGCAGGCGCCGCACGGCGAGCAGCGCCATCGCGGCCGGGATGATGCTGCGCGGCATCAACACCTCGACCCGGTTGCGACGGGCGTAGCGCACGACGTCGGAGGCCCCACGTGCGATCATCACCGCGGTGACCGGGGCGCGTGGGCCGCGCGCGACGCGCCGTGGCGTGTATGGCATCGCGAGGCGTTGCGCTGCCCGCCGCACGGACTCCACCCGAGATTCAGCACCCCACCAGTACTGCAGCAGGTGCACCTCGTCACCCGGCTCGCGGGCCCGGTCCAAGATCGGCAGGAACAGCGACTCGTGGTAGTTGGAGCCCGGGCCGTCCCATGTAACAAAGAGCCCCTTCATCGCGCGCGATACAAGAGGAACTGGTAGAGGTCGTGGACCCTCGCGGAATAGACTTCGGCCGCAAACTCCCTATCCGCTCGCAACTTGCCAGCCGCACCCATTCGGATGCGGAGACTTTCGTCCGAAAGGAGGCGTCGAATTGAATTTGCTAGCCCATCCACGTCTCGCGGCGCTACAAGGAGCCCCGTATCGCCGTCAAGGACAATTTCTGGGATTCCCCCCACCCTCGTAGCCACTACTGGAAGTCCGCACCGCATTGCCTCTGCATTCACGAGCCCAAAAGCTTCACGCTCAGAAGCGAGTGCGAACACGTCCATGAGGGCGTAGTAGTCGCCAAGGTCCTCCTGCCAGCCTGCGAATAGGACCCGCGGCTCTAGGCCAAGCTCCTCCACAAGCTCCTCTAACATTCGCCGATCTGGGCCATCCCCGACCAGCAGGAGTTTCACTGGCAGATCTTTCAGCCTCGCCAACGCCTTGATCAGATCGCTGAATCTCTTGTGCGCATCGTCCAGGCGCCCCACCGAACCAACCACCAAGTCACGCCCTTCGAGGCCGAGACTGGAGCGCAGGCTCAGTGGATCATCGCCCCGCCCCACTGATGGACGCTCGACACCGTTCGGGATGACCGTCACCTTCCTTTGAGGCACATGTAGCCTGTCAGTCAAGTATCGACCAACCTCTTCAGAAACGCCTACACAATGATCGGCCAGCCCGGCCATGGCGCGAGCGAGAAGGTGACCTTTCCATCGCCTGTTCTTCGGGTCCGAAGTTTCCTCCATGATGATCACGGGAACACGCGCCAGCCGACCAGCGATCGTACCGACGGTCCAACCCTCGAAGACCGCCCCGTGAACCAGGTCGGGGCGATATTCACGGACCACACTGCACGCAAACCGGTATCGCCCTAAGCCAAAGCGAGAGTTCGCAGCACCAAACTCCAGAACCTCAACTCCTACCGCGCGCATCTGGTCGGCAAATCGGTGGTTTCGAACCTCGCTGCAAAGAACGAGATGTCCATAACCCGCCGGCAGATGCCGAAACAAGCTAAGCCTCCGCCGTTCAACCCCCCCCCCAAGAAGGAGATGCATCACATGCAACACTCTGACTTGTGAACCGCTCATGTTCCCGGACCTCGCTGGCCTACGCCCGCCCGTCGAATCAGAGGTGCCATTCCCTACCAGAATCCGCTTTGTCGGTTTGCCTGACAGCTGAACCGCCAACCGCTCCCGCATACAACCAGAGGAACAGGAATGCGCCAACGTGCTTTGGATAACGGGCAAACCACCAAGAGACCCGGCGGCCAGAGAGAATCCCTGTGAAGTACTCTCGAAGGGTGCTGCGGGTCTCACTCAGCCCAAGGAAACGTCGTTTCCGCCAAAGAAACCACGCGTGGCCTATCGAGCTCAGCACGGCGCGCCGCCGAGAAGCCTCTGGCGCGTTGATCTCCTCACTAAACCGTATGACCCACAAATGCGTCCGCAACTCGCTGAGGCGTCTGCGATGTAGCGATACGCTTGATGACCGTGGGTTCTGGCAATAGAAGTACCGCCTCTCGCACAGGCCAATCTCTCGAGCTCCATAGAGCGCCAGCCGACTAACCGCTTCGTCGGCATTGCTGGCACGTGGCAGCTCCTTCTCGTACGCCTCCAAGTAGAGCGCACGTCTTGACACACCCAACGGGTGAATCCTCCACGATCCGATCGTCAGCAAGGCGGCCTGTCTGCCCGAAAGAGGGAAGTCATTTGAGTCGAGCTTCAGGTGTTCCGATGTTCTTTCTTCGTTCGCTCTCCAAAGTCGCCAAAGACACACATCCAGCCCTTGCTTGACAGCCGTCCTGTACGCCTGCTCAATCGCTCCATCTTCGATGTAGTCGTCAGCGTCTACGTATGCCACCCAATCAAAATGCGCTCGCAAGAAGCCAGTTCGCCTGGCGCCTGCAATCCCTTCATTGCGGCCATGGCGAATCAAATGCACATTCGCGTAGCGCTCCTGCGCCTGTTCAGCAATCTTGTCGGAGCCGTCGGTCGAGCCGTCGTCAATAATGAGAATCTCGCCTGGTCCCACCCCGCGCATCACAGACTCGACACTACGCATGAGCGAAGAGCCGGAATTGTAGTTCGGTATAACGACTGATACGGGAACGCCTGCCATTTGCATCCTCAACTGCCCGCAGCCTGGTCCACCCCGCCAACACCCCGAGCGAAGCCGTTACTTCTGGGATGCCGCATAGCGAATGCCTTTCAATCGAGCGTAGGCTCTCTGCGTCAGCAGACGTTGTGCGATACGTCGAGCGGCCGCCCATCCAATGACTGGCGCGAAGTTCCACCTCAAACAGCCGCGAGCCGCAGCGTCTCTCGAGATATCGAGAAACACCCCATATCCCCCTTGAAGAATCGCGGACGACATCTCGTACTGATACATGCGCTGAATCGCGCGCTCCCTGTCGCTTTCAGCGAGTCGATCAAGGTACTTCCTCCGCTCCTCCATTGAGCGTCGCCACCACTTCGACGTCCCAGAGCCCGCATTTGATGGACTCACTCGCCAGAGCGTGAGGTCCTCGCTCAGATATCCAAAGCGCACACCAGACGCAGATGCTCGCAGAAAATAGGGCCAGTCCTCGAATGGCAGCGACTCGTCAAATGCACCGACTTCTTCCAGCACCTCTCGCCGATACATAACCGTTGGCGCCACAACACCAACTGAACCCAGCATGAACCCCCTCAAACAACAGCCCGTCGCCGGTAGGTACCTCCCTTGCATGCTGAAAAGGATTTTGCCGGATGCGTCAATTCTCTTCGCGCCGGTGTGCAGGATGCCGACAGACTCATCTCGCAGAAACTCGGCGATCTGCCGCTCAATCCGATCAGGAACCATCATGTCGTCGGAAGCCAGCACCGCCACGAAAGTTCCGCAAGCGCTATCGATCGCGGTGTTCAATGCACTCGCGATGCCGCCATTTGTCTTCCGCTGTGCGATCATTGGGATCGGGCTCTTCTGTTGGAGGCGGTGCACAATCTCAGAAGTATCATCTGTCGAGCCATCGTCGATAACAACAAGCTCTAAAGATCGCCAAGTTTGCGACCACACGCTCCTGATCGCTGCCTCGACGTACTCCTGGTGATTATAGGCGGGCATTACCACACTCACCATTGCCTGTGTAGCGTTTCTCATGGGCGATGCAGCATTAGGCCGTTCGGGAACCAAGAAGTCACCATGTCATTCAGCTCATCAGGCGCATTTGCAAGAGCTTCTTTATTGCGCGTGCCGCAGCAATGAGACAAAGGGGGACCCCGAGTACTGCGGCTGACACCGGAGAAGATCTTGAAACCACAGATACTCCCCCGGCAGCGACAAAGAGGACAATCAGAGAGCGGCACGTGCTAGCCCGCATTTTGAAGTTGTAATGGCGATTTGCAATCCAGTAAACGAGAACTACGCTGTAAGCGAGCTGAACAAGAAACGCAACGCCAGCAGCCTCGATGTGTAACCAAGGCAATAGAAAGAGTACAGAAGCCACGAACAACGCGTCTCCGGTTGCGTTGATCGTCAGGTACAGTCTTCCGCTACCGTGAGCCAGAATGATAAACCCAATGGCCCAGGAGGGAACCTTCAGGACGTCACCCAGGATTTGCCACCGCATTATGACAGCTGCGGTTTGAAACTCGTTCGTGTAAAGCATCGAGAGGATCCATGGAAGTAGCGCAAGTACGCCCAAGAGAATTGGCGCTATCAAGAGAAGGGCTACCTCGAGCTGGTCGTTCACGATATTATTGAATTCGAAGCGACTATCGATAGCGCTCGAGAGACGAGGATAGTAGTCGGCCGCCATAGCACCCAATACGATGCCGAGATAATTCCCAGAGATCGCGGTTGCAGCTTGAAAGTACCCAGCTGCATCCAAGCCCAGGCGTCGAGTGAGTATCGCCTTGACGGCAAGAACTGCAACGCCTCCGATAACGGTGGAGACCATAATGAAGAGGCCAAGTGTCGTCATTTGGCGCCACTGGGCCCAAACCGCCGCCGGCTGAGTATTTCCCCTGCTAACCTTGGGAAGAAGACGCACGTACCAAGACGACCCTACGACTGTGAATACGGGTGTGGCTATCACGAAGAAGGGAATTCCGGCAGCACCCAGGCGCCAGACGAAGAGTAGGCCAACAGCAGCACCTATGATCGCGCCGACAATACCCGCCTTCACCATGTCGCCGATCTTCCTCATACCCTGGAGGAGAGCCGTCTGCGAAGCGGCAATCAACGTGGCAAGGACCCCAACGCCTAGCCAGGCGACATCATTGGACCGGGCGACATCCCCAAAGACCAAACTGGCTATCTGCGCTCGAAACAGCCACAGCCCTCCCAGCCCGACGAGCCCAAGGGCCAGATTCGAGCGCCACAGCGCCTTCCGGACGCAACTCAACCTGCCGAGGTCGGAACCCGCAGCCGCTATCTGGCGGACACCGCTGCTGCCCAGGCCCAGACCAAACACGGTCGCCGCGGTACCCATCACACCTTGAAGGACGCCCATCACGCCGATTCCTGAAGGGCCCAACAGAATCGCAAGCACTTTCGAACGAATGAGCTTGACAAGGATGCCAAGTGCCTTTCCGCCTCCCACAACCGATGTGGCCCTCAGAATCTCGCTATAGGACCTCCTCCTCCGGAGTGGCTCACTCTCCATGACGCTCTCTGGCACGTTCATAGCCTCAGGTTCTCTCACACGCCTCTCCCGAGAGCACGCGAATGAGGTACTCAACTGCTTCGGGGCTATGGTGGGGCCCAATCGGTAGGCTAAGAACCTCGCGGTGCATCTGTTCAGCTACCGGGAGACCTTCTTGAGGGAGCGTAAGATTCGAATACGCTGCCTGGAGATGTGGCGGAATCGGGTAATGAACCAGAGTGTGAATTCCGGCTGAAGATAGCTGGCGTTGGAGTTCGCCGCGCTGTGGATGCCTGACAACAAACACATGCCAGCAGGGGTCGGCCCACTCGGGAACCACAGGCAGCGTTAGTCCATCTATCGCCGTAAGGCCCCCCAAGTAACGGCACGCTATCTTCCTTCGCCGATCGTTCCACTCGTCCAGCCTTGCAAGCTTTACGTGCAAGAAGGCCGCCTGCAGAGGATCGAGCCGAGAGTTGAAGCCTATGAACTCGTTCTCGTACTTCACCCGGGAGCCGTAGTTGCGCAGTACTCTGACGTTGTCCGCGAGGCGGTCGTCGTCTGTTGTAACCGCACCGGCATCGCCGAAGGCCCCGAGGTTCTTCCCCGGGTAGAAACTCCAACCGGCGGCGTGCCCAAGCCCACCCACAGGCCGGCCCTTGTACCGCGCGCCGTGAGCCTGAGCGGCGTCCTCGAACACCGCTAGCCTGTGCTTCTTCGCAACCGCGTTGATCGGATCCATGTCCGCGGGTTGGCCGTAGAGGTGGACCGGCAATATCGCCCTGGTCCGGGGTGTGATCGCTGCTTCGACCCTCGAGGGATCGATGTTGAAGGTGGCGGGATTCGGCTCTACGGGCACGGGCTTGGCACCCGCATGCGAGACCGCTAGCCACGTGGCGATGTAGGTGTTAGAGGGGACGATGACCTCGTCTCCTGGACCGATGCCGGCCGCCCGGAGGATCAGATGAAGGGCGTCGAGCCCGCTGGCTACGCCGATGCAGTGGCGGACGCCGCAGTAGTCCGCCCAATCCCGTTCGAACGCCTCCACCTCCTCACCAAGGATGTACGAACCCGACTCCATGACACGCCGGTAGGCCTTATCGAGCTCGCCCTTGAGTTCGCGGTACGCGGCACCGACGTCGAGAAATGGGATTGTCTGGTGCTGTTTCATGCTTGAGCCTACTGGCGTTGTTCTCGGACCAGCGATAGGAAGTCGTCGTAGTCGCGGACGTAGTCCTCGGGCTCATAGCCGCGGTCTGCCAAGACTAGGAGAACAGCGTCTCTTGAATATTTGTATTGGACACTCCAAACCATGGGCTGAATGTGGACACCCACGGAAGGGGCGACGAGTTGTATCTCAGCCCGAGAGGAACCGTCGTCCACGATAAGACTGCATTCTCCCGCGACGCACACGAGAAACTCGTGCAGCTTGCGGTGCGCGTGCTCACCCCGCACGTTTCTGCTGGGGACGTTGAACACCGTGAAGAAACGGTGCGGCTCAAACGGGAGGTCGTTAGGTCTCTCGCCGACCATCAAACTCCCCCTGAGATCGGCAAACAGAGGGAGACTGTGCACCGTGACACCTCTGACTGAGACTCCTGCTGGGCCGCCGCCGGGCTCAGCTGACTGGGAGGCTGCCGGAGCCAACTCCGCGTCGACGTAACCCTTGATGTATGCCGGGTTGCCGACGACGATCGTTCTCGGCGGCACATCGGCGACCACCACCGCCCCGGCCCCCACCATTGCGCCACGGCCAATGGTGACGCCGGGAAGCAGTGTGGCGTTTGCTCCGACCGATGCGCCCTGACGGACCAGGGTTCGTGGGTACTTGTCAATATGATTCTTGGAGCGGGGAAACCGGTCGTTCGTGAAGGTCGCGTTCGGGCCGACAAACACATCATCTCCCAGCGTGACGGCGTCCCAGACTTGGACCCCACACTTGATCGTGACCCTGTCACCGATGACCACATCATTCTCGATGAAGACGTGGTCACAAATGTTGCAATCGCTACCGATCCTGGCTCCTGGCAGCACATGCGCGAACGCCCAGATCCTCGTTCGGGATCCCACAGTTGCTCCCGCTTCGACGAGTGCATTTGGATGGATAAAGGCTTCAGGATGGATCAAACCGTCCATGGGATCGCTCTCCCTCCAATCGTCGGCGCGCACTCGCCGCTCTGAGACCTTGGCCATGCACGCGCCAGGCAATCCTCGTTCTGGCTGAGCTGCGCCGCGGTAGACCCATGCGCTGCTCACCCAAGGTAGACGCGAGCCATTTGGCAGGTGACCAGCTCACGGAAACCCGCCAGCCGGCACCTTCGCCATCGCGCGGAAGGTCTCGTTCCGCGCCACCAGCTCGGTGTAGGTACCCTCGTCGACGACGCGGCCGTCCTCGATCATGACGATGCGGTCGGCGGGCTGGACGGTGGTGAGGCGGTGGGCGATGAGGATGATCGTCTTCTGCCCGGCGAGCTCGCGGATCGCGTCCATGACGGCGGTCTCGGTGACGCCGTCGAGGGCGCTGGTCGCCTCGTCCATCACCAGCACCTCGGGATCGTGGTAGAGCGCGCGGGCGATGCCCACCCGCTGACGCTGGCCGCCGCTCAGGCGGACCCCCCGCTCGCCGACGACGGTGCCGTAGCCGTCCGGGAGGGTGGCGACGAACTCGTGCAGGTGGGCGATGCGGGCGGCCCGCTCCACCCGACACTCGTCGATCTCGTCGTCGGGCACGCCGAAGGCGATGTTGCGCGCCACCGTGTCGTCCGCGAGGAAGATGTGCTGCGGCACGTACCCCACCTGGCGCCGCCACCGCGGGATCGTCGTCCCGTCCAGCACGGCGCCGTCCACCGTCAGCCGGCCCTCGTCCGGCTCGTACAGCCCCAGCAGGAGGTCGACCAGGGTGGTCTTGCCCGATCCGGTGCTGCCGACGATGCCCACCGTCTGGTTGCGCTCGATGGTCAGCGAGACTCCGTGCAGCGCCTCAAACGCCGCGCCCGGGTACCGGAACGACACGCCGGAGAGCTCGATCGCGTCGGCGAACGGCAGCGGGAGACGGTCGCCCTCCGCCGCGGGCGCATCCTCCGCGAACCGCGCCAGGTCCTCACAGAGCTCGTCCAGCGAGGCCCGGTTGAAGCGGATGCTGACCAGGGCGGCGAAGAGCGATTGCACCGCCGGCATCAGCCGGTAGCCGGCGAAGACGTAGAGGCCGGCGAGCGGGAGCACGGCGGTGAGCCCGCGGCCGGTGTTGAGCGCCACCACGACGACGAGGACGACCCCGCCGAACGCGAGGGTCTCGAGGAAGTAGCGCGGCAGCTGGCCGATCGTGGCGTTGGCGGCGAGCGCCTTCGTGAAACGTCGCGACGGCTCGGCGAACTGGGCGACGAAGGCCTCCTCGCGCTGCAGCACCTTCACGTCCTTGATCCCGCCGAAGGCCTCGCTGGTGACCTTGTAGCGCAGCCGGTTCGCCTCCACCCACTCGCGCCCGAGGCTCGACTGGCGCCGCCGCACCGCCAGGTAGACGAGCCCGTACAAGCTGCCGATCACGGTCACCGCCGCCGCCGCCAGCCCGGGGCTCACCGCCACCAGCATCCCGGTGATGGCGACGACCACGAGGATCTGTGCCACGAAGGTGATCACCGGCCGGACCACGCCGGCCAGAGCCGCCCGCACCTCGCTGAGGATGTTCTTGTTCAGGGACGCCGAGTTGCGCTCGACGAAGAAGCCGTAGGGCTGCGCGAGGTAGCCGCGCAGCAGGCGCATGGCGAGCTCGTGGTTGGCGTCCCAGACGAAGCGCTGCATCGTCCAGGTGAACAGGGCGCTGAGCCCGTTGCTCAGCACCAGCAGCGCCAGCACGACCACCCCGGCGGCCACGAGGAACCCCGAGTCGGTGGTGAAGCCGCCGCGGCCGTAGAGCCACTGCAGGTACCCCCGGCTGTGGATCGCGCCGGGGTTGGCGGCGAGCTCGAGGAACGGCGCCACGCTGGCGACACCGAGGAGCTCCACTCCCGCCCGGACGATCAGAGCCGCGAGCAGGAGCGCCGCCTGGACCCGCTGGCGGCGGGTCAGGAGGCTGATGAGCTGGCGGATCAGTTTCGGCATCTCGAGGGGGCTTCAGCCGCTCGCGCTCGGAAGCGGCATCGCATGGAGGTCACGGCGTCGAAATCGGCGCGATGAGTGGACAGGAAATACAGCTTCCGCTCTATGATTGCACATGCAATCATATGAAATCAATGGTCTTAACGGAGTATACGAGGGATCGCTGTGGATGGCAATCCCGGATTGGCCGAGACCGGGCGAAGCCCCGGTATCGCCGCCGCCGGCACGGCCACACCGCCAGGCGCTCGTGTCGCGTCCCGGCTGCTCTCAGGCTGACTCTGCATCCACCCCCCAGTGCGGCGCCCATTGCCGATTGTGTGGCTTCCGCCCGGGGGAGTCAAGGGATGATGTTGTCAGGCAGGGAGATAGGGCGGGGGAGAGGGGTGGCGGTGCGGTCGGTCACAGGGCCGGCGCGGGGACGTCGCCGGGGCCGCGGCGGCGGTTCTGCGGGGAGGCCCCCCGGCTCCGGCCCCGCGGGCCTCCGCTTCCGGTGACATGGGGCACGAGCTCGGCCGCCGCGGCGGCCCGGGCCCGGCGAACGCTGTGGTGGCGCGCTTGAGATGCGCGCCTACACCACCATCCCCCCACCCCGCTCCGCCGAACGCCGCCACCGCAGCTAGGCGGGCGGGGGCGTGGGTGCTGCGGTGGGATCCTTCGACTCCGGCGCTGCGGGCCTTCGCTCAGGATGACAGGTTGGGGTGGCGGCGCGGTCGGAGCGGCCGTCCAACACCGCGTCGCGGAACGGATCGCGGACAAACTCGATCGCGAGAAGCCCTGCCAACGCCCCGAAGGCGACAGTAGGCGGAATCCTCGAGCCACCGATCTTCATGACCGTTCTTGCCCCTGGGTTCACGCCCTCCAGCGGGCGCTTCAATCCTCGGATGCCGAAATGAAACTGTCGTTCCCCTGTCACCGTATCGAGACGTGGAGGAAGAGCGACAATGCTCAAGACGCTGCGCGCCGTCCGCTTCCTGTTCATCGGCCCGATGATCCTGGCGATGCTTTTCGTCATCAACTGGATGACATCACCAGGCGACTGGTGGGTCCAGTGGGCGGCTCTCGGCATCGGCATCGCCTGGATGATCTCGCTGATGCGCGTACTCTTCGCCCTCGTCGTCGCGGGAGGCATCGCCGCCGTGGTCGCGGCCCTGCGGCGTCCCGGCTAGCGAAACGCTACCGGCGGCCGCACTCCGCGGGCGCTCCCGGCATGCTCGAGGTACCAGCGGTAGGTGGCGGCGATGCCCTCGCGGAGCGCGATGGAGTGGCGCCAACCCAGGGCGTTCAGGCGCGACACGTCGAGCAGCTTCTGCGGCGCGCCGTCGGGCTTCGAGGGATCGAAGCGCAGCTCGGCCTCCGGGTGGACCTCGGCACGCACCAGCTCGGCGAGCTCGCGGATGGTGAGGTCCGAGCCGGTGCCGACGTTGACGTGCTCGGGCTCCTCGTAGTGCCGCATGAGGAAGAGGCAGGCGTCGGCGAGGTCGTCGACGTGCAGGAACTCGCGGCGCGGCGAGCCGGTGCCCCACAGCGTGACCTCGCCGCGGCCCGCCACGCGAGCCTCGTGGATGCGGCGGATGAGCGCCGGCAGGACGTGGCCGCTCTCGAGGTCGAAGTTGTCGTTGGGGCCGTACAGGTTGGTGGGCATCGCCGAGATGAAGTTGCAGCCGTACTGGCGGTGGTAGGCCTGGCACAGCTTGATGCCGGCGATCTTGGCCACGGCATAGGGCTCGTTGGTGGGCTCCAGGGGGCCGGTGAGGAGGGCCTCCTCGGCCATCGGCTGGGGCGCCTCCCGCGGGTAGATGCACGAGGAGCCCAGGTAGAGCAGCTTGGCGGCGCCGAACTGATGGGCGGCGTGCACCACGGTGGAGTGGATCATCATGTTGTCGTAGATGAACTCCGCCGGCCGGGTGGAGTTGGCGAGGATGCCGCCCACCGTGCCGGCGACCAGGAAGACGTACTCGGGGCGGTTGGCCCGGAACCAGTAGTTGACGGCGGCCTGGTCGCGGAGGTCGAGCTGCTCACGGGTGGCGGTGACGACGTTGGCAAACCCCTCGCGCTCGAGGCGGCGCAGGACCGCCGAGCCCACCAGGCCGCGGTGGCCGGCGACGAAGATGCGCGCGTCGGGCCGGAGCTGCTCGCTCACGGGCCGAGCATACCCCAGCCGGTGACGAAGAGCAGGATGATGAGCGCCACCCGCAGCCAGGTGCGCGGCAGGCGGAGGCTGAGGCGCGAGCCGAGCAGGGCGCCCGGCACCGACCCCACCAGGAGCCACAGCACGAGGTGGAGGTCGATGGTGCCGAGGCGGGCGTGGAGGGCGGCGGTGACCGCGGTGAGGAGCACCGCGTGGGCGATGTCGGTGCCCACCAGCACCGCCGGTCTGCGGTTGAAGAAGAGCAGCAGGAGCATCATCACGACGATGCCGGAGCCCACCGAGGTGATCCCCACCAGGAAGCCGCCGAGGACGCCGGTGACGACGGCGCCCGAGGTGCGCCCCACCCAGCGCGGCACCAGGGGTCGCAGCAGCGGCAGGTCGCGGCCGCGGCCGATGAGGCTCTCGGCGGCGATGAGGACCGGGATGACGATGAGGACCACGGCGATGACCCGCTCGAGGATGGTGTTGACGCCGGCGCCGTAGATCGTCTGAAGGTGGGCGAGCAGCGCGACGCCGGCGAAGGCGGCGGGCACGCTGCCGAAGGCGAGGCGGCGCACCAGCGCCCAGTCGACGGTGCGCTGGCGGGCGTGGACGGCGGCGGCGCCGAGCTTGGTGCACGACGAGAAGAGCGCGCCGGAGCCCACCGCGGTGAGCGGGGTGACGCCGAGACCGAGGATGAGCAGCGGCAGCAGCACCACGCCGCCGCCGACCCCGGTGAGACCCACCAGGACGCCCACCACGGCGCCGATGCCGACGGTCATCAACGCGGCCGTGGGCATGTCAGCCCCGCCGCCCCGGCGGTGTCGGCATGGTCGTCATGGTGTCCCCCTGTCCCACTCACTCCACATCTGGACGATATTGTAGGAGATCTGGCTGCTCGAAGAACCGATTCAGAGATCGGGGGACTGGAAGATCCGGAACCTCGAATCCGGGTTGGGCGGGCGCGGCCTACTTCTGCTCGAGGACGTCGAGGAGGTATCTCCCGTAGCCGTTCTTGCACAGCGGCTCGGCGAGGCGAGCGAGCTGCTCGTCGTCGATGTAACCCATGTACCAGGCGATCTCCTCGGGGCATGCGATCTTGAGGCCCTGGCGCTCCTCCACCACCTGGATGAAGTTGGCGGCCTGGAGCAGCGACTCGTGGGTGCCGGTGTCGAGCCAGGCGAAGCCGCGGCCCATGATCTCCACGCGGAGGTCGCCCCACTCCAGGTAGCGGCGGTTGACGTCGGTGATCTCGAGCTCGCCGCGGGGGGAACGCTCGAGGCTGCGGGCCACCTCCACCACGCGGTTGTCGTAGAAGTAGAGGCCGGTGACGGCAAGGTTGGAGCGTGGCGCGGTCGGCTTCTCCTCGAGGGTGAGCACGCGGCCGTCGTCGTCGAACTCGACCACACCGTAGCGCTCGGGGTCGCGCACCCAGTAACCGAACACGGTGGCGCCGCGCTCGCGCTGTGCCGCGGTGTCGAGCATGTCGGGGAGGCCGTGTCCGTAGAAGATGTTGTCGCCGAGGATGAGGCAGACGTCGCCGCTGCCGATGAAGTCGGCGCCGATGAGGAATGCCTCGGCGAGCCCACCGGGGGTGGGCTGCTGAGCGTAGCTGAGGTCGAGGCCCCAGCGGTGGCCGTCGCCCAGCAGGCGCTGGAAGGCGGCCTGATCCTCGGGGGTGGTGATGATGAGGATGTCGCGAATCCCCGCCAGCATGAGGGTGGTGAGGGGGTAGTAGATCATCGGCTTGTCGTACACCGGCATGAGCTGCTTGCTCACGGCGATGGTCAACGGGTGCAGGCGGGTGCCGGCACCGCCGGCGAGAATGATCCCCTTCATCACAGACCTCCGAGCAGACGCCAGACACTGTACGAAAGACGGGGCGATGAGGGAAGGGGGCGCGTGGGAGCCGTGGCCCTGGCAACGCTGCTCCATGGGCAGGCGGGGGGTGTAGGCGCGGAGCTTCTCCGCGCCACCAGGGCGCCCACCGGGCGTGCTCCGCTTGCCTGGCCCGGCCGATCGCCGTGGGTCGCCGGAACCCCCGCCCCCGCGCCAACGCCAAGGGTGGCGCGCGAAAGTCGCGCGCCTACACCGGCGGAGCGTCGGCTGCTTCGACGAGGCGTCATGGGCGGGCGGGGGGTGTAGGCGCGGAGCTTCTCCGCGCCACCAGGGCGCCCACCGGGCGTGCTGCGCTTGCCTGGCCCGGCCGATCGCCGTGGGTCGCCGGAACCCCCGCTCCCGCGCCAGCGCCAAGGGTGGCGCGCGAAAGTCGCGCGCCTACATGGGCATGGAATTCACAGCCCCGGCCCGCGCCAAGGGCGACCCATCGACCGCGTCGGCCTCCCGAGGGCGGGCGGGGGGTGTAGGCGCGGAGCTTCTCCGCGCCACCAGGGCGCCCACCGGGCGTGCTGCGCTTGCCTGGCCCGGCCGATCGCCGCGGGTCGCCGGAACCCCCGCCCCCGCGCCAACGCCAAGGGTGGCGCGCGAAAGTCGCGCGCCTACACCGGCGCGGGATCGGCTGCAACGCGGGCGATCGACCCCGACGCCTGGGGCGCGCCTACACCTTGGGTTCCAGAGCCTGATGCCACAGGATGTCTTCGGGGCTCCTGGAGGCATCGAGGAGATCGCCCAGGTTCGGCCACATCAGCGAACCCGACGCTCCCCAATCGGCCCAGTGCTCCACCAGGCCCTTGCGCACCGGATTCTCGATGATGTACCACACCGTCGCTGCGATCCCGTCCAGCCGGCGGATTACCCGGTCGTGGTACCCGCGCTGCCACACGGGGCCCTCAGCACGCTCATGCCGCAGATTGCGAGCTACTACCGCTTTGAATGCCTGGGCGAACGCTCGCGGCGACCTCAGCGGAGTCACCACCAGGACATGAACGTGGTCAGGCATCACGCAGTACGCCAGGGTGCGCCATCCCACCTCATGGAGGTTGCCCAGAACAGCCAGTGCAACCTCGGAAACGCCGGCCCGGCTGAGCAGGGGCTGCCGATTCGCGGTGCACATCGTCAGCAGAACGAGCCGACGCTTCTCTGCAAATACACAATCGTCGAGATGGTGGAGCTTGCGACGCAGCACCTATCGATGATAGCCGCGCCGCCCTCTTGCCCGCACCGCACGCCAACGGGCAGGGCGGGCGGGGGGTGTAGGCGCGGAGCTTCTCCGCGCCACCAGGGCGCCCACCGGGCGTGCTGCGCTTGCCTGGCCCGGCCGATCGCCGTGGGTCGGGGGAACCCCCGCCCCCGCGCCAACGCCAAGGGTGGCGCGCGAAAGTCGCGCGCCTACACCGGCATGGAATCCACAGCCCCGGCCCGCGCCAAGGGCGACCCATCGACCGCGTCGGCCTCCCGAGGGCGGGCGGGGGGTGTAGGCGCGGAGCTTCTCCGCGCCACCAGGGCGCCCACCGGGCGTGCTCCGCTTGCCTGGCCCGGCCGATCGCCGCGGGTCGCCGGAACCCCCGCCCCCGCGCCAACGCCAAGGGTGGCGCGCGAAAGTCGCGCGCCTACATGGGCATGGAATTCACAGCCCCGGCCCGCGCCAAGGGCGACCCATCGACCGCGTCGGCCTCCCGAGGGCGGGCGGGGGGTGTAGGCGCGGAGCTTCTCCGCGCCACCAGGGCGCCCGCCGGGCGTGCTCCGCTTGCCTGGCCCGGCCGATCGCCGCGGGTCGCCGGAACCCCCGCCCCCGCGCCAACGCCAAGGGTGGCGCGCGAAAGTCGCGCGCCTACACCGGCATGGAATTCACAGCCCCGGCCCGCGCCAAGGGCGACCCATCGACCGCGTCGGCCTCCCGAGGGCGGGCGGGGGGTGTAGGCGCGGAGCTTCTCCGCGCCACCAGGGCGCCCACCGGGCGTGCTGCGCTTGCCTGGCCCGGCCGATCGCCGTGGGTCGCCGGAACCCCCGCCCCCGCGCCAACGCCAAGGGTGGCGCGCGAAAGTCGCGCGCCTACACCGGCATGGAATTCACAGCCCCGGCCCGCGCCAAGGGCGACCCATCGACCGCGTCGGCCTCCCGAGGGCGGGCGGGGGGTGTAGGCGCGGAGCTTCTCCGCGCCACCAGGGCGCCCGCCGGGCGCGCTGCGCTTGCCTGGCCCGGCCGATCGCCGTGGGTCGCCGGAACCCCCACCACGGCGCCAGCGCCAAGGGTGGCGCGCGAAAGTCGCGCGCCTACACCGGCATGGAATTCACAGCCCCGGCCCGCGCCAAGGGCGACCCATCGACCGCGTCGGCCTCCCGAGGGCGGGCGGGGGGTGTAGGCGCGGAGCTTCTCCGCGCCACCAGGGCGCCCACCGGGCGTGCTCCGCTTGCCTGGCCCGGCCGATCGCCGCGGGTCGCCGGAACCCCCGCCCCCGCGCCAACGCCAAGGGTGGCGCGCGAAAGTCGCGCGCCTACACCGGCATGGAATTCACAGCCCCGGCCCGCGCCAAGGGCGACCCATCGACCGCGTCGGCCTCCCGAGGGCGGGCGGGGGGTGTAGGCGCGGAGCTTCTCCGCGCCACCAGGGCGCCCGCCGGGCGTGCTGCGCTTGCCTGGCCCGGCCGATCGCCGCGGGTCGCCGGAACCCCCACCACGGCGCCAGCGCCAAGGGTGGCGCGCGAAAGTCGCGCGCCTACACTGGCGGGGGGTCGGCTGCTTCGAGGCGTCATGGGCGATCGGGTGAGCGCCCCCCGGTCTCCCCTACCCCACCGCCAGGCTGCGGTAGTACTCCGCCGCGCGCTCCAACCCCTCGCCCAACCCCACCTCGGCGGCGAAGCCGAGGGCGTCACGAGCGCGCGTGGCATCGGCCATGGAGTGGCGCACGTCGCCGGGGCGGGGCTCGCCGTGGATAGGCTCGGGGCCGCCACCGGCTGCCGCCCGCACCAACCGAGCCAGCTCGTTCACCGTGGTGCGGCTGCCCGGGGCGACGTTGTACGCCCGCCCACACGCCTCCGCCGAGGCGCCGGCGGCGTGGAGATTGGCGGCCACGGCGTCGGCGACGAAGGTGAAGTCGCGGCTCTGCTCGCCGTCGCCGTGGATGAGCGGCGGCTCGCCGGCCAGGCTGGCGGCGAAGAAGCGCGGGATCACCGCGGCGTAGGCCCCGGCGGGATCCTGGCGCGGGCCGTAGATGTTGAAGTAGCGCAGGCCCACCAGCTCCATGGCGTAGCAGGCGGCGAACAGCTGCGCCAGCTCCTCGTTCATGACCTTGGAAAGAGCGTACGGCGACAGCGGCATCCCCTCCTCGCCCTCACGCTTGGGCAGGGTGTCGGAGTCGCCGTACACGCTGGAGGAGGAAGCGTAGACCAGCCGGCGGACGCCGGCGTCGCGGGCCGCCGCGAAGACGTTGGCGGTGCCGGCGACGTTCACCGCAATGCTGGTGGCGGGATCGGCCATGGAGCGCGGCACCGAGCCCAGGGCGGCCTGGTGGAAGACGTAGACGGGAGAGGGAAGACGGGAGACGGGAGACGCTTTCCCCCACCCACCCGGGGCCTCCGCGGTACCGGCGCCTGAGACCCCATCCGTCGGTACCGGCGCAGCCGGCTCGGTGGGGTCGGCGTCGGGGTCGGTGCGGCCGGTCATCGCCGAGGTCACCAGCGCACCGCGGCCACCGAGGCCGGCGCGCCCGTCGAGGGGCTCGAGCCCCATGGCGAGGCGGCAGTCGCCCGCGTTGCGGATATCGCCCAGAACCACGGTGACGGGCGCCACCGACGAGGCGACGACGGTGGGCAGCGGCGCCGCGGCGAGGGCCTCACGCTCGGCCGGCGCGAGCAGGTGGGCGAGGTTCTCGACCCTTCCTGTGGCGAGGTTGTCGAGCACGGTGACCCGTGCACCCCGCTCGAGCAGCGCATCCACGAGGTGGGAGCCGATGAAGCCGGCGCCGCCTGTTACAGCCACCGGCACGTCACGAAGCATCGGAATGGTCATGTCGCTTCAATCCTCCTGGTCGATTGGCGGCGCCGGCTGGGGAGACGAAAGACGGGAGACGGAAGACGCTCTGGTCCCACAATCCCGCAACGTGGTCACCAGGCCGGAGAGCAACGCGAAGACGCGCTCGAGGGACCTGGCGGCCGGGGCTCCGCGTCCAACAGGGAGAAAGCCGAGCTGATGAGCGATCCTCAGCTGAGTGTCAAGCTCGACGAGCGAGCCTCGGGCCATCATCAAGAACCGAAGGAAGTCCTTGTCGGTACCGCGCGCCGCTCCCTCAGCGATGTTGCAGGGCACGGAGACGGCTGCGCGCCTCATCTGGGACGTGAGCCCGAAGACCTCCTCGCGCGGGAAGTCTGACGTCGCGCGGTACACGTGGGAAACGAGCTCGATCGCCTCCTGCCAAACCTCGAGATCGTGATGTCGCAGCCTCATGGACTCACTCCAGCCAGGCGATTCACGAGATCATGCCCCAACCCTTGAGCAAATGCACCCGACCGAGCAAGCTCGATCATTGCCATTCACCCGAACAACTCGGCGTGGCCCAGAGGTTATCTCCGAGTTCGCAGGGAGGTTGCACCCTCGATTCTGTTCGGCGCGGACGAGCGGAAGGCCCCGACCGCTCGCCGGCCCGGACCCCGGGCGGGCGGGGGAAAGCCTCTCCCGTCTCCCCTTTTCCTTCTCCCCTACTCTCACGCCTTCACGACATTGGGACGCACTTCCCGGTACACCCCCCTCGTGTCGACGATGAGCGGTACGTGCCTGGCGATGTGCTCGTAGTCCACGCTGCTGTGGTCGGTGACCAGGACCGCCGCGTCGAGGTGGCGGAGGTAGCCGTCGCTGAGCGGCTGGGAGGCCATCACCGGCAGCTCGGGCCAGGAGCGCATGGCGGGCGCCACCGGAATGTGCGGGTCGTGGTAGCTGACGTCCGCCCCCAGGCGCAGGAGGCGGTCGAGGATCTCGAAGGCCGGGCTCTCGCGCGGGTCGTCGATATCCTTCTTGTAGGCGAGGCCGAGCACCAGGACCTTGGCCCCCTTCACCGCCTTGCCGTGCTCGTTGAGGGCCAGCTGGAGCTTACCCACAACGTACTCCGGCATCTCCACGTTGATCTCGCCGGCGAGCTCGATGAACTTGGGAGCGACGCCGTACTCGCGGGCCTTCCACGAGAGGTAGAAGGGATCCAGCGGGATGCAGTGGCCGCCCCACCCCGGGCCGGGGTTGAAGCGCATGAAGCCGAAGGGCTTGGTGGCGGCGGCGTCGAGCACCTCCCAGACGTCCACGCCCATGCGGTCGTAGACGACCTTGAGCTCGTTGACGAGGGCGATGTTGACGGCGCGAAAGATGTTCTCCACCAGCTTGGTGGCCTCGGCGGCGCGGGCCGAGGAGACGCGCACGGTGCGGGCGATGACCTGGGCGTAGAGGGCCTCGGCGAGGTCGCCGGAGACGGCGTCGACGCCGCCCACCACCTTGGGGATGGTGGTGGTGCCGTAGTCGGGGTTGCCGGGGTCCTCACGCTCGGGTGAGAAGGCGAGGAAGAACTCCTCGCCACAGCGCAGCCCCGTGCCCTCGAGCACGCCGCAGAGGAGCTCGTCGGTGGTGCCGGGGTAGGTGGTGGACTCGAGCACGACCAGCTGGCCCGGGCGCAAGCACGGCTTGATCTGGTGCGCGGTGTTCACGACGTAGGACATGTCCGGCTCGCGCTGGGGGGTGAGCGGCGTGGGCACGCAGATGAGCAGTGCGTCGGGCTCGCCGAGGCGGAGGAAGTCGACGGTGGCGGTGAGACGCCCGTCGGCGACCACGGTCTTCAGCCGATCGCCGTCGAGGTGCTTGATGTAGCACTCGCCGCGGCCGAGGGCCTCGATCTTGGCCGGGTCGACGTCGAAGCCGATGACCTGGAAGCCCTTCTCGGCGAAGGCGAGGGCGAGCGGCAGACCCACGTAGCCGAGCCCGATGATGCCAACCGTGGCCTCGTGGCTTTCGATGGCCGTTCTCAGGCCGCTCGCGTGCTGACTCATGACAGCTCTCCCTTCGCAGAGGCGCCGCGCGGAGGACCGGCGGGCGGGCGCCCGTCTACGTCTTCTCCGTGGATACCGGCTGCTTCTCGTAGCCGTAGTGGTAGTAGGAGTAGTGGTACGAGTAGGCGTGGTCGCGGCGGATGTTGACCTTGTTGAGCACCGCGCCAGCCACCCGGGCGCCGGCCCGGTTGAGCTGGCGCACGGTGTCACGCACCAGCTGACGGCGCACTCCGCCGTACTCCACGACCAGCAGCACCATGTCGACCAGGCGCGAGCACATCACCGCGTCGGTCACCGACATCACCGGCGGGGTGTCGACGACGACCCAGTCGTAGCCCGAGCGGGCGCCGTCGATGAGCCTGAGGAACGCCTCGTTGCTGAAGAGCTCGGGCGGGTTGGGCGGCAGCGGCCCCGAGGTGACGACGTCGAGCCCCACCACCGACGGCGCGCGGTGGACGACGTCGGCGAGCTCGCTCTCGGCCAGCACCACCGAGGTGAGGCCGTGGTCATTGCCGCTCTCGAGGATCCGGTGCAGACGCGGCCGCCGCAGATCGGCGTCCAGCAGCAGCACCCGCGACCCCGCCATGGCAAGGGTCTCGGCGAGGCTGTAGGCGACCGTGGTCTTGCCCTCCTGGGGCGTCGCCGAGGTGACCATGAGGACGTGGGAGCCTTGGCCGTGCGCAGCCAGCATCACCGCGGTGCGCAGCGACTGGTAGGCCTCACGCACCGAGCCGCCGGTGCTTCCTTCGTGCTCGGGGAAGATCGCCAGGACATCGAGGCCGGTACAGCGCTCGACGTCCTCGGGGGTGCGCAGGCTCTGGTCGACGTAGTCGAGCAGGAAGACCATGCCGACGCCGAGGAAGAGGCCGAGAGCGAGCGACATCGAGATGCTGCGTCGGAGGTTGGGAGTGTAGGGTGCCTTGGGCGGCCGCGCCGGGTCGATGACCCTCACGTTGTTGAGGTCGGCGGAGGAGGAGATGTCCACCTCCTTGGAGCGCGACATCATCTCCTCGAGGAACGACTTGTTCTGGTCGTAGTCGCGCCTGAGCTTCTCGAACTCCATGGTCTGCTTGGAGAGGTCGATGGACTGGTTCTTGAGCTGCTGGATGTTGGCGTAGAGCGACTGCTCGCGGAGCTTCTTGATCTCGTAGTCGGCCTCGAGAGAGGTCAGGATCGTCTTGATCTGGGCGGCAATGCGGGCGTCGATCCCGTTGAGGCGCGAGCGCAGCTCCTTGATGACCGGGTGGCCCTCCTTGTAGGTGCGCAGCTTATCGTTGAGGTCCACCTCAACCGCGTTCTTCTGCTGCTGCAGCGACTGGATGGTGGGGTCGTTGAGCACTTCGGGGAAGCTCGTCTCGGCGATCTTCTCGGCGCGCAGCTGGCGCAGGGCGGCGATCTTGGTCTCCAGCTGGATGCGGTCGGCCTTGGCCTTGGCGTACTCGGTGGTGAGGGTGTTGACCTGCTCGGTAATGACGTTCTTGTCCTCGTCGGCGAAGAGCAGGGAGTCCTTGCGCTCGCGGAACTTGGTGAGTCTTTCTTCCGACTGCTCGACCTGCTCGCGCAGGGGCTCGAGCTTGGACTGGATCACCGAGTACACCTGGCGGGTGCGCTCGAGGCTGTCGTCGATGTTGGCGGCGATGTACTCCTGGATGTACACGTTGAGCCACTCGGAGATGCGCTCGGCATCGGATCCGGTCATGGAGATGATGAGAATGTCGGTGTCCTTGATGCGGCTCACGTCGATGGCGCCGAGCAGCCGGTTGGCCGCCGCCTCCTCGGCCGCAGGGTCGGAGGTGGGTGCGAGCCCCAGGCGCTCCACCACCCGCAGGGCCAACCGCTCGGTCCTGAGAACCTCGATTTGAGCGAGGACGTAGCGCTCCATCTTCCACCAGTCGAGGCCCACCGAGACATCGGACTTGACCAGGCGCGGCGAGGCCTCGAAGACGATCTTGGCGCTGGTGCGGTAGCGCTTGGGCCGGGTCCAGGCCCACGCCGCGCCGGCCAGCGTGACCACCAGGGCGACGGCCACCACCATCTTCCAGTGGGTGAGCAGGAGCCGGACATAGGCCATGACGTCGACGTCGTCGCCGGCCTCGCCGCCCCCGGGCGGCGGCGGCCACCCCGGGAACGGGCCGACGGCCCCCGGCGGCGGTGGGTAACCGGTGAACATGGGATCGTGGGAGTTCATCGGGTCGCGGTCGATGGCGTGCGCCCTCCTTTGGGCTCCAAGTGTAGAGGATTCTGTGGCCTGCGTCACACGCAGGCCGGGCGCCGAGGGCCGATCAGGCGCTCAGTGCCTTGAGCGCGTTGGCGTCCACCTCGATGCGGTGTCTGGCCCGCAGCATCTCCATGAGCACCCGCGCGCGCTGGCCGCCCCGCATGTAGCCGTGGAAGATGCCCTCGTAGCCCCGCAGCGGGCCGGCCATCACCCGGACCCTCTGGCCCTTGGTGAGCTTGTCGAGGAAGGTCTCGGGCACGATGTAACCGTGCTCGGCCTCCTTCTCGCGCAGGTAGTCGATGAGGCTCTGATCAACCGTGGCCAGCTCCCCCGCGAACACAACCGGGTGGAGAACGCCCGGGCAGAAGCGCACGGCGTTGAGCTCCTCGGGCAGCCGGCAGCTGACGAAGATGTAGCTGGAGAAGAGCGGCATCGGGCCACGTGGGGCCCGCGTGTGCCACGGCGGCTCGAGGAACATGGGGCAGTACGGCTCCACCCCCCGCTGGACAAGATGGCGCATGGCGATCCGCTCCTGGCGGGGCTTGGTCCGCATCACCAGCCAGTGCAGACTGCAGTCGAGCGCTACAGTATCGACGCGACCCTCCCTTTCTCGATCCTCGCCCGAATTATGTGAACCTCGCGCCCGCCGTGTCAAGGTGAGCCGGAGGAGGGGCAAGCAGTCTCGTGCCGCCAATCCAACCCCAGCAGCTGCAACGAGCTCGGGCGCTCAGGATCCTCGAGTCCACAGAGAGTGTCACGCCGGACACGGCCCACCACCAACGGGCTCGAGTATGATCCAGGCATGGCGCTGGACCTCAAGCGATGGTTGGCGGAGTTTCCGGTACGGGAGCACTTTCTCTACCTGGATCACGCCGCGGTGTGCCCCCTCCCCCGCCCGGTGGCGGAGGCGATGCGGCGGCGCATCGCGGGTCAGGAGGAGAACGGCTACGCCAAGGCCGACGAGTGGCGCCAGCAGATTCTCAGCTGCCGGCACCTGGGCAGCCAGCTGCTGGGCTGCGGCCCCGAGGACGTCTCGGTGGTGCGCAGCACCTCGGAGGGGCTCAGCCTGGTGGCGCAGGGGCTCGACTGGCACGAGGGCGACGAGGTCCTCGTGGGCGAGGAGGAGTTCGCGGCCAACGTCGCGCCCTGGCTCGCCCTCGCAACGCGCGGCGTGCGGGTGGTGCGCTTTCCGGAGCCCGACGGCCGGGTGGACCCCGCTGTGGTGGCCGAGCACCTCACCCCCCGCACCCGGGTGCTGGCGATCTCCTGGGTGGCCTTCCACACCGGCTGGATCGCACCGCTGGCCCAGCTCGGGGCGCGCTGCCACGACAACGGCACCCTGATGGTAGTCGACGCCATCCAGGGGCTCGGCGTGCTGCCCATGGACATGCGCGCCCTCGGCGCCGACGCGGTGGTGGCGGACGGCCACAAGTGGCTGCTGGGCCCGGAAGGAGCGGGGCTGCTGGGCACCACCCCCGAGCTGCGGGCGCGGCTGCAGCCGGTGCTCGGGGGGTGGCGCAACGTCACCCTGGCGCGCGGCGACTTCTTCCTGCGCACGCTGGAGTGGCTGGAGGACGGCCGGCGCTTCGAACCCGGCGCCGCCAACGAGGTGGGGATCGCCGGCCTGGCCGCCGCCCTCGACCTCGTCTCCGAGGTGGATCGGGAGGTGATCCAGGCGCGGGTGGAGAACCTGGCGCGGCTGCTCACCCGCATCCTCCTGGCACACGGCTGGGACGTGCTCTCGCCGGGCTCGGGTCACCCCATCGCCGGCATCGTCGCGGCGCGCCACCCCAACATCCCGGCCCGTGAGGCCCGCCGGCGGCTGGCCGAGCGCCGGGTGGTGTGCTCGGCGCGCCAGGGCTACCTCCGCCTCTCGCCACACTTCTACATCACCAAGGGGGAGCTGGAAGCCTTCGACCGGATCCTCGAGAAGGCGGGGATGTAGGGCCGGGCACGGGAGACGGAAGTCGGTAGAAGGAAAACGCTTCCCCCGCCCGCCCCCGTGGCCGGGTGACCGGGGCAGGGACCGCGGCAGGGGCAGCGTCAGGGTCAGGGGCAGGGACAGGGGCAGGGTCCGGCGACCGGCGACCGGCGGCCGGGGCCGTGGACCGGGGCCGGGGCCGTTGGCAGGGGCCGGGACCGCGTGCGTGTGCGCGTCCGGGATCGTGGGTCGAGTCCGTCCCGGAGCACCTGCCCTCCGGCGGACGTGCCACCTCCGACACTTTTCCTTCGAGCGCCTCCTCGCGTTGAAGCGCGCTCGGGGAAACAGTGTCGGGGGTGGCAATCACGGCCCTTGGCGTTCGCAGAAGTGGCCCCGAACCACGAGGCAGGCGACTCGGCGCTGGGACCCGGGGGCGGCCTCGTTGCCGTCTGTCAGCTCGTGTCGTCGCCGCCCCCGGGGCCGCGTCGACGGGCGGCACAGCCGCCCGGGAGCCGGTCTCCGCAGCTGCGGTGACCGCGACCCTCGCGGAGGACCGCCGCACCCCGCAGCTGGGTGGGCGGGGGAAGCTTCTTCCTTCTCCCCCTCTTCCTTCTCCCGTGATCGGGCGCCGACACAGCCCTCCGTCCTTGCTATGATGAAGAGCTATGGTTCGCCATCCGGGCGCATTCACCGCGCTGCACATATTGGGCAAGGGCGAGGTGCTGGGCCTCCTCGGCCGGGGCCAGGCGGAATCCGCCTATCGCCTGTACCAGGACCGCCGCGTGGAGAAGATCCTGTGGACCGGCGAAGCCCTCGAGGCGTCGCTCAACGGGCCGCGCTGCACGGTCCAGGTCCAGGACGCCAGCGGCGACGACGTCCCCTCGAGCGAGTGCTCACAGTGCGGCAGCGGCCGCCCGCTGTGCATCCACGCCGCCGCTGCCCTCTTCCGCTGGATCGACGTGCGCCCCACCATGCGCCGCAAGGGTCCCGGCACGGTGTGGCGCGGCAACTCGCGCCAGCCGTTCCTGACGCTGCCGCGCTCGGCCGAGGACCGCATCGACCTCTCGCACCTCACCGGCGCCGACCTGCGTGCGGCGCTGGAGCTGCAGCTCTCGCTGCACCGTGCCGGCTCGGCGGTGGGCCGCCTGGCGAACGGAAGCGTGGAGATCCGCGTCACCCTGCCGTCGGGGGGAATCCGCGTGGTGGGCTTCGCCGGCGCCGTGCTCCCCTACGCGCTACCGCTGCTCAAGGCGTTGCCCCGCCTGCGCCTGGAGGGGGAGCTCGCCGAGCTGGAGCTGGCCGATACCCGCCTGCACCCGGTGCTCGAGGCGCACTGGAACAGCGAGGGCATCCTCCTCGCCCCCGGCTATAGCCTCCCCGACGGCACCTTCCTCCCGCTGGAGCAGATCCAGCAGCGCCTGTTCGGACGCTGGGCGCAGGTGGATCACCACCTGTGCCGGCTCCTCGACCCCGACACCCCGCTGGTCCCGTTCCTGCGCCAGGGGCGGCGGCTCCTCGAGGGCCGCGAGGCGCTGCGCTTCCTCACCCTCGACCATCGCTCCCTCACCCGCCATGCCTGGTATCGGCCCGCGGGAGCCCTCGCCTCCTTCCGGCAGCCTCTGCTGCCAACCCTGAAAGCCCTGCACGCCGAGCTCACGCGTGGCGGCAAGGTCCTGCTGCGGCCGGTCTTCGCGGTAGGCGACGACGAGCTCGACTGGCCCGCGGTGCTGCGCCTGGTGCAGGACGGGTTCGGGCGCCACGGTGAGGCCATCCTCCGCGCACCGGACCTGATCGCCTTCGAGCGTGTGGGCTTCCGGGCCACCGAGAAACGGCCCGAACGCGGCCTGGTGGGTGATCGCCTGGCCTTCATCCGCCTCACCGCCGAGACCGGGGTTCCGGTGGTCTCGGGAGCGCCGTCGCTGAAGGAGCTGGCCGACACCCTGCGTGGCGCGGTGCGGGTGGAGATCCCCGACCCCCCCGGCCTGCGCTCGCAGCTGCGCCCCTACCAACGGGACGGCACGGCGTGGCTGTGGAGCCGCTACCGCGCCGGCGTGGGGGCGCTGCTCGCCGACGACATGGGCCTGGGCAAGACCCACCAGGTGATGGGCCTGCTCTGCCTGGTGCTCGCCGAGCGGCCGGACGGCCGATTTCTGGTGGTGTGCCCGCGCGGGGTGCTCGAGCACTGGTACAACCTCCTCACGACCTTCGCACCGGATCTGCCGGTGGTGGTCTACCACGGCCCCCGCCGCACGTTGGAGGACCCGGCGCCGGGCACCGTCGTGCTCACGACCTACGACATCGTGGTGCGCTCGCACAAGGAGCTGTCGGCCCAGCGCTGGGAGGTGGCGGTCTACGACGAGGCTCAGCGCATCAAGAACCCGCGCACCAAGGCGGCGCGCTCGGCGCGCCGAGTCAAGGCGGCGTTCCGGGTGGCCCTGTCGGGAACCCCGCTGGAGAACCGACTGCTGGAGCTGTGGTCGGTGGTGGACCTGATCCTCCCCGGCTACCTGGGCTCCGAGCGCGACTTCCGCAGCCGCTACCGCAACCCCAGCCCCTCACGGCTCCAACGCCTGCGCGGCCGGCTCTCGGTGATCACCCTGCGGCGCCTCAAGGAGCAGGTGCTCGAGGAGCTTCCTGACAAGCTCGAGGATGTGCGCTTCTGCCGCCTCACCACCACCCAGGAGGAGCTCTACCGGCGCATCCACCAGGAGGGAACGGCATTGCTGGCGGAGCAGCTGGGCGACCCGTCGGTGACGCTGCCCTACGTGCACATCTTCGCCCTGCTCACCCGCCTCAAGCAGGTCTGCGACCATCCCTCGCTGGTCCCGGACGGCGCCCCACCCGCGGCCGCCTCGGGCAAGCTGGTGGTCCTGGACGAGCTCCTCGAGGAGGCCTTGGGGACCGAGCAACAGGTGGTCGTGTTCTCCCAGTACGTGGAGATGATCCGCCTGCTCGAGCGCCACCTCAAGCGCTCCGGCATCGAGCATCTCACCCTCATCGGTTCCACCCGCGACCGCGGCCGCGTGGTACGCCGCTTCAACGGCGGGCAGCACGAGCGGGTGCTGCTGGCGAGCCTGCTCGCCGGCGGCGTGGGCATCGACCTCACCGGCGCCTCGGTGGTGATCCACTACGACCGCTGGTGGAACCCCGCCAAGGAGAACCAGGCCACCGACCGCGTCCACCGCATCGGTCAGCGGCGCTTCGTACAGGTCTTCAAGCTGGTGACCCGCGAGACCATCGAGGAGCGCATCGCCGCCATCATTGAGCACAAGATGCAGCTCATGGACGAGGTCGTCGCGCCCACCGAGGACGTGCTGCACTCGCTCGACCGCAAGGACCTCGCCGCCATCCTCGGGCTCGGAGGCGACGCCTGAACAGCGGGCGGCCCCGACCGGAAGGCGATCTCACGTTTGCCGGTGCGCGGGCTCGATCTGCGCACGACGCCCCGGCGGCCCCGGCCTTGTGGTAGCGTGATCTCGTACCAACACCGAGGAGGCGACATGGCGTCCCCCGACTACCTGATCTGCCTGGAGTGCGAGAGCCCCGTCTACATTTTCGAGTGGCATGACGACAAGGTCACCGAGGCGATCTGCACGGCCTGTGGGGCGGACGACCCCGCCGGCTTCGCCTCCCCCGAGGAGTACGAGGCGCTGGCGATGGACGACCGCTTCAGCGACAAGGATTGACCGTCGACCGCCGGCGCCGCGGCGGACGACAGAATCCGGCGGCCGCGGGCGGTGTTTGAGGTGGGAGAGTGGGGAGCGGGTCGCGTCCGCGACGCCGCGTGAGGGGACATGGCGACCATTACTTTTCTCTGGCATCTGCACCAGCCGTGCTATCGCACTGCTGACAACGTCGCCCACGCGCCCTGGGCCATCGTCCACGCGGGCGGCTCGTACGCCACCCTGGCCGGCGCCATCACCGAGACGGGCGCCCGCGGGCAGGTGGTGAACCTGGTGCCCACTCTCGTGGAGCAGGTCGAGGCCTACCACGGCGGCCGGGTACACGACCCGCTGGTGCGGGCCCTCACCCATCGCGCCGCGGAGCTCTCCGGCGACGAGCGCGAGCGTCTCCTGGACTGGGGCTTTCACGTACCCGGCCGGCAGCTGGAACGCTATCCGCGGCTTCGCGAGCTGGCCGCGCGCCGCGGCAGCGGCGACGATCCTGCCCGCCTGGCGGCGCGCTTCGGAACCGCCGACCTGCGCGACCTCCAGGTGCTGTTCATTCTCGCCCAGGCGGGCGAGCAGGCGTGGCGCGACGAGCGCCTCGAGGAGCTGCACGGGACCCGCCGCGGCTTCGGTGAGGACGACCACGCCCGGGCCGCGGCGTGGCTCGAGGCGCAGCCGGGGGAGCTGCTGGAGCGCTGGCAGCGACTCGACGCCCAGGACGGCGTCGAGATCGCCACCAGCCCCTATGCCCACCCCATCATGCCGCTGCTGTGCGACACCGGCATCGTGAGCGAAAGCTGGGCGCCGGAGCCGGCCCCGCCTGCCCCGCCCTTCCAGCACCCGGAGGACGCCCGCGCTCAGCTCGCCGCCGGCCTCGGCTTCATGGCCGAACGCGGCTTCACGGTGAGCGGCTGCTGGCCCCCCGAAGGCTCGGTGTCCGCCGCCGCGGTGCAGATCTACGCCGACGCCGGCGTGCGCTGGCTGGTTACCGACGAGGGCATCCTCGCCCGCAGCCTCGGGCGTGACCTGCGGCCCGGCGGCGCCACCATTCCCGAGCTCTACCGGCCGTGGCGCCCCACCACGCCGAGCCCGATGATCTTCTTCCGCGACCGCTGGCTGTCGGACACGATCGGCTTCGTGTACGGCCACTGGGAGGACGAGGGGCGCGCCGCCGCCGACCTCGTCCGCCACCTCACGGTCCTCGCTCAGCGGCTGCCGGCGGACGCCGCCGTGGTCATCGCCATGGACGGCGAGAACGCCTGGCTGCATTACCCAGACGCCGGTGGACGGTTCCTGCGCGAGCTGTTCGGCCGCCTCAACGACGCCGGGCCCGACCTGGAGCCCGCCACCTTCGCCGAGCTCTCCGCCCGCCTCGAACCGGCCACCCTCCCCCGTCTGCACCCCGGCTCGTGGATCGGCGGGACCTTCGCCACCTGGATCGGCCATCCTGAGAAGAGCCGCGGCTGGGAGATCCTCGGCGCCGTGCGCGAGGCGGTGGCGGCGGCTCCCAACCCACGACCCGAGTCGCTGCTGGTGGCCGAGGCTTCGGACTGGTTCTGGTGGCTGGGAGACGACAACCCCACCGAGCTGGCGCCGCTTTATGACGAGATCTTCCGCCGCCACCTCGGCGACGTGTGCCGGCAGGCGGGCATCGAGCCGCCGGTGGACCTGGACCAGCCTCTCAAGTCGGCCACGCTCCCGGTGCGGGTCCCGGTGTCGCGGCAGTGGCCCGCGCCGGTGCTCGACGGCGCCAAGACGACCTACTTCGAGTGGTCGCTTGCGGCGTGGGTGGAAGCTGAGAGCCCGCAACCCTTGCGCCGCCTCGCCTTGTGGAGCAGCGGCGAGACCCTCTTCTTGCTGGTGGAGACCGAGGGCGCGGCGCGCGAGCTGGTGGACGGCGGCCGCCTGGTCGTGCGTCTGACCGCGTCCGACGGCTCGGAGGTGGTGGCCACCGCCACCGCCGACGGCTGCGAGCCGCCCGCGGTACGCTGCGCCATCGGCCGGGTGGCGGAGCTGGCGATCCCCTGGGACGGCCGCCCGGGGCATCGGCTCGAGGTGCGCGTCGGGCCCCACCGCCTACCCGAGGAGGCCATCCTGCTGCTCGAGCCGACACCCGTCGACGAAGAGCTCACCCCATCTCAACCAGAGGAGTGATCGTGTCCGAGCTACGCTTCGACCCCTTCAAGCTGCGCTGGACGATCATCGCCCCCGAGCGCAAGACGAGGCCGCACGAGTTCGCGGTGCCCCGCCCCCCGCATGCGCCCCCGGCCGATCCCGGCGACTGCCCCTTCGAGCAGGGCCAGGAGCACCGCACGCCACACGAGATCCTGGTGATCCCGCGCGAGGAGCGCTCCGGCAGCGGCCCCGACTGGCAGGTGCGCGTGGTTCCCAACAAGTTCCCGGTTCTGCGGGTCGAGGGCGCCGTCGAGCGCGAGGGGGTGGGGCTGTGGGACCGGGTCAACGGCATCGGGGCGCACGAGGTGATCGTCGAGAACCCCGACCACCACCGCGAGATGGTCGACCTCTCGGTGCGCGAGCTCGAGATGGTGCTGCAGGCCTACCGGGCGCGGCTCAACGACCTCCGACGCGACCTCCGCCTGCGCTATATCCTGCTCTTCAAGAATAGGGGGCGCGAGGCCGGCGCCTCCCTCGCCCATCCCCACTCGCAACTCATCGCGACACCCATCATTCCGACCTTTGTGGTGCAGGAGCTGCGCACCGCGCGCGAGCACTTCCACCACAAGGAGCGCTGTCTCCTGTGCGACGTGGTCCGGGAGGAGCAGCGCCTGGGCGAGCGCGTGGCCCTGGAGACCGAGCGCTTCATCGCCCTGGAGCCCTTCGCGGCCGGCTTCCCGTTCGAGACCTGGATCATGCCGACCCGGCACAGCCACGACTTTGCCGCGGCCACCGACGACGACCTCCACCATCTCGCGGTGATCGTGCGCGACTTCCTCCGCCGCATGCGGGTGCTGCTCAACGACCCGCCCTACAACATGGTGCTGCACACTGCCCCGAGCCCGCACCCGCGGCCCGGTCAGCCCGCCTACTGGTCGACCATCGAGCAGGACTACCACTGGCACCTGGAGGTGATCCCCCGCATCACCCGCATCGCCGGCTTCGAATGGGGTTCGGGCTTCACCATCAACCCGACTCCCCCCGAGGAGGCGGCACGGTATCTCCAGGACGCCGATCCCGAGGGCTGGGGAGAGTAGCGCGTCCGTCGCTCCAGTGTCGATGCGGCGCCTGCAGACGCGCCCGCCATGGCAGTAGACCCTCCGAAAGATGGCCAGATGGACGGCACACCGGGTTACGATGGTCTCCCGGCCTTGAAAGCCGAGCGGAACGCGCGCCACACTCGCAGCGGTCCTCTCGCGACCGGGGCAGGCGGGAGCTCCGCAATGGCCGTGACCAAGAAGATCCGGGGAGGACTGGGGCCGAGGTGGTTCAGCCGCCTTGCTGCCGGGCTCCTGTTACCTCCTCTCGACGGCGGGCTCGCCGCCCCCGCCGAGCGACTCTCCGGCGCCGCCTGGTGGTCACCCCTCATCAGCCTCGCCGCCATCACCGCCGCCGTCGTCTTCCTGCTGGTGGCTCTGCACGAGCGGCGGCGCGCCGTGACCGAGCGCAAGCTCGGCGATGCCCGTAACCGTGTGCTCCGAACGGTTCACGCCGTCCACCAGCTCGTCGAGCGTGAGCGGGATCCCCAGCGCCTGCTCGAGAGAGTCTGCGCCATCCTGGCGGAGCACGGCGGCTTCGTCATGGCCTGGGTGGGCGTGGCCTCGCCGGATGGCCGCGTGGTTCCGCGCGCAGCGGCGGGTCGTGACACCGACTACCTCGAGACGGTGGAGATCCGCTACGACAACAGCCCGATGGGACGGGGACCCACCGGAACGGCGCTGCGCGAGAAGCGCACCATCATCGCCCAGGACTGGCGGGCCGACGACACGATGCGCCCGTGGCTCGAGCAGGGCGCTCTCCGGGGCTACCGCTCGAGCCTCGCGACCCCGATCCGGACCGGCGAGACCGAGGTCGCCGTGCTGTCGGTCTACCACGGCCAACCGGACGCGTTCGACGGCGAGACGCTCGCCCTCCTCGAAGAGCTCGCAGGCGACCTCGGGCTCGCGCTCCAGGCAATCGCCCAGGAGGCGGCTCATCGGGAAGCGGATGCGGCCCTGCGCGAGAGTCACCGAGCGCTCCTGGAATCGCAGCGGGTCGCCCGCGTCGGCTCGTATCGCCTCGACGTGCGTACCGGGAGGTGGGAGAGCTCGGCGGTCCTCGACGAGCTCTTCGGCATCGTCACCGACGACCACGTCAAGGACGTCGGAGGCTGGCTGGCAATCGTCCACCCCGACGACCGCGACGAGATGGAATCCTACCTGCAGCACGAGGTCCTGAGAGGCGGCCGTCCCTTCGACCGCGAGTACCGCATCAGGCGGCTGAGCGACGGGGGCGAACGCTGGGTGTGGGGACGGGGCCGGCTGGTTCGCGGCGCCGACGGCCGAGCAGCGGAGATGCTCGGCACCATCCTGGACGTCACCGAGCACCGACGAACCGAGGAGCGGCTGCGTGAGAGCATCGGCGGCCTCGAGGATGCCAACGAGAAGCTCCGCCTGCTGGTCGAGGGCTCATCCCACTACTTCTTCTACCTCCAGGACCTCGAAGGCGACATCACGTTCGTGTCGCCCTCGGTGGCGGGCATCACCGGGCGTCCGGTCGAGGCCTGGCTGGGCCAGAGCCACTGGTGGACAACCGACAACCCGCTCAACGACACGGCCCGCGCAGTCACCGCCCGCCACCTGGCCGGGGAGCTCGACGGCGAGCCGGTAGCCGTCGAGATCCGTCATGCCGACGGCCGCCCCATCCTGCTCGAGATCTTCGAGTCCGGCCGCTTCCGCGGGGGCCGGCTGATCGGCCTCCAGGGTGTCGCCCACGACATCACCGAGCGCCGGCGCACCGACGAGGCGCTGCGTCGGAGCGAGGAGCGCTACCGCCGCTTCTTCGAGCGCGACCTCACCGCCAACTTCATCACCCACCGCGACGGCACCATCGTCGAATGCAACCCCACATTCGTGCGCATCTTCGGCTTCGCCGACCGGGCCGAGGCACTGGCCGCCAACGCGGTCGACCTCTTCCCCGCGCCCGACGACCGTGAGGAGTTCCTCGCACTCCTGACGACGCAACCGAACCTTGAGTACCACGAGGTGGAGCTGCGCCGTCGCGACGGTGCTCCGCTCCACGTCATCGCCAACCTGGTCGCCGAGCTCGACGGCCGCGGTGAGGTTGTCAGCATCACCGGCTACCTGATGGACGTCACCCAGCGCCGGAACCTCGAGGACCAGCTGCGCCAGGCGCAGAAGATGGAGGCGGTCGGTCGGCTCGCCGGAGGTGTCGCCCACGACTTCAACAACCTGCTCCAGGCCATGCTCAGCCAGATCCAGCTCGTCCAGAGCACCGCCTTCGATCCTGCCCGGCTTATCGCGGTGACCGCCGAGCTCGAGCAGCAGGTCCACCGCGGCGCGGCCCTGACGCGGCAGCTCCTGCTCTTCTCGCGGCGTGAGACCACCCGGCGCCTGCGGCTCGACCTCAACGAGGTGGTGGAGGGTCAGGCGGCCATGCTGCGCCGGCTGGTGCGCGAGAACATCGCGGTGCGGCTCGAGCTCGCCACCGAACCTCTGCCGGTGGTCGCGGACCACGGCCAGCTCGAGCAGGTTCTCATGAACCTCACCGTCAACGCCTCCGACGCCCTCGCCCAGGGGGGCGAGCTGGCGATTCGCACCGGCTCCGGCGCAGACGGAACCGTCTGGCTGTGCGTCGAAGACGATGGTCCCGGCATTCCCCTGGAGATCCGCGACATGGTCTTCGAGCCGTTCTTTACCACCAAGGCGGCCGGAGAGGGGACGGGGCTGGGGCTTTCCGTGGTGCTCGGCATCGTCACCCAGCATCGCGGCCGGGTAGCTCTCTCCGGGCGTGAGGGCGGGGGCACGGCCGTACGGGTGTTTCTGCCGCGGGCTCGTGAGCCTGACGAGCCCGCCACCGACACCGGCGTAATGCCCCGCGCCACCTCCCCCCACGGCTCCGGCGAGCGCGTCCTCCTGGTGGAGGACGAGCCCATGGCGCGGGCGGGCCTCGCCGAGCTGCTCGGCGTGCTGCGCTACGAGGCCGTGGCGGTGGGCAGTGCCGAGGAGGCGATGGAGCTGCCGCCGGACCCCCCATTTGAGGTACTGCTCACCGATTTCATGCTGCCGGGCAGAAACGGCGCCGAGCTGGCCGGCGACCTCCGCGCCCGCTGGCCGGGGCTCCAGGTCATTCTCATGTCCGGCTACGCCGCCGACGAGTCGGTGCGCCGCGCCATCGGCAGCGGCACCATGCGCTTCGTCCAGAAGCCCTTCGACATGAGGATCCTCGCGGAGGAGCTGCGGGAATGCCTCGACGCCCGGGCGGCCGCGCCGCCCCGGCAGTAGAGAGTGAAGAGTAGAGAGTTCACTCACCCACCCTCGCAGCAGCCGGATGCTCCGCAAGCCGCCTGGAGTGGAGGCAATTCGCGGAGCCGAGAGCCCGGACACATGGAGCGCGCCCACTCTTCACTCTTCACCTCCTACCACCGACGCAACGGCCGCCGCCCGCCCCAGGCTCACGAACTCCACCGCCAGGGAGCCGAGGACCAGGGCGCCGCCCACGAGCAGGTACCCGGTGGGCGCCTCGGCCAGGAACACCCACGCCCATACCGAGGCGAGCACCGGCTCCATGAGCACCGCCAGGTTGACCCGGTACACGGTGGTGTGACGCAGCGACCAGTTGAGCAGGCTGTGGCCCACCAACGACGGTCCCAGTGCCAGCAGCAGGAGCCACACCCAGGTGATGCGCTGCTCGGGTAGGAACGACGGCGCAAGGGCGGCAGTGAGCAGCGCCAGGGTGAGGGCCGCCGTGCCGTACACCACCAGGAGGTAGCGCACCAGCTCGACCCGACCGGTCTGCCGCTTGCCCACCAGCAGGTAGGCCGCCGCCGCCACCGCGCCGCCGAGAGCCAGCAGGTCGCCCGCCAGCGCACTGGGGTCGACGCGGAAGTCGCCCCACCCCAGCACCGCGCAGCCGATGAGGGCGAGGGCGAAGGAGGCAACGTTGCGACGGGTGGTGGCCACCCCCAGGAGGCGGGGCGACACCAGCAGCACGAAGAGGGGCTGGGTGGCCACCAGCAGCACCGAGGAGCCCACCGACGTGAGCCAGAGGCTGGGGATCCACAGAGCGAAGTGGATTCCGAGGAAGACCCCGGCGGCCACGGCCGGCCACGGCACCGGACCGCGCGGGCCCCGACGCCAGGCCGCCCACGCCCACGGCACCAGGATCAGGGCGGCAAACGCATTGCGCCAGAACGCCACCGCCAGGGGATGCAGCGAGCCCACGCACAGCCGTGCCAGCACCGCCGCGAAGGACACCGCCAGCACCGCGATGGCCACCCCGACCACCGGGCGCCAGCCCTGCCCGCCGGTCGCCGTCTCCCCGTTCACCCGCTCATTGTAGGGGGACGCCCGCATTCCTCACCGCTGCCAGGCGAAGCACGAAGCCTCGGCGGCTGACGGCGACCGGGCCATCCTGATCACTGGACGAGATCACGACCGCCATTCTACGGGAAGCAGCCCGACGCGGCCGCTGTTGACGACGGGGATCGCGACTCTGCCGCAGTGCGGCCGGAAACATCAGCGGTACGCCTTGCACACAGGCCCTAGAGATGTCAGATTGGAAGTGTAAGCTGCGAGATTTCCGCTGAAAACCGTCACGGAAGTCGAAACGAATCATCCCGCCGCAGCGCGGCGACCAGGCCCACCGGAGGGTCCATGAAACCCCCCTCGACCCTGATCGGAGCGCTCCTCGTCGCCCTCGCCGCCACCCCGGCCGGCGCCACCCCCACTGCCCTGGAGCGGCTCCACGCCGCCGTGCAGAGCGCCTGGCAGAACGCCCCCGGCCTCGCGGCCCGGCGAGCGGAGCTGGCGGCCGCAGCCGCCGGCCACCGCGCCGACGCCGCCGCCGGAACGCCGACTCTGGAGTGGCAGCGCGAAGGGATCGGCCCCTCGTTCAGCCACCGCGATAACGCCCAGACCTCGGTCCGCCTCGCGGCGCCCTTCGTCCCGCCGTGGGAGTGGCGGGAGGTGCACGCCCTCACAGGCGACGCCGGCGCCCTCACCGAGTCCGGCATCCGCGCGGCCCGGCAGGATCTCGCCGCCCGGGTGGCGGGCGACTGGCTCCAACTCGCCGCCACCCTCGACGAGCTCGAGGTGGCGCGCGGTCGGCTGGAGCGACTCGAGCAGGCGGTGACCCTGCAGAGCCATCGCCGCGATCTCGGCGAGGTGGCGGGAATCGAGGTGGTCCAGCTGGACCTCGAGCGCCTCCGCGAGGCGGGCCGCGTCCACCAGCTCGAGAGCGGCGCCGACGCCGCCCGCGCCCGGCTCGCCGAGCTCGCCGGGCCCGACGCGCCGGAGCCGGTCGCCGGCGACCTCGTGACGCTGGCCGGGCTGCCGGCGACTCTGCCGTCCGAGGCCGAGCTCGCGGCCCGGGTGGCCGACGGCCCCCTCGCCGGCGCCGCCACGGCCCAGGCCCGGGTGCTGGAGTCGCGCGCCGCGCTCCTCGCCGAGGCCGCCTGGGGCCGCCCCGAGGCCGAAGCCGAGTGGGAGCGCTTTCCGCCTCTGGGCGGCCTGCCCGCCTACGATGCCGTGGGTATGCGGATCCGCTGGCCCCTGCCCCTGGGCAGCGCCGGCCGCGCGCGCAGCGCCGCCGCCCGAGCCGACGCCGCCGCCGCCCGAGCCGACGCCGCCGCCACCCTTCGCGAGCTGGAGCGCCGGGCCCGCACTGCCGAGGCCGCCGCCGTCAACTCCGCCCGCGTACTCGCCGAGGCGGAACCGGTGATGGAGAGCCTCGGCCGAGCCGAGCGCTCGCTGGCGGAGCAGTTCCGCCTCGGCGCAGTGTCCTACCTGGTGTACATCGACGGTCTCTCGCGTCTCGACGACGTGCGCACCCAGCTGATCGGCGCGCGCCTCGACCTGCTGACCGCCCGGGTGGACCTCGCCCGGGTGCTCGGCGCCCAGAGCGTCTTCCCCCTTTCGGAGGTCTCGCCATGAAGCACGCCCTGACCGTCCTGACCGTTCTCGCACTGCCCCTCGGCGCCGCGGCCGCGGAGCCCGCCACGGTACGCCTCAACGCCGCCGAGCAGGCGCGTGCGGGCGTCGCGGTGTCCCCGGTCGCCACGCGCGCCTTCTCCGACCAGGTTCGGGTGGTGGGGCAGGTCGTCGGCGCACCCGGCAGCACGGTGTCGGTGAAGTCCATCGTCGCCGGACGCGTGGAGGAGATCCTGGTGAGCCCCGGTGACCACGTCCGATCCGGGCAGCCGCTCATCACCCTGCACTCCCACGCGGTGCTCTCCCTGCACGGCGAGCTCCTGCGCACCCACCGCGAGCTGCAGCTGGCCCAGAGCCGTCTCGACGCCGGCCGCCAGCTCTACGAGCTCGAGGGGATCAGCCGGATGGAGCTGGAACGGCGCTCGCAGGATTCGCTGGGCGCCCGGCTCGCCTACGAGCAGGCCCGTGCCGAGCTCCTCGACCTCGGCTACACCGAGGAGGGGGTCGACCGTGACCTCGAGGAGCAGGAGACCGAGCCCCACCTCACGGTGCGCGCACCCGCCTCGGGCGTGGTCCTCGACCTGCCGGTGCAGCAGTACGAGTGGATCGAAGCGTACGCACCGCTGATGGTCCTGGGCGACCCCGAGCAGGTGGAGCTGCAGCTGCAGCTCCCCCCCGACGAGGCCCACAGCGTGACCCGGGGCGACCGCATCAGCTTCGGCCTGGTGGGCCGCGCGGTAGCGGCGGGGCACGCCGAGGTGACAACCCGGGTCCCCCGGGTCGATCCCCGGACCCGCACGGTGATGGTGCGTGCGCACATCCTCGACGCCCCCGGCAACCTCTTCCCCGGCGTTTTCGTCGAGGGCACGCTGCAGCGCGGCGACACCCGCACTGCGCCGTCGGTGCCTGACACGGCGGTAACCCGGATCGGCGAGCACGACGCGGTGTTCGTGCGCCTCGACCCCGAGACCTTCGCGGTGCGCCCGGTCTCGCTCGGACGGCGCGGCGAGGCCGCATACGAGGTGCTCGAGGGGCTGAAGCCCGGCGAGGAGATCGCCACGACCGGGGTCTTCTTCCTCAAGTCGGCGCTCCTCAGAGGGCCCGGCGGGGAGAGCTGACATGACCCGCCTGGTGGAGCTCTCCCTCGCCCACCGGCTAGTGGTGATCCTGCTGGCCCTGATGCTGGTGGGGGCCGGCGTCACCGCCCTGCGCCAGCTGCCCATCGACGCCTTTCCCGACGTCACCAACATCCAGGTGACCGTGATCTCGCAGGCGGCCACCCTCTCGCCCATGGAGGTGGAGCAGCTGGTCACCTACCCCATCGAGCAGGCATGCGCCGGGCTGCCGCACTCCACCCAGGTGCGCTCGCTCTCCAAGTTCGGCCTCTCCATGGTGACGGTGGTGTTCGCCGACGGCACCGACATCTACTTCGCCCGCCAGATGGTGATGGAGCGCCTGTTCTCCGTGACGGGGGAGCTCCCGGCGGGAGTCCAGAGCGGCCTCGGCCCCATCTCCACCGGCCTCGGCGAGGTCTACCAGTACACCCTCGAGAGCGACACCCACAGCCTCATGGAGCTGCGCACCCTCCAGGATTGGGTGCTGCGGCCGATCCTGCGCACGGTCCCGGGGGTCGCCGGAGTGGACTCCTTCGGCGGCGAGGTGCGCCAGTTCCACGTCATCGCGGACCCCACCGCGCTACGCCGGTACGGTCTCGCCCTCGAGGAGCTCGCCGCCGCAGTGGCGGCCAACAACGGCGTGGCCGGGGGTTCCTTCGTAGAGCGGGGCGGCGAGCAGTACGTGGTGCGCGGCGACGGCTGGGTGCGTGGCGTGGAGGACCTCAAGAACACGGTGATCTCCTACCGTGACGGCGTCCCGGTGCTGCTCGGCCAGGTGGCCAGCGTCGAGACCGGGCCGCAGATCCGCCAGGGCGCCATCACCCGCGACGGTGAGGGCGAGAGCGTCGCCGGCATCGTCCTGATGCTGCGCGGGGGATCCGGCCGCGACGTTGTGGAGGGCACCCGCGAGAAGCTCGAGCTGGCCCGCCGCTCGCTGCCCCCCGACGTGGACATCGTGCCCTTCTACGACCGCTCGGAGCTGGTCCACACCGCCCTCGGGACGGTGCAGAGCGCCCTCTTCCAAGGCGCCGTGCTGGTGGTCCTGGTGCTGCTCTTCTTCATGGGCCACCTGCGCTCGGCCCTGCTGGTGGCGCTGCAGCTGCCGGTGGCGGCACTGGCCACCTTCCTGGTCATGGACCTGGTGGGCCTGTCGGCCAACCTCATGACCCTGTCGGGCCTCGCCATCGCCATCGGCATGCTCGGCGACGGCGCCATCGTCCTGGTGGAGAACGCGGTGCGCCTACTTGGCGAGGCGCGGTCCGAGGGCGTCAACCGCTGCGCCCTGATCCGCCAGGCCGCGGTGGAGGTCGTCCGGCCCATCGTCTTCGGGGTCGCGGTGATCATCGTCGTCTTCCTGCCCATCGCCTCGCTGCAGGGCATGGAGGGCAAGATGTTCGCGCCGCTTGCCTACACCATCACGATCGCGTTGGGCTGCGCACTGGTCCTCAACCTGACTCTCATCCCCGCCCTCGCCTCGCTGATTCTCAAGCCGGCGCCGGTGTTCGGGGGCGGGCGCATCCCCCACCCCGCCGACCTCGTCCGCCGCCTCTATCGGCCCCAGCTGCGCTGGGCCCTGGACCACGGCCTGATCGTGGTGGGCGTGGCCCTGGGGCTCCTGGTCGTGGCGGCGCTGGTGGCGCCCACCCTGGGCACCGAGTTCCTCCCCACCATGGACGAGGGATCGGTGGTGGTGCAGCCCTTCCAGATCCCCTCGGTGTCGCTCCCCCAGGCGCTGGACACCGTGCAGCGCATCGAGCGCACCATCATGGAGCTCCCCGAGGTGAGCCACGTGGTGAGCCGCACGGGCCGCTCGGAGATCTCGGCCGATCCCATGGGAGTGGGTGAGAGTGACATGTACGTGCTCCTCAAGCCGCGCTCCGAGTGGACGACGGCCGGCACCAAGGCGGGCCTGGTGGCGGCGCTGCGCGACAAGTTGGCGACGATCCCCGGCGTCGAGTTCGGGTTCACCCAGCCGATCCAGATGCGGGTGGACGAGCTCCTCTCGGGAGTGAAGTCGCAGATCGCGGTGAAGGTGTTCGGCGACGACCTCAGCGAGCTCACCCGCCTCGGTGACGAGATGGCGGCGGTTCTCGCGGGGGTCGCCGGCGCCGCCGACGTCAAGACCGAGGCGGTCGAAGGCCTCGGCTACCTGGAGATCACCATGCGGCGTCCGCGCATGGCCCGCCTCGGCATCAGCGTCGCCCAAGTACGTTCCCTCATCGAGACTGCCATCGGCGGCCAGGTGGTGACCACTGTGCCCGAGGGTGACCGTCGCACCGACGTGGTCGTTCGCCTGCCGCGCGCGTTCACCGCCAACGTCGACAACCTCCGCGAGCTCCCCCTGGCCACGCCGGCCGGCGAGCGGGTGCTGCTGCGGGAGGTTGCCGACATCGACCTCGTGGGGGGGCCGGCGCAGATCTCGCGCGAGGACGGCAAGCGCCGCCTAGTGGTGGAGCTCAACGTGGTGGGCCGTGACATCGGCGGCTTCGTGGCCGAGGCGCAGCAGCGGCTCGCCGACAGCGTCCCCCTGCCCACCGGCTACTACGTCACCTGGGGCGGCCAGTTCGAGCAGCAGCAGCGGGCCATGGCCCGCCTCCGCGTCATGGTGCCGGTGGCTCTGCTGCTGATCTTCATCCTCCTCTACCTCAACTTCCGCGAGACCCGCCCGGTGTTTCTCATCCTCGCCAACATCCCGCTCGCCCTGGTGGGCGGGGTGCTGGGCCTCAAGCTGTCGGGGCTCTACCTCTCGGTGTCGGCCTCGGTGGGCTTCATCGCGCTGTTCGGCATCGCCATCCTCAACGGCCTGGTGATGGTGGAGTTCTTCCGCAACCTCGAGGCCGAGGGGATACCGCGGCGGGACGCCATCCTCCAGGGCGCCGAGCTGCGCCTGCGCCCGGTGCTCATGACCGCGGCGACCACCGCCCTGGGCCTCATTCCCATGGTGTGGGCGAGCGGCGTGGGCTCCGAGGTCCAGCGCCCGCTGGCTGTGGTGGTGGTCTCCGGGGTGGTGACCTCCACCCTTCTCACCCTGCTGGTGCTGCCGGTGCTGTACCTGCGCTTCGGCAGCGCTCCCCAGACGGAGTCGGAGTGCGCGCCCACGGACGACGGACCACAGCCCGCCGGAGTGCCGGGCTGACGGGCGTCAGCCCCGGGGAAGCGGCAGCAGCGCGCCGCCCGAGACCGGGAGGTCGACTCCGGTGAGGTGGCGGGCTCGTTGGTCGTCAGCGAGAAACAGCACCGCTTGGGCGACGTCCTCGGCATCGGCGATGCGCCCGAGCGGCACCGTGGCACGGACCTGCTCGGCACGCCCCGCAACTCCGAGGGCCGGCGCGGCCATGGGCGTCAGCACCCAGCCGGGCGACACCTGGTTGACCCGGATGGCCGGCGCCAGCTCCTGGGCCAGGGACTGCACCAGGCCCCACAGCGCCGCCTTGGAGCCGGCGTAGTGGGAGTGTCCCGGCTCGCCGCGCTGGCCGGCCGTGGAGCCCACGAAGACGATGCTGCCCCGGGTCATCATCCGCGCCGCCTCCCGCGCCAGGAAGAAGGCCGAGAAGGTGTTGGTGCGGAACATCTCCTCCAGGCGCCCGGCGTCGAGCTCGCGGATCGGGCCATGGTTCCAGATCCCCGCCGAGTGCACCACAGTATCGAGACCGTGGGCGGCGGCCACAGCGGCGACGCAGCCCGCCTCGGTGGCGAGGTCGGCCTGCACCGGCACCACCCGGTCGGGGTACTCCCGGGCGAGGAGCTGGACTGGCGGCTCCTGCGAGCGGTACTGGGCCACCACCCGGTCGCCCCGGGCGAGGAAAGCTCGGGCGCAGGCGAGGCCGATCCCCGACGAGGCGCCGGTGACGAGGATGGTTCGGGGTGTGGAGTGCTCTGACATGGGGACCTCCCGAGGGCGTACGGTACACGGGCGGGACGGGAGATGGAAGAAGCTCCCCCTCCAACCGCTCAAGGACCCGGCAGGGACCGCGGTGCCGGTCCCGGTCCCTGCCCCTGCCCCGGCCCCGGACGCGGCCCGGTCTCCGATCCCCGTCCCGGTCCGGACCCGATGCTCCGGACACCGGCTCCCGGGCGGCTCCACCGCCCGTCGGCGCGGTCCCGGGGGCGGCAGCGGCGTGCGCTGCCGCACGGCAACCAGGCCGCCCTCGGGCCCTCAGCGCCGAGTCGCCTGCCTGGTTGTTCGAGGCCACTGCTGCGAAGGGTGTACCCGTGGATTGCCACCCATGGCGTTTCCCCCAAGCGCGCTCCAAGTGAGGAGGAGCTCCCGGGAAGACGCCATAAGTGGCACGTCCCACCGGAGAAACCCTGCTCCGTCACGGTCTCGGTCGCCGCCCCGGACGCGGCCCCGGGCCCGATGGACCGACGATCTCGGGTTGTCGTCGCGAATGCGAGGGCCTCCTATTCTAAAGAATCTCGAGAGAGCAGCGAGGCTGCTACACTGATTCCCTAGTCTGTCAGGGAGAATCTCGGCAGCAGGGGGTGATCCATGAAGGTCCCGAGGATCCTCGCCGCAGTGCTCTTCGGCTGTGTGTTGTGCGCCGGTGCCACGGAGTTCACCGTGAACTCGACTCTCGACGAGATCGACGCCGTACCCGGCGACAGCAGCTGCTTCTCCACACCGAGCGGCGTGTGCACGCTCCGCGCCGCCATCATGGAGGCGAATGCGTTGAGCGGCCACGACGACATCACCGTGCCGGCCGGGCACTATGTCCTGTCCCTCACAGGCCTCGAGGAGAACGGCTCGGCAACCGGAGACCTCGACGTCGTGGAGCCCCTGTTCATCACCGGTGCCGGGATCGGCGCCACCGTCATCGACGCCAACCACATCGACAGGGTCTTCCAGGTCCTCATGGGCGACCTCTCTCTCGAAGATCTCACCATCCAGAACGGATCCGCCGTAACCTCGGGCTCCGCGAGCGGTGGCGGCATCTACCACGGGGGCAACAACCTCTGGCTCACCCGAGTACGGCTCACCGGCAACCAGGCCAACGCCGGCGGCGGCCTCCAGGTCGCCCACGAATCGTGGGCGGTTATCCAGGCCAGTACATTCGACCACAACTCCACCGTCGACCTGGACGTCACCAACCAGTGGGGAGCGGCGGTGCTCAGCAGTGGCACCCTCAGCCTCTCCTCCACCACTGTGACCGCCAACAGCAACGCCGTGGGCGACACCGAGGTGGTCTTCCTGGAAAGCTGCAACACCGAGTTCTCGAACATCTTGGACTCGACCATCGCGTTCAACAGCGGCGGCGGCGTGTACGCCTACAACTGCAGCCTGACCGTGAGTAACTCGACCATCTACGCCAACTCCGGCTACGGGATCGAGTTCGGCATCTACACCGGGCTGGACTACACCCTGACCGGGAAGAATTCGATCATTGCCGGCAACAGCCCGTCGGACTGCATCCTGTGGTCCGGAACCATCGCCTTTTCACACAACCTGGACAGTGACAACACCTGCGGGCTCGAGCTCGCTGCGGGCGACCTGCCGGCCACCGATCCGGTGCTCCTTCCCCTGCGCAACTGGGGCGGGTCCAACCAGAGCCTGTACCCCAAGCCCGGGGCCAGCCCGGTGATCGACGCCGGCGGGACGAGCTGCACACCCTTCGATCAGCGCCACGTCGCCCGTCCCGTCGACGGCGACGGCAACGGCTCCGCCGTCTGTGACATGGGCGCCATCGAGGCGGGCGACCTCATCCTCTGGGCCGGCCACGAGGCCGGCAACAGCGACGAGTGGTCGTCCACGGCAGGCCTCGCAACGCCCTGAAGCGGGCACCGGCTCCCGGGCGGCTCCACCGCCCGTCGGCGCGGTCCCGGGGGCGGCAGCGGCGTGCGCTGCCGCACGGCAACCAGGCCGCCCTCGGGCCCTCAGCGCCGAGTCGCCTGCCTGGTTGTTTGGGGCGGGTACTCCGGGCGCTTCGGGCCGTCAGTGCCCCCCCGAACACTGTTTCCGCGATCGGGCTGCAAATGAGGAAGCGCTCCAGGAAAAGTGTTCGGGACGGCACGTCGTGCGGAGGGCCTGTGCTCCGGGACGGGGGGGGCTTCGATGAGCGCCATGGGATTGCTGGCAGGGGGTTCTGCGGGCACCGGCTCCCGGGCGGCGGCTGGCCCGCCGCCCGTCGGCGCGGACCCGAGGGCGGCAACGGCGTGCGCTGCCGCACGGCAACCAGGCCGCCCTCGGGCCCTCAGCGCCGAGTCGCCTGCCTGGTTGTTTGGGGCCACTGCTCCGGTCGCCAAGGGCCGTGGGAGCCCCCCTTGACGTTTCCCGCCAACGCACCGCAAGGGAGAGCGCGCTTGAGGGAAGACGTCAAGGACGGCACGCCCGCCGGAAGGCCTGTGCTTTGGGGCAGTGTTCAGCCTCCTCCGCTGATTGGGGGCGATTCAGTTGTACGAGGTACTCCGCAGCAACGCGAAGGGTGGCGCGCGAAAGTCGCGCGCCTACACAGCATCACACCGCTCCCAACGCGCTGAGGCTGTACGGGCACGCCGCCCTGGCGCAGCCACGGCCGGACGCGAGGGAGGTGCCGTGCACACGCTCGCGTGTGCAGCGGCGCCGACCGAGTGGCCGTAGGCCGCGAAGCGGCCGGCGTGCCCCGGCGGCTGCACCGCGCCTCAGAGAATCAGCGGCTTCACGAGCGCGCGGACCGGGCTCGCCTCGACGCCCACCAGGGGCAGAGGCAGGGCGATGAGCAGGTAGAGGCCGTCGTCGACGCCTTCGAGGAGGAGATTCTCGATCCAGGTAAGCCCCGCGGTCGCCAGCGCACGGTGTGCCGGCAGCTCCTCCGAGTCGAACGGATCCACCGAGGGTGTGTCGACACCCACGAGCTCGACGCCCCGCTCCGCCAGCCACGGCACTAGCTCCGGTGCCAGCGCGGTGTAGCCGTCCGCCGCACCGGCGCCCGGGGGGCAGCTGCCACTGCGCAGGAGCAGCCGCGGCGCCCGCGGCTGCCAGCCCGCCGGGAGATCCGCAGGTCCCACGAGCGGTTTGCCACTCCCAACCCCCACAACCTCGGCCCGCCCCAGGAACCGCTCCAGCGAAACCGCCTCCAGCGGAGCCGCCGCGGGATCCAGGTGCATGGGCGCGTCCACGTGGGTACCCGCATGACACGTCGTCTCGATCCAGGACAGCACTCCCCATCGGGCCCGCTCGGTGTGCAGCCGCACCGGGTGGTCACCCGGCCACACCGGCGTACCGTCGTGAAGCGGTCGGCTGACATCGCGCCAGCCCCCCTCGAGCAGCGCAGCAAGCGCCCCCACACTCCCGCGATCAACAGTCATTCTCGATCTCCTTGGCCCGCCGGGCGCAAAGCCACCCGTGGCGCATGATATAGTCACCCGTGGTCCACATGGGTCCGTTTGCGCGTTTCCGCTCGAGTCTTACCTATCCCATCGCAGCCACTCTGGTCTTGGTGACGGTGGTACCTGTGGTGGTGGTGGGCCTCCTGCTGGCGCAACAAAACCGCGACTACCTCCGCACTCTCGAGAAGCAATACCTGGCTCGTCAGGCCGCCGGCCTCGCCAGCGAGATCTCCCTGTTCTTCGCAGCCCACCGCACCCAGCTGGAGAGCACCGCCCGCGCCCTCGAGGCCGGTCCGCCGGTTGACCAGGACTCCGCCGAGGCGCTGCTCCAGGCGATCGCCCGCCGCGACCCGACATTCCTGCACCTGCAAATCGTCAACCGCAATGGCGCCGGCGCCTACGTGCGCACCCGCGTCCTCTCTGCCGACGCCGAGAGCGCCATCCAAACGGTGATTGACGCGGTCGACAAGCAGGTCATGGAGGGCGGCACCCCCACCTCGGAACTGCACGTCCGGGTGCCGAGCCTGCGCTCGGGTGTGGCCGTGCTCGCCTACCCGCTGCGCTCATCCAGCGGCGAGCAGTGGGGCGTGCTGGACGGTGTCGTGGACCTGGGCGCCCTGGAGTCGCGGCTCACCGACTACGCCCTCGGCGGCCTCCTGGTGAGCATCATCGACGGAGACGGCGATACCGTCGTCTCGTCGCGGACCGACTTTGTGGGGCGCAGCCTCGCCGCCTCCCCGTTGGTGCACGACTTCCTGCGCAAGCCTCTGCGCCTGACCCAGGTCTACCCACATCCGCTGGACAACGTCGTCGGCGAGGTGCTCGGCTCAGTGAGCCCCATCGCGTGGCCCGCTTGGGGCGTCGTGGTGGAGCGCCCCCTGGCCCAGGCCTTCGCGACGGTGCGGGCGATGCAGACCCGCACTCTGGTGGTGACCCTGATCGCGGCGCTGCTCGCCCTCGGCATCGGCCTCGCGCTGGGTCGCCGACTCCTTCGTCCGATCCAGACGCTGGCCGGCGTCACAACCCAGGTGGCCGAGGGCAATCTCGCGGTCCGCGCCGACGTCCGCGGCCGCGACGAAATCGCGCGGCTGGCGGGCAACTTCAACCACATGGCCGGAAACGTCGAGGCGTTGGTGCGGCGTCTCAAGCATGCACTGCGGCAGAACCAGGAGCTCTTCCTCGAGACGATCCGCACCCTGGCCGCAGCCATCGACGCCAAGGATCCCTACACCCGCGGCCACTCGGAGAGGGTGAGCTCGTACTCCATGGCCGTCGCGCGTCACCTCGGGATGAGCCAGGACGAGGTCTTCACCATCCGCATCGCTGCCATTCTCCACGACGTGGGCAAGCTCGGTATCAAGGACAAGATCCTGAACAAGCCCGGCGGGCTCACCGACCAGGAGTACGAGACCATGAAGCAACACCCCGCCATCGGGGCGCAGATCATGGCGCAGATCAGCATGCTGAAGGACATCATCCCGGGCATCCGCAACCATCACGAGACCTGGGACGGCACGGGCTATCCCGACGCCCTCGCCGGTGAGCAGATTCCCATGGTGGCGCGCATCGTGTGCGTGGCCGACACCTTCGACGCCATGACCACCACCCGGCCCTACCAGAGGGCGATGCCCGCCGAGCACGTCATGGCCAAGATGCGGGCCATGGCTGGCACGCGCTTCGACCCCGAGGTCGTCGATGCGTTCTCGGCGGCGGTACGCACCGGCGACATCACCCCGCCGGTGCCGAGGGACCTCCCGGTCCAGGAGGCTCAATGAATCGACCCATAGCACTCCTCCTCACCCTCGCACTCGGTCTCGCCCTCGGCCTCACCGGGTGCGCCTCCGGTGGCGGCCAAACGGGCACGACGGAGGCCGCCGGCAGGTCCACCGTAGACTCGCTCTATCCCTTCACTCTCATGCGCCAGGGCTCGGCCATGCTGCAGCAGGCACGCTATCCGGATGCCCTCGCCAAGTTCCAGGAAGCCTCCAGGCTGCAGCCCGGCAACGCCACCACCCACAACATGATCGGCCTGTGCTACCTCAAGATGGAGCAGTACGACAAGGCGGTCGCGGCGTTCAGCCAGGCTCTCGACCTGGTACCGTCGTTCACCGACGCGCGCAACAACCGGGGCGCGGCCTACCTCGCCCTCCAACAGTACCGCATGGCCGAGCTGGACTTCATGGCGGTGCTCTCCGACACCACTTACCCCCACCGGTGGGAGGTCTTTTACAACCTCGGGATGACCTACATGCAGCGCGGCGACCTGCTCGCCGCCGAGGAGAACTTCCGCCGCGCCGCGGACTCGCCCAGCCCGGTCTACCAGGCATTTCTGCGGCTCGCCGATATCGCCGAGCAGCAGGGCCACCCCGATGCCGCCATCTCACGCATGGAGCAGGCCCACTTCGCGTTCCCCGACAAGCTCGAGGCGACGCTGCGCCTGGGCCGCCTGCTGATGCAGAACGGGCGCACCGAGGAGGCCCGCCCCTACCTCGAGCAGGTCATCTCCGCAGACCCCGGCTCAAGCGCCGCCGACGAGGCCCAGCAGCTGCTCACAGGGAAATGATGCCGTTCAATTACCTGCTGACGAATCTGCTGGTGGACGTCCCCGCGGCGGTCGGCGCCATCTTTCTCGACGAGGAGGGCGAGACCGTGGACTTCGTGACCCGCTTCGACGACACCTACGGTCTCAAGGTCGAAGGGGCGTACCACAGCATCTTCAAACGCCTCGTGGAGGAGGCCCTCGCGGCCCTGCCGTTCGGAACCCTGAAGTCGTACACGGTTGTCAACGAGCAGCTGATCGCGTTGACGCACCTCCTTCCCGGCGGATACTATGTTGTGCTCGTGCTGGAACGCACCGGCTCCCAGGCGCAGGCGCTCTACCACCTGGGGCGGACGGCCTCGATTCTCGCCCGCGAGCTGGCCTGACCGGACGCGCTCCAGCCGCTCCTGCCGGGGGTGTGATGGCACGGATTCTGGACAAGCTCAAGCGCGGTCTGTTCATGACCCACACCGAGTTCCTCGAGAAGGTGGGCGAAGCTTTCCGTCACGAGGGCCCTGTGTCCGACGAGCAGCTCGATCGGGTGGAGGAGGCGCTCATGGCCGCCGACACCGGGGTCGAGCTGGCGCTGCGGCTCATGGACGAGCTGCGCGGCGCGGTGCGCGCCGGTCGCATCACCGACGCCGGCGAGCTGCGGCCGGCGTTACGGGCACGCCTGGTGGAGCTGCTGTCTGCCGCCGAGGCCGCGCACCCTGCCATCGCCAACGCGGCGCCGCCCCGCGTCACCCTGCTGGTGGGCGTCAACGGCACCGGAAAGACCACCACCGCCGCCAAGCTCGCCAAGAGGCGCCGCGAGGCCGGCCAGGAGGTGGTGCTCGCCGCCGCCGACACCTTCCGGGCGGCTGCGGTGGAGCAGCTCAAGGTGTGGGGCGAGCGGGTGGGCGCCCCGGTCATCCACCAGCGCGAGGGCGCCGATCCCGCCGCGGTCGTCTTCGACGCCATCGCCACCGCCCGCGCCCGAGGGGCGGCCGAGGTCCTGGTAGACACCGCCGGGCGTCTCCACACCCGCACCAACCTGATGAACGAGCTGGAGAAGGTGCGTCGCGTGGTGGCCCGGGAAGTGGCCGACGCCCCACACGAGGTCCTGCTCGTGCTGGATGCCACCACCGGCTCCAACGGCATCGAGCAGGCGCAGCGTTTCGGCGCCACCGCCGGGGTGACCGGCGTGGTGCTCACCAAGCTCGACGGCACCGCCAAGGGCGGTGTGATCCTGGCCATCGCCGACCAACTCAACCTGCCCGTACGGTGGGTCGGCGTGGGCGAGGGGGTGGACGACCTCCTCCCCTTCCACTCCGAGGAGTTCGTAGATGCCCTTCTCGACCTCGAGCGTTGAGCCAGACCTGCCGGCCACGCCGCCGTCGACGGAATCTGCCGGTGTCTGAGCCCGACGCCGCCTGGATGGCTCGGGCAGTGGAGCTCGCTGAGCTCGGCCGCTGCGGCGCGTCACCCAACCCGATGGTGGGCGCGGTGGTGCTGGATCGCCATGGCGAGCTCGTCGGCGAAGGCTACCACGCCCGTTTCGGCGGCCCCCACGCCGAGGTGACGGCCCTGGCGCATGCGGGCGAACGGGCGGAGGGGGGCACCCTCGTCGTGACCCTCGAGCCCTGCGCCCACCACGGCAAGACCCCTCCCTGTGTGGAGGCGGTCCTCGCAGCCGGAATCAGCCGTGTGGTCGTGGCGGTGCGTGATCCCCACCACAAGGCCGCCGGCGGCATCGAGCGCCTCGAATCCGCGGGCGTGGAGGTGACGGTGGGTCTCGATGCGGCGAACGCACGCCGCGTCAACCGCCGCTGGCTGCGGTGGGCGGAGCGGGGGAGACCGTGGATCACCCTCAAGGCGGCGGTGTCACTGGACGGGCGCATCGCCACCCGCACCGGCGAGTCACAGTGGATCACCGGTGAGCCCGCCCGGCAGCGCGGTCTCGAGCTGCGCGAGGAGCACGACGCCATCCTGGTGGGGGTCGGGACCGTCCTCGCCGACGACCCGCGCCTCACCCGCCGTCTCGGCCGCAACCCGTCGTCACGCTGGTTGCGGGTGGTGCTGGACTCGCGGCTGCGCACTCCTCCAACTGCGCGGGTGGTGCGCGAGCATCCGGCGGCGACGCTGGTGGTGCACACCGCCGCCGCCCCCGCGGCGGCGCGCACCGCGCTCGCAGGAACCGGCGTGCGCCTGCTCGAGCTGGCCGCCGACGCCGATGGCCGGGTCGCCGTCACCCCCCTGGTCGAGGCGCTGGCGCGCGAGCCGGTGGCGGCGCTGCTGGTGGAGGGCGGCGGCCGCGTACACGGCACGTTCGTCGATCACGACCTGGTGGACGAGACGGTGCTCTTCGTGGCGCCCATGCTGCTCGGCGGCACTACGGCCCCGGCAGCGGTGGCCGGCACCGGCGTGGCCGCCCTGGCCGACGCCAGACGCTTGAGCTTTGAAGCCGCCGTGCGCCACGGCGAGGACCTGGAGCTGCGCGCGGTGGTGCGCGAGGAGGCGGCATGTTCACCGGCCTGATCGAGAGCGTCGGAAGGGTCCGCCGCCTGGTCCGGGCGAGCGGCGGGGCGCGTCTGGAAGTAGCTGCAACCTGGCCCGATGCCGAGGCGCCGCGCCATGGTGACAGCGTGGCGGTGAACGGCGCCTGCCTCACCGTGCTCGAGCCGAGCGCCGACGGCTTCGTCGCCGACGTCTCGCCGGAGACCCTCGCGCGCACTCTGCTGGGCGACGTACGTCCGGGTGACGGGCTCAACCTCGAGCGAGCCCTGCGGCTGAGCCAGCGCCTCGGCGGACATCTGGTGCAAGGGCACGTGGACGCCGTGGTCCGCGTCCTGGAGATCCGAACCGAGGGCGCGTTCTCACGCTGGCGGGTGACGCTGCCGGCCGAGCATGCCCGCGAGGTGGCGCCCAAGGGCAGCGTGGCCCTGCACGGGGTCTCCCTCACCGTGGCCGAGCTCGGCCGTGACTGGTTCGAGGTGGCGCTCATCCCGGAGACGCTGCGCGCCACGGTGCTGGACGGCCTGCGGCCCGGCGCCAAACTGCACCTCGAGACCGATATGCTGGCCAAGTACGTGCTGCGGGCAGTGGGGCCGGAGCGTGCTTCCGCGCTGTGGGAAGCATTCGGCGGGGAGAGCCCCGGTGCGTAGGATCGAGCCCGCCTTCCTCGACCTCTTCCCGGTGACCCACGTGCTGCGCCCGGGCTACCTACCCGGCCCCAAGGTCTCCCTCGACCCGCTGCGCATGGGCATCGCCTGGGAGGACGCTCCGCTGCGCGTGCTGCCGTCGCACGACTCACTGCCTCGCCAGCCGGTACGGGCGCTCGCCTTCGCTCGGGTGGCGGCCGCGCGTCGTCAGGCAGTGACAGCGTTCCTCGAGACCGGCGGGGCGATGCTCGTGGTGATCGACGACCCCTCCCTGACACCGGCCGACGTGGGAGTCCCAGACGACGACGGTAACCGCGTTACGGGGCTCCTGCCGGTGCTGCCCTCGCCCCTGGCCGACCAGGTCAGGCTCCCCGACGCCTGGAGCGGGAAGCAGTGGGGCGCGGTGCTGGGTCTCTTTCCCTTTCCCGGCGCCGCCGCCGAGGCCGAGCAGCGGATCACGGCGCTGCAGCGTGCCGGCGCCACGTTTGCGGTGGCGGCGCCGCTGCTGCTCACCCCCAAGGACCGCCACCGCATCCTCGACGGCTGCGAGGGCGCCGGCCTCGAGGACCGCCTGGAGAACTCCCTTTTCCATGCCGACGTGAGCCGCGGCCTGCACGCCCTCGAGCGTCGCGTGGGGGTCACCCTGCACACCCTCGGCATGGAGGCGGTCATCCCGTCGCTGGTGCCGCGCGGCTTCAACGCCGGGGCGATACGCACGTCCGCCCGCCTGCGCCTGTGGGCGCGGCGCCTCGACCAGTGCTACGAGGAGAGTTCCTGGGGCTGGCGCCTGCGCCGGGCGGCGGCCGCGCTGGAACCGGTGGCCACCGATCCCCACGTTCTCGCTGAGGAGGACAACCTGCGGGTGATCCCCGGCTTCGACCCGTGGGTGGAGAGCTTCACACGCTCGCTGTGGGACCACGGCGAACCATGGGCCTCGGCCTGGCTGCGCTGGTCGGCGCTGGACGGCCAGCCCCGGTGACCGGTCCGGCCTGGCGGCTGCTCGTCGACCCCGCCCTCCCGGGCTCCCGAAACATGGCCCGCGACGTGGCGCTGCTGGAGGCGGCGGTGGCCACGGCGTCCCCTCCCACGCTGCGGCTGTACGCCTGGGAGCCGGCCTGCCTCTCCCTGGGCCGCCACCAACCGGAGAGTGCCGCAGATCTCGCTTTCTGCGGCGCCCGGGGGCTCGACGTCGTGCGCCGTCCCACCGGCGGCCGCACCGTGCTCCACCACCTCGAGCTCACCTACTCGGTGGTGGCGCCGCTGGGGCGACCGCCGCTGCCACGGGCGGTACAGGAGGCGTACCGGGCGGTGTGCGCAGCCTTGGTTCGCGCCACCCGCTCCTTCGGCGTCGACGCCGAGCTCACCCCCGGCGAAGTCAACCTGGTGCTGCCCGGCCCCCGCACCGCGGTGCCTTGCTTCGAGGCGCCGGCAGGGGGCGAGGTGGTGGTACGCGGGCGCAAGCTGGCGGGCTCGGCCGTGCGGGTGCACGGCAACCATATCCTCCAGCACGGCGCGATCCTCCTGGACTGGAACGGTCCACTCCAGGCCGGCGCCATGGGCCTGGCCGACGACCGCCTCCTCCGCCCGCACGTCACCACCTTCACCGCCGAGCTGGGCCGACCAGTGGACCGCGGTGAGCTCGAGTCCGCTCTGGTGCCGGCGTTCGAGGACGAGCTCGGCGTCCGGCTCGCGGGCGGCGAGCTCACGGCCGGGGAGCGCCAGCGCGAAACCGAGCTCGAGCCGGAGTACGCGATCGCGACCGCCGAACCCGCCGCGGAGCGTTAGCCGGGGCCGGGGACCGGTACCGCGTCCGGCACCGGGTCCGGTACCGCGACCGGATCCGGAGACCGCGACCGAGGCCGGGACTCGGACCGGGGGCGGGGGCCCTCATCACCTCATTACTTCATCACCTCATCACCGGGCGGTCGGGCGGGTACGTGTAGGATACCGGTCATGCCCGAGCCTTCCCGCCCGCGTCCCTGGCCGTGGTGGGTCATGACCACCTACTTCGCCGAGGGCTTTCCCTACTCCCTTGTACGCCAGCTCTCCACCGTCTACTTCAAGGACGCCGGTGCGAGCCTCGAGGCCATCGGGCTGACCTCACTCTACGGCCTACCGTGGACGCTGAAGTTCCTGTGGGCCCCGCTGGTGGACACCGTCGCCACCAAGCGACGCTGGTTGCTGGCGGCCGAGGCGGTGCTCACCGGGTTGGTGCTGCTCCTGGCCGTGGGCTCGGGCCTGCCCTCCGCCCTACCGGTGGTGGCGGTGCTGTTTCTCGTCATCGCTCTTGCCTCAGCCACCCACGACATCGCCGTGGACGGCTACTACCTCGAGGCCCTCGACCGCACCGAGCAGGCCCGCTGGGTTGGCTTCCAGGCCGGCTTCTACCGCTTCGCCATGGTCGCCGGCGGCGGCGGCATCGTCTTCCTCTCGGGGGTAACCTCGTTCCCAGTGGCCTTCGCGTTGGCCGGCGCCGCGCTGGGTACCCTGCTGCTGGTGCACGGACTGCGCCTGCCGCGCCAGGAGGAGCCCAAGGCGCCGGCCTCGGTGCTCGTGCGGCCCCTGCTGCAGCCCGACCGGGCGGCTCTGGTGGCGGTCGCTGCGGCGGGGCTGGTGGCGGGGCTCGTGCTGCTGCAGCGACCCGAGGCGACGGGATTCCGAGAGGAGCTGGCACGGCAGCTCCCGCGCTGGATCGTGGTGGCGCTGCTGGCGGTGCTGGCGGTTCTCGCCACCCAGGCGCGCAAGCTCCGGGAGCGTCTCTACGCGTCGGAGTCCACCTACGCCCTCGCCTTCGTCGACTACCTCGACCAGCCGCGCGTGGGAGTAATTCTCCTGTTCGTCGCTTCGTACCGCTCCGGAGAGTCCTTCCTCCTCAACATGGCGTACCCCTTCCTGCGCGACATCGGCGTGTCGCGAGCGGCCTACGGCATCGCCTACGGCACCTTCGGCATCCTCGCCTCCATCGCCGGCGGCCTGCTGGGCGGCTTTCTCATCGCCCGCGGCGGTCTCAAGCGTTGGATTTGGCCCTTCGTCCTGGCCCAAAACCTCCTGAACCTGCTCTACATGGTCATGGCCTGGTGGTACCGCGGCATCTTCCAGCACCCGGAGCTGGGCCACGCCGACCTGCGCCTGGTGGGTGGGCTCATCGTGGTGGAGGCCTTCGGCGCCGGTCTCGGTACCGCCGCCTTCATGGTTTTCGTCATGCGCACCACGCGGCCGCGCTTCAAGGCGGCCCACTTCGCCATCGCCACCGGCATCGCCACCGTCTCGGCCACCTTCGCCGGAGTCCTCTCCGGCTTCGTCGCCGACGCGGTGGGCTTCACCGCCTACTTCGGCTTCACCTTCATAGCCACCTGGCCGGCGATGGCGACGATCCCCTTCCTCCCGTACCTCGATGCGCCGAGGGAGCCCGCAGTGGAGTGAGGCTCGCGCGACGCCGAAGAACCTCAAGAGTGACGAGTGACGCACAGCGCGCACGGACCGCCGCCCCCGCCCCCGCCCCCGCCCAGGACGATCGCCCGCACTGAGGCCGCAGCCGTGGCGGCCCGTGACGGCCCCCCTGTCAACCGAGCGCCCCCGCCCTCCTCCTCGCGGCTCCTCACCGTTGACCGGGTTGGTCGGCGGGAGCCCGTTTGCCCCTTCAACCACTGATCCCACATAATGCCGCCGTGCAGCACCGGAAGTTTCCCGCAGCGGCGACGGGGCTCGCCCTCTTCGCCGTGGTCGTGGTGTTCTTCCCCACCCTCTTCTTCGGCCGGGTGGTGTCACCCCTCGACGTCGTCCTCAACGACCCGCCGTGGCGGGCCGTCCACCCCCCGGTGGAGGTGACGAACCCCGAGCTGGAGGAGCCGGCGACAGCCTACCTTCCGCTCATGGTGGAAGCCCAACGGGACGGCTTCGCCACCGCGGTATGGAGCCCCTACCTGGCCGGCGGAGTTCCGGGCACCCTGATGTGGAACACCGGGCTGCTCTCGCCGTTCGTGCTGCCGTTTCTGCCTTGGCTCCCCCCGACACTGTTCGGCAACCTGCTAGTACTGGGCAAGCTGCTGGCCGCCTTCATCGGCACCTTTCTCCTGCTGCGACGGCGCGGCGCCTCCGAGCTGGGCGCCGCGGTGGGTGCCACCGCCTACGCCCTCGCCGCCAGCGTGGCGACCCGGTGGCTGTGGCCGTCCTCCGGCGCCACCGCGCTGCTGCCCCTGTTGCTGTGGGCGGTGGACCGAGCTCTCGACGCTCCTGTTCCGCGGCGTCACGGGGCGACCGCCGCCCTGGTATGGCTGGCTCTCCTCGCCGCTGGCGCCCCGGCGCCCACCGTGGTGGCGTGCTACGCAGCGCTTGGCTGGGCGCTCTACCGACTCGCCGGCGCCACTCCGGCCCGGCGTCGGGCGATGCTGCACGGACTCGCAGTGACTGCCGTGGCTTTCGTGGTGGCGGTGGCGGTGCTGGCACCATCTCTGGGACTCTTCACCCGTTTCCTCGGCCCTTCCGGCGCGCTCGACCGCGTCCCCCGCCACGGCGGCTGGGGGTCCGCCACGCTGCACCTGCTGGTGGATCCCTACGCTTTCGGAGACCCCCGCCGCGACACCTGGGCGCCGCCCGAGGCGCTGGGCACGACGACCTTCCACCAGGCGACCCTTGCGGTGGGCTGGGTGGCACTGGCTCTAGCCGCGATGGGAGTGGCCTCCCGACGCCGTGACACTGGATTGTGGCTGCTCACCGGAGTCGGGGTGGGATTGGCCCTCGCCCTTCGCCCTCTGGGCTCGCTCCTCGCCCACCTCCCGCTGATGGCGCCGGTGCCCACCTGGCGGCTCTCGCCGCTGCTGGCATTGGCAGTGGCGGCTCTCGCGGCCGCCGGGGCCGACGCCCTCGCGCGCCTACCCCGCCCTGCGTCAGCCCGTTTCCTCCTTCTCGCGGTGGGCGTCGCGGTAGCGCTGGAGCAGGGGATGGTGGCCGGGCATCTGCTGCCCTACCTGCGCCCAAACGACGCCCGGCTGGCTCCGACCGAGGGCATCCGCTTCGTCCAGGCTCACACCGCCGAGGTCCCGTGGCGGGTGGCACCCCTGCAGGACACCCTGTGGCCGGATACCGCCACCGCGTTCGGCATCGAGGACCTGCGCTCGCAGTTCGCCTCCACCACCAGCTACCGGCGCTGGCTGCAGGCGGTGGACCCGCAGGTGTGGGGGCACTTCGGCCGCCTCCTGCGCCTCAACGCGGCGACCGTCGACTACACCCATCCTTACCTGGACGCCCTGGGCGCTCGCTATGTCCTCGAGCCGCCCGGCCTCCGCCTGGTGGAGTACGCACTGGGCCAGCACACCATCGAGGTGGAGCCCCGCACCGGGCTGCTGAGACCGCTGCGGCCGGGCGACACCGTGGTGCAGGGGTTGGAGCTGCCGGCCGGGTGCTCACGCATCGGCGTGACGGCGGCGGTGCCCGGTACGGGCCCCGCCGAGGGCATTCTGCGGGCCACCCTGGTGGACGAGGTGGCCGACGCCCAGGCGGGCCAGTGGAATCTGATCGTAGGTGACCTCGCCGATGACGGCATCGCCTGGCTCGACCTGCCGGCCGGGCTGCCCGAGGGGCGCCGCTACCGCCTCACCCTGCGCCCCCTCGGACCCGGCACGCCCGTGTCGCTCCGCACCACCCCGACGGCGGGCAGCCTGGCCGGGCGCCTCCTCTTCCGCGGCCGCGTGGTCTCCGCGGACCTCGGCCTCTCGTTCGACACGTCGGGCTACGTACTCGCCGCCGAGCACGCGGACCTGCGCATCTGGGAGAACCGGCGCGCGACGCCACGCTTCCATCCGGTTCGCAGACTGGTGCCCGGCAACCTCGACACCCTGCTCAACGCCGATCCCCCCCTCGACCTCAACCGGCAGGCCGTGGTGGCTCCCGAGGATGCCGCCCGTCTCGGCCCCGCCCTGACGGCGCCACCCGCCGGCGCCCGCGAGCGGGTGCTGCTGGCCGGGTGGTCGCCCACCGACTACCGTCTCGAGGTCGATCTGGCGGCGCCGGCAGTTCTGGTGAGCTCGCTCCAGGTCACGGCCCGCCTCTGGCGCATCACCGTCGACGGGCGCCGATGCCGGCCGGTGCTGGTCAATGGCCTCTTCGTGGGGCTGCCTCTCGACACCGGCCGCCATGAGGTACGGCTGACGGCGCGCCTGCCGGCGGTCTGGTACGCTACCAGCCTGCTCGGGGTTCTCGGCCTGATCACCCTGGGGGCGGCGGCGATACGTCGAAGCCGCGGGCGGCCGGGAGGGGTGACGGAATGAAGCTGGTGATCCAGATCCCGGCCTGGGACGAGGAGGCACACCTCGGCGTGGCGCTGGAATCGTTGCCGCGCCAGGTCCCGGGCTGCGACGAGGTCGAGGTCCTGGTCGTGGACGACGGCTCCACCGACCGCACCGCTGAAGTGGCCCGCGCGCATGGCGCCCGCGTCGTGCCGCTCCACACCCACCGCGGCCTGGCGGTAGCCTTTGCCACGGGCCTGCGCGCCGCGCTCGAGCTCGGCGCCGACGTCATCGTCAACACCGATGCGGACAGTCAGTACGACCACCGCGACATCCCTGCCCTGGTGGCCCCCATCGTCGCCGGCGAGGCCCAGATGGTCATCGGTGACCGCCAGGTGGAGACCCTCCCGCACTTCTCGTTCATCAAGCGGATCCTGCAGCGTCTGGGCTCGGCGGTGGTGCGGCGCCTGTCGCGCACCGAGGTACGCGACGCCACCTCCGGGTTCCGCGCCCTCTCGCGGGCCGCCGCACTCAAGCTGCAGGTTTTCACCCGCTTCACCTACACGCTGGAGACCATCCTCCAGGCCGGCGAGGCGGGGCTGCGGGTGGTCTCGGTGCCGGTCCGCGTCAACCCGGAGGTTCGGCGGCCCTCGCGCCTCTTCCGATCCAACCTCGGCTACGTGCTGCACTCGCTGGAGAGCATCGCGCGTATCGTGGTGCTGTACAACCCGCTGCGGATCTTCCTCCGGCTCGGGTGGCTGCCGGTGCTGGCCGGCATGATCCTGCTCGTGCGCTTCCTCTACTACTACGTGGTCGGCCACAATCCGGCCGGCCACGTACAGTCACTGTTGCTGGCGGTGATCCTGGTGGTGGTCGGGGTGCAGATCTGGGTCGTTGGCCTGGTGGCCGACCTCATCGCGGTGAACCGCCGTCTCCTCGAGGAGGTGGTGGAGCGCCAGCGCGGCGGCCCGCCTAATGGCGGCATCTGAGCAGCCGCCGGCCGGACGCTGGCTGCGCCCGGCCGGCGCCCTCGTCGCCCTCGTCCTGGTCCTTGGGGTTCTGGCCTTGGCCGGCCCCACGCTGGTCGCCCGACGGCTGGCCGAGACCGATCTCGCCTGGGTGGCCCTTGCTGCAGCCGTCTTCCTCGCCACCGTCACGGTGCGCGGCGTCCGTCTCAGCATCCTCGCCAGGCGGCCCGGTCCCCTGGCGGCCATCGCAGTGGCTGCCGCCGCCCAGGCTGCCGCCCAGCTGGTGCCGGCGCGGGCGGGTGAGCTCGCCCTGCCCCTGCTGCTCCGCCGCCACGGCGGACTCGACCTGAGCCGCGGCGCTGGCGTACTGCTGGCGGCCCGCGCCCTCGACCTCGCCGCTCTGGGTGCATGGGCCGCCGCCGCCCTCCTCACCGTGTCGGGGCTCGGCCATCCGGCCGCCCTGGCCGGTGCAGCGCTCCTGCTGCTCCCGGCACTCCTGCTGCCCGCCCTGCTGGCGGCTGCCGACCGCTTCGCCAGCCGCCTGCTGGCACCCCGCGGCGCCCGCTGGCGGCGCCAGGTCCGACGTCTGCGTCGTCTCCGCCGCAGCCTCGACGAGCTGCGGCGGGCTCCGGCCCGGCTCGCTGCGGCGGTGGTCGCCTCGCTGCTCATGTGGGCCGGTGTCTGGGTCTACACCTGGCTACTGCTCATCGCGCTCGGTTACCGGTGGGCGCTGCCCACCGTGACGGCGGGATCGGCGGCCGCTGCCGTGACCAATCTCGTACCCATCAACCTGGTGGGCAACCTGGGCACCCTCGAAGCCGGCTGGACCGCCGCGTTCACGGCCCTGGGCATCCCCCTGGCGGACGCCGCAGCGTCCGGCCTCGCCGCCCACCTTTGGGCACTGCTTTTCACGGCGACCACTGGCGGCCTCGCCGGCGCGGTGCTCGCCCTGCGCCGGAAGCCGACGAACCCCGAGAGCGGCGAGCACACGACCTGACGAAGGCCAGGGGTGCCGCCGGGGTCCGGCCGTGGCTCCGCCACGGCGGCGTGCCCTCACGCGCTCCGCAGAATCGACCCGAGGCCGCCTCGGAGCAGGGATCCTCCGGCGGACGTGCCGTCCCGAACACTTTTCCTGAGGCGCCTCCTCGTTCGTAGCGCGATCGCGGAAACAGTGTCCGGGGGGGCACTCACGGCCCGTGCCATTCGGAGCAGTTGCCCCAAACGACCAGGCAGGCGACTCGGCGTGTTCGCGAAGGGGGCTATGTTGCCGTCAGGCAGCCACTGCCGTCGCCCCCTTCGCGAACGCGCCGACGGGCGGCGGCTCAGCCGTCGCCCGGGAGCCGGTATCCGCAGCATCCACAACCACCATCCCCCGCTCCTCCCAACCCCACTCACCTCCCGGAGCACAGATCCGCCGACGCCGTCTCAGCCCGCGTCACCGGTTCCCCGCCCGCCGTCACTCTGCGGATGTTCGGTATCACCGGCCAGCATGCAGAGGGCGTGAGGCAGCACCTCGAGGATCGCCTCGAGGTTCTCCACCGCTGCCTTGTGGCTGCCCGGAAGGTTGACGATGAGAGTGCTCCCGGCGATGCCGCACACCCCGCGCTGCAGCCAGGCGTGCGGCGTGATCCTGGCCGACGCCGCCCGCATCGCCTCGGCAAGCCCGGGGACCTCGCGCTCGAGCACCACCCGGGTGGCCTCCGGCGTGATGTCGCGGGGGGCGCACCCGGTACCGCCGGCGGTCACCACCAGAGCGTGACCCTCCGCCACCAGGCGCCGCAACGTGCCGGCGACGGCGTCGACCTCGTCCGGTACCACACCGGCCCACACCACCGTCAGGCCGAGGCGCTCGCCGAGCAGCGCCGACACCGCCGGGCCGGCGGTGTCGCGGGCGAGACCCGCGGCGCAGCGGTCGGACACCGTGAGCACCGCGGCACGGCGCTCAGTCATCGCCCTCCGCCTTCCACTCGCCCGAGCGCCCGCCGCTCTTTTCCAGCAGGCGGACGCGCTCCAGTACCATCCCCCGACCCAACGCCTTGAGCATGTCGTACAGGGTGAGCCCCGCCACGGCGGCGGCGGTGAGCGCCTCCATCTCGACTCCGGTCGCGGCGTGGGTGGCGGCGCTGGCCACCACCCGGATGCGGTCGGGACCGGGCTCGAAGTCCACCCGCACCACGTCCAGCGGCAGCGCATGGCAGAGGGGGATCAGCTCGGAGGTCCGTTTGGCGGCGAGAATCCCAGCCAGGCGCGCCGTCTCGTACACATTGCCCTTCGGGGTGCGGCCCTTGTGCACCGCTTGCATCACCTCGACGCCGGTGACCAACACCGCCTCGGCGGTGGCGCGACGGCGTGTCGCGGGCTTGTCACCCACGTCCACCATGCGCACCCGACCCTCGTCGTCGAGGTGACTCAGCTCGTCCATACGTCCCCCCTCACGGCGGCGCCGGCAGGACGTAGCAGCGCACCCGCTCGCCGGCAGCGCGCCGCTCTCCCGGCTCGAGCCGCACCAGCGCGTCGGCGGCGGCGCCGGCGGTGAGGTCGTGCGAGCCGCGCCACGGCAACACCGTGACCCGTGCGGCCCAGACCTCCCGCTCGAGCCGCGCCGGACGAAGCACCGTGCGCTCGCCATCGTTGGCAACGGCACTGGTGAGCTCGGCGCTGAAGAAGTCGTCGGTAAAGGCGGCAGGGTCACCGGCCAGCGCGCGCACCAGAGGCAGACCCAGCATGCACCACCCCGCCAGCACCGCCAGTGGGTTGCCGGGCAACCCCAGCAGCCAGGCAGCGCCCAGCCGCGCCGCCAGCACCGGCTTGCCTGGCTTCACCCGTACCCGGTGGAAGACGATTTCGCCGCCCAACGCTGCCACTGCCCCCGGCACCAGGTCGTAGTCGCCCACGGAGACGCCCCCCGAGGTCACCACCAGGTCGGCAACGGCGGCAGCCTCGGCGAGCGCGCGCTGCAGCACCTCCGGTTCATCGGGGGCGATGACCTGCGGCGGCGCGACGAGGCCGGCCGAACGCGCCAGGGCGTCCATCATGGGGCCATTGGCGTTACGGATCTGGCCGGGACCGGGGCTGACGCCCGCCTCGACCAGCTCGCTACCGTTCATCACCACAGCCAGGCGGGGCCGCGGCACCACTCGCACGGTACTGCCGCCGGCGGCCGCCATCAGGCCCAGCCGCTGGGCCGTGACGAGATCGCCGATAGCGGCCAGGGGCGCGCCAGCGGCGACGACCTCGCCACGGTGCCGGACCCAGCAGCCCGGGGATGCTGCCGGCAGGCAGACCCTGTCGTCGGCGTCCACCTCGGCATCCTCCTGCGCCACGACCGCGTCCGCCCCGCGCGGCAACGGCGCACCGGTGAAGATCCGCGCCGCCTGGCCCGAAGGCAGGGGGGGCGGCGCCTCGCCGGCGGGCACCGTGAACGCCACCGGTAGGGGTGACCCTCCGAGGTCGGCGGCCCGGGCCGCCCAGCCGTCCATCTCGGCCACATCGGCGGGGGGAAGATCGAGTTCGGCCCGCGGCGCGGCCGCTAGCCGACAGCCCAGGGCCGCCGCCAGCGGCACCTCCACGGGGGGGAGCAGCCGCACCACAGCGGCCAGCCGGGCACGAGCCTCGTCGAGGGAGATCATGGCGTCCAGTGTAGCCCCCCACCCTCCACCCTCGCTCAGCACCAACAGCCTCGACGACCACTGACAACTTTTCCCCAGGACGTGACAGGGGGAACCCTTCTCTCTTGGCCTGGAGCGCTCCCGAGCGACCCCTACCGTTCCACTCTGTAGTTCGGCGCTTCCTTGGTGATGACCACGTCGTGGGCGTGCGACTCACGCACGCCGGAGGGGGTGACGCGGACGAACTGCGCCTTGTCGTGCAGCTCGGCGATGCTGGCACAGCCGGAAAGGCCCATGCCGGCGCACAGGCCGCCCACGAGCTGTACGACCTGGTTGGCCAGGGGACCCTTGTAGGGCACCATCCCCTCGATCCCCTCGGGCACCAGCTTGGTCTCCTCGCCGGTGGTCTCCTGGAAGTAGCGGTCCGACGAACCGTGCGCCGACTTCATCGCCCCCAGCGAGCCCATCCCGCGGTAGGCCTTGAAGGTGCGGCCCTGGTAGAGGATCTGCTCGCCCGGCGACTCCTCCACACCTGCGAAGAGGGAGCCGATCATGACCACGTCGGCCCCCGCGGCCAGCGCCTTGGTGATGTCCCCCGAGTAGCGGATGCCGCCGTCGGCGATGAGCGGCACGCCGAGCTCCCGGGCTACGACGACGCAGTCCTGGACGGCGCTGACCTGCGGCATACCGGCGCCGGTGACCACGCGGGTCGTGCAGATGGAGCCCGGCCCGATCCCCACCTTCACGCAGTCCGCGCCCAGCGCGACCAGGTCGCGGACCGCCGCTCCGGTGGCGACGTTGCCGATGATGAGGGGCACGCCGGGGAAGCGCTCGCGGACCTTTTCGGCCGCCCGCATCACACCGCGGGAGTGGGCGTGGGAGCTGTCGAGGCAGAGCACGTCCACCTTGCGATCCACCAGCGCCTGGCAGCGTTCGAGGAAGTCGCCGCTGGCGCCGATCGCCGCCGCGGCACGCAGCCGTCCGAGGTCGTCCTTGCAGGCGTTGGGGTACTCCTGCGCCTTCTTGATGTCCTTGACCGTGATGAGACCCTTGAGGCCACCCTCGGAGTCCACCACCAGGAGCTTCTCGATGCGGTGCTGGTGGAGCAGCTGCTTGGCCTCGTCCAGGGTGGTGCCCACCGAGGCGGTGACCAGGCTCTCCTTGGTCATGAAGTCCGAGATGGGGCGGTCGAACTCGGTGCAAAAGCGCAGGTCACGGTTGGTTAGGATGCCCTTGAGCTGGCCGTGGCGGTCCACCACCGGCAGGCCCGAGATCCGGTAGCGCGCCATCACCTCGAGGGCGTCGCGCACCAGCTGGTCGGGCTGAATGGTCACCGGATCGACGATCATTCCCGACTCCGAGCGCTTGACCTTGTCCACCTCGTCGGCCTGGCGCTCGATGGTCATGTTCTTGTGGATAATGCCGATTCCGCCGTGCTGGGCCATGGCGATGGCCATCGGGGCCTCGGTGACCGTGTCCATGGCGGCCGACACGATGGGGAGGTTGAGACCGATCCCGCCACGGGTGAGCCGGGTGCGCACGTCCACGCTGTTGGGGTGCACCTCGGAGCGCGAGGGCACCAGCAGGACGTCGTCGAAGGTCAAGGCCACCGGGATGTCATGTGCCATGGTGCTCAGCTCCGAGCCTTCGTGGCGGCTCCGCAACAGTGCTTGTACTTCTTGCCCGAGCCGCACGGGCAGGGGTCGTTCCGTCCCACCTTGGGCTGGGTCCGGCGGACGGTGGTGGGTGCCGCGGGCGCTCCCACCGGGTTGTTGGCCACCCGTTCCTGCTGCTCCCGGGACGCCCCCAGCCCCTGCGCCTCGGGATGGGACAGGGTAGCAGGTACGCCGCGCCTGCGGAACTGAAGGTCCTGAACCGGCTCGGCGTGGAACAGGAACACGAGGACCTGGTCCTCGACGCGCTCCCACATCCCCTCGAAGAGGTCATAGGACTCGCGCTTGTACTCGACCAACGGGTCACGTTGTCCGTAGGCGCGGAGGCCGATGCCCTCGCGCAGGTGGTCGAGGCCCAGGAGGTGGTCCTTCCACTGGCGATCCACGGTCTCGAGCAGGATGAACTTCTCGAGCCGGGCGAACTCGGCATCACCGAACCGTTCCACCCGGGACTCGTAGTGCTCGCGGGCGGTGGCGGTGAGCCGCTCCTCCAGCTCCACACGGCTGACGATCTCCCAGTCGATGCCAACGCTCGCGGTTGTGAGCCCGAAGTACTTGCCGTACTCCACGTCGAGACCGGCCACGTTCCAGTCGGCCGGATCGAGGTCCTCGCCGCAGTAGCGTTCCAACAGCATGACGACCACGTCCTCGACCACGCGCAGGATGTAGCCGCGTCCCTCGCTCCCGTCGAGGATGGAGCGGCGCAGGCGGTACACCGCCTCGCGCTGCTTGTTCATGACGTCGTCGTACTCCAACAGGTGCTTTCTGATCTCGAAGTTGCGCGCCTCCACCTGCTTCTGCGCCCTGGCGATGGACTTGGTCACGAGATTGGACTCGATGGGAACGCCCTCCTCCATGCCGAGACGGTCCATCATCTTGCGCACCCAGTCGGAGGCGAAGATGCGCATGAGGTCGTCCTCGAGGGAGAGATAGAACCGCGAAACACCGGGGTCGCCCTGTCGGCCTGAACGGCCGCGCAGCTGGTTGTCGATGCGCCGCGCCTCGTGGCGCTCGGTACCGAGGATGTAGAAGCCGCCGGCCTCCAGGACTTTCTGCTTCTCCTCCGCGCACGTCTTCGTGTACCGCGCGAGGGCCGCGGTGAAGGCCTCGGGGTCCGTAGACGGACTTGCCTCGGTGTGGGCGAGGCCCTCGGGGTTGCCGCCGAGGACGATGTCGGTGCCGCGGCCGGCCATATTCGTGGCGATGGTCACCGCCCCCAGCCGCCCGGCCTGGGCCACGATCTCGGCCTCGCGCTCGTGGTACTTGGCGTTCAGAACCACGTGCTTGATCCGCCTCCGCTGCAGCATCTTGGCCAGGTGCTCGGACTTCTCGATGGAGACGGTGCCCACTAGGACCGGCTGGCCGCGACGATTGCAGTCGGCGATCTCCTCGATCACGGCGTCGAACTTCTCGCGCTCGGTCTTGTAGACCATGTCCGAGCGGTCGTCGCGCACCATCGGCCGGTTGGTGGGAATGACCACCACGTCGAGGCCGTAGATCTTGGCGAACTCCTCCGACTCGGTCTCCGCCGTACCGGTCATGCCGGCGAGCTTCTCGTACATCCGGAAGTAGTTCTGCAGGGTGATGGTGGCCAGCGTCTGGTTCTCCGACTGGATCTTGACGTGCTCCTTGGCCTCCACCGCCTGGTGCAGGCCATCGGACCAACGCCGGCCGGGCATGAGGCGGCCGGTGAACTCGTCGACGATGATCACCTCGCCGTCCTTGAGGATGTACTCCTTGTCGCGGCGGAAGAGGGCGTGCGCTCGCAGTGCCTGGTTACACGCGTGCAAGGTGTCGATGTTGGTCGGGTCGTAGAGGTTCTCCGTCCCCAGCAGCTTCTCCGCCCGCGCCACGCCCTGCTCGGTGAGCACCGCGGTCTGCGCCTTCTCGTCGACCAGGAAATCGCCGGTCACGGTCTTGTTGCCGTGCTTGTCCTCGATCTCCTCGCCGCGCTGCAGCTTGGGGATGATCGCGTCGACCCGGTAGTAGAGATCCACCGACATCTCCGAGGGTCCGGAGATGATGAGCGGCGTCCGCGCCTCATCCACCAGGATCGAGTCCACCTCGTCGACGATGGCGTAGACGTGGTCCCGCTGGACCATGCGCTCGATCTCGAACTTCATGTTGTCGCGCAGGTAGTCGAACCCGAACTCGTTGTTGGTTCCGTAGGTGATATCGGCGCCGTAGGCCTCGACTCGCTCGGCGTCGGTCATCTGGTTTTGGATGCAGCCGATGGTGAAGCCGAGGAAGCCGTACACCTGCCCCATCCAGTCGGCGTCGCGGCGGGCAAGGTAGTCGTTCACGGTCACCACGTGCACGCCTCGTCCGGTGAGAGCGTTGAGCACCACCGGCAGGGTCGCCACCAGAGTCTTGCCCTCGCCCGTCTTCATCTCGGCGATCTTGCCCTCGTGCAGGATGATGCCGCCGATGAGCTGGACGTCGAAGTGGCGCATGTGGAGGCTGCGCCACGCCGCCTCGCGCACGATGGCGAAGACCTCCACGAGCTCGGCATCCAGCACCTCGGTGACGTAGCGGCGCCGCGCCACCGGCTCATCCGGAAGCTCGGCCGTGGCGCCCCGCACCCGCTCCCGGATGGTGCCGAAGCGCGCCTTGAGCTCGTCGTCCCCGAGCTGCTCGAACTCCGGGGCCAGGGCGTTGATGGCGGCGATGCGCGAGCGCATCTTCTTGATGTCGCGCTCGTGCTTGGTGCCGAAGACGGTGTCAATGGCCTTCTCGACAATGTTCATAGACGTACCTCTGTTGGGCGGGAGCGGCGCGGCCGGCGGGACGTGCGGGCGGCGAAGGGCGGAGGACTCAGAAGGCGTTCAGGATGTAGTAGAGCGGGTTGACGGACCTGCCGTCCTCGTGCACCTCGTAGTGCAGATGCGGCCCGGTTGAGCGTCCGGTGCTGCCCAGCAAGCCGATGGTGTCGCCTCGCCGCACCTCGTCGCCAGGCTTCACCGACACCTTGCTCAGATGGCCGAAAACCGTTGTGTACCCGAAGCCGTGCGCGAGCCGCACCATCTTGCCGAAGCCACCGTCGTACCCCGAGAACACAACCACGCCGTCGGCGGGCGCCTCCACCGGGGTGCCGGTCCGTGCCGCAATGTCCAGGCCCCTGTGGTTGGCCCAACGGCCGGTGAAGGGATCGCGCCGCTTGCCGAAGCCGTCGGTGATCACACCCATCACTGGCGCGATGGTCGGCATCGCCGCCAGCTCCTGCGAGGTGCTGGTCATGTGCTCTTCCACGAGGTCGAGCTTGTGCGCGATCCATTCTCCCTGTGACCTCAACTGCTCCGGCGTTTCGGGTAGACGATCGTACGGGCCGCCGCTGCCCGCCCGCTCAGACCTGCCGTCCGCCTCGGGGAACACCGTCGGCTCGTTCTCCAATCCTGCCGCCAGCGCCAGCCGGGCCGTACGCTCCTCAAACTCGTCGAGGCGCGCCTGGACCTCGGCAACGGTACCTTCGAGCTGGCGGTTGACCTCTTGCAGCTGGCGGTTCTCGTCGTTCAGGCGCTTGAGCTCGGCGCGGCGGTGAACCGCCCCGCCGGTGTAGACGATCGCCACCACGGAGAGGACCAGGGCCGCCAACAGACAGGAGGTCGCGATGACCAACGCCCTGGTGGAGAACGTGAACTTGAAGAAGCGGGCCTTGCTGTGGGGAACGACAATGACGGTATTGACACGTCTCGGCATTTTCCCCACGACTCCTCCTCGACGAGATGAAACTCGAAACGCCCCAACCAGAGCTACGCGATTTTGCCATCGTGAGCAGGCGGTGTCAAACGGCCATTCGAATCACCCCCGACGAGGTGATGTCGGTCACCTTCGCGAGATTGACCAGAAACGCATCTCCTCTCGGATGCCGCAGGTTGACACCGGGGACCCGAACCGGGAGAATGCCCCTGGTCCCAGCGACCACATCATGAAGGAGGAGGAGCACGATGAGAACTCGTAATCTGACTGTCATTGCTCTCGTGGCCCTGCTGGCCCTCGGCCTGAGCCTGACGATGGCCTGCAAGGCACAGCAGCCCGCCCAAGAGCAGCCTGCCGTCGAGCAGCCCGCCGCCGAGGCCACCCCGGCCGACGAGGGCATGCAGGAGGCCCCTGAGGCCGGTGCCGAGGAGACTCCCGCGGCTGGCGCCGAGGAGACTCCCGCCGCGGCCAACCAGTAGGCTGACACGAACCGTTTGCGATGACGCCCCGGGACGCCCGGGGCGTCATCGTCTCTGTGTCGTCAGACGCCCGACGGATCCTCGGCCACGATCTCGAGCGCCCCTCGCGCCTGGCGTTGCAGCCGGTTTAGCTCCTCGAGCCTGTGGTGACAGCGATCGTACACGGAGCCCGGCGTCCAGCTTCCGTCGTCACTGCGCTCACCAGCCGGAATGCCGGCGAGCAGCTCGATACCGTCTTCCACGGTGTCCACCGCCCAGACGTGGAAGCTCCCCGCCGCCACCGCCTCCGTCACCTCCGCAGCGAGCTGGAGGTCGGCGACGTTGGCGGTGGGCACCATCACCCCCTGCGCACCGTCGAGACCGAGTTCCTGGCACACCCGAAAGAACCCCTCCACCTTCTCGTTGACGCCGCCAATGGGCTGGATGTTCCCGTATTGGTCGACGGAACCGGTGACGGCGACGCCCTGAAGCAGGGGCAGCTCGGCCAGCGCCGAAAGGATGGCGTACACCTCGGTGGACGACGCCGAGTCGCCGTCGATGCCACCGTAGGACTGTTCGAAGGTGATGGAGCAGGTCATCGCTAGGGGCGTCCGGTCGAAGGTGCCCCTCAGGAACCCGGTGAGGATGCTCACGCCCTTGTCGTGGGTAGGCCCGGAGAGGCCGGAGCGTCGCTCGACGTCGACCACCCCGGCACGGCCCACCCCGACGCGGGCGGTGATGCGGCTGGGCTTGCCGAATCTGGTATGACCGAGATCGTAGACCGCGAGACCGTTCACCTGCCCCACCGCCGTGCCCGAGATGGCAATGCGGACGACCCCATCGGTGATGAGCTGGTGGGTGCGATCCTCCCACAGGCCGTGCCGCCGGCGGTGGGCGGCCACCGCCGCCGCGACGTACTCGCGCCCGACGATGGCGCTGCCGTCCGACTCGGTCCAGTGCGAGGCCTCGCGGAGCACGTCTGCGAGGTCGGAAAAGCGGCTCGAGAAGCGCCGCCGCGAGCGTCCCTGGCGGACCGCAACCTCGAGCATCGCCGCCATGCCGCTTCTCGCCAGCGGTATCAGGCGCTCCTCGAGCCCAACCTTGCGAAGCACCGACAGCACCTCGCGGGCATTCTCCACCGAGCGCTCGAGGACGGTGTCGAAGTCGGCCAGGACCTTGAAGACCTTGGAGAAGTCGACATCCCACCGAAACAGCAGGTCATAGGTCGTTCGGTCGCCGATGACGACGACTTTGACGTCCAGTGGCACGGGCGCGGGTTTGAGGGCCGAGGTGCCCAGCATCACGTTTTCGGGTGCCTGGATCCGGGCACGCCGGTACTTGAGCGCTCGCTTCAGGGCCGGCCACACGCGCTCGTCGCGCAGCATGTCGTCGGCCGCGAGCACCAGGAAGCCGCCGTTGGCGCGCAGCAGCGAACCGGCCTGGACCCGGGTGAAGTCGGTGGCAGGCTCGCCGGTCTCGCGCAGAAACCGCTCGATGGTGCCGAAGAGGTTCGAGTAGGTGGGCTCGGTCTCCAGCACCACCGGCCGGCCGCGGGCACCGGAGTTGTCCACCGCTACGTTCACACGCCAGCGAAGGAAGCGGTCCCCGGCTCCCTCGTCGCTGACGGCGAAGAGCTCGAGGTGCTCCTCGAGATCCTGCCGCACCTGCTCGAGCCAACCGTCGACCCTGGCATCTGCCACCTCGGCCCTGAGGTGTTCCACCGCCAGGTCGAGCATGGGTGCCACCGCCTCGCGCCGCACTTCCTCGACCCGCGTCTTCATCCGGCGCCTGAGCTTCGTGACGTTGCGGAAGACATCCTGGAGGCGGCCGACGAGCTCATCGTGGCGCTCGTGCAGCTCGGCGACGCGCGCCGCGTCGAGGGTGCCACCGTCCTCCACCGAGCGAAGCTCGTCGAGCGCCACCGGCTTGCCGTCCACGAGCGGCAGGACCTCGGGCCGCACGAAGCCTTCCGCTTCCACCTGGACCAAGGCGAAGCCGGCGTCCTTGACCTGCCCCTCCAGCTCCTCCACGGCGGTGCGCTCGGCGCTCTGCAGCTCGCCCAGGGCGGCGTCCACCCGGTGCCGGAACTCCTCGCCGGTGAAGAGCCCCTCGAGGCCCTCCGCCAGGTTCTCGACCAGCTGCTCCATGCCCGTCTCCAGGCGGCGGCCCCCACCGGCACAAAGCTGCAGTGCCCGGGGCTCATCCGGTTGCCGGAAGTTCTGCACGAAGCACACGTCGTCGGGCGCGGCGTCACCGTCGGCGAGGCGATCCAGGAAGGTCTTGATGGTGGTGAGACGACCGGTACCCGACAGCCCGGTCACGAAGATGTTGTAGCCGACGCCCCGCATGGTCAGGCCGAAGGCGATGGCCTCCACCGCCCGCTCCTGCCCGACGATGGAGTTCGCGGGCTCGAGCTCCTCCGAGCTCGCCCACGGCACCCACTCGTCGGGGCAACACCAGCGCAGCTCGGCGCTCGTCAGCTCGCGCCGCATGGGCCCTCCTTCCCGGCGGCTGCGCCCCCTCGCTCCACCAGCTACCCGATCATGACCGACTCCTCGGGAAACTGCCAGTCGTCGCTTGCGCGAGACTCGACCAGGGCGAGACCAAAGGTCAAGGGTCCCACACGGCCGAGAAACATGAGGAGGACCAGGAGCAGCCGGCTGGGCTCCGCGAGGTTGGCGGTGATTCCGGTGGACAGCCCCACGGTACCGAAGGCGGAGACGGTCTCGAAGAGCACCTTGAGGAAGTCGCCAGCGTGAGCCACCGGCGTGGCCAGGAGGCGCTCCACGTGAAGGATGAGCAACGTCACCCCGAGGGTGAGGACCGTGCCGGCCAGGAACAAAGTGGCAGCCGAAGCCACCGCGTCGTTGGAGATGGTCCGGTTCCATGCGGTCACGCGGCTGCGACGGCGCCCGCGCGATACGACGGCCGCGACCAGTACGCCCAGGCTGGTGGTCTTCACACCGCCCGCAGTGGATCCTGGGGAAGCGCCGATGAACATGAGCATGATGGTGAAGAGCAGGCCGGCCGAGCTGAACGAGGCATAGTCCAGGGTATTGAAGCCGGCGGTCCGGGGTGTCACCGACTGGAAGAAGACCGCCAGCGCCCTCTCCCCGGGGCGGAGCCCGGCAAGGCTGGCGCTCCACTCGAAGCCGGCGATTCCGATGCACCCCACGACCAGGAGGGCCGCGGTGGTAGCCAGCACCATCTTGGTGTGCAGCGTCAAGGATCGCCGCCGGTGTGAGCGAAAGCGATCGATGAGATCCGCCAGCGGTAGAAAACCAAGGCCCCCGATCACGATGAGCAGGGCCACCGTGCCCACCACCAGCAGCGAGCCGCGCCAGTGCATGAGGGAGCCGGAATCCAGCCCGAAACCAGCGTTGCAGAACGCCGACACCGCGTGGTACACGCCCCACCACACGGCCCTGCGCAGCCCCATTTCAGGAAGCCAGGCCACGGTGAGGGCGGCAGCTCCAGCCGCCTCGAGCACGAAGGTCACGGCCGCAGTCGCCCGCAGCAGCGGCCAGAAGTCCTCCCAGGGCCCCTCGGCAAGGGTGCTCTCGATCAGGGTGCGGCCGAAGATCGAGAGCCGCCCTCCGGCCAGCACCAGGAGGAAGAGGCCGAAGGTGAGAATGCCGAGACCACCCATCTGGAAGAGCACGAGCGTCACAACCTGTCCGAACGTGGTGAAGTCGCTGGGCGGTCGCACCACGAGACCGGTGACGCAGATCGCCGAGGTGGAGCGGAACAACGCCTCGTGCCAGGCAAGCTCATGGCCCGGCTGGGTCACCCCGGGCAGCTGCAGGGCGAAGGTGCCAAGGACGATGACGCCGGCGAACGAGATCACCAGGGCCCGCGGTGGTGTCAGCCAGCGCTTCACGACCGCCGCCTCACCAACAGCGCCGGGAGCACGGTCATCGCCAGCACGGCAGTGGCCAGGGCGCCCAGGATCGCCGCCGCTCCCACCGAGCGCAACCCCGGGAAGTGCGAGAGCACCAGCGAGCCGAAACCCACCATGGTGGTGAGGGCCGCCACCGCGATGGCCTTCGAGGTCTCGGCCACCGCGGCGGGATCGCCATCCGACTCCTGCCATCGGTGCAGGAGGTGGACGCCGTAGTCGACCCCGATGCCGATGACCATGGTGAGCACGAAGATGTTCATGAGGTTGACCTCGATCCCCAGCAGCGCCATCGCCCCGAGCATCCAGATCAGGCCGACGAGGAGCGGGAGCAGCGCCAGCAGCGCACGGCCCACGCCGCCCAGGTCCGCCCACAGCAGGACGAATACGAGGACGAGCCCGAGCACGGCGGCGCGGAAAGCATCGCCCCAGACGATGTGCCGGAGCTCCTGGGAGACAACGTTGGCACCGGTGAGCACCGCCCCCGGCGTAGCGTCCGCCAGGGCGGCAAGCTCCGGCGGAGCGACCCGCCGCCAGCGACCCGGCTTCGGGTAGCAGTAGACCACCGTGGAGACGCCCCCCCCGGGACGCCGCACCAGGTAGCGAGACACCGCTCGCTCCAGCGGAGTGCCGGCAAGGTCGACGAGCGACAGGGGGTGACGAACCGCGAGGGCCCTGAGGAGGTGGTCGATGCCGTCGGCGAAGCCGGCCGGATTGAGACCACCGTCGCGAAGGGCCCGGCGCACTCGCCCGGCGATGGCGTCCGGGTCGAGGTTCGCCTGCTCCAGGCGAGCGATGACCGCCTCCTGCCGCTCACGTGGCGGCACCATCGCCGTGAGGGTGTCGAAGCCTGCCATGTCGCCGCTTCGCACCAACTCCCGGAGCTCTGGCACCAGGCTGCGGATCCTCTCCAGCGCAGTCTCCTCGTCGGGGGCGTCGATCCGGATCATGGTCGGTGTGAAACGCAGGCCAAAACGATCCATGACCTCCTGCTGCAGCAGGATGCCCTGGTTGTCGCCCGAGCGCATGGTACGGATGTCGTCGTTGAAGTCGAGGCCGACCGCGGCCACCGCCAGGAGGACGGTCAGCAGCGCCGCGACTCCGAGAGTGCGACCCGGCCGCCGGAGGCTGGCCCGGGTGAGAAGGTCCGAACCGAAAGAGTGGAGATAGAGCCCACGTCCCTCCGGGCGCCGCGCCGCAAAGAGGGTGAGCAGCGCCGGAAGGAGCAGGAAGACCGCCAGCATCACCAGCAGGATGCCGGTACCGGTGAGGAGCCCGAGCTGGGACAACCCCTCGAAGTCGGTGATGAGGAAAGCGTAGAAGGTGGCGGCGGTAGTGACCGCACCGAGCAGCACCCCGACCCCGGTGTTGGCCCCGAGGGCGTCCACTGCCGCGTCGTGGCTCGCCCCGCGCAACCTCTCCTCCACGTAACGGCCGTACAGCACGATGATGAAGTCGATGCCGAGGCCGATGAGCAGTGCCGCGAACCCGGACGTCACCGAGTTGAGGCGGCCCACGGCGAGAGCGATGAAGACGAAGGTCAGGGCCAGTCCCACCAGCAGAGGGATCGACGCGTAAAGCAGCGCAGCCGGCCGCCGGAACGCGACCAGGAAGAGCGCCATCACGCCCACCAGCGAGCTCACCAGGCCCACCACCAAATCCGAGGTGATCAGCTGACCGTCATCCAGGGCGATCACGTAGCCACCCGTGAACTCCACCACCGGCGGCTCGCCCTCCCAACCGTCCCCGTGCCAGCGCTCCGAGGCCTCGGCGACACGCGTGCGCAGACCGGCGGCCAGGCGGCGGTCGAACTCGATGTCCTGGGCCGGCCCAACCGGCTTGACCAGGAGCAGGAGCATGCTCCGATCCCTGTCCACTAGGTACCCGGTGTCAGCGTCGAAACGAGCCCCCACGTCGCCCAGGCGCAGCGTCTTGAACACCTCGGGCAGCAATCCCATGGGATCGAGCCGGATGAGCTCCTTGCTGGCGACGCCCTGGGGGGCCAGGAGTCGCGCCCGCAGCTGCTCCGCGTCATCGGCCAGCGTCGCAGGGTTCTGGAGGCGTTGCAGCAGGCGGTCGAGCTCACTGGGATCGAGGAACAGCGTCGCCCGATCGAGCAGCGGCAGCGCCGTCTGGACGGGATCCTCGAGGCGATACTCCACCCAGTCCACCTGATCCCAGCTGCGCAGGTTCGCGGCCAGCGCATCGGCGTAGGCCAGGGCCGGAGCCAGCTCCTGTCCGGGCTGGAGACGGATCACCGCGAGCAGCGTGTCCACCGACCCGAAGAGCTCGACGCTGGTCTTGAACTCCTGCACCACCCGGTTGTGCCGGGGTACCAGGGCGAGGATGTCGGTCTCCACATCGACCCGTCGAGCCAGGAGGCCGGCCGCGACACACGCGAGCAGGCCGAGAGCCAGCCACACCTTGGGCCGCCGCCGGGAAAGGCGTACGAGGATGAGGGGGAGCCGTCGCGGCAGGAACCCCCGGCTCACTCATCCGCCTCCACCACCACCGTCCAGTTCCTCATGAAGTAGAGAACCATCGAGAGGATGGTGAGCGCCAGCGCGATCCACAGCGCGAAGATGCCGAGCACGGACCACTGGCCGAGCTTGCGCCCGAGGATGAGAATCGCCACGGCGATGACCTGGCTCGTAGTCTTGGCCTTGCCCCAGGAGTTGGCTTCGATGGCCACCTGGCGCCCCATCCCCACGAGCCGCAGCGCGGTCACGGCGAACTCCCGCCCGACGATGATGGTGACCATCCACGCCGGCGCGAGCCCGAGCTCCACCAGGGAGATGAACGCTGCACTCATGAGAAGCTTGTCAGCCATGGGATCGAGAAGAGCACCGGTGCGGGTGATGCGGTTGGTGCGGCGGGCTATAATTCCGTCCACCAGGTCGGTCAGGGCCGCCACCAGGAAGATCGCCAGGCCCCAGTACTCCTTGTCAGGAAACTCGGTAAGGAGCACCACCACCAGCAGGGGCACCATGAAGATGCGCAGCAGCGTCAGCGTGTTCGGCAGGTTCAGCACGACAACCCCCCTACCGGGCAGCTGGCGGTGGGCGAGCGCGGCCACCCATCGGCCACCGCCCGCTCCACACCTCGGGGTACCCCGGCGAGCTGATTCTAGCGACGCAACGAGCACTCCACAATGACGGGCCCGCGATGAAGCGCCACTGCCACGCGCATCCCTCGCGGGAGGCGGACCTGCGCTGCCGCGTGTGCGGGCACTGGCTGTGTGACAGCTGCGCCCAGGTACGTGACCTGCACATCTACTGCGGAGGGCGCTGCCTTCGCCGCGACCGCCTGCGCCGGGCGGCACACGTGGCACGGACCATCGCAACCCGCCGGGTGCCGGCCCCTTGGGCCCTGGCCGTGACCCTCGGCCTCAGCGCCCTGCTGCTCGCCGCGGTCGGCCTGCGGGTGGCCGAACTCCTCGAGGTCACCGGCGTCGCGCCCGCGCCCGTCCCGGCCCGGTCGGAGGCGGCGCCCAGGGTCACAGGCACCCTCGAACGGCGCGGGCGGCAATGGCAGCTCCTGCTGCACGGGAGGCCGCAAGCCGCAGTGCTGGTGACCGCCGACGAACACCCCGCCGTCGTCATCACCCTGGGTGCCGCCGGCCACGCCGTGGTCGACCTCGGCCCCAAGGCCACACCACCTGCGGTGCGCCTCTACCCGCTGCCGACCGGCGTTGCCGCCACGCTCGCCACGCCGACCCCCACCCCCGCTCCGACCAGCACGCCGCGGCCAGCGGCGACTCCGCCTCCTCCGCCCAGCTCACAGCCTCCGACCCCGACGACGGCGGCCCCCACGCCATCACGGGCGCAGACGACCACGCCGGTCTCTGCCACGCGGGTGCCCGCTCCCCCCGACGTGCACCTGGTGACCGACGCCGGGAACCGCCTTGCCCTCACCTTTGACGGGAGCAGCGCCGTCTCGACCTCCAGCGAGGTGCTCGACCTGCTGCACGAGCTCCACGTGCACGCCACTCTCTTCGTCACCGGAGAGTACATCGAGGCGGCGCCCGGGCTGGTGCGACGGGCTCTCGTGGAGGGGCACGAGGTGGGGAACCACACCTTCTCCCATCCCCACCTCACGACCTACGCAGAGAACCGCCGCCAGACGCTGCGGCCCGAGGTGACGCGGGAACGCTTCCTGGCGCAGCTGCGCGACACCGAGGCTGCGTTCTACCGAGCCACCGGCCGCCACATGGCTCCGTACTGGAGGGCGCCATTCGGTGAGGAGAACACGACTCTGCGCGCGTGGGCTCTGGAGCTCGGCTACCTGCACGTACGCTGGAGCTCGCTGCGAGGGGCCTCCCTCGACTCGCGAGACTGGGTCGAGGATGAGCACAGCCCGCTCTACGAGGACGCCCCCCGCATGATGCGTCGGCTGCTGCGCTTCCCTGAGCTCTCCGGTGGCATCATCCTCATGCACCTGGGCTCGGGGCGCGAGCGGCCGGCGTGGCGCGTGCTGCCCGACCTCATCGGCGAGCTCCGCCGACGCGGTATCAAGCCAGGCACCGTGAGCTCGCTGCTCGAGGCTTCGCCGGCGTGGCGGGCGCGGCTCCGAGACGCCCGGGCCCGTCACGTGGCCGCATTCTCGGATACCGTGCCTCGCTGAGTCGTTGTTCTGCTACCATGCCGTCCGTCGTCGGCCCTTGAGGAGGGACTCAATGCACATCTGCGTGGTGGGAACCGGGTATGTCGGCCTCGTCACCGGCGCCTGTCTGGCCGACTTCGGCATGGACGTCACCTGCGTCGACAAGGACGCGGACAAGATCAGACGCCTCCGCGACGGCGAGATCCCCATTTACGAGCCGGGCCTGGATACGTTGGTCACCAAGAACGCCCGCGCCGACCGCCTGCACTTCACCACCGAGCTGGCGCCGGCGATCCAGAGCGCCCTGGTGATCTTCATCGCCGTGGGCACGCCGCCCAACGAGGACGGCTCCGCCGACCTCTCCTACGTGGTCGAGGTGGCCGGAGCCATCGCCGACAACATGAACGGGTACAAGGTCGTGGTGACCAAGTCGACCGTGCCCATCGGCACCGGCCAGCTCATCGACGACATCATCCGCGAGCGCGTCGGCCCCGCGCATCCGTTCTCCGTGGTCTCCAACCCGGAGTTCCTGCGCGAGGGCTCGGCCATCGAGGACTTCATGCGCCCGGACCGGGTGGTCATCGGCGCCCGCGACCCCCAGGCCGTGGCCATCATGAAGGACATCTACTCGCCGCTGAACCTCATCGAGACCCCTTTCGTCATCACGAACGTGGAGACGTCGGAGCTCATCAAGTACGCCTCCAACGCCTTCCTCGCCACCAAGATCACCTTCATCAACGAGGTCGCCGAGCTGTGCGAACGCCTCGGCGCCGACGTTCACCACGTGGCCAAGGGGATGGGCCTCGACCGACGCATCGGCCCCAAGTTCCTCCACCCCGGGCCCGGCTACGGCGGCTCGTGCTTCCCCAAGGACACCCAGGCGCTCGGTGAGATCGCGCGCAAGGCAGGGCGACCGTTCGAGATCGTCGAGACGGTCGTGAACGTCAACGAGCGCATCAAGGCGCGCTCGGTGGAGAAGGTCCGCGAGGCCCTGGGCGGCGACCTGGAAGGCCGCACGGTGGGCATTCTGGGGCTCTCCTTCAAGCCCGAGACCGACGACATGCGCGAGTCGCCGGCGCTCCCGCTGGTCGCATCGCTGGTCACCGCAGGAGCTTCGGTGCGGGCCTTCGACCCGGTCGCCATGGACAATGCTCGAGGGCTCCTACCCACGTCGGTCGTCTACTGCGAGGATGCCTACGACGCCGCCCGGGACGCGGACGCGGTGGTCATCGTCACCGAGTGGAACCAGTTCCGCTCCCTGGACCTCGGCCGCATTGCGGACAGTATGCGCCAGAAAGTCGTCGTGGACCTGCGCAACGTCTACGAACCGGAGAAGATGCGTGAGTCCGGATTCGCCTACCACGCCATGGGCCGCGCGGCGAAGGACCTGCCCGAGGAGTAGGGCGATGGGGGACGACGAGGACGTCCGTCTCGACATCTGGCTCGACGTCGCCTGTCTGTTCAAGACCCGCGCCCAGGCGCAGGCTGCCTGCCGCGGTGGCAAGGTCGAGGTCAACGGTGATCGCGGCAAGCCACACCGGCTCCTGCGCCTCGGCGACGAGATTCGTATCACCACGAGCGGCGGTCACCGCCGTATCGTCGTGGTGTGCGAGCTCACCGGCACACACGTGCCCAAGGCACGGGCCCGCGAGCTGTACGAGGACCAGACGCCACCGCCCTCGCCCGAGGAGCAGGAGCTCCGCCGGCTGCAGCGGCTCGCAGCCCCGCCCCGCCGCCCCCGCGGCGCCGGCGCTCCCAGCAAGAGGGAGCGCCGCCAGCTCCGCAAGTTCAAGGAGGGCGACGAGTAGCCCGATCGCAGCGGCGGCGGGGTCCGCGGCGGTCGGTAGGTTCGCTACAATCGTTGCCTCTGGTCCTGATGAACCGGGGGAGATGGGAGGCCCACGATGATCGATTCGCCGCGCTGGGAGCTGCTGCTTTGTGGCGGCACCGTGCTCACCATGGAGGAGGGTTCGGAGCCCATAGCAGGCGGTGCCGTAGCGGTCGCCGACGGTCGCATCGCGGCGGTGGGTACGGCTGAGGAGCTGCTCGAGCAAGCGCCCACAACCGAGGTGCTCGACACCTCCGGTTGCGTGGTCATGCCCGGGCTCGTCAACACCCACTCCCACCTGGCCATGACCCTGCTGCGCGGCCTCGCCGACGACCTCCCTCTCAAGCAGTGGCTTGAAGGGCACATCTGGCCCGCCGAGCGGGAGCACATGACCAGAGAGACGGTCGCGGTGGGTACCCGGTTGGCGGCCGCCGAGCAGCTTCTCGCCGGCGTCACCACGACCACCGACATGTACTTCTTCGACGACGAGGTGGGAGACGTGCTCGCCGACGTGGGAATGCGGGCAGTGGTGGCGGAGTCACTGCTCGACTTCGCCACGCCGCGCTCCTCGGGTCCGGACGAGATGATCGCCAACCAGCGCGCACTCATCGAGCGGTTCAAGGACCATCCGCTGATCACACCGGCGGTGGCGCCGCACGCCCCCTACACGGTATCGGCCGCCAACCTCGCGAGCGAGGCCGAGCTGGCCGACGAGATGGGAGTGCCGCTGCACATCCATCTGGCCGAGACCCGCTGGGAGGTGGAGAAGCTGCTGGCGGAGAAGAACCAGACGCCAGTGGCCTACCTCGCCGGCCTGGGCGTCCTGTCGGAGCGCACGGTGGCCGCTCACTGTGTGCACGTGTCACCCACCGACATCGACGTGCTCGCCGAGCTCGAGGTGGGCGTCTCACACAACCCGGTGAGCAACCTCAAGCTGGCGTCGGGGGTGGCGCCGGTGGGCGCCATGGTGGCCGCCGGAGTGAAGCTCGGGCTTGGCACCGACGGCACCGCGTCCAACAACACCCTCGACCTGCTGCGCGACATGCAGCTCGCTGGCCTCCTCCACAAGGGCGCGTCCGGCGACCCCACCGTGCTGCCGGCGCGGACGATGCTGGAGCTCGCCACGGTGGGGGGCGCGCGGGTTCTCGGCCTCGCCGACCGGGTCGGCACCCTCACCGTGGGGAACGAGGCTGACGTGGTGTGCCTCTCGCTGGAGGAGGCCCACGCCACTCCCCTGTACGACCCCTTCTCACACCTCGCCTACGCCGCCCGGGCGGCGGATGTCCGCCACGTGCTGGTGCGGGGACGGGTGCTGGTGCGCGGGCGCCACCTCACGACCATCGACCTCGAGCGCACCCGTGCCCAGGCGAGCGAGATCGCCGCCGCGATCCGCGGTTAGCGGGAGCACGTCCACGACATGAGCGATGGCTTGGGCGCCGCTTCGGCGCCCCGAGGTGGGCAACCGGCATCATCCGGGGTGCAGACGACGTGCTGACACGACCTGTGCGCCGGCCGCTCCGCTCCCGGCGAACCCCTCGGGCCTACTCATCGTCCCCCAGGCGTCGGCGGATCGCGGCCGAATCCACCTGGATCTTGATCGGCCCCCGACGCGCCTTGGACTGAGCGGCGGTGGGCTCGCTGCCGGGCGCGCCGGGCGCGCCGGGCGCGGGACCATACTCCCGCTCCAGAGCGCCGATCGCCTCCTCGCTCAGGTCGAGGAACAACAGCCCGGCCCGGTAAACGAGGCCGCGCTCCCTGGAGTGAGTCCCCCCCGTCGGTACGGCGCGACAGCGCAGCACCCTGGCACGAAGGCGCACCAGGGCGCCGTCGGCTGGGAGGGCGAGGTCACACTCCACCGACGGCCGTAGTGCGGCCGGAACCTCCAGCTGGGCACCCTCACGGGAGATGTCGATGATGCGGGCGGGGACCGTGGCCTTGACCCGGCCGTACCTCTCCTCGTCCGGCACATAGCGCGGGCTCTGTCTGCGGTCGGTCATCTGGCAACTCCACTCCCACTCGTGCCGACCACCGTCGGGGCCCCTCGTCCGGGACCTTCCGGAACTGACCCGTCCGAACACGACGGTGCCGACGCGCAGCCCGAGACTGTTCTCTAACCACACCATGCTAGCACCAACGGCAGGCGCCCGGAGGGCGCCGTATACTGGGCGGAGGAGGTCCCCCATGACGGCGATACCCCGGCGCATCCTCGTCCCCACCGACTTCTCGCCGGGTGCCGAACGCGCGCTGCGCCTTGCCTTGCGGCTCGGCGCCTGGTTCGGCGCCGAGATCCATCTCCTCCACGTTCACGTGCTCCTCGACGACTCCCGACTGACGGACGGCAACCGCAGCGCGGTGGAGCAGATGCTCGCCGAAGGCGAGGCGGCGGCACGTCACGCTCTCAGCGAGCGCGCCGATGGGACAAAGCTCGACGTCACGACCCACGTGGTGCGACGGCTCGCTCCCGCAGAAGCCATCGCCGAGGCAGCAGCGGAGCTCGGCTGCGACCTCGTGACGATCGGCAGCCACGGCCACCGGGGCCTCAAGAGCTGGCTGCTCGGCTCGGTCACCGAGGAGGTCGTACGCACGGCGCCGGTGCCGGTACTCACGGTACGCGAGGACCTCCCCGAAGCGGAGCACCCGGTGCGCCGGATCCTCGTTCCACATGACTTTTCCGATCGCTCGCTGGCGGCCTTGAAGATCGCCGCCGCGTGGGCCCGCGCCCTCGACTCCGAGGTCCACCTCCTGCACGTCGTCGAGCCCGTGGTCTATCCCGACTTCTACGCCGTCGACCTGCTGCCTCAGGAGATGATGGAGCGGGTGAAGATACGCTCGCTGCGCAGCCTGCGCGAGGCAGGAACGGCCCACCTCGAGGGCGTCCACTTCCGTCCGGAGGTTCTGGTGGGGCGGGCCGCCGCCACGATCGTCGACGAGGCGGCCAGCGACGCCGTCGACCTCGTGGTCATGGGGACTCACGGTCTCACCGGCCTGGAGCACGTACTGCTCGGCTCGGTCGCCGAGGCAGTGGCGAGGCGCTCGCCCGCTCCGGTGCTCACCGTACGTGCGCAGTAGCTGCGTCCCCTTCGATGTGCTCGCCAGGAGGTTCCCGGGACGACGCGGAGGTTTGTGTACCGTTGCCGACGTCACCTCTGCTTCACATCGTCCACCGTGAAGCCGGGACTCGACGGCGAAGGAGTCTGGACGCTTGAACCTCTGACGCTCTGAAGGTCCGGTTTGGGCCACAGAGCCCTTGTGAATCTCCTCACACACTCGCTCGGCAAGGTGTATCATGGCGCGGTGTGATCCATTTTCCGGACCCGGCGGACCGCGCGTGGCCCTCCGGGCCCATGTTTGAATCTCGGTGAAGGAGGAGTCGTCGTGAAACCGGAACTCTTCATCTATTTCTACCCCATCGCCGCCATCCTGGCCCTGCTGTACGCCGCCAAGCGGGCCTCGTGGGTGAGCCGGCAGGACTCGGGTGACGAGCGGATCCAGCTCATCGGCTCCTGGATCGCTGCGGGCGCCATGGCCTTCCTGGCCCGCGAGTACCGCGTGCTCGCCGTCTTCGTAGTCGCAGTTGCCGCGCTCCTGGGTGTGTCCAACGCCTACGTCTCGGTGGAAACCAACGCCTGGATCGCGCTGTCGTTCGTCCTCGGCGCCTTCTGCTCCGGGCTCGCCGGCTACCTCGGCATGCGCACGGCCACGAAAGCGAACCTCCGCACCACCGCCGCGGCCCGCAGGGGCCTCAACGAGGCCCTCCAGGTCGCCTTCGCCGGCGGCTCGGTGATGGGCCTCTCGGTGGCCGGCCTCGCCCTCGGCGGCCTCGGCCTGCTCTTTCTGCTCTACACCAGGATGTACCCCGCGTCCCTCACCAACGAGACCGCGATGGTCCTGGTGGTCAACATCCTCTCGGGCTTCTCGCTGGGCGCGTCGTCCATCGCCCTGTTCGCCCGCGTCGGCGGCGGCATCTACACCAAGGCGGCCGACGTCGGCGCCGACCTGGTCGGCAAGGTCGAGGCGGGAATCCCCGAGGACCACCCCCTGAACCCGGCCACCATCGCCGACAACGTGGGTGACAACGTGGGTGACGTCGCCGGCATGGGTGCCGACCTCTTCGAGTCCTACGTCGGCGCCATCGTGTCGTCCATGATCCTCGGCACCAGCTGGGCAGTCGGGCTGCACGCCGTGGGCGCCTCGTCGGGCTTCAATGCCGTGTACCTGCCCCTGGTCATCGCCTTCGTGGGCATCATCGCCTCGATCATCGGCTTCTTCTTTGTGCGCACCAAGGAGGGCGGCAACCCGCAGGCGGGCCTCAACCGGGGCACCTTCGGCGCCGGCATCCTCATGGTCATCGGCACCATCCTCGCGATCCGCTGGCTGATTCCCGCGGGCTCCATCGAGGTTCCGAACATCATCACCGGCGCATCCAACACCTTCACCTGGTGGGGCATCGCCATTGCTGTCGTCTCGGGCCTCGTCGCCGGCATCGCGGTGGGCCTCATCACCGAGTTCTACACCGCCACCGACAAGGCGCCGGTGAACTCCATCGTCGAGGCCTCCCGCACCGGCGCGGCGACCACCGTCATCCAGGGTATCGCGGTGGGCATGAACTCCACCACTCTCCCCATCTTCATGATCTCCGGCGCCATTCTGCTCTCCTATGTCTTCGCCGGGCTGTACGGCATCGCCATCTCGGCGGTGGGGATGCTCTCCACCATCGCCATTCAGCTCGCCACCGACGCCTACGGCCCGATCGCCGACAACGCCGGCGGCATCGCCGAGATGTCGAGGCTGGGGCGGGACGTTCGCGCACGCACCGACAAGCTCGACGCGGTGGGCAACACCACCGCCGCCATCGGCAAAGGCTTCGCCATCGGCTCGGCGGCCCTCACCGCCCTGGCGCTCACCGCCGCCTACATCACCAAGATGGGCGGAAAGGTCGACATGGACGCGGCCAACCCTTACGTGCTGGTCGGCCTCCTGGTCGGCTGCATGCTGCCGTTCCGCTTCTCGGCGATGGCCATGGTGGCGGTGGGCAAGGCCGCCCAGGACATGATCCAGGAGGTCCGCCGGCAGTTCCGCGACGTGGCCGAGCTGCGCCCCGCCCTCGAAGCTGCCCAGCGCGCCGAGCACGAGGACCGCGAGCCCACTCCCGAGGAGCAGCAGATCATCCGCGCAGCCGACGGCAAGGCCGAGTACACCCAGTGCATCGACATCGCCACCGCGGCCGCGATCAAGAAGATGGTCGCCCCCGGCCTCATGGCGGTCCTCGCGCCGGTAATCGTAGGCATCATCTCGGTCGACATGCTCGGCGGTCTGCTCGTGGGCGTCACGATCTCGGGCGTCTGCCTGGCGATCTTCCAGTCGAATGCCGGAGGCGCCTGGGACAACTCCAAAAAGCAGGTCAAGGAGGGCGGCCACGACGTCTACGGCCCCGCGTACGACGAGATGCACACGGCCACCGTCACCTGCGACACCGTAGGCGACCCCTTCAAGGACACCTCGGGACCGTCGCTGAACATCCTCATCAAGCTCATCAGCGTGGTCGCCATGATCATCGCGCCGCTGCTCTACGCGCTGCACTTCGGCGGATAGAAGTCTTCGGGCCGGAAACACCGAGCGCCGGGCCCGCGGGCCCGGCGCTTCTTCGTGTGGGAGTTCGAACGGCGACGACCTACTCGGTCATGCTCCGGCGGCTCCGGCGGCTCCGGCGGCTCCGGCGGGCGGCGATTGTAAATCTCCATCGCACGCTCGAGGCCGTCGTCGAGCACCTTCTCCACCGCCTCAGCGGCGCGTACGACGGCGGCCTCGACCACGCCCTCCTCAGCGGAATCGAAGGGAGCGAGCACATACCCGGCGAGGTCGTCCCACCTTTCTTCGCCGCGCACTCCCACGCGCAGGCGCGGGAAGCTCGTCCCGATCTCGGCCACGATGTGGCGCAGACCGTTGTGCGTCCCCGGCCCACCCGACCGGCGCAGGCGCAGGCGGCCGAGGGGGAGTTCGACGTCGTCCACCACCACGAGAATGGCCGGCGGCGGCACGGCAAGGGCGGCGGCCAGCTCGGCCACCGCCCTTCCTGAGCGGTTCATGTAGATCTGAGGCTTGGCCAGCCACACCCCATCGCTGGCCGCCCGGGTGAGCAGGCTCTCGTGGCTGGATCGCCAGGGCTCCGCGCCGAGGCGCACCGCCAGAGTATCCACGACCCGGAACCCGATGTTGTGGCGGGTGGGGGCGTACTGCTCGCCCGGATTGCCGAGTCCCACCACCAGTGCCACGGACATCGGTCGGCCTGGCTACTCCTCGGTCTCCTCCTCCTGTCCCCGGCCGATGACCTCGGGCTCCGCCTGCTCGCCGATAACCAGCTCCGCCTCGGCGGCTTCCTCGGCCTCTTCCTTGAAGACGCGCATGTGGCCGACGGTCACGACCACGCGGTGACCGTCGTCGAGGAAGCGACCGCTGGCGGGCAGCTGCGAGGTGAGGTCATCAACGGTCACGTGGTCCCCCACCTCGAGGTTCGAGATGTCGACGACGATCTTCTCCGGGATCTCTCTCGGCAGCACCTCGATGGCCAGCTCGCGGCTGACGAAGTCGAGCAGCCCTCCGTGCCGCACCCCGACGCTGTCTCCCTCGAGCTCCACCGGCAGGGTCACGTGCAGCTTGTGACCCTTGACCACACGGATGAAGTCGATGTGGATGAACTCGTGGGTGAGGGGGTCCACCTGGAGCTCCTTGATCATCGCGCGGCGCTCATGCTTGGTGCCTTCGAGCTTCAGCAGGAAGATGGTGTTCTCCCCGGTCTCACGCTTGAGGATGTCGCGAATCGCCTTGGCGTCCACGATGATCGTCACTGGCTCCTTGCCGCCGCCGTACACAACCGCCGGCACCTTGCCCTGCTGCCGCAGCTTGGCCGCGGCTTCCTTGCCGGTCGCCTCGCGGCGCTGCACGCTCATCACGATGTCTGATGCTGTCTCCACGACCATGGTTTCACTCTCCCTTTCGGTATCGGCTCAGACGAAGAGACTGGAGATCGAGGCTCCCTCGTGGATCCGGCGAATCCCCTCGCCGAGCAGCACGGCCACGCTGAGCTGCTCGATCTTGGGGGAGGCTGCCGCGTCCTCGTTCAGGGAGATCGTGTCGGTCACCAGAATTCTCTCGATGTTGCTCTCGGCGATGCGGCCCACCGCGGGGCCGGAGAAGACCGGGTGTACCCCGGCCGCGTACACCGTCCGGGCACCCCGGCCGTGCAGGGCGTCCACCGTCTTCACCAGGGTGCCGGCGGTGTCGATGATGTCGTCGATGATGACGCAGTCGCGTCCCGCCACGTCGCCGATGACGTTCATGATCTCTGCCTTGTTGGCCTCAGGCCGCCTCTTGTCCATGATGGCGAGGTCGGCCTTAAGGCGCTTGGCGAAGGCCCGCGCCCGCTCGACTCCTCCCGCGTCCGGCGAGACCAGCGTGAGCCGCTCCAGCGCGAGGTTGCGGATCGCGTCGATGAGCACCGGCGCCGCGAAGAGGTGATCCACCGGGATGTCGAAGAACCCCTGGATCTGGGCGGCGTGCAGGTCGATCGTGAGGACCCGGCTCGCCCCGGCGGTGGCGATGAGGTTGGCCACCAGCTTGGCGGTGATCGGTACCCGCGGGGCGTCCTTGCGATCCTGACGCGCGTAGCCATAGTAGGGAATCACCGCGGTGATACGGGTCGGCGACGCGCGGCGGAAGGCGTCCAGGATGATGAGCAGCTCCATGAGCGACTCGTTGGACGGCCTTCCCGTCGGCTGGACGATGAAGACATCGGCGCCGCGGACGTTGTCTTCGATCTGGCAGAAGATCTCACCGTCCGAGAAGCTGCCGAGCCGCAGCCGTCCCTGCTCGATCTGCAAGTAGTCGCAGATGGCCTCGGTGAGGGCCGGGTTGGCGCGGCCCGAGAAGATCTGAATGGGGTGTTCCTTGAGCATACCTGCCGTGCCTCGTGGCTGGGGCGGCAGGATTCGAACCTGCGAATGCCGGTTCCAAAGACCGGTGGCTTACCGCTTGCCGACGCCCCAAGCGGCGGAAAGTATACCGCAGGGAGCCGCTTGGCGGGGCATCGCCCGGTCAGGAATCGTCGCTTCGGTCCGAACCCTTGTCGTCATTGACCCAGAACTCCTCTGAGAAGAGTTTGCTGGCGAGCCGCGTGAGGGGTGACCGGGGGCCGCCGTCGCGGCTCTCGTCCTCCCGATCGGGAAGGGCGAGGTGCTCAAGCGAGCGCTGGTACTCGCCCAGCACCTGTTCCTCGATGACCCGACGCATCTCGCTGTTGAGGGGATGAGCGATGTCACGCAGCTGGCCGCCACGGCTGCGACGGGCTGGCATGGTCACGAACAGCTGACCCTCACGCCCTTCCATCACCCGAAGATCGTTGACGATGAAACAGTCATCGATGACGATACTGGCAAAGGCGCGAACCTTGCCGCCCTTGCTGGGGCTCACGCGCACCTCGGTGATCTCCATGCCTCTCTCCTTCTCAACCCTCCGCCCGAACCGTCAGGCGTGCAGCGCCGCGCGACAGCAGCCTGCCCGCGTGGAGGCGCCAGGGTCCGGGGAGGATCCCCGCGGCCGCCGCCGCAGCTGCCGGGCTTTCGAAGACGGCGTACGCCGCCGCTCCCGAGCCGGTCACCGCCGCATGCAGCCCTCCGGCATCTCGCAACCGGGCGAGCCCCTCGGCCACCTCGGGCCAACCCTCCACCACCACCGGCTCGAGATCATTGTACAGATCGGACCACCCGGGAAAGCCGCCGAGCCCGACGGTGAAGGCGTAGAGAGTAGACTCCGGCCGATTCCAGGTCAACCTTGCGGCAAGCCGAGCGTACACCTCGGCGGTGGCCACCTCCACCGGAGGAGCCAGCACCACGACGCCCAGCGCAGGCAGGTCGGGAAGTGGGTAAAGCTCCTCGCCACGGCCCACGCCTAACGCGAGTCCGCCGAGCAGGAAGAACGGCACGTCGCTGCCGAGCCCGGCGGCGAGGCTCAGCAGCTGAGCCGGTGAAAGCGCGAGCCCCCAGAGCCGGTCCAGGAGCAGCAGGGCTGCCGCCGCATCCGCCGAGCCGCCGCCCAGACCGCCGCCCACTGGAATCCGCTTGCGCAGGGTAAGGCGCGCGCCCGGGGTCACACCGACAGCCTCCTGCAGGGACCGGGCGGCGCGTAGCACCAGGTTGTCCTGCCCCGCCCCCACCAGGCCGGCGGGCTCCACCACCAGCTCCAGCAGTCCAGCCCGCGCGGGCTCCGCCACCAGTTCGTCGGCGAGGTCGATGCTCTGCAGCAGCGTCCGCACCTCGTGAAACCCGTCGGCACGCCGTCCGAGCACCTGCAGGTGCAGGTTGAGCTTGGCCGGCGCGGTGACGGCGAGGGCGCTCACGCAGGACATGATCGCACAGCCGGGGCCGCCGGCATGATCGCGGGCGCCTACGGTTGCGGGCAGGGCGGAAGCTCCGGCTCCGCGGGCAGTTCGGAGAACTGGTTCCACTGCAAACGGATCAGCGAGAGCTCGGCCCACTCCCCGCCCGTGCTGTCGGCGCGAACGAAGCCTGGCACCGAAAGAGTGTGGCGCTCGAGCTCGAGGCGCCAGCGAGACGGCTCGGCGGCATCCGCCACCGCTACCACCCGCCACGGATCCGCACGCAGCTGTACCACCGCCCCCCATTCCTGCCCCTGGACCCGCACGCGGGCGGGGCCCACCACTGTCACCACGTCATCATCGGCGACCGGGAGGCGACCACCCAGGAGGAGCGCCGCCTCGGGCAGCGGCAGCCCCGCCACGCCCAGCACCGCCGACACGTCGCGAACCTGGAGCCGGCAGCCCTTCCTGAGGTCGTACAGGCGCGAGCTCGCACTGCCGCCCCAGGCGGCCAGCGACACCGCGGAGCCGAACGGCTCGCTCACCGACAGGCGGCCGCCGTCGGCTGTGGCCAACACCGAGAGACGGAGACCGCCACTGGCGGGCACGCGCAGGCGGTAGAGGGCGGCGAGATCGCCGGGCAAGGAGCGACGCAGGGCTGCGACCCCCTCGACGGTCATCGCCGCCGAGGGGGCGGCGGGCTGGGCGCTGCGGCAGCCGCCAAGCAGGACCCCCGCCAGGGCCAGCGACCACCATGCGGCAGCCGAGCGCCGGCGGCTACTCGTCGCCACCGGTGCCGCTGGCGCCGAGTTCAGCCAGGAGATCGCGTACCCGCTCGGCATGCTCGGTACCGAGATCGAGGGCCCGCTGGAGCAGCTGGCGAGCCTCGTCCCGCTCGCCGCGGGCGGCTAGCACCTCACCAAGGTGAGCCAGCAGCGTGCCATCGCGACCACCCAACCTCACGGCGCGCCGCAGCCAGCTCTCGGCCTCGCTGAGGTGACCAAGCCGGAAGTGGACCCATCCCAACGAGTCCAGGTAGGCGTCGTTGCCGGGCTCCAGCTCCACGGCGTGACGGATGAGCGCCAGCGCCTCGTCCAGGTGCGTGCCGGCATCGGCCCACATGTAGCCCAGGTAGTTGGCAGCCGCCGCGTCGTCGGGGTCCTCGGCGAGCACGGATTGAAAGGCCTCAGCCGCGTCGTCGAGGCGGCCGGTCCGCTCGCAGGCGGCCCCTTGGAGAAACAGCAGATCGCGATCTCCCGGAAAGCGCTCGAGGGCCCGGCGGGCTCCCGCGGCGAGGTCGGGCCACCGCTCGAGGCGCTGCAGGACGTCGAGGCCCATGACGACGACCGCTGGTTCCTTCGCCCCGAGCAGCGTATCGAGGCGCGTCTTTCCCTCGGGCTGCCCGAGGCGGAGGCGAAACTCGGACTCGGCAGCCACCGCCTCCTGCCGCGCCAAGCCGTCGAGGTGGGGCTCGAGCCGAAGGAATGCGCCGATCCCCTCCTGCCACTGACTGGTGGCTCGGTAGGTCTGGGCCAGCAGGCCCACCCGTTCCTCGCCGCCTTCGGCGCCCGGCTCGATCCGTTCGAGCCAGCCCCGGGCCTCCAGGGGTCGCCCCGCCAGCAGCTCGACCCGGGCCGTGGTGAGGCAGACCTGCCGACCCGCAGTTGACGCTGGGTCCTCGCCAGCCGTGCTCCATGCCTCGGCGAGGCGGCTGCGGGCATCGTCCAGCTGGCCGCGGCGGGCCTGAACCCAGGCCAACGTGAGCAGAAGGTGCAGGTCGTCCTTCCGCTCGCGCAGCAGAGCCGTGAGGCGCTGGGCTGCCTCGTCCAGGCGGCCGCCAGAGACCAGCAGCAGCGCCTCCAGGGTGCGCGCGCGGCTCGAGTCGGGCTGCGCCGCGAGAACCCGGCGGACGACCGGAAGGGCCTCATCGGGCGCTCCGCCATCGGCAAGCAGAGCGGCCGCCCTGAGCAGGCCGTCGAGGTCGTCGCCGGCGAGCCAGCCGAGCATCGCGCGGCCGGCCTCGGCCTGCCGTCCCTCGCCCATCAGGAGGTCCACGAGGGCCTGCCGACACGTACTCGCAAACGCCGGGTCGTCGACACACTGGCGGTACAGCGCCGCAGCCCGATCGACCTGACCCAGGTCGCGCAGCAGCCCGGCGTGGAGGACCAGGAGCTGAGAGCTGCCCGGCCGCTGCCGCCGCAGCCGCGTGAGGATGACGTCGGCCTCGTCGAGGTGGCCCGTGCGCTGGAGCAGCTGGGCGAGATTGAGCTCGACGGTGGCGTCGTCCGGGCGGTCGTCCAGGGCCTTCTCGAGCGCCGTCACCGCCTCCGACTGCAGCTCGGGGCGCTGGGCCGCGGCCAGGGCGAGAACGAGCGCCCGGGTGCGCTGGCCATACCAGTCGAGGTCGTCCCCGCTGGGCAGAACCTCCAGCGCGCGGTCCACCAAGCGGACATCGAGCAGTAGGTCGGCGTACGTGACACGGATCTCCGAGTTGTCGGGGGCCTTTTCCAGCGCCTTGGCGTACAGGTCGAGGGCCTGGGCATAGTCACCCTTCACCTCGGCCAGCCGGGCGTCGAGAAAGATCCGAAGGGCAGGCGTAAGGCTCGCGTCGGCCTTCACCTGCGCCACGGCTGCGGAAACCGGAACCGCCCCGAGGAGGACAACGACAAGGAGTACGGTGCGCCTCATGCGGGCCACATCATACCGCGTCCACGGCTCGCAGGTGCTACAATGCGCGGCCTATGAGCGAGGACGCAACGTCGCGACAGCTGTTTACGGATCGAAGCTTCAACGAGCTCGAGCTTCCCGCCGAGCTCCGTCAGGCCGTGGCCGACCACGGGTGGTCCCGCCTCACCAGGGTCCAGGACGAGGTCTTGCCCCTCTCCCTTGCCGGGCGTGACGTGGTGGCCCAGGCTCAGACCGGGTCGGGCAAGACCGCGACCTACCTGCTCACCATCTTCGCTCACCTTCTGCGTGAGCCGCGGCGCGGCGCCGAGGGTGACCCGCGGGCCCTGATCGTCGCCCCGACCCGGGAGCTGGCCGTGCAGATCTCGCAGGACGCCGAGGGTCTGGCGGCGGGCCTCGACTTCGGCGTGCACGTGGTGTTCGGTGGCATCGATTACAAGGAGCAGCGCGAGATCCTCCGGCGCGGCACCGACCTCCTCATCGGCACTCCGGGTCGTCTCATCGACTACCACAAGCAGCGCGCCTACAACCTGAAGGACACCGAGATTCTGGTGGTGGACGAGTGCGACCGGCTCTTCGACATGGGCTTTGCCGAGGACATCCACTGGATCATTCGCCGCCTGCCCCGCCCCAAGGATCGCCAGTCGATGATGTTCACCGCGACCCTGTCCTATCGCGTCATGCGGCTCGGCTGGCAGCACATGAACGACCCCGCCGAGATCATGATCGACCCGGGCAACATCACCCCTGAGACGATCAGCCAGGAGCTCTACCACGTCGCCTCGCGCGAGAAGCTCTCCCTGCTGCTTGGTCTGCTCGAGCGCGAGGGGGCCAGCAGGACCATGATCTTCGTCAACACGCGCTATGAGGCGCAGCGACTGGTAGAGCGCCTTCAGCAGCACGGTTTTGCGGCCCGCGGCCTCACCGGCAACGTGGTCCAGCGCAAGCGGCTCAGGGTCCTCGACGATTTCAAGGACGGCCGGCTTCCGATCCTGGTGGCCACGGACGTGGCCAGCCGTGGCCTCCACATCGAGGGCGTCAGCCACGTCATCAACTACGACCTGCCCCAGGACGCCGAGGACTACGTCCACCGCATCGGGCGCACGGCCCGGGTGGGCGCCGAGGGCAAGGCGATATCCCTGGCCTGCGAGAACTACGTGTTCTCCCTCGACGCCATCCACAAGTACGTGGGCTACGAGATTCCCACCGCCTTCGCCTCTGACGAGCTCTACAAGCCCGTCAAACCGCGCCAGCGACGGCCGCGCGGCGAGGGGGGGGGCCCACGCGAGAGCTCCCGCGGGCGGAGTGAGCGACGCCGACCCGCCGGCGAGTCGCAAGCGCGGACCGACATCAAGCCCACCGCGGCGCCACCGTCAGAGGCGGCGGGTGCACCACCCGAGGAGGGCGAGCGCCCCAAGCGGCGCCGGCGCAACCGGGGGCGCGGCGGCGGCTCCAAGACCGAGTCGTGAAATCAGGGTCCGCGCCTGACAGCGCCGTCCGATTCCGGCGCTCATGAGCGAGGTCACGGAGTTCCTGGTCTGGCGCTCGGCCCTCGCCGACACGCCCACACGGCTCGCAACACTACTCGCCGCCGCCTCCGACGCGGCGGAGGTTCTCGCCCGCATGGCTCGCTCTGAAAGCCTCGCCGTCGCCGTCCTCGAGCACCTCGTCGCGGGCCGCTGTGGGCCACCTCCCGAGCCCACCGAACCAGCAGCCGGCTGGCGGGACGATCCTCTCGGCGCGTTCCTCGGGCTCCGGAGCCAGCTCCTAGAGCTGCTCGACCGTGTCGACCGGACCACCCTCCATGCCACCACCCGACTGGCCTCGGGGCGCCCCGTGGACCCGTGGCGGCTCGCCGGTGACCTCGCCGACCACGACGTGCGCTGCCTGGCCGAGCTCCGAGCCGCCGCCGAGTCTCGCTGATCTCCGGCTACGACGCCAGATACGTCTGCGCGGGCGGCAGGTCGGAGAGCACAAGCCTTCCAGCGGTCAGGGTCAGGGGCTCTCGGTGCCCAGGGGCGGGAGCTCGGACGGCTTGCCGTCCGACCACTCGGGCAACAGCGGGCCAGACCGCGTGGGGTCGCACCAGTGCAGATCGCGGGGTGCCCCCGGGAGCCTGAGCGACCCCACAACCCGTAGCGATGCCACGTTCACAAGCTCCACGGCACCATCGGCCAGAGCCACAGCGAGGGTGCCGCCGTCAGGCGCCAGATCCATGCGCACCGGCGCTGCCGCCAGCTCCAGCTCGCCGTGGGGGCTCAGCTGCAGGGCATCGTGGCGCCGGCGCAGCCGCCACCGTCGAAGCAGCGGCCTCCGCTCTCCCGCCAGCGCCACCAGCAGCTGGTCGTCACTGCCGGCAAAGACCACGTCCACCGGCGCACCGCCAGTCGAGGTCTCGGCCACCGGTGCCACGGTGCCGGGCTCCACCAGCACAACCCGAGCCTCTGCAGGCTCGGCCAACGCGAGGAGGCCGAAGCGCTGGGAGAGGTCCATGCGTACCACGTCGACGCCCAGCGAGCGGCGCAGAGCCACCTGTCGCTCGAGCAGGTTCACCGCCACCAGCGAGCTCCCACCAGCGCCGTCCGGGCTCCGTTCCAGCACCAGCACAGTGGCGTCATCACGCGAGATGATGACCTGCCAGGGGTGCTCGATGCCCGCGTCCACCCGCACCAGCACGGCCCTCTCCGGGTAGCTCAGCACCAGGAGGTCCCCGACGACCGCCACGTAACGGTCCGCGAGCGACCCGAAGTGGGGCATGGTGACGGCATCGAGCCGGTCCCGGATTCGGCGGACCCGGAGATCGACCACCGTGGTCCGCCCGTGCACCAGGTCAGGGGCGAAGAGCACGCCGCCCGGAGCCGGAAAGAGCCAGGCCACCGGACCCGTGGGCAGCTCAACCAGCCCCCCGCCGGCCGGGTCGGCGAGGATGACCTGATCGCCCACCGAGGCGGCGATGACGCCGGGCAGCGGCTCGCCGGCCACGCTCAGCGCCGGCACCAGCGCGAGGGCCACGACAATCCACCAGTCCTTCATCGTGCCTCCTCCTGGGGGAGCTCCTCCACCTGATGACGAAGCTCCTCGTCGCTGGGCCGCGGCTGGCGCCGGAGCCAGGCACCGAGGTAGCGCAGGTGCGTGCCGATCTGGGTCCGTCCCGGCGTCACGCTCCACACCCCTGCCGGCGCTTGGCGGTTCCCGATCACGTTGGCGTTCCAAACATCGTTTGGGAAGAACACCTGAAGCGACTGGATCGCGATCGCCGTCATGATCATCGCCATGACGACAGCACGGCCCGTGGCTCCCACACAGACGCGCTCGGCGGCGAGGGCGACGGCTGGCATCAGTAGGAGCGCCACCTCGCTGACGATGCGGTAGCCGTAGCTCCAGCCGCCCGGCCACTCCCCCCACTGGGCCACCAGCACGAGGAGGGACAGCGCAGCCACCACACCGAGTACCGCCAACGGAGCAGTGCCCTCGCCGTCGGAGGCAGGGGAAGGCTCACGCTCCTCGCGCCGCCGCCGCTTGAGCTCGAGCGCCGCTCCCGGGAGCGCCAGCAGGAGGAACGGCGAGTACACCAGGAGCCCCCGACTCGGGGCCACCAGGAGTCCGGCCAGACCGATGAGCGGCGACCCGGAGAAGGTCTCGAAGCCGCGGTGTGCGACGTGAGGTAGGAGCCACGGCAGTCCGGTCACCACCCAGTTGTAACCGACCATCACGAGTGCCGCTGGCAGCGCACCCACGACGACCAGCAGTGCGGCGCGGCGGCTGACCAACAGCACGAAAAGGAGCAGCACGAGCACGGGGAGGAGGTCGGAAGTGCGACACAGCACGGCCCACCCCATCGCTGCTCCGAGGGCGAGACTGGGGAGGTTCCCGCGTGGGCCTCGCGCCAGGAGAAGCAGGCAGAGCGCCAGGCCCGCCTGGCTCGGACCGTGCTGCCACAGGTCCTGCGCCGCGCTCGAGAAAGCCGTGGTGCCGAAGGCATAGGCGATCGTGGTCAGAAGCGCGGCACGGGGGGCATAGAGGTCGAGAGCCGCCAGCAGCAGAACCGCCGAGAGAGCCGTCCAACAGGCGGCGGCGAGCTTCGCGAGCGCGTCGAGGAGGGTCAGGCTCATCGGCATGCGCACCAACACCGGAATTGCGAAGAAGGGCGCCGCGGCGAATGTCGTCCCCGGGGGGTACATGGAGTACACGTGACCAGCGGGGCTCGTGACAGTGAACGGGAGCAGGGGGTCGATGAGGGGCCGGAACTCGTCCAGGGTGAGGTCGCCGTGACGAACCAGGCTCACCGCTGCAAAGGCGGCCGGCTGGGCATCCGCCGATGGGATCCGCATGCCGTTGGCGAGGTACACCACGAGAACGCCCACCCCGACAGCCACCAGCCGCGCGCGGCGCCGCCACCGCACCAGCGCTGCCCGGTCAGGCTGTGACGCGATCCAGCTGGTCGCCGCCCATGTCGCGGCGACCAGGATCACTCCAACCACCTCGGCGAGGGTCAGCGCCGCGGGAAGCGGAATCACTCCTGTCCTCGCGAGATCTCACCGCTCAGGTCATGGGTTGCCACCGCAAGACCGTAGCACCCGGGCTCCCCCCCGACAAGACGATGAGCCTGCCATACTGCCTGAATGAGTGGCGACGTCACCGCAGCCATGAAGAAGCGCGCTTTGGCCGAGGGTTCCGACCTGGTGGGCGTGGCCGACGCGGCTCCCCTCCCCGGCTTTGCCCGCTTGCGCCGCTGGCTCGATGCCGGGATGCACGGCGAGATGGCGTACATGGCCCGGAGCGCGACGCTGCGTGGCGACCCCCGCCTCCTCCTCCCAGGATGTCGCTCGGTCGTTGTCGTCGCCATGAGCTACCACTCGTCGCTTCCCCTCTCCACCGCTGATCGCCAGCCGGGGACTGCCTGGGTGTCACGCTATGCCTGGGGACGCGACTACCACAAGCTGCTCAAGAAGCGGCTCCTGCGCCTGGGACGGTGGCTCGCCGCCGAGATCCCGGGAGCTGCCTGGCGCGCCTGCGTGGACACGGCGCCGGTGCTCGAGCGAGAGTGGGCCGCTCGCGCCGGGCTCGGCTGGCTCGGCAAGAACACCTGCCTGCTCAACCGTCGCCTGGGCTCCGAGCTCTTCCTGGGGGTCCTCCTCACCGACGTGGAACTTCTCCCCGACCCACCCGTGCCCGAGCACTGCGGACGTTGTACCGCCTGCATGGACGCCTGTCCCACCGGAGCCTTCCCCGAGCCGGGAGTGCTCGATGCCAACCGCTGCGTCGCCTATCTCACGGTGGAGCACCGCGGCGTGATCCCGGACGAGCTCGCACCGGCGATGGGCACCATGGTTGCGGGCTGCGACATCTGCCAGGAGGTCTGCCCGTGGACGCGGCGGGCCCCAACCGATGTTCATCCGGAGCTTGCCCCGGCACCGCACCGTCACGCTCCGCTCCTCGCGGACCTCGAGGCTCTCGACGAGGACGGCTACCGCCGCTGGCGTGAAGGCAGCCCGTTGAACCGGATCAGCTACGAGCAGTTCCGCCGGAACGTAACGATGGCGAGGAGGAATGCCGGAGAGGGTGACGAAGTGATGAAGTCCCTCCCACCCTACCTGTGACGCTGGATGTGCTGTGTCGTCCGCCGTTGGCTTCGTTGAGGTAGGCCCGTCGTACTGTCCGTCCCCTGCCTCTTCAGGGGGATGATGTGATGCTGCGCGAGCCTGAACCCTCGGAGTGAGAAGCGCGCCTCAACGCACCTCATCACCTCGTTACCTCATCACCTGCCCCCAACGAGCTCACGACGCTGGACGAGCTACAGCGTTCTCTCCAGCGCGCGGTGGAGCGCGCCGACGCCATCCAGCAGGTCCTGCTCGGTGACATCCAGGAATGGGCGGAACCGAATCGAGCGCTCGCCGCACGGCAGCGCCAGCACGCCCTCTTCGCGGCCCGCCGCCAGGACCTTGCCACGGCTGGCGCCGTCGGGCAGGTCGAAGGCGCACATGAGACCGCGTCCTCGCCCGTTGGTGACCCTGCCGGGGAAGGCCGCGGCCAGCTCGGCGATCATCGCCTGGAGGCGGGCTCCCTGCCGGCGCACGTTGGCGAGCAGGTCCTCGCCCGCGATGATCTCGAGGTAGCGGGCTGAGCGCACCATGTCAGTGAGGTTCCCGCCCCAGGTGGAGTTGATCCGGGAGGAGACCTCGAAAACATTGTCCTTGACCTCTTCGATCCGCGCCGAAGCGGCGAACCCGCACTGCTGCACCTTCTTGCCGAACGCGAAGAGGTCGGGCTCGACGCCGAGACCTTGCCACGCCCACCACTCACCCGTGAGCCCGAGACCGGTCTGAACCTCGTCGAAGATGAGGAGGAAGCCGTGCTCGTCGGCACACCGGCGGAGGGCGCGTAGGAACTCCGGCCGGAAGTGGTTGTCCCCGCCCTCACCCTGGATCGGCTCGATGATCAGGCACGCGATGTCGTCACCGTGGCGCCGCACCGCGTCCTCGATCTGCTCGAGTGCCCGCGCCTCGGCGGCTTCGACCTCGGTCAGGTGCTCCTCGAGCGGGAACACGATCTTCGGATTGTCGACACGCGGCCAGGGGAACTTGGGGAAGTACAGGGTTTTGCGCGGGTCGGCGGTATTGGTGATCGACATCGTATAACCGGTGCGCCCATGGAACGCCTGGCGGAAATGGATCACCTGGGAGCCGAGCTCGCCTCGGCCGGCGACAAGGTTGCGCCGCACCTTCCAGTCGAAGGCGGCCTTGAGGGTGTTCTCCACAGCCAACGCGCCGCCCTCGATGAAGAACAGGTGACGGTTGTGGCTCTCGGGGACCGCAAGGCGCGCGAAGGTCTCCACGAACTCCGCGAACGCGGGTGTGTAGACGTCGGAGTTGGCCGGCTTCACCGAAGCCGCGAAGGCCAGACGCTCGAGGAACTCCGGCTCCACCATGCGCGGGTGGTTGTAGCCGATGGGGGTGGAGGCGAAGTTGGTGTAGAAATCCACCAGCTCGCGACCGGTACGGCCGTCGACCAGCCTCGATCCCTGCGACGCCCGGTAGTCGGGCACCACGTGAAAACCGTCCACCAGCATGTGCCGGCGCAGGACGTCGTGAACCTCCTGGGGTTCGATCAGACCGTGCGAAGCCACAGCGATGCCCGTTGTGTGCGCCACCATCGTTCCTCCCTGTGAGCGCCGGTAGAGGGGCCGAGTCAGGCCTTGCGCCGGGGGCTCATGACCATGGTCAGGTCGCGGCTCTCCAGCTCGGGCGGCGGCTCGCGCTCCACCTTGGCGACGTCGGCGAGCGCCTCGCGCACCCGACGTAGGATTTCGTAGCCGTTCTCCGGACGCCGCATCTCGCGCATCCGGAACATGATGGTCACCTTCACCTGCTTGCCTTGCTCGAGGAAGCGCTGCGCCATCCGCACCTTGGTCTGGAAGTCGTGCTCGTTGATGGCAGGGCGGAACTTGACCTCCTTGAGCTCGACCTGGTGCTGCAGCTTACGCGCCTCTCGCGCCTTCTTCTCCTCGTCGTAGCGGTGCCGGCCGTAGTCCATGATCTTGCACACGATGGGACGGACGTTGGCGGCGACCTCGACCAGATCGAGGCCCTTGGCGCGGGCGATGCGGAGTGCCTCGTCAACGGCGACGACACCCAGCTGAGTACCATCTTCGCCGATGAGGCGGACCGGCGACAGCCGGATCCGCTCGTTGATACGTGCCTCGGGTTTGTCGGGCGGCTCGCGGAACAGATTCTTTCTTATGGCTTCCTCCGTGACCCGGCTTCTCCACGCCGGGTAGACCCTCAGGGTCGCAGGATAAGCGGAGTATAGCAAAGGGCGGCGAGACGCAAGGGAATCCGCCCGCCCGAGCTTCAGCTCCCCGGGCCAGCCGCCTCCTCAACCCTGGCCGTAGTCGCGGGCGCAGCATGCGCCACCGGCCGGCCCACCAGGTAGAACCACGCCGCGATCACCACCGCCCCGGCGGGCATCGATGCCCACGAGGGCAGGTCGGTGAGGATATCGGGTAGGTAGCCGATGACAAAGGTAACTGCTGCCCCCAGCAGCGCGTAGGGGAGTTGGGTGCGGACGTGGTCGACGTGGTCGCAGCCCGAGGCCATGGACGACATGATGGTCGTGTCGGAGATCGGTGAACAGTGATCGCCGAAAACCGCCCCGCCGAGGATCGCCGCCACCGTGCCAGCGAGGAGGAAATGCTGGTGGTTTGGGGTCGCAGCCACGGCCAGCACCAGCGGCACGGCGAGGGGCGTGATGATGGCCATGGTGCCCCATGAGGTCCCGGTGGCGAAGCTCACCGCCGCGGCGACCGTGAAGACGACGGCTGGGATCAGCCCGGGCTGCAGGTGGGGCCCGACGGCGCCCACCAGAAAACGGGCGGTGGCGAGGTCCGTGCAGACCTGACCCAGCGACCAGGCCAGCACCAGCACCACCACCGCCATCAGCATGCTCTTGAAGCCCAGCACCGCCGCCTCGAGGCTCTGGCGGAGCGACAGCAGCCCCTGCCCTACTGCGAGCAGGATGGCGAGGACAAGGCCCAGCAGGCTCGCCCAGAGCAGCGCCGTGAAGGGATCGGAGGCACCGATCACCTGACGGACGTCGGGGCTCGCGACACCCTTGGCGGCCAGGCTCGCGACACCCGTGGACCACAGCCCGGCGAGCGTCACCGCGACCACGGTGAGCACCGGCAACGCCGCGTTGAGCCAACGCCTTGGTGTCTGTGGATCCGGCGCCAGCCCCGAGCTGTCGTAGTCCGCGAGCGGCTGCGCGGATGCCGAGAGCAGCTCGCCACCGCGGGCACGCAGCTCGGCCTTGCGCATGGAGCTCCAGTCGCGCGCGGTGAGCGCCGAGGTGAGCGTGATCATGAGGGTGAACACCGGATAGTACGCGAAGGGCAACGATGACAGGAAGATCGAGAACGGGTTGAGGCCGGAGCCGGCGTCGCGCAGGGCGTCGCCGAGAATCGACACCTGGTAGCCCACCCAGGTTGACACCAGCGCCACGGTGGCCACCGGAGCCGCAGTGGAGTCCACCAGGTACGCGAGCTTCTCGCGGCTGACCTGGTGGGCGTCGGTGATGGGCCTCATCGAGTTACCGACGATGAGGGTGTTGGAGTAGTCGTCGAAGAAGATCGCCACACCCATGAGCCAGGTCACAACCTGGGCCCGGCGGGGGGTGGTGGCCAGGGGCTCGAGCAGCTCGACCACGCCGAAGGTGCCGCCGCAGCGGCTCATCACGCCCACCATACCGCCGAGCAGCATTGAGAAGAGGATGATGCTGATGTGGTCGGAGTCCACCAGGGCGCCGCGCATGGACGTGTCGATCACCCGCAGGAAGCCCGCCCCCACGTTGCCGCCGGCGAGAATCGACGTGCCCAACCAGACGCCGAGGAAGAGCGAGAGGATCACGTCCTTGAAGATCAGAGCCAGGGAGATGGCAAGTAACGGCGGTACCAGGCTCCACACACTGGCCTTGGCGGCCTCAGCTCCCGGCAGCAGCAGCTGAGCCGCCACCAGAACGCCCACCACTGCCACGAGGGGCACCACCCGCCGCATGGCGGGAAGACTAGCACGGCCTCCCGCCCACCCACCCTTCCTGCCGTGGATCACGAGGAACCGCAGCACGCCCCTTGACCTTCGTCAAGGTCGGCAGCCACCGTACAGCCCATCATGACCCTCGAGACGGCATTCTTCGGAATTCAGTGGCTTTCTGAAGCATTATCTCATCTAATAGGAGGAAGGAGAGAGAAAATGAAAAGAGCAATCATTCTCGCAATCGGCAGCCTCGTTCTGCTCGTCGTAGGTTCAGCTGCGGCCGAGGATCCCTCCGTCGCCAGCAGCTGCATGACCTGCCACAAGCAGACGACCCCCGGCCTCTACGCGCAGTGGGCCGGATCGCGTCACGCGGCCAACGACGTCGACTGCCTGACGTGCCACGCGGCCGATGACGGCGATACCGACGGTTTCGAGCACTACGGCGCCCACATCGCCACCCTGGTGACCCCCAAGGACTGCGGTCAATGCCACGAGAAGGAGGCCGAGGAGGTGGGGCACTCCTACCACGCCACCGCTGGGCAGATCCTCGACTCCGCCGACGCCTACCTCGCCCAGGTGCTGGGCGGCGAGCCGGTGGCGATTCAGGGCTGCGAGAGCTGCCATGGCGCCAAGGTTCGGATCGACCCTGACTCACCCAACCGGCTGTCGCCACTGAGCTGGCCCAACTCCGGCATCGGGCGGATCAACCCCGACGGCTCGCTGGGCTCGTGTACGGCCTGCCACACCCGGCACGCGTTCTCCAAGGCGCAGGCGCGCCAACCCGAGTCCTGCTCCAAGTGCCACCTCGGGCCCGACCACCCGCAGCGGGAGATCTACGAGGAGTCGAAGCACGGCAACACCTACGCCACCAACAAGGACCTCATGAACCTCGACTCCGACAACTGGGTCGTCGGCGTCGACTACTCGGCCGCCCCCACCTGCGCCACCTGCCACATGACGGCCACCCGCACCCAGAAGAGCACCCACGACGTCGGCCAACGGCTGGCGTGGACCCTGCGGCCGCCCATCTCCAAGCACAAGGATGACTGGCAAACGAAACGCGCCCACATGAAGGACGTGTGCTCGGCCTGCCACAGCAAGGTCTTTGCCGAAGGCCACTTCGAGCAGTTCGACGCAACCGTGCGGCTGTACGACGAGAAGTTCGCCAAGCCCGCCACCGAGATCATGGACATGATCCGCAAGAAGGGGCTACTGAAGCACAAGGCCGCATTCTCCAACGAGATCGAGTGGACCTACTGGGAGCTCTGGCACCACGAGGGCCGCCGCGCCCGCCACGGCGCCGCCATGATGGGGCCGGACTACACCTGGTGGCACGGCTTCTACGAGGTGGCGAAGCACTTCTACTTCGAGCTGATCCCCCAGGCCCGCGCCTACAATGACCCCGAGGTGAACGCTTACATCGACAACCTCCTCGCCAACGACCCCATGCACGACTGGATGGACAAGGACACCGCGAGCCTCAAGGCCGCCATCAAGTCCGGCAAGCTACAGGAGATCTACGCCGGGTTCTTTACCGAGAAGTAGCGGGCGCGGCGCCATCGTCGGGCGGCTCGGCGGAGCTCGTGCTAACCTCCGGCCGGAGCCGCCCGGCGCGCCCGAGCGGACAGCGATGTCGACTCAATGACAGCTGACGCCCCGAGATCAGCTCATCTCGGCAGCTTCTCGCGTTGACTCGACCCAGACTCTCCGGAATGTCGGACCCGATCAGCCGTGTTGACCGGGGCGAGCAGCGAGCTTTGCCTGCTCGCGAGCCACCGAGACACGGCGGCCGATCCAATGGAGGAGGACTCATGACCGAGTATCACGAAAGCTGGGAGGCCCTGCCGCAGACGGTGAGGGACCAGCACCGGGCCCTCAAGAGCCTGCAGGAGGAGATCGAGGCGGTCGACTGGTACAACCAGCGCGTGGCCGCCTCCGACGACGCAGAGCTCACCGCAATTCTCGCCCACAACCGCGACGAGGAGATCGAGCACGCGCTGATGCTCCTGGAGTGGCTGCGCCGCAGCATGCCGGGCTGGGATGAGCGGATGGCCACCTACCTGTTCTCCGCCGCCCCCATCACCGAGATCGAGGAGCAGGCCACCGGCCAGGCGGCCACCGCCGAGCCTCGGCGTCCCGCCGGCCTGGGCATCGGCAGCCTCAAGGAAGGGGAGTGACCATGGACATCCTCAAACGCGACCTCGCCCCCATCACCAGTGCCGCCTGGGAGCTCATCGAGCAGGAGGCGGCCCGGACCCTGCGCGCCCACCTCACCGCCCGAACCTTCGTCGACGTGGCAGGCCCCAAGGGCTTCGACTTCGCCGCAGTGAATCTCGGGCGGCTGGACGTCCCCGGCAAGCAGCCCCGCGGAGTGCACTACGGGATCCGCCGGGTGCTGCCGCTGGTGGAGCTGCGCTCGCAGTTCGAGCTCGACCTCTGGGAGCTCGACAACGTCCAGCGTGGTGCCGCCGACGTCGACCTCTCCGCGGTGAGCGCCGCCGCCAAGGAGCTGGCGCGCTTCGAGGAGAACGCGGTCTACAAGGGGTTCGCTCCTGCGGGGATCCAGGGGCTCAAGGACGCCTGCGTCCACAGACCGATCCAGGTGGAGGCGGGGGGCTTCCCGGATGCCGTGACGCGCGCCGCCCTGGCCCTCCAAGAGGCCGACGTCGAGGGACCCTACATTCTCGTGCTCGGGCCCGAGCCGTACCGGGCGCTGGAGTCCGGCTGCGACGGGTACCCGCCGCGCAAGCGCATCGAGAGCCTCATCGGCGGCAAGGTGCGCCTGGGGCTCTCGCTGGACGGGGGCTTCCTCGTCTCGAACCGGGGTGGCGACATGGAGCTTGTGCTCGGCCAGGACGTCGCCATCGGCTACGAGACCCACGACTCCAAGAAGGTCCGCCTCTACCTCGGCGAGTCCATGACCTTCCGCGTCCTCGCTCCCGAGGCCGCGATCCCGTTCACCTTCAAGAAGAAGGCGTGACGGTCGTCCGACAGCCGCCGGGGCACAGGTCCCCCGGCGGACGTGCCGCCCCGAACACTTTTCCTGGAGCGCTTCCTCGTTCGTAGCGCGATCGCGGAAACAGTGTCCGGGGGGGCACTCACGGCCCGTGGCGCCCGGAGTAGTGGCCCCAAACGACCACGCAGGCGACTCGGCTCTGAGGGCCCGAGGGCGGCCTGCTTGCCGCGCGGCAGCGCACATCGTTGCCGCCCCCGGGACCGCGCCGACGGGCAGCGGCAGGGCCGCCGCCCGGGAGCCGGTGCCCGCAGCACCCCCCGCCATCATTCCCATACAGCCCGCCGAAACCTCTCCGACGTCCGCCCGATGCGAACAGCTCGAGGGCGCTTCCGGCCTCCTTCGCTGAGCCATAGGCGACGCGCCAGCGCCCCGCCAACTGACACCGCCCAACGCCGTCGCTGACGCCGCCCCGGTACACCGTCGCCTTCACTGCCGCCACCGACGCCGCCGACGCCGTTCAGGCGGCCTGCCCGGCCTCGTCGCGCACGACCCGGCCGTCGCGGATCTCCACCACGCGATTGGCGCGGCGTGCCAGCGCTAAGTCGTGGGTCACCACCACCAGGGTGCGCCCCTGGTGCCAGAGGTCAGAGAGCAGCCCCATGACGTCCGAACCCGAGGTGGTGTCGAGGTTGCCGGTGGGCTCGTCGGCGAGGATCAGGTCGGGCTCCATGGCCAGCGCGCGGGCCACCGCCACGCGCTGCATCTGACCACCGGAAAGCTCCGTGGGGCGGTGGTGGCCGCGATCGCCGAGGCCGACCCTCTCGAGCAGCTCCTCGGCCCGTCGCCGGCGCTCCCGCCCGGGCACGCCGCCGAACAGCATCGGCATCTCGACGTTCTCCAGCGCCGTGACCTGCGGCAGCAGGTTGAAGTTCTGGAAGACGAACCCGACCCTCCGGTTGCGCACCACGGCGAGACCGTCGCGGTCGAGCCCCGCTACCTCGTCGCCCGCCAGACGGTAGACTCCGTCCGAGGGCGTGTCGAGGCAGCCGAGGAGGTTGAGCAACGTCGACTTGCCGGAGCCCGACGGGCCGACGATGGCGACGAAGTTGCCGCGCTCCACCGTGAGGTCAATCCCCTTGAGGGCCTCGACCTGGATCTTGCCGGTGTCATACACCTTGCGGATGTCGCTCATCTCGATGATGCGACCGTTGGCGGCGGCGGTGCCGTTCTTGCGTCGTGAAAGTGGCCAGTTCATCGCCCGTCTCCTACTCGTAGCGCAGGGTCTCGGCCGGGTCGACGCCGGCCGCGCGGCGGGCCGGGAAGTACCCGGCGAGCATGCCGATGGTGCCGAGCACCGCGGCGGTGGCCGCCGCGATGGGCCAGGAAAGGGTCGGTTTGCCGAGGAACTCCAGGGCCTGGCTGCCCTGGGTGGGTACGAAGCCCAGCAGGATCACCAGGGTCACCGCGATGAGCAGGCCGACCACCCCGCCGAGCAAGGTGTAGAGCAGCCCCTGCAGGACCAACGGCCCGGTGATCCACGAGCGGCGCGCACCCAGCGCCATCTGCACCCCGATCTCGCGGGTCTTCTCCTTGACCACGGCGTACATGATGTTGGCGACTCCGATGCCGCCGATCATCAGGGTGAGAGCGCCGACGATTCCGAGGAAGATCTGGATCCCGAACATCATGGTCTCCATCACCTCGGCCCCGTGCACCGTGTTCCAGATCCCCAGCGCCTGCTGGTCGGTGGGGTCGAAGCGGTACTTGGCGCCGAGCACCTCGCGGAAGCGCTGGATGGCACCATCCATCTGCTCGGGGCGGTCGACCTTGACGACGATGTTGGAGAGGCGCTGACGCCCGAACTGGGCGGCGAAGGTGGTGATGGGGATGACGGCGTGGCTCTCGTCCGGGCCGCCGTAGGTGCCCATCTGGAGCTTGTGCTGCATCACGCCGATGACCAGGTAGGGCGAGCCCGCCACCTGTAGGGTCTTCCCCACCGGGTCCTGGTCGCCGTAGATGTCCTTGGCGAGCTGATCGCCGACGAAGATCACCCGGCGCTTCTCGCGCTCGTCGACGGCGTTGAAGAAGCGGCCGCCCTCCTGCGGGAAGTGGAAGCGCAGCGCCCCGTACTCGGCGTTGGTCCCGGTGACCCGCGCGGTGACGGTCTTGCGCCCGGCGGTGAGGGTGGTGCTCCACGAGGTGATCTCGCCCACGATGTGCAGGTCCGGGAGGCGCTCCCGGAGATAGGCGATGTCGTCCATGCGCGGCCGGATGGCACGGCCTTGGGGCAGCCCCTGGAAGACCTTGGAGGTCTCCGACGGCCAGATCACCGCAATGTTCTCGCCCATGCCGCGGCGGCCGCGCATCATCTGGTCCTTGAGCCCCTGACCGAACGCCAGCAGCATGAGGATGGCGACGGTGCCCCAGGCGATGGCAGCGATGGTGAGCACCGCCCGCTTGCGCTGCAAGGTGGAAGCTCGCCCGAAGAGGAAGGTGACGACCTTGACGTCCTGCCAGCCCATGCGCCCCCCTACAGCTTCATCGCGACGACGGGGTCGAGGTTGGCCGCGTCGCGGGCCGGGAAGTAGCCGGCGAGGAAGCCGACGATGCCCAAGGCGGCGGCGGTGAGGCCGGCCACCCCGCCCGAGAGCTGGGGCACGCCGATGGCTTCACGGAGGCCCGAGGCCCCCACCGCCATGCAGATGGCGCCGGAGATCACGAGCCCAACCGCGCCGCCCAGGGCGGTGAGGAAGAGGGTCTCGAGCATGAACTGCCCGAGCACCACCTTGCGCTTGGCGCCCAGCGCCATCTTGATGCCGATCTCACGCGTGCGCTCGTCCACAACCACGTTCATGATGTTGGACACGCCAATGCCGCCCACCACCAGGGTGAGGACTCCCATGATTCCGAGAAACACCTTGAAACCCAGCATGAAGGCGTCGAAGAAGGCGAACATCTCGGTGGTGTCCCAGACCTGCACCGCCTCGGTGTCCGAGGGGTCGAAGTGCAGGCGCCGGCCGAGGGTGGCGATGACCTGCGCGGTAAGCGGCTTGTTGAGCTCCGGGCGCGCCGCCTTGTAGATGAAGTTGTTCATGTACTTGGCGCCGGTGAGGGCGCGGAAGGTAGTGCCGGGGATGATCATCTTGCTGTGGTCACGCCCCGAGTAGCTGGAGTCCTGCTCCTTGGGCCTGAGCACCCCGATCACCAGGAACGGCGAGCCGGCCAGCATCACCTGGCGGCCCACCGGGTTGGGCTCGCCGAAGAGGTCCTGGGCGAGCTCGTTGCCGACGAAGACGACGCGGCGGCGCTCGGCCATGTCGATGGGATCGAGAAAGCGGCCGCCCTCCTGAGGGATCATGTTGCGCATCACGCCGTAGACCGGCGAGACGCCGGACACGTCCACCGCCCGAGTGGTGTCGCCGAAGCGGGCCTTGAGGTTGTCGGAGTACTCGCCGGAGATGGCGGTGATTCCGGGCACCCGCGCTCGGAGCGCCACGATGTCGTCCTCAGTCATGCGGATGCGGCGGCCGCGTCCAAGTCCCTCGAAGGGCATCGAGGTGCGCGACGGCCAGGCGATGACGATGCGATCGCCGAGTCCCGCCATGCTCCGGGTCTGGCGTTCCTGCAGGCCATTGCCGAAGGCCAGGAGGAGGCTCACCGCCACCGTGCCCCACACGATGCCGAATGTGGTGAGGAAGGTGCGCAGCTTCTGGCTCCTGAGGTCGCGCAGGAGCTGACGCAAGGTCATGCCGAGCCCGGTCATCATGCCCTCCGCAGGTACACCGTCAGCGTCACGAGATTTCCTTGGGCGGACGCTGCACGACCTTCTCGCCCTCGGTAAGGCCCGAGACCACCTCGACGTTGAGGCCATCGGAGAGACCCAGGGTGACGTCCTTCTTCACCGGCTCGCTCTCAGGCGAAGGCCCCGGCACCTCCACCCAGGTCTTCTCGCCGCCGTCCTCGAAGGTGACCAGCCGCTCGGGCAGGATCAGGACGTCCTTTTTCTCGCGAATCACCACGTCAGCGTTGGCCGAGTAGCCGGCGCGCAGCGTCACCCCCTGGTCCGGGTCGAGCTCGATCTCCACGTCGAAGAGGGTCGCGCCCTCCTCCTTCTGCGCCTGCGGGGCGATGCGCGAGACCTTGGCGGTCACCACCGAATCGGGCAGCGCCCCCACCTTGATCCGGCACGGCATGCCCACCGCGATCTTGCCGACGTCGATCTCGTCCACCGTACCCTTGAAGATGAGGTCGTCCATCTCGGCGATGGAGGCGAGCTCCGTACCCGGCTGGTACGAGGTAAGCGGGACCACCGGGTCGCCGACGTTGACGGTGCGGTGCAGCACGGTGCCGCTGGCCGGAGCACGGATCACCGTGTCCACCCGGGTGAGGCCGCCGGTGACCTTGCCGCGGCGGGTGAGCTCGCGGTTGTCGGTGGCCTGGTCGTAGGCCACCTCGGCGAGCTCGTAGGCCTCGCTCAGCGCGTCGAGGTCACCCTTGGACATGAGGCCCTGGGCGTTGAGCTCACGGCCGCGCTCGAAGTCGGCCTTGGCCTTGGCGAAGCTGGCCTGGGCCGAGCGCAGGTTGTGGTCGACGTTGAGCAGCTCCTGCGGGGTCGGGTCCGGGGTGATCTCGAAGAGGGCGTCGCCGGCCTTCACCGTGTCGCCCACCTCGACGTCGCAGCGCTTGACGATCCCCGAGATCTTGGACTTGACCTGGAACTCCACGCGCGGCTGGATCTGCCCCACCGCCAGGGCCTTCTCGGTGATGCCGCCGCGCTCCACCGCAACCGTCTTGAAGCCCGTCTCGCCGTTCTTCTGGTGACCCACCCACGCGTAGATGGCCACGGCAATGCCACTGACGATGACGAGCAGGATGAGGACCCTCATGAGCTTGCGCATATCCGTGCCTCCTGGAAAACGACCGACACCGATCGCCACCCCTACATACGCCCCTGTGCTCCGATTGGTTCTGCCGGGGCCCTAGAAAACTGCCGCTCGACGCACGCGTCCACCAAGAGCACGGCGTAGCAGCAGCGACCTATGACATTGAATCCCAAGACGATCGCGAGCAGCGGCCGCGCGCACTCTCTCGCCGTCCTTCTTGACAGCGCCCGAAACCTCCTCCACCCTGAGGCGGCCCCGGGGGCTCAGGAGGCAAGAGCAATGCGCAAGACAGTCGTTCTCATTACCGGCGCAAGCGGTGAGATCGGGCACGGGCTCATCGAGCAACTCGCGGACGGCGACCACAGCTCGATCATCACCCTGGACCTCCGGCCCCTCCCGGACGAGCTGCGCGGGCGCGTCGAGCGCGAGTTCATCGGCTCGATCCTCGACCGCAACCTCCTCGACCGTATCCTCTCCGAGTACGAGGTGGACATGATCTTCCACCTCGCCGCGATCCTCTCCACCCGCGGCGAGTTCTCGCCCTTCACCGCCCACCAGGTCAACGTCGAGGGCACCATGAACCTCCTCGACTTCGCCCAATCGCAGGGTGAGTCGCACGGTCGTCCCGTGGTCTTCCTCTACCCCAGCTCCATCGCCGCCTACGGCCTGCCCGATCTCGCCGCCAAGGCGCGCGTGGGCCGGGTCAAGGAGCACGAGTGGAACGTGCCCACCACCATGTACGGCTGCAACAAGCTCTACTGCGAGCACCTCGGGCGCTACTACAGCTCCCACTACAAACAGCTCGCAGCCGAGACCCTGTCCGGCAAGGTGGACTTCCGCGGCATCCGCTTCCCCGGCCTCATCAGCGCGGTGACCATGCCGTCGGGCGGCACCTCGGACTACGCCCCGGAGATGATCCACGCCGCCGCCAAGGGCGAGCCCTATCCCTGCTTCGTGCGCCCCGACACGCGAATCCCCTTCATGGCCATGCCCGACGCAGTGGACGCGCTCCTGCGCCTGGCCCACGCCGACCGCTCGACCCTTCGCCAGGCGGTCTACAACATCGGCGCCTTCAACCCCTCGGCCGCCGAGATCTGCGAGCTCGTTCTCGCGGGCTTTCCCGCCGCCCGGGTGAGCTTCGAGCCAGACCTCAAGCGCCAGGCCATCGTCGACACCTGGCCCGCCGACGTGGACGACTCCGCGGCCCGGGAGGACTGGGGGCTGAGCCCGCGCTACGACCTCGAGCGCGCCTTCACCGACTACCTCTTTCCGCACATCCGCAAGCAGTACGGCGGCTAGTAAAGAGCCAAGAACAAAGAGCAAAGGGCTGGACACCCCACGAAAGTGGGCGCGCGCTCCACGGCCTGCCTCTCTCGCGTACTCCGCTCCGATGGACGTCGACAGGGAGCTCGTTCCTCATACCGATCTTCCTCCGGCAACCGCAGTCTCTGCTGCTTCCGCGCGCTCGGGATTGGCGGGGACGGGCGGAGGCACTTCTCACTCTTTACTCTTCACGTTTTACCTTCTGTTACGCCACACTTCTGCACGCGCGTCGCAGGCTCGATTTACGCTCCCAAGTTGCGCCTGCGAAAGAGTTCCGCGTCATTGCGGCGCAACTCGCAAAACCCCAAGATGTAGTGTTGACAGCCCGCGAAAGCCCAAGATATAGTGGCTCAACGTTACGAATTCACGACCCGTAGGCCTTTGAGGGGGAGTGTTTTCGCGTCTGCGGTCAGTGCTTTGCCGGTTGGGGAGGAAGGCATGAAGATCTGTCGTCGATTCACGCGTGCCGGTACGGATCCCTACGACGGGATCGAGTTCGTGGAGCGGGTCTCGGAGATCCGCAACCCCGACGGCAGCGTGGTCTTCCACATGGACGGCGTCCAGGCCCCGCGGGACTGGTCGCAGGTGGCCGTCGACGTCCTGGTGCAGAAGTACTTCCGCAAGGCAGGGGTGCCGCAGACCGACGCCGACGGCACACCCCTGGTGGATGCCCAGGGCAGGCCGGTGCTCGGGCCGGAGCGCGACGCCCGTCAGGTCTTCAACCGTCTCGCCGGCTGCTGGACCCACTGGGGCCGGGAGCACGGTTACTTCGACGGCGACAAGGACGGCGACGCCTTCCACGACGAGCTCTGCTACATGCTGGCCACGCAGATGGCCGCACCCAACTCGCCGCAGTGGTTCAACACCGGCCTGAGTTGGTCCTACGGCATCGACGGGCCGCCGCAGGGCCACTGGTACTGCGATCCCGCCACCGGCGAGGCAAAGCTCTCCGAGAGCGCCTACGCCCGCCCCCAACCCCACGCCTGCTTCATCCAGTCCATCGGCGACGACCTCGTGAACGAGGGCGGGATCATGGACCTGTGGGTGCGCGAGGCCCGCCTCTTCAAGTACGGCTCGGGCACCGGCACCAACTTTTCGGCGCTGCGCGCCGAGGGCGAACCCCTTTCGGGCGGCGGGCGCTCGTCGGGCCTCATGTCGTTCCTCAAAATCGGCGATCGCGCCGCCGGGGCGATCAAGTCGGGCGGCACCACGCGGCGAGCAGCCAAGATGGTGTGCCTCGACCTCGACCACCCTGACGTGGAGAAGTTCATCCGCTGGAAGTCTGTGGAGGAACGCAAGGTTGCCGCGCTGGTCACGGGCGCCCGGGTGATGAAGAAGCGTCTCCAGGCGGTGATGGACGCCAGCCTACCCGACGGCGGCGTCGCCATCGACACCGACCCTACAACCAATGCCGGCCTGCGGGTGGCGGTGGCCACTGCGCGGCAGAGCGGCGTCCCCGACGGCGCCATCAAGCGGGCGCTGCAGCTGGCCGCCCAGGGCATCCGCGAGTACCCCGTCGAGGAGTACACCACCGACTGGGACGGCGAGGCCTACTTCACCGTCTCGGGCCAGAACGCCAACAACAGCGTGCGGGTGCCCGACGCCTTCTTCCATGCCCTCGACGCCGGGCGTGAGTGGTACCTCACCCGCCGCACCGACGGGAAGATCGCCAGGAGCGTGCCGGCGGAGCGGCTCTGGGAACTCATCGCCCTGGCGGCGTGGGAGTGCGCCGACCCCGGCCTGCAGTTCGACGACACCATCAACGAGTGGCACACCTGCCCGACCGGGGGGCGAATCAACGCCTCGAACCCCTGCTCCGAGTACATGTTCCTGGATGACACCGCCTGCAACCTGGCGTCGCTCAACCTGGTCACCTTCATGCGCGCCGACGGCAGCTTCGACATCGAGCTGTTCCGCCACGCGGCACGGCTGTGGACCGTCGTCCTGGAGATCTCGGTGCTGATGGCCTCCTTCCCCAGCCGGCGCATCGCCGAGCTCTCCTACCGGTACCGTACGCTGGGGCTCGGGTTCGCCAACATCGGCTCGCTGCTCATGCGGCTGGGCCACCCCTACGACTCCGACACCGGCCGCGCCATCTGCGGCGCTCTCACCGCCCTGATGACCGGCGAGTCGTACGCCACCTCCGCCGAGCTCGCGGCCGAGCTCGGTCCGTTCCCCGAATTCGCCGCCAACCGTGAGGCGATGCTGCGCGTGATCCGCAACCATCGCCGCGCCGCCTTCCACGCCGCCGCCGAGGACTACGAGGAGCTCACGGTGACTCCCGAGGGCATCGAGCCCGAGGTGGCTCCCGCGGATCTCCTGGAGGCCGCGCGGCAGGCCTGGGACCGGGCCCTCGAGCTTGGCGAGCGCCACGGTTTTCGCAACGCCCAGACCACGGTCATCGCGCCGACCGGGACCATCGGCCTGGTCATGGACTGCGACACCACCGGGATCGAGCCCGACTTCGCCCTGGTCAAGTTCAAGAAGCTCGCCGGCGGCGGCTACTTCAAGATCGCCAATCAGGCGCTCCCGGCGGCATTGCGACACCTCGGCTACGCCGACGAGGAGATCGACGAGATCGTCGCCTATGCCGTCGGCCACGGGACCCTGGCTGCCTGTCCCACCATCGACCACGAGGCCCTGCGCGCCCGCGGTTTCGACGAGGACGCCCTCGCCCGCGTGGAGAAGGCGCTGCCGGGCGCCTTCGAGCTGCGCAACGCGTTCGCGCCGCACGTGCTGGGGGTAGAGTTCCTCCGCGGCCTGGGATTCTCGGATGTGGACCTGGCCGACTGGAACCTCGACGTGCTCGGCCGTTTCGGCTTCTCCGAGCAGGAGATCGAGCAGGCCAACAGGTGGGCGTGCGGCACCATGACGGTTGAGGGGGCGCCGCACCTCAACGACGAGCACCTCGCGGTGTTCGACTGCGCCAACCGGTGCGGTCGTACGGGCGTCCGCTTCATTCGGCCCGAAGCGCACATCCTCATGATGGCGGCCGCCCAACCGTTCATCTCGGGGGCCATCTCCAAGACGATCAACATGCCAACCGACGCCACCGTGGCCAGCATCAAGGCGGCCTATCGCCTGGCGTGGGAGAAGATGCTCAAGGCGGTGGCGCTGTATCGGGACGGCTCCAAGCTGAGCCAGCCGCTGTCCATCTCGCTGGACGAGGACGAGCAGGCCGCGCTCGCGGACGCCGTGGCCACCGGCGATCCGGCCAAGGTCGCGGCCATGGTCGCCGAGAAGGTGGTGCTGCGCTATCAGGCGCGGCGGCGCACGCTCCCGCAGCGGCGCTCCGGCTACACCCAGAAGGCCACCGTGGGCGGCCACAAGATCTACATCCGGACCGGTGAGTACTCGGACGGCGCCATCGGCGAGATCTTCCTGGACATGCACCGCGAGGGTGCGGCCTTCCGGTCTCTCATGAACTGCTTCGCCATCGCCGTGTCGCTGGGCCTGCAGTACGGCGTGCCGCTGGAGGAGTTCGTCGAGGCGTTCGTTTTCACCCGCTTCGAGCCCAACGGCATGGTGGGGGGCCACGAGCGCATCCGCATGGCAACCTCGGTGATCGACTACATCTTCCGCGAGCTGGCCATCAACTACCTGGGCCGCACCGACCTGGGCCAGGTCGACCCGGAGGACATGCGCCACGATGCGGTGGGGACCCCGGCCGACGAGGGCGCCCCCAAGGACCGCGAGCCCATGGCCGAGGTGCATCCCATCGCCGTCAACCAGGGCGGAGCAGCACCCATGGCGGGCGCCAGCACCACGGCGGCCCGGAGCTCGGCGACGGCTCCGGACCTGAGCGCGTCGAGCAGGGCCCGCTTCATGGGGTTCGAAGGAGACCCGTGCGGCGAGTGCGGCCAGTTCACGCTGGTGCGCAACGGCACCTGCCTGAAGTGCAACTCCTGCGGGGCAACCACCGGCTGCAGCTGAGCGAAGTCGTCGGCAGGCACCTGGCCTCCCAATGCCGCCGGGCCACGCCGGCCGCTTCGCGGCCTTCCAGGCCCGCGGCACCCCGAGCGCCCAGGAAGAGGCGCCCCGGAAACTCGGATGATCCCATCGCAGTGTAGGCGCGCGACTTTCGCGCGCCACCCATCGCGTTGATGCGGGGACCACCGCGTCGCCGAGCCGCGGCCAATCAGCGGGCGTGCCTCGGCACCGCCCCAAAGCACAGACCCTCCGCACGACGTGCCGTCCCGAACACTTTTCCTGAAGCGCTCCCTCGTTTGCAGCGCGATTGCGGAAACAGTGTTCGGGGGGGCACTGACGGCCCTTGCCATTCGGAGCAGTGGCCCCAAACAACCAGACAGGCGACTCGGCGAGCCCGCGTGTCGGGAAGACACGCGGGAGCCGGTCTCCGGAGCATCCGCAAACTCACCGCGGTACCCCCACAACCTTCCACCATCGGCGAGGGCGGCCAGGCAAGGCGTCTCCCCTCCCTGCGTGACCGCCGTCTCCCCGTCTCGCCGTCTACGAGTGCTACTCTGGGTTGGGAGGCTCGGCCCATGGCTCGTCGCTTCGTCAGACTTCTCGTCCTCGGCCTCGCGGTGGCCACCTCGGCCCGCGCCGCGGAGGTCCCCGTGGTCGTGGCCGTGGACGCCTCGCGCTCGCTCACCACCACCGAGATGAAGGCCGCCGTCACTGCAATCGACCACGCGGTCCAAACCCTGCCAGCCGACACACCCATGGGTCTGCTGCGCTTCAGCGACCAGCCCCGGTGGATGGTGCCCGTGGGCGGCACCCGCACCGCGGTGGCGGAGGCGCTCGCACAGCTCCGCCCCGAGGGTCGTTGGACCGCTCTCGACGACGCGCTGGTGATGGCCGCCCGTGCGCTGCCCGACGGCGGCGTCATCCTGCTCATCACCGACGGGCGGGACGAGAACTCAGCGACAACCCCCGAGGATGTGGCTCCCCTGGCCGCCACCAACGACGTCCGTGTGGTTGCCGCCTCGGTGGGACGCCGAGTGGACGCCCGCGCGCTGCGTCGGCTCGCCCTCCTCACCGGTGGGGCGTACGCCGGACCGCTCAACGCCGCAGGCGCCGCCGAGCTCACCGCCGAGCTCGCCGATGCCCGTGCGGCGGTAGCCGAGACGCGTGCGGCGGCGGCACCGCCGACTCCCGCGCCGATGGCGACACCGGTGCCGTCGGCCCCTGCTCCCGCGTCGGTGGCTCCCGGCATCCCCACCTGGGTCCTGGCGCTGGCTGCGGCGGCGCTGCTCGTCCTGGCCCTGGCCGTGGTTCTCCTGGTGCGACGCCGGCAGCCCACCCCGGTGCGCACCTGTGAGCGCTGCGGCACGGTACTGGAGGACTGGGAGGAGACCTGCCCGCGCTGCGCCGCCGGGCTGGAGGAGGCCGAGCAGCGGCCGGTGGCGACGATCGTCGCCGAGGACGAGTCCGTGCTCGACCCCGAGGTCTTCACCAAGTCGCCGCTCCCAGGGGGTCTCGAGCACACCCTGGTGCTCGACGAGCGCCCGCTGTTGGTTGTCAAGGAACGCGGCCGCCCGCCCCGTACCTACACGCTGCCCCGCGACGAAATCTTCGCGGTGGGCCGGGCCGCCGACGTCAACACGCTACAGGTCGACGACCCGGCCACCAGCGCCCAGCACTTCCGCATCGTGCCGAAGGACGAGGAGTTCTACGTGGTCGACCTGGAGACCACCAACGGAACCACCGTCAACGGCAACCGCGTACGGGTGCACAAGCTGCACAGCGGCGAAGTGATCCGCGCGGGGACGGTGGATTACGAGTACAAGCTGTCGTTGCGGCGAGTTGGGTAGGAAACCGCGGAGGTTCGAGGGGTACGGAGTCAAGAAGTAGGGAGCAAAGAGCCCAACCTCCCACCCCTGCCCGAGCCGCGCGGCCGCGATCGGGCGGCGGGGAACCTGCAGGGGCACCGTCCCCCACGGCGTCCAACGCCACCTCCCGTCTGCTTGCCGTCATCGGTTCTGGAGCGTCACGAGCTGCGGCCGTGGAGCGCCAACCTCGACCCTTCACTCTTTTCTCTTCACTCTTCACTCGCCGAGCGGGCCCAGTCCTTCCACGAGATCGGCGGCCGCCGCGATATCGGGCGCGAAGGCGCGGTCGTCCTCGAGACCGGGGACACGGTCGCGCAGCCGGCGAATCGCCTTCTCCAGCGCCGCCGAGGTGGTGAGCGGGCGGTGCATCTCCACGGCCTGGGCGGCGGCCAGGTACTCCATGGCCAGTACCTGTACGAGATTCTCGGTGATCTGCGCCAGCTTCCGCGCGGCCCAGGTGGACATGGACACGTGGTCCTCCTGGCTTGCCGAGGTGGGAATGGAGTCCACCGAGGCCGGGTGGGCCAACGTCTTGCACTCCGAGACCAGCGCCGCTGCCGAGACCTGGACCATCATGAAGCCGGAGTTGAGGCCCGCGTCACAGGTGAGGAACGCCGGCAGCCCAGAAAGTGAGCTGTCCACCAGCCGCGCCAGCCGACGCTCCGAGATCGAGGCGAGGTCGGTGAGGGTCGCCCCCAGGTAGTCGAAGACAGCGGCCAGCGGCGCACCGTGGAAGTTGCCGCCGGAGATCACCTCGCCGTGGGCGAACACCATGGGGTTGTCGGTGGTGGAGTTGAGCTCGATCTCCACCACCCGCCGGCAGTGCGCCAGGGCGTCGCGAGCGGTGCCGTGGACCTGCGGCGAGCAGCGCAGTGAGTACGCGTCCTGGACCCGCGGGCAGTCGGCGTGGGAGGCCCGCACCTGCGAGCCCTGCAGCAGGCGGAGAATCCGCGCGGCGCTGAGGCCCTGGCCAGGGTGTGGGCGGGCGGCGTGGACCTGGGGCCGAAAGGCGGCATCGGTGCCCTTGAGGGCGTCCAGCGTGAGGGCACAGATCACGTCGGCGGCGGCGGCCAACCGCTCCGCCCGAACCGCCGCCAGTGCTCCCACCGCCGCCGAGGCCTGGGTGCCGTTGATGAGGGCGAGGCCCTCCTTGGCAGCGAGCTCGAGTGGCGCGATCGCCGCCCGCCGCAAGGCCTCGCCGCCGGTCAGCCGCTCGCCGCGGTGCCACGCCTCACCCTCCCCCACCAGGACCAGGGCGAGGTGTGCGAGGGGGGCGAGGTCGCCCGACGCCCCCACCGAGCCCTGGCTCGGCACCACCGGGTGGACACCGGCCTCCAGCAGCTCCAGCAGCTTCTCCAGCACCTCCACCCGGGCGCCGGCGTGGCCCGTGGCGAGCACGTTGGCGCGCAGCAGGAGCATGGCCCGCACCACGGGCTCGGAGAAATGGGCGCCGACCCCGCAGGCGTGGGAGCGCAGCAGGTTGAGCTGGAGCCGCTCGAGCTGATCGGGGGCGATGCGAACCTCGGCGAGCTTGCCGAAACCGGTGTTGACGCCGTATACCACCCGGCCGGAGGCGAGGATCTCCTCCACGACATGGCGCGCCGCGGCCACCCGCTCACGGGCGGCATCGCCGAGCACCACCCGTCTCCGGCCGCAGGCCACGTCCTCAACCGACTCCAGGGTCAGGGGCTCGCCAACCACCATGAACTCACGCTCCGCCACGGTCACCTCCGGCCGCGCATTCTACCGCGCCGTCAGCGAGGGCGGGGGGTGGTGTCCCGGGCCGTGACCGGGGCCGCGACCGCGGCGCCGAACGCCTCGACCTCCCTCCACCCTCCGGAGGATCACTCTTCACTCTTTACCGGGTGGGCGGGAGGGGGAAAGATGGCGACCCCAGCGGGATTTGAACCCGCGCCGCCAGCGTGAAAGGCTGGTGTCCTAGGCCTGACTAGACGATGGGGTCGCAACTTGCACTGGCCGGCCAGCGGCCGTACCGGGGCATCTTACACCACTGAACGGGTTACCGAAAGCCCGGGCGCCGCACGCCGACCCTTGCGACACCACGACCAGGATGCTAGACTACCGCGCAACAAGCACGCAGGAGACAGTCTCGAGATCATCTCTCCAATGGATACTCCAATGGAATCCCCCCTCACCCGTCTGTGGCTTCACCTGAGGTCCTGCTCGACAGGGCTGCCTACCGTCGGCGCCGCGGGGCGCCTCCTTCCTCCCCTCGGGGCTCTCTGACCACGTGCTGTCGGCGGGGGCGCGACGGGTTCGCGCCGCGCGCCCCCGCCTCTTGATCATCCAACCAGGACCCGGAGTCGTGCACGGCCCAATCGTCCGCGCCGGCGTCAGCCTCTCCCGCCGCCCACACCGACACGCTCGGCCACCGCGCCCAGCCGGGGGGGAACCGGCTCAGGAAGGACCAGCCCCCGGGCCGCCGCCGCCGGATCCTTGAGACCACTTCCGGTGATCATCAGGACGACGCGCTCCTCAGCCCCCACCAGTCCGCACTCACGAGCCGCCTCGAGCCCGGCCAGCGCGGCCGCCGCCGCAGGCTCGGCAAAGACCCCGGTGAGCCGCGCCAGCCGACCCTGGGCAGCGAGGATGGTGGCGTCCGACACCAGTACCCCCGCACCCCCCGATACGCGCACCTCATGCAGACACAGGCGGGCATTGCGCGGCGCTGCCACCACCAGGCTGTCGGCGATGCTGGCCGCACCAGGCTCAGCGGTCACGTCCTCGGCGCCGGCGGCGAGGGCCCGAACCAGGGCGCCGGAGCCCTCGGGCTGCACTGCGAGAAGCCGCGGCGCTCGCGTCAGAAGGCCCCCGCGCACCAGGTCGGCGAAGCCCTTGGCGAGCCCGGCGAGGATGACCCCGTCGCCGGTCGGCACCACAACGACGTCCGCAGCCTCCGGCGCCAGGTCGGCGGCGATCTCCAGGGCGGCGGTCTTCTTGCCTTCGATGGTGAAGGGGTTGAGCGCGGTGCTGCGGTTGTACCAACCGAAGTGCCGGCAGGCGTCCAGCGTCAGCTCGAAAGCCTCGTCGTAGCTGCCCGCCACCGGCACCAGCACGGCGCCGTAGCTGGCCATCTGCACCAGCTTGGCGCGTGGCGCCGCGGCGGGCACGAGGACCACCGCGCGCACTCCGGCGGCCGCGGCCACCGCGGCGAGGGCCGTGGCGGCGTTGCCGGTGGAGGCGGTGGCCACGGTGTCGAAGCCATGCTCCAGCGCCTTGGCCACCACCAGCAGCGAGGCGCGGTCCTTGGTGGAGCCGGAGGGGTTGCGGCTGTCGTCCTTGAGCCAGAGCCGCGGCATTCCCAGCTCCCGCCGCAGTCGCGGCGCCGGAAGCAGCGGCGTGCCCCCCACTGCCAGAGGCGGCAACGAGGCCGCCGACGCCACCGGCAGGAAGTGGGCCAGTGCCGCCGGATGGTGGAGCGGCTCCTCCGGCCAGGCCCGTGGCACCTCGTCGAGCTCCACCTGGAGGACGCCTCGGGTGGGTCCGCCCGCCTGCTGCCCGCGGGCGCAGACCGGGCACACCAGCCGCACGCCGCCCTCCTCGCCGTAGGCGGCGCCGCACTCGCTGCAGCGGAGGGTGAAGCCAGCCATCCTTACATTGTGAGGGCCATCAGTGCCTTCTGCACGTGCAGGCGGTTCTCCGCCTGGTCGTAGACCACCGAGTGGGGGCCGTCGATGACCTCGTCGGTGACCTCGCGACCGCGGTCGGCGGGAAGCGGGTGCATGTAGAGCACGTGGGGCCTGCCCAGCGCCATGTGCTCGACGCCGCAGCGCCAGGAGGGGTAGCGTTCGATGAGCTCGAGGCCCTGCTCGCGGCTCGCGGTGTGCATGAGCGGACCCCACGACTTGGGGATCACCACGTCGGCGGCGGCGAAGGCGTCTTCGAAACGCTCCGAGATCTCGAAACGCACCCCTGCCCGCTCGGCGTTGGCCTTTGCCGCCTCCACGGTGTCCGGCATGAGCCCGAACTCCGGCGGATGCGCCAGGGTGACGTCGATACCGAAGCGGGGCATGAGCATGATGAGGCTCTGCGGCACCGACAGGGGTCGCACGTAGTTTGGCGCCGAGGTCCATGCCACGCCCAGCTTGAGGCGCCGCCCACTGCCCAGCTTTTCGCGGATGGTGAGGAGGTCGGCCAGCGCCTGGCAGGGGTGGTCCACGTCACACTGCATGTTGAGCACCGGCACCGCGGCGTGCTCAGCCACCTCGCGCAGGTAGCGATTACCCTCCCCGAAGGCGCAGTGGCGGATGGCGATGGCCTCGCCGTAGCGCGACAGCACGTTGGCAGTGTCCTTGGCGTTCTCCCCGTGGCTGATCTGCATCTTGTCCGGCGACAGGAAGATGGCGTGCCCGCCGAGCTGCGTCATTCCGGTCTCGAAGGAGTTGCGGGTGCGGGTCGACGAGTCGAAGAAGATCATGTAGAGGGTCTTGCCGGCGAGCAGCGGAGTCGGCCGGCCGGTGGCGCGGGCCAGTTTGAGGTCCGCGGCCAGAGTGAGGATCGTCTCGATCTCCTCCACCGACCACTCCTCGGTGGTGATGAAGTGCCTGCCCTTGAGCCTGGTCTGCATTGAGCTCTCCTTTGGTCGAAGCCGCGTCAGGCGCCGCGCACGAGCTGGGGGATGAGGCTGTACACCGCCGCCGCCGTCACCAGATCGGCCACCGCCACCCACTCGTTGGTGGTGTGGGCGAGCTCCTCGCGGCCCGGCGCGAAGCCCACCGTGGGAATACCGAGGCGCCCCATGGTGGCGACGCCGTTGGTTGAGAAGGTCCAGCAGCCGATGGCGGGGGGGAGGGCAGCACTGCGGCGGCGGCGCCGGCCACCGCGGCCACCAGCGGGTGCGCCTCGGGCAGCACCCAGGTGGGGAAGATCTGCTCCTGGCGCACCTCGCGGCCGGTCCAGGCCGTCCCCTCCCAGCCCAGCACCCGCACCCGGGCGTCGCCCACGTGGGGCAGGGCGGCGAGCTCAGCGAGCGCCGACTCGGGAGTCTCGCCGGCCGTGAGGCGGCGGTCCAGCACCGCCCGCGCCTCGCCCGGCACCGCGTTGAGCGACGGCGACTGGCAGTCGATCCACGACACCGTCACCGAGCCCTTGCCCAGGAAGGCATCCTCGGCGAGACGGCCGTTGAGCTCGGCGACGTCGGTGAGGATCGGGGCCAGAGCGTAGGTCGGGTTGACGCCGCGCTCGCAGTGGGCGCCGTGGGCCGACACCCCCTTACAGACGATCTCCACCCCCATGCGCCCACGGTGGCCGCGGTACACCGCCAGGTCGGTGGGCTCGCCCAGCACCACCGCATCGGGGCGCAGTCCCTCCTCCTGGATGAGGTGCAGCAGCGGCAGGCCGTCGCACGCCTCCTCGAGCACCGAGGCCACCAGGTAGAGGGTAACGCCGTCGAGACCTCCGGCCTCCCGCGCCAGAGCGGCGCCGTGGGCCATGGCGGCGATGGCCGGGAGCTCGTCCACCGCGCCGCGGCCGCGCACCCGGCCGTTCTCGAGGCGCGGGTCGAAGGGGTCATGGCGCCACTCGGCGGGATCGCCCACCCCGACGCAGTCGACGTGGCCGTCCATGAGCAGCACCCGGGGCCCGTCGCCGATCCGCCCCACCACGCTGCCGAGGGCGTCGAAGCGCACCTCGTCGAAGCCGAGCCGCTCGTACTCGCTGCTCACCCGCCGGCAGCGGGCCTCCTCGCGGCCGCTCTCGGCCGGAATCGCAATCATGTCGCGCAGGAAGCGCACGATCTCCTGCTCGCGCCCCGCCGCTGCGGCAAGGGCCCTCGCACCCTCCTCCCGGTTCATGCCGCACCTCCCGCTACCGCCCCGCTGTCGCGGTTGAAGGCGGCGATGGCCCTGTCCCACTCGGGCAGGGTCGCCACCAGGTCGGACCAGAAGTCCGGGCTCCACAGCGCGTCCAGCTCGGCCACGGTTCGGCCCTGCTGCTCCACCCAGGTGAAGTACTTGAGGTTGTGGATCGCCTTGCGCTCGGGGTAGGTGAGCTCGCGCAGGTGGTCGCTCGCCGCCCCCAGCAGATAGCGCTCATGGTCGACCGCCGCCGCCTTCTCGGTGTACGCGCCGTGAGCCGCCTCCTGCTCCGCGAGGCGGCTGCGGTAGAGCTCCACCGAGTCGGTGAAGGAGGTGAGCACCAGGTCGCGCTCGTCGAGCTCGAGGTAGCGTGCGGTCTTGATTGCCGCCAGCACGTTGCACAGGCTCGAGAGCCCCAGCAGCGGGAGCGCGCCGATCACCTCGGCGGCGACGCCCCGGCGGGCCAGCTCTTCCTGGCCCGCCGGCTCGTTGCCGAGGCGCAGCAGGCGGAGGGTGGCCTCGTCGTCGATGGCGGTGACGATGTCGGTGGTTCGGACGTTGTGGATCCACGGCACGTGCTTGTCGCCGATGCCCTCGATGCGGTGGCCGCCGAAACCGGCCTGCAGGAGGGTGGGGCACTGCAGCGCCTCCGCCGCCACCGTCCGCGAGCCCGGAAAACGCGCCTTCAAGGCATCGCCGGTGGCCAGCGTGCCGGCCGAGCCGGTGGCCCCCACCCAGGCGGCCACGCGATCGTGCGGCCCGGCCAGGCGCTGCGCCACCTCGGCGGCGGCGCTCCCGGTGACGTCGTAGTGCCACAGGTAGTTGCCGAGCTCCTCGAACTGGTTGAGAATCACCACGTCGGGCCGGGTGCGCTGGATCTCCCAGCAGGCGTCGAAGATCTCCTTGACGTTGCTTTCGCACCCGGGCGTGGCGATCACCTCGGCGCCCATTGACTCGAGCCACTGGAAGCGCTCGCGGCTCATCTCCTCGGGCAGGATGGCAATCGCCGGGCAGCCCAGCAGGGCGCTGTCGAACACTCCGCCACGGCAGTAGTTGCCGGTAGACGGCCAGACCGCCTTGTGGCGGGTCGGGTCGAAGGAGCCCTCCACCAACTTCGGTACCAGGCAGCCGAAGGCGGCTCCCACCTTGTGCGAGCCGGTGGGGAAGTGCTTGCCCACCAGACCGACGATGCGCGCCCGCACCCCGGTGAGCTCGGGCGGCAGCTCGATGGTGTGCACCGGGCCGTAACCGCCGCCCTCGGGGTCGTTGTGCCAGGTGATGCGGAAGAGGTTGCGGGGATCGACGGCCTGGGGGTCGATCTCGGTCAGAGCCTCGCGGACCTCGACGGGGATCATCGCCGGGTCTTTCTGCTGCGACAGCGTGGGGATCACCACCCCGCGCTCCCGGCACCGCTCGAGTGCGTGCGCCCGCGCCTGCTGTGTTGCTCGCTGATCCACGATGCACCCCCAACCGGGGATTGTAGCGGGTTTCCACCAGCCGTCATGTTTTTGAGAAGATGTCCCACTTAACACAGACGGAGGCTGTGTGCTAACCTCGAAAATTGGGGGCTCCCATGGATCCAGAACCACGCTATCTCCTCGGCGCACGCCAGCTCGAGGCCGAGCTCGAGCGCTGCGTCGCCTGCGCCGCCAAGCCGTGTCGCGACGCGTGCCCGGCACACTGCTCGCCGGCCGACTTCATCATGGCCGCCAGGGGCGGCGAGCCCTCCGACCTCGCTCGCTCCGCCGCCATGATCCTCGCCGCCAACCCGCTGGGCGGGGTGTGTGGCGTCGTCTGTCCCGACAGCCACTGCATGGCCGCCTGCGCCCGTACCGCCCTCGACGAGCCGATCCGCATCCCGGCGGTGCAGGCCACCATCATTCAGCGGGCCCGCGACCTCGGCATGCCGCCCGTCCCTGAGCCGAGGGCGCCCAGCGGCTCCCGGGTGGCGGTGGTGGGAGGCGGGCCGGCGGGCCTCGCCGCCACCGCCGTGCTGGCCCAGCTCGGCCACGCGGTGGACCTCTTCGACGCGGGGGACCGGCTCGGCGGCATGGCGACCCTGGTACCGCCCTTCCGACTCGATCCGGGTGTGCTGGATGCCGATCTCGCGTTCGTCACCTCCCTCGGCGCGGTAACCATCCACTCGGGCACGCCCGTGCCCGACCCCAGCGAGCTCGACGACTGGAACGCCGTGGTGGTCGCCACCGGCCTCGACCGGCCCCGGGCACTGCGCATCTGCGGCGAGGACCTCGCCGTGACCGCCCTCGACTACCTGCGCAAGCCGGACCGCCACCCCATGGCCGGGCGCCACGTCGCAGTGGTGGGCGGCGGCGCGGTGGCGGTGGACTGCGCCCTCACCGCCGGGGCCGCCGGCGCCGCCACGGTGGAGCTGGTGACCCTGGAGAGCCTCGCCGAGCTCCCCCTCACCCGCGTCGAACGGACGGCCCTGCTCGAGGCCGGCGTGGAGGTGAGCGGGCGTACCCGGGTGACCACCATCGTGCCCGGGCCCGACGGCCTCCGCGGCATCCATACCGTGCGCGTGCAGCTCCCCGAGGGCGCCACCTTCCACCCTGCGGCGGTGGAGGACATTGCCGGTGCCGAGCAGGCGCGCCCCGACATCGACGTGGTGATCGTCGCCATCGGCGCGGCTGCCGGCTTCGCGGTCACGCCGAGCGCCCGGATGGTCGTCGCCGGCGACCTGGAGAACGGTCCCACCACCGTCGTCGAGGCGGTGGCGGCGGGCAAGAACGCCGCGCAAAGCGTGCACGCCACGCTCACCGGCAACGCCGCGGAGGCACCGGTTCGTCGCACCAAGAGCACGGTTCGACTGGCCGGGTACCGCGCCCTCCCGGTGCCGCTGGACTGCGAGTTCTTCGGCATGCCGCTGGCTTCGCCGCTGCTGCTCTCCGCCGCCCCCCCGTCGGACGGATACGAGCAGATGCGGCGGGCCTACGAGGCCGGCTGGGCCGGCGGGGTCATGAAAACCGCCTTCGCCGGGGTACCGATCCACATCCCCTCCCGCTACATGGTCACCTTCGACCCCCTCACCTGGGGCAACTGCGACAACGTCTCCGGTCACGACCTGGAGCGGGTCTGCCGCGAGGTGGAGCGGCTGCGCCGGGAGTTCCCCGACCGGCTCACCATGGCGTCCACCGGCGGGCCGGTCACCGGCCACGACGAGGCCGATCGGGAGGTTTGGCTCGCCAACACCAGGCGGCTCGAGGCCGCCGGCGCGTGCGGCATCGAGTACAGCCTGTCCTGCCCACAGGGCGGCGACGGCACTCACGGCGACATCGTCTCCCAGAGCGCCGAGCTCACCGCCACCATCGTCCGCTGGGTGCTCGCGGGCGGCGACCCCGCGGTGCCCAAGCTCTTCAAGCTGACCCCGGCGGTGACCTCGATCCTGCCCATCGTCACGGCCGTGCGCGCCGTGCTCGCCGAGCACCCGGCGGCCCGCGCCGGCATCACCCTGGCCAACACCTTCCCCACCCTGGCGTTCCGGTCCAACGGCGGGGACACCTGGGACGAGGGCATCGTGATGGGGATGAGCGGCCGCGCCGTGGCCCCAATCTCCAACCTCACCCTGGCCAAGGCGGCCGGGCTCGGGGTGGCGATCTCCGGCAACGGTGGGGTCATGGGCTGGCGCGACGCGGCCAACTTCCTCGCCCTCGGGGCGCGCACCGTGCAGCTGTGCTCGGTGGTCATGAAGTACGGCTACGAGATCGTCGATGAGCTCCACTCGGGGCTCAGCCACGGCCTCGCGGCGCGCGGCCTCGCTTCGGTGGCCGAGCTCATCGGCCGTGCCCTGCCCGATCCCATCACCGCCTTCGACGCGCTCCCCACGGATAAGCGGATCTCCGCCGCCGACCACGAGCTCTGCGCCCGCTGCGGGAGCTGCGGCCGCTGCCCGTACCTCGCCATCACCCCGGACGCCGACGGCTACCCGGTCACCGACCCAGCCCGCTGCGTGGGCTGTTCGTTCTGCGCCCAGGGCTGCTTCACCGGCGCGCTGACCATGCGCCCGCGCACCACCGCCGAAGCCGCCGCCCTGGTCGAGGCGTGAGGGGCACACCATGGTCACCCTGGCCATCCGCAACGGCACCGTCCTCACCCTCGGCACGCCCGCCCGCGTCCTCCCCGCCCACGACGTGCTCTGCACGGACGGAGTCATCACCGGGGTGGTACCGACGGGCACCGACAGCCCCCGCGCCGACCGCGAGCTCGACGCCCGCGGCCGCATCGTCATGCCCGGGTTCATCAACGCGCACATGCACTTTTACAGCACCTTCGCGCGCGGTCTCGGGGCAGCGCGGCCGGCCCACGACTTCAACGGTGTGCTGCGTGAGCTGTGGTGGCGGCTCGACCGCCAGCTCGAGCTCGAGGACTGCTACTGGTCGACGCTCCCGGTGCTCCTCGACGCGATCCGCCACGGCGCCACCACCCTCATCGACCACCATGCCAGCCCGGGGGCCGTGGCCGGCTCGCTGGACGCCGTCGCCCGCGCCGTCGAGCAGACCGGCGTCCGCGCCTGTCTCTGCTACGAGGTCTCGGACCGCGACGGGGCCGCGGTGGCGGCCGCCGGCCTCGCCGAGAACGAGCGCTTCCTCCGCCGCTGCCGGGCTGAGCCCGACGCGCTGCTGCGCGGGCTCTTCGGCCTACACGCCTCGTTCACCCTGGGCGACGCCACCCTGGAGCGAGCGGCGGAGGGAGCGGCAGCACTCGACGCCGGCTGCCACGTGCACGTGGCCGAGGCCGCCTCGGACCAGGAGGCGACCCTCGCCCGCCACGGCGTGCGGGTGGTCGAGCGCCTCACGAAGGCCGGCGTGCTCGGCCCCCGCTCCATCGCCGCCCACTGCGTGCATGTGGACGCGGACGAGATGGACCTGCTCGCCGCAAGCGGCACGGCGGTGGCCCACAACCCGCAGTCGAACATGAACAACGGGGTGGGAATCGCCGACCTCGTCGGACTGATGGCGCACGGCGTGCTGGTGGGGCTCGGTACCGACGCCATGACCGTGGACATGCGCGAGGAGGTGCGCGCGGCCCTGTGGGCGCAGCGCCTCAGGCACGGCGACCCGGCAGTGGGCTTCGACGAGGCCACAGGGGCGCTCCTCGAGGGCAACGCCCGCATCGCGGGACGCCTTTGGGAGACACCGCTGGGCGTGGTCGCTGCGGGGGCGGCCGCCGACCTGGTCGTCCTCGACTACGACCCGCCGACGCCGCTGGACGATGGCTCGGTCCTCGGGCACCTGGTCTTCGGCCTCGGCCTCGCCACGGTGTCCAGCACGGTCGTCGCGGGCCGAATCCTGATGGAGGAGCGCCGGCTCCTTCTCGACCTCGACGAGGCCGAGGTTGCGGCGAAGGCCCGCGAGCGCGCCGCCGCCCTGTGGCGTCGGTTCTGAGAGGAGTGGGGCCCGAGAGAGGGAGGTCGGGGAGATGCTGATCCGCGGCGGGACGGTGTGGACCGAGCGCGGGCCCGTGGCGGGTGACGTGCTGGTACGTGACGGCCGGATTGCGGCAGTGGGCGACACAGGCGTCACGGCGGAACCCGACATCCTCGACGCTGCCGGCTTCGACGTCCTCCCGGGCCTCGTCGACGTCCACGTCCACCTCGACGACGAGGTCGGCGGCCATCCCATCGCCGACAGCTTCGCCACCGGCTCCGCCGCAGCGCTGTGCTCCGGGATCACCACCATCGCCAGCTTCGTCACCCAGCGGCGGTCCGAGACGCTATCCGAGGCGATCGCGCGCATGGCTGGACGCGTGACGGCGGGCTGCCACACCGACGCCGTGCTCCACCTCACGCCCACCCGGGGACGCTGGGATTGGGACGAGACCGCGCGGCTCTCGGCCCGCGGCTTCCGGACCTTCAAGCTCTACACCACCTACCGGGAGGCGGGCCTCTACATCTCTTACGACAAGCTCGAGGCTGTGATGCGGCGGCTCGCCGACCTCGGTGCCCGACTGCTGGTGCACTGCGAGGACGAGACGATGCTGGCCGCCGCCGCCGCAGGCTCGCTGGACTGGTCGGACCCTGTGACCCACGCTCAAAGCCGCCCGGAGGAGGCCGAGGTCGCGGCCATCCGGCGGGTCGCCAAGCTGGCAGGAGAGACCGGCTGTCCCACCCACGTGGTGCACGTGTCCACCACCGCCGGCGTTGCACTCCTGAAGGCGGTCCGCCGCCATGCGCCGCTCACCTTCGAGACCGCACCGCAGTACCTGCTGCTCTCCGAGGAGGCCCTCGCAAATCCGGGAGGTCATCGCCTGCTGTGCACCCCACCGTTGCGCCCCGAGCTCACCCGCGGCCGGCTGGAGGCCGCGGCGGTGGCAGGCGCCTTCGATCTCTACGCCACCGACCACTGCCCGTTCACCCGGACCGACAAGGACGCCGGCGCCGGGGACATCCGGAGTGTCCCCAAGGGCCTCCCCGGCGTGGGAGCGTTGCTGCCGCTGCTCTACGAGCTACTGGTGCGCCGCCGTGGCCTGCCGCTGGGCGAGCTGGCGCTGCGGCTCGGCGCCAACCCGGCGCGGCTGCTGGGGCTGTACCCCGGCAAGGGCGTGATCCGAAGGGGGGCCGACGCCGATCTGGTGCTCGTCGAGCGCCACGGCCCGCCGCGGCCGATTCGTTCCACCACCGCCGACGCCTGGGACCCGTGGGCCGACCGCGAGACCAGCCTCGCGGTGCACTGGGTGCTGCTGGGCGGCGAGCGCGTCGTGCGCGACGGCGAGCTGATCGCTCCGGCGCACCCGCGCGGCCGCCTCCTGCAGGACGCCTGAGCCGGTTTGCAGAAGACCGTCACTTCCCGGACCGAGACGTCACGAATGCCGCCGGGGCGCACCGGCCGCTTCGCGGCCTACAGCCACTCGGTCGGCGCCGCCGCACACGCGAGCGTGTGCATGGCACCTCCCTCCCGTCCGGCCGTGGCTGCGCCACGGCGGCGTGCCCCGGCGGCCCGGTACGCCCGAGCGGATGCTCCGGGAGGCTAGGGAGAACCCGCTCTCTCTGAAATGTAGGGGTCGCGCCGGCGCCGGCCCTCTGGCCGCGCTTCGCTCTCTCATCTTCGTCGGGACGATCACGAGATCAGTCCCTCCTCGATTCGGTCGCGAATCGCACCCAGAGCACCGACGGCGGCGCGACTCGTGGGCTCGGCAGAGGCCATGGAAGCGTCTGCCGCCTTGCGGCGGCCGGAACGCAGCCAAGCTGCGTCCCGCCGGGGGACGGCTCGAGCGCCTTCTGCTACGGCCCGCGATGCGGCGCCCCCCGCAGCGGCTGCGCCACCACGGGGAACGCCACCTCGCGGCCCTCGCGACGAAGGCGACGCCGTCCCCCTCGCCGACGCCGTGTCCCACCCGCCCACCCGGTGCCGTCGCCTGCGGCGACGAAGAACGGCGCCCCAACCGATACCCGTCATCCTGAGCAAGCGCAGGCCCGAAGGGTCGGGGTCCCTCCGGGGCACGCCGCCGCCCCGGAGCACAGATCCTCCGCCGGACGTGCCGTCCCGGACACTTTTCCTGAACAGCCTCCTCGTTTGCAGCGCGATAGCGGAAACAGTGTCCGGGGGGGCTCTCACGGCCCGTGCCATTCGGAGTACTGGCCCCGAGCAACCAGGCAGGCGACTCGGCGCTGAGGAGCCGGGGGCGGCCGTGTTGCCGCGCGGCAGCGCATGTCGTCGCCGCCCCCGGGCCCGCGCCGACGGGCGGCGGCAACGCCGCCGCCCGGGAGCCGGGGTTGGGAGCATCAAGAGCCGGCACGGCAGCCGGGGCCGAGGACCGCGGCCGGGGCTGTCGCGACCCAGGCGTACCGGCTTGTGGCGTAATCCCATGGCGTTGTAGGCGCGCGACCTTCGCGCGCCACGAGCGCGTTGGGTGAGGGAGTCTCGTTCGGGTACCTGCGCCGCTCGGCAGGGGTTCCCACGTGCTCTGGAGCGGCAATGGGGGCGCGAAGAGGCTTCGCGCCTCCACGCCTTCCTCCCCACCGCACCGGAGCACAGGACCTCCGACGGACGTGCCGTCCCGAACACTTTTCCTGGAGCGCCTCCTCATTCGTAGCGCGATCGCGGAAACAGTGTCCGGGGGGGCACTCACGGCCCGTACCATTCGGAGAAGTGGCCCCAAACAACCAGGCAGGCGACTCGGCGCTCAGGGCCCGAGGGCGGCCGTGATGCCGCGCGGCAGCGCACGTCGTTGCCGCCCTCGGGTCCGCGCCGACGGGCGGCGGAGCCGCACGGGAGCCGGTGCCCGGAGAAGGCCTCGGCCCCCGCGAAGCATCCCCACCTCCACAGTCGACGGGAACGGCCTGCTAGGGCGTCTTCCGTCCTCCGCTTCCCGTCTCCCCTCTCTTCATCGGCAAGCTCGTCCGCCACTCCCCATCGAACGCTCGCAGCGCGGCGGCCACCGCCGGAGCGGTGGGTACCAGGCCGATCTCGCCGACGCCCTTGGCGCCGTAGCCGCCCACCGGGTCAGGAACCTCCACGAGGATCACGTCCACGTCGGGCATCTCCGCCGCCTTGAGGATGCCGAGGTCGCGGAGCTTGAGCGAGTCGGGGCGACCACCGGTGCACGGCAGCTCCTCGGAGAGGGCGTAGCCGAGGCCCATGTGCACCGCGCCCTCCACCTGGGCCACGCACTGCAGCGGGTTGATGGCACGCCCGACATCGTGCGCCGCCACCACCCGGGCGATGCCGCCGGCATCGTCGAGGATCACCACCTGGGTCGCCCAGCCGAAGGCCATATGAGTCACCGGGTCGGCCACGTCCGCACCGGGCGGCGTGGTGAAGTCGCACACGTACTCGCCGAGGAACTCGCGCCCGGCGAGGGCGCCAAGGGTTGCCCCGGCGAGCGCCGCGGCGAGCTCGCGACCGGCGCGCTGAGCCGCCGCGGCGGCCAGGGCGGTGGCCCGCGAGGCGGTGGTCATGCCGCACTCCACCACTAGCTCGGAGCGGGTGGCGACGTCGAGAAGCGCCGGGTCCAGACCGGTCTCCTGGCATACCACCTGGCGGAGCACGGTGAAGAGCCCCTGGCCCATCTCGGTGTAGCCGGTGAGCACCTCGACCCGGCCGTCCGGCTGGACGCGCAGCCGCACCCGGCCGATGTCCGCCATGCCGTTGCCGATGCCGGTGTTCTTGACGCCGCAGGCGATGCCGGCGACGCGCGCATCCTTGTAGACCTCGCGCACCGCCTCCAGGGTGGCGCGGATGCCGCACCCCTCGTTCATCAGCTGACCGGTGGCGAAGCGATCACCGGGGCCCAGCAGGTTGCGCTCGCGGATGTCGTAGCCGTCGAGGCCGACGCGCTCGGCGAGCCGATCGAGGACGCCCTCGATGGCGAAGGCCGCCTGGTTGGCGCCGAAGCCACGCATGGCTCCACAGGGAGGGTTGTTGGTGTAGACGGTACGAGCCTCCACGTCCACCGCCGGCACCCGGTAAGGGCCGCAGCTGTGGCCGGCGGCGCGCTCCAGCACCTTGGCCCCCACCGAGGCGTAGGCCCCGGTGTCGCCGACGATGCGCGCCCGGACCGCGGTGAGCCGACCCTCGGCGTCGCAGGCGGCGGCATACTCGAGGGTGACGGGGTGCCGCTTGGGGTGAAGAAGAATCGACTCGGCGCGACTGAGCACGGTGCGTACGGGCCGGCCCAGGAGGTGGGCGGCCAGCGCCGTCTGCGCCTGTACCGAGAGGTCCTCCTTGCCGCCGAAGGCACCGCCGGTGGGGACCAGGCGCACCTCCACCAACTCGCGCGGCACGCCGAGAACGGCGGCGATCTGCGCCTGGTCCGAGTGCACCCCCTGACCCTGGGAGTGGACCAGCAGAGCCCCGTCGGGACGCGGTTCCACCAGGCACGCCTCGGGCTCCAGGAAGGCGTGCTCGATGCGCTGGGTGGAAAAGCGCTCGTGCACGACGTGGGCCGAGGCGGCCAGCGCCGCGTCCACGTCGCCGCGGCTGAAAGCGGTGACCTCCAGCAGGTTGCCGCCGGGATGCAGGGCCGGCGCGTCAGGAGCCAGCGCCGCTTCCGGGTCGGTGAGCGGCTCGAGCTCCTCGCAGCGCACCGCCACCAGAGCCGCCGCGGCGCGTGCGTGCCGCTGGGTGTCGGCCACAACCACCGCCAGCACGTCGCCGACGCAGCGGGTGACCTCACCCTCTGCCACCAGCACCGGCCAGTCACGCACCACCAGGCCCACCAGCCGCTCGCCGGGCACGTCGGCGGCGGTGAGCACCCGGACCACGCCGAGCGCGGCGCTGGCCTGAGTGGTGTCGATCTCGAGCATGCGGGCGCGCGGGTGGGGGCTCAGCACCAGCGCCGCATGGAGCATCCCCTCGACCTCGAGGTCGGCCACGAAGGCCTGCTCGCCCAGCGCATACTCCCGCCCGCGGTAGCGGGCGGGGCTACTCCCCACCCCGTCGCGCGAACGCTCGTCGTCACCCACCTGCCGTCCCAGGCCGAAGCGCTCGCCGAAGAAGTCGCCGCGGCGGGGCCCCCTCGGCTCCGGCGCGCCAGCGGCGGTCTCCCCGGCGCTCTGAATGGCATCGGCGATACGCAGGTAGCCGGTGCAGCGGCACAGGTGGGCGCCCAGGGCGCGGGTGACCGCGGCGCGATCGGCGGCGCGGCCGCGGTCGAGCAGCGAGGCGGCGCGGACCACGATCCCCGGCGTGCAGAAGCCGCACTGCACGGCGCCCTCGCGTACGAACGCGTCGGCGAGGAGCTGCCGCTGGCGTGCGGGCAGGCCCTCGAGGGTCACCACCTCGCGGCCGGCGGCGTCACCAGGGGCCTTGAGGCAGGCCAGGGCGGGGCGACCGTCCACCAGGACGGTGCAGCAGCCGCATACTCCCTCGCCGGAGCAGCCGTCCTTGGGCGAGGTGATGCCACAGGAGGTGCGCAGGACCTCAAGGAGGCTTGCCCCCTCCTCGTATGCGACGGTGACGGCGCGGCCGTTCAGGGTGAAGTCGAGGTCGGGCATCGGCACTCCGGCTCAGGAGGTCGCCGCCGCGTCACCAGGCGCCGCGGACCGCTCCTCGAGCAGCCAGGCGAGGCGATGGCGGGCGCCCAGGGCGTCCACCACCACCGGAGCGGTGAGGGGTAGGCAATCGATCTCCACCCCCAGGGCGTCGCACACCGCGCCGCGAAGTGCGGCGGCGGTGGGGATGAAGGATGGCTCGCCGATCCCCTTGGCGCCGAACGGGCCGGCGGACCCGGCGGACTCCAGCAGGGCGACGGTGACGGGCGGGGCATCGGCAGCGGTGGGAATCACGTAGTCGGTGAAGTTGGGGTTGGTGAGGCGGCCCCCCTGGAGCACCAGCGTCTCGGACAGCGCCCAGCCCATGGCCTGGACGACGCCGCCTTCCACCTGCCCCTCGGCCGCGGCGCGGTGAATCACCCGCCCCACGTCGTGCACCGCCCACACGCCTTCCACGCGCACGGTGCCGAGGTCGGCGTCCACCGCCACTCGCGCCACGTGGCAGGCGAAGGCGTAGAACTCGTAGGGCGAGCCGAGGCCGGTGTCGGGGTCGAATGCCCGCTCGCGGGTACGATACCAGCCGCCGGCGAGGGTCTCGATGCGCCGTTCCACCATGGTACGGGCAACCTCCGCGAGCGACACGGCACAGCCGCCGGGCGCCGCCGCCTGGCCGCCGCCCAGCCGCACCTCACCGGGGGCGCAACCCAGCAGTTCGGCGGCCACCGGGTCGAGGCGCCGGCGGAGCCGCGCCACCGCGTCGAGCACCGCCATGCCGGCCATCTGCGCACCTCGTGAGGCCACGGTGGGACCCGAGTCGGACACCGTGGTGGTGTCGGGCATCCACACCTCCACCACCGCCGGATCCACGCCGAGGGCCTGAGCGGCGACGGTCTGAACCGCCACCAGCGTCCCCTGCCCCATCTCGGTGAGGCCCATGCGAACGACCACCGAGCCGTCAGGCTGGAGGATGATGACCGCCGAGGAACGATCGAGCCGCTGCCCGCCCTTGTGAAGGTTGCAGCCGTACATGACGAGGCCGACCCCGACACCGCGGCGCCACGGGCCGTCGCCGCGCGGCTCGTCGTGGCGTCGGGCCCAGGCGGCCAGCTCCGCCGCTCGCTCGAGGCAGGCAGCCGCCTGCACCGGTCGCCGCAGGCGCTGTCCGGTGCAGGTGACGCGGCGGCGGTCGTCTAAGAGATTACGTCTCCGCAGCTCCACCGGGTCGAGCTCGAGGGCGCGGGCGAGCCGGTCCATGGTCGCCTCGGCAGCCACCGTCACCTGGGGGGCGCCGAAGCCACGAAAGGCGCCGCCCAGGAGGTTGTTGGTGTAGACCACGTGGGTCGCCACGCGGACGCTGGGTACGTGGTAGGGGCCGATGGCCGAGACGTTGGAGCGCTCGGCGACCACGGTGGAGAGCCCGGCGTAGGCGCCGGCATCGAGGAAGGTCTCCACCTCGGCGAAGCGCAGGCGGCCGTCGGGTCCCGCCCCCCAGCGGTGGCGCACCACCGCGGCGTGGCGCTTCGTGGAAGACTGCATGTCCAGCTCGCGGGGGTAGACCAGGCGTACCGGGCGGCCGGTGTGCCAGGCGAGCAGGGCGGCGCAGGCGGCCACCTCGGAGGGGTAGTCCTCCTTGCCGCCGAAACCGCCGCCGGTGGGCGCCTGCTCCACCCGCACCGCAGCAAGCGGCAGGCCGAGCACCCTGGCCACGCCCTGCTGGACGTAGAACGGGCACTGGCACGAGGTGGTGACGGTCACCCGTCGCCGTCCCTCCACCACCACCAGGCAGCCCTGCGGTTCCAGGTAGGCGTGCTCCTGGCCGCCCACCCGGTACTCGGCCTCCACCACCACGGTGCCGCCCCCCGCCCGCGGCGCCGCCCCACGGGTGACCCGGAAGGTGCGCACCAGGTTGCCCCCTTCGTGTACCGGCGAGGCATCAGGGGCGCATGCCGCCACCGGGTCGTGCACCGCTGCCAGTGGCTCGAGCCGGGCCTGAACCAGCACCGCCGCGCGCCAGGCGGCGGTGGCCGAGCGTGCCGCCACCAGGGCGAGCCGGTCGCCCACCATTCGCACCCGGTCCTCCACCAGGAGGGGCTGGTCGGGGAAGATGACGCCGATGTGGTTGCTGCCGGGCACGTCGGCGGCCGTGAGCACCGCTTCCACCTCGTCCGCCGCCCGTGCCGCCGCCACGTCGATGTCGAGCACCCGGGCGGACGGCACCCGGGCCACTGCCAGGGCGGCGTGGAGCATCCCCGGAAGTGCCAGGTCGCCGACGTAGCGGGTGCTGCCGGCCACCTTACCCCAGGCGTCGGGGCGCGGGTGACGCCCGCCCAGTGGCCCCGGCGACGCCGCCCGCTCAGTCATCGGGTCCCTCGGCGGCGGCGTCAAGGGCGCTGGCGATCTTCGCGTACCCGGTGCAGCGGCAGAGGTTCCCGGAAAGGAGACGGGCCCGTTCACCGGGGTCGGTGACGCCCCGTGCGAGCAGCGCGACGCCCGTGACCACGACCCCCGGCGTGCAGAACCCGCACTGAACGCCGCCCTCCTCCACCAGGGCGCGCTGGAAGGGATGGAGCCGCCCGCCGGCGCCGCTCAGGCCCTCCACGGTGGTCACCTCGCGGCCCTCACAGGCGGCCGCCAGCACCAGGCAGGAGGTGACCGGGAGGCCGTCCAGCAGCACCGTGCAGGCGCCACACTCGCCGGCGCCACAGCCCTCCTTGACGCCGATGAGACCCGCGTCCTCGCGCAGCAGGTCGAGCAGGCGCCGGCCCGGGGGCACCGTGAAGCTGCGGCGCTCGCCGTTGAGGACCAGGGTCACGGCCACCACGTCAACCACCGCATGTCTCCAGGAAGCGTTCGAGGAGGGCCGCCGCCGCCAACAGTCGGTAGCGGGCGGGCGCCCGTAGGTCGTCGATGGGTGCGATCTCTCCGCACAGACAGGCCAACGCGGCGCGACGGGCCGCGGCGTCCGGCCGGAGGCCGGCGAGGCGGTTCTCGGTGCACCTGGCGCGCATCGGCGTGGGTGCCACCGAGCCCAGGGCAAGCCGGATCCGCTGCAGCGTGCCGTCGGCCTTCACCTCCGCTCGCCCAGCCAGGCTCGCCACCGCGATGACCTGCTCGCGTCGGGGCCCGACCTTGGTGAAGTGCTCGATCGCCCTCAGCCCCGGCGACGGACCCGGCACGAAGACCGATGTGATCAGCTCCCCGCTGGCAAGAGAGGTGACGCCAGGGCCGAGGAAGAGCTCGTCCACTCCCAGGCGGCGCTCGCCCGCGGGCCCGACGACCGCGAGCACCGCCTCGGCGACCAGCAACGGCGGCGCAGTGTCGGCCGCCGGCGAGGCATTGGCGAGGTTACCCCCTAGAGTCGCTCGGCACTGGATCGGCCACGCCCCCACCTGGGCCGCAGCGGCGGCGAGGGCCGGCGCCACCCGCTGCACCGCCCGGTGTGCAGCAATCGCCGCCATGGTGCAGCCGGCACCGATCTCGACGCCGCCGTCCCGCTCGCTAATGGCGGTGAGACCGAGGTTCGACAGGTCAACCAGCACCGGCGCCCGGCGACGCCCGTCACGCAGCTGCACCACCAGGTCGGTACCACCGGCGAGGGGGCGGGCGTCAGCATCGGCGGCGAGGAGGGCAGCCGCCTCACCCAGCGTGCGCGGCCGCAGTACCCGCTCGACGGGAAGATCCAAGGGCCGATCCCTCCATCCCAGAAAGTAGCCTGGCTCATCGGTGATTGCAACAACTGTTCCTATTGAGGAGCGGCTTTCGCTCCTCCACGCGAGACACCGTCGCACTGGACGCCACCGCCGGCGCGGGCTATCCTCCGGGGCTGGAGGCTGCCATGACATCCCAGAGCCCACCGGTGCTGCTGAGCGAGGAGGCGATCCAGAGCAAGGTGGCCGAGCTCGCGGCGCAGATCTCGAGCGACTACGCCACCGCCGGCGACCTCCTCCTCGTCGGCGTTCTCAAGGGCGCCTTCATCTTCCTTGCCGACCTCGCCCGCCGTCTCACCATCCCTCGCGCGGTGGACTTCGTGGCCCTCTCGACCTACGGGTCCGGTGCCGTCACCGACGGCGCGGTGCGCTTCATCATGGACCTGCGCACCCCCATCAAAGACCGTCACGTGCTGGTCGTCGAGGACATCGTCGACACCGGCTACACTCTGAGCTACCTGCTCAAGAACCTCGCCGCGCGCGAGCCCGCTTCGCTGGCCTGCTGCAGTCTCTTGCGCAAGCTCGATCACCGCGAGGTGGAGGTCGACATCACCTACCTGGGCTTCGACATCCCCGACGTCTGGGTCGTGGGCTACGGCCTCGACTACGCCGACCACCACCGGACTCTCCCCTACGTGGGCACGATCGACCCCGACAAGGAGTGAAGGCCGCGCCGGCAAACCGAAAGAGCGAGGGCTGAGAAGAACGGCGGCGACCCGGTTCGGTGGGAGCCTTCGGGGCCTCACCATCCTGACTGGCGTCTTCGCGGTCTCGCGACGACCCCTGGTGAGAAATGCGGGCTAAGTGGTGGGCCGTGAGCGATTTGAACGCTCGACCAACGGATTAAAAGTCCGCTGCTCTACCACTGAGCTAACGGCCCACGTGCGGAGGCTATCCTCCCTCCGAATCCAAGGTCAAGTCGGCCGCGTCAGCGCCTCCGGGCGTTGCAGGAGGGGGGCGAGCCCTTCCGCCAGCGCCGAGGAGCCGTACGTCAGAGTCTCCTCGCGACGAGGGCCGGTGGAGACCAGCACCACCGGGACGCCCAGCTGCCGCTCGATGAAGGCGATGTAGTCGCGCGCCGCCGCGGGCAGCTTCGCAGCGTCGGTGAGCCCCACGGTCGGCTGTCGCCAGCCGGGCAGCTCCTCGTACACCGGCTGCACCCGCTCCATGATCTCTGGATCAGCGGGCAGCGACTCCAGCGTCCGCCCGTCGGGCAGCTTGTAGGCCACCGCCACGGCGACGCGGTCGAGCTCGTCGAGCACGTCCAGCTTCATGAGCGCCACCGCGTCGAGCCCCGCCACCCGCACCGCGTACCGCCCCGCCACCGCGTCGAACCAGCCGCAGCGACGCGGCCGCCCGGTGGTCGTGCCGAACTCGTTGCCCCGCTGACGCAGGGCTTCGGCCTCGGGGCCGGCGAGCTCGGTGGGAAACGGACCTCCACCCACGCGGGTGATGTAGGCCTTCATCACGCCCAGCACCGGTCCGAGGGTCGACATGGGCACGCCGCAGGAGGCAGCAGCGTTGCTCGGGAGGCAGGACGAAGAGGTCACGAAGGGATAGGTGCCGTGAAGGAGGTCGAGGAGGACTCCCTGGGCGCCCTCGAAGAGAAGCGGATCGCCTCGGCGGGCGTGATCCAGCACCGCCGGCCCGACCTCGCGGAGAAGTGGGGCAAGGCTGGCTGCGGCCCGACACAGCTCGTCGAGCGCCTCGTCGAGGTCCACAGCATCCTCGGAGTGCAGCCGCTCCAGCTCGCGGTTGTGCTCCTCCATCAGTGCACCGGCCTCGTCGGCGAGCCGTACGGTGTCGGCGAGGATGAAAGCGCGCAGGGCACGACGCTGGGCGAGGTCCTGGTAGGCTGGCCCGATCCCTCGTCCCGTGGTGCCGATGGGCGAGCTGCCGCGGGCGTTCTCCCTCGCCCCGTCCAACGCGCGATGGGTGGGAAGCACAAGAGTGGCCCGCGGAGAGAGAAAGAGCCGGCCCGTCACGTCGATGTCCTCGCCCGCCAGGAAGTCCATTTCTTCGGCCAGCGCGCGGGGATCCACAACCATGCCGGTTCCCAGGTAGCACTTCACGTCGGGGTGGATGATCCCCGAGGGAACCAGGTGGAGTGCGAAGTGGCGGTCGGCGAACCGGACAGTGTGGCCGGCGTTGTGCCCGCCGTTGTAACGGACCACGGCGGAAAAGCCCGCAGAGAGCAGGTCGACGACCTTGCCCTTGCCCTCGTCGCCCCACTGGCCGCCAACGATCATCAACGAACTCAAGCTCGAGCGGTCGGCCACACGTACCTCCGGCCGCCTATGATATCGCGCCCGCTGCGACCGGCCAACTGCACGCCCGTAGGTGGCCGCTGCGCATGAGCTGCATCCTGAGCCCCGGGGGGAGCCTGTGCCCCAACGACAGAGGCCCGGGCGTGCCCGGGCCTCGTTGCTCGTCGACTGAGGCTCTTCAGCTCTGGTGGTGCCGGTGGCCGTCGTGGAAGTACTCGCGCAGGTCGATGCGGGCGTCGCGCAACTTCTCGGGCGGCTCCTGAAGGTAGTTGAAGCGGGTACCGAAGCTCAGGAGGGCCCGTTCCAGCATCCGCCGTCCCCGGTAGAGCCGCGACATGACGGTTCCCACCGGCACCCCGAGAATCTGAGCGATCTCCTTGTAGGAGAAGCTCTCCAGGTCAGCGAGAAGGACAACCATCTTGTAGTCGTGCGGCAGGGAGAGGAGCGCCTGCTTCACCTCGTGATCCATCTCGGCACGGATGAACTCCGCCTCGGGATCACGGAAGTCCTCCTGGGAGCGCTCCACCAGCTTGGTCTCGAAGCCCTCCTGGATCTCGTCGAAATCCACCTTGGGGGGCTGGACCTTGCGCTTGCGGTAGGAGTTGATGAACGTGTTCTTCATGATCTTGAAGAGCCAAGCCTTGAAGTTGGTGCCCTCGGAGAAGCGGTTGTAGTACTTGAAGGCCTTGAGGTAGGTCTCCTGGATCAGGTCTTCGGCCTCTTCCATCGAGCGAGTCATACGCAGAGCGCTCTTGAACAGCTGCTCGCGGTAGGGGAGCTCTCCAGATCCGAAGTCCCACATGCCGGTTTCTGCCTTGCTTCCCATGGTGACCTCCACGTTTCAGAAACGATACATCGCGGACGAGGCGCTGTCAATAGCTCTATGTAAAATCCGTGCGAACCTCTTCGCGTTGCAAGAATGAAAGATCCAGCATCCGTCTATCCGCCCCTTTTCCCCCGCGCTTTCCATGGGTCACGACGGCACCTCGCCGCGGCGACGGAGATTCAATACGCAAGAGTCGTGCCGAAAAGGAATGAGAAGGCGGGCCCCTGTAGGGACCCGCCGTTGTGCCGATCTGGCGGCGATGCGCCAGTCTGCGGAGCCGCGCCGCCCCCCATCCGGGGACGTCCGGCGCAGCCCGTGAGGCCGACCTCAGCCGGCCAGGATCATGAACGAGATGATCAGGGCATAGATGACCAGGGACTCGATGAGCGCCAGACCGATGATCATGGTGATCCGGATCGGACCCACCGCGCCTGGGTTGCGGCCGATGGCTTCGCACGCCGCAGCGATGCCGCGGGACTGTCCGAGGGCGCCGAACGCCGCCGCGAGGCCGATGGCGAAGGCGGCACCGATGAACTGCCACATGTTCTTGCCCGTGGCCGCGGCCTCGGCCTCGTGGGCGATGGCGGACGGCGCCTGCTCTGCCACGGGCTGCACCATCCCCTGATCGGCCGGCGCTTCCTGCGCCAGCACGGCAGGCGCCACCAACGCCGCCACCATCACCACCAGCACGGCACTCATCACGAAACGACGGGTCATAGCATCCTCCTCCACAAAAGATTCCGGTTCTAATGTTCCTCGACCGCTACGGCGCCCTGGATGTACGCCATGGTGAGCATGATGAAGATGAAGGCCTGGAGCAGCGCTCCAAAGATGCCCAGCGCCATCATCGGCCACGGCACCACGAACGGCACCAGGGCCATGAAGAGACCGGTGGCAGTATGCTCGCCGAAGATGTTTCCGAAGAGACGGAGCGCCAGCGAGAGGACCCGCGCCAGGTGCGAGATCACCTCGATGGGCACCATGATCGGGGCGAGAAAGACCACCGGACCGGCGAAGTGCTTGAGATACCTGAACAGGCCCTGCTTGCGGATACCCACCACGTTGTAGAAGAGGAACGCGGTGATGGACAGGGCAAAGGTCGTGCTCGGGTTGGCCGTGGGCGGCTGCAGGAAGAAGAAGAGCCCAAAGATGTTGCAGACGAAGATGAACACGGCCAGGGCTCCGATGAAGGGCAGGAACGGACGACCCATACCGTGGCCGATGACGTCCTCGAGCAGCGACTCGAGACCGCCGACGACCATCTCCAGCGACTGCTGCAGATGAGACGGTGACTCCACCGAGAGCCGCCGTTTCACCGGGATCACCAGCACAGCGATGAAGATCACCGCCAACAACGCCATGATGACGTGGTCAGGTAGCCAGTAGACCTGACCGCGCTCGGCGCCCATGAGCTCCAGGTAGCGCTGGCTGGGCTGCCCGAAGAGGGCGATGAGCAGCTTGTTGACCGGCCCGAAGAGGATTGAGTACTCGTGGTGCATCTACGTGCAACCTCCTCCTTGAAACCCCGAGCGAAGGCCCTCCACCAGGACAGCCACCACCAGGGCCGAAAAGCCGAGTGCCATGCTCGCGGGATCAACCTTCGGCACCCAGAGAATGGCGAAGAGCACGACTGCAAGAAGGGCACCACGGGTAACGAAGCGTAGGAAGGACCACCAGTCCAGGCGCGGCCTGCCAGGTTGAACCACCCGTTCCAGCACCCCCTCCAGCCAGTGGAAGTTGATCATAGCCACCAGCCCCGCGCCGGTCAAGCTAAGAGCGGCAAAGGGCACCCCTCGCGCCAGCTGAACCCCGGCGCCGGCGAAGACGAGCGCGCCACAGACCAGGAGGACGCGGCGGGAGGAGAACTCACGGTCCTCAGACGCCGTCATGATCGCCATCCTCCTCGCGGCCGACGCCTTCCCGCTCGCGGCGGCCCTCGTCGGCCTCCGCCTTGGCGGCGATCCGAAAGAGGTTGATGAAGCCGGCGATGATCCCGAAGAGGCAGAACACGGCCATCAGCCACGGTCCGGTCCCGAGCTGCCGGTCAAGCCATCGCCCAAAGAAGTAGCCGATGACGATGGCCACGGGAAACTGAATGCCGATGATGCTCAGATCGGCCCAGCTGGCGGCTTCCCGCAGCGTTCTCTTGGGGTTCTTCACACCGCCACTCTAGCCCTTTCCGCGGCCTCGCGAAACACGGTGCTCACAGCAAACCGAGGGCGCTCAGGCCTCCCTGGGCCCAGCCCACGACCGGGGCCGGCCAGATCCCCACCAGCAGCGTGATCACCGCGCACACCGCGATCATGGACTCGAGCAGGTGGTCCCGCTGCAGCTCGGCGGGCACCGCATCGTCACCGTCCCGGAGATACATCTCCACGACGACCCTGAAGTAGTAGAACAGGCTCACGGCCGACATCACCACGGCGATGACCACCAGGCGCACGTGACCCGCCTGGACGGCTGCGGAGAAAAGGTAGAGCTTCCCCATGAAGCCGGCCGTGGGCGGAATCCCCGCAAGACCGAGCATGAAGAGCAGCATGCCCGCCGCCGCGGCAGGGTGGCGGCGCGCCAACCCGGCGTAGTCGGTGATGAGCTCGCCGGCGTAGCCCCGCGACTCCAGGAGGATCACGAATCCGAACGCCCCCAGGTTCATGAAGGCGTACACCAGCATGTACATGAGCACCGACCAGGTGCCGAGGCTCGAGGCCGCCACCAGGCCCAGCAGAGCGTAGCCGCCGTGGGCGATGGACGAGTAGGCGAGCATCCTCTTGATGTTGTCTTGAGTCAGCGCCGCCACGTTTCCGTAGATCATGGTGAGGGCTGCCGCGGCCCACAGGATCCCCTGCCACTGCGCCACCTCGGGGGCGAAGGTGCCGGCAAAAAGCCGCAGGAACATGGCGAAGGCCGCCGCCTTGGGTCCCACCGATATGAAGGCGGTCACCGGCGTCGGGGCACCCTCGTAGGCGTCGGGCGTCCACACGTGGAACGGTACCGCCGCCACCTTGAAGAGCATGCCGAAGGCCACCAGGATCACGCCGATGTTCAGGGTGAGGTTGTTCTCCGGCATCAACGCGAGGGCCTTGCGGATGGTCACCAGGTCGAGGCTGCCCACCGTCCCGTAGACCAGGGAGATGCCGTACAGGAGCACGCCCGAGGACAGGGCGCCGAGCACAAAGTACTTGACCGCGCCCTCGTTGGACTTCACCTCGAGCTTGAAGTACCCCACCATCACGTAAACCGACAAGGCCATGAGCTCGAGCCCCACCCAGAGGCTCGCGAGGTTGGCCCCGGAGACCATCACCATCATGCCGACGGTGGCGAACAGGATGAGAGCCACGAGCTCGCCACCCGAGTACGGCGAGCGCTCCAGGTAGCCGGCAGCCATGAGGATGGCAACAGCCGAGGCGGCGAGCAGGAGGAGCTTGAAGAAGACCGCAAAGTGGTCGATCACCAGCATGTCGCCGAGGATCAGACGGGGATCACCTTCCGGCCGCCCGACCAGCCACACCAGCACCGCGGTGAGCGCCAGCGAGGCCACACCGGCCCAGGCCAGCTGGCGGGTGCCGCGCCGTCCCAGTGGCACCGCGGCCAGGAGGACACCGAACCCGGCGGCTGCCAGGACGATCTCCGGCAGGAACGGAACGAACTGGGCGAGGTCCATGGCCCTACTCCCCGTGCGTCTGCGCGGCGGCGGGTACAGCGGGCTGCGTTGCGGCCACCTGCGACTGGGCCGGCGCCTCGTGGCGTGCCACCTCCACCCGCGCCAGCACGCGGTTGACGGTGGGCTCCATCATGCGGAAGAACGGCTTCGGGTAGAGGCCGATCCAGAACGCCATGATGATCAGCGGAATGATCGTCCACCGCTCGCGCATGTTGAGGTCGGTAAGACCCTTGTTCTTCTCGTTGGTGACCTCACCGAAGAACACGCGCTGGTACATCCACAGCATGTACGCGGCGCCCAGGACAATGCCGCTGGCCGCGAACAGTGCCCACACCCAGTTGGCATTGAACGCGCCGATGAGAATCATGAACTCACCGATGAAGCCGTTGAGCGTCGGCAGGCCGATGGACGACATGGTGATGATCATGAAGAACATGGCGTACAGCGGCATCACCTTGGCCAGGCCGCCATACTCCGCGATCATGCGGTTGTGCCGGCGCTCGTAGATGAGCCCGACGAGCAGGAAGAGCGCGCCGGTGGACACACCGTGGTTGACCATCTGCAGGATCGCGCCGCGCAGGCCTGCCTCGTTGAGCGCAAACAGGCCCAGCATCACGAAGCCCATGTGGCTCACCGACGAGTAGGCCACCAGCTTCTTCATGTCCTTCTGCGCCATGGCCACCAGAGCGCCGTAGACGATGGCGATGATGGCGAGCACCGCGATCCACTTGACCGCGGCGAGGGTGGCGTCGGGCAGCAGTGGCAGCGAGAAGCGCACGAACCCGTAGGTCCCCATCTTCAGGAGGACGCCGGCGAGGATCACCGATCCCGCAGTGGGCGCCTCGACGTGCGCGTCGGGGAGCCATGTATGGAACGGGAACATGGGCACCTTGATGGCAAACCCGACGAAGAAGGCAAGGAACACCCAGAACTGCAGGGAGGTGGGAATCTGCGGAGCGATGGCGTAGAGCTGGGTGATGTCGAAGCTCGCGGGGTTACCGAGGCCGGGCAGCCCGATGGCCGCCAGACCGTCGGCGTTGTAGAAGTACAGCGCCAGGATACCCACCAGCATGAGCACCGATCCGAACAGCGTGTAGAGGAAGAACTTGATGGCCGCATAGAGCTTGCGCGGCCCGCCCCAGACTCCGATGAGGAAGTACATGGGTACGAGCATGACCTCCCAGAACACGTAGAAGAGGATGAAGTCAAGCGACATGAAGACGCCGAGCATCCCCACCTGCAGAAGCAGCAGGAAGACGTAGTACTCCTTCTGGCGGTGGTTGATCGCGGTGTAGGAGGAGTAGATGGAGATCATCCCGAGCAGGGTGGTGAGTAGGATCAGCAGGATGGAGAAGCCATCGACGCCGAAGTGGTACTTCACCCCCACCGACGGGATCCAGTCGGCGACGATCTTGAACTGGAACTCCTCGCCCGCCGGGTTGTAGAGGAACCACAGCGGGATCGAGGCGAGGAAGTCCAGCCCCGCCACCACCGTGGCCACCGTCTTGATGGCCTTGGTGTTCTCCTGGTTGATGAAGAAAATGATGATCAACGCCCCCGCCAGCGGCAGGTAGCAGATGATGTTGAGCAGCTGGTGTTGCAGCAAGTCCATCGTCGTCGCCGCCCCCTACAAGGTAGTGATGAAGAACAGGGCGAGCAGCGCCGCCGCCCCGAAAACCATGATCATGGCGTAGCCCTGGGTGAAGCCCACCTGGAGCCGCCGGAAGACCCGGCTGCCCACCTCGTACGTCCGGGCCACCAGGTTGACCAGGCCGTCCACGACCCGCAGGTCGAAGATGCCCGAGAGGAAGCTCGAGCCCACCGTCACGTGCCGACTCCCGTTGACCACCCCGTCCACCACGCGCGCGTCGAACTCCCACAGAATCCGGGACAGCTTGACGGTCCCCGTGATCACGGTGGCGTCGTAGATCTCGTCCACGTAGTACTTGTCGAGCAGCAGCTTGTGGACCAGCGGGAAGCGCTCGGCGAGCCGCCGCGGGATGACGAAGGCGCCCTCCCCGGTATAGAAGCGGCGGGCGATGAGGATGCCGGTAACCGCCACCGCCAGCGACAGGAGGACCAGCAACCACTCCACGCCGAGGCTCACCGCGTGGTGCTCGAGAACCTCTGCCGCCTCGTGGGTCGCCGGCGTAGCGATGGGCAGGATCACGGGCTCGAGGAAGCGCTCGATGAAGTTCCACTCGGGGTGGTGGTGGAAGAGCAGCGGCACGCCGATGAACCCGCCGACGATGGACAGGCTCCCCAGCACCACCAGCGGCAGGGTCATGGAACGTGGCGACTCGTGCAGGTGGTGCTCGGCCTCCTCGCCGCCGCGGAACTCGCCGTGGAACGTCATGTACACGGCGCGGAACATGTAGAAGGCCGTCATCATGGCGCCCACCACGCCGAGCACCCACAGCAGGTAGTACGCCGAGCCGTGCCCGTTGAGGTTCTTGGCGCCGGCGGTGAACGTCTGGGCGAGGATCTCGTCCTTGGAGAAGAACCCGGCCAGCGGGAAGATCCCGGAGATCGCCAGGGTCGCCGCCAGGAACGTCCAGTAGGTGGTCGGCATCTTCTTGCGCAGGCCGCCCATCTGTCGCATGTCCTGCTCGCCGCCGCAGGCGTGGATCACCGAGCCCGAGCCGAGGAAGAGGCAGGCCTTGAAGAAGGCGTGGGTGACCACGTGGAAGATAGCGGCCGCAAAGGCGCCGACGCCGGCGCCCAGGAACATGTAGCCCAGCTGGGACACCGTCGAGTAGGCAAGGACCTTCTTGATGTCGTTCTGGACGAGGCCGATGGAGGCGGCGAACACGGCTGTGACGCCGCCGATCACCGCCACCACCAGGAGCGCGGTGGGCGAGATCCGGTAGAGGACGTTGCAGCGCACGACCATGTAGACGCCGGCGGTGACCATGGTGGCGGCGTGGATGAGCGCCGAAACCGGCGTCGGGCCGGCCATGGCGTCGGGCAGCCAGACGTAGAGGGGGATCTGCGCCGACTTGCCCATGGCGCCCACGAACAGGAGCAGGCCGATCACCGTCGCCGCACCGGCAAAGCGGTGCGGATCGGCGGCCGCCGCCGGAAAGATCTCGGTGAACTCCAGGCTACCGAACACCATGAAGGTGGCGAAGATCGCCAGGAGGAAGCCGAAGTCGCCGATGCGGTTGACGATGAACGCCTTCTTGCCGGCGGTCGCGCACCAGTCCTTCTCGAAGTAGAAGCCGATGAGCAGGTACGAGCACAGCCCAACGCCCTCCCAGCCCACGAACAGAACCACCAGGTTGGAGCCCAGCACCAGAGTGAGCATGGAGAACATGAAGAGGTTGAGGTAGGCGAAGTAGCGCGAGTAGGCGCGGTCGGTCTCTGAGTGCATGTAGCCGATGGAGTAGATGTGGATGAGGAAGCCCACGAAGGTGACGAAGCCCAGCATGACCGCGGAAAGGGCGTCGAGCTGGAACGAGGCCTTGATCTGAAGGTCGGCAACGGTGCCGAACACCGTGCGCAGCGCACCGCCGGGAATCCAGGTGTACAGGCTCACGACGTGCGCGTGATGGTAGCCGACCTCCATCATCCACTGGATCACCGCGCCCCACGCCCATAGCCAGGCAAGCCCGGAGCCGAGCAGAGCGATGGTGTGCGCCACCGGCTTGCCGAGTCCCCGGCGGTTGGTCACCAGGCCGTTGACGATGGCGCCCGCGAGGGGGAAGAGCGGAATCAGCCAGATCAGATCGTAGAGCTTCATGGCGTCAACCCCGCATCTCGCTGGCCTCGTCCAGCGCCACCGTGTCCTTGAGCCGGACCAGGGCGAGGATCAACCCGAGACCGATGGCCGCCTCGGCCGCGGCGATGGTGATCACGAACACCGCGAGGACCTGGCCGGAGAGATCCCCGAGGCGGTCCGAGAAGGCGATGAGGTTCAGGGTGGCGGCGTTGAACACCAGCTCCAGGGCCATGAGCACGGTGACCAGGTTGCGCCTGACCATCACCCCGATCACCCCGAGGACGAAGAGGATGAGGGAAAGGACGATGTAGTGGGTCGCGCCGATCACTTCTCCACCCCCTCGCCACGCCGGTGCTCCAGCGCCGGATCCCTGCGGCCGAACACGATGGCCCCGATCATCGCCACCAGGAGCACAACCGAGACCACCTCGAAGGGCACCAGGTACTGGCGATAGAGCAGCCAGCCCACCGCCTGGGTGTTGCCCACAACCTCTCCGCCCACCTCGCGCAGGGCCGCGGGATCGGCGCCCACCGGCCCCAGGGTGCCGAGCAGCACGGCGAGCGCCATGAAGCCGCCCATGAGAACACCCCCCAGGACCGCCGCCGGCGCCAGCCGCGACAGGAACGCGCTGTCGGGCCGCACCCGCTTGACGTTCACCAGCATGATCACGAACAGGAAGAGGACGAGAATGCCGCCAGCGTAGACCAGGATCTGCACCGCGGCGAGGAACTCGGCGTTGCGCAGGACGAACAGCGCCGCGACCATGAGGAAGGTCCAGAGCAGCGACAGCGCCGAGTGCACCGGGTTGCGCAGGACCACCACCCCCACCGCCCCGATCACGGTGAGCACCGCCAGGGCGTAGAACATGAGGGCGGCGAAGTGGGTGACGAGGAAGTCCATGTGTCCCTCCCGACCGCTCGACCTCAGACCCGCCCCTGCGGGTCGCAGGGAAGCTGGCCGTCCTTGGGCGCCTTGATGCCCGGAAAGGCAAGGACGCCCTCCCAGGACTGCAGCCGCTCCTTGTTGAAGTAGAGGGCCTCGTTGCGCTCGTAGGTGGCGGTCTCGTAGGTCCTTGTGGTGAGCCAGATGGACTTGGGCTCGGTGGGGCAGGCCTCCTCGCAGAGGCCGCAGAACATGCACCGCTTGATGTCGATGTCGTAGCGGTCGAGGATCTTCTTCTTCTTGTTGGTCTCGGGGTCCCGCTCGTCGTGATCGGAGATGTAGATGATATCGATGGGGCACGCCTTGGCGCAGAGGTGGCAGGTGATGCAGCGCTCCTCGTCGTAGCCGAACATCCCCCGGAAGCGGTCCTTGGGTTCGATCCGCTTCTCCGGATACTGGACCGTCTCCTTTTTCCGAAACAGGTAGGCGCCCGTCACCCCGAGACCGGTGAACAGGTCGGTGGGAATCAGCTTCTTCACAAAGTCCGAGATGGACATTTCGCTATCCTCTCAAGAGCAGCACGCCGAGCCCGACCAAGGCCACGTTGACCAGGGAGAGTGGCAGCAGCCACTTCCACCCCAGCGCCATGAGCTGGTCGAAGCGGTAGCGCGGGAAGGTGCCGCGGAACCAGATGTAGGCGAAGAGGAAGATCGCCATCTTGGCGGCGAACCACACCACCGGGGGCACAACGTCGAGGAAGCCGAGGAAGCCCCAGCTGGGGAAGGGCCGCAGCCAGCCGCCCAGGAACATCACCGTGGCCAGCGACGCGACCACCATCATGTTCGCGTACTCGGCAAGGAAGAAGAAGGCGAACTTCATGCCCGAGTACTCGGTGTGAAAGCCGGCCACCAGCTCCGACTCGGCCTCGGGCAGGTCGAAGGGGTTGCGATTGGTCTCCGCCACCCCACATACGAAGTAGATGGCGAAGGCGAGGATGCCGGGGACCAGGAACCAGACATGGGCGGCGCGTTGGGCCTCCACGATCTTCACCAGCGAGAGCGAGCGGGCCATGAGCACCACCGCGATCACCGCGAAGCCCATGGGGACCTCGTAGGAGACCATCTGGGCGGCCGAGCGCAGCCCGCCCATGAGCGAGTACTTGGAGTTCGACGACCAGCCGCCGAGAATGATGCCGAACACGCCGATGGAGCTCACCCCGAGCGCAAAGATCAGGGCGATGTTGACGTCGGTGAGGTACCAGTTCGGGGTGGGGCCGAATGGGATCACCGCGAACACCACCAGCGCAGGCACCATGACCAGCGCCGGCGCCAGCATGAACACCAGCTTCTGCGCGCCCGCCGGGACCAGGTCCTCCTTGACGAAGAGCTTGAGGCCGTCGGCGACGGGTTGCAGCCAGCCCTTGGGGCCGACGCGGTTGGGCCCGAGGCGGGCCTGCAGGTAGGCGAGCCCCTTGCGCTCGAAGTAGGTGAGGTAGGCCACCATCAGCAGGACCACCGCCAGGATGACGACGATCTTGAGGAGGGGGATGAGCAGGTACTGGGTGAGCAGCTCGTGCATGGCCCCTCCTAGCGGTCGATCTCGCCGAGCACGATGTCGAGGGTGCCGATGACCGCCACGAGGTCGGCCACCAGCGCACCGTGCACCATGTCGGGGAGCGCCTGCAGGTTGATGAAGGAGGGCGGACGGACGTGGCAGCGGTAGGGCTGGGTCGCCTTCTCGGTGGTGACGATGAAGTAGCCGAGCTCGCCCTTGGGCGCCTCCACCGAAGCGTAGATCATGCCCTGGGTGGCGCGCAGCACCTTGGGCGCCTTGGCCATGACCGGGCCCTCGGGGAGGCGATCGAGGCACTGGCGCACGATCCGTATCGACTGCCGCATCTCCTCCATGCGCACCAGGTAGCGGTCGTAGGTGTCGCCGGTCGTGCCGATGGGCACCTCGAACTCCACCTCGTCGTAGCGGTCGTAGGGGAAGACCTTGCGGATGTCCCACTTCACGCCGGAGCCACGCAGCGGCGGCCCGGTGAGACCCCAGTCGATGGCGTCTTCAGCCGAGATCACCCCGATCCCCACCGTGCGCATCTTCCAGATACGATTGTTGGTGAGGAGCTCCTCGTACTCGTCGATGTGGGGCGGCAGCGAGTCGATGAAGGCGGACACCCGCTCGAGCCAGCCCTCCGGAACCTCGTAGGGCACCCCGCCGATCCTCATGGTGTTGAGGGTGAGGCGGGCGCCGCAGTACTCCTCGAAGAGGTCGAGGATCACCTCGCGCTCGCGGAAGGTGTAGAAGAACGGGGTGATGGCGCCGAGGTCGATGGCGTGGGTGGCGAGCCACAGCAGGTGCGATGAGATTCGCCCCAGCTCCGCCAAGATCATGCGCAGGTAGGCGGCGCGGGGCGGGATCGTGATCCCCAGCAGCTTCTCCATCGCCACCACGAACCCCTGGTTGTTGGTGGCGGCGGCGACGTAGTCCATGCGATCGGTGTGCGGGATGCACTGGGGGAAGGGCTCGCTCTCGAACACCTTCTCGGTGCCGCGGTGGAGGTAGCCGATGATCGGCTTGGCGTCCACGATCTTCTCGCCGTCGAGTTTGAGCTGGACCCGCAGCACGCCGTGGGTGGCCGGGTGCTGGGGACCGAAGCTGAGCTCCATCTCCTCCACGTCGAAGAGCGGCGCGGTGTGCTCGGTCATGACTCGCTCCCGTCGCCGGCGACGTCCGGGCCGCCGCCGGCTGGGTAGACGTCAGGGTAGATCGCGGCGCCGGTGTCCACCCCTTCGAGGGGGAAGTCCTTGCGCAGCGGATGGCCGTTGAAGCCCTCCCAGGTGAGGATGCGCTCGAGGTTGGGATGGCCGTCGAAGATCACCCCGAACATGTCGTAGACCTCGCGCTCCATCCAGTTGGCAGTGCGCCAGACCTGGGCGACGCTGGGCAGCGAGCCACCCTCGGGCACGACCGCCAGCAGGCGCAGCCGCTTGGAGTCGGCGAAACGGTGCACCCAGTAGACCACGTCGAAGCGGCCCTCCTCGCGTTCGGGCCAGTCCACCGCCGTGAGGTCCACCAGGAGCGTGAAGCCGGCCTCCTCCTTGAGGTGGCGGCAGATCTCCACGATGCGCTCGGCCGGTACCGTCACGGTGACATCGCCCGCGAAGCGATCGGCCCCCAGCACCGCCCCTTCCAGGGCGTTCGCCAGGGCGGCCACGTCGGCGTCGGCGGCGGCATCCTCGTGCCCCGGCGTCACCGGCTTCTCCTCCCACGGCGGCTTGGGCTCGGCGGGCTCGGCAGCGGCAGCCGCCGCCTGCTTGGCCTTGGCCTTCTCCAGCGCCGCCTTCTTCTTGGCCTCGATCTCCTCCGGGGTGGGCTTGGCCGGAACCGGAGCCTCGGGGCCCGCGCTCTCCACCGGAGCGGCCTGCTCGTCGGCTGCCGTCTCCCGTGACGTCTGCTCGTCGCCGGGGGCGGCCATGTCCTCAGGCTTCGGAGTGGGTTTCTCGTCGCTCATCGTCCCCTCACGACGCCTTCTGCTTGGCGATGGTCATGCGGTCGATCTTGCGCTGCAGCTGCATGAAGCCGTAGAGCAGCGCCTCCGGGCGGGGCGGGCAGCCCGGCACGTAGACGTCCACCGGGATGATCCGGTCGACTCCCTGGGTAACGGCGTAGGTGCGGTAGGGACCGCCGCTGGTGGCGCAGGCTCCCATGGCGATCACCCACTTGGGGTCGGCCATCTGGTGGTAGAGGCGCGTGACGATGGGCGCCATCTTCTCGGTCACCGTGCCGGCAACGATCATCAGATCGGACTGGCGGGGCGTCCCGCGGAAGACCTCGGCGCCGAACCGCGCCATGTCGAAGCGGGGGTCGAGCACCGCCATCATCTCGATGGCGCAGCAGGCCAGCCCGAACTGCATGGGCCACAGCGACGAGCGCCGCGCCCAGTTGAACACCTTGTCGTAGGTGGTGGTGATGATGCTTCGCTCGAAGCGGTTCTCGATCAAGCCCATTCCAAGGCCCCCCTCCGCCACGCGTACACGTAGCCCACCACCAGGATGGCGAGGAACACCATCATCTCGACGAAGCCGAACAGGGCGAGGCGGTCGAACATCACCGCCCACGGGAAGAGGAAGACGGTCTCCACGTCGAACACGACGAAGAGCACGGCGATGAGGTAGTAGCGGATCGAGAAGCGGGTGTCGAAGGCCACCGTCGGCGCCTTCACCCCGGACTCGTACGGCTCCGCTTTCACCGGGTCGGGCGAACCTGCGCGGATCGCCTTGGCGATGACCAGGGTGACGATGGGAAACGAAATGGCGATCAAGGTGAAGATCGCGATGGGAATGTACTGCTCCATGATGCTGCCCTCCGGGGCCCCCCTCCGGCCGGCACATTGTAGCCAGCGACCGCCCCTTGTCAACGATTTCACAAGCCAGAGCCTCTGTTGTAAATGATACACAATCTTAAACTTCCGCGCGGGGCCCTTATCCGTGGGGGTTTGCTCGCTCCGCCGCGCCACCCTCCAGACCACAGCTTGCCCTCGATGTGGATTGACTCCTTGGCCGGTATCAAACGACGACCGGCCGCCCGCCGCCGCCTCGCCGAGGTCCTCGCGATGGCGGCCAGCGCCGTCCTGCAGCGATTCCCCGGCCCGCTCCGCTCATCACCTCATCACTTCATCACCTCCCCCGGGAACTTCTCCCTGCCCAACGACTCCAACGCAGTAAGGAGGTCACGATGAGACACCCACCGCCCGCACCGACCGCAGCCGCAGCCTCCCTGGGCGCCCTTTCGTTCCTCCTGGCGGAGCCCCGCGCCGACCGCCGGCGGCTCCACTTCGGTCTCGCCCTCGCCGCCGCCACCCACGTCGCCCTCTTCGCCGTCACCTGGCCACAGCTCTCAGGCCCGCCGGCGGCGCCGGAGCCTTCCCGCGTCCTCCACGTGATCCCGCTGAGCCCGCCCATCGAGCTGCCGCAACATCCGATCGAGCTGCCACCGCCCCCTGCCCGGCGCGTGCCGGTCCCCGCAATCCACCCGGACGCGCCCGAGATCCTCAGCCCTCCGCAACCGGTGGTCGCGATGCCTTTCGACGAGCTCGTGCTCCCACTCCCGGCCGAGGTCCCGCCGCCCCCACCGGTGGAGGACACCCCCTCGGTGGTGGAGGTGGGCCGTGAGATCACCGCACCACGCCTCGTCCACAAGGTCGAGCCGGTCTACCCGGAGGTGGCCCGCCAGCTGCACATCCACGGCGCGGTCCTGCTCGAGCTGACCATCGACCAGGCGGGAGAGGTCGCGGACGTCGTGGTGGTTCGGGGGCTCCGCTACGGGCTCACTGCCGCCGCCGTGGCCGCCGCGCGCCAGTGGCGATTCGAGCCGTCCACCTACCAGGGTCGCCCAGTGTCGGTCATCTACCGGCTCACCGTGCGCTTCACACTCCACTAACCCGACCTGCGAAGAAACCAGAAAGGAGTCCTCCCATGTCTCCTGTGCAACGTGTGTCCATGGCTCTCGCCATTTCCCTCGTCGCGGCCGTGGCGGCGACGGCCGCCGAACCACCCGTCACCCAGGGCGAGCTGCTGTACACGGATCCCTCGAGCGGCGCCGAGCAGGCGTTCCCCCTGCGTCACACCACCGTCGTCGCAGCCGTCTCCGGCACCGTGGCGGAGGTCGTCATCACCCAGCGCTTCGCCAACCCTCTCAACTCCAAGCTGGAGGCGGTCTACGTCTTCCCGTTGCCGGACCGTGCCGCGGTGGACGCCATGTCGATCCGCGTCGGCGAGCGCCTCCTCGCGGGCGAGATCCACCGCCGCGAGGAGGCCCGGAGGATCTACGAGCAGGCCCGCTATCAGGGTCGCCTCACCGGCCTCCTCGACCAGGAGCGCCCCAACGTGTTCACCCAGCGGGTGGCCAACATCCTGCCCAACGAGGAGATCGAGGTGGTCATTCACTACGTGGAGGACCTCGCCTACGACCACGGGACGTGGCGCTTCGTCTTCCCGATGGTGGTGGGGCCGCGCTACATCCCCGGCAACGCCACCGGCGGCACCGGCTCCGGCTGGTCGCCCGACACCGACCAGGTCCCCGACGCGTCGCGCATCACCCCGCCGGTGCTGCGCCCGGGCGTGCGCTCGGGGCACGACGTCTCGCTCACGGTCCAGCTCGCCCCCGGCTTCCCGGTCGCCAACCTGCAGTCGCCGTCACACCGGATCATCCGCACAGAGCACGGCCGCCACCGGCTCACGGTGGCCCTGGCAGCGAACGACACGATTCCCAACAAGGACTTCGTGCTCACCTGGACGACCGCGGGCGCCGCGGTGGAGTCGGCGGCGATCACGCACAAGGACGGCGAGCTGGGCTACCTCACCCTGGTCCTCCAACCCCCCGCCTCACCACGTACGGATCAGGTCGTGCCCCGCGAGGTGGTCTTCGTGCTGGACACGTCCGGGTCCATGTCCGGAGAGCCCATCGCCGCGTGTAAGCAGCTGGTGCGCAAGGCCCTCGCAGGTTTGCGCGCCGACGACACCTTCCGCCTGATCCGCTTCGCCGGCGCCGCCGACCAGCTCGACCCGGCGCCCCTCCCACCGACCCCCGCCAACCTCGAGCGGGCGCTCTCCTATCTCGACGGCATGCGTGGCGGCGGCGGTACCGAGATGCTCGCCGGCGTGCGCGCCGCCCTCGAGGCGCCCAAGGATCCCTACCGCCTGCGCATGGTGGTGTTCCTCACCGACGGCTACATCGGCAACGAGGAGGCGATCATCCGCGCGGTGGGCGAGGCGCTCGGCGACGCCCGGGTGTTCTCCTTCGGGGTGGGCTCGTCGGTCAACCGCTACCTCCTCGATCGCATGGCCGAGGCCGGTCGCGGTGTCGCCGAGTACCTGCGCCCGGGTGAGACGCCCTCGGCACTCGTCACCCGCTTCTACGACCGCATCAGCGACCCTGTATTCACCCAGCTGGAGCTGGACTGGGGCGGCCTCGACGTGATCGACCAGGAGCCCGCCCGCCTGCCCGACCTGTTCGCCGCGCAGCCCCTCCTGGTGCACGCCCGCTACCGCGCCGGTGGCCGCGGCACGGTCACCCTGCGCGGCTGGGCCGGCACCCGCCGCCTCGAGGTGAGCACCCGGGTCCGCCTGCCTGACCGCGAGCCCGCGAACCTCGCCCAGGCCCGGCTGTGGGCCCGGGCCCGCATCGCCCGTCTGGAGATGGACCACGCCCGCAGCGGCGACGCCGCCGCCCTCGAAGCCGAGGTCACCGCCCTGGCGTTGGAGCACCGGCTCATGACCCGCTATACCGCGTTCGTGGTGGTGGATCACTCCGAGGTTCGCCAAGGAGGCGAGCTGGTGAGCGTGGATCAGCCCCTGCCCATGCCCGAGGGCGTCTCCTACGAGGGCGTGTTCGGGCCCACCGGACGTGGCGTCACCGCCAACCGGGCCCTGCCTGTCCCGGCGATGAAGGTCATGGCCCTGGCGCCGCCAGAACGGACGAAGGCAACCACCGTGGCGATGCCCGGCCCGAGCCCGGCGGAGCCGGTCTCCGGTGTCCTCGACCGTGCGCCGCGTGACGAGGAGCTTCGCCAAGCCGCCGTCCCGGTGACTCAGACCGGAGGCGATGTAGCAGAGCGTCGTGAGCGGCCTGAGCCTCTGCCTGGCGCGTCGCCGTCCACCGCCCCGAACCCGCCGACCGCTCCGGCACCGGGCCCGCTCGCCAACGCCGCCGGGGAGGATACGGCGCACGCTGCGGTCCCCTTCGGCTCACGCTCGCACGCGGCGCCCGTGCTCGTCCTCGAGCCCCGCCTTGTGGTCGCCGCCCTCGCCCTCCTGCTTCTCGCCGGCGGCGCCTGGCTGCTGCGCCGCGCCCTGGCCTGACCGCGGGACCCGCCTCGCTCCGGCCCCCCGGGGAGCAACCCGGGGGACCGTTCTGCGTACGCCCTCGAGACGCCTTTGCTACAGTCTCCCGAGACCAACCGGAGGCCCCATGCCGCATCTTCTCGAGGTGAATCACCTCACCAAGCGTTACGGCGAGCGCGCCGCGGTGGACGACCTCTCCTTCGTGGTCGGACCCGGCGAAGCGTACGGCCTGCTCGGCCCCAACGGCGCCGGCAAGACGACTACCATCAAGATCCTCGCCGGCCTCGTGGCGCCCACCTCCGGACGCGTCCGGGTGGCCGGTCACGACCCCATGGTCGAGCCGCTCAAGGCCAAAGCGCAGCTCGGCTGGGTGAGCCAAGACCTCGCCCTCTACGACGACCTCACCGCAGAGGAGAACCTGCGTCTCGCCGCCACCCTCGGCCGCGTGCCCCGTATCGAGGTCCGCCGTCGTTGCGCCGAGCTCCTCGAGCTCACCGGCCTCGCCGACCGCGCCCGCGATCGCGCCGGTACCTACTCCGGCGGGATGAAGCGTCGTCTTCACCTCGCCATGGCCCTGGCCCACCGGCCGCGGGTACTCCTCCTCGATGAGCCCCTGGCAGGGGTCGATCCCCAGGCGCGCGCCCACCTGGTGGACAGCATCCGCGCTCTGGCGGAGGGCGGCTGCGCCCTTCTGCTCACCACCCACGACATGGACGACGCCGAGCGCCTCTGCCACCGCGTCGGGATCATGGATCATGGCAGCCTTCTCGCCGAAGGGACGGTGGACGAGCTGCGGGCCCGCCTCGGCGAGCGCGATCTCCTGCGTCTGGAGGGGCACTTCGACCCCACGGCACCGCCGCCGATGCCGCCCGAGGTGGAGGGCGAGCGCCTCTCGGTGAGCGCCGACTCCTTGCTCGTGGCGGTATCCCACGGCGGCACAGCCCTGCCGCGGGTGCTGGCCGCCGCCGAGGCAGCCGGGGCGCAGGTGGAGCGGGTCACACTGGAGCGACCATCCCTCGAAACCGTCTTCCTCGCCCTCACCGGGCGCGAGCTGCGCGACTGATGCGCCGTCTCGCCGTTCTCGTGGGGCTCGAGCTCCGCCGCCGCCTGCGCAATCCGGTGGCGCTGCTCACCTGGCTCGCCATTCCACTGCTCATGGCCGGGCTCATGACGGCCGCATTCGGGCCCAGCGCCGGCGGTCCGCCACGAGCCCGTCTCCTGGTAGTGGACCACGACGACAGCTTCGCTTCCCACGCCCTGGCCAGCGCCCTTGCCTCGGAGCAGCTCGGCGAGGTCCTGCAGGCCGAAAGCGTCGCGGAGGCCGACGCCGCCACCATGATGGACCGCGCCGAGGCCTCCGCGGTACTCGAGATCCCCGCCGGCTTCGGCGCCGACCTTCTCGGCAACCGGCCCGTTCAACTCGTGCTGCGCCGCAACCCGCAGCAGACCATCCTGCCCGGGATCGCCGAGGGTGTCATGGAGTTCCTTGCCGATGCCGGGACCCGGCTACGGGGTGTGCTTGTGGCGCTCGGCGGTCGGGACACGCTGCTCGCAGGCGAACCGTCGGCGAATGACGTGGCCCAGCTGTCACGACGGATCTACGACGTCTTCCAGGACCCGGCCAACCGTGCCCTCATCGACCCCGGGGCCGGCGTCACCATGGCCGTCAAGCACACCGAGGTGCGGCGCGCCACCCGCTCCGAGGTGGTGGGCTGGTTCGCCCCCGGCCTCCTGGTCATGGCCCTGCTCTTCCTCGCCCAGGGCCAGACCGCCGAGATACAGATCGACGACGCCTCCGGGCTCCTCGCACGGGCGTTCACCTACCCGTCGCCGCCGATTCTCACCGTCGTGTCGCAGGCGCTCGCCGCCGCCGCCGCGGTGGCCGTTGAGGGGCTCCTGCTGGCCGCCGCCTTCGCCATCTTGCTGGGCTGGCGACCCCCCGAACCGGCTCTGCTCGTGGGTACCATCGTCCTCACCTCCGCGGCACTGGTAGGCCTCGCCCTGCTGCTGCGCTCTCTCACCCGCTCCCCGGTGGCCGGCAACGTCGCCACCTCCGGTCTCCTGGTGGGCATGGGCTTCGTTACCGGCTGCTTCGTGCCGCTGCCGGTACTGCCAGCGCCCCTGGCCACCGTGGCCGGGTGGCTGCCCCCGGGTTGGGCGGTCCAGCTCCTGTACAGCCTCGAGGGCGACGTGGTGGCGCTGGGTCCCACCGGTGTCGCCTGGCGGCTGGCGGCACTGGCGATGCTGGCGGCCGGCTGCCTGATCGTCGCCGCCCGGCGCCTGGCCCGCCCGGCGAGGTCCACATGAACCCCCGCTCCCTCCTCGCCCTCGCCGCCGTCGACCTCAAGCGTCAGCTGCGCCAGCGCGAGACCGTTTTCTGGCTCCTCGTCATGCCGCTGCCGTTCATGCTCTTCTTCGGCGTGGCCCTGCGCGGCTCCGCGCCGGCCAAGCCGGCGGTCACGGTGGTGGCGCCGGAGCCGGACGCTGCCGCGGACTCCCTGACCGCCGCCCTGCTGGACGCTGACTTTGCCGTCACTGTCACTCCCACCCACCCGGACGACGGCTCCTCCCTCGCGGTGATCCTACCGCCCGCCGCCGGCCACCTGCTCGCCTCCGGCTCCGCCGGCACGGTCACGGTGCGTGCCCCCGAAGGCAGCGCGCAGGGCCAGCACCTGGAGATCGAGGTGCAGAAGTGGCTGTGGGGGGCGCGCGGCGCGCTGCTCACCGCCCGCCTCCGCGGCGAGGAGCCGGGGCTCGCCACGCTGGCCGAGCCGCCGGCGGGCCCGGCCATCTCGGTCGAGTCCTCGGACTGGGGGGTGCACCGCCCCGTTCCCACTGGATTCAAGCAGTCGATCCCCGGCAACATGGTGATGTTCACGCTCATGACCGTGCTCCTCACCGGAGCGGTGCGCCTGCTCGACGACCGCCAGGCCGGTCGCCTCCGGTGGGTGCTGTCGCTCCCGGTGTCGCCCGCCACCGTGGTCGCGGCGCAGCTGGCGTCGTTGGCCGTCGCCGGCCTCGTCGAGGTGGTCTACCTGGTGGCGGTGAGCACGTTGTTGTTCCGCCTCGACCTCGGCGGTCACCTCGGCCCGGTACTCGCCGTGCTCGCCCTCCTGGTGCTGGCGGTGGCCGGCATCGGCGCCCTCTTCGGGGCCCTCCTGCGCAACCACGCCCAGGCGGTGGCGGTGGGCCTCTTCACAACCCTCGGGCTGGCTGCCGTGGGCGGTTGCTGGTGGCCCCTCGAGGTTGTGCCGCGCCCCCTCGCCCGCGTCGCCATGGCCCTGCCCTCGGGGCAGGCCATGCACGCCCTGGTGCGCCTCCTGGTGTGGGGCGACCGGCCCTCGCAGCTGTGGGGAACGGCCCTGTACCTGGCGGTGTTCGCGGCGGTGACAGCCACGGTCGCAGCCTGGGTACTGCGGCGGCGGATCGACAAGTAGGTACAACCTGACAGGTGAATGGCCTCACCCTCCCCGTCGCCAACCCGCCAAGCATGCGATCGAGCCGCGCGGCACGGACCCTGCCGCTCTGACGCCGCGACCGAAGGAAGCTACCCCTCGCGCTCCTTGGCGAGGTTCCAGAGGTCGTCGAGCTCTTCGAGGCTCTTGTCAGCGAGCACCGCACCCTCCTCGCGCACCGCCGCCTCCATGGTCTGGAATCGACGCATGAACTTGCGGTTGGTGGCCTGCAGCGCGGTCTCGGGCTCCACCCCCAGGTGGCGGGCGAGGTTGGCCATCACGAAGAGGACGTCGCCCAGCTCGGCACGCACCCGCTCGGCACGCACCTCGCCGGCGGCGAGCTCGGCCTCGAGCTCCTCCGCCTCCTCGTAGAGCTTGCCGATCACGTCCAGCGGCCGCTCCCAGTCGAAACCCAGGGCCGCCGCCTTCTCGGTCATACGGAAGGCCTTGAGCAGACCGGGGAGCGACGCCGGGATTCCGTCCAGGGCCGAGGCCGCCGGCCGGTGCTTTCGCTCCCCGCGCTTGATCTCCTCCCAGTTGCGCACCACCTCGTCCGCACTGGCCACCTCGCGGTCGCCGAACACGTGCGGGTGGCGCCGGACCATCTTGTCGGCAATTCCGCGACTCACGTCGTCGATGTCGAACCAGCCGTTCTCGCGGGCGATGCGCGCCATGAAGACGATCTGGAGAAGGAGGTCTCCGAGCTCCTCCCGCAGCTCCTCCGGTTCGCCGGACTCGGCCGCCTCTACCGTTTCGTACGCCTCCTCCAGGAGGTAGCCGGCGAGAGTGTGGAGGGTCTGCTCGCGGTCCCAGGGACAGCCGCCGGGGTCACGCAAGCGATCCATTATGGCGACGAGGCGATCGAAAGCGTCCGACATGGCTGGGATTGTAGCCGAGCAGCGGCGAGCTCCGAGTTTGCTTTTCGCCGGGAGCGTTGTAATGTTCCGGCGGAGGTGGAGGTGGACCGACGCGAGCTCAAGGCCGAACGCCGCCGCCACGAGATCCTCAAGTCGGCGGCGCGCGCCTTCAAGAAGAAGGGCTTCTACGCCACCACAATGGAGGACATCGCGTCGGAGCTGCTCATGACTCAGGGCAGCCTCTACTACTACTTCAAGAGCAAGGAAGAGATCCTCTTCGCCTGCCATCTCACCAGCATGGAGCACATCCTGAGCGACCTCGCCCGGGTGCGGTCGGTCTCGGCCCCAGCCGCGGCCAAACTGCGCGCCCTGGTTGAGCTGCACGTGGCGGTCATGGTCGACGATCTCCAGGCATCGGCAATGGCGCTGGAGTTCACGGCCCTCTCGGAGCCGTACCTCTCGCAGCTCATCGAGCTCCGCGACCGCTTCGAGGGCGGCGTCCGGGCCATCGTGCGCGAGGGTGTCGAGGCCGGGGAGTTCGCGGCGTCCGAACCGCGGGTGGTCGCCTTCGCCCTGCTCGGTGCCATCAACTGGATGGCCCGCTGGTTCGACCCCGAGGGGCTTTTCACCGCCGAGCAGATCGCGGCGCAGTGGGCCGACCTCTTCCTGCGCGGTCTCGGCGTCGACCCCGGCTCGGTCCACCGCATCACCGGGCTCGCAGCGGGGGCTCCACCGTCCCCCACCACCCAGTGAACCCGCTCCGCCTCACCATCGTGGTGGCCGGGGTGATCCACGATCACACCGGTCGCGTCCTCCTGGCGCGGCGTCCGGCCGGGCGGCACATGGCCGGCCTGTGGGAGTTCCCCGGCGGCAAGGTCGACGACGGCGAGGCGCCCGCTGCGGCCCTGGTGCGCGAGCTGGCGGAGGAGCTCGGGGTGATGGCGTTGGTCGATGCACCGATCACCTTCGCGCTGCACGAGGAGCCGGACCGGCGCATCCTGCTCCTCTTCTACACCGTCCGCATCACCGCTGGCACCCCCCGACCAATTGAGGGGCAGGAGCTCGCCTGGGTGGCACCCGCGGCGCTCCCCGACTACCCCACCCCGCCCGCCGATGCCGCGCTGGTGGCCCGGCTCGCCACACCCTGACCCGCGTGGCAGCTGCCGTCCTGGCGACATACTATAGACTCGAAGGAGGCGAACGCCGACATCGCGCCGGGTGAGAACAGAGGCGGTGGACGCCGGCCGGTGGACGGCAGGGCCGGGAGGAACGTCGTGGCCACGCACACCCGCGAACCGGCGGTTGCTGGAATGTTCTACCCGGGCGGCGCCCCTACCCTGGAGCGTACGCTTTGCGAGCTGCTCGCCAGCGAGGAGGGTCATGACCTCCTCGGGTGTGTGGTACCCCACGCCGGCTACGTGTACTCGGGCCCTGTCGCCGGGCGGGTCTACTCCCACCTCCGCCTACCCCGCCGGCTCGTCCTGCTTGGCCCCAATCACACCGGCATGGGCGAGGCGGTGGCGGCGGCCCCCCACGACAGCTGGCGTACGCCCCTCGGGCTCGAGCCCATCGACCACGAGCTCGCCGAGCTGCTGGCAGGCGAGTACCCGGACCTTCGGCGGGACGAGCGAGCCCACCGTCACGAGCACTCACTCGAGGTCCAGCTGCCCTTCGTGCAGGTACGTCGCCCCGGAGCATCGGTCCTGCCCCTGTGCCTCAAGCACCTCGGCATGGGCGCCTGCCTCGCCCTCGGCCGCGCGCTAGCGGAAGCCATTCGCCGCCTTGACGAGCCGGTGGGAATCATCGCGTCCTCCGACATGACCCACTACGAACCCGACGACGACGCCCGCGCCCGTGACCGCCAAGCCATTGACGCGGTCCTCGCCCTCGACCCCGCAGCCTTGTACGAGACGGTTCACTGCAACGCCATCACCATGTGCGGCGTGATCCCAGCCACCGTCATGCTCGAGGCCTGCCGCGAGCTGGGTGCCGCGGCCGCCCACCTGGTTGCCTACGCCACTTCCGGCGACGTCTCCGGTGATCGCACAGCGGTGGTGGGCTACGCCGGTATCTGCGTCCACAGGGAGGTCTGACGTGTTCGCACACATCGCCGTGGGCCTCGACGGCTCCATCCACTCAGCCGCCGCCCTCGACCTCGCCCTGCAGCTCGGGCAGCGGCTCGGAGGCGTGGTGCACGGAGTCCACGTCATCGATCTCGCCGTGGTGGAGGGCTCGTTCATCGCCGACATCAGCGGCGCCATGGGTGTGGAACCGCTGGTCAACCTCGCGCCCCAGGTGAGGGCGGTGCTGGGCGACCTTGCCGACACCATCCGTGAGCACTTCGAGGAGCGCGCCGCCGAGGCCGGCGTCACCGCCCGCTTCGAGCAGGCCGAGGGCTCGGTCCCGCCGACCCTGATGGAGCGCACCGCGGCGTGCGGCCTCGTCGTGGTGGGTAAACGCGGCGTCAACGCGCGCTACCACGGCGAGCTCCTGGGACCCGTGTGCGAGCGCCTCCTGCGTCTCGTGGACGTCCCGGTGGTGGTGGTGCCCGAGACCGTGCGGAGAATCGGCCGCATCCTCCTGGCCTACGACGGCAGTGGCAAGGCCGACCATGCCCTGCGCTGGTGCGGCGAGCTGGCGCGCGCCCTCGGCGTACCGATCACCGCCGTCACCGCCCAGGACGACGAGGGCGCCGCCGCGCCCCTGCTCGAGCGCGTCCGCAACCACCTGGAAGCCGTCGGCGTGGTTGTCGACACCCGATGGAGGTCCGGCGAGCCCGCCGACGTCATCGCCGAGACCGCCACCGAGACCGGTGCCGACCTGGTGGCCCTCGGTTCACACGGTCACAGCCGCATCGTCGAGATGGTACTGGGCTCCACCACCGAAGCGGTGGTGCGGCGCCTCGATCTTCCAGTGATGTGCGTGCCGTAGGGGTGCCGGGTTCCGCGCGCGGAACCCGGCACCCCTCCTGAGCTTCGGGGAACGGGTCAGTGTTCCGGCGGTGGAGGAGGAGAGGCGAGGAGCCCGAAGACCCGGAAGGCGGGGAGCAGCGGCTGCACCCGGTCGGCCCGTTGCAGGAAAGCCACCTTGTTTGCCTGGTCCTCGTCGAGGAGCCCGTTGAAAGTGTCCAGGTAACTCTCGTTCACCTGGCGGAGCGCCTCACGGATCCCGTGAGCCTGGATGGTCAGCTCGCCCACCGCCACGGCGTCGGGCTCGGCCTCGTCGAGCAGCATCGCGAGCTGCGCGCGCACGTCACCGAGCTCGCCGCCGAGCGGCTCGGCGGCAGCTCGCCGCGCCTCCATCGCCGACTGCCAGGCGTCCACCTGCTCGGGGGTGAGCGCCAGAAACTCGGCCACCGCTCGCATCGAGACCTCGACGCGGCACGGCGGCTCCTCCTGGGCAAGGGCCGGGCCCGCCAGCGCAGCGATCAGCATCACGACCACTCCTACTCGCTTCATGAGAACCTCCAGCATTCATGTCCGCAGCATCTCGACGCACCGGTACGACGACCCCACTCCCCCTCGCGTTGACAGCACGCCCGCCAAGACTCAACCTCCCGGCCCGGCCTGCGCAGAGTACGAGCTTCGCTTCTTAAGCTTGCCGGATGCGGGAGAGCCTCTCCCGTCTCCCGACTTCCGTATACTTCCGCCCATGCGCACGGCCCGCCCCTGGCTACTGGCCGCCTCCTCCGGGGTCGCTCTGGCCCTGGCCCTACCGGGCCTCGGTTGGGTACCGCTGGTGTTTCTCTTCCCCGGCCTGCTGCTCGAGGCACTGCACGACGTGTCGAGGTGGCGGCGCGCCCTCGTGCTGGGTTGGACTGCCGGCACCGTGCACTGGCTGGTGGCCACCAACTGGGTGGTTCCGGTGATGCATCACTACGGGGGTCTGCCCCTGCCCCTTGCCGTGTTGGCCCTGCTGGCCATGGCCGTGTACCTGGGCTTCACGTGGGCGCTTGTCGCCGTGGTCTGTCATGCGGCGGCGCCGCGCCTGCGACCGTGGGTCCTCCCGTTGGCATGGACAGCCCTCGAGGCGGCGCGCCAGCTTCCGCCGTACCGCTTCCCCTGGAACCCGACCGCTGCCGTCTTTGCCGAGTGGCCGGCGGCGCTGGGTTCGCTGCCGGTGTGGGGAGCCAGCGGTCTGGGCTGGGCCGTCACCGCCCTCGGCGCGGCCGCCTGGGCGCTGCTGCGCCCGCCCACCCGGCGGCCGGGGCTCGCGCTGGGCGTCGCTGCGGCCGTGCTGCCGATGGTTGCAGCACTCCTGGCTCCGCCCGCCGTTCCGTCGGGCGCGCCCCTCGAGGTGGCGGCGCTGCAGCCCGGCACCAGCCTCGAGGCGAAGTGGGATCCCGCCCAGTGGCAGGAGGACACGGCCCGGGTGTGGAACCTCACCCGCGAAGCGGCCGCCCGGGGCGCCAAGCTCGTCCTCTGGCCCGAGAGCGCCGTGCCCTACAACCTCGAGGGGGACTCCGGCTACCGCGCGTCGGTCACGTCGCTGGCCCGCGAGCTCGACATCACAATCGTGCTCAACTCCGTCGGAAGGACGGCCTCCGGCGGCGCCACCAACTCGGCCTACGTCGTCAACCCGAAGGGGGTCTTGCCCGAGCGCTACGACAAGGTACGCCTCGTTCCCTTCGGGGAGTACGTGCCGCTCATCGGCCGCCTGGCCTTTGCCAAACCCCTGGTGCGCGAGGTCGGGCACTTCGAACCGGGTACGAGCCTGGAACCGCTCACGGCGGTCGGCACCAAGGTGGGCATGGCAATCTGCTACGAGGTGGTCTTCGCCGACCTGGTGGCGAGCGAGGTGCGGCGGGGCGCCGGGCTCCTGGTCACCATCACCAACGACGGCTGGTACGGCTTCTCGTGGGCGCCGAGCCAGCACTTCGCCCAGGCTGTGCTGCGCGCGGCGGAGACCCGACGCTGGCTCGCCCGCGCCGCCCTCACAGGCATCTCCGGCTTCATCGACCCACAGGGGCGAGTGGTCGCCCGGCTCCCGGTGGGAGAGCACGGCGTGCTCGAGCAGATGGTACAGCCGACAACCGGAAGAACTCCCCGGGTCCGTTTCGGAGACTGGTGGGCGGGGCTCGCGGCGGCCGCTGTCGTCGTCCTTCTGGCAGTGGGCCGGCGCCGCCGGTCGGAGACATTTGACAGCTCTCAACCCTGGAACTAGAGTGGTCTTCGTCTCAAGGAGGAAAGGAGGAGGAGCACATGCGACGTACCGCGTGGTTGGCTCTTGGTCTCATCATCGTATGGGGCGTCACCCCGGCGCTGGCCCAGCAGGACAGCAAGTTCACCGCCGCGGTGATCATCGGCGAGCAGCAGAACTACAACACCGACGTGGGCAGTGACTTTGCGTTGGGGTTGCAGCTCGGCTGGAACTTCGACCAGAACTGGTCACTGCAGGCAGAGTTGGCGGGCTCTGACCCGACCCCGAACCAGCCCAAGTGGGTGCAGGGCTCCGTGACACCCGGACTGCTGCGGAGCGCCGACGTCATGCTCGCTTCCCTCAACCTGGTCCACTTCTGGCCCGCCGAGGGCCGTCGCCTGGTGCCCTTCGTGGGCTTCGGCGCCTCATGGTTCGACGTGGCCTACAACGACGTCTTCTACCAGGACGGCAGGTCCGAGGGCGCGACGTTCGGCGCCAACATGGCTGCGGGCGTGCGTTACGACCTCGCCGGGAACAGCTTCGCCCTCGGCGAGGTACGCTGGCACGCGTTCACCAAGCCCAACTTCGAAGCTCTGCAAGTGTTCGTGGGTTACGGCTTCGGGCTCGGACACCAGCCCAAGCACGAGGCGCCGGCACCCGCTCCAGTAATTGCCCCACCGCCGGCACCAGAGCCGGCGCCCGAGCCCATGACCGAGCCCGAGCCGGCACCCGCGCCCGAGCCGCCGCCCCCGGCGCCCGCCCCGACCCTCCAGGAGGAGGTCGAGCAGGGGATGCAAGGCGCGGGCACGGTGGAGGCCACCGACGAGGGGCTCAAGATCTCGATCCCCGACGTGCTCTTCGCCTTCGACAAGGCCACCATCCGCGAGGAGTTCAAGGAGCCGCTCGACAACCTCGCCCAGGTGCTGCTCAACCACCCCGACGTGCATATCCGCATCGAAGGCCACACCGACTCCATCGGCTCCGAGGCTTACAACCAGAAGCTCTCCGAGCGCCGTGCCGGTGCCGTCTTCAGCCTCCTCGAGGGGCGCGGTGTCGCCGCTGACCGTATGCAGACGGTAGGTTACGGCGAGACGCACCCGGTTGCCAGCAACGCCACCGCCGAGGGACGCCAGAAGAACCGCCGGGTCGACATCGTCATCATCCAGGGCGGCGTGCCGCAGAAGTAGCCGACCGCTTCCGACGACCAACCCAACCGGCGCCGGGCCACCCGGCGCCGGTTGCTCTGTTTCGGGCCGGACGCGGGAAGACGCGAAGGTGCAGCGCTGTTGTCACTCCGCGCGTGGGGTTGTCGACACGGCGCGGAAGCGGGCGGCCCCGCAGGCCCATAATCTCTGGTACGATACTCGCGCCCGCTTCGGCGGGCCGATTCATTGAACCGCCCTCCACTCCCGCTCTGCCGGCGGGACGTGCGGTTTGGAGCACACCATGCTTGACGAGCTGATCCACCGTTCCGACACCGAGATCGAGCGCATCCAGCAGCTGCGGGGGTATCTTTGACGAGGAGGGCTCCTGCCGCAAGCTCGCCGAAGCCGATGCCGAGGCTCAAGACCCGGACATCTGGTCGGATCAGGAGCGCGCGCGCGAGGTGATGCGCCGACGCTCCGAGCTCCAGGGGCAGGTGGAGACCGCCACCACCCTCCGGGAGTCGGGCGAGGAGCTGGAGATCCTGGTGGAGATGGCCCGTGACGGGGAGAGCGGCGCCGAGCAGGAGCTGGCCACGGCACTGGGTCGCATCGTCCCCATCCTCGACCGCCTCGAGCTCACCACCAAGATGACCGGCGAGCACGACAGCGCCAACGCCTACCTCGAGATCCACCCCGGAGCCGGCGGTACCGAGTCCCAGGACTGGGCGCAGATGCTGGAGCGCATGTATCTGCGCTGGTGCGAGCGAAGTAACCTCGACGTCGAGCTGCTCGACGAGCAGCCGGGCGAGGAGGCGGGCATCAAGGCGGCCATCGTGCTCGTCAAGGGCGCCTACGCGTACGGCTACCTCAAGGCCGAGGCCGGCATCCACCGGCTGGTGCGGATCTCTCCGTTCGATGCACAGTCTCGGCGCCACACCTCGTTCGCCTCGGTCCATGTCTACCCCGAGATCGACGAGGAGGTGGAGCTGGAGATCCCGGAGAAGGACATCCGCGTCGACCGCTACTGCTCGTCCGGCCCCGGGGGCCAAGGGGTCAACACCACCTACTCGGCGGTGCGCCTGGTGCACATTCCCACCGGTGTCATCGTCACCTGCCAGAACGAACGTTCGCAGATCAAGAACCTCGCCTCCGCCATGAAGGTCCTCAAGGCTCGCCTGTTCGAGCTCGAGCGGCAGAAGCGCGAGGAGGAGCTGGAGAAGCTCAAGGGGCCCAAGAAGGACATCTCCTGGGGGAACCAGATCCGCTCGTACGTGCTGCAACCGTACCGCATGGTGAAGGACCTGCGCACCGGCCACGAGGTGGGCGACGCCGACCGCGTGCTCGACGGCGACCTTGACGGCTTCATCGACGCCTACCTGCGGTGGCGTGCGGAGGGCGACCGGGAGGAGTGAGGCAACCAGCCTGGGGTCGGCACCGTATGTAAGGTGTGTGTGCCCCCTTGCAACGTCTCGGTGCGGTCTTGGTGGCCGCGCTTGCCACGAGCGCGGCGGCGCAGGTTGACCGTCCCCACTTCGAACGGCTCTCCATCGAGCACGGCCTTTCCCAGAGCATCGTCGAGGCCATCGCCCAGGACGCCAAGGGCTTCATGTGGTTCGCCACCGAGGACGGCCTCAACCGCTTCGACGGCTACAGCTTCAGCGTCTACCGCAACGTCGCCGGCGATGAAGAGAGCCTGAGCTACAACGAGATCAAGTGCATCCTGGCCGACTCCCGCGGCAGGCTCTGGCTCGGCACCTTCGAGGGCGGCCTCAACCGGTTCGACCCGGTCACCGAGCGGTTCCAGCGCTACCTGCACGACCCGGCCGATCCTGGAAGCCTCGCCGCCGGAACCGTCCGCAGCCTGGCCGAGGGCCTGACCGGCACGATCTGGGTGGGCACCCAGGGCGGCGGCCTCGACCGCCTCGACCCCGGCAGCGGCCGCTTTGTCCACTACCGCCACGACCCCGATGACCCGAGCAGCCTCTCAGACGACGACATTCGCGTGATCCTCCACGCCGCCGACGGGACCCTCTGGGTCGGAACCGCAGCCGGCCTCGACCGCCTCGACCCCGCCACCAGGGGCTTCACCCACTACCGCCACGAGCCGGACAAGCCCGACAGCCTCACCGAGGGCCCCGTGCAGGCACTGATCGAGGACGGTGACCACGGGCTTTGGGTGGGAACCGAGGGTGGCGGCCTCAGCCACCTCGACCCGGCCTCGAGCCGCTGTTCCCACTATCGTCACGACACCGCCGACCCCGCCTCCCTCGCCGACGACCGCGTGCGTGCCCTCGTCCGCGACCACACCGGCGCCCTCTGGGTGGGAACCGACGGCGGCGGCCTCGACCGCCTCGACCGGGTCACAGGCCGCTTCAGCCACGCCCGCCACGACCCCCTCGACTCCACGAGCCTCGGCACCGACCGGGTGTTCTCGCTCCACGAGGACCGCTCGCACGTGCTCTGGGTGGGTACCTACGGTGCCGGCCTGAGCCTCACCGAGGTGGGCCGGGAGCGCTTCCACGTCGTTCGCCACGATCCCGAGGACCCGAACAGCCTGGGCCATGACATCGTCTGGTCGATCCTCGAGGACCGGCACGGCGCGGTGTGGGTGGGCACCGACGCCGCCGGGCTCGACCGCTGGGACCGTGGCACCGGGCGCTGGCACCACTGGCGTCACGACCCGGCCAACCCGCAGAGCCCTGCCAGCGACACGATCCGGGTGGTGTTCGGGGACCGCAGCGGGACCCTCTGGCTCGCCACCCACGGCGGTGGGCTCGACCGGTTCGACCCAGTCACCGGCCGGTTCACCCACTATCGCCACGACCCCCGGGACCCGAGCTCCATCGCCCACGACGAGCTCCGCTCAGTGATCCAGGACCGGCGCGGCAGGCTGTGGATCGGCACCTTTGGCGGCGGTCTCGACCGCCTCGACCCTGCCACCGGCCGCTTCGCCCACTACCGCCACGACCCCGCCGAGCCCGCCAGCCTCGCCAGCGACTTCGTCCGCGCCGTGCTCGAGAACCCCGACGGCACCCTGTGGGTGGCGACCCAGGGTGGCGGCCTCGACCTCTTCGACCCCACCACCGGACAGTTCACCCACCATCGCCAGGATCCGGACGACCCCGCCAGCCTGAGCAACAGCTACGCCTTCGCCCTCCACCGTGACCGCCGCGGCCGCCTGTGGGTGGGGACGTACGGGGGCGGGCTCAATCGCCTCGACCCCGCGACCGGCGGCTTCGTCCGCTACACCGCCGAGGACGGCCTCGTCAGCGACTCGGTGTACGGTATCCTCGAGGACGACACCGGGCGGTTGTGGATCAGCACCAATGAAGGTCTCTCCTGCTTCGACCCGGAGCGCTCCGTCTTCCGTTCCTACAACGTGCGCGACGGCTTGCAGAGCAACGAGTTCAACGGCGGCGCCTTCCACCGCGGTCCGAGCGGCGTCCTCTACTTCGGCGGCATCGCGGGCTTCAACTACTTCCGTGCCGAGGAGATCCGCGGTAACACCCAGCCCCCCGCAGTGGTCCTCACCGACCTCAAGCTGTACAACCGCTCGGTACGGCCGGGGGTCGCGAGGAGGGACGGCCGCCCACTCCTCGAACGGGCCCTGCCCTTCACTGAGGTGCTCGCCTTGTCATACCGGGACGATGTCGTCACCTTCGAGTTTGCCGCGCTACACTACGCCGCTCCCGAGCACAATCGCTACGCCTATCGGCTGGAGGGTCTGAGCGAGGCATGGATCCCCACCGACGCCGCTCATCGCTCGGCGACCTTCACCGACCTCGCGCCCGGCGCCTACGTGTTCCGGGTGAAGGCCTGCAACGGAGACGGCGTCTGGAATGAGTGGGGAACCGCTCTGCAGGTTGTGGTCACGCCACCGTTCTGGGCCACCTGGTGGTTCCGCCTCCTGGTCCTGGCGGCGGTGGTGGGCTTCGCCGCTGCCGCCCACCGGGGTCGGACCCGGATCGTGCGGATGCAGACCGAGCTGCGCGCGGCCCACGACGCTCAGATGGCAATCATGCCCGCGAGCGCACCCGAGCTGGAGGAGCTCGAGATCGCAGGGATCTGTCTGCCCGCCAGCGAGGTCGGAGGGGACTTCTACGACCATTTCTGGCTGGACGCCGAGTGCTCAGCGCTGTGCGTCGCGGTGGGAGACGTGGCCGGTAAGGCCATGCCGGCGGCGATGACGGCGGTCATGGCCAGCGGCATGCTGGCCGCCCACGCCGCCGGCGGCGCCGACGCGGCCACCGTTGCCACCGAGATCGGCCGCTCGCTCCACCGCAAGACCCCACGCCGCCGCTTCGTCGCCCTGTGCCTGGCCGTCGTCAGGGCGCACGAGCGCGAGCTGGAGCTGGTCAACGCCGGGCTGTGCGAGCCACTTCTCCTGCGGGACGGCGCCGCCACGACGCTGAGCTCGCCGGCGCCACACCTCCCGCTCGGGGTGGCCGGGAACGTGACGTACGCCTCCACGCGGCATCGCCTGCTGCCGGGCGACGTGGTCGTGATCTACTCCGACGGCGTGCCGGAGAGCCTGGACGGCGGTGGTGAGCTCTATGGCTACGAGCGCCTCGAGGCCCTCGTGGCCCGGCTCGGCGCCGACAACCTCTCCGCAGCGGCGATCCGCGACGCGGTGCTTGCCGACGTGGCCCGCTTCGTCGGCCGCACCCGGATCCGCGACGACCGTACCGTGGTGGTCATCAGACTTCGGGCCGAGGCTCCGATTGCAACGTCATCGAACCCGGTGTAACCTCTCGCGCCGGGAGCGCTGCGTGAGCTACGCCTTCCATCATCCGTCGGTCCCGTGGCGGACCGCGTTCGCGGCCTTCGAGCCGGTGTGGCGGCAGCCTACCTGAACGCCCGCCGCGCTCTCAGAGGCGCTGGGGAGCCGCACCGTCGACGACAACCACCGTGAACGCAAAGGAGCCCGAGCATCATGAAGATCTCTGAAGCCATGTCGGCCGCAGACTACATCGACATCGAGGACCGCTACGGAGCCCACAACTACCACCCTCTGGACGTGGTCATCGCCCGCGCCGAAGGCGTCTGGGTGTGGGACGTCGAGGGCCGCCGCTACATGGACTGCCTCGCCGCCTACTCGGCGGTCAACCAGGGCCACTGTCATCCCCTCATCGTCAAGGCGATGAACGAGCAGGCCTGCAAGGTCGCGCTCACCTCCCGCGCCTTCCGTAACGATCAGCTCGGCCTCTTCTGCAAGGAGCTGACCGAGCTCGCCGGGTTCGCCCGAGTGCTACCCATGAACACCGGCGCCGAGGCCGTGGAGACCGCCATCAAGGCTGCCCGCAAGTGGGCCTACACCGTCAAGGGAGTGCCCGCGGGCGCCGCCGAGATCATCACCTTCAGCGGCAACTTCCACGGTCGTACCACCACCATCGTCAGCTTCTCGTCCGATGAGCAGTACCGAGCCGGCTTCGGCCCGTACACGCCGGGGTTCCGCATCCTCCCCTACGGCGACCTCGCCGCCGTGGAGGAGGCCGTCAACCCCTACACCGCCGCCGTGCTGGTGGAGCCGATACAAGGCGAGAGCGGCATCGTCGTGCCTCCGGCCGGCTATCTCCAGAAGCTGCGCGAGCTCACCACGCGCAACAATGTGCTGCTCATGGTGGACGAGATCCAATCCGGGCTCGGCCGCACCGGCCGTCTCTTCGCCTACGAGCACGAGGGAATCCGCCCGGACGTGGTGATCGTGGGCAAGGCCCTGTCCGGCGGCATGTACCCGGTCTCGGCGATCCTCGCCGACGACGAGGTCATGGGCGTGTTCAACCCCGGTGACCACGGATCCACCTACGGTGGCAACCCTCTCGCCGCCGCCATCGCCCGCGCGGCGCTGACGGTGCTGAGCGACGAGGGGCTGGTGGAGCGCTCGGCCGAGCTGGGCGAGTACATGATGACCAGGCTGACCGAGATCTCCTCGCCCCACGTGAAGGAGGTTCGCGGCCGCGGCCTGTGGATCGGCATCGAGCTGAAGCCTGCGGCCGGCGGCGCCCGTCGCTTCTGTGAGGCGCTCCAGCACGAGGGCCTGCTGTGCAAGGAGACGCACGATCACGTCATCCGCATTGCGCCACCGCTGGTGATCACCCGTGAGGAGATCGACTGGGCGGTGGAGCGTATCGCCAAGGTGCTGACGGCGTAACGACCGAGCGGTTCGGGAAGATCGACGGCCCCCGCCAGATGGCGGGGGCCGTCGTTGGCAAAAAGTTTAGAATAAAAGGTAAAGAGTCTCCCAACCCACCCCCGCCGACGCCCATCGCTACGCGACAGCCCGAGCGCCCGACAACCCTCCAAAGGCGCCCGGTGGGTCGAGCGCTCCACCCTTCACTCTTCACCTTTCGCTCTTTACCGGGCGGGTGGGCGGGTCGGCTCTCCCGCCGATCCTCTATACTCTTCCAATGCGTCGGCAGGGCCCTCTCACCATGCGACATCTATTCGTGGCCGTTCTGGTGATCATCGTGGTGAACGCCCAGCTCACTTGGTGGATCATCTATGCGCTGCGCGAGAACCGCACCCGCCTGCGTCTCGAGCGCGCCGAAATGAAGTCCGCCGCCGAGCTGTGGACCGGACACGTGGACCAGCACCTGGAGCGTGCCGAAACGATCGTCCGCCTCGACCTGCTGACCCGCGTGGTTGCCGGCGTCGACCCCGGCCGCTGGCATCCGTACTTCGCCGAGGTCGACACGGTCCAGGTCCCGGAGTGCAGTGAGGGCTGGCGCCTCGATGGGGATCGCGCCGTGCTCCGTGTCGCGCTGGCGGACAGCTGCTATGACGCCCGTGCGGTGCCCGCCTGGCAGGCCTCCCTGCTCACGCCTCCGGCCGGCCTCGAGGTACTGCAGGAACCATCCGACACGGCGCCGTCCGAAGCGCTGCCGCCGCCCCTGGAGGGCTTCCGCGTACGTCCCGCCGAGCAGCGCTGGCAGGGCGCGCTCGAGGCCTACCAGCGCCGGATCGTCATGGTCGTCTCCGAGGGGAGCTTCTTCGCCGTCCTCATTCTCGTGATGCTGGGCCTGCTGTGGAAGACCATGCGGCGCGAGGTGGAGCTGGAGCGTCAGCACCAGAACTTCCTCTCCGCCATCACCCACGAGCTCAAGTCGCCGCTGGCCTCCATGCGCCTGTCCCTGGAGACGGTCCTCCGCGGGCGCGCCGACAGCACCGCCAGTCTGCGCTTCCTGGAGAACGCCCTGCAGGACACCGAGCGTCTCCAGAGCCTTGTGCAAAAGGTGCTGGAGGTGACCCGCTACGCCCGTGGGCACGGCTCCCTCGAGCCCCGACGCATGAACCTCACCGCACTGGTGGATGACGCGGTGCGGAGCTTCGCACGCCGAGCCACCGCCGCCGGCGCCCGGCTGGACGCCGATCTCGAGCCCGACGTGTGGGCCGAGGTGGACGGCGAGGCGTTCGTCATCGTCGTCTCGAACCTGCTGGAGAATGCCATCAAGTACGGAGGGACCATCCCGGAGATCCGCGTCCGCCTGGCCGAGGAGAACGGAACCGCCGTGCTCACCGTGCGCGACAACGGACGAGGGATCCCCGAGGAGGAGGTCCCCTTCGTGTTCAACCGCTTCTTCCGCGGCGGCGACGAGATGACCCGAACGACCCAAGGCACCGGCCTCGGGCTCTACCTGGTCCGTCAGATCATCGAAGCCCATCGCGGCAGCGTGGACGTGGCCTCCACCGGAGTGGCCGGCACGACGCTGCGTGTAGTCGTGCCCGAGGCCGAGGTCATGGAAGGCCTGGCATGAAGAAGCACATCCTCATCGTCGAGGATGAGGCCCACCTCGCCGAGGCCCTCGCCCACAACCTCCAGTTCGAGGGCTATGCCACCACAGTGGCCAACGACGGCGAGGAGGGGCTGCGGCTGGCTCAGAGCATCCAGTTCGACCTCATCATCCTCGACATCATGATGCCCAAGCTCGACGGGCTCGAGGTATGCCGCCGCATCCGCGCCACCGGCAGCCAGGTTCCCATCCTCTTCCTCACCGCCAAGTCATCGGATGCCGACCGCCTCCTGGGTCTCAAGGTCGGTGCCGACGACTACATCGCCAAGCCGTTCCTGCTGGAGGAGCTGATCCTCCGCATCCAGGGAATCTTCCGGCGACAGGACTGGTACCGCACGCCCCCCGAGCAGCAGGAGGTGTACCGGTTCGGCGACAACACGGTGAACTTCCTCACCTACGAGGCCGAGGGTAAGGGCCGCACCGTGCACCTCACCGAGAAGGAGTGCATGCTCATGAAGCTCTTGGTGGAGCGGCAGCACCAGGTGGTGTCGCGGGAGGAGATTCTCGAGCGGGTGTGGGGCTACCGCTTCTCGACCTCATCGCGCACCATCGACAACTTCATCGTCCGCCTCCGCCGTTACTTCGAGCCCGACCCCAAGAGCCCGCGGTTCATCCATTCGATCCGCGGCGTGGGCTATCGTTTTACCCCAGAGCCGGGCTGATGCTCCCCCTGGCGCTGCGTCCCCACCGGGTCCTCCTGGCGGCGGTGCTGGTGGGGAATGCTGTGGCGTTCGCCGGCATCGACCCCCTCGCCCGCCTGCTCACGGCGGCGGCAGCGGTGGCGCTGGCCTGGAGCCTGGAGGGCCCGCCACCGGTCCCCCACCTCCACCGTCTCGCCCTGGCCGGTGTCGGCCTGCTGGCGATCCTGCAGCTGGTACCGCTGCCCCTGGCGCTGCGCCGACTCCTCGCACCGGGGCTCGGGGATGTTCTCCCGGGGGGCTGGCGCCCCCTGTCTTTGGCGCCGTGGCAGACCATCGAGGTCGTGGCGACCACGGTGGTGGCGGTGGTGCTGGCGCTGGCCGCAGCACGCATGGCGGGCTCGCGCTCGGGCCTTCCCCAGCTGCTCACCACCCTCGCCGCCACTGGTGTGGTCCTCGCGCTGCTCGGTCTCGCCAGCGAGCCTGGCCTCCCCTCCAAGGTGCTGCTGGTGCGCGCCAACACCGGCGGCGGCTCGCCCTACGGCCCCTACGTCAACCACAACCACTTCGCCCTGGGCATCGAGCTGACCCTGCCAGCCACGCTGGTGCTGCTGGCGGCCGGTGCGCGCCACCTGAGCCATCCCGGCGGGGCGCGGCGACGCGGCGTGGTCACAGTCCTCGCCGCCGGCACCGCCGCTGCAGTGGGCCTCGCCGCCCTGCTGCGCTGCGGCTCCCGCGGCGGGGTCCTCGCCCTCACAGCCGGCGCCCTCCTCACAGCTCCCCTGTGGTGGCGGCGGGGCCGCGGACCCCACTGGGCATGGCTGGTTGCGGGCACCGCAGTGCTGACAGCCGCCCTGGCTCTGGCCTGGTCGCGGGTGCCGGCCCTGCGCGAGGGTTTCACTCAGCTCTTGGTGGTGGAGGGTACAGAGGGTGTGGAGGGCAACACCCGTTGGGACATCTGGCGCGGCACGATGCACCTTGCCGCTCGCAGCCCCCTTCTCGGCTCGGGGCTCGGCAGCTTCCCCCATGTCGCCGGCCTCGACAAGCCGGCCACCGGGGCCGAGGTGCTGGTTCAAGCGCACAACGACTGGCTGGAGTGGCTGGCGGACGGCGGCGCCCTGGGTGCCGCCATCCTGCTGCTCGGCGGCGCCGGCATGGTGCGTCTTCTGAGTCCACGGCGGGTGCGCCGGACCCGCTTCGAGTACCGCTACGCCCTGGCCGGCAGCGCCATGGCTCTGACGGCGGCCGCGCTGCACGAGCTCATCGGGTTCGGCCTCCAGACCCCGGTGAACTGGCTCCTCTGCGCCACGTGGGTGGGACTGGTGTGGGGAGTCACGGCCACCCTCAACGGCCACGGTCCCGCCGCCGAGACCACCGGCGCTCGTCCCGAGGAGATTCCATGACGACCAGTGATCGAACCCTCATCTCCCGCCACCTCCTGCGCATGCGCCTGGCCGCCCTGGCCTACCTCGTCGCCCAACCGGTGGCGGCCGTGCTCGCCTACCTGCTGACCCGGCACCGCCTCTCGACCTTATCGCCGCTGGCGGTCACCGGCCTCATGCTGGTTTGGGGCCTCTGGCTCTCGCTCACCGCCGACCGCATGGCGCAGACGCGGCTGCTGCGAGCCAAAGAGGCTTTCGTAGTGCACGGTGACGAGCCTCTTCTGCTCCGCGCCCACCTCAACGTGTTCGGGATGGTGCTGCTTCGTCTCGGAGGCCTCACGCTGTCCGGGCTCGCCACCGCCGTGTGGGGGGCCGGACCGCGCACCGCGCTGTGGTTCTTCATCGCGGCCAGCATCCTCGGCGCCCTCGCATGGCCCACGACGGGGAAGACCCAGCTTCTGCTGCGCCGCGCCCGCGACCTGCGCACCCACGAAGGCGGCTGATCCGGCACGGCGGCCGCGAGCCCCGCTCGGCGCCGACCCCGGTGCTGTTCTGGAATCACCACCTCCACTCGGCTCGCGGGCCCGCAGGCCGCGCTTCTCCACCTCAAGGGGCCGTGGCGCCCTCCTTTAACAAGACGGTACTGGAGGCGACACCGAAGCTGGCAACGCCGAATGAGGCGTCGCCCCGGCTCGTGGGTCGACGATCGCAGCAGGAGAGGGCAGTGGGACCTGAGCTACTTCTTCCGATTCTTCATCATCTGGCTGAAGTCGAACTTCTCGTGCTTGAATCCTTCGGGCGGCGTGTAGGCGCCTGTCGGCGCGTCCTCCTGGGTCACCGACTTGACCTCGTGCCGGGTGGCGACCTGGGTCCCCATCATCTTCATCGTTCCCTCGGACAGGACCTGGACGCCGTCGATCTTCTGGAGCTCCTTGATGGCGTCGGCCATCCCCGGCTGCAGCTCCTGCATCTGCGCCGACATCTCCTTGTAGGCGTCGAAGGGCACCTTGATGTCCTTGGTCGCCCACACCGTCTGCTCCATCTGCATCATCGGCGAGCTCATCGTGACGGCGTACTTGTGCGCCTTCCACCCATTGATCTCGCGCGTCTCCGCGGTGGGCGTGACGGTGGCGGTGAACTTCATCATCGCCCCCATCTGCTTGATCATCTCCGGCGGCATGTACTTGGTGAGGTCCAGCGGCAGGTCGACGGTGGTGTAGGTGGAGTCACCAGGATGCACCAGGTACATCTTCTTCTGGTCGAGGCGAACGATGACGACGGTGCCGTTGGACTGCTCCATGCGCATGCGATCCTTGCCAACCCAGGTGACCGACTGATCGTCCTGCGCAGGCTGCTTCTTGCCCATCATCGAGAAGCCGTCGGTGTGGTTGGTGGCAACGATCTTGGTATCGGCCGCAACCCAGCCGGCGACCGCGAAGAGGACCGTGAGTGCGAACGCCAAAGTCTTGCGCAACATGATTTCCCTCCAGACGGATGCGACTCGGCTCCCTGCCGACTCGTCGCGACATCGTATCACGTCAGGTATGCCGCGCGCCCACCTGCCGACAGAACCGGGAGAAGCCGAGAGCCAGGGAGCGAAGCCGCTCCTCGAGCTCCGGATCGACGAGCCTCCCGGAGGAATCCAGAAGCCGGTGGATGCCGCGCAGGAAGACCCGGCGACCGTACAGGTGGGCGGCACGGTAGTGGAAGACCATCTCCAGATGCTCCACCGCCCTGACCCCACCTCCCGACCCCGCCGAGAGCCCCACGAAGGCCGCCGGTACTCCCACCAGGCTCTCGGGAAAGCGGAGGAGGTCGATGAAGTACTTGAGGGCGCCGGGAAAGGAGCCATTGTACTCCGGCACCACTGTGAGAACCCCTACGGCCGCGAGGATCGCTTCCTGCAGGGGGATCATCTCGGCGGGTGGCTCCGCGTAGCTGGCAGGATGAAAGAGGGTCGCCGAGTGCTCTCCGAGGTCGATGAGACGAACGTCCTCGCCAGCCTCCACGAGCATGGCCTCGAGCAGGCGGGCCACTCTGAGGGTGTTGCTCCCGGGCCGGTCGCTGCCAGAGATGAGAACGATCATCAATCACCTCGCCGGGCCACCCTAGCATAGCGGCTATGCCCGGAAGACCCGCCAGCCCAGTAGCACCAGGAGCCCCGCAACCGCCACGAAGAGAAGATCGGCCCATGGGAGGCCCTGGGCCCGGCGCGCCGGCTCGGGGGCCGGCACAACCCGGCGCGTGGCGATCGCAGCAGGCGCGGCCGCGGCGAGCTCGACGGGCAGCGCCCCCGTTTCGAGGCTACGGCTGCGGCCGGCTGTCCCGGCCTCGAGACGCAGTGGAGGCTCGCTGCCACCCACCGGGAAGACCAGCCAGCGAGGAGCGCCCTCGCCGACGACGCCGGTGAGCCGGAGCGGCGCCTCGTCGCCGGCCGGCACCTCCAGGCGCAGACGGGAGTTGGCGCCCGGGCGCACCTCGACCACCAGGCTTTCGAGGCCGGGACGGCCGTCGGCCAAGGGGATCCGCTCGATCCGGGCGGAGCCCACCTCCCGCCACGACCCCGCTCCGGTTGACGCCAGCACCCGCGCTCGGTGCCGGAAGACCGGAGGTGCCGCCACCTCGAGCCGCAGCCGCACCACCCGGGCGGGCCCGCCCACCGGATCCAACCGCCAGGCGTCCACGCGGCCCGGCGCCGCACGAACGGTGAAGGCCACGGTGGCGACCGGAGGGACCGCGCGCGGCGCCTCGGCCCGACGCGCCCACACGCCCCTCAGCTCGAGCCCGGGCACCAGGGTCGTGGCTTCCAGGTGGAGCCGGGCAACGTCGGTGAGCGGCAACGGCACCGTCGCCACTTCCAGGCCGCGCAGACGTCCTGTCCGCAGCCCGTCCACCAGGACACCGCCTCCGGCGTCCGTCACCCTCACGTCGACGACCCCGGCCTCGCCGTCGAGGTCGAGCTTCAACGCGTCCACCAAGCCGGCCCCGGCGACGTCGCACGCGAAGCCACCCGGCGTCCGCACGAGGTTGCGCACCTCGGCCACGGCCCAGCGCTCCCCCGCCTGCGCCTTCGGGTCCACGAGGCGGTACGGGATCTCGTCGCCAGCGCCGTCGAGCAGGCGCACCCGCCGCAGGTCACCTCCCTCCACCACCTCCAACCAACCCGGTACCGGGGCTGCCGCCCACCCCGCCCCGTGGGTGGGTGCCGACACCGGTGCGGTCCATGCCACCGCGGCGAGCACCATCCCGGCGATCATGACCGGACCTCCAGGTACTCGCGGAAACGGGCATACAGGTACGAGCCCGCCACCAGTGCGCCACCGGTCGCCAGGAAGGCGACGATCCGGATCACCGTGGCGGCCGAGGCCAGGTCCCAGAGAAAGACCTTGGCGGCGGTGACCACCAGCAGCCCAAGGCCGACCACGCGCAGGTGACCGGCCCGCCGCGCCAGCCCGCCGAGCACGAAAGCGAGCCCCGCCGCCCCCCACAGCACAGACAGCGCCACCACCGCCGCCCGCCGCGACTCCAAGGTCGGGACCGGACCGGCGAGGGCGACAGCCGTAGCCACCAGCCGCGACGCGCCGGCCACGACCAGGACCCAGCCCGCCGCGGCGACGATCCGACTCCCCCCTGTCTGTTGGGGCCAGTCCCGAGCCAGGGCGGCCGCCGCCAGAAGCGCGGCGCCGGCCCCGGCAAGTAGGCCCGCCGGAACCGCTCCCGCCGCCGTGATCGTATCTCCCGGCCAGGCCGCCGAGGCACGCAGGGCGATGGCGAGGACAGCGGCGCCGGCAGCGACCGCGATGGCGGCCGCCCGGCACCATGACCGGTCGTCACCCACACCTCGTGCGGCCAGCGCAACCACCGCGAGGGCTGCCCACAGCAGGGGCGCGGCTGCGGCGGCTCCGGCCCAGCCCGCACGCCATCCCGCGGTGGGATCAATGAGCAGAGCCACTGCCAACAACAGCACACCGGTAAGGGAGGTTGCGGTCGCCGGCCGCCAGCCCCAGACAGCCAGGAGGAGACCGCCGAGGACGATGAGCACGCCCGCGAGCACGCCGGCGATGAGCGCCTCCGCCGCAGGGCCGTCCAGCAGCCGCCGCGCGGCTGCAACGGACTCGGGCAGCAGCCAGGCGAGCACCACGGCGGCGGCGCCCGGCGCCGCCACCACGAGGAATGGCTCCCGCCAGGCGCCGGCACCTCGCCACCGCTCGAGCAGGACGAGGACGCCGGCCAGAGCCGCACCCGCCACGAGCCGGAGCAGGGCCGCGCGGTTGCCGAAGGGCGCCGCTGCGGGCACCTCGGCGGCGGTCACGGCCGCTGCCACTGCGAGCACCACAACCCCGGCGCCGACACCGCTCAGTACCACAACCCCGGTTCGGGTGCCGGCGAGCACCAGGAGCAGGGCCTCCAACGCCCACCCGGCGGCGACCTCCGCGCCGTTCCACACCACCGGCGGGAGCGCGACACCGAGCACGAGGACGACCCCGAGCAACGCCCGCCGGGCGGCCCCGTCGGTCCCGAGACGCCGGAGGAGGAGACCGGCCGCAAGCAGGAGGAGGAGCAGCACAGTCAGGGTCCACGCCCCACCCACCCGGGCTCCCAGAGGGTGGAGGCGCCACAGGCCGGCACCCCAGCCCGCCAGCGCGGCAGCCGCGAGCACTCCGACCTCCAACCGCCCCGGCTGGACCCGACGCCAGGCTGCCCGTCCCACCGACACGCCCACGAACACCGCCACCAGCACGAGCAGGAAAACGGCGTCGCGTGCCCGCACCGCCGGCTCCGCAGCCATGGCCAGCGGCTCGACGAGGACGGTGACCGACCCGATCAGGGCGAGCCCGCCCAGCTCGGGCCAGCGCCGCGCCACGGCCACCCCAAGAACCGCCAGGTCGAGGACCAGAACCAGGGCGTAGAGCATGGCCACCGGAAGCGGGTCGAGGTGCACGACGGCCGGCACCAGGAAACCGCCGACGGTGGCCAGCGCGGCCACCGCCCTCCCGCCGGTGGCCACTGCCACCGCCACGCCGAGTCCGGCAGCCGCGGCCAAGAGAACGAACGCAGCTGCCGCCGACACGAGCCCGTAGAGACCATGTGCCGCCCAGGTGCTGAGGTACACCGCGCCGATGCCGCCGGCGGTGAGGATCTGCGAGAGCAGTCGGTAGCGCTCCCGTCGGCGCGCCGTTTCACCGCTTGCCAGGAGGACGAGCCCGAGACCGAGACCGAGCAGTACCCGCACGGTGGGTGTCGGCCGGAACCATCCTTGGTCCCAGCCGAACTTGAGAAAGAGGCCGATCCCGACCAGCAGCACGACGATTCCAAGGCGCCCCAACCAGCGGCCGCCCAGCGCCAGCTCCCACGAGTCGCCCGCCCTTGCCGGCGTCGGCGGGACCGAGGCCGGCGGCCGCGGCGGGGCGGGCTCGGGGGTGGCTGGCGCCGGTGCCGGCGCGACCGCGGGTGGGGGCGGTGGTGTCTCCGGCAGCCGACCTGCCGACGCGTCCGCCGACGGCGCGGCCCAGCCCGGTGCTCCCACGACCCCGCCCTCCAGCGTGCGGACCCGATCCTCCAGGGCCCGCAGGTGCCGCATCACCTGGGCCGGGAAGCGATCGCGGAGCAGCAGGATCGCGGCCACCGCCAACGCGAGCAACGTGCCGAGAAGGAAGAGTGCGGCCAGGGCCAGGGCGCCGAAGGACCGAGCGGCCGCTGCCGAGGCCACCAACACGAGGGCAGCGAGCGCTCCGGCAAGAGCCAGGCCCAACGCCACCAGCGGCGAGCGGCCCCACGATTGCGGGTGAGCAGACGTCGGCATGGTTGGCTCCTCGAGCCAGTATAGACGGCACGCCGGTCGACCTCCCCAGTCCGCGACGCCACGGCGCCCGGCGAGCGCCCTGCTTGGAGGCTCCCAATGGACGACCCGCATGGCTAACCCGCATATCTCACCAGTGTTCGTCACGAGGCCGCGAGAAAGCCAGTCAGGGTGGCGATTCGACCGAGGTGCCGCCGAGGCGTGCTTGCAGCACGTCGCAGGCGGCGCCAAGGGGAGAAGCGCCGCTGTGGCTGGCGTTTCTACGGTCGCAGCAGACCTCTGGTGAGATATGCAGGCTAAGAGTCACCTGCCCGCCCGGTGAGCAGATGGGACGTCCCAGACACGACACGAGGTGGAGCCAGGCAGCCCGGCGTCGGGCGCATTCCACCGCCGGTGCTTGGACATTGGCGCTCAGGACCTTAGAATGCGTCCTGTGAGAAGACACACGCTCCCGGCTGAACGGCAGAACGGCTGATGGGCTTCGTCGGTCGGCTCGAGGACCTGTCGCTCACCGACATCTTCCAGGTGCTTTCGCTGGGACGGCGCACCGGCAAGCTCACGCTCACCAAGCGCAAGCAGCAGGGGCTCATCGTCTTTCTCAATGGCGGTATCGTCTACTGCCAGTCGAACTCCGTCCACGAGACCCTCGGGAGCATCCTCGTCAACCGCCACATGATCGACGAGTCCACCCTGCTAGCCGCCCTCGACCAACAGCAGGCGGGGGAGGAACGCCCTCTCGGCAGCATCCTCGTGGAGATGGGATCGATCACCCAGGAGACCCTGCAGAAGATCGTCCGCGAGCAGGTGAAGACGGTGCTGTCCGAGCTCCTCTCCTGGGAGAGCGGGGTGTTTCAATTCGAGCCGGTCGAGCTCCCTGACGGCTTCAGCACGGCCCTCGACGCCAACGAGTTTCTGGTCGAGGAAGGGCTTTCGCCCGAGGAGGTCGTTCTCGAGCTCCTCACCCAACTGGACGAGATGCGGGTGGGTCTGCGCTCAAGTGGCGAGGACCAGTCCGGCACCCAGCCCGACCCCGCAGAGCTGCAGATCATCGTGGGCGGCGCGAAGCCTTCTAACAGCCCTGACCCCCGCACGCGAGCGCGGGGGTTCGCCTCGCTCAAGGCGATCATGACTGAGCTCAGGAGCCGCCCCTTCACCTTCACGGGCGAGATCACCCTCATGCTGCTGCGCTACACCGCCGAGCTGGTCAACCGTGCGGTGCTCTTCGCCGTGCGTGGCGACCACTTCGTCGGAATCGGCCAGTTCGGTATCGAGCTGGATGGCGATTCGGCCGACAACCGGGTACGCCAGATCGCCATCCCCGCTGACCACCAATCCGTGCTCCAGGAGGTGGTCGCCAAGAAGGAGCCGTTTCGCGGCCGACTGGCCCGGACGTCCTGGAACAGCTATCTGGTGCAGCAGCTGGGCGGACGCATGCCGCGCGAGGTGATCGCCGTGCCCATCGTCGCCGACGACGAGACGGTGGCGGTGATCTACGGCGACAACCTGCCCGACGAGACGCTCATCGGGCCCATCGAGGGCCTCGAGCTGCTGATGATCGAGGCAGGGCTCATCATCGAGAAGCACCGCCTCCAGTCACGCCTGCGCGGCCTCGACCTCGGCCTCGACGAGTAAAGAGCGAAAGTATGGGGTTAGGCGCTCGACGTGAGCGTGGGCGGCAGCCTTCGCCTACGTGCTCAGGCTCTGTTCGCAACCAGGCAGCCGGGTGGGCGGGCGGGGGGGCCTTTTGCCCTTTACGCTTCACTCCTTACCCTCCTTGCCGCACCGCAAGGCCTCCCCCTGCTGCCTACGAAGCCCGGCTGCGGCCCTTCCGCATCACGAGCGTGACCATCAGCGGCTGGCCCTCGCAGTCGAAGCCCACCTGGCTTACGACCCGGCTCCCCGGCACGATCAGGCTGTAGTCGAGCCCTTCCACAACCGACGGCAACGACAGCCGCGAGGTCCCCGGCAGCAGCGGCTTGATGTTGCCGGCGGCCATGTTGGTGACCTCGCCCAGAGCGTCCTGGACCTCCTCCACCGTCAGGTGCTCGGCATCCACCTCGAACATCACCGCCGCCACCCGTCGGGCCAGACCGTGGGTGCAGTACAGCATCACCGCGCCATCGAAGTCGCCGGTGAGCTGCACGCACCCGGTAAGGGTGCGCTCGCCGGCGGCATCAACCCGCGCCTTGCCGTCATCGTCCGCCACGATGGGCAGATCGAGGATGGACATCCAGATGCTCTGCATGATCTGTACGATTTCCTCTTCGTGCACCATGAGGGCTCTCTCCTCACCGCTCGCGTACTTGATAGGCCGACGTCTGGCCGACCCGGACTCGTCGGAACAGCGCCTCGAAGGTAATCATGGTCTCGGCCGAACCCACGAACAGGTACCCGTCCGGGCGCAGCTGCTGGGCCACGCGCTCGAGAATCCGACGCCGGTCGTCCTCGGAGAAGTAGATGAGGACGTTGCGCAGGAACACCACGTCCATGGCCGGCAGCGGCGGCAGCGGCTCGGCCAGGTTGAGCTCGCGAAACTCCACCATGCGCCGGATCTCATCGCTCACTACCCAGTGGACTCCGTTGCGCTCGAAGTACTTGGTGAGCAACCGCACGGGGATACCACGGTTCACCTCGAGCTGGCTGTACGACCCCGATCGCGCGCGCTCGATCATGCCGCTAGAGAGGTCGCTGGCGAGGAGCCGCACACTCCAGCCGGCGAGCGCAGGGACATGCTCGCGGATGAGCATGGCGATGCTGTAGGGCTCCTGACCGCTCGAACAGGCCGCCGACCAGATGTTCAGCGTGCGGGTAAGACGACGCTTCTCCATGAGCTCCGGGAACACGAGGTCGCGCAGGCTCTCGAAGGGATGGATGTCGCGAAAGAACGAGGTCTCGGTGGTGACCAGGGCGTGCACCACCTGGCGGTGAAGGGCTCCGAAGGGCCGGCTGCGAAGCTGGGTGACGAGGTTGTCGACGGTATCCCAACCCTCGCGGCGGGCGAGCGACCCGAGACGTGCGCTCACCAGGTACTCCTTACCCTCCTCGAGGACAACGGCGGCGTGCTGGCGCATCACCCCTTGCAGGTAGGTGAAGCTGTCCCGGTTCACCGCTCCACCTCGTGGCCGGTCGTCCCCCCGGATCCCACCTCGCCGTGCGCCGCGAGGGTCCCGGCGGACAGGCCCAGTCGGGTGGCGAGCAGCGCCGGCAGCTCGGCCAGCGGCACCACCGCCTCGGCAAGCCCGGCGCCGGCCACGAAGCCCGGCATCCCCCAGACGACGCTGGTCGCTCGGTCCTGCACCACCACCTGCCCACCCCGCCGGCGCACGGCCTCGCAGCCCCGCAGCCCGTCGCGCCCCATTCCGGTGAGCACCACCGCCAGGGTGCCGCCCGCGAAAACGTCGGCCGCTGTGCGGAAGAGCACGTCGACGGCCGGCCGGCACGAGTTCTCGGGCGGCTCGTCGGTGATGCGTGCCCGCAGCTCGTCGGCGGTACGCTCCACTTCCAGGTGGAGCCCGCCGGGGGCTATGAGCACCTCACCCCGCTGAATCGGCGCCCCGGGCCATGCCTCGCTCACCCGATGTCCTGACTTGTGGGAGAGCTGCTGGGCCAAGGAGTGGGTGAACAGCGGCGGCATGTGCTGGACGATGAGGACCGGAACCGGCAGCGGGGGAGGAAGACGCGTGAGGATCGCCTCCAGGGCCTGCGGTCCTCCCGTGGAGGCGCCGACCACCAGAACCTCGACCCGGCGCGCGCGCACTGGCACACCCACCGGAGGCGCCTCCAGCGCCGGACCCACTGCCACCTGCGGCGGCTCCAGGCCCACGAGGTCGTGGCACAGCACCTTGATCTTGGGGATGAGTTCCTCGCGGACCACCCGCGCCGCCCGCTCCGCGCTGCCCAGATTGGCCGGCTTGGTGACGTAGTCGAGGGCGCCGCGGAAGAGGGCCTCGAGGGTGGCGTCGGCGCCCCGCTCGGTGAGGGCGCTGAACATGATGACGCGCAGCGAGGGGTGGCGTCGGCGGATCTCCGCAAGGGTCTCCAGCCCGCCCAGCACCGGCATGTCCACGTCCAGCACCACGACGTCCGGGCTGAGCTGGGGAATCTTGGCGAGGGCGATCTTTCCGTTGGCCGCCACTCCCGCCACCTCCAGCACCGGGTCGGCCTCCATGGCCGCCGACACCAGACGGCGGACCACCACGGAGTCGTCGACCACGAGGACGCGGATGGGACGCATCAACCCCTCACGCCGGCTCGAGTCCGATGAGCGCGAGCTTCTCCTGGATGGTGGCCTTGGTGAACGGCTTCATGACGTACTCGTCCACGCCTGCGTCGAGCGCCTTGAGGACGTTCTCCCGTTCGGTCTCGGTGGTCACCATGATGAGCTTGATACGGTCCCAGCGAGACTCGGCACGCACCGCCTTGATGAAATCGTAGCCGTTCATCTCCGGCAGGTTCCAGTCCACCAGAACGAGATCGAGGTCGTCGTCCTCGCCCAGGCGCTCGAGCCCCTCGCGACCATGCGCCGCGGTGAGCACCTCGAAGCCGATCTCGCTCATGATCTTGCTCAGGATCGACCGCATGGCTCGCGAGTCGTCGATCACCAGTACCCGCATACTCTCCCCCTTCACCGGCCACGACGCGCCGCGCGAGCGGGCAATGCCCCGCTCTCGTCGGCCGCACGACCGCCTACCATTTGAACCTCGCCACCAGGCTCTGGAGCTCCTCGGCCATCGATGTGAGCGCTCGCGCCGACTGGTCGGCTGCCACCGCCCCCTGGGCCGTGTCCTGCGCCGCCTCGGCGACACCCGCAATGCTCTCGGCGATCTCGGCGCTGCCGCGGGCGGCCTCTCCGACCATGCGCCCTATCTCCGCCGTCGTGGCGCTCTGCTCCTCCACCGCGCTCGCGATGGTGTTCTGGATCTCGTGGATCCGCGCGATGATGGCGCCGATGTCCGAGATCACGTCCACCGCTCCGGCTGCGTCCTCCTGGATGGTGCCGATCTTCTCACCGATCTCGTGGGTCGCGTCGCTGGTCTGCTTGGCTAGCTCCTTGACCTCCTTGGCCACCACCGCGAAGCCCTTGCCAGCCTCCCCGGCGCGCGCCGCCTCGATGGTGGCGTTGAGCGCCAGGAGATTCGTCTGCTCGGCGATGCCGTTGATCACCTGCACGACCTTGCCAATCTCGGCCGACGACTGGCCCAGCTTGGCCACTGTCTGGTTGGTGCGCTCGGCCTTCTCCACCGCCGACGTCGCCACCTGCGAGGCCTCGTAGGCATTCCTCGCGATCTCCTTGATACTGGCACTCATCTCCTCGGCTGCGGTGGCCACCGCCTGCACGTTGGTGCTCACCTGCTCGGCCGCCGCGGAGACCACGTTGGCCTGCTCCGACGTACCGTCGGCGGTGGCCGTCATCGTCTCGCTCACCTCGCTCAGCTCCCGGGACGCTGTCCCCAGCTTCTCGGCATTGGCGGCGATGGACGCGATGGCCATGCCCATGGACTCGAGCACCCGGTTGAGGGCGCCGCGGATGGTCCCGACCTCGTCGTGGGAGATCACCTTGAGGCGGGGACGAAGGTCACCTGCTGCCGCCAGCGAGGCGATGTCGGCAAGTCGATCGATGGGTCGGCTCACCGAGTGGTTGACGGTGTAGCCCAGCAGGGAGATCACGGCGATGAAAGCGATGGAGAGAATGATGACGCGCTTCTGGCTGTCGGCGCGGGCGGTGGCGAGAGGGCGGTCGATGGGCAGCACGACCTCGAGCGCTCCCGCGACGTCACCCACCTTCCAGTCACGACGCGGGGAGAAGGCGACGGTGTTGTGGCAGTCCACGCACGCCTGCTCGACCATCACGTCGGCGGTGACGTAGCGCAACGACGTCTTGCCCTCGACCTCCTCCACCTTCCAGAAGGGGCTGTCCGGCGCCCGGGTGACGGCCTGCAGCGCGGCGTTTTCAAAGTCGTCCACCGTGCGGTCCTTGCGGTAGGGGAACGGCGCCGCACTGTAGAGGATGAGCCGATACTCCCCCTGGCTCGAGAAGATCTCGTTGAGCTGGTGGATCATCGTATCCGGGACCGGGATCGACTGGTCGCGGCTCTCGTAGTCGAAGGAAATGCGCACATCGCTGCCCTCGAGCCGCTGCACCACGTTGCGGGTGTAGTAGCCGCGCACCTCGAGCATCTGGTTCGTGAGGGTTCGGGCCTGCTCGATCGAGGTGGTCAGCACCTGCTGCCGGGTGGCGCGCATGGTCAACCAGGTGAGGGCAACCACGATGATCAGCCCGGCACCCAACAGGGGAGATACCACCTTCCAGCGGATACGCAGATTCAGCCACTGCTGGCGGAAGGGGAAGTAGCGGAAGAATCGGTTCATGGCGCCCTCCTCCCGAGCGCTTGGGCCCCGGCGGCGGGACGACCGCGACGCTGTCCCCGGCTCACGCCGAGCGCTCCGCCCGCAGATCGAGCACCCTCTCCAGGTTGAGAACCAGAAGCAGGCCTACCGGCAGCTTGTAGGCTCCCCGGATCAGCTCCCGCGCCGCACCGCGCAGGGTTTCGGGGGGCGACTCGTAGGTCTCGTCTCCAACCTCGAGGACCTCGCCGATGCTGTCCACCAGCAGGCTCACAGCGCCCCCCTGCTCGGCACGGAGCACCACGTTCATGGGGGCGAGCTCCGCAACGGCTGGGGGGAGCCCGAGGCGCCGCCTCAGGTCCACGGCGGTGACGATCTGGCCACGCAGGTTGATGAGCCCGCGCACCTCCGGGGGCGCCAGCGGCACCGGCGTCACCTCCTGCGGCCGGATGATCTCCTGGACGTTCTCCACCTCGATGCCGAAGAGGTGGCGGTCGAGGCGGAAGGTGCTGTACTGCTGGGTCTGCTTCGGCATCAACCCTCCTCGCCCCGGGTCGTCTGCTCGAGCAGCGGCAGGCTGGCGCCGCGGATGATGCCCTCCACGTCGAGCAGCTCGGTGACCCGGCCCCGAAGCACCACGCACTCGCGCACGCCGATGCGGCTCGATGGGCGGCGCACCTCCACCGGCTCCTCGAGGATGTCGATGACCTGCCCCACCACCAGGCCGACCTGGCGGCCGGAATAGGTGTAGACCACCACGTCGAGGAGCTTCAAGCGGCCTTCGCCGTCCTCGCTGCGCGGCTGCTGGCGACGCTCGGGCAGCTGCTCGAAGACGTACACCAACGGCAGAATGTCGTCGCGGTACTGGACCACGGCAGTGCCGCCGAGCCGCTCGACGCTGGCGGCGGGGAATCGCTCCAGGCGCGTCACCGCGTCGAGGGAGAGCCCCATCCGTCCGTCGTCGGGGCTGCGGAACAGGAGGAGACGCTCCGCAGCTGCCTCGGCGCTTTGTCGCTGAGCCGCCTCGGCCTCGACGAAAGCGTGCTCGCGCACCTCGGCCACCACGTGGGCTCGTTGCGCCAACCCGAGCACATCGAGAATCAGGGCTACGCGCCCGTCACCCATGATGGTGGCGCCGGCAAACACCGGAATGCGCTCGAGGATCCGCCCCAGCGGCTTGACTACGATCTCCTGGGTGTCGTGCACGGCGTCCACGACCAGCCCGAACTGGCGCTCGTCCGCCTGCAACACGACGATGGTGAGCGAGCCGCCCATCGGGACGAAGGACGCTTCGCGTCCGAGCTCGTGGCCGAGGTCCACCAGCGGCAGCAGTCGTCCACGCAGACGGTATACGGGCGCTCCGTAGACCCGCTCGATATGCTGCTCGGCGCTGTCGCCCTCCAGACGCACCAGCTCGAGGATGCTGGGTTGCGGGATGGCGTAGTGCTCCTCCCCCGTGGACACCACGAGAGCGGGAATGATGGCGAGGGTGAGCGGGATCTTCAGGCGGATGGTGGTGCCCTGACCGGGCACGCTGTCGATGTCGATGAGGCCGTTGACCCGCTCCACGTTGCTCTTGACCACGTCCATGCCGACGCCACGACCGGAAAGCCGTGTGACCTGCTCGGCGGTCGACAACCCCGGCAAGAAGATGAGGTTGAGGGCCTCCTTCGCGCTCAGCTGCGAGGCCTGCTCGGGCGTCACGAGCCCTTTCTCGACGGCGCGCTGACGGATCCTCTCGGGGTCTATGCCGCTGCCGTCGTCGGAGATCTCGATGTTGACGTGGCCGCCCTCGTGAAAGGCGCGCAACCAGAGGCGACCGCTCGCCGCCTTGCCCACGGCAGCCCTGACGTCGGGCGTCTCGATGCCGTGGTCGATACCGTTGCGCACCAGGTGGGTGAGCGGATCACGAATGGCCTCGATAAGGGACCGGTCGAGCTCGGTGTCCTGCCCCTCCATCTCCAGGCGGACCTGCTTGCCGCAAGCGGCGGCGAGGTCGCGGACCAGACGGGGGAACTTGCCCCAGATGCGTCCCACCGGCTGCATCCGGGTCTTCATGATCCCCTCCTGGAGCTCGGAGGTCACTAGATTGAGGTGCTGCAGTGCCGCCGCCCCAGAATGCTGGTCGCCATCTTCTTCTCGCAACAGCTGGTTGCGGGTGAGCACCAGCTCGCCCACCAGGTCCATCAGGCGGTCGAGGACCCTCACGTCGACGCGCACGTTGCTTTCGGCCCCCCCGACCGAGCTCGCCAGCACCCGGTCGCGGGTCTGACCGACCTCATCCTCGGCCCGCGCCAAAGAGCCCTGAGGGGCGGCGCTCGCCGTCTCGGCTCGCCGCTGGGCGGGGGACTCCGCCGCCTTGGCCTCGTCACCCTCGGTGGCAGAAATTCGATCCGAAACCGGCCGCGCGGGGGTCGCCTTCGTCTTCGGCCTGGGCGTCCTCTCTGCCTTCGTCCTCTCGGCGCGTGCCCGGCTGCCGGCACGCCCGCTCCACTTCGAGGGGCGCTGCGACGCCTGTGCCGTCGGCTCCGCGAGCACCGGCCCCTCCGCAACCACCCCCCCATCCTCCCCGACCGCGCTCCCGTCCTGGAGGCGCTTGAGCGCCGCCACCAGGTCGACGTGCTCCTGCTCGCCCTCGCTGCCGGTCTCCTGAATCGTCGTGAGAATCCGGCGCAGGGCGTCCACCAGGGCGAGGAGACCTCCCGTCACCTCACTGTCCACTGCCCGGCTGCCGTCGCGGAGGCGGGAGAGGAGGCTCTCGCCGGCATGGCTCACCCGCTCCAACAGCTCGAAGCCGAGGAACCCACAGGTGCCCTTGATGGTGTGGATGACGCGGAACACGCGGTCCAGCAGCTCGCGATCGTCCGGACGTGACTCCAGCGTCACCAGATCGCGATCGACCTGCTCGAGATTCTCAAAGCTCTCGACCAGGAACTCCTGGACGATGCCGTCAATCTCAGCCATGGAGAAGCGCCCCGCCTGCCTCAAACCTCATGGTGCAACCGCTTGCATCCACAGTCAATCTTCGCATCGAGGCCTCGTCATGGTCAAGGATGACGGAGTCCGCCCCCTGCTCCCGCTTCCCCCACGACGTCGTCTCTCGCCGGTGCTCCTCGCGGACTCCCTCACGAAACCGCCAAAAGGGCCAGACGGTCCACCAGCTCGGAGCTCCCGACCTCGCCCTCGTGGCCGGACGCCTGAATCTGCTCGAGGCAGTCACGCAGGGTTCCCCCGAGCTCCGTCAGCGCCCGCAGCCGCTCCGGTGTCAGCGTCAGCTGTCCTTTCTGAGCGCGACCCAGGAGAAGCTCGCCGGCAGCGGTGAGGGTCTCCAGCTGTGAGAGCGCGAGGAACCCCGACGCCCCCTTGATGGTATGGAGGCTGCGGTGGGCCTCCTCCAGGGCGGCGACATCCGCGGGCGCCGCGTCGAGCTGCTCCATATCCTGGTCGAACCGTTCGAGGTGTTCGAACGCCTCGCTCAGGAACTCCTGCAGGATCTCGTCCATGGCCCTCCTCCAGCGATCGGGCCCGCGGCCCGGTCCTGCAAGTGTACCTTCCGTACCGGCAAACTCCCAGCTTGTCCTCACCGTGCCCCCCTGGTATAAGTGGAAGGTGATGCCCATGTTGGACGCCGAGGGCGCCGTCACCCAGGGGTATCGGGGCATTCGGCCCCGCCTCCGGATCCGCCGGCCAGACAGCGGTTGCCGCTATGGCGACTCCCCCACCTCCGCCGGAGGGTGTTGATGGACAGGAAGCACATGGTTCTGGCGGTGGACGACTCCGCGTTCACGCTCACCATAATCTCCACCTACCTCGACAGCTCCGAGTTCGAGATCGTCGGCACCGCCCGTAACGGCATGGAGGCCCTCGAACGATACGAAGAGGTCGAGCCCGATCTCGTCCTCATGGACCTGGTGATGCCCGGGTGGTCCGGCCAGGAGACCTTGCGCCGCCTGCTCGCGCTCAAGCCCAACGCCCGGGTGATCATGATCAGCTCGCTGGGGACCGAGGACGCCGTGGCCGAGTGCCTCGAGATCGGCGCCAAGAGCTTTCTGCAGAAGCCGTTCAAGAAAGAGGAGCTGCTCGGGTTCCTGCGTGAGGTGGTGATTCCGGGTCAAGAAGGCGCCAGGTCGTGAAGTACTTCGGCCAGTTTCTCCTGCACAAAGGGCTGATCACGGGTCCGGCGCTGCGCGACGCCATGGCACGCCAGCGCGAGACTCTCCTGCCCCTGGGGAAGCTGGCAGTGGAGGAGGGCATCCTCACGCGGGAGCAGGTACGCAGCCTGCGCGTGACCCAGCGACGGCTCGACCGGCGCATGGGCGAGATCGCCCGCGACCGCGAGTGGCTGACGGCCGACCAGCTCCAAAGCCTGCTCGAGGCACAGGAAGCCCGTCGGATGCTGCTCGGCGAGCTCCTGGTCGAGATCGGCGCGGTCGAGCGGAGTGAGCTGGAGGCTGCGGCAGCGGAGTTCGCCGAGCTGGAGCGCCAGCACAGCGCCAAGCTCAACCAGCTCATCAGCACACTTCCGCAAAGCGATCTCATCCGCGTCCTCCTCGACTACACGGCCAAGCACTTCCTGCGCTGCACCTGGGAACCGGTGAAGATCAGCGCCATCAGCGTCGGACGCCCCATCACCCCGGAGGACGACGAGCACCCGAGCTACTTCGTCTCGCAGAGCGCCTGCGGTGACGGCTGCGTGACCTACGGCCTGGTCCTCGACGAGCCCATGATGCTGTTCATTGCCTCCCGGATGCTCGACTCGGAGCGCCGGGTGGTGGACGACATGGTAGTGGACAGTGTGCGCGAGCTGGTCAACATGATTGTCGGAAACTGCTTCGCCCGCCTCAGCCACGACGGCTTTCGCCTGCGCCCGCGCGCGCCAGTGGTCGCCTCGGCACGCGAGGCTGCGAGGCACCTGGGCGTCTGTACCCAGGCCGAGCTTCTCTGCCGCCGCGGCGCCTTCGACGCCGTCGTGAGCGTTGAATGAGGGAGGCGAACGTGCACCGTAGGGTCGCGCACCGGTCGGTACGAGCGGCGGGCGTCCGTCCGCCGCTCGTGCCGACCCGACCGCGCAGCCGGGGGCTGGGCTCGTGAGCGGCGAGCTCGTCTACCTGGTCTTTCCCGATGGTGGCGTCGTCGACCGCCTCAGCCGTGCCCTCCACTCGGCGGGCTTCAAGGTCCTCTCGATGAAGTCGGAGGACGAGGCCGAGGAGGTCATCGCCAACTTCAAGTACGTGCTCCCCGACGTCCTCCTCACTCCCCTCGACGATCCCGAAAACGGCGACTCCATTCTCTTCCGCCTGCTCGTAGCGAACCCGCTCATGGAACAGGTGCCGGTGGTGATCCTCTCCAGCGGAGACCAGGAACAACGGCGCCAGGCGCTGCGCCGCGGTCTCACCAACCTGGTCTTCCCACCTTACGACCACGAGGAGGTGATCCTCACCACCCGGCTCGCCCTCGACCGCCATCGCGACGAGAACCGCCTGTTCGGCTCGCTGTCGCAGCTCTCGGTCCCCGACCTCCTGCAGACGGTGGAGGTGGGCCGGCGCTCTGGCGCCATCACCCTCCGCCACCAACGCATCAAGGGCACCATCTGGTTCCGCAACGGAGTCATCATCGACGGCGCCGTCGACGACGGAAGGGTCGGCGAGGAGGCCGTCTACGCCATGGCGGTGTGGGACGAGGGGACCTTCGAAGCAGACTTCAACCCGGTCTCGGTGCCCGAGCGGTTCTCCCTCGCGCCGTCCGTTCTGCTGCTGGACGCCATGCGCCGCTACGACGAGGAGCAGCGAGATCGCGCAGGCAGCGGCAATGGCAGGGACATCTCGTCGAACCCCGACGAGCTCGCGATGGAGGAGGAGACCCGACTCACCCCCGCGGCCGCGCAGGCGTCACCGCCGGTCCGTCGTCCCAGCGGCCGTGAGGCGGTCACGATCCACGTCGCCCTCGCCCTCCTCAACATCGCCGCCTCCCACGCCCGCCACCTGCTCAACCCGCAGCTCCTCCACCGGCGCCTGGAAGGCATCCGGCAGCAGCTCGAGCACCAGTACCCCGAGCTCCGCATCTTTCAGGTCACCCCCGAAGGCATGGTCGCCATCGCATTCGACGTGACCGTGGTGCTCCACCCGGAGGAGATCGTCACGGCCACCTCGCGCTGGGTCGACGACTTCCTCACGTTCATGACGAGGGCCATGCCGGGGCGTTTCACTCGGACACGCTTCTTCGAGCTCACCCGCGCCCTTCACGACGACATGCGGCGCGAGGGCTTCTTCGACGCCCTCGGCATCACCGACAGCGGAGGACGCGCATGAACGATCACCCCTCCGGGCCGCTGCTGAGCTCCATGCCCCTGGGCTATCTGTCGCTGGCTCCGGATGGCACGGTCAGCACGTACAGCCCCTTCGACAGCGAAGCCAGCTCCCCCAACCCCGATGAGATCATCGGCCGCAACTTCTTCCGTGGGCTGGTCGAAGCGCCCGAGCTCGCCAAGCTGGAGGAGCGCTTCAAGGCCTTCGTCGCCAACCGGATCCAGGATCCGTACCTGTCCACCGAACTGCTGATCAGGCACGCTCGCCACCAGCAGCGAGTCCACGTGGGCCTCGTGCGCTCGCCGCTGAAGAACGAGGTCATCGTCACCGTGTCACAGCTGGATCACGCGGATCTGCCGCTCTCGGCCCAGGTGCGACCCGACGCGGTGCAGGGCACCCTCACCGACGCCGCCGGGCTGCAGGTGGTGGTGGCCAACGAGGACTTCTGGCGTGCCGTGGAGAAGCTGCTGGATCGCATCGGCGGTGACCGCGTCGTCACCATGCACCGCTTCGGCATGGAGTGGGGGCTTGCGCACGCCGTACGCGTCGAGTCGTTCGTCCAGCGCGAGACCAGCCGCACGCTTCGCGAGCTCGAGCTCGAGGTTGCGTTGGAGTACCTCTCGGGCTCCCTGGCGGTGATCGGCCTCGGGCACTTCGAGGCAGATCTCAGCCATCGCATGCGCGGCCTCGTGGTGGTCGATCACCATGCCAGCCCTTTTCCGGCGCTGCTCGCTGACACCGACGGCAAGGCATGCGGCCTCCTCGCGGGCTTCCATGCGGGCGTCTTCTCCTACCTGTCGGGGCGGGGGCTCAAGGCGACCGAGCTGTTCTGCAGCAGCGGCAGCGACAGCCACTGCCGCTTCGTCATCGGCACCGAGGAGCGGCTGCGCTCCCTGTCGGCAGCGGGCGCCGAGGCTGCCGATCGCGAGCTGCTCGCCGGCCTCAAGATCGCCCCGCCCGCGTGAGACAGCTGTGGAGAAGAACCCCCGCGGCCAGCGCAGGACCGTGAGCGTCGCAGACGCCCTCGACCGGGTGCGTTGGGACTACCGCCCGCGCGGCGACGAGCACTCGCCCGCCGCCACCGCCGGCGACTTCTTCGACGCCTTCCCGTGGGAGGGCGCCCCGGAGGACGAAGAGGCGTCGGCGGTAGACGAGACCGACACCTTCCAGGACGGCGTGGAGCGCGGAGCAGCCGGTTCCACCTGAGGCGCCAGACTCCCTACCCTTTGTCACGGAGTGACAGCCCGCAGGTCCCGGCAGGAGCCTGCCGTGGCCGCAGGGCCAGCGCTACTGCGAGGACGGCGCCACCGGGAGAAGCCCTGCCTTAGCCGGTGCGTCTGCGGTCGCAGCAGACGGCTGATGCTGCGTACGGGCTATGCGTAGAAGGGGTTCTCGCCGGCGTCGTGGTTGGTCTGGTCGACGATGTTCCGGATCTCAGGCACCGCCTCCTTGATGGCGGTCTCGATCCCCTCGGTGAGGGTCACCGACGCCATCCCGCAGCCCTGGCAGCCGCCACCCAGGTGGAGATAGACCGTGTCGTCGCGAACGTCGAGGAGCTCCACCCAACCGCCGTGGCTGGCGACGACGGGCATGACACGCTCGTTGATCACCTGCTGCACCCGCTGGGCCACAGGATCATCCCAGCGCGGCTCGCCCATCGGGTTGTCGATCTTGAAGCCGGCGCCGGAGAGGTCGGACACGTAGTCGATGGTGGCCGCCTCCATCCACCCCGCCGTCTTCGCGTCCATGAGGACCGCGAGGCCGTCGGCGTCCACCCGAACATCCTCGTCCGACGCCTCGCCCTCCATGACCAGGACGAGGTCGTACTGGAAGCTGTGCCGCCCTCTCCGGGTGGCGTGGACACGGAGCCCGATGCACTCGGCCCCGGCCCCGTCGATGTACTCGCGGACCTTCTCTCGCGCGGTCTCGGTGAAGCTGATCATCTCGTCTCTCCCTAGCCGGCGCCGCCGGCACTTCGGCCAACTCGTGGCCCGCCAGCGTCATTCCCGGAGCGCACGGCTGCCGGGCCTCGTCCAGGGTACCGCACGCTCCGGCGCCCAGCTTGTCCTACCCCGACTTCACGGGTAGAGTCGGGGAGGAGGAACCGATGGTGGGTGCATCTCGCGTGTCCCGAACACTTCCCGACCCCACAGCCGAGCACGGGGCGGGCCGGGCCTGGCTTCGCGGCGCCGGGATCCGGCGCAAGCTCGCCGTCGCCATGGTGCTCGCCCTGCTGGTGTTCTTCGGCACCCTCGGCGTTTTCGCGGTGAGCGAGATCGCCGGCGTCACCCGCGCCAAGGTCAACTCCGAGGCCCTCGACCGGGTGGACCTCGCGGCCCACCGGATCCAGTCGTTCTTCGCCGAACGGGGCCGCATCGTGACCACCATGGTGGAGAGTCCGGACCTCCTCGGATTCTTCTCCGGCTACAACACCTTCCAGCGGTCCGTGCAGAACGACCCGCAGTACCGGCAGGTGACCGAGTACCTCCGCCGCATCGTGGACTCCGACCCCACGGTACTTTCGGCCTTCTTCGCCACCGCCTCCACCGGCGAGTACTTCAAGTCCGACGGGCGGGTTGAGCGGGAGGGCTACGACACCCGCGACCGCTGGTGGTGGGAGGAGGCGGTGAAGAACGACCGTCTCTACGTGTCGCGCCCCGGCGTGGACGCCAACACCGGCGACGTGGCGGTCACCCTCCAGACAACGGTGCACCGCCCTGACGGCAGCCTCCTCGGCGTCGCCGGCGCCGACGTGCTGCTCACCACCGTCGGCGACCTCGTGCGACAGATCAAGTACCAGGGCCAGGGCACCGCCTTCCTGGTGGACTCCGAATCCCGGGTCATCTACTTCCCGGGCATGGAGGTGAAGGACTCGCTCGAGACCACGCTGCCGCAGCTCGACGAGGACCGGACCTTCAAGGACACCTCGGGCTTCGCCGAGCTCACCAGGGTCATGACGGCAGGCGAGCGCGGCATCGCCGACCTCCGCTTCCAGGGCCACGCGACCCGGGTGCTGTACACACCGGTGCGCTCGGACAGCCCGGGGCTCGACTGGTCGCTGGGGCTCATGGTCCCGCAGGAGCTCATCAGCGCCCCCATCCGGCGCGCCACGACCTTCTCCATCATCGGCCTGCTCGTCTCCATCGCCGCGGTCTGCGGCCTCACGCTCTTCGTGGCCTCGGTGGTGGTGACCCGCCCGGTGGGGGGCCTGGTCGCCCGCTTCCGCGACATCGCCGAAGGCAAGGGCGATCTCACTCAGCGGGTGGAGGTCACCTCCGGCGACGAGCTGGGCGAGTTGGGCTCGCTGTTCAACTCGTTCGTGGCGTCGATCCAGAAGGACATGGAGTCGGTGGCCGAGCTCTCAAGCACGCTGGCCGCCGCCTCCGAGCAGCTCAACAGCCTGAGTCAGCAGATCGCCAGCTCCACCGAAGAGACCTCGACCCAGGCGGGGGTGGTGTCGGCGGCGGCCGAGCAGGTGAGCACCAACGTCCAGACAGTGGCCACCAGCAGCGAGGAGATGAGTGCGTCGATCCGCGAGATCGCCAAGAGTGCCGGCGAAGCCGCAAAGGTGGCCGGCGATGCCGTACGCATCGCCGACGACACCACCAGCCGGTTCGTGGAGCTGGGCGAGGCCGGCAAGCGCATCGGCAGCATCGTCGAGGTGATCCACTCCATCGCCGAGCAGACCAACCTCCTGGCGCTCAACGCCACCATCGAGGCGGCCCGGGCGGGCGAGGCCGGCAAGGGCTTCGCGGTGGTCGCCGGCGAGGTCAAGGAGCTCGCCAACCAGACCGCCCGCGCCACCGGCGAGATCGCCGAGACCGTCAAGGCAATCCAGTCGCACACCGACTCCGCGGGTGGCTCGATCCGCGAGGTCACCGAGATCATCAATCAGATCCACGAGATCCAGGTGGTGATCGCGAGCGCGGTGGAAGAGCAGAGTGCGACCACCTCGGAGATCGGTCGTAACGTCGCCGACGCCGCCCGCGGCACCGGCGAGATCGCCCAGAGCATCTCCAGCTTCGCCGAGGTGGCCTACCACACCGCCTCGGGGGCCAACTCCATCCAGCAGGCGGCGCAGGACCTCGCTCGGACGGCCGCGAACCTCCAGCAGATCGTCAGCAGGTTCAACCTGTGAGCGCCCGCCGGTTGCGAGGAGGTTCTGCTGCGACCGCAGATCCACCAGCCAGGGCGGCGCTCCGGCTGGCGGCGGCGTCCTCGACGTAGCGCTGCTACGCCTGCAGGGCCCCCTTGGCCGGATCCACCACCCCGACAGGTGCTCCGCGGTCTCGCGACGAGCCTCCCCGCAACCAGCGAACACGCTCCTTGTAGAGCAGGCGCCTGCCCCGAGAGGCGGAGTAGGCCGGGCGGGGGAGCGCCTCCCTTCTCCCGGCCGGAACGGCGGGCGCCCTCATCACCCGGGCACGTAAACCCTTCCTGGCCCATCCGCGTTATGGTGAGCATGGAAGCCGTGATGCCCATCGACGTAGACGACGGCGGCGCCGCCACCACCGGGGCCGGACCCGTGGACGCCACGAGCTCGCTGGTACTGAAGGCCCAGGCCGGCGATCTCGACGCCTTCGAGCGCCTGTACCACGAGCACGTGGGCCGCATCCACGGCCTTTGCCTTTGGATGACGCGCGACCGCAGCCAGGCCGAGGAGCTCACCCAAGAGGTCTTCGTACGGGCGTGGCGCAAGCTGGCCCTCTTCCGCCCCGGCACCGCGTTCTCGGCATGGCTCCACCGACTCGCCGTAAACCTGGTGATCAGCCATCGGCGCAAGGTCGGCCGTCAGGAAAGCGCCACCGTCCTCACCGCCGAGGTGCCCGAGTCGACGTCGTCGGTCACAGCTCGCCCGGATCTCTCGGTCGACCTCCAGCGGCGCATCGACGCGCTTCCGAACGGCGCCCGCACCGTGCTGGTGCTTCACGACATCTACGGCTACCACCACCACGAGATCGCGGAGCTCACCGGGATCGCGGTGGGCACCTCCAAGGCCCAGCTCCACCGCGCCCGCACCCGTCTCAGGGAGGCGTTGCGATGACCACCTGCGAACACGTTCACGGCAACCTCGACGACCTCGTCGACGGTACCCTCGCCGACTCCGAGGCCGCCGTCGTGAGGAACCACCTCGCGGTCTGCGCGCCATGCCGTCGCGCCGTGGAAGAGGCCACCGAGCTCCGGCGGCATGTGCGGGCCCTGCCCACCCAGGTGGCGCCCACCCGTGACCTCTGGCCGGGGATCGCCTTGCGGATCGAGGCCGAGCGCGTCGTACCCCTGACGCGGCGCCGCCCGTCGTGGAGCCAACGACTGCGATGGCTGGCGGCAGCGGCGGCGCTGGTGGTCGTCAGCTCGGCGGTGACAGCCTATCTGGTCAGCCAGCGCCCGACGCCGATGACCGCTTCCCAGGAGGTCGACAGCGGCGCCGTACGGGCCGCCCTCCGCCCGGCCCAGGCTTCTTTCCGCTCCGCGCGGGCCACCCTTCTCGACGCCCTCGAGCAGCGCCGCGCGAGCCTCGACCCCCAGACCCTGCGCGTGGTGGACGAGAACCTGGCCATCATCGACGACTCCATCGCCCGCATCAGCAGCGCCATCGGGCGCGACCCCGACAACCGCGAGCTCGCCCGGCTCCTTTCTGGCGCCTATCGGCGCGAGATCGACCTGCTGCAGCGCGCCGCCGAGCTCCCAATCTCCCAGGGAGGAGAGACATGAGACGATATTTCTTCGCAGCCCTCGCGGTGGCCGCCGCCGCCACTGCCGGTCTGGCCCAGCAGCCGGTGCACGAGAGCCGGCCCGTCTCCGCCAATGCCGAGGTCTCCGTCAACAACGTGTCCGGCTCAGTGTCCGTCACCGGATGGACCCGGGACGAGGTCGAGGTCACCGGCACTCTCGGCCGCCGCGTCGAGCGCCTCGACGTCGCCGGCGACCGCGACCATCTCGAGATCCGAGTGGTGCTGCCTGAGCACAGCCACGACTCCGGTGATGCCGAGCTCCAGATCAGGGTCCCCGCCGGAGCCAGCGTGGACGTCACCACCGTGAGTGCCGATATCAGCGCCGCCGGTCTCGACGGCCGCCTCGAGGCCCAGTCGGTGAGCGGCCGCGTGGAGGTGAAGGACAACCCCCGCTCGATTTCGGCCCAGTCGGTGAGCGGCGACGTGGTGATTACATCCCGAGCCCCCGAGGTCCGGGCGTCCTCGGTGAGTGGAAACCTGCGGCTCAGCCTCGGGTCCGGCCGCGTCGAGGCCTCCACCGTAAGCGGTGACACCACTCTCGCGGGCGGGCCCCTGGAGGAGGTCCACGCCAAGACCACGTCCGGAGACCTGCGGTGTGATGCCGAGCTGGCGCCCCGCGGCAGCTTCAGCTTCGAGAGCCTCAGCGGCAACCTCACGCTGGCGGTACCGGAGAGCTTTCCGGCCGACTACGAGATCAGCACCTTCTCGGGGGACATCCACAACGCCTTCGGCCCCCGCCCGGAACGCACCAGCCGTCATGCCCCGGGGACCGAGCTCGACTTCACCACCGGGAGCGGCGGCGCCCGCATCGAGGTCAACACATTCTCGGGGGATCTGACGCTGAAGACGAAGTGAAGAGTGGGACGCAAGGAGTCCGCCCGAAAGCGGCTCAGGATTCCGACATTCAGAGATTCGAAGACTCAGAGATTGGGCGCTCCTTCGTGGAGCGCCCTCCTCCTATCGACCGCGCGGCTGGAGTGTCAGCTGGTGGGACCGGCCGCCCGTGCCAGCCACCTGCTGTGGAGCAGCCACCCGGTCCGAGGACCTCGCACCCCACCAAGGAGGATCCAGCGTCCCGCAGTCGTAATCTTGGGATCTTTGAATCTTCAAATCTTTGAATTTCTGAATCGGCTACCTGGCCGGCGCTCCCCGCAGCACCCGCACAGGCAGCAGCAGCATCGCCTTGAGCAGTTCGAAGACCGCGTCGACGGTGAGGCCGAGCAGGCGGAACGGCAGCAGGATCAACCACACCAGCGGGTAGAGCACCAGCGCCAGCAGGGCCACCGGCCAGCAGAGCACGAGGAGCAGGAGCCAGAGGAGAAAGGTGAGCACGGCGAACCTCCTCAGGGTGGTACGCCGTGCCCACGAAGGGGTTGCGGCTCAGCGGGAGCCGGCCACCACCGTGGGCGCCAGGCTCGCGGGATCGATCAGCTCGACCGCCGACCCGGTGCCGAGGAGACGCGTCGCGACCGAGCCCGGTGCCGGCGTGGTGCCGATGCCGGACGACCACGCACTCCCAGGGAACCCCTGGCCCACCTCGCGCAGCGCACCGCTGTCGAGGTCGACCCGGGCGGTCCTCCACGCCGAGGCCTCTGCCCACCTCTCGCTCGTGCTCGCAACCAGGACGGCGCCCGGTTCGATCTCTCCGCCGAAGCGGTACTGCCCGGCCGTCGGCAGCTCGACGATCCGCTCGCCCCCGTCTCGGCCGACCACACGCAGTCGGTTCGCCTCCATGCCCCGCTCGCTCACCAGCACGCCGCCATCGGCGAGGAAGATCGCGCCCTGCTCGACGATCCATCCGTCCCGGCCGAGGTCCTCGAGCAGCGCGCCGCTGCGCGCGTCGTGGACGGTCGCTCCTGCGGTCTGCAGCGTCCCCGACTGCCACAGGAGAAGGCGCTCAAAGCTCGGATCGAGCTTCGCCCTCCAGCGGTAGCGCTCGCCCACCGGAATGCTCCCCGTCGCCACCAGGCGGTGGGTCGCCACGTCGAGCTCGCCGATCCACAGCTCGCCTGGGGCGTCCTCGTCGCCGAGCCGGCCGTACAGCCGCACCGTGTCGGATGCGGTGAAGACGAGATCCGGCAACCGCAGCTCGACCGGCAGCCTGACGGCGGCGAGGATGCGACCATCGGGCAGTGCGGAGACCGTGACGGTACCGTCCACCACCACCGCCACGCTCTCGCCATCCGGGGCCATGGCGATGGCGCCGCCGCCCCACGCCGGCGGTACGTTGATCAAGGCGCTCTGCGGGCTGGGCTGGGCGGCCCCGAGGTCGACGAGCGCGAGGTCCTGCCTCGGATCGTCCATCTTCCGGCTCGGTACCAGCACCGCCGCCCGCCGCCCGTCGGCAGCGAAGAGGACCGCGGCCCTCGCCCACGGCTGGCTCCGCATCCGAAGCCAGCGACCGGAGGCGGTGTCGATGAGGAAGGTGCTCACCAGGTCTCCGCGGCCCCTCGCACTCCCCCCGATCGCCACCCACGTGCCGGACGGCTCCGCCGTGACGGCGTGCACCGCGATGATCTCGGAGGGCTTCGGCGTCACCAGCCAGCTCGTGCCGACGACGAGCAGCAGGGTGACGCCGCCGAGGACCGACCACAGGGTCAGCGACAGCAGGCGGTGGCCGCGCGCCAGGTCGGCCCGCCCGCCGACGGTCTGCACCGCACCGGCCAGGAGCAGCGCCACGGGTGGAGTCACGAGCACCACCTTGACCACCAGCACGAGGGCCTCGGCCGCCCACGCACCGGCGAGGGTCCCGATGCTCCACCACCCGCCGACCGCAACCAGCACCAGCCCGATCACGTCGACCACCTGCCAGCGCGAGCGCGAGCGCACGATGATCGATCCTGCGTGACCGAGAACGACGCTGGTGGCGACAAGGCCGGCCACGATCGCGAGGCCGATGTCATCTCCCACGCCGTGCCCGCCGCTGCCCGGCAGGCTCCCGGCAAGGAGGGCTACGGCCAGGGGCAACCCGGCCGCGGTGAGGGCAAGCGCCATGGCTGCGCTCATCTTGCCCGCCCAGATCGCCAGGCCAGCCACGGGCTGAGCGAAGTAGAAGCCCAGCCGCCCTTCGGCGAGGTCACGGGCGAGCACGCTGGTGCCGAGCAGGAGACCGAAGGCGAGCGCCAGGGTGACCGACACGAACCAGCGAGCTCTTGCCGGCTCCGTTGCGGCCGAGCAGGGCGTACACCCGCCCCAACCCGACCTCCAGGCTGACCCCGGCGACGGCCACGGACCTGCCGTAGCGCACCTCGAGGCCGCTCACCACGATCGGCGGATCGCCGTTGACGTCACGCATTTCCCACCTCCTGTGTACGGTCCCTCGCCGCCGACCACTCGTCCTCGAGCGCTGCAACCGCCTCGGTCCGTGACGCGCCCACATCCACCGCCAGCGTTGCGTACCGGGCAGCGCCGCCGCGCAGCAGCTCGCGCCGCTCCGCTGCGAGAGCGGTGGATGGCCGCTCGGCCACGAAGGTCCCCTCGCCGCGCCGAACCGCGAGCACGCCGGCATCTCCGAGGCGCTGGTAGGCCTTGGCCACGGTTGCGGGGTTGACGGTGAGCTCTCGGGCGAGCTCGCGCACCGACGGCACCGGGTCGCCGGCCGCCAGCACTCCCGAGGCCACCAGCCGCCGGACGCCGTCCTCGATCTGTCGCCAGATCGGAGCGGCGCCGCTGGGGTCGACCCTGAGTGTTCGCTCCATCCGCGCCCTCCCTCCACGACACCTGCCATGGTGTACTACTGTAGTAGTACAGTAGGTCGCGAACGGATGCCTGTCAAACTCTCCGCGTGACATGCGTGTAAGAGTTTATAAATAAATGATTTCCGTCTCGATCCGCGAGTGTGCTACCGTGCGGCCTCAGGCTCCATTGGGAGGTGGACGTGGACGACATCCAGACGGCGCTGTCGAGCTGCGAGCTCTTCGCCGACCTCGACTCCCGGGTGACCGAGCTCCTCGCACCGGTGGTGCGGCGCCGGACCCTCGCACCCGGCGAGACTCTGTTCCACCACGGTGACGAGCGGGCCGCGCTCTTCCTGGTTCTCGACGGCCATCTCGAGATCCTCGCCGACGGCGCCCAGATCATCGTCGTGGGGGCCGGTGAGGCTGTCGGCGAGTCAGCCTTGCTCGAGCCCTCGCTACACTCGACCTCGGCGCGGGCGGTGGACGACGTCCGGCTGCTCGAGGTCCCCGCCGAGGCGGCGCGGGAACGCCTCGGCGCCGATGCCGAGGCGGCCATGGCGCTGCTCGTCCGGGTGGCGTCGTTGATGGCGCGGCGCCTGGAGTACGCCAGCTCGCGGCGCCTCGGCTGGGCGCAAACCTACCGCTCGGGGGCGACCCGCAGGGAGCACGACCTGCTCGGCGACCGAGAGGTGCCGGTCGATGCGCTCTACGGCGTGCAGACCTTGAGGGCGGTGGAGAACTTCCCCATCACTGGTGTCCGCCTCGGCCACTACCCGCACCTGGTGCGGGCCCTGGCCATGGTCAAGCAGGCCGCCGCCCGCGCCAACCGGCAGCTCGGGTTGCTCCCGGCCGCGGTCGCACAGGCCATCGACCACGCCTGCCAGGAGATCATCGAGGGCCGTTGGCACGGCCACTTCGTGGTGGACGTGGTGCAGGGGGGCGCCGGCACCTCCACCAACATGAACGCCAACGAGGTCATCGCCAACCGGGCGCTGGAGCTCCTCGGGCAGCCCCGGGGCGCCTACCATCACTGCCACCCCAACAACCACGTCAACCTCTCGCAGTCCACCAACGACGTCTACCCCACCGCCGTCCGGCTGGCGACGATCTTCGCCCTGGCTCAGCTCCTCGACGCGCTCCGCGAGCTGGAAGCGGCCCTCGCCGCCAAGGGACGAGAGCTCGCCGACGTCCTCAAGATGGGTCGCACCCAGCTGCAGGACGCGGTCCCCATGACTCTGGGCCAGGAGCTCGAAGCGTTCGCCGTCACCACCGGGGAGGACATCGCCCGGCTCGAGGAGACGGCCCGGCTCTTCCTCGAGGTCAACCTCGGGGGCACCGCGATCGGCACCGGCATCAACGCCGACCCCGGCTACCCGGCTCTGGCGGTGGCGGAGCTCGCCCGCATCTCGGGCCTCCCCCTGGTGCTCGCCGCGAACCTGGTGGAGGCGACCCCCGACACCGGGGCCTTCGTCATGTTCTCGGGAGTCGTCAAGCGGACGGCGGTGAAGCTCTCCAAGCTGTGCAACGATCTGCGCCTGCTCTCGTCGGGTCCCCGCTGCGGCCTCGCCGAGATCAACCTGCCGCCCATGCAGCCCGGCTCGTCGATCATGCCCGGAAAGGTCAACCCGGTGATCCCCGAGGTGGTGAACCAGGTGGCCTTTGCGGTGATCGGCAACGATCTCACTCTCACGCTGGCCGCCGAGGCCGGGCAGCTCCAGCTCAACGTCATGGAGCCGGTCCTCACCTTCCGCCTCTTCGAGTCGCTGGACATGCTCACCGCCGCAGTGCGCACGCTGACCGAGCGCTGCATTCGGGGAATCACCGCCAACCGCGAGCGCTGCCGCGCCATGGTGGAGGGCTCCATCGGCATCGTCACCGCCGTCGTGCCGGCCCTGGGCTACGAGCGCGCCAGCGAGGTTGCCAAGGAGGCGCTGGCCAGCGGCCGCCCGGTGCGCGAGATCATCCTCGCCCGTGGCTACCTCGACACGGCCTCCCTCGACGAGCTGCTGTCGGCGGAGGCCATGACGCGCCCACGCCCCATGCCGCCTGCAGACCCCGAGGACTGAGCGCGGCGTCTCGCACACGGCCACCCACCGTTACGCCAGCGTTACGGCCGCTCCACGTCGCCCGTCGCTCAGGGGGGCGCTGTTACCAACGAGTAATCCGACAGTGATTCTTGGTTTCTCCAAAAAGCCCAATTCCCCGTGAATTAAGGATCGAATTTCCCTCGTGAATCCCTTCACGATTGGCACCATCCTTGCTTAACCAGACGGTATGTGGATGGGCTCGGGCAGGATTCTCCGTTCCAGGCCGACGTCGATCGTCCGCAAAAATTTATGCACGACAGGAGGAGGCAAGAATGCACGCAAGATGTTTGGCTGATCGCCGCGCGAGAACCGTGGTGATCCTGGCGATGGCGGCGATCATGGTGCTCGCCCTGGTGCCCCGCACGGCCAACGCCAAGGTTACTCTCGTCGAGAAGGTCGGCGACCACGAGACCAAGCTGCAGATCTACGGCTTCGGCCAGCTCGAGGCACGGGGCGGCGACGGCCAGTCAGCCGAAGGCGGTCTCTTCTTCAAGGCCCAGCGCCTGCGGATGGGCTTCAACTACTTCCACGGCAACATGGCATCCAAGCTCTTCCTCGACTTCAACCAGTCGCACACCTCGGACGAGGGCGGCCTTCCCAAGATGATCAAGGACGCCTTCATCGCCTACCGCTGGTCGAACTCCGCTGCCATCCGCCTCGGCATGATCAAAACCCCCCTTGGCATGTCCTTCACCATCCCCGGGTGGAACCTCGACATCGTCGAGCGCCAAGGGCTCGACAAGGGCCTGGTCCTCGAGCGTGACTTCGGCGTCATGCTCTCCGGCCGCCTCATCGGCCAGGAGGGCTACACCGGCAAGAAGCAGATGAAGACCAACGGCCTCGAGATGGGCAACGAGCGCCAAGGCTACGGCTTCGGCTACGACATCGGCGTGTTCAACCCCGCTGGTCGGTCCAGCGCCGTCGTCTGGAACAAGGCACAGCTGGGTGATGCGCTCGCCTACGCCGGTCGTCTCCACTTCGACTACGGCCCCGCACTGCACCTCGAGGGCGCCTACGCGGTATCCGAGAAAGCCGCCGGCGTCGAGACCTCCGAGGACTACTCGGTCTGGGACTTCGGCGCTGCCACCGAGAATGACGCCTATGAGATCAAGCTCGAGTACGTCAGCGGCCACAACGTCAAGGGCGTCGCGGACTTCGACCAGGACACCGTGGCTCTGACCTTCGGTTACTTCTTCAGCGGTCACGTCGAGGGAGTGGTCAAGCACTACCAGGCATCCATGGACCGCCCCGGGTACGACAGTGCCGACCTCGGCAACACCTATCTCGGCCTCAACTGGTTCATCGACCCGCTCACCGCCAAGCATGGTGACCTCCAGCGCCACCGCCTCATGCTCAACTACATCCTCGCCAGCGGCGACACCGACATCTGGGCCGGCGTCGGCGGCTACAAGGACGACGGTTGGGTGGTCCAGTACCAGTACAAGTTCTAAGTAACTAAAATAGAGCAACTTCAACGCACCCGGTGGCCACGGCCGCCGGGTGCGTTCTTCGTGGTGGACCCGCCGTCGCGACGCCCCGCAACGCCGGTGTTACGGAATCGCCACATCGCCGCCAAGCCACGGCGCATCGCGGTGACATCTCATCGTCGCGGGAGCGGCGAACTCTCCTCCGCACCGACCAAACCGCTTGCCGTCAGCTGGTTAAATTTTCGCCAGTCAGGCCTTCGCCCATGGCACGGATTCTGCTTTCCAGGCGGGATCGCCGGGATCCCGCCTGGATTCAGCAGGCCGGATCGATTCAACCACGAACCGGGAGGAGAAGGTCATGAAGGTGTGGCGGTTTACTTGCGTCGCGGCCCTGACGGTGGTGGTGCTGGCCGTCGTACTGCTCTGCCCCCGTCCAGCAGATGCCAAGGTCACCCTGGTCGAGAAGGTGGGTGACCACGAGACCAAGCTCGACATCTACGGCTTTGGCCAGTTCGAGGCTCGCGGTGGCGACGGCCAGTCGGCGGAAGGCGGCGTGTTCTTCCAGGCCCAGCGCATCCGCCTGGGCTTCAACTACTACCAAGGGAACATGGCGTCCAAGCTGTTCCTCGACTTCAACCAGTCGCATACCTCCGACGAGGGCGGTCTCCCCAAGATGATCAAGGACGCCTTCATCGCCTACCGCTGGTCGAACTCTGCGTTCATCCGCCTGGGCATGATCAAGACCCCTCTGGGCATGTCCTTCACCGTGCCCGGCTGGGACATGGACATCGTCGAGCGGCAGGGGCTCGACAAGGGCCTCACGCTCGAGCGTGACTTCGGCCTCATGCTCTCCGGCCGCCTGATCGGCCAGGAGCGTTACGAGGGCAAGAAGCAGATGAAGACCAACGGCCTCGAGATGGGAGCCGAGCGCCAAGGCTACGGCTTCGGCTACGACATCGGCGTCTTCAACCCCGCCGGCCGCAGCAGCGCCGTGGTGTGGAACAAGGCCCAGCTCGGCGACGCCCTCGCCTACGCCGGCCGCCTCCACTATGACTACGGCCCCGAGATGCATGTCGAGGCCGCCTACGCGGTATCCGAGAAGGCCGCCGGCGTCGAGACCTCCGAGGACTACTCGGTGTACGACGTCGCGGTGTCGTCAGAGCACGACACCTTCGAGGCCAAGGCCGAGTACATAAGCGGCCACAACGTCAAGGGTGTCGCTGACTTCGACCAGGACACCCTGGCGCTGACCTTCGGCTACTTCTTCAGCAACCGCGTGGAGGGGGTCGTCAAGCACTACCAGGCGTCGATGGACAAGCCGGGCGCAGCCAGCGCCGACCTCGGCAACACCTACCTGGGCCTCAACCTGTTCATCGATCCCTTGTCCGACAAGCCCCGCGACCTCCAGCGCCATCGCCTGATGCTCAACTACATCCTCGCCAGCGGCGACACCGACACCTGGGCCGGCGTCGGCGGCTACAAGGACGACGGTTGGGTGGTCCAGTACCAGTACAAGTTCTAGAACGAACGCGCCTCACGGCGATCCCGTTCAAGAACTTGTATGGAAGGAATGGCTTGAACGACACAAGGCCCCGGCGGTGTAAGCCGCCGGGGCCTTGCTACTCCTCGATCGTCCCCTCTGAGAGTGTCCGAGCCCGCCGAGGGCTGCGGGCGGCTACCGGCCTCGGTACCAGACGGTGCCGTCGCTCCAGCTGATCTGGTCGGGTCCCTCGAGATCGCCCTTGCAGCAGCCGAGGCCGAGGCCGAGAACCAGCGAGGCAGGCCCTGTCATCCTTCCCGACACCGTGCGCCCGTCGGCAAGGGTGGCGGAGATCCGGCTGCCGTCCACCGCGATCGTCGCGACGCCCCGCGGAGTGCTCCAGCGCCCGTCCAGGCTCCACGGTGTAGTCGTCGCACTCGCGCCCAGCGCCGGCGGTGCGACGCCGGGAGGACCAGGCAGTAGCCTTGGCGGGACTGGGGTCGGCGCGCCCGCCGGCGTCTCCACGCTCCGTGGTGTCTCCGCAGGCGAGCCCGCAGGCGCCGCCGCCTGCTCAGCGGGCCCTTCACCAGAGGGCGCCTGACCGAACCAGGGCAACACCGTGACCGCGCTCCCGTCGGTGACGGTGACGGTGACGGTTCCGGCCACCAGCGTCGGGCGACCCGTGCTGGCGTCCGAGAGCCAGCCGTCCCAGAGCTCGTCACGGCTTCCGGCGTGCCGGCGCAGAACCAGATGGCGCCCGGCCAGAAGCCCGTGCGCGGGTGCCCCCAGCAGGGTGGCATCCACCGAACCGTCGGCGGCCACGGTGTAGCTCAGCTCGCCGGTGACTCCGTTGCCGTTGACGGCGAAGCGCACGGCTGTGTCGACCTCCTGGGTCACCGCCCCCACCGTCACCAGCAGCGCTGCGACCATGCCGACAATGACCAGCGACACCGCCCGCCAGGAGTCCCGCCGCCCCAGCGTGCCGCGCAGCCAGTGCATGACGTTCCCGAGGCGAGTCATTTCCCGTACCTCACGAGATCGCCGAGCGGTTTCCCGGCGAGCTCCTGCGCCTGCGCCAGGTACTGATGCACAAGCGGAATGCCGATTTCCGAGTCGTACAGGAAACCGTTGAAGATGCGCGCCGCCGTGTCGCGCACCGACAGATGCACCGTACCGCCCTCGTCGATGCGCCGGATGATGGTGGCGGTCTCGAAGAGAAGCTGCCCCAACGCCTGGGCGTCGTCTTCAGATGCGACAACCAGGTGCTCACCTCCCACCAGGGTCTTCACCGTGGGTGTCACCGTGTGCTTGTCGAGCCCCTCGACGATCCGCACCCCGTACTCTGCGGCGGTGGCGGGATCGGAGAAACGGGATTCAGCACCAGCGAGATAGGTATCCGTTACCCGATAGATCAGGTTCATGGCCTCGTCGAAGGTGGTGGCTTCGATCTCCACCTGCTCGACCGACTCGCTCGCCAGGGTGTCCGCCAGCCGCTCGCGCGCCGCCTTCCACCCCGGGTCCCCCGCCCACACCCCGGGCGTTGCCGGCTCCTGGGCCATTGCGGTGGCCGTCAAGGCTACGGCGGTGATGATCGCAAGCTGTGACATCCAAACCAACTCGTTGAACGGCTTCCTCACCTGTTTCCTCCCGCGCGGCACGCGCGCTGCTCAGTCTAGCACTGCGTTCCCTGCAGAAAAATTCGCCGCGCAGGTGCGCGGCGGATCCCCTCTCGGGGAATGGGAGAGGAGTGGGATGAAGCGGGGCCCAGGAGGGGGCCCGGACCCCGCCAGGGGGGGCAGTCAGGTCAGTCGATCACGATGCGTCAGGGCTCCCCCGCAAACGGCTTCCTCCGTGATGATCATTTCGTGGCGCCTCGCCAACTCTCCCGTCAGCTCGCAGCGCTCGTCGGGAGATGCCGAAGCAAGGACCGTTCCAGTCGCCCAAGCGACGGTCAATACAGGAAGCGGCTCATTTCCAGTAACTTGACCAAACATGGTCAGATGCCACAGGTGCGACGGCGTAACGCTCACGAAACAACGCGGACCCAGATGCCCGATGCCACCGTGAACCTCAAGTAACACACCCCCGTAGGGAGCATGCATTGCCGCGCTGTACCCGTCTCGGGCCCCCGCTCTTCGTCAGAGCTCCACCGCGGTCAGCGATGCACCGCAGTTCGCTGTGCGTTCTTGCCTCGAGAGGTCGTCCAGCCCACGCTCGCCGCTTCGCGGCACGAGCCTACGGCTCGCCGGGCCTACGGCCCGGGCGCGAGGTCCCTAGCCCACGCTCGCCGCTTCGCGGCACGCAGCCCACACTGCCCGCTCCGCGGGCCCTGTGCCCTTGGCCCAGCCGGGCCTCCGGCCCGGGTGCGGGTCCCTGCCTACGGCTCGCCGGGCCTACGGCCCGGGCGCGAGGTCCCTAGCCCACGCTCGCCGCTTCGCGGCACGCAGCCCACACTGCCCGCTCCGCGGGCCCTGTGCCCTTGGCCCAGCCGGGCCTCCGGCCCGGGTGCGGGTCCCTGCCTACGCCTCGCCGGGCCTGCGGCCCGGGCGCGAGGTCCCTGCATCGCCAGCCTCGCGACGAACCTAGTCGGGCGAGATGCTGTAGCTCTTGATCTTCTCCCACAGGGTCTTGCGGCTGATTCCGAGCAGCTCAGCAGCGTCCGTGCGCCGTCCCTGGGTGGACGCAAGGGCTACCTCGATGGCATCGATCTCGGCTCGCTCCACCGCTTGCTGCAGCGTGCGCACCTCGCTGGCGGCCGGCCGGCGCACCTCGCCCGGGGTGCTCCGCAACGACGCCGGGAGCTCGTCCATGCCGACTCGCGGGCCCCGGCAGAACAGCACCGCGCGCTCCACCACGTTGCGCAGCTCCCGCACGTTGCCCGGCCACGGATAGGCATCGAACACCCCGAGGACCTCGTCGCTGAAGCCCTCGATGGGTTTACCCCTCTCCTGCGCCAGCTCCTGCAGAAACGACTGCGCCAGAAGCGGGATGTCCTCGCTCCGATCGCGCAAAGGAGGAAGGTGGATGGCCACGGTGTTGACGCGGAAGTAGAGATCTTCGCGGAAGCGCGCGTCGGCGATCTCCTCTTCCAGGGGTCGGAGCGAGGCCGAGACGATACGCACGTCCACGTCCAAGGGGCGGTTGGAGCCGAGCCGCTCGATCTGGCGCTCCTGCAGCACGCGCAGGAGCTTGACCTGGAAGGAGAGCGGCAGCTCACCGATCTCGTCGAGGAACAGCGTCCCCCCGGAAGCCGCTTCAAAGCGCCCGATGCGGCGCTCGCTGGCTCCGGTGAAGGCGCCCTTCTCGTAGCCGAACAGCTCCGACTCGATGAGCGACTCAGGCAGGGAGGCACAGCTCACCCGGATGTACGGCTTGGTGCGGCGTGGCGAGTTGTAGTGAATCGCCGAGGCCACCAGCTCCTTGCCCGTGCCACTCTCACCGTGCACCAGCACGCTGGCTTCGGAGTCTGCCACGACCTTGATGAGCTCGAAGACCTCCTGCATCTTCTTGCTCTTGCCGATGATGTTTGAGAACGAGAAGCGTTGCTCCAGCTGCTCCTGCAGGCGTACGTTCTGCTCCTGAAGCTGTCGCACCGAGCACACGTTCGAGAGGCGCACCAGCAGCTGGGCCATGGAGAACGGCTTGGCAATGAAGTCCGAGGCGCCCTCACGCATGGCCTCCACTGCCTTGTCCACCGAGCCATGGGCGGTGATGATCACCACGGTTGTGCCCGGTTGCAGCGCCTTCACACGGCGCAGCAGGCTCATACCGTCCATGCGCGGCATCACCAGATCGGTGAGCACAACGTCGTGCAGGTGCTGCTCGAAGAGAGCCGCCCCCTTGACGCCATCCTCGGCCACATCCACCGCCCAGCCCTCCTTGCGCAGGGCGTCGGCCATGGTAATGCGCAGAAGCGGCTCGTCTTCCACCACCAGAAGGCGGCTGCCACAAACCCCCATCAGGAACTCCCCTCGCCGTCGAAGTCTCTCACGATTTTGAACGTTACGCGAAACGTCGAGCCCTCGCCAGTGGTGCTCTCCACCTCGATGGCGCCACCGTGGGCCGCCACGATGCTGTCCGACACCGCAAGTCCGAGCCCGGTGCCCTCACCCACCGTACGGGTGGTGAAGAACGGATCGAAGATCCGTTGCCGGATCTCCTCGGGGATTCCGACACCGGTGTCGCGCACCGTGATGCGAACGCGGTTGTCCCGCACCTTGGTGCGCAGGGTCAGGGTTCCGCCCTCGGGCATGGCCTGCACGGCGTTGAGCACCAGGTTGAGAAAGAGCTGCTCCATCTGAAAGTGGTCGGCCATGACGATGGGCTCGCCCGGGTCGAGATCGAACGCCACCTCAATGTTCCCGGCGCGCAGCTGATACGCCGCCAGCTCCACCACGTGGCGCAGGTTATGGTTCACCGAGGTGGGCTCCGGTCGCAGCTCCCGCTGCCGGGAAAAGTCGAGGAGGGTCTGCACCGTGTGCTCGATGCGTTTGAGCCCGTCGCGGATGAGCAGGAGGTAGCGGTCGCGCAGCTCCGCGTCCTCTGGATCAGCGCGCATGCTCTCGATGCAGGTGAGGATGCCGGCGAGCGGGTTGTTGACCTCGTGCGCCACGCCGGCCGCCAACGTCCCCACCGCCGCCATCTTCTCGGTATGCACGAGCTGCGCCTGCCGCACCTTCTCGCGCTCGCGCGCCTCCTCCAGCTCGTCCATCATGCGGTTGAAGACGTCGGCCAGCTCGCCCACCTCGTCCCGCGGACCGCCTTCAGCCCGTACCCCGAGGTTGCCCCGGGCCGCCTGCTTCATGGTCTGGTTGAGGTTGAGGATCGGCCGGATGAGGGTCTCCACGTACACCGCTGTGAGCACCGAGGCTCCCAGCATGAGCAGGATGGCCACCACCACCGCACGCTGGGCGACCACCTCCACCTGGCGATCGATGGGTTCCAGTGAGAATCCCACCGCCAGGGTGCCCCAAAACCGGGTGGAGATATTGAGCGGAGTCCGCACTTCGAGCACCTTCTCGCCGGACGCGTCGATGCGCTGATCGGCGACCGGCCCGGCTGCGACGCTCCCGGGAGTCAGGGAGCGGGGGAACTGCTCACCCAGCCGGTCCCATTGGCTCGAGTGCGTGACCGTGCCGCCGGTGTCCGTCACCACCACGTAGCGCACGAGATCGCGGTTGCGCGCCTGGATCTCGGAGATGTAGTTCTCGATGAGACCTGTCTCAGCCACCAGGCCAAGGTCCTCGTACATCAGGGCGTCCGTGATGGGGATGGCCAGCGCCTCCGCGATGGATCGGCCACGGCTGTTGATGGCGTCGTACCGCGTGCTCCGCTCGTGGACCACCGCCCAGACGGTGACCAGCGTCATGATCACGACGATGAGAGTGTTCGAGTAGAGAAAGAACTTGGTGCGCAGTCCCAGGCGAGGCATCTCAGGGACGCTCCGAGGTGCCGCACAGGAGGGGCCCTTCAGGCAGGGTGAGAGCTGCCGGCCCGAACACCCGCCGCGCCAGCTCGCGCACCGGATCGAACGCCTTGTCGTCCGCGAGGTCGAAGCCGCCTGCCAGCTCCTCGTCCCACCCGGCCATGAGCTGTGCCGCCGCAGGATCGCGGTGGGGCACCCTCACCAGGGCCTCCACCACGGCACGAGCCAGCTCGGCCGGGGCCTGGGGCCGGAGTACCAGCGGGAAGTTGGGAAGAGGACCCGAGGTCGCCAGGACCCGCATCCCGCGCTTCAGAAAACGCCGGCCGACGATGTCCCGCACCCCGCACGCGTCCACCTCACCCAAGAGGACGGCCCGGGCAGCACGCTCGTGGTGCCCGTAGTAGCGACACTCCAGGTCGACGCCGGGATGCAGCCCCGCCTGCTCCAGCATCGCCCGGGGCATCAGGTGAGACGAGGTCGACAGCGGCGCCCCGAAGCCGAAGCGGCGACCCGCGAGCTCGCCGAGCGTCGCCAGCGGGCTCTCGGCACGAACCATGATCAGGCTCCGATAGGTCGCCTCTCCTCGGGTGTTGAGCCGCACCACCGGAACGGCCCCACACATCTCCCGCGCCCGCACGTAGGTGAACGGCCCGAGGTAGGCGAGATCGAGGCGACCGGCGCAGAGGTCGTTGACAGTACGCTGGTAGCTCGCCGAGATCACCAGCTCCCAGCGACGACCTGTCTCAGCTCCGAGGTAGTCCACCAAAGGCTGGTACTTGAGGTACATCAAGCGCGGGTTGTAGAAGCTCACCACCCCGAGGCGCAGCGCCGGCCGGGGAACGGGCGCAGCGCCCAGCGCCTGACCCGCCATCAGCAAGGCGACCAGCGCCAGGCTACGCCGCATTGGGTCGCAGCCTCGCGATTCGCGCCACCAGCTCCCCGCCCCCGACATCATCCCGGATCACCTCCACCCAGCGCCAGCCGCGGGCGCGGGCGCGCCTCGCAGTGGCCTCACCCAGGCACCACGCCATCACCCGCCCGTCCCAGCCGGGGCCACCACGCTCGTCGTCCAGGGCATCCACCTCGGCCGGGTTACGCAGCACACACCCGGTGAGCGGCAGCGCACCCATCGCCACGCGGGCGGCCGGGGTCACCGGCAACGGTACCGCCACCACCTCGGCCCCGTTCGCTTCGAGCGCTGTGGCGAGCTCCTCTCCCCCGATCGATACTACCAGCCGCTGCCCCGCCAGCGGAGCCCGGCGCCACCAGCCGAGGGTGTGGGCGTGACCCACGGTGGGTCCAATGATGAAGAGAGCCGGAGGACGGATACCGGCGCGGCGACCGGCCTCGACCAGGCCTGCCAGGGTCGACACAACCTCACGCTGCGCCGAGGTGGAGCCTCGTTCCACAAGCGCCGCCGGCGTGGCAGGGTCCATCCCGGCGTCCACCAACCGCTCCACCACCCGCGGCAGTGAGGTAACTCCCATATACCCCACCAACGTGTTGTGGGGATCCTGAGCGAGGAGGTCCCAGCGCACCTGGGGACCGTTGTCCTTGGCACACTCGTGCGCGGTGAGCAGCGTGAGCCGCACCGCCTCCGAGCGGTGGGTCACGGGAATGCCCATGAACGCCGGTGCAGCGATTCCCGAGGTCACGCCCGGGACGACCTCGAAGGGAATGCCGGCAGCGGCCAGCGCCTCGGCCTCCTCCCCTCCCCGTCCGAAGACGTAGGGATCACCACCCTTGAGGCGAACCACCCGCTTGCCGGCCCGCGCCAGGCGGATCAGGAGCGCGTTGATCTCCTCCTGCGGAACTGGATGGTGACCCGCCGTCTTGCCCACCGGGTGCAGCTCCGTCCGCGCAGGCAGGTCACCAGGCAGAGCCGGCGCCGCCAGCCGATCGTAGACCACGGCGTCGGCGGCGAGCAGGCGCTGGCGCGCCCGCACCGTGAGCAGCCCGGGGCAGCCGGGACCGGCTCCCACCAAAGCAACGAAGGCGCGCTCGGGAGCTATCGGGGTGGGCTCCGAGGTGTCACTTTGCTCGCAGTTGCCGAGATCGCCGTCCTCGCCCTCCAGCCACTGCGCCTCCTCCGCCGCCCCGGGAACCCGTGCGGAGAGGTGTCGGGGGTCAACCGTCGCGGTAAAGAAACGATCGAACCGAGCCTCCTGTTCGGTCGTACTCAGGCGCTGGTCGCGGACTGCGCTGCGAAAGCGTCCGGCGGCTTCGGCCCACTCCGCCCACTCGGGGCCGAGCAGGCCTTCGAGCACCTGACGCAGACGACGCACCACGAATGGCGCCTCGCCTCCAGAGGCGATGGCCAGCTGAAGGGCGCCGCGCTGAACCCGCCCGGGCAGGTGGAAGCTGCACAGCTCCGGGTCGTCGGCCACGTTGGCCCACACCCCGGCGGCCTCGGCTTCCTCGAACACGCGGCGATTCACCTCGCGATCGTCGGTGGCCGCGAACACCAGCACGAAGCCGGCCGTGTCGCCGTCCGCAAAGACGCGTTGCTCGAGAATCACCGACCCTCGTGCGGCCAGCTCCGCCACCGGCTCCACCACCACCGGGGCGATCACGGTGACCCGCGCCCCCTCCGCCACCAACCCCTGAATCTTGCGCAGCGCCACGCCGCCGCCGCCCACCACCAGGCACCGCCGGCCCTCGAGTGCAAGCATGATCGGAAACATCCTATTTTCCCCCTCTCGCGTCCGAGGCCACCCGCCTCTCACCTCCACGGGTGCCGGCGGCGACCCTCGTCGTCCCCTCTCCCGACCCTCGGTCCCTCAGCCGTCGTCGATGCCCGCGGCCCGCCGCCATCGCAGCCCCCCGCCCAGGTAGCGGTGGCCTGCCACCCTCCCACCCAGCAACCGCGCCACCTCCGCGGAGCGCGTACCGCGCTCGCACATCACAAGCCACGGCGTGCCCCGGAGCTCCGCTCCGTGACTCCGGACACCGTCCAGGGGAACCGTGCGCACTGCACTTCCCGGCGCCGGCCGGGCCGCGCTCTCGTCTTCGATCCGCACGTCGAGGACCTCACTGCCGTCCACCGCAACCAGCGGCGAGTCCGCCACCACCCCGTCCTCCTGGTCCTGAGCGACGAACGCCGCCACCGCCAACGGATCCAGCGCCGGGGCATAGGGCGGAGCGTAGGCATGCTCCAGCCGCCCCAGGTCGTCGATGGTGGCCCCGCGAAGCAGGTACTGGGCGGCCACGTCGATGCGTTTGACAACCTCGCCCGGACCCACGCCCTGCACACCGAGCAGGCGACGGCTGCCGGCCTCGTAGACCAGGTCGAGGTGGATCTCCTGCGCCTCTGGCCAGTAGTCGGCCGAGTCCTCCGCAGTGATCCAGACCTCCCGGGCGTCGCGCCCGGCGCGGCGCGCCTGCTCGGCCGTACAGCCCACCGCGGCGACGTTGAGGTCGAAGACCTTCACTGCAACGACCCCTGCCACCGGACCGAAGCGGTCGTCACGGTCGGCCAACACGTTGGCGAGCACCCGTCCCTGACGGTTGGCCAGCGAACCCAGCGGCAGGTGGACCGCGGCGTTTGTGGCAGCGTGCCGACACTCGATGCAGTCCCCGGCTGCCCACACGTGGGGGACGGTCGTCGCCAGCTTCTCGTCCACGACAATGGCCCCGGTCTGACCCAGCTCGGCGCCGGCGGTGCGCGCCAGCTCCACTGCCGGTTCCACGCCCACCGCGGCCACCAGTACGTCGGCGCGGATCGACTCGTGCCCGAGGGTGATCGTGATGCCGTCGTCGCGGGCCTCCACCTGCTCCACTGGCGAGCCGGCGTGGAGCTCGATCCCCTGCTGGCGGAGGTGTGCGGCCACACAGGCGCCGGCGGCCGGGCCGAGCACTCCAGGCAGAGGACTTGGCGCGGCTTCCAGCAGCACGACCTCGGCTCCCCACAGGCTGCGGAAAGCCTCGGCCAGCTCGCAGCCCACCAGTCCGGCGCCAGCCACTGCCACACGGGAGATCTGCCCTCGAGCCAGACCCTGGTGGAGCGGCACCAAGTCCTCCCACACGTGGAAGGTCCGCACCCGCGGGTGCTCGGGGGCCCGCGGCAGGCGCCGGGCCCGCGCCCCGGTGGCAAGCACCAGCTCGTCCCAGGGCAGCTCTGCCGGTCCGTCCGCGCCCTCCACTAGGAGAATCCGGCCGGCCGGGTCCACCGCCGTGGCCCGGCACTGGCTCAGGACGTGGACGCCCTTGCAGCGGGCGAAGAACTCGGCGTCACGGGTGGCCCCCCACGTGGTCTGGCGGAGCCGCTCGAGGCTGGGAATGTCACCCGAGAGCACGTAGGGAAGCCCGCAGGCGCCGTACGAAAAGACCGAACGCTCTTCGACCACCGTGAGCTCCCAGTGGGGGCGCAGCCGTGCCAGCCGGCACGCGCACCGCAGCCCTGCCGCCGAGGCACCGACGATCACCACTCGGCGGCGGGAGTCCACGCAAACCTCCTCACGCCCTCAGGGCGCCGCGCACCGAGAGGGCGACCTTGTACAGCACCGTCACGATGAGCGCTCCCACCGCGTAGATACCGATGGTGATAGCCAGCTCTGGGGCGGTGGGATGGTAGGAGGTCACGTGGCCCACCGGCGACGGCACGAAGCCGGTGATGACCATGTCCATGCCCTTGTCGATCCACAGCGACACGAAGACGCCGACGCAGGCCCAGCCGAGTACGGTGTGGTTCTTGCGCGTCTTCGGCACGATCAGGAGGACCAGGGACACCACGGACAGCACCAGCGAGGTCCATGCCCACGGCACCAGGGTGGTGTCGCCGTCGAGACCGAGGAAGAGGTAGCGGAAGTGCACAACGTGCTCGGGAATGTCGCTGTACAGCGCGGTGAAGATCTCCATGGCCACGAAGAAGAGGTTGACCGCCATGGCATAGGTGACGATCTTGGCAAGGGCGTCGATGGCCCTGTCGCCGGCATCGAAGGTCGAGACCCGCCGCACCAGGAAAGCCAGCAGGATGAGCAGGGCGGGGCCGGCGGCGAAGGCAGAGGCGAGGAAGCGCGGCGCCAGGATGGCGCTGAGCCAGAAGGTGCGGGCGCTGAGGCCCGAGTACAGGAACGCGGTGACGGTGTGAATCGACACGGCCCAGGGGATCGAGAGTATGATCACCGGCTTGATCCACTTGGGAGGCGCCTCGTCGCGGTGCTCCGCAGCCAGCGTCACCCGGCTGATGACGACGTTGAGCACGAGGTATCCCGACAGCACCACCATGTCCCAGAACATCACCGAGTTCGGGGTGGGATGGAGCATCACGTTGAGGACCCGCATGGGCTGGCCCATGTCCACGAAAATGAACAGCATGCACATGGTGACCGCGGCGACGGCGAGGAACTCGCCGAGAATGGTCATCTTGGCAAAGGCCTTGTAGCTGTGGAGGTAGTAGGGGAGCACCACCATCACCGCCGAGGCCGCAACGCCCACCAGGAAGGTGAACTGGGCGATGTAGAAGCCCCACACCACGTCGCGCGACATTCCCGTGATGCCCAGCCCCTCCTGGAGCTGGCGGAAGTAGCAGGCGGCGCCGACGGCGATCACCGCCAGGAGCAGCGCCACCCAGCCCCAGTACCGACGATCTCCACGGAGTGCGTTCTCGAGCATGCCGACCTCACACGATGTAGTAGACCTCGGGCTGGGTCCCGAGGCCTGGTTTGCGGCGGATGGTGAAGTTCTCGGCGAGAAGCTGGCGCACCGGCGAAGACGCGTCGTCCAGGTCGCCGAAAGTCAACGCCCCGAAGGGGCAGGCCTCGACACACAGCGGCATCTTGCCCTCCACCAACCGCTCCTCGCAGAAGGTGCACTTCTCCACCACGCCGCGTGTGCGGGTGGGGAAGTCCGGGTTGATCTCGTCAATCGCCGTGCGCGGATCACGCCAGTTGAAAGACCGCGAGCCATAGGGGCAGGCAACCACGCAGTAACGGCAGCCGATGCAGCGGTGCCAGTCCATCATGACGATGCCGTCGGACTCACGGCGGAACGTCGCCTGGGTGGGGCACACGCGCACGCATGGCGGGTTGTCGCAGTGGTTGCACAGCAGGAGCGCCGGCTTCTTCTCGAGGTTGTGCGGCAGGTACTCGTTCTCCAGGGTCGGGAAGGCGTGGTCAAACTCTTCCTTCCACACCCATTTGACCTGATCCTTGGGGTCTTTGAACGCGGGCACGTTGTGGCCGCGGTGACAGGCCTCGATGCAGGCGGTGCAGCCCTCGTGCTCGTCGCACTTCCTGAGATCAATCACCATGCCCCACCGCTTCGCGGTGAGCGGCGGGGCCGACGTCTCCGTCGACACCCCCGGCGCCGCCTCTTGGGCCGCCACCCGGGCGAGCTCGGGACCACCCGCCAGGCCGACGACACCGAGCCCCGCGATCTTGAGGAACGCTCGTCTGCTGCTGCGATCCATCACGTCTTCTCCTTTGCCTGCACCGACTCCACGTGGCAGTCCCAGCAGTAGGGAGCCACCGCCATGCGCTCGTGGCAGCGGTCGCAGAACTCCGCCGGCTTGGTGTGACAACCCAGGCACGTGCGGCGTAGCGACATCTCGTAGCGGGTTCCGTCGGCGGCGACGTACCACCGCTCGCCGTCCCGCACCACCGCGTCCCGCCACTGGTCAAGAAGCTCCATGTGGTCGGCACGCATGGTGGCGGTGTCCTCGACGCAGTGGGGCGCATCGGTCCCCACCGTGAGCTGGGGGGGGTCGATCGCGGTGCCGCGGAGGGCACCCAGCCACAGGGGCGCGGTCACCACCACCACGAACACCACCAGACCCAGGGCGATCTTGCCGCCGTCACGCATGGGCCACCTCCGTCGCGGACGCGGCGACGGCCTCGTCGGGCTCTGGCTCGGCCGCCGACAGCAGCGGCTCGCCGCGCAGGTTGGTGCGCCTCTCGTTCTCGCCCTCCATCACCAGGGCGTTGCCCACCATCTCGTGCACCCCGGTGACACCGACGCCCGGCGACCAGTAATCCACCAGGGGAATCAGAGTGGCACGGTCGATGGCGCAGACGCAGGCAAGCATGTTGACACCGTGCTTGTCGCGGACATGGCGCACTGCGGCGCCCCGCGGCAGGCCGCCGCGCAGGCGCATCTCCATGTTCTCGTCGTTGCCGAGCCCGGCCCCGCCGGCACAGCAGAAGGTCTGCTCCCGGATCGTGTTCTCGGGCATCTCGAAGAAGTTGTTGCAGACGTTCCGGATGACGTAGCGAGGCTCCTCGAAGAGACCCATCGCCCGAGCCGGGTTGCAGGAGTCGTGGAAGGTCACCCGCAGGTCGTCGTTCCGCGAGGGATCCAGCTTGAGCCTGCCGTTCTTGATGAGGTCGGAGGTGAACTCGCAGATGTGGACCATCTTGGTGGAGGCCGCATTGTCGAACACCGTTCCGGTCAACGGTGAGCGTGGCACCTCGAGAAAGTCGGCGGGGCCGTTCATGGTGTCCATGTACTGATGGACCACCCGCCACATATGGCCGCACTCGCCCCCGAGGATCCACTTCGCGCCGATGCGCTTGGCCTCGGCGTAGATCTTGTAGTTGAGCCGCTTGATGGTGTCGCGCGACGTGAAGAGGCCGAAGTTACCGCCCTCCGAGGCGTACGCCGACAGGGTGTAGTCGAGCCCGATGTGCTCGAACAGCATCAGGTAGCCCATGAAGGTGTAGATGCCGGGTTCGGCGAAGTAGTCCGCAGAGGGGATGACGAAGAGAATCTCAGCGCCCTTGCGGTTGAAGGTGGGGGATACCTTTACGCCGGTGGTGTCCTTGAGGTCCTCCACCAGGAACTCGATGTTGTCCTTGAAGGTGTGGGGCTGGATGCCGAGGTGGTTGCCGGTACGCTGGCAGTTGGCCACCGGCTCCATGACCCAGTTGATGTTGAGCCCCACTAGGTTCATGAGCTCCCGCGCGACCATGGTGATCTCGGCGGTGTCGATTCCATAGGGGCAGAACACTGAGCAACGGCGGCACTCGGTGCACTGGTAGAAGTAGTAGTACCACTCCTTGAGTACGTCGGCGGTGAGCTTGCGCGCCCCGGCAACTCGTCCGAGGATCTTGCCGGCGGTCGTGAAGTCGTTTCGGTAGATGGAGCGCAAGAGCTCGGCGCGGAGCACCGGCATGTTCTTGGGATCGCCCGACCCGATGTAGAAGTGACACTTGTCGGCACACGCCCCACAGCGCACGCAGATCTCCATGAAGAGGCGCAGCGAACGGTACTTGCCGAGGCGCTCGCGCAGGCCGTCGCGAATGATTTCCTGCCAGTTCTCGGGGAGCTGCCAGTCGTCATCGGTGGGCGACCACTCGCGCGGATTGGGGAAACCGAGGTACTTGAGGTTCTTGCCCGCGGCCGGGTAAGACCACGTGCCGCGCCGCGCATCGAAGTCGACGCGGGGATCCTCCCAGCCCTCAGCTGGCGGTTTGAAGTCGATCTGCAGCAGTTCCTGGGGTGCCTTCGCCATCGCTCACTCCCCGTCCAGCGCGAAACCGGCGGCCTTGAGCTTGTCCCGGAACTCCTCCTCCCACTCGGCGTAGGTGTGAACCTCCACCGGGTGGTCCCACGGGTTGACGTGGCGCCGCGCGCGGTTGTTGTTGGCAAGGTTGCGGGTTGGGCTCAAGAACACGCCCGGAGCGTGGAGCAGCTTCGAGAACGGCAGGTAGGCCAGGAGCGCGCTCACCAGCAGCAGGTGGACGAAGAAGATGGCACCCATCCCCGCAGCCGCGACCGGAGTGAAGGTGAGCCAACCCGCTACCAGAGTCTTCACCTCGGCAAGATCCACCTTGTACACATGCCGCATGAGGACGCCGGAGACGCCGATCCCGAGCAGGAGCAGGAGCGGGAAGTAGTCCGCCGCCTGCGAGATGTAACGCACACGTAGGTCGGCGAACCGCCGTAGGAGCAGGTACGACAGTGCCGCCAGGAACACCACGCTGGTGATGTAGACCACCGGCACCCCGACCTCGAAGAAGCCGTCCACCGACTCCAGCGCACGCACGCTCCACGGCACCGGCTCGAGGAAGAGGCGCAGGTGACGCAGGACGATGACCAGCATCGCCCAGTGGAAGGCGAGCGCAGCCGCCCACAACCACTTCGTGTCGTCATAGACGACGCTTTCCCGCTGCTGACGCACCCGGGCGGCAGTATTCCGGAAGAGCGAGCGGAAGAGGAGGATCTCGAGCAGCATGCGGCCCACCGCCTCCCAGCCCGTGTAGGGGCTCTCCAGCGGCTGGCGCCGAATCCAGGGCAGCGAGCGCTGCTGGCCGCTGACGGTCGTGATGCGGAACGGCACTGGCGCCCGCGCCCAGCGCACGACCTTTGCGACGACCCCCACAATGAAAACCGCGAATGCCGTCCACGGCACCACGAAGGTGAAGAAGGACCGCAGCCCCGACACCTCGGCCCCGAGGAAGCCGAGCCCTACGAGAGCGGCCACCGCTACGAGGGAAATGAGCACACCCATGGACTCCTGTCCTCCTTCCTCTACCGAGTCTCGGCATCGTCGCCGTTCCGGATCGCCCGCCACAAGTCGAGTCGCTCCAGCACCTTGGTCGAGCGCCGTTGGATCTCCTCGGTGCGAATGCGCCAGATGTCCTCGCGGCAGCCCACGTACACTTCAAAACCGGCCAGCACCAGCTCGTCCGCGCCGCGGTCAAGCTGTTCGAGCACCGCCGTCCGGTCGGCGCCGAGGAGACCAGCGATCTCGCTCCGCACCAGGTCGCGCAGCTTGAGGAGGAAGCCGAGCGATGTCGAGGGGCTGAGGTCCTGGACCGCGCGCACCCGGAGGATCGCGTCGAGCGCGGTCATCGCCGCCTCGTCCACAACGCCGGCGACCGCCGCGTCCAGGAGAGGACCCACACTGCCCGCGATGGTTCGCCCCACGGGGTTGTGGAACGGGTCGCGCTGCTCGCGCAGGAACTTCCCGGTGTCGGCCGGATAGGATGCAAGCACCTGCTCCGTCCAACGCTCGAGGATCGCCTTTCGACGTTCGTTCACGACCCGCTTCAGCGACGATTCCACGGTTCGACCTCCCGGCGGCGTCCGCCTCACGAGCCGTAAAATGCAACTGGCATGCCACGTCGACGGTGACTTGGCACGCGCATATCAGATACATTCCTAACGACTTCGAGATCCACGCCGATCTTCGCTGCGGGATAGCGCAACAATCGCTGTTACCACTCCGTAACAACGCTCTCTGCAGTGCAACTGCAGCCTGCGACCAGGCCGCCGCCCCCGGGGCTCGCCCCCGGGGGCGGTGCGCAGGTCTTAGACGCAGCCGGTGGGCTTGGGCAGCCCGGCCACCTTGCAGGCACCCTTGGCGGGCCCAGACGGGAACAGCTCGTACACCTTCTTGAGCTCGAAGCCCGTCTCCTTGCAAAGCTTGCGGATCATCGGTGCAACGCCGAACTGGAGGAAGTAGTTGCGCAGGTAGTTCACGAGCTTCCAGTGCTCGTCAGTAAGGGCCTCGACACCCTCGGTGCTCGCCAACGCTGCGGCGACGTCCTCGTTCCACTTCTCGGGCTCCTGCATGAAGCCGTCCTCGTCCACTTCGATCGAGACGTTCCCCTGCGAAAAAGTAGGCATGACGCAATCCTCCTTATGGATTCTGGGAGTCCTCGTCCTCCCGGTGTGCTCCGAGCTCCAAGATCGGCGGGCCAGCCTGCTGCGCCCGCTCGGCCTTCTCCATGGCTTTCATGAACTCCGGTGTCGGCCGGTGCCCGAGCTCGAGGGCCCTGGCCAGGTGCCGCTTGGCGCCGTTCATGTCGTCCAGCGCAAGCAACGCCACCGCGGCGTGGTAGTGCGCGGCTGCGTTGTCGCGGTCCAGCTCCAGGACCCGCCGGCAGCAGGCCAGCAGGTTCTCGGAGTCGCCCAGGTAAAGGTAGGCTTGGCCCATGTTGTAGTGGGCCAGCACCAGGTCGTCGCGACGGGCCGCCGCCTCCTTGGTGGCCTCGAGCGCGCCCTCGAAGTCCCAGGCCAGCAGACGGACCCCACCAAGATTGACCCACGCCTCAACCAGCTCCGGATCGAGCTCCAGCGCACGGCGGTAGGACTCCGTGGCGCTTTGTACCCTCCCGGCGCTGCCGTGGGCAAGCCCCAGGTTGAAGTGGGCCGTGGCCGAGTCCGGGTGCTCCTCGACCTGTCGTAGGCAGCGCTCGAGGCGCCCCTTCGGCGTCTCCTTGACCATCACATCCCCCCCCTTTCGTCAGCGACGAGCCGGCGCAGCTCCTCTGCGCACTCGCCGCTTGTGTCATCGATCCACCGGCCGAGCTCGGCGGCGTGTGGCGTCACCAGTTCGGGCGCCACCTCGACCATCCGGGCGAGGGCCTCGAGCAAGGCCGGACGGAGGCTGTCATCCCATGCCAGCGAGATCAGCGGGCCCACGAAGGGCGCCATCAGATGGGGTGCGCAGCGACCGATCTCCCCAAGAGCGGTCAGGCCGTACACTCCGTTGCTGGCAGACTCGTCGTTCAGAAACCACATGAGCCGGCGGATCACCTCGAGGCCCTGCTCGGGTCGGGCGACAGCAGCCGCACCCAGTGCCTCTCCAGCGCTCCGGCGCACCGCCGGGTCGGGGTCGAAGAGACGCCCGAGCAGGGGACGCACGGCGCGCGGCTCGCGCGCTGCCAGCGCGGCGAGCTCCTCGGTGTGCCCGGTCCGGAGCAGCTCCATCACCGTCTCCTTCACGCCCATGCGGCCTGCGGATGCGTCCGCTCGGCGGCGTAGCGACGGGAGAGGGCGAGAAAGCCGTCGGCCCAGGCGGGCGTCGCGCCGGCGTGGAGATGCATGTACGATGCCCACACTCGACCCTGCACCAGTCCGTCTCGCCCACCCCCGAGGCCACAGCCACGACTCAGCTGAAGCACCTTGTCACCGCCACCCGCGGCCACCCGCGAGTAGTGGAACTCGTGCCCCTTGAGCTCGACGGCCTCCGGGAAGAAGGGGTTCGGACGAGTGATCACGCCCACCTCGTAGCCGTGACCCTGCGGGTGGTCGGTCTGCTCCACCACCAGGTCCAGCACGCCGGCCATGGGGTAGACGGCGCCGCCCACGACAAGCTCGCGAGCGAGGTACATGAGCCCGCCACACTCGGCGTATACCGGAAGCCCTCTGGCGACCCGCGACCGGAGGGCAGCGGCGAAGGAAGTGCCGCCGGCCAGCCGGGCGGCATGGACCTCGGGGAAGCCACCGCCAATGTACAGCCCGTCCAGCTCCGGTACTGTACCTTCCCCCAGGGGCGAGAGCGGAATGAGCTCCGCCCCGGCGGCCTCCAGGGACTCGAGATTCTCCGGGTAGTAGAAGGTGAAGGCCTCGTCGCGGAGGATCCCGATGCGCACCGGATCCCCGGGCAGGACCCTTTCGGGAAGCGGCAGCTCGAAAGCCGCAGCTTCTCGAGCGGCCGCTAGCACGCGGTCCAGGTCGAGGCCTCGTCGTACCGCCTCGGCCGCGCGTCCGATGGCTTCGACTCGTCCGCTGTGCTCCGCCGCCGTCACCAGCCCGAGGTGGCGGGTGGGCAGGGGGTCGCCGCCGCGCAGCCTGGCCACAGCTCCCACCACCGGGATTCCTGTGGAGGTTTCCACCGCGTCACGCACCAGACGTTCCTGGCGGCTCGTCGCCACCTGGTTCAGCACCACCCCGGCGATACGCAGCTTCGGGTCCAGGGTCTTCGCCCCCAGCACCAGCGCCGCCGCGGTGCGGGTCATCTTGGTGATGTCCACCACCAGCAGTACCGGAGCGCCGAGCGCCTTGGCGAGCTCTGCGGTGGAGTGGCTGCCGGCGGCGTCGAAGCCGTCGTAAAGGCCCCGGTTACCCTCCACCAACCCGAGGTCGGCGCCCGCCGCCGAGGCCATGGCTCGGTCGATGGCCTCCGCCGGCATGAGGAACGTGTCGAGGTTGCGGCAGGGGGCGCCGGTGGCCGCCCCCAGCCACGCCGCGTCGATGTAGTCCGGCCCCTTCTTGAAGGCGCGTACACACAGTCCACGGTCCGCCAACGCCCGTGCGAGACCCAGTGTCACCAGGGTCTTGCCGCTGTCACCGGCAAGGCCGGCGACAATCAGGCGTGGCAGCTCAACGCGCATGGTCCTTGTCTCCTCCTCGTCCTTCTACTGGCCCTCGAGCATGCCGCAGGGACACTCTTCCCAGCACTTCTTGCAGCCGTCGCAAAGCTCCAGCTTGACGTCGAAGAAGTGCCCGTGCTTGACCTCGGAGAGCTTCTTGAAACCACTGTTCTGGCAGTACATCCAGCAGTTCTCGCAGCCGAAGCACTTGCCGCACGAGAAGCAGCGGGTGACCTCCTCGAGGGCCTGCTCGGCGGTGATCCCCTGATCGACCTCGGCGTACGGTTGGGCGAGGCGCTCCTCGGGCGAGCGCACGCCGCGCTCGGCCCTGGGCTTCTCCTCGTACCAGCTCGTCTTGACCTTGTCGGCATGGATCACCGGCGGCCGGCTCGGCTCCTTGGGCTCGCGCCCGTTGAGCGCGGCGGCGATCCCCTCCGCCGCCTTGCGGCCCTGGCCGATGGCGGTCGTGGCCAACCCCAGGTTGAGGTTGTCGCCACCCGACCACACCTTGTCGAACTTGGTGCGGCCCCACTCGTCAGCCTCGATCCACGACCCCTCGAGCCCGGCCAGCGTATCCATGTCCGGCTTCTGGCTCACCGCCGTGATCACGGTGTCCGCCGGCAGCTCGTAGACGTCGCCCTCGATGGGAACCGGGCGCCGCCGCCCCGAGGCGTCGGGCTCGCCGAGCTCCATGCGCTGCACCAGCATTCCCTTGAGGCTGCCGTCTTCATTGCGCAGGATCTTGGCCGGCGCCGCCAGGTACTCGATGGCGATGCTCTCCTCCAGCGCCTCCTCGATCTCGCGAGCGATGGCGGGCATCTCGGTGCGAGTGCGTCGGTAGAGGATGGTGACCTCTGCGCCCATGCGCTTGGACAACCCGGCGGCGTCCACCGCCACCCGCTTGCACACCCGCGCCGCGTCGATGGCGGTGTCACCGCCGCCGATGACCACGACCTTGTCGCCCACCTCAACCGGCTGCTCAGAGTTGACCTTGTTGAGGAACTCGGTACCGGTGTAGATGCCGGGGCCGTCCTCGCCGGGGACACCCAGGGTCTTCCCCTGATGGGCGCCGATGGCAATGAAGACCGCATCGTGCTCCGACCGCAGCTGGTCGAGGGTCACGTCCTTGCCCACACTGACACCGCACCTGAGCTCGACCCCGAGGTCGACAATGCGCTGAATCTCGGCATCCAGGACCTCGCGCGGCAGGCGGTACACCGGTATGCCGTAACGCAGCATGCCGCCGGGCTGGGGGAGGCTCTCGAACACCGTCACCTGGTAGCCGCGCCGTGCCAGCTGATAGGCCGCCGAGAGCCCGGCCGGGCCGGAGCCCACCACCGCGACCTTCTGGGCCTTGGCCGCCTCGTCCTCGAGCCGATCCAGGGTGAGGCCGTGCTCGAGCCCCCAGTCGCCGATGAAGCGTTCGACGGCGTTGATGGAGACCGCCCCGTCCTTGTCCTTGCGATTGCACTCTGCTTCACAAGGGTGGGGACACACGCGTCCCATCACTGAGGGGAAGGGGTTGGTCTCCACCTCCGTGCGCCACGCCACCGTGCACGCCTCGTCCAGGCTCAGCCCCAGCTTCTCGCGCAGGGCAATCACCATAAGCCAGCCGCGGATGTCGTTGCCGCTGGGACAGGTGTGGGTGCAGGGCGGCGTCTTCTCCGCGAACACCGGGCGCAACGGTGAACCCTGGCTACCGCCACCCCCGCCGCCGCTCATGCGGGTCCCCAGCTTGACCTTTCCGTCCTTCTTCTTGAGCAAACCCATCTGTCGCCTCCCCCCACCCGACGTCACCCGCAGTGGTCGGCGGGCCGGGTCATCATTCGCGTCCACTCCCGATCCGTGGTGTGCCCGCGACGCACCGCGCACTCGTCACATCCGGGGAGGCCGCCGTCGCCGCGGGGGCGGCACCCTCCGGTCCAATTCGGCTCGCCGCATCAACGCGCGGCGGGAGGCGGACGCCCCCCGCCGCGCGACTCTTCAGGACTTGTCGGGTGGCAGCGTGAGATAGCTGCCGCCGACGTAGCTGTAGATGCAGCGACCGGAGTCGATGAGCTGGCGGATCGCCTCCTTGCAGAGCTTCTTGTCGACCTTGTCGTCGCCGTACTTCTCGATCATCGCCTTGACGACGTCCATAGGCTTGAGGTTCTTCTTGCCATAGGTCGACTTGACGAGCTCGAGCATGGAGTCCGCCACCTGCTCAACGGTCACGTCACTCATGGTCGCCTCCTCACACGTGGCGAACGTGCGCCGACCGCGCGAAGGTCTCGCCAGCGTGCTTGAAATCGTCGATGTGGTACTTCGTGAACGGGATACCGGTGAGCTTGAAGAACTGCGGCCAGCCGATCCGCTCGATCCACTCGCCGAGACGCTCGTGCTTGCGCGCGTTCTTGGCGTACACCTCGACGATGTTCGTCACCGCCTCGACCACCTCGGGCCAGCGCGGCGGGTTGTTGGGCAGGTAGGGGATTGCGAGCTTCGAGAACTTCGGCTCGCTGCGGGCGTTGGACACCTTGCCGCCCACCCAGATGGAGATGCCGTCCGCCTCGGCGTTGTTGATCTTCACCGCCGGGCACACGGTGTAGCAGTTGCCACAGTACATGCACTGCTGCTCCTCGATCTCCACCGACTGCTTGCCGTCCACCGTGGTGGGCCGGATGGCCCCGGTGGGGCACGAGGACACCAGGGTCGGGATCTCGCACATCTTAGGCAGGTCGCTGTGGTCGATCACCGGCGCCTTGGTGTGCACACCGAGGATGGCGATGTCGGAGCAGTGCACGGCGCCGCACATGTTGAGGCAGCAGGCCAGCGCCACGCGGAGCTTGGCCGGCAGATCCATGTTCTCGAAGTGGGGCATGAGCTCGTCCATCACCGCCTTGACCACGCCCGAGGCGTCGGTGGCCGACGAGTGGCAGTGCACCCAGCCCTGGGTATGGACGATGCTGGAGATGGAGTTGCCCAGGCCGCCCACCGGGTTCCCCATCGCCTTGAGGTCGGCGATGAGGGGCTCGATGTTGGCCTCGTTGGTGAGCAGGAACTCGACGTTGTGGCGGCTGGTGAAGCGAAGGTAGCCGTCACAGTACTTGTCGGCGAGATCCGCGTACTCACGGATGGTGGTGATGGCGAGGAGGCGGGGGGAGGCGGCCCGCACCGTGTAGAGCTTGTCCCCGGACTCGCCCACGTGGACCATCACGCCGGGGCGGAGGATCTCGTGGTAGTCCCACTTGCCGTAGTTCTTCTTCACCACCGGCGGCAGGAACTGATCGTAATGCGGTGGCCCGATGTCGGTCTTGCGTTGTGCCACAGCCATGGCTTGCCTCCTCCTACGCTTCCGCTTCTTCGAGCTCGTCCTCGAAGAAGATGTACGGGTTGGTCCGCGGGTGGGCGATCATCTCGGGCACCGGCTCGAGACCGATGGCGTCGAGGAAGTTGCCCAGGCCGACGCGCTGGATGAACTCACCCACGCGCTCCCGGTTCTTGCCGTTCTCGCCCCACACGTCCCAGATCGCCTCGGCCAGCTCCTTGAGGTCGTCGTAGGGGGCCTCCATCTCCAGGAATGGCACGAACACCGCCGACAGCAGGGCGCCGCCGATGATCGGAGCCTTGGCGCCGATCAGGATCGTGGCGCCGCGCTCCTTGCCGGGCTTGAGTGCCTTTGGCATCACGTTGATGCAGTGCATGCACTTGACGCACTGCGAGTTATCGATCTCGAGGGTGCTCCCGTCCCAGCCCATGCAGGAGGTCGGGCAGAAGTCCACAACCTCGGCCTGGATGTCGGTGCCGCCCTTGGCATACTCGCGCACCCGCTCCTGGTTGACCTGAATGTCATCCTTCCAGGTACCGATGATCGACATGTCCGAGCGCGCGATCGAGGCGACGCAGTCGTTGGGGCAGCCGGAGAACTTGAACTTGTACTTGTACGGGAACATGGGGCGGTGCAGCTCGTCCTGGTACGACTGGGTGATGTCGTAGCAGGCGTTGAGCGTGTCGTAGCACGCCCACTCGCAGCGCGCCGGGCCCACGCAGCAGCTCGGCGTGCGCAGGTCGGAGCCCGAGCCGCCGAGGTCGAAGCCCTTCTCGGTGAGCTCGGCGAAGGTCGGCTCGATCTCCTCGGTCCTGGAGCCGAGGAAGATGATGTCGCCCGTCGAGCCGTGCATGTTGGTAAGGCCCGAGCCGTGGCGGTCCCAGATGTCGCACAGGGTCCGCAGGGCGTCGGTGGTGTAGAACCAGGCCGAAGGCTGGTTGACGCGGTAGGTGTGGAACTCGGCCACAGCCGGGAACTCGGCGGCGAGGTCGGAGTAACGGCCGATGACGCCACCGCCATAGCCCATCACCCCCACCAGGCCGCCGTGCTTCCAGTGCCCGATCCGCTCCTCGTAGGAACGCTCCAGCTGACCCAGGAGGTCCTGGATCATGGGCCGGTGCTTCTCCTTCTTGATCTCCTTGACGAAGCTCGGCCACGGCCCCTTCTCGAGCTCGTCCAGGAGCGGCGTCGCTCTCTCTTTCTCGCTCATGGCAACTCCTTTCTCAAAATCAGATCTTGGACCAGTAGTCTGCGAAGACTACCGTTGACAGGAAGTAGCCCAGCGGCACGTTGACCATGACACCAACGGTGAAGGCCCAGAACGGCCGCAGGCCGAAGGTCGCCAGCTCCTTGAACCGCGTCGACAGACCGATGCACAGGAAGCAAAGCACGAAGGCCCAGGAACGCAGGCTCTTGATGGGCGAGATCACCAGGGGCTTGAGCTCGCTCTCGAACCAGTCCGCCTTGTAGCGCAGCTGGGAGAGCGCCCAGATCTGGTCCTGGCGGAGCGTGGCGCTCTTGAGCAGGTTGTACTCGTCGATCTCCATCTCGCCGACGAAGGCGATGGTGCCGGCGGCGGCGTCGTAGCTGAACCTGTCGGCCAGCGATGCCGGCACCTGGTAGTCCGAAAAGTCGGCCGAGTAGGCGACCTTCCCGGCTTTGGTCTTGTAGGTGCCGTCGACCTTGGCGATACCGCTATGCCCCGCGGGTGGGGCCGCCGCCACCGCGCTCATGATCACCGAAGCGGCAAAGAACCCCAACACGAACTTGGGGAAGCGCTCCCAGATAATCCCGGCGCCCACCGTGCGCTTTCCAGCCTCGTCCTTCTCTTTGCTTTCCCAGAACATCACCGAAATGATCGATAGGACCAGGCACCAGATGCCGATCCAGATGTCGCGGCCGATGACCTTCATGAGGGTGAAGGTGTTGATGGGGGAGTCGCCGTACTTAGTGGCGAGCTCGGCAACGACCGCGAATCCGGCCGCGTCGGCGAACTCAGAGGTGCCGACCCAGGCCCCCGCCTCTCCCGGCGAGATGACGTCGGGCACCATGACCTTGGTGAGGAAGGTGAGCGCGAGGATCATCACGATGGCCCAGATCGAGACCACGGCGATGCCGATGGCAATGTGATCCTTGTGCGCCTTGACCGCACCGCCCACCGCGATGGAGGCCGACACGCCGCACACCGCGCCGCCGGCGCCGAGCACCGCGCCGAACTGCGGCTCGAGCTTGAAGACCTTGGTGGCCACCAGGTAGATGGTCAGCCAGGTGCTCACCGACACGATGGTCGCCTGGATGAAGGCGATGGGACCCGCTGAGAAGATCAGCGTGAGCGGCAGCGTCGCGCCCAGCAGCACGATCCCGGTCTTGATGTAGTACTCGGTGCGCAGCGAGGTCTTGAACCACTCTGGGACCTTGATGATGTTGCCGATGACGAGACCGATGAGCAGGGCCAGCAGCGGCGCCCCGAGGTCCCACTTCTTCATCGTCTCCCAGCCCGCGAGGTAGAACACCGCCGTCGAGCCCAAGAACAGGATGATGAAGCCGGGAATGAACTCCGACAGCTTGCGCCCCATGATCGCGATCGACACCGAGAAGACGATGCCGAAGACCAGGAACACGATGGCGAACCCGCCGAGCTTGGCGCCGAGGTCGGCCCCGAGCTCGCCGAATGTTCCCCAGCTGCCGGGCTTCACCGCCCAGCCCTTGATGGTGCTGCCGCCGAAGTAGGCGCCCAGCGCGAGGATCACTACGCCGAGGCCGAGCCAGACGGCCCACCAGTCCTCGGTCTTCCAGAGCTTCTCGAGACCTTTAGCCATGTCGCCTCCCCTTCTCGGTGATGGGCGTCGTGGGCGCCCGAAGGGGTGTTTTGCAACCGGCGTGCCAGTCGTCCTCATCCTGATCGACCACGCAGGGCTTTCCTTTACAGATGTTTACTCTGTCGAGAGTTCTCTCATCCGGAGGGCGACCATCGGTTTCTGTTACGTGATGGTAACGACGGAGGGCCCCACAGCCCGCACGCAGAGCCACGCCCGTCGAGTACGTTCGACGGGCGCGAGCGCCGTGCGCGGGCGGCAGCGGGATCAGTGGAGATCCCACTCCAGGAAGCCCTCCTTCACGTCGGTCATGGCGTTCACCACCAATTCGACCAGGCCGCCATAGGTGATGTGGCAGCGGTCCCACGCCTGGTAGTACGTCAAGATGTCTCGCATCTGGCCCTTGCAGTTCGAGCAGGGCGCACAGACGTACTTGTTGGTGTCGGGGCCGATACTGTCGCCGAAGGCGTCGAGAATCTGGGCGAACTTCTTCCGTCCGGCGATGCGGGTGCGCCAGTCTGGGAAGTTCACCGACTGGCACACGGCGAACCCGGACCCGCCGCCGCAGCAGTAGTTGTCGACCCCATGCGGCTCCATCTCCCGAAACCGCGGTGCGATCTTCTTGAGGATGTTGCGCTGCGGCTGCACGATACCCATGGAGCGGGTGATATTGCAGGGATCGTGGAGGGTGACGGGGAAGTCGTTGCGCGCGGGGTCGAGGGCGATGCGGTCGTGGAGCACGAGGTCCTCGAGGAGCGGGAGGAAGCTCTCGCGGTGCGGCATCAGCTTGGCCGGGATCACCCGCTCGGCGATGGGCATGAACGCCTTGTGCGCGTGCCCGCACTCGCCCTCGAGCACCGTCTTGACCTTGAGCTTCTTGGCCACCGCGGCGTGCTTGAGGGCGACACGGGCGAGCTGGACGTCGTCATAGAAGAGACCGTAGTTCACCGAGTCGTAACCCACGAGCTCCGACGACATGGTCCAGCTCACCCCGGCTTGGGCGAAGATCACGGTGAACGCCATGAGGTTCTCGGGCCACGACAGGAACTCACCGGCATTGTGCATCACCAGGTAGTCGGCGCCCTCCACGTCGAAGGGCACCTTGAGCTCAAGCCCGGTTTTCTCCGCCAGGTCCTCTTCGATGAACTCCACAACGTCCATGAGCGCCGGCGGGTTGAGGCCGGTGGACGATCCGGTCACCAGCTGCTTGACGGTGCCGTCCTTGTGCAACTCGGGCATGGCGATGCCGAGCTCCTGGCTGAAGAGCTTGCGGATCTCGCGGCTGATGAGGCCGTTGTCGACACCCACCGGGCAGGTCTGGGCGCAGCGGCGGCAGAGGGTGCAGCGGTAGGAAAGCTCGGCAAGCCGCACCAGGGTGTCCCAGGTGAGCTCGATGTCATTGCCACGAAGGCGGGGGAGCACACCGCCGCCGGGGGTGATGTAGCGGTTTACGAGCTTGCGCAGGACCTCGGCTCGGAAGGTCGGCCGATAGACCTCGAGGTGACCCGACGCCTCGTAGATCGGGCACGCGTCGGCGCAGGTCTGGCATTTCACGCAGTTCTCCATGGACAGCATGAACGGCTGCAGAAAGGTCCAGTTGTCCTCCCTGGAGAAGAGCTTGGCGAGGCCCCGGAGGAAGCCGGCGACCACGCGCTCCTTCTCCTCCTCGCTGGCGGGCACCGGGATCCTGATCCCGGAGACGCCGTCGGGACCCGCCTCGATGCGCTGGAGCTGATCGTCGGTGAGCGGGGTGATGGGCTCGTCCTCCCAGTCCTCGTACGGATGGGGAAGCGGGGTCAGGTCAGCGACGTCGAAGGTCGCGATCTTGTCCACGTGCTTGCTGATGTCCTGGGGTCGGCGGAACGTGTTGTCAGCCATGCTCAGGATCCTTTCTGGGTCTCGGTGGGCATGGGCCCGGTCGCCACCTCACCCCACGACCGCCCGCTCCCCACGTGCGGTGCCGACCAGCTGACGCCGAAGTCCAGCGCGGACGTGAGCACCCGGTCCATGCGGCTGCCCTCGAACCGAGGCGCGTCGTCCCAGCGCACCTCGTGGTAGAGGAAGTACTTGGAGAAGATGTGGATCATGCGGGTGAACGGCATGTACAGGAGAAAAACCGCGGCCAGCGTCATCTGCGCGGCCAACACTCCGGGAACCGTGAGCGGCTGGAAGTGGAGCGCCGCGGCCACCGCACCGGCGGCCAGCGCCATCCCCGGCCGCCCCGCCGCCACTAGGGCACTGAGCACACCCAGGGCCGCCAGCAGCAGGAGGTTGAGGCGATCCAGCGGTGCCGTGTAACCCGTTAACTTGCCATCGAAGGTGCGCAGCACCAGCAGGATCAGCGCCCCCAGCGCGAGCAGGCCGCCGGCGAGCAGGCCCAGCGGCCTGAGCACCACGACCACGGAGGTCGGGATCACTCCCACTGCTAGGCCCACAAGCCCCACGGTGGTGAGGATCATCAAATAGAGCCCCCAGTGGAAGGGCAGTGAGCCCGCCCAGACGCGGCGGTTGTTGGCCCACACGCCACGCAGCAGGACGATCTCCTCAGCCATGGTGACGATCTCGCCCCACAGGCTGCGGCGGCGAGGCTTGGTCCACCACTCCTTCTCCTCGAGATAGGAGCCGCCGTGGTCGCGTCGGGGCTCGTGGGCCACCGGGTAGAGGTCCCAGCGCAGGTGCATGGGGGCTATGGCGTAGCGCAGCAGACGGGCGATGCTGCCCAGCACGAAGGCGACGACGCCGAGCCAGACGAGCCAGAGCAGGAGTGTTCCGGGCATCCTTCCTCCTCGGGGGCGGTAGCCCCGTTGCTTTCGGGAGAGCAAGAAGCGTGCCCCAGGCGGGCCCGGTTGGCGGAACGCTCTCGAATTTTCGCTCCGACCTCTCGTAATGAGAGCAAGTAGCTCGATCAGAACGAGTAAATGGCAAGAACCCCGGCGCTCAGAAGCCGCGCGCCGGGGCCTACAGTCACGAAACTGGAACTCTGCGACGTCACCGCCGCGTAACGTTGATCACTCGTCGCCGAGGAGGTCCCCGGCCGCTGAGCGTTTCTTCACCCACCCCGGGATCAGCGACAGCAGCACGAAGAACACCGCCGCCACCGCCAGGTAGATGAGGGTCTTCTTCACCGCCTCGGGCTGCCCGCCGGAGAGGATCACCTCACGGGCCGAGCCGGCGGCAAAGTTGAACGCGATGGTGGCGGGGATCATGCACGGCAGCGTGACCAGCACGTAGGTGCTGAAGGGGATGTCGGTGAGCCCGTACACGTAGTTCTGGACGTTGAAGGGGAACACCGGCACCAGGCGGGTGATCATGAGCATGCGCCAGCCCTGCTTCTTCACCCCCTGGTCGATCTTCTTCAGTGCCTTGTTCTTCTCCACCCAGCCGGCCACCATGTCGCGGGCGGCGTAGCGCGCAATGAGAAAAGCCGCCGCCGCGCCGAGGTTGGCGCCGATGGTGGTCCACACCGAGCCCCACAGCGCGCCGAAGAGGAGGCCGCTGGCGATGGACACCGGCAGGCCCGGCAGCATGAGCACGCAGGCGGCGATCCAAATGAGCACGAAGACCACCGGCGCCCACGCCCCGAGTCCGCGGAAGAGCGCATCGAGCCGTTCCACCCTCTCCTTGAGCGTACCGCCCTTGAGCATGTCGAAGAGCCCGAAGTGGTTGGCGACGAGCACCACGATCGCCAGCAGGACCAGGACGATGACCAGCTTGAGCCATGGGCGGCCACGACGTGGCACTTCCGCCTGGGTATCCGGGTTCGCTGCCGTCGGGGGAACTGTCATGGGCATCTCCCGTCTTCTCAACGAGAAGCAGCCGCGGGGACCGGCGAGGCCGGCCCCCGCGCTGCAGGTCAGGCCTCGTCAGTCAGCGACGATGGGGTTCTCGGAGTAGTAGCTCCACTCGATCCACGAACCATCGTAGTTGTGCAGCATTGCCGGATCCCAGCCCATGAGGTAGAGGGCGAACATCTCGGTGGTGGTGCGCACGCCCGACTGGCAGTAGAAGATCTGGTGCTTGCTCTTGTCCATACCGTACTGGTCGATAACCTTCTGCACGCCGGCGGCGTCCTTGAACTCGGTGTACTGCTCACCCTCGGCCACCGGCTGCTTGAACTCCTTCCAGTTGAGGAAGGTGGCCCAAGGAACCCGGCCCTTGCGGAAGGCGCCCTTCTTGAGCTTCTCACCGGTCCACTCGTCCTTCTCGCGGGTGTCCCACAGCTGGATCTCGGGGTCGGTCTTGGCCCGCCAGACCCAGTCCAGGTCCACGAGCCAGCCGCCCAGGGGCTGCGTCGCCGTGAAGGTGCCGGGGGTGACGTCGGGGGAGCCGAGGCGGTCGACATCGTAGCCCGCCGCCTTCCATGCCTGGTAGCCGCCGTCGAGGATGCGGGCGTCCGTCTTGCCGAAGAGATAGAAGCCCCACCAGACGCGGGCGGCATCGTACTTCTCGTCGTAGATCACGACAAGGGAGTCGTTGTTCACGCCCAGGCTGCGCGCGAACTTCTCGAAGTTGGGGCGGTCGAGCATCATCCCACCGAAGGGGTACGGCTCATTCTCCGCCGGCTCGTAGTCGCCGCGCCAGATGTTCACCGAGCCCGGGATGTGCCCGAGAGCATAGTCGGTGCTCTTGGCCACGGCGATGACCACGAGGTTAGGAGTCTTGGCGTCCATGAGGCTCTTGAGCTCTTTTGCGGTGATCAGAGACTGACCCCGCTCGAAGCCCTTGTACTTTTCCGCCGCGATGGCGGGGCCGACGAGCACGAATGCCGCGACCAGGGCCACTGCCGCTGCCCGATACCAGAAACCGCTGCGATTCATTAGCATCCTCCTTGTCTCGAGTCCTTGACTGCGGCGGGAACATCCCGCCGACAGGGACCAGGTGCAAACCCCGTTCCACTCGTGAATCTTCTCTATTGTGGAGAGTTAAGGAAGCTCACTGGGTACCGAACCCCCGCCGACGTTACCGCCGCCGTTACCCGATTGTAACGACATCACGCGGCCCGGGTCCGTCCTTTGCAGCGGCAGGCGCATGGTGAAGGTGCTGCCCTGGTGCTCGCGGCTCACCACCGTCACCGAGCCACCGTGCCCCTCGGCCACCTCGCGCACAATGGCGAGGCCGAGTCCGGTCCCCTCCGGGGCGTGCTTCTTGGCCCCCGGGGCCCTGACGAACTCGAAGAACACCTCGTCGCCGAGGTCTGCTGGGATACCGATTCCCTGGTCGCTCACCTCGACCACCGCCGACCCGTTGTCCACGCTCAGACGCACCGACACGAGCCCGCCGGGGTAGGAGTACTTGATGGCATTCTCCACCAAGTTCTCGAAGGCGAACACGAGGTCGGGCGGTACACCCCAGTCGAGCACCGCCGGCTCGGCGAGGTCCGCCTCGAGCCTCACCTCGTGCTGCTCCGCCTTCGTGGAGAGCGCGTCCACAAGGTCCGTGAGGAGCTGGTTGAGGAACACGTTCCGGGCCCACGGCGCCCGGCCGCGCCCCTCCCGCACCTTGGCCAGCTCGAGGAGGTCGTTGACGATATCCAGCAGCCCGTCGACCCGCTCGACGGCGCCCTCCATGAGGCGCCTCCCGCGTTCGGACGTCGGATCCACGAAGCCCTGCCCCAGGACCTCCAGCGATGTCCGCACCGTGCCGAGCGGTGAGCGCAGCTGGTGGGCGGAGATCCGCATGAAGTGAGACTTGCGCCGCTCCAGCTCACGCATCTGTCCGAGCAGGACCTGCAGCTCGGCAGTCTGTTCCTCGAGGCGCCCCTTGGCTTCGGCCAGCTCCAGGTTGCGGCGCCAGAAGCGGCGCATGACCGAGTCCGTGAGGTAGATGATGCCGAAGAGTGTGACGGCGAGGGCGCCGAGGTTGAGGCCGCTGGCCCGGCCCGACAGCGGGCGGGCCGGGTCCACCGGGTGGTACGGTAGAACACCCTTGACCTCGAGGATGTAGAGGCAGACCGTACCCCAACACGTCCCGAAGGCCATCAGGTACATGAGGTCCGTGGCCACCAGAATGGTACCGATGGCCATGTGGAAGACGAAGAACGGCAGCAACGGGCTCTCCAGGCCGCCGGTGTAATGCACCGCCACCATCAGCGCCGCGAGGTCCACGAGCATCTGATAGAGCGCGCAGGCGCGCAGCGCCTCGGGAGGCGAGTCTGCCGAGAGCCGCGCCACCATCCGTTGCCGGAAGAAGAGGTTGGCCAACGCGATCGCGACACCGAGGAGAGCAAGGCTCGGCCAGGCGCCGCTGAAGCCCAGCTCGCGGCCCCCCAGGCTGGCGAGCACCAGACCCGCCACCGCCAGCCAGCGCAGCCGGAGGAACCAGCGGAGGCGCCGGTAGAGCTCGCCCGCGAAGACGGCTCCCAGGGAGGCGGTTGCCTCGTCCACTGTATGCACTTACTCGATGAGCTCGGCCACCTCGGTGAGCAGCTGCTGGGGTGACACCGGCTTCTCGAGGAACCGGTCGCACGGCACCCACGACTCGTCCATCTCGAGGCGGAGGTTGTAGACTTGGTCCACACCCGTGAGCATGACGATGGGAATGTCCGACGTGCTCTCCTGTCCCCGCAGGGTGCGTGCCACGTCGAAGCCCTCCGACAGGTGGTCCATCATGACGTCGAGCACCACGAGATCCGGCGGCGCGGCAGCAACGGCTGCGAGCGCCTCGGTGCCGTTGGCGGCGGTCTCGACCCGGTAGCGCGTCTCGAGCACAGCGGTGATGGCGTCGAGAAACACCGGATCGTCATCCACGAGCAGCACCTTCTTCTCGGCCATGGCTCATCCTCCTCCTAGTGGCCCACCATGGCTCCGGTGGGACACGCGGTCAGGCAGGCACCGCAATGGATGCACAGGTCGTGGTCCACCTGATGCACGTGCTTGATCTGCCCCGAGATGGCGCCGGAAGGGCACGCCTTGGCACAGATCCCGCAGCCATTGCAGAGGTCCTCGCTCACAGTGTAGGTCAGCAGCGCCTTGCACTGGGCCGCAGGACAGTGCCGCTCGACCACGTGGGCCTCGTACTCGTCGCGGAAGTGCCGCAGGGTCGAGAGCACCGGATTCGGGCCGGTCTGGCCGAGCCCGCACAGCGACGTCTTCCGGATATGGTCGGCCAGGCGCTCGAGCAGCTCCACGTCGCCGAGCTCGCCCTCTCCACGAGTGATCCGCTCGAGCACGTTGAGCATCGCCCGGGTCCCGATGCGGCAGGGCGGGCACTTGCCGCACGACTCGTCGACCACGAACTCGAGGAAGAAGCGCGCGAGCTCCACCATGCAGGTCGAGGAGTCCATGACGATGAGGCCGCCCGAGCCCATGATGGCGCCGAGCTCCTGCAATGACTCGTAGTCGATGGGCACGGACGCCGCCGACGCCGGCACGCAGCCGCCCGACGGACCGCCCGACTGGGCCGCCTTGAAGGCCAACCCGGAGCGCATCCCGCCGCCGATCTCCTCCACCACCTCGGCCAGCGAGATCCCCATGGGGACCTCCACCAAGCCGGTGTTGCGCACCGCGCCGGCCAGGGCGAAGACTTTGGTCCCCTTGCTCCGCTCGGTGCCGATGCCGGCGTACCACTCCGCCCCGCGCAGCAGGATCGGCGGCACGTTGGCCCAGGTCTCCACATTGTTGAGCACCGTCGGGCGTCCCCACAACCCCTTCTCGGCGGGGAACGGGGGCCGCGGCCGCGGCATCCCCCGCCGCCCCTCGATGGAGTGCATCAGGGCCGTCTCCTCGCCACATACGAATGCGCCTGCACCGATGCGAATCTCGAGGTCGAAGGCGACGCCCGAGCCGAGGATGTCAGGACCCAGGAGACCGCGGCGGCGTGCCTCGACGATGGCCGCCCCCAAACGCTCGATGGCGAGCGGATACTCGGCGCGCACGTAGACGAAGCCCTCCTCTGCGCCCACCACCCGACCGGCGATGGTCATCCCCTCGATCACCGTGTAGGGGTCGCCCTCGAGCAGACTGCGATCCATGAACGCGCCGGGGTCGCCCTCGTCGGCGTTGCAGACGACGTACTTGACATCGCCCGCCGCCTCGCGCACAAACTGCCACTTGAGCCCGGCGGGGAAGCCGGCTCCGCCGCGTCCGCGCAGTCCCGAGCGCTTGAGCTCGTCCAGCACCTCGCCCGGCTCGAGGTCGAAGAGCACCCGCTCCAGCGCGCGGTAGCCGTCCAAGGCGATGTACTCGTCGAGACGGCCCGGGTCCACAACCCCGCAGTTGCGCAGCGCGATCTTCTGCTGCCGGGCGAAGAAGGGGACCTCACCGCTGCGCAGCATGGTGCCGTCGGCAGCCTCCCAGGCGAGCTCGAGATCGGCCACCGCCGCTTTCCCCGCCAGGTGCTCGACAACGATGCGGCGCGCCCGCTCCGCGTCGACCTTGGGGTAGTACACGCCGTCGGGTACCACCAGTACCAGCGGGCCGGCGTCGCACAGCCCCATGCAGCCCACCTCGACCACGCGAGTCGACCCGGCGAGCCCTGCACCGTCAATCTCCTCGCGGAGGGCCTCAGCCACCGAGCGGGAGTGGCAGGAAACGCAGGCTCCGCCGGCACACACGAGCACTTCACGGCGGACGTGGACTTCGTCCCGGCGACTCTCCCGCCGAGTGGCAACCCGCGCCGCGAGGCTCTCGCGAAGGTTGGCAAGGTCAGCCCGCGTGAGTGGGCTCTTCGACACTACGGAGTCAGGTACGCTCGTCGCCACTGGGACCCTCCTCCGCCGCCGCGGCGGCGCTCTCCCGCCGAGCCTGGGCGCGCAGCCTGCGCACCAGCTTGCGCACGTCGGTGGGGGTGAGGTTGCCGTGCACCTCGTCGTTCACCATCATCGCCGGCGCGAGACCGCAGGCGCCGATGCAACGCACCTGCTCGAGGCTGAAGAGACGACCTTCGCTCACCTCACCGACGCCGATGCCGAGAGTGCTCTCGATGACCTCGAGGAGCCTCTGACCGTGTCGGACGAAGCAGGCGGTACCCATGCACACCTTGAGCTGGAAGCGGCCGCGCGGAGTTGTGGTGAAGAAGTGGTAGAAGCTCACCACGCCGTAGACCTGCACAGGCGAGAGCTCGAGGGCGTCCGCAACGTACTCCTGCACCGGAAACGGCAGGTAGCCCAGCTCCTGCTGCACCCGGTGCAGAAGCGGGATGAGCCGCTCGGCGCCGCCAGGGTGCTCGGCGACCCAACCGTCCACCAGGGTCTGCACCTCCGCGGCCACGTCGTCTCCCGGAAGCGTTGCCGCGCCGCTGTAGATGTCGGGCTCGTCCTCTCTGCCCGGCAGTACCGATACCGTCATCGGAGAGCTGCTCACAGTGACCTCCGGACCTCGACCGCGGTGGGCTGGTCGTCCTCCACCAGCAGCGCCGCCGCGCTGTCGCCGCTGCTGTGCCACGGCGCCAGCACCGAGCCACGCTGCACGGCGTGGTCTAAGCGCAGCCGCAGCAGCAGCTCGCGCTCACCGCAGGTGACCCGCACGGTTTCGCCGTTCACCAGGCCGCTGGCACGGGCGTCGGCGGGGTGCATGTGCACCGCCACCGTGGGCGCCAGCTGCTGCAGCAGGCGACTGCGGGTGGTGACGGCGCCCGAATGGAAGAGGGACGGAGCCGCGTCCAGCAGGACGCCGCTCCACGCGTCCGCCGCCGGGGGCGCCACGGGCGCTAGCCGGATCGGGCCCCCGGCACGACGAGGCCAGCCCACCACCGTGGTGAGCTCGGCCGCGCACTGACCATCTCCTGGAAGCGTCCCATCGAGGCGACGCGCCACCTCGCGGAAGATCTGCCCGTCCTGGGGGACGCCGTCGGGGGCAGTGAGCACAGGCTGCAGCGTCCGCCGTATGCCGTCCGCGCCCACCAGGCTGCCGCTGCGTTCGCCGAGGATCGCCACCGGTAGTACGACGTCGGCGAGCCGCGCAGTCGCGGTGAGAAACGCGTCCTGGACAATCACCGAGCCGGCGCCCCGGACCGCCGCCCGGGGCCTCATGCCCCGCGGCCACACGCCCACCGGGTCCTGCCCCGTCAGCCACAGCACGCCGACCTCGCCACGAGTCGCGCGGGCGAATGCTTCCGCCAGCGGCCACCCAGCAGCTGCCGGCGCCACCACACCGAAGGCCTGATCACTCCAGGCCTCGGCCTCGTCGGCGCTCCGATGCCCCGGCAGCAGCGTGGGCCACAGCCCGACATCCACTGCGCCCTGCACGTTCGCCGTCTCCCCCAGCACGAGGACTCCCCGTCCCGCAGGCCCCAGCAGGGCGACGAGGGCCGCAGCGGCCCGCACGACCCCCGCCTCGTCCCCGGGAATCCCCAGGCCGGTCGCCACGACCGCCGTCACCGAGCGGGCATCGGCGAGACGAGCGGCGAGCCCTTCCAGCCGCTCGGCCGTCACTCCCGTGCACTTCTCCACCACGGCGGGCGTGAACGGCTCCAGCGACGCCTTCCACTCTTCGAAACCGTCCGTTTCCGCCAGCTCGGCACCCGCCCCGCTCGCGAGCAGGAGGGCGGCGAGGCCGGCGAGGAGAGCCTCCTCGCTGGCGGGGTTCAGCTTCAGGTCGAACGCGGCATGGCGGCCGAGCTGAGCGGACAGCGCCTGGGCGAGGATCAAGGTCTGCCCGCGCTGGCGCACGCCCTGGACGATCTCCGTCTTGACCAGCGGGTGGGTCCGGGTGGGATCGGCGCGCAGCATCAGCACAACATCTGAGGCGGCCACGTCGTCCAGTGTGGCGGAGGAGCTCGGCGTCCCAGTCACCGCTCCCATGCCCTCCACCAGCGCCTCGCTTCCCCCCACCGGGCCGAGCTCCACATGTGGCGTGCCCACGACCTCCCGCAGCAGGCGCTGGAAGAGGTACGCATCCTCGCAGGCGAGCCGGGCGCTACCAACTCCCACGATGGCCTTGCCCGCCCCGCGAGCGTCGGCCAGAGCCTTCACAACCGCGGTCAGGGCCTCCTCCCAGTCCACCTCCTGCAGCCGGCCGTCGCGCCGCACAAGAGGCCGGGTGAGCCGCTCGGGGCTGCCGACGACATCCCAACCCAGCCAACCCTTGGCGCACAGCTTGCCCCGGTTCGGCTGATCCTCGACCCGCGAGGTCACCCTCTCGATGCGCCCCTCGGCCGTCTCCACCGTGACCTGGCAGCCACAGCTGCACAGGGAGCAGGTCGTGGTGACGGGTGTCCGCAGCCAGGACGGCACCTCGGAGCGGTAGGGCCGAGCGACCAAGGCTCCCACCGGGCAGGCGTTCACACACTGCCCACACAGCTCGCAGGACAGGGGCCGGTCGAGAAGGGTTGCCACGCGGCTCTCCAGGCCCCGGTTGACGAGCCCGATCTCCGCAACCCCCTGGACCTCCTCGCACAGGCGCACGCAACGGCCGCAGAGCACGCACTTCTCGGGGTCGCGCATGATCACCGGGGAGCCGGTATCGCACGGCCGGGATACCCGCTGGAAGGGGACCGGTTGCTCCGGGAGGCCGTAACGATAGACCAGCTCTTGGAGACGGCACTCGCCGTTGCGCTCGCACGCCGGACACTCCATCCGGTGGTCGAGGAGCAGGAGCTGGAGCTGCTGCCGCCGTGCGGCGGCGACCTCCGGGGTCTCGGTCTCCACCTGCATGCCCCGCTGAACCGGCGTGGAGCACGCCGGCACCAGCCCTCCGCGCCCGTCACGGCGTACCACCAGGCACAAGCGGCAGCCGCCGTAGGGCGTGAGGCGAGGGTCGTCGCACAGCGTGGGCACGCGGATGCCGTTCTGCTCGAGGACGTCGAGGAGGCGAGCACCCTTCGGCGCCTCCAGCGTCCTGCCGTTCACCGTGATCTGCACCGCGTCGCCGCTCATGACGCCTCCTCGTCGGCCCGGAGCGGGCGCAGGCGCTTGAACGCCCATTTGGTCCGAAGGCGGTTCAAGTAGCGGGAAATGGTCCCCGGCGGCTTGGCCGCGGCGCCCTCCTGCCAGTCGTCGCCGAGCATGAAGTCGAGAATGTGAATGGAGTCCTTTCCCACCCCGGCCAGCGCCATACGACAGCCGGCGCAGTAGGTGACCATCGGCAGCGGCGACTCGCCCGCGCGACGGCGCGAGATCCGCTGGCTGAGCTGCGGCGCCACCGGGTAGATCATCCCGCCGAAGCCGCAGCAGCGCGACTGCTCGCCGCGGTACTCCACGTCCTCCACCACGGCGCCGGCACCCTGCAGCAGGGTCCGCACCGCCCTCTGCAGCTCGGGCTCGTGACGGGCCTTGCAGGAGTCATGGATGGACACCACCGCGCCCTCGTGCCGGCGCGGCGGCTGCCAGTCGTCGGCCAGATACTCCCATACCGTCCGGACCTTGATCTCCGGCACGCGCGCTTTGAGGGTGTGGGTGCAGTCAGGGCAGGCGGTGACCAACTCCTCGGCACCCACGCTCTCGGCCATGCGGAGGATCTCGTCATGGGCCTGGGCGAAGGACTCCTCCATGCCGAGGACCTCGACCGGCGCACCACAGCAGTACATCAGCACACCAGTGCTGGGGGCCGCTCGCCGCAACGCCTCGTACACCGTGAGTGCGTGGCGCGGCGCGACCGCGGGAAGGGCACACCCGGTGAAGAAGAGCCGCTTGCTGCGCCGGCGCCCGGGCTCTGGCATCAGCAGGCTGAAGGTCGAGCCGATCCCCGCCTTGAAATAGCTGACGATGCCCTTGTGCTGAGGCAGTGGGCCGAGCCCCTGTGCCACCGCCTCGCGTCTCGCTTCCAGCAGCATCTCGCCGGTGTCGAGGCCCTCGGGGCACACCTCGGCGCACAGCGAGCAGACGTTGCACGAGTACACCATGCTGCGGACCTCGAGCGGCTCGAGCCCAGCGAGCACCCGACGCGCAAGATCGCGCGGTGAGCGACAGTTGGTGGCAAGGAACTCACAGTCACTGACACACAGACCGCACTGACAGTCGAGGCAGCGGTCGGCCTCTGCACGGGCCTCCCCAGGGGTCAGCGGCGCCGCGGCGGTCTCCACCATCGTGGGCGGGCGGCGACGGGCGGCAAGCTCGACGGGGTCGCTCTCGAGCGTCCACAGCAGCCGTCCGGGGCGTAGCGGCTCCCGGTTTGCCACGATGTCCTGACCTTGGAGGAAGCGGTGCGCCGACTCCGCCGCGCGCCGTCCGGTAGCCATGGCGTCCACCACCGTGGCGGGGCCGGTCACCAGGTCGCCCCCTGCGAACACCCCCGGCAGCCTGGTCGAGCAGGTCACCGTGTCCACATCGAGCGCACCCGCACTCCGCCAGGAAAGGCCCGGTGTACCTGCCTCCTCCAGCTCACAGCCGCCGCCGTGGCCCACCAGCACGAGGACCGCGTCAAAGTCGCGGCGAAGCTCCTCGAGCTGGAGGTCGCGGCCCAACGTGGTGCCGGTCCTCACCTCGATACCGAGCGCGGTGATGATCGAGAGCTCGCGCTCCACCACTGCGCGCGGCAGCCGCCAGGGCGGGATGCCGTTCACGAGGCAGCCCCCGAGCTCGTCGTCCCGTTCGAACAGGGTCACGGCGTAGCCGCGGCGGCACAGGTCGTGGGCGGCGAGCAGCCCGGCCGGACCGCCGCCCACCACCGCGACACGCTGGCTTCGCTCCGCCTCGCGGTCGAGCAGGTGCTCGGGTGGACCTGGCTCCCACTCTGCGAGGAAGCGCTTGAGGTCCCGGATGTGCACCGCAGCGTCCTCGTCGAGGCGCTTGCAGCCCATCTCACAGGGATGGGCACAGACATAGCCGAGGATGCCCGGGAAGGGCAGCTTTTCGCGTACCAGCTGGAGCGCCTCGCGGTAGCGGCCCTCCGCAGTGAGGCGGACGTAGCCCCGGGCGTCCACGTGCAGCGGGCAGCGGCCGGTGCAGTTGGGCGGTCCCTCCCCGCGGCAGCGGGAGAGGATCTCTTGCGCCAGCGTCGCCGCCGTGCGGCCGGGCGGTGGGTTCCGCCGCACCCAGCCGATTTCCAACGCTTCAGCCATCCGTCACCTCCCGTCGCCGCCGGCAGACCCCTGGCCATTGTTACCCGCTGGTAACAGAGCACGCTCTCCCAGGGGAACATCCTCCCGTGCAGCAAACTCGTCGCAGGCGACGAGGGGGTCGTGGAACCGCCCCGTCACGCCACAGATCCCGGCCCGCCCACGGGTCGAGCCATAGGTCGAGGAGAGAATCAGAATGCCGGTGAGCGCCCGCTCCAGCTCGGCGGGGTCGTCCACGAAGTGGCGGCAGCCGCCGCAGGTCGTCTCGGTGGTCGAGCTCTTCGTCACGCTCCCTCCCCCGGGGCTGATGATGCAAGGGCTATGCCTTCAACTCCCACTGACCCCGAGGAGGGGCCCGTGCTCGTCGGGGACTGCGGGAACCGAAAGGAATGATGGGTTGGGAGATGAGCCGAGGCTGCGACCAACCGACTGGCGGCCTGAGATGACAGATCCGTGGACGGACTCAGCGTCTTGCGTGCCTCGTCCCTCGTCGAGACGGGAGGACGAGCGAAGAGCCTCAGTACCTCGTCACTTCATGACCTCAGCCCTGGGCGGGTGGGGCAGGCTAGGGCTCCTCGCCGTTCATCAGGCGCTTCACCAGCGGGATCAGCCACGATTCGTTCGGTGCCTGCACCTTCCAGCCGTTGATGAAGTAGGTGGGGGTGGCGTTCACGCCCATCTCGCTGCCCAGACCCAGCTGGCTGTTCACCGCTGCCAGCGACGCCGGCTTAAGGAAGCAGGCCTGGAAAGCACTTTCGTCGAGATCGTGGCCGCTCACGAAGTCCTGCGCTGTGGGCCCCACCTGGCTCACCTCCATCTGGCTCTGGAGGGAGTAGAACTGCTCCTTGAGCGGAATCAGCATTCCCGGGCCCTGCTGGTCGACGCACCAGGCCGCGCTCGCCGCCCTGAATGACCAGGGATGGATGGTCGTGAGCGGGAAGTTCACCATGCCGTGCCGCACCTTCGTTCCGAACGTGTCGAGCACCTTGCGGATGACCGGCCACTTGGCCTTACAACCCGGACACTCGAAGTCGGAGAACTCGACGATCTCGACCTTGCTCCCCTTGCCGGGATGGTCCCACATCACCAGCGGGCTCGCGTCCAACGCCGCCCGCCGATACTCCACCGGGTCCCTACTCCACGGGACTGCCGAGCCCAGCACCAGGTACTTGCCGTCGGCGGTGACCGCGCCGGACTTGGGGTAGCGGCCATAGCCACTCTGCACCTGCAGGACGTACGGAATCAGCGCACCTGAACGACGTCCCTTGACGTCCCAGCTCAGGCTCGTCTGCAGGCCCATGTTCTGAGCCAGGGCCTGGGGCAGAAAGCTCGCGACGTAGGGCTTGAGCCCTTCGAGCGACGACCCCATCTGGTCGGTGCGCAGCGTGGCGACCGCCCCCACCCAGGCAGAGCCGGTGACCTCGTCGATGAGGATACTCGTGCTGCCGGAGAGGAACTGGAGGGCACAGGTACGGTCCACCTGGACCATCCGGTAGGTCCCCGAGGCGGTGGGGTAGCTCTTGTCCACCTTCACCTCATAGGTCGAGTCGGGGTACCACGCTTCCAGGTGGCGGACGAAGCGGAGGAGCTCGGAGTCCTGCGCCGGGCGCGGCGCGGTGTTGCCGGCCGTCGTCGGCTTCTTTGCCTGCTGGGCCACCGCACAGCCAGGCAGAAGCATCGCTGCCAGGAACACACGAGAGAAACGGACACTCAGGCTCATCGCTCCACCTCCGACGTCAGTCTACCAGCACCACGGCCTTGCCTGTCGTCGCCCGGCCCTGCAGCGCGGCATGGGCCCGCGGGAGCTCGCCGAAGGGGACGCGCAAGCCGATCACCGGACGCAGCTCCCCCGCCGTCAGCGCCGCCCGCAAGCGCTCGAAACGTTCGTGAAGCTCGCCGGCCAGCTGCGGCACGAGCGAGAGGTTGAAACCGGCGAGCGTACGGCAGCTCGAGACCAACGTCATGGGTTGGATGAGGCCCATGGCCAGCCACTCGCGCGCGGCCCGCAGCCAGCGCACGCGCCGGGGGCCGGCGGCCGCGGCGAAGCCGTAGAGCACGTAGCGGCCGTCGCCGCCGAGCCGACGCCAGGCGCGCCGCACGATCGAGCCGCCCACTGCGTCGACGACCAGGTCGAGGCCGTCCCACGCGTCGGCCACGGCCGGCCAGCCGCGGTAGTCGGCGGTGGCTGCCGCTCCCAGAGAGGCGGCCAGCTCACGTTTGGCCGGGGTCGAGGCAACCGCCAGCACCCGCGCTCCGGCGCGGCCGGCCAGCTGCAACAGCATCGTGCCAACGCCGCCAGCCGCAGCGGTCACCAGCACACGGTCGCCGGAGCGCACGCGCCCCACCACGTGGAGGGCCCAATCGGCGGTCAGACCGGTCACCGCCACCGCGGCCCCCTCGTCCCAGCTCATGCCGGGCGGCAGGGGCGCCACGTGACTGGCCGGCACCGCCACCAGCTCCGCGTGACCGCCGAAGATGGGCACCGCCGCAACCGGGGTCCCCAGCGCCGGCGCCCGCACGCCGGCGCCGTGACCGCATACCTCGCCCGCCACCTCCATGCCGGGGACGAACGGCGGCCTCGGGGTGTTGGGGTACACCCCCAACCGCGCCATGCAGTCGGCAAAGTTGAGGCCGATGGCGCGCACCCGCACCAGCACCTCGCCAGGGCCGGGGCTCGGGTCTCCTCGATCCTCCAGCACCAAGGCGTCGGGCGGCCCAGGGCGCCGGACCACCCACGCCTTCACGACGGATCCGGTCGGCGCATGCCGGTCAGGTCAGTCCTCGTCCTCGGTGAGTGCCGGATCGATGCCGATCTGGGCGCGGATGGCAGCCTCGATCTCGCCCGCCACCTCGGTATTCTCGGTCAGGAACGCGCGGGCCACCTCGCGGCCCTGACCCAGGCGGACGTCACCATAGGAGTACCAGGATCCCGACTTCTGCACCACGCGGTGCTCGATGCCGAGGTCGAGGAGCTCACCGGTGCGGGAGATGCCTTCACCGTAGAGGATGTCGAACTCGGCAATCCGGAACGGCGCCGCCACCTTGTTCTTGACCACCTTGGCCTTGGTGCGGTTGCCGATGACCTGGTCGCCCTGCTTGAGCGAGCTCGTCCGGCGGATATCGATGCGCACCGAGGTGTAGAACTTGAGCGCGCGGCCGCCCGTGGTGGTCTCGGGGTTGCCGAACATGACCCCGATCTTCTCCCGAACCTGGTTGATGAACACCAGGCAGGTGTTGGACTTGGACACGAGACCGGCAAGCTTGCGCAGGGCCTGGGACATGAGCCGCGCCTGCAGGCCCATCTGTGCGTCGCCCATGTCACCCTCGAGCTCCGCCCGGGGCACCAGCGCGGCCACCGAGTCCACCACGATCACGTCCACCGAGCCCGAGCGGATCAGCGTCTCGGCGATCTCCAGGGCCTGCTCGCCGTAGTCCGGCTGCGACACCAGGAGATCATCGATGGACACTCCGAGCTTGCCCGAGTAATCAGAGTCGAGAGCGTGCTCGGCGTCGATGAAGGCGGCGAGGCCGCCGGCCTTCTGGGCGTTGGCGATGATGTGCAGGGCGAGGGTGGTCTTGCCCGACGACTCCGGGCCGTAGATCTCCACCACCCGACCGCGCGGCACTCCGCCCACGCCAAGGGCGGCGTCAAGCGCGATGGACCCCGTCGAGATCGTGTTGACCGCGATCTTGGGCGCAGCACCCAGGCGCATGATCGCGCCCTTGCCGAACTGCCGCTCGATCTGTCCGAGCGCTGTTTCCAATGCCTTGAGCTTATCCGGGTTCGCACTCATGAGAACTCCTCCTGCGGGGATCCGCAGCGTGGGGGGACACCCCCATCCTAGGTGCGGCTCCGGACCCCGTCAAGCGCTGGCCGAGGGGTGCCTCACCACGCCCACCCGGCGCGCACACGGCGCGGCGGATCGAAGGAGGCGCCGAGCAGGACGACGCCGAGCTCTCGCCGGTCGCTCCCGAGCCCTGCCGCGGCCGGGACGAAGACGTCGCTCACCAGCCGGAGCTGCACCCGGCCACCGACGCCTTCTCCAGGCCCCAGGAGAACATTCACCCTGGTGACACCGCTGCCCACCGCCAGCGGGCCCGCGGCCAGCCGCTCTCCCACCCACACCTCGAGCCGCGGCGACCGCGGACGTGGCGCCGCCACGCACAGGTGCAGCGTACCCTCGCCCGCCGGCAGGGCGAGCGTTGCCTCGGGGCGGAGCCACACTCCTTCACCGAGCCCGGCGAACCGCTCCGCCTCCCAGGCACCGTCCAGCACCGCGCGCAGCCGCGCCCGCTCGGCGGGGGTCCCCAGCGCGCCGGCCCAGGGCACCGCGGGTCCCAGCACGCGGACTCCGAACACCCGCACCGCGAGGGGCCGTCCGTCGCGTCCCGACGGCCGGTACACGGCGGCACGCTCCAGCGTCAGCCGGTTCCCGGTCGCCCCGTGGAAGAGGTCCGGGGAGAGCCATTGGTACCGCTGGCCGGCAGAGCCCGGCAAGGTCACCGCCGGGCGCCCGTTGACCAGCACCACCAACGGCGCCGGCCCCGGAGCCGGTTCGAGCTCGACCTCGAGGCCGCTGCCGGGCGGCAGCGGGGGCAGGTCCAGGGACGCTCCCGCGGATGCCCACATGAAGGGTTCGCCGGCCGGCGTCCGCTCCACCGGCCACCACCTACCCACCGGCAACGGCGGGTTGGCGAGGACTTCAGCCTCGAGGAATCGGTCCTGGGTGAGGGGCCGCATGGCGTCGGACACCCAGCGATCTGTGAGCGAGCGGCCTGCCAGCGGCGCCAGGTAGCGGTCCGGGTGGTCGGTAGCCACCAGGTAGGGACGATCGACCCCCGCCCACGGCTCCGGCGCCCACGGCGACAGGACCAGCTTCGGCGTGTCCGGCCAGCGACCTCGTCCCGCCAGGTACCAGCAGTACGAGGCGAAGGGGTAGAGCTCCGGCTCCACCACCACGGCGGTGCCGTGCACGGCGGCGATCCGTTCCGCCGTGTCCACCGCCCACCAGCCCGGCAGCTGCGACGCGTGCTGCTCCACCACGAGGGGATAGGCTCCCCCCGCCAGCACCAGGGCGAGACCGCCGAGCCCCGCCACCGCCACTGCGGGAGGCGCGACGGCGGCCGCCGCGCCCGCCGCCAGCGGAGCCAGGGCCAGCTGCACCGGCACCGCGTAGCGGCTGTAGGTCCGATTCTGCAGGAACAGGAGCTGGAGCACCGCCACGGCCAGCACGAGCGCCCAGGCCAGCGCCTGCCGCCCGCCGGCCCGCCGCCGCCAAACCTCGAGACCGAGGAGAGCAAGCACCGCCACCGCCGCCGCTGGCGCAGCTCCCCCGAGGCCCTTCACCAACCCCAGGTGCGCGACCCCCCCGGGGTTGTTCACCAGGCGGGAGAAGTGGCGCCCGGCATGGGCGGCAAAGGCGGCCGCCATGGCGCCCCACCCCCCCTCCGCTGCCGCCATCGCCCAGGTGGCGCCGAGCACCGCAGCGGCAGCCAGCGCCAGTCCGGGGAGCAGCCGGCGGCGCGGGCGGACCCCCACCGCTCCGGCCAGCCAGAGGACGCCGAGGGGTGGCAGCAGGATCGGACGGATCAGGAAGGCGCCGGTCACGAGCAGGGTGAAGGCGGTTGCCCGCCAGCGCTCGAGGCCGCGCACGGCGACCACTGCCGCTGCCAGGGCGAGGACCGCAGCAGCGGTCGAAGAAAAGCCCCGAACCGCGTGCAACCAGGGCCCCGGGGCGAGCAGCACGAGGACGGCCGCGGCGGTGGCCACAGCCGGAGGCGCCACCCGCCGGCCCAGGGCTGCCAAGGGCCACACCGCCAGCACCGAGGCAGCGGCCGTGGCCCACTGCAGCGCCGCCAGCGGTGTGCCCGCCAGCGGCAGCAGGAGATGGCCAATGGCCAGCCAACCCGGAAAGCCGGGCGGGTGAGGGAAGTGGGCGGCAAGGCTGAAGGCGTAGATTCCCCGCGCGAAGAGGGTCTCGTCCCACTCCCACGGCCCCGACGCCAGGAGCGCGAAGCGCGACCACACGAGCATGCCCACGGTGGCGGCGGTGGCCGCCAGATTGACGACGCCGGGCCGATCGCCCCACAGCAGCAGGCCTCGCAGGAGGCGGCTCGCCTTCATGGCGCGCCGCCGTCGAGTGGGCCCGTCGAGAGGCGCTCCTGGAGGTCGTACGACAGGATGAGTCCGGCCATGGTGCGCTCCTCCCGGGCAACCGCATCCGCGGCCCGGCACGCCTCCAGCGCCACCGGAGCGCGGCGGGCGACGTCATAGCACGCGCCCTCGGCGAAGGCGGCGCCACGGCTCACGTACAGGTGGGAGCCGTCCACCCACAGATCCCCGGGCTCGACCACCGGACCGTCGCCGGGTGCCCCCAGGAGGTTGCGCCCGACGAAGGCGTAGGGCGCCGGGTCCACGCCCAGCAGCGCCAGCAGGGTGGGGGCCACGTCCGTCTGCCCCGCCTCGACGTCCACCTCGCGCATCAGCTCATCAGCGCCCGGGGCCACCACCAGGAGCGGCACGCGGTCTTCCAGGATCCAGTCGACCTCGTCGTGGCGGATCCCGAGCAGGGGCTCGAGCCGCGGGCTCCAGCCGAAGCCGGCATCGTGGTCACCCCAGACGGCGATGAGGGTACGCTCGGCGAGACCGCTGCGGGCGAGCTCGGACACCAAGCCGGCCAGAGCGGCGTCGAGGTAGTGCATGGTGTGCAGGTAGTTGCCAAGCTCGGTGCCCTCCCAACGTCCGAGGTGGAGCTCCTTGAGGTGGTCCGGGAACCCCTCGAAGGGGTAGTGCAGCGACAGCGTGATGAGCCACGCGCAGAACGGCTCGGGCAGGGTCTCCAGGCGGGGGGCCATCTGCTCCAGGAACGCGCGGTCGTTGAGCCCCCAGCCGATGCGCTCACCGGGCGCAAAGGCCTCGTCAAAGAGGTTCGTGTCGAAACCCCAGGCGGGGTGGGTGAGGCGCCGGTTCCAGAACGAGCCGGGGAAGGGTACCGCCGAGAGGGTGTGATACCCGTGCGCGGCCAGCACCCGAGCGATGCTGGCAAAGTGGTTGTCGGGGTAGCGGAAGACCGCCGCCCCGTGCGCCAACGGCAGGAGTGAGGTCTGGGTGGCGAGCTCGCCATCGGAGGTCCGGCCCTCGTCGGTCTGGTCGTTGACCCGGGGGAACCACAGCCCCTGCCGCCGCCACCGGTCCAGGAACGGCGTGATCTCCTGCCCTTCCACTCTGAGGCCCACCACGAATCGCTGCAGCGACTCCACCTGGATCATCAGGAGGTTGCGACCGTGGGCGGCGGCGAAGTCCGGGCCGGCCCCCGCCCGCAGCGGCGCACGGGCCGCGAGCCAACCCCGAACCCGGCTGAGCTCGGCGTCGTCCAGCGGCGGCCGGAAGCGCGCCGCCGCCTGCCACAACGCGTCCAGCAGGTGGTAATTGTAGAGGCCAACCTGCTGCACCACCGTAAGGTTCTCGAACACCTGGACGAAACGCTCGGGGGCCGCGCGCACGACCCGCCCCGCCACGATTCCGCCCCCACCAACCACGACCAGCAGCGCCGCCGCCACCCACCGCCGACGCAGTACAGTGGTGCGGCGCGCCAGCCGGACCACGCCCACCGCCAGCACGGCGCCCGGCAGGAGGTCGGCCAAGAGCCAGAGGTCGCGTGGCGCCAACAGCTCGCGGATGCTGGACGCGACCTGGGGCACCTGCCCGGCCCCGCGAGCCGCTGCCAGCGACAGCACGTCGCCGAAGTAGCGCAGGTAAACCGAGTCGGCCAACACCACCAGCCCGGCCAACGCGGCCACGCCCCACGCCGCCGCCGGCCGCAGCCGCAGCGGCAGCGCCAGCAGCGCGAGCAGCACGAGGGCCACTCCGGCCCCCACGAGCCAGAGCTGGCCGGGCTCGGGCATCCGCCTGGCCAGGTGGAGGATCACCGGCTCCTTGACCAGCAGGGAGATCGCCACCCACCCGAGGTCGGCGAGCGCGAGCGCGCGCACCGGCCAGCCGCTCCATCCTCGCCGCCGTGCCGTCCATACCAGCGCAGCGAGGAGCAGCGCCGCTACGAAAGCGAGCGCCGCAAGCGGCGGCGGTGCGACCACATGCACCGCCACCGCCGGCTCCGGGGTGGGGTCGCTCTGGCTGAACCAGGTCACCCCCTCCTCCACCATGTCCCATTCCAGGCGGTAGCGGCCGGGCACTTCCGGAACCGGCAGCCGAACCCCGATGTCCACCGTGTCGCCGGGCGCCACCCTGTGCGGCAGAGGCGTCCGTTCGCCTTCAAAGATCAGGTCGGCGCCGTCATCGGTCTGCCAATGGTACGAGACGTTGAAGCCTGCCGTCGGGTCCCAGGTTCTGCTGCCGTCGTTGCGCAGACGCAGGTGCACGATGGTTCGGCGGCCCGCCCAGAGCCGTCCCTGCAGGCTCGACTCGAGCACCGAGAAGGCGTCAGCCGGGCGACGCGGCACCACCTCCACGGCAAAGCGCGGCGGTGGGGTCGCGGCGCGCTCGGAGAGCCACGCGACACCCTCCTGGACGACATCCCACTGCACCAAGTAAGTGCCGATGACGGACGGCGGCTCGAGGCGAGCCTGGAGGTCGACCTCCGCACCGGCGGGTACCGGGTGGGGGAGGCCGGTGCGCGGTCCGTCCCAGCGCACGACCTCGCCGTCCAACCCGAACCAGTGGGCCCCCACGTGGAAGTGAGCGGCGGGGTCCCAGATCCGGTCACTCCTGTTGGCGAGCGTCAGCGGCACGGTCAGGCTCTGGCCGGCCTCCATTCGAGGAGGTAGCTGCTGGCGGACGACCTCCAGGACTTCGGGACCGGCTGGTCCGGCGGCCGCCAGCGGCGCCGCCAGCGCCACCACCAGCCCGATCCCGGCGGTGAGCCTCACGGTTGGCAGAAACGCCATAAACCGCAGGAGTATAGCAGTCCACATCCGGCCCGAGCTGGTACAGTGAAAGACGAGGTGCACCATGGCCAACCACCACGCCAGCCTAGGGTTCGAGCTGTACGATGCCCGACCAACCCTTGTCCTCCTGCATGCCTTTCCCTTCGACCGCCGCCTGTGGCTACCCCAGGTGGAAGCCCTGGCGGATCTTGCGCAGGTCGTCGCGGTGGATCTCCCGGGTTTCGGCGAGTCGGCATCGGTGGACGCGCCTGCCAGCCTCGACGACTGGGTTGAGCGCGTAGAGGAGCTGCTGGGAGAGCTGGTGGGGGCCGCGCCGGTGGTGCTCGGCGGGCTCTCCATGGGGGGGTACGTCGCCTTGCGGCTGGCCGCCCTCCATCCCGAGCGGCTCGAGGCGTTGATCCTGGCGGATACCCGCGCCGCAGCCGACACCACAGCGGCCCGGGGCAGCCGCGATGCCGCCATCCGCAGGGTGCATGACGACGGGCTCCCCGCCTTCGTGGACTCCCTCCTGCCCGCTCTGCTCTCGCCTGACCCCTTCCCCGGGACCGTCGAATTGGCCCGTGAGCTCGCCCTCGACCAGTCGGTCGCCGCGGTTACCTCGGCCCTCGCGGCCATGCGCGACCGCCCGGACTCCACCCCGGTTCTGCCCGGCATCTTGGTGCCGACCCTGGTGATTGTGGGTGGCGAGGACGCTCTGACGCCGCCCGATGAGGCCGAGGCCATGGCCCGTGCCCTGCCAAGCTCGTGGCTGGTGAAGATTCCGGGGGCGGGCCATCTCAGCAGCCTGGAGTCCCCGGAGGAGTTCACCAGCGCGGTGACCGGCTTCCTCGCGGCCCTGTGACGTGCGCGGAGCTCAGCTGTCGCTGGCCGGGAAGCGCTCGTCGTAGAGCTTGATGATGGTGTCCGTAAGGTCCGAGGTCTCGTTCAGGTAGATAATTGTCCGCGGCTTGAAGATGAGCACCGCGTCGAAGCCGTTGGCCTTGGCGTAGTCGCTGATTACCGCGTTGAGGCGATCTGCCACTGGCTTGAGCATTTCGTTCTGCTTCTGGTCGTAGTCGCGCTTGTACGCGCGGACCTCGTCCTCGTAGCGCCGCTGCGCCGCCACCGCGTCCTGCTCAAGGCGGTCGGCCGCCTCGTTGCTGGCCACCCCGCGCTGGCTCGTGGCCTGCTGGCGCGCCACCTGCGCTGCGTTGGCGAGCCCCTTGATCTGCTCCTGGCGCGGCTTGGCCCATTCGCTGAGCTGCTTGAGGACCTGCTTGCCCTCCTTGACTGTGGCGGCCGCCCGTTCCACCTCCACCCATCCGATCTTCCCCGCCATCGCCGGTACGGCGGCAAGGACCAGGGCTGCCACGATCAGGCCACTCAGTGTCCGCTGCATGCTCCACCTCCGTCGCTCATGCGACCGCGGATTGTAGCATGCGAAGCATCCTCGGACGGGTGAGCCATGATTCCGGGACAGGGAGAGGCATGCCGCACCAGCCCTACGCGAATCCCACGCTCCTGGCGGTCGAGGATGACGTCCTGCTCACGAGGGGGCTATGCCGCAATCTGGAGATCGAGGGCTTTGACGCGGTCAGCGTGACCACCGGCGAGGCGGCACTGGATGCCCTGGCGATGGATCATCCCACCTTCGAGCTGACGATCCTGGACATCATGTTGCCCGGCATCGACGGCCTCGAGGACCGCCGCCGCATTCGCACGGCAGACTCCGGTCGGACGCTGCGGATCAGTCCGCAGCCGGCCGTTGAATGCCGTGCTCGCGGAGCTTGCGCCACAGCGTCACCCGCGACATGCCGAGCCGGTCGGCGGCCTCCTGCATGCGCCAGCCATGCCGCTCGAGCACCTCGCAAAGGACCCTCGCCTCGAGCGACTCCAGCGGGTTGGCGCTCCCCAGGATGTCGTCCACCAAGCCGTTGTCGGCGGGGGGCTCGGGCAGGTGCTCCTCCCGGAGCTCACCGTCGGCCACCGCCACCGCCGCGGTGAGGATCTCTGCGAGACGCGCCAGCCCGAGCTCGAGCGCTTGCTGACATAGCCGTGCCGAGGCGCCGGGAGCGAGTCCCAACCCTGGGGCCAGTTCATCCACCCAGGCGGCAACCATGAACGGCAGATCGGCAATGCGCTGGTCCGGGGTGGGGAGCTCGAGCTCCTGCCAGTGCGGGGACACCTCCGGGGGCCGCACCCGCGCGCCCACCACCACTCGCCATCCCTGCACCACCGGAACCGCCGTCGGCTCATCCACGTCCTCGGCATCGACGTAGAGTGTCCCAGGCGGCCACCCGAGGGCGTCGGACGTCTCTCCTCTCTGCCGGTGGAAGAGCTCGTCTCCGAGACCGCCGAGGCGATGCACTGCGCGGGCCACGTCGGCACAGGCGGGCGCCGCCCCTATCAGCAGGATTGGATCTCGCATGCGTGCCAGCTCGCCCGCCCGCCGGCGCAACGACTGAGCGAGATCGCTAGCCCCGGCCAGGTAGAAACCGAGAGAGGGCAGGGTCGGCCGCAGCACCTCGACCGCACCGAGGAAGTCGCCGGCGGCGTCGCGCAGCGGCACGATGGTCACGTTGAGATGCACCGGCTTCCCGGCCTTGGTCAGGTATACGGCGGTGAAGTCGCGCACGGTCTCGAGATCGTGCTCCAGGGCGAAGGTGAGCGGGCAGGCACACTCGCAGTCAACCCCGCGGGTGGTAAGGCGGCACCGAGAGCCCAGGACCTCATCCTCCTCGTAGCCCAGGAGGAGACGCGCAGGATCGTTGACGAAGCGAAGCGTCCGCTCTCGGTCCATGACGATGACCGCATCTCGCAACTGGTCGAGAACAAGCGGCCACGATGTGCCGAGAATGCGTGTCAGTTCCGGGGACTGCTTCACGCTCCCAGGAACAGGCGTCCGCGCCCATCCCATTCCGGGAGGGCAGCAGCTCACCTGGTGGGGTCAACCGCGGGGCGATGCCGGCGGGAGCTGTCGCCACTCGGTCCGCCGGACGTCCCCGTGGCACGCGAAGGGCACAGAGTTCGGCCGTGGTGCTCCACGGCAGGTGTGAGGTTCTGGGGGGTTCTTCGTGCTTTCCGCTTTACTCTCCGCTCTTCGTTCTCTACCCTTCTCAACATGCTGAGTACCCCGCTCCTCACGGTCGACGCCGTCATCTTCGACCCAGCGCGCGGCGTGGTACTGGTCCGGCGTGCCAATCCACCGTTCGCCGGCTGCTGGGCGCTTCCCGGCGGCTTCGTTGAGGTGGGCGAAACCTGCGACCTCGCTTGCGCTCGAGAGGCCGCGGAGGAGACTGGCCTCGAGGTCGAGATCATCAGCCTGGTGGGGGTCTTCTCAAACCCGCAGCGGGACCCACGGGGTCACACGGTCTCAGCGGTCTACCTCTGCCACCCGGTGGGAGGACGGCTGGCGGCGGCCAGCGACGCCGCGGACGCCCGCTGGTTCGCCGAGCTCACGGCGGTGGACCTCGCCTTCGACCACCGTGAGATCCTCGCCGCTCTCCACCTCGGGTAGCCCGCGTCTCTCGCCAGTGTCGTGCTCCGACCGCACATCCACCGGCCAGGGCGGTGCTTCCGGCGGCGGGAGCATTCGCTGGGCAGCCTGCATATCTCACCAGTGTTCGTCGCGACACCGCGAAGACGCCAGTTAGGGTGGCGATTCGACCGAGGTGTCGCTGAGGCGTGCTTGCGGCACGTCGCAGGCGGCGCCAAGGGGAGAAGCGCCGCGGTGGCTGATGTTTCTGCGGTCGCAACAGAATTCTGGCGAGATATGCGGGCTCGCACCGTTGCGCCTCCGGCGCCACCCCGGACGAATCACGGCCTTGCCAGGCAGCTCTGTCTCGCGACGAAGCCTGGAGATTCACGCGAGCTAGTGTCCAACGCCCGCACGGGATTCTGCGGCACCCGGTCCTATGGTTCGATCTCGAGGCCGGGCTCACGCTCCGGCTCGGCCTCGGCAAACAGCAGGGCGCTGTGTTGAATCGGCGCAAACACCACGTGCCGTTGACCCTTCACCTGCACCTCGAGGTGGTAGTAGCCGTCGCCGGTGATGGCCACCAGGGTCGCGGGGGTACCCTTGGCGTCGAGCAGCGGACAGTAGACGGACACCTTCCCGGGAATCTCCATGGCGGCTCCTTTCGCTGCGGGCAGTATATCAACCGACCTCGGAGTCGTCCTCCTCGTCCTTGCCTATCTCGCCGTACTCCTTGAGCTTCCGCTGCAGGGTCCGGAGGCCGATCCCGAGCAGTTGGGCGGCCTTGGCGCGGTGACCGCCGGTGAAGGAGAGCGCCTTGAGGATTGCCTCCTTCTCGATCTCAGCCATCGGCCGGGGCTCCCAGCGACCCTCTCCCCCCGACGGTGTCGGAGCCGAGCCGGGCACCCGGTACTCGGGCGGCAGGTCCTCCAGCGTGATCTCCTCGCCTCTGGCGAACAGGACGAGCGTCTCGAGGAGGTTGCGCAGCTCCCTCACGTTGCCGGGCCACGGGTAGCGGCGGAACGCGCCGAGCGCGGCAGGATGCACCCTCCTCACCGAGCGCTCCAGCTCGCGGTTGAGCTGGTCCACGAAGTGCTGGACCAGCAGCGCGATGTCATCCGTGCGGTGACGGAGCGGCGGGATCTCGAGCGTGACGACCTTGAGCCGGTAGTAGAGGTCCTGGCGAAAGCGGCCCTCCCGGACCCAGGCCTCGAGGTTGCGGTTGGTGGCCGCCACCAGCCGGAAGTCTACCGCCTGCTCGGCGTTGCCCCCGACGCGGACGATCCGGCGCTCTTCCAGGACACGCAAGAGCTTGACTTGGAGCTCGGGCGACAGCTCCGAGATCTCATCGAGGAAGAGGGTTCCCCCCGACGCGGCCTCGATGAGGCCGATGCGGCGTTGGTGCGCTCCGGTGAAGGCGCCGCGCTCGTGGCCGAAGAGCTCGGACTCGAGGATCTCGCCCGGAATGGCTCCGCAGTTCACCGCCATGAACGGCCCGTCGCCGCGCGGCGAGTTCTGATGCAGCGCGTTGGCCACAAGCTCTTTGCCGGTGCCCGACTCGCCGACGATGAGCACCGTCGATCGGGTCGGCGCAACCACTCGCATGCGCTCGTACAGCTCCTCCATGCCTCGCGAATGGCCGATGATCCCCTCGAAGCCGAAGGTCTTGTCCAGGCGCTGGCGCAGGCGCCGGTTTTCGTCGGTGAGCGCACGCCGCTCGAGGTGGAGCTGGACCCGACGGCGGAGCTCCTGCATCTTCACCGGCTTGGTGAGGTAGTCGTCGGCGCCCTCCTGCATGGCCGTGACCGCGTCCTCGACATCTGCGTACGCTGTGACGAGGAGAAACGGAAGGTGGGGACGCTCGGCACGGACGGCGCGGAGGAGCTCGTAGCCGTCCATCCCGGGCATCCGCACATCCGAGATGACGGCATCGACGGTATCGCCGCGATGCAGACACTCGAGCGCCTCCTCTGCCGCTGCGAAGGGATGCACCTGATAACCGACGCGCTCCAACGCCCGGGTCATGGCCTCGCGTGAGCCGTCGTCGTCATCGACGAGAAAGAGGAGATGGCCGCTCACGACTTCTTCCTCCGCCGCCGGCGCGGTCGCCTGCGGCTCGGTCGCCTGCTCTCCTCAGGCACGACCTCTTCCGCAGCCCGGCCCTTCTCCACGCGGGACAGCGCGTTGGCCCACGAGGTGTAACCGACCTTCGCCAAGAGGCCGGCCTCCACCGCCACGGTGTAAAGCTCCCACGCCACGCCGAAGTACTCCTGCCGAGTGAGCTTGAGCACCTGGCGCCCACGCTGTGGCGGGTCGAGCATCTTGGAAATGGCGAAGAACCCGTGGTGGAGCAGATGTGCGGCGTGGTTGGAGAGATGCAGGTGCGCCGCGGTGGGTCCCACGAGGTCGCGCAGCCTTCCCAGCAGCTCGGGATTCTCCACCCGCCCGTGCTCGTCCCGCGCCGCGTCCAACAGCGGCACGAAGACGGGTAGCAGGGTGGCGCCGATCAGGGTCGCGTCGCCGAAGCGGGCGCCTGCCTCGAGTTGGCGGTCAACCACCGGCAGCACGCGATCGAGGGCGTGGCCATTGGCCGCCGCGGCAGGGAAGATACGCTCGAGGATGCCGAAGCGCCGCCACGCGCGCACGATGCCGGCGGAGGCGCCCGAGCGCAGGCTCTCGAGGAGCTCGTAGGTGAGGCGGGCCGGCGAAGCCTCGGCGATCAGCGCGGCTCGGCTGCGAATGGCCTCGGCAAGATCGTCGGTGAGGGCGAAGCCGAGCCGCTCAGAGTACTCCAGCGCCCGCATCATGCGGACCGGGTCCTCGACGAAGCGGCGCTCTGGCTCGCCGATGGTGCGGATCACGCCGGCCGCGAGGTCCTCGAGGCCGCCCACGTAGTCGAGCACCGAGAAGTCGGCGATGTTGTAGAAGAGGGCATTGATGGTGAAGTCTCTGCGCTGCGCATCTTCGGCGGGGGTGCCGAAGATGTTGTTCTCGTCCGTCGCCGTCTCCGAAGCGGCGTCCTGGGCCTGCTCCTCGTCCTCCCAGCGCTCGTCGTCCTGGGGCTCCTCTGGAACGTCAGGAGGCTCGACGCCGGCGCGAAAGGTGGAGACCTCGACGGTCTCCCCGGCGAACAGGACATGCACCAGACGGAACCGGCGGCCAATGATGCGCGAGTTGCGGAACAGACGGCGTACCTCCTGCGGCCGCGCGTTGGTGGCGATGTCAAAGTCCTTCGGAGTGCGGCCGAGAAGGAGGTCGCGGACACCTCCCCCGACCAGATACGCTGTGTACCCGGCCCGGTGGAGCCGATAGAGCACCTTGAGGGCGCCGGAGGAGATCCGGCTGCGGGAAACGGTGTGCTCGGCGCGGGGTAGGACCTTGGGGTCGAGGTTCTCGGTCGTAACACTGCTCACAGAAAGAAAGGCCTCCTCACGGCCGCACGAACATCGTTCAGCCCGCGACGGCGAGCACGATCTTACCAAACTGCGCGGCCTGCTCCAGGCGGCGGTGAGCCGCCGCGCCCTGGGCGAGAGGGACGACCTCGTCCACAACCGGCCGCAGCCGCTGGCTGACCACCGCTTCATTGAGCCGCCGCCAGTCCTCACGCGAGCCCATGGTGGAGCCGAGGATCGAGAGCTGGTTCCAGAACACGAGAGGGATCTCCTCGGCGGGATCGGGACCGGAGGTGGCGCCGCAGGTGACGATGCGTCCCCCCTTCGCCGCCGCCTTGAGGGACTGGCGCCAGGTAGCCCTGCCCACCGAGTCGACGACCAGGTCCACCCCCCGCTTGGCCGTCCGCCGCCGCACCTCACGCGCCACCTCGTCTCCGGCGGGGAGAAGCTCATCGGCCCCCAGCTCCCCGGCCCGCCGCAGCTTTTCCTCCGAGCGAGAGGTCACGAAGACCCTCGCGCCCACGCCCTTGGCGAGTTGCAGGCAGGCCAGCGAGACGCCACCGCCGATGCCATGGATCAGTACGCTCTCGCCCGGCGCCAGGCGGCCACGCGAAAAGAGCATGCGCCAGGCCGTGAGGAAGGTGAGGGGAAACGCCGCCGCCTCCTCCCACGACAGGTGCTCTGGCCGTCTCGCTACACCTGCAGCGGGCACCACGACCGCCTCGGCGAAGGTACCGTCGACGTGCTCGCCGAGGAGGCGAAAATGCACGCACAGCGAGTGCTCACCCTTCAGACAGAGCTCGCAGCTACCACAGGAGATCCCCGGATCGAAGACCACCTCGTCGCCGACGGCGACTCCCACGACGCCCGCCCCCACGGCGTCAACCAACCCGGCGCCGTCGGCGCCGCCGATGTGGGGGAGCGCCACCGGGATGCCTGGGAGGCCGCGCAGTACGAAGAGGTCGAGATGGTTCAGCGCCGCCGTTTTCAGCCGTACCCGGACCTCGCCCGCGCCGGGCTCCGGCACGGGACGCTCGCCCAGGCGGAGCTGGTCGATGTCACCGTGGGTTTCGAAGTAGAGGGCCTTCATCGCGTCCTCCAAAGCCCAGACACCGACACCCCGCCGCAGCGGGGTGTCGAGTCGTTGTTGGTATCGAGCGCTAGTGGACGACGGCTGTGGGCGCCCCCTCGGCGTGGCTGATCACCGCTGCCTGCGGCTGCGTGACATTGCCGCGGTTCAGGTTGTCCACCACGAACGGCCGCTGTACGAAAGCCGTCCGCCCACCCCAGTAGTCCTCCGAGATGGCCACGAGCTGATGCTCGCCGTCCGACAGGAGCGAGGTGTCGAGGTCGAACTCCCAGCCGGCCATTCCGGCGAGGGTGTGCGAGTACCACGGGAAGTAGCCGATGACCTCAGGGCTTGGGAGTCCGGATAGGGCTGATCCCATGTAATCCCCGTCGACCCAGATCTCGACGCCGTCGTTCGGGATACGCTCATAGTCCAGAACCCAGCCCTTCACCGTGAACACATCCTGGATGCGCTCCATGTTCTCCGGGGCATCGATGTCACCCCAGGCGGGCCGATCCGGATCGTCGTCGCAGTCGAAGATCACGGGAATCGTGGCGAGATCGGCGATGTGCCCGTTCACGTCGCTGGCGCGAACCGTGAGGTAGTGCAGCCCCTGGTGGTAGAAGTGGTTGAGGATGAGGTCGGCCACGTCCACCACGAAGCTGAATCCCGAGTGCTTGGCGTTGGGGACATCGGAGAAGCGCTTGAAGATGTCCTCGCGAAGCAGGCCATAGCAGTTCACATCCATCTGGTAGTCGTTGTACCACCAGCAGTTGGGGAGCGTGGTCCGCTGCAGGACCGTGCCGTTGATGAGGAGCTCGACCCACTTGATACCGTCATCGGCATCCAGTGCCCAGCCGGAGATGAGCTCAACCGACCGCACGTCCTGGTAGGGCGGGGCAGACGGTCCGTTGGGATCCGCACACCCGAGCCCCAACATCGTGTGATCCGGCGGCGGGTAATCGATCTCACCGAACGGCACCAGGTTCGACCAGTTGTTGAAGACCTGGACCTGGCGGCGACCAATCACCCGCGACATTCCCTGGGTGTCCCACAGGCGCACCGCAACCGTGTGCACGCCGTTGGTGAGACGCGAGGTGTTGAGGTTGTACAGGAAGCCCGAGTACTCGGCGCCGGCCACCGCGGGAAAGCGGTTGTGGATGTCGGGACGGTGCACACCATAGATGGCACCCGAGTAGGTGAGGCCGTCGACCTCCACCTCGACCATGTCGATGCCGTCGTCGTCCAGGCCCCAGCCCATGATCGGGAAGACGCCGTTCATCGGCTGATTCTCGCCCGGATACTCGAGCTCACCGAAGGGCGCCTGGTTGATCGTCGAATCGGTTGTCACCGAGCGGTTGCCGAAGTCCTCGGTGGTGGAGTCGCTGAACGTGACGCGGAGGAACAGAGAATGCACACCGTCGGTGATCGCGTCCGCGTCGAACGAGGTGCGGAACCCCGGCTTCTCGTTGGGCGTGCCGGCATACCATGGGTAGGCCTGGATCACGTCCCACCGCGCGATGTTGAGGTCGGCGCTGGCAACGTAGACACCGTCGACGTAGAGGTCGACCCCGCTCACGCCGCGCTCGTCGAGCACCCACCCGTTGACCTGGACGAGCCCGGCCACGGTGGCGCCGTCAGCCGGCGTATCGAGGTAGAAAACCGTGTCGGCGGCTGCGCTCAACGGCAGCAGCAACGCCAACGAAATGACGAGCAGACCGGCGCTCTTCACGCGCATCGTCATACCTCCTCTGAACCACACTCCGCCCATCTGAAGTACCAGTCGCCTCATGATACCACGCAGCATTGAGCGGTCAAATGCAACCTGCCTCCAAAAGTGAAGATCCGGCAAACTGGAGCCCGTCAAACCGCAACTGGACGGCCAATCGGTGCGTCATTTTCCGTGAAAACCACCACTCGGCGTGAGCAGCATCACGCCGAGTGACGCTCTGCGATCTGTTCGACATGTGCTCGAGCCAACCGAGCGAGCACGTCGAGGTTGAAGCCGCCCTCCATCACCGAGAGAATCCTTCCCTCGGCCCATGTGTCGGCGGCCTGGATCAGTGCCCGAGTCATGCGGGCGAAACCGGCATCGGAAACGGCCATTCCACCCATGGGGTCCTCGGCGTGTGCGCCGAAGCCGGCCGACACCAGGATCACCGCCGGGCGCAGGCGACCACCGATCTCCTCGAGAGCCGACTCCAGGGCGCCGGCGAAGCTGTCATCGTCGGCGCCCGCCGCGAGAGGGACGTTGCGGGTGGTGCCCCGGCCGGGCCCCTCCCCCACCTCGTCGCCGGCTCCGCTGCCGGGGAAGAAGGGGTAGCGGTGAACCGAGACGAAGCCCACATCCCGTCTTCGCCAGAAGATCTGCTGGGTGCCGTTGCCGTGCTGGACGTCGATGTCGGCCACCAGCACCGGCAGGTTCCAGGCTCGGGTGATGACCTCGGCGGCCAGCGCCACGTTGTTGAAGAAGCAGAACCCGCGCGCCCGATCAGGCTCGGCGTGGTGGCCGCCTGGACGGATCGCCAGGAAGGCGCGACCCAGGCGACCGTTGACCAGGTCCAGCGCGCTCGCTACCGCCACCCCTGCCGCCGCCGTGGCGGCACGAAGGGTCCCGGCTGACACCGGGTTGTCCGGTCCGTCCAGGATGGTCGGGGCGGCGGCCGCCGCCGCCCGAAGGCGCTCGACGAGCTCCGCACTGTGGAGCCAGCGCACCACTCCCAGCACGTCGTTCTCGGACGGCACCGTGGCCGCTCGCTGCAGGGTCCAGCCATCCTCGCGGCCGGCCTCGAGCGCGTCGAGAACCACCCGGAGACGGGCCGGAGTCTCGGGATGCCCGAGGCTCGGCACGTGGGCCAGGCAGTCAGGATGGGAGCGCACGAGGACAGCGTCGCTTGTCATGGTCGCGGGCACCATACTACCCTGCCAGCGATGGCGCGCCCCACCCTCCGAATCGCAGTCTCGCTGCTCCTGGCGGCGGGGCTCCTGGGTCTGTTTCTGTGGAACGTGGACCTTGCCGAGGTGGGACGAGTCCTCGCCTCCGCACATCTGGCGTGGCTCGCTGCTGCGATCGGCCTGGCCATCACCAGCTACGCAGTGAGGTCGGTACGTTGGGGTTTCATCCTCCGGCCCGTGGGCCGCGCGTCGCTTTCCGGCTTGCTCCTGGTCACCGCCGCCGGGTACGCCGCCATCACGCTGCTGCCGGCCCGCATGGGTGACGTGCTGCGTCCCCTGCTGCTGGCCCGCCGCGAGAACCTGCCGGCCTCTGCGTGCCTGGCCTCGGTGCTCACCGAGCGGATCTTCGACCTGTGGACGGTGGTGTTCTTCCTTCTGCTGTTCGTGGTGTGGCCGCCTCCCATGGACCTCGATCCCGCCAGTGCCGCGCGTCTGCGCACCCTGACGACCACTGGTTACCTGCTCGCCGCCGCGGTGGCGGGGGCGACCCTCTTGCTGCTCGGGCTGTTTCGCTACCAGGAGCGCTTCATCGACGTCCTCACCCGGCCGCTCACCCACCTGGTGCCCCGTTGGCAGGAACCGGCCCGCCGCTTTCTCGGCCACTTCCTCGACGGGCTGCGAATCCTCCAGCGCCCTCGCGACCTGGCCGTTACCCTCGGGCTCTCGGTCGTGGTGTGGGGGCTCATCTATCTTCAGGCCGAGGCGACTCTCCTGGCCTTCGGCGTCGTCCTGCCGCTGCGCGCCACCTTCCTGTTGGTGGCTTTTACGGTGGTGGGTCTCGCGATCCCGACTCCGGGCGGGGTCGGCGGCTTCCACAAGGCGATGCAGATGGGGCTCACGCTCTTCTTCGGTGTGGGCCTCGGGGAGGCCACCGGCATCGCCATCGCCTATCACGCGGTATGCTTCCTTCCAATCACCCTGATCGGTCTGGCGGCAATCCCCGTGCTCGGGGTGTCCTGGCGCCAGATGGGAGGAGGGCTCGCCCATGTGGAAGACGGCGACGACTGAGCCATGAGATGCCCGTACTGCGGTGTGCTCGACGACCGCGTGGTGGACTCGCGAGAAGCCCGCGAAGGCTCGGAGATCCGCCGCCGCCGCGAGTGCGCAGCCTGCCATCGCCGCTTCACAACCTACGAGCGGGTCGACGATGTCCCCGCATCGGTGGTCAAGCGTGATGGCCGCCGTGAGAGCTTCGACCGCGAGAAGCTCCTCGCCGGCCTTTTCAAGGCGTGCGAGAAGCGCCCCATCCCGCGCCGCGAGCTGGAAGCCGTCACCGATTCGGTGGAGGCCGAGCTGGTGGCCCGCGAGGATCGCGAGATGTCCAGCGAAGAGATCGGCGCTCTTGTGATCGATCGCCTCCGCAGCCTCGACCAAGTGGCCTACGTGCGCTTCGCCTCCGTCTACCGGCGCTTCGAGGACATCAGCCAGTTCATGGAGGAGCTGCGCCAGCTGCTGCGCCAGCGCGAGGAGGAAGCGTGAGCCCACGTCCCTCGTTTCGCCAGCTCGTGACCCTGCGCCAACAGGTAAACCGACTCGTCGACGGCCTCCTCCGTCCGCCCGAGCCGGCCGGAGGCTGGCGCCCGGCGGTGGATCTCGTCGAGGTGGACGGCACGCTGGTGGTGCAGGTGGAGGTCCCCGGTGTGAGACCCGCCGATTTCGTGGTCGAGCTGTGCGGCGCCGTGGTCAGGGTTCGCGGCAGCAAACCCCGCCTGGAACGCGAGCCACCCCCGCAGCGGTTCCATCTCCTGGAACGCTTCGTCGGAGCGTTCCAGGTGACGGTGGAGCTCCCCCGACCGGTGGACCCGGGTCGTGCCGCGGCCCACCTCCGTCAGGGCGTGCTCACCGTGGTGTTGCCTCTTCTGGAGGAACGGCGAAATCGCGCCTACGTGATTCCGGTGGAGGACGAGCCGATGGAGAGTAAGCATGCATGACAAGCCCGAGGTGATCGTCCCCGAGCTGGATCAGACCGAGGGGGTCCACGTCCCCGACGTGCTGCCCGTGATGGCCCTCAAGGACGTCGTCCTCTACCCCTACGTCATCGTCCCGCTGTCGGTGGGGCGCGAGCGTTCGGTCCGCGCGGTGGATCAGGCGCTGGCCGAGAATCGACTGATCCTCCTGGTCACGCAGCGAGAAGCCACCGTCGAGGAGCCGACCCCGCAGGACCTGTACGACGTGGGCTGCGTGGCCGTGGTGATGCGTATGCTCAAGCTCCCCGACGGCAACATCCGCATCCTGGTCCAGGGAGTGTCGCGGGCACGGGTTGACTACTACACCCAGGAGCAGCCGTTCCTCCAGGCCAGGCTCACACGGCTCGACGAGCCGGAGCTCGAGCCCGGCCCCGAGCTCGAGGTGGAGGCGCTCGTGCGCTCCCTCAAGCAGGGGCTCGAGCAGGTCTCGACTCTGGGACGCCAAATCTCCCCCGAGGTCCTGCTCATCGCTGGCAACATGGAGGATCCACTCAGGCTCGCCGATCTCGCCGCTTCGAACCTCGCCCTCAAGGTCACCGACGCCCAACAGATGCTCGAGACGGTGGCGGGTCAGGAGAGGCTGAAGCTTGCGCACGAGCTGCTGACGCGGGAGATCTCACTGCTGGAGATGCAGCAGGAGCTCTCCACGCAGGTACGCGGAGAGATGGACCGCAGCCAGCGCGAGTACTACCTCAGGCAGCAGCTCAAAGCCATTCGCCGGGAGCTGGGCGAGGGTGATGACCTCGAGCAGGAGCTCGAGGAGTACCGGCGCAAGGCCGAGGCGGCGGGCCTCTCGGAGGAGGCACAGCAGGAGGTCGAGAAGCAGCTGTCGCGCGTCAGCGCAATGCACCCGGACTCTGCCGAGGCATCGGTGATCCGCACCTGGCTGGACTGGATGACGTCGCTCCCGTGGTCACGCGTCACCGCGGACAACCTCGACGTTCGCGAAGCCCGCACCGTGCTGGACGAGGACCACTACGACCTCGACAAGATCAAGGCGCGGATCCTCGAGTTCCTGGCGGTGCGTCAGCTGCGGCCGGAGAGCAAAGGTCCGATCCTCTGCTTCGCCGGGCCCCCGGGCGTGGGTAAGACCTCGCTTGGGCGGTCGATCGCACGCGCCCTGGGCCGCAAGTTCATCCGCATCTCACTGGGCGGCGTACGCGACGAGGCCGAGATCCGGGGCCACCGCCGCACCTACGTGGGCGCGCTCCCCGGGCGGATCGTCCAGGGCATTCACCAGGCCGGCACCTCGAACCCCGTCTTCATGCTCGACGAGGTGGACAAGATCGGCGCCGACTTTCGCGGCGATCCCTCCTCGGCCCTTCTCGAGGTTCTCGACCCCGAGCAGAACCACAGCTTCCGCGACCACTACCTCGGGGTTGCCTACGATCTGTCGCCGGTGCTGTTCATCGCCACCGCCAACGTGGTGGACACCATCCAGCCGGCCTTCCGTGACCGTATGGAGGTCATCGAGCTGTCGGGCTACACCGAGGAGGAGAAGCTCGAGATCGCCCGCCGCCACCTCATCCCCAAGCAGGTGACCGAGAACGGTCTCACCGCCGAGGGCATCGCCTTCACCGGCCCGACTCTGGCACTGCTGGTCAACGGCTACACTCGAGAGGCCGGGCTGCGCAACCTGGAGCGCCAAATCGGCTCGCTGTGCCGCAAGGTGGCGGTGAAGGTGGCCGAGGGCGACACCGCCCGCCGCCGCATCACCCCCGTCGCAGTGGAGCGCCTCCTCGGCCCGCGGCTCTTCCTGCCCGAGGCGCAGCTCAAGGAGGACCAAATCGGCGTGGTCACCGGGCTCGCCTACACCCCCTACGGAGGGGACGTCCTCTTCATCGAGTCACTCTCCGTCCCTGGCAAGGCCGAGCTCAAGCTCACCGGCTCCCTCGGCGACGTGATGAAGGAGTCGGCGCAGGCGGCTCTGTCCTTCGCCAAGGCGCACGCAGCCCAGTTCGGCATCCCCGAAGACTGGTTCGACTCACACGTGCTGCACGTGCATGTGCCGGAGGGCGCCATCCCCAAGGACGGGCCCTCGGCCGGCGTCACCATGCTCACCGCCATCGTGTCGGCCGCTGCCGGGCGCAAGGTGCGGCACGACCTCGCCATGACCGGCGAGATCACCCTGCGGGGCGAGGTCCTCCCGGTGGGCGGCATCAAGGAGAAGATCCTCGGCGCCCTTCGTGCCGGGATTCGCGACATCCTCCTTCCGGCCGAGAACCAGCGCGACCTCCACGACCTCCCGCCGCGCGCCCGCCGTGCCGCCAGAGTGCGCTTCGTGCGGCGCGCCGACGAGGTGCTCGAGGCGGCCCTCCTGCCCCTCCCGCAGCTCGAAGAGGGAGGAGCCAAGCCGGAGCGCCGCAGCGGGCGGCGCAGCGGCGAGCGCCGGACGCCGGCGCACTGAGGAGCCCGCGCGGCCGTGGGGCGGCGTCGGTCGTCGCTCCCCTGGCGCTCTCGCCCCCGCGGGCGTCCGCAACAGCGGTCGTTCGGACCCAGGGAATCGGGAGGGGCCTACGAGAAGAACTCGATGGTCCTGGCCAGGCCCTCGGCAAGAGCGACCTTCGGCTCCCAACCCAGCAGACGGCGGGCCAGACCGATGTCGGGCTGGCGCACCTTGGGGTCGTCCTCGGGCAGCGGGCGGAAGGCAATCTCGGAGCGGGAGCCGGTGATGCGAATGATCTCGCGGGCGAAGTCCAGCACGGTCATCTCCGCCGGATTGCCGACGTTCACGGGCTCCACGTGGCCGGCGTTCAGCACCCGCCAGATTCCTTCGATGAGGTCGTCGACGTAGCAGAAGGAGCGTGTCTGGGAACCGTCCCCGTACACCGTGAGCGGCTCACCGGCCAGGGCCTGGGTGATGAAGGTGGGCACCACGCGGCCGTCCCCGGCCCGCATGCGCGGCCCGTAGGTGTTGAAGATGCGCACGATGCGCGTGTCCACCCCGTGGTGGCGGTGGTACGCCATGGTGAGGGCCTCGGCGAAGCGCTTGGCTTCGTCGTAGACCCCGCGCGGCCCCACCGGGTTGACGTTGCCCCAGTAGTCTTCGCGCTGGGGGTGGATCAGCGGGTCGCCGTAGGCCTCCGAGGTGGAGGCAAGCAGGAACCGCGCTCCCTTGGACTTGGCTAGGCCCAGGGCCTTGTGGGTGCCGAGGGAGCCGACCTTCAAGGTCTGGATGGGGAGCTGCAGGTAATCGATGGGCGAGGCAGGCGAGGCGAAGTGGAGGATGAAGTCGAGGCGGCCGGGCACGTGGATGAAGTTGGTGACGTCGTGCTTGACGAAGACGAAGCCGTCCTGCCCCACCAGGTGCTCGATGTTCGCGAGCGAGCCGGTGATGAGGTTGTCCATGCAGACCACCTCCATCCCCTCGGCCAGCAGGCGGTCGCAAAGGTGGGAGCCGAGGAAGCCGGCTCCCCCGGTCACCAGCACACGCGGTCGATCGTCCATCTTCCCTCCGCTCCGGCACGGTAGCCCAGCGCCTGCCTCCCCGCAAGCAAGACCGGCGCGCTCGCCGGTCGTCACCCCAGCTCGGCGCGAATCTCTTCGAGGCGGTGGCGCAGGGCTTCGAGGTCCTCGCCCGCCTCGGCCCAGTGCTCCTCCAGGTCCTCGAGCCCGTCGCGGGCGTCGTCAATCTCGCCCTGGACCGTGCGCAGTCGCTCGTGATCCGACCACACCTCACGATCGGCCATGGCCTCGTCGCCCGCCGCCACCACCCGGTGGCGCCGCTCGATCTCAGCCTCGAGATCGGCCACCTCGGCCTCGAGGCGCTCAACGTCGCGGCGGAGGCGGCGCTCCTCCGCGGCCAGCGGGCTCCGCCGGCGTCCGTCGCCCACCGATGCGGCGGGGTCGGAAGGCGGCGCCGCGGGGCTCGCTCCGGGCATGGCGTCGGCGACCCTCTGGCGCTCGTCGACACGGCCGTCCTCGACCAGCAGCACGCGAGTGGCAAGGCGCTCGAGGAGACGACGGTCGTGGCTCACCACCAGGACCACGCCCGGGTACACCTGCAGCGCTTCCTCCAGCGCCTCGCACGTGGGCAGGTCGAGGTGGTTGGTGGGCTCGTCCAGAAACAGCAGGTTGGGGTTCGACGCGAGGATGCGGGCGAGGCTCAAGCGACCGCGCTCACCGCCCGAGAGGCCCGCCACCGGACGCTCGACGGTCTCGCCGGAGAAACCGAACCGCGCCGCCCAGCCGCGCACCTGGGTGGGGTTCCACGAGGGGTGGGCCGCCCAGAGGCAGTCCAGCACGCTGCCCTCCTCGGGGAGGTCGGCGAGCTCCTGGTCGTACCACCCCGTGATCACGTTGTGCCCTAGGCGTACGCGTCCGCCCAGGGGCGGCAGCCGCCCGGCAAGCACCCGCAGAAGGGTGGTCTTGCCGGCGCCGTTTGCACCTACCAGGGCCACCCGCTCGCCGCGCCGCACCACCAGGTCGACCCCGGTCAGCAGCGGCCGGCCGCCGTAGCCGGCGGCGAGGTCCTCGGTCCCGACGGCCACCTCGCCCGAGGCGGGTACGGAGCCCCACGCGAACGCGGCGACCGGATCTGCCGCAGCCGGCGTCTCCAACCGCTCCAGCTTCTCGAGCTCGCGGCGCCGCGCCTGAGCCTGACGCGTTTTTTGACCGGCGATGTTACGGCGGATGAAGTCCTCGGTCTTGGCGATGTACTCCCGCTGCCTCTCCCACGCCTTGAGCTGGCTGGCGGTCTCGCCCGCCTTGGTCTCGCAGAAGCGTGCGTAACCACCCGGCCAGCGGCGCAGGCGGCCGTTCTCCACCTCCACCACCGCCTCCCCCACCCGGTCGATGAGCTCGCGGTCGTGGGTGGCCACCAGGAACGCCCCCCGGCGCTGGGCGAGCAGCTCCATCAGACCGGCCGCACCGAACAGGTCGAGGTGGTTGGTGGGCTCGTCCAGGAGGAGAAGGTCGGCGGGCTCGAGGAGGGCACGGGTGAGGGCAAGGCGGGTGCGCTGCCCCCCGGACAGCTGCTCCACCGGCCGCTCGTGCAGGGCGTCGGGAAGGCCCAGGGTGGTGAGAGCGGTGCGGGCGGCCGCCTCCAACCGGTAGGGATCGTGGGCTTCCAGAGCCTGCTGCCAGCGATGCAGCAGCTCAAGCAGCTCCTCGTCATCCGGGCGCAGTTCGAGCTCCCGGAGGGTCTCCTGCAGCTGCTCCTCGAGCTGGCGCACCCGGCTGAAGGCACCCATGGCGTGGGCGAGCACGGTGGTTCCGGAGGCACCTTCGAAATGCTGCTCCAGGCGGGCCACCGACAGCTGCCGAGTGCGTACGAGGCGGCCCCGGTCGGTGTCGAGCTCGCCCGCAACCAGACGCAGGAGAGTGGACTTGCCGGCACCGTTGCGTCCCACCAGCACCAGGTGCTCGTCCGGGTTGTGTTGGAAGTCGGCGCCGTCGAGGATCACCTCACCGCCGAGCCGGACCCGCACACCCTCGAGGCGGTAGAGCACTCAGACCTCGTCGGCGGTGCCGAGCACCAGCGCGAGCGCCGAGGGCGCTTCCTCCGCCAGGCGGAAAGCGGCGGCCACCCGCCCGGCGAGGGCGCTGGCGTCCGCCGCGCGCTCCCCGAGGAGGAGGGTGGCCAGCGGAGCGCCCGGCTCGACCCGCTCGCCGAGGCGTACGTTCACCAGGAGGCCGGCGCCGTGGGCCAGGGCCTCGTCGCGGGTGCGGCGTCCGGCCCCGATCTCGGCGGCCACCAGACCCAACGCCTCGCCGTCAACCCCCGCCACGTAACCCGCCGCCGCCGCAGCCACCGGCCGCCGGTCGCGCGGGCGCGCCAGTCGCTCGGGGTCGGGGTCGCCGCCATGCGCTCTCACCAGCTCGTCCCAGGCCCGGCGGGCCGAGCCGTCGGCGAGGGCCTTCTCGAGCGTCGCACGCGCCTCGCCACGCAGGGAGCCGCCGAGCGCCATGGCCTCCTCGGCCACGCACAGCGTCACCTCGCGCAGGGCCTTGCTACCGCCCCCCTCCAGCACCGCGAGGGTCTCACGCACCTCGCAGGCGGTACCCAGGGCAGGGCCGAGAGGCTGGTTCATGTCCGTGATCAGGGCGCTCACCTTCATGCCCATGTCCCGGCCGACGGCACACAGGGCCCGCGCCATCACCGCCGCGTCGTCACGGGTCTTGCGGAAGGCGCCGCTGCCCCACTTGACGTCGAGCACCAGGGTGGCGGCGCCCAGAGCGAGCTTCTTGGACATGATGGAGCTCACGATGAGGGGCAGCGACGGCACCGTGCCGGTGACGTCACGCAGGGCGTAGAGGGTACGATCGGCCGGGGCCACCGCGTCGTTCTGGGCGGCAATGGCGGCGCCGCACTCGTCGAGCAACCGGAGAACGCCGTCCCGGTCCCGATCTGTGTCGAAACCGGGAATCGCCGCCAGCTTGTCCAGGGTCCCCTGGGAGTGGCCGAGCCCCCTCCCCGCCATCATCGCGATGGGCACGCCGACGGCGGCGAGAAGCGGCGCAAGGACCAGCGACACAGTGTCACCGACCCCGCCGGTGGAGTGCTTGTCCACCACCTCGGGCCGCACGCTGCCCAGCTCCCAGACGGTCCCCGAGTGCAGCATCTCCTCGGTGAGCCAGCGGGTCTCCTCGGCGCCCATGCCACGGCAGCAGATGGCCATGAGCATGGCCGCCAGCTGCTCCGGGGGCAAGGTCCCATGGCTCGCGCCCGCGACGAACGCCGCCACCTCCGCGCGGCTCAGGGGGAGGCCGTCACGCTTGTGGGCGAGGGCCTCGGCGAAGGCCACCGGCTAACCCAGCTCCTGCATCTGCTGGCGGGCGCGGGCTACGTAGGGCGACTCCGGGAACTGGTCCACCAGCTGTTGGAGATACTCCTTGGCCTTGGCGTAATCCCGCTCCTTGACGTACACCGAGCCGAGCTCGAACAGCGCGACGTCGCGGGGCAAGCGATCGTCCTTGCCGGTGATCATGTCGGTGAGCTCCTGGGCCACCTCGGCAGCCTGACCCGACGCCACCCGCAGGTGGACCAGGTCGAGGGTGGCCAGCCGCACCAGGGCGCTGTCGCCCTTGCGAGCAGCGACCTTGACCAGGAGGTCACGGGCCGCGTCGGTGTCGCCCTTATTGATGAGGATGCGGGCCAGGTAGAGCCGCGCCACGTCGGCCTGCGGGCTGCGCCCGTAGCGGTCGACCACCGTCCGCAGCTGCTCCTCGGCCTTGGCCTGGTCGCCGCCGGGTTTGGCGGGGTCGGTGGAATCACCCATGTAGGTGGTGACAGCGGTGCGCAGCAGGTCGGCGGCCTTGTCGGTCCGGTTCCCGCTCCATGCGTTCACGCCCCACCAGATGAGCCCGACGACGCACACCGCGCCCACCGCCGCAAGAACCGGTCGCCAGTTGTCGGCGAACCACTGCGTCAGGTGGTCGAAGAGCGTGACGAACTCGTCCTGCTTCAACTGCTTGCGAGTCAAGCGACGTCCCATTCCGAGGCCTCCAGATGGCATCCGCCCATGGACGGACAGGGGGACTCACTCTAGCCTGCGCCGCCGCCGAGATCAAGACGGTGGCGCGGGGCCGCTTCCCCCCGTCCACCATCGCCGCACCCGCGGCCGCGCCAGCAACCACAAAGCCAGCAGGTGCCCCAGCAGGGCCCCGGCCACCGCGTCGGAGAGAAAGTGTTGGTGCTCCACCACCCGGTCGACCCCGGTGGCGCAGGCCGCCGCGTACAGCACCCACCGCGCCGGCGGGTAGAACGCCGCCAGACAGGTGGCGGTGGCGAAGGCGCTGGTGGTGTGACCCGAGGGGAAGGACTGGCTCGAGGCGTGGTGTAGGCCCTGGTCGGGGCCATGGAAGACCGTCCGCTCGGCGCCCTGGACCTGGTGCGCATTGGACGGGCGCTCACGCCCGGCCAGCGCCTTGGCCACGCTGCCGCTCAGACCGGCGCTGGCCACCACCAGCCAGAGCACCCCAGCCCGCCGCCAGCCGCGCCGGTCCAGTATCCCCACCACCACGCCCGCCAGCACCACGCCCAGACCCGACGCCGCGAACTTGGCGGCGGTCAGCCCCTCCCGCATCTCGCCCCAGTGGTCGTAGAGAGTGACCGTCCGCAGCCAGCCGAACGCCTGGCGGTCGACCAGGAACGCGAGCGCAAGCAGAGCCAGGCCCCCGAGCAGCCGGCGCAGGAGGACCCGCCGCAGGAGCTCCTGCTTCATGGCGTGGCTCCACCATAGGCTGGGCGGAACAGGGCCATCTCGACCCAGCGCCCGTGTCCCAGGTCCATCCCACGAACGCGCTCCACCGTCCTGAAGCGCGCCTCGGGATGGGCAGCGGTGAAGCGATCGAGGTCGCGGGCCCGGGCGATGCCCAGGAAGTCGCCGCCTGCGCGACCGAGCGCGTCGAGGCAGGCAGCCGCGCGGCAGTTCACGGCCCCCAGCGGCAGCTGGAAGAAGAGCTCGTCGTCACGCGCCTCGTACACCACCAGGGTCTCTCCTGGAGCACGCAGATCGAGGGCCCGGGCCGCCGCCCGCGGCCCCACCAGCTCGCGTCCCAGGGCCGGCAGGTAGAGGATGAAGAGCACCGCCAGGAACACCGCGGTGCCGGTCGCCACGACCGTCGTTGCCAGGCGCGGATCCTGGCGACCCGCGAGCGCCGCCCACAGGCCGGTCGCCAGCAACGGCACCGCCGCGACCGCCCCGTGCACGGCGAGCGGCGTCAGCCCGAAGTGCAGCGCCACCCCAACCGGGACCGCCGCCACCAGCACCGCTCCAGCGCCCAACAACCCGCGCGGCCACCGACCGAGGAGCACCGGCTCCTCGCCGCCGGAGGCCAGCCAGCCCACCACCAGCAGGATCCCGGCCGGGTACGACGGCATCCAGTAGTGCACGAGCTTGGTCTCCACCAGTTCCAGCATCACCAGCGGGCCCACCGCCCAGGCCAGGCGAAAGCGCAGCACCGGGTCCGCCGCGAGGGCACGCAGGCGCGGCCAGAGGCCGGCCGACAGCGCAAACCACGGGAAGGCGACGATCACGGCCGTGACCAGGTAGAAGCCCGGGAAGCCGCCGTGGCTCTCCAGTGCCGTGAGCGAGCGGGCGACCACGTGCTTGCCGACTCCCACGCGGAAGAACGCGCCGTCGGTAGCCTGCCAGGCGGCCACCGCCCACGGCAGGGTGAGGGCCAGCAGCAGGGGCACCCCCCACCACCAGCGCAAGCGAGCGAGCAGCCGGCGGCCTCCGGGCCGCCGCAGGCCGTCCACCACTGCCGCCGCCAGCGGCAGCGCCAGCACGACGGGCCCCAGCCGCCACCATCCCAGGAGCACCAGCGCCGCCAACACCACCAGCTGCCAGCGCGGCCAGCGCCGGGCCAGCGCCCACGCCGCCACTCCGGTGGCCACTGCGGTGGCCGGCCCCACCGGCCCCTTGGCGAGGAGCGAGAGCGCCATCCCCAGCCACAGCACCGCCGCCGCACCGGCGCCGCCGGTACCGGTGACGAGCGCCTCCAAGGCCAGCATCGCCGCCACGGTGGGCAGCAGCATCACCATGTCGGCGGTACACGCCTTGGCCTCGAGGGCGAAGGTGAGAGTGACCGCGAGCAGTGCTCCAGCCAGAAGTCCCCAGCCTGGACCCCAGCGGCGGCGTGCCCAGAACGCCAGCAGCGCCACGGTGAGCGCCCCGGCGAGGTTCGACGGCAGCCGTGCGGCCCGTGGCGTGACGCCGAGCACTGCATAGCTCGCCATGGTGCACCAGTAGACGAGGATGGGCTTGTCGTAGCGGTTGACGCCCCCGAAGGTTGGGACCACGAGGTCGCCCCGCGCCAGCATCTCCCGCGCCGCCTCGGCAAAGCGCGGCTCGTCGCGCCCCACCAGAGGCAGGCTTCCGGTACCGGCAAAGAAGAGGCCGAAGGCGAGGAGACCCGCAGCCACCGGCTCGGCCCAGCTCCGCCGAGGCCAGCGCAGCCTGGCCACGGAGCCGGCGAGCCCGCCGTGCCGCAGCATCATTCGGCTTCCCCCGGGTCCGTGTCCGCCGTCGCCGGCACGGCCTCCAGCCCGCCCAGCGCCGTCACCTGATCCTGCAGTCGACCGCTGCGCCGCTCCACCTCCGCGAAACGGCCCGTGGCGTTGTGCAGGTGGCGGCCGAGCAGGGCCAGCTCCGCCCGCAGCAGCTCGAGCTCCCGGTCGAGGGCCTCGATCCTCCGCACGATGTCGCCGGCGTGCCGGTTCACCTCGAAGCCGCGCAGCCCGGTCATCACTGCGCGCAGGTAGGCGTGGAACGAGGCCGGCGACACCGGGACCACACGCCGCGTCAGGGCGTAGCCGAGGAGATCAGCGTCGTCGGCGCCGCCGGCGGTCACCACCTCGTAGTAGACCCCCTCGGCGGGCAGAAAGAGCAACGCGAGGTCGAGCGTCCCTTCGCCGGGGCGCAGGTAGCGGGTGGCGAGCTCGTCCACCCGCCCCTTGAAGGCCCGGGCCAGGTCACGGCGGGCGACGCGGCGGGCGTCATCGTCCGCCGCCGCCACCAGGCGGCGGTATGACTCCAGGGGGAACTTGGCGTCCACCGGCAGGAGACGGTCACCGAGGCGCAGGACCGCGTCCACCGTACGGCCGTCGGCGAAACGGTGCTGCAGCTCCCAGAACGCTGGCGGGAGAGCCTGGCGCAGGATCTCCTCAAGCGCCTGCTCGCCGAGCAGGCCGCGCATCTTCGGCACCTTGAGCACGCTCTCCAGCTCGTCGAGCCCGTGGGCCAGCTCCTCCATGCGCGCGGCCATCTGCGCCACCTGGCCGAGCTGGCCCTTGAGCGAGCCGAACACCTGGGCGGTGTCGCGCTGCGAAGCGAAGAGATGACCGCTGACCCCTTCGGCGAGAACCTGGAGCTGGCGCTGCAGCTCGCTGCGGGAGGCAGCCATCTCCGCGGTGAGCGCTGCTCCGGCGGCGCCCTGGGTCTCGGCCAGCTGGCGCCCGAACTCACCCAGCTGGCGGTGGAAGCGGTCCATGAGGTCGGTGAGCTGAGCCGCGACGAAGCGGCTGTCAGCGCCGCTGTCCCGGCGCCCGGCCCGCGAAGCGGCAACCAGCGCCGCGGCCGCCGCGACGGCGGTGAGAACCACGAGGGCGAGCTGCCAGGCCTCCACGCCCGCGACCACCGCCGTGCCTCAGGGCGCCGCCGCGGCCGGCACAGCCTTCAACACCCGCGGGCCCTTGAGCAGGGTCACCCAGGGAAGTGCGGGGAAGCTGGTCCAGGCGGTCTGGTCGAGGTCCAGGGGCGTCACCGTGACCCAGCCGGCGTCGAGCAGGGCGACGTCACCATCGGCAGCGCCGCCCGGGGCGGGCGCCCAGGTGGGCTTGTACCAGCGGGCGCCGTCCTCCTCACGCTCGAGCTTGAAGCCTTCCACCGACGACGGAGAAAGGTCCATGCGGGCGAGGCGGAAACCGCGCGCGTGCTGGGGGTCACGGGGGATGTTGACGTTGAGGAGGACACCCTCGGGTAGCGGATGCTCGCGCACCGCGTCGACCAGCGACTTGGCCCAGCGGGCGGCGGTGGCCCAGTCCGGCTGCGGGTCGGACCAGTTCATCTCCAGCGAGAGCGCAACCGCCGGGAAGCCTGCCAGCACCGCCTCGCGCGCCGCGCCCACGGTGCCCGAGTACCACGCCAGCCGACCCTCGTTCTCGCCGCGGTTGATCCCCGACACCACCAGTGCAGGCGGGTCGGCTGTGAGGACGGCGGCGAGGCCCACGCGCGCCGTGGTCGCAGGCGTCCCGGCCACCGCCCAGGCCGGCGCACCGGCGACCGGGGCGTGCGCCCGCACCTCGATGCTGCCGCGGGTGATCACGCTGTGGCCGGCCCCACTCTGCTGCGCAGCCGGCGCCACCACCGTCACGCGGTATGCCGGATCGGCGCTGAGGACACCGGCCAAGGCGGCGATTCCGGGGGCGTCAACCCCGTCGTCGTTCACCACCATGACGTGGTAGGGGCGGGGCGCCACCGGCTCCGCCGGACTCGCCCCCGCAGCGGCCGCCAAGGGTGTGAGGAGCAGGAGGGTCAGCGTCTCGAACGTCGTCCGTCGTAGCATCGGTTCCTCCGATTCGGCCGTCACCGGAGTGTAGCAGAGGGGGTTTGACCCCCGCGGTCCCGCTACAATGTCGTCCATCACGCGCCCCGCGCACACGAGCTGGAGCTCGGCATGCATCATCACCTGTCGCTGGCCGCCAATCTCCTACTCTGGGTCTTCCCCCTCGTCCTCACCGTGGCGGTGGTCGCCCGAGCGCTCCGGGAGTGGAGCCGGGGAGAGCTGTCGTGAGCGGGCTCGCCGCCGACGGCATCATGACCATCGCCGCTGTGATGGCCCTCTACCTCGGCGTTCTCCTCCTCATCGGATGGCGCGCCGCCCGCCGGACCCACGGCGGCGAGGACTTTCATCTCGCGGGGCGCTCTCTCGGCGCCTGGGCCGCGGGCATCTCCTCCACCGCCAGCTCCGAGTCCGGCTGGGTCACGCTCGGCGCCGTGGGGATGACCTATACCCATGGGATCTCCGGTCTGTGGTTCGCCCCCGGCTGCCTGCTCGGCTACGTGGTGAACCTCTACCTGGTGGCGCCCCGCCTCCACGACCTCTCGGCCGAGCAGGGCTCGGTCACCCTCACCGATGTGCTCACCCGACGCTGGGGAGATCCTCGCCACCTGCTGCGCCTCACCAGCGTGGTGATCACCCTCGTGGCGATGATGGGCTACGTCGCCGCGCAGATGACCGCGGCCGGCAAGGCGTTCGCCTCCAGCCTGGGGATGGAGGGGCACGCCGGATACGTCGCGGGGGTGCTCATCGGCGCCGTGGTCATCACCGCCGTCACCTCGCTGGGAGGCTTCCGGGCGGTGGCGTGGACCGACCTCTTCCAGGGGCTTCTCATGGCCGCCGCGCTCATCGGCCTGCCGCTCTACGCGGTCTCCCGCCTAGGCGGCTTCGGCGCCCTGGTGACCGGCCTCGGCGCCGTTGACCCGGCTCTTCTGACCGCCGGCGGCGACCGCCTGGGCCCGGCCCTGTGGGGCTTCGTGGTGGGTGAGCTGGGCATCGGCCTGGGCTACCCCGGCATGCCACACGTGGTGACCCGCTACATGGCCGCGGCCGGGCAGAGGGAGGTCCGGCGGCTGCGCCTCATCGCCGTGCTGTGGGGCGTGGTGGTGTTCTACGGAGCCGGAGTCGTGGGCCTCGCCGGGCGGGTGATGATGCCCAACCTCGCCGACGCCGAGCAGACCCTCATGGAGATGGCCGTCCACCTGCTGCACCCGGTGCTCGCCGGCCTCATTCTGGCCGCGGTCATCTCTGCCGTCCTCTCCACCGTCTCGTCGCAGCTTCTCGTGGCCGCCTCCGCGGTGTCCTACGACGTGGTCGAGGAGGTATTGGGGCGCGCCGCCGACGATCGGCGCAGCCTTGTGCTGGGACGGATCACGGTGGCCGCCGTCGGCCTCCTCGGCGTGCTGGTTGCACTCACCGGGGCGCGCCTGGTGTTCTGGTTCGTCCTCTTCGCCTGGTCCGGTCTCGGCGCCGCCTTCGGCCCGCTGGTGCTGCTTGCGGTGCTCGCGCCCCGCGCCGTCGATCGCCACGGCGCCCTCGCCGGCATGCTCAGTGGTTTCGGCGTCACGGTGGCCTGGAAGCTGGGCCGCGACGTCGCCGCGAATCCCCTCGCCTTCCGGTTGGTACCGCTCATCGCGGTGGCGGTCGCCGTGGCCATCCTGGCCGTGGCAACGGCCACGCATGCGGCCACGGCCGCCGACCACGTCGCGGTGGTGGCGGCCGGCGGCGCCACCCTCGCCTCGTGGTGGCTCGTACAGCACTGGGGCCTACACCACCTCTACGAGCTGGTGCCGGCCTTCTTCCTGGCCGCGGCGATGGCCCTGCTGGTAAGCCGCTATCCGAGCGGAGGCGGGGTCATGCCGAAGGAGAGCCGCACCGAGCGCCGCGCCTCCTCCTGAAAGGCGACGAGGCGCTCGTCGCCGGCGTTCACCACCAGACCGTGATGCTCGAGGTTGGGGTTGCGGCAGAAGCCGTCCAGCGGCACCCCGCCGATACCGGTCTCCAGGTAGAACGCCACGGTTGGCGGAAGCTCCTGGTCCGCCGCCAGCTGGAGGCAGCGGTCGGAGAGGCGCACGACCGCGTACATGGAGCCCTCCCAGTCGAAGCGCTCGGGGTCGGGCAGCACCGGCTGGTGCTGCTCGAGGAGGGCGGCATGACTGGCGAAGGCCCGCTGGAGCAGGAGGTGGCGGCGCCTCTGCAGATGTCGCCCGATGCGCAGCGACAGCCGCTGCCGCTGGTCCTGCATCTCCTCGTCGCCGGTGACGAACGGAGCGAGCAGCCCCAGCATGACGGCCTGCACGACGTTGGAAGGTCCGGCCATGACGTTCTGGGAGTACCGGTTCACGGTGCGTCCGAGATCGTCGGCACGGGTGAGCAGAGCGCCGGCGCGCAGACCCGTGACCCCATGACTCTTGGACAGCGAGTCGATGAACATCACCGCCCGTTCGAAACGAGGGTCGGCGCCGTACCAGGCGAGCAGCTCGCGGTGGTCTGGATGCAGCCGAACGTACACCGAGTCGAGGATTACCGCCGCGTGCGGCCAGCGGTCGAGGACCGCGGCGACGAAGGCAGCGAGCTGGTCGGGCGGCAGAGTCCGCCCGGTGGGGTTGGTCACCGGCATGAGATAGACCCCGTCGACCTCGGCATCCGCGGGTACCTGCTCGAGGTCCGTCGCCGCGGGATCCAGGCCGGACGCTCCCGGCGGCAGGGCGAGCACCCGCATTCCCTGCAGCGCCATCTGGTCGAGGGGACACGAGAAGGTGGGGACCGGCACCAGCACCGTCGCCGGCTCGTGGCCCCGGGTGCGCTCGCGGCGCCGCTCGGCCACCGCCAGCAGAGCCGCCTGGACTGCCTGGTTGCCTCCATGGAAAACAAAGACCTGGGGCGTCAAGCGGGGTCGGTTGACGACCTCGATGCCAACGTGCCGAGTCCACATGGCGCTCCACGCGCGGCTCAGCACGGGATGCCCGATGGACTCCAGGTTGTAGCCCATGGGATGCACACCGAGCTGCGCCAGCCAGGTGGGGACACCCTGGATGCTCGTCTCGAGCAGTGTCTGCCAGTCGTGGCGAAGAGCGGGGTCGACCGGGTCCATCGGCGGTACCGTGCGCCAGTCGAGATCGCCGATGGCGGTGGCGAGGTCGTCGTAGCCTTGCGCGCGCATGCGACTGACGGTACGGCTCATGAGCCGAATGGGGGCGCTGGAGAACTGGTCGCGGAAGCTATCGTAGGCCTCGCGGCGCGCCGCACGCTCGGCACCGACTCCGCTCTCGCCCATAGGGCACCTCCTCCTCACTCCACGGGTCCGCCATGGTACCCGCAGCCCCGGCCCCGGACAAGCCTGGCTTGACACGACGACCGCGGGGTGGAAATATGAATGAGCATTCATTCAGTCGTGGAGGGCGCCATGCCAGGGGGTCAAGCCGCGCGGTCGCTGTCAACACGGGAGATCAAACGTCAGAGAATCCTCCGTGCCGCCATTGAAGTGTTCGCCAACAAGGGATTTTTCGCTGCGCGCATGACCGATGTCGCACATCAGGCACAGGTCGCGGACGGCACCCTCTATCTCTATTTCGAGGGCAAGGAGCATCTCCTGGTAAGCATCTTCGACGAGGTGCTCTCGCGCTTCATCGAACGCCTGCGTCTCGAGACGGCGGAGCTCGACGATCCGTCGGACAAGCTTCGCATCATGATCCGGCTGCACCTGGAGACCCTCGGGCGCGACCGCTCTCTCGCACACGTTCTGCAAGTCGAGACCCGCCACTCGCGCAGGTTCATGCACCTGTTCAGCCGTGGTAGACTCGGCGAGTATCTCAGTATGCTCCGCAAGATCGTCGAGGAGGGGCAGGAGGTCGGCCGTTTCCGTCGCGACATCAGTGCCGCACTGGCCACCAACGTCATCTTCGGAGCAGTGGACGAGCTGGTGACCAACTGGCTGTTGATGGAGGATCCGCAAGACCTGGTCCGCCACCTCGAGCCGCTCCTGGAGTTCCTTTTCGAGGGTCTGGAGCCCTGCGACTTCCACGAAGGAGCCCGCCGATGACCGAGTGCACGATCCTCGACCTCTACCGCCACGAGTACGACACCCCGCGCCCGGATCACTACCAGCACTTCTCGCCGAACGGATCGAGGAGCGTCAGCACCGAGGAGTTCTTCGCGCGCACGGCGGCTCTGGCGGCCGCGCTCGCCGAGCTGGGCGTACACCGCGGCGACCGGGTCATGCTGCTGTCGGACAACCGGCCCGAGTGGCACATGGTGGATCTGGCGGTGGCCGACCTCGGCGCGGTGACGGTGCCGGTGTACGGCACCCTCAACCCGTCCCAGGTGGCCTATCAGGCCAAGGACTCCGGGGCGCTCGTCGGGGTGGCCGACGGCCCCGAGCAGATGGCCAAGTTCCTCGAGGTGAAGGACGCCTGCGAGAGCCTCACCCACCTCGTCCAGATCGACGGGCAGCCCGCGGACGGCGTACTCAGCTTCGACGAGATCATCGCCGCAGCCACAACCGGCTCGGTGGGTGACCGTTTCTGGGAGCGTGCCCGGGAGGTCGACGAGGAGGATCTCCTCACCCTCATCTACACCTCGGGCACGACCGGCGACCCCAAGGGCGTCATGCTCACCCACGCCAATCTGGTGCAGAACGTGGTGGTGTCGGCGCCGCGGGCCCCAATCGGGCGCGACGACCTCGCCCTCGAGTTTCTCCCTCTCTGCCACGTGCTCGAGCGCATGGTGGGCTACATCATCATGTACCGGGCCTGCTCCAAGGCCTACTGCTCCGTGTACCACGTGGGCGACCTGCTGCCGACCATCAAGCCGACCATGTTCACCGGCGTGCCCCGCTTCTACGAGAAGGTCTACGACAAGGTCATGGAGAAGGTCTCCGGCGCCTCGTCGCTGCGCCGGTCGCTATTCGACTGGGCGATCGAGGTCGGCAAGCAGGAAAGCCGGTATCGTCACTCCGGCGACCCCATGCCCACGGTCCTGCGGCTCAAGCACTCCCTCGCCGAGCGGCTGGTGCTGTCCAAGGTGCGCGGCGGGCTGGGCGGCCGCGTCCGCTACACCATCTCGGGAGGCGCGCCGCTGGCGCTCTTCGTCAACGAGTTCTTCCACGCGCTCGGCGTGCACGTCCTCGAGGGCTACGGGCTCACCGAAACCTCCCCGGTGATCGCCGTCAACGGTGCCGCGCCGGGCAGCATCAGGCTGGGTACGGTGGGCAAGCCGTTGCCCAACCTCGAGGTCAAGCTCGGCGCCGACGGCGAGCTGCTGGTGCAGGGACCGTCGGTGATGAAGGGCTACTGGAACAAGCCCGACAAAACCGCCGAGGTGTTCGACGACGACGGCTTCTTCCACACCGGCGACATCGCCGAGATCGACGCCGACGGCTTCGTCAAGATCACCGACCGCAAGAAGGACATCATCGTGACTGCCGGCGGCAAGAACGTCGCCCCCCAGCCCATCGAAAACGAGCTCAAACGCTCGCCTTACGTCGACAACGCGATCCTCATCGGGGACCGGCGGCCGTACATCGTCGCCCTCTTCTCGCCAAACACCGAGGAGCTCGAGCGCTGGGCCCAGGGCAAGAAGATCGAGTACGCCTCGGTGACAGAGCTCACGCGCGATCCGCGCGCGAGGAAGCTCTTTGCCGAGGCCATTGACCTGGTAAACGGGGGCCTCGCCCGCTACGAGCAGATCAAGAAGTTCGAGGTCCTCCCGCTCATGCTGTCCATCGAAGGGGGCCACCTCACCCCCACGCTCAAGGTCAAGCGCCGCGTGGTGGAGCGGGAGTACTCGGACCTCATCGCACGGATGTACGAGGCGCCATGACGAAGTAGACTCTGCGGGTGACCTCCCTGACGCCTGACGGCTCGAACGGCCCCCGCTGGCTCGCGCTCGTGCTCCTGGCGGTGCTCCTCGCATCGCGCCTCCTGCTCGTACCCGGTCAGCCATGGGAGCAGGACGAGGCTCTCTTTTCAGCCGCCGCTCTCGACACCGACGTGGTCAACCATCGCCCCCACCCCCCCGGCTTCCCCCTGTGGGTCGGTGTCGGCAAGCTCGGCGAGGTGCTCCTGGGCGACCCGGTCCGGGCTCTTCAGCTTGCCTCGGCGCTCGCCTCGGTGGCCACCGTCGCGCTCCTCGGCCACCTCGTGGCCGGGATGCTGGGCTGGCGGCTCGGATGGGCCGCGGCTCTCCTCTACGCCTTCACCCCGGGCGTGTGGTTTCACGCTCCGCGGGCCTTCTCCACGACGCCCGCGGTCGCCGCCGCGGTGGTCGCCGCCGCCATCTGGCGGCGGCCGGGGAAGCGGGCATGGCTCGGTGGCTGCGTTCTGCTCGGCGCCGCCGTGCTGCTGCGGCCACCACTCGCCCCGCCCCTGGTTATGCTCGGCGCGGCGGCCGCCCACCTCCGCCACGAGCGGGCACGAGCCTGGCTCGCGGGCGCCGCAACTGCCGCAGCGGTGATCGTAGCCGGCTTCGTTCCGCTGGTGGTGGACTGCGGCGGGGTTGGGCCCTTCCTGGGAGCGCTGGCCGAGCACGGTTCGGCACACGGCGGCGCGCTCCACCTCGCGAGCTGGCAGCCCGCACGGTTGGGGCTCGTCATCGCGGCGGGTGGGCTCCTTCCTGCCGTGGCAGCAGCGGTGCTCGCCGGCATCGGCCTGCTCACCGTTGCGCGGCGGCGGCCCCGCGTGGCCGCCTGGGCAGTCGCGCTGCTCTTCGCCACCACGGTCTGGCTCCTGGTCGCCCACAACCGCACCTACCCACGCTACACCCTACCTGTACTGGCGATCGCCGTCGGCCCCGTCGCCGCCGGACTGGCGCGTCTCACCGGCTCCACCACCCGGGCGGCCGCCATCGCTGCCGCCGCGGCCCTGGCCGGAGCGTGGTGGACGGTCCCGGCGATGACGGCCCAGGCCACAACCAACTTCCCGCCCTTGAGGGCAATGGCCGCGGCGCAGGCTACCCCCGGCGCTCGAGCGGTGGTGGTCGAGGGGCTGGTCAGCCCCTTCGGCGACCTTCTGAACCTCGCCCAGCGGCGCGATCGTCCCTACCTCTCCCTGCCGCTGATTGCCCAGAAGCGGATTCCAATGGACGACCTCGGCGGTCCCTGGGTGGTGGTGGGGGCAGCGGGCGCGCCGGCCCACCTGGTCCCTGCACCCGGAGGTCCCATCGTCCGCTTCGCCAACGGCGAGCCACGGCTCGCCGCCCTCGCCCAGGACCGCTACCTGAGCGCGTGGACCGCCGCGCGCGGAGGCATTCTCTTGAACGCGGCCAGCGGCGCGGAGCCCGGTCCGGTCGCCTTCAACGAGCCCATCGAGCTCCTCCTGCAGCCGAGCCCGGCCGGAAGCTGGCTCGGCCTCGTGGTCGAAGCTCTGGACGGTCCCGTAGCGCTCGAGCTCCGCCTCGGAGGGGCCAAGGTGGCCGCCGCCACGCTGGCGCCCGGGCGACACCGCTACGAGCTTCCTCTACCGGCCCTCCACGGCAGGTCCGGAAATCCCACGCCGCCCACGCGGGCGGAGCTCGTGCCAGCGGGGCCGGGGCGGGTCCGCCTGGTGCGAATCTGGGTCGACGATCCCACCGGCCGCGTCACGCCGGCACACTTCCCCGTGATCGACTTCGACGGCGGCGACGACAGCCTCGCCGATGGCGGAGGCCTCTGGGCACCCGAGGAAGGGCTCGGCCTGCCGCCTCGACCGGCGCGATGGACCGGGCCGACCGCCTGGCTCTCCCTCCCCGCCGGCCGCGGTCGTCTGGTGCTCACGTTGTGCGCTCCGAGACGGTCGCCGGCGAAGGTCACGGTCGCGGTCGAACCGGGAGGTCGGATCGGGACATTCTCGGTGGGGCCACACTGGCAAGAGGTGGGGATCCCGATTCCGCAGCCCACTGCTCGGGTCACGGTACGGCTCACAACCTCCAACCCCCTCGTTCCGGGAGGGAGCGACCAGCGTACCCTCGGCGTGGCAGTGGGAGAGGTGAGTTTCGAGCGGAGTCGATGACACCAGCGGGGCCACTGCGGCCGTCAGGCGACGCCAAGGCGCTCCAACACCAGGAGGGTTGCATCATCCAGCAGGACAGCACCGCCGGTAAAGCTGTCGACGGCGGCGAAGAGGCCTTCGCAGACAGCCTCCGCCCCCCCGGGGGGAAGGCCGGCCAGAGCCTCCGCGAGCCGGTCGACACCAAGCTCCTCCTCGTCCGGGCTCTCCGCCTCAGTGAGGCCGTCGGTATACAGCACCGCCACCTCTCCGGGCTCCAGCCGGCCGCGGGCCTCGACGTAGCTCGCCTCGTCCATGATGCCCAGCGGCAGCCCTGAGCTCGGGATCTGGTCGACCCGGCCGCTCCGCCGACGCACCAGGACGGGGGGGTGTCCTGCTCCCACCGTCGCGAAGCCCCCGTCCTGGCCCACCCGCAGCATCACCATGGTGGCGAAACGGTTGGCTGCGGTGACGCCGCTCAGGTAGGCGTTCAGACGACAGCCCATCTCGTCGAGGGCAACGCCCTCGCGGGCGAGGAGACGCACGCCCGCGTGGATCCCAGAGGCCAGCATTCCTGCGCCGACTCCCTTGCCCGAGACGTCGGCAACGCTGGCGAGGAGGGTTCCCGAGTGGACCACCACGTCGAAGGAGTCGCCACACACCTGGCGGCTCGAACGGGATCGAGCCGCCAGCCGGAACCCAGAGAACTCGGGAAAGCCGCTCGGGTAGAGGTGCGACTGGATCACCGCCGCCACCTCGAGCTCCCGGCGCAGCCGCTCCCGTTCCAACGACTCCTGCGTGAGCCGGGCGGTCTCCAGCGCAATCGTCGCCTGCACCGCGAAGAGCTCCATCAGACGGAGATCATGCGCGGAGAACGGCTCCGTCCCCGAGCGCGCCTCCTTGTGCCCGGCCGCCAGGACACCGAGGGTGCCGTGGCGGGCCTGGAGCGGCAGAGAGAGCGCCTCTTCTCCGCGGCGTACGTCGCGCCATGCGGCCTCGAGGTCGTCCCTCTCGAGCACCGGCGGCCCGAAGGACGCGACGCAGGTGGCGGAGGCCGGGGCCGAGCCGAGGAAGAGCTGTGCGCTTCGCACACCCAGCAGGGCGACGAGATGAGCGATGAGCTCCTCGGCGAGTCGACCGGGCTCGAGGATGCCGCCCACCGACGTGGCAATGGAGCGCACGGCCTCGAGCTCCCACAGGCGGAAACGCTCGTCGAAGCGGGAGCGGCGGAGCTCCTCCTTGAGGTCCCATGCCCGCAGCGCCAGGCGAGCGGTAAGCAGCACCGTATCGTCCACCACCTCGGGCTGGGCCAGGCGCGCCACCCAGTTCGAACCATCAGCGCCGAACGGAATCTCGGTCCAGCCTCCCTCGCCTCCTGCGGTGGCCTCCGCCGCCGGCCAGTGCGCCACCGCCTCGTTGGCGCACAGCAGCACCCCGGCGCGGGCGCGGGTCAGCTCGACGACGGTTCGCAGGACCTCCTGGGGAAGCTGCGGGCTGATATGTCCCACCAACGCGAGGTCGGCGAGACGCAGCAGCTCATGACGCGACATGGACGCCCAGTTCGCTGTACGCGGCCCGGCGATCCGAGAAGAGGTCCGCGTACTGGGCAAGGCCCATGATCTCGAAAGTCTTGGCGATGGTCGGGGTCAGGTTACAGAACGCCAGGCGACCGCCGCGCTCCAGCAGCTTCTCGAGGATTTCGAGCAGGATGGAAACCCCGATTGAGTTGATGATACGGGTCCCCTCGAGATCGATGAGAAGGGTGACGCAGCCACGCTCGAAGAGATCCGCTGCGGCATCAGCGATGGCCTGGCCACCTTCGTTGTTGATGTAGCCGGCGGCCGCGATGACCCCCACACCGTCACTGAGGACCTCTGCCGAGAGCTTCATCCGTTCGTCGTTCATCCCTCACTCTCCACATACTTAGCCATTGTCACCACGGTTGTGCCGGGCACGGAGCTGATCTGGACCTCATCCATGAGCTCGCGAATCAGAGTGAGACCCCATCCCCGCTTGGCCGCACAGCCGAGCATTCGCGCTGGGTTGGCAGGAGATATGACCGCCGGATCGAAACCGCCTCCGTGGTCCTCGACCTCGACCACCAGACGCTCGCCCCGTCCGTCCTCGTCGGCCCGCAGGCGAACCACAAGCGCGTCCCGTCCACCATGCTCCATCGCATTCAGGCACGCCTCGATGGTCGCGACACTGGCCGCCTCGATATCCACCTGACTCATACCCATCGCGCGGGCGGCCACGTCGACCGCCTTCGCCGCCACCAGCTCGACATCCGGCAGCAACGGCAGGTGCAGCAACACCTCCATGATGTGGCCTACAACTGTATCAGAACCCGGGTGAGGGTCCACGCGACGTGAAGGTTATGGAGCGGGACCTCGAGCGACACCTGCGCCGCGACCATGAAGGTCATTGCGAGCGCGCTCGATCCGACGAACGCGGCGAGGATCGTTGATGGTGTGCGGTGGGATATGCGGGCCAGCGTCTTCATCGAGCAGCCTCCGGCTCCTCGTACCGCAAGACCCATGCCAGATCGAATCGACACCTCACGGGATCAGTCTGTCGCACATTGCAACGCACCCACCCGGATGTTCTCAACAAATCATGTATCAATTTCTATTAGTTATACTTATCGTGCACGTCGCATCATGCATCATCTGTCGCAATACGCGCCAGCTTGCGATACAGCGTGCTCCGATCGATGCCCAGGATACGTGCGGCCGCCTGCCGGTTCCCGTCGACGGCACGGAGCACCCTGGCGATGTGGTGCGCCTCGATGTCCGCCAGCGACACCAGCTGACCAGGACCCAGCTCCGCCTCGGGAGCCCCACCCAGCCCCAGATCCTCTTCGGTAATCTCGTCGCCCGGGGCCAACGCTACCGCCGCCTGGATGACGTTCTCCAGCTCGCGTACATTGCCCGGGAACGGATGCGACATCAGCGCGGCGAGGGCGCCGCGGGAGAGGCGCAGTCCGGGGCGCCCGAAGCGGTCACCGTAGACCTCCAAGAAATGCCTGGCCAGGAGCGGAATGTCGGTCCGCCGGTCGCGCAACGCCGGCAGCGGCACCACCACCACACGGAGGCGGTAGTAGAGGTCGCGGCGGAACTCGCCCTTTTCGACCATGGCCTCGAGGTCACGGTTGGTTGCCGTCACCAGACGGAGATCCACCGGTATCCGCTCGCGCCCCCCCAGGCGCTCCAGCTCGCGCTCCTGAACGACGCGAAGCAGCTTGGCCTGGAGCGCCAGAGTCAGGTCTCCCACCTCATCCAGGAAGAGCGTCCCCCCAGCCGCCAGCTCGATCTTGCCCAGTCGCCTCTGAACGCCGGTGGCCACACCCTCCTCGATGCCGAAGAGCTCTGACTCCAGCAGGGTTTCAGGCAGAGCCGCACAGTTCAGCGGCACGAGCGGCCCGCGGGCACGCTCCGAGAACGTGTGGATCAGGCTCGCCACTCGCTCCTTGCCAACGCCCGACTCACCCCTCAGCATCACGTTGACGTCAGTGGGGGCCACCCGCCGCACCAGCTCGAGCACCGCGCGGATGGCGGCCGACTCGCCCACGAAACCCTCCCGCCGCGCCACGTCGCGAAGTGCCCGGTTCTCCTCGACGAGACGCTGGCGGTCGCGCTCGATGGCCGCCACCGTGCGCGAGGTCCACACCGCCGCCGCACCCATGCTCGCGAGCGACAGGAGGAAACGGCCGTCCCCGTCGCTGAAGGCGGCCTCCCCCGCGCGGGTCTCCTTGTCGGCCAGCACGACCATGCCGATCATCCGCCGCTGCCAGAGCAGCGGAGCCGCCATCACCTCGTGCGGCGGAGCTCCTTCCGGGCGCTGAACCCGTACCAACCGGCCGGCAGCCAGCTGCTCGAGGAGATCCGGGGCGAAGAGGTCCCGCGCCGCCTGCAGGCTGGCCGGGATCCCGACGGCCCGCACCACGCCCTCGTGCCCCCCGGGATGCTGCGTGCCAACCAGACCCCAGCGGGCGTCGAGGGTGCCCACCGCCCGCTGCAACAGCTCCTCCACCAGCTCCTCCTCGGGGCGCACGCCACCGATGGAGAGGGAGAGGTCCACCAGGGTTTCGAGCTGCAGCTCACGCCAGTTGCGGTCGAACGTGCTCACACCTTGAATGTAGCACTCTGCAACATGAGTCGCAATGAGCCACACTCACGGGAGCCCTCGGCGCTCCGTGGCGTCCGAGTCCCTTCGGCCCCGCCACGAAACGGAAACAGCCACCCAACAGGCGCCCCCCTCCACCTCCCATCGAGCCCCCGACGACCCGCCTCGAACGCCGCGAGAGGCAGCGGTTCGTGGCCGTTGCCGCGGGGGTCGCAGGCCCGGCACAGCCGGGCCGGAGTGGGCGGGCGCGCGGCTTACGGCCGCCCGCTGGCTCCGTGGCGTCCGAGTCCCTTCGGCCCCGCCACGAAACGGAAACAGCCGCCCAACAGGCGCCCCCCTCCACCTCCCATCGAGCCCCCGACGACCCGCCTCGAACGCCGCGAGAGGCAGCGGTTCGTGGCCGTTGCCGCGGGGGTCGCAGGCCCGGCACAGGCGGGCCGGAGTGGGCGGGCGCGCGGCTTACGGCCGCCCGCTGGCTCCGTGGCGTTCGAGTCCCTTCGGCCCCGCCACGAAACGGAAACAGCCGCCCACAAGGCGCCCTCCCCCACCTCCCATCAAGCCCCCGACCACCCGCCTCGAACGCCGCGAGAGGCAGCGGTTCGTGGCCGTTGCCGCGGGGGTCGCAGGCCCGGCACAGCCGGGCCGGAGTGGGCGGGCGCGCGGCTTACGGCCGCCCGCTGGCTCCGTGGCGTCCGAGTCCCTTCGGCCCCGCCACGAAACGGAAACAGCCGCCCACAAGGCGGCTGTTGAAGTGAAGTGGCGGGGCCGAAGGGACTCGAACCCTCGACCTCCGGCGTGACAGGCCGGCGTTCTAACCAGCTGAACTACGACCCCGCATGTCAAGAAGCAGCAGGTGGTGGGAGGTGGGGGATTTGAACCCACGACCCCCTGCGTGTAAGGCAGGTGCTCTGCCGCTGAGCTAACCTCCCGCACGGGCTTCCCGTTTGGGATCGCCATCCTAGAACCGGGCTCCGGGCTTGTCAAGCCCGCACCGCCCGTTGACAATGAGCAGCAGACCACGACAGGAGGTCAGGATGGCCGAACCATTCCCCCGACGGATCCTGGTACCCATCGACGTCACCGAACACCACCCCCAGGCGCTCGCGATGGCGACCACACTGGCTGCCTCGAGAGGGGCCGAAATCCTCGTGCTGAGCGTCGCCGACGATCGCTTCCCCTACCCCGACATCCTCTCGTTCCAGGAGCCCCACGAGGGCTACTACAAGATGTTCCGCGAACGTGCTCTCGAGATCCTCCGCAGCGCCTCCGCTTCGGCCCCGGAGGGGGTTGCGATCCGGCCGGTCGTCAGCCGCGGCCGGCCTGCCAAGGTCATCCTCGAGATCGCCGAAGAGGAAGGCGTTGACCTGATTGTCATGACCAGCCACGGCGGACACGCACTCGAACACGCCATCCTCGGCAGCGTCACCGACCGAGTGCTGCGTCTGAGCACGGTCCCGGTCCTGGTCGTGCCGCGGCGGCGCCTCTGACCACGGCTACGCGGGGGTCGTCCACTTTGCAGGTGCGGCAGGATGGACTATCGTGACGTCATGAGCGATCCCAGCACGATCTGGCGGCTCGGTGAGTGGATTGCCGGCCGTAGCAGCGGGGTCGTCCGCTTGACTTGGAGCACCGCCACTGCGGAGCTCGAGACATCTCGCGGGCGGGTGGTCTCGATCCGCGGGCTCGACGTTGCCGAGCTCAGTCGCCGTCTGGGTGTGGCACCGGCGGGGCGCGACGAGCTTCTTTCCGAGGTGCGCGAACTCGCCCAGCACAGTCGACTCGACGAGGCCCAGATCGTGGGCGCCGCCAAGGCGATGCTGCTGGAGGCCCTGGATACCTGGCTGCGTGATCCAGGACGCGGGCTCGCGCTCGCCGAGACCTCGGTCGAGCCTGGAGAGCCTCCCACCATCTCCCTCGCTCACGTCCTGGTCGAGCTCGTCCTCGCCAGCGAGGACGACACGCCGACGCACATGATCCTTCCTCACCGCGACGTGCTCCTGCGCAGGGCACCGCGCTTCCTGGAGCTCTACTCGCCCCTCCGACTCTCGGAGGAAGCGGATCTCATCGTCGCCAAGATCACCGGTCAGAGGACCGCCGCCGAGATTGCCGGACGCTCACCCCATGGCTCTCAGGATGTGCTCCGTCTGCTCGCTGCGCTGGCGGCTACCGGCATGCTCGAGGTGGTTCCCCACGACGCGGCTGCAGCCGAGCACGAGCCTCTCCCGCGGGTGAGGGTGGCGGATGCGCCGCCGCGCCGACGCCTGCGGCTCGGTTGGATACTGGCCGCCGCCGTGGGCCTCATGATCGTGCTCGCCCTGGCGACGGCCTTCCTGCTGCGCCCTGACGCGGCCACGCCGACGGCCACCGGCTCTCGCACCTGGACAGTCGCAGTGGACATGGGCTGCGAGCCCGCCGATCTCCAACGCATCCTCAAGAAGGCAAGTCAGTTTCCCAACGACCTGCAGGCTGTGCGCACCGATCTGGAGGACGGCGAGCCCTGCTGGCGACTCGTGTGGGGCCAGTTCACCAACGAGCAGGACGCGCTCGCAGCCGAGGGCGACGTCCCCAGCAGATACGTGAGGGACGGCTTCACTCCACACCCCGTCGAGCTCCCTGTCGGCTCGACTCCTCCCCCGGCCGAACCATGAGCGCACCAGCTGCGGCCCCCTCGCTTCCCGAGCAGCTGGCGACGCTGGTCAGAGCTCATGCCACCGGGATATTCAGCATCCGAAGCGACGACATTACCCGGGAGATCGTCCTGGTGGGAGGGGAGATCCGGGCGGTTCGATCCGACGCACCCAACGAGGAGATCGGCCACTGGCTGGTGGAGCGCCGCGAGCTCGGACGCGAAGAGATGGCCCTGGCACTTCTCAGTCAGGCGCGAGTGCCCCGGGCTCCGCTGCCGGACCTGCTACTCCAGCGGGACCTGGTAGCCCCCGCCGTGCTGGAAGCGGCGACCCAGGCCCTCGCCGAGGAGATCCTGGTCCGGGCGGTGGCGGACGTCGAGGCTGACCGCACCTTCGTCGAGACCGACGAGGCAAAGGAGCCCGACACCCTGCCCAACACCACGACCGTGGCGCTCCTCTTGGCCGCCGCCCGCGCCGTCACCGACGCCGGGGTCATCCGCAGCGTCATCGACGCCCCTCATCTGGTGGCTTGGCCGTCGAGCACCCTGGGCTCCCTGCTGGAGGAGGTTCCGCTCACCCCCACGGAGGCCTTCGTCGTCTCCCGCCTCGACGGCTCGCGCACCGTGGCCGAGCTCGTCAACCTCGTGGGGCTGCCCAAGGACCAGGTGATGAAGACCCTGTATGCCTTGCGGGCAGCCGGCGTCATCACCGTCGCCAGCCCGCCCGGCGGGGGACCCCGCCGCACCGTGCCCGGCCCACCACCAGTGGTCGACGAGGCGGCCCTCCGCCCCGAGCAGGTGCGCGAGCGCCGCTACATCCTCGACCTGGCCGACCGCCTCCCCCGGCTCGACCACTACGCTGCCCTCGGTCTCACCAGCAAGGCGAACCCGCACGAGATCCGCCGCGCCTGGGAGGAGATCGAGCGCTCCATGGTGCCGAGCCGTATCCGCGAGGGCCACCTTAGCGACCTGCGAATCCAGCTGGAGGCGATCACCGAGCGGGCACGCGACGCTTACTCCGTGCTGTCGGACCCGGTGTCACGGCCGCGCTACGACTCCGTGCTCGAGGCGATCAGCCATGAAGGCGACCGCCTTCGTACCGAAGCCGAGGAGCGAGCCAGCCGCTCCAGGGTTGCTCGTGCCGAGCTGGTAGGCGCCAACCTCCAGCGCGCAGATGAGCTTCTCCGCCAAGGCGAGCTCTACCTCGCCATCAAGCTCCTGGAGCAGGCCTGCGCCATCGACCCACGGCCCGTGGAGCTGGTGCGCCTGGCGAAGCTGCTACTGCGCAATCCCCTGTGGACGAACCGGGCCCTGGCGACGTTGCAGCGGGCGGTTGAGCTGGACCGGGGCTGTGTGGACGCCTGGGTCGAGCTGGCCGAGTTCTGGCGCCGCCGTAAGCGCGTCGAGCGCCAGCGCAAGGCTCTGGAGCGCGCCCTTGCCGCCGACCCTGCGCACGAGCGTGCCCGAACGATGTACGTTCAGCTCCTCGGCGCCACCGACCTCGACATGCTGCTGGCGAGGCTGCGCGGGTGACGTCAGTGCTGAGCGCCCTGACGGTGGCGTCGGCCGCCGGCATCAACGCCTACGCCACCCTCCTGGTGTTGGGACTGTGCGTGCGCTTCGACGTCGTCTCCCTGGAGGGGCGCACCGCACGGTTCTTCGCCGATCCCTGGGTCCTGGTGGCGCTCGGCCTGCTCTACCTGGTGGAGTTCGTCGCCGACAAGATCCCGACGGTCGACCACGCATGGGACGCGATCCATACGGTGGTGCGGCCGGTGGCCGGAGCCCTGGCCGCGGTGGCCATCGTCGGCGGGCGCGATGAGGGCTGGGTCGTGCTCGCAGCAATCCTCGGAGGGATGACCTCGCTGCTCTTCCACGGCGTCAAGGCGACCGGCCGCGTCGCGGTGACCACCGCCACCGGCGGAGCAGGCAACTGGCTCGTCTCCCTCGTGGAGGATGTCGTCGCGTTCGTGGGCTCGCTCCTCGGGCTGCTGGCGCCGGTGGTGGCGCTCCTCGTGATCGTCGCGGCGGGCCTGTGGCTGCTGCGAAGGAGGCGCCGTGCCGGTGCTGGTGGACGGTAACAACTTGCTTCACCGGCTGCCGGCGAGCCAGCGCAGCCGCGAGGCGGTACGCCGCGGCGTTCTCGACCTCGTACGCCGCGAGGGGGTCAAGGTCACAGTGGTGTTCGACGGCCCTCCGCCCTCCGGCACTCCGCAGCGAGAGTTGCTGGGCTCCGTGACGGTGGAGTACGCGGGGCCGCGCACCGCCGACGAGGTGATCCTCCACCGCGTCGGCGGCGTCCGCACCGGCCAGATCACGGTCGTCACCGACGACCGGGAGCTGGCTCGCCGCGCCCGCGTCGGCGGCGCCGAGGTCCGCGCGGTAGCATCCTGGCTGGAGAAGCTGCGCACGCCTCCCCGGGAAAAACCCGACGACGTCTCGCCCTCTGAGGTGGCCGAGTGGGAGGCGTTCTTCGCTACCGGCGAGCACGACGACGAGGCGTAACGCCGGGCGCGATCACCGGGTCCCCGCACCCGAATACGTCGCCGCCCCGCCAGCCGCTCAACGCACGCGACAGCCGTTACCTCATGGGGTCACGAGACCTTTCTGCAGCTCACAAATATCCCGAATATCTTCAGGAACTTCCCTTCCTCATTCTGGACGAGAACGCGTGCCCTCGCGGTTCGCGGGACCACAGCCCACGCCGACGCACATTCTCTGGTGTACACTCCCGCGGTCCAGAAGGAGGCCGCACATGGCAGATATCACGTCAATCCTCGATCAGCTTGGGGTCGCCGAAAGCAACCCCGGCGCCTGCACCGGCGAGTGGATCGACACCCCTGGTGGCAAGGTCCTCGCGTCCGAGAATCCCCACGACACGACCACCATTGCCACCGTCCGCCAGGCGGACGAGGCAGCCTACGAGAAGGTGATCGCCACCGCGCACGAGGCCCTCGTCGACTGGCGCATGGTGCCCGCGCCGGTGCGCGGTCAGGTGGTACGCGATCTGGGTGAGGAGCTTCGCCGCGTCAAAGAGCCCCTCGGCCGTCTGGTGTCACTGGAGATGGGCAAGATTCTCCCCGAGGGCCTCGGAGAGGTCCAGGAGATGATCGACATGTGCGACTTCGCCGTCGGCCTGTCGCGCCAGCTCTACGGGCTCACAACTCACTCGGAGAGAGCCCGCCACCGCATGTACGAGCAGTGGCATCCCCTCGGCGTGGTGGGCATCATCTCGGCGTTCAACTTCCCGGTGGCGGTGTGGTCATGGAACGCCGCGGTGGCCGCGGTGTGCGGCGACACCACGGTGTGGAAACCGTCCTCGTCGACTCCCCTCACCGCCGTGGCAGTGCAGAACATCTGTAACCGGGTGATGGAGCAGCACGGACTCGCAGGGATCTTCAACCTCGTGATCGGCTCCGGCCGCCAGGTGGGCGAGCGCCTCATCAACGACCGCCGGGTGCCGCTCATTTCATTCACCGGCTCGACCCAGATGGGTCAGCATGTCGCCGAGGTCGTGGCCAAGCGCTTCGGGCGTTCGATCCTCGAGCTGGGCGGCAACAACGGCGTCATCGTCATGGATGACGCCGACCAGGACCTCGTCCTGCGCGCCATCCTGTTTGCCGCGGTGGGCACCGCCGGCCAGCGCTGCACCTCACTGCGCCGCCTTTTCGTACAAAGCGGCGTGTACGACTCGCTGGTGGCGCGCCTCAAGAAGGCGTACGCCTCGGTTCCCATCGGCGATCCACTGGAGCACGGCACCCTCATGGGCCCGCTGGTGAACGAGGCGGCCGTGCAGCAGTACCTGGCGGCGCTGGAGACCATTCGCGCCCAAGGCGGCGAAGTACTGTGCGGGGGCAACCGCGTTGATCGCCCCGGATACTACGTGGAGCCCACTCTGGTGGCGGCCCGCCCCGACCTCGCCATTGCCCGCGACGAGACCTTCGCCCCGATCCTCTACATTTACCGCTTCGACACCCTCGACGAGGCCATCGCAGTGCACAACAGCGTCGAGCAGGGGCTGTCGTCCGCCATCTTCACCTCGAACCTCTACGCCGCCGAGCGGTTCCTCGGCCCGGCCGGCTCCGACTGCGGCATCGCTAACGTCAACATCGGCACCTCGGGCGCCGAGATCGGCGGTGCATTCGGCGGTGAGAAGGAAACCGGCGGCGGCCGCGAGGCAGGCTCCGATGCCTGGAAGGCCTACATGCGCCGGCAGACCTGCACGATCAACTGGAGCCACGACCTGCCGCTCGCCCAGGGTGTAACCTTCGACGTGGAGGCGTGACCCGTTCCGATCTCGGACGAAAGCGGCGGGCTCGGCCCGCCGCTTCCATTTCGTGAGACCATGTCTGCTGGGAGGTACACTGGGACCATGGAGGGACGCGTCCTCATCGTTGACGACGACCCCGCTGTGCGTACGGTGCTCAAACGCATCCTGAGCGGCGACGGGTACAGTCTGGAGGAGGCGGAGGATGCCTTCCGGGCGCTCGACCAGCTCGACGCCCACCCCCCGGACGCGGTTCTCCTCGACCTCAAGATGCCCGGCATGGACGGCCTCGCCCTGCTCGACAACCTGCGCCAGCGCGGCCTTGACGTCCCGGTGGTGGTGCTCACCGGCCACGGCGACCAGTTCACCGCCCGCGAATGTCTGGAGGCGGGCGCAGCCGCTTACCTCACCAAGCCTCCCGACCGCTCGGATCTCCTGTTGGCCGTTCGCGGCGCCGTCGCCCAGGGGCGCCTGGCGCGGGCAGAGGGCCCGGCACCGGAGCCCCCCCCGCTGCTCGGCGAGAGCCTCTCCATGAGGAGGCTGCGGGAGGAGATAGCCAGGGTCGCCCCGTCCCGGGCCACGGTGCTCGTCCAGGGCGAGTCCGGCACCGGCAAGGAGCTGGTGGCGCGGCGTCTCCACCACCTCTCGGAGCGCGCCCGAGCGCCCTTCGTACGCGTCAACTCCGCCGCCATCCCCGAGGAGCTCATCGAGTCCGAGCTCTTCGGCCACGAGAAGGGCTCGTTCACCGGCGCCCATCGCCGCCAGGTGGGGAAGTTCGTCCAGGCCGACCGCGGCACGATCTTCCTCGACGAGGTCGGCGACATGGCCCTCAAGACCCAGGCCAAGGTGCTGCGGGTGCTGCAGGACGGCGAGGTGGAGCCGGTGGGCGCCGGCAAGCCCTTCGTCGTGGACGTGCGGGTCATCGCCGCCTCCAACAAGGACCTCGTGGCGGAGACCGAGGCGAACCGCTTCCGCGAGGACCTCTACTACCGCCTCGCCGTGGTCTTCCTCCGAACTCCGCCTCTGCGCGAGCACCCGGAGGACATCTCGGTCCTGGTCGAGCACTTCACCCAGCAGTACTGCCGCGAGTACAACCGGCGGCCCAAGCAGTGGAGCGGTGCCGCCATGGAGCAGCTGAAGGGCTACGGCTGGCCGGGTAACGTGCGCGAGCTCAAGAACGTTGTGGAGCGCGCCGTGATCATGGAGCTCGCCGACGTCATCGAGGGCGTCGCCCTGCTCGACGCCCCGGGCGCTTCAGGCGGCGCCGACAACCTCTTCGCCGCCGGCAGTCTGTCCGACTTTCAGGCCGCCGCCGAACGCGCCTACATCCTCCACCACCTCAACCGAAACGACTGGAATGTGGCGGCCACCGCCCGTGCCATCGGCACGCCGCGCTCCAACCTCTACAAGAAAATGCAGGCTTACGACATACAGCGGGATGACTCATGACCGACCGCCTCGCCCTCGCCGATCTCACCGCCGCCCACGCCCACCGGCAGGGCCACTTCCGGCTGTCGTCCGGCCTTCACTCGGGCGACTACCTGCAGTGCGCCCTCTACCTCGCCGACCCCGTCCGAGCCGAGCACGCCGGCCGCCTCCTCGCCGCGGCGCTGCGCGAGGAAGGCGTCGCACCCGATCTGGTGGTATCGCCGGCCCTCGGTGGGGTGATCATCGGCCACGAGGTCGCCCGCGCCCTCGGCACCCCGTTCCTCTTCACCGAGCGCCAGGAGGGCGCCATGACGCTGCGGCGGGGTTTCGGGCTCGCTCCGGGTCAGCGTGTGGTCGTGGTGGAGGACGTGGTCACCACCGGGGGCTCCACCCGCGAGGTCATGACCGTGCTGGAGGCCGCCGGCGCCGAGGTGCTCGCCGTGGGCTCCATGGTCAACCGCTCCGGCCGCCCCAACCCCTTCGAAGACCGTCCCTACCGTGCTCTGCTCACGGTCAAGTTCGCCACCTGGACGCCCGAGGAGTGCCCGCTGTGCCAGGAGGGCAAACCACTGGAGAAGCCGGGCTCGCGCCCGGTCACGAGCTGAGGCGGCGCGGCCACCGCCCCGGCGCCAACCACGTCACCACCGCTCGGCCAGCCTCTCGAGCCCGGCCGAAGGCAGGCTCCTCGCCAACTCCGCCAGGCTCACGCCGACGTGTGGGTGGACCCACTCAGGCGCCACCTCGGCGCCCGGCACCGCGGCGAACGCTCGCTCTCGCAGGCGTGGGTGGGGCACGTGCAGGCGTGGCCCGCGATGCACGGCCCCATCTGCCATCAGCAGGTCGAGGTCGAGGGGACGCGGGCTCCAGCGCACCCCGCCGCGACGACGTCCGGCCACGTCTTCCAAGGTCTTGCACCGGGCAAGGAGCGCGAGTAACGGGCCACCACTCTCGATGACCGCAGCGGCATTCCAGTACCGAGGCTGAGGCGGCCCCACCGGGTCCGAGCGATAGAGCGAGGAGCGAGACAGCACCCGGTACTCCAAAGCGAGGGCCGTGAGCGCCGCGGCGAACGACCGCGGCGGATCTCCCAGGTTCCCGCCGAGCCCGATGATGACGCGCACTCCGGCAGTGTACCCGGAAAGGTGATGAGGCGATGTGGTCATGAGGTGACGAGGGCCATCTCTCCCCCCTGACGGCGGCGAGATACCTCGGCATGACCAGGCACGGCCGTGTGGGCCACCTGTGGCGACACGGCCGTCGCGGAGGCGGGCTAGCTAGCCATCGCCTCGTCGCCTCGTCACCTCGCTCTGCTATCCTCGCTCCGTGCGCGAGAAGGCGCTGCGTTTGTTGACCCGCGTGGTCTGGGCCGCCGCGGCGGGGTGCGTCGCCGGGGCGCTGGTGGGCTGGGGTGCCGCCCAGGCCCTGCACATCCCACAGGTCGACCATCTCAGAGACAACTACCAACCCGCCGCCACGACCCGGGTCCTGGCCGACGACGGTTCGGTGGTGGCCACCTTCGCCCTGGAACGGCGCATCGTCCTCAAGCCCGAGGAGATCCCCGACAATCTCAAGCTCGCCATCGTGGCCATCGAGGACGCCGACTTCTACAACCATGGTGGTGTGGACCCAACCGCCATCGCGCGCGCCGCCTGGGTCATCTTCAAGAACGTTGTGCGCGGGCGACACCGGCTCGTCACCCAGGGTGGCTCCACCCTCACCCAGCAGCTCGCCACCGACCTCTTTCTGGTCAAGGAGCGAACCCTCACGCGCAAGATCAAGGAAGCGCTCCTCGCCATCGACATCGAGAAGCGCTTCAGCAAGGACCAGATCCTCACCATGTACGCCAACCAGGTGTACCTGGGGCACGGTGCCTACGGAGTGGAAGCGGCCTCCCGGCTCTACTTCGGCAAGGCGGCCCGCGAGCTCAGCCTGGCGGAGGCGGCTCTTCTGGCAGGGATGATTCAGAACCCCGAGCGCCTGCGCAACCCGATCTCCAACCCCGAGGGCGCCCTCTCGCGCCGCAACCAGGTGCTCAAGAGCATGCGCAAACTGGGCTTCATCGACGACTCAGCCATGCAGGAGGCGCTCGCCCAACCCCTGGGAGCGTCGATCCACCGCGAGCGGCTCGGCGCCGGCTCGTACTTCGTCGAAGCGGTGCGCCAACGGCTCGACCAGCACTTCGGCTCTGAAGCCGTGTACAAGGACGGACTCGAGGTCCACACCACCATGGACCCCGCGCTGCAGCAGGCAGCTCAGAAGGCGGTGCGCGAGGGGCTGGTGGCGCTGGACATGGCGCAGGGATTTCGCAAGCCTCGCAACGTCGTTGCAGATGGCACAGCCCCCGCACCCGAGGACTATCAGGACCCCTCCTGGCGCGACCTCGAGCTCAAACCCGGCGCCATGGTCCGGGCGGTGGTCACCGTGGTCAGCGCCAACGAGGCCGAGCTGGCGATCGGCGCCAGCAGCGCCCGGCTCCCCCGCAAGAACGCGAAGTGGACGGGAACGACATCGCTCGCCCGAATCCTGCACCCCGGCGACCTGGTGCTGGTACGCCTCCCGGATCCGCTGCCGGAGGGAGGAGATCTCCCGGATGTGAAGCTGCTCCAGGAGCCCGCTTTGGAGGGGGCCTTGGTGGCGCTGGACAACCAGACGGGAGCGGTCCTCGCCTTGGTGGGCGGCTACGACTTCACGCGCTCGGAGTTCAACCGCGCCCTCCAGGCCCAGCGGCAGTGCGGCTCGGCGTTCAAGCCCTTCGTCTACCTCACCGCGTTTCAGCAGGGCTACACACCCGCAGACACCCTCTTCGACGCACCCTTCCTGCTGCCCGACGCCCATGGCGAACTCACCTACTGTCCCAAGAACTACTACGGCAAGTACTACGGCATCACCACTCTGCGGCGGGCCTTGGAGCTCAGCCACAATGCGACCGCCGTGAAGCTCCAGCAGCTGGTTGGCGGTGAGGCGGTGGTGGACACCGCCCGCGCCTTCGGCATCACCACTCCACTGCACCCCTACGCGTCGCTGGCCCTGGGCGCCCTGGAGGTCCGCCTCATCGACCTCACCCGCGCCTACGCCGGCTTCGCATCACTGGGGGAAACCCCCAATCCCTTCCTCGTCAGCTCGGTGGTCGACCGCAACGGGACGGTGCGCGAGCGAACCTTCCCCAGCTCCAAGCAGGTCGTGCCGCCGGCGGTGGACTACCTGCTCGTGAACGTGCTCCGGGGTGTCGTGGAACGCGGGACGGGCGCCGCAGCGGCCTCCCTGCCGGCCCACCTGGGCGGCAAGACCGGAACCACCGACGACTACACGGACGCATGGTTCGTGGGGTTCTCACCGAGGATCACGGTGGGCGTGTGGGTGGGACGCGACCTCAAGGAGCCCATCGGCCGCAACATGACCGGTGCCCACGCTGCCCTGCCCATCTGGATGTCATTCATGAAGACCTACCTCGACGGGCTCAGTGAAGAGGAGCGCAGCGAAGACTTCCGTGTGCCCGCAGGAGTGGTGTTCACCCCCGTCGATCTCGACACCGGTCTGCGCGCCATTCCCTCGTGCCCCAAGGTGGTGTTGGAGTCGTTCCTGGACGGCACCGAGCCCACCGAGTCGTGCTCGGACACGTGGCACGAGATCATCGACCTGCCGTGGCCGCTGCAGGAGCCCTTCTACACGCCGCGGCCGATGGAGCCCATGCCGTCTCCGGAGGCGCTGGCGGTGGCCGACGAGCGCAAGCTCGAGTCCCACAGCTGACAGCCGGGGGGCGGGACCACCCCACCGGGCGGGGGCGGGGGCTAGTGTCCTGTTTGGAAAATCCCAATGGACTATTCGCATGTCTCTGCGGCCCCTGGCTGCGTTGCTACTCCTCGAAGTAGCGTTGCTACGACTTCGTCGTCGCGCCTTGCCAGGAACCACGCTGGCTGCGCGACTAGCACATAGGACTTCCCAAACAGGACACTAGCTCGTCCGGCCGGTGCTGACGATGCCTTCGACCCTCTCGAGGAAGGCGTCGGCGGGCAGGTACCCCGGGATGCGGCCGAGCACCTCGCCGCCCGGGGACAGGATCATGATGGTGGGCAGCCCATCCACGCGGTAGCGGTCGGCTTCTTCGCGTCCGTTCCCTTCGACATCGAGCTTGAGCGGAACGGTGTTGGCGGCGAGGAAGGAGACCACGCGGGGGTCGCGATAGGTTGTCGAGTCCAGCCGTTTGCACCAGATGCACCAGTCGGCGTAGAAGTCCACAAGGACCACCTTGTGCTCGGAGCGCGCGCGTGCGAAGGCCGTGTCCCACTGCTGCGTCCAGCTCACCTCGCTCGCCGCGTGCGAGGCCACGGCCATCCCGTCAGCCGGCGGCTCGGGCTTCTGGGCGCGCCCACAGGCACCAACCTGGATCAGCACTGTCACCGCCATCAGCGCCAGGCTCACGTTGCGTAGCTGACGATTCACCAGATCCTCCCCAGGGCCGCGCCCCCCGACGCGTGATTCTACCGCAGCCCACAGGCGGGCCGGCGCCGCTCGGCCTTGTGGAACCGGAGCGTGCGTGGCAAGATTCCGCCCGTGTCGCGGGAGACGGTGTCCCTGTTCCGGCGCATCGAGCGGGCGCTGGAGACCATCGCGCACGGCTCGGACGCGCTGGAGACGATCCAGCAGACCGCGCAGCGCCTGGTGGAGGACTTTGCCGACGACCTGGGCATCCGCGGCGGCCGGATCTACGAGCAGGAGAACTCACACTACTCGCTCGTCACGACCTTCGGCGAGGTGGCGAAAGCCCCCATCGGGCTGCGCATCTCCCGCTACTACGCCGCCTTCGAGCAGCTGCTGGACGTGGGCTCGCTGGTCATGGGCCGCGACGACCCGTCACTGGACCAGCGCATCGAGGCCGATCTCGGCACCCGCGACCACTTTGCGGCGGTGGCGGTGGCGGACGGCGCCTACGTGCTCTCCTTCGACGTGGTGGCCTTCGAGGACCGTCGCGAGGAACTCATCTCCACCCTCAACATCCTGCGCCTGGCCATCAACCAGAAGCTGCGCGAGGAGAGGGTCAAGGCGATTCTCGAGGACGCCCGCCTCATCCAGCACTCCATCCTGCCGCGGCGCCTTCCCAGCTACGGCGACTTTGGCATCGCCGCCCGCACGGTGCCGGCAGAGATCGTCGGCGGCGACTTCTACGACGTCATCACCATCACCGACACCACCTTCGCGGCAGTGTTGGCGGACGCCACCGGGCATGGCCTGCCCGCCGCACTACAGGTGCGCGACATCTATATGGGGCTGCGGATGGGATTGTCACGGGAGTACAAGCTCTCGCGCACCCTCGAGCGCCTCAACCAGATCATCCACCGCAGCCGTCTGGCCACCAAGTTCGTCTCGCTCTTTCTGGCCGAGCTCGAGGTTGGCGGCACGGTGATCTACTGCAACGCCGGTCATCCCCCGGCGGTGCTCATCAGGGCGAACGGCGACGTCGATCTCCTCTCCACCGGCGGCATGATCCTCGGTCCCCGCCCCAACGCCCGCTATGCCATAGACCTCGTGCGCCTCGAGCCCGGTGACGGCATCGTCCTGTACTCGGACGGCCTCACCGAGGCGCGCCACCACGCCACCGACGAGGAGTTCGGTCTCGAGCGCCTCACCGAGACCGTGCGACAACACCGGCACGCCGGCCCCGATGCGCTCGTCAACGCGGTCTTTGCAGCCGTGGCGGCGCACTCGAACCAGAGTCCCCCCGAGGACGACCAGACCATGCTGGTGATCACCCGCGAGCCCGTCGCGGCCCCGGAGACCGAGTCATGACGAGCTTCCCCCCCAGCGAGTTCTTCGACCTCGACGGCTGGCGCCACGCCGAGCTCTTCCTCCCCGGCGGCCCGGTCTGGTCCGCCCTGGGCGAGCGCATCAAGGCCTACCTCGCCGACTGGCAGGACTGGTCGCTCGCGGTGACTGTACCCCCGGGCGTCCACCTCCTGGGCGAGCACATCCACATCGCCGCCGGGTGCCGCCTCGAACCGGGCGCCGTGATCGTCGGCCCGGCGATCATAGGCGCGGGTGCCGTGATCCGCACCGGCGCCTACATTCGCGAGCACGTGATCCTCGGCGAGAACACCATGGTGGGCGCCCACTCCGAGGTCAAGGGCTCGGTGCTCCTCCCGGGTGCGAGGGCGCCCCACCAGAACTACGTCGGCGACTCGATCCTCGGTCGTGCGGTCAACCTCGGCGCTGGAACCATCTGCTCCAACGTCAAGAACATCGGCGCCGAGGTGAGCTTCCGAGCCGGAGGTGAGACGGTGACCACCGGGCTCCGCAAGCTGGGCGCCGTCCTCGGCGACGGCTGCAAGACCGGGTGCAACACCGTACTCAACCCTGGCGTCCTCATGGGCCCGGGCTGTGTGACCTACCCCAACGCCACCCTGCGCAGCGGGTACTACCCCGCCCGCACCCTGGTCAAGGTCCGACAGCAACAGCAGGTGCTGGAGATGAGCCGCCTGCTCGGATGATCTTCGGCACGGACCTTGCAGAATCCAGGGCGGAGTGGAGGACACCATGAAGCGAACCGCCGCCGTTCTGGCCATCGTCCTCGTCGCAGCCGCCACGGGAGTGGCCTCTGCCGAGGACGACCCGACCTCTCTGAGCTACATCTCCTACCTGGAACGGTACGCCACAGTGCAGCCGGCCACCCAGGACGAAAGCCTCGAGGCGGTCATGAACATGCCGGTCGTGCCGGGCGACCGCATCGACACGGCGCGCGAGGCGCGGATGGAGGTCCAGCTCGCGGACGGCAGTACGGTGTGGCTCGACGAGTACACCTCGCTGTCCTTTGATGCAGTGGCATTCAGCCGTGACAACCAAGCCGATCGCACGGTCCTCTATCTGGCCGAGGGCGACGTCGTGGTGGAGATCCCTCAGACCGCGCTCGCCGAGGAGCCGATGCGGCTGGATGCGCCGTCGTCCACCGTGTACCTGCACCGGCCGGGCCTCTTTCGGGTCGAGACCCTGCGTAACGGCAGCCTCCGGGTGGAGACCTGGGACGGCCTCGCCGAGGCGTCTACCCCATCGGGTGGCGTACTGGTGCGGGCCGGCTCGGCGTCGGAGATGAGCGGCGGGCAGGTCGTGCGCGCCGAGGCGCAGCTCACCACCCAGGACGACTTCGCCCTCTGGGTGGCCCAGCGCCGCGATCTGCGCTCGAACGCGGCCTCCGATCACATGTCGGCGCGCTACGCCCGGCAGGCATCCTCCCTCGATGCGTACGGAAACTGGGTCTACGTCGACAGCTACAACTCCTGGGCCTGGCAACCCGCCGTATCGGTGGGCTGGCAGCCGTACAGCGCCGGGCGCTGGTACTGGACGCCGGTGGGCTGGAGCTGGATCTCGTACGAGCCGTGGGGATGGATGCCCTACCACTACGGCTCGTGGTGGTTCGACGCCCAGTTCGGCTGGGTCTGGAGCTGGGACTCCTACTGGGGCCCGGCATGGGTGGACTGGGCGTGGTGGCCCGGCTACGTGGGTTGGTGCCCGCGCGGCTACTACGACTACTGGTGGCGGGACAACTGCGGAAACTGCTGGGGCGGTGGCGGTGGCGGTGGCGGTCACCACGACGCCGGCGACACCCGTCCGCGGAGCCGCTCGGTGCTGCCGCCGCCGGAGCGCGGCGGGACACCGGCCCGCCGGGTGGGCGACCCCCCGACACCCTCCCCGAACTCCAGGTTCGCCCTCGACCTGCGCGGCGAGGCACGCATGGCCGATGTCCCGGCGGACGGCTGGAACGTGGTCCGCTCCAGCGACTTCGCCAGCCCCCATCTGCCTCGCCTGTTGGGTGACACGGAACGCACCTTCCGCGAGGCGCCGGTCCGCGGCGTGGTGACATCCGGCCCGTTGGTGACTCCTGCACCCACCGATCGCGGCACCTCCGGTTTGCTGGAGGGGCACTTCCGCGAGGCGTCCCGAGGTGACCTCCCGGACCTCACGCCGGTGCTCCGCCGCGACGCTTCGGTCTCTCCCGACCGCATCACCCGGCTCGTGCGCCCCACAACATCAGCCGGCCTGCTGGACAGTGCACCGCGGCCCGCGACCTCCACCACACCGGCGATCCCAACGCTGCGAGGCGGAATGGGCCGCAACGAGAGCTCCCCGGCGCGGACCGTCGACCGCCACGACAGCCCAAACCTCTACAGGCCAACTCTTCGCGGCGGCGGGTCCTTCAGCACGCCCGACCAGGGCACCCGGTCGCTCCTCGGAGGCAGCCAGCCCACCACCGGACGGCATCCCGTCGATGTCGGGCGCAGCCCCGCGGAGCGCACACCGATCAACCCGGTCGGCTCGCGCGGAGGGGGCGCCATCGACCTCCGGCACACGCCGGCTAACCCGTCACCGACTGGGAGCAGCACTCCGTACACCGACCGCCGCCCCGTCACCATCGTGCCCGAGCGGAGCTATCCCTCCACCGGCGCGTCGCGTCCCACCATCGTGCCCAGGTACACGCCGACGAACCCGGGCAGCAGCCTGACGCCATCGCCCTCGGGCAGCTACCGCATCCTGCCCCCCTCGTCGCCGTCCGTGACGCCATCGGGAGGCCGGTCGCCCGTGGGCGTGCCCCACTCATACACACCGCGGAGCCCGTCAACGTCCGTACCGCGCTCGTACACAACCACTCGTCCCTCGGCGCCGTCGGTACGGCGCCCTTCAGCCCCCAGCTCCCGCACTGCACCGGCGCCGCGCACCTCGAGCAGCTCATCGGGGGCGCACAGCTCGGTGCGCCGGAAACAGTGACGAGCCCGGAGGACGGAGGTCCCGCTGGCGTCTTGGGGCTCGACTCGCTGAGCACACGCCCCCGTGTACCGGCAGTTCTCGATCACAAGCACGCTATAGTGGCCCGATGAAGGACGAGCTCGCACCGGCCGTGGTAGATCGCCTGGTGCGCGCCGCCCAAGCGGTGCGTGCCAACGCCTACGCTCCCTACTCCGAGTTCGCGGTGGGCGCCGCCGTGCTCGTGGGCGACGGCCGGGTGTTCGTGGGCTGCAACGTGGAGAACGCCTCCTTCGGGCTGTCAGTGTGCGCTGAGCGTCATGCCGTGGCGGCCGCGGTGGCAGCCGGCTCGCGCGATCTGCTGGCCCTGGCAGTCGTGACCGCCACCTCGCCGCCGGCCTCACCCTGCGGCGCCTGCCGCCAGGTCCTGGCCGAGCACGGGGACTTTCCGGTGATCCTCGCCAATGGCAGCGGTGAAAGGCTCGTCACCAGCGTGGCGGAGCTGCTGCCCGGCCGCTTCGCGGGGGATCAGCTCCGCCGCAGCTGAGTCAGCTCACTCCATCCCCACCGAGAAGAGCCGCTCGAGGTCGTGACGGGAGTAGACGCGGAAGGCGATGAGCGTCTCCGACATCTCGATCCCCTCCACCTTCAGCATGTGGTCGGTCACGATCTCGGCCAGACGTTCTTCGTCCTTGACTCGCACCATGGCGACCAGGTCCCACTGTCCGGCCACCGAGTAGACCTCTGAGATCCCGACCACGTCGACGAGCGCCTGCGCGACCTCGTTGATGCGGTCACGCTCGACTCGCAGCAGGACGATGGCGTTGATCATGTCTCCTCCCGGTGGGCGGCTAACACCCGCACGGAGCCCATCATAGCCGAGCGGGGACACGATCGGGTGGGGGGACACGGTCCCCCAGAAGGACCTCCAGCTCGCGCGCGCTCAGGTGGCCCCGGAGCAGGAGCTCCTCCGCCAGTACCGTCACCGCCCCCCAGTGTCGGTTCAGGAGCACCGTCGCCAGGCCGCGCGTCTCTTCCAGGAGGTGGAGCGCCGCCTCGCAGTCGCCGGTGAGGTGGAGTGCCAGACGCACCGCCTCGTCGAGCTCGGTACTGAGCTCGTCCCACTCGTCGCGACCGCCCGCCCGCGCCTCGGCTATGAGCCCGGCAACGAGGCAGAGTATGCGGTCACGAGCAGCCGAGCGGTCGGCCCGGATGCTGCGCCCCGTGGCCGGGGGGAAGCGCTGCAGGTGACAGCTCCCGGCGTGCTCGTTGTCGCCGGTGATCTCCAGGCGAGTGACACGCTGTCCGCACAGCCAGCCGGCCACCGCATGACCGGCCTCGTGGTAGGCGACGATGCGCGCGGAGTGGGGGGCGTGGACCGACACCGAACCTCCCTCGGCCGGCCACATGGTAGCGCACAACGCCCGGGTGTCGTCCCGCGGCACGCAGGCTATACTTGGCACACTCATGGCGACCTCGGATCCTGACCGATCCCGGCGGCTCGACGGGTGGGGCTTCACCGGTGAAACGCTCGAACCCTCGCCCCTTCTCGAGGAGTGGCTCACCCGCCAGGTCGGCCGCGGAACCCCGGTGCGTCGCGGTCCTCACGAGGCGACCCGGCTGCCGCCGCCCACGTCGCTGCCGCCGTTGCCCGTGCCTGTCCATCAGGATGCCCGCGAGCGGCTGTCCCATGCCCGCGGACAGGGCCTCCCCGACGTGCTCCGCCTCCGCACCGGCACGCTCACAGCGGCCCCCGACGGAGTGTGCCGCCCGGACTCGGCTGCCGGGGTCGAGGCCCTTCTCGCCGCCTGCACCCGCAGCGGTGTGCGCGTCATTCCCTGGGGTGGTGGCACCTCGGTCACCGGAGGGGTCAACCCGGTCGCCGGCGACTCGCCGATCGTGACCCTCGACCTCGCGAACCTGAGCGGGCTGAGCGAGCTCGACCTGATGTCCGGCCTCGCCACCTTTGGCGCCGGCACCACCGGTCCGCAGGTGGAGGCGGCTCTCGCGGACCACGGGCTCACCCTGGGCCACTATCCACAGTCCTGGGAGCTCTCGACGGTCGGGGGCTGGGTGGTGACGCGCTCGTCGGGCCAGGAGTCGCTGGGCTACGGGCGGATCGAAGACATGGTGGCAGGCCTCGAGCTGGTGGCTCCGGCCGGCCGCCTCGCACTCCCGCCGCTTCCCGCCTCAGCGGCGGGCCCCGATCTGCGCCAGCTGGTGCTCGGCAGCGAGGGGCGGTTGGGGGTGGTCACCCGCACCACCCTACGGGTGCGGCGCCGTCCAGCCCGGCTGGTGGTCAAGGGAGCCGTGTTCCCGAGCTGGGGGGAAGGTCTGGCCGCGGCCCGTACCATGGTCCAGGCGGGCGTACCCCTCAGCCTGCTGCGGCTTTCTGACGGGCCCGAGACCGAGGTCGCTCTCGCGGTCGGTCTGGCCGGCCACACGCTCCGACCGCTGGTGCTCGGGTACCTGCGGGCCCGCGGCGTCGGGGTTGGCTCCTGTCTGCTGCTCTACGGCGCCGCCGGCGACCCCGACCCGGTGGACGAGGTCCTGGGCGAAGCGTGGGCCCATCTGGCCGAGCACAATGCGGTGGGCCTCGGGCGCCCGCCGGGCCGCAGCTGGCTGCGCGACCGCTTCCGCCACCCCTACCTGCGCGACGCGCTGCTCGATCGCGGCTGGGCGACCGACACCCTGGAGACGGCGGCGCCGTGGTCACGCCTCGACGCGGTCGCCATCGCCGTCCGCAAAGCGCTGACCACGGTCTTTGCTAGCCGCGGCCTGCGGGCGGCCGTCCTCTGCCACCTCTCCCACCCCTACCGCGACGGCGCCTCGCTCTACTTCACGTTCTTCTTCCCCTGCGCCGACGACGTCGCGGCCACCATTGCCCACTGGGCCGCCGCCAAGCGCGCTGCCACCGCGGTGCTGGTCGACGCCGGGGCCACCCTCAGCCACCACCACGGCGTCGGGCAGTGGCACGCCCCATGGTGGCCTCACGAGGTGGGGGTGAGTGGAAGGGACCTGGTCCGCGCCGCCGCGGGTCAGCTGGATCCGGCCGGCATTCTCAACCCCCATGTCCTGCTCGATCCGAGCGATCGCCTGGAGGCGTAGTGTTTCACCCGGGCTGGCGCGACCAGGGCCTCTCCCACCTCGCGAAGGGCTTCGACGTGGTGGTGGTGGGCGGCGGCATCACCGGCTGCGGAATTGCCCTGGAGGCGGCGCAGCGGGGCCTCACGTGCCTGTTGCTGGAGCGTGACGACATCGCGGCGGGCACATCCTCGCGCTCGTCGAAGCTGATCCACGGCGGCCTCCGATACCTCAAGCAGATGCAGTTCCGGGTGACCCGCACCGCGTGCCGCGAACGCGATCGCCTGCTCGCCCTTAGTCCCCACCTGGTGGAGCCGATCCGCTTCCTCTACCCGGCCTACCACGGCGACCGTATGCCCGGCTGGAAGGTGGACCTGGGCCTGTGGATGTACGACCGGCTCACCTCGCGCCCGGAAAAGCACGATCAGCTCGACGCTGCGGCCGTGGGTGCACTGGCCCCCGCACTCGAGCTGCGCGACTTCGAACGGGCCTTTGCCTACACCGACGCCATGGCCGACGACGCTCGGCTCACGCTCGCAGTAGCCGCCACGGCGTTCTCCTTCGGCGCCCTGGTCCTCACCCGCTGTGCGGCCGAGGAGGCGCTTCGTGACCCCAACGGTCGGGTCTGCGGGGTGGTCGCTCGCGACCTGGTGAGCGGTACGCCGCACCCGGTGTCCGCTCGCGTGGTTGTGAACGCCACCGGGGTCTGGACCGACGTCATGCGCGAGCGGATGGGACTTACCGGCCGGCGGGTGCGACCTTCGCGGGGGATCCATCTCGTTCTGTCGAGTCACCTCCTCGCCCTCAAAGCGGCGGTGACCCTGCCGTCGCCCGATGACGGCAGGCCGGTGTTCTTCATTCCCCACCCCGAAGGGGTCCTGGTGGGAACCACCGATATCTATCACGACGGCCCCCTCGACGACCCGCGCCCCACTGCCGCCGAGATCGATTACCTGCTCCGGGTGGTGGGCTCCGCCTTCCCCGACCTCGGAGTCGGCCGCGCGCAGGTCCTCGGGACCTTCGCCGGCCTGCGTCCCATCCTCGACACCCACGCCGAGGACCCGTCCGAGGCCAGCCGCGAGGAGGATATCTGGGAGGAGGACGGCCTGCTCTCGGTGGCCGGCGGGAAGCTCACCACCTGGCGGGCCACCGCCGAGGAAGCGATGGACGAGGTTCTCAAGCGCCTGCCCGAGGATGTGGCGCGCCACACCGCACCTTCGGCCTCCTCCGGAACACCCCTGGCAGGTCTCGCGCCCCACGACCTCGCCTCGCGGCTCGCTGTGGCCGGCGTGACCCCATCGGTGGCCGCCGGCATGGCGCGGCGGCTCGGCGCCCTGGTCTGGCCCGCGCTGCAACTGGCGCGCCGCAGGCGTGAGCTGGAGCCGCTCGCTCCCGGTCTCGACCTGTGTGCCGCTGAGGTGCGCGCACACCTACGCTGGAGCGCCGTGCTCCACCTCGAGGATCTGCTGCTGCGCAGGGTGCGCCTCGGCATGTGGCAGCCCGGGGAGGTCCCGGCTCTGCTGTCACGCCTGCGTCCGGTGGTGAAGAGCGAGACCGGCTGGAAGTTCCGTCGCTGGGATACCGAGGTCGAGCGCCTCCAGCAGGCGCTGGCCGGCTGGACCCTCGAGGGCGCGCGATGAGCGACGTCGTCTTCGTGGTCAATCCCGCTGCCGCCGGTGGCCGCGCCCACACGCTGTGGACGGCGCTCTGCAGCGCTCGACCCGAGCTGGCAGACGCCCAGGTCCTGCTCGCAGAAGATGCCGACAGCACGGTGGCGGCCATCGAGCGCGCACTCACCGGGCCGATGCAACGCCTGGTCGTGGTAGGCGGTGACGGAACCCTCCATCTCGCCGCCAACACCCTGCTGGCGCGTGGCCGCGGCGCGGCGGTGGCGCTGGGTCTGGTGCCCGCGGGCACCGGCTCCGATCTGGCCCGTACCCTGGACCTTCCGCGCGATCCCGAAGCCGCTCTGATCCAGGCGATGGGGGGCATGCCCAGGCTTCTCGACGCCATCCAGCTGGATACCGACGACGGCCGGCGGCGGTACGTCGTCAACATCGCCTCGGCGGGTCTTTCGGGAATGGTGGACGTCGCCGTCAACGCCTCGCCCGGGCGGGGGGCGGGAGCCTACCTGTGGGCCACCCTCACCGCCCTGTGGCGCTACCGGCCCCGGCGCTGCCGGATCACCGTCGACGGCACCCCCTGGTACGACGGTCCGCTGTTTCTCCTCGCGGTGGCCAACGGTCGGTGCTTCGGCCGCGGCATGCAGGTGGCGCCGCGAGCCGAGCCCGATGACGGCCTCGCCGACGTGGTGCTGGTGGAGACGCTGCCCCGCTGGCAGCTCCCGCTGCGGCTGCCACGCCTCTACCTCGGCACCCACCTGCGTCTCGCGGCAGTGCGCTGGCGCCGCGCCCGGCGAGTGCGCCTTGAGCCCTACGAGGAGCTGCCCCCCTTCGACGTCGACGGTGAGGTGATGGCATCGGCAGCCGCCGAGTTCACCATCCTCCCAGGCGCCCTTCGCGTCTCCGCCTAGTGTTCTGCTTGGGGGGTCACGGGTGCGACTCGCCTAGGCAGGGGGACCGCCGTCGTCGTAGACCGGCGTGAGCCAGCCGTGGGGGTCGTCGCCGTCGCCGGTGACGATGGCGAAGAAGCGGCGTTGGAGCTCCAGCGCCACCTCGCCCGCGCGACCGCGCCCGACCGGGATGCGGTCGATGGACCGGATGGGTGTGACCTCGGCAGCGGAGCCGGTGAAGAACACCTCGTCGGCCATGTACAGCATCTCTCGCGGGATGTGGTGCGAGACGACGTCGATCCCCATGTCCCCGGCGAGAGTATGCACACAGTCGCGGGTGATCCCCTGCAGCACCGAGTTGCCCAGCGGCGGCGTGAGCAGGCGCCCCTGATAGAGAACGAAGACGTTCTCCCCGGAGCCCTCGCACACGTAGCCGTTGGTGTCCAGGGCAATCCCCTCGGTGTAGCCATCGGCCCGGGCCTCGAGGCGGATGAGCTGCGAGTTGAGGTAGTTGGCGGTCGCCTTCACCATCGCCGGGAAGGTGTTGGGGGCCATGCGGGTCCACGAGGACACACGCACGTCGACGCCCTCACGCAGCGCCTCCGCTCCGAGGTAGGCGCCCCATCGCCAGGCAGCAATGGCCACGTCCACCGGGCAGGCGCTGGGATCCACTCCGAGGCTCCCGAGTCCACGGTAGACGAGCGGCCGGATGTAGGCCGAGCGGAGCTGGTTGGCTCGCAGGGTCTCGACAACGGCCCGGCTCATCTCGTCCTCCGAGAAGGGAAGCTCCATGCGCAGCACCTTCGCCGAGTTGAGGAGACGCCGGGTGTGGTCGGACAGGCGGAACACGGCCGGGCCGATGCGTGAGTTGTCGTAGCAGCGCAGGCCTTCGAACACCCCGCTGCCGTAGTGAAGGGCGTGGGTGAGCACATGCACCGTCGCCTGCTCGAAGTCGACCAGGCGGCCGTTCATCCAAATCGCGCGACACCCGTCGAACGCCATCGAGCCCTCCACCGTCGAATCTTGCCCGCAAGGGCGCCCTATTCTAGCAAAGCCTCCGGGTTGAGGGGGGTTGCTCGGCCACCCCCGTGGTACCCTGTGCGCCATGGCAGAAGCGCGACTTCCCACCCTCTCCGTGGTGGTCCCGGTGTTCAACGAGCTCGACAATCTCAGCCCCCTGGTGGAGCGCGTCCGCGCGACCCTGGAGGCATGGGGCGAGCCGTGGGAGCTGGTGGCCGTCGACGACGGCTCCAGCGACGGCTCCGGGGAGCGCCTTGACGAGCTGGCGGCAGCAGACGACCGTCTGGTTGTGCTTCACTTCGTCGCCAACTACGGCCAGTCCGCCGCCCTCGACGCCGGCTTTCGCCACGCCCGCGGTCGGCTGGTAGCGCTGCTCGACGCCGATCTCCAGACCTTTCCCGAGGACCTTCCGCTGCTTGTCGAGGAGCTCGAGCGACGTGGTGTCGGGGCGGTGGTTGGGATCCGCGCCGAACGCCACGACAGCCCCTGGCGACGGTTCAGCTCGCGGTTCGCCAACGGCGTGCGCAACCGGCTCACGCGCGAGGACATCGTCGATACCGGCTGCCCAATCAAGGTGTTCCGCCGCGAGGCCGTCGCCGCGGTGCCCATGTTCGACGGCATGCACCGGTTCCTGCCGACGCTGGTGAAGCTGGCCGGCCACACGGTGCAGCAGGTCCCGGTGCGCCACGCCCCGCGCCAGGCCGGTCACAGCAAGTACGGCACCTGGGACCGTGCCTTCCGCGCCCTGCGCGACGCGCTCGCAGTGCGCTGGATGCAGGATCGCTACCTCCGCTGGAGAATCCGATGAGTCAGTCCATTCCCGCCACGCTACTGATCCTGGGCTTCATCGGCCAGGCCCTCTTCTCGGCCCGCTTCATCGTCCAGTGGGTGGTCTCAGAGATCAAACGCGAGTCGATCATCCCCATGGCATTCTGGTACTTTTCGGTGTGTGGCGGCACCGTCTTGCTGACCTACGCAGTGCTGCGCCGGGATCCTGTCTTCATCGTGGGCCAGGCCGCCGGCCTCCTGGTCTACCTGCGTAACCTGGTGCTCATCGCGCGCAAACGGCGCCAGCAAGCCGAGGCCGGCGCATCCGTCGACTGACAGCGGCCACCCGTTACCACGGCCGGTACCGCAGCTCCACGCGATGGCTGCCGGCGGAGCAGGACACTCCGAGGGCCGCGAGATTCGCGCGCACGAGAGGCGTCCTTCTCCCGTCGATCGTAGCTCGCCATCCCGGCGCCCACGGCTGCGCCAGCACCAGAATGCATGGCCCATCGCATCGTGTGCCGGCCACGAGCAGGTCGGGACGCCGTTTGACCACGTGGAGTGACATCCGAGTGGCGGCCGCCCCAGCCGCCCCCGGGGGCAGCACGACTGTGTCCGTCAGCCACTCGGGATCCTGGGCCAACAGGGCCCATCCTGCGCTCTCGGGTGGGTCGAAGGAGCGCCCCACAAGGCGGACCTCCGGCTGCCACGCCGGATTGCGCCAGAGACCGACGCCGCCCTGCGAGTCGCTCGGCTCCCACCCGTCCGGCCGCACCGCGGCCGGGGCCGCCAGGAATCGAACACTCCAGGTTCCGCAGAGCCTCGCGGGCGCACGGTGGAGAGCCCCGCCCAGCACCGGCTCCGGCTCGCCGAGGATCCCGAGAAGGTGGGCGAGCGGTGCCGGACGAAGGGGGTCGGAATCGCGAAGGTCCACGATGCCGTAACGGCTCGCCAAATTTGGAGGGAGCACACCGCCGATGCCGACCACCCGGCCCCCCTCTGCGCGCACCAGCCGCTGCAGCTCGTGGAGGACGGACGGCGTCGGCAGCCGGTCACCTGGCGCCGCCGCAGGGTTGATCCCCAGAGCCAGGAGCGCCAGCTCGACGGCCACCGCCAGTCCGACCCATCGTCTGATGGTCAGCGGAGCGAGGATTACCGTGGCCGCGAGGAGCAGTGAAAGCGCGACGAGCGCGAGGTCCGCCGGGGCAAGGGTCAGGGGGCGTGCCGAGAGAACGGCTGCCGTCAAGGCCCCGAGTCCGACAGCACGCCACGGCCAGCGGTGCAGACGATGGCGCATGAGGCCTTCTGTCGCCAGCGCCGCCAGCAGTGCCAGCCCCCACGGCGCGAGGACTGCAAAGCGTGGCAGGGTCATGCGGTCAAAGGGTGGCACTCGCACCAGCAGCCAGTCGAGGGGGGAAGCCGGTAGGCGAGCACGGCCGCCACCGCGAGGCAGGACCCGGCCGCCGCCAGCACCCGCCACCGCCGGCGCCGCACTCGTCCGGCAAAGAGGAGGCCCAGCGCCGCACCGCCGACGCCGGCCGCAGCGGCGGGATAGGGATAGGGCCCCCGCCAGTCGCCCCGCGCCGGGTTGCCGTGAACCGCTGGGATCGCGAGCTGCTGCAGCGCAGCCGTCCGCACACCGTTGTCGAGCGAACGACGGTTGGGGGTTTCCTGACGATAGGTGGCGTACTTCGCCGTGGAGGGCAGGTAGCGCACCGTGGGCCACGCCAGCAGTAGGCCCGTGACACACGCCAGGAGACCCACCACCGCGACCCGAGGCCAGCGCGTCGGGTGGAGCACCAGCCCGGCCAGGCCCGCGGAACCCAGCACCACGACCGCGGTCTCCGGGTGGAGGCCCGCCCCGAGCAGCCACCCACCGGCAACCCCGGTGATGACGAGGGAGCGCCAGCCGGCTCGGCGCCGGAGGGCAGACAGCATGAGCCACCAGATCCATGGCAACCCGGCGACGACCCAGGCCAGCGGCACCAGGAGCCAGCCCACCAGATACGGGCTTCCGGCATATGCGAGCGCCCCGACCGCGGCCGCCCGCCGCGCGAGCCCGAGTGACGCCAGCAGGAGCAACGCGCCCAGACCGGCAAGCTCGATCTTCCACAGGGCCATGACCGTGGTCCCGCGCTCGGGTCCGAGGACCCAGACCGGGAGCATGACCGGTGCCCACAGGCCCACCTGCCCGTTGGCGAGAAGGGGCGTCCCTCCTCCGATCCCAGGTGCGATCAGCGGGAGATGTCCCTCGCTCAGTGCGGCACGAGCCTCCTCCCACCAGGGGTGAAACTGGAAGACGAGGTCGGATTGGGTCGGTTGGAGGCTCGTTCCATCGCTCCACCTCCAGCCCGTGAAGGGCTGGACGGTGTCAAGCAGCCGGACCGGGTTGAGGTCGAAGCCGCGCGCGAGGGCCGGCGCCATCACCGCGAGGAGAATGAGGTCGAGCAGCAGCTGGAAGCGAAAGACCTCGGGCCGACGACGCCAGAGCCAGAGGTGGATCAGCGCCAGAGGGGGCACCGTCCAGAGAACGACCGCCATGTCACACCAGGTCGGCGTCGGCCATGGTGAGGTACACCCGGCCAGGGAGCCGCCCCACGTCAAGACCGTGATCGAACGAGCGTGCCACCATCACCAGTCCGCTCGGTTCCTCACTCCGGACGAACCCCCTGTCGCGCAGAATCGACTCTCCGAGCCGATCTCCGTTGAGCCACATCTCCTCGCGAGCCAGGCCGGCCTGGGCCACCATTTTCCCCCCGAGATGCGCCGCCAGCGCCAGGACACCAGGATGGTCATGATCCCAGAGCAGCTCCACCCACTGGCATGCCGGGCCATCCGTCCGGAAGGCGACGAAACCCACGGCGGTGGCTCCGAACCGCCGGCGTAGCAGGAAGCAATGATACCGAGCGGTCGGATGCCCGCTGAGGCGCCGGCCGAGGCGGGCGGCATCGCGCGCCACCGCCACCGGATACTGCGCCCGAATCCGCTCCCAGAGCTCGTCGAGCTCGGAGGATCCGGGGTCCACCAGCTCGGCACGGTAGGCGAGCCGTCCCAGCGAGCTCCTCGGCGCCGGGTCCGAGCGCCGCAGGTAGACGATGGGCTCGGGAGCCATGGCGTCGTAACCCAGCTGGAGCACGCCCAGGCGAAGAGCCCGCTTGCCCGGGAAACCATACAGGAGCGGGAGGCGTCCCGACGCGCCGAAGCGCTCGAAGAAGCGCTCCACGGTCTGGATCCACACGCCCCTTCGCCGGAGCTGCCGCCGTGCCTCCCGGGTGGAGAACACGTCGACGATCTGGGCCGCATCGTAGCTCGCGTCGTCGACCTGGACGCGCACGGGGAGCGCCGCGTACTGGGCGAGCAGGTCGTCTCCGTGCCAGGCCAACATCGCCACGGCCTCCGGGCCGCCGAACTTCCACCGCCACTCCTCGAGGCTCCGCGCAGTGCGGAACACCTGGTTGAAGGTCCGATTAATGACCTCCTCGTCTCCGCGCCGATAGGGACGAAGCTCGATCCCGTCGGACGCCAGGGCCCCAGATACGCCGACCTCAAGCGGCTCGCCCCCCGAAAGGACCGGGGGAAGGCGGTCCGCGAGCTCCTCCCGCCAGGCACCGCTTGCCACCCAGGTGAGTGCCGCCTCCGCACGCTCGGTCACGCGCGCCTCCGAGAAGGCGGTGGCGGCCTCCAGACCGGCCGTGCGCATCGTCCGCCAGAGCTGGTGGTCGGTCAGCACCGCCTGCGCGGCGTCGGCCAACGCGCGGGGATCGCGGGGCGGAACCTGCACCGCGGCGGGCTCCGCGTACGAGAACGCCGGGACCGCCGAGGCGACCACCGGCACGCCGCAGGCCATCGCCTCGAGTACCGGCAGCCCGAACCCCTCCTGCTCCCACGACGGCGCCAGGAGGAGGTCGCAGCCCGCCACCAGCGCCGCCACCTCGGTGGGCGGCAGATGACAGTGGAACTCGTCCGGCTCGAGCACCGCACGCTCGGCGTCGCTCAGCGGCCATTGGGAGAGACGGACAACGCGGAGGTCCTGACCGCGCTCACGCAGGATGCGGATGGCCTCCAGGGCGGTGACCACCCCTTTCCAGTCGTTCTCGAAGGGGTGAACCACCAGGACCCGTGGTTCCTCGTGGGCCGCCAGCCGCTCGTGCGGCTGCCAGAGCGGCTCCAGCGCAGGCGGTACGACCCGCGCCGGCCGTCCGAAGCGCTGCCGCACGAGATCGGCAAGATGAGGGGCAAGCGCCAATGCCGGCAGGGGTGTCGCGTACGCGGCCAGGATGGCCGGATGGTCGCCGGTATTGTGAGTGTAGCTGCCCTCGAAGCCCTGGCAGTAGTGCACCGCCTCACCGGCCGCGGCGGCGGCAGATGCGATGGTGGTCCAGAAGGTGGCCACCGTGACGTCGGCTTCCGGCATCCGCTCCGCCGCGAGGTCCGGGACCTGGTGGTACGGCAGCTCCAAGCCGTACCAATCCGGACGAGACCCGCGACTGAACACCTGCACGACGTGACCCTGTCGGTGCAGCAGCTGAGCCTGGTGCAGAGCGATCTTGACGCCGCCGAACAACGCGGTGTCCTCGAGGAGATAGTTGACCCTCAGAGGCGCTCCGCTCACCCCATCTCCCATTCGTGGTCCACCTCCATAAGGGCAGGGGTCCAGCTCGGCGACGCGACCGTCAGGGCCCTGGTCACCGCCACCTGGTCGTGCACGTGGAGACCGGTCTCGTCCAGGAGAAACCCGGAGAGACTGAAGGTGCCGCTGGCAAGGCACAGCTCGGGTATTCGGAGCCGGACGCGGTAGGCGGTCGCGCCCGCGAGCGGGGGCAGATCATCCCAGTGCGTCGAGACGCCAACGACGCAGCGCCCGTCCAGGGTATCGATGGCGACGCCAACGTGGTAGGTCGCGTCGGCATGCGCGCTGGCGATGTCCATCTCGATATCGAGCGGACCACCGGGGGAGATCTCGCCGCTGGCGCCCGAGCTTGACGCCCTCAGGCCTGTGATGCGGCCCACGGCCTGCGCGGCGTCTTCGCCGGGCTCACCAGAAGCCCGCTCCGACGACACGGTGCGCTTCTCGCGGGTCAGCAGGTAGGCCTCGTACGCCTCAACGACGTCCTTGACCTCACCGAAGCGTTCCACCCGACCTTCCCGCAGCCAGAGCGCACGGTCACAGAACGTCGTCACGTAGTAGAGCGCATGTGAGCAGAAGAGGATCGTCACGCCGTCGCGCTTGGCCTCGAGCAGCCGATCGATGCACTTCTTCTGAAAGTAGCCGTCGCCCACGGCCAGGGCCTCGTCGATGACCAGCACGTCGGCATCCATGTGCGTCGCCACCGCGAAGCCGAGGCGCATCGTCATGCCGGTGGAGTAGGTCTTGAGGGGGTAGTCGATGAACTTACCGAGCTCAGCGAAGGCATAAATCTCAGGGAGCTTCTTCTCCATCTCCCGACCGTCGATACCGAGAAGCGCGCCGTAGAGCACTGCGTTCTGAGCGCCGGTGAACTCGGGATGAAAGGCGGCCCCCAGCTCGAGGATCGACGCCACGACACCATCCAGCCGTACGATCCCGTTCGTGGCCGCCGTGGTCCCGGTGATGATCTTCAGCAGGGTCGACTTGCCCGCGCCGTTCTCGCCGATGATGCCCACGGCGCTGCCCTTGGCGACCTGGAACGTGACCTCTTCGAGGGCCTTGAAGTCGATGTATCGGCTTCGCAGACCGAGCAGGCGCTTGACTCGCTCGCCGGGCGATGAGTACACGCGGTAGAGCTTGCTCACATTCGCCACGTCGATGATCGGTGCAGTCTGAAGCAGCTGCATGGCGTGGCGCAGGATAGCACAGGGCCCGGTTCCGCCCCGTCGCGGACGGGGGCGCCGCGACCGTCGGGTACCGCACGGTTGTTGGCGCCTCGCCTCGCTTCCCGCACCCCCCGACCCCCGGGAACGATTCGTGCATAATGCCTCGGGGACCGGCTCGGTATAATGACCGGCGCACACTAGTCCCGCCTTATGCGGACGCGGAGGTTCTCTTGATGCTTCGTTCGACTCGACTTACGATGATTCTCGCACTGGGTATTGCAAGCACAGGCCTGGCTGGGCCACCGCCATCTGCCAAGACGCTCGTTGATCGCGCCAAGATGGCGGCCGGGGGAGAAGACGCGTTCACCAAGCTCGGCGTGGTCAAGATGAAGATCCACGAGGACGAGGTGACCGCCAAGGGAGAGAAGCATCCGGCGGACTTCACCGGGTACGCGAACACCGCTCACCTCGACCAGATGCGTCTGGAGCTGCCAGGCGACGTCGTGCTTGCCACGCTGGGCGGCGGAAAGGGCTGGGCCACCGTCGCCGGCACCGAGGACACACGGCCACTGACTCCCTACAAGTCCGTGACCACCATTCGCACGAAGCTGTTCCCGCTGCTGGTGCCGTTCTCCCTTGATCTCGATGGCATCACGATCAGTGATGTCGAGCCTGCGACGTGGGAGGGGAAGGCGGTCTGGAAGATGAAGGTCACTTTCCCCAAGGACTTCTTCGGCAGCCCGATCATGGATGTGCCGTGGGAGCTGCTGCAGGATCGGGAAAGCGGCGCGATGCTCGCGTGGCAGTTCCTGCCTCCGCCCGAGTACGAGTCCTACACCACCGAGGGGATGCGCTTCCGGCTGCTCACCACCAAGCCCGTGGACGGGGTGACGCTCCCTGCCAAGATCCTCGCCGAGGGAATCACGACTGACGGCAACATCAACAATCACTACCGGACCGTCGAGGTCGAGGTGACCCCCCTCGGCGATACCGGCGCCGAGCTCTTCCTCCCGCCATCGGTGCGCGAAAGGCTCGACTCCGGAGGTGGCAGCACACAGCCTTGACGGAGCGCACCGCAGGATCGATCCCATCCCCGGTGAGCCCCCGTCACATCAGCGAGCCCGGGCCGATCGTCGATCGACCCGGGCTCGCTTTCTTCCCCCTCAACCCCACCGTCCAGTGCGCACGGACCATGGAGGCCCGCACCTTCGACGCGCCGGCTGAGGATGACGTCTCCACACCCCGGAGGAGAACGGGAAGCACCACCGAGGCCCGGCGGCGGTGGCCGACCGCCGGGGCCTGACCACCGCCGAGCAGCTTGACTCTGGCGGAGGCGCGCACTCCCTCCCGTCATCGAGGGCCACCCCCGGAGCACTCTGAGCCGGATGAGCTGGCGGGCGCTCAATGGACGGGCGGTGCTCGCCCTGGTCACGTGACCGTCGCGACCGTCGCGGGCGATGGCTCAAGACGCTGCTCCCCCGAGCCGGCGACCACAGCCCGGAGTCGGCGCCGAGCCATGGCCGGGCCGCCCCGGGCGCAGAGCGTGCCGCGATCTCTGCCGGTGCCCTGGCACGGGCCACGGTGGTGAGCCGTCAGCCCACGCCCGGCGAGCCGCACGGTCACCTCCCGGGGCTCCGAGATGGACACGACCGGACCTCTCTGAGAGACCCTCCAAGGCGCCAGCAGGAGTCCGCCGACGGCTCGGGCGCGGCCACAAGGCCACACGGAGAGAGGGGGCGGCCGAGCCGCCCCCTCATGTTCGCTCGGTTGTTGTCGCTACTGCTTCGCTGCTTGAATGAAGATCGGGTCGCCGCTCACCTGGTCCACCACCGACGCCCATGCCGTCGCCCCACCCCCTCCGGTCAGGCGAACCTCCACCGAACCCTTGAGGTCCATCCCCTCCAGCCCCACCGCGGCGGGCAGGCTCATCTGCACGTAGTGCTTGGGAGCGAGCGGTATGGTCTTCTTGCTGGTGAGAGCACCGTTCTCCGAATGATAGGTGACCTCGAAGGTGGCGACCGAGTCGCTGGGGTTCACCAGCCCGATGTTGGTGCGGTAGCTGGCATCGTGCTCGACCCCGGTGAGGTAGAGCACCTCGCCAGGCTGAGCCAGGCTGGTATCGAGCGCGGCGGGGATCTGCTGGCCGTAGGTGCCCGCAGTCTCGCCGCTCGGATCGCTGGTGTAGGTCCGTGAGATCACTGCTGGCGCCACGTCACCGGTGTAGGTGATGACGACGGCGCCCTGGGTGGCCGTCTCCTGCGCGAAGAGGGAGATGACGTTCTCGATCCACAGGGTACCGTGCGCCAGAACCGTAAACTCCTGCGGTTGGTAGGTCTGATCGTCGCCGTAAGGGGGCAGGAACTCGAGGGTCACGAGGATCGAGCTGGCCGAGGGGTTGTAAAGGCGCAGGTCCGAACGCCACGAGGTCTGCTGGTCGCCGGCGGTCTGGGCGGCCGCCGGGAGGATCAGGCTCGTCGGCTGAGGCGGAGCCTCCGCGGCTGCCTGGGTCACGGTGAGCGTCTTGGACCCGGCCACCGTGATCCTACCGGCCCGCTGGGTCTGGGTGGGGTTGGCTGCGGCCGTCCAGCGGACCAGCCCGGACCCGGTGGTCGTCCCTGTGGGTGACGTGACGGAGAGCCAGCCGGCGTTGCTCGCCGCCGACCACTGACAGGAGCTGCCGGAGCTCACGCTCACCTGTCCGGAGTCGCCCGCCGCCGCGGCCTGCTGCTCCGCGGCCGACAGGCTGTACGTACAGGTCGTCGTCCCGCAGCTGCCGGCAGTCTGAACGGTGAGGCTGTGGGAGACAGTCGAGCCGTCGTCGAGATTCAGTACCACCGTGTGCGGACCGGCATCGCGGTAGGCCCACTCGAAGGGCGTGCAGCCGAAGGCGCCGCACGACTGGGTGGCCGTCTCGCCTGCGCAGTTGGCGCCTCCGAGGCTCCACGACCTGGCCCGGTCGTCCGCCCCGCTGATGGAGAAGCTCACCGTCTCGCCGCGCTCGGGGCTGGTCGGCGACCAGCTGAAGTCGACGCTCCCGCCCCCGCCGGTGCCGGCCTGGGTGATGGAGAAGACGCGCCCCCCGACGGTGACGCTGCCGTTCCGGGAGGTCGTGCCGGAGTTGGCGGCCACGGCGAAGGTGACGCTGCCGTACCCGGTGCCGCTGGTGGGGGTGACGCCGGTGATCCAGGAGGTGCTGCTCTGGGCGGTCCAGGCGCAGCCGCTGTCGGTGTTCACGGTGATCGAACCGCCGCCCCCGGCTGCCGTGAACGACGCGGTCCCCGACAGGGTGTAGGTGCAGGAGCTGGTGCAGCCTCCGCTGTTCTGAACGCTGATGGAGTGGGTCACCGTGGAGTTGTCGCTGAGCGTGAGGGTGACGGTGTGCGGCCCGGCATCGCGGTAGGTCCAGTAGTACGGGCTGCAGCTGCTGAAGGTGTCGCACACCTCGTCACCCGTGGTTCCCTCGCAGTTGGCGCCCCCGAAGTTCCAGGAGTGGCCTAGATCAGCGGCGCCACTGATGCTGAATTTGACCTTCTGGCCCTTGGTCGGGCTGGCCGGGCTCCAGCTGAAGTCGACGTCGGTGCTCCGCACCGTGAAGCTCTTTGTGGCTGACAGGGCCGGAGCTCCCGTGACGGTCAGCTCCAGCTTGGCGCTGTGCTGCACGTCGAAGGAGACCGTGGAGGCCGCAAAGACGCACGGGGGAATGGTGACCTCCCCGCCGGTTTTGCCGGTCACGTCACCCTCGCAGCCGGCCCTCGTGGTGTCGTCCACCTTGAAGGCGTAGTGGGCGGTGACCCCGTCGGCCACGCGGCTGTCGGTGGGGCTCAGGGTGATCTGGTCGTCGGGACCCGGCGTCGTGCTCGGCAGCATCGAGAGCACCGGCGCCGCGCTCGCGACCTCGAGGTCGGTCGACGTCGCGTGGGCTGTGTAGTAGATGGGGGCGCCGTTGGTGGCGCTGATGCTGTTCCAGTGCTCGTAGGTGAGGTCGAGCCCGAACTGCCACGGCCCCCCCGGCGTGAGCTTGACCTGGGTGGTCTTTCCTGTGGGATGGGTGACGACTTCATCGGGTGGCGGCGTGATCGTCCACACGTACGCGGAGTCTGCCGCGGGGGGATTCCCCTGGCCGCTGCCCGTCAGGTCCACGGTCTCGCCCGCGAGTGGTGCGGCCTGGCTGAGGCTGATGCTCGCCGTGGGGCTGCAGTTGAAGTTGACGGGAACGGTTGCGCTCGGCCCGGTGTCGTCGATCTGCACGTGAGCGTAGTAGGCCGCGTTGGCGGTCCCCACCTTGGTGCAGTCGAGGGCGACGGGCGAGGTCCACGAGGTCGAGAGGTTACCCTCGCCCCATCCCGTGTCGGTACCGGCGACCACCGGATCGGTGAGCTGCTCGCCGTGGGTGATCCAGAGGCGGGCGGTGGTCCAGTTGATCGAGTCGTTGGAGACGAGGACCCGATCGCCCGGGAACGGGCCGCCCGGCAAGCTCACGCTCAGCCGAGCAGTGGGCTGCTGCGCCGCGCCGGTGTAGTCGAAGTAGGCCATCTGATAGTAGCGGGCGAGATAGAGACCCGAGCCATCCGGGGTGAAGCTGGCGCCGAGCTCGTAGATCTTCTCGGGGGCGGGGTCGTGCGCGGCGGTGTTGTAGTCGGCCAGGGGATCGTTCCAGTAGGAGTGATCGACCTCGACCGCCGAGGCGTTCGGCATACCGAGGTCCCGGAGCTCGAACAGGCCCCGAGCAGCAGTCTCACCGTCGTTCTTGGTGAGCAGGAGGGCGAAGCCTCCGCTGCCGGAAACGGTCACCGTGGGGATCTCCCACCCCGACGGGTAGTTCTCCGGCTCCGCAAAGGACACGCCGGTCTGACCCAAGACAACCGACGAGCCCGATGCGGTGATGCTGTAGAGCTTGGCGGAGGGTACCGCGTTGGGGTCGGCAGTGAGGAGGTACGCAGGGGCCCCAGGGTAATCATGGCCGTCGACGAAGAACGCGCCTGTGTTGATCCGCCCCACCTCCACCGGCAGGCCATCCAGGATCTTGGCGACGACGACCGTCTTCTTCCCGTCGACGCGATAGACGACGATGTTCGGTCCCGTGCCGCCGGGCACCTCGACACCCCAGTCCGGGCCATCGAACGAGGCGCCCAGACACTGGACCTGGGCGAAGCTCGCCGGGCTGGTAGATCCGACCACGCGGTAGACACCCCACTCGGGGCTCCGCGGATCGGCGCCGCAGTTCGGCGCGACGCCCTTGGCGAGGACGTACTGCGAGGTGCCGTCCTTGTAGGTCAGCCCGATCTTGGCGCCGTCATAGGCCCACGCCTGCACGAAGGCAGGATTTCCACCCAGAGTGGGTGCGCCGAGGTCGAACAGGATGCTCCGCGAGCCGTTGTCGATGAACCCGTACTGGCACTCGTCACAGACGCCGGTGCCGAGCACCCCGTCGAGGCCCAGGACTGCCGTGGTGGTCTGCGCAGTGGCGACATCGCCCCCGCTCAACTCCGCCTCGATGCCCCCGTTACCCACGGCGTCGATTCCCAACGCCGCCGTACAGTTGTACCCGAGGCCGAACTTGCCCGTCGCGACGTTGGTGCCGGGGTGTTCGATATCATAGATGAGCACGTCCGTGGACGCGTCGAGGAACAGGTAGTCGTGGTGGTTCCAGGTGAAGGGGAGAGGCTGCTTCGGCCTGGCGTAGCAGTTGAATGGATCACCCTTGTTGGAATTGTCGATGATCATACGCTTGTAGGAGTACACCTGGGCACCGGCGGAGTTGGCCATGGCGAGTGCCGTCACGAGCAGCAAAACGCCTGCCGTCGAGCCCCGCAACAGAAATGCGCGGACCGATCGCTGGACCGCGACGAGTCGAGTCCTGTTCATCCCTACCTCCAAGGTGGGCGCGCGGGCCGCCGAAGCCCTTCCGCCCAAGGGGATTATAGCCTACTCGCAAGGCCGGTCAATGGCTGTGACCAGCCTCACCAAGGGAAGCACATACCGAGCCGGGTTCTCCTGGCGCTGGAACACGCCGAGGGAAAACCCACCGAGGACCGGTGCAGCATGCGCACGGGATGGAGCAGGCGCTCCATCCAGGGCGTGGTGACAGGGCGAGCGGCTGGAGGCAGCGCTCGGTGACGGGGGCTGCGGCGTGCGCCCGGAAATTCCCACCGTGGCGCCGCCCGACCGACAGGCGCGAGGGAAAGAAGAAAGGGGCGGCCCGAAGGCCGCCCCTGTCCGTACTTGCCACGAACGCCTATTCGGCGGCGTTCGGGTTCCAGTACCCAAGCGGCGTCACGTAGTCATAGTTGATGCCGAGAGCCGGCACGATCTGCTCCGGGAAGCAGCTGTAGTTGGCCATCACGGCCGCCTGGGTGGCCGCCGAGTAGTTCCCGTAGGCCGCGTAGCGGACGCTGACGTAGGTCTGGAAGATGTCGTCGTTCGGAGTGTTCGACCACGGGAAGATCAGCAGCATCCAGCCGGAGTCTGCACTCGGCAGACGGAACTGGTTGATGTTGACTTCCTGGGTCTCCAGGGGCAGCAGGTTGATGCGCACCGGGGTGCACTCCGGAGTGTTCGGCGGGCAGGAAGGCCCGGTGCCGCCGCCCACCGAGGTGGTGGGGTTCTCGTCCTCGTCCCACGCGTAGTAGGTGTAGGCCTGGCAGTCCCAAGCGAACATGTAGGCCGGGGGGTCCTCGGCGAGGGAGCCGCCCCAGAGGGCCGTACTGCTGTCGAGGAAGAGCATGTCGGTGACCATGCCCGGGCTCTGGCTGAGATAGAGCAGCTCCGCGCTGGCGCGCTTGTAGACGCGCACCGACGTGGACATGTCAGCGCTGTTGAGCCAACGGAAACCCCACGCGGTGGGGAGCGGCTCACGGTAGTCGCCATAGGTGGCGGTGTAGCCGGCGCCGTTCGCCATCACGTACTGGTGGTAGAAGGACTGCGGCTCGCCGTCGGCGAAGTTCGGAGTGGTCACCGCGCCGAGGTCCTGGTCGGCCTCGAGATGCACGGCCGGCATCGCCTCGGAAAGGCGCTTGGCGGGGTCGACATAGAAGATGTCGCCGATCAGCACGTTGTCGAACATCGCCTGCGCGCCGCTGTCGGCGTTCGAAGGGGCAACGGTCTGATTCGCAGCGGTCCAGTAGTTGGCGCTGGAATCGGGGAAGAGGCCGTTGCAGGTCCACACCACGTCGGCGGTGATGTACATCCAGGTCGGGTCCGCGGTGGTACGACCGGTGAACCAGTAGTCCGAGAAGTCGTAGAAATCACCGGTGCTGCACGACACCTCGCCCCGCACCGTCGTCTGCGACGCGAGCAGGAAGGTCTTCATGCGAGAGAGAATGCCGCTCGGAATCGGCGGATAGTCGGGGTAGTAGCGGCCATCGGTGGGGCAACGGGAGTCGATGAAGTCACCGTACATGGTGCCCACCGGGTCCGGCATGACGTCCCACGTGTTGGGCGAGATCACCGGGCCGTCCTCGGTGACGCCGCCGCCGACAACAGTGCTCTTCTTGATGTCGTTGGGCGCCGCGAAGTTGCCGGGATACTCGATGCCGGTGTTGGGCAGGTCGCCGTTCACCAGGATGTCGCGGATGTTCATGGTGACCACGTCATACCCGGACAGGACGACGTTCCAGTCAATGACGTGGAAGCTGTAGTCCGTCCACAGCACGAAGTGGACGATCTCCACGCTGTCGGAAACGTTCGTCACGGCGAACAGGGTGGTCTCCCCCTGGGAGCCGCCGTTGTAGTCGTAGGTCACAAAGGGGAACAGCAGGGTGGCTGACGGGGTCTGGTCAAGCGAGCACACGTTCGCGAAGACCGCGCTGCTCGCCCCCAGCACCAGGACCGCCACCGCGGCCAGCGTGAGGAATCTCTTCATACCTATCTCCTTCCCTTATCTCTATTAGACTCATTTGAATCCGGACTCGAACGTTATCTACGGATCAGTGGCGCTCCAAGCTTCCGCATCACCTCCCGTAAGTATTGTATCTACGACACTTGTGAAAATCCATGTCACGACAGCATAAATATAGCCTGCCCTGCGGTCCGTGTCAACCCTCCAACCGCCCGGCGAGCGAGCCGGGCGGAGGACGGCCTACCACAGGCGCCGCGTTCAACTGCTTGGACTGTCTGCGCGTGAGAGCCAGAGGCGGAAACCGCCCGGCACCTTGTCTTTGTCGTTACCCGCCCCCATGACCAGGAGGTCGTCCCGACCGTCTCCGTCGAAGTCTTTGGCCACCAGCGCAAAGGGGATACCGACTCGGCCGGTGGCGAACTCGGGGGAACGCTCCTGTGCGAAGCTCCCGTCCGGCTGCTGGAGGAAGACCGAGAGATCGCCGTTCTTGAGAGTGGTGGCCACGTCGCGGCGGCCATCGCCGTCGAAGTCGCCCACGGCGAGCCGCCAGTAGGGCTCGGCCACGTCGCTGAGAACCAGGGGGCGCGTGTCGAAGGTGCCATTCGGGCCGTGATCATACCACACAAGACCCAGGCGAACCTCGTTCTTGGCCTTTCCCTCATCGGACGGGTCTGCGCCTTGATTGGGCATGAGGGCGAACTGCTCGAAGGTGCACACGCTCGATCCCGGCTTGCCGGCGGTCGCCGGGCGGAAGGGAACACACTCGAAGTGAAACGCCTGGGACAGCACCTGGCGAGGCGGAGGCACGGTCCAATGCCAGTCGCCATCCTTATAGAGGTTGATGAACGTGAGCGCTCGCCAACCGGACACGTTGGAGCTCACGAGAATATCGTCGAGCCCGTCGCCGTTCATGTCGAGCGCTTCGATGTGATCAGCGATGAGCTTCGGTGGCATCGTCTCGGAGTGGACCTTCCATCCCTTCCCCTGGAGATTCTCCAGCACCCAGAGGGTCGGCAGGGGGAGCTCGTGGGAGGTGGAGAGATCGAGGGCCAGCTCAGCGACGAACGCGAGATCGGGCCAACCGTCGGCGTTGAAGTCCCCCACCGCCACCGCGCGCGAGTACAGGCGCGGGTCCTCCACGGGCAGGCGTTCGGAGCGGGTGAAATCACCCTTGCCGTCGCCGTAGAGGACGTACTGGCCCTTGAGGTGAAGGGCAAGAACGACATCGAGGTGGCCGTCATGATTGAGATCCGCCACCGCCACGCCGCCGTAGTCATAGGGCACCTTCTTCGACCACTTCACGCCGCCCCACGGCTTGAAGGCCCCGCCGCCCTCGCCAAGGAAGATCGACGGTACACCACCGCTCTTGCGCTGGGGAGGAACGATGATGTCATCGATCCCGTCGCCGTTGAAGTCCGCGAGCGCCAGACCCACCTGCCAGAGCCCGCCGCCGGGGAGGCCGGTCTTGGCCTGCTCGAAGTGAAGCGTCTCCACCGAAGGAGGAGGCACAACGGGCGCGTAGAAGTCCACGGTCCGCGCTTTTGGCATCAGCTCCTGCTCCTGATTGATGCGCGCTTCCTCGATCTGCCGGCGCTGCCACACACCGTGGAGGAATGAATCGGGGTCCTCGGGCGGCAGGAACTGAAGCCACACCGTGTCACCCTTCTCCTTGACGATCTTCATCTTCCAGGGGATCGCCTTGTGCGGGTAGGCGAAGCCGTCCTCCAGCGGGACGATGCTCGCCTTGGACACGGCCATCGGCTTCATGAGCTCGGTCAGCCACTCGTCGTAGCTCATCTGCGTCGGCTTCTCGGGAAGCTGCTGACCGGGCGCGGCCCCGAGAGGAACGGGGGTCGCGCTCGGGTTGGCCCCAGCGACCGGGGACGGCGCGGGTGTCGACCCTGTCGTCTGGGCTCCCGCGCAAAAGGCCCACCCGGCCACCGCGATGGCCACGCAAACAGCTGACATCCGACTCCAATTCATGAGGTCACCTCCAAGAGCTCGTAATCGATTGGGAAGAATCATCGTGAAAGTAGGTCAGGCACCCGGTCCCGCGCACGGTCCAGCGCCACGGCGCCCAGCACGAAGAGCAGGAGGCCGCCCACGAGGAGGTAGACGACCACCTCCGTGGATGGCGGTTGAGTGCCGATGAGGCCGGCCCGCACGAGCGCGCCCAACCCCGTGAGCGGGTTGAGCGCGACCAGGTCCGCGAGCCTCGGGTGCCCCTTGACCATCGAGAGCGGATACACGATCGGGGCGCCGTAGAAGGCGAGCTGCAGAGCGAGCCCGAGAACCTCACGCAGGTCGCGGAAGTAGGCTCCGGCGATGCTCACCACGAGGGCGAGACCCGCCGACCAGAGCACGAGGAGTACGCAGCCGGCCACCGTCCAACCGAGCATCGCGGGGTGGACGATGCCCCGGGCGGCACACAGGATCGCCACCGCTATGAGCGCGAGGCCATGATGCGCGACGCGACCCATCGTGTCCCCGAGCACCAGGACCTCGATGGGGAAGCGCAGGCGCTGGACAAGCCCACCGTTGGCGTGGAGCAGCTCCGCGGCGCCCAGCACGGCCTCGTTCACCACGAGGAACGGGATCATCCCGGTCATGAGAAAGAAGCCAAAACCCACGTCGGGCACTTCTGCAATCTTGATGCCAATGACCAACGAGAACACCACCGTGAACAGAGCGAGCTGAGCCGCGGTGACCAGCAGTGACCAGAGCCATCCCAGGAGGCTGCCTGCGTGGCGGGCGGCGAAGGCCCTCTTGGTGAGCTCGGTAAAGAGAAATCGGTGACTGGCGAGGCTGCCGACCACCCTCGCGGACGCGCCTGCGGCGCGCGTCATGGCGACCGCCAGCATGGTTGACGCAACCATTACACTGGCATAGAATCGCGTTGCAAGCAGCGGCACCTCCACCTCCGAGCGGAGGATGGTACTACAGGGGTTTGGGACCAGCAACATGAGTGACCACAGGACGGCTCAGGATCGCGATGACGCATCCGCGGTGGGGAAGCGTCTGCGGACCTTGCGCAAGCAGCGCCGCCTGACCCAGTCCGAGCTGGCACGCCAGATTGGCATTCAACAGTCCGACCTGTCGCGCATGGAGAAGGGGGAGTACCGGGTCTCGCTCGACAACCTCCTCAAGATCCTCGGCGTCTTCGGCGTGCAGATCGCCGAGTTCTTCGGCGAACGGGCCGCCACCCCCGAACCACAGCAACGGCCGCTCTCGCAGAGCGACATGCGGATTCTCCACCTCCTCCGCCGGCTGAGTCCCGAAGGGCGCGAGGAGGTCCGGCAGTTCCTCGAGTTCAAGATTCGGCGCGAGCAGAGCCAGACGACCATCGAACAGCATCAGAAGCAGCGGGGTGAACAGCAGTGACCGAGAGCCTCGACGCGAGGTTGGTAGACGAGGGACAGGAGCTCTTCATGCGCGGCGAGCTCGCCGCGGCAGCTGCGTCGTTCGAGCGGGCCGAAGAGGCCGCGGTGGCAGCTGGCGATCCCGAGCTTCGCGACCGTGCCTTCTGCAATCGCTGCGCGGTGCTCGTGGAGATGGGGACCGTGGGCGAGCAGGTGCCCGCTCTGCAGCGCGTGCTGCTTCGTACCCGTGATCCGAAGACTCGCTGGATGGCCGCCTATTACTCCGCCGTTGCGTATGACCTGCGAGAGCAGCGGGAAGACGCCCATCGGTTCGCCCGCCGCGCTCTCGAGCTTGCCCCTGAAGTGGATGATCCTTCCGGAGAGGCGGCCACCGCCAACTTGGTGGGAACGCTTGCCCTTGCCGCGTCGCGCTTCGAAGAAGCCGAGTCAGCGTACACGCGGAGCCTCGAGCTCTACGACACGCTCGAAGACTACCACCGGCTCATGGCGGCACAGGTCCGTGACAACCTCGGCTATACCCTGATGTGCCGCGACGCCGTCGCGGAGGGGATTCACCTCTGCGAGGCAGCCGTGAGCTGCATGCGCGAGCTGGACGCCCGTCACTATCTTCACCAGCCGCTGCAGGACCTGTGCTACGGGTACCTGCTCGAGGGCAGTCTCGACAGCGCGCGCGAGTGCGGCGAGGAGAGCCTCGAGCTGGCGATGGCGCTCGACGACCGGCTGGTGATCAAGAACCTGCTGTTCCTGCTCGGGCACGTGGCCGGGCGGGCGGGCGACCCCTTCCGCGCCCGCCGCTTCCTGGGAGAACTCGCCTGCTGGTACCCAGAGCTGGCGCTGAGCGACGAAATGACCGATGTCCTGATGAACACGGAGCTCCTCTCCGTGGTGAACCTGAGGTATTGACCCATGAAGACCCGAGCTCTCGTCACGGCTGCGATGATCCTCCTGATTGCGACCGCCGCGAGTGCGGCCAGCGTCCACGACCTCACCCTGGGAACAGACGGCAAGGTCTATCGCCTGCTCCCGTTCCAAGACGAGCTCGCCCTGTCCGTGACCAGCTCCACCCACTCATTCAAGATCATTCCCGTCCCCGATACCTACGGCATCGCAGCGAGCAAGCCACAGCTGGCCTTCGACGGCGCCGGCAACACCCTCGTCCTCGTCTGGCAGGAGAAGAGCTACTGGAGCCAGATCATGCTCGCCACCTACCATGACGGGAGGTGGTTCGGTCCCATCGCCATCGCGGGTACGCCAGGGGGCCCAGTCAGCAACCCGGCCCTGCTGGTGGAGCAGGTCTCCTCGGTGGCAGAGGACGGGACCACGGTCTCAACGACGCTCGTCCACGTGGCATGGTGGGTCACCAGCACCGACACCACGAGCTCCTTCGCCGCCTACGCGAACGTGGCGCTGGATGCCGACGGTATCCCCGATCTCGAGACGCTGGACACACGGCCGCTGACGGGCGACCTCGGTGTCGGAGTGGTCTGCGGCGCCGCCATGCAGAACGGGGCTCTCGCCCAGCCGGTACTGTTTCCGTACGGCCCCGACGGCACGCCTCACGTCATGTTCTTCGACCCGAGCAGCTGTTCGCTTCACATCGTCGAGCTCGACGCCGTCCTCGCCGACGACCCCGACGCCACCTCGCAACGCCGCCGGCACGTCATCGTGTTCGGGGTGCGCAACGACCTCGGGCTACCCGTGGAGCTGCTGCCGGCGTCCACCCAGTACGAGGTTGGGGTAGAGCTCAGCGTGATCGGTTACTGGGACGTCGACGACGGCATCGAGTACCTGCAGCTTGGCGAGAACGGCTGGTCCGAGGCGCGGGTTCTTCCGCTCGGCAACGGGATCAGCCACGAGCAGGGCGTCGAGCTGCTTCGTAAGCTCGTGCAGTAGAACTCTCTCGACAGTCAGATCCGCGGCGCCCGCTCCGGCGGGCGTTTCTGTTTCCACCTGATGAGCACGTCGCTCAGGTGCCGGATCAATGCCGTCCCGTAGGTCTCCCAGGTGCTGTCCAGCCCTCTCGCAACCGCCCCGTCGGCGAGCTGGTGGAGCAGCCCACGATCCAGACGTCCGAGCGCCTGCGCCAGGGCCCCGACGCTCCCCGGCGGCACGACCACGCCATTGACGCCGTCAGCCACCAGCTCGGGCACCCCCCCGACCGCGGTGGTGAGCACCGGAACGCCGTGGGCCAGAGCGAGAGGCGCCACCGCAGACTGCGAGCCGGAGCGGTAGGGAAGCACCACCAGGTCCGCGGCGGCGAGCAGCGCCGGCACCTCGCCCTCCGGCACCCAGCCGAGGCGCAGGTGGACCCGATCTCCGAGCCCGAGCTCCGCCACCTTGGCGGTGAGCACCGTGCCCCCGTCGCCCCACGGCTCTCCGGCCACCACCAGATGCCAGTCCGCTGACACAGCGCGGTCCGCCCATGCCTCGACCAGGAGATCGACTCCCTTGTACGGGCGAATCAGGCCGAGGAAGAGGGCCACGCGAGCATCCTCGGGCAGCCCCAGGGCCGACCGCGACGCCGACCGCGCGGGCAGTGGCCCTGGGGGGGATGCCGGCAGCAGAGAGTGGCCCACCGGGACCGCCGGGTACTCGGAGTGCAGCTGCTCGGCCAGAACCCTGGCATGGGTGAAGAGGCCGTCACAACGGCGGAGGAGCCGGCGGGCTACCAGGCGATGCAGCCGCCCGGCGTCGTGGTCGGCCGGGTTGTGCACCACCGCCACGGCCGGGGGGCGAGACGGTGTGGCCAGGAGGAACCGCCACATGGGCGCCCACACCCAAGTCCAGTACGGGAAGATCCAGGCGTCGGCGTTGGCGTCCACCGCCAGCCGGCGGGCCTGCCGCCAGCTCAGCGGCCGCAGGGGGTCCAGGCACGGCTGCGTTCCCTCCGTCCTGGGCACCGCGTCGGGGTCGCGATCGGTCGCCCCGGGGTAGAGCCAGGCCGGGTACTGGCGCAGAGCGGTGAGGAAGAGCACCGAATGGCCGGCCTCGCCGAGCGCCCGCACAAGGTCGGCCGTGGTGCGGGCAATCCCGCCCCGGAAGGGATGGGCTGGACCGAGAACAACCAGTCGCACGTCAGCTGGTGGGCGGGTGGGTGGCCTTGCGGAAGCGCGTCTCCAGCCGCACCCGCACGGGTTCGGGCACCAGCCCGGTAACGTCGCCACCCAACGCCACCACCTCCTTCACGAGGCGCGAGGAGAGGTAGGTGTACTCCTCCTTGGATGTGAGGAAGACCGTCTCCACCTCGGGGTAGAGTCGCCGGTTCATGAGCGCCATCTGGAACTCGTACTCGAAGTCGGACACTGCGCGCATGCCGCGGATGATGATCCCCGCCCCCACCTCCTTGAGGAAGTTCACGAGCAGGCCGGAGAACGACATCACCTCCACTGCCTGTTTGCCGGCGTAGAGCTCGCGCAGCATTTGTACCCGCTCTGCCGGCGTGAAGAGGGCGTCCTTGCCCACGTTCTCGAGAACGCCCACGATCACGCGGGGAAAGATCTTGGTGGCGCGCGAGACCAGGTCCAGATGACCCATGTGGATGGGGTCGAAGGACCCTGGGTAGACGGCGGGAGCCACGGCCGGCGGCATCACTCCTCCACGCTGCCCGCTGTGCTGCGGTTGTGCTGGCGGTCAACGGCCCGCACCACGATCAGGTGGCGCCCGGGCTCGGCCGCAAACTCGAACTGCTCGGAGAGATCGTCCAGCATCCCGTCGACGGGGGCCAGCGCGTGCCACTCGGCGCCATCCCGGGACCACTCGGCCTTCTCGAGGGGTGTGAGGTTATCGGTGACCGCTACGTGCCAGGTGTCACCCGCACGCTTGAGGCTGATCACCGGCGGCGTGTTGTCCACCACGAACCACTCCGAGCGCGCCGTGGCAGTCCGGGGATCGGCCGGGTTCGCCGAAGCGTCGGTAGCCACGAGTTGGAAGCGGTAGCGGCCGTCCGGCACCGCAGTAACGTCCACCGCCAGCTGAACCTTCTCGAGGTCCTTCTGGACCGGCAACACGAACCCGTCGCGGCGCTCGAGCGTGAGCGTGAAGCGCAGCGGGTCACCGTTGGGATCCTCCGCCTCCCAGCCGACCGTGCGGTACCCGACCCGCCAGTACTTCTTGCCCTTGCCGGGCTTGGGGCTGCGATCCTGATCGTTGTCGAGGACGGTGAAGATGCCGTTGAGGTCGGGGTGGGAGACATCGACGATGGTGTCCGCGGGCAGCGGGCCCTGGAGGTAGACCGCTCCCGGCTCCGCCACCTCGAGCGACTTCACCTCGGGGGCGAGGTTGAGCTCTCGGTACGCCACCTCGACCCGCTCCACCGCGGCCGCCGGCGAGCCTGCCGGCAGCTCGACCTCCCACTGCAGCGAGCTGCCGGCTGGCAGGGGCACGGTCCCGGTGTCGGTAGGGAGCCAGTCCGACCACGGCAGCCACGTCTCGTCCGGCGTGTCCGACACTCCCGACCGGAAGCGGATCCGTGTCCCGACCCCAGCCGGCGCCACCGCATACCGACCCCACCGCACCGGGCGCGGCAGATTCTCGGCCTCGCTGCGGAAGGTCGCAGTGCCACCGGAAGCGCGTTCGAGGGCCTGCGGAGAGCCCTGACAGAGGAGGAAGCGCCCCCCGCCGGCAATCGCCACCACCTGGACCGCGTCCACCGTGGCGAGGCGCGCGCCGCCGGCGTTCACGAAACGCCACACCTGGCCTTCGTAGCCGGTCCCCACCAGCACGCCCTCGCCGTCCCAGGCGAGCGCCGTGGCCACCTGGGGCGCGAAGCGGTGCACCGACAGGAGAGCGCCCTCTGGAGTCAGACGAAGCAGCTCCGAGGTGGCGGTTCGGCCCTTCACCTTGGGCAAGTCGAGAGAGCCGAGATCCGTCTTCGCGGCGCCGCTGTCCGCGTCCTTCCCGGCCTTGGGCTTACCCACCTCGGGCTCCCCCACCACCGCGGCCGCCCACACGCTGCCGTCCGGCGCCGCCAGGAGATCGGCGATCTCGGTGAACTTGCTGTCCGCCACCAGGGCGAGCTGACCGGCTTTGGTCACGCGCAGGATCAGACCCTTGCCGGAGGTCCCCACCAGCAACCCCTGAGGGCTGGGCGCGAGGCAACGGGCGTGGGTGTCGGGAAGCTCGAGCCAGCGCTCGAGGCCCTTCCCGGTGAGACGGTAGAGAGTCGCCGGCGGACCCGCCGCCGCCACCACCTGGCCGTCGACGCGGGCCAGATCCCACACAGTACCCTCGTTCAGCGCCGCAACCTTCTCGAGCTTCCCCTTGCTCCACCGGAAAACCGCCCCCGGCGCCATGGTCGCAGCCAGGACCTCACCGCCAGGCCCCGCCAGCACCGCCGTAACCTGCTGGGCCGGAAGCTCGACCAGCAGCTCAGGCTTGCCCCCGGCGACGCGGTAGAGCCGGGCCGGGCTGCCGGTACCGACCACCAGCGAGCCGTCCGGTCCCACGTCTCCGGCCATGAGCAGCGCCTCGTCGAAGGTCGCGGCCTGGCGCCATCCCGGAGCTGGCACCAGGCGGCCGTCCTCGGTCACCGCGACGTTCTCGCCTTGACCCGCGAGAAGATCGGCGGCGCTGTCCACGACCCAGCTCTCGGTCTCTGTCGCGGACGCTCCCGCGGCCACGGCCAGAACCAGTGCGAGCCAAACCAGCGGCCATCGCCTCATGCGCCGTCCTCCCCCTCATCGTCCGCGACGCCGCCGTCATGCCGGACCTTGAGCGGCACCCGCACCGCACCCGAGAAGGGGTACGGCATCGGCTCGATCGCCTGATTCACCACCCGATAACCCACCGCCGACACGTTCCCGGCAAGCCCCGTCCGCACCGTGAGGGCGACGCTCGGCGGCGTCCACACGCTGCCGCCAGGCAGCGTAAGGCCGCTGTCGGCGTCCTCCAGCACCACCACCAGCCGGTTCGGCGGGAGCACGCGACCCAGGAGCGCGAGCTCGTCTGCGAACGAGGCAGGCGGCGAAGGCCGCTTGGCCAGGTCGTACTGGGTCCATGCCGCCCCGTCGGCGACCACCAGGTCGAGGCGGCCGTCCGGGGTCGTCGGCGGCACTCGCAACGCGACCCACTGGGTGGTCTCACCGGCTCGGTGGCGGCGCAGCCTGACTCTCACCCGAAGCTCGTCGCCGGGACGAACCACTCGGCGCTGCGGAACGGCGTCTACCAGGGTCGCGCCTTCGAGGCCCGGCCGCGCGTCGAGGTGGACCTCGACCCCGGTCACGGGCGGCGGTTCGAAGGGTGAGGCATTGATGTAGCCGAGGACCGCCGCGACGAAGGCTGCGGCCTGGGGCGGTGCGTCGGTACCCTGAATCTGACTCGTGACCTCGGCGTCGCGGTGGTCGCCGAGATGGACCGCCACCCTCACCGACACCGTCTGCTCGCCGAAGGTGGCGCCATGTGCGGCGTGGCTCGCGAAGGTGAGATAACTGGCGAGCAGCGGCAGCAGCACCGGGTGGTCGACGACCCGGAAGCGATAGGTCGAATCGCCGCTGTGCACAACCAGGGGAACTGTGGCGGCAGTGTCTCCCAAGCGGCCCCACACACCGTGCGCGCGGTCCACGGTGAGGGCGCCCACCGCCTCGCCCACGGTGAAGAACTTGAATGAGCTGGCGAGGCTGGGCAGAACCGCGAGCACGCGGGCGCGAGCCATTGGCAGCGCCAACGTGCTGGCGCCCAGGAACGGATGGCCGAAGGCCCACACCGCCCCGTCCCTGATCTCGGTGACGGTACCTCCCACCGCCAGGGTGGCGTCGCCGTCTGCCAGCAGCCCCGCCACCATGCGGCCGGGCACGAGCGGTCCGTCCGGCAACGGCCCCGTGGTCCCCGCCCCGCCTCCGCTCACCCAGCCGAGCCGTCGCCAGCTGTCGGCGAGCCACCCGCCTTCGGGCAGAGGCACACCGGCGGAGATCGCCAGTGGCAGGCGGCTCAAGCCGCCCGGCTCCCCCTTCGGCAGCATCCAATCGAGGACGAGGCGCCCCAACGAGCCACCGTGGGAGGCCGCCAGCAGCCGTTCCAGGGTGGGCCGCGCCCGGCCCCCCGCCTCCGGGGACGTGGGCTCGCCGAGAGAGGCCATGCGCACGAAGGGCGTGACGCCTCCGATTGGTTCCTTGGAGAACGACCAGCCGTAGGCGAGAGCGCCAAGCAAACGGCCTCCGACGTACACCGGAGAGCCACTCATTCCTGCGATGATTCCGGTCTCACGAAAACGGGGGCCTTCCAGCCGCACCAGCACCAGCTCGCCTTCGGGGGTGGCCGGGCCGAGCTCCCCGAGGACCGTGACGGGCACCTCGACCAGCTCGCCGCCGTCCATCTCGGTGACACAGGTCCCGCGCGTACCAGGAGCCACGGCCGCAGGGTCAGCCACCACCTCGACGGCCCCCGCCATCGCGGTCTGAAGCAGGACGACTACCGCCGTGAGAAGCGCTCTGCGTCGCATGACCTCGCCATTCTACAGGCGTCGGCATTGACGCCAACCCCCAGCCTTGCCTACCATGAAAGGTCTAGGGACTTCATGGAACACTCGGTGCTTCCTCACCCATCCATGGTCGAGCGGCTGATCGTTCTGGCGCGCCGCCTGGAAAAGCTGCGTCGCCCCGCCGAGGCCGCCGAGCTGCTGGAGGTGGCGGCCGCCCTCTCGCCGCAGGGCACGGAGCTGAGACGCCTGGCCAAGAACCTCCGCAGCCAGGAGCCCGGGGACGACTTCGAGCTCGAGCTCAAGCGGCGCGCCCTCGAAGCCTCGCACGCCATGGGCATGGGCCACATCATGCAGCGGCGGGGCGAAACCGCCCGCGCCATGGAGCTCTTCGACCTGGCCAAGCTGCGTACCCCCTTCCACTATCTGGCCTACGCGGCCAGCGGCTACCTCAGCCTGCGCCGCGGCGACGCAGCAACCGCGCTGCAGGAGTTCGTGCAGGCGCGACGCCTCAACCCGCTCGATCACCGCCTCGCCATCGAGGCCTCACGCGCGGCTCTCCAGTGCGACGACTACGAGACAGCGCTCGAGCACGCAGTGGACGCCATGCTCCTGGCCCAGTGGAGCTCCGACCGCGAGCAGGAGCAGGAGGTGCGCCGTGTGGACACGCTCTCGCGGCTGTGCAGCCTCACCCCGACCGACATCGACGAGGTCATCCGCAGCCACTCCACCGCACTGCAGAAGGCATGCGATCACGTGGCCCTGAGCCACGCCAAGCTCTTCTCCGGTGGCCGGCTGCCGCGGCGCAAGCGCCTCGCTCCCGAGCCCGAGCCCGAGAACCTCATTCAGGACGCCGCCGAGCTCCGCGCCATGCCGGTGTTCCAGCACTTCGCCGACGACCACCTCATTGCCCTCGCGCGGCGCCTGGAACCGGTATCGTTCAAGCCGGCCGAGGTGATCTTCCGCGAGGAGGAGAAAGGCCGAGACCTCTTCGTCATCCGCAGCGGCACCGTCCACGTCACCCGCCGCACTCCGGCGGGCACTCAGATTCTGGCGGCCCTCGAGCCCGGCGGCCTCATCGGCGAGGTGTCCTTCCTCGACTCCCAACCGCGCTCGGCCACCGCCTTCGGGGTGGGAAACGGTACGCTCTTCCGTCTCTCGGCGGAGCAGGCCGAGTCCGCCATGCGCGACGACCGCGATCTCGCGGTGGCGCTCCTGTGGGCGTTCTGGCACACCCTGGCCGACAAGCTTCGCGCCGCCAATGGCCAGATGGGCGAGATCCTGACCGGCTACACCGACTCCGTAACACCCGCTCGGCGCCGCCATCCGGGCCGCCCGGCCCGCCTCTCTCGTGAGGCCAAGCTGGGGGTGCTCCAGGAACAGGGTCTCTCCGCCCAGGAGCTTCGCCTGCTGGCCACCTACTCCCACGAGGGGAGCTTCCCCGCAGACGCCCTGGTGTTCACCGAGGGCGAGCGCGGCGACGCCCTCTACATCGTCGTCGACGGCAAGGTGCGGATCTCCCGCCTGGTTCCGGGCATGGGTGAGGAGTGCCTGTCCATCATCGGGCGAGGTGAGCTCTTCGGCGAGATGGCCTTGATCGACGACAAGCCCCGCTCGGCCGACGCGCGTGCCCACGACGACGGCTGCACCGTGTTCTCGGTGAGCCGCTCGCAGCTGCGCGAGGTGCTGTCCATGGATCCCGACGCCGCCATCCAGTTCCTCGGCCTGCTGTGCCGCCTCATGTGCCGCCGTCTCCGGGCGATGAACGACCGCCTGGTGGCTTGGCGGGTGATGGCCAGCCACCAATAGCCCGCGAACTCGCACCCGGAAGGGCACTGGACCTAGCGGGAGCGCGTCCGTTCGTCGCGCGGTCGCACTCTCTCTGGATGAAACCGCGGCAGGGGGCGGTGGTTACCAGCTACGGTTTCAGGTAGACCCTCATCTTGGCGTAGGAGTCCTGGCGGGTCACCTGGTCCATGAGGCCCACCACCACGTTGTAGCTCCCCGGCTCCATGAGCAACGAGACGTCGATGCCGAAGCGCTGCGTCTTGGCCTCGTCGTAGTCCGCCGCGGGAATGCGAATGTCATGCTGCTGCTGCTGCAGGTCGGACTGCTTGCCCGCAGTGTCCCGCGCCGCCACGAAGAGCAGCACCCGCCCGACATACTCGGTCCCGGTGGGAATCAGCGCAACGTTCTCCAGGGGGAAGGACACGTGAATCGGCACTGTCCAGCGCTGGCTGGTAGCCGGCGCCGGGTCGCCCTGGTCGACCTCCACCTGCATGGGGTTCTTGTTCACCTCGAAGAGCAGAGCGGTCATCACCTTGTCCCGGACCCGCGACTCCAGTGACTTCTCCACGAAACGCCGGCGATAGCGCAGGTCGTACTCCGGGTGGCCGGGCACCTCGACGGAAACGCGGTGAATGCGGTCGCTGCCACTGGCGCTCAGGGTGTAGCCCAGGGAGTAGTAGGTGTACATGTCTGCCCGGATCTTCTCGAGGCCCGGTCCCACGTTGTTGGTGTTGATGATGGCCAGGCCGCCGGTGTTGTCCGCCATGTAGCGGAGCGCATCCTGGTAATTGCTCCCGCCGATGGACGACGCGAGGATGTTCGTGCTGTAGCGCGACTCGGCGCTGAAGTCGCCGCGCACCTGGAGGCCCGAGCAGTCGATGGCGTAGAGCCGGACGCCCTGGGCATTGGCCGACTGGGTCAGGCTGTCGAACACCTTGCTCCGCTCATACCTCGACACCAGGGCCAGCGCCGAGTTGTCGCCAAATATCTGGGCGTACTCGTAGAGAAGGTCGACACCCGGCACCATGGGCAGACCATCCGAGATGTAGACCAGGGACTTGCGGCCGGGCAGGCCAGCCAGCATGCCGGTGACCTCGCGCACTGCATTAACCGAGAAAAGCAAGTTGTTCGACTCCTCGTCGGCGAATGCTGCGATCTTCCGGAGCATGTAGTTGGCCGTCATCCTGGGGTTGGACTGCATGTTGCGGCCTTTGCTTTCCTCCTCGTACTGGCGCATGGAGTCGATGATGTCGGAGCGGGTCGAGTCACGCTCGCTGCGCCCACCCGTGTCGGTCCGCACGCTGCGCAGCGCATCGATCACGGCGCGGGGATCCGGCGTGAACGGCTGCAGGATCTTGAGTGACTTCTGATAGGTCACCACCATCATCTGCGCCGGTGGGTGAAGGTTCTCGGTGACGAAGTCGCGCACCTTGCGGAGCACCCGGTTGCGGTCGAGCGGCCGCAGATTCTCGTTGTCGATGTACAGCACCATGAAGATGGGCTTCACGTCCGGCAGCTCGTCGGCTTCGTCAGAGGCCGGCGTCGGGGTCGGCGTGGGGCCGAGCACGGGTCGAATCGGGGCGATGTCGCCGGCCGCCTTGCGCGCCACGTCTTCAGTGATGAGCGCAAAGTTGCTCAGCGGCATCTCGGTCCCGTCCTGCTGCACGACAAAGTCGTCCCGGCTCAGGTTGGTGACCGGCTGCCCGTTCTTGTCGCGCACGAAGACGTCGACGTTGACCACCTGGACCTCGGTCTCGTCGGCGAAGCTGAGGCCCCCGATGGGCCGAGGGGTCGGCTCCGGCTTGCTGCCAGCCGCACCAGCCGCGGGAAGCCATCCGACCACGAGGAGAACACTTGCAAGCACCGTCGCGACGCGTCGCACCATCTCACCTCCAGCGCGCAGTCTAGCAGAGGTCACCATCTCCCCAGGGGAATGCACACGGCGTGCCGCACCGAAACCCGTTCGCCTCCTTCCAGACGGGCACGTTGATTGCGTACAATCACCAGGTGGAAATTCTGCGCTTCTTTCTCGCCACCGGGTGGGTGGCCAAAGTGGTCCTCCTCACCCTCCTCCTGTTCTCCCTCGCCTCCTGGTCGGTGGTGCTCGCCAAATGGCGCGAGCTGGCGGCAGCCCGCCGTGCGTCAGAGAGCTTCCTCAGGCTGTTCCGCAAGGCAACGCGGCTCAACCAAGTTGCCGAAGCGGTCTCGAGCCACCGCAGCTCGCCGCTGGCCGCCATGTTCCATGCCGGCTACGCCGAGATCGAGGCGCAGATCCGCGCCTCCGGGCGCACCGGGGCAGCCGACGGCACACCGCGCATCCGCAGTCTGAACGCGGTGGTGCGCTCGGTGGAACGGGCGGTGGGAAGTGAGCAGGAGCGCCTGCAACGCGCCCTGCCGTTGCTCGCCACGACCGCCAGTGTGACCCCCTTCATCGGCCTCTTTGGCACGGTGTGGGGAATCATGGCAACGTTCCGCGCCATCGGCCTCACCGGCTCCACCTCGATCCTCACTGTGGCGCCGGGTATCGCCGAGGCTCTCATCAACACCGCCGCAGGCCTTCTCGCCGCCATTCCCGCAGTCATCGCCTACAACCACCTGCTCGCCGGCGTGCGCCAGCTGCGCCGCCGCATGGACGACTTCATGCTGGAGCTCGTCAACCTGGTGGAACGGAACTTCACCTGACCATGGCCGGCCAGCGTCCTTCGTCAGACCTCGGCGATCTCGCCGAGATCAACGTCACACCGATGGTGGACGTGATGCTGGTGTTGTTGGTCATTTTCATCATCACCGCGCCCATGCTGGTGCAGGGCCTCAAGGTCGACCTGCCCAAGCAGAACGCGCCTGCCCTCAACCAGCAGCAGGAGCACCCGCTCATCCTCACCCTCACTGCCGACCAGGTGATCCTCCTGGGCGAGGAGCCGGTCCACCTCAACCTCCTCGCCGACCGGCTCGGCACCGCGTTGGGCGGCCATCCCCGCCCGGTCTACCTCAAGGCCGACGCCGAGCTCCCCTACGGCTTCGTCGTCAAGGTGCTCGCGGTCCTCGACCAGGTGGGCGTCGAGCAGGTGGGGATGGTGACCCAGCCCGAGGAACGCTGATGGATGCGGTGTCCCGCATCCTCGAGGAGCGCGAGCGAGCACGCTCGGGGTTCGCCCGCTGGGTGGTCCTCGCCACAGCGCTCCACCTCACCCTCGCCGCCAGCGTCTTCGCGCTCACCCGCCTCGCCCCCGGACGGCCTCATCGCCTGCCGTCGGTGGCGGTGCGCCTGGTGACCCTCCCGGCGCCACGCCCCGGCCCCCCGGCCTCCGGTCCCGAGCCAGCGCAGCCCGCGCCGAAACCGGCTCCGCCGCCCAAGCCCCGCCCCGCCGCGGCGCCGGCTCCCACCGCCCCACCGCCCCGGCGGCAGCCTCCCGAGAAGCGCCCCAGCGACACCGCCCTGGCGGCGCCGGGCGCCCACGCCACCCCCGTCCCCGAGGCCACCCCGGCGCCGGGAGGAGGAGCCGCCGGCGGCCCCGCCGGCCTCTCCCTCGGCTCAGGCGGGGGCGAGCAGATCGGGATCCCCTCGGACTTCCGCTTCACCTACTACGTGCAGCGCATGCTCGGCCTCATCGAGTCGCACTGGTTCAAGCCGCCCGCTCCCCCGGACACCCGTACCCGTGTTCGGTTCACCATCGGTCGTAACGGTCAGCTCACCGGCATCGCCCTCGAGGAAGGTTCCGGCGTGCCCGCCTTCGACCGTGCCGCCCTGCGCGCCATGTACGCGACCAACCCGCTGCCGCCGCTTCCATTCGGCTACGAAGGGGAATCGCTCACCGTGCACCTCACGTTCTCGGAGACGCCATGAAGTCCACCCACAGGATTCTCCTCGCCGCCCTCGCCGGGCTTCTCGTCGTGACCGCAGCCTTCGCCCAGGAGGACCTCTACCTGGAGATCACCCAGCCGGGGCTCACACGGGTGTCGGTCGCTACGCCGGCATTCCTCGTGCTCCCCGGCACGCCGTCGGAGGCCGCCCGCACGTTCCAGTCCACTCTCGACGGCGACCTCGAGGCCGCCGCCCCCATTGCGGTGCTCGACCGGCGCCTCTACGGGCTGGTGGAGGAGACACCACAGCAGGATGTCCTCTACCAACGCTGGCGCGCCATCGGCGCCCAGTTCCTGCTCACCGGAAGTCTCGCCAGCGCCGGGGGTCAGCTGGTGGTGGAGACCCGCCTGGTCGACCTGACCTCCGGCGAGCTCGCCTTTGCCAAGCGCTATCGCGCCGGCCTCTCGGCGGCCCAGGTCATGGCCAATACCCTCGCCAATGACCTGGTCAAGGTCTTCACCGGGCGGCCAGGGCCGTTCCTGTCCAAGATCGCCTTTGTCTCGGATCGCACCGGCGCATCGGAGCTCTGGCTCATGGACTGGGATGGCTCCAACCCACGCCAGCTCACCAAGCACAACTCCATCGCCGTCGGTCCGGCCTGGTCCCCCAACGGCCAGACCATCGCCTTCACCTCGTTCCTGCGCAACCGCCCCGATCTCTTCCTGCTGGTGCCCAAGGAGGGTTACCTCAAGCCTCTATGGTCCGAGGGCGGCGTGAACTCCTCGCCGAGCTTCTCGCCCGACGGCAAGACCGTGTTCTTCGCGTCGTCCACCGACGGCAACACCGACATCTATGCGATCCCCGCGGCGGGCGGCACACCGCAGCGACTCACCAGCGCCCGCGCCATCGATACCCAGCCGGCGATCTCCCCCAACGGTCGGCAGATCGCCTTCACTTCGACACGCTCGGGGACACCGCAGATCTACCTCATGGACGCCGATGGCTCCAACGTCCGCCGCCTCACCTTTCAAGGGAGCTTCAACGACGAGGCCGCGTGGGCGCCGGACGGCCTTCGCCTCGCCTGCACCACCAAGCACGCGGGGCACTTCCAGATCGCCACCGTGGACGTCATCAACGGTGACGAGCGGGTGATCTCGGCCCCCGGCAACAACGAGTCGCCGACCTTCTCCCCCGACGGCTCCATGCTGGCGTTTTCGTCCGACCGCACCGGCACGCCTCAGGTCTACGTCACTGACAGCCAAGGGCGACCTCGGCAGCTCACCACCGAGGGCAGCAGCCACTCGCCGGCATGGTCGCCCAGCGCCGACTGACCCCGGGGGCCGGAGCCGTCCTCGTGCTGCCGTACAATGACCGCGGGCTGCCCTTGGCCGGAGGTGCCGACGGCGGCCCGTTCATGGAGGCCAGATGAGCGACCGCAAGTACCGACACCGCGGCTACCAGGACTCGGATCACGAGGATCGCCCCAAGGCCCCGCGACAGCAGGACGAGACGCTGCGCAGCCCCCGTCTCGAAGGAGCTCCCCGCGGCCGCACCGTCGGCGCGCCCCAGGAGGCGGTCTTCCGTTGCGCGGTGTGCGGTCACAAGGCCCCGCTGCTGGGCGACGTGGCACCCGACGCCGCCTGCGCTGGCTGCGGCAAGCCCCTGCACACCTGCACCAACTGCACGTTCTTCGACTCCGGCGCCCGCTTCGAGTGCCGCAAGCCAATCCCCCAGCGGATCGAGAGCAAGACGAAGGCCAACACCTGTGAGCTCTTCCAGCCCAAGGCGGTGCGCGACCTCCAGGCCCGCGGCCCGGCCGCCCCCCAGGACGCCCGCTCCGCCTTCGACGCCCTGTTCAAGAAGAGCTGAGCGGGCGCCGCCGACCAGACTCCTCCCGCGAAAGGATCACCCGAGATGACTGCCGAGCAGAGCTGGTTCCACCCATCGAGACGTCCGTACCGCTTCACCATCCTGCTGTTCGTGAGCCTCCTCACCTACGGCTCGTACTTCGCGTACGACTCAGTGGGCGCCATTGCCCCCACCCTGCTGCGAGTGCTCGACGTCCAGCGCAGCGCCATCGGGACCATGTACACGGTCTACAGCGTCGCGGCCATCCTCTCGGTCTTCCTGGGTGGCCTGCTCATCGACCGAATCGGGACCCGCGCCGCCAGCACGATCTTCGCGCTGCTGGTCGCCGTGGGCGCCGTCGTCGTCGCCCTGGCGCCGAGCATCCTGATGGTCTACGTCGGACGCTTCATCTTCGGAGCAGGCTCGGAGGCGCTGGTGGTGGCGCAGAGCGCCATTCTCGCCCGCTGGTTCAAAGGCAAGGAGCTGGCACTCTCGTTCGGTATCGCGCTCACCATCAGCCGCCTCGGTACCCTCTTCTCGTTCAACACCGAGGAGCTCATCGCCAAGTACTTCGGCGACTACCGCGCCGCCCTCTGGGCCGCCGTGCTGCTGTGCCTGGTGTCACTGGGTGCCGCCCTGGTCTACTGGGCGATGGACCGCCGCGGCGCCCGGGCGCTCGAGCTGGAGGACGCCGGCGCCGAGGACAAGGTCGTCCTCTCCGACATCAAGAAGTTCCCGGCCTCGTTCTGGTACGTGGCGATCCTCTGCGTGACCTTCTACTCGGCGATCTTCCCGTTCACCGCCCTGTCCACCGACTTCTTCCACGACAAGTGGGGGATCCCCCTCACCGTGGGCGAGGGCGGCGGCTTTCTCTACCAGGTCTTCTACAACGTCATCCACATGTTCTCCACCGCCGGCGGCACCACCACCATCATCATCGCCGCCTCCATGTTCCTCGCCCCCTTCGCGGGCCAGCTGGTGGACAAGATCGGCAAGCGCGCCTCCCTCATGACCCTGGGCTCGCTCCTGCTGATCCCGAGCTTCCTGGTGATGGCTTTCAGCATGGTGGAGCCGCGCTACCCCATGATGCTGCTCGGCGCCGCCTTCGTCCTGGTGCCGGCGGCGATGTGGCCGGCCGTCCCGCTCATCGTCCGCAAAGAGATGGTGGGCTCGGCCTTCGGCCTCATCACGATGATCCAGAACATCGGCCTCGCCCTCTTCCCCTACCTCAACGGCAAGCTCCGGGATGTCACTCACACCTACACGGCGAGCATGGTGATGTTTGCCAGTCTCGGCGTGGTGGGCCTCATCTTCGCCTACCTGCTCAAGCGCGCCGATGCGCGGGAGGGCGGAGCGCTGGAACGCCCGTAGCCGGCCCGCCCACCCCTCTCCTTGGCTCTCGGCGAAGCCTCGTCGACACCGCCCCTGAGCACAGACCCTCCGGCGGGTGTGCCGTCCCTGACACTTTTTCTGGTGTGCTTTCTCGCTCGGAGCGCGACCGCGGAAACAGTGTCAGGGGGGCTCCCTCGGCCCTTCGCGCACGCAGTAGTGGCCTCGAGTACGCGAGAGGCGTCTCGGCGACGGGCCCGAAGGAGGCCAAGATGCCGTTCGCGAGCGAAGCTCGGTGCCCCCTTCGGGACCGGGCCGACGGGCGGCTGCGGAGCGGCCGCACGGACGCCGGAGTCGGGAGCAAAGACAATCTCGACTCGCTGCCGCGCACCTTCAGCTATACACCTTCTCCTCGCCGAACTCCGCCCCCGTGGCGTCGGCCTCGATATCCCGCCCAGTGGGTTGGCTCTTGAGCAGCTCGCGGAAGTACTCGTGCTGGATCACCAGGTTCATGATCTCGTTGGTACCCGTCCAGATGGTGATGAGCCGGACATCGCGGAGCATGCGCTCCACCGGGTAGATGTCGGTGTAGCCGATGCCGCCGAGGATCTGCATGGCGTGGTTGACCACCTCCCAGGCGGCCTCGGTGGCGCACTTTTTGGCCTCGGAGACCAGCCGCCGCACCTTGCCGGAGTCCTCGCCGGCGTCCACGGTGCGCGCCACCGCGTGGTTGAGGGCGCGGGCCGCGTCGAGGCGGGTCTGGCTCTCGGCGACCTTGAAGCTGACCCCCTCGAAGCGGCGGATCTTCTCGCCGAAGGCGTGGCGCCGGTCGGCGTAGCGGGCGGCGATCTCCAGGCACGCGCGACCCATTCCCACCGCGCCGCCGGCCGAGGTGAGCCGCTCGGGCACCATCATCCGGTGGAAGACCGCGGTGCCGTTGCCGACACCTGCCTCGCCGCCCAGGACATTCGCCACCGGCACCGGTGCGTCCTTGAACACCAGCCGGCCGGTGCCCCCGCCGCGGGTGCCCATGAGCCCGTACACATGGTGCACCTCGACCCCGGGACCGCGCTCGACCAGGAACGCGGTCATCGCCCGCTTGGGGTCATCGATCCCCTCGACGCGGCCGTACACCAGAATCAGATCCGCGCCCTCGGCGCCCACCACGAAGCGCTTCTGGCCGGTGAGCCTGAAGACGTCGCCGTCACGCCGCGCCACCGTGGTGGCGGCGAAGAAGTCCGAGCCTCCCCGCGGCTCGGTGAGCCCCTCCGCCACTGCGAGCTCGCCGCGCAGCACCGGCGCCAGGAAACGCTGCTTCTGGTCCTCGCTCCCGAAGGTGTGGATCGCCTCGCCGACGATGGAGACCAGCGACCAGAGGCAGGCCAGCGACGTCCCCAGCACTCCGAGCTCCTCCAGCCCCGCCATCTCGGCCGTCCAGGGTAGCCCGCGCCCGCCCCAGCGCTCGTCGAAGCGCGGGCCGAGCAGGTGGCAGCGGGCGGCCTCCTGGAGGAACTCGCGCGGGAACGTCACCTTCCCTGCGTCCATGTCGCGGATCAGCTGGGCCGGAACCGAGGCGGCGAAGGCGCGCATCTCATCGCGAAAGGCCCGATCGTCAGGGGAAAGCAGCGCATCGAGGTCCATGAGCACCTCCGATCCTGACAGTGTAGCGCGGAGCAGCAGGAGCAAAGAGAACGCAGCCCCCCTCCCGCCCCGCCACAGTCGACCGTTCCTCGGGCTCGGTGACGCAGCCACGAGGCGGCGGCGCCCCGCTCACGACGAGCGCCTCACTCTTCACTAGGCGGGTGGGCGGGTGGCTCTGCTATACTCTCGCGAGCGTCTTCGGGCGCGCCCGCCTTCAGATGGGGGAACTCCGAACATCGTGCTTACCAGACGACGGTTTCTACAGCTCGGCTCTGTCAGCCTCGCCGGCTCCTTGGGTATGGCTCGTATCGGTCTTGCCGAAGCGGCCGATCTGCCCGGGCTCCGTCACTCCACCCTGCGCCTCCCCGACCTCCCGCATGAGTGGGACGGTCTGGTGGTGGCGCAGATCTCGGACGTCCACGCCGGGCCCTACATGTCCCCCTCGCGGATGAGGAGGGTGCGCGACCTGGTGATGACGGCGGCGCCTGACCTGGTGGTCTTCACCGGCGACCAGGTGGACCGGCGCGACTCCGACGCCTCCCTCTTCGCCGCCGGGTTCGCCGGGATCTCCGCTCCCCTCGGCGTCTACGGCGTCCTCGGCAACCACGACTACTACATCGACCCGCGCCGCGCGCGCTGGGCGCTGGAGCACGCCGGCATCACGCCCCTGGTCAACCGTGGTGTCGAGCTGGAGCGGCACGGCTCTCGACTCGCTCTGGTGGGTGTGAACGACCTGTCCGGCGGGGCCGACTTTAGCGTTCTGGGTCAGCACCCTGGCGCCTTCCGGGTCTGCCTCAGCCACCAGCCGCAGACATGGACCGAGGCGCTCGCCCACGGCGCCCACCTGACCCTCTCGGGCCACACCCACGGTGGCCAGATCGCACTGCCCAGCCGCAACCTCAACGTCGCGCGCCTGCAGACCCGCTACATCGCTGGGCCGTACCGGCGTGAGGACGCTCTCCTGTACGTGTCCCGCGGCATCGGCGTGGGCGCGGTACCGCTGCGGGTGGGCGCCCCGCCCGAGGTGGACATCCTGACGCTGCGGCGTGCCGTGGCGGTGGCAGCCGCCGCGTAGCCCTCGTCGGCCCGTGCGGCCGGTTGAGAGCTACATGGGATAGAGCCCCTCGTCCCGCGCCGGTGGGGGACCGCCGAAGCCACCGCCCTCCTCGCCCATCTCCTCCCCGAGTGCGTCTCCGAGGTCTTCCTCTACCTGCTCGGGGTCCTCTCCCGCCTCCAGGCGCCGGATCATCTCCTCCATGGCGGGGGTGACCGGCTCACCGGCAAGCTCGGTCATGCGCCGCACCGCCTTGGCCATCTGGCGCGGGTCGTTCTCGTCCATCCCCTCGAGCTCGGAGGCGAGCCGCATCATCTCGCGCTCCATGCGGGGGTCGTCGAGGTCGGCACCCTCGCCGGCCGCCGAAGCAGCCGAGCCGCCGCGCCCAACCCCGAAGCGCGAGGGCACCCGGGCGAGGTCCCCGGCGCCGCAGCGGGGACAGCTCGGGACCTTTGCCGTGTCCACCTTGAAGGAGTGGAAGCTGTAGATCCGGTTGCAGTGCCTGCACAGAAACTCGTAGACGGGCATGGCTTTCTCTCCCCCCAGGCTCAAGGCCAGTGCGGGACGACGTAGTCGTCGAGCGCGGCGTCTTGCAGGGCAGCCCCGTCGCTGCGTACCGCCAGGTCCAGCATCTTCGAACGGAAGCGGCGGGCAACCCGGTGGGGCAGCGCCAGGGCGCGCTCCACCGCCGCGGCATCATCCAACGGGATGCTCAGCACGGCCACGTCGGACGCCGCCAGGAGCTCCCGCCTGAGGAGCCCGCGGAGCTCATCCAGACCGGCGCCGGTGACGGCCGACACCGCGGCCCACGGGCGCTCGGAGGGCGGACGGGGAGCCCCGCCGCTCTCCAGGAGATCGATCTTGTTCATCACCACGATGGTGTCAGCCTGGTCGACCCCGAGATCCGAGAGGACCCTGTCCCCCACGTCGAGATGGTCGCGCCAGTTGGGGTGGGCGACATCGACCACGTGGAGCACGAGGTCGGCCTCCACCGCCTCCTCGAGGGTGGAGCGGAACGGCGCCACCAGGTGGTGGGGCAGCTTGCGGATGAAGCCGACGGTGTCGGTCACCACGGCGGCGAGCCCCTCGCCCAGGTCGGTGCGGCGGGTGCGCGGGTCCAGCGTCGCGAAGAGCCGATCCTCCACCAGCGTCGAGCTCGCCGTGAGACAGCGGAAGAGTGAGGACTTGCCGGCGTTGGTGTAACCGACGAGGGCGACCGTGGCGATCTCGCTCCGTCGCCGTCGCCGCTGGCGACGATCGCGCTCGATGACCGCCAGCTTCTCGCGCAGCTGGGCGATCCGCCGGCCGATGATCCGCCGGTCGATCTCCAGCTGCGTCTCGCCCACCCCGCGGGTGCCGATGCCGCCGGCCTGGCGCGAGAGGTGCCGCCAGCGCCGGGTGAGCCGCGGCAGCAGGTAGTTGAGCTGAGCCAGCTCGACCTGGGTCTGGGCTTCACGTGAGCGGGCACGCTGGGCGAAGATGTCGAGGATCACCGCCGCCCGGTCGAGGACCTTCACGTCGTCGGGCATGGCGCGCTCGAGGTTCCGGGTCTGCGAGCCGGTGAGGTCCTCGTCGAACACCACCGCCTGGACGCCGAGGTCGGCGCACCGCCGCGCCAGCCCCTCGACGAAGCCGGAGCCCACCAGGGTAGCCGGGTCCGGCGCTGGCCGCTCCTGCAGTGCGCGGTCGAGGACGACGCCGCCGGCGGTGTCCACCAGGCGCTCGAGCTCGTCGAGGTGCTCCTCGACCTCGTGGCGCGTGACACCTCCCGTCGCCAGGCCGACGATGACGGTACGCTCGCGTTCCGCGCTCATCCGGTTTACGGCATGTCCTCCTGGTAAAGGCGCAGCAGCACCCGCTCGCAGGCCGCGAGGGTCTCCTCGACGTCCTTCGCCCCGTGTGTGCTGGAGACGAAAGCGGGAGCACTGGGCTCCGGCGGGAGCAGCACACCGTCGCGCTGCAGCGCCTCCACCAGGCGCCGGTAGGCGGCAGGGTCGGCCTGCTGCCAGGACGCCCGATTGATCACCGGCTCACGCGACATGTAGATGGCGAACACCGAGCCCACCCGGTTCACCACCATCGGGCGGGAGAACCGCTCGGCCAGCGCCAGCATCCCCCGTACCAGCTGATCGCTGCGCTCCTCCAGGCGGGCGTAGACGGTATCGTTCTTGAGGATCGAGAGCACGGCGTCGGCCGCCGCCAGGGAAACGGGGTGAGGCACCGGCAGGGGTCCGTCGGAGGTCATTCCGCCGGCATCGAGCCCGGCACGAAAGCCCACCGCGCCGATGGGGAACCCGCCCCCCAGGGCGCCGCCATACACCGCCACGTCGGGTGTCACGCCGCTCCACGCAGCCGCCCCGCCGCGGCTCACTCTGAAGCCGGTCACCACCTCGTTGAACATCAGGATCACGCCGTTGGCACGGCAGACATCGGCCAGCCGGGCCAGGGTGCCGTTGGGGGGCGGCACCACCCCGAAGCGGCTCATCAGCGGATCGACCACCAGGGCGCCGATCCGCGAACCACCAGCAGTCAGGGCGGCCTCCACCCGGTCCAGCTGCCAGCCCGGCACCTCCCGCACCGACGAGGCGCCCTCCTCCGTGGACGGCGCCGCCTCGTCCAGAACCCAACGGGCGCCGCCGTCCAGCACCAGCACCTGCGGCTTGCCGGTGAAGCGCCGCACCCAGCGCAGGGCCAAAGCTAGGGCCTCGTCCTGGTTGCGGAAGAAGAACCACGTGCCGACCCAGGGAACGAACTGCTCCAGCGACTCGGCCAGTTCCACCTCCTGGGGGCCGTGCAGGCCCTCGGGGACACCGGTCGCCAGCACCTTGCGCACCGCGTCGAGGATGAATTGGTTGGCGTAGCCGACAATGGCCGCGCCGCCGGCAGCGGTGTAGTCGACAAAACCGTGATTGTCCACGTCGTAGATACGGGCCCCCTGGGCCTTGAGGGCCATGGGGTGACGCTCGGCGCGGGATCTCAGCTCGGGCAGAGCGCGGGAGCGCTCCAACAGCTCGTCACGTCGGTTCGCCATGGTTGTCCTGTCTATCCTCCACTTTCGCCTTCCTCCTCGGGTTCCTCATCGTCCCCGAAGAAGAACAGGTCGCGGCAGTGCTGCGAGCAGAAGGTCCTGCCGAAGTCCCGCACCTCGCAACGTTGGCAGGTGAGCCTACGACAGATGCTGCACGCGCGCAACAAGTCTTCTGACACCGGCTCGTTGCACAACGGGCACCAGCTCTCGAGGGTCGCTCCTTGCTTGTCCATTGCGCAAGTATACCCCGCCGACAGCTGGCGACGATGTGACGTCGGCAGCACCCTTCCCCGCCTTGACTTCGCCGTCCGCCGCGCCGTATAGTTCCCTGCCCCTGGCGGTGTAGCTCAGAGGCAGAGCAGGGGTCTCATAAGCCCTGTGTCGGTGGTTCAAGTCCACCCACCGCCACCACCACCCGATGACTCTCGCCGAGTTCCCGGCCCACTTTCGTCGCCGCTTCCCGCAGCTGCCGGGCAGGCGGGTCGTCGTCGCCCTCTCCGGCGGTGCCGACTCGGTGGCGCTCCTTCACCTCCTCGCCGACCCCGGGCTCGCCCTCGAGCTCGAGGCGGCCCACGTTCACCATGGAGTGCGCGGCGCCGAGGCGGACGGTGACGCCGCCTTCTGTGCCGAGCTCTGCCTCAGCCTCGGCGTCCCATTCCACCTCCTCCGCCTCGAGGCCCAGCCGTCACCCGCCGAAGGTCGCGAGGCGGCGTGGCGCACGGCCCGTTACCGCACCCTCGGCGAGCTCACCGACCGCCTCGGCGCCGCCGCCGTGGCCACCGCCCACCACCGCGACGATGTCGCCGAGGGAGTCCTGCTACAGCTGCTACGGGGAGCCGGAGTGCGCGCCCTCGCCGGCATCGCGGAGGCGCGCGCCGGCGTCATTCGCCCGCTCCTGCCCTGGCGCCGGGCCGAGCTCGAGGCTTGGCTGGACGAGCGCGGTATCGGCTGGCGTGAGGACAGCTCCAACCACGACCCCACGCACCTGCGCAACCGTGTGCGCCACGCTGTCCTGCCCGAGCTCGAGAGGATCTCACCGCGGCTGCGCGAGCACCTGGTACGCCTTGCCGGTGCCCTCGCTGCGGACGAGGCTGTGCTTGCCGACCTCGTGGCCGCCCGGACGCGGCTGGCCGACCCCTGGGACCCCAACGGCGGCGTGCCGCTGACCGAGGTCGCCGCCCTGCCCACAGCCCTGCGCAACCGTTGGCTGCACGCCACCGCCGCGGGGGCGGGGGTCGGTCGGGTGAGCCACCGCCAGCTGGAACTCTTCGAGGGGCTCCTCGACGCCGCCGAGCCGCGAGCCGTGACGCTGGCTGGACGTTGGCGGCTTCGCCTGGCCGGCGGCAGCCTGTGGCTCGAACCACCCTCGCCGCCGTCCCTCCGTCCCTTCTCCCTGCCCCCTGGCGAGATCCGCGAGCTCTCCCTTCCCGGCTGGGAGGTACGCCTGGTCGCGGCGGCGGCGGCCGATCCGGGAGCACGCTTCAGCCTGCGGCGCGGTGACGGCCCTGCCTCCCTGCGGAGCCTCCGGCCCGGCGACGTGGTGGGAGCCGTAGGAAGGCGCCGCCCACTCGCACCCCTGCTCGCGAAGCACCTCCCCCTCCACCTCCGACGCGCGTGGCCGCTCCTGGTGGAAGATGATACAATCACGTGGGTTCCCGGAGTATGGCGCGATCCCGGCGCCGGGAGCGAGGGCGCCCAGGTGTTGGAGGTACGACGCCGATGAGCGGGAAGCTTCAGGTTCTCTTTTCGGCTGACGAGATTGCGGAGCGGATAGGGCGGGTGGCCGACCAGCTGGCCGAAGACTACCGAGGCAAGCCGCTTGTCCTCGTCGGGATCCTCAAGGGTGCTGCGTTCCTGCTGCCCGACCTCGCCCGCCGCCTGCCGCAGCCGTTGGAGTTCGAGTTCGTCGATGTCACCACCTCGCCGGGCGACCGCGGCGAGATTGTGAGCCTCACCTACGCCACCCATTTCAACCTTCACGGCAAGCACGTCCTCATTCTCAAGGACGTACTGCACACCGGCGTCACCGAGAACTATCTCATCACCCACCTCAGCCAGCAGAGCCCCGCATCCATGGAGGTTCTGGCGCTGGTGGACAAGCCTCACATGCGCAGCGTGAACCTCGCTGCCCGTTACGCGGTCATCCCCGAGGTGCCCGACGGCTACCTGGTCGGGTATGGCCTCGGGTTGCATCCCGGAGAGTTCGTGAACCGCCCAGATCTGTGCGCGATTCAGGAGTGACGCCGCCTCGGGGGAAGAAGCCCCGCACGGTTGGGGTTCAAGGCAACGAGCGACCGACCACCCCGCTCCGGGGCGTGGAGGACAGCACAGCGTGAATCAGACCGTTCGAACTGTTTTGATGTGGGTCGTCATCCTCGTCGGCATTCTGCTCATCTGGCAGGTGCTACAGGGTTACTCCAACTCCAGCCAGGAGATCGCCTTCTCCGACTTCCTCGACCGCGTGGCGGCGGGGGAGGTGTCGCGGGTGCTCATCAAGGGCGAGCAGATCTACATCCGCTCATCCGCCGAGTCGGCACAGTCGGCCGACAGCAACCCAGCGCCGCGTTATGACCTCTACACCTACGACCCCGGCTATCCGGACCTGATCAAGGAGCTGCGCCAGCACTCGGTGGTGATCGAGGTCGAAAAGCCCTCGGACGGCCGCTTCCTCACCGCCCTGCTGTCCTGGGCGCCGCTCCTCATCCTCGTCGGGTTGTGGTTCGTCTTCTTCCGCCAGATGCAGTCGGGCGGGACCAAGGCCATGTCCTTCGGCAAGTCCAAGGCCCGGCTGCTCACGCCGGAGCAGAAACGGATCACCTTCGCCGACGTGGCCGGCGTCACCGAGGCCAAGGAGGAGCTCGAGGAGATCATCGACTTCCTCAAGGACCCACACAAGTTCCAGCGCCTCGGGGGCAAGATACCCAAGGGCGTGCTTCTCATGGGGTCCCCCGGCACCGGCAAGACGCTGCTGGCGCGGGCCGTGGCCGGTGAGGCCGAGGTGCCGTTTTTCTCCATCTCGGGCTCTGACTTCGTCGAGATGTTCGTGGGCGTGGGCGCCTCGCGGGTCCGCGACCTCTTCGAGCAGGGCAAGAAGAACGCACCGTGCATCGTCTTCATCGACGAGATCGACGCCGTCGGCCGCCACCGCGGCGCCGGGCTCGGCGGCGGGCACGACGAGCGCGAGCAGACGCTCAACCAGCTGCTGGTGGAGATGGACGGGTTCGAGGGCAACGAAGGGGTGATCCTCATCGCCGCCACCAACCGCCCGGACGTGCTCGACCCGGCGCTGCTTCGCCCTGGACGCTTCGACCGCCGCATCGTCGTCAACCGCCCAGACGTCAAGGGACGCGAGGGGATTCTCCGGGTGCACACCGCCAAGATCCCCCTTGCCGCCGATGTCGACCTCGAGATTCTCGCCCGCTCCACGCCTGGGTTCTCCGGCGCCGACCTCGCCAACCTCGTGAACGAAGCCGCCCTCCGCGCCGCCCGCCTCAACAAGATGAAGGTGGACATGGGCGACTTCGAGTACGCCAAGGACAAGGTCATGATGGGCTCGGAGCGGCGCTCACTGGTGCTCTCCGAGGAGGAGAAGAAGATCACCGCCTTCCACGAGGCCGGGCACGCTCTCATTGCCGCCATGATTCCCGGCACCGACCCGCTGCACAAGGTCACCATCATTCCCCGCGGAATGGCTCTCGGCGTCACCCAGCAGCTCCCGTTGGAGGACCGCTATACCTACTCCCGCATCTATCTCGAGGCCACCCTCAAGGTCCTCATGGGCGGGCGCCTGGCCGAGGAGATCGTGTTCGGCGCTGAGCGCATCACCACCGGTGCCGGCAACGACCTCGAGCGCGCCACCGAGCTTGCCCGCAAGATGGTCTGCGAGTGGGGGATGAGCGAGATCATGGGTCCGCTCACCTTCGGCAAGCGCGAGGAGGCGATCTTCCTGGGCAAGGAGTTCGCCCGCCACCAGGACTACTCCGACGCCACGGCGGTGAAGATCGACGAGGAGATCCGGGAGCTGGTGGACGAGGCGTTCTCCGCGGGCCGCACGGTGCTCACGGACAACCGGAGGGCGCTGGACGCCATTGCCGAGGCGCTGCTGGAGCGCGAAGTCCTGGACGGCAGCGAGATCCATGAGCTGATCACCGCCCACTCGTCCGACGACGAGGACGCCTCCCCGGCGCGAGGCGGGTCCTCCGGGGAGGTCGCGGAGACGGCGTGAGGCCGCAGCTCCCGGCCGCGGCTTCGGGCATCGAGTGCCACCCTCTTGCTCTGCTCTGGTCGCGGCGTCGGCCGGCGGTGATGGGGGTCCTCAACTGCACCCCCGACTCATTCTCCGACGGCGGTCGCTACTTCCACCCGCAAGCGGCGGTGGCCCACGCCGAAGCCATGCTCGACGCCGGTGCCGCCATGGTAGACGTGGGCGGGGAGTCGACCCGGCCGGGAGCCCGGCCGGTAGATGCCGCGGGCGAGGTGGAGCGGGTCGTCCCAGTCATCCGCGAGCTCCTCGCACGGCGGCCCGACGTTCTGATCTCGGTGGACACGTCCAAGGCGGTCGTGGCCGCAGCCGCCCTGGCGGCCGGGGCAGTCGTCGTCAACGACGTCACCGCCGGAGCCGACCCCGAGATGTTCCCCGTGGCGGCCCGTCACGCGGGCGCCATCGTCCTCATGCATATGCGTGGGACGCCGCGGACAATGCAGATGGAGACCGGCTACGAGCACGTGGTGGGCGAGGTCCACGGCTACCTGCGCGAGCGCGCCACCGCGGCCTCGGCCGCCGGCCTTGACGCCCACCAGGTGTGGCTCGACCCAGGTATCGGCTTTGGCAAGGACGACGCGGGCAACCTGGCGCTCCTGGCAGCCCTGCCCGACCTGGCAGCCATGGGGCATCCGGTGCTGGTAGGATCGTCGCGGAAATCGTTCATCGGCCGGATCACCGGCGCCGCGGTGGGTGAGCGGCTGGCGGGCACCCTCGCCACCCTCGGACCCGTCCTGCGGTGTCACCGTGCGGTGGTTCGCGTGCACGAGCCAGGGCCCGTGGTGCAATACTTGGAGATGGCCGTGCGACTGCGGGAGGCGGGGCAATGAGCTGGGTCCTCGGGTTCCTCCGGGAGCTCACCAACCTGCAGGTGGGTATCGTCGACATCGTCGACATTCTCACGGTGGCCGTGCTGCTCTACGCCCTGCTGGCGCTGCTGCGCGGCAGCCGTGCCATGCAGATGCTGTGGGGCATCCTGATCATCGCCGGCCTCTACCTCGCCGCCACGACCTTTGGGCTGCTCACCCTCTCCACCGTCCTGCGGGAGTTTCTCTTCTACCTCCCCTTCGCCATCATCGTCCTGTTCCAGCAGGAGATCCGCCGCATGCTCACGGCCGCCGGGTCGACCGCCTGGGTGCGTCTGCTCTCCTCCCCCAACGAGGGGCCGGTGATGGTCAACGAGCTTTCCCTGGCAGTCCAGGCGCTCGCCTCGAAGCGCACCGGGGCGCTCATCGCGGTGCAGCGTCGGGACTCCCTCGCCGCCTGGGCCGACACCGGCATTCGCCTCGAGGCGCAGTTCTCGTACGACTTGCTGCTCAACATCTTCGTCCTCGGGACTCCATTGCACGACGGTGCGGTGATCCTCCGAGGTGAGCGCATCGCCTCCGCCGCCTGCTTCCTTCCCCTGACCACCCGGCCCGAGCTCTCCACCGAGCTGGGTACCCGCCACCGTGCCGCCATCGGTCTCTCCGAGGAGACCGACGCCTTGGTGGTGGTGGTGTCAGAGGAGACCGGAACCATCTCACTGGCGGTGGAGGGACAGCTCCTGCGCCCCCTGGACGAGACCACCCTGCGCAACGCCCTGGCCGAGCACCTCTACCAGCTCAACCCCGGCGAGGAGGTGGCCGCGTGATCCTGCGCCCGCGCTACCCGATGATGTTCCTCCTCGCCCTCGTCACCGCCTTCCTCCTGTGGTACGCCATCGCCGGGCCCCGGCGTGAGCGCATCTCCGAACGGCAGCTCATGGTCCCGCTCACCCTCGTCAACATCCCCCGCAACCTGGTGATCACCAGCGACGTGCGGGAGGCGGTGGCGGTGCGGCTGCGCGGCGCGGTGTCGCGCGCCTTCGAGTCGGCGGTTCAGCCCGAGGTCGTCCTCGACCTGCGCGGCGCGCAGTCGGGGGTTCACACCTTTCCCATCGAGGAGCCCGACATCCGGCTCCCGCCCGACGTGTCGGTGGTGAGCGTCGACCCGCCGGAGATCACTCTCACCCTGGAGCAGCTGGAGACCAGGACCCTGCCGGTCCGCCCCGTCATCCAGGGCACGCCGGCTCCGGGCTTCGTGCTCGGCGAGGTGCGGGTGGTGCCAAACACCCTCACGGTGCAGGGCCCCGGCAGCCTGCTCTCCGCCCTCGAGGTGGTGGAGTCGACGGCGGTGTCCGTGGAGGGGGCAACCACCACGGTGGAAACGGCGGTGCAGCCGCGCCTCCCCCACCCTCTGCTGCGCCCCCTCACCTCGGTTCCGCTGCTCGTCGTGGCCGAGATCATGCCGGCTCCACCGCAGCCAACGCCGACACCCAAACCGGCGAGCCGCCGGAGACCGTGACGATGCCCGAGCTCTTCGGTACTGACGGAATCCGCGGACGCGCCCTCGAGCCGCCGCTGGACGAGGACACCGTGCGCCGCCTGGGGGCAGCCCTGGCCCTCGAGCTCGATCACGCCGGAGGCCCGCCACACCTGCTCCTGGCCGGCGACACCCGGCGTTCCACCGTGGTACTCGCCCGCTGGCTGGCCGGGGCGTTTCAGGCCGGAGGCGGCGCGGTGACCTGGGGCGGCGTGCTACCCACCCCCGCCGTGTCGCACCTGCTCGCGGCGGGGGGGTTCACCGCCGGAGTCGTCGTATCGGCCTCACACAACCCTGCGCACGACAACGGCATCAAGGTGCTGGCGGCGTCCGGGGAGAAGCTCGACGAGGAAGCCGAGGAGCGGCTCGAACGCCGCCTTGCGTCCGTGCGCCCCGCGGCGGGTCCGTCGCTGCCCGGACGCGACCACACCCTCGCGCTGCGCTATCTCGAGCATCTCGCCTCGCTCTTCCAGCGTCCCCGGCCCCTCGCCGGCCTCAGCCTCGTGGTGGACACCGCTCACGGGGCCGCCGCCGCCCTCGCCGAGCCTCTGCTCACCCGACTCGGCGCGGCCGTCAGCGTGATCTGCAACACCCCCGACGGTGACAACATCAACGCCGGCTGCGGAGCAACCGCCCCAGCCCGGCTGGTGGACGCGGTGCGGCAGCAGGGTGCCGACGGCGGCCTCGCCCTCGATGGCGACGCGGACCGCAGCCTGGTGGTCGACGAGTCAGGCCGGGTGCTGGACGGCGACGATCTCCTCCTTGCGTGGGCTCGGGCCCTGAACCGCCGCGGGCGTCTGCCTGGCGCGCGAGTGGTCGCCACGGTCATGAGCAACTTCGGACTCGAGCGCGCGCTTGCCAACGACGGCATCGGTCTCGAGCGCTGCGGCGTCGGCGATCGCAACGTCTGGCTCGCCATGCGCGAGCATGGCGCCGCCCTGGGCGGCGAGCAGTCCGGGCATCTCATCTGCTCGCACCACGCAGTCACCGGCGACGGTCTCCTCACCGGCACCCAGGTGCTCGCCATCGCCGCCGCCGGGGGAAGACCGGTGTCCTCCCTCTCCGACCTCGAGCGCCTTCCCCAGGTGCTCCTCAACGTCGCGGTGCGGCGCAAGCCCCCGTTCACCGAGGTGCCGGTACTCCAGCACTCCCTCCAGCGTACCGAGGCGCGGTTGAGCGGGCGGGGAAGGGTCCTGCTGCGCTACTCGGGTACCGAGGCCCTGGCACGCGTGATGGTGGAGGGCGAGGACGCAGCCGAGATCGACCATCTCGCCCGAGAGCTCGCCGAGATCCTGAGGACCACGCTCGGGTAGGCAGGATCGACGAGCACGAGGATCCAACGGCGCGAGGGTCCAAGACACCGAGAAGAAGGGGGCGCGGGCCGAGCCGTCGTCGGGCTCACCTGCTGCGCTCTCCTCGTGCCCTCGCCAACAACCGGCTCAAACGGGGCGCTGCGCGACCTCGAGGATGAGGGCCGCGATGCGTTGCGGAGCCTCCAGCGGCAGGAGATGGCCGCACTCCGGCACCCGTTCGAGGTGCGCACCCGGGATCGCGGCTGCCGCCTCCTCGGCGTAGGCGGCAAACCCGGGCAGCTCGCGCTCGCCCACCGCCACCACGGTGGGTACCAGAATCTCGCCCAGGCGCTCCGGCACCGTCCACTGCCGCTCGACCCGGTCCCGCTCCGTCGCCAGGTACTCCGCTCCGGGAAAATCGGCGACGAGGGCGGCGGTACGTTCACGCAGACCCGGCTTGGTGAAGGAGAAAGCGAAGAGGGGGCTGTCCAGCCAGGGCCCCAGCATGGCCGCACGGATCCCTTCGCCGCGGGCCACCCTGGCCACCTGGCGGAGATTGTCCATGAACCCGGTCTCGAAGGGCCGACCGGGCAGTGTCGGGGCCACCAGCGCCAGGGCCCGCACCCGCTCCGCCTGCGCCAGGGCCAGCTCCAGCGCCACTCCCCCTCCCAGCGAGAACCCCACCACCACCGCCGCATCCACCCCCGCCGCGTCCAGCACGGCAGCCATGTCATCGGCGTGGTGTGACGAGTGGTAGCCGGCGGGCGCCTGGGTACTGAGACCGTGGCCGCGAAGATCCGGACGAATCACCCGCAGGCCGGAGTCGAGCAGGCTCGGGACCACGTCACTCCACACGCGCTGGTCGAAGGTGTGCCCGTGCAGGAGCAGAACCGGCGCTCCGGTTCCCTGATCGATGAAATGGAGGGTCACGTCTCCGTGGCGAGCTTCGGGCATAAGAGCTCCTTCCCGCGCCAAGTGTACCGACTCCCCGTCGTCCGCGGACGGGGAGTTAGAATTGCGTCTTATGATTGTTCTGCGCCTCCTCCACAGCCTGCTCGCCGGCCTCCTCGCCATTCCGGTAACGGCGGCGTGTGGGCTGCTCGCGGTCCTCGCCTCCCTCATCCCTCCCCGGGGCGACCATGCCGTGCATATCGCATCGATCTGGGGACGGCTCCTGCTGCTGATCGCGGCAACGCGCCTGCGCGTCGAGGGCCGCGACCGCTTCGACACGGACGGACGCTACCTCATCATGGCGAACCACGAGTCGGCGCTGGACATCCCGGCCCTCCTGGCGGCGCTTCCCACAACGCTCAACGTCCGCTTCCTGGCCAAGAAATCGCTCTTCCGCATCCCCTTCCTGGGCTGGGCCATGCGCGGCATGGGCTTCATCGCGGTGGACCGGACCGACCGCTCCACCGCCAGCCGGACCTTCGAGCGCTCGGCCCACCTCATCGCCGGCGGCCGCTCCGTGCTGGTCTTCCCGGAGGAGACGCGGTCGCCGGACGGCGCCCTTCTCCCCTTCCAGCGCGGAGGCTTTCTCATGGCCCTCAAGTCCGGCCTGCCGATTCTGCCCGTGGGGCTGGAGGGCGCCCGCGTCGCCATGCCGGCCCGACGGCTCGTACTCCGCGCCACCACCGTGGTGGTCCGCTTCGGCGAGCCCGTGCCCACGGCAGGGCGGCGGATCGCCGAGCGCCGACAGCTCACCGAGGAGATCCGGGAGGCCATCGACCAGCTGCGCGGCACTCGTGGACACGCTCGGGTCGCGGAAGACTCCGACTGCGCGGGCCCGGGTTAGCCCGGACTCTTCATGAGGATTAGTCGCGCAGGGTGCGAGACGCTGTGCCCGGCTCCGGTTTCGCAAGGTGAGCGAGCGGAGGCGTACTTGCAGTACGTTGGAGCGAGCGAACCGAGAAAGCGTAGCCAGGTGCTGCGTATCGCGACCTACAGCAGAAGACTCGTGAAGAGTCCGGGTTAGAATGGTCGGCCCCGTCGCGGGTGAAGGGAGCCCTTGATGCCAGTTTCTGAACACGTGATCGTCGCCGCCTTGCGTCAGGTCATGATCCCCGGTACCGGCGCCAACGTCGTCGAGGCCGACGCCGTCGAGAAGGTGGAGGTGGCCGGCGAGTCGGTGCGGGTGCAGATCGGGTTCCGTTCGCCCAGCCCGGCGCACGGCCAGGCGGTCAAGACCGAGGCCGAGCGTCTCCTCCGCCAGCTCGACGGCGTCGGCCGCGCCGTGGTGAATGTCCGGGTGCAGCCCGCGATGGCGGCCGCGGCAGCGCCGCGCCCGGAGCCGCCCGCAGGATGGTCCGATCGGATTCCAGGTGTTCGCCACCTCGTGGCCGTGGCCTCCGGCAAGGGCGGCGTCGGCAAGTCCACCGTCGCCGCCAACCTCGCGCTGGCGCTGGCCCGCCTGGACCGCAGGGTCGGGCTGCTCGACGCCGACATCTACGGGCCGTCGCAGCAGCTCATGACCGGCGCCAACGGCCAGCCCATGAGCGATGCCGAGGGCCGCATCCTGCCGCTGATCAGCCCGGGGGGCGTCAAGGTCATGTCGTTCGGCTTCATCGTCGACACGGACCAGCCGGTGATCTGGCGCGGGCCGATGCTCACCAAGGCGCTGGAGCAGTTCGTATCCGACGTGGAGTGGGGCGAGCTGGACGAGCTGGTGCTGGACCTGCCGCCGGGCACCGGCGACATCGCCCTCACGCTGTGCCAGAACGTCACCCTCACCGGCGCCGTCATCGTCACCACACCGCAGGACGTGGCCCTCATCGACGCTCGCAAGGCGCTCCTCATGTTCCGCAAGCTCGAGGTGCCGATCCTGGGGATCGTGGAGAACATGTCGCACTATACGTGCCCCGACTGCGGCCACGTGGAGCACCTCTTCGGCACCGGCGGCGGCGCCCGCACCGCCGAGCAGCTGGAGGTCCCGCTGCTGGGGCAGATCCCCATCGACCCGGCGGTGGTTTCTGGCGGAGACAGCGGCCACCCCGTAGTGATGGAGCGCCCCGAGTCCCCCGCCGGACGCGCCTTCACCGAGATCGCCGAGCGCATCGCCGCGGTCCTCGAGAGATAGCCGGATTCAAAGAATCAGAGATTTAAAGATTAGAAGATTCAATGAGTTGAGTCATGGAACTTGTGGGTCGTGATGGACGGCCGTTCGAGCTGGTGTGGCCGGGAAGAGTGAACTCGCAGCGTGGCCCCGGGTTCGGAGTCTGGCGCCTCGAGTGAGGCCGGTTCTTGCTTGAGCCCACAACAGGTCGGGGCGCCCCGGCGTCAAAGCGCCCCCGATCTTTGAATCTTGGAATCCCGAAAGGCTACTCCTCGCCCTCCGAGTAGCTGACCGTGATCGAGCTGGAGCCTTCCTCGAAGGTCACACCGACCTGCACGGAGCGGTGGGTGCCGGTCTCCTCGCCGCTGACCATGCCGCCGCGGGTCGCACCGTCCTCGGTGAAGGTGTTGACTGTGACGGAGAAGCCACCGTCCTCCAATGCCTTGCGGTAGTAGTCGAGGATGGTCTCGGCATCGTCGCCGGTCTCCAACTGAAACGAGCCGCGCACGCCTGCCTTGCCCTTGACGAAGAAACCGCCCTTGGGCTCGGTACCTGGGTACAGGGGCACCCACTCGGGGACCTGCTGCTCGCTCCCGGCGCCGAAGGTCATGTTGCCCTCCTCGCCGCCGGATATCTTGACCGAGCCGGTCTTTCCCTCTCCCGAGGCCTCGATACTCATCTCCTTGCCGCCCGAGGAGAAGCTCACCTTGCCCTTGGCGGCATCCTTGAGGTTGACGGTCATCAGGTCGCCGGTCTTCTTGTTGCGGACGGTCGCGATCCCGTCCTCCTCGTCGACCTTCACCATCTCCAGCTCAGGATTGGCGGCCACCATCATCTTCACCGCGGCGAGCCCAGGCTGCTTCTGCATCAGCTCAGGGTCGATGCCGGCCTGCTTGGCCTTCTGCACTCCCCACCAGCCGAGACCGGCCAGCACCACGATGAGCAGGATGACGATCGCACCACACCCGATCCCCACCCAGGCAAGGGCGGGGAGCCCCTTCTTGGGCGGCGGCCCGGCGGGCCCCACCGGGGGCGGGGGGGGCGGAGTCTGCGGCATCTGGTTCCCGTTGGTCATGCTCTCCTCCTCGTGCTGTCAGCCCTAGCCTCAAACCAGCATTGAAGTGTCTCAAGCCTAGCACACGGCACTGCTACCCCTGGCTCTGGAGGGCACTCAGGAGGCCCTGCAGCTCCTGACTGTCAGGGAATCGCGCCACGCCCTCCTGGAGGACGTTCCGGGCATCGTCGACCCGGCCGAGACGGAACAACACCTTGGCCCGAGCGGAGTAGAGCCGCGGCCCCTGAAGCCCCAGCCGCGCCGCCTCGTCAAGCTGGGTGATGGCGTCCTCGTCGCGCCCCAACGCCGCCAACACCGCCCCGTAGTTGAAGCGGATCCCGGGGTCGGCGGGGCGGGCGGTGGAGGCCCTCGCGAGGATCTCGGCGGACTCCTCGAGCTTGCCCTGCATCTGCAGCGCCGCCGCCAGGTTGGAGAGCACCCCGGCGTTGGTGGAATCGCTGTCGAGCAGGATCCTCAGGGTGCGCTCGGCCCAGTCCGGCCGATGGTTGCGCAGGCACACCACCGCGAAGCGGTTGAGCCGCTTGAGGTCACCCTGCACCGCCTTGAAGTGGCGCTCGAGCACCGAGTCCATCCCGTTGACCTTGCCCTCGCCGGCCATCTCCAGCAGCTCGTCGGTGGCCACCGCGTCGGAGGGGTCCTTGTCGAGGGCGGCACGGAGGGCGGCCTCGGCTTCGGCGGTGCGACCGAGCCGCCGCAGCACGAAGCCGCGGGCCGAATCGAAGGACGCGGTGCTCCCCCAGCGCGACCGCAACAGCTCCAGCGTGCCGAGGGCGCGGTCGAGGCGCCCGGCATCGTTGGCCTCGCGGACGAACTCGCCGAGGATGCGCGGCGGCAGCATCTGGTTGCCCGTTTCGAGGCAGCGGCCGAGCCAGAGCAGCGCCTTTTCGTGGTCGCCCTGGCCCGAGTACACGCGGCTCAGGTTGAGCATGGCGAAGGCAAAGTCGGGCTGCACCTCGAGCGCCTGGAGGTAGTAGCGCTGGGCACCGGCGAGGTCACCACGTCCCTCCGCAACCTTGCCGAGGTTGTAGAGCTCGGTGGGCTTCGCCTCCGGGTTGGCGCCACCGGTGGCGGGGGCCGGGCTCGCGCCCTGCGCTCCGCTCGCCGCACCCTGCTCATGGGCGGCGGACTCACCACCCGCGGAGAGGTAGCCCAGCGACTGCAGCTCCTTGAGGCGGGCCTCGTCCATCACCGAGCGCGCGCCCTCTGCCTTCCAGGTGCGGGGCAGCTTCGCGTAGCTGTCCACGAACACCGGCGGGTGAGCCGCAACCCACTGGCTGTCCATGATCTCGGTGAGCTCGCGACCCTGGAGCTCCCGCGAGATGGGCGCGCCCTCCAACCAGAGGACCGTCCGGCAGAGGTCATAGATGTCGGCGTGGTCGAGCTTGCCCGGGCGCACGTGCGGGCCCATTGTCATGAACACGCCGACCATGCGGTGCCACTGGGCCGCGCCGATGGTGAAGTCGGCAGGATCCACGTGCGGGCGCGCCGCCCCGGTGAAGAAGCCGTGATCGGCGGTAACCATCCACAGGGTGTCCGGCGGCGCCGCCTTCATCAGCTCGCTCATCTCCCGGTCCACCAGCTCGTAGTAACGCGCCATCGTCTCGTGGTAAGCGTCGTAGTCGCGCTGGTCCACCCACGAGAGCTTGGGTGGGAGGTAGTGGGCGAAGCGATGACCGATCGTGTCGGTACCTTCCACATACAGGGCCGTGACCGCCGCCGGGTGGTCCTTCACCAGCCAACGACCGAGGTTGAAGACGCCGTGGGTGACCGCGAGGATCTTGCGCAGGTGGTTGATGCGGTTGTCGTAGGGGTTGGCGGCGCTCTTGGCCTCGGTGACCGCGCGGTCGAAGTCGGCGCGGCTGATGTCAGCGTAGCGCCGGACCTCGTCATAGCCCACGTCATCCACCGAGACAACCTTCGAGAGGACCTCCTGGAGCTCCTCCGGGGGATAGACGTTGGCGGGATCGTCCAGCGGCGGCCGCATCCCGAAGAGCTGGTAGAAGACCCGCTCTGCAACCATTATTCCGTCGATGGGCTCCGCGGGGTACGACGCCCACCAGTTGACCACGTTCACCGGGCGCTGAAGGTAGGAGAGGATGTTCCAGAAGGTGTGCACCTTGCGGAACTGGTTGGTGATCGGCGTGTCCTTCCCGGTCTCCGGGTCCTTGACCACGAAGTCCAGTACCCCGTGCTCGTCGGGCAGCCGGCCGCTGGCGATGGATGTCCAGATGAGAGGTGAGAGCACCGGCTGGTGCGACAGCAGCTCGGCCCACGCCCCCTCGCGCTTCATCCGCGCAAAGGTCGGGCACCGACCCTCGCCGATGAGACGATTGAGAAGTCCCCAGTCGAAGCCGTCGAGTCCCACCATGACCAGCTTGACGTCGGAGGGCCGGGCCGCGGCCGCCAGCTCCTCGTAGGCCTGACCCGGATAGCTGGACGATGTCGACACCACTTTGATGGGCAGGTCCGTGAGGAGCTTCGGCACGGCCGCGTCCACCCGGCGGCCGATCTCAGCGCCCGGGAAGCGACCGTCCAGCTGGCCCAGGAGCTCGTCCACCCGGTCGCCCAGCTGCTCGGGGTCGAGCGGGCTCGCCGCGAGCCGCTGGCGATCCCACCGGTAGGTGATGCGGTGGGTGAAATCCTCGCTGGCGCCCTCGGCTCCGCGCACGGGGTGCTCCAAAACCAGGGTCTGCTCACCCGCCGGGTACGACCGAAGCGCGGCCAGGGGAGGCCGCAAGTGCCAGCCCCCCGCGAGGAAGCGGCCACCACAGAAGGCCGCCTCTCCCTCCGGTACCCGTACCACGCTGGTCGCCGCCAGCGTCACCACCACCGCCACGACGAATCCGATCACCAGAGTGCGCCTCATCCGGGCCTCCTCAGCCGCCCACAATACCACCGCAAAGCCATGCCCAATAGGAGCAAGGCTCTCCCCTCGCGACGCCGACTCAGGGCGTGTTAGGATGCCGCGCATGGACGAGCCCCCCGAACGAGGTCGCCGTGAGCCCTGAGCTGGTCGCAGTCATCCTGTGCCTGTTCGGGTCGGCGTTCTTCTCGGCCTCGGAGACGGCCCTCACCTCGCTCCCCATCACCCGGCTCGAGGCCTTGCGCGAGCGCTCCGGCCGGCTCACTCGCCGTGGCCTCGACCGTTGGGCCGAGAACCCGCAGCACCTTCTCATCACCATCCTGGTGGGCAACAACCTGGTCAACGTCCTCGCCTCGGCGCTGGCCACCAGCCTCGCCTACAAGCTCAGCCGTCACGGCGGGCTGGCCACGGTCGTGGGCATCATGACCCTCGTCATCCTGGTGTTCGGCGAGATCACGCCCAAGTCCCTGGCACAGGTCCACGCCGAAGGCCTCTCGGCGCGGGTGGCCGGCCCCCTCTACGTCCTCGACCTCGCGCTGCGGCCGGTGAACTGGGTTCTCGGCCTGCTCACCCGGCTGCTGTCGCGCGGCCACCACCAGAAGGTCCCGGTGACCGAGGAGGACATCCTCTTCATGCTGCGCCTCGCCCACCACCACGCCCAGCTCCCCCGCGAGGCCCGCCACATGATCGAGTCCGTGCTGCGCTTCAACGACACGGTGGCCCGCGAGGTCATGGTGCCGCGGCCCATGGTGCACACGGTGGACGCCTCGTGGGACCTCGAGCGCCTGGTGCGCGAGGTCCTCGAGTCGGGTCACACCAGGTTCCCGGTGGTGGAGGGCTCGCCCGACGCCCTCCTCGGCGTGCTGCACAGCAAGCAGCTGCTGGGGCTGCCGCCGCAGCAGCCGTGGACCGAGCTCATGGCGAACCCGCTGTTCATCCCGGAGGCCAAACCGCTCCCCGATCTCCTTCAGGACTTCCGTCGCTCGGGCCAGCACCTTGCCATCGTCCTCGACGAGTTCGGCGGCCTGTCGGGCGTCGTCTCGCTGGAGGACGCCCTGGAGATCGTCGTCGGCGAGATCGAGGACGAGTTCGACCGGGGTCGGCAGGAGGGGATCGTGCCGGCGGAGGGCGGTTTCCTGGTGCCCGCCCACCTCTCGCTACGGCGGCTCGAGCGCCTCCTCCATCGCCGCCTCGAGCACCCCGACGGGATCGACTCGGTGGGAGGCGTCCTCGCAACCCTGGCGGACGGCCCGGTGGAGGTGGGGGCGGCGGTACGCTGGCGACGCCTCCGTCTGGAGGTGACCGAGGCAGACGAGGGGCGGCCGTTGCGCATTCTGGTGGTGCCGGTGAGGCGGTGATGGGGTGAGCGGAGCGCTGCTGGTATGCAGCGACGTGGAGGTTCGTTACGGCCCGACGGTCGCCCTCGACGGCCTCGACCTGACGGCGCTTGGTGGTGCCGTCACCGGTCTGGTGGGTCCCAACGGGGCGGGCAAGACCACCACCTTGCGGCTGGTCGCCGGCCTCGTACCCCGCGCCCGGGGCCGGGTCGAGGTGCTCGGCCGCGATCCCGCCCGCCACCCCACCGAGGTGCGCCGACGGCTGGGCCTTCTCCCCGACCGTCCAACACTGCCCGCCCACCTCACTGTGGAGGAGCTGCTCCTACTGCGCGCCGCCCTGTACGGGATCGACCGGGACGACGCCGCCGCGCGGCTGGACGCGATGTGCACGGAGCTCCAGGTGGAGGAGGTCCGTTCGCGCTGGTGCCACGCCCTCTCCCACGGCCAGGCCCAGCGAGTGGCCCTGGCGGCGGTCCTGCTGCCGGAGCCGCCGCTACTGCTGGTGGACGAGCCCATGACCGCCCTCGACCTGGTGGCCCAGCACGCGGTGCAGGCCGCCCTGCGCCGGCGCGCCGCAGCGGGAGCGGCGGTGGTCGTGACCACCCACACAGTCGGACACGTCGCCGCCCTCGCCGACCGTGTCGTCTCACTGCGCCGCGGTCGAGTGCACGCCGAGCGCGATGGCACGCGTGACGCCGCGGAGCTCGAAGCGTGGTTGCTCGCACGCTCCTCCTGATCCTGGCGGCCGAGCTGCGCCAGGGCGCCCGCCGGGTGCGCGCGGGCGGCGTCGGCCGGGTGCTCGGCGTGGTCGGAGCCGGCCTCGGACTGGTGGCGGCGGAGTGGTGGGTGGCCGATCGCGCCGCGGCGCACCTCCTGGCCGTGCCCACCGGCGCCGTACCGCTGGCCATGACGGTGCTGGTGCACGGCGCCACCCTGATCTGCCAGCTCGCCGTCATGGTGGCGGCCGCCTCCGCCGTCACCCTCGCCCTGCCGGTGCTGGATGCCCTCGAGGTGGACCCGTGGTGGGCGGCGAGCCCGCTTCCCCCGAGCGCCCGCGCGGCCCACGCCTGGTGGCGCGTGGCGGGCGGCCTCGCCTGGGTGGCGGTGCTGGGCCTGCCGCCCCTGCTCGCGCTGGGGGCCAGGCTGCACTCAGGCGTGCCCGCAGCTGCCACCCTCGCCGCCGGCTTCGCCGGGCTGTTGGCGGTGGCCGCTGCCGCCGGGCTCCTCACCGCCCTGGTGCTCGCCGCCATCATCCCCCGACGAGTGCTGATACCGGCTGCGTGGACCGCCACCACCGCGGCAGTGGTGGGCGCGGTGCTGTGGCTGCGTCACCTCCGCCCCGAAACGCTGGCCACCGCCGGCGACCCCCTCGAGCTCCTCGCCGCCCTCGCCAGCCTCGGCAGCACCGACCCGGCCGGAGGAGTCGCCGGCTGGGTCACCGGTGGACTGCTGGGCCGGGCTCGACCCTTGCGGCTCCTCGCCCTGGCGACTGCGGCCGGCGCCGCACTTCTCCTCGTCTGGCGCCTGCTGGCACCGCGCGCCGCGTCGCGCCTGGGCGCCGGAACCCCCGGCGAGGGACGACCCGCTCGGGGGTGGCGGGCGCTGGACCGCCTCCTGCTGGGGCGCCCGACCGGGGTGCTGGCGGCGGATCGACTGCGCCTGCTGGCCCGCGACGCGGTGCAGGCCTCGCAGACCCTCTACCTGGTGGGTCTCGGAGCGGTCTACGTGGAGAACCTGCGCGCCCTGCCCCTGGGCGACCCCCTCGCCCGCGAGCTCGCCGGCTTCGTGAACCTCGCCATGGCCGGCCTGCTGGCCGCCGCCATGGCACTGCGCTTCGCCTACCCCGCCGCCCTCCTCGAGGGCGCCGCCGCCTGGTGGTGGCGCACCGCACCGGTGCGGCGCTCCGAGGCCATGGCCGCCACCTTCGGGGTAGCGGCGCTGCCACCGCTGGGCCTCGCCGGCGCCCTCTACTTCGGCGCCCTCCTGGTGACCGGCCCCACCCACACCGCTGTCTACGGCTGGTGGCTGGTGCCGTGGGAGGCGCTGTGGCTCACCGCCCTGGGCGCCGCCCTGGGACCCGAGCCCGACGACGCCAGCGGGCGCACCTGGCTCGAGGCCGCCCTGGGGACCGGCGGCCTGGTCTTCCTCGCCACCGCCGTGGCCGGGGTCAGCTGGGCGACCGTGGCGGCGGGCAAGCGGGTGATCGCCGAGACCATGGGCGACCTCGGCGTCGGCTGGCGCACCGGCCCCCTCACCGCCCATCCCCTCGTCCCGGTTGCCATCCTGAGCGCCCTCACCGCCCTCCTGCTGTGGCGGCGCCTCCGCCTAGCCGGGTGAACGCCGGCACCGGCCTCAGGAGGTCGCGGCATTGGAGGACGCGAACGCGACGCACCACGTGGCCGTCGCGCACGATGTCGATGGACGGGCGCTCCTCGACGCTGGCGAAGAGGCCGGCCAACGCCTCGTCCACCCGCCCGCTGCGCTCGGTGACGAAGAGGACGTCGCGGCCGCGCAGCTCCTTCGGGGGGTACCAGTAGAGGCTGGCGAGGCCGTGCTTGCCGTGGTTGACGTCGGCAAGCCGCGCGGGGAGGTCACCGCCGGAGAGGAAGGCCAGCAGGTGCACGGTGGAGTAGCTCTCCGACGCCACCAGCTCGCCCGGCTCGAGGCGAGCCTCGACCGTACGCGTGATCTCGCGGTTGCCGACGAGGGCTGTCAGCTTGCTGGTGGAGATGCGGCCTGGACGGCCGGCGTACGACCACTGCAGGGCCATGAGCGGCTCGGGCATGAGCGCGATGACGATGACCGTGGTGACGAGCACGAGGCAGGTGACGCCGGCCGCCCACTCCAGCACACGGCGGGCCCGGAACGGTGTCAGCACCACCGCGGCCGCGCCCAGCACCAGGGCCGGCCCGCCCCAGTGGGCGCCCACCCGCTCGCGCAACGCCACCAGGCCAAACACCAACAGCGGCGACGCCATGGCGAGGAGCAGGGCGGTCCACGCCGGGTCGCGCCTGCGCCAGCCACGCCACCACGCCACAATCATGGCGACAGCCAGGAACGGGGTGGCGAGAGCCAGGTTGGCGGCCACGAACTCGCCCAGGTACTTGAGCGTCAGCCGGTGCGCCTCGTGGCGGCCGGCGAGCTGGAAGGCCAGGTTGGCCCACTCGTGCCGCGCCCCCCAGATCCACACCGGCAGGGTGAGGGCGAAGGCGAGGAGAGCCGCCAGCCAAGGAGTGGCGGTGGCAAGCTGGCGGCGGACGTCGCGGCGCAGCAGCGCCGGCAGCAGGGCCGGCAGCACCAGCACCACCGGAAACTTGGCGAGAAAGCCGAGGCCCACGGCGAGACCGAACCCCCACCAGGCGCGGCGCTCACCCTGGGCCAGCGCCACCGCCGCCCACGCCGCCCCCACGTAGGCGGTGGTCATGGCCACGTCGGTGGAGGCGTAGAAGGCGCCGAGGAAGAAGAGCGGCATGGCGTGGAGCAGCACGTAGGCGTGGGTCGCCTCGCGGTGGCCGCCGCCGAAGCGGCGGAGGAGGCCGAGGAGGAGGAGGCCGGTGAGCAGGCTCGCGAGGATCGCCGGGAGGCGCACCGCCAGGCGGGTCTCGCCGAGCACCGCGCGGAATGGCACCATGGCCCAGATCACCAGGGGAGGCTGGTCGAAGTAGCTCCACGAGAGGTGGCGCGAGCAGTCCCAGTAGTAGGCCTCGTCGCCGGACAACGGCAGCGCCGCTGCGAGCACGACGTGGAGCAGCAGGAAGCCGAGGAGGACCAGCCAGAAGGCGCGGCGGGCGCTCATTCGGAGAGCATGCACCTGAGCTGCCAGAGCTCGCGCAGGGTATCGGTGACGGTGCGCGGCCTCACCGTGGAGCTGCCCTTCTCCCGCGGCCGGTGGGTGACCCCCACCTGGGTCCAGGTGAGCCCGGCGCGCTTGGCACGAGCGTAGAGCTCGGCGTCGATAAGGAAGCCGTCGGAGGCGAGCTCGACCCGCTCGAAGAAGGATCGCCGGAACAGCTTGAAGGCGCAGTTGACGTCCCGCACCCGGATGCCGAGGAGGAAGCCCTGGAGGCGATTGTAGACCGCCGAGGTGAGCAGCCGCACCGGCGGGTCCTGGCGGTGCACGCGGATGCCCGTGACCATGTCGTGATCGACGAGGTGCGGGTAGAGCCTGGCAATCTCACGGAGGTCGAACTGGGCGTCGGCGTCGGTGTAGAAGACCGCGCCCATTGTGGCCTCGTTGAATCCGCGGATGAGCGCCTTGGAGTAGCCCTGGTTGGGGGTCTGGGTGAGCACCCGCACCCGCGGATCACGAGCAGTGCGCTCGGCGAGGATCTGCGGCGTACGGTCGGTGGAGCCGTCGTCCACCATGACGATCTCGAAGCGCTGGCAGAGCTCGGAGAGGGCGGCGGTGGCCTCATCCAAGGCGAGGGGCAGGATCTCCTGCTCGTTGTACGCCGGCATCACCACCGACAGCTCGGGGATGAGGGCGGCTGCGGATTGCGTCTCGAGGTCGAGGACTGGCACGGGCGGATTCTAGCACCACCTCCCGCCCACCCACCCGCTTGGAAGATTGGAGGATTCAAAGATTCCAAGATTGCGGCGCTCCTGGGTCCGTGCGGCCCAGCCACTACCGACCGGTCACATGCAACACTGAGTGCGAGGAGTCAACAGGGCGTCGGCCGATGCCTGCTGCCGTTGCGCTTGGACACCCCCATCTTTGAATCTTCTGATCTTTGGATCTTCCAATCGCGGGCGCGTCAGCGGCCGCGGACAACCGGCGCGGGCGGCTCCCGCCCGGCGAGCACCGCCGCGACGTTGGCCACGGCGAGGCCGGCCATCGCCGAGCGCGCCTCCAGCGTCGCCGAGCCCAGGTGCGGCAGGAGCACCACCTGGTGCAGGCGCACGAGACCGGGATGGACCACAGGCTCGTTCTCGTAGACGTCGAGTCCGGCACCGGCAAGAATGCCACGCTCCAGCGCGTCCACCAGGGCCGCCTCGTCCACGATGGGGCCGCGCGCGGTGTTGACGACGAAGGCTCCGCGCGGCAGCTGCGCCAGGCGCTCGGCATCCAGGAGATGATGGGTCTCGGGGGTGAGGGGGCAGTGCACCGACAGCACGTGGCTCTGGGGCAGGAGCTCGTCGAGGGGGAGGTAGTCGGCATGCGGGCTCACGGCGGCGGGCTGGTGCGGCTCGCTGTACACCACCCGCATGCCGAACGCTGAGGCGCGCACCGCCACCGCCCGGCCGATGCGCCCGTAGCCGAGAATCCCGAGGGTGCGGCCCGAGAGGCCGGCGCCCAGCAGCAGCTCCGGCGACCAGCCGTGGAAGCGGCCAGCGCGGAGGTAGCCGTCGGCCTCCACCACCCGACGGGTGACGGCCAGGATGAGAGCCCAGGTGAGGTCGGCGGTGGCGTCGGTGAGCACGTCCGGCGTATTGGTGACCCACACCCCGCGTGCAGCCGCGGCCTCCTTGTCCACGTTGTCGTGACCCACGGCGTAGTTGGCGACGACTCGGAGCCTGGCGCAGGCATCGAGCACCGCGGCGCTCACCGGGTCGGCGAGCAGGGTGATGGCGGCGTCCGCGCCGCCGATGAACTCGGCCAGGGCGGCCTCGGCGAGCGGCTCCCTACCCGGGCGCACCCGCACCAGGTGGTCCTTGGTGAGGTGGTCGAGGGCTGAACCCGGCAGGGCGGCGGTGACCGCGACCTCGGCCATCACCAACCCTCCATGGGGGCGATCATCTCCACCAGCAGCTCCTCCAACGGCGCCTGGGCGGTCTCCACCACGCGTCCCAGCTCGACCCCGGTGGCTGCGTCGAGAACGAGGACGGTGGGTACTCTCGCGGCGGTGCGACCCGGCAGAAGCCCCGCGGGGAAGGCACGATCGGCCACGCGCCGGCTGCGGTCCACCGCCCACAGCTCCGAGCTGAACCCCGGGTTGTCCGTCTCTCGCAACACCTTCACAAGGCGTGGCACTTCCCGCTGAGAGTCGGAGCACCAGCTGCCCAGCACTGTGACGATGCGGTAGGCGCCCATCGCCTGGCGCAACCGCTCCACCTCTCCCTGGTCGGGTTGATAGGCCTCGTACTCCTCCCGCCAGCCCGGCAGCACCGCCAGGTCGTCCCAGCCCACCCGGCCCAGCAGCACTGGCGGCGGCGGCGGTGGCTCGTCACCCTCGGCAGTGAGCACATGGCGGATCATGTCACCAACCTCGAGGCGCTCGACGATCTCGCGGCCGCGAACCACCTCGCCGAGGTTGGTGTAGTGCCCGGTGAGGTGGTCCGCCGGCATGAGGGTGACAAAGAGCTGGCAGCCGCCGGTGTTGGGGCCGGAGGTGGCGATCCCCACCCGCCAGGCGTCGAATGGGGTCAGGGTCGGCTCGTCGGCGAGCACGAACCCCGGCCCGCCCCAACCGTCGCCGCGAGGATCACCACCCTGCACCACGAAGTCGGGGACCACCCGATGGACGGGAAGACCGTCGTAGAAGCCGTTCGCCGCCAGGTCCCACACCTCCCGGGCGGTGGCGGGCGTGTCGGGATCCAGCTTGATGCGGAAGGTGCCGCGCGCCGTGACCACGTCGAGCCAACGGGGCGCGGCCGCCCACGACTCGAGCTCTCCGTACCACGCCAGCGGGTGGCGCAGTGGGCGCCGAGGCGCGATCGCCGCAACGCCGGCCCTGCGCGCCTGGGCGGCGATCCGCGCCGCCACGACGGGGTCGTGATCACCCGCCGCCGCCAGCAGCACCCGGTCGCGAACCGTCTCGTCGCCGGCAGCGAAGGCAGCCTCGAGGGCGCCGAGACGGGCATCGGCCGGCGCGTCGCCTCGCCAGCGGTGCGCCAGGGCCAGCAGCTCGGCGGGCGCCGGTGGCGCTGAGGCCTCCCGCATGTCGAGGGCCTGGGCGCGCACCGCAGCATCGGGGTCGCTGGCGAGGACGCCGCCCAGCACGTCGGCCGGCAGATCGCCACCTGCGGCCTGCAGGCCTTCCAGGAAGGCCAGGCGCACCGCCGCCTCAGAATCTGCGAGAGCTCGAGTGGCCGCCGCGGTGGCTGCAGGACCGACCGCCGAGGCACGAGCTGCAGCCCGCCTCCGCCACCCATCTTCGGCGCTCCACCAGGGCTCCGCCAGGGCCGCGAAGCGCGGGTCGCGGCGCCGGGCCAGCGCCGCCAGCGCCTCGCCGGCCAGCCAGCGCTCGCCCTCCGCCACGAGGTTCACCAGCGCGTCGCCGGCGGGCGCCTCCGGGTGCGCGCCCAGGGCTGCGGCGGCGGCGACAACCAGGTGCGGCTGGTCGGCATCGAGCAGGGCCACCAGCCGTGCGGCAGCCGCTCCGCCGAGCCTCAGGGCCGGCTGTGCCGCCAGCGCCTGGCAGGCCGCCACCCGCACCCGCCAGTCGGGGTCGGCGAGCGCCGCTTCAAGGGCCTCGCCGTCGGCGGCGCTGGGCTCACCCCTGCCGAGGCCGCGCACGGCGACCGCTCGGGTCGCCGGAAGGGGGTCAGAGGTCAACCCACGCAGGGTGGGGCGGGTGGGCGGCGCGCCCGAGCGCGCCAGCGCATACGCGGCGGCACGGCGCACCGCGGGGTCCGGCGCCCGGGAGAGTGACACCGCGGTCTGCTCCCAGCTCCCCTTCGGCAGACGCCAGAGGTTCGCGGCGGCGACCTCGAGCACCCTCGCGTCGCCCTCGTCATCGAGACGTGCCAGGAGGGCGTCACCGGCGGCACCGCCCACCTCGCAGGCGGCCCAGGCCGCTGCCCGCCGTGCCGCAGGATCGGCGGCGTCGAGGGCCACGAGCACGAGATCGGCGCCACCGGGCCCCAGACGGGCGCCGGTGAGGGCCGCCTCCCCGGCCACCGCTGCCCCCCCGGCCGCGGCCAGACGCCGAGCCAGCGGCAGAGTCGCGGGGTCCCCGGCCGCCGCCAGCACTCCCAGGGCGCGGCGGACGAGCGCCGGATCGCCCGAGACGGCGGCCGCCTCCGCCACTGGTCCGGGGAGGCATCCTCCGGCCTGTGCGGCGGCCAGGCCGGCGGACAGGTCGCCTGCCGCGGCGAGCGGCGCCACCGTCGTCACCACCGCGGCCAGCGCGACGACGAGCAACGACGCCGGGCTACGCACCGTGCAGCAGCCGATCTCCCAGCACCGGGGGCAGGCCCGCCTGCACGATGCGGCGGCGGGCGGTGGCGATGCGATAGGGGACTCGGTACAGGTGCAGGCGGCGCCGACCATGGTCGTAGATGGCGTAGGCCGCGCGGGAGTCGCGATCGCGCGGCTGACCCACCGATCCGGGGTTGACCAGGTAGCGCTGGTCGGGCTCAAGGTCGAGGGTCAGGCGGCGGCCGGCCAGCAGCCGCACCTGGATGACGGCCGAACCGTTCACCCGGCGCAGCACAAAGGCAGAGGGGATGTGGGTGTGACCGAAGAAGATGACGTGGTCGGGCAGGGCCTCGAACCCGGCGAGGGCGTCGTGCGCCGAGAATAGGTAGGCATCCTCGTCCACCGGAGAGCCGTGGCAGATGGCGAGATTCTCCTCGAGGCGCCGGGGCCCCACCGGCAGGGTGCGGAGGGCCTCGAGGTTGCGCGGCTCCAGATGACTCAGGGTCCACTCCGCGGCCTCGCGAGCATAGCGGTTGAAGTACTCGCCCCCCTCGAACCCGGCACACACACGGTCGTGGTTGCCACGCACCGAGCTGACGCGGTCGCCGAGGGAGCGCAACCAGCTCATCACCTGGTTGGGCGAGGCCCCGTAGCCCACCGCGTCGCCGAGAAAGAGGACGTGGTCCCAACGCTTGCGGCGGGAGTGGTTGAGCACCGCCTGGAGCGCCTCGAGGTTGGCATGGATGTCGGAGAGAATCAGGTAGCGCACAGTCCCTCCGGCAGGGCAGCAAGGACGCGTCGGGCCACCTCGGCAGGTGACTCGTCACCGTCGAGCGGGAGCACGATCCGGGCCAGGCGATATGAGGGCATGCGCTCCTCGTAGAGCTTGCGGGCCTGCTCGGAGTCGGCGAACTTGGGGCGGTCGAGGTTCTTGCCCGGCAGGCGGCGCAGCACCTCCGTCCAGGGCACGTCGAGAAACACTGAAGCACCGCCGGTTTCGTGGATCAGGCTCCGGTTCAAGGGGCTACAGAAGGTCCCGCCACCGGTTGCCACCACCGGGTGTTCCAACCCCGTGGTCCAGCGCACGACCTCGGTCTCCTCCTGCCGGAACGCGGCCTCGCCATGCCGGGCGAAGATCTCGGCGATGCTGGCGTCGAGCCTCTGGCTCACAACCTCGTCGAGGTCGATGAACGGCGCTCCCAGGATGGCGGCCAGGGCTCCACCTACCGCGCTCTTACCGCAACCCATGAAACCCACCAGGTATACACCGACCACGCCTCATGGTAACACCCGGCGACAGGCGAGCCTGCCGCCGAGTGCTCCCCGGGAGACGGGTAAGGGGGGACGAAAGACGCCTTCGCCACCACATCTCGTCAAGCCCGCGGGCTACTTCTGGTAACGCTCCATGAAGCCGGTATGGATACGGCCGGCGACGAAGTCGCGATCCTCCAGGATCCGCAGGTGCATCCGCGCCGAGGTCTTCACCCCCTCGATCTCCAGCATCCCGAGGGCGCGGCGGCCACGGGCGATGGCCTCCTGGCGGTCGTGCCCGTGCACGATGAGCTTGGCGATGAGGCTGTCGTAGTACGGGGGCACGGTGTACCCGGTGTAGAGGTGGGAGTCCACCCGTACGCCGGGCCCGCCGGGGAAGATGACCTTCTCGATGCGCCCGGGTGAGGGGGCGAAGGTGTCAGGGTCCTCGGCGTTGATGCGGAACTCGATGGCGTGACCGTTGGGCCGCGCCACCTGGCGTTGGCGCACCGTCATCGGCTGGCCGGCGGCGATGATGAGCTGCTCCTTGACCAGGTCGGTCCCAGTGACCATCTCGGTCACCGGATGCTCCACCTGGATGCGCGTGTTCATCTCCATGAAGGAGAACGACCCGTCTTCCGCGAGAAGAAACTCGACGGTTCCAGCGTTGACGTAGCCCGCGGCGCGAGCCGCTTCCACAGCAGCCTTGCCCATGGCCTCGCGCAGCTCCTGGGTGAGCGCGGCCGACGGCGACTCCTCCAGGAGCTTCTGGTGGCGGCGCTGGATCGAGCACTCACGCTCGCCGAGGTGGACGACCCGCCCTGTGCCGTCCGCCAGCACCTGGAACTCCACGTGGCGAGGGCGCTGGAGGAACTTCTCCAGGTAGAGCGAGCCGTCGCCGAACGCCTTCTCGGCCTCGTTGCGGGCGGTGTCGAAAGCGTGCTTCAGCTCGCGGGCGTCGAAGGCCAGACGCATACCGCGGCCGCCACCGCCCGCCGACGCCTTGAGGATCACCGGAAAGCCGATCTCCTGGGCGAGATCGAGGGCCTCCTGTCGGCTGCGCAGCGGCTCGGGGGATCCCGGGAGAATCGGTACGCCTGCCGCCGCCACCGCCCGCCGCGCCGCAGACTTGTTGCCCATGAGGCGAATCGCATCGGGAGGCGGGCCGATGAACGTGAGGCCGCACTCGCTCACGATCTCGGCAAAGTCCGCGTTCTCGGCGAGGAAACCGTAGCCCGGGTGCACCGCGTCGGCGCCGGTGATCTCGGCTGCAGCGATGACCGCTGTGACATTGAGGTAGCTGGTGTTGGAGTAGGCGCCGCCGATGCACACTGACCTGTCGGCCAGGCGGGCGTGCAGGCAGTCCCGGTCGGCGTCCGAGTGGACGGCCACCGTCTCGAGCCCCAGCTCGCGGCAGGCGGCGATGATACGGACCGCGATCTCGCCGCGGTTGGCGATGAGCACCCTGGAAAACATGGCTAGTCGGACTTGATGGTGAAGAGACGCTCGCCAAACTCGACGGCCTGGGCGTTCTCCGCCAGGACCTTGAGGATGGTGCCCGAAACGTCACTCTCGATCTCGTTCATGAGCTTCATGGCCTCGACGATACAGAGCACCTGGCCCTTCTCGACGAAGTCGCCCACCTTCACGTAGGGCTCGGCGTCCGGGTTGGGAGCTCGATAGAAGGTGCCGACGATGGGCGATGTCACGTAGTGGGCACCCTCCACCTCGTCGCTTTCGGCGGCAGCAGCCGCCGGCGCGCCGGCGGCTGAGGCCTGAACCGGTGGTTGGACCACCGATACCGATGGGCCCGCCACCGGAACCCCACCCTCCTCCGGCGCCGCCTTCGCCCCCTCGATGCGGAGGCGGGTCCCGCCATGCTCGACCTCGACGCTGGCCACCTTGGTCGACCCGACGAGGCGTATGAGCTCACAAATCTCCTCGAACTTGAACATGCGACGCGACCACCTTCAGATGAATTCGGAGTGGAGCCGCTCGGCCGCCAGTCGACTCAGGAACCTCGCCTTGCCCACGAGCCCGTGCCGGTCAAGCTGCAGCACCAGGAAGTAGCCGGCGCTCACCATCGTGAGCACCACGGTGGCAACCTCCCCGTGCACTGCGAACTGGCGCAACGGACCATGGTTGAGCTCCCGCTCCGCCTGACCCACCTCGTAGAGGATGGCGGCGAACTGTGCCGCCACTTCCTCGAGCACCCTCCCCTGCGGCTGCATGGCCACAGGGATCCCATCCGGGTCGACCAGCGCGGCGGCGGTCGCCCCGGGACATGCATGGATCAGATCCGCAACGGCAGATTCAAGGTTCACGACGCGAGCTTCCCGGCCGCCAGTCTAACCGCGTCCAGCCAGCGCTGCAACGCGACGATCGTTGCGAAGCGCGGGTCCGCGCCACCGGCCTCTGGAACGGGAACCGCCCGCGCGACCTCGGCCAGCAGATCCTGAGCATCGATGGAGCCCGGCTCCCGCTCGAGCACGGCAGCTGCCGTGCGGCGGGCGAGCTCGAGGTCGCCCTGGTCAAGGGCCAGGCGAGCCAGGGTGAGGGTAGGCAGCGGCAGATCGAGCTCCTCGGGAATGGCCGCGAGCAGCTCGCCGGCTTCCAGCGCCGCGGGCGGCGCCGGCTCGGCAGCGGTGGAGGGCTCCGGCCCGGGCGCTCCTGCGGGGCTCTCGGGTGGCGCCGGCTCGAGGTCGGGCAGCGGCGCGCCGGTCACCTCGCGGGGCCACGATCCCCCGTCCGGCGCTTCGTCGGGCTCGTCGACCGGCGTTGCCGGCGCGGCGGCCTCACCGAGGGGCACCGGCTCCGCTGCGGCTGCCGCCCCGTCGCCCTCCGCCGCGGCCGCGATCTCCTCGGGCTCCTCGGGAACGGCTTCAGGAGGAGGCTCCGGCGGGAGCTCGGGCGGCGTGAAGACATCCGCCTCGCCCGCCATCCACACTCCGGTGTCGCCGCGCGGCGTCATCTCGAAAGGGTCCCCGGCGGAGACGGAAAAGATCTCCAACGGCTGCGGCTGCGGCACGGCGACGGTCGCCTCCGCCGCTAGGCGCGCCTCCGCGTCGGCGATGCGCTCATCCAGATCCCGGTCGCCAGGAGCCAGCGCGCGAGCGAGCTTGAGCGCTTTGATCGCCCCGAGCCAGTCCTCCCGATCGATCGCAACCTGGCCCCGCAGCTGTGCCGCCACGGCGTTCTCGGGATCCAGCTTGAGGGCCTCGGCGAGGACCTCGTCGGCCTCGTCCAGGCGGTCCAGCGCCAGAAGCGCCCTCCCCAGGGAGACCCAGGCGGTGACGTAGAAGGGATGTTGATCGAGCCCGACGCGCAACACCTCCACCGCCTCGGCGTCCTCGCCCTCGCGGCGGAGGAGCTCGCCGAGCTGGTAGAACTGCCGGGAGGTCGGATCCTCCCGCAGTCGCTCACGAAGCTCGTCGATGCGTTCGTCCATCAGAGATGTAAAGACGCCCCGGCCCGCATACGCGCGGGCCGGGGCGGTGTCCTTCGTCAGGGAGTCTCACGACCGGCGAGGGTGATCACCACCGGGCTGTTGTTGGGATCGTTGCTGGTGATTGTCAGCGTGCCACTATAGGTGGCACCACCATCGGCAGGAGGCGTAAACGTGACGTCGAGGGTCGTAGTCCCCGGCGGCGGCGCCGGCGCCACGGGCGAGGCCGGTGCCGCAGTCAGGCTGAAGCCCGTACCTGTGACCGCCGCGCTGAGGGTGAGGTTCGAGTCACCCGTGTTGCTGATGTTCAGGGTCTGTGCAGCGGAGCTCCCGAAGTCCACATCCCCGAAGTTCCAGGTTTGCCCGCTCACCAGAGGCGCCGTGACAAGCACCGGGCCGATCCGGCAGGTGTCGTCGCTGGGGATGTAGGCGAACCCGTTCTGCAGGGTGTCGCTGCACCCGGTGGCCACGTTGGTCACGGTGACGTCCACCCCGGTGGGGATGGAGCGCACCCCCTCGACCCCGCTTTTAAAGCAGGCGACCTCGTCGAAGGCGAAGCCCGGGATGGTGATGGGGTCGGGGATGTCCACCTGCAGGGTGGAGGAGTCGATGAAGGTGGCCGGGAGCTGCTCCGGCGAGCTCCCGAACTGGACCACCGCCGGGTCGGTGAACTCCTGGCCGCTGATGGTCACCGGGGTCGCCGGCGCGTACTCCGCACTCGACGGCTGCACCGCGATGATGATCGGGCTGGGGCCGATGTAGGTGAAGCTGCCGCCGCTGGCGGTGAGGCCGGTGTCGCTGTGGGTGAGGGTGAAGCTACCGGTGGTGTCACCGCACGGCACCGGGACCAGGGCCGGCATCCGTACCAGAACCTCGGAGCCCGACACCGAGATGGTTTCCACTCGGAGGGAGCCCCAGTCCACCAGGAGCGGGTCGCGGAAGCCGCCGCCGAAGATGGTGACGACGGTGGCGGCGTCGGCCGGCCCCGAGGTCGGGGTGTTGCCCGACACGAACATGCTCTCGCCGTACGTGAACGCCCCGCCCAGGGTGTCCTCGAGGCCCGAGTCCACGTTGACCACGCGGACGTCGACGGTGACCGGCGGCGTCGGCTGGGTCGGCGTGATGTCGGGGCTTGTGACGACGATCTGGTTGAAGTTGATGGAGACGATGTTGGCCTCGCGGCTGCCGATGGTGCCGCCCTCGAAGAAGACCTGCAACGGCGACACGAAGCCGGTGCCGAAGATGGTCACCCGAGTTCCGCCCTCGATGGGGCCGGAGCTGGGCGAGACCGCGGTGATGTTGGGCTGCGGCTGGTCGGCGACGAAGACGAAGGCCGCCGTCTTGGTGGTGGTCTTCTCGAACTGGCTGCCCGCGCGGGTCACCACCGTCACCGAGGCGACGTCGTCGGCCTGCAGCACCCCGGCGCTCACCTGGGGGGTCATCAGGGTGATCTGGGTGTGATCGGGGGACACCGTCACCTCGTCCGCCTCGAGGGTGCCCACGCTGGTGTTGAACGTCACCCGCACCGGAGTCTCGAAGTTGCGGCCGAGGATGGTCACCTGCTCGCCGCCGCGGGCGCTGCCGTGGTCCGGGTAGAGCTGGTAGATCTCGGGGTCGCCCGAGGTGGGCGTGAGGCGGAAGGCGGCCGAGAGGACCTCCTCCTGCTCGTAGGAGGTGCCCACGCCGCGCACGATCCTGATGTCCGCCTGGTACTCCTGAGCGGTATCCACACCGGTGATGGCCGGAGTCCTGATGCGGATCGAGCCATCGGTGTCGCCCTGGATGACCGACAGCACCTGGGCCTCGAAGTCGGTTCCGTTCACCACAAAGTACGCCTCGACCGGGGTGTAGACGCCCTTGCCGGTGAGGATGACCTCCTCGCCGCCGGCGAGTGAGCCCTGGGTAGGAACCACCGAGTAGATGTGGAGGTCGGCGCTCTGGTCAGGCTGGCGGAAGAAGACGTTGACCGTCTTGGAGGCGTTCCCCGCCCGGGCCACCACGGTGAAGGTGGCCTGCACCGCTGCGGTCATGTACACGTTGGCACGGCCCCCGCTGGAGGCGACGCTGGCGCTCGCCGTGGAGTTGGAGGTGAACCATGCGCAAGGAATGGTGTTGCCGCTGGCGTCCTGGCATGACCCTGCGTTGGTGATCTCGAACGTCACCGTGGTTCCGTCGGCCACGGCGGCGCCGTCCTTGGTGACGGCGGCGGAGATCAGGACCTCCTCGAGCACCTGCGGCTGCGAGGAGCTCACGGTCAGGGAGGTGATGGCCCAGGTCTGGCTCGGCGGCGTCGGCACCGGCCCGGCCGACGGGCTGCTTCCCGAGCAGCCGACCAGGACCAGGAGCACGATCGCGGTCCCACACAGGAGAATCTTCTTCATGGCGCATCACCCTCCGTAGGTGAAGTTGAATGCGAGGGTCTTCTCGGCCTTGACGCTCTTGCCGGAGACGGTGGTCCCGTAGATCTCGATCCTGAGGCTCTGACGGATGTGGTTCTGGCCCGTCTCCGGATCGACGCCGCCGTTCTCGGGCAGAAGAGAGTTGAGCGGCGGCTGGCGAAGGTACTCCGCCGGGTAGACCCGGTAGTTGGTGAGGGCCGCCGATCCGCCCGCCGGCACGTAGACCCCGGTGTCGTGGACCCACTGTGGCGAGGCAGCGGTGCCGCCGTCGGTCCGGTAGGGTGTGATGACCCAGCGAGTGAGGTTCACGTCCTGGTTGGCGGTGAGTGCACCGTTGGGATCCTTGGAATGGCTGTCGATGTTCATCGAATCGACGCTCACGTCAAAGGTCTGGGACACGTCGATCTCGGGATTGTACTGGGTGACGTCGACCGTCAGGAACACCACTGCCTCGGTCTCGTTCAGCGTGCTGTTGCCGCCACAGGACACCGTCGCCATCACCAGGACCCCGAGAGCACACATCGCCAAAGCGCGCTTCATAGCTTCCTCCACCTCAGTACTTCACGATTCGCGGCGTGATGAAGATCAGCAGCTCGTCATGACTCTTCGAGACATCCTTGTTGCGGAACAAAGCACCGAGGAGCGGGATCTTGGCAAGCCCAGGGACCGAGTTGTTGGACACCTGGTCATTCACCTGATAGATCCCGGCGATCACGGTGGTCCCACCGTCCCGCACCAGCAGCTGGGTCTTGGCGGCGCGGGTGAAGATGGGGACGTTGTTGCCGCCGGTGACGTTGAGGGCCGTCTGCGGCTGCTGCTTCTTGATGTCGATGTCGAGCATGACCGTGCCTTCGGCTGTGATCTGTGGCGTCACGTCGAGGTTCAGGGTCGCGTCGACGTACTGGACCGTGACGGTGTTGTTGGCCACCGTCTGGACTGGGATTTGCAGACCTGAGCGGATATTCGCCCGCATCAGGTTTTGCGTGGTAACGCGCGGGCTCGAGACGATCTTGGCGAGACCGTCAGACTCGGCCGCGCTGAGTGTGAAGTCGAGGTTGAACGTGTTGAGGATGTCGGCGAACGCGAAGGAGATGATGCCGTTAGTCCCCTTCTCCAGCCCGACCCGCCCGGAAACGTCGATGCTGTTGGGGAAGTTGAGCCCCGTGTCGTTGCCGTGCTCGGCGTCCATCAGGCCCTCGAAGCCCCAGTTGACGCCCAGCTGGTGCGAGAAGGTCCGCGTGGTCTCCACGATGCGGCCTTCGATGACCACCTGGGGAGTGGGCTGATCGAGGGTCTCCACCAGTCGCAACACGCCCTCCACCCGATCGACGGTGTCGCGGATGATGAGCGTGTTGGTGCGCTCGTCCACCACCACCGAGCCCCGGTCCGAGAGCAGGAAAGCATCCCGGGTCACCAGGCTGGCCACGTACGTCGCCTTGGCATAGGAGAGCGGCTTGACCACCGTCTTGACGGGTTTGGCCGCCTCCTGCTGCTTGGCGAACTGTGCCGCCTGCTGCTTCTCCTGCGCCAGCTTGGCCAACGGCGCGACGCGGAGCACGTTGTTCTCGAGCACGTAGTCGAGGTTGTTGATCTTCAGGATGAGGTCGAGGGCCTGGTCCCACGGGACATTGTGCAGCTCCACCGTCACCGAGCCCGAGACTCCCGGGTCAACCACGATGTTGAGGTTGGTGAGTGCGGCGAAGGTGCGCAGCACGTCCTTGATGTCGGCGTCCTTCAGCTGCAGGCTGATGGGCTCGCCGGTGAACTGGCGCTCTTCGCTCTCGACCTCCTGCGACTTGTAGGTCTCGGCCTGACTCGTACCCAGGGTCTGGGCGGCCGCCGCCTGCTCGAGCATCTGTGAGGGCTCGGCCACCCATGGGGAGGGAGCCGTCGTCTCGGCGTCCGGCATCGCGTCCGCGGAGGCCACCCGGACCGGGGCGGGAAGACTCGCTGGAGCCGCCGGCGGCTCGGCATCGGGCCCCGCCTCGGACTCCCTCGTGACCTTCACGGCCGGCGCGCGGGACGCCGGCGCGGCGGCCGCGCGGGCGGGCTCCTGCGTCTCGACGGCCGGGACGAAGCCCGGCGAGCCCACCTCGACGGTGGCGCCCTCAGCCGACGGCACGACCCGGAAGTCCACAGGGTGCTCGAGGTCGATCACGACCCTGGTGACCGGGTCGGGCGCGGCCCTGAACTGTGCGACACGCACGCGCCGCACGAGGTCCGAGCCCACCTGTTGGATATGACGGCTGACGCGGTTCACCACGCCCGGGAGGTCGATGACGACGCGGTCGGGCGAGGGCAGGGAGAAGGCGTTGGCGGCCAGACTCCCGTCACCCTCGAGGCGCACGACCACCCCGTTGCCGGCGCTCACCGGAACGATCCCGAGGAGACTCGAGGCGGAGCGGATCGGGGCTGCATTTCCCTCGGCCGCCGGGGTCGCACTTGCCTCGGCCGCCGGGGTCACACTTGCCTCGGCCGCCGGGACCGGCACCGGGACCTGTGGCTTCGCCGCGGCGGTCGCCGGGATGGGGCCGGAGGCGGACGGGGCCGCAGCGGAGTCAGCTCCGGCGGACTCGGGCGCGTCACCGGACCCGTCGAACCGGAGCTCGAGGCCTCCTGACTGCTGCACGAGCTCGAGCTGAGCTGGCTGGCTCAGCCACACGGTGAGCCGTGTCATCCGCTTGCCGAACGCCTCAACCGCGGCCAGCTCGGCCCGGTCGATACCCAGCTCCGGCTCGCTCAGGAACGCCACCGACGGGTCCCACGTGGCCTCTGGCATCTCCACGTACCAGACACCGGGCTGCGGGCTGTAGTGCACCGTCTCGGACGTGTCGGCACCGTAAAGGTGGATGACGGGGCCCGAGGGCCCGGCCTCGGCGGACAGGCCGCTGATCGTCAGTGCCGTGCCATCCGCCAAGGCGGGACCGGCCGAGAGCAGCGCGCCTAGTGCCGCGGCCACCACCACGAGAATGCGGGCGTGTCTGACCTTCATCGCAACCCCCACTTTCGACCTTCTTCCCTCAACTTCCGCCGATCTCGCGCACCACCTCGCGGTAGGGTTTGAGTGCCTTGGGATCGTTTACCTGCTGGCGGAAGACGACCTTGTCAGGGTCGATCTCCTTCACGCTCCCGTTGTAGAGCTCGGTGCCGGGACGGAGGATATAACTCAGATTGTCGCGGCCCTGGACGAAGGCCAGGATACCCGCAGAGGTCTGGACGATCCCTTCGAGCTTGAGCTCCTCGATCATCATGCCGGCCAGACCGGGAGGCCGCTGACCCGGCCGCTCCTCTTCCTGCATGCCCTCGAGCAGTGAGCGGAAGGGATCCCGCCGGCCGGCCGGATCGTAGCTGAACTTCTCACCCTTGAAAACGCGCTCCTCGCCGCGCAGGATCTGCTCGATCTTCGACACATCGACCTCATTCTCGTCGCCGGCACTCGGCGCGGGGGTCGTGGCCGTCTCGGGCTGGGTGTCCTGGGCCTCGGCCACCGCCACCCAGCCGCATCCCACGAGCACCGCTGCGAGCAGTCCGGCGAGAACGTACCGCCTCTTCATGTCCGCCTCCACACTACTTGCCTTCCTTGTAGATGAAGGTCTGCTGCGTGAATCGGGCGCTGATGGTGTAGTCCTCGTTCCCTTTACCACGCATCGCTGTGATGTCCAGCTGCCCGACGTTGATGATGCGGGAAAAACGGCTCAGCCGGTCGAAGAAGAGGCCCAGCTCGTGGTAGGTGCCGCGGAGCTCCACCTGAATCGGCCACTCCCAGTAGAAGTCGCGGTCGATAAACTTCTGGGGCACGAAGCGGATCAGCTCGAAGCGACCGATCTCGGTGAGCTGCTTGAGCTTCTTGAGCAAATTGTCAGTCTCCCGCCGGGTTGGCAGGATCTTGCGCAGGCGATCCATCTCGAGCTCGAGGTTGCGGATCTCCTCCTCGAGCTTGGGCATGTCGCGCTGCGCCGCCCGCCCCTTCTCGATCTCGCGCTCGAGGCCGGCGATGCTCTCGTTCAGAGTGGTGATGTCCTGCCGGATCGGCTTGAACACATAGCTATTCATCACGAAGTAGAAGACGATCCCAAGGATCAGCCCGATGATGGCCGCTACGTACCAGGGCTTCTCGTTGAGGTCAATTGCCATGGCTCGTCTCCTCGCGTCCCATCAGGCCCCCGGGCCCGAACCCTGCGTCGCCTCGATGTCCGGCGGGCTGTAGGTGAAGACGCAGGTCAACTGGAAGGTGTACGTGTCCTGACCTCCCCGGGTGAGGCTGACCAGGGCCGGCTCCTGGAAGAACGGTGATGCGTCGAGGTTCGAGATGTAGTTGGCGACGGCGTTCTCGTCCATGGCGGTTCCGTTGAGGGTCACCACGTTGCCGCTCACCGACATGCGGTTGAGCCAGATCAGGTCGGGAAGCGCCCGCGACACCTCGTCCATGATGCGCACCGGCCCGTGCTGGTTCTTCTTGAGCTCCTCGATGATGCTGATGCGGTGCTTGAGGGTGTCGCGCTTGGTCTCCAGCTCCTTGACCTTGTCGATGAAGACCTGGAGGCGGTCACGCTCGCGTCGCAGCTCGCCCTCGTGCGCCTGGCGCTCGCTGCGCGCCGTGCTCAGTAGGTACCAGTTCGCGCCCACCCCCACCACGGCGATGCCCAACATGACGAGCAGGATGATGTCGCCCTGCTTGGCTCCCAAGGAGATGGCGGGGCGCCTGCGCTTGGTCGCCTGAGGCGTCGCTTCCGCGAGGAGGTTGATCTTGATCATGGCGTCAGTCTCCCGCCGTCCGCACGGCCAAGCCCACCGCGACCGCCATGGAAGGGGCGTGGCGGTTGATCCACTCCGGATCGAAGTCGGACTCGCTGTAGCGAATGTTCCGGAACGGGTTCAAGACCTCCACGGGAACCTGGAAGCGGTCCTTGATCACCTGATCGAGGTTGAGCACCTGGGCGCTGCCGCCGGCCAGGACCACTTTGTCGAGGCGATCCACCGACGAGGTGGCCACAAAGAAGTCGAACGTCTTCTGTAGCTCCGCCGCGAGATCTTCGGAAACGCTGTTGAGCACCCCCACCACCTGCTGAATGGTGGTGTCGCCCAGGCGCTCGCCCTGCTTGAGGCGCTCGCCGTCCTCGCGGGGGAGGCTCAGCTCGCGCTGAATCGCCTCGGTGTACTGATCGCCGCCGAAGGCCACATCGCGCCAGAAGATCGAGGTGCCGCGGTTGAGAACGTTGATGTTCATCACCGAAGCACCCACGTTGACAAGGGCGACCGTACCCTCGTCGCTGCCGTAGTTGGCCTCGTAGGCGTTCTGCAAGGCAAAAACGTCGACGTCGACGAGCACCGGATCACGACCGGCTTGGACGATCACGGAGGTGTAGTCGGCGATGCGGTCGCGCTTCACCGCCACCAGGAGGACGTCCATGGTGTCGCCGACGGCCTCCTCGAGGACCACGTAGTCGAGGTTGACGTCGTTGATATCGAACGGAATGTACTGCTCCGCCTCCCACTGGATCGACTCCGCCAGCTCCGCCTCGGTCATGGCCGGGAGCTGGATCTTTTTGATGATGACGGAGTGGCCCGAAAGCGAGGTGCCGAAGCCCTGGTTCTTGACGCCGTTGTCGGCGATGAGGCGTGACAGCGCCTCGACCACCAGAGAGGAGTCCATGATGGCGCCGTCGACGATGGCCTCTGGAGAGAGCTCAGCCGTTGCCGCGTGAAGGAGCTGGAATTCGCCGTTCTTCAGCGGCTTCAGTTCCACCAGTTTGATCGCCGAAGAGCCGATGTCACAGCCAACGACTTGCTTTTTCCGTTTTCCAAACACGGCTACACCTTCATCGCAGAAGTTTTGCCAAAGTTCGCCATAACGCCTCTGTTCGCAGGCTAGCAAAGGGCGTATCTAACTGTCAAGGAGAGAGCAAGACGAGGAGGGCTCCGTCGCACCCTCCCACTTGCAATGACGACGCGCGTATGGTATTCAGTTCAACCCCTCGTGTGGGGGGTCTGAGGAGGATCACACGATGGCGCAGCGCTGTGAAATCTGTGGCAAGGGACCAATGACTGGCAACACCGTAAGCCACGCCCACAATTTGAATAAGCGGCGTTGGTTGCCCAACTTGAAGCGCGTCCGCGCCAGTGTCGATGGGACCAACCGCTATGTGCGGGTGTGCACCCGTTGTCTCCGGTCGGGACGGGTCGTCAAGGCCCCGCGCGTGTAACCAGGCCCCGCCGTTCCACCTGGAGCATCCCCCGCACAGCGCCCAGCTTCTCGAGAATGCGCTTGAGGTGCGTTGCGTCACGCGCCCGAACTGTGATGGCGCCCACACCCGTCCCTGCCTCGTCGGTGCGCAGCTGACAGCTGACGATGTTGCTGCCCTCCCCGGCAACCACCTCGGAGATGGCGGCGAGCATCCCCGGATTGTCGCGGAAGGTGATGTCCAGGTCCACCCGGGAGACGGCTGCACGCTGGCCCTGCGCCGCCGATGTCCATTGGACGTCGATCTCGCGCTCGGGGTGGTAGAGCAGACGCTTCACGTTGGGGCACGACCGCGAGTGCACGGCGACCCCCTTGCCGCGGGTGACGTACCCGACCACCTCTTCGCCCGGTAGGGGGTTGCAGCACTTGGCCACGTAGACCAGGAAGTCGGCGCTGCCGGTGACCTCCAACGCCGCCGCCCCGGGCGGCGCCGGTCCCCGCTCGCGCGGCTCGGCTGGTGGTGCTGAGGACGTATGCGGTTGCAGGTGCTCCACCACGAGCGACGCCTGGACCTTGCCGAATCCGATGGCCGCCAGCAGGTCCTCCTCCCTGGAGAGGCCATGCGACGCGAGGATGCGCGGCAGCTCGTCGGACTCGAGGAAGCGGCGAACGCTCCCGCCCACCCGCCGCAGCTCGCGCTCGAGGAGCTTACGGCCGCTCTCCACCGCATGGACCTTCTCCTCGCGCTTCAGCCACGAGCGGATCTTGGAGCGGGCACGGCTGGTCACCACGATGTTGAGCCAGTCGTGGTGCGGCGCCTGCTGCGCCGAGGTCGTGATCTCCACGATGTCGCCGTTCTTCAGCTGTGTCTTGAGCGGCACCCAGCGTCCGTTCACCCGCCCACCCACGCAGTGGTGCCCCACCTCGGTGTGGACGCGGTAGGCAAAGTCCAGCACCGTGGCTCCTCGGGGAAAGGAGAAGACGTCGCCCCGTGGAGTGAAGCAGTAGACCTCGTCCGGGTAGAGGTCGACCCGGAGCGAGTCGAGGAACTCGCGCGGTGACGACCCCTCGGTGGTGTCCAGCAGGCTGCGTAGCCACGCGATACGGGAGTCGGTCGCCGGTGTGAAGGAGCCCTGCTCCTTGTAGCTCCAGTGCGCGGCGATGCCGTGCTCGGCGATGACATGCATGTCCCAGGTGCGGATCTGGATCTCGAAGGGGTGCCCCTCGGGTCCGATCACCGTGGTATGCAGGGACTGGTACGCGTTGGGCTTGGGGATGGCGATGTAGTCCTTGATGCGGCCCGGGACGGGCGGCCAACGCTGGTGCAGCAGGCCGAGGGTCGCATAGCACTCGCTCACGGTGGGGACGACGATGCGAAACGCCAGGAAATCGAACACGTTGGCGACGTCGAGGCCGTCTCTGCGCAGCTTCTCCCAGATCGAGTACTGGTGCTTGATGCGCCCCTGCACCGTGCCCTGGATGCCGTTCTCCTCGAGGAGCTGGCTCAACACCTGGCGGATCTCGGCGAAACGGCGGTCGGCAACCTCGGCCCGCTCGGCGAGCGCCTGCTCGAGGCGTTCGGCTTCCTTGGGGTGAAGGTAGGAAAAGCAGAGGTCCTCGAGCTCGGACTTGATGCTGCCGATCCCGAGCCGGTTGGCGATGGGAGCGTAGATCTCCAGCGTCTCGCGCGCGATGGCGACCTGGCGGTCGCGGCGCAGGTACTTGAGCGTCCGCATGTTGTGGAGACGGTCCGCGAGCTTCACCAGGATCACGCGGACGTCGTCCACCGAAGCCAGGAGGAGCCGGCGGAAGTTCTCTGCCTTGGTCGCCTCCTGGCTCTTGAAGCTGGACTCGAAGGTCGAGATCTTGGTGAGTGCCACCACCAACCTCGTCACCTCGGAGCCGAACTCCAGCTCGAGCTCTTCGGCAGTGGCGTCGGTGTCCTCGAGGATGTCGTGCAGAAGCCCGCCGGCGATGGCGATCTCGTCCAGCTCCATGTCGGCAAGGACCCACGCCACGCTGAGCGGGTGGATGAGGTACGCCTCGCCCGAGCGGCGAATCTGACCCTGGTGCCGGTTTGCGGCGAAGATGTAGGCGTGACGCAGCAGCGCCTCATCCAGATCCGGGCGGTAGCGCTCCACCCGGTTGAGGATGTCCTCGATGCGGATCTTGGGTGACCCACTCATCAGAGTATTGTAACCGTTGGGTCAACGGACACCTCACCTCCACCCCAACCTGCCCGGTCACGAGGCGATGAGGGACCGTTTCCAGCCACGCGGCGAGGGGTTGACGAGGCCGGGCGGGGACGCCGGGGTGGTCGACGGGACACGAGACGGCGGCAGACCGGGAAGCGCGAAGGCGCCCCCGAAAATCGTGATCGCAAAGCACCGAGCGCCCCCGGGAAGCCCCGGGGGCGCTCGTCCATCTCTCGAGATTCGTCCGCTCTCGTCGTCCTCGTCTCAGCGGCGCTTGCTGCGACCGTGGCGGCGCCTGGAGCGCAGGGCCGCGAGCTGGCGCGTCATCCCCAGGGCCACCGGCGACGCGACGAACACCGAGGAGTAGGTACCGACGATGATGCCCACCAGGAGCACGAACGCAAAGGTGTTAATGACGTCGCCGCCGAACAGGTAAAGGGATATCACCACCATCAGGGTGGTACCCGAGGTCATGATGGTGCGCGACAGGGTCTGGTTGATGGACAGGTCCATCAGATCTTGCAGCCCCACACCACGCTTGATCCGCAGGTTTTCGCGCACCCGGTCGAAGACCACCACCGTGTCGTTCACCGAGTAGCCCACCAGGGTGAGGAGGGCCGCGATCGTGGGGAGGTTGATCTCCCTCTGAGTCAGCGCCAGTGCCCCCAGAGTGATGAGCACGTCGTGGAAGAGGGCGACCACCGCACCGATGCCGTAGGGCAGCTGGAAGCGGATCCAGATATACACGAGCATGCCCAGAAGCGAGAAGACGATGGCCAGCTGCGCCTTCTCGCGCAGGTCGGCGCCCACCGCCGGGCCCACGCTCTCCGCGCCCAGCAGGGAGAACACCCCCGCGGCGGAGTGGTCGGTGAGCCATGAGCGCACCGGCTGGCTCAGCGCCGTGACCTGGTCGAGCTCACTCACCGAGTCGAAGATGCCGTTCTGCTTGCGATAGCCCATGACCGCCTCGGCCGCCGGAGCATAGTGCTCCTCCCGGGCCTCCACGACACCGCCCACGCCGTCGGGATCGGCCTGCACCAGCAGCTCGGTGAGCTCCTTGGAGCCGCCGGTGTTGAGGTCGAAGCGGTCCTTGGGCAGGTCAGTGTTGAGGCTCTGGTGCAGAAGGTCGAGGATCGGCTGTGTGAAGTCACCCTCCCGACCTTCTGGGTTCTGCACCCGGATCATGATCTCGTGCTTCTCGGGCTCGTCGAAGCGCTGGATCACCGGCTTGCCCACGCCGAGCCGGTCGAGGATCGAGCGCATTTGAACGAGATCCGGCGCCTCCTTGAGCTTCACCGTGACCTGGGTGCCGCCCATGAAGTCGATGCCCAGGTTGAGGTGTCCGAGGAAGACGGCCACCAGCGCGGCGGTCACCAGCAGAAGCGACACGGCGATGGCGTACCAGCGGTACGAAAGGAACGGGAAATGGGTCTCACCGATCAGGCGCATGGCTTCCCCCGACTAGATGCTCAAGCTCTCGACCCGGTCCTTGCCGGCCAGCACCAGCATGTACATGGTCCGCGACACGAACACCGCGGTGAACATGCTGGCCAGGATGCCGATGGAGAGGGTCACGGCGAAGCCCTTGACGGGCCCGGTGCCGAACTGGAAGAGGAAAAGGGCGGCGATTAGGGTCGTGAGGTTGGCGTCAAGGATGGTGCCGAAGGCACGGCCGAAACCGGTGTCGATGGCCGAGCGTACGGTCTTGCCCACCTCCAGCTCTTCGCGGATGCGCTCGAAGATGAGCACGTTGGCGTCAACCGCCATACCGATCGTGAGGATCACGCCGGCGATTCCAGGCAGAGTCAGAGTGGCACCGAAGTATGCCATCGCGCCCATCAGGATGACTAGGTTGAGGAGCAGCGCGATGTTCGCGTTGAGCCCGGAGAGCTTGTAGTAGACCATCATGAACAGCATGACCACGATGAGGCCCGCGACCGCCGCTCGCACACCGCGGACGATGGAGTCGTGCCCCAGGGAGGGACCGACGGTGCGCTCCTCAAGGTAGGTAATCGACGCCGGCAGGGCGCCGGCACGCAGCACGAGGGCGAGATCCTCCGCCTCCTGCACCGTGAAGCTCCCTTGAATGATGCCCTCATCGCTGATCTGACCCTGAATCACCGGGGCCGACATCACCCGGTGGTCGAGCACGATGGCCATGTGGCTGCCGATGTGGCCGCCGGTGAACGTGGAGAACTTGTCGGCTGCCGCGGCCACCAGCGAGAAGCTCACCGCCGGCTGGCCGTACTGGTCCTGGCTGCGGCGTGCCGAGCGCAGCTCACGCCCGGTGATGATGTCGGACTTGCGCACCAGGTAGTACTCGGTGCCCACGGTCTGCCCCTCGAGGCCCTTGCGGTCACCCTGAAGTACCACGCCGTCCGCCGGCAGTGTGCCGCCCACCGAGGCGAGCAGGCTCTTGCGGTCCGGGGCTGGGCCGGCCAGCACCTCCTTGAGCTCGAGGAAAGCCGTGTTGGAGATGAGCTCCTTGACCCGGCCAGGGTCGTCGACCCCGGGCAGCTGCACGAGGATGCGATCGGACTCGATGCCCTGGCGCTGGATCACCGGCTCCGACACGCCGAACTGGTCGACGCGGTTGCGGATGGTCTGCAGCGCCTGCTTCACCGCCATGTCCTTGATGTTGCGGACCACGTTGGCGGGCAGCGTGAAGGTCCACGACTCGGCACCCCGGGTGACCTCGTACTCCGCGAGGTACGAGCTGATCACGTCGTTGAGCTCGGTACGGTCCACCGTGCTCGGCACCTGAACGGTGAACCGCTTGTCATCCGGCTGCACCTCCACGGTCCCGAGGGTGACGTCCTTGTCCTTGGCCTGGCTCACCAGCCGCTGGGACGCGTCGTCCAGCTCGGCCTTGACCGCGTCCTGAGTCTGCACCCGGAGCACCAGGTGGATGCCCCCGCGCAGGTCGAGGCCCAAGTGGATGCGCTTGGTCGGCGGGTACAGAGAAGCCACCGCCAACGCCACAACAACCACGATGAGGCCGATGCGCCACCACATCTTCTTGTCCACCGTCGCCTCCCTCAGTCGGCCGCGCCTTCGCCGGAGCCGACAAGCCCGGCAACTGCGCTCTTGGCCACCCGGATCTTCGTGTTCTCGGACACCTTGAGCATCAGGGACTGATCCTCCACCCCTGCCACCGTGCCGTACAGGCCTCCGGTGGTGATCACCCGGTCCCCCTTCTTGAGGGCGGCGATCATGGCGTCCTTCTTCTTCTGCTGCCGGCGGGCGGGCAGGATCACGATGAAGTAAAACACCGCGAAGATGAGGACGAACGGCAGCAGCATGGAGAGCGGACTTGCCTGACCCTGCATCACGTCACTCCTTCCTGGGCCGCGACCCGAGCGGTGAGACGGACCGTCGCATGGCTTCGGCCCGTGCTCGGAACTCGTCGTAGCGGCCCGACATGATAGCTTCCCGCGCGGCGCGCATCAAGGAAAGGAAGTAAAAAAGGTTGTGGATCGTCAGCAGGACCACCGAGGTGGCCTCGCGTGACACGAACAGATGCCGTAGCGCAGCCCGCGAGTAAACGGCACAGGTAGGGCAGGCGCAGGTCGGGTCGAGGGGCTCCGGGTCGTCGGCGAAGCGGGCGTTCTTGATGACGAGCTCGCCCTGTGAGGTGAAGATCTTCCCGGTGCGCGCCGAGCGGGTCGGAAGGACGCAGTCGAAGAGATCGACGCCGCAGGCCACTGCGTGGAGGAGATCCTCCGGGTAGCCGACGCCCATGAGGTAGCGCGGTCGCTCGGCCGGCAACATGGGCGTCGCCCACTCCACGGCCTCGAAGAGTGCCTCGCTGGGTTCCCCCACCGCCAGCCCGCCCACCGCGAACCCGTCGAACTCCGCCCCAGCCAGCTGCTCGGTACACTCCTGCCGCAGCCGACGGTCCAGCGAGCCCTGCTGGATCGCGAACAGTCCGCCGCGCCAGCTGCTCTCCCGCAGCTGTCGGGCGCACTCGAGCCCGTGGTGCGCCCAGCGCACGCTGCGGGCCACCGACGCCTCCGCCTGCGGCCTGTCCACCGGGTAGGGAAGGCACTCGTCCAACACCATGGCCACGTCGACGCCGAAGCGCGCCTGGACCTCCACCGCGCTGGCCGCGGTGAGGCGCTGGGGGCTACCGTCGAGATGGGACTGGAACGTCACGCCCTCCTCGTCGAGCCGGCGGCGACCGGCCAGCGAGAAGACCTGGTAGCCACCGGAGTCGGTGAGGATCGGCCCATCCCAGCCCATCAGGCGGTGCAGCCCACCCATCCCCTGGACCCGCTCGACGCCGGGGCGCAGCAGCAAGTGGTAGGTGTTCGCTAGAACCATCTCCGGCGCAAGCCGCTCCAGCTCCCAGGCCGCCACACCCTTGACGGTGCCGGCCGTCCCCACCGGCATGAACGCCGGCGTGTGCACGACTCCATGCGCGGTGGTGAGCTCGCCGGCCCGCGCGTTGTGCGCCGGATCCCGTGCAACGACCTGGAACGACAACATCAATCGGTGCCGGACGAGGGGGCCTGCAGGGTGGTGACCCGCACTTCCGGACCCAGCTTCAGCTCGAACGCGTCGGGTGCGAGCGGGGGGTCGAGGCGCAGGTCGCTGAACTGGTAGCGGGTGAGGTCGCCGTCCGCCTCCCTCACCTCGACCTGCACCGGAAGCAGGAGGTGGCGGTCGATCTCGAGAACTACCGAATCGAGCCTGCGCCGCACCAGTGGGTTGGTGGGTTCGAGGGTGAGGCGGTAGGGCGCGTCACCACCGGGATCGGCGAGGATCATGCGGAACTGCGATTGCAGCTCGTCCAGCGGCTGGGTGCCGGCCATCACCTGGAGAAAGCGCTGCTGCCGCCCCCGCAGCCGCACCCGCTCGGCCCGCCTCTGCTCGGGGTACAGGGTCGTGACGGTATCGCCGGCAAACACCACCACCATGGGGTCCGGGGTGCGGTAGTCCCACCGCACCCGGTCGGGCGCGAGGTAGCGGAAGCTCCCCGACGACTCCGCCGGCTCAAGCAGCAGGGAGCTCTCCTTGACCTGGCGGAAGTGCGCCCCCAGGGAGTGGAGGGCACGCTGGTGCCGTACAACCTCGCGTACGAGGGCGTGGAGCTTGGCGCCGCCCTCCAAGGCGTCGAGGTTCACGGCTGGTGTCGCCCCGCGCGAGCCGCCTCCCGTCCCGTCCGCTCCTGCCGTCGACACGGCGAGGAGGGTCACGAGCACGACAAGAAGGAGCCGCAGGCGCACGACGCAGACTCTAGCACACGTCCTCATCATCCCTCAGCCACTCCTCTCAGCCCCTCGCGCGGTCACCTCGTAGGCCAGCTGGGAGCGCGACAGGACGACCTTGGTGTGGGGCGGCACCGAGCTCGTGATCCAGACGTTGCCGCCGATCACCGAGCCACATCCGATCACCGTGTCGCCGCCGAGGATCGTCGCGCCGGAGTAGATGACCACGTCGTCCTCGATTGTGGGGTGGCGCTTCTCGCCGCGGATCAGCCGCCCCCGCTCGTCCTTGGGGAAGGAAAGTGCCCCCAGGGTCACGCCCTGATACAGCTTCACCCGATCGCCCACGTCGGTGGTCTCGCCGACCACCACCCCGGTGGCGTGGTCGATGAAGAAGTGCCGCCCGATGCGAGCGCCGGGGTGGATGTCGACGCCGGTCTCGTTGTGCGCGAACTCGGTCATGATGCGGGGGACGAGGGGGACCTCGAGCTGGTAGAGGAGGTGGGCGAGGCGGTAGGTGTAGACCGCCTTGACGCCGGGATATGCCATCACGATCTCCTCGTAGCCGGTGGCGGCAGGGTCGCCGTCGTACGCTGCGGCCACGTCGCCACCCACCAGCTCCATGAGCTCCGGCAGATCCTTGAGGAAGGTGAAGGCCACCTCGTTCGCCCGCTCGTCGGCCTCGACGGGAGAAAGCTCGCGCCCGTTCACCGGCATCATCAGCGCCTTGCGCACCTCGCGCCGCAGGTGGCGGAAGAGCATGTACAGGCGGTCGCCAAGGTGGTAGCGGAGGTTGCCCTTGTACAGCTCCTGCTCGCCGAAGTAGCCCGGGAATAGGATCTCCTGGCAGCTGCGCAGGAGGGCGATGACCTCCTTCTTCTGGGGCAGCGGGTCGGCGGAGGAGTGGAAGAGCGGGGTCGCCCTCTGCTCCACGTGGTTGACCACCTTCTCGATGACTTCGAAGGTCTGCTCGCGCACTTCACGTCGGTTCATGAACCCTCCCGCGTACGGGCCCGTGGGGTGGCGGCGTCCGGCCGCAGGTACAATGCCCCGCGGAGGTGGCCATGTCCGAACCCCAGGGTCCGCGGAACCAGCCGCAGCTCACCATCACTCCCGAGGTCAGCCTCGGGCAGTACTCGAACTTCGTCAGCATCGCGCACAACTACTCCGAGGTCGTGCTCGACTTCGGCCGCACGCTGCCGGGGCGCCCCGATATCCCGGTGCTCGCCCGCTTGATGATGACACCGTTCCACGCCAAGCAACTCCTTCACGCCCTGACACAAAACCTGCAGATGTACGAGCGCAGCTTCGGCCCCGTGGCCGAACCCCCCGCATCCGCCGTGCCGCCGATCGCAGACGGGACCAACTAGCGTCACCCGCCCCAGGCGGTGATCCAGCCGCCCCCGAGCACCTCGTCACCGCGGTAGAACACCGCCGCCTGACCCGGAGCGGGTGCGGGAATCTCGTCCCCGAGCCCGACCGCCGCAGCATCGCCGTCCACGGCGACCTCGGCAGGGTGGCCAGCGTGGTGCGAGCGGACCTGGACGGTACACCGGAGTGGCGAGGCCTGCGGCGACGACGCCACCCATACAACCTCACGCACGGCGAAGCTGCGGGTGAGCAGCTCGTCGCGGCCGCCCACCACCACACGGCCGCTCTCCGGGTGCAGGGCGAGCACGTAGACGGGATGCGCCGCGGCCACCCCGAGGCCCCGCCGCTGGCCCACCGTGTAGCGGTGGACACCGGCATGCTCGCCGAGCCGGCGCCCGCCGCGGTCGACCACCTCCCCCGGCCGCACGCGGTCCGGCAGCCAGCCCTCGAGGAGCTCTCCGTAGCTGGTACCGCGGGGGACGAAGCATAGCTCCTGGCTCTCGGGCTTCCTCGCCACCGGCAGGCCGGCCGCCACGGCCATTCGCCGGACCTCGGCCTTGGCGAGGCCGCCGACGGGAAAGCACACCCGGCGCAGACGCTCCTGGCCCAGGCGATGCAGGAAGTAGGACTGGTCCTTGGCACGGTCGGCGCCCCTGAGCAGCCGGTATCCGCCGTCGCCGTCCGCCTCGCAGCGGGCGTAGTGCCCCGTCACCAAGAGCTCGGCGCCGATCCGCTCGGCCACCGCCTCAAGCTCGGCGAACTTGATGCGCTCGTTGCAGACCACGCAGGGATTGGGCGTCAGGCCATCGGCATAGCGCTCCAGCGAGGGCATGAAGATCTCGTCGAAGAAGCGCCGCGAGGTGCACTCCTCGAGAAGGGGAATGCCCAGCCGCTCGGCCACACGCCGTGCGTCCTCCATGTCCTCGAGCGAGCAGCAGCGGGAGCCGTGCCCCCCCAGGGGATCCCACAGGCGCATGAACACCCCGGTGACGTCGTGGCCCTCCTCCACCATGCGCAGCGCCGCCACCGCCGAGTCGAGGCCGCCGGACATCGCCACCAGCACCTTCATGCGGCGGCTCCATCCCGGCCGGCGCGACGAATGAGGAACGACCGGCCGGGCCCTGCGGCCCGGCCGGTCGGGTTGCTTCTGGCGTCGCGTGGCCGCCCGTTCACTTCTTCATCTTGACGATGGCGTAGAAGGAACGATCGGCCCGCGGCCGGTACACGTACAGGCGGAGGTACTCGCCCGCCTTCACCGGCTTCACCTGCTCGATGACGCCCTCGGGGGTGGTCACCTTGTGTCCGTTCACCTCGGTGATGATGTCGCCACGGCGCAGACCGGCATCGGCCGCCGCCGAGACAGGGTCGACCTTGGTGATGACCACGCCCTCGACGTCGTCTGAGAGGTCGAAGGACTGCCGCATCTGGGGAGTGATGACTGAGACGGTGATTCCGACGCGCTCCTCGGCGCTGCCGCCGTCCTCCTCACCCTCGGCCTCACCTTTCTGCTCGTCGGTAGTCCGCTCCTCCAGCACCACCGGCATGGTCGTCTTCTCGCCATTGCGGAAGACCTCCAGCTTCACGGTGGTCCCCGGCGGTGTCGAGGAGATGCGGTCGATGAGGGCGCGGGTGTCCTCCACCGGGTGGCCGTCCACCGCAAGGATCACGTCGCCGTGCTGGAGACCAGCCTTGGCGGCGGCGTGGTCGGGCACGACCTCCTGGACGAAAGCACCATCGCGGCTTGGCAGGTTGAACGCCTGCTGCAGCTCAGGAGTCACGTTGCCCACCGACACGCCCAGGTAGCCGCGCACCACCTTACCCTTGGAGCGCAGCTGCGGGAGGATCAGGCTGGCCGTGTTCACCGGCACCGCGAAGCCCAGATTCTGGCCCTGGACGTTGATGGCGGTGTTGATGCCGATGACCTCGCCGCGGGTGTTGACCAGGGGGCCGCCGGAGTTGCCGAGGTTGATGGCGGCATCGGTCTGAATGTAGTTCTCGAACGAGGTGTCGGAGAGCCCGAGCACCCGGCCCTTGGCGGAGACCACTCCGACCGTGACCGTGTGATCCATGTTGAGCGGGTTGCCGACGGCCATGACCCACTCGCCCACCCGGGCGGCGTCAGAGTTGCCCAGGGTCAGGTAGGGGAACTGGCGGTCGGCGTTCTTCACCTTGATCAGCGCGATGTCGGTGGCCGGGTCACGACCGACGACCTCCACCGCGTACTTGCGGCCGCCCTCCAGCTCGATCTCGAGCTCGTCGGCGCCCTCCACAACGTGGTTGTTGGTGATCAGCTCACCGTCTGGCGAGATGAAGAAGCCGGAACCCGCCGACCTCTGCACGATCGGCCCCTGCTGCTCCTGCGTCGGGCCACCGGGACCGAAGAAGAAGTGGAAGGGGTCCATGGGCATGCGCCGGCCGCGTCTCTGCTCGTCCGGCTCCACGACGTTCTTGGCGTACACCGAGACCACCGATGGGACGACACGGTCGGCGAGGTCCGCGAAGTTGGGCGCCTGCATCGCGACGGGTGCTGTCGAAGACGGCTGTGCCGCCGGTTTGTCGGCGCTGGCGCCGGGGGTGAGGTTGAGGCCACCCGCGAGCACCATGCCAAAGAGGACGGCCGCCACCACGATGGCCGCCAGGGAGAAGAGCTTCTGCTTGTCTGCCTGCATTCTCGTAACCTCCAGGTCCTGTCAGGAGTCGGGACCGCACGGCCCCGACTGTGCAAACACGCAGAGGAGCAATTTTCTTGCCACCTTTGCAAGAGAGCTTGCGGAGATCTTCCGCCGGTCGTGCCAATCTGGCACGCAAAACCGAAGCCTACGGGGTTCGCGAGATGGCGGCCAGGCGAACCTGCGCCTTGCCCGCGTCCTTGGCTTGGTACATGGCCTGGTCCGCCGCACGCAGCAGGAGGTTCTTCTTGAGGTCGGTTGTCCCCCGCCGCGGCACGTGGTCCGGGTAGACCGCAACGCCCAGCGAGCAGGTGAGTGAGCGGCGCCAGTACACCGGCCCGTCCGTCCACGAGAAGCTCCCCTGCAGGAACACGGTTTCGGCCAGCGCCACCTGGACCTGCTCGGCCACCGCCATGGCGCGCTCGACGTCGAGCTCGGGGAGGATCAGCACGAACTCGTCGCCGCCGTAACGCGCCAGCGTCGCGCCGGTCTCCCGTACCGTCTGTTTGAGAAGGTAGCCGAACTCCTTGAGCACCTGCGATCCCGCGAGGTGCCCGTGGGTGTCGTTGACGTCCTTGAAGTTGTCGAGGTCGAGGAAGATCAGGGCCACGCTCGAGCCCGTCACGTCGGCCCGTACCAGGTCCTCGGTGAGCCGGTGGTGGAAGAACCGGTCGTTGTACAGACCCGTGAGGTCGTCGAGCCGTGCCATCTCGTTGGCCCGCTGGGCGTCGAGGAGGTTCTCGATGGAGAGTGAGGTGTAGCCGGCGAAGATCTCGAGGAGCTCGAGGTCCTTGGCGGTATAGCGCTCGCCATCTGACCGGTTGATGAGCTCGATCACTCCGCAGACCGTGCGCTCGATGCGGATCGGCACGCTGATGATGGTCGACGAGATGAAGCTGTTGTTCTCGTCGAACTTCTGGTAGAAGTTCGGATCGCTTTCGGAGTCCTCCATGCGGTAGGGGGTCCCGGTTCGGTAGACGTAGCCGACCACGCCTTGGCTCGCGGGCAGGCTCCTGCCCACGAGCTCGTTGGCCGAGGGCCCGAAGGCCGCGACGAAGTAAAGGCGGGTCTCCGCGGAGTCCGAGCTGCGCTCGTGCGGCTTGTCCATGAGGATCGACCCCGCCGCCGAGGGAACGAAATCGTTGGCCTTGCTGAGAATCTGACGCAGAAAGTCGTCGACGTGCATACGTGACGGCACGAAGACCGAGTAACGCCGGCGCTCAAGAAACGGTTCTATCTCTTCCAATGGCAAGCTATAGACCTGCGGCGCCAGCATGGTCGAAGTGTATCACGCGCGCCGCATCAGGGCCCTCAACCGGCCCTCAAGATCCTCCACTGTGTCGCTGTGGTCGGCTCGCGCCGGCGCGAACCGGACCGCCTCCAGGTCCCGTCGCAGCCCCTCCATCTCGGTGCGCAGGCCCTCCTTGCCGTTGCCATCCGCGACACCGAGCCACCAGCGCTCGAGGACTGCCTGGAGCTCCCGAGCGCGGTCGGCGGGGCTCTGCCCTTGGCGCATGCGGGGGATTACCTGTCCCCGCCGCCCCCGCACCAGCCAGGTCACCACGCCGCCCCCGGCCACACCGCCCAGCAGCGCCGCCACCGCCCACCACCACGGGACCCCGCCGGGGCGCGGTGCTCCCCCTGCCGGGGACGCGACCGGTGCGCTCGCACCGGCGGGGCGCGCCGCGGCGGGCGCGGCCGGCGTGGGCTCCGGCGCAGGGGTCGTCGGCGGGGGCTCCACCACGGCCTCCAGCGGACCCAGGGTCTGGCGCAGGTAGTGCCCGCCGCCCATCGGGTCGAAGACGGCAAGGTCCACGGGGGCGAAGCGCAGCGTGCCCGCCTGTCGCGGCAGCACCGTCATGCGCCACACCCGGCTCCCCGAGAGGCCTGCGGCCGTGGCCTTGACGTTGCTGTCCTCTTCGGGGGGATAGGTCTCGCAGCCGGTGCATGACGGCCAGCGGCTCGGCGCCTCCACCAGCGGCAGGTTGCCCTTGCCCTCGAGCTTGATGGTGAGTACCAGCGATTCGCCGAAGCGCACGTGGCTGGGCTCGAGGTGCGCGCTGTAGCGCAGCTCGCCCACCGCCCCGGCGAAGCCGGCGGGCGCCCGAGGCCGGGGGTGCACCGTGACCTCGAGGGTCGATGTGGCGCGCTCGAGCACCCGCGGAGGCGCGAACACGCCCAACGAGCGCAGCCCCACCCGAGCGCTCGCCGGCGGGAGAGCCAGCTTCCCGGGCTTGAGCGGGATGAGCACGAAGCGGGCGACCGGAAAACGGCGGAAGCGCATGCCGTCGTGCTCGACGACCTCGCCGGTGGGGCGATCAGGAAGATCGACCCGCTGGGCCCACCATCCCGGGAAGCTGGGCGGCGTCGTCCACTCGAAGCCGTCCACGTCGGCCGTCGTATCGAGCACCACGGTTACCACCAGGGGCTCCCCGGCCACGACCTCACGCCTGTCCGACAGCAGATTGAGCGCCACCCTCGCCTCGCGCTGTGGTCCTCGCCGCCCGAGCAGATCCTCCAACGGGCTCGCCGGCATCGACCGCATGCGACGCGGCGGTGCGATGCTACCCGCGGCGATCTCCAGCGAGATGGGATCCGAGGTCAGGGTCTGGTCGTCGACCTGCGCCGTCACCGCCCCCACCTCGGCCCGGCCCTCCGCCAGTGGTTGGATCATCCAGGTGAAGCTCGTGGCCGAGGTGGCGACGCCGTTGACCCAGCTGAAGCTCCGCTCGGTGAAGGGTCCGCCAGTGACCTCGAGGTTGCTGAGCGGGCCAAGGGTGGGCGGCTGCTGCACCGAGCCGTTGCGCACGGTGATGGTGAGACGACCGACGTCCTCCACCCCCAGACGCGGAGGGTCGAGACGAACCTGGAGCGTGGGCTCACCCGCCGCCAGGGCAACCGCGCTGAGCAGCATCACGACGGCTGCCAGCAGCACGAACCGGGGCGGACGGGTCACCAGTCCTTCTCCACCGTGACGTGCCGTGGCGTAGGCCTGCGCATGGCCGCCCGGGCCTGGGCCTCGGCGCGCTCCAATGCTCCGTAGAGAGGGTTGTGCGGGGCGGGAGTGGGCGTCGGCGCACCCTGCCCGCCCTGGGGCGTCGGCGTCGGTCTCGCTGCCGCGCTCGGCGTGGGAGTCGGCGACGGCGTGCCCTGCGGCTGCCGCTCGTTGTCGTGCTGGTCCTGCTGCTGCTTCTTGTTCTTCTTCTGCTGCTGCTGTTGTTTCTTCAGTGTCAGCGCCAGCTCGTAGTTACGCTTGGCGTCGGCGTCGTCGGGAGCGCGCAGAAGGGCCTCTCGCAACCATTTCACCGCGGCATCCGCCTGCTTCTTTTCCAAGGCCGCGGTGCCCAGGTTGTACGCCGCGCCCGGGCTTCCCGCCCGGTGGGCCGCCGCCAGCACCGAGCTCGCGTGCTCAAGGTCGCCCTGGGCGGCCAGCGCCGTACCGAGGTCGTAGAGCCGATCGGCGCTGCTGGGGTCCAGCTCGGCGGCTCCCCCGAAGTCCTGCGCCGCGCCGGGCACATCCCCCTCCCGCCAACGCCCCATGCCCGCCCTGGCCAGGCGACGGCTGCCCCCCGGCACCAGGCGCTGCCACCACGACACCGAGGGCTCGCGGCGACCAGCCGACGCCTCCGCCTGGGCAGGTGCCGACGGTGCACTCGAGCCCGTGGTCTGCTCTGCGGTGGCCACCCCCGGTGCGAGAAGACCGAGCACGAGAAGAGCCGCAGCGGCACGCCGCCGCCACGGCGAGGCGGCGAAGCCGAGCAGAAGCACCAGCGCCGCCGCGGCGAGGAAGAGCTGGAAGCGCTCGACCCGGCGCAGGTGGTGCTCGGTCGCCCCGACTGCACGAGCCCGCACCTCGGCCACCGCCCTCACCAGGCCCTCGGCCGCTCCGGAGCCTTCGAGGGTCACCAGGGTGCCGCCCGCTGCGTCAGCGAGGCGAGCGAGAGTGGCCCGATCGGCGCGCGTGATGACCGGCTGCCCTTCGCGGCTGCGCTTGTAACGCACGCCGTTGTCACCCTCAGGTAAAGGGATGGGGCCACCGTCCGCCGTGCCGGCCACCACCGCCACGAGCCGCGCTCCCGCGTCCTTGAGCGCGGCGAGCGCCTGCTCCGGATCGCCCTGCAGGTTCTCCCCGTCACTCACCAGGATCACCACGCGGCCCTCGCCCTGCTCGGGCAGAAGGTCCAGCGAGGTCGCCACCGCCCGCTCGAGGTTGGATCCCGGCAGGGCGACCATGCCCGGCTCCACGGTCGCCAGGAAGGTACCCACCGCGTCCACATCGGTGGTGAGGGGCACCAGCGGGTAGGCGTCGCCGGCGAACACCACCACCCCGACGCGGTTTCCGGCTAGGCCCGGCAGGGCTCGCTGAAGCACGGAGAGGGCCCGTTCGAGGCGGTTCGGCTCGAGGTCGGGGCAACGCATTGAGTCGGAGACGTCCATCGCCACCACCACGTCACGGGTCCGAACCTCCTCGTCGGCCGGAAGCTCGCCCCACTGCGGCCTCGCCAAGGCCAGCACCAGGAGCGCGCCGGCCACGCACCACGCCAGCAGGCGCACTCCCCCGGTGGCCGGAGTCCCGCCCAGGAGACGCTTCCACACGGCGGGGCTGGCAAGCCCGCGCTGAGCGGCCCGGCGCCGCCGGTGACGCCACAGGGCGAGGGCTGCGGCCGCAGCCGGCAGCAGCAGGAGCCAGAGGCGCATGGGCTCGGCGAAGCTCACCACGGCGTCCTTCCGGCAACCGACTCCACCAGCACGCCGCCGAGCAGCACAGCCAACGCTGCCGCGGCCCACGGCTCGAAGCGCTCGCGGTAGCGCACCAGGCGCGTGGACTCGAACCGCGTCTTCTCCATGCGGTCGATCTCGCCGAAGACCTTGGCCAGGGCCTCGGAGTCGCGCGCGCGGAAGTCCCTGCCGCCGGTGCGGCGGGCGATCTCGGCGAGGAGCTCAGGGTTGACCTCGACCCGCATGCGTCGCACCTGGTCGACCTCGCGGCCGGTGAAGGGGTCCCTCACCCGCACCCGGATGGGAACCTCGCCTCCGGATCCAACGAGCACCGTATGGACGGTGATCTTCTGCTCGGCGGCCAGATCGGCCGCGGTCATGGGGTCGATCTGCCCGGCGTTGTTGGCTCCGTCGGTGACCAGCACGATCACCTTGGCCCGCGCCTCGGAGCGGCGCAGCCGGTTCACGGCGGTGCCCAGGCCCATGCCGATGGCGGTACCGTCGGGGAGCGACCCGAGGTGCACGCCGTCGAGGAGCTTGGCCGCCACCTCGTGGTCGAGAGTGAGCGGGCAGAGTGTGACCGCGGCGCCAGCGAAGGTCACGAGCCCGATGCGGTCGTGCGGCCGCCGCTGGAGGAAGCTCTCGATCACCTCTTTGGCCACTTCGAGGCGGTCGCTGGGCGTGAAGTCCAGGGCTGCCATCGAGCCGGAGACATCCAGGGCGATGACGATATCGACCCCCGAGGCATGCTCCACCTGGCGCGCCAGCACCTCCTGCGGCCTTGCCGCGGCCACCGCCAGCGGAAGCAACGCAGCGGCCGCGAGGAACCCCGCCATGGCAGTGGCGCCGGCCGCCAGCGCAGCCCGGCCCCTGCCCTGCTGTGGGAACGGCGCGGGGAACGGGAAACGCTGCCAGCGCCGCCGCAGCCACCAGAGAAGGGCGGCGAAGACGCCGGCGCCCGCAAGAGCGAGCCACCACGGGGAGGCGAGCTGGATCACGGAACCGCCTCCTCGGTGTCGGCCGCTCGCGGTGCCAGGTGATCCTCCAAGAGCCGGGCGGCGACCAGCACCCGTTCCACTCCCGCTCTGAGCTCTTCCTCGCCGAGCCGGCGACGCCCGAAGCGAATCCAGTCGGCAACGTTCATCACCGCCTGTACGCCGCGTTGCACCTCATCGGGCCAACCCCGTCTCCGGCCCAGCAGGCGCAGCTCGAAAGAGGTCATGTCCTGGGCGGGCTCCCCGCTGATGCGTCCGAGGTAACGGCGAACGCCGCCAGCGAGGCGGTCGCAGACCGTTTCCGCCGGCTCGCGTCCGACGGCGGCCACGAGCACCCCCACCAGCGCCTCCAGCTCGGCCAGCGGCGGGAGCTCAGGCACAGGGCCCCCACTGACGGCACGCCGGCGCAACCGGCGCAACACCCACAGCCCGAGGGCGATCAGCGGTACCAGAAGCAGGGCCCCCGGGAGCACCCATTCCCACGGAAAGCCATGCACTCCCACCGGCTCGTGCAGGGCTGCGGGCTTGACCTTTTCGCCCGGCGGCAGGACCGTCGTCACGGTGACGGTGGGCAACGCGGCCGCCGTGGCTTGGTGGGGCTCGCCGTCCTGCCCGCGCACCGTGACGTGCATCTTTGGGAGCTCGAGGAGGCCCACCGCCAGGGGGGCCAGCTCGATCCGCCACGCGGGTGGGCTGTCCGCCGACACCGCCTCCACCGGACCCGCCACCGCCCAGGGTCCTTCGGGCGGCGCCTCGATCTCGAGACCACCCCATGTCAGATCGCTGGTCCCCACCGCTCGCACGTCGACGCGTACGCGGTCGCCCACCGCCACCGGGGCGGTCGGCACGCTCACCTCGAGATGGGGAGAGCCCACCGTGGCGGCGCCACCGGTCACCGCCACGGCCAGCACGAGACCGGCGAGAACCAGCACGTCCTCAGTGCGCACGGCGACGCTCCCGGCGCTCCAGCATCGCCCGCACCACCGGGAGGTAATCGGCTGCGGTCGAGAGGTCAACGACGTCGATCCCGGGCGGCGCCGCCACCGGCGCGCGCGCCGGGCCGCCATGGGCGATCCCCCGCACCCCTCCCTCACCGTCCACTACCGGCAGCGGCACCGCCGGCCCCTTATCCTGCAGGGGATCGCTGACGCGCACCACCACCACCTCATGGCGGGCGGCGAGGGCGGCCAGCTCCCGCCGAGGCAGGGGGCAGCTGCGATCCGCCACGAGCACCACCACACCACGGCGATGCAGCACCCGGCCGGCCGCGCGGACCGCCGCCGCCGCCGCGGTGCCGCGACCGGCGGGCGCCGCGGCGAGGACCTCGCGCACCACCCTGAGCCCGTGCCGCCAACCCCGCCGTGGCGGGATGATGGTGCGCACCGTCTGGTCGAAGAGCACGGCGCCGACCCGATCCCGCCGCGCTCCTGCCAGCGCGAACAGGCTCGACACCTCGGCGATGAGGTCGTGCACCGTCATCACGCCGCTACCGAATCGGGTGGAGGTCGAAAGGTCGACCAGCATGAGGACCGTGAGATCGCGCTCCTCCCGGTAGAGCTTGACATGTAACCGGCCGCTGCGCGCGGTCACGTTCCAGTCGATGGTCCTGATGTCGTCTCCCGGCCGGTACTCGCGAACCTCCTCGAACTCGAGGCCGCGTCCGCGGAAGGCGCTATGGTACTTGCCCACCAGACCCGCCCGCATCGCCTGCCGTGCCCGGATCTCGAGCCGGCGCACCTGGGCTCGCAGCTCAGGGCCGGCCTCCTGCACCGGGTCGTCGGGGCTCGGGCGCCCGAGAAACCGCGCGAGACCCCCGCTCACGGCACCTCCACCGCCAGCAGGGTGCGATCGATGATCTCCTCCACCGTCACGCCCTCGGCCTCGGCCTCGTAGGTGAGCACCAGACGGTGGCGCAGCACCGCCGGGGCCAGTTCCTTGATGTCCTCGGGGGTGACGTAGGCGCGCCCCCGCACGAGCGCCACGGCGCGGGCTGCGCGGGCCATGGCGATGGAGGCGCGAGGCGAGGCGCCGAACGCCACCAACGGAACCAGGTCGCCGAGGCCAACCTCGGCGGGCTGGCGGGTAGCGCCCACCAGACTCACGATGTAGGCGCGGATCCGATCGTCCAGGTAGACCTGTCGGCTGATCTCCTCGAGCTCGCTCAGCTCGTCGAGGGTCGTCGCGGGCTGCGGCTCCGGGAAGTGCTCGCGCAGGTGGTACTCCAGGACGCGGCGCTCGGTCTCCGCCGACGGGTACCCCACCAGGACCTTGAGAAGAAAGCGGTCGAGCTGAGCCTCCGGCAACGGATAGGTCCCCTCCTGCTCGATGGGGTTCTGCGTGGCAAGCACCACGAACGGGGAGGGGAGCGGGTAGGTGTGGTCGCCGATGGTGACCTGGCGTTCCTCCATGGCTTCGAGGAGGGCGGACTGGACCTTGGCGGGCGCCCGGTTGACCTCGTCCGCGAGCACCAGGTTGGCAAAAACCGGCCCCTTGTGGGGCACGAACTCGCTGGTGCGGGGGTCGAAGATGAGGGTGCCGGTGACATCGGCGGGCAGCAGGTCCGGCGTGAACTGGAGGCGCTGGAAGGTTCCGCCCACCACTCTAGCAAGGGTCCGCACCGTGAGTGTCTTGGCCAGGCCCGGCACACCCTCGAGCAGGATGTGGCCGCGGCAAAGCAGGCCAACGAGCACCGACTCCACCAGCCGCTCCTGTCCCACCACCACATCCGACACGGCCCTCTGAATCTCGCCGAGCCGGGCCGCCGCCCGGTCCACCTGGTCAGCTCCCGCACTTCCCTGCATCGCCTGCTCCATCCACTCCTCCAGCAGCGGCCAGTAGGCCGTAATGCTTATGAGGCAAGGATCGTGCCACCGCTCAGGCAGGCCAGCCTGCGGCGGGCGGGCGTCGAATCGGCCCTGCCACGCCAGATCGGCATCTCGGCACGACGCCCCTCGCGTGGGTAGAATAGGGCGGATGGGCGTCAGCTCGATCGGCCGCTACGAGATCCTCAAGACGCTGGGACGCGGCGCCACGGGTGTCGTGTACCTCGCCCACGACCCCATCATCGACCGTGACGTGGCCCTCAAGACCCTCCGCATCGACCTCGATGCGGACAGCACCGACGAGCTCCGCGAGCGCTTTCTGCGCGAGGCCCGGGCGGCCGGGCGGCTCTCCCACCCCGGTATCGTCACAGTTCACGACGTGGGCGAGGACCCTGCGACGGGTCTTGTGTTCATCGCCATGGAGTTCGTCGAGGGCCGCAACCTCAAGGAGATCCTCGCCGAGAGCCGGCTCCTGCCTCCACAGGCCGCGGCGCGGCTGGTGGCAGCGGTGGCCTCGGCCCTCGCCTACGCCCACCGCATGGGAGTCGTCCACCGCGACGTCAAGCCGGCCAACATTCTCATCACCAACGCTGGCGTCACTAAGATCACCGACTTCGGGATCGCCCGACTCGACGCGTCGAACCTCACCGTGGACGGGCAGTTCCTCGGCACCCCCAACTACATGTCTCCGGAGCAGGTGACCGGCGGCATGGTGGACGGCCGATCGGACCTCTTCTCGTTGGGCGTCGTGCTGTTCGAGCTGCTCACCGGCCAGCGCCCCTTTCCCGGCGCCACCCTCCACGAGGTCACCCGGGCAATCGTCGATGCTTCGCCGCCGATTCCATCGGTCGCCGCGACGGAGCTTCCCCCAACCTTCAACCCTATCGTCCTCAAGTGCCTGGAGAAGGTCCCCGAGAAGCGCTTCCAGAACGGCGACGACCTCGCCGCGGTGCTTCTCGCCATGGCCCGCAGCCTCGCGCCCGGTGGTACGTCGGCCGGCGCCGCCGGCATCCCGACCGGGCACCGGCCGGGCGAGAACGCGCCAACCCCTGACGTGGAGGACACCCTCGTCTCCGCCCCGTCACGTCGGACCAGCTGGCACGCTCTGCTCGCGCGGCTGCCGCTACCCGAGCCGCTGCACTGGGAGGTCGCGACCCACTGGGCGATCACTGTGGTGGCCGCCTGGGTCGTAGTGTGGGCCGCTCTCCTCGGCGGCCTCGCAGCCCTGCGCGACGAGGGTCCCTTCCCGGCACCCGACGCCTCGGCGATCCTGGGCCTTCATCAAACCTCGCTGGCTCTGCGCCGCGCGCTCGCCACGCTGCCCGGCGATCCCGCCGCCGCCGCCGTCGTCGCGCGCTCCGCTCTCGACCAGGCCCCGGCCTCGCCGGCAGCCCGGCGCGTCATCGAGATGGCGAGACGTCGCCTCGCCGAGCAGGTGCGCAGCGAGAACGAGCGCCGCCGCGGGGCCGAGCTGGTGAGTACCGGGCGCCAGCTCTACCGCAAGGGCCGCTTCGGCGAGGCCGCCGAGCTCTTCGCACAGGCCCTCGAACTCAACCCCGCCGACGAGCTGGCGTCGAGCTTTCTCGAGCTCACGCGCGAGCACCTCGCCCGCCGCACGGTGAGAGTACCCAGCCGGCCGGCGTCAGCTCCCGTGGCCGGCACACCACGGTCCGTCGCCAGCGCCGCTGGCTCCGTTGCCAGCGATCCTGCCCGTCTCACCCTGTACTTCAACTCGCCCCTCAATGCCGGCACGATGATCGTCAGCGTCGACGGCGCGTCTCTGGGCCGCGTCCCCTTCGACTTCACCCGCAAGGGCTTTCTCGGACTCAAAAAGAAGGGTGCCGGCCAGGTCAAGCAGACGTTCACCGTGCCGGCCGGTAGCCACAGCATCGACATCGAGCTCGTGGCCGGGGAGCAGGGCCCGGTGGGGTCCGCCTCCTTCACCAGGAACATGCCCTCGGGCAGCGCCTGGACGCTCCGCGTGGACATGCCCGGGGCCGGCGACCACCCCTCCTTCTTCCTGGTCCGAGCCGCCTCGTGACGTCGCTGCGGCGCCTCGCTCTGGAGACCTCGTGGGGAGACGTCGCTCTGGTGGGCGGCTCCCGTGCCGGCGAGGGAACCCTCGTCCTGCTTCCGCAGCTGCGCTTAGCGCTCGACCCGGGGCGCCCGCACCGCGCCCTGCCGCCCATGACGACAGCCCTGGTGAGCCATGGTCACGTCGATCACCTCGGCGGGCTCGCCTACTGGGCCAGCCAGCGCTTTCTAAACTCCATGGGGGTGGGCACGGTGCTGGCGCCGTTGGCCATCGCCGAGGGGCTGACGCGCCTTCTCGAGCTGTACGCCACCCTTGAAGGCGGCCGACCCTATGCGGTGGACGTGGTCCCGCTGGAAGGCGGCAGCCGCTACCAGCTGCGGCCCGACATGGACCTGGAGCTCTTCGCCACAGACCACTGGGTGCCGACCCTCGGAACGCGGCTGCTGTGGCGCAAGCGTCACCTCCGCCCCGCCCTCGCCGGCCGGCCGCAGGCAGAGATCGCGCAACGCGCGCGGGCCGGCGAGGAGGTCACCGAGGAGGTGGAGATCCCCGTGCTCGCCTACTGTGCCGACACCGGTCCTGGCATCTTCACCACTCATCCCGAAGCGCTTGTTGCCGAGATCGTTCTCCTGGAGTGCTCGTTCTTCCGTCCCGGCGACCGCGATCGGGCCCGTGAGTTCGGTCACCTGCACGTCGACGACCTGTTCGCCGCAGCCGACCGTCTCAGCTGCCGCCACCTGGTGCTCCTCCACGCCTCGCGGCGCCACCGCCTGCGTGAGGTGGAGTCGTTCGTCGCGGAGCTCCGCGACCGCCTGCCGATGCCTGTGCAGCACCTGATGGTCGACTGGGACTGATGGGCGGCCGGGACTGAGGGGCTAGAATGCCTACGATGGAACCCCAGCGCATCGGACCTTACCGCATTGAAGGGCACCTCGGTTCCGGCGGGATGGGAGCGGTGTACAAGGCATGGGACGACCGACTGCAGCGCTGGGTGGCCCTCAAGTCGCTCCACCCCGACAGGGAGATCTCGCCGGAGCGCCGGGAACGGCTGCAACGGGAGGCACGGGCGGCGGGCGGGCTCAACCACCCCGCCATCGCCCAGGTGTTCGACATCGTCAACGATGGTTCGATGGACTGGATCGTCATGGAGTACCTGGAGGGGCGCTCCCTGGCCGTGACTCTGCTGGACGGACCGCTGGCCCCGGATTACGCCGTCGATCTGGCCCGACAGATCGCCGAAGGTCTGGCTGCGGCGCACGAGGCGGGGATCGTCCACCGGGACCTCAAGGCCGAGAACGTTATGGTCACCCGGGGCGGGCGCATCAAGGTCCTGGATTTCGGTCTGGCCAAGCGCGTGGACACGGCACGGGAGGAGGATAGCCTCACGCAGGACGGCGTGGTCATGGGCACGAGCCGCGCCATGTCGCCCGAGCAGGCCCAGGGCCACGAGGTGGACGGCCGCTCCGACCTCTTCTCTCTGGGCTCGCTCCTGTACGAGATGGTGACCGGGCGGCACCCTTTTCAGGGGTCGGGGCCGCTGGACACCATGCAGCGCGTCGTGCGTCACCGCCCCCTACCCGCCAACCGGGTCAATCGCGCGGTGCCCGGGCCCCTGGCGCTGCTCATCGAGCAGCTGCTCGAGAAGGAAGCCCCAAGCCGACCCCAGAGCGCCCTCGAGGTGGCGGTGGCGCTCGCCGCTCTGGGTGAGCTGTGGCAGACCGGGACATCGGATCGGTCCAGCCTGTCGCGCATCACGGCAGCGGCCCGCCGGCGCCGCCTTCTCCGCTGGCGGTGGCTGATCGGCGTTGCCGTGATCGCGGCCACCATCCTGGCCGTGGTCGGGGCCGTGCGCTGGGCGCACCGCCCGCCACCCACCCTCTACGTCGCGATTCTCCAGCCCGAGCTCGTCAGCGCCAACTCGCCCCCCACCGCCGACCTGGTCCGACGCGCGGTGCGCACCGCTCTGCTCAACGGCGCCAGCGCCCTGGCCGGCACGGTGGTCGTCGATCCCAGAGCGGTGGATCGCGTGACCGGCGGCGCCGAGACGGTCGCCCGCGCGGTTGCCGCCGAGGAGGTCATCGCCGCCACGGTGGCGCCACTGGAGGCGACCTTCCGGATCACCCTGCGCCGCCTGCGTGGCAGCGACGGAGCGCTGCTCTGGACCGACGAGTTCGCCGTTCCCAGCCGCGGTGACCCCTACCTCCTGATCGCCGAGGCGGTGACCAATCACCTGCGGAGCGCTTACCCGAAGCGCCCGCTTCGGCAGGGAGCGCGGCCGCTGTCGGCCAGCGCCGATGAGATGGCCGAGTACCTCCGGCTCTCCGCCGCCATTGACAACCCCACCCCAGCGCTGAGCGGCGTCGAGGTTCTCGACCGATTGACCGCTTTGCGCCAACGAGCTCCCCGCTTCGTCGAAGCGGCGACCCTCGAAGCCAATCAGGCGCGGTTCCTGTACGAGGCCGAGAAGGACCGCCGCTTCCTCGAACGCGCCCGGGCAGCGGTCCGCCACGCCCAGGAGGTGGCACCCGACGACCCGCGCACCATCGACGCCCTCTTCGACGTCGAGCTGGCGGCCGGCGACCTCGAGAGTGCCCGCGCAGCGGTGGAGCACCTCGCAGCGGTGCGACCCGAGGACCCCGACATTCTCGAGGACCGCGCGAAGCTGGCAATGCGCACGGGGCATCCCGAGGAGGCACTGGCGAGCTTCCACGACCTAGTGGAGATCCTGCCCTCGTGGCTCAACCTCTGGAGCCTTGGCAACGCCGAGCTCAACGCGGGCCACATCGCCGACGCTCGTCGCGATCTCGAGCGCGGTCTCGAGGCTGCGCCCGGCAACTCCTATCTGACGGGCAAGCTCGCCCAGCTCGAGCTGACCGCCGGTGATCCCGCACGTGCGGTCGGGCTCTACCGACACCTCGTCGAGTCCAACCCGCGCTCGGTGCCCTGGCTCGCGAACCTCGGGACCGCGGAGCTTCTCGCCGGCCGCTACCAAGACGCGACAACCCACTTCCGCCAGGTCCTCGAGCTCGTGCCGGGTTACGCCCCGGCCATGCTGGGCCTCGGGGATGCCCTCACCCTGGCAGGTGACAGCGCCGCGGGGACGCGTCTTTACAGCCAGCTCCTCAGGGCCACCGACGCGGCCTCGGCCGACCCCGAGATCGTCGGTTCCCGGGCCCAGGCGCTGGCCCATCTCGGGCGCAATCAAGAGGCAGTGGCCGCGGCCCAGGAGGAGATACGCCGCGTGCCGGACGACCCATTTGCCGCGTTCTCGGCGGCGCTCGTGTACGCCGTGGTGGGCGAACGGAACTCGTGCGTCGGCCAGGCACGCCGTGCACTCCAGCTGGGCCTCAACCCGCGGTGGCTCGACCTCCCGTGGTTCGACTCCCTGCGGGCCGCAATCGGCGCAGCGCCTCCGCCCCCGGGGTCGACATCGGACGTGTCCTCGTCCTGAACGGGCGCCCAGAAGCTCCTACGGTTGAGGCTCGTTGACGATCATCGGGTCGAGGTCGGCGACCACCTCATCGGCGGCGTCGAGGAACACGATCGTGTACTTGTAGGATCCTCGTTTGGCCTTGTTGCCGTTGCCCAGGAGGACGATCTTGCCGTTGTGCAGGGAGGCACCAAAATCGCGGAAGGGCGCCTCGACCTCCCACTGGAGCTCGACCCGTTCGGCGTTGTCCGGGAAGGTCTGCACGACCCAGCGCACCGAGTCGGCAGCGGAAGGGTGGTCATAGTAGACCGTCGTCTGCAGTGGATCACAAGTCACCTTGTCGCCAACATAGTCGATCACCACGTCCGTGAACTTGGCCATTACAGTTCCTCCCTCATCCTGTTGAGCCGGGTTGTCATGCTGCTCGCATATCGACCACAAAGAACTTATAATGAGGCACTTAAATGAATAGTATCACGATCCTCCAAGAGCGCACGAAACCCTGAGATCATGCCGGCAGCGGCGATCGGCGTTCCGGTGCAAGAACCGCCAGGCACGCGAATCTCGCGCACCGGCGCCCTGACGTCCACCGCTGGAGTGGGTGGGAGGATGGAGCCTACTCTTTACCCTCGAGCCCTTCACCGGAGGGGTGAGCCGGGGTCGTCGTCACCTCGTCACCGTCCTGCGGCAGGCTTCCCGCCACCGCAACCACCAGACGCTCCGGGTGCAGGTGTCGCCGTACCGCCGCCACCGCCTCGTCAACCGTGACGGCGAGGAGCCGCTCAGGGTACTCGTCGAGGAAGGCCACCGGCAGACCCGCGCTGAGCGCGCCCACCAGCTCCCGCGCCACTCCGGCGTTGGTGGCGAGGCCGACGCGATAAGCACCCGACTGCGCCAGCCGCTCCTCGTTGAGCTCCTCCTCGCTCGGCCCCGCGACCACGTAGTCCCCGATCACTCGCCGGCACAGTGCGATCGCCCGCTCGAGGTTGACGCCGGCCACTCCCAGGGCCGTGGCCCACGGGCCCGGCACCTGCAGAGTGCCGAAGAAACGGCAGAAGATGCCGTAGGTGAGCCCCGCGGTGTCGCGCACCTCGACACCCAGGCGAGAGGTGAGAGTGGATTGGCCGAGGCAGGAGTTGGCGAGCACGGCCGCCGCCCAGTCAGGATCGCTGCGCCGTAGGGTGGCGGCGTGGCCGAGGACGACGTCGAGGTTGGGCCGGTCGGGGATGTCGACCCGCTCGTCAGCCGGCACCGCCGGAGCCGGGTCCGGCACCACCGGCGGCCGTGTCATTCCGCCCTCCCATTCATCGAGCAGACCGGAGATGAGATCCGCAGTACTCTCCGCCTCGACGTCGCCGACAACCGCCAGCAGCAGCGAGGCCGGGCCGTACGCACGCCGATGGAAGGCCTCCAGCTGGCCCCGCTCGAGGCTGCGCAGCTCTGCCTCGCGGGCGCCCACCTCACGCCGATAGTGCGGATGGGCGGAGGGGTAGAGGTGACGGGTCAGGCTTCCGAGGGCCCTCGCAAAGGTATCCTCACGCTCCTGGGCCAGCTCGCCCAGCAGGTGCTCCCGCACCCGCTCCAGCTGGTCGGCTGGAAACGTCGGCCAGCGCAGCAGCTCGACCAGCATCTGGGCGAGCCGGGGCAGCTCACTTGCCAGGCCCTGCCCGGCGAAGGTCACGAGGCTCGGCGCACCCGACGATGTCTCCACCCCGAGCTCGAGACCATGATCCTCGAGCTCCCGGGCCAGCTCCAGACGGTCGTGGCGGACAGTGCCGCGCTCCAGCATGAGGGCGGTAACCGCCGGCACTGCTCGCTCTTCGACACCGGCAAACGCCCGACCCGCCAAGAGTGAGCCGGCGACGGTGACGGTGGGCGCGTGCGGGTTGGCGAGCACGGCGAGCCGAGCGCCCCCAGGCAGGTCGCGCAGGGCCACGCGCTCGGCAAAGGGCCGGCGCAGGAAGCAGGGCCGGGGCTGGGGAGCCTCCGCGACGACTCCCCCATGGCCGTTGCCCTCGGCCACGAAACGGCCCACCGTGAGGTTCAGGTCGCCCAGGTGAGTGGCGGCGACCCGGCTGACGTCGGCGGCAGTCACCGCCTCCACCAGCTCCATCTCACGCAGGAAGAGGCGCCAGTCACCGGCCGCGACCGCCTCCGACAGGCCCGCCACGATGCGGGAGGGGGACTCCCGGTGGAAGGCAAGGTCGGTACGCACCTGGACCTTCGCGCGGGCGAGCTCGTCAGGAGCGGGCGGCGCCGAGCGCAACGAGCGCACCTCGTCGCGGATGACCTCCTCCACCTCGACATGGCCGACCCCGGGCGCCAAGGTGGCGTAGACCTGGAGCAGGCCCGGGTCGTGGAGCTGCCAGGCGAACGCGTGCACTCCCAGGCAGCGGTTTGTCTCCACCAGCTTCTGGTAGAGGCGGGATGTCACACCCTCCGAGAGCACCTGTGCCAACACCGAGAGGGCGGGCTGGTCGGCGTGGAGCGCGGCGGGCGTGTGCCATGACAGGGCCAGCCAACCCAGCTCGCCCGCCCTGTGGACGGCAAACCGGCGCTCGCCCCGCTGCCCGCCCTCGCGGGTGACCTCGTGAGCAATCGGCTCCGGCGCCGGTGGGATCGCTCCGAAGTGGCGCTCGACCTCGGCCAGCGCAGCCTCCTCGGCCACGTCCCCGGCCACCACCACCACCGCGTTGTCCGGGTGGTAGTAGTGATCGTAGTAGCGTCGCAGCTCTGCTGCGCTGACCGTCTCCACATCCCAACGCCAGCCGATGGTGGGGTGGTGGTAGGGGTGTTCGAGGAAGGCGTGGGCGAATGAGGCATGCATGAGGAGGTCGAACGGCTCATTTTCGCCGCGCTCCATCTCGTTGAGGACCACCGTGCGCTCGGTGGCGAGATCCTGGTCGCGGATGCGGGCGTTGCGCATCCGGTCGGCCTCCAGCTCGGCGGCCAGGGGAAGGTGCTCCACCGGGAGAGTCTCGAAGTAGTTGGTACGGTCGAGCCACGTGGTGGCGTTGAAGGCGGCGCCGACCCGCTGCAGCACCCTCGCCGCCTCGGTGCCCTTCTCGCGGCAGAAGCGCTCCGTACCCTTGAACATCAGGTGCTCGAGCAGGTGGGTGGCGCCGGTATGCCCGCTGCTCTCCGACCGCGATCCCACCCGGTAGACCACGCAGAAGCTCGCTACCGGGGCCACCGGAGTGGGGCAGGTGAGCACCACCAGGCGGTTGTCCCGGTGCCGCCAGCTGCGAACCGTGTCCAGTCTGTCCTCGAGCTCGAAACCGTGCGCCATCGATCCTCCAGCGGTGCCTCTCACCCGAGGCGAATGCGCGCCATTGTACCTGCTCCTCGAGACCGAGCCCCGATTGCGGGAGGGCTCCGAATCTCCCCCCCTCCGGCGTGCACCTCTCGGTGCGGACGGGTTACGATGTCCTGCCCACAACGGGCGCACCTTCGGGAGGAACCATGATGAGGAAATGCTGCATCGTCTCGATCGGGTTGCTGGTGGCGTTTGGCGTGGCGACAATCGCCGCCGCGGGAGGAGAGACCGTGCCCCAAGACGACACCGCATACCGCTGGAACCTGACTGACCTCTACCCCTCGTACGAGGCCTGGGCAAGCGCGACGAAGACCGTGGGCGCCAGTCTGGACCGTATCGAAGCGTACCAGGGCCACCTCGGCGACAGCGCCGCCATGCTCAAGGAGTGCATGGACACCGTCTTCGGTGTGTCGCTCAAGCTGCGCCGGGTGATGGCCTACGCCTCGATGCTGTCGGACGAGAACACCCGCGAGTCCCGCCCCCTGGAGATGAGGCAGGAGGCGGGCATGATCGCCACCAAGGTGGCGCAGGCCACCAGCTTCCTCGAGCCCGAGATCCTCGCCGTTGGGCGCGAACGGATCGAGGGTTTCCTGACCCAGGAGCCGGGACTCGACGAGTACCGCCACTACCTGGAAGACGTGCTGCGCAGGGCCCCGCACACTCTGGGCACTGAGGCCGAGGGCGTGGTCGCCGCCGCCGGCCTGGTCTCGGACACCGCCGCCACGACCTATGGAATTCTCGCAAACGCGGACATTCCGTGGCCGACCATCCGTCTGGCCGACGGCACCGAGGCACGCCTCGACCAGTCGGGCTATACGAAGTACCGCTCGGTGGCCGACCGCGCCGACCGCAAGCGCGTCTTCGACACCTTCTTCGGCACCTGGCACGACTACCAGCGCACCTGCGGGGTCACGCTCTACTCTCAGCTCAAGCGCGACCTCTTCTACGCCCAGGTGCATAAGTACCCCACCGCACTGGCCGACGCCCTGGACGGCGACAACGTGCCCGAGGCGGTCTACCACACGCTCATCAAGGCCACGAACGACAACCTCCCGACCCTCCAGCGCTACCTCCGCCTGCGCGGGCGCATGCTGGGCATCGACGACCTGCGCTACTACGACATCTACCCGCCGCTGGTGAGCTCGGACCTGAAGTTCCCCATCGCCAAGGCCGAAGCGCTCACCCTCGAAGCGGTGGCGCCGCTGGGACCCAAGTACGTGGAGACGGTGAAGCGCGGCTTCTCCCAGCGCTGGATGGACGTCTACCCCCGACCCGGCAAGCGCTCGGGGGCGTACTCCTCGGGCTCGGTGTACGATGTCCACCCCTTCGTGCTGATGAACTTCAACGACGACTACGAGTCGGTGTCGACGCTCGCGCACGAGTGGGGTCACACCATGCACTCGTACCTTGCCAATGCCGCCCAGCCCTTCCCCACCGCCGACTACTCGATCTTCGTCGCCGAGGTGGCGTCGACCTTCAACGAGGCCCTACTCCTCGACCACATGCTCGACACCGCCAAGAACGACGACGAGCGGCTCTTCTACCTCGGCTCGGCGCTGGAGGGGCTGCGGGGGACCTTCTTCCGTCAGGCGATGTTCGCCGAGTTCGAGCTCGAGATCCACACGATGGTAGAGAAGGGCGAGGCGCTCTCGGGCGAGCGCCTGTCGCAGCTATATGGCGAGCTGCTGCGCCGCTACCACGGCCAGGACGCGGGCGTCATGAGTATCGACGACGCCTACACGGTGGAGTGGGCCTACATCCCCCACTTCTATTACGACTACTACGTCTACCAGTACGCGACCTCCATCGCGGCGGCGTCGCTCTTCGCCCAGGAGGTGATGGACGGTGAGCCGGGTGCCGTGGACCGCTACCTGGGCGTGCTCAAGGCTGGGGGCTCGGAGTACCCCTACCAGCTGCTCAAGGAAGCCGGTGTCGACCTCGCCACCACCACGCCCTACGACGCCCTCATCGCCCGCATGAACCGCATCATGGACGAGATCGAGACGATCCTCGACCGCCGGGCCCGTCCGGCGGCGAAGTAGGCAGCGCCAACGACGAACGGACCCCGGCAGGGGGGTCCGTCACCTGCACGGCAGCACCGACGGCGTCACCTGCCGGAGCCGCCTCCACCGCCCACCGGAGCGGTGGGCGCCCACTGGTTGGCCGAGCTGCCCTGCGGCGCCCACTGGTTCGGTGAAGGGGGCTCCGGGGTCGGCTTCGGCGTCGGCTTCGGCGCCTGCGCGCGGGCCGCCGGCTCCTCGCTCGGCTCGCCCTCGGCCTGCGGCTGGGCTTCAGGGCGCGTCTCGAAGTTGACCTCTGCCACCGCCGCCACCGCCCGCACCCGGACGTCGGCCACGGGCCCCTCGGCGGAGAAGCCGATAGTGAACGAGGCTCCCTGGTTCTGGTCGAGCGGCTGCGCGATGGTGGTCCGCCCGGTACCGATGGGCGCACCCTCGCCGTTCACGGCCTGGGCTTCGAGGGTCACCGCACTCAGCCCCCGACCGCCGGTGTTCGTCACGAGGCCGGTCACGGTCACGGTGCTGCCCTCGATCTTGTTTGCGAGGCCGGAGATCCTGAGGGCCGTGGCGGCGGCCTTGCGGTCTGCGGCCGGGCTCTCCTCCGCCGCACCCGGCGGGACGTCGGTCACGTGACCGACGTCCGCGTCGCTGATGCTGAAGCGGCCGAGGGGCGCACTCGCATGGGCGGCGAGTCCCACCGCGCCCACCGACGGCGTCGCCTGAACCTCTATCGGCGGCGGCGGCGGCGCTTCGAGGCCGGACGCTCGGAGGTCCACGTCCTCCACCGAGTACGCCTGCATCCGGCCGTTCGGGAAGGTCACGAAGACCTGGCTCCCCTGTATGCGGGCGCTGGCGACCTCGACCGTCGCCCCACTGCGGAGCACGACCACCTGACCGGCATGCGCCGGGAGCGCGCTGGCCGCGGCGAGGATCGCCAGGACGACAACGCAAGGGACGACGTGACGTCGCATCACTCCTCCTTCCAGGACTCCACCTTGACCGCAACGTCCGCCGCGGCCACAGGCTCCTCGAGCTCGAGGTCGTCCAGGATCATGACACCATGAATCTTACCATCGGCGCCGGCGAATACGACAGACTCGCCCGCCACCACCGCGCCGGGCTCATGCTCGACGTACCGCCCCGCCTCGGTATCCTCCGGCGGGTCGCCGTTCGCGAGGCGCACCCGGTAGGTCCGTGCCCGCCCGGCGCGGCCGCAGCGAGCGCGCCCAGGAGCGTCGCCGCCGGTGCCGGGCGCAGGCCCGGGAGTGAAGGTCGAGAACACCACCTGGTTGTCGAGGATCATCGCCGGTGCCGTCACCTTCTCCGCCGGCGGGGGCCCGGCGGCGGTAGTGCCCTCGAATACCAGGTACCAACCAGGGTAGACGTCGAGCAGCGAAGGCGTTACCGCCGGCGCACCGTCGGCAGGGACCGGAGGAGCGAGGTCGGCCTCGGTGAGCGGCCGGCCGCCGGCCGGAGGCCGGTCGGCGAGGAGGTAGAACCGGTTCGCGGCTGCGCTCGGCGCCAGGAGGTCGTCGCGGTTACCGGTACCGATCGCGAGGACGACGGTGGGTCCGCCGGCACTCGCGGCCACCGCCAGGCTCGGCCGCACGAAGAAGGGTCGCTCCACCCGGCCACCGCCACCGTCGTCCCCGGCGTCGAAGAGGACCTGGGGAGCCCACGCCCTGATCCTCCCGGTGGAGCCATCCACCGGCACCGGCTGGGGCAGCTCCATGCGGTAGAGGCGCCCGCTCGTGTCACCCCAGTAGAGTGTCTCGACAAAGCCGTCGAGGTCGAGATCGAGCCCGGCAAGATCGCCGGGGACCATTCCCGCGGTGGGCGCCTTGAACAGGATCCTGCCGGTCTCGACATCGAGGCCGTACACGAAGTTGCCGGCGGCGGGCGAGGTGGAGAGCCCGTCGGACCCGAGGCCGCCGCCGACGAAGGCGAGGCTGCGCGTCTCGATCCTCCCGTCCACCTCGACCCGGACGAAGCTCACCAGCGGGCGAGACCAGGTCTGACCCATGTCGGCTCGGCCGTTGCCGTCCTCGTCGGAGTCGTCCCTGACCTCCCAGCGAAAGGCCGGCCACGGACGCGGGCAGCCGGGGCCGCGGCCGTCGAGGCAGCGGGGAGCCCGGGGGTCGGGCTCCAACGTCGCCAGTGCGAGCCGCCCGGCTGAGTCCATGGTGGCGATCCCTCGGTCCCCCGCGGGGGGAGCCGATCCGTCCGGATCGGTGAGGTCGAGGCAGACATACGACCGCCCGCCGCGACGCTCTCCGAAGAGTACGACCGTACGCCACTCCCGCTGCTCGGAGGCGCCCGCACCCACTGGCCCACGGTCGATGACGACATCAGCGACGGTGGGCGTGCCGTCCACCGTCCAGTGGTGCTGAGTGCCGCCCGCGAGGTCATCGAGAGTGCCCATGACGCCCCGCGGCAGCCAGGCGAAGAGCTCGCGTCCCGTGCCGGAGTCGTACCCGGCGCTGTCTGCGTCCCACAGCCCGGCGTCGAAGGCGTGCAGGGTGCCGTCGTCGGCACCCACCAGCACAACCCGACGCCGGTGCCGGTAGCGGCCCGCGAAGCCCTCGCCGCCGGCCGACCCCGAGTTCCCACGGTAACCGTGAAGATCCCGGAGCCAGCACGGGTAGCAGGAGGGGCCGGCGAGCAGCTGGGGCGCGGAGTGGAAGATGTCTCCGAGCTTCTCGGTGCCGAGCACGGTCCGTCCGTCACCGCAGGGGGCCGGAGCGCCAGATACGCCGCCGGCGGGGGCCACGTCGGTGAAGCCACACCAGTCGTATGCGGTACCGCGGCCCGCGAGCGGCCGGCCGGTCTCGCCGTCGTACCCCGCCGCCTGCCCGAGGGTGAACGCGATGGCGGACTCCAGCCGGGCGCGTTCGTGCTCGTCGTCCACCGCCTCGCCGAGCACCAGCTCGGCGAGCAGCGCACCTGCCGCGCCACTCCCGTCGGCGAGCCCGAGGCCCAGCTCGACCCGCGCGCCCGGCTGCTGCGCCACTCCGCCTCCGCCGTCACCACTGCTCAGGCCGAAGAAGACGTGGCGGGCGCCGGCGGGAAGGGCGGCGAGGGTGTCGCCGGCGTCCCAGAGGGCCCCTGCCGCCGCGGGACCGGCTCCCTCGCCGAAGGGGGCCTCCGCCGCCGCGGCATACGCCCGCATGTGGCCCCGCCAGACCGAGCGACCGGGCACGGGCGTGAAGCTCCCGACGTACGAGATCCGCCCGCCTCCGGGCGTCGCCGCCGGGATCAACGGTGGCGCATAGGCGCCGGCACCCGCGTCGATGTCGCCGGCGATCGTCACCAGCGCCTGCCGCAGCTCCGCTTCGTCTCGGGCGCTGAACACCGCCCCGCCGGTGGCGGCCGCGATGCACTCCATCGTGGGCCGTGCTCGCGTCTCCTGCTCCCGGGCGGCACCGAACAGCACGGGGTAGACGCGCACCGGCGGCCGACGGCGGCCGAGACCGGCCGCCGCCACGCACGCTCCCTCCGGCTCGGCGCAGGTCTCGCCTCCGTCGGTGATGAGGACGACGACATCGCGCCTGCAGTCGGCGAAGGGATCGTCCCAGGCGGCGACCTCCGTGAAGTAGCTTGCCAGCCGATCGAGCATGGCCGTCAGGGGCCGCCGCCCCCCCGCCACGATCGCGTCGGTTCCCGGCAACCAGCTCGCCCGCGCGGCCGGGAGAGAGGCTGCCGGCTCGCGAGTCGGGAAGTAGAAGACCGGACCGCGATGGGCGTCGGCCTGCGGCGCCAGGAGCTCGGCGACCCGCTGCCGCGACCACGCCACCTCGCCGGGGCCGGCATCGGGCCGGACCAGTGGAACGGCGGGCTCGTTCTCACCGGGGTTCGACGGTTCGTAGCCGGAGCAGGCCTCCGCCTCGGGCAGCCGCACCGCGGTGACCGACCTCGGGCCCGCGCCCTCCTCCGAGGGCTCGTGGTCGGCCAGGACGAAGACCTGCCGCCAGCGCAGGTCGGTGGTCCGGCTCGAGCGGGAGACAAACGCTCCGACGGCCGCGTCCCATGCGTAGAGGTCCTCACGGAGGCGGAGCTCACGCGACCCCATCTGGGCGTGGTCGAGCTGAGACAGCACCCAGTCGCGGAAGGCTCGCGCCCCCCGCGCATCGCTGTACGGCCGACCCAGGGCCGCCGCCACCTCGAGCCAGCTGCGAGCCCCCTCGAAGCCCTGGCGCAGCGGCGGTGACAGGCTCCGCCAGTCGTACGCCGGGTAGTAGTAGGGAGGGAGAGCCGCTGCGATCTTGCGCACTCCGCCGGGGCCCACGAGGTAGGACTCGATGTACGCTTCGCCCGACCGCCCGTCCGCGGGGGGTCGCGGGACCGGAGTCCACGGGCCGCCATCCCTGCCCACCACGAAGAAGCTCTCGGTGCCGTCAGCGCCGAAGCGTACGGGGTAGAAGGGGGCGGGAGAGCCGGCGTCACCCGAGTCGTGCACCGTGCCCGCCGCTCCCAGGCGCAGGAGAGTTCCGGGCCCGGTGCCGTCAAGCATACGCTGCGGCCGGCCGGCGGCATCCGCCTCGGCCACCTCGTAGAGGTAGTCGAGGTGGCTGACCTCAAGCCCGCGGTGCTCCGTGAAGGTGAACCCCAGGTTGACGTCGAGGCCGCCGTCGATGAGCTCGCGAAGGACGTGCTTGGCCTGGGTGAGCTTGGCGCCGCTGCCGAGCGCGGCGAGGATCTCCGCGTCGCCGGCTGGACGGCCGGCGCTGCGGAACGCGGATCGCAGCTCCTCCATGCCGTAGCGCGCCACGAGGGTGGTCACCCCTCCGCCCTCGTCGTCGCCGGACGCAGGCAGGCGAAGGGTTCCAGTGGCGACATCATGGGTCATGGCAATCCCGGCGTCGAGGATCACCACGACGTTCGGGGGTGCTCCATCGGTGCGCAGGAGTTGGCGGTCATCGGCGCCCGCCGTCGCCACGGCGAGCAAGAGGCCTGCGGTGAGGATTGCGAAAGTCGGCCATCGCTGGGTCGTGGTGAGCATGACGACCTCCTTCTAATCGTTCGTCGGTGCCAGGGGGAGCGGCCCCGCCGCGAGCACAACGGTGATTCGCGCAGTGGCACCGGATGGTTCATGGATGGCATCGGCTGCGGTGGTGAAGGGCACCGTGTAAAGGCCCGTGGCACCGCCCTGCCCTCCACCGAGCTGCGTACCGACGATGGGGCGGGGCGCTCCCGCCGGCCGGAGGCCGGCTACGGACACCGCGATGCGGCCCCGTCGCTGCCCGCCAGTCGGGCCCACCAGGTCGGGTAGAACGAAGCGAAAGGAGCCGGTGTGCACGGTCCGCAAGCGGGCCTTGCTGGCCTCGATCCCGGCGTCGGCGGCGTCGAAGGCCTTGAGCGATGTCCGCTCGGTGGCCGCCAGACGGGCCACGAGAAGGGCACGAGTCACGACGGTGAAAACCACCACGGTGAGCACCACCATGAGGACGAGGGCAGCGACAAGGGCCGAGCCACGCTCGCCCGGTTGGCTGGGCGAGGTCGCCGCGCGGGTGAACCTCGAGCGTGCGTTCATTGGACCTCCAGGGGCGGCTGGCTGCGCAGCGCGACGGTGATACGGGTGGCGCGGTGCCGGTGGTGGCTCGCTCCGGGGACGGAGTGCGCGCCGTTCTCGAGCCTCGGCGGGGCTTCCGTGTAGCGGCGGTCCGGCCGCGGCGTTCTCGCCGCCAGGGCGAGCCGGACCTCGACCAGAGCAAGGAGCTCGGAGCCGCTCGGAGCCGTAGGGTTGACGGCCGACTGAAGGTACTCCGCCGGCCGTAGCTCGCGGTCCGCATCGACATCGCACCCGAGAGCCACCTGGAGGTCGGAGATGTCCGGGACCAGCTCCTCGGCCACAGCATCGCCCCGGCAGCGGTAGAGGCTGGGGCCGCCGGCCTCGTTGACGCCGACGAAGAAGGCGAGGTCGTCGAGAAAGGCGGCCGCCGTGGTACAGCTGGAGCACGCCGGGGCCACCCTGCCGCCCGGGTTGAGACTGCCGACCCCGGCGGCGTCGATGCGTAGCCGCACCCAGGTGCCCTCGTCTTCCGCTTCGGCCTCGTCGCTCCACTCGGCGCCCGCGACCTCCACAACCCGATAGTCGGAGTAGTGGCGGGCGATGACGAGGCCGCCGCCGACCACCGCGCGGATCGCCAGCGGGTGGACGAGACGCAGCAGCAATGGGTGACCGGCCGGGGTCGGGGGTACTTCGAGTGCCCGCGGACGGCCGTCGAGGGTGGAAGCCGCCGCGAGCGTCACGACGCCCGCAGCGAGATCGGCGTCGCCGGGCCCGAGATCGTAGAGGACCCCGGTGAGGATGCCACGGACGCGGAGCACGTCGGTGCCATCCACCACCACCCGGCCACCTACCGACCCACCCTGGACGTTGTCGTCCACCTCGAGGGCAACCGGTCGCAGGCCGGCACCGCTGTCGACCACGAGGGGCAGACCGCCACTTCCCGCCATCCGGGCGGCACGGGCCAGCGCGGCGCGCGCGAAGCGCAGGCTCTCGGTGAGGTCGGCAACCGCTCCCTGCGCTGCGGCCGCCCCGACCGAGAGATCGAGGAGGGCGAGCAGGGCGACGAGTACGAGGCTGAGGAGAAGCAGGCCGACGAGGGCTTCGACCAGGGTCATGCCGCGGCAGGCGGGCGCGCGGTTGAGCGGTCTCACGGTGCACCTCCCCCGCCTGCGGCCCGCAACGCGCACAAGGTGAGCGAGCGATGACCACCGGCCCGACCGTCGGCGAGGGTCGCTGTCACCGTGATGAACCGGAGGCCGTCGGCGGGGACCCCGCCCAAGCTCTCTCCGTCAGTCCACGCCCGAGTCTCCCAGCGCACGATGAGCGTTCGGCCGGTCGGGTCCAGGACGCGACGCTCCACGCCGGCGCCGGCGCCGTCGCCGGCCCGCACGGTGAGGGTCTCGAGCCGGCTCTGGGCGGCGCTGGTGAGCGCTGCCCAGTCGCCCGCGGCCGTGGTGGCCCGGGCGGCCCCGCCGAAGAGCTGCAGCACCCGAACCGTCACGATGGCGAGGATGAGCAGGGCGACGAGGGTCTCGATCAGGCTGTTGCCGTGTTCGCGGAATTGCAACGTTGCGTTCATGAGGGCTCCCTTGAGCGCTGGACGGGAGCAGCGCCTCCAGATCGATGTCAATCTGAACGCAGCGTGTACAAGACAATGTAGCGAACCAGCACCCGGCGTGCAACCCCGAGTTGGGGCCCGACGTCAGATCTCTGGCAGCAGAGGGAGGCGGTTCAGTTGGGGGCGCTCTCGCCCGAGAGCCCGTCGTCCAGGTCGGCGTCGAGGTCCATCCGGAGCTTGTCCAGCGAGGTGATACCGCCCCAGCGGGTAATGATGGGCTCGGCGAAGCGGCGCACCGCAGCGGCGACCGCGTGAACCGCCACATCCACAACCTCGGGGGTGACGCCCGCACCCAGCACGCTGTAGTCGCAGCACACGTCCGAGTCCTCGTCGAGGGAGAACGTCCCGAACAGAAGATCTGCATTGAGGCGGGCAAGGTAGTCACCGAGCTCGGCGTCGGGACGCTCCACGTCCCGAACCGCGTAACAGCGGACGTTGAGGAGAGCGCCGTCGTCGAGGTCGCTCACCACCAGGAAGACCACTGCGCCGTCCTGGACCCGCATGAAAGCGTGCGCGCCCCAGCGCAGGTAGCCCTGGTCTCCGAAGCGCTCGGCGAGTGTCCGGTCCACGAGCTCGAGCACCCGCGTGAGCTCCGGGTTGTGGGAGTGCGCCTGCTTCACCACCCAGGCTCCCAGCCGCCGACCTATCCCTCGTCCTCGTCCGCCTTCGCGGCGACCTCACTATCACCATCGGCGTCGAGGGCGTCCAGCGCAGCCAGGGCCGGCTCCAGATCACCCACGGGAACCTGCACCTCGATGCTCGAGAGCTCCCCCAGGGTGGTCACCAGCTCGCGGTCCCGATGGGCGAGCACGCGCACCGGAAAGCCCTGCTCGAGGAGAAAGCCCTCGACGATGGCGGCGGTGGCGTCGTCACCGACCTCCTCCACCGTGATCCAGTCGGTGGCGTCCCACTCCACGTCGGGCTCCTCGGGCAAGGCCGCGACAAGATCGACACCACATTCGGCGCACACTTCAATGCCCTCGCGGTACTCACCGTGACACTCCGGGCAGAACGGCATGGTGGCCCCCGATTACTCGAAGTCGAAGAAGTCGGCGTCGAAGACGTCGGAGAGCTGCCGCATCATCGCGGAGGAGATCCCCAGCGTGAGGCCTGCCATGATGGCGGAGCCCTTGGTTCGACCCACGATGTAGCCCACCAGGCCCACCGCCAGGACCGACTCGAGCGGGTAGCGACGAACCGTGTCGCGCCAGTCGATGGACGGCGGCATCAGCGAGTCGAGGATGACGTCGGCGTCAAGGCGCCGGGCCGGCCGCCGCCGCTCAGGGCGCCCGGGGCGCTCCTCCTCGGCGACTTCGGCGGTCTCGTCCACAGTGTCCATGCGCGCTCCTCAGTCCCGCGGCCGAGCCAGGTAGCCCACGGTGAAACCAGCCGCCAAGGCGATGAGGACCGATTTCCCGGGGTTCGTCCGTATGTACTCGAGCACCTGGTCGCCCTTGCCCTTGAAGTCGACCTCGGAGATCCGGTCGCGGACACGGTCGTAGAGCTCGCGACTGCGCTCGCTGAGGGCCTCGTACTGCTCCTTGGCGCGAGCGTACAGATCCTCGGCCTGCTCGCGGCTCTTGGCGGCGAGGGTGTTCATGCGCTGCCGCGCCTGAGCCAGGGACTCTTGGGCCTCTTCAAGATACTCCCGAGCCCGGTCGGCCGCCTGCTGCGAGCTCACCTTGGCCTTACCGTAGGTATCCTGCATCGCCGTGCGCGCCCGGTCCATGGCGGTCTGAGCGCGACCCAGCGCGTCCTTGACGGCGCCGAGCCCCTTGTCCGAGGCGTCGGCGACTTGGTCGATAGCTTCTTCGACAGTCCGCTTCACGTCGTCTTTCATCGATTACCTCCGGAGACTCTTCAACAGGTGCTGGACACCTAGTATTCTACGCCGCTGTCAGGGCACCGTCCAGGGAGGTCGTCTGGCGTGTCGAAGGGGACCGGGCTAGGATGGGCAATGGAGGCACAATGCGCATCACTATTCTTGGCGCTGGCCGCTGCGTCACCGGTTCCAAGTACCTCATGCAGTGGAAGGAGTTCACGGCGTTGCTGGACTGCGGACTCTTCCAAGGACCGGCTGAGAACCGGCGCCGCAACTGGCAGGACCTACCCTTCCCTGCGACGGACATCGACCGCGTCCTCCTCACCCACGCTCACATCGACCATAGCGGCTACCTACCCCGCCTGGTGCGCCAGGGCTTCTCCGGACCGGTGCTCTGCACGCCTCCCACCCGCGCCCTCCTCCAGGTCCTGCTACCCGACGCCGCGCACCTGCAGGAGGAGGAGGCGCGCTTCGCCAACAAGGCCGGCTACTCTAAGCACGACCCGGCTCTGCCACTGTTCACCATGAAGGATGCCCGAGCCGCGCTCAAGCTGCTCACGCCGGTGCCGTTCGACAGCTGGCAGGAGCTCCATCCAGGGGTGCGAGCCCGCTTCCACCGGCAGGGGCACATCCTCGGCGCCGCGGCGGTGGAGCTGGAGACCAAGGTGTCAGGCGGAGGCCGGAAGACCGTGTACTTCTCTGGGGACGTGGGCCGCTACGGCGTCCCCATCCTCCGCGAGCCCGAGTCCTACCCGGGTTCGAACGTGCTCTTCCTCGAGAGCACCTACGGCAACCGCCGACACGACCCTCGCGACGCAGGACAGGTCCTGGGGGAGGAGCTGAGGTCGGCCATCCGCCGCGGGGGCCCGATCCTCATCCCCGCATTCGCGGTGGACCGCACCCAGGAGATCCTCTACCTGCTACACGAGCTGATGGTGGACGGCGACCTGCCGGCTATCCCAGTGTGGATCGACAGTCCCATGGGTATCGAGGCCACGGCGCTGTACTCGCGCTTCACCACGGAGCACGACGCCGAGATGAGTGAGTTCCTGCGCGAACGCGAGAACCCCATCCTCCCCCCAAGCCTCGGGGTCGCCGCCAGCTCTCAGGAGTCCAAGAAGCTCAACCACCTGGAGGGGCCGGCTATCATCGTCTCGGCGTCGGGCATGGCCACCGGCGGCCGCATCCTCCATCACCTGAAGCGACGGCTTCCCGACCCGCGGGTCACTGTGCTCTTCGTGGGCTACCAGGCGTCGGGCACCAAGGGCCGGCGGCTAGTGGACGGTGACACCGAGGTCAAGATCCACGGCGAGTGGATTCCGGTTCGTGCCGCCATTCGACAGATCACGGCGCTCTCGGCTCACGCCGACGAGGACGAGCTGCTGCTGTGGCTGAGCCGCCGGGAGCAGGAGCCCGATCAAGTCGTACTGGTGCACGGCGAGTACCCTGTCCAGCAGGCGCTCGCTGCACGCCTCGAGGAGGAGCTCGGATGGCCGACACAGATACCGCACATGGGCGACACCGTCACCCTCTGACGGCGGCCATCGACCGCCTTGCGCGAGCGATTTGGCTGACCCTCCAAGGGTTCCTCGGGCAGAGGGGGCTCGAGAGCGCCGGTGCTTTGGCCTATTCCACCTTGCTGTCACTGGTTCCTTTTCTCGCCACCCTGGGAGCCCTCTACCGATCCTTCTTTTCCGCGCACACCCAGTCGATCGTCAACATGATCACCATGGTCCTGCCCTACTCGTCCGACAAGGTCGCCCAAACGCTCACCCAGTTCGTCGACCGTGCCACCACCGTCGGCGGCGTGGGCTCGGTGATCTTCGTCGTGGTTGTGTTCGAGCTGTTCCTCGTCATCGAGCGGTCGCTCAACGGGGTTTGGGGGGTGGTGGCGCGGCGCTCGCTAAAGGTGCGGGTTTTCTCGGTCACGATGGTGCTGTTCTGGGGTCCTGTGGTGATCGGCCTGGGCGCGACCGGCCTGTACTGGCTCGAGAGCAACGTGTGGGTGCCAACCACTGTCGTGGTGGTGGCGGTCGGTCGGTTCCTCCTCCCCCTCCTCGCCTTCACCATGATGTACTGGCTCGTGCCGAACACGCCCCTGCGCCTCACCAGCGCCTTCGCCGGCGGGCTCACCGCCACCCTCGGCCTGCAGCTCCTGCGGGTCGGCTTCGTTGCGTACCTCAGGGTTTTCCCCACCATCAACTTCATCTACGGCTCACTGGCCCTGGCGCTGATCCTGCTGATGGCGCTGTTCGCGTTCTGGGCCCTCGTGCTACTGGGTGCTCACGCGTCGTACGTGGCCCAGAACCTCGAGGTCCTGCTGCGGGAGCCGGCCTCAGGAGAGGGACCCCATCCCGACGCCGAGACAACCGCCATGGCGCTGCTCGGTCAGTCCTACCGCGCCATCGTCCTTGGCGAGGCCCCCCCCTCCCTGGAGCTGCTTGTCTCAGCTCTCGGCATCACCCACCGTTATGGCAAGAGCCTCCTGGACCGGCTCGTGAACGCCGGTCTCTTGGCTGTCACCGGCCAGGACCGTGAGCTGTACGTTCCGGCACGGGATGCGGAGAGCCTTACCGTGGCGGAGGCGCTCCGGCTGTTCCGCATGGACGCCGGAGGAGGCGCTCCCGACGCGCCGGGCGAGGTCGTGACACGGGTCGTCGAGCTGCTGGCTCGAGCGGAGTCTCTTGAACGCGAGCTGCTGGAGCGGACGAGCTTCAGAGACCTCGTGGAGGGCGAGCTGCCAGCGTAGCTCGCATGTCTCACCAGTGTTCGTCGCGAGACCGCGAAAACGCCAGTCAGGGTGGCGATTCGACTGAGGTGCCACCGAGGCGTGCTTGCGGCACGCCGCAGGCGGCGCAAAGGGGAGAAGCGCCGCTGTGGCTGGCGGTTTCTTCGGTCGCAGCAGAATTCTGGTGAGATGTGCAGGCTACCTCGGGTAAGCAAACATGAGGCGCCGCCCATTCGGGCGGCGCCTCGAAAGATCGACCAGCCGGAAGCGGCTACTCTGGCTTCTGCTGCTCTTCGGCGGGCTCCGGCTCCACTTCTTCGGCGGGGACCGGGGCATTCTTCCCACCGCCTCCGAGCATGGTCTTGGCCCGATCCATGAGCGACTGCTTCTGCTCCGCCTTGGCCTCGGCCTTGGCCTCCAGCTTGTAGTCAACGAACTCAATCACAGCGAGCTCGGCGCCGTCACCGTGGCGGGGACCCAGCTTGACGATCCGCGTGTAGCCGCCTGGCCGCTCGGTAAAGCGGGGTGCGATCTCGTCGAACAGGTGCTTCACCACCTGCTTGTCGGGCACCATGGTGAGGACCCGGCGGCGAGCAGGCAAGGAGCCAGTGCAGGCCAGGGTAACCATGCGCTCAGCCAGGGGGCGAAGCTCCTTCGCCTTGGGCAGGGTGGTCACCACGCGCTCGTGCGTGAAGAGGGCCGTCAGCTGATTGCGGAACAGGGCCTTGCGGTGCGCGCTGGTGCGGCCAAGCTTGCGTCCGTGCATTCGGTGTCGCATGGCGTCTCACTCCGTCCTACATGTCGAGCTTCATGCCGAAGCCGAGCCCCAGGGACTCGAGCTTCTCCTTGACCTCCTTGAGGGACTTCTCGCCGAAGTTGCGGATCTCGACCATGTCCTTCTCACTCCGCGTGACGAGGTCCCTCAGGGTCCGGATGTTGGCATTCTTCAAGCAGTTGAGAGATCGAATGGAGAGGTCGAGGGTCTCGATGCTGTTGTCGAGAACGCTCTCCTCCTCCGGCTCCTCCTCCACTACCGGCACAGCCTCCTCGACGTCCAGCGAGGCCACCTGGCTGTAGAGCTCCATGTGACCTTGCACCAGCTGCGCCGCCTGGCCGAGCGCCTCCTCGGGGGTGATGGTCCCATTGGTCCACACCTCGAGGACGAGCCGCTCGTAGTTTGTCATGCGGCCGAGGCGGGCCATCTCCACCCTGAAGTTGGCCTTGCGCACCGGCGAGTGGGCCGAGTCCACCGGGATGAAGCCGGCGTCGAGGTCCTCGGTCTGGTTCTCCTCCGCCTGGATGTAGCCCCGTCCCGGCGACAGGCGCACGGTCATGCGCAGCTGGCCGTCTGCCGAGAGCGTCGCCACGTGGACGTCGGGGTCCATGACCTCGACCTGGTGCGACGTCTTGAACCGGGCCGCCTTGACCTCGCCCGGCCCCTTGGCCTCGAGCTCGAGGAAAACCGGCTCACGGCCATGCAACTTGAAGGGGATCTTCTTGAGGTTGAGGATGATGTCGGTCACGTCCTCGACCACGCCGGCCACCGCCGAGAACTCGTGGGCTGCACCCTCGATCTTGACGGCGGTTATGGCTGCTCCGGTGATGGAGGACAGGAGGGCCCGGCGCAGGGCGTTCCCCGCGGTGGTACCCCACCCACGCTCGAAGGGCTGCGCCAGGAATCTGGCGAAGGTCGGGGAGTGATCCTCGGCCTCTACCTGCACCTGCGTGGGTCGTTGGAAGTCGTACCAGATCATTCAGCCTCCCCTTAGCGCGAGTACAGCTCCACAATGAGCTGTTCCTGGATCGGGATGCGAATCTCCTCGCGGGAGGGCGACTCGAGCACCTTGCCGGTGAAGTTGTCCATGTCGAGTTCGAGCCACGTCGGAACCCCGCGGCCCTGGGCGAACTCCATGGCCTCGCGGATGCGCTCGTTCTTGCGGCTCTTCTCGCGCACCGTGACGACGTTCCCGGTCCGCACGCGGAACGACGGCACGTTCACCTTCCGGCCGTCGACCTCGACGTGACCATGGCGCACAAGCTGCCGCGCCTGGGAGCGCGAGGTGGCGAAACCCAGCGAGTAGACGACGTTGTCCAGCCGCAGCTCGAGCAGTTGCAGGAGGTTCTCGCCGGTCACACCCTTGCGCCGGTTGGCCTCGTCGAAGGTGCGCCGGAACTGGCCCTCGAGCAGGCCGTAGATTCGGCGCAGCTTCTGCTTCTCGCGCAGCTGCAGCCCGTACGCCTGGACCTTGCGGCGCCGGGCGCCGTGCTGACCGGGCGGTACGTTGCGCCGCTCGATGGCGCACTTCTCCTTGAAGCAACGCTCCCCCTTGAGGAAGAGCTTCATGCCCTCACGACGGCAGAGTCGACAGACAGGTCCACGATACCGTGCCACGTTATCCTCTCCTTAAAGCTTCAGACCCGACGCCGCTTCGGCGGTCGGCAGCCGTTGTGCGGGATCGGCGTGACGTCCCGGATGCTGCGAATATCCACGCCGGCCGCGGCCACGGCCCGGATTGCCGACTCGCGGCCCGGGCCGGGTCCCTTGACGCGGATGTCCACGCTGCGAACGCCCTGCTCTTGGGCCTGCTCCGCTGCACTGCGCGCAGCGAGCTGGGCGGCGTACGGGGTGCCCTTGCGCGAGCCCTTATAGCCGATGCGTCCTCCCGACGACCAACAGAGCGAGTGTCCGCCGGGGTCGGTGAAGGTCACGATGGTGTTGTTGAAGGAAGCATGAATGTGCGCCACCGCGTGGGGTACGTTCTTGCGTTCCCGACGAGGCTTGCGCGCGGCCTTGCGGTCCTTTGCCATGGTCTGCTCCTACCCCTACTTCTTCCCGGCCTTCTTCTTGCCGGCCACAGCCGCCCGTCGCGGGCCCTTACGCGAGCGCGCGTTGGTGTGCGTCCGTTGGCCCCGAACCGGCAGGCCCCGTCGGTGGCGGATCCCGCGGTAGCAGCCGATTTCGATGAGCCGCTTGATGTTCATGGCGACCTCTTTGCGCAGGTCACCCTCGACGCCGCCCACCTCCTGAATCACGCGCTGGAGGCGCAGCGTCTCGTCCTCGGAAAGGTCCTTGACCTTGATTCCCTCATCGACCTTTGCCTTCCCGAGGATCTTCGTCGCCCGGGAGCGGCCGATGCCGTAAATGTAGGTCAGACCGATCTCGATCCGCTTGTTGGCCGGGAGATCAACTCCTGCAATGCGTGCCACGTCCAGCCTCCTGCATCAGCCCTGGCGCTGCTTGTGCTTGGGGTTCTCGCAGATGATGCGAACGACCCCTTTGCGGCGCACGATCTTGCACTTTGAACACATCTTGCGAACTGACGGTCGAACCTTCATCGTCAAACCCTCACTTGTATCTGTAGACGATGCGCCCCCGCGTCAGATCGTACGGCGAGAGCTCCACCAACACCTTGTCACCGGGAAGAATCCGAATGAAGTGCTTGCGCATCTTCCCCGAGATGTGCGCCAGGACCTCGTGTCCGTTCTCGAGCTCCACCCGAAACATCGCATTGGGTAGAGGCTCCACCACTGTGGCGACCACCTCGATCGCTTCTTCCTTCGCCATTACATCTCCTCGACACCGAGAACCCAGTGGCCGGATTCTGTCACCGCCACCGAGTACTCAAAATGGGCTGAGAGTTTACCGTCTTCCGTGCGTGCTGTCCAGCCGTCGTCGTCCAGGTGGACACGCCAGCTGCCCTCGGTGATCATCGGCTCGATGGCGATTACCAGGCCCGGACGCAAGATCTGTCCATGGCCGGGTTTGCCGTAGTTCGGCACCTGCGGTTCCTCGTGCAGCGACCGCCCGATACCGTGCCCGACGAACTCGCGCACCACACCGAAGCCCGCCTCCTCAGCCCGCTGTTGCACTGCCGCGCCGACATCGCCCAGCCGATTTCCGGGCATCACCTGGGACACGGCGTCGTCGAGGCAGGCCTTGGTCACATCCATGAGGCGGCTGGCCAGGGACGACAGCTCGCCGAGCCCGAAGGTCATCGCCGCATCCCCGTAGAACCCGTCCTTCACCACGCCGCAGTCGACGCTGACCACGTCGCCGACGCGTAGCTTCTGAGCGCGGCTGGGGATGCCGTGGACGATGACGTCGTTGACCGACAGACACAAGGTCGCTGGAAAGCCCCGGTAGCCTTTGAACGCCGGGCTCCCCCCGCGACTGCGGATGTGCTCTTCGGCGAGCCCGTCGAGCTCGGCGGTGCTCACTCCCGGAGCCGCCGCCTCGCGCACCAGCGCGAGGGTCTCGTGGACCACGCGATTGGCCGCGTCGAGTGCGCGAAGCTCGTCTCCCGACTTGAGAAAGATCATACAGCCACGGGTGCCCCGATGCCCTGCATGAGGGCCTCGGTCACCCGCTCCACCGGCTGATCGCCGTCCACCTCCACCAGCAGCCCGCGGCTGCGGTAGAGCTCGATCAGGGGCTGAGTCTTCGCGCTATACACCCGCAGGCGCTCGCGCACCACGGGCTCCCGATCGTCGTCGCGCTGACAAAGCGCTGCGCCACACGTATCGCAGGCCGCAGGATCGGACGGCGGGGCATGCTCAACGTGGTACACGTGGCCGCACTCGGGGCATGAGCGCCGCCCCGCCAGCCGCCGCACGATCTCGTCGTCCGGGACGCGGATCAGGAGCACCCGCTCGAGGCCCCGGCCGAGCTCGGCGAGGATGTCGTCGAGCACCCCGTACTGCTCCAGGTTGCGCGGATACCCGTCGAGAATCACCCCTCGAGCGCAGTCCTCCCGGTCGAGGCGACGCACGACCATGCCGGCCAGTACCTGGTCGGGGACGAGCCCGCCACGATCCATGACCGCCTTGGCCTCCTTGCCGAGGTCCGTCCCCTGACGGACCTCGTCCCGCAGCATCTCCCCGGTGGACACATGCGGAATCCTGAAGCTCTGCGCCAGGATCTCCGCCTGCGTTCCCTTTCCCGAGCCCGGAGGGCCCAGGAGCACCAGGTTGAGGCTGCGGTAGTTGGCCGTCATCAGCGCCTCCCCCGCATCCGACCGCGCCGCATGAAGCCCTCATAGTGCCGCATCACCAGCTGTGACTCGATCTGCTGCACCGTGTCCATGGCAACCCCCACGACGATGAGCAGTGACGTGCCACCGAAGTAGAACTTCACGCCGAGGCCCTCAGTGAACCAGCGGGGCAGCACCGCGTCGAGGCTGGCGCCGATCACCGGGATGGTGGCGACCTTGAAGCCGGCGATGAGAATCTCCGGCAGGATCGCCACGAGGGCCAGGTAGATCGCGCCCACCAGGGTGATGCGGGTTAGGATCTTGTCGATGAACTCGGCGGTCCGCTTGCCTGGACGAATCCCCGGGATGAAGCCGCCGTACTTGCGCATGTTGTCGGCCGTGTCCTCGGGGTTGAAGATGATCGAGGTGTAGAAGTAGCAGAAGAAGACGATGGAGAGGAAGTACACCAGGTTGTACATGGGCTCACCCCACGCCAGCGCCTGGGTGATGGACTTGAGCCACGGGTGCTCGATGATCTGGCCGATCGTCTGAGGAAACGACATGATGGAGGCGGCGAAGATCACCGGGATAACGCCGCCGGTGTTGAGTCGCAGCGGCAGGTAGGTGCTCTGACCACCGTACACGCGTCGCCCGACCACCCGCTTGGCGTACTGGATCGGTATTCGTCGCTGCGCTCGTTCCATGTAGACGATAGCCGCCACCACGATGACCATGAAGATGATCAGGATCGCCGCCGTGATGATGCTCATGGAGCCGGTGCTAATGTCCGTGATGGTGTTGATGATGGCGCGGGGCAGTCCGACCACGATACCGGCGAAGATGATGAGGCTGATGCCGTTGCCGACGCCGCGCTCGGAGATCTGCTCGCCCAGCCACATGACGAACGCGGTACCGGTGGTGAGCGTCAGCACCGTCATGAGACGGAAGCCCCAACCGGGGTTCGGCACCAGGGCCGCACCACCGGGTGCCTGGGTCCTCTCGAGGAAGAACGAGATGCCCAGCGACTGGATGATCGACAGCGCCACGGTGCCGTAGCGGGTGTACTGGGTGATCTTACGCCGCCCCAGCTCGCCCTCCTTGGAGAGCTTCTCCAGGTACGGCCACACCACTGTCAACAGCTGCAGGATGATCGACGCCGAGATGTACGGCATGATCCCCAGTGCAAACACCGTCATCCGGCCCAGCGCTCCGCCCGAGAAGAGGTTCAGGAACCCCAGCACAGTACCCTTGGCCGCCTCGGTGAAGGCGGCGATTGCCTGGGGGTCCACGCCCGGCGTCGGGATGAAGGCGCCGAGGCGGTAGACCGCAAGCAGCAGGAAGGTAAAGATCAGCCGCTTGCGGAGATCGGGAATGACGAAGATGTTCCGGAAGCTCTCGATCACGACGACACCACCTCGCAGCGGCCGCCGGCCGCCTCGATCTTGCTCTGCGCCGACTTGGAGAACTTGTGCACCTGCACAGTGAGCTTCTTGCTGATCTCACCGTCCGCCAGCACCTTCACAGGCCCCTTGCGGAGGCTGACGAGGCGCTTGCTCGCGAGCGTCTCCACCGACACGGTATCGCCGTCGGCGAAGAGCCGGTCGAGGGCGTCCAGGTTCACGACCTGGTACTCGACGCGGAAGATGTTGGTGAAACCTCGCTTGGGAATCCGGCGGACGAGTGGCATCTGACCACCCTCGAAGCCGGGGCGGGACGAGTACCCGCTGCGGGACTTTTGACCCTTGTGCCCGCGCCCGGCGGTCTTGCCGTGCCCCGAGCCGGGACCGCGGCCCACCCGCTTGCGCCCGCGCTTGGCCCCCTTGGCAGGGCGGAGATTGTTGAGCTCCATGGCTATCCCTCCACTTCCTCCACCGACAGCAGGTGAGGAATCTTGGCGATCATGCCGCGGATGCACGCATCGTCAGGACGGGTCACCGACTTGCCGATGCGACCGAGGCCGAGGCCCGTGAGCACCTTCTTCTGCCGCCCCTGGCAGCCGATCTGGCTCCTCACCTGGGTGATTCGCAGCTTCTTGGGGTCCTTCTTCTTGGCGGTCATGACACCTCACCCCTCTCGGTGGCTGCCACCTCCTCGGTGGGGACCGCAGCCACCTCCTCGGCGCCGGCCTCCACGCCCCGCAGCCGCTTCACGTGGTCCTCTGTCATGAGCGTGGTGAGCGCCTCGAAGGTGGCTCGCACGACGTTGAACGGGTTGCGGCTGCCGATGATCTTGGTCAGAACATCCTGGACCCCGGCCGACTCCATCACCGCACGGACGCCACCGCCGGCGATGACGCCGGTGCCCGGTGCGGCAGGACGCAGCAGGACCTTGGTGGCGCCCCAGCGACCCCAGATCAGGTGCGGCACCGTACCCTCCTTGAGGGGCACCCGCACCATCTCGCGCTTGGCCTGCTCCATCGCCTTCTGGATGGCGGCAGGAACCTCGCGGGCCTTGCCGGTGCCGTAGCCAACCTTGCCGTGCCCGTCTCCGGCGACCACTACGGCCGAGAAGGAGAAGTTCTTGCCGCCCTTGACCACCTTGGCGACACGGTTGATGTGAACGACGGTCTCGACGAACTCTGTCTCGCGGTCGATCATGGGCTACCTCTAGAACTTCAGGCCGGTCTCGCGGGCCGCATCGGCGAGCGCTTGGACGACTCCGTGGTAGGGGAATCCGCCGCGGTCGAAGACCACAGCACTGACACCCTTCTCCTTGGCCCGTTCGGCGATGAGGCGACCGATGAGCGCGGCCGCCTGGCGATTGCCACCATTGTTGAGCTGACCGGCGACGTCCTTCTCGACGGTCGAGGCCGCCGCCACCGTGGTGCCCTGCTCATCGTCGATGAGCTGGGCGTAGACGTGACGGAGGCTCCGGTACACAGCCAGCCGCGGACGCTGGGCGCTGCCCTTGACCGTCGCGCGGTAGCGGCTCCGGATGCGGTCACGACGCTGCTTGCGATCCCTGCTGCGGCTCATGCCTTCGCTCCCTGCTTCCCGGCCTTGATGCGGATACGCTCGCCAGCGTAGCGCACGCCCTTGCCCTTGTAGGGCTCGGGAGGCCTCAGCGAGCGGATGTTGGCCGCGACCTGGCCGACCCGCTGGCGGTCGATACCGCTCACCGTGACGCGGTTGGCCTTGGGGTCGACGTCGATGGAGATTCCCTCGGGGATCGGGAAGTGCACCGGGTGGGAGAACCCGAGGTTGAAGACGACTTCGCTCTCGCGCTTCTCGACACGGTAGCCGATGCCGACGATCTCCAGGTCCTTCTTCCAGCCCTCCGACACGCCGGTGACGGCGTTGGCGAGCAGGGCGCGGTTGAGGCCGTGGAAGCCACGGGTCCGCCGTTCCTCGTCGTTACGGCTCAAGGAGAGCAAGCTCTCCTCCAACCGGGCCGAGATCCCGGGCAGGAGGTTGACCAGGAGGGATCCCTTGGACCCCTTCACCTTGACGACCCCGTTCCCCACGTGCACCTCGACGTCGTTGGGGATGGTGATGGGCTTCAATCCGATGCGGGACATGGCGCCTCCCTACCAGACCTCGCACAGGACCTCGCCGCCCACTTGGAGGCGACGGGCCTGGGCGTCGGTGACGACACCGCGGCTGGTGGAGACCATGGCCACTCCGAGACCGCTGCGCACCTGGGGCAGCTCGGTGACGCCCCGGTACACCCGCCGGCCCGGCTTGGACACGCGGCGCAGCCCGTGGATGGCCGACTCCCCGTCCTCGGAGTACTTCAGATAGATGCGGATGACTCCCTGCGGGCCCTCCTCGAGCAGCTTGAAGGTGCGGATGAACCCCTCCTGCTTGAGGATCTTGGCGATCTCCAGCTTCATCTTGGAGGCCGGCAGGTCGGTCCGGTCGTGGCGCACCATGGTGGCATTCCGGATCCGCGTCAGCATGTCGGAAATGGGGTCGGTCATGCTCATGGTCTACCTCACCAGCTCGCCTTGGTCACGCCGGGCAGGTACCCCTGCAGCGCCAGCTCACGGAAGCACACGCGGCACAGCTCGAACTTGCGCATGTAGCCGCGGGGCCGGCCGCACCGCCGGCAGCGGTTGCGGTGTCTTACCGAAAACTTCAACTTATGCTTGAAGGTCTTTGCCATCAGAGACTTGCGAGTCACAGTCCCTCCCTATCGATGCGCGAACGGCATGCCGAGCCCGGCGAGCAGGGCCCGAGCCTGGTCATCTGCAGGCGCGCTGGTGGTGATCGTAATGTTCATGCCCAGCGTGCCCTCGATCTTCTGGTACTCCACCTCGGGGAAGATCAGGATGTCCCGCACCCCGAGGGTGTAGTTGCCTCGCCCGTCGAAGGAGTTGGGGTCAACGCCGCGGAAGTCGCGTACGCGGGGAAGAGCGACGCTGATCAGGCGGTCGAGAAACTCGTACATCCGTGCCCGTCTGAGCGTCACCTTGACGCCCACCGGCTGGCCCTGCCGGAGCTTGAAGGCCGCGATGGACTTGCGGGCCCGCCGCACGACCGGCTTCTGGCCGCTGATGTTGGCCAACTGCTCGGCGGCCATGTCGATGAGCTTGGCGTTGCGCGACGCCTCTCCGACACCGATGTTGCAGGTGATCTTGGTGATGTGAGGCAGCTCCATGGCATTGCCCAAGCCGAAGTCGTTCTTCAGCTGCGGGAGCACCTCACCTTGATATCTCTCCAACAAGCGCGCCATCGTCCCTCCTAACGGTCGAGAATCGCGCCGTCGACCTTGGCGACTCGAACCTTGCGGCCGTCGTCGAGCACGGTGAACCCGACTCGAGTCGGCCTGCCGCTGTCGGGCGAAACCACCATGACGTTGGACACGTGCAGTGGCGCTTCACGCTCGACGATGCCGCCCTGGATGTTCTTGGATGGGTTGGGCCGGGTGTGGCGCTTGATGAAGTTCACGCCCTCCACCACGATCCGTTCCCTTTCGAGGTCCACGCGCAGGACGCGCCCGCGCTTGCCGCGGTCCTTGCCCGCGATCACCTCGACCTGATCGCCCTTTCTCACCTTGAGCCTGCCCATCGTCTCCTCCTACAGCACTTCGGGCGCCAGCGACACGATCTTCATGAAGCGCTTCTCGCGCAGCTCGCGTGCCACCGGGCCGAAGACGCGGGTGCCGACGGGCTCCCGCTGCTGGTTGATGAGAACCGCAGCGTTCTCGTCGAACCGAATGTACGAGCCGTCCTTGCGCCGGGTCCGGTTCTTGACCCGCACCAGCACGGCCTTCACCACGGTGCCCTTGCGGATCTCGGAGTCGGGAGTGACCTCCTTCACCGCACACACCACAATGTCGCCGAGCCCGGCATAGCGGGGCGCGGCCGAGCCGCCGGTCTGGCGGATCGTCATGAGCTTGCGGACTCCCGAGTTGTCCGCGACGTTGAGCATGGTTCCCATCTGGATCATGGCCAGCCTCCGCCTCTACTGCGCCCGCTCGACGATCCGGCGGACCCGCCAGTGCTTGCGGCGGGATAGTGGACGACACTCCTCGATGAGGACGCGGTCGCCCACGTTGCAGCTGTTCTCCTCGTCGTGCGCCATGAACTTGGAGCTCGAGCGCACGAACCGGTGGTAGAGGGGATGCATCACCAGGTTCTCCACCTTCACCACCACGGTCTTCTCGGCGGCGTTGGACATCACCACCCCGACCTTGCTGCCCTTGCCGTGGATTTCGCTCATCGTGCACTCTCCTCGCCGCGGCGCTCACTCAGCACCGTCAACACCCTCGCGATGTCCTTGCGGACCAGGCGGATCTTGATGGGGTTGTCGATCTGTCCGGTGGACTTCTGAAAGCGCAGCTTGAAGAGCTGCTCCTCCAGGTCGCTCAGGGTCTTGCTGAGCTCGTCCAGCGACTGCTCGCGAAGCTGCGTGGCCTTCATGGCGTCTCGCTCCTCGTGATGAACCTGGTCTTGATTGGCAGCTTGTGGGCAGCCAGGCGCATCGCCTCGCGCGCCACGCTCTCGGGCACGCCCTCCATCTCGTAGAGGATCCGCGCCGGCTTGACCACCGCCACCCACTCCTCAGGAGCCCCCTTGCCCTTACCCATGCGGGTCTCCAACGGTTTCTTGGTGATCGGCTTGTCCGGGAAGATCCGGATCCAAATCTTGCCGCCACGCTTGACGTGACGGGTCATGGCGATACGGGCGGCCTCGATCTGGCGGGCAGTGACCCAACCGTCCTCGAGCGCCTGCAGCGCGTAGTCGCCGAATGAGATGGTGGCTCCGCGCTGCGCCGTTCCGCTACGCCTTCCCCGCTGCTGCTTGCGGTACTTGACCTTCTTGGGCATCAACATGGCGCTGACTCCTTCTTACAGATGCCGCCGCAGGCTGCGGGCGCGGTGGCGCTCACCCCGATACACCCACACCTTGACGCCGATGACGCCGTAGGTGGTGTAGGCGGTGGCGAAGCCGTAGTCGATATCGGCCTTGAGCGTGTGCAGCGGCAGCCGACCTTGCTGGTACCACTCCGAGCGCGCGATCTCGGCACCGTTCAGGCGCCCGGCGCAACGGATCTTGACACCCTGTGCACCGAAGCGCAGAGCGTTCTCCTGGGCCCGCCGCATGGCGCGGCGGAAGGCGATCCGGCGCTCGAGCTGCCGGGCCACGTTCTCGGCGATGAGCTGGGCGTCGATCTCCGGCCGCTGGATCTCCTGGATGTTGATGTGGATGTCCTGGCCGTAGCGACGCATGAGGTCGTCGCGCAGCTTGTCCACCTCCGCACCCTTGCGACCGATGATGATCCCCGGCCGCCCCGACAGGATGTTGACGCGCAGCTTGTTGGCCGTGCGCTCGATGTCGATCTCCGACACCGCGGCATTGGCCAGACGCTGCTTGAGCTCCGAGCGCAGCTGCAAATCCTCGTGGAGGAGCTGGGCGTAGTTCTTCTTGTCGGCGTACCAGCGCGACCGCCAGGTGTTGTTGTAGCCCAGGCGGAACCCGTACGGGTGTGTCTTCTGTCCCACTGCTGCCTCCTTACGACTCGCGCACCGCGAGCTCGACGGTGATGTGGCACATGCGCTTCAAGATGCGGTGCCAACGGACCCACTTGGACGCTGGGCGCCCCCGCTTCAGGCTCGGGCCTTGGTCCACCGTCACCGTGCGAACGAAAACCTTGTCCACATCTACACCGGGCTGCGCCTGCTCGAGGTTGGCCAATGCGGAACGCACCAGCTTCTCCATGTCACGCGAGGCGTACTTGGTGGAGAGATTGAGCGTCGCCAGCGCGCGCTCCACCCCCTGGCCGCGGATCATGTCCGCCACCAGGCGCACCTTCTGGGACGACGATCGATAGAACCGGAGTCGGGCTCGTGCTTGCATCGCTTCCCCCTACCGTGCGCCCTTTTCCCTCTTGCCGCTGTGGCCGCGGAAGGTGCGGGTGGGCGCGAACTCGCCGAGCTTGTGCCCAACCATGTTCTCGGTGATGTACACCGGGACGAACTTGTGGCCGTTGTGCACGGCGATGGTGTGACCCACCATCTGCGGAATCACCGTGGAGCGCCGCGACCAGGTCTTGATGACGCGCTTGTCGCCGGCCGAGTTCTGGACGTCCACCTTGTTCTGCAGGTGCTCGTCGATGAAAGGTCCCTTGCGGATGGAACGTGCCATCTGGCCCTCCTACTTCTTCTTCCGGCGCGCGACGATGAGGCGATCCGATGCCTTGCGCCCGCGGGTCTTGGCGCCCTTGGTGGGCTTGCCCCACGGGGTCACCGGGTGGCGTCCCTTGTTGCGGCCCTCGCCACCGCCGTGTGGGTGGTCGACGGGGTTCATAGCGGTGCCGCGGGTCTGCGGCCGGATCCCGAGCCAGCGCGAGCGACCTGCCTTGCCCACCGAAACGTTGGAGTGGTCCAGGTTGCCCACCTGACCCACCGTGGCCATGCAGGTCGCGAGCACCATGCGCATCTCGCCGGAGGGCATGCGCAAGGTCGCGTAGCTGCCTTCCTTGGCCATGATCTGGGCGGCAGTCCCGGCCGAGCGCACCATTTGCGCTCCCCGCCCCGGCTTGAGCTCCACCGCGTGTACCAGGGTGCCGAGAGGGATGCTCTTGAGCGGCATGGCATTGCCCGGTCGCACGTCGACGCGATCGCCGGACACCACGGTGTCGCCTACCGAAAGGCCCACCGGCGCCAGGATGTACCGCTTCTCGCCGTCGGCGTAGTTGAGCAGCGCGATGTGGGCGGTGCGGTTGGGGTCGTACTCGACAGTGGCGACCCGAGCCGGCACCCCCGGCTTGTTGCGCTTGAAGTCGATGATGCGATACCGCCGCTTGTGACCGCCGCCGCGGTGCCGGGAGGTGATATGCCCGTAGCTGTCACGCCCCGACGAGCGCTTGATGCCCTCGGTAAGCTTCTTGTGGGGCCTCTCGGTGGTCACCTCGGCGCGGTCGAGGACCGTGACGAAGCGGCGACCGGGCGAGGTCGGCTTGTAGTTTCGGATAGCCATCGCAGCCTCCTCAGATCCCCTCGAAGAACTCGAGGGTCTTCGAGCCCGGCGCGAGCTTCACGTACGCCTTGCGCACGGTAGACCGGTGGTTGATCACACGGCCGTAGCGCTGGATGGGCTTGCCTTTGCGGTTGACGATGTTGACCTCACTGACCTTCACGTCGAAGAGTTGCTCCACCGCCTGACGCACCTGAATCTTGTTGGCGCGGGGGTCGACCTCGAAGCAGACGGTGTTGCCCTGCTCCTGCACGAGCGTGGTCTTCTCGGTGATGATGGGCCGCCTGATGATCTGCTGCGGTTTCATGCCAGCACCTCCGCGATGCTGCGCGCCGCTTCTTCGGAGACCACCAGCCAGCGGTGGTTGAGGACTTCGTACGCGTTGAGCGAGGTCGCCTCCACGAGCTTGGTCTCTGGCCGGTTGCGGCTCGCCAGGTGCAGGTTGAGGTTCTCGAGACCATCCACCAGGAGCACCTTCTCGCCGGCCACCCCGAGCTTGTCGAGGCGCTGCAGGAATGCCTTGGTGCGGGGCTCGGGCAGCTCCATCGTGTTGAGCACCAGCAGGCGCCCCTCAGCGAGGCGCTGGGAGAGCACCCCTGCAAGGGCGTTGCGCCGTACTTTGCGGTTGACCTTCATGACGTAGGAGCGCGGGCGCGGCCCGTGCACGACGGCGCCGTGGCGCCACAGCGGCGAGCGCCGGTGTCCAGCGCGGGCACGGCCGGTGTGCTTCTGCTTCCAGGGCTTGATGCCGGAGCCCGACACCTCGCTGCGCACCTTGGCCTGGTGGGTGCCCCGGCGGCGACTGGCGAGGTACGCGCGAACGACCTCCCAAACGACGTGGCGGTCCACCGCGCGGGCGAAGACCTCGTCGGGCAGCTCGATCTGCCCCACGGTCTCGTTGTCCCAGTTTCTGACGTCGATCTTCATGGTCGCCGCCCTCCCCTCACGCCTTCACGATGGTGACGTAGGAGTTGCGCGAACCCGGCACGCCACCCTTGAGGAAGAGCAGGTTGCGGTCCACGTCGACCTTCACCACCGTGACGTTCTTGACGGTGACGCGTGCGGCACCCATGTGACCCGGCATGTGCGTTCCCGGGTACACGCGGGACGGGTATGCCGAGGCGCCGATGGAGCCCGGGGCACGGTGGAACATGGATCCGTGGGTAGCGCGACCGCCGCTTGAGTTGTGACGCTTGATCACGCCCTGGAAGCCACGACCCTTGGAGGTTCCTATCACCCGCACCGCTTCGCCGCCGGCGAAGATGTCCACCAGCACGGCGTCGCCGGGCTTGGAGTCGTCGCCATCCTCCACCGGCACCTCGCGCACCACGCGGGTGGGCGGGACGCCGGCCTTGGCGAAGTGGCCCTGCACCGGCTTCGGCGCATGCTTGCGCGGTGTGCCCTCCACCAGTCCCAGTTGAGCGGCCTCGTAGCCGTCGGTGTTGGCGCTCTTGCGCTGCACCACAACGCACGGCCCGGCCTGAACGACGGTTACCGGGATCACCCGGCCCTCGTCGTCGAAGACCTGGGTCATGCCGATCTTTTTGCCGAGAATTCCCCTGACCATGACGACCTCACCTGGCCCCGTAGGCCTTGATCTCGACGTCGACGCCAGCCGGAAGCTCGAGCTTCATGAGGGCGTCGATGGTCTGCTGGGTCGGCTCCAGCACGTCGAGTAGCCGCTTGTGCGTGCGGATTTCAAACTGCTCGCGCGACTTCTTGTCGACGTGCGGCGAGCGCAGTACGGTAAACCGCTGAATATGCGTGGGCAGCGGAATCGGGCCCGAGATGCGGGCGCCGGTGCGCTGAGCCGTGTCCACGATCTCGGACGCAGACTGGTCGAGCAGTCGATAGTCGTACGCCTTGAGTCGGATGCGGATCTTGTCGCTGGCCATGAGCTACTCCACGATCTCGGTGATAGAGCCGGCACCCACGGTGCGGCCGCCCTCGCGAATGGCGAAGCGCAGCCCGCGCTCCATGGCGATGGGCGTGATCAGCTCCACCTCAATGCTGACGTTATCTCCCGGCAACACCATCTCCACGCCTTCGGGAAGCGTCACCGCCCCCGTCACGTCCGTCGTCCGGAAGTAGAACTGCGGCCGGTATCCCTTGAAGAACGGAGTGTGGCGTCCACCCTCCTCCTTCGTCAGCACGTACACCTCGGCCTTGAACTTCGTGTGCGGCAGAATCGAACCCGGCTTCGCGATCACCTGACCGCGCTCCACGTCCTTGCGCTCCGTCCCCCGCAGCAGCAGGCCAACGTTGTCGCCCGCCTGACCACTGTCCAGGAGCTTCCGGAACATCTCCACACCGGTCACCACACGCTTCACCGTCGGACGCATCCCGACGATCTCCACCTCGTCCCCCACCTTCACGATCCCGCGCTCGATCCGACCCGTCACCACGGTGCCGCGACCCGAAATCGTGAACACGTCCTCGATCGGCATCAGGAAGTCCTTGTCGATGTCCCGCTGCGGCAGTGGAATGTACCTGTCCATCGCCTCTGTCAGCTCCCAGATCGACTTGCACTCCGCACTGTCCGGATCCGACGACCCCAGCGCCTTCAGCGCCGAACCCCGAATCACCGGAATGTCGTCACCCGGGAAGTCGTACTCCGACAAGAGCTCGCGAACCTCCAGCTCCACCAGGTCCAACAGCTCCTCGTCGTCCACCATGTCCACCTTGTTCATGTACACGATGATGAACGGCACTCCCACCTGACGCGCCAGCAAAATGTGCTCCCGCGTCTGCGGCATCGGACCGTCCGCCGCCGACACCACCAGCACCGCACCGTCCATCTGCGCCGCCCCCGTGATCATGTTCTTCACGTAGTCGGCGTGCCCCGGACAGTCCACGTGCGCGTAGTGCCGCTCGGCCGTCTGGTACTCCACGTGCGCCGTGTTGATCGTGATCCCCCGCGCCTTCTCCTCCGGCGCCTTGTCGATCGCGTCGAACGGCGTGAAGTCCGCCAGCCCCTTCGCCGCCAGCGTCTTGGTGATCGCCGCCGTCAACGTCGTCTTGCCGTGGTCAACATGACCGATCGTCCCGACGTTCACGTGCGGCTTCGTCCGCTCAAACTTCGCCTTGGCCATTTCGCCTCCCGTTTACACCGTGACGCCCTTGGCGCGGGCTACTAGGTTCTCGGCCAGCTGCCGGGGGACCTCATCGTAATGGTCGAACTGCATGGTGTAGGTGGCCCTTCCCTGGCTCGCCGAGCGCAGGTCGGTAGCGTAACCGAACATCTCCGCTAGGGGCACGTGCGACGTCACCACCTGGAAACCCGCCCGCGGCTCCATGCTCACAATCCGGCCGCGGCGGGAGTTGAGGTCGCCGATGACGTCGCCCATGTACTCCTCGGGCGTGACCACCTCGACCTCCATGACCGGCTCCAGCAGGACGACCTTGGCACGCTTGGCGGCGTCCTGGAACGCGATTGATCCGGCCACCTTGAATGCGATCTCCGACGAGTCCACCTCGTGGAACGAGCCATCGTACAACGTCGCGCCCACTCCGACCAGGGGGTAGCCCGCCAGCACGCCCCGCTCCATCGCCTCGCGGATACCAGTCTCCACCGGGCGGATGTACTCCCTGGGAATGGTCCCCTGGGTAATCTCACTGACGAACTCGTAGTCGGTGCCGTCGGTGAGCGGCCAGATCCGGATCTTGGCGTGGCCGTACTGACCACGGCCGCCGGTCTGGCGCACGAAACGGCCCTCACCCTTGGCCTCCTCGGTGATTGTCTCCCGATAGGCGACCTGGGGTTTGCCCACGTTGGCGCCGATGTTGAACTCGCGCATGAGGCGGTCGACGATGATCTCCAGGTGCAGCTCGCCCATGCCCGAGATGATCGTCTGCCCGCTGTCCTCGTCGGTCTTGACCTTGAAGGTGGGGTCTTCCTGCGTCAGCTTGGCCAGTGCCATGGCGAGCTTGTCCTGATCGGCCTTGGTCTTGGGCTCGATGGCGACGGCGATCACCGGCTCTGGGAACTGCATCGCCTCGAGCACGATGGGCCGCTTCTGGTCGCAGATGGTGTCGCCGGTGGAGACCGAGCGCAGACCAACGCAGGCGCAGATGTCGCCGGCCCAAACCTCGGAGATCTCCTCGCGCTTGTTGGCGTGCATCTTGAGCAACCGACCGATGCGCTCACGCTTGCCGTTGGCGGCGTTGAGCACCGTCTTGCCGGTGGCCAGGCTGCCCGAGTAGATGCGAATGAACGCCAGCTGACCCACGAAGGGGTCGGTCATGATCTTGAAGACCAGCGCAGCAAATGGCTCGCTGTCATCGGCGTGGCGCACGTCGAGTTCACCGCTGTCGGGGTGATGACCCTCGATGGGCGGCACTTCCAGTGGCGACGGCAGGTACTCGACCACCGCGTCGAGCAGCGGCTGAACGCCCTTATTCTTGAACGCCGAACCACATAGCACCGGCACCAGCTGGCTCGCCAGAGCCCCGAGCCGGAGACCCAGCCGGATCTGATCGGAGTCCAGATCGCCCTCGCTCAGGTACTGCTCGAGGAGCTCTTCGGAGCTCTCCGCCACCGCCTCGAGCAGGCGCTCACGGTACTCCTCGGCCTCCGCCCGGTACTCCTCGGGGATCTCCTCCTCGAGGTAGTGCGCGCCGAGGCTCTCGTCCTGGTAGCGGTAGGCCTTCATCCGGATCAGATCAACCACACCGGCGAAGTTCTCCTCGCTGCCGAGGGGAATCTGGACCGGCACCGGGTTGGCCTTCAGCTTGTTGCGAATCTGATCGACGACACCGGCGAAGTTCGCGCCCACTCGGTCCATCTTGTTGATGAAGGCGACCCGGGGGACACGGTAGCGGTCCGCCTGCCGCCACACCGTCTCGGACTGGGGCTCGACACCGCCCACCGCGCAGAACACGGCGACGGCGCCGTCGAGGACCCGCAGGCTGCGCTCGACCTCGGCGGTGAAGTCCACGTGCCCGGGCGTGTCGATGATGTTGACCCGATAGTCATGCCAGAAGCAGGTCGTTGCCGCCGAGGTGATGGTGATCCCTCGCTCCTGCTCTTGCGGCATCCAGTCCATGGTGGCCGTGCCTTCATGGACCTCGCCCAGCTTGTAGTTGATCCCCGTGTAGTAGAGAACCCGCTCGGTAGTCGTCGTCTTACCGGCATCAATGTGGGCCATGATGCCGATATTGCGGACTTTCTCGAGTGGGATGACACGGGGCATGTTGTCAAAGATCTCCTACGCTGGGTTGGACTTAGAGAGTTACCACCGATAGTGGGCGAACGCCTTGTTGGCCTCGGCCATGCGGTGGGTGTCGTCACGCTTCTTCATCGTGCCACCGCGATTGTTGGCCGCGTCCAAGAGCTCGCCCGCAAGACGCTCCATCATGGTCTTCTCGTGCCGGGAGCTGGCGAAGTCGATGAGCCACCGTAGCGCCAGGGACATCTGCCGCTCCGAACGCACCTCGATGGGCACCTGGTAGGTGGAGCCACCGACCCGGCGGGACTTGACCTCCACCTGGGGTTTGGCGTTCTCCACCGCCCGCTTGAAGAGCTTGAGCGGGTCGTCGCCGGTGCGGTCCTCGATGAGTTTGAGGGAGCCATAGAAGATCCGTTCGGCGACGGTCTTCTTGCCCCCCTCCATGAGGGAGTTGATGAACTTGGTGACGAGCTGCGAGTTGTAGACGGGATCCGGCAGGATCTCGCGCTTTGCGACGGTTGCTCGGCGAGGCATGGCTGCGACTCCCCTCAGCTCTTCGGGCGCTTGGCGCCGTACTTTGACCGCTGCTGGCGGCGGCCCTCTACGCCCTGGCAGTCCATGGTGCCGCGGATGATGTGGTAGCGGACGCCGGGCAGGTCCTTGACACGACCGCCGCGGATCATCACCTGGGAGTGCTCCTGCAGGTTGTGACCCTCGCCGGGGATGTAGGCGGTCACCTCGATGCCGTTGGTGAGGCGGACGCGGGCCACCTTGCGCAGTGCCGAGTTGGGCTTCTTGGGCGTGGTCGTGAACACGCGGGTGCACACACCGCGGCGCTGCGGGCACGCCTGTAGAGCCGGACTCTTGGTCTTCTCCGCCTCCTGCTGCCGCCCTCTGCGGACCAGTTGGCTAATGGTGGGCATACACACACTCTCCCAATCGAGGTTAGAAAGGCCAAGGGGGTGTCCCCCTTGGCCGCGTCTGCGATCCGCGGCCCTCAGGGCCAGAGCCGCGGAAGAATACTGGAGTTCCGGCCTTCTGTCAACTCTGTCGCAGCCTGCCCGGTCTCACTCCTCGGTCGTGGTGTCGAGGAGCGCCGAGGCCGCCTCGGTCATCTCCTGGTAGAGGTTCTCCTCCTCTGCGGGAGGAATCATCTCGTCCTCGGGCACAGGCTCGATGACGGTGCGGCGGTAGCGCGGCGTGCCGGTCCCGGCCGGGATGAGCCGACCGACAATGACGTTCTCCTTGAGCCCGTGCAGGCTGTCCACCTTGCCGGACACTGCCGCTTCGGTGAGGACCCTCGTGGTCTCCTGGAAGGACGCCGCTGAGATGAACGACTCCGTAGCCAGCGACGCCTTGGTGATGCCCAGGAGAAGCGACTTGGCCGTGGCGGGCTGCCCGCCCGCGGCCACCACACGCTCGTTCTCCCGCTTGAACAGGTACCACGGCACCTGCTGATCGAGGAGGAAATCGGTGTCGCCAGGGTCCGAGACCTTCACGAAGCGCATCATCTGACGGACCATCACCTCGATGTGCTTGTCATTGATGGTCACGCCCTGGGAACGGTAGACCTCCTGGATCTTGTCCACCAGGTGGCGCTGCAGCTCCTTCTCTCCGAGGATGGAGAGGACGTCGTGCGGGTTGATCGGCCCCTCGGTGAGCGGATCGCCCGCCTGGATGAACTCGCCCTCCTGCACCGACACGTGCGCATACCGAGGGATCACGTACTCGCGGCGCTCCTCACCCTCGCCCTCGACCACGATGCGGCGCTGGCCGCGCACCGGCTCGGTGATCCGAACGATGCCGTCGATCTCCGAGACCACCGCCGGATCCTTGGGTTTGCGCGCCTCGAACAGCTCGACCACGCGCGGCAGACCGCCGGTGATGTCCTTGGTCTTGGACATCTCCCGGGGAATCTTGGCGAGCACGTCGCCGGGCTCGATCCTCTCGTCCTCAGCCACCGTGAGGTGGGAGCCGATGGGCAGCTGGTAGCGACGCTCCTCGCCGCCCGATCCCTCGATGACGATGGTGGGAATGCGCTTGCCGGCCCCGAGGGGCTCAATGACGATCTTGTGGGCGTGCCCGGTGAGCTTGTCGATCTCCTCGCGCACGTTCTCACCTTCGACGAGGTCGATGAAGTGCACCGTGCCCTCGATGGCCGTGAGGATCGACGAGGTGAAGGCATCCCACTCAACCAGCGGGGCGCCAGGTTCGACGTCGTTCCCGTCCTCCATCAGGAGGTGCGAGCCGTAGGCCACCGAGTAGCGCTCCTTTTCGCGGCCGCGCTCGTCGAGAATGACGAGCTTGCCGGTGCGCGAGATGGCGACCCGCTGGTCGTCCTTGTTGATGACGGTCGCGACGTTGAGGTACTTGACCTTTCCGGCGTGGGACGCCACGTGGCGCGACGACTCGCCGCCGCGGGTGGCCGTGCCGCCGTAGTGGAAGGTCCGCATGGTGAGCTGCGTGCCGGGCTCGCCGATGGACTGGGCGGCGATGATGCCCACCGCCTCGCCCATCTCCACCATGCGGCCGGTGGCCAGCATGCGCCCGTAGCAGAGCTGGCAGACGCCCCGCTCGGTCTCGCAGGTGAGCACCGAGCGGATGGTCACACGCTCGATGCCGGCCTCCTGGATCTGATTGGCGATACCCTCCGAGATCTCGGTGTTGGCCGGGCAGATGAGGGTCCCCTCGATGGGGTCGAAGACGTCCTCGGCAGCAACACGGCCGACGACGCGGTCGCGCAGCTGCTCGAGAATCTCGCCGCCCTCGACGATGGCCGTCACCTCGATGCCGCCCTCGGTACCGCAGTCGTGCTCGACGACGATGACGTCCTGGGCCACGTCCACCAGACGACGGGTGAGGTAGCCCGAGTCCGCCGTCTTCAGCGCCGTGTCTGCGAGACCCTTGCGGGCGCCGTGGGTGGAGATGAAGTACTGCAGCACGGAGAGCCCCTCGCGGAAGTTGGCGGTGATGGGCGTCTCCATGATCTCGCCCGACGGCTTGGCCATGAGGCCGCGCATACCGGCGAGCTGTCGCACCTGCTCCTTGGAGCCGCGCGCACCCGAGTCGGCCATCATGAAGATGGGGTTGAACTCTGCGGTCTCGGGATCGATCTCGGACATCTGGGTGAACATTTCCTTAGCCACCTGCTCAGTGACCCGGTGCCAGATGTCGATGATCTTGTTGTGGCGCTCGCCGGCGGTGATGAGGCCCGACGAACGCTGCCGCTCGACCTCCTCGACCTCCTTGTAGGCGCTCACCAGCAGCTCCGGCTTGCGATCGGGAATGATCATGTCCTTGCTGGCAAAGGACAACCCGGAGCGGGTCGCATAGTAGAAGCCCAGCTCCTTGAGCTGGTCGAGCAGCTGCACCGTCGGCTCGTGCCCCTGGTGCATAAACGAGAAGGCCACCAGGCTCTGCAGGCCCTTCTTCTTGAGCTGTCCGTTGACGAACGGCAGTGCGCCCGGCAGCTGCATGTTGAACAGGACCCGGCCGACGGTGGTCTCCAGCAGCATGCTCTCCACTTCGATCATGTCGGCGTGTGTGAGGTCCTGGCTCGAGCCCTGGGCCACAAGGTCGATGAGGCCCCCGGTGAAGCGGATCTGGATCGGCGCCTGGGTGCCCACGACTCCGGCGTTGTGGGCCAGAAGGACCTCCTCGGGGCTCGAGAACGTCTTGCCGGCGCCGGGAGCGTAGGGGTTCTCGGTGGTGAGGTAGTACACCCCGATGACCATGTCCTGGGAGGGCACGGCCAAGGGCTTGCCGTTGGCGGGCGAGAGGATGTTCCGGCTCGACTTCATCAGCAGGTGCGCCTCGAGCTGTGCGGTGGGCGAGAGCGGCACGTGCACCGCCATCTGGTCGCCGTCGAAGTCCGCGTTGTAGGCTGCACACACCAGCGGGTGGATCTTGATCGCCTTGCCCTCCACGAGGACCGGCTCGAATGCCTGGATACCGAGGCGGTGCAGGGTCGGAGCGCGGTTGAGAAGCACCGGGTGCTCCTTGATGACCGTCTCCAGAGCGTCCCAGACCTCAGGGGTCTGCTCTTCCACCAGCTCCTTGGCCATCTTGATGGTGGTGGCCAGGCCGCGCAGCTCCAGCTCGTGGTAGACGAACGGTTTGAAGAGCTCCAGCGCCATCTTCTTGGGGAGGCCGCACTGATGCAGGTGGAGCTCAGGCCCGATGACGATCACCGAGCGGCCCGAGTAGTCCACGCGCTTGCCGAGCAGGTTCTGACGAAAGCGTCCCTGCTTGCCCTTGAGGTTGTCGGAGAGCGACTTCAGCGGGCGGTTGTTGGAGCCCTTGATGACGCGGCCCCGACGACCGTTGTCGAAGAGCGCGTCCACCGCCTCCTGCAGCATCCGCTTCTCGTTGCGGACGATGACCTCGGGAGCGCGGAGGTCGAGGAGCTTCTTGAGCCGGTTGTTGCGATTGATCACCCGGCGGTAGAGATCGTTGAGGTCCGATGTGGCGAAACGGCCGCCGTCCAGCGGCACCAGAGGGCGCAGCTCCGGCGGGAGCACCGGGATGACCTCGAGGATCATCCACTCGGGGCGGTTGCCGGAGCGCCGGAGCGCTTCGATGAGCTTGAGGCGCTTGGCGGCCTTCTGCCGCCGCATCATCGACGTCTCGGTGCGCATCACCATGCGCAGCTCGGCGGCGAGCTCGTCGAGGTCGAGCCGCTCGAGCAGCTCGCGCACGGCCTCGGCCCCCATCTTGGCGACGAAGGCCTCGCCATTCTCTTCCTTGGCCTGGCGATACTCCTCCTCGGTGAGGACCTGCTGGTCCTGCAGCGAGGTGTCACCGGGGTCCACCACGACGTAGGCCTCGAAGTACAGCACCCTCTCAAGCTCGCGCATGGTCATGTCGACCAGCAGTCCGAGGCGGGAGGGAAGGCCCTTGAAGAACCACACGTGCGACACCGGCGCGGCCAGCTCGATGTGGCCCATGCGCTCGCGCCGCACCTTGGACTTGGTGACCTCGACGCCGCACTTGTCGCACACGACGCCGCGGTACTTCATCCTCTTGTACTTACCGCACAGGCACTCCCAGTCCGTGACGGGGCCGAAGATCTTGGCGCAAAAGAGGCCGTCACGCTCGGGCTTGAAGGTGCGGTAGTTGATGGTCTCCGGCTTGGTGACCTCGCCATGAGACCAGGAGCGGATCTTCTCGGGGCTCGCGAGGCCCAGCCGAATGGCATTGAAGTCATTGAGAGGCTTGGGCTTCTCGAAGAAACTCCGGACTTCGCTCAGGGTCGAACGGTCCATGCTTCGCGCCCCCTTACTCCTCGTCCTGCTGCAGAAGCTCGACGTCGAGCGCCAGAGCTTGCAGCTCACGGACGAGCACGTTGAACGATTCAGGCAGGCCGGGTTCCTCCGGTACCTGCCCCTTGACGATGGCCTCGTAGACCTTGGCCCGGCCCTCGACATCGTCAGACTTGACGGTGAGGAGCTCCTGGAGGATATGGGCTGCGCCGTACGCCTCGAGGGCCCAGACCTCCATCTCACCGAGACGCTGGCCTCCGAACTGGGCCTTGCCGCCCAGCGGCTGCTGCGTAATCAGCGAGTAAGGTCCGATGGATCGGGCGTGGATCTTGTCGTCGACAAGGTGGGAGAGCTTCAGCATGTAGATGTATCCCACCGTCACGCGCTGCTCGAAGGCCTCACCTGTCATGCCGTCGTAGAGCAGCGTCTTGCCGTCCTCAGGCAGCCCGGCCCGCTCCAACATCTCGCGGATCTCGGTCTCGGTCGCCCCCTCGAACACCGGTGAGGCGAAGGCCAGACCGAGGTCGCGGCCAGCCCACCCGAGGTGGGTCTCGAGAATCTGGCCAACGTTCATACGCGACGGCACGCCGAGCGGGTTGAGCACGATCTCCACCGGAGTCCCGTCAGGCAGGAACGGCATGTCCTGCTCAGGCAGAACCTGGGAAATCACGCCCTTGTTTCCGTGCCGTCCGGCCATCTTGTCACCCACCTGAAGCTTGCGCTTCATGGCGATGAAGACCTTGACCTGCTTGATGACGCCCGGCGGCAGCTCGTCGCCTTGCCTGAAGAGCTCGATGCGCTCCTGGTTGAGCTGCTCGAGAACCTCGATCTGCGACTCGGCCTGGCGGACGATGAGACGGACCTTGTCGAGCAGGAGAGGATCGACCACCGGGAGACCCACGAGCTCGGCCCGAGTGAGCCGACGCAGCACGTCGGGGGTGAGCTCACTGCCCTTCTTCACCAGCGCCTCGCCGCCCGAGCTCACGTCCTTGGTGACCGCGACGCCGGTGAGCAGGTTTTGGATCTTGGAGTCGCGAACCTCGATGATGATTCGCTTCTCGTCCTCTGAGTTCTTGCGGATGCGCTCGATCTCGTCGGCCTCGACGGTGAGCTGGCGCGAGTCCTTCTCGACGCCCTTGCGGGCGAAGATCTGCGCCCCAACGACAACGCCTTCGATTCCCGGCGGGCAGCGCAGAGAAGCGTCGCGGACGTCACCGGCCTTCTCGCCGAAGATGGCCCGCAGGAGCTTCTCCTCCGGGGTGAGCTGGGTCTCGCCCTTGGGAGTGACCTTGCCCACCAGGATCGAACCCTGCTTGACCTGGGCGCCGATGTGGATGATCCCGGCGTCGTCCAGCTGAGCGAGAGCCGACTCGGAGACGTTGGGGATGTCGCGGGTGATCTCCTCGGGGCCCAGCTTGGTGTCACGGGCCGAGGTCTCGAACTCCTCGATGTGGATGGAGGTGTAGTAGTCCTCCTTCACCAGCTTCTCGGAGACGAGGATCGCGTCCTCGTAATTGTAGCCGCGCCACGGCATGAACGCCACCAGGACGTTGTGGCCGAGTGCGAGCTCCCCAAGCTGGGTGTTGGGGCCGTCGGCCAACACCTGGCCCTTGGTCACCTTCTGCCCCTCGCCCACGATGGGCTTGTGGTTGATGGATGTGTTCTGGTTGGAGCGGCGGAACTTGGTGAGCTGGTAAATGTCTGCACCGAACTCACCCTCACCCTCGACTCGGACGATGATGCGCTGGCTGTCGACCTTGTCGACCACGCCGTTGCGGTGGCACACGACCACCGCGCCCGAGTCCTGGGCCACCATCCGCTCCATACCGGTACCCACGATGGGGGCCTCCGGGCGTACCAGGGGAACCGCCTGGCGCTGCATGTTGGAGCCCATGAGCGCACGGTTGGCGTCGTCATGCTCGAGGAAGGGAATCAGCGAGGCGGCCACCGACACCACCTGGCGCGGCGACACGTCGATGAAGTCGATCTGGTCGCGGTCGATGAGCACGAACTCACCGCCGGAGCGGGCGATGACCTTCTCGTCCACCAGGCTGCCGTCGTCGTCGACCCGGGCGTTGGCCTGGGCGATGGAGAGATTCTCCTCCTCCCACGCCGGCAGGTAGAAGGCGTGAGGCTCACTCCAGGCCTCCATCTTCTTGGCCTTGCGGAGCTTCTGGTTGGACGCCTCGAACACGCCGCGCTCCACCACCTGACCGAGGGCGAACTCCGAGCCCCCCACCTGGGTGACCCGCACGTGGTCCAGAACCCGACCCCCCTCGACCTTCTTGTAGGGCGACTCGATGTAGCCCATGGGGTTGAGGCGGGCGTAGCAGGAGAGCGACGAGATGAGCCCGATGTTCGGGCCCTCGGGGGTCTCGATGGGGCAGATTCGCCCATAGTGGGTCGAGTGAACGTCGCGGACCTCGAAACCGGCTCGCTCCCGCGAGAGACCGCCGGGGCCCAGTGCTGAGAGCCGGCGCTTGTGCGTCACCTCGGAAAGCGGGTTGGTCTGGTCCATGAACTGGGACAGCTGCGAGGAGCCGAAGAACTCGTCCACCGAGGCGATCACCGGCTTCGAGTTCACCAGGTCTCGGGGCATCGCCGAGTCGATGTCCGGGTGGATGGACATCTTTTCCTTGATCGCGCGCTCCATCCGTACCAGGCCGATGCGGAACTGGTTCTCGAGCAGCTCGCCCACCGTGCGCACACGCCGGTTGGCGAGGGAATCGATGTCGTCCACCCGGCCGATGTCACGATGCAGCTGCAGGAGGTAGCGCACCAGGTGGAGGAAGTCGTCCACGTCCAGGGTGCGCATGTCGAGGCCCTTGTTCAGGTTCAGCTTGGCGTTGAACTTGAAGCGGCCCACCGCCGACAGGTCGTACTTGCGGTCGTCGAAGAAGAGGCCGTTGAACAGAGTCGTGGCCGACTCCTCGGTGGGCGGATCGCCGGGGCGCTGGCGACGGTAGATCTCCATGCGCGCATCCATCTGCGACGCGGAGGAGTCCTTCTCCAGGGTCTGGTGGAGAATCTCGCCTACCGGGTCCCAATCGGGGAAGGCCAGCGGCAAAGTGAGCAGTCCGGCTTCCTCGGCGGCGCTCAGTAGCTCCTCGGTGACTCGAGCGTTGGCCGCGGCGAGCACCTCGCCGGTCTCGGGGTGCACCAGGTCCTCAACGATCACCGCACCCACCAGGTCGTCGCGGCTCACCTTGACCTTGGCCGGTTTCTGAGTGGTGGCGCCCTTGAGCCGCTTGGCCATGCGCTCGTCGAGGAGCAGGCCGGCGAACAGTGCCGGGGTGGCGATCTTGCGGAACCGAAGGGCCTTCTGGCGCTCCGCCTCGATGTCGAGAATGCGATCGTCGAGCAGCAGTGTCGCGGCACTGGTGCCGGCATCCAGCTTCACGTCGAAGACGGTGTGGAAGGCACGCAGGATCTGGCCGTTGGACTCCAGCTCCGGGCTCAGGGCGCGAAGGAAGACCGAGCCGGGAAGACGCCGCTTGCGGTCGATGCGAACCCAGAGGATCTGCTTGGAGTCGTACTCGAACTCGATCCAGGAACCGCGGTACGGTACGACCTTGGCGAGATAGTGGTTGGGCCCCTCGAGGGTGAAGAAGACGCCCGGCGAGCGGTGCAGCTGCGAGACGATGACACGCTCGGTGCCGTTGATGATGAAGGTCCCGGTATCGGTCATGAGGGGCAGCTCACCGAAGTAGAGCTCCTCCTCCTTGACGTCCCGCACCTGGCGCGAGCCGTCCTCCTCGGCGTCGAAGGTCACGAGCCGGAAGGTCATGCGGATCGGCACGCCGTAGCTCATGCCCCGCTCACGACACTCGTTGTCGACGAACGTGAGGCGAAGGCCCACCGGAGTACCGCAGATCCCGCATGTGTTCACACGATTGCGATTGGCCTTGCCGCAGTCGGGACACACCACGAGGTCCTCGTGGGGGTCACCGGCGCGGTGGCGGGCACCACAGTGCTCGCACTCGAGGCGGAGGTGCTGCAGACCCGAGAGTCTACCGCACCGACAGGCCCAGTTGCCGATCTCGTACCGGATGAACTGGAGCTCGCAGGTCTCGCGAAAGTCGGTGAACGGAAAAATGGTCGACAGCACCGCCTGGAGCCCCGCACTGGTGCGCTCCTCGGGCAGCCGGTCCATTTGCAGGAACTCCTCGTAGGAAGCCCGCTGCACCTGGATGAGATTGGGCAGGGGAATTGTCGACGGATTCTTCGAGAAGTTCACCCGCCCGTTGGGGGTTGCGCTCATGGACACGTCCTCCCGGACAATGAAGACACGGGGAGCGTTGACCTCCCCGCATCTTCAGATGAGGCTTGCGTACGTTTCGGAGGAAGAGTTGCTCGGGCGAAGATCGTTACTTGATCTCCACCTGGGCGCCGGCTTCCTCGAACTTCTTCTTGACCGTCTCAGCCTCGTCCTTGCTCACCCCTTCCTTGATCTTGGCAGGCGCGCTCTCGACGAGCTCCTTCGCCTCCTTGAGACCGAGCGCGGTCACCTCACGCACCGCCTTGATGACATTGATCTTCTTGTCACCAACGGAGTTGAGTACCACGTCGAACTCGGTCTGCTCCTCGGCCTGCTCGGCCGCGCCCGCGCCGGGAACGGCGCCCGCCATCATGACCGGAGCCGCGGCGGCGGCGGAGACACCAAACTCGTCCTCGAGGGCCTTGACCAGTGTGTTCAGCTCCATCACGGTCATGCCCTTGATCTCCTCAATCATCTGCTCAATCTGGGCCATAGCTCGCTTCCTCCTTGGGGGGTTGCTCAGGATTCCTTCGTGTCAGCGACCTGGTGCAGAGCATTCACGAGCTGCTGCACCGGTCCGTTGAGGACCACCGCCAGGCGCCGCATGGGCGACTGGAGCAGGAACAGGAGCCGCGACACCAGCTCCTCCCTGCTAGGCAGATCTGCGATCTTACGGGCGTCATCGGCGCCCAAGACCTGGCCTTCCATGAAGGCCTGCTTGAATGTCAGAGCCGGGTGGTCCTTGGCGAAGTCGCGCAGGACCTTGGCCAGCTGAACCGCGTCACCCTCGGTGAACGCAAAGGCGTTCGGTCCGGAAAGGTGCTCGGAGAGGCCCTCCATTCCCGTGCCCTCGACGGCCAGGCGGACGACGCTGTTCTTCACCACGCGGTAAGTGGCGTCCACGCTCCGGACCTTGGAGCGCAGCTCGTTGACGTCGTTCACCTTGAGACCGTGATTCTCGAGGATGAACAGGCTGTGGACCTGCGCGAGGTCCGCGCGCAGGATCTCGAACCGCTCCTGCTTCTCTTCTTTGGTCAGCATCGTGTCCCCCTCACTTCATGTCCAGGCTGACCAGGTCGACCTGGACACCGGGGCCCATCGTGGAGCACAGGTACACGGTGTGCACGTAGCGCCCCTTGGCAGTGGAAGGCCTGGCCTTCATCACCGCGTCCACCAGCGCCTTGGTGTTCTCCACGAGCTTAGCGCTGGTGAAGGAGACCCTGCCCACCGGGGCGTGGATGATAGCGGTCTTGTCGACTCGGAACTCGACGCGGCCGGCCTTGATCTCGGCCACCGCGCCGGAGACGTCCTGGGTCACCGTGCCCGACTTCGGGTTGGGCATGAGACCCCGGGGACCAAGCACCCGACCAACCTTGGAGAGGGTGCGCATCATGTCCGGCGTTGCCACCATCGCGTCGAAGTCGAGCCATCCGCCCTGGATCTTCTCCACCGCCTCGTCGCCACCGAGCACCATGTCGGCGCCGGCTTCCTCGGCGGCCTTCTGGGCCGGACCCTCGGCCACTACCAGAACGCGACGGCTCTTGCCGGTCCCGTGCGGCAGCACCACGGTGCCGCGGACCATCTGGTCAGCGTGCCGCGGGTTCACGCCGAGCCGCATGGCGACCTCCACGGTCTCGTCGAACTTGGCGAACGACGCGTCCTTCACGAGCCCGACGGCATCCTCCAGGGCATAGGCGCGGCGCTCAACCTTGGCCACGGCTGTCTGGTAGTTCTTGCCCTTACGTCCCATGGGGCACCTCCTCAGTCCACGACTTCGATGCCCATGGAGCGGGCGGTTCCCAGGACCGTGGCGACCGCGCCATCGAGGGTGTCGGTGTTGAGGTCGACGATCTTGGTCTTGGCGATCTCCTCGACCTGCGCCCGGGTGACATGGCCGGCCATCTCGCGATTGGGAATGCCGGAGCCCTTGGTCACCCCGGCCGCCTGCCGAAGCAGAAATGACACCGGCGGGGTCTTGGTGATAAACGAGTACGTACGGTCCGAGTAGACCGTGATGACGGCGGGGATGATGATCCCCTGTTGCTTCTGCGTGCGGGCGTTGAACGCCTTGCAGAAGTCCATGATATTGAGGCCGTGCTGACCGAGCGCAGGTCCCACCGGCGGGGCCGGCGTAGCCTGGCCGCCGGGCAGCTGCAGCTTGATCTGTCCTACAACTTTCTTGGCCATGGTTCACTCCTCACGTGAGCTTCTGAACCTGTCGGAACTCCATCTCCACCGGTGTTTCGCGGCCGAAGATGGTCACCATGACCTTCACCGTGTTCCGATCGAGATTGACCTCTCCCACCACCCCGGTGAAGCTCGCAAAGGGACCCTCCGCGATTTTCACCCGCTCACCCTTCTCGAAGATCTCCTTGGGCCGAGGCTTCTCCTGGGTCGCCACCGACTGATGGAGGATCTGGTTCACCTCGTCCTCGGTGAGGGGCGTGGGCTTTTTGCCCGCCCCCACGAAGCCGGTGACCTTCGGGGTGTTGCGCACGAGATGCCAGGCGTCGTCGGTCATCTCCATCTCCACCAGGACATAACCCGGGAAGAACTTGCGACGGACCTCACGACGCTTGCCGTTCTTGACCTCGACCACGGTCTCGGTCGGGACCTGGATCTCGCCAAAATAGTCCAGCATCCCCAACGCCTCGACGCGCTGCTCGAGGGTCTTCTTGACGCGATCCTCGAATCCCGAGTACGTGTGGATGATGTACCACTGCTTGGCCATCCGAAGCCCCTTACGATGAGAAGACGTTGAACACGCTGAACACGGTGTTGACCAGCTTGAAGAACGCAAGGTCACACAGGTACAGGTAGATACCGAAGATGAAGGAGGCGATGATGACCACCGTCGTGGTGCTCATCACCTCCTGCTTCGTCGGCCAGGTGACCTTCTTGGTCTCGACGATGACTTCGTGAAGAAAAGTCTTGACGCGCGTCCACCACTGCATAGTGACGTTCCCGACGTGTGTATGGCAGGCCAGGAGGGACTCGAACCCCCAACAACCGGTTTTGGAGACCGGGACTCTGCCAATTGAGCTACTGGCCTGCGATCATTACCAGTTTATACCTCTTTGTGCAGAGTGTGCCGGCGACAGAACGGGCAGTACTTCTTGATCTGCAGCTTGGTCGTCTGCGTCTTCTTGTTGCGGCTGCCCGAGTAGTTCCGCCGCTTGCACTCAGTGCACTGGAGGTGGACTGTGTCACGAGCCATGGTCGTTACTCCCGGATCTCGGTGATAGAGCCGGCACCCACGGTGCGGCCGCCCTCGCGAATGGCGAAGCGCAGCCCGCGCTCCATGGCGATGGGCGTGATCAGCTCCACCTCAATGCTGACGTTATCTCCCGGCAACACCATCTCCACGCCTTCGGGAAGCGTCACCGCCCCCGTCACGTCCGTCGTCCGGAAGTAGAACTGCGGCCGGTATCCCTTGAAGAACGGAGTGTGGCGTCCACCCTCCTCCTTCGTCAGCACGTACACCTCGGCCTTGAACTTCGTGTGCGGCAGAATCGAACCCGGCTTCGCGATCACCTGACCGCGCTCCACGTCCTTGCGCTCCGTCCCCCGCAGCAGCAGGCCAACGTTGTCGCCCGCCTGACCACTGTCCAGGAGCTTCCGGAACATCTCCACACCGGTCACCACACGCTTCACCGTCGGACGCATCCCGACGATCTCCACCTCGTCCCCCACCTTCACGATCCCGCGCTCGATCCGACCCGTCACCACGGTGCCGCGACCCGAAATCGTGAACACGTCCTCGATCGGCATCAGGAAGTCCTTGTCGATGTCCCGCTGCGGCAGTGGAATGTACCTGTCCATCGCCTCTGTCAGCTCCCAGATCGACTTGCACTCCGCACTGTCCGGATCCGACGACCCCAGCGCCTTCAGCGCCGAACCCCGAATCACCGGAATGTCGTCACCCGGGAAGTCGTACTCCGACAAGAGCTCGCGAACCTCCAGCTCCACCAGGTCCAACAGCTCCTCGTCGTCCACCATGTCCACCTTGTTCATGTACACGATGATGAACGGCACTCCCACCTGACGCGCCAGCAAAATGTGCTCCCGCGTCTGCGGCATCGGACCGTCCGCCGCCGACACCACCAGCACCGCACCGTCCATCTGCGCCGCCCCCGTGATCATGTTCTTCACGTAGTCGGCGTGCCCCGGACAGTCCACGTGCGCGTAGTGCCGCTCGGCCGTCTGGTACTCCACGTGCGCCGTGTTGATCGTGATCCCCCGCGCCTTCTCCTCCGGCGCCTTGTCGATCGCGTCGAACGGCGTGAAGTCCGCCAGCCCCTTCGCCGCCAGCGTCTTGGTGATCGCCGCCGTCAACGTCGTCTTGCCGTGGTCAACATGACCGATCGTCCCGACGTTCACGTGCGGCTTCGTCCGCTCAAACTTCGCCTTGGCCATTTCGCCTCCCTCGTTCGTTGGTGTCAGCGTCTGGTGCCCGCGAGGTAACGGGCGCGCTCGAAATGCCTTGGATGGAGCCCACGACCAGACTTGAACTGGTGACCCCGTCCTTACCAAGGACGTGCTCTGCCGACTGAGCTACGTGGGCCCGTTGCAACTCGCTGCCTCGGTTCTGGAGCGGGAGACGGGATTCGAACCCGCGACCAACAGCTTGGAAGGCTGTGACTCTACCCCTGAGTTACTCCCGCGCACGGCATCCTTCCAATCGAAGACTGGTGCAGGCGGATGGATTTGAACCACCGTAGGCATTAAGCCGGCAGATTTACAGTCTGCTGCCTTTGACCACTCGGCCACGCCTGCACGACACTGCGTACCTCACGCGGTGCCGAGAGTGGAGCTGGCGATGGGACTCGAACCCGCAACCTGCTGATTACAAATCAGCTGCTCTGCCAGTTGAGCTACGCCAGCCAGTCTCGGCTCCCGTTCCCGCTTGCTTGCAAAGAGCACACCATCGCACGGGCGATGGGACGCGGACAGTAACACACCGGGATTGGCGATGCAAGCCCCAGTCCAGGGGGGTGACGAGGTGACGAGGTGACGAGAAGGCCGCCCGCCCAAGGCGCCCGCCTCCCCCGGTCGGCGCCAGAGTTCACCGCAACAACGGTGACGGCGGCCACGACGGAGCCAGCGACGGCACCTGCCTTCGCCGATCCCGCCGCCGACAACGACGACGCCGCCGCCGCCGTTCACCGTGGCCCAGGCCGCGACAGGGCGTAGAGGACGATCCCGGTGGCGACCGAGACGTTGAGGGACTCGACGCCCGGGGCCATCGGCACCGCCACCCACTCGTCCACCTGAGAGCGCGTCTTGGCCCGCACGCCGTGCTCCTCCGAGCCCACGCAGAGGACCCAGCGCTCCACCGGGCGCGCCTCGGGCAGCGGCGTGCCCGCGGCGTCGGCGCCGAACGCCCAATACCCCATACTGCGAAGGGCGGCGAGCACATCCGCCGCCACCGTGGCCCGCACCAGGGGCACTCGCTCCAGCTGTCCAGCCGCCGCCTTGGCCAGGGCACCCGCCAAGGGCGGCGCAGACGGCCCGGCGACGACCACGGCGTCGAGGCCGAGGCCCGACGCGGTGCGGATCAGAGCGCCGATGTTGTGGGGATCGGTGACGTGGTCCACCACCAGAATCCGCGACGCCACCCCCTCCACCGCCGTCACCGTCTCAAGCTCAACGAAGGCGACCGGTGCAACCCGCACCGCGCAGCCGTTGTGTGGCACTCCCGCAGCCACCTCGTCGAGGCGCGCCCGCGGCACGAAGCTGAGCGGGAGGCCGCGGGTGCGGGCGATCTCCACCACCCGGTGGGTGCGCTGGTCACGCCGACCGCGCTGGACCCACACCGCGTCGGCCGGCCGGTTCGACTCGAGCGCCGCCCGCACGGGATGGAAACCGACCACCCAGTGCTCAGCCATCGTCGCCCTCCAGCAGGATCACGGCGAGCGCCGCCAGCCCTTCGCCGCGGCCAATCCAGCCCATGCCCTCGCTGGTGGTCGCCTTGACGCCGACGCGCTCGATCTCGACCCCGAGAAGATCAGCCAGGGCCGCTCGCAACCGCTCCCGGTGCGGCCGGATGCGTGGCCGCTCGCCGAGGATGGTGAGATCGCAGTTGACCACCCGAAAGCCTCGGCCCTGCACCAGGTCCCGCGCCGCCGCCAGGAAGACGCGCGAGTCGGCGTCACGCCAGCGCGCCTCTGACGGCGGGAAATGCTCGCCGATGTCCCCTGCGCCCACGGCGCCGAGCAACGCGTCGGTCACCGCGTGCAGCGCAACGTCGGCATCGGAGTGGCCGTCGAGACCCACCTCGGATGGAACAGTGACGCCACACAGCTTGAGCGGACGTCCGGCACAGAAGCGGTGGACGTCGACCCCCTGGCCCACGCGGAAGCGGCTCACGCTCCGCCCCCGTGGAGCCGCCGCAGGAGCTCGAGGTCCTCGGGGAGGGTGAGCTTCGGGTTGGGACGCCGGGTGAGCACGGTGCGTACCGTCATGCCCGCCGCCTCCAGGAGCATCGCCTCGTCCGTGACCTCGGCCGCGCCGTCGAGGCGGTCCCAGGCGCGTCGCAGGGAGACGAGACGGAAGACCTGAGGCGTCTGGGCCAGGCGAAGCTCGGAGCGGTCCACGGTGCCGAGGATGACGCCGAGCTCATCGACCCGCTTCACCGTGTCCACAACCGGGCCGCAAAGAACGACTCCGTCGGCATCGGCGAGAGCGTCGGCCACCCGAAGCACGTCCCAAGGATCCACCAGGGGCCGCGCGGCATCGTGCACCAGGACTCGCTCGATCCCGTGCTCAGCCACCGCTTCGACCCCGGCTCGGACGGAGTCCTGCCGGCGGGCACCTCCGGCCACCCATAGCACGTCTGCGAAACGTGGTGCGAGCCGCTCGCGCCAGGACGAGAGCTTCGCCCTGGGCAGGACCACTGCCAGAGGTGCCGCGGGGAACGCCCCCCGCAGCCGCGCGATGGAGCTCCCGAGCACGGTGGACTCCCCCAGCTCGGCAGCGAGCTTGTCGCTGCCGAAGCGTTCGCCGCGGCCGCCGCCCACACACACCATCCCGAGCTTCACCGGCAGCCTCCCCGTCGGCTGTGCGCGCCGCGGCAAGGGCGCGCGACCGCGTGACACATGTGCTCGGGCACCCACCCGCCGCGGCGTCGGCGCCGACTCAGACCTCGAGGATCTCCTTCTCCTTGTGCTCGATGACATCACCGATCTTGCCCACGTAGGCGTCCGTGAGCGCCTGCACCTCGTCGAGGCCTCGGTGCATCTCATCCTCTGAGATGTCCTTGTCCTTCTCCATCTTCTTGATCTGGTCGTTCCCATCCCGGCGGATCTGGCGCACCGCGTTGCGGGCCTGCTCGGCGTACGTGTGGGCCACCTTGACCAGGTCCTTGCGCCGCTCCTCGGTGAGGGCCGGGATGTGGAGCCGGATCACCTTGCCGTCGTTGTTGGGATTCAGCCCGAGGTTCGACTTCTGGATGGCGCGCTCGATCTCGCCGAGCATCTTGGGCTCCCACGGTGCGATGGTGATTGTCGTGGGCTCCGGCACCGACAGACTGGCGACCTGGTGCACGGGCGTCGGGCTCCCGTAGTAGTCCACCGAGATGCCGTCGAGGAGCCCCACCGACGCGCGCCCTGTGCGCAAGCCGGCGAGCTCGCCCTTGAGCGCCTCGATCGCACCCATCATTCTCTTCTCCAGGTCCTTCAGCGCTTCCTTCATACAGCCTCCCGGGGTCCCACCAGGGACCCGATCTGCTCCCCGAGGACCACCCTCTTGAGGATACCCGGCTTGTGGATGTTGAAGATCTGGACCGGAATACTCGTCTCCATACACAGGGAAATGGCGGCCGCATCCATTACCCGCAGCCCCTGCTCAAGGACTTCCTGGTACGTGAGGCGCGCAACCAGTGTTGCCGTGGGGTCCTTCATCGGGTCGGCGGTGTAGACCCCGTCCACCTTCGTCGCCTTCATGAGAACGTCGGCGTGGATCTCGTTGGCTCGCAGAGCGGCCGCCGAATCGGTGGTGAAGAAGGGGCTGCCGGTTCCGGCGGCGAACAGCACGATCCGCCCCTTCTCCAGGTGGCGGAGGGCACGGCGGCGAATGAACGGCTCCGCGACCTGATGCATCTCGATGGCCGTCTGAACGCGAGTCGACACCGACCGTTGCTCCAGCGCTGATGAGAGCGCCAGCGCGTTGATCACCGTGGCGAGCATGCCCATGGAGTCGCCGGTGATGCGGTCGATGCCCTGCTCATGGGCGGACACGCCTCGGATGATGTTGCCACCCCCCACGACCACGGCGATCTCCACCCCGAGCCCGTGCAGGGCCAGCAGCTCGTCGGCAATGGCACCCACGACCTGGGGGGAGATACCGAACGACTGATCGCCCATCAGGGCCTCTCCCGAGAGCTTGACCAAGACCCGGTGGTACACGGGGGCAACCATCTTCCGAGCCTACTGCCCCTCTCCCAGGCGAAAGCGCACGAACCGGCGGATACCGGCCTCGGGCCCGCCGGCCTGGGTCACGTACTCGCCCACCGTCACCGACGGGTCCTTGGCGAAGGGCTGCTCGGTGAGCACCGTGTGCTCGAAGAACTTCTCCATCTTGCCGCTGACGATCTTCTCGGCGATGTGCTCGGGCTTGCCCTGGTCGATCACCTGCTGCTTGGCGATGGCACGCTCGCCGTCGAGCAGCTCCGGAGTGACCTCTTCGCGGGTCACGAACCGGGGATCGCTGGCGGCAACGTGCATGGCGACATCGCGAAGTGCCTCGTCCGGCACCGACTCCGTGCCCTCGACCACGACGCCGATCGTACCGCCCATGTGGACGTAGCTGGCGAGCTTACAACCCGCGGCGGCCTCCACGAGCGCGAGGTTCGAGAGCACGATGTTCTCGCCGATGGTGGCGACGCGTTGGGAGATGGCCTGCTCCACCGTGTGCTGGGGATCACCCGCGAAGGGACGCTCCTTGAGCGCTTCCACCGAGCCGAGGCCCTCCTTGAGAGCCTGTGCCGCCAGCACCCGCGCGAACTCCTGGAAGTCGTCGTTGCGGGCGACGAAGTCGGTCTCGCAGTTGAGCTCCATCACCACGGCCCGCTGGGCATCACCCTCCACCAGCACCGCCCCTTCGCTGGCGGCCCGGTGCGCCTTCTTGGCGGCCGCGGCGAGCCCCTTGGTGCGCAACACCTTGATGGCCTCCTCGACGTTCCCGTCGGTATCGATGAGCGCCTTCTTACAGTCCATCATGCCAGCGCCGGTGCGCTCGCGCAGCTCCTTCACTGCCGTTGCTGAAATCGCCATGACGCGGTCTCTCCTTTGCTTGCTTCACAAAAGGGCCAGGTGCGGTTCGCCCCTGGCCCCCTCTCGTTCACCGGTTCATGAAAGGTTCAGGCCTGAGCCGTCTCCGTGTCGTCGCTGTCGTCGGGGGCCTCGGCCTTTACCTCGGCCTTGGCCTTGGCCTTGGGCTCGGCCTTTGCCTTGGGCTCGGCCTTGGGCTCGGCCTTGGGCTCGGGCTCGACCTTGGGCTCGGGCTCGACCTTGGGCTCGGCCTTTGCCTTGGGCTCGGCCTTGGGCTCGGCCTTTGCCTTGGGCTCGGCCTTGGGCTCGACCTTGGGCTCGGCCTTTGCCTTGGGCTCGGCCTTGGGCTTGGGCTCGGCCTCGGCGGGAGCTTCCGCAGGCTCCGCAGTCACTGCCGGCTCAGCCGCAGTGGCCTCGGTCACCTCTGGCTCCTCCCCACCTTCGCCCACGAAGCGTTCGTCGGCGAGGTTGAGCCCCTCGAGAATGCTGTCCGCCACTCGCGAGGTAAACAGTCGGATGGCGCGGATTGCGTCATCGTTGCCCGCCACCGGAAAATCGACCTCCTCCGGGTCACAGTTTGTGTCCACCACCGCCACCACCGGGATACCGAGGCGGTTCGCCTCCTTCACGGCGATGTGCTCGTGCACGGTGTCGATCACGAACAGCGCGTCCGGCAGATCCTCCATCTCCTTGATGCCGCCAAGCGCCCGGTCCATCTTGCGGCGCTGCCGCTCGAGCCGGATCCGCTCCTTCTTGGTGAGGAACGACTCCTCGTTGGCCAGGGTCGCCTCGACCTCCTTGAACCGCTCGATGGAGCGGCGGATGGTCTTGAAGTTGGTCATCGTGCCACCGAGCCAGCGGTGGTTCACGAAGAACATCCCGCAACGGGATGCCTCCTCGCGAATGGCATCCTGGGCCTGCCGCTTGGTCCCCACGAACAGGACGTTGCGCCCGGCGGCGGCGATGTCGCGCACGAAATCGGCCGCCTCCTCGAACTGCTGCAGAGTCTTCTGCAGGTCGATGATGTGGATACCGTTGCGCTTGCCGAAGATGTACGGCTTCATCTTGGGGTTCCAGCGCCGCGTCTGGTGACCGAAGTGGACCCCTGCTTCGAGGAGCTCCTTCATCTGAATGGTAGCCACAAACCTCTCCTTACCGCTTCGAGAACTGGAACCGCTTGCGCGCCTTGGGCTGGCCGTACTTCTTACGCTCAACCTTACGGGCGTCGCGCGTCAGCAGGCCTGCACCCTTCAGCCGCGGCCGCAGCTCGGGGTTGTACTCCAGCAGAGCGCGGGCGATCCCGTGACGGATGGCGCCGGCTTGGCCCGAGGCACCACCGCCGGAGACGTTCACCAGAATGTCGAACTTGTCCGCCGTCTCGGTCAAGAGGAGCGGCTGGCGGATCACCATCTTCAGCACCTGGTTGGGGAAGAAATTGTCGAAGTCGCGACGGTTCACGGTGATGGTTCCGGCGCCGGGTCGCAGATAGACCCGCGCCACCGCCGTCTTGCGTCGCCCCGTTCCGTAGTACTGGATCTCAGACACAGCGCCCCCTTGTTACGAGGAGAGGGTGTACGTGCGCGGCTGTTGAGCCTCGTGCGGATGCTTCGCGCCGGTGTACACCTTGAGCTTCTTGAGGAGCCGCCGCCCGAGGCGGTTCTTGGGCAGCATTCCCCACACCGCGAATTGGATGAGCCGCTCCGGGTGCTTCTCGAACATCTCCCGGGCCGTCTCCATCTTGAGAGAGCCGGGCTTGCCCGAATGGCGATAGTAGACCTTCTCCTCAGTCTTCTGACCGGTGAGCTTCACCTTGGCGGCGTTCAGCACCACCACGAAGTCACCTACATCAAGGTGGGGAGTGAAGGAAGGCTTGTGCTTGCCCCGCAGGAGGGCGGCCACCTCGCTGGCGAGGCGGCCGAGCACCTTGTCGCTGGCGTCTACCACCAGCCACTGACGGTCGATCTCTGCCGGCTTCGGTATGTAAGTTCGCATCCTCGCCCCTCGATAAACGTACAATCGACATCCCTGCGGACGCAGGGGAAGAAGACTCTAACTGAGAGGTCAGCGGCTGTCAAGGCGTGGTCGCACAGCCGTCGAGCCCCGGTTCAGTCGGGCTTTTCGGTCGCCCCCGGAGGCAGCGCCGCACGCCCCCGCGGGAGGCGCTCGAGCCCCCCCGGCCCGAACCACAGGTGGAGGCTCCGGTCAGTGGCCTGGACCGTGACGATGGACAGGTCGAGCTCCTCGGGGAACCAGTCGCCGAGGTCGATGATGACGATGCCCGATCCCCGTACCAACGTCACTCTTCGCGCGTCCAAAGCGCCGAGCAGTGACTCGATTGCGGCACGCGGCACCGGCAGTCCACCCATCGTCGAGGCTCGCCGTATGCGCAGACCCAGGTGACGATGGCGCACGCGGATCTCGGCCAGGACCAGGGCGAGGCGTAGGGCGACGCCGCGCCAGCGCACGGTCCCGGACAGAGCCACCGCGTCGCCCGCGCCGAGGAGGGCGAGCTCTGAGACTCTCCCCCCGGGCTCCAGCCGCTCGCGCAGGAGACGCTCCACGTGGGCAAGACCCACCACCAAGTGGAGCCCGTCCCAACGCACCAACTGCTGCTCGCTTGAGCCGCTCACCCGCGTAGTATACGCGTCGCATGGAACTGCCGACGCCCCTCGTGAGCGGCCGCCTCCTGCGGCGCTACCAGCGTTTCCTGGCGGACGTCCGGCTGGACGACGGCAGCGTGGTCACCGCACACTGCCCCAACTCGGGACGAATGACCTCGTGCACGGGCGACGGGTGGCCGGTCCTGCTGAGCCGTGCCACGAACCCGCGCCGCCGCCTCGCCTACACCTGGGAGCTGGTCCACAACGGGCACTGCTGGATCGCCGTCAACACGGTCCGCACCAACTCCGTTGCTGCCGAAGGGATCCACCGGGGTGTGGTGAGTGAGCTCGCCGGCTACGACCGCCTCAGGCGCGAGGTGAGGATCGGCTCGAGCCGCCTGGACCTCCTCCTCGAGGGTGCTGCAGGGCAGTGCTTCGTTGAGGTGAAGAGCGTCACCCTGGTTGATCATGCCGGTCGTTACGCCTTCCCGGACGCGGTCACCACGCGCGGGCTCAAGCACCTGGGCGAGCTCGCGGCCATCACCCGGGGCGGCCACCGCGCCGCGATGCTCTTCGTGGTCCAACGCGCCGACGGCACCTGTTTCACGCCCGCGGCCGACGTCGACCCGACGTACGCCACCGCGCTGGTCGATGCCGCCGCCGACGGAGTGGAGGTCCTCGCCTATCTCGCCAACGTGAGCCCCGGTCACATCGAGCTGGCAGCCCGGCTCCCCCTGTGCGTCGAGCTGGAAGAGGCGATCAGGTCGGGTCGCTCCAACCGGTGACCGCTTTGCGATCACGGCTTTGCTCGCATACACTCCGCGCCATGGTGGATCCTGGCCGGTTGCTTGAGATCCTCGACCGGATGCCCGGCACCCCGGTGGTGCTGTACGGCGATCTCGTGCTCGACCGCTTCATTCTTGGCACGCCTAAGCGCATCTCGCGCGAGGCTCCGGTCATCATCCTGCGCTACGAGGGGCAACGCGACCTTCCCGGCGGCGGCGCCAACGCCCTGGCAAACCTCGCCGCCCTCGACGTGTGTGCCGTTCCCGTCGGAGCCGTGGGCGACGACGAGCCCGGCGCCACGCTGGTTTCGCTCCTTGCCGAGCGCGGCATCGACACGTCTCGCATCGTTGCAGTCTCCGGCTACCGCACGCCCACCAAGGTTCGCATCCTCGGCGGTGGCGGGTCGTCGCTCAAGCACCAGATGGCGCGTTACGACGTGGAGGACGAGCTGCCCGCGCACCAGGGCTGGCGTCGGCTTGTCCGCGGTCACCTGGAAGCCGCGACCGCCGATGCGGCGGCCATGGCGGTCTCCGACTACGGCTATGGCTGCGTCCTCGGCGACGCCCTCGCCGGGCTCTCGCGGCGCCCCGACTGGGTCTGCGTGGACTCGCGGTACCGGCTTGGAGAGCTCACCGGCATCGACGGCGCCACCCCCAATCTGCAGGAGCTGGAGGCTTCGGCCGGACACGCCCTCGGAGACGACGAGGCGGTGGCGGCGGCGGCCGAGAAGCTCCGCCGGCGGCTCGGAGCGCGCCTTCTGCTTGCGACCCGTGGAAATCGGGGCATGACCCTGGTGGACGAGGATACGGTTCATCACATCCCGGTCTTCGGTACCGACGAGGTGGCCGACGTCACCGGCGCCGGCGACACCGTGATCGCGGTGCTCACCGCGGCGCTGGCCGCCGGCGCAACACCCCTGGAGGCGGCCGTTCTTGCCAACTATGGCGGCGGCATCGTCGTCATGAAGCTGGGCACCGCCACCCTCAGCCGTGACGAGCTGCGCCGGGCGGTTGTCGTCGACCGGGAGGGACGCGGGTGACCGGCGCCGTCGCCAAGCTCAGGACCCTTGACGAGCTTGCTGCGGAGTGTGCCGAGTGGCGCGAGGCCGGCGTCGTCGTGGTCCTCGCCAACGGCGCCTTCGACCTCCTACACGTGGGCCACACACGCTACCTCGAAGCCGCACGCGCCGCCGGCGACCGCCTGGTCGTGGCGGTGAACTCGGATCTTTCGGTGCGCGCGTCCAAAGGACCGCTGCGGCCGCTGGTGCCACAGGCCGAGCGGGTGGAGCTCCTCGCCCACCTTTGGATGGTCGACCGGATGGTGCTCTTCGACGACGTCACGGTGACGCCGGTGATCGCGCGCCTGCGCCCCGAAGTCCACGCCAAGGGCACCGACTACACCGCCGACACGGTGCCCGAGCGGGCGGTGGTGGCGGCCTACGGCGGCCGCACCCTCATCTGCGGCGACCCCAAGGACCACTCCACCACCGACGTCGTCGCCACCATCCTGGAGCGCTTCGGCCCGACCCGCGACTGAGGGCCATCGCGACGGGCGCTCAAGCCGTCGGGGCACGCCCGGCCGCTTCGCGGCCTTGACGCCACTCGGTCGAGCCCCGAGCGCACACAAGCGGGCGCCGGGCACCTTCCTCGCAACCGGCCGTGGCTCCGCCACGGCGGCGTACCCCCACGCGCTCCGCAGAACCCGCACAAGGTCGCCCCGGAGCACAGATCCCCCGGCGGGCGTGCCGTCCTTGACGTCTTCCCTGGAGCGCGGTCTCCCTTGTGGCGCGTTGGCGGGAAGCGTCAAGGGGGGCTCCCACGGCCCTTGGCATTCGGAGCAGTGGCCCCAAACGACCAAACAGGCGACTCGGCGCAGCTGTGTTGCCGTCTGGCAGCCTTTGCCGTTGCCCCCTTCGCGAACGCGCCGACGGGCGGCGGCCCAGCTGCTGCCCGGGAGCCGGTCTCCGCAGCATCAGCAACCACCACCCCCGCCTCCCACGCCCCAAATCCCATCACGCGCCCCACCAGCGGGCGTCCCACCACGAGCGGTCCGAGGAGAGCTTCTCCCGTCTACAATGCCCTCGCATGGAGATCGTCCTGGTCCGCCTCTCCGCCCTCGGCGACGTGGTGCATACCTGGCCGCTGGCCGTTGCCCTGCGCGAGGCGTGCCCCGAAGCGCGGCTCACCTGGGTGGTCGAGGCACCCCTTGCCCCGCTCGTGGAGGGCCACCCGGCGGTGGACCGCGTCGTGACGAGTGCCACACGACGGTGGCGGAGCCACCCTTTCGCCGCCTCGACCCGGGGTGAGATCGCCGCCCTGCGCGCCCACTTCGAAGAGCCGCCCGAGCTGTGCATCGACGCCCAGGGAGTCGCCAAGTCGGCCCTCGTGACCCGGTGGACCGGGGCGCGACAGCGGGTCGGGTTGGCACGGCCGTGGCGCCGCGAGCTGCTCGCCGGGCTCGCCTACACCGGGACCGTGCCGGCACACGACGGCCATGTGGTGGCTCGCAACCTCGAGCTGGTCCGGGCAGTCGGATGCGTGCCGCCCGCTGTCGCTCCCCCACCGGACGGTCGTTGGCTCCTCGAGCACCTACCCCCCGTGGGAGTTGACGGGCCGCTGGCGGTGCTCCTTCCCGGCGCCGGTCGCCCCGGGAAGCTGCTTCCGGTTTCCGTACTGGCCACGATCGCCCGGAACCTCCGCGACGCCGGACTGGCGGTGAGCGTCGTCTGGGGCCCGGCCGAGCAGGCACGGGCTGGGGACGTGGTGGCGGCAGCGGGGGGGGCCGCCGTCGCGGCGCCTCCCACCGACCTCGGCGAGCTCGTTGCGCGCCTCGGGGCGGCGACACTGGTGATCGGGAGCGACACCGGTCCGGTCCACCTCGCCGCCAGCCTGGGCACGCCCACGGTGGCAGTGTTCACAACCACCAGCCCGGACCGTAACGGCCCTCTGGGGCCGCGCGTCGCCGTTGTCTCGGGAGTCGACCCCTCCCACATACCTCGCGGCGGCGCCAGCCGGGTCCCGACGCTACGCGCAGTGACCGCCAAGGAGATCACGCAGGCGGCCCTTGATTTTCTCGCGAAATCCAAAAATGAATGAGTCACGGTGGCAGGCCGAGCCGATCCCTGGCAGAATGCAAGTGTAAGAGAGATCACATCACCCGCGCGACCCGCTGCATACCCGATGTTACAATGAGCGCGGAAAAGTCAAGGGGAACGGACGGATAGACGATGCCATTACGACTCGGCGAACTCCTCCTCCGGGCGAAGCTCATCACTCAGACCCAGCTGGACAAGGCGCTCGCCGAGCAGAAGGGGACGGGCGGGCGGGTCGGCGAGCACATGGTGCGGCTCGGGTATGTCACCGAAGAGGACATTCTCGACTGCCTCTCGCAGCAATACGGTGTCCCCTCCATCAACCTGTCGCACTTCGACATCGACGAGGGCATCATCCGCCTCGTCCCTGCCGATGTCGCCCGCAAGTACCAGGTCATCCCGGTGTCAAAAACCGGCGCCACGCTGACGGTGGCCATGGCCGATCCCACCAACGTCTTCGCCATGGACGACATTACCTTCATCACCGGCTATCGGGTCGAGCCGGTGGTGGCCTCCGAAGATGCGGTTCGCGAGGCCATCGACCGCTACTTCGGCACCACTCATTCCATCGAGCTCAAGAAGGTGATGGACGACCTCTCCACCGTGGAGGAGGCCTCCCTGGAGGTCCTCGAAGAGGACGAGGAGATGGACGTCGCCAGCCTCGAGGCCGGCGCCGAGGAGGCGCCCGTCGTCCGGCTGGTCAACCTGATCCTCACCGACGCCATCAAGCGGGGAGCCTCGGACATCCACATCGAGCCCTACGAGAGGAGCTACCGGGTTCGCTTCCGCATCGACGGTGTGCTGTACGAGATCATGAATCCCCCGCTGAAGCTCAAGGAGTCCATCACCTCGCGCATCAAGATCCTCTCGAAGATGGACATCGCCGAGAAGCGGCTGCCGCAGGACGGGCGGATCAAGCTCAAGATGAAGCTGGCCGGCAAGCTCAAGGAGCTGGACTTCCGCGTCTCCACGATTCCCACACTGCACGGCGAGAAGGTCGTGCTGCGGCTGCTGGACAAGGAGAACCTCCAGCTCGACATGACCCGTCTCGGCTTCGAGAAGCCGAGCCTGAAACGCTTCGAGGAGGCAATCTTCAAGCCTTATGGGATGGTGCTGGTCACTGGCCCCACCGGTTCGGGGAAGACCAACACCCTGTACTCCGCGCTCTCCCGGGTCAACACCCCGGAGGTCAACATCATGACCGCCGAGGACCCGGTCGAGTTCCAGCTCCCGGGCATCAACCAGGTGCAGATGAAGGAGACCATCGGGCTCAACTTCGCCGCCGCCCTGCGCTCGTTCCTGCGCCAGGACCCCAACATCGTCCTGGTGGGCGAGATCCGCGACTTCGAGACCGCCGAGATCGCGATCAAGGCGGCGCTCACAGGCCACCTCGTGCTCTCCACACTGCACACCAACGACGCGCCCGCCACCGTGAACCGGCTCATGAACATGGGTATCGAGCCGTTCCTGGTGGCCACCTCGGTGCAGCTGATCGCCGCCCAGCGGCTGGTCCGACGGGTCTGCCAAAAGTGCAAGGAGCCGGAGGACATCCCAGTCCAGGCCCTGCTCAACGTCGGGTTCGCCGAGGCCGAGGCCCCCCACATCGAGCTGTTTCGGGGTCGCGGATGTGAGGTGTGCAACAACACGGGCTACAAGGGGCGGGTCGCCCTGTTCGAGGTTATGGAGATCTCGGAGGACATGCGGGAGCTCATCCTCTCCGGCGCGACGGCGATGGAGCTGCGTCGCAAGGCCATCGAAGAGGGTATGATTACTCTGCGGCAGTCCGGACTGCACAAGATCAAGGAAGGTGTCACGACCATCGAGGAAGTGGTCCGCGAAACCGTCCTGTAGTCGCCGGGGGGAGGTCATCGTGTCCGTCAGCCTGCACCAGCTCCTCAAGACCATGGTGGAGCGTGGAGGGACCGACCTCCATGTCACCACCAACTCGCCTGCGGTCATCCGTGTGGATGGCCTGTTGAGCCCGCTCAACCTCCCCCCACTCACTGCGGTGGAGACCAAGAAGCTAGCCTACTCGATCCTCACCGACGCCCAGAAGCACCGGTTCGAGGAGAGTCTCGAGCTCGACTTCTCGTTCGGGATCAAGGGCCTCGCCCGCTTCCGCGCCAATATCTTCATGCAGCGCGGAGCTGTGGCCGGCGCCTTCCGTCGTATTCCATACGAGATCCTGGGCTTCCGCGACCTGGGTCTGCCCCCGTCGATCGAGGTCCTTTGCGACAGGCCGCGCGGGCTCGTGCTGGTGACCGGCCCCACCGGCTCCGGCAAGTCCACGACCCTGGCGGCGATGCTCGACAAGGTCAACCGCGAGAAGGCACTCCACATCATCACCATCGAGGACCCGGTGGAGTACCTCCACTCGCACAAGAAGGCCATCGTCAACCAGCGCGAGCTCCACTCCGACACCCACTCATTCCCCAATGCTCTCCGCTCGGTGCTGCGTGAGGACCCCGACGTCGTGCTAGTGGGCGAGATGCGCGACCTGGAGACCATCGAGTCCGCCCTGCGCATCGCTGAGACCGGCCACCTCACCTTCGCCACCCTGCACACCAACTCGGCTCCGCAGACGATCAACCGCATCATCGACGTCTTCCCCGAGCACCAGCAGTCGCAGGTGCGTGCCCAGCTGAGCTTCGTGCTCGAGGGCATCGTCTGCCAGACGCTGTTGCCCCGAGCCTCGGGCAAAGGACGGGTCCTCGCCACCGAGATTCTCGTCCCCAACTCGGCCATCCGAAATCTCATCCGCGAGGACAAGGTGCACCAGATCTACTCGATGATGCAGTCCGGCCAGCTCAAGCACGGTATGCAGACCTTCAACCAGTCACTGGCGACGCTCTATCACCGCCGTTTCATCAGCTTGCAGCAGGCGCTGGCAGTGAGCTCGAGCCCCGATGAGCTCCAGGACATGATCAACCGCGGTGTGGGGGCCGTGACGGCGCCCGCGGCGGAGGCGCGGCGCACAAGGAGGACCTGATCCATGCCGAGCTTCGAATGGAAAGGCCGGGATCGCAACGGCAGCCCACAGTCCGGCGTGCTCGTGGCCGACAACAAGGACGCTGTGACCGCCGCGCTGCGGCGGCAGCAGATCGTCGTGTCGACCGTCAAGGAACGGGGCAAGGAGATCGCCCTCCCGCGCCTGGGAGGCGGCATCTCGGCCAAGGCGATCGCGATCTTCACCCGCCAGTTCTCGGTGATGATCGATGCCGGTCTCCCGTTGGTGCAGTGTCTCGACATCCTCGGCCAGCAGCAGGACAACAAGGCCTTCCAGAAGGTCATCACCCAGGTTCGCCAGGACGTCGAGGCGGGGTCCTCCCTGGCCGAGGCGATGCGCAAGCATCCCCAGGCCTTCGACAACCTCTACGTGAACATGGTGGCGGCGGGGGAGGCCGGCGGTATCCTCGACACGATCCTGCAGCGGCTCTCCACCTACATCGAGAAGGCGGTGAAGCTCACGACCCAGGTGCGCTCGGCAATGATCTACCCGGTCTCGGTGATTGCCATCGCCATCCTCGTGGTCTACGTGATCCTCTGGAAGGTGATCCCGGTGTTCGCCTCCCTCTTCGAGGGACTCGGCGCCCAGCTCCCCTTCCTCACCGCGCTGGTGGTATCGCTGTCCAACTTCGTGGGGCGCTTCTGGTGGTTGATCCTTATTGTGGTGGTGGCCGCGATCGTCGCGGTGCGACAGTACTACCAAACCGACACAGGACGCTATCAGATCGACCGCATAGTCCTGCGGACACCGGTTCTCGGGCAGGTGATCCGCAAGATCGCAGTCGCGCGCTTCTGCCGCACCCTGGCCACCCTGCTGAGCTCCGGCGTGCCCATTCTCGAGTCACTGGAGATCACCGCACACACCTCTGGAAACGCCGTCATCGAGGAGGCGATCCTCAAGGTGCGCAAGGAGGTCGAGGAGGGCAAGAATCTCGCCGATCCCTTGTCCAAGACCGAGCAGTTCCCGCCCATGGTGTGCCAGATGATCAGCGTGGGTGAGCAGACGGGCGCCATGGACACCATGCTGTCGAAGATCGCCGACTTCTACGAGGACGAGGTGGACGCGGCAGTCGAAGGCATGATGAAGCTCATCGAGCCGCTCATGATCCTCTTCCTCGGCGTCGTCATCGGCACCATCGTGGTCGCCATGTACCTTCCGATGTTTACCCTCATCAACAAGATCGGTTGATGACCCCGGGCCGGAGTAACATACATCAAACCATGGGCGGGGTTACGGCCCCGCCCATTTCCGCGCCGTCGGACCGCTCGCTGCGCTGGCTCCTCGGCCTGCGCCTGGTGGTGATCTCGACACTTTTCCTCGGCGCCCTCATCATTCAGGTGAGCACCCGACTGATCCTGCCGCTGGCGTGGATCTACGGCCTCTTCCTCTCCACCTACGGCCTCTCCCTTTTCTACCTCGTCCTCTACCTCCGCCGCGTCTCGTTGCGGATCCAAGCGGTCATCCAACTCCTGGGGGACATCGCCCTCGTTACCGGCTTCGTGTACGTCACGGGCGGGTTCTACTCCCCGTTCTCCTTCCTCTATCTGATCGTCATCGTTGCCGCCGCGGTCGTCATGCGGGGCGGCGGGCTCATCTTCGCCGGGCTCTCGGCGGTGACCTATGGTCTGCTCGTCGACCTCATCATCTTCGGCGTCATCCGGATGCCCCCCAATCTCGTGGGCGAGCGGATCGTGCTGCCGCCGTCACGCGTGCTGTACCAGCTCCTCATCCACGTCGTCGGCTTCACGCTCGTGGCCATCCTCGTCTCCCACCTCACCGAATCGCTACGCACTGCGCACCACCGCTTCGAGGCGGAGAGAGAGCGCGCCGACCGCCTTGCCGCCCTCACCGATCACGTGGTGCGTTCGGTGAACGCCGGGATTCTGGCCATCGACGAGGGGCTGCATGTCCTCCACCTCAACCCGGCCGGAGCACGCATCCTCGGTGGGCTCGAGCCCGAAGCGGCTCTGGGGCGCAGTCTGGCCGAGGTCATGCCTGTCCTCGACCACGATTGGACGCCGATTCTCGAGGTTGCGAGGAACCGCCCAATCACGCGCCTGGAGTGCCAGCTCTCCTCGCTGCGCACCCCTCTCGGTCTCACCGTTGGCCCCCTCACCGATGAGGGCGGCGAGCGCGTCGGCTTCATCATCAACTTCCAGGATCTCTCTGAGGTGGAACGAGAGGCCGAGCGGCGCCGCCTGCAGGAGCGCATGGCGGCGGTGGGGGGGCTGGCCGCGCGCATGGCGCACGAGATCAGGAACCCCCTCGCCTCCATCTCCGGCTCGGCGCAGATGCTCACCTCACTGGGTCAGCTCGACGCGACCTCGGCTCGGCTGCTGCGCATCGTGGTCGACGAGTCGCAGCGCCTGTCGAGCATCCTCGACGGCTTCCTCGACTACTCGCGCAGCCGCCGGCCCGCGATGCGGCCCTGCGACGTCGTGGCCCTGCTCCGCGACTGCGTCGAGCTGCTCGCACGCTCCACCGAGATGACCCAGGCATACAAGGTCGAGCTGGCAGTCCCTGACGAGCTGGTGGTCCAGGGCGACGACGCTCTCCTGCGCCAGGTGTTCTGGAACCTCTCGCGCAACTCCATCCAGGCGATGCCGGAAGGCGGGACCCTGCGGATCTCAGCCGCGAAGCGCAGCGGGTCGGCGGTGCTTTCCTGGCGCGACACCGGGACAGGCATGGCGGAGGAGGTCCGACGCTCGGCCTTCGAGCCCTTCGTCACCACCCGCTCCGAGGGCACCGGCCTCGGGCTCGCGGTGGTGTACTCGGTCGTTGACGAGCACGGCGGTTCGGTGGACATTGCCAGCGACACCGAGCACGGCACCACGGTGACCATCGAGCTACCCTGCAGTGAGGGGCCCGCATGACTGGCAAGCACATCCTCGTAGTGGACGACGAACGCTCGATCCGCGAGTTCCTGAGCATCCTCCTGGAGCGCGAAGGATACGAAACCACCACCGCCGAGACCATGAGCCAGGGAATCGAGCTGCTCAAGGAGCAGCCGTTCGATCTCGTCATCTGCGACCTCAAGCTCCCAGACGGCAGCGGATTCACCGTCCTGCACGAGGCGCTCAAGCTGCGTCCGGACACGGAGTTCATCATCATCACCGCGCACACGACTCCCCAGCTGGCTCTGGAGTCGCTGCGTGCCGGCGCAGCCGAGTACATCTCCAAGCCCTTCGACGTGGAGGATCTCAAGCTCATCGTGCGGAAGCTGCTCGGCGGCGAGAGAACCGGGGAGCCGGCGGCGGGGATGGTGGACTTCGTGGGCAGCGGGGCGGCGATGCAGCGAATCCTCGACCTCGTGCCTCGGGTCGCCGCCACCCCCTCGACGGTCCTCATCACCGGCGAGAGCGGAACCGGCAAGGAGCTCCTCGCCCGCGCCATCCACGCCCACTCGCCGCGCGCCACAGCACCGTTTCTCACCGTAAACTGCGGCGCGGTGCCCGAGGGATTGCTGGAGTCGGAACTCTTCGGCCACGTGCGCGGCGCCTTCACCGGCGCTGTGCGGGACCACGTCGGGCTCTTCCCCCAGGCCACCGGCGGCACCCTCTTCCTCGACGAGATCGGCGAGCTCACCCCGACCATGCAGGTCAAGCTGCTGCGAGTGCTGCAGGAGCACTGCGTCCGCCCGGTGGGCGGGCAGCGCGAGCAGGATGTCGACGTGCGGATCCTCGCCGCCACCAATCGGGAGCTCCAGGTCGACGCCGAGAGCGGCCGTTTCCGCGAAGACCTCTACTACCGCATCAACGTCATCCACCTCCACCTTCCGCCTCTGCGCCACCGCCGAGGCGACATCCCCGATCTCGCCAGGCACTTTGCGGTCAAGACCTGTGCGCGCTTCAACGTTACACCGAAGCGCCTCACCCCAGACGCCATCCGCGTTCTTCAGGCCTATCCCTGGCCCGGCAACGTCCGCGAGCTCGAGAACGTGATCGAGCGTTCGGTAGCCTTGGAGACCTCGGAGGTGATCTCCTCTGGAAGCCTGCCTCCCCACCTCAGCGGGAGCACCGCCGACGATGCCACCGAGGACGTCGCACTTCCCGAGGAGGGGCTCGACCTCGAGGAGTACCTCGATGGGGTCAGGCGCTCGCTCATCCGCCAGGCCTTGGCGCGCACTGGTGGTCAGCAGAAGCGAGCTGCCGAGCTCTTGCGCCTCTCATACCGCGCGCTGCGGTACCATGCCGCCAAGCTGGGGCTCACCCCGGACGTCCAGGAGGATGAACAATCCACATGATCGCGCGCCGCCGTCCTGCCACAGTTCTTCTCGTCCTGCTCGCTGGGCTCCTGCCCGCCTGCACGAGCCCGCCGACGGGTTCAGCCACAACCCCGACCGACAGCAGCGTGGAGCCGTCGCCAACCGCGGCGCGCCCGGCCCCCTCCGCGACAGTCCCGCCCGCCCCGGCCAAGCCGGCGGTAGTCCTGCCTGACGGCACACAGGTGACTCTGGAGCTGGCCGTGACGCCCGAGGAGCACGAACAGGGCCTCATGTTCCGTCCCGACGTGCCCGCGCAGCGGGGCATGCTCTTCCTCTTCTCCGAACCGAGCTACCCGCGTTTCTGGATGAAGAACACATGGACACCGCTGGACATCGTCTTCCTCGATGATCGGGGCGCTGTGCTCTCGGTGGTGCACGACGCCCCCCCCTGTCGCGAAGAGCCCTGCCCCGAGTACAGTCCCGGGCACGTGACCAGCGCGGTGTTGGAGATGCGAGCCGGCAGCGCCAGGCAGCATGGCGTGGAGGTCGCGACCACGCTGCAGTTCGAGCATGTACCTGGGTACCCGGCGCCGGGCTAGCCCGTAGCGCGCGGTCGGAGGGTGGAAACTAGGAGGGCTTCGTAGTGCCGTCGCCGGCCTTGGAGTTCGATGCCTCAGACGAGCTCTCCTCCACACTGGAAGCCTTCTCGGTGGACTCGTTGCTGGAGCTGCGTCCGTTTCCCTTGGCATAGTCGGTCACGTACCAGCCAGAGCCCTTGAACTGAAGAGCTGGAACTCCCATGAGGCGGTGCACCGCTCCGCCGCAGCTCGGACAGGAAGTCACCGGCTCGGCGTCCACCCGCTGGATACGCTCGAAGCGCTCGCCGCACACCTGACACTCGTACTCGTACAACGGCATTGGCGCACCCTCCCTCAGGGTGAACACACGACGACGAGGTTTACGTCCCGTCCGTCCGCACCTTCATGCGGATACCGCTCGCCGACGTGCGCTCACGCTCGATGAGCCCGAGCACCGTCAGGGCGTACACCATCCGGGCGTTGGCGCCCGGGGAAAAGGGACCTTGCTCGCACAGCTTGAGAAACGTCCGCCGGCCGTCCACCAGCTCGAGGATCTGCTGCTCGCCGGACTCGAGACGGAGGTCAGCCAGGTGCTCGGGACGGTCGACAGGCCGGAACACTGTCTGACGCCCGCCGAGGCGCCCGGTCACCATGCGGCCGTCATTGATGTGACGGCAACCGGAGAGGATGGCCCGCGGGGTCGGAATCTTGATCTTGTAGACCTCGTCGTCGCGGAATCGCCCGACGCGGAAGCTGACATCTCCAGTGTTCCAGTCGAAGAGGTCCCAGAGCATCCCCTGGACCTGCTCGCGAACCGTGGGGCCGAGCTCCTCAGGTTGCAGGAGCCCCATCTCGACGAGGATCACACCGTGGCGCTTGCCAGGCTGTCGCAGGAGCTCGTCGGAGGAGGCGCGGTACTGGGTCTTGGTGAGCTTCCCGCGCCGGACCAGGTGCTCGCCCAACGACTCGCTACGATCCGACGACGTGGCGAAGATGATGTCGCCTTCGATGACATAGATGCGTTTGGTGGTGTCGTTCCGCTCGAGCTGCATGACCCCGGGGACCTTATGCCGATGGATGGTTGCCAGCATCTCGGGAAGCGGGGTGTCGGCAAGACTTCCCCGGAAGGTGAACTCGTCAGCGGTCATGCCCGTACCTTTCGCGTGGTGGCGGAAGCGCAAGGGAATCGAACCCTCCGACCGACCCGCCGAGGGCCGGCCCAACGGATTTGAAGTCCGCGGAGGCCACCAGGCCCCGTGCGCTTCCCCGGCGGCCATTCTACCACCGTTGACAGAGCCCGCCCGGTCTGCTAGAAATGCCTCCCCGCGTGGGGCCGTAGCTCAGTTGGGAGAGCGCTTGAATGGCATTCAAGAGGTCGACGGTTCGATCCCGTTCGGCTCCACCACCACTCAGGTCACACCGCCGTCCTTCGGGCGGCTTTTTTGTGCCTGTCTATGGTGGATCCGCTCGGAATCGGTCTCCGGCTCGCCTGCGGCGTTGGTGGGGCGCGACCGCGCCCCGGTGCCTGCTCCCTCCGTCGCGAATACCTCCGTGCGGCCGCGCGTTCACCGGCACGAGGGAGAGAACCCATGCGGCTCACAACTGACGGCGTCTACATTCTGACCGGCGGCGGCGGCGCCATCGCTGGCGCTGTGGCCGAGGTGCTAGGGGCCGCGGGCGCGCACCTGGTGCTCGCCGATCGGGAGGGCGCAAACCTGCAGGAGCGCGCCAGCCAGCTTGAAGCCCTCCCCCTCGTCGCGAACCTCCGCGACTTCCAAGACGCTGCGCGGATGGTGTCGGAGAGCGTCGAGCACTACGGTCGTGTCGATGGGCTCATCCACACCGTGGGGGGCTTCGCGATGGCGCCGGCTGCCGACACGAACCCCGAGCTCTTCCAGCGGATGATGGATCTCAACGCGCTGACACTCTTCAACGCAACCCGGGCCGTCCTTCCGCGCCTCCTCGAGCAACACGAGGGCTTCATCGCGGGCTTCGCCGCAGGACCGGTGTGGACCCGCAGCGGCGCGGGAATGACAGCGTATGCCGCGGCCAAGGGAGCGGTGGCTTCGTACCTTCGGGCGCTTGACGAGGAGCTCGGCGGAACCGGGGTCAAAGTGGCCGTGGTCTACCCGATGGCCGCCGTCGACACCCCCCGGAACCGGCGCGACATGCCCGAAGCCGACCCGGCCGGTTGGGTGGACCCGCGGGCAATTGGCGAAGCCCTCCTCTTCGCCGCCCTGCGCGGGCCGCGCGGGCACATCCTGGAGCTCCCCATCTCACCGTAGGAGGAGATGCAAAGCAGGTCCGGAACGAGGCGGGTGCTCCGTCGAGCGGACCTCCAAGGGCCCTCCAAGAGGCATTCTGCCCGTTCCGGCGTCCTCGGGACGGAAAACCAGGTATATACTAGCAAGGCGCGGGGCGCCCCACCGCCTCGTCAACCCGCTTGCGTCGAGGCTCGAGAAGACGTAGGGTTGGCGAGTGCCGAGGTCGCGGTGGGCCAAGGCCGGGAGCGGTCAGCGGTCATGGTCGCGCCCCCGCGCGAAGGTCCGGCGTCCCCCCGTGGTGTTGGCCGGAATCCCGAGGCACCAGGGGTCGAGGTGCGGTGCATCGCACGCTCCGCCCAACTGTAACGAAACAAAGTGTGATCTGGATGACTCCCTGCGTAAGGGGAAAGAGTATGAGTGAAGAGCAGAAGGCCCAGACCAAGAGTCGATCCGGCAGGTCCGGCCGGCGCCGCCGCAGGCGCCCGCGCCGTAGGGGTGACGCCTCCAACGCCCCAGTCGTGCCCGTGCAGGGGTACCTGTGGCTGCCCGACAAAGGCGAGGGCGTGCTCGTTTCAGAGGGCAACAACTACGTCCCGCAGCGTTCCGATCCACGTGTCCCCAACGAGCTGATCCAGCCAATCCATCTGGAGAGCGGCGTGCTCGTGGAGGCAATGGCCCGGTCGGAGGGCCAGCACCGCGTGACCGAGCTCACCTCCGTGGAAGGCATGGCTCCGGACCAGTACCGCTCGAGCGCGCTGCCCTTCACCGAGCTCATCAGCATCGACCCACTCGACCGCTTCCACCTGGAGACCGAGCCGCAGATCGTCGAGCCGCGGGTCACCGAGCTCATCGCTCCTCTGGGTCGCGGTCAACGGTGCCTCATCGTCTCACCGCCCAAGGCTGGGAAAACCACGCTGCTGCAGCAGATGGCGCACGCCATTGCAGTCAACCACTCCGAGGTGACGATCTTCGTGCTGCTGGTGGACGAGCGCCCCGAGGAGGTCACGGACTGGCGACGGAGCATCGTCCGCGGCCAGGTCTTCGCCTCGTCCTCGGACATGTCCATGGACTCGCACATCGCCCTCTCGGAGATGGTGCTCGAGCGCTCCAGGAGACTGGTGGAGCTGGGCCAGGATGTGGTGGTCTTCATGGACTCGCTCACCCGCATGTCGCGCGCCTACAACAACGCCCAGAAGGGCTCCGGGCGCATCCTCTCGGGCGGCATCGATGCCCGCACCATGGAGAAGCCGCGCCGGTTCTTCGGCTCGGCCCGCAACGTGGAGGGGGGCGGGAGCCTCACCATCGTCGCAACCTGCCTGATCGACACCGGCTCACGGATGGACGAGGTGATCTTCCAGGAGTTCAAGGGCACCGGCAACATGGAGATCGTCCTCGATCGCAAGCTCTTCGACAAGCGGATCTTCCCTTGCATCAACATTCCCCAGTCCGGGACCCGCAAGGAGGAGAAGCTCTACCCGAAGGAGCAGCTGGAGAAGCTCTTCCTCATGCGTCGAGCCCTGTCTGCACTTTCGCCGGTGGACGCCATGGAGCTCCTACTCCAGAAGGTCAGGGAGTTCCCCAGCAACGAGCAGTTCCTCTCCTCGCTGCAACTCCGGTAACGCCGGGGGAATCAACCGGGCAGAGATGAACGTATACTCGGCGGGGCAATGGAGAGGAGATCGAGACCATGGCGCATGAAGTGAGCCGACTCGGGGTGCGCGACCGCCGCCTCGTCCCGGTGGCAGACAAGATCGTCAGGGGCGAGCGGCTGGATCGTGACGACGGCGTCGTCCTGGCGAGCACAACCGATCTCCTGGGCGTCGGCAGGCTCGCCAACTTGGTACGCGAGCGGCTCCACGGCGACGTCACCTACTACAACATCAACCGCCACCTCAACCCCACCAACGTGTGCGTAGCCTCGTGCTCGCTGTGCGCCTTCTACGTCCCCTTCCGGCGGGCGGACGAGGGCTGGACGTGGACCATTGAGCAGGCAGTCGCGGTGGCCGAGCGCGACGTCGACGAATCGGTGAGCGAGCTGCACATCGTCGGCGGGCTCCACCCCAAGCTGCGGGTCGAGTACTACGAGGAGCTGTTCACCGCCCTCAAGCAACGCTTCCCCTGGATCCACATCAAGGCGCTGACGATGGTGGAGCTGGACTTCCTCGCGTCGCTGTGCCGGATACCGGTGGAGGAGGTGGTGACCCGCCTCAAGGCTGCCGGTCTGAGCTCGTGCCCGGGCGGCGGGGCCGAGATTTTCGCCGGCCGGGTGCGCGAGCAGATCTGCGACCACAAGACCGATGGCGAGCACTGGCTCGAGGTGGCGCGCACGGTCCACCGCGCCGGCGTCAGGACCAACTGTACGATGCTGTACGGACACGTGGAGACGGTAGCGGAGCGAGTCGACCACTTGCTGGCGTTGAGGGCGTTGCAGGACGACACCGGCGGCTTCCAGTGCTTCATCCCGCTGGCTTTCCACCCAGACAACACCGCGCTCTCCCATCTGCCACCCACGGGTGGGCGGCTCGACCTTCAAACCGTCGCGCTCGCCCGCCTCCTGCTCGACAACATCCCTCACATCAAGGCCTACTGGATCATGCTCGGGGCCAAGATCGCCCAGGTCGCGCAGCATTTCGGCGCCAACGACCTCGACGGCACAGTGGTGGACGAGCGCATCACGTGGGCCGCCGGGGGCACCGCCGGCAAGGGAATGCCCCGCGAACGGCTGGAGCTCCTCATCCGCGAGGCGGGGCGAACGCCGGTGCTGCGCGACACCCTCTACCGGCCGGTGCCGGTTCCTGCCGAAGCCGCTACGGTGGCGGCGGGCGGCGGCTCCTGAGCCTCGCGCAGCAGACCCATCAACACCGGCGCCACCCGCGATCGCGCACACGCCGCCGCCAGTCCTGGCGAGTAGCGCACGCCAGTGATGAGGACGGCGCCAAGAAGGACGATGGCAACAGCCGCCGCCAGCGCCGCACCCGCCAGCCGGTTGACCCAACCCAGGTGGAGAGCACTGAGTGTGCGCGCCAGCCCCCAGCCGGCGGCCAGCCCCAAACCCAGACACAGGAGGAAGGGAAGCAGTCGACCGAGCCCGGCCGCGAGCCAGCCCTCCCCCATGCGACGGGCGAGCCATGCCGCGACGTCGGCGCCTCCGACCACCGCCAGCCAGATCCCTGAGATAAGCCCGCCCGCACCGAAGACGAGACGCAGCGCGCCGTTCCAGAAGCCAGCCAGAGTGAGCCCGGACCACACCACAATGAGCACCCAGTCGAGGGCCGTCACGGCAGCATCCGCACGGTGAGGCGAAGGAAGTCGGCCTCGGTGACGATACCGCACAAACGACCGTCCTCGTCCACCACCGGCAGGCATCCGAACTTGTTTCGCAGGAGGATACGCGCAGCATCGGCCACCGGGAGGTCAGGAGCGACGCTGAGCACCCTGCGGTGCATGATGTCGCACACCGGCAGCGACGCGAACACCCGGCGCTGCTCGGCGCTGGCCACCTCGGCGAACAGTGAGAATGAGGAGGCGAGCAGATCCCGGTGTGTCACCAAGCCCACCAGTCGGCCGTCGCCTCCCACCACCGGCAGGTGGCGGATGCGCCCTCGCTCCATGCAGCGCTGGGCGTGGAGAAGGGTCTCATCCTCCATCAGCGTCACCACGTCGGTGGTCATGAGTTCGGAGACCTTCATGCGTCGCGGCATCGAGGCAAGTGTACCGTGAAGCCCGCCCGCCCGCCCACCCGGTGAAGAGTAAAGAGTGACGAGTAAAGGATCCTTCTCCGCGGGATCCTCGAACACGTGGGTCTCACCACCAAAAGCTGGCCGAAGCACCGGCACCCCGGCTGCACCACGGAGCGGGCGGGAGACTCTTTACTCTTTACCCTTCAATCTTTACAGGCTACATGTACAGCCCGCCCGACACGTTGATCACGGTGCCGGTGATGTAGGCCGCACCAGGCGAGGCCAGGAAGAGCACCGCCTCGGCGATATCGTCGGGAGTGCCAAGGCGCTGAATCGCCACGTTCTTGAGCAGGGCCTCGCGCTGGGCGTCGGTGAGCTTCTCGGTCATAGCGGTGCGGATGTAGCCGGGAGCGATGGCGTTCACCGTAACGTTGCGGCTCCCCAGCTCCCGTGCCAGGCTCTTGGTCAGCCCGATCAGTCCGGCCTTCGAGGCCGCGTAGTTGGTCTGACCGGCGTTGCCCATGAGCCCCACCACCGAGCTGATGTTGACGATCCGCCCTGAGCGCTGCTTCATCATCACCTTGGCCGCCGGCTGAGTCACGCGCATCACCCCGGAGAGGTTGACGTCGAGCACCTTCTGCCAGTCGTCACCACTCATGCGCACGAAGAGCCCGTCCTTGGTGATGCCGGCGTTGTTGACGAGGATGTCGAGGCGTCCGTGTCGCTCCACCACCCCCTGGACGGCGGCCGCAGCGCCATCGGGGTCGGCGACGTTGAAAGCCACCGCTTCGGCGGCGCCGCCGGCGGCAGTCACCGCCGCCACCGTCTCCGCGAGCCACTCTTCCTGGAGGTCCGTCGCCACTACCAGGGCGCCGTGCTCCGCGAGCTTCGCCGCCACTGCCCGGCCGATTCCCCGCGCCGCACCGGTCACCATCGCGACCTGACCGTCGAGAGTCCCCATGTCGTCCTCCTCCCCTATGCGATGCTGTCGATGAGGGTCTGCACCTGCTCGGCCGTGCCGGCCGGGTGGCACGTGACCTGCGGCGCGATGCGCCGTACCAGCCCGCACAGCACCGAGCCGGCGCCCACCTCCACGAAGGTGTCGAAGCCGTCCGCCACCATCCTCCGCACGCTGTCCGCCCACAGGACCGGCGCGTCCACCTGACGCACGAGACCGTCGCGCACCTCGCCCGCGATCTGCACCGGCGCGGCGTCGACGTTGCGGTAGAGCGGCACCGCCAGGTCGCGGAGCGCGAGGGCGTCGAGAGCGGGGGCCAACCCCTCCCGTGCCGGCGCCATGAGCGGGGAGTGGAACGGCGCCGACACCGGCAACGGCAGCACCCGGCGCGCACCCGACTGCCGGCAGCACTCTCCGGCCGCCGCTACCGCTGCGACGGTCCCGGCGATGACCACCTGACCGGGTGCGTTGAAGTTCACTGCCGCCACCACGCCGGCGTCGGCCGCGACCGCCGCGCACGCCTCACGCACGGCCCCGTCGTCGAGGCCGATGACAGCGGCCATGGCGCCCTCGCCCACCGGCACCGCCTGCTGCATCAGCTCGCCTCGCAGGCGTACCGTGCGGACGGCCTCCTCGAGGCCGACCCCTCCGGCGGCGACCACCGCCGAGTACTCGCCGAGGCTGTGTCCGGCCACCCCCTCCACATGGAGGCCGGCCCCGGCCAGCACCCGCCAGGCGGCGACAGAGTGGGCAAGGAGGGCCGGCTGGGTGGTAGCGGTAAGGCGCAGGGCCTCCTCCGGGCCGTTCCAGCAAACCTCGGCAAGCGGCTCCCCAAGGGCGGCGTCCGCCGCGGCGAACACCGCCGCCGCCACCGGCCACCGCTCGGCGAGGTCACGACCCATCCCGACGTACTGACTGCCCTGTCCGGGGAAGAGCGCGGCGCGGCGAGCCATTGGCTGCCCTCAGAACCGGAAGAGGGCGGAGGCCCAGGTGAGGCCGCCGCCGAAGGCGGTGGCGAGCACGAGGTCCCCGCGCTTCAGCCGACCTTCGCTCACCGCGTCGGCCATCGCCAGGGGGATCGACGCGGCCGAGGTGTTGCCCACCCGGTCGACGTTGACATAGACCTTCTCGTTGGGGAGCCCGAGGCGGTTGCCAACCGCCTGGATGATCCGGAGGTTGGCCTGATGGGGGATGAAGAGGTCGATGTCGTCGAGGGAGATGCCTGACTTCTCGAGGACTCGCAGGCTGATGTCGGCGAGGGCCCGGACCGCGACCTTGAAGGTCTCGTTGCCACGCATCTTGATGAAGGGCAGACGGTCGGCCAGGGCCTGCTCGTCGTGCGGAGGAAAGCGCGAGCCACCACCGGGCATCTGGATGAAATCGGCGAGGTTGCCGTCGGTGGCCCACTCGACCCTCAGGATCCCTTCCCCGGCGGCCGCGGGCTCCAGAAGCACCGCGCCCGCCCCGTCGCCGAACAGGACACAGGTGGAGCGGTCGGTCCAATCGGTGTAGCGGGTGAGGCACTCCGCCCCCACCACCAGGACCTTGTCGGCGCTGCCGGTGGCGATGAACTGGCGCGCGACGTTCAACGCGTACACGAACCCCGAGCACGCCGCCGAGAGGTCGAAGCAGGCCGCATTCACCAGACCGAGGCGCGGCTGCACGATGGCGGACGAAGCCGGAATCGGCTGCTCCGGGGTCGCGGTGGCGAGGATCAGGAGATCCACCTCGCTCGGGTCCACGCCGGCATCGGCCATCGCCGCCCGGCCGGCGCGCTCCACAAGCTCCACCAGCGCCTCGCCGTCGGCCACCATGTGCCGTTCCCGGATGCCCGTCCGGGTGACGATCCACTCATCGGAGGTCTCGACGATCTTCTCGATGTCGGCGTTGGTCACCACTCGCTCGGGCAGGTAAGTTCCCAGCCCGGCAATTCGCGCACTGCGTTGCAGCTGATCGTGCATCGCTAGCTCTCCCCCTCCGTTGAGTCGGAGGCGACGAGGTCGCCTGCCTTGGCGCGGATCCGGGCGATCACGTCACTCGCCGCGTAGGAGGCAGCGAAGCGCAAAGCGTTGCGGATCGCCTTGGCGTTGGATCGTCCGTGCCCGATGAGGCAGGCACCGTCGACACCCAGCAGGGGGGCGCCGCCGTACTCCGAGTAGTCGACCTTCCGCTTGAGATTGCGGAAGGCTCCCTTGGCCATGAGGAAACCGGCCCCGTACACCGGCGAGCGCCTGGCCTCGTCCTTGAGCGCATTCATGATCATCTCGCCGAGCCCCTCTGACAGCTTGAGGATGACGTTACCAGTGAAGCCGTCGCAGACGATCACGTCGACGTCCTCGGAGAAGACGTCACTCCCCTCGACGTTACCGATGAAGTGGATACCGGCGCTGGACAGCGCGCGATACTGCTCGCGCACCCGCCGTCCCCCCTTGCTCTCCTCCTCGCCCACCGACATCAGGCCGACCCTCGGGTCGGCCACGCCGAGCACGGCCTCCGCGTACAGCGCCCCCATCAGGGCGAACTGCAGAAAGTGCTGGGGGCGGCAGTCCAGGTTGGCGCCCACGTCGAGCACCAGGGTGCGACCACCCATCTTGGGCAGGATCGCCGCCAGCGCAGGTCTGTCGACGCCCTCGATCATTCCCAGCGTCGACTTGGCCGCCACCCACGCAGCCCCGGTGTTGCCGGCGGTGGCCATGGCCGCCGCCCGCCCCTCCCGCACCAGCTCGGCGCACACGTTGAGGGAGGAGCGACGCTTGGAGCGCAGCACAACCAGCGGCGAGTCGTCCATGGCGACCACGTCCGGAGCGTCCACGAGCTCGATACCCGAGGGCAGCTGGCGAAACCGCCCGAGCTCTCGGCGGATCACCTTCTGGGGTCCCACGAGGAGAACGTCGAGGTGGTGTTGGGCAACGGCTTCCAGGGCGCCCTGCGCGGTCACCGCCGGCGCCTGATCGCCTCCCATGGCATCGAGGGCGAGGGGGCCGGAGCCGGAGCTGCCCACCGGGCCCTCATCTCTCACCGCGGCACGTCGCCGCGGCCGCCGCGCCGTTCTCAGCCCCGGATGGCTGACACGACATACGGATCAGTCCAGCTCCTCGACCAGGATGACCTGGCGGCCCTTGTAGGCGCCACAGTGGGGACAGGCCCGGTGCGGCTGCTTGGGCTCGAAGCAGCTGGTGCAGAGGCTCCAGCCGGGAGGAGTCAGCGCATCGTGCGCCCTGCGCTTGTCGCGGCGCGCACGGGAATGGCGGCGTTTCGGATTGGGCATCGTTTCTCTCCGGTCGCGATTGGTTCAGGAGACGTGATCCTTGAGTTCGCGCAGGGCCTCCCACCGGGGATCGGCCTCCGGCTGACAGCGGCACTGGCCGGCCACGTTGCGGTTGCCGCCACAGCTGGGGCAGAGGCCGGCGCAGGCCTCGTCGCACAGCACTTTCATGGGGAGCGCCAGGAGCACCTGCTCGGCCGCCACATCGACGAGGTCGAGCTCGTCGCCCTCGACGAAGACGACGTCCAGGTCCTCCGCAGCGAGACTTACCTCCTCGTCCGTCGGGGCGACGAGGGGCGCTCGGATATCGAGCACGAAGCTCTCATTCTCGCTCCAGGACACCGGCGTCAGGCAGCGGGCGCACAAGACCGTTCCCGAGGCAGCATAGCGTCCGGTGAGAGCGAAGCCTTCGGTGTGTCGCACCAGGCTCCCCTCCAGGTGCACGGCCACCGGGTCGACCATCTCAGGGATGGCAAGACGCTCGGCCGGCACCTCCACGTCCGCTTCGAAGCGGCGCGGCTCTTTCTCGATGCTGCTCAGTACGATCTCCACCCGGGCCCTCCACAGAAGGGAGAGTATAGCACCGCCCGAAAGAACGTCAATTGTGCGCTGGAACCGGTGCCACGGCTCCGTCGAGCCGGACGAGAAGCACTCCGAGCACGCCCGCTCCCACCGCCACCACCGATACGACGGTCCACAGCGGGTCCCCGGCCAGTGGCACGAAGCGCAGCATAAGCAGCAGAAGCATTCCGAGGAAGACCGCCACCGAGACGGGTGCGAGACGGTGCAGGAAGAGGCGCAACAACCAACTGCCCACGACAGCGCCCACCAGGGCCAGGCCCAGGGCCTTGGCGAGAAGGAACGCCAGCAGCAGAGCGACTGCGAGCCCGATTCCCACCGGCCCTCCGATCCCGAGGACGGCCACGAGAGCGGCGATGAAGGTCAACGCCACCAACAGCCCCATCACCGCTACCCGCACCCCGAGCCCGCCGAGGGTCACCGCGCCACGCCGTAGCCAGGCGGGGAAGAGCACCGCGATCAGCGTGGTGATGAGGAGCCACACCCCACAGTCGAGCAGACGCACACCGGCACGCACCTCAAGCGGCGTCGCCTTCCCCCCCTCGCGCAGGGTGAGGCTGGAGAGCGAGGCAACCTCGAGGGTCCGGCCCTCGACCCGTGCTCCGGGGTCGGCGACCACGCGGCCGAACACCGAAACCGCATGCCCATCAATCCGGGCTTGGGGACCCAGAACGACGTCGCCGCCAATGGCCACAACGTCGCCCGAGACCGCTTCGTTCACCCTCAGGGGCTCGAGGAAGGCCGCGCGACCCGGGCCGGCCCAGAGCGTTCCGCTCCAGGCTGCCGCCACCACCAGCGCCATCGCCAGCGGGAGCCGTCTCACCACCTGACCACCGCACGCCGCCAGCGGCGCACCATGACCCCCGCGAGGCCGAGGCCGAGGCAGGTAAGGATGAGGGCGCCCCAAATGACCACCTGGGACAGACCAGTCCCCGCGGTGTGCAGCACCGCACTCATCGCGACCGTCCAGTCACCCAGAGCGCGCGAGAGGGTCATGACACTCTTCGCCGAGGCCGACGGAAGAGCAGCCAGCAGACTGCCACCCGGAACTCCGCCCAGGAGGACGGCGCCAACCAGCGCGATCATCAGCGAGGCCGCGACGGGAAGCAGCGCCAGCACGCGCCAGCGGCCGGACGGCCGCGGCACGGCCGCGGAGATGGCTTCGATGAGGCGAGGATCCTCGACCGGGATCCCCAGCTCGAGCAGCCGGGCGAGGCCAATCTCGGCGGCAGCCACCGCCTGACAGTCGGCACACCCGGCCAGGTGCTCTGCCACTCCGGAGGGGAGATTCCCCGTCCGTCCGGCGGCCTGCACCAGCGCTTCTTGGCAGCTCTCGCAACGGCTCGTCACGTCGCCTCCCCTCTCGCGATCTACAGGTAGTCCGCGAGTGCCTTTCGTAATACGGTGTGGGCTCGGAAAAGTTTGTTCTTGACCGTGCCCAAGGGCATCCCCTTCAGATCGGCCATCTCCTGGTAGCTGAGCCCCGCAAAATGACGCAGCAGCACGAGCTCGCGGTACTCGTCCTTGAGCCCCGTGATGGCCTGCCTCATCTCGTTCGCGAGCTCTCGGTTCTCCAGGTGCCCCAGCGGGTCCTTGCCCTCGTCCGTGACTGCCAGCTCCACCTCCTGGCCATCCGAGTCCACTGCGAACAACGAGGTGGTCTGTAGCCGCCGGCGCCGTATGTGGTCGATTCCAAGGTTGTGGGCGATGCGAAAGAGCCATGTGGAGAACCGGTAGCGCGGGTCGAAGCGTTCGAGTGCCGACCATGCCCGCAAGAAGGCCTCCTGGGTGAGGTCCTTGGCCAGCTCGAGGTCGCCGAGCATCTGCGCCAGGAACGCCGTAAGTCTGCGCTGGTAGCGCCGCACAAGACGGGTGTAGGCGGTCGCGTCGCCCTCCAGGGCGAGTGCCACCAGCTCCTCGTCAGCGGGTCGGGATGCGCGGCTGCTCACGGAGGCACATGATAGCGTGGCGAGCGCTCCACCGCTTGCCGGTCTCGAGTTGGGCGTGCTACCGTCACCCTCTGAGTTGGGGGGTAACCGCATGGGAAAGAGGTGGTTGGTCATCGGAGCAGGCATCCTCCTCGCGGCCGCGGGAGGGATGGCGTGGTGGCAGCTTCACGAGCGTCGGCCCGCTATTCGCAACGTCGTCCTCATCAGCCTCGACACGACACGGTCCGATCACCTGAGCTGCTACGGCTTCCCACGTGAGACCACCCCTCACCTGGATGCGCTGGCCCAGCGCGGGGTACGCTTCGAGCACGCCACGTCGCCGATACCGATGACGCTGCCCGCGCACAGCTCGATGCTCACGGGCCTGATCCCACCCGTCCATGGAGTCCATGGAAACTACAACTACAGCCTACGGCCGGACGTTGACACCCTGGCGACCGTGCTGCAGCGGCAAGGGTTCGACACCGCCGGCTTCATCAGCTCGTTCGTCCTCGACCACCGCTTCGGCCTGGCCCGGGGATTCAGCACGTATGACGATAAGTTCGAGAACAAGGTCCGCACCGACTACGGCGTCGAGCGCCATGGTGCAGAGACGGCAGCCCGGGCGGTGAGCTGGCTGCGGGGGCACGCGCAGGAGCGGTTTTTCCTCTTCGTCCACCTCTACGACCCCCACGAGCCCTACGAGCCCCCCGAGCCCTATGCCAGTCGCTTCGCGGACGACCCCTACGCCGGCGAGGTGGCCACCGCCGATGCCGCCGCCGGCATGGTGCTGGATGCGCTCCACGAGCTGGGCCTCGACGAGAGCACCCTGGTGGTTGTGGCCGGCGACCACGGCGAGATGCTGGGTGAGCACGGCGAGCTCACCCACACCTACTTCATCTACAGGGGCGTGATCGAGGTCCCCCTGCTCATCGCCGGCCCTGGCGTCATCCACCAAAGCGTCGTCGCGAAGCGGGTCGGTCTCGTGGACATCGTTCCCACTGTCTGCTCCATGGTCGGCGTCGCGCCACCCTCGGGGATCCAAGGGCGCGACCTCTCGCGCTGGCTGGAGAAGGCACCCGCGGACGCCGATGAACAACCCTACTACTGCGAGAGCACCACGCCCACCCGCTACGGCGCCAACCCTCTGCTCGGAATCGTGGACGGCAATCTCGAGTACATCCGCACCACCCGTCCCGAGCTCTACGACCTCGCCGCCGACCCCGATGAGAACCACAACCTGGTGACAAGCCGCAAGGATGCGGTCCGCCGCCTGGAGGCGGCCCTCGCCAGCAGCCTGGCCCTGGCGAGTGCCGGAAACGGATCTCGTGCGAGCACCGACCGTGAGGCGGCGGAGAAGCTCCGCACCCTCGGGTACGTGGGCGGCGGCGAGCTCGACGATAAGCTCACCGTGGAGGCGGGCCGCGATGACCCCAAGGACCTCATCGGGCTGCACGTCCTCCACCAGCGCGCGATCATGGCGGTGGCGAATGGGAAGCTCGATCTCGCCGAGCAGCTCAGCCGCGAGATCGTCGCAGAGCGACCCGACTTCTGGGAGTCCTACGACAACCTCGGCCAGGTCGCCATGAGACGAGAGCAGTGGGAGTCGGCCAAGGCCCTGATCCACAAGAGCCTCGAGCTCCATCCCGAGCAGTACCGCGGGCACTTCGAGCTCGGCACGATCTTGAGCATGCAGCAGCGGTTCGACGAGGCCGTGGAGCAGTTCCGCGTGGCCCTGCCCCTGGACCCCAACCCCCCCGACGCCCGCTTCAACCTCGCCCGCGCACTCAAGCAGGCCGGCAACCTGGAGGAGGCGGCGTCCCAGCTCGAGGAGGTCCAGGCTGCCACTCCGAATCAACCGCGCGTCGTGAACGAGCTGGCCGAGGTCCTCAGTGCGCTGGGGCGTCCGGCGGCGGCGCAGGAGATCCTCGAGCGCGCCATCGCCGCCCATCCGGACGACGCCGCCATCCGCTTCAACCTCGCCCAGGTCCAGCTGCGCAACGGCGACAGCGACGGCGCCATGGTGCAGCTTCGCAACCTCACAGCGAGTGGCGACCCACAGGCCCGCGATCGCGCCGCCGCTCTCCTCGAGGCCGCGGGCCGCAGCGATCTGGCGGTCTCCCTCGAGCCTCGGCGCAGCGCCGCCGAGGACCCGCTCGTCGCGGCCGCCGACCTCCTGTCGGCCCGCCGGCCCGCACAGGCCGAGGAGGCGCTCCGTGCCGTTCTTGCGCGTGAGCCGGACAACGCCAAGGCACACGACCTGCTCGGAGTCGCACTCGCTCATCAGGGCAGGATGCCGGAGGCTCTCGCCGAGCTCCAGCGAGCCGTCGAGCTCGCGCCCTCCAGTGCGGGCCCGCAGCTCAACCTGGCCATGGCCCTCCTCCAGAGCGACGGCCCGGAGGCGGGTCTCGACGCCGCCGTCCCCCACCTGGAGAAGGCGGTGGCGCTCGACCCCGAGCTCGCCGACGCCCACTTCAACCTGGGGGTCGCCTACGCGCTCCTCGGCCGTACCGAGGCGGCGCGGGCAGAGCTGGTGAGCGCCCGCGATCTCGCCTCCGGCGCGGGCAACTCGGGGCTCGCGCAGCGCGCCAGCGACGAGCTCGCGAAGCTCGGGCGTTAGGCGACCGTCAGCCGGCCGGAGCTGCGTCACGACGAAGCGGAGCGGCTTCCTTCCGCGCCGCCGTGGGAGTCCCCTGATGCTGCCCACGCGGCGCGCCCTGAGCCGGCGCGCTTCATCGCGCTTCTACCCCGCCCTGGTTAACTCGAAAAGCAGACAGACGCCTCCATGGATGCGCCGGGGCGCCCAGTGAGATACGCGGGCTACGGAAGCTTCGCGCGGATGTCGTGCTCGAGGCCGTCGGGCACCTTCGCGCCGAGGCGACGCGCCGCCTGGACCTCCACCAACGCCTGCGAGGGGTCGCCCAGCTCCAGCTCGCACACCGCGAGGTTCACATGGGAGACCGCCGAGTCGGGATGCCTCTCCAGCTCGGCGCGAAAGGCGCCGCGCGCCTCACCGACCCGGCCCAGGTGGAGGAGGCAGACACCGATCCGAAAGCGGAGCCCGGCGGGAAGAGGGTCCTCGGTTGGGTCGAGCAGCGAGGCCGGGTCCTGCCCACTCTGCCCGGCCAGCCGGTCGCTGCACCCCGGCCCGTTCTTCACGCCGTAGTCGCGGTACGCGGTCTGGACCTTCTGAAGATCCTCGGCGGCCTCAGCCCTCCGCCGGGCCGCGGCCGCGACGGCGCTCTCGTACCTCTGGGCAGCGGTGATGAAGCCCTGGAGCGCCCGCTCGTAGCGTCCCTCGTGGAGCGCCACCCGGGCCAGCCCGTCGGCGGCCGCAGCAAGCCCCGGAGCGCTCTCCTGGGCCTTCAGGAAGGCGGCGCGGGCCTGCTCGACGCGCCCCGCCTGGAGATGCCGCAGGCCACGCACGCAGAGCCTGTTGGCGCGGTCGACCTGATGCGCCTGCTGGGTCGACGCCTGACCCGCGACGGCGAGCGCCAGCGCGGCGAAGAGCACGGTACGGAGATGGTTGCGGAGCATTCGTCCTCCTCGGCGAGGCGACATCGCCTCCCCACCATCGTAGTACGCACGGAACAACCGCGGGTTCAGGAGCGAAAAAAGGGGGGCGCCGAAGCGCCCCCCGAACCTCAGAAGAGAGGTGAGTTTACCAGGAGAACTTCACGCCGAGACGGTAGTTGCGCGGAGCCTGGTAGCTCAGCGCCTCACCGAAGTTGGGGTTGTTCTTCTGATCGGCGACGCTGACAATCACGTTGCCGTCTGCGTCGGTAACGTCGCGCTGGGTCAGGGTGGTCCACTCCTGGTCCACCGTGAGCGCCTTCTGCTGGTTGAACGCGTTGAAGACGTCGAGCACGAGCTCGAGGTCATAGTCGCCGAACATCTTCAGCGGGTAGCTGAAGTGCAGGTCGAGGTTCTGGGTGGACGGCGTGCGGCCGTAGGAGCCGCGCGGCGTCACGAAGCGCTCGTTGGTGCCGTAGAGGAGGTCGGCACCCAGCTGGGTGATGGGCGCGCCGGTGAGCCAGGTGAAGTTGTAGCCGGTCACCAGGCCGAAGTCCCAGCGGTAGGAGCCGTAGGACTTGAACTGCCACTTGTGGTCGTTGGGCAGCAGACCGTAGGCGCCCACGAGCAGCTGAGGCAGGTCGTAAAGCGAGGTGATGTTGGGGTCCACCTGGCCGTTGTCGGCGCGGAAGAGGCCGCCGTAGTTACCCTTGTTGCGGGACCACAGCAGCGACGCGTACATCTGCCAGTTGTTCGAGTACCGCTTGTTGACCTTCAGCTCGAGGCCGCGGTAGATACGCGACGGCGGCGGGAAGCACGCCTCCTTGGCGAGCGGCACACCGGTCGTCGGGTTGGCGTCGATGCAGCCGCCGGGGTTGGTGATGAAGTAGGTGGCCCCGTTGTCGGCGGAGATGTCCTCGATCACCCGGCCGAGGCGCCGGTAGATGCCCTGGAAGCCGACTGCGAGGTTGTTCATCACCTCGTACTCGACGCCGCCGACGTACTCCTCGGTGTACTGCCCCTGGATGCCCGGGTCGACCTTGGTGCCGCCACCGGAGTGGAACCAGTACCACATCTCGCCGGTGTTGTTGGGCGAGCCGAGAGTCGCGTTGTTCACGGTCGGCAGGCTGCCGTCCTCGGGGTAGTAGTAGTAGTAGAAGTCGTAGCTCTCGTTGCCGAAGGCGCGGACGTTGATGTCCAGCGGGATCGACTCGTAGAACTTGCCGTAGTGGCCGAACACCTTGGAGCGGCCGTTGTGGGCGAAGTCCCAGATGAAGCCGACGCGCGGCTGGATCTGATCCTGGAAGGTGAACCTGAGGTCCTGGTTCGCGTTGACGTTGGACAGGTTGCCCTTGGCCTTGGCGGCGTCAGCGCGGACACCGACGTTGAGGGTGAAGTAGTCGGTGACCTTCCAGGCGTCCTGCAGGAAGATGGCCGACTCGTCGGTCTCGCCCGAGGACACGTTCTTGTAGTTGCGGTTGTAGTAGTAGTTGTTGAACATCAGGAAGCGGTTGCCGACGCGCGCCGGCTGCTGGATGCCGCCGAAGGCGTTGCCGTTGCCCGGGTCGCAGAAGTAGTAGCCCAGGTTGTTGAGCAACTGCTCGTTGTCCGGGGTGGCATACAGGTACTGGCTGTTGATGTAGTCGAAGGTGTAGGCGTAGGCCGACAGCGGCGCGCAGAAGGCGTCGTTCGGACCTGCCACGTTGTAGTTGACGTCGTACTTCACCCAGTTCCACTGGGCGCCCACCTTGACCTCGTGGGCGTCGCCGATGAACCACGTGAAGGCGGCGCGCAGCTGGTCGCGCTCACGCTTGTCCTTGGGCTGCTGGAAGCCGGGGCCACCAAAGGCGACCCGCTGGCCGACGCCGTCGGTGAAGCGGCCGGTGGTGGTGCCGTCGTACCAGAACGGGATGTCCAGGTTCGGCGTGTACTCCTGCTTCGTCTCCATGTGGCCGACCTTGGCCTCGAAGATCATGTCCTCGTTGAAGATCGAGTTCCAGGTCACGCCGTAGTTGGTGCCGCCCTCGTCCCACTTGGCGTAGGTCTGGTCGGTGGGCACGTAGGGAGTGTCGACGAAGAAGGACGTGTAGTAGTTGTTGTCGATCGTGGTGGGGTCGCCAAAGACGCTGCCGGTCACCGAGTTGTTCTCGTTGGCCTGCCAGGTCAGCTTGGCAGCGTAGTAGTTGGCGGTGGTCTTCGGCTTCATGGTGTTGGTCTGATACAGCATGTCGCCGTACTCGGGACGCGTGAAGACCTCGTTGACCCACGTGTTCTCGCGCACGTTCGGGTTGTACGCCACGAAGTACCACAGCTTGTCCTCGATGATCTTGCCGCCGAGGTCGAAGCCGACGTCGTAGTCGGTGTACTGCGTGTTCGCCGCGCCGCGGCCCGCGGGCTTCTTGGCCTCGGAGGAGAACGAGTCGTCGGTGTAGTAGCCGAAGACCTCGCCGTGGAACTCGTTGGAGCCCGACTTGGTGATCATGTTGATCACGCCGCCGAGGGCGCCGCCGTACTCCGGCTCGTAGCCGCCGGTCTGCACCTGGACCTCCTGGATAAAGTTGAAGGAGAGCTGGGTGCCGATGGTGCCGAAGGCGGGGTCGGTGGTGTCGAGCTCGTCGACCACGTAGCGGTTCTCAGAGCCCGTCGCGCCCATGATGTTCACGTTCTGGCCCTGACCGCCGGTGACCGCGCCAGCGGCGAGGAAGGTCAGTGACGAGAAGGTGCGTCCGGTGGGCAGGTTGACGATGAGATCCTGGCCCAGGTTGGAGCCCACCGTGGTGGAGGTGACGTCGACGAGCGGCGCCTGGGAGGTCACCAGGACCTCCTCGGTGAACGCCGAGTTGAGCGTCACGTCCAGGGTGATGGTACCGGCCAGCTGGACGACGACGTTCTCCTGCTCCACCCGCTGGTAGCCGGGGAGGCTGAAGACCGCTTTGTATGTGCCGGGAGGCAGCAGGCTGAAGCGAAACTCGCCGTTGGCGTCGCTCACAGCCGACTTGCTGCCCATCAAGGCTGGCGAGGTGACGGTGATGGTCACGCCCGGCAGGGGCTGGTTACCCTCGTCAACCACCGAGCCCTGGATGCTGCCACGGGTGGTCTGCGCCAGGAGGCTGCCAGCCGCGAGCAGGCACACCAGAGTTACAAGAAGAAGCTTTCCACGCACTCTCATACATTTCCCTCCTTGACTTCCGGAATTCGAAGATCAGACCAGAGGAAGTTTCCACGCGTTCCGCTGGGCCAGGCCCTCCTTTCCGATACATAAATTGTCGCGAGCGTCAGAGACGCCGTGAAAGGACCAGCAATTTTACTGCCAGACTGCACACCGATGTCAAGGCCTGAAAACAGGGCTGGCTCCGAGCTTGTACGGAAAGTCGCATGGGACGTCCGGAACTCCGTACAAAAATGGTCGAGTCTCTGGAGCCGGCAGGCGCTACTCGAGCTCCACCAGGAGGGTTCCCGCCTCCACCGCCGCCCCCGGGCTCACGTGCACCGCGGTGACGGTGCCGTCGCGGTCGGCGGCGAGCTCGTTCTCCATCTTCATCGCCTCGAGCACCACCAGGATCGTGCCCGCCGCCACCACGTCGCCGGGCGCCACCTGGACGGCCACCACCTTGCCGGGGATCGGCGCTTCCACTCGGCTCGGCCCCTGTGCCGCAGCCGCCGCGCCCAGCTCCGTGGCCTCCACCGGCGTCAGCACCTCGAGAGGGAACTCCCGCTCGCCGATCACCATCCGCCAGGCGCCCGCCGCCCCGCGCTGGAAGGCGACCTCGAAGCTGCGGCTGTTCTCGGCGAAGCGCATGGACGCCAGGTGGCCGTCGAGACAGATGAAGTCCACCACGCGCCGCCGGCCGTCAACCTCCACCGCGAGCCCTTCCGCGGTGTGCTCGACCTCGACCTGATGCTCCCGCTCACCGCTTCGTACCACCCACTTCATCGCGGGTACCTCCCGTGCAGGGTGCGCAGCCCCTCGCCCCACCACGAGCTCTCGGCGGCGTGGGCGAAGGGGTCGTCGGGCAGGCGACGGGCCCGCAGCGTGGCGAGACAGGCAGCAGCGATGACCGCCGCCTCTTCCGCGGCAGGGTCCTGCTCGCCGTGCATCGCCTCCAGGCGCTGCGCCGACAGTATCTCGTCGAGGAAGCCGGTATGCAGCTCGGCGGCCTTGAACTCGGGCAGCTCAACCAGGGCGCGGAACAACGGCAGGGTGGTGGAGATCCCTCCAACCCGGTACTCCTGCAGCGCCCGCCCGAGCCGGCGCACCGCGCTGTCCCGGTCCTCCGCCCACACCACCAGCTTGGCCAGCATGGGGTCGTACTCGAGGGGGACGACGCTGCCTTCCACCACTCCCGAGTCAACCCGGACTCCGGGTCCGTCCGGGCGACGGAGCAGGCTGATGGTCCCGGGCGAGGGAGAGAACCCGCGGAACGGGTCCTCGGCGTAGATGCGGCACTCCAGCGCGTGCCCGCGCGGGGCGAGCTCGTCCTGACGCCACGAGAGAGGCTCGCCGAGGGCGACGCGGATCTGCTCGATGAGGAGGTCGACGCCGTACACCATCTCGGTGACCGGGTGCTCCACCTGCAGGCGGGTGTTCATCTCGAGGAAGTAGAAGCTGCCCTCGGTATCGAGGAGGAACTCCACCGTCCCGACCGAGTGGTAATGTGACGCCCGCACGACCGCCAGCGCCGCCTCGCCCAGCTGCCGCCGGAGCTCGGGGGTGACCGCGGGCGACGGACACTCCTCCACGACCTTCTGGTGCCGCCGCTGGATCGAGCACTCCCGCTCGCCCACGTACACCGCGTTGCCGTGCCGGTCGGCCACAACCTGGACCTCGACGTGGCGCGGCCGGTGGATCAGGCGCTCCACGTACACCCGGTCGTCCCCGAAGTACGCCTCACCCTCCGAGCGAGCGCGCTCGAAAGCCCGCGCCAGAGCCCCGGCCTCGGTGACCTCGCGCATCCCCTTGCCGCCGCCGCCCGCCACTGCTTTGAGGAGGATCGGGAAGCCGTGCTCGGCGACGAACGCCTCCAGCTCGGCGAGATCCTCCAGCGGCTCCATCAGCCCCGGGATCACCGGCGCCCCGGCGGCCTTGGCGAGCTTGCGCGACTCGGTCTTGGAGCCCATCAGGCGGATCGCCGACGGCGGCGGTCCCACCCAGGTGAGCCCGGCCTCCTCGACCCGTGTGGCGAAGGTCTCGTTCTCGGCCAGGAATCCGTAGCCGGGATGAACCAGGTTCGCACCGGCCGCCGTGGCGGCGGCCAGCAGGCGATCCATGTTCAGGTAGCTCTCGCGCGCCGGCGCAGGTCCGATGGGGTGGGCCTCGTCGGCCATGAGGACGTGCGGCGAGAGGCGGTCGGCGGCCGAGTACACCGCCACGGTCTCGATCCCCATCTCGCGGCAACCCCGGATGATGCGTACCGCGATCTCGCCGCGGTTGGCAACCAGCAGCTTCATTGCTCGCCCCCCACTCCGGAAGACGCTTTCCCCGCCCGCCCCGGGCCCGCCGCTTCTGCGTGCGCCGCGGCTTCCTCGATCATGCGTGCGCGCCTCATAGCGGGATGTTCCCGTGCTTCTTGGTGGGCATCCAGTCGCGCTTGGTCTCCAGCGCGGCAAACGAGGCCACCAGCTTGCGGCGCAGCGAGCGCGGCATGATCACCTCGTCGACGTAGCCGCGCTCCGCCGCCGCGAACGGCGTGGCGAAGGTCTCCTCGTACTCGGCCACCAGGCGGGCGCGCTCGGCCTCGGGATCAGCGGCGGCCGCGATCTGCTCGCGGTAGAGGATGCTCACCGCCCCCTGCGGCCCCATCACTGCGATCTCGGCGGTGGGGAAGGCGAGGTTCACGTCGGTGCGGATGTGCTTGGAGCCCATCACGCAGTAGGCGCCGCCGTACGCCTTGCGGGTGATCACCGTGACCTTGGGCACGGTGGCCTCGGCCAGGGCGTAGAGCAGCTTGGCGCCGTGGCGGATGATGCCGCCCCACTCCTGAGAGGTGCCCGGGAGAAAACCCGGTACGTCCTCGACGATCCAAAGGGGGATGTTGAATGCGTCGCAGAAACGGACGAAGCGGGCTCCCTTCACCGAGGCGTTGATGTCCAGGGTACCGGCCAGGTGGTTTGGTTGGTTGGCGATGACGCCCACCGAGCGGCCGCCCAGCCGCGCGAACCCCACGACGATGTTCTTGGCGTAGTGCTCGTGCACCTCGAGGAAGTCGCCGTCATCCACCACCCAACGAATCAGCTGCTTGATGTCGTAAGGCCGGTTGGGGTCGGCCGGCAGGAAGGTGTCGAGGTCCGGCACCTCGCGGTCGAGCGAGTCGGAGGTGCTCACCACCGGCGCCCGCTCGGCGTTGTTGGAAGGCAGGTACGACAGGAGCCGGCGGATCCCGGCCAAGCACTCGGCGTCGGAACGGGTGGCGAAGTGCGCCACTCCGGACACCGAGTTGTGGGCCATGGCGCCGCCGAGCATCTCCTTGGTCACCTCCTCGTGGGTGACGGTCTTGATCACATCGGGTCCGGTGACGAACATGTACGAGGTGGACTCCACCATGAAGACGAAGTCGGTGATCGCCGGCGAGTACACGGCGCCGCCGGCACACGGGCCCATGATGGCCGAGACCTGGGGGATGACGCCGGAGGCCAGCGTGTTGCGCAGGAAGATGTCGGCGTAGCCGGCGAGGGACGCCACGCCTTCCTGGATGCGCGCTCCGCCCGAGTCGTTGAGGCCCACCACCGGAGCCCCGGCACTCATCGCCAGGTCCATGATCTTGCAGATCTTGCCGGCGTTGGTGAGGGAGAGGGAGCCGCCGAAGACGGTGAAGTCCTGGGCAAAAACGAAGACCGGGCGACCGTCCACCCGGCCGTGGCCGGTCACCACCCCGTCGCCGGGCACCCGCCGCTCGCCCATGCCGAAGTCGGTGCAGCGGTGCTCGACAAGGGCGTCGGTCTCCTCGAAGGTGCCCTGGTCGAGGAACAGCTCCACCCGCTCGCGGGCGGTGAGCTTGCCCTGCTCGTGCTGCCGTGCGATCCGGTCGTCGCCCCCTCCTGCACGGTTGCCGGCCAGACGTTCATCGAGCCGTTTCAAGACCTCGCTCATCGCGCCTCCCTCCACCGTCCCGCACCAGGCTTCGAGATGTGCTTCGCCGCGGCGGGCCGGAAGGCATTCTAGCGCAGCCGTCAGTTCGGCCCGTCGGCCCGCGAGCGCGTGCGCACGATGCCCGGCGGCCGAGCGCACGTGCCAACGCGATCTGCCTGCGGCGGCGGGGTGCCGTAGTATGACCGCATGTGCGCACACGCCGCCGAGCCCCCATTCGACCCCCGCTGGCTGGACGCGCTGGCCCGTCTGTGGGGCGCTCCGCTCACGGCGCGGCCACGCCTCGACGACATCTACCTCGAGCGGCGCATGGAGCTGCGGGTTGTGGTCGACGAGGGAGTCTGCCGGACCGAGGAGTGTCGCAGCGAAGGCTCGGCGGTGCGCTGGAGCTTCCCCCGTCGCCGCGTTCTCACCGCGAGCACTGGCACATCCACGGTGGTCCTCGCCGAGCTCTTGAGTCGCTTCGGCCGCCAGGCCGCCCTCCCACCGGTGCGGCCGCTCTCCCTCCCCGACCTCGATCCGCCCCGCGGCTGGCGCGCGTGGGCGGCCGAGACCCTGGCGCGCCTGGGCCGTGGCCATGCCACTCTGCGCTTCCTCGCGCGCCGCGCGGTGGTTGTGTGCGACGCCGGCTGGCGGCCGGTGGAGACTCCCTCCCTGGTGAGCCTGCAGCTGGAGGGTGGCGACGGGCCCCGCCTCCTGGCGGTGTGGGACCATCCCCGCCTGGGGGACTGGCTCGCCGAGCTGGTGGCCCCGGCGCCACCGAAGTGCTGGCAGCCTCCCTCCGGGCAGCGGGTGCCGGTGGTCTTCACCGAGGGCACCGGTGGCGCCCTGCTGCACGAGCTGCTGGGCCACCTCACCGAGTCCGACCTGGTGACCTCGGGCCTCTCCCCTCTCGCCCGCCTCGGTGGCGCCGCCATCGCCCCGGAGGCGCTCACGATCCTTGACGACCCAACGCGCACCGATCTACCCGGCGCCTACAGCTGTGACGACGAGGGCCTCTCGGCGTCGCCGTTGCCGCTGGTCGAGTCGGGAATCCTGGTGGGGTGGCTGTGCGACCGCGCCGGGGCCCGCCTGCTCGGGGCGACCCCGGGCCGAGCCCGCCGCGCCGGCTGGAGCGCGGCCCCGGCGCCCCGCGTCTCCAACCTGGTGGCGTCCCCCGGGGTCGCCGCGCCGGCCGACCTCGAGGCTGGAGTGCGTGAGGGTCTCGTGGTCACGCGGGTCGCCGGCGCGACTCTCGACCCCGCCTCCGGACGCATGGTGATCCAGGTCGAGCGTGGCTGGGAGCTGCGCCACGGTCGGCGGCGCCGTCCCCTCGCACCCTTCGGCCTGGTGGGCTCGGCACTCCCGACGCTCGCCCACCTCGACCCCGCAATCGGCAGCGATCCCTGTCCCGATTGGCGGCTCGGATGGTGCATCAAGGGGGGCGTCCCCCTCCCCACCGGGACCGAGTGCCCCACCCTGCTCCTCCACCGGCTGGAGGTCCTGTGAGCAGCACCGAGCTCCCCGGCTTTCTCGACCGTCTCCAGCGCACCGCGGCCACCGCCCGGGACCTGCTGGCCCACTCGCGGGTGCCACGCTGGGAGGTCTTCGCCAAGGCTTCGTCAGTGCGTGAGGTGACGGTGGCCGGGCACGGCCCCGAGCAGGTCCTCGAGCTGGAGGAGACCGGTGTGGCGGTGCGAACGACGCGTAACGGTCGATCCGGTTTCGCCGCCGCCTCGGGCATGGGTGCGAGCGCTGCGCGAGCCGCCGCCGACGGCGCCCTGGTGAACGAGCAGGGGATCGCGCAGGACCCGCTGCCGCCGGCCCGCCTTCTGGGTCACGGCACGCCGCCACCGGCGCCGCCCGTACCGGCGGCAGGTTGGGCGGCGCATGTCACCGAGCAGCTGGCACGGACCGTGGCCGGGATCTCGGAAGGTCGGCTGCGGCTTGTCAGGACGACCGTTCACGAGGGGCGCTTCGCCTGGCTGTTGACCACCGGCGATGGCTTCGTCGCCGCCCACGAGGGAGCCAGCTGCTCGCTGCTCACCGAGGCGGTGCTCGCTGACGGCGGCGCCGGAGTCTGGCGCGACTGGAGCTGGGTGCCGGACCCCTCCGCTCTCGACCTCGAGCGGCTCGCGAGCCGCCTCGGCAATCGCCTTCTCCTCACCGGCGGCAGCGCCACCCCCGAGCCCGGGGTCCGCGACCTCCTGCTGCACTCCGAAGTGGCCGCCCATCTCCTCGCCGCAGTGGCGCCGCTCTTCCTCGCCACTCCCGCCGAGCACGATCCACTTCCCGCACTGCTCGACCGCAGCGGCCGGCTCACCGCGCCGAGCCTCAGCATCGCCGACGATGGCGCAGGCAACGCGGGACCGGTGACCGGCCCGTGCGACGGCGAGGGGCACCCTGCCGCCCGCGTGCTCGTGCTCGAGCAGGGGGTGCCGCGGCACCGGCTCGCCACCTTCGCCGCCGCCCTGCGTTGCGACGAGGTCCCGCGCGGAGGTGCCGTACGCCACTCCTACCGCGACTATCCCGTCACCGGTTTCCGCAACCTGCTGGTGGACGTGAGCGAGGGTCTGCCCCCGGCGACGCTCCTCACCGAGGCGAACCACGCGGTGTACCTCCTGCGCCTGCTCGCCCCGGTGGAGGTCGATTTCGAGCACGACGAGGTCCGTCTGATCACGGCGGGGGTTGCGCTGGCACGGGGCCGGGTGCACAGCTGGCATCCGGTGGTGGAGGTCCGCGCCCGCCTGGGGCGTCTGCTGCGGCGGATCGGCGCCGTGGGCACCGACCTGGAGTGGTACCAGACCGCCGGCGGTTGCGTCGGCACCCCGTCGCTGCTGATTCGACACCAGCCCGTCCGCTGAGGATGTCACGACCCAGAGGCAGGGGGTGCAGCGCCGACGCCCTCCGGCCACGGGGTGGGGCTGACTCCGAGACAGACCTCCCGAAGCCGCGGCGAACCGAGGAAACGCCCCGGGGTCAGGCGCGCCCCCACCTGACGCTCCACCCGTCGCCTCGTGGCGGGTGGGTCGGCGAGAGGGATTGCCGCTACAATGCCGGCTAGCGGCCGCCGCCGCCCTGGAGACTGTCATGGAGATCGGCATCCTCGGCCTCGCCTCGAGCGGCAAGACCACCCTTTTCAACCTCCTCACCGGCAACCAGGAGACCACCGGTGCCGCCGGCCGAGCCGCCACCCACGTGGGAATGGCACGGGTGCCGGACGAGCGGCTCGACCGCCTGAGCGCCCTCTTCCAGCCGCGCAAGCACACCCCTGCCACGGTGCGTTACGTGGACGTGCCCGGCCTCACCGCCGAGCACCGCCAGGAGCAGCAGCTCAACATTCCCGAGCTGCGCACTATGGACGCGCTGATGGTCGTGCTGAGCGGCTTCGACCGCGATGACGTGCCCCACCCCGCCGGCCGGGTGGATCCGTCGCGCGACCTTGCCACCATCGAGGAGGAGTTCCTGCTGCAGGATCAGCTGGTGGTTGAGCGTCGCCTCGAGCGGCTGGCGCGCGACATCGCCAAGCGCCGCACCCCGGAGCTGACGGCCGAGGCCGACCTTCTCAGGCGTTGCCTGGCGGTCCTCGAGGAGGAGCGGCCGCTGCGCGCGGCCGACTTCACGGCCGACGAGAGCAAGCGCCTCCGCGGCTTTACGTTCCTGTCGGAAAAGCCCCTCCTGGTGGTGGTCAACCTGGGCGAAGACGCGGTGGGCGGCGACCCCTTCACCGACCCGGAGTGGGAACCCTGGCTCGGCCGCCCTCTCACCCGCTTCACCAGCGCCTGTGCCACCCTCGAGGGAGAGCTGGGCCAGCTGGAGGGTGAGGACGCTGCCGCCTTCGCCGCCGAGATGGGTCTCACGGAGAGCGCGCTGGAGCGCATCGTGCGTGAGTCGTACCGCTTGCTCGGCCTGGTCAGCTTCTTCACGGTGGGCGAGGACGAGTGCCGCGCCTGGTCGGTGCGCCAGGGTACGCCGGCGGTGGAGGCAGCCGGGACCATCCACTCGGACATCCAGCGCGGCTTCATCCGCGCCGAGGTGGTCCCGTGGCAGGAGCTCCTCGACGCGGGCAGCTTGGCGGCCTGCCGCCAGCGCGGCTCGCTCCGCCTCGAGGGCAAGGATTACCCGGTCGCCGACGGCGACGTTGTCCACTTCCGCTTCAACGTGTAGGTGGAGCGCAACACAGACTCTGAAACCCGGCGGCGTGCGTAGGCTCCAGCCAGGCGTCGAACGGTCATGACCTCGATGGCTGCGACGTGGCCGCCTCCATCCACCACGACCTGGCGGCCGCAGCTATCAACGCGCCGCCCGCCGCGCGCCAGGATGCCGACGCCGCGCGTATCGGGCGGTTGTGCACGATCAGCCGGGCGTGGGGGTCGGCGCAGCGGTGGGTTGCGGCTCAGTCCCGGGCGGGCGGCGGTTCAGGGGGGTTCGGCCGCCGTTGCGCCGCTGCAGGCGCATCTGCTCGAGCCGCTCGCGCAACGACTCCGGCATCCTCGGCCTCTCGCGTCGACCATCCTGCGTGACCTCCGGCTGCGCGGGCGGCGGCTCCTCCTCGACGCGCGGACGGGCGTGGACGCGCGGCAGGACTGGGACGGAGGGCGCCTCCCCGGCCGCACCCGAGGCCGACAGCGGAGTCGCCGCGGGTGTCGGGCTGGGGGTGGGTGTCGGAGTGGGGGTGGGCATGAAACGCTCGAGCACCGACCTCACCCGGTTCGGCTCGAGGTAGCGCAGCGGCAGGTCGCTCGCGAAGCGCTCGCGCTCACCGGTGCGCAGCTTGGCACCGAGGCCGACGTTGGAGTACATCACCTCGGGGTTCACGGCGGGGTCGGCCAGCTCCGGTGCGACGCGAAACGCCGTGCGGTAGTACTTCAGGGCTTGCTTGGGATGACCCGTTTGCTCCTCGAGAAGCCCGAGGTAGAAGTTGCAGCGACCGTGCCCCTTGAGAATCTTGAGGCAATGATGGTAGGCCGTGCGAGCGGCGTCCAGGTGGCTCTGGCTATGCTCGACGAGGCCGATCCGGAACCATGTCTCGGCCCGCATGATCTCATCATCCAGGGTGCGCTCGGGCTGGGCCGCGAGCGCCTCCTCGGCCTGCTCGAAGTAGGTCCTGGCATCGTTGGAGAAGCCGCGCACAAAGAGCATGGTGCCCAGGTCCATGAGCTCGCTGGGGCTGGCCTCACCCGCCGCTGCCCGTTGCCAGTACACCCTGATGGTCTCGTCGCCCGGCGACGACGGCTGCAGCCAGTCGACGAAATGCGGCGCCTTCGCCGCTCCGCCCACTATCGCCAACACCACCGCCGCGGTCACCGCCAGCACCACTCTTCTCATGGCCTCACTCCCGCTCTTTCGCCGGCGCAGCGGCACGAGCCGCCAGCTTCACCCGGTCTCCGTCCACAACGACGTCAAGCTCGACGCGCCGCCCCAGCTTCTTCTCGAGCTTCTCCCGCTGCGCCTCCACCTGCTGCAAGAAGGCCTCGCGAGCCACCTTTACCGGCTGTCTCAGGACCTCCTTGGCCGCAGTGTAGCGTTGGTAGATGTCCTCCCCACCGCCCCGGTCTACGGACGACGGAAGCGAGGCGTTGGGGCCTCCCTGCACTCCGCGAGCGGCGCCCCCCACGGCGGGCCCCCGCCCCTCCTCGCGCTCCCGCAGCAGCCGTTCCCAAAGCGCCGCGTAGGTCGCAAACCTGTGCCGGAGCTGCTCCAGCTTGAACTGCTCCAGCGGTCGCCGCCCGTGGTCCGCGACGAGCCGCAGGCGGCGACCGAAGGTATCACGCTCGAGTTGCGGCGGCGTGCGCCGGCCCCCGGCGAAGAACCTCTCCCATTCGCGAATGAGCTTGCCCAACGCCTGCTCGAGCATGGCGATCTGCGTGCCCAGCTCCATCGGCCCCCCTTGCTACAATGACGCGATGGCCTCTCCCATGCGCGCCATTCCCGCCGTCCACCAGCTCCTGGAGAGCCCCGATCTCCAGCCGGCCTTGGCTCGTGTCGGTCGAGCCGTCCTCACCACCCACTGCCGCGCCGCGGTGACCGAGCTGCGCGATCGTATCCGCCGGCATGGTCTCGACTCCGAGGCCGCCGCAGCTGCCGCCAGCCAGCTCTCCACAGCCGTCCTGACCCGCCTCGAGGCCGAGCAGGCATCGCTCTACCCGACCGTTGTGAACGCCACCGGGGTCCTGCTCCACACCAATCTGGGCCGTGCCCCGCTCCCTCCTCTCCCCGGCCGCTCGCTGGCATCATACCTCGCCCTGGAGTACGACCTCAGGGAAGGCCGCCGCGGGCAGCGGCTGGCGCCCCTCGAGCGAAGGCTGGCGGAGGTCCTCGGCGGCGAGGCGGGGGTGATGGTGAACAACAATGCAGCCGCCCTCCTCCTGCTGCTCACCGCCCACGCGCGGGAGCGGGAGGTGGTGGTGTCGCGCGGCCAGCTCATCGAGATCGGCGGTTCCTTTCGGCTTCCGGAGGTCATGACGGCTTCGGGCGCGCGGCTCGTGGAGGTGGGAACCACCAATCGCACCCACCTCAGCGACTACGCGACAGCTCTCGGCGAGGACACCGCCGCGATTCTCGTGGCGCACCACTCGAACTTCCGGGTCGTGGGGTTCACGGGCGAGCCCGGCGTGGGCGAGGTCGCCGAGCTGGCGCATGCGCGCGGAGTACCGTTGTTCGTCGACCAGGGCTCGGGAGCGGTGCACGACCTGGCGCGTTGGGGCCTGGAGCACGAGCCCACGGTCGGTGAGCTTCTCGCCCAAGGGGCCGACGCGGTGTGCTTCTCCGGCGACAAGCTGCTGGGCGGGCCCCAGGCCGGCGTCGTGGTGGGAGCACGTCGCTGGGTGGAGCCCCTGGGGCGCCATCCGCTATTTCGCGCCCTGCGCCCCGACAAGACCGCTCTGTTGGGAATGGAGCAGGTGATCGATGCCCACCGCAGGGAGCGGCTCCAGGAGATCCCCCTCTACCGCCTCCTCGAGACCACCCCGGCCGCACTCCGACGGCGGGCGCGTGCCGTCGCCCGCCGCCTGGTTGGCGACGGCATCCCGGCAGCGGCCGCGCCGACCCACGCCACCGTGGGGGGCGGGACCACGCCGGGCGACACCCTGCCCAGCCACGCGGTGGTCGTGGAGGGCGGTCAGTCCCTGGCCGATGCCCTGCGTCTTGGTCGTCCCCCGGTGATTGCCCGCATCGAGGACGACCGGGTGGTTCTCGACCTGCGCGCCGTCTTCCCGGAGCAGGACCGGGCTCTTGAGACTGCCGTGCGCGAAGCCCACCAGCAGCTCGCACTCCCCCGCTGACCCGACGCCAGGGAGCAGCCTCAAAGCGCGGAGGCCGCTCCCGCACTGCCCCTCCTCCCGGCCCCGCTGGCCGACCTCAGCCGGCCCAGGTGGGGAGGGTCTGCCAGGTGGCGGGGAGGTAGAGCCACACCAGGGTGGCGGCGGCGAGGAAGGTGCCGAAGGGGAGGGCGGTCTGCCCGCTGCCGCGCCCGGACAGCACCAGGCCGATGCCCACCAGGGCGCCGAGCACCGCCGCCAGCACCAGGATCCAAAGGCAACCCTGCACCCCCGCCACCGCACCGATGGCGGCCAGGTACTTGACGTCTCCCCAACCCATCCCCTCGACGCCCCGCAACGCCTTGTACAGGACGATGACCAGCGTCGGCAGTACTGCACCGACGACCGCTCCGAGCAAGGCCAGCCGTAGCGGGGTCAGGCCCCCCAACCACGCCGCCGCCAGACCCAGGAGAACACACGGGTAGGTGATCACGTCCGGCAGCAGCTGATGCTCCAGGTCGATGAGGCCGAGAGCCAGCGAAGCCCAGGCGAACAGCGCCACCTCCACTCCGCTCACGGTGACCCCCCAGCGCGCGAGGGCGCCGGCCGCGGCGAGCGCCGCCGCCAGCTCCACCAGGGGGTAGCGCACCGAAATCCGGCGGCGACAGTCGCGGCAGCGGCCTCCCAACACGATCCACGACAGAATCGGCACGTTGTCGTACCAGCGGATGGCGGCACCACAGTCGGGGCACGCCGAGCGCGGGCGCACCACCGAGCGCCGCCGCGGCACGCGGTGAATCACCACGTTGAGGAAGCTCCCCACCGCCGCCCCCACCAGGAAGGCATAGGCGATTATCAGGCCCTGGGTCCAAGCAGCCATGCGTAGAGCTCCTCCTGCCGCCGCACCATACGGTCGATGTCGAAGTCCTCGAGGTGCTCGGGCGCCGCAGCGGCGAGGCGGCACGCCAGCGCGTCGTCCTCGAGCACAGCGGTCACCCGTGCGGCGAACCCGGCGACGTCGCCGGCCTCCACCAGGTAGCCGTTCGTACCATCACGCACCACCTCCACCGTCCCATCCACCGCCGCAGCCACCACCGGAACTCCTGCCGCCAGCGCCTCCACCACCGCCCGCGGCAGGCCCTCGTGGCGGGACGTGAGCACCGCCACGCGGCTGGCTGCGTACAGTGCCGCCGGGTCGTCCACCCACCCGGCGAAGCACATCCGGTCGGCGATCTTCAGGCGCATCGCCAGGCTCTCGGCAGCGCCCCGCAACGGGCCGTCGCCGGCCATCACGAAACGCGCGGCCGGCACGCGGCGAGCCACCTCGGCAGCCATCCGGACGAAGTCGAGGGGGGCCTTCTGGGGCTTGAAGTTGGCCACCTGCACGACGAGCGGTGCGGTAGCGGGCAGGGCGAGCCGGAGGCGCACGGCCGCCGCGGCGTCGGCGCCGGCCCGGCAGGCCGCCAGGGCGACGCCCGAGCGGATCACGGTCACACGTTCGAGGGGGAAGAGGCCCAGCTCCACACCGGCGGCTGCGTTGCGGGACGACACGGCGATGAAGTGATCGGTCCAGCGCGCGGCGAGGCGCTCGGCGGCGAGAAAGAGGGCGCGCACCGGGGCGGACTGCAGCGGCGTAAAACCGAAGCCGTGGATGGAGTGGACCACAACCGGCACCCGCTCGAGACGCGCCGCCAGACGCCCCACCACCCCCGCCTTGGAGGAGTGGGTATGCACCACTGCGGGCCGCAGCTCGCCGATGATCCGGCGGAGGGCCGCCAGCGCCGCCCGGTCCGCCCGCGGCTCCACCGCCCGCACCAGGCTCGGCACCGGGTGGAGCTCGACGTCCTCGAGCGTCTCGGCGAGCGCGTCGAGGCGGTCACCGGGACCCCATGCCAGGGCCGGCCGGAACCGGCTGCGGTCGAGGTGCGCCACCGTGTACAGGGTGTTGTGCTGCGCCCCCCCGAGCTCCAGCCGGGTGATCACGTGTAGCACTGTGACCGGTGGGCTCACCCCGCCTCCCGAAGCAGGCGCCGGGCAGCTGCCGTCCCGTCCAGCACGGCGTCCTCCATGGCCGAGTACTTCCACTCCGCCCAGCGCCCGGCGAGGCGGACGCCATGCCGGCCCAGGAAGCGGCGCAGAACCGCCACCGCCTCGCGGCGCCGGTGGTCGAAGACCACGTAGGCGGGGTCGATGACGGTGACCTGCCGGAGCGCCACTCGCGTAGGCTCGAGAAGGCCGGCCGCGGCGAGCGCCGCCTCGGCGTCGGCCACCGCGGCCTGCACGTCGCCGCCTTCGGGGTCGAGGCTCAGCTCCAGCGACACGGTGTGGTGACCGGGCGGCGCGAGTCGCCCGTGGTTGGAGGGAAAGCCGACGCGGTAGAACGGCACTTCGGTATCGGCGAAGTACAGCCAGTGCTCGAGCCGCGGCGCCGCTCCCTCCACTCCCAGCGCGAGGTTGACGACACGCACCCAGCGCAGGCTGCGGCGCGCGCTGCGCACGTCGTCCGGCAGCTCGTCAACCAGCATGTCGACGAGGGCGGGGAGCGAAACCGTGGCCACCAGCCGGTCCCACCCCAGGCGCTCGCCGGCGGCGGTCTCCGCCCAACCCTCTCGGAGGTTGACCGCCGCCACGCGGCAACTGAGGTGCAGCTCCGGCACCCGCGCCGCCACCGCGTCCGGCAGCAGGCGGATGCCGCCGTGCCCGGGGTAGCGGAAGACAGCATTGTAGCCGACCGCGGAGCGGTGCAGGCCGAGCGCCCCCTCGACCACCTCGTCGAGATCCGGCTTGGGCACGTAGCGGCCCACCCAGTCGAGGCTCAGCTCCTCGGGCTCGGCGCGGTAGAGCTTGCGATTGTAGGGAAAGAAGAAGTGCTCGGCGAGACCCTCGCCGAAGCGACCGAGCACCCACTGCCGGAAGTCGCTCGGCGCCTCCCCCTCACTCCGCCGAGCCCACGCCCGGATGAAGCCGAGCAGGCAGTCGCGTCGGACCTCGGGGGCGAGGCCGTGGGTGTTGATCTGCACCGGATAGGGAGTGATCCACCCGCCCACCACCACCGACGCCCGGCGAGAGTGCACGGCCAGCTGCGACCACACTCCCAACTCCTCGAGGTAGGCCCGCGTCTCGTCCCGCTGCACGTGCAGGAGGTGGCCGGTGCAGTCGAACACATAGTCGCCCCTGGCCAGCGACCGGCAGGCGCCGCCCGGCTCCGACGCCTGCTCCAACACCGACACCGTCAAGCCACCGTGAGCGAGCCGCTCGGCCGCCACCAGGCCGGTGAGACCGCCCCCCAGAATGAGCGGCCTCACGCCGGCTCCATGGGCACACGGGCGAGCCAGAGCAGGGCGACGAGCACCGGAATCGCCACCGCCGCGCCCAGCCACAGGGTGGTCGACGGCGTGAGCCAGAGGGTGGCGAGACCCGCCCCTCCGATTACCACCCCGGCGCCGTACAGCGCCACCACGGTCCGCACCGGGCCACCGCCAAGCCGGCGGCGCAGGCGTAGCGCGATGTGGTCGGGGCTGCCGTGGTAGACCTTGCGGCCCGCCTTGAGCCGCAGCACCACGACGAGAGCGGTGTCCAGCAGCGGGATGGCGAAGAAGCAGAGCGGTGCGACGAAGCCCAGGGGGTTGACCACGGTGTAGTCCAACACCATGGCGAGGGCGCCGAGGGTGAGGCCGAGGAAGAGCGCACCGCAGTCGCCGAGGTAGATCTTCGCCGGCGCGAAGTTGAAGCGGAGGAAGCCCAGCAACGCGCCGAGGAGCGCGACGGTGAACGCCGCCACCACCCAGCGCCCATTGACCGCGGCCACCACCAGCAGGAAGGTGGCGCCGATCACCGCGAGACCGCTCGCGAGCCCGTCCATGATGTCCACCAGATTGAAGGCGTTGGACATCCCCACCAACCACAGAATCGTGATCGCGAGCCGCGCCCACCAGGGCAGGACCACGAGGTGGACCGAGACCCCCGCCTTGAGCAGGACGAAGACCGCCACTACCTGGCCCAGTACCTTGGCGCGGGGGGTGAGCACGCCGAAGTCGTCGATGAGGCCGATGGAGGCGGTGATGGCCCCGGCGAGGAGGATGGCGAGCACGTCCTGCTCGAACTCGAGGATCATGCCGACCGCCAGGAGGAAGCTGACGAAGACCGCGAGGCCGCCGAGGTAGGCGACCGGCTCGTGCTGGGTCTTGAGCGGGTTGGAGGGAGCGTCCACGACTCCGAAGCGCAGCGCGGCCTCGCGCGCCATGGGCGTGCCCACCCGTGCCAGCAGGAGGGCAAGGAAGAAGCCGAGCAGGAGACGGATCAGCATGGTAGGTCGCGCAACCTCCGTCGCGGGGCATTCCTGCGCCGGTGCCACTCCCGTACCACCAGGGGCCAGCGCCGCCGGAGGTGGGCCGCGAGACGCGGCCGCCGCAGCACACCGGTTGTAACCGCAACCAGCTCCCAGGGCAAGAGCACCGGCAATCGCGGGATCAGGTCGCGAGGATGCAGGTGTCGGATCAGGGTGATCCACCGGTTCGACAGCACGCACGCCTCCAGCGCCGCCGGCCGGCGCCACCGCAGGGGTCCGCGGCCGGGGCTGGCGCCGGCGCCCCGTCGGTGGAGCGCCACCGCGTCAGGGCAGCTGCGCACCTGCCAGCCACGGTTCCACAGGCGCCAGCCCAGCTCGAGGTCCTCCCAGAAGCAGAAGTAGCTGGCGGCCCACGCGCCGTCCTCGTCCGCCACCGCCGCCAACGCGGCGCGCCGGTAGACGGCCAGCGCCCCGCACGCCGCGAGGACCGGGCGCGGCTCCGCGAGCTCGGGGGTGAGGGGGCCACCGTAGCCGCGGTCGCGCACCTCCAGCCTGACCCGGTCGAGGCACTGGCCGACGCTGTCCACGGTGACGCCGTCGGACCTCATGAGGCGGGGCGCCACTCCGGCGAGGTCCGGGGCAGCGGTGAGCGCCGCAGCGCATCGTCCGAGGCCGTCGGGGGCCACCGTCACGTCGGGGTTCATGAAGGCAACGCACGTAATCTCGGGGGCGAGTTCACCAAGGCCCAGGTTGCAGCCTCCGGCGAAGCCCCGGTTGGCCCCCGCGCGCACCAACCGCACGCGCCCCCGGTAGCCCTCCTCTACCAGCGCGGCGGAGGCGTCGCTGGAGGCATTGTCCACCACCACCACCTGCGGCGCCGGATCGGCAGCCAGGAGGGCGTCGAGGCAGCCGGGGAGGTCCGCGGCCGAGTTGTACGCCACCACCACCGCGCCCAGGTTCACCGTGCGCCTCCTGCCACCCGCCGCCACACCGCGAGGTGGGCGCGGGCCGCTGCGGCCCACTTGAAGCGTGTCGCCACCGCCTGCGCCTGGGCGGCACGCGCGACCTTGCCCGGAGGCGAGGCCAGCACCTCCGCGATGGCCGCCGCCGTTGCCGCGGCGTCGCCCACCCGAACCAGCCGCGCCCAGGGAGCGAAGTGCTCCCGGTGCACGGCGATGTCCGAGGCCACCACCGCGGCGCCGCACGCCAGGCCCTCGAGCAGGGGCAGATCGAAGCCCTCTCCCCGGCTCAGCGCCAGCAGTGCGGCAGCACCACTCATCAGCGCCGGAAGCTCGAGGTCGGACACGTATCCCAGCAGCCGCACCCGACCCGCCAGCGCGGCCGGCACCTCGCCCCACGCCCGCTCCTCACGGCCCACCGCCACCAGCTCCAGATCGGGCCAGTGCCCCGTGAGGCCGGCGAGGGCGGCCAGCGCCACGTCGAGCCCGCGGCGGCGGTGCAGCGAGCCGACGTGGAGGAGGTAGGGGCGCCGGAGATCGTGGCGCGTACGTACCCGGCCGATCTCCGCGGGTCCGCAGGGCGCGAACCGGCGCGCATCGACGCCCAGCGGGACCACCGTCCCTCGCCCGTCGAGGGGCCCAATCCGCTCTTCGATCTCGGCGAGGACCTCCGCCGAGGCGGTGATCACCGCCGCCGCACGACACACCGAGGAGCGCACGAGCTGAGCGAATGGCACCCGCCCGCGCCACGGAAACCACTCCGGGTGACTGAGCACCAGCACGTCGTAGACGCACACGACGGTGGGGCAGGGCGCCCACACCGGGCGATAGTAGAAGGGGCAGTGCAGCACGGCCGCACCGCGGGCGCGGCGTGGCAGCCCCAGCTGCACCCAGGGCAGGGTGCGAGCCCGCGCGGGCGGCGTCGCCACCTCCACCTCGAGGTCGCCGGCATCAATCTCGGCGAGCGCTCCGAGCACCCCGGACAGGGCGCGGCCAACCCCGGTGGGTCGACCGCTCAGGGGCTTGCCGTCCACCACGACGCGGCGGCTCATGCGCCGACCCGCCCCAGACCGCGCGAGCGCACCTGCCGCGAGCAGTTCGAGCTATGCTCGCGGGGATGGCTCTCTCGGTGGGCTTCGACGCACGCGCCGCTTTTCTCGACCCCAACCGCGGGTTGGGCCGGGTCACGCGCCAGCTGGCCGAGGCTCTCCTGGCCCGGACCGACCTGGAGCTGACGGTGTTCGTACCTGCGCAGAGCCATGTGCCTGAGCGATGGTACCGGCCGGGCATGCACCTCGTCCACCTGCGCCGGCCCCGGCGGGGTGCGTTTCTGTGGGACGCTCCCGCCTGGCGTTGGTGCCTGGCTCGTCATCCGGTCGACCTCCTACACCTGCCGGCGTGGGGGGTCCCGCCAGGCATGCCGACTCCGGTGGTCAGCACGCTGCACGACATCACCCCGTTCCTCATCCCCGACGCGATCCCGTCGCGGTCGGTCCGCCACCGGGCCCGCCGCCAGCTCGAGACCCACCGCCGCGCTACCCTGGTGCACGCGGTCTCGCACAGCACCGGCCGCGACGCCGTGCGTGGCCTCGGCATCCCGCCCGGCCGGATTCGGGTGGTGGGTCATGGGGTCGATCCCGCCGTCTTCGCCCCCGTCGGGCCCGCACGCCGCACCCATTTCCTCTTCGTCGGCGGCGCCGACCGGCACAAGGGGCTCGACCTGCTCCTGGACGCGTGGGCCCGACCCGCCGCCGCCGAGCTCCCGCCCCTCGTGGTGGCCGGGACGGCCGCCCTCGACCCCGGCGTGCGCCGGCGGACCGCAGCGCTGCCCGCGCACCACGTCCAGCTGCGCCCACCGGTGGACGATGCCGAGCTGGTCGAGCTGTACCGCGCCGCCGTCGCCCTGCTCCTGCCTTCGCGGGCCGAGGGATTCGGCCTGCCGGTGCTGGAGGCGATGGCATGCGGCTGCCCCGTGCTCACCTGCGCCGCCGGCGCCCTGCCCGAGGCGGGCGGCGACGCCGCCACCTACCTGGCGGTCGATGCCTGCGCCGCCGACTGGCTCGACGCAGCCTCCCGACTCGCGCGAGATCCAGCACTGGTCGCGACACAGGTCGCCCGGGGCCTCACCCACGCCGCCGGCCGCACCTGGGCGGCCACCGCCGAGGAGCTGGTGCGGGTCTACCGCGAGGTCGGCGCTCTCAGCTCGTGATCCTATCGGCTGTCACGCCGTGCCGGCGCCGGACGAGGGCGGTAGCCACGAGCACCAGTGCGAGCAGGCTCACGGTCGCCGCCAAGCCGAGCCCCGGTGGCCGGTAGCGGCCGCGCAACGTGTGGGCGCCCGCGGTCACCGCGAGCGTCTGCACCACGCCCCGGCCGGACTCGAGCTGCACCGGCCGGCCGTCCAGCCACCACCGCCACCCGGCGGTCGGGTCGAGGCTGAGCCGCAGCCACGCCGGGGCCAGCCCGGCGAATGCCACCGCGAGCGAGGCGTTGCGCTGGCTGACGGTGAGCAGTCCGGGGGCGAGCCGAGCGCCGGTTCCCGGCTTCGGCGGTTCCGTCACCAGAGCGACGAGATCCCACGCATGGCGGTTGCGGTACAACCAGAGCCCTTCGCCGCGCGCCGTCGGCACGAGGCCGGACCAGTCCACGGGACGCGGCACCACCACCCACCGAGCCGCCAGCGCGTCCACCCACCAGCTCCTGTCCGGTCCCCGCTCGGCCGCAGCGAGGTGCTGCGCCAGCCGGGCAGACGCCACCGGCGCCCAGGTCCGGGCGGGACGGATCCCCTGCTCGAGGTTCAGGTAGCCCACCGGCCACGCAGCGCGGGCCGCGAGACTCTCGGAGAGCGCCGGCAGCCACTCCACCGGAGGCGGCGGCGAGTACAGCCGGCCGGCGGTGACCGCCGACGGCCACGGTGAACGACTGGCGGCCGCCACCTCGGCCACCGGACGCGAGGCCAGGAACGGCAGCCCGGCCACGATGCAGCCTCCGAGGCCCGCGACCACCGCAGCTGCTCTGAGCCAGCGGCGCGGCGCCAGCAGGGCCGCCGCCACGAGCAGACCGGCCGGAAGCACCGTGACCGCCAGCTCGGCGGGCGTCGGGGCGAGGGGTGAGAGAACGAGCGCGCCTACGCCCAGCAGCGCCGCAAGGCCCCGGCCCTCCCCCTCCAGCCATGGGCGCCACCCAGCTCCGGTCAGCGGCAGCAGGGTCGCGAGGCCGACCACCGCGAAGCGGGAGGGGTACCACACCAACCCGCGCGTCACCATCAGGTAGAGAGCACCGCCGCCAATCGCCGGCAGAGTTGCGAAGAGCCCCAACAGGAGCGCCGGCACGAGAAGCAGCGGGCGGCGGCGGCCGGCCACGAGCGCCAGGGTGAGCAGCGGGGCGCCCAGGAAGAGGCTCTCCGCCCAGGGCACGGCGCCTGCCGGCGCCACCGCCACGCCCGCCACCAGCACTCCCAGCCAGCCGCGCGACGACACCGCCCCCGCCAGGGTCGCCGCTCCCGCCGCCGGGCCGCGCGTGCCGTCCAGCACCCAGGCGGCGAAGGGGATCAGCTGGACGGCCACCAGTGCCGTCCCGAGGACCACGCCCAGCAGCGCTCGCCGCCGCCGTGGCGCCATCACCACCGCCAGCACCACCCCCAGCGCCCACACCTGTGGCTCACCGGCGAGCCAGCCCGCCGCCACCGCCAGCGCGGTGAGAGGCACCACGCGCCGCCGCGCGCCGGCGGCGAGCACCAGCCACGGTAGCCAGGCCAGCGCGTCGAGATTGTTGACCACGCCCACCAGTGCCAGGACCGGGCCCACACACCACGCCGCGGCCTCCGCCAACCTCCGTCCGCCCGGCCCGGCGCCCAGCCGCCACGCCACCATCCCCGCTCCCAGCGCCAGCAGTGCGAGGTGGAAAACGATCTCGAGCGTCATCCCCCACTCCGGCGGCACTACGACGTAGAGCCAGTGCGGCGGGTAGAGGACGCCGGTCTCCGGGTTGGCGAACCACGGCTCCCCACAGCCGTTGGCCGGGTTGAGCCAGGGAATCTCACCGCCGGCCAGCACCGCCGCCGTGTGCTGGCGCATGGGCAGGAAGAAGTCGGCGAGGTCGCGGTGGACGGGAGTACGGCCCGCCACGGGAAGCACCAGCAGGAGCACCGGCACCGCCCACACCGGCCACCGTCTCATCGCAGCGCCTCCTCGAGCTCGCGCAGCTGCCGTCGCGGGAGTCGCAGCAGGTCGCGCTCGTAGCCCGTGAGCAGACGCCCGTGCACGAGGCGGCGGCTCGCCCGCGCACGGGCGAGCGCGGTGCTGGCCGCCGGCATCCGGCCGAGGTCGAGCTCGAGGCGCGCGAGCAGCAGCCAGCCCCGCACGAAGTGGGGTTCGGCGAGCACCGCCCGCTGCATCAAGGCGCGGGCGCGGGCGTTGTCACCGAGGCTGCGCTCGAGCAGCGCCCAGTCATACCAGTACCACGGCAGGTCGGGCTCCCGGGCGGTGGCCTCGCCCCAGGCGCGGCGGGCGCGGGCCGTCGCCCCCGGCCAGGTCCCCAGCTCCCTCACGATGCGCGTGTAGACACGCGCCTCATCAGCCCACAACGCGGCGCTCCCGGGTCGGGCCGCAACCGCCCGCTCGCTCCAGTACGCAGCATCCACCGCGGCGGGCCCGCGCCACCGTCCCTCGAGCAGCGCGCGTTCCACCAGGAGGCGGGGAGCGTCGGCAAAGAAGGGCTCGCATCGGAGCGCGGCGCGAACGGCTGCAGCATCGGGGTGGGTCGGGGGCCACCACAGCCGCACCGCGGCGGGCTGCACGAGGCTCCACGCGAGGGCAGTGGCCGCGGTGGCCGCAATGAGCCACCGCCACCGCGACGGTCTCGCCGGTCGCGGCGCCCACGGCACGTCGAGGAGACCCAGCACCAGAGCCCACCACCACAGGACAACGCCCACCTCCAGCTGGTCGTGGACCAGCGCGAACGTCGTCACTGCGCCCACGCCTGCCCACGTCCACCGGCTCGCGCCCAGCTTGCGAAGCCGCATCAGCCAGGCGCCTACCGCGGCGGCGGCGAGGAGGAGTCCCGGCAGGCCCAGCGCCACCAGCACCGCCAGCGGCGTGGACTCGGCGTAGTTGATGAGCCACTGGTGGACGGCCACCGGGTTGCTCTCGGCGATGCGGACGACACCGGCGGCATCCGGAAGACCCCCGGGGCCCACCCCGTGGAGGAGGTGGTGGCTCGCCAGCTCGAGCATCGCCCGCCACAGTGCCGGGCGATGCCACGCGAAGGGATCGGGGACGCTGGCCAGCCGCCACCAGGCGAGCAGGGCGACGCCCGCTGCGGCCGTTGCCGCCCCCCCTCGGCGGAGCCGGCCCGCGGGCAGCAGGACCACCAGCGCCACCGCCGCCGCCGCAAGCCCGGCGCGCGATCCAGTGCCCACGAGCGCCACCGCCGCCAGCATTACGAGCCCGGCCCGCAGCCAGCGCCTGCCGAGCGACGGCAGCGCGCCCAGGACGCCGGTGACCAGCAGCGCTGCGGCCACGTTCGGGTTCTCCAAGAGCCCCCCGACGCGCGGCTCGGCGAAGACCGACCACTCCAGCAGCACCCCGACTGCAAGCAGCGCCGTCACCAGGGCCACGACCGCAGCCGCTGCGGCCCGGGCACCGGACCCAGAGCGCCGCACCCCGGCCCACAGCAGGAGTGCGGCGAGCCACCCTCCCACCGTCTCCTTGGCCGCGAGGGGAGCGGTTCCGGCCAGCACGGCGGCGAGCACCCCCCACGCGATGAAGGCGGCGGCGAGGACCTCGTCGCGGGACGCCGCCTGGCGCGGGAGGCGCACGACACTCCACGCGAGGACGCCCGTCAGAGCCGCTCCGGTGATGGCCGCGGCCACGGGGTGGAAGGCGCCCCCCCAGAGGGCCGCGGCGCCCACCACGGTAGCCGCGGGCACCGCCCAGCTCGATGCACACCTCAACGGTGCGCGGCCTCCAACGGCCGCAGCAAGCGATCCGCGGCGGCGGCGTAGGTCGGGCTGTCGGGCTGCGCCATCCGCGCCCCCCAGGCCGCCACCGCCGCCCTCACCGCGTCTCCTCGCGCCCACGCGAGGCGGGCGGACAGCTCGTGCAGGGCCGCCGAGTGGGGCCGCAGCCAGCTGGCCGACGCGCACAGGCTCGCGGCCGCCGTCAGCTGCTCCGGGTCGCCGCCCTCGAGCGCTGCCGACCCGGCCAGGAACACCGGCGCGATACGCCAGGGGGCCAGCCCCGCTGCCCGCAGGGCGAGCTTCACGCGTTCCTCAGCTCGCGGCGCCGCTGCAGCCCGGCTTTCGACCACCACGCTCGAGGCGTTGAGCAGCGCCAGCCCGAGGGCGACCGACAGCGCAGCCACCGCCACCGGCCGGTATCCCGGAGCCCGGCTCGGGAGGGGCTCGTCGCGAGCGGCGGCCAGCGACCAACCGAGCACCACCGCCCACGGGACGGCGACCCCGGAGAGGTAGAGGGAGAAGTCCACCAGGTTGTGGAGCGGCACGATCAGCACTGCCATTGCCAGCTCCGGGCGGCGGGGCCAGAGGCGACGAGCGAGCGACACCAGCTGCCAGCCCAGGCCAACGGCCAGGGCGAGGCCCAGAGGTCCGAGCTCGGCCAGCCACTCCAGCGGCAGGCAGTGGGCGTGCGCCGGGTGGTTGCCCACCGGGAAGGGCACGGCCTGGGAGGCCTGGGCGAACCCACCCGGGCCCACCCCGGTTAGCGGTGACGTCGACCACACCCATGCCGCCGTGTGCCAGTTGTCGAGGCGCAGTCGTACCGGCTCGAGCTCCGCGACATCGCCGCGCAGTGCCAGCACCGAGCCCAGCAACACCACCAGCGCCAGCACCCCCCCGGCGAGGCGGAGCGGGCGCCGCGCCGACGGACGCCACAACGCGGCCACCGCCAGACAGGCGAGGACCGCCCCGACCACCGAGCGTGACAGGACCAGACCGGTCGCCGCCAGCAAGAGCCCGAGGGCCCACGGCCAACGCGGCCGCCGGCGCAGACCTGCCAAGAGAAGGGGCACCGCGGTGGCGAGGAGCACCGCGAGGTCGCCAGGCAAAGGCTGGGAGGCGAAGGCGCGCCCGGTGCCGAGGCGCTCTGCAGCAAGCTCGCGCAGCCCGCTCGGGAGGGCTCCGAGCCCGGCCGTCGCGGCCGCGAAGCCGCTGCCCACCTGCCACGCCGCCCACGCACCTAGGCCGGCCAGAGCGAGGCCGAGGGCGGCGGTTGCCCGGGGCGGGGGCTCGTACCGCGCTGCCACCCACGCCACCACTGCCAGCGTCAGGATGAGGCCGGCCTGCTCCAGGGCCGCCGCCCGATCCCAGCTCCACGTCAGCGAGCAGGCCCACCACAGGCCCAGCACGACCGCTGCCGGCCAGGCGGAGGGCAGCTCTCCGCGGCGGCGCCAGGCGGCCGGAAGCAGCAGCAGGATGGTGACGACCAGGAGCGGCGCCGTGCTGGAGTGGACCTCGGCGGGCCACCACGCGGCCAGCACCGCCATGGTCAGCGCTCCGACGACGAGCAGCATGCCGGCAGGTTAGCAGACACGAAGAAGGGGGGCGCAAAGCGCCCCCCCGGGAAGCTGCTCAGACGGGCCGACGATCAGCCGGTCTGCACGCCCTCTGGCCATTGGACGAAGGAGCCGTTGGAGAAGGCGATGTCGGCGCTGAAATCGGTGGTCTGCTTGTTGAGGGCCACCGAACCCGAAGTCGAATCCTTGCCGTACGAGATGATGGTGTAGGAGGCGCCGGCGCTGTCGCTCTCGAAGTTCCAACCCGTGCGCCACGCATCGGCCTGCGGCAGGGTGCGGATGTAAGTCGGCGTGATGTAATTTTCGATGTTGGCGGCGGTCATGCTCTTGGGATAGAACCCGTAGTCCACCGAGTAGGTCTCGATGGCGGTGGCGATGGACCGCATGTCGGCCATGGTCCGCTTCTGGCGCCCCCGGTTGATGGCGTTGAGCAGGTTCGGAATGGCGATCGCGGCGATGATGCCGATGATGGCCACCACGATCAGCAGCTCGATCAAGGTGAAGCCTCGTTCCTTCCTCATAATCTTAGATCCTCCTTTCCATATGTTAAGTAAGCAACGTCCGTGCCATCGTGTGTCGAGAGAGCATGCACCCTCAGTGACGCTCAGCGTCACCAGTGCTCCGGATGATGACACTGGAGGTCACAGCCTGTCGGGCACAGCGATGGTATCCTCGCGGCGTCCATGATCTCCCCGACCTCGTCGCGCCGTGGCGTAGGCGTCCGAGCTCTGCTCCTGGTCCTGCTGGGCGTCTGGGCGAGCTTGTGGCTACCGGGGCTGCTGCAGGGGCGAACGCTCTGCTTCCGTGACCTTCTCTCGCACGACCTACAATGGCGCCAGGAGTGGGTCCGTCAGGTGGCCGCCGGCTGCCTCCCCCTCTGGCAAGCCGCTACTGCCGGGGGCATGCCGCTGCTCGGCGACCCCAACACCCAGGCGCTCTACCCCGGGACCGCCCTCTTCCTGTTCCTCGACCCGCAGCACGCCCTCGCGCTCTTCATGGCTCTCCACCAGCTGCTCCTCGCCGTCGGCGCCTACCTCCTGCTGCGCCGCTTGGGGCACGGGCGGCGCCCCGCTGTCACCGGGGCGGTGTTCGCCGCGGGCGCCGGCATCGCGTTCTCGCAGTCGACCTTTCCCAACTCGATGGCAGCGTTGGCCTGGGCGCCGTGGCTGGCCTGGACCGCCGCCCGGGTGCCCCCCGCCGCCTCGCGAGGCGCACGGCGGGTCGTTCTCGGCGCCGTCTTCGGCGCTCTCATCATCCTCGCCGGCGAGCCGGTCCTGGCGCTGCTGGCGTTCCTCTTCTCGGGAGCTGTCCTGCTCACCTCGGCGGCGCGCCGCCAGCGAATAGCGCGGACGGTCGTCGGCGCAGCGATCATCACCCCTCTCCTCGCCGGCGGGCTCTCAGCGCCTCTCATCGTTCCCACGCTGCACGCGTTCGCCGCGAGCAGCCGGCACGTCAGGGGGCTGCCGCCGGGCTCTTTCGCGGCCGCCGCCTTCGTCCCCCGTCGCTGGCCCGAGCTCGTGCTGCCCCATCTCTATGGCCGTCCCGGCTGGCTGGCTCCGGACGGCTTCTGGGCGGCGCCGAGCTTCGGATGGATCCGCTACGAGCTCAACCTCCACGTGGGAACCCTGGCGCTCCTCCTCGTCGTCCTCGCCGCCACCACCCGCCGCGGCCGGCGCTGGTTGTTCCTCGCCGCCCTGGCCGCTGCCGTCGCCGCGCTCCCGGGAGCGCTGGACAGCGCCGCCGCATGGCTTCCCGGCCTCGGCGCCGTGCGCTACGCCATCAAGCTGCTGGTGCTGAGCCACCTCGCTCTGATCCCGGCCGTGGCCGCGGGGGCCATGGTGGCTCGGCGCCGGCCCCGAGCCCTGCGCGCCGGCGCCGCCATGGTCGTCGTCCCACTGCTCGGGGTGCTTGGCCTCACCGCGTCCCCAAAGGCACTGCAGCACGGGCTCGCCCGGCTCTTCCCGGCCTCGGCCGCCAACCTCGCCGTGCCAGGGGTGGTAGAGGAGGTCGCCGCCGCGGTGCGCCGGGACGCTCTCTGCCAGATCGTCCCCCTGGCCGCGGCGGCTGCGTCACCCGGCCTCCTGCTCGTCCCCGCACTCGCCGCGCAGCTGGCCCTCGGAGGCTCGTCGACCCTCATGTGGGACCGGTGGGCGGAGTACGCCACCTCCCCCCGCCTCGCCCGGGCCCTCGGCGGCGACCGGCGCCTCGCCTCCCTCCTCGCCTCCAACCAGACGCTTCTGCGCTCCGAGCCGACCACGCTGCCGTCGCCGCTCTGGTGCACCCACCTCGCCCGCCGACAGCTGTGGCGCTTCTACGGCGAGCTGGATGGGATCAGCTACCGCGGCACCTCCGGACCCGACGGCATGGAGCCGTGGTGGACGGCCGACTGCGCGGCTCGCCTGCTGGGCAGCCCGCCGGAGCGGATCGCGCACCTCGCCCGCCACCTGGGCAGCGCCTGGATTCTACGCAATCAGCCCCTGCCCCCCGGTCCCGACATCGCCGAGAGCAGCCCGTTCATGGTGATGGGTGACGCCGTCTACCTCCACCGACTGCAGGCACCTACACCACCCGCCTGGCTGGCCGAGCGCACCCTCACCGAGCCGTGGCGCGACGGTGGCTGGGCGCAGCTCAGCAGCCCGACGGTGGAGCCGGGCCGTGACGCGGTGCTGGTCGGTGTGCGCCAGGGCGTGCGGCGCCTCGGCGGGGGGTCGCTGGCGGTGATCCGCGCCGAGCCCGGGTCGTGGACGGTGGACGTCGACAGCGCCGGACCGGGGCTGCTGGTCATCGATCAGGCCTACTCCCCCGCCTGGATCGCCCGCATCGACGGTGCATCGGCCACGACCGCGCTCGTCAACCTCTGGCAGGTGGGAGTGCCGCTGCCAGACGGTGGACATCACCGCGTGCGTCTCGAGATCAGCGCCAGGCCCTTCTACACCGGCCTGCTCGTCGCCGGGGTTACCGCCCTGGTGGCCTTGCTGCTGCTGCTCAGGGGCGCCACAGGGGGTCGTCGCTCTCCCACAGGTGGGGCGGCGCCCACACCCCGGGCCACTCCACCGGCGCCGTGACCGCCACTGTCACGGCCTGGCACCAGTAGTCATAGGCGAGTCCGTCGCGCCGGTGCACCGCGATGTCGAGCACGTACTCACCGGGGGCGAGGTGGAGCGCAGGGTAGCGGCAGCGCACCTCGCCGTCGCCGGCCAGCCTCTCCGGCCGCAGGCCGTCCATCTGGGTGTTGTGCCCGCCGACGTGACTGCCGTCTCGACGGTGCCAGGCGATCCCGAACACGAAGTCCTCCACCGGCCGGACCGCGTGGTAGCGCACGTGCAGCGTGCAGTCGGCGCCCGAGGGCACGAGCTTGAGCGGCACTCCCCCCGAGGAGACCTCCACCGCGGTGATCTCGATGTCGCCGGTGCCCCAGCGCCGGCCCTCCTCCACCACCCGGACCCCCTGTTGGGTCGACTCCTGCTTGCCCTCGTCACCACCGGCCACATCGGAGCGGTAGCGCGCCACCACCGCGTCCGCAGGCCCGTCCGCCACCACCCGCCCACGATTCAGGTAGACCGCTCGCCCGGCGAGTTGGCACACCAAGTCGAGGTCGTGGGAGACCAGCACCATGGTCACCCCGAGCCTCCGCATGCGCGCGATGCGGTCGAGACATCGCCGGGTAAAGGCCGCGTCGCCCACCGCCAGCACCTCGTCGATGAGCAGGATGTCGGGATCCACCGCCACCGATACCGCGAACCCCAACCGCACGTACATGCCCGAGGAGTACGTCTTGACCGGCTGGTCGATGAAGTCACCGATGTCTGCAAAGGCCACGATGTCGGCAAGGCGGCGCTCGATCTCGGCCCGGGAGAGGCCGAGCAGCATGCCGTTGATGATGGCGTTCTCGCGGCCCGTGATCTCCGGGTGGAACCCGGCTCCAAGCTCGATCAGGGCTGTCACCCGACCATCGGCCGCCACCGTGCCGGCGGTGGGCCGGAGGATCCCGCTGATCAGCTTGAGGAGCGTCGACTTGCCCGAGCCGTTGGGGCCGATGAGGGCGACCGCCTCGCCGGCGTCGATGTCCAGGTCGACGCCGTCGAGGGCCACGTGTCCCTCACCGGCGGCAAGCCCGCGCAGGAGGTCACGGTGGAGCAGGGCGCCCTTGAGGCTATTGAGCCGGCCACGCCGGCCGAGCCGGCGGAAGATCTTGGTCACCCCGCGGACGCTCACCGAGCCGTTCACACCGCCTCCACCAGGGTGTCGCGCAGGCGGGTGAAGAGGCTGGAGCCAAGCGCGAAGACCACCACCGCCGCCACGCACGCCACCAGCCACGAGCCGAGCCCGGGCACCCGGCCGTCGAACGCGAGGGCGCGGTAGACCTCCACGACGCTGGTCATCGGGTTGAGCACCAGGATTCGGCGCAGACCTTCGGGCAGCCCTCGTAGCGAGTAGATGATCGGCGACCCGAAGAAGAGCAGGTTGAGGAGGTGGCCGAGAAGATCGCGCAGGTCACGGAAGTGCACCGAGAGCGCCGCCACCATGAGCGCCGCTCCCATGGCCAGCACGATCCACGGCAGGAGGCCCAGCGGCAGGAGGACGATGGTCCACGGGAAGGGGTGGTGACCCGTAAGCGCCGCCGCGGCCAGGGCCGCGACCAGCACCGGGAGCGCCAGGAGGTGGTGCACAAGGTGCGAGATGACCGTGACCGCTGGGAAGATCTCCGGCGGGCACACGACCTTGGCTAGCAGGGCGCCGTTGTCAATCAGCGTCACCGCCGAGTCCAGCAGCGCGCCCGAGAAGAAGAGCCAGGGCAGGAGACCAGCGAAGAGGAAGAGGGGATAAGGACGTGCACCCGCCATGCGCGGCTCGAACACGGTGGTGAACACCACGCTGTAGACCGCGAGCAGGAGGAGGGGGTTCAGCAGCGACCAGAAGTAGCCCAGCAGGGAGGCGCGGTACCGCGCCCCGAGGTCGCGGCGCACCAGCACCGCCACCAAGGCCCGGTGCCGCCACAGCAGGCGGAGCACGCCCATCGATCGCAGCGCCGCTACTGCGAGGCGGAGGGACGCCTGCCCAGCAGGCCCCGCACCTCACGGAGGATACGATCCCGCTCCCCCTTGAGGAAGCGCTCGTAGCTCACCACCTGCCCGTCCTTGACGATGAACATCTTCGGGTAGTGCTTCACGTCGCCGTAGTCGTCGAACATGATCGGCCCGGTCACACCCTCGAACTCGGTGATACCGAAGTGCAGGGCCTTCTTGATCTCGGGAGTCTCGGGCGGCTTCGCGAGCTTCATGACCTCGATGACCAGGCGCATGGCGTCGTAGCCGTGCGCGGCGAAGATGTCGGGGGCGCGCTGGTAGGTGTCCATGTAGCGCTCGACGAAGTTCTTCACCACCGGTGCGTCGGAGGTCCGGTCGAAGGGCGGCAGCGGGAAGAACACCCCCTCGGCCAGCGCTCCGGCCTCCTGCAGCACCTTGCCGCTGTAGAACGCGGAGGTGGTGACGATCTTGCCCTTGTAGCTCTGCTTGCGTAGGTGCTTGAGCACCTCGAGGATGTCGTTGGCGTAGCCGACCACGTACACCGCTTCGGGCTCGCTGCCGAGAAGCACGTCCACCGACTTCTGCCTCCAGTCGGCATCCGACAGCGATACGCGGCCCACCACCTTGCCCCCGAGGTTCGTCTCGTACTGCTGGCGGAACTCCGGCTCGATGCCACGCACGTAGCCGGTGTCGCCGGCGTACATGAGCACGGTGGGCGCATTCAGGGTGTCGTAGATGAACTGGCCGGCGCGGCTCCCCTCGAGCTCGTCGGAGGGGTAGATGCGGTAGAAGAGCTTGCTCTTCTTCGCGAGATCCGGGGCCGAGGCCGACGGCGACAGGCAGATGGTGTCGGTCGCGTCGAGCACCGGGAGAAGGGCCCTGGCGACGTCACTGGTGGCCCCACCGATCACCATCTTGACGCCCTTGTCCTTCACCATCGCGCGAAACTCGCGGCCCGCCACCTCGGTGTCGGACTGGCTGTCGCCCCACACCACCGCGAACCCCTCGGGAAGGGTATTCTTCTCACGCGCCTCGGTGAGGGCGACCCGGATGCCGCTCTCGATGGATTCGCCGTAGGTGCTGGCCGAGCCGGTCGTAGGGAGCAGCACACCCACCACCGGCTTGGCGGCACACCCTCCCAGGAGGCCGATACCGAGCACGATGGATGCTGTGATCAGGAGCTTGCGGCACATGTTCTCGCCTCCACTGCCCACGGGCAGGCACAGAGTACCACAGGGATTGGGCTCAACGGCTTCAGCCCGCGGGCCTCGTCTCATCCTCGAGGAGAAGCTGGTACAGCTCACGCCGGGACAATCCGAGGCGGCGCGCCGCAGCTCGCATCGCCTCGCTCCGCGCCATGCCCGCGCCCAGAGCCTCGTCGTAGGCGGAACGCGCCCGTGCCGGGTCCACCGCACCGGTCGGCGCCGCCGGCGCCGGGCCGACGACCAGCACGTACTCGCCGCGCGGCCGCTTCACCTCGGGGCCGGCCGCCAGCTCCTCCAGGGTCGCCACCAGGGCCCGCTCGTGGGTCTTGCTGAGCTCCGCCAGCAAGGTCGCCGGCCGCCCACCGCCCAGCCCCCGCGCCAGGTCCTCCAGCTCGACCGCCAGCCGATGGGGAGAGAGCAGCACAACCAGCGTCCCAGGAACGAGGGCTAGCTCCGCCACCCTGGCCCGGCGCGTCCCCCCCTGGGGCGGCAGAAAGCCCACCAGCACCGCCGGGAGAGGCGGCTGGCCGGAGGCCGCCAACGCCGCAGTGAACGCCGACGGTCCCGGCACGCTGTGCACTCCGAGGCCGCGGCGCCGGGCCTCGCGCACCAGCGTGAACCCGGGATCCGAGAGGACCGGTGTGCCCGCGTCGCTCACCAGCGCCACCTGGCGCCCGCACTCCAGATCGTCCAGGGCGCGAGCCGCGGCGCGCTCCTCGTTGTGGGCGTGGAGGCTGCGCAGGCGCCGGCCGGCCGGGATCCCGACGCTCGACAGCAGGGCTCGCGTCCGCCGCGTGTCCTCAGCGAGAAGTACGTCCGCCTCGGCCAGTACCTCACGGGCGCGCGGAGCGAGGTCCCCGAGTGTGCCGATCGGGGTCGCGACGATCCAGAGGCTGCCTGCGGCGCTCATCGATGGGATCTCCAGCGGCCGCGACCACGGGCAGGCGCCCGGGGGTGCGCACGACCGGTTGCTATGATACCAGCCGTGAGCGGCCTCGCTCTTTCGCTCGCCCTGGCCCTGGCGGCCGCGGTCGGCCCGCCGGCGACACACACTTCTCCCCGTGTGCTGGAGGAGGTCGTGGCGGTGGTGGGCGACGCACCCCTCCTCGCCAGCGATCTCGAGCTAGCCCGCCTGGCCGGGATCCAGGGCGAGGGCGACGACGTGCTCGCCGCCCTGATCCGGCTCGAGGTGGAGTACCGCGACCTCGAGGCATCAGGAGCGCTCTACCGCATCCAGGTGGATCCCGAAGCCACCGAGGTCCGGTTCGCCGAGCGCGCGGGAGGTCGCGCGGCTCTGGAGCAGGCCCTGCAGGCGCGCGGCCTGGCGTGGGCCGACCTCAGATTGCTCGCCCTCCGCGTGGCAAGCGTCGACGCCTACGTCAACCAGCGTCTGCGCCCGCGCATCCACGTCACCACCGAGGAGCTCCGCGCGGAGTACCGTGACGCGCTGGTGCCCCGGCTCGCCGCCCAGGGGGTCGCCGCGCCACCGCTTGCCGACGTGCGCGAGCAGCTGGAGAGGCTGCTCGTGGAGCGTCGTCTCAACCAGGAGATCGCGGGCTGGCTGGCGCAGGCGCGGGAGAGGCTGGGAGTGACCCGCTTCGCTCCGTGACCGGGCCGGGCTCGACGAGGGCGTACATGGCGGCGGACGCCAGCACCCGCGCCGCGTACCCGCGGGTCGCCGAAAAGGAGACCGTCAGGAGGAAGCGCTCGTCCGTGCAGCCCGGACCGCACTCCGCCAGCCAGAGGCGGGTCTGCGCTTCGCCCGCGTTGTACGCTGCCACCGCCGGCGCCCAGCGCCTGCCGAAGCCCGCCAGCAGCCGACTCAGCTCGATGCTGCCCAGGCGGAGCGCCACCGTCGGCCGGAAGAGGTCCTCCGGGTCCGGAGCCGGCTGGCCCACCGAAGCCGTCGCCAGGGACGCGGTTGCAGGCATCAGCTGGGTCAAGCCGCGAGCGCCCACCCGGGAGAGGGCGGTGGCGTCCCAGCGCGACTCCTCGCGCACCAGCCCGGCCAGCAGCTGCCAGGGCACCCCACGATCCCCGGCCAGCTCCTGCACCGCGGTTCGCCAGGACTCGGGCAGGGGGTAGAGAAGCCGCTGCAGCTCCGGCGGCAGCGCGGCCCCCGGATAGCCCGGCCACCCCCGGCCACGAGCCGACTCCGCCAGACGGATGGCCCGGCGGGTCTCACCCAGCTCGAGCAGCCGAGCGGCGCTCCACAACGCCGCGTCATTCGCGGGGAAGCCGTCGGGATCCCAGCGCGCGGCCTCCTCGCGAAGACCAAGCCGCCAGAGGTTCTGCGCAAGGCCCGGCGGGAAGGCGGGGCTGCCCGGTTGCACTCCGGCAGCCGCGTCGACCGCCCGCGACGGAAGCCGACGCAAAGCGGGCTCGAGCCGTGCCCAGCGCGCCTTCAGCTCGTCCACGGCGGCGCCACTCGCAACAGCCATCTCACGAAGGACTCGCGCCCGCCAGGTCTCGAGCAGCGGCGCGGGCAAGGCCGCCGCCAGCGCCCGTGCGCGGGCGCTCCAAAAGTCGTCGAGCTCGACGCCTGCTGCCTCTTCGAGCAGCCGGACAGCACCCTTGGGGTCGTCTCCCGCCAGTGCAAGCTCGGCCGCCAGCACTCGCGCAGGCCCGCGCCAGGCGGGGTCGCACACCCCCTCAAGCCGTCGCCGCGCCGACCCGGCGCGCGCCTGCCGGAGGTCGTCGAGGGCGAGCAGCACCTCGCCACGATCGCGATCGTCGCGGTGGCGTACACCGGCCTGCACCCGCTCGGCCTCGTCCGCGCGATGGAGCCGGAGGAGTAGCCGCAGCTGGAAGAGTCGGCGGCCGTCGCTGTCGCGGGCGCTACGCGCCCGTCGCGCCGCCCTCAGGGCGCCGTCCAGGTCGCCGCCGAGCTCGAGGGCCCTGGCCAGGTGCACCTCCAGGTCGGCGCGGTCGGAGCGCCGCCGGCACCGGGTCAGCGCCCGCCGATACCAGGCCGCCGCCTCCTCCCAGCGGTCAACACGGAACGCGCAGCGGCCGCGCAGGAACGCCACCCGCCACCTCGGCGCCCCCACCGGCCGTCGTCGTTCGACTGCCTCCAGCACCGGAATGGCGCTGCTGTACAGAGCGTGGCGGTAAAGCGCCTGGGCCGCCGGCCAAAGGGTGTGGGTGTCCAGCATGCCCGTGGCGAGCAGCCTGGTGGTGGCCTCCAGCGCCGTCCGGTCTCCGGTCTCCGCCTCGAGGAGGCGGCGCAGCCGCCGCGGCGTGCGGGGGTCGCCTGGAACCGCCAGCGCGAGCTCGAGGCGGCGCCGGCTCGTGGTCGGAAGAAGGCTCCCTGCGCGGCGCAGCTCGGCGCGCCGCGCCTCGTCGAGCCGGGGCGCGGCCGCCTCCACCACGGCGAGGGCCGCGTCGCGCACCCGCGGGGTTCCTCCGGAGCTCAGGACCGACTGCATCAGGTCCGCCGCCCGCTCGGGCTGCTCACCCACGACCAGCTCCCCCAGCTCCACCCGCGCCACCGCGCCCAGCTCGCCGGAGTCGTCGGCGGCCCGGGCGAGCGCGTCGAGGAGCAGGTCGCGCTCTCCCAGCCGATGAGCGGCTGCGGCGACGACGAGCGCCTCGTCGGGGCGCAGCGGGAGCTGCCGGCTCCGCGCCCGAGCGACGCCGAGAATGGTCTCCCAGCGCCCCGCTCGGGCCAGCTCGACCAGGCCCGCGGTACCGGGCCGTGGCCACAGCGCCGCCAGGACAATCACGGCCACAGGAATCCTTCTCGTCACCCCCCAGGTGTACCACCGCGCCACGCCGCTGTCACCGACGGTGGTTGCCCGACGCTTCAGGTTGTGGATAATGCGAGTGCGCGCTGCGGGGCCGCGGCCCGCGACGTCCCCGCCTTCGTCACCCTCGCCCGACCGGGCGGAGCATCGGAAGTGAGATTTCCATGAGTGATAGCCACGTCAAGGTCCTGATCATCGGCTCCGGTTGCGCCGGCCTCACCGCTGCCGTCTACACCGCCAGGGCGCGTCTCGAGCCTCTGGTCATCGAGGGCATGCAGCCCGGCGGGCAGCTCACCATCACGACCGAGGTGGAGAACTTCCCGGGGTTCCCCGAGGGGATCATGGGCCCCGAGCTCATGCAGCGGGCCAAGGCACAGGCCGAGCGCTTCGGTACCCGTTTCAGGTTCGACGAGGTCACCGGAGTCGAGCTGGGCCAGCGGCCCTTCACGGTGCACACCGCCGGTTCGGGTTCGCTCACCGCCGACGCCCTCATCGTCGCCTCGGGTGCCTCGGCCAGACTGCTGGGGCTTCCTGCGGAGAAGGAGCTGATGGGCTACGGCGTGTCCGCCTGTGCCACCTGCGACGGCTTCTTCTTCCGCGATCGCGATGTCGTGATCGTCGGCGGCGGCGACACCGCCATGGAAGAGGCGACCTTCCTCACCCGCTTCGCCTCCAAGGTCACCGTCATCCATCGCCGGGGCGAGCTGCGGGCGTCGAAGATCATGCAGCAGCGGGCCGCCGCTAACTCCAAGATCGACTTCGTCTGGCACACCGTCGTCACCGACGTCATCGGCAGCCGTGACGGCGGCGTCACCGGCCTCCGGCTGCGCAACCTCGAGACCGGGGACGAGTACGAGCACCCCACACAAGGCCTGTTCGTCGCCATCGGCCACAAACCCAACACTGAGCTCTTCAGGGGCGTTCTGGAGATGGACGAGCGCGGCTACCTCAAGACAACGCCCGGCACGGCACGAACCGCCGTGCCCGGCGTCTGGGCCTGCGGCGACGTGCAAGACGCCTACTACCGCCAGGCGATCACTGCCGCCGGAACCGGCTGCATGGCGGCCATCGAGTGCGAGCGGTGGCTCGCGGAGCAGGGTGTAGAATAGCCGGCCGACCGGCCGCCGCCGATCGCGTGGCAGCTCGCTGGTCGAGATCAGGAATAGGTGCGAACGACTTGCCGTTCTCCGCGACGGCGGGAGGTATGAATGATCGCGTTTTCCGACAAGGCCATGACAAAGGTGAAGGAGTTCGCCTCGCAGATGCCCGAGGCCGACGGTAAAGACCTCCGCATCTTCATCCAGGGCGTGGGCTGCTCGGGCTTCGCCTACGGCTTCACCTTCGACGAGCTGCGCGACGGCGACACCGTCGTCGAGACCGGCGACCTCAAGGTCCTCGTGGATTCTCAAAGTGCACCCTACCTAGACGGCGCGTCGGTGGACTTCGTGGACGACTCCCGCGGCTCCGGCTTCACCGTGGAGAACCCCAACGAGCCCGAGACGTCGGGCGGCTGCGGCGGCGGCTGCAGCTGCGGGTGAGCCTGGCATGAGTGACGAGAGCCGCCTGCTCGAGGTCATCCGGCTCGGCCACCCGGTGCTCCGCCAAACCGCCGAGCCCGTGCCCGAGGGGCTTTTCGACAGTGCTCGTCTGCACGAGCTGGCCCGTGACCTCGAGCGCACCATGATCAAGGAGCACGGCGTCGGCCTCGCCGCGCCCCAGGTGGCCGAGGGTCTGCGCCTCTTCGTCTACTGGGTGCCGGACGGGGACGACAGCCCACTGGTGCGGCCCACCGTGCTGGTGAACCCCGAGATTCGTCCGGTGGGCGAGGATCTGGTGGAGGACTGGGAGGGCTGCCTATCAATTCCGGGGCTGCGCGGTTTGGTACCCCGGAACCGGCGCATCAAGGTCAAGGCGCGCGCCGTCAGCGGCGAGCCCATCTCCCTCACCGCCGACGAGTTCGAGGCGAGGGTCATCCAGCACGAGTACGACCACCTCGACGGGGTGGTCTTCCTCGACCGCATGACCTCCATCCAGTCCCTCGTCTTCGAGGAGGAGTGGGAGCGCTACGTCCTGCCCGAGCTGGTCGAGGCGGAGGAAGCCGGCTGAGGCCCACGCTCGGCGCGAGGTTTGGCCTGCATGTCTCACCAGCTCCCTGTTGCGAGCGCCGATCTGCCAGCCATCGCCGGTTTTTTCGCGACTCGGCGGCGGCGACGTATGTACCCATACGACTCGGCGCCTCGCCGCTCAATGACTCAGCGCTGACAGGCACCTCGGAGCCCTCGTGACGTGACCTGGTGAGATATGCGGGTTCGAGGCGGACTCGGCCGGCCCCTGTCGAGCGCCACTGGGAAGTGGCGGGGGGAGCGAGCGTCTCACGCCTCTCGTCGTTCCGCTTCAGCCGGAACCGCGGGCGGGAGTACTCGTCGCCTCGTACTCTTCACTCTTTACTCGTCACTTGGGAGGTGGCCGGGGCCGGCAGTGCTACCATGCGCCCCGACTATCGAACGTTTGGGGAGGACTCATGCGAGAGCTGCTCAGTGCCCAAAACCTGGACTTCAAGGACCGCGCCCGCGAGGTTGCTGAGAAGTACGTGCGCCCGGCGGCCGCTGAGCTCGACCGCACCGGCGAGTACGGCTGGGACATCCTCGAGGCGCTCAAGCGTTACGAGCTCACTGGCATCTGGATCCCCAAGGAGTACGGCGGCGCCGGCGCCGGCGTGCTCGACCTCTGCCTGGTCGTGGAGGAGCTCTCCCGCGCCTGCGGCGGCGTCGGCGTCGCCTACGCGGTGAACGCCCTCGGCTCCTTCCCCATCATCCTGCTCGGCACCGAGGAGCAGAAGCACGCCTACCTGCCGGACATCGCCACGGGAGAGAAGCTCATCGCCTTCGGCCTGTCGGAGAAGGCCTCGGGCTCGGACGCGGCCAGCCTGCGCACCACCGCGGTTCGCGACGGCGACTCGTACGTCATCAACGGGCACAAGAAGTGGAACACCAACGGCGGCGTGGCCTCGGTCTTCACGGTCTTCGCCCTCACCAATCCAGAGCGCGGCGTGCGCGGCATCTCCGCCTTCATCGTCGAGCGCGGCGCCGCCGGCTTCGAGGTGGGCAAGCGCGAGGACACCATGGGAATCCGTACGGTGCCGGTGAACGAGCTGGACTTCACCAACTGCCGCGTCCCCGCCTCCAGCCTCCTCGGCGGCAGCGAGGGCAACGGCTTCAAGAACGCCATGATGACCCTCGACCGTGCCCGTCCAGGCGTCGCCGCCCAGGCCGTCGGGCTCGCTCAGGGCGCCCTGGAGTGGGCGCTGCGCTACACCTCGGAGCGCAAGCAGTTCGGTCAGTCGGTGATGTCCTACCAGGCGATCCAGTTCATGCTCGCCGACATGGCCACCCAGGTGGAGGCTGCGCGCCAGCTCGTGTACACCGCCGCCCGCGCCATCGACTCCGGCGCCAAGGACGTCTCTCGCATGGCCGCCATGTGCAAGGTCTTCGCCACCGACACCGCCATGAAGGTCACCACCGACGCGGTGCAGCTCTTCGGCGGGTACGGCTACTGCAAGGACTACCCCATCGAGAAGTACATGCGCGACGCCAAGATCACCCAGATCTACGAGGGAACCAACCAGATCCAGCGGGTGGTCATCGGCCGGGCCCTGACCCGCGAGCTCAAGGACCTTGCCGGACACCTGGACGTGAAGGTGGAGCACTTCCCCGAGGACGAGCCGAACCAGTAGTCATGTGACCTGAGTCGCAGCCCCTCTCGCCGGCGCCGCCCACCCCGCGGCGCCGGCGTGTCATAATGGTCAACTGCAGTAAGGGGAGGATGATGACTAACAATGAGGTGACCCCGCTCGACATCCTCGGCCAGCAGTTCGACCGCCGGCTGCACGGCCTCGACCCCAAACAGGTGCACGCCTTCATGAGCGAAGTGGCCAACACCGTCGAGGCGCTGCTGCGCGAACGCGGCGAGCTCAAGCTGCAGCTGCGCCGGCTCGAGCAGGACCTTGCGAGCTTCCGGGAGCGCGAGGGCGCCCTCCAGGACGCGCTGGTGGCGGCCCAGAAGACCGCCGAGCGCACGATGGAAGGAGCCCGCAGCGATGCCCAGCGCGTCGTGACCGACGCCCAGGCCCTGGCCGACCAGCTGGTGGACGACGCGAACCAGCGCGCCGGGAGCATCGAGCTCATGATTTCCGAGCTGCGCAGCCGGCGGCGTGAGGTCCGCGCCGAGCTCATGCGGCTGGCGGAGCTTCTGCAGGGTCTCATCCGCGATGATCAGAAGCTCGAGCTCGAGGAGGACCACTCCTCCCGAATCACCCTGCTCCACCGTCGTAGCGACGAGAGTCAGCACGCGTGAGCTCCCGCCCCAGCCTGCTGGTCACCGGCGCCAGCCAGGTGGTGACGCCCCGCGGCCGTGTTGCACGGCGAGGTCCGGCCCTCGATGTGCTCGATGTGCTTCAGGAAGGCGTCGTTCGCTGCGAGGGGGACCGCATCGCGTTTGTGGGTGACGCCTCCGACCATGAGCGCGAGTTCCCGCCCGCCGACGCGACCCTCGACGCCGAGGGCGGCTGCGTCCTCCCCGGCTTCGTCGATCCCCACACCCACCCGGTGTGGGCCGGGTCACGCGAGGAAGAGTTCAACCGTCGCCTGCGCGGTGAGAGCTACATGGCGATTGCGCAATCAGGCGGCGGCATCAACGCCACCGTGCGCGCCACGCGAGCGGCCGCGGCCGAGGACCTGCTCGCCGGCACCCTCGCCCGCCTCGACACCTTTCTCCGACACGGCACCACAAGCCTCGAGGCCAAGTCGGGCTACGGCCTCGACCGCGACACCGAGGTCCGCATGCTCGAGGTGATCCGGGAGGCCGGGTCCCGACAACCGGTCGACCTGGCTCCAACCTGCCTCGCCGCCCACGAGGTGCCCCCAGAGTACCGTCCGGACACCGACGCCTTCGTACGCTTCGTGGTGGACGAGATCCACCCCGAGGTGGCGCGCCGCGGACTCGCCGAGGCGGTGGACGTGTTCTGCGAGACCGGCGTGTTCGATCTCGAGCAGACCCGGCGCCTGCTGGCCGACGCTCCGCGGTACGGATGGCGGATCCACCTCCACGCCGACGAGCTCACCCCCCTCGGAGGAGCGGAGCTGGCGGCGGAGCTGGGCGCCCTTTCCGCCGACCACCTCATCCACGTCACCGACGCCGGCATCGCTGCATTGGCAGCTTCGGACACGGTGGCGGTGCTGCTGCCCGGCACGTCGTTCTTCCTGCGCTCGGACTTCGCGCCGGCCCGTCGCATGGTGGAGGCCGGCTGCGCCGTGGCTTTGGCCAGCGACTGCAATCCGGGCTCCTCACCCACGGAGTCGATGCCGGTCATCATCCAGCTCGCCTGCCTCGGCATGGGCCTCACCGTGGAGGAGGCCCTCACGGCAGCCACCCTGAACGCGGCGGCTGCGCTGGGCCGGGCTGACGAGCTCGGCAGCCTCGAGCCCGGCAAGGCTGCCGACCTCATCGTGCTCGACGCCCCGACCTACCACCACGTCGTCTACCACTACGGCGTCAATCCCGTCCGCCACGTGGTCAAGGGAGGTCGGGTGGTGATCCGCGACGGCGCGATCCAACCCCGCTCAGGTAATGAGGTGCCGAAGTGACGAGGTGATGAGGGTTCCCCCACCCGCCCTCATCGCGCCGCTCGACGGTGCACCCCAAAGCTGCCATGCAGCACAGATCCTCCGGTGAGCGGGTACGCCGTTGGGAGCAGTGGCTACAGCGTTGCCGGGAGGCGCCTCGGCGATGGCCCCGAATGGGGCCGTGATGTCGCAGTGCGGTCGCTCGCGACCGCACTGGCGCCGGACCCTCGGAGCAGCCCGGACGGCGCCGCTACACGGCGCCGGCGATGCGCTCCACCGCCGCCTCGACCTGATCCACCGAAATGCCGAGCATGCAGCGGTCGTGGCCGAGCGGGCAGCGGGGCTCAAGGCACGGGGAACACTCCAGGTGGCGGGAGAGGACGACGTGGCCCTCCCCCAGCGGTGCCGTGCGCACCGGGTCGGTCGGTCCGAACAGGGCGACGACCCGTGCCCCCGCCAGGGCCGCCAGGTGCATGGGGCCCGTGTCGTTGCTCACCACCAGCCCGAGGTGGCCGAGGACACCGTAGAGCCCAGCCACGTCGAGGGCCGGGCCGAGGATCGGGAGATCCACCCCGGCGGCGGTCGCCACCGCCGCGGCGACCACCTCCTCGCCGGGGCCGATGAGCACCACCGGCTGCCTCCCGGCGGCCACTAGTCGCTGCGCCAGCTCGCCGAATCGCGCCGCCGGCCACTGCTTCGAAGGACCCCAGGCGGCGGCGGGCACCAGGGCCACCGCGGCCTCGGGATCCACCCGCGCGCCATCGAGGGCCCTCCGGCCCTCGGCGACCAGCTGGGGGGGCGGATCGGGACGCCAGCGGGGGTCGAGCCGCCCGGCACCGACAGCCTCGAGCAGAGCCTGTCCATCCTCCACCTGGTGACGTCCACGGTCGAGAGTCACCGCCCGATTGATCAGGAGCGAGCCGCCGCGCTCACCGCTGCCGGCCCGGTCACGGGCCGCCAGCAGCAGCAGCAGTCGCGCTCGCAGGGAGTGGCGAAAGGTCACGCCGAGCGAATACCGGCCGAGCGCGCGACACAGCTCGCGCGCCGCTCGGAGCGGGCTGCTCCGGCGCGGCGTCGCCACGGTTGCAGCACCCGGGAGAAGCTGCGCCAAGAGCCGTCTGAGAGGGGGTCGGCAGTGCAGGGTCGCCGGTGCACCGGCGTTGGCGACGAGGAGCCGGGCCACGGCCGGCAGCGCCATCACCACATCGCCCAGCCAGTTGGGCAGGTCCACCAGAAGAGGGGCGGGCAGGTGCACCGCCCGCTTCATCAGTGCGCGTCCATCCGGATCCGCCGCACGGCCCGGGCGCGGCCGGTGGCCTCGTCGGCCTCCACCAGAGTTGCGCTCAGCCGAGCTCCCCGCCGCGCCGGCTCGAACGGGCGTGGCGTCCCGAGGCGGAACCGTTCCAGCACCGGCTCCACCCGCATGCCGATGACCGAGTCGTACGGCCCGGTCATCCCCACGTCGGTCTGGTACGCGGTGCCCTCGGGCAGGATCCGCTCGTCGGCGGTGGGAACGTGGGTGTGGGTGCCAAGAACTGCCGTCACCCGCCCGTCCAGGTGCCAGCCCATGGCCTGCTTCTCCGAGGTGGCCTCGGCATGCATGTCCACGACGATGAGTCTGAGCCCGGGGTGACGCTCGGCTATCTCCCGGAGCACCCGGTCAGAGGTGGCGAAGGGGCAGTCGATGGGGGTCATGAAGGCCCGACCCTGCAGGCTGACCACCGCCACCGGCACCCCCGCTGCCGTCTCCTCCACGCACCAGCCGCGGCCGGGGTTGCCCGCCGGGTAGTTGGCCGGGCGCAGCAGGGCCGGATGGGCGTCGAGCAGGGCGACCCCCTCGCGCTTGTCCCACACGTGGTTGCCGGTGGTGAAGACGTCGACCGGGAGCGCCTCCATCTCCTCGAGGATCTTGGGCGTGAGCCCGAAGCCCCCGGCCGCGTTCTCCACGTTGACCACCACGAAGTCGACCCGCTCCTGGTCCACCACCTGCTCGAGGTGCTGGCGTAACGCCCCCCGGCCGGCACCGGCCACCACGTCGCCCACCAGGAGAAGGCGAATCACCTGGCGTACTCCACGGCCCGGGTCTCGCGGATCACCGTCACCTTGATCTGGCCGGGGTAGGTGAGCTCGGCCTCGATCTTCTTGGCCACGTCCCGGGCCAGCCACGCCGCCTCGTCATCGTTGATGTGGCTCGACTCGACGACGATGCGCAGCTCACGGCCGGCCTGGATGGCGTACGCCTTCTCCACGCCCTTGAAGTCGCCGGCGACGTTCTCCAGCTTCTCCAGACGCTTGATGTAGTTCTGGAGGATCTCGCGCCGGGCGCCGGGGCGCGCAGCGGAGAGTGCGTCGGCAGCGGTGATCAGCACCGCCTCCACCGAGTGCGGATCGTAGTCGCCGTGGTGGCACTCCATGGCGTGGATCACCTCGTCGCGCTCGCCGTACTTGCGCAGCAGCTCGCGCCCGAGCTCCAGGTGGGTGCCCTCCATCTCCCGATCGACCGCCTTACCGACGTCGTGCAACAGCCCGGCCCGCGCCGCGACCTGCTCATTGGTGCCCAGCTCCGCCGCCATGTGCCGCGCCAGCCACGCGACCTCCATGGAGTGCTTCAGGGCGTTCTGTCCGTAGGACGACCGGAACTGCAGTCTTCCCATAAGCTTCTGGAGCTCGGGGTGGAGGTCGGGAATGCCCAGCTCGAGGGCGGCCGACTCGCCGTCGGCGAGGAGCTTCTCGTCCATCTCGGCCTGGATCTTGACGACGATCTCCTCGATTCGGGCGGGGTGGATACGGCCGTCCTGGATGAGCCGCTCCAGCGACAATCGGGCGATCTCCCGCCGCACCGGTTCGAAGCATGAGAGGATCACCGCCTCCGGCGTATCGTCGACGATGAGGTCGACCCCGGTGGCCTGCTCGAAGGCGCGGATGTTGCGACCCTCGCGACCGATGATCCGCCCCTTCATCTCGTCCGACGGCAGATCGACCACCGAGACCGTGCTCTCCACCACGTGCTCCGATGCGATCCGCTGAATGGCCATGGAGATGATCCGCCGGGCCTTATCCTTGGCCTTCTCCGTCGCCTCGTCCTCGATGCGCTTGACCAGGTTGGCGGCATCCATGCGCGCCTCGTACTCGAGAGAGTGCATGAGCTCGGCCCGGGCCTGCTCCTGGGTCATGCCGGCGATGTGCTCGAGGCGCTGGCGCTGCTCGGTCACCGCCAGCTCCAGCTCCGCCTCGCGGGCGACGAGCAACTCGTTGCGGCTCCGCAGGGTCTCTTCGAGAACCTCGACCTTGCGCTCGCGCTCGGTGAGGGTCGCCGCACGCTCGTCCAGAAGGGACTCCCGCTGGTCCAGCCGCTTCTCGATGCCGGCGAGCTCCAGGCGGTGCTCACGCGTCTCGCGCTCGAACTCCGTCCGTGCGGCGAGCAGCCGCTCGCGCGCCTCGACGTCGGCATCCTTGACGATCCGTTGGGCTTCGATCTCTGCTTGGGCGGTCAGCCGGCGCGCTTCCTTCTCACCGGCCTCGAGCAGCCGGGCGGCGGCGCTGCGCGAGCGCTGCCACAGCGCCCACACAACCACCAGCCCGACTACCACCACCAGCAGCGCGCCGCCGATGGGCATGATCCACGTGTTCACGATGCATCCCTCCTGCTCAAGGAGCGATCAGCGCGCCGGCTCACGTGGGCTTCAGTTCTGGAAGGTCAGAGCGAAAGGGGAGGTCCCCGCCTCGGCCGTGTGAGCAATGCTACCTGAACCTGTGCAACCACAGGTGGGAGCCTGTCCGTCGCCCGTCTTCCGCCGAGGTGGCGGGCTCGGGGCGGTGAAACCCGGCGTCCCATGAGAAAAATGTTGGTTCAGCGATAGATTGACTCATCACCAACCGCGCAGGGACCTCCTGTTCTTAGCGTTCATCCCGGATCACCACCGGTTTCAAGGCCTCTTCCAGTTTCAGCACCAGTCGTTCTGCGTGCGTCTTCAGCTCGCGCTGCCGGTCGTCCTGATCCTTTTCGCGCTCTCGAAAGAGCTCGTCCGCGATGTTGAGTGCCGTCAGTATGGCTATCTTGACCGTATCCACGCTGGAGGTCTGGTCGGCCACCTCCCGCATGCGGTGATCGACAAAGCGCGCCAGCTCCTGCAGGCGTGCCGCATCATCGTCCGCGCGCAGGCCGAGCCGCTGACCGAAGATCTCGACAGTGGCTCGGACGGTCGCCATCACGGCCTCCTTCAGATCGAGTATACCGCACCCAGGGGGCAGGATCACGCCCCGGGGCGCCCGCCGCGACGGCGGCGGGTTGGAGGCACGGAGACGGCGTCGTCAGGCGCTCAGGCGGGTCCCTCCAGGGCCGAGTCCACCACCGCCAGGACCTTCTCGAGGCGGGCGCGCAGCTCATCGCGCTGGCGCTCCAGCTCGGCCGCTCGGCCGGCTTCACGGGCCTCGCCCTCGAGCTCGGCCACGCGGGCTTCGAGCTCGGCGACCCGGCGGCTGGACTGGCCGTAGGCCTTCACCAGCTGGTCAATCTGGGTCTCCAGACGCTTGAGCACCGAGTCCATCGCCACCTCCGTCACGCCAGCCTGCATGTCTCACCTGGATTCGTCGCGAGACCGCAGAAGCGCCTGCCAGTGTGGTGCTCCGGCCGGGGGGCCGCCGAGGCGTGCTGGCGGCACGTCGCAGGCGACGCCGACGGGAGAAGCGCCGCAATGGCAGGTGGTACTGCGATCGTAGCAGAAGCCCGGTGAGACATGCGGGCTACCCCAAGCTCACGCCGAGACGCTCGGCCAAGCTTGTGCGCAGCCGTTCTTGCGCTTCGTTGACCTCGTCCTGGGTGAGGGAGCGGCCCTCGTGCCGGTAGACCAGGCGCAGGGTCGTCCGCACCACGTCCTGCGGCAGCCCCTCGCCACTGAAGCGGTCCACCAGCTCGACCTCCTCCACCCACTCACCGGCGAGCTCCCTCGCGGCCCCGACGAGATCGGCGAACTCGAGCGCGCGTGGGTGCTGCACCGTCATGTCCGCGCTCACCGCCGGAAAGCGCGGGAGCGGCTCGAAGCGTGGCGCCTGGGGCTCGGCGGCGACGGCGTCGAGGTCGAGCTCTGCCACCCACAGCGGCAGCTTGAGCTGCCAGCGCTCGGCCACGGGATCGGCCGTGCGACCCGCCACCCCCACCACGACGCCGTCAAGCTCGAGCACCGCGCCCTCACGTTCATCCAACCAGGGCGCGCCGCCGCGGCGCCAGCGCAGCGGCCGCGCCGGAAGCCGCTCGAGCCAAGCCTCCACGATGCCCTTGAGGTGGGCGAAGTCGACCTCGCGGGGATCGCTCCAGGAGCCCGACGGCCCTGCCAATGCCAACGCCAAACGCTCGGCCTCGCGCGGCTCGCCCGCCACGAGCCCGAACACACGACCCTGCTCGAACAGGGCCAGCGAGGTCTCACCCCGGTTGAGGTTGTCGCGGGCGGCGGCGAGCAGCCCCGGCAGCAGGCTGCGGCGCATCACGGCCTGCGTGCGGGCCAGCGGGTTGCTGAGAGGAGCCGGGTCGTCATGGATGAACGGCAGGGCGGCGACGAGCTCGTCGGCGGCGGGATCGCCGAAGGAGAAGGTGACGACCTCCGCGAGGCCCAGGGCCACCGCGGCATCACGAGCACGGTCCACCAGCGGCCAGGCGCCGTGCCGCTCGCCCGGAGCAGCAGACAGCACCGGCAGCACTGACGGAACCCGGTCGTAGCCGACGTGGCGAATGACCTCCTCGTAGAGGTCCTGGACCCGCTCCAGGTCCACCCGGAAGCTGGGCACCGAGCAGGAGATGGTGTCTCCGGCCGGTGAAGGAACGAGCTCGAGTCCGACGAGGATGCGAAGAACCTCGTCGGCAGGCATCTCGAGCCCGGCGAAGGCGGCGAGCCGCGACAGCGAGACCGTGATGGCCGCCGCCGCCGGCGGCTCGGGATAGGCGTCCACCCGTCCGCGCAGCAGGGTGCCGCCGGCGAGCTCGGCGATGAGAGCCGCTGCCAGGTCACAGGCAGTGGCCGCCATCTCGGGGTCCGCGCCGCGCTCGAAGCGGTGTGAGGCCTCGGTGTGGAGGCCCAGAGCACGGGCGGTGCGGCGCACGCTCAGCGGGTCGAAGTGGGCGCTCTCGAGCAGGATGTCGGTCGTACCCTCGTCGATCTCGCTGTCGGCGCCACCCATCACGCCCGCCAGCGCCACTGCCCGCTCGGCATCGGCGATGACCAGCATCTCCGGGTCCAGCCGGCGTTCGACTCCGTCCAGGGTCTCGAGCACCTCGCCGGAGTGTGCCCGGCGCACCACCACGCGGCGCCCGGCCAGCCGCTCGAGGTCGAACGCGTGAAGCGGCTGACCCAGGGCCAGGAGAATGTAGTTGGTGGCATCCACGACGGCGTTGAGGGGACGAATGCCACAACGTTCGAGCCGCTTGGCCAGCCATGCCGGGGACGGGCCAACCGTCACTCCCCGCACCACCCGGGCGACGTAGCGCGTGCAGAGATCAGGCTCGCCGATGGTCACCGCCGCGGCGTCCCCGGCGGGCTCCTCGCCCTCGGCGAGCTCCACCACCAGGGGGCGCAGAACGGCGCCGGTGGCCACCGCCACCTCGCGGGCGAGGCCGCGGTGATTCATGGCGTCCGGCCGGTTGGTCGTGATGTCGACGTCCCACACCTCGGAGCGGCCGGCGGGCTCGCGGGTCTCCACGTTGAAGCCGCAGGCAGTGAGGCGCTCGGCGAGCACATCCGCGGCCGGCGCTTCCTCGAGGCTCTCGCACAACCACTCGAGATCGAACTTCATGCAAACTGCCTCGCGAGCCTTTGGTCGCCGGCGAACATCAGGCGGAGGTCGGGGATGCCGTAGAGCAGCAAAGCGATGCGGTCGAGCCCGACGCCGAAGGCGAACCCGGTGTAGCGATCGGGGTCCACCCCCACCTTCTCGAAGACCCGCGGATCCACCATGCCGGAGCCGAGGATCTCGATCCATCCGGACCCCGAGCACACCCCGCACCCTCGGCCCGCGCAGAAGATGCAGCTCACGTCCACCTCCGCCGAAGGCTCGGTGAAGGGGAAGTAGCTGGGCCGGAACCGGACCGCCACGCGGTCCGAGAAGAACGCGTGCAGGAAGGTCTCCAGCGTCGCCTTGAGGTGTCCGAAGGTGATGCCCTCGTCCACCAGCAGCCCCTCCACCTGGTGGAACATGGGCGAGTGGCGCAGATCCGAGTCGCGCCGGTAGACGCGGCCGGGAACAATGATGCGGATGGGCGGCTGCCGCAGCTCCATGGTGCGCGCCTGCACCGGCGACGTGTGGGTGCGCAGGAGCCCACCACCGGACAGGTAGAACGTGTCCTGGTCATCCCGCGCGGGGTGGTCCGGCGGGATGTTGAGGGCCTCGAAGTTGTGCCAGTCGTCCTCGATCTCGGGGCCGTCCTCCACCGAGTAGCCCATGCGTAGGAAGATCGACTCGATCTTCCGCCGCACCAGGTGGACGGGGTGCTCGGCGCCCCGCGGCGGCCGCCACCCCGGCAGGGTCACGTCCACCGGTGGGCGGCGCCGGGTCTCGCCCGCCTGCCGCGCCCGCTCCTGGGCCTCGCTCAGGCGCTCCTCCACCAGCTGCTTGAGCTGGTTGAGCGCCTGCCCGTAGCCGCGCTTCTCCTCCCCCGGCAGCGTCCGCAGCACCCCCGCGAGCTCCTGCAGCAGGCCGGAGCGGCGGCCCGCGTAGGTGACGCGTACCTGCTCCACCGCGTCGGGGTCGTCGTCCGCCCGCTCGAGGTCGGCGAGGAACGAGCGCCGGACCTCGTCCAACCGCTCGAGGCTCACACCCGCCCCCGGGTCACGCCAGCGCCTGCTTGGCCATCTCGGTGAGCTGGGTGAACGCCAGCGGGTCGCGCACCGCCAGATCGGCCAGGACCTTGCGGTCGAGCTCGCAGCCGGCAGCCTTGAGGCCGTGGATGAAGGTGCTGTAGCTCATGCCGTTGAGGTGGGCCGCCGCGTTGATGCGGGTGATCCACAGGGAGCGGAACTCCCGCTTCTTCTGCTTGCGGTCCCGGTAGGCGTAGACCAGCGACTTGTCGACCTGCTGCTTGGCGATGCGGTGCAGACGGGACTTGCCGCCCCAGTATCCCTCGGCCAGCTTGAGTATCTTCTTACGACGATCCTTGCGGTGATTCGATCGCTTCACTCTCATGGGTCACCTCACTGCCCGTAGGGGAGCATGCGGTTCAGTACCTTCGTGTCCTCGGGCGACACCACGACGGCCGAGCGCAGCTTCCGCTTCCGCTTGCGCGTTTTCTTGCTCAGAATGTGGGAGTGATAGGCGTGGTGGCGCTTGTACCGCCCGCTGGCGGTACGCTTCACCCGCTTGGCCGCCCCCCGATGGGTCTTCAGCTTCGGCATGATGCCTCCTTTGCCCCCGCTACAGCTCGCGGGAGCGGGTCGTGACAGTGTTGTGGATTCGCTCGATCACCGCGGCCAGGGACGCCGTGCCCTCGTCGCGGCGGTGGCGCAGGCGCAGGGAGACGGTCTCATCCTCCGCCTCGCGCGGCCCCACCACCAGCAGGTAGGGCACCTTCATGGCCTCGCCCTCGCGGATCTTGTAGCCCAGCTTCTCCGAGCGCTGGTCCACCTCGGCGCGCACCCCCGCCGCGAGGAGCTCGGCGCCCACCCGCTCGGCGTACTCGGCCTGGGCGTCGGTGATGGGCAGCACCCGCGCCTGCTCCGGCGCCATCCAGGCCGGCAGGTCACCACCGAAGTGCTCCAACATGACGCCGTAGAAGCGCTCGATGGAGCCGAGGATCGCGCGGTGGATCATCACCGGCCGCTTCTCCTCGCCGTCCGAGTCCACGAAGCTGAGATCGAAGCGCTCCGGCAGGTTGAAGTCCAGCTGGATGGTGGCCAGCTGCCACTCGCGGCCCAGGGCGTCGTGCACGACGAAGTCGATCTTGGGCCCGTAGAAGGCGCCGTCGCCGGGGTTCACGGTGTAGGCGACGTCGCGCGCGTCGAGGCAGCGGGCGAGCACGGTCTCGGCGTGCTCCCAAATTGCCGGATCGCCGATCGCCTTCTCCGGCCTGGTGGAAAGGAAGATGCGGATCTCGGCGAAGTCGAAGATGTCGTAGATCTCGAAGATGAGGGCGAAGAGGGCGGAGATCTCGGCCTCGATCTGCTCGGGAGTGCAGAAGATGTGGGCGTCGTCCTGGGAGAAGGAGCGCACCCGGGTGAGCCCGGTGACCACGCCTGAGCGCTCGTAGCGGTGCAGCCGGCCGAAATCGGCAAGGCGTAGCGGCAGGTCGCGGTAGGAGTGCGCCCCCTCGCCGTACATCAGACAGTGCGAGGGGCAGTTCATGGGCTTGACCGAGAAGTTGCGCTCCTCGACCTCGTCGAAGGGATCAGCGAAGAACATGTTCTCGCGATAGTTGTCGTAGTGGCCCGAACGCTTCCACAGCGAGACGTCGAAGATCTGCGGGGTGATGACCTCGTGGTAGCCGTAGGCCCGGTACTTCTCACGGATGAGCTCGACCAGGGCGTTGTAGACCAGCGCGCCACGCGGGTGGAAGAACGGGCTCGCCGGCGCTTCCGGATGGAAGGAGAAGAGGTCGAGCTCGCGTCCCAGGCGACGGTGGTCGCGGCGCCGGAGCTCCTCGAGGCGGGCGAAGTACTGGTCGAGCTCCTTCTTGGAGGCGAAGGCGGTGCCGTAGATGCGCTGCAGCATCTCGTTGGACTCGTCGCCGCGGTAGTAGGCGCCCGAGGTCTCGAGCAGGCGCACCGCGCCGATCTGCGAGGTCCGCTGCACGTGCGGCCCGCGGCACAGGTCGAGGAACGGCCCGTGCCGGTACAGGCTGATGGTCTCGCCTTCGGGGATGTCGCCCAGGCGGTCGAGCTTGATGTCCTCGCCGCGCTCCACCATCACGTCATGCGCCCCCCCGCGGTCCACCTCGACGCGCTCGAAGGGGAGGTCCTCCTTGATGATGCGGCGCATCTCGTCCTCGATGCGCTCGAGGTCCTCGGGCTTGAATGCGCGCGGGAAGCGGAAGTCGTACTGGAACTTCTCACTGTGGTCCTGACGCCCGGCGTCGATAGGCGTTCCCGGCCACAGCCGCTTCACCGCGTCGGCCAGCACGTGCTCGGCCGAGTGGCGGATGACGTCGCCCCCCTCGGGGTCGCGGGCGGTGACGACCTTCAGCGCGACGTCGTGGTCGAGGCGGGTGCGCAGGTCCACCAGCCGACCGTCGATGAGGCCCGCCACGGTCTCCCGGGCCAGCCGCGGGCCGATGGCCTCGGCCACCTCGAGCACGCTGACGCCGGCCGGGAACTGACGCCGGCTGCCGTCGGGAAGCTCGACCTGGATTGTGTCCGCCATAGGAGACCTCGCAAACGAAAAAACCCGACCGGATGGGTCGGGTTCGAGGTGCAGGTGGTAGGCGCGCGCGGACTCGAACCGCGGACCTCATCCGTGTGAGGGATGCGCTCTAACCAACTGAGCTACGCGCCTGCACGCTGTGCATATGGTAGGCGCGAGCGGACTCGAACCGCTGACCTCTACCGTGTCAAGGTAGCGCTCTAACCAACTGAGCTACGCGCCTTCAGGCTGCCGACGGGTGGTCCCTGCGGACACTTTCTCGTGGACCCGTCCTCGTCCCGATCTCATCCAGCTGACAAAGAACATCCCCCATACGAGAGGGGAGCGCATGGTAGCAGTGGGGGGCAGGCGTGTCAACACGCGCTGCGCCCGGCCGCAGCGCTGCTAAACTCCCGCGATGGCACGCGCGACCCGCCAGCTCGACACCTCCCAGGCAGCGACCTCCGGCAGCCGACTCAAACGCCTCGTGGCACGAATCTACCTCTTCGAGTGGGTGGCTCTGGCCTCGTTCACCGCCCTCGTCGTCTTCGCGGTCCTCGGGCCGGTGCGCTCGCAGTACGTGCTGCTCGGCCTGCTCACCCTGCGACGGCTCCTGGTCATCGCGTTGCTGGCTGTACTCCTGGCCACGGTCGTGTCGCTGGTCCGCACGGCCGGGAGACACGGCCGGCTGCACGCCGCCTGGGGCGAGCTCCCGTGGCGGCGGCGGCGATTCTGGGTGGACGCCCTCAGGATCGTCGTCGCGTGCAGTGTCGTGGACACCGCACACGCTCTCTTGAAAGTGTACATCCCGGTCATCACCTCGGCCAACCACGATGCTCTCCTCGCCCGCCTCGACGCGGCGCTTCTCGGCCATGGGGGCGCCGCGCACCTTGCGGCACCGCTCGCCTCGTTCCCCCTGGTCCTGCATGCCATCGACCTGCTGTACAGCGCTGCCTACTTCTTCATCCTCGGCGGCGGTCTGGTGGCGTTCTTCGCCGTGCTCGACGAGGACGACCGCGTCCGGTTCTTCTCGAGCTTCTGCCTGATGTGGCAGGTGGGCCTGCTGCTCTACGTTCTCCTGCCCTCATGGGGTCCGGTGTTCGTGTCGCCGAACGCCTTCGGGAAGATCCTCCAGCACATGCCCGTCACCGTGCACGTGCAGCAGGCTCTCTACCTCGAGACCTCGGCGATCGTGCGTCACCAGTACAACACGGTGATCCACTACTTCGGGCTCGCCGCCTTCCCCAGCCTGCACGTCGCGGTGGTCTTCCTCTACGCGCTCTGGGCCCGGCGCAGCCGACCGTGGTTCGTGATCCTGCTGGTGGTCACCGCGCTGATGCTGCTGGGTAGCATGGTGACCGGGTACCACTACCTGGTCGACGGGCTCTTCGGGCTCCTCGTCGGCGCCTTCGCCTTCATCGTCGGCCGGCGTTGGCCCGTCGCCGGGAGAACCCCGCAGCCAGCCTAATCAACCGTCCCGCGGCCCCCGGAGCGCGAGGCCGAGCTCGTCGAGCTGCCCCGGGTCCACCGTCGACGGCGCCCGGGTCATGAGATCCGAACCCGAGGTGGTCTTGGGGAAGGCGATGACGTCGCGGATGGAGTCCCGCCCTGCCATGAGCATGACCAGCCGGTCCACCCCCAGGGCGATGCCGCCGTGCGGCGGTACCCCGTAGCGAAACGCCTCGAGGAGGAAGCCGAAGCGGGCCCGCGCCTCGTCGTCGTCGATACCGAGTGCGCGGAACATGCTGCGCTGCAGGTCGGGCTGGTGGATCCGGATGGAGCCGCCGCCCAGCTCGACACCGTCCATGACGACGTCGTACGCCCGCGCCCGCACCCGACCGGGATGACTGGCCAGCGCGGCCACGTCCTCGGCGCGCGGCGAGGTGAACGGGTGATGCATGGCGTAGAACCGGTCGTCCTCGGCGGACCACTCCAGGAGGGGGAAGTCGGTGACCCAGAGAAAGTCGTGGCGGCCCTCTGCGATGAGCCCGCGGCTCCTCGCCAGGTGCAGACGCAGGGCGCCGAGGGCGGCCAGCACCACCTTCTCGGCGCCGCCCACCACCAGCAGCAGGTCCCCCTGGCCGGCGCCGGCGGCGTCCAGGAAACCGGCCGTGCCCGCCTCGCCCAGCGCCTTCTTGGCCGGGGAGGCGTCGCCGTCGGCGGCCCGCTTGAACCACAGCACCCCCGCCGCACCGTGCGGCTTGACCACCTCGGAGAGCTCGTCCAGCTGCTTGCGCGACAGCTCGGCGCCGCCGGGCAGCAGGATCCCCTTGACCCGGCCGGCAGCCGCCGCCTCCTCGAGCACCCGGAAGCCGCACGCCTCGCACAGCGGCCCGAGCTCCTGAAGCTCGAGGCCGAAGCGGGTGTCGGGCCGGTCCGAGCCGAAGCGCTCCATGGCGTCGCGGTAGGGCAGGCGCGGAAAGGCCGCGGGCGGGGTGATGCCCACCAGCGGAAAGACCCGCGCGAACAGGCCCTCGATGAGGGTGTACACGTCCTCCTCGACGATGAACGAGGCCTCCACGTCCACCTGAGTGAACTCGGGCTGACGGTCGGCGCGCAGGTCCTCGTCACGGAAGCACCGCGCAATCTGCAGGTACCGGCCGAGGCCGGCGACCTGGAGGAGCTGCTTGAAGAGCTGCGGCGACTGCGGCAGCGCGTAGAAGGCGCCACGGTGGAGGCGCGAGGGCACCAGGAAGTCACGCGCCCCCTCGGGTGTGGACTTGGTCAGGATTGGGGTCTCAACCTCGACAAAGTCCATCTCGTCGAAGTAGCGACGCACCTCCGCCACCACCCGGTGGCGCAGCACCAGGGTCTCGGCCATGCGCGGACGCCGTAGGTCCAGGTAGCGATACTCCAGGCGCAGCTCCTCGGACGCGTTGGTGTCGTCCTCGACCACGAAGGGCGGAGTCTCGGCTTGGGTGAGGATCTCGAGCTCGGTGACCCGCACCTCCACCTCGCCAGTGGCCATGGCGGGGTTGGCCTGGCCCGGGGCGCGCTCACGCACCACCCCGGACACCCGCACCGCGTCCTCGGGCGAAAGCCGCTCGCCGTCGGCCACGAGGCTGTCCTCGAAAACCAGCTGGAGGATGCCGCTGCGGTCGCGCAGGTCGACGAAGACCAGCCCACCCAGGTCACGGCGGCGCCGCACCCAGCCCACCAGCTCGACCTCGCGCCCCAGGTGCTCCAGGCGCAGACTCCCGCACCACGGTCTCTGCCAAGCCGATACCATGCCGCACACTCCCCGTCGTCGTTTGCTGGGCTCAGCCTTCGGCAGCCGCAGGGCCGGCGCCCTCCGCCAGCCGCCGGGCCACGTCGGCCAGCGGAACACCATCTTCCTGAGTGCCACGATCGAGGTCGCGGACCACCGCGGTCCCCGCCGCCAGCTCGTCCGGGCCGACGATGACCGCCCGCCGGGCGCCGAGCTTGCTCGCCCACTTGAGGCCCGCCTTGAGCGACCGGCCGGTGACCTCGGTCTGCACCGAGACGCCCGCCGAGGTGAGGTCGCGAGCGAGGCTGAGGATCGCCGTCGTTGCCGCCGGCCCCACCGGTAGAAGGGCCACCGGGCGCTCGCCCAGGACCCGCCGGCGGTAGCCTTCGGGCAGGATCTCCACCAGGCGGTCCTCGCCAATGGCAAAGCCGATGCCCGGCACCTGGGCGCCGCCGAGGTCGGAGATGAGGCGATCGTAGCGACCGCCGCCACAGATCACCGTGTCCTCGCCGAGGGCGGGCGACACCACCTCGAACACGGTGCGCAGGTAGTAGTCGAGGCCGCGCACCAGACGCGGCGCCCGCTCCACCGGGATTCCCACCGCCGCAAGGCCGTCCTCGACCCCGGCCAGATGCGCCCTGGCCTCATCGGACGCGACCTCACCGATGGGCGTCGTCTCGGCAACCGCGGCACGGCAGCCCGGCACCTTGCAGTCGAGGATGCGCAGGGGGTTCTCGTCCCAGCGCCGCTGGCAGTCGCCGCACAGCTCCGCCCGACGCGGGCCCAGCTCCTGCTTGAGCCCGGCGATGAAGCGGGCCCGGTCCTCGGGATCGCCGAGATTATTGAGGCGGATGACCAGGTCGTCGAAGCCGAGGGCCGCGAGGAACGAATGCAGCGCCAAGAGAACCTCGACGTCTGCCGCCGGGCTCGCCGCTCCGAGGAGCTCGAGGCCGATCTGAGCGAACTGGCGGTAACGGCCGCGCTGCATCTTCTCGTAGCGGAACATGGGCCCGAGGTAGAGAAGGCGCACCGGCTGCGGCCATTGGCCGAGGCCGTTCTCGATGTAGGCGCGGGCCACCCCCGCGGTGCCTTCGGGACGCAGCGTGAGCGAGCGCCCCTTGCGGTCGCTGAAGGTGTACATCTCCTTGCTGACGATGTCGGTGCCTTCACCCACGGTGCGCACGAAGAGCTCCGTCGACTCCATCAGCGGCAGCCGGATCTCGGCGTACCCGAAGCGGCCCAGGACCCGCAGGGCGTCAGCCTCCACCGCCGCCCACAGCTGCGAGTCCGGCGGCAGGATGTCGCGGGTTCCTTTCGCCCGCTGGATCATCGTTCGTCCTCCTCGGGGGGCGCGGCGACCAGGCGATCCTCGCCGTCCGCCAGGTATCGGCTCTTGTACTCGAGGTAGTTGCGCGCGGTGCGTTCGATCCGCTCGGTCTCCTCGGCGGTCACGGTGCGCTTGACCTCGGCGGGCACTCCCGCCACCAGGCTCCCGGGCGGTGCTGCGAACCCCTCCCGCACCACCGCCCCGGCGGCGACGATGCTCCCCTCGCCGATCTCGGCACCGTTCATCACCACCGCGCCCATCCCCACCAGGCAGCGGCGGCGGATCGTACAGCCGTGCAGCACCGCGCGGTGGCCCACGCTGACCTCCTCTTCCAGGAGGGTCGGCCACTGCTGGTTCTCGACGTGGACGATGACGCCGTCCTGGAGGTTGCTGCGGGCGCCGATGCAGACCCAGTGGATGTCGCCCCGCACCACGACCTGGTACCACAGCGACACGTCGTCGGCGAGGGTTACATCGCCCACGACGACGGCATCACCAGCGACGAACACCCGGCGGCCGAAGCGCGGCGCCAGCCCGGCAATGGTTCGGATCAGCATGGCTCCCCGGCTCCTCCTCGAGCGGAGCAGTCACGCTACCACAGGCCCCGAGCGGCCAACAAGCAGGACCCCAGGGCCGGCCCCGCAAACCGACGCATTTCCAGAGGTTGTGGATAGGTGGTTGCAGCGATGCAGCGGGAACCGCGTCGCTACGAGTAGTTTAGGTGTAAATGACTAAAAGAAAAGATCTTACGTTTTTTCCACAGACACAGCACCGACCGCACAAGTGGCTTGGTTTACACGGTCTTAACCCGAATTCAACAGCCTTTTCCACAGCCTTTTCCACAGCCCTTGAGGGAACCCCTCACGCACCACGAAGCTGCGCCGTGGGCGGACCTGCCCGCCACCTTCCGGGGCGCACGATCACGCCGCCGACGAGCCGTATGGGACATGCGTCGCCGGCTCTGCCGCCGGTTCGGCGCCACCGCCGGCTCACGAATGGGCTGTTGCCGCCAAGTAAGGGTTCGGGAGGCGGGTCAGGCCCAGCTGACGGGTCCGGGCCGCAGAATCCGCGGGTCCCCGCTGCTCAGATCCACCAGGGAGCTGGGGGTCCCCCCCGGGGTCGTCCCGCCGTCCAGAAGGAGGTCCGGCTCTCCGACGAGGGCGGCGAGGGCCACCTCCGCCATGGTCGCCGGCGCGCGGCCATGGCGGTTGGCGGAGGTGCCGGTGAGCGGGCCGACGACGTACAGGACGGCCCGCAGCAGCGGATGCCCCGGGACCCGCACGGCCAGAGTGTCCACTCCCGCCGCCGCGGGTAGCCGGCGGCGAGCCCGAAGCACCACTGTGAGGGGACCCGGCCAGGCGCGCGAGAGCCTGACGCGATAGTTCTCGGGTACCTCGACCAGGTCCGTCACCTGCTCCCAGTCAGCGCACAGCACGGGAAGCGGCAGGCCCGCCGGACGGTCCTTGAGGGCGTATACCCGCGCCACGCCGGCCTCGCTCGCCGGGTCCGCGGCGAGCCCGTAGAAGGTCTCGGTGGGGAGCAGGATCACGCCGCCCGCGGCGCGAACGTCGCGGGTGACGGCAAGCACCTCGACGGGGTCGCCGTGCTCGGCGAGCGGGAGGCGCCTCACGACCCACCTGCAAGGAGAGCACGAGCATGCGCAACGGCCGAGGAACCCACCTCGTCACCAGCGAGCATCCGTGCCAGCTCCATCACCCGCGCGTCCGCGGCGAGGAGATGAACACGGGTGACCGCGCGCCCGTCCACGATCACCTTCTCCACCCTCAGCTGGGCCGCCGCCCGCGCCGCCACCTGTGGCAGGTGGGTCACCACCAGAACCTGGTCGTCCGCGGCCAGCTCGCCGAGCAGGGCTCCCAGCGCCGCCGCCGTCGCCCCGCCCAAGCCGCTGTCCACCTCGTCGAAGAGCAACGTCATGCGGGCGGCGTCCTGCCGACCCCGCAGGACTGTGCGGAGCGCCAGGTGCAGCCGGGAGAGCTCGCCCCCCGAGGCGATCCGGGCCATGGGACGGAGCTCCTCGCCGGGGTTGGGGGCGATCAGCAGCTCGCACTCCTCGACACCCGAGCCGTCGAAGCGGACCCTCTGACCGCCGCGCTCGAGCGGGCTCGCAGCGTCGGCCACCGCCTGCCAGTGCAGCTCGAGCCGGGTGCCCCCCATGTTCAGCCGACCGAGCACCTCCCGGGCCCCCCCCGCGAGAGCACGCCCGGCTTCCTCCCGGGAGCGCTGCAGCGCGACCGCGCTCTCGTCGTAGCTGGCGAGCGCCGCCGCCGCCGCCGCCCGCGCGTCGCTCAACCGATCCTCGACTCCCCCCAGCTCGGCCCGCTCGGCGACGAGGCGGTCGCGGTGCTCGACTACCTTGTCGAGGGGTGACCCGTACTTGAGCATGAGCTGGTCGAGCAGGTGCAGGCGCGACTCCACGCTCTCCAGCTCGGCGGGGTCCTCGGCGATCCCCTCGCTCAGACCCTGGACCTCTCGCACCACCTCCTCCACCTGCACCCGCGCCTCGCCCAACCGAGCGGCGGCCTCGGCGAGGGGAAGGCCGAGCTCCGCCATCTCCGCCGCCGCACGCTCGGCACGAGCCAGCTCCGCAACCACCGCCGCGTCGCGCTCGGCGAGGCGGTCGAGCAGCCCCCCGCCCAGCTCGAGCAGCCGCACCGCGTGCCGCAACACCCGGCGCCGGGCCAGGAGCTCCTCGTCCTCGCCGGGCCGGGGATCGGCGCTCTCCAGCTCGCCCAGCTGGAAGCGAATGGCATCGAGCCGGTCGCGGCGCTGGGCCTGGGCCCGCTCCAGCCGCGTCAGCTCCGCCGCCGCCGACTGCCACTGCGCGTAAGCCTGTGCCGCCGTCTCCAGCAGCTCGGCGTGGCCGGCGTACTCGTCCACCAGGCGGCGCTGCTCGGCGGGGTCGCCGAGGCCGTACTGCTCGTGCTGACCGTGCACGGCGAGGAGATGCGGCGCCAAGCGCTGCAGGGCCCCCACGGTGACCGCGACGTCATTGGCCCAGGCGCGGCTGCGCCCGCCCGCCGACACCTCGCGTCGGATCACCAGGGCGTCGTCTCCGGGCACCCCCAGCTCCGCCAGCACCTCACGCAGGGTCGCCGAGAGGGGCGGTGCGAACCATCCCTCCACCCGCAGCGTGTCGTTGCCGGTGCGCACCAGATCAGCCTGGGCGCGCTGGCCGCCGAGGAGGTTCAGCGACTCCACCAGGAGCGACTTGCCGGCTCCGGTCTCGCCGGTGAGCGCGACCAGACCCTCTCCGATCTCGAGTGTCACCGACTCGATGATCCCCAGGCTCGACACCGTCAGCCGCTCCAGCATGGCGCGATCCTACCACCGCGGAATGGACCTCGCGCCCGGGCCACAAACCCGGCCAAGGCGGAGGCAGGGACCCGTTCCCGGACCGGCGGGCCGACGAGCCCCAGGCTCGGGCCGCAGTGCGGCCGGCATGGGCTCACGACTCCACGCCGGCACGCTACACTGGCAGGTGCGGCCACCGCCGCACGGGGGAACGCCATGACCGCAGCCAAGCCCGAGGCCGTCATCCGCAGCATGGAGCAGGTGGGCGCCAACCCGGTGGCCCGCACGCGAGGGGCCAGCATGCAGGTACTGCTGGGGCCGATGGAGGGCACTCCCAACTTCATCACCCGGCGCTTCACGCTCGCCCCGGGAGGGCGTATCCCGGCCCACCGCCACGACACCATCGAGCACGAGCAGGTGGTGCTGGAGGGTGAGATGGTGATGGGGCTCGACGAGCGTGAGGTGACGGCCCGTGCCGGGGACTGCCTGTTCATTCCCGCCGGCGTCGCCCACTGGTACGAGAACCGCAACGAAGTACCGGTGCGCTTTCTCTGCATCGTGCCGCGCACCGACGACTACCAGACCGAGTGGCTGGAGGACGCCCCGGAGTAGAGCCACTCACCCGACCGGTAAAGAGTTGAGAGTAATAGGTCCGCCCGCCCACCCCCCCGACGCGCGCGGCGGCCGGGCTCGGCGGGCGTGAAAGATCTCCTGCGGCGGCGGTGCCCCGAGCGGACGCTCAAGCAAGCGGTGCGCCGTCCCGGCTCTCGAGCGCGCCCACTCTTCACCCTTCAATCCTTACCCTTACTCTTCACTCTTCACTCTTTACACGCTCGGCGCAGAGCCTCTCGATCTCCACCCACGCCCGCTCGACCTCTTCCGCCAGGCGCGCCGGCGACCCGGAGTTGTCGATGAGGACGTCGGCGAGGCGGCGTCTTTCCTCCAGCGTCGCCTGCGCCGCCATGAGCTCTCGCGCGCGTGCCTCCGGCGTCCCGCGGGCCACCGCCCGGGCGAGCTGCTGGTCTGGGCGGCACCACACCACGGCGAGGAGATCGTAGCCGCGGTAGCCGCCACTCTCCACCAGCAGCGCCGCCTCCACCACCGCCACCGCGGACGGATCCGGGCGGCCCACGAGCTGCTCCAGCCATGCCGCCACCTCTCGGCGCACCAGCGGGTGGACAGCGGCGTTGAGCTCGGCGATGGCGGCGGCGTCGCCCGCCAGCCGCCGGGCCAGCGCGCCACGGTCGACGCTGCCATCCTCAAGGAGCAGACCGGCGCCGAAGAGGCTGGCCACCGCCGTGGCGCCGGAGCGCCCCGCGCGGTACAGGTCGTGGACCACGCGGTCGGCGTCGAGCACCGCCGCGCCGCGGCCGGTCAGGAGACGGGCGGCGCTGCTCTTGCCCGAAGCGAGACCGCCGGTGAGCCCCACCGTGCAGGGCGGCGTCGTCACTCCGCCAGGCCCCGGCGCAGGCGCGCCGCGGTGAGCGTGTTCCTCAGGAGCATGGCAATGGTGAGCGGCCCCACTCCGCCCGGCACCGGGGTGATACGCCCGGCCTTGCCCGCCACCGCGTGGAAGTCGACGTCGCCCGCCAGCACCCCGCCCTTGCGCGCGTAAAGATCGAGCTTGCGCTGGTTGCCCGCGAACAGGCGCTCCACCGTGGCACGGTCCTCCACCCGGTGCATGCCGACATCCACCACCACCGCGCCCTCGGTGACGTGCTCGGCCCCCACCAGGCCCACCCGTCCGGCGGCCACCACCAGGAGCTCGGCCTGGCGCGTCACCGCCGCCAGGTCGACGGTGCGGGAGTGGCAGATCGTGACCGTGGCGTGGGCATGCAGGAGCATCATCGCCATGGGCTTGCCGACGATGTCGGAGCGCCCCACCACCACCGCGCGTCGACCGCGCACCTCGAGACCCTCGCGGCGCAGCAGCTCCATCACCCCGGCCGGCGTGCACGGTGCCAGGCGCGGCCGCCCCTGCTGCAGCAGGCCGACGTTCTCCGGGTGGAAACCGTCCACGTCCTTGGCCGGATCGATGCGGTCGAGCACCGCGTGGGCATCGAGGTGACCCGGCAGCGGCAGCTGCACCAGGATCCCGTCCACCTCGGGGTCGGCGTTGAGCCGGTCGATGGCGTCGAGCAGCTCAGCCTGGCTCACACCGGCGTCCGGCGTGTGGGTGTGGGACGAGATTCCGACCTCGGCGCAGGCCTTCGCCTTGCCACCCACGTAGACGTGTGACGCGGGGTCGTCCCCCACCAGCACGACGTCGAGCCGGGGCGTCACGCCAGTCCCTGCCAGCTCGGCCACCTCCGCCGCCACCTCGGCCCGGATCGCCTTCGCTGTTCCCTGTCCGTCGAGGATCTTCGCTTCGTCGTTCATGCACGCTCCCATCACCCGGCACGCAGGGGGCCGGCCGGTTCCGTCAGCTCATCCCGCCACCGCGCGCACTGCAGCGGCGGACGCAGGCCGGCGTCCCTCGTACAGCGTCGCGACGCCGCCGGTGAGACGGTGCGCCCGGACACCCTCGAGACCCACCCGCGTCAGCACCGCGGTCATTGCCTCCGAGTCCGGGAACTCGGCCACCGTCGCCGGCAGGTAGCTGTAGGCATCCGGATCCCCCGACAGCCAGCGTCCCACCCGTGGAGGCACCGTGCGCGACCACCAGCGCAGCAGCGGCGCCATTGCACCACGCGGCTGCGAGAACTCGAGCACGAGGGCGGCACCTCCCGGGCGCACGACCCGCACCAGCTCGCCGAGGCCGGCCTCGAGGTCCTCGAAGTTGCGCACTCCAAAAGCCACCGTCACCAGGTCCACCGCATCGGCGGCAAGCGGCAGGCGCAACGCGTCAGCGGCCACCAGACCGAGCCGGCGCGCGCCCGCCTTCCGCCGCGCCCGTGCCAGCATGGGCAGGCAGAAGTCGGCGGCCAGCAGTCTCGGGCCAGCCGGCAGCGCCAGCGCCACGTCGCCGGTGCCGGTGCACACGTCCAACACCACCTCCGGCGCCGCCGCTGCCACCCGCCGCGCCAGAGCCCGCCGCCAGCGCCGGTCGAGCCCCAGCGACAGGAGGTGGTTGAGGAGATCGTAGCGGTGGGCGATGCGCCCGAACATTCCGCGCACCGCCCTGCCCCGCTTCTCGGTGAGCTCCCGTCGCATCGCGGGCACGGTAGCACAGTCCAGCCTGCCCGCCCGGGGAGAGCCCGCGCGTGGTGATGGGATGATGAGGAACTCCCACCCTCCCCCCACAGACGTACGAACGTCATCCGCTAGCTTGCATATCTCACCAGTGTTCGTCGCGAGACCGCGAAAGCGCCAGTCAGGGTGGCGATTTGACCGAGGTGCCGCCGAGGTGTGCTTGCGGCACGTCGCAGGCGGCGCCAAGGGGAGAAGCGCCGCTGTGGCTGGCGCTTCTGCGGTCGTAGCAGAATTCTGGTGAGATGTGCGGGCTAGCGCTGTAGCTGCGCCTTGAGCGCTTCCAACGCGCGACGGCGGTGAGAGATGGCGTTCTTCTCTTCCTGCGGCATCTCTCCGTAGGTGCGCCCGCCTCCGTCCTGCGGCATGAACACGCTGTCCCAACCGAAGCCCTGCCGCCCACGCGGCGCCTCAGCAATGGTGCCGTGCACGACACCCACCCCCACCGCCTCCTCGACGCCGTCACAGGCGCACGCCATGCAGCGCACCACCGCCCTGCGGTCGTCGAAGGCCGCGACGATCCGGCTGATCCCGCCGGGTCCGACCGTGGCCAGCAGCCACCGCACCAGGGGTCCGGGGAAACCACCGAGCCCTTGCAGCTCCAACGACGTATCCTCCACCAACACCGGTTGTCCGAGCCGGGCGAAGGCCGTCCTCGCCTTGTCGCGAACCACCTCTCCGAGATCCAGCGACTGCACCTCCGAGAGGTCGAGGGCACGATGCACCAGCTTGGTCCCCAGGACCTCCTCAGCCTCGCGCAGCTTGCCCAGGTTGGAGGTGACGAAGACCAGGTCGTCGAGCCTCATGATCCCTCCACCCCGGCACCGGTGAACTCCTCCAGCGCCACCCGGTAGACCGCGATCTTGCGGCTCAGACCCTTGAGCTTGACGTTCCCGAGGTGCTCGGTGACGAAGAGATGAGCCACCGCCGCCTGGGTGGTCTCGCCGATCACCACCTGACCGGGTTGCGCGACGTACTCCTCGAGCCGCGCTGCCACGTTTACGGCATTTCCCAGCACGGTGTAGTCCACCCGGGTGTCGGAACCGATGTCGCCCACCACCACCGGGCCCGAGTGAATGGCCACCCGGACCTGGACCTCATCCAGGCCCTCCATGGTGCGCTCGCGGTTCCAGCGTCCGAGCGAGCGGAGGAGGGTGAGGGCCGAGCGCACCGCACGCTCGGCGTGGTCGGGCTCGGCCAGGGGCGCGCCGAAGAAGGCCATCACCGCGTCGCCGATGAACTTGTCGAGGGTGCCGCCGAGCTCGAACACCGCGTCGGCAGCGAGGGAGAAAAACTGGTTGAGGAACGCGGCCACGTCCTCGGGCGGGAGGCTCTCGCAACGGCTGGTGAAGCCGACGATGTCGGCGAACATGATGGAGGTCTCCCGCACTGCAGCGGAGCCTCCGTCGTGCTCCGGAGCGGCCAGGACCGACTCGATCACCGCCGGCGAGTGGTAGCGCTCGAGACGGTGGCGAACGATCTGCTCACGACGAATGCGCTCGTTGAGCCGCGCACGCTCGATGGCCACGGCGGCGTAGTTGGCGAGGGCGGTGAGGAGGTCGAGGTCGGAGGTGGAGAACGAGCCGACGTGGAGCGGTGAGTCCACATAGATCACTCCGATGATCTTCTCGCGGTGCCACAGCGGTGCGCACATGGCCGAGCGGATCTGGTAGATGCGGATGCTCTGACCGGCCTCAAAGCGCTGGTCTGCCTGGGCGTCGTGGGTCAGCAGCGCGACCTTCTGGCGCGTGACCATGTCGAGAATCGTGCGGGAGATCGGCACCTCGGGCTCGGCCCCGGGCTCGGTGTCACGCAGGCGGTAGCACTCCAGCTTCGGGGCTCCGCTCTCGTCGAAGAGAACGATGAAGCCGCGGTCCACCAGGAGGTAGTCGAAGACCACGTCGAGCACCTTCTCCAGCACCGGCTCGAGGTCCTCCACCTGGAGCAGGGTCTTCGCCACCTGGGCGAGAATCTCGAACACCCTCTCGCGCACGCCCAGCTCGCGCGAGACGCCGGAGGGGGGGCCCTCGAGGCCGTAATCCTGGTTGAACTCGGACAGGGGTCGCAGGTATGTGGCCGAGGAGAGCGCGGCCTCCGGCCCGCTTCCGAGCTCCTCCACCATGAGCTCGAAGCTGCCAATGGTGAGGCGGTCTCCGACGGCCACCGGCGCGCTGCTCACGAAGGTCTCATTCACCTTCACCCCGTTGGTGGACTCGAGGTCGCGGATGACCAGAGCCTCCCCGTCGGCGTCCACGCGGGCGTGGTGCCGCGACACCGAGAAGTCCCGCAGGACCACGTCGTTGTCGCTGGAGCGGCCGAGGGTCAGCCCGTCATGCAGAGGAACCCGGTGGGTACTCCCCCCCTCTTCGAAGACCAGCTGGAGCATGGGCCCATTGTAGCGTGGACCACTCGCTGCCGGCCCACTCTGTATGGGTTACGATCGCGCCATGCGTCCAGCTCTCCTCGTGCTCTTCGACATCGACGGCACCCTGCTCTCCACCCGGGGCGTGGCCGCCACCGCGATCCGTGACGCGCTGCTGGAGGGCTTCGGCACCGCCGGTCCGGTGGACACCTTCCCCTTCATGGGCAAGACCGACCCTCAGATCCTGCGCGAGCTGCTGCTCGCGGCGGGCGTCGCCCCTGCAGCAGTGCAGGCAGGCCTGACGCGTGCGGTGGAGCGCTACGTCGAGCTCCTCGACGAGCGCCTCCGCCACGACCAGGTGCTTCTGTGCCGAGGGGTACGAGCACTGCTCGAGCGCCTCACCGCCGACGATCGGGTGGTGACGGCCCTGCTCACCGGCAACATGGAGCGCGGCGCGGCGGTCAAGCTCGGCGCTGCCGGGCTCCGCCACTTCTTCGCCTTCGGCGCCTACGGATCCGACCACGAGGACCGCAACCTGCTGGTCCCGTTCGCCCGCGACCGGGCACGGGCGTTGACGGGCCGGGACTTCCCCGGGCACCACACCGTGGTGGTGGGTGACGCTCCGCCGGACGTGCTGTGCGCTCACGCCGGCGGTGCGCGCGCGGTGGCCGTGGCTTCCGGCTGGACACCGGCGGCGGAGCTCGCCCGCCACCGGCCGCACGCCCTGCTCCCCGATCTCGCAGACACGGACGTGGCGGAGGCGGTGATCCTCGGGCTCACTGAGCCCTCACCCGACCACCCGGGCGATGAGGCCATGAAGTGATGAGGTGATGAGGGTCTCCCACCCTCCCTCGCGAGAAACCACGGCAAGGTGAGAGGCCGGCAGCTCCCGACCCGGGAGCCCGGCGCTACCTGCGGGCGCTACGACTCCGCATGATACTGGTCGGCCAGCTGCGTCTTCAGGTACATCGCCTCGATGAGGTCGCGGAAGCGCTCGGCAATCACCCGACGACGCACCTTCAGGGTCGGCGTGATCTCTCCCTCCGCCAGCGAGAACTCACGGCCCAGCATCGTGAACTTGCGAATCTTCTCGTGCTGCGCCAGCTCGCGGTTGAGGCCGCGGATCGTCTCGTCCAGCAGCCGCCGGGTCTCCTCCCGCTCGACGATCTCCTGCGGCGTCACCCGCTCGCCCTTCTCCTGGTAGTAGGCCGCCAGGTTCTCGAAGTTGGGCACGATAAGCGCGGTGAGGTAGGGGTAGCGGTCGCCGATCACCACCGCCTGGGCAATGTAAGGGGTGGCCTGGAGCCGGCCCTCGATGGGCTGCGGCGCCACGTTCTTGCCGCCCGAGGTGACGATGATGTCCTTCTTGCGGTCGGTGATGAAGAGGAACCCGTCGGCATCGACGAAGCCCACGTCACCGGTGTGGAGCCAGCCGTCCTCGTCCATGATCTCGGCGGTCTCGGCCTCACGGTTGAAGTAGCCGTGCATGAGGTGGGGGCCGCGGGTGAGGATCTCGCCGTCCTCGGCGATCCTCACCTCGACTCCCGGAATCGCTCGGCCGACCGAGCCGACACGATCGCCCCCGGGTGAGCACACGGCAATCACCGGCGAGGTCTCGGTGAGCCCGTAGCCCTGGTAGATGGGGAGGCCGATCATGGCAAAGAACTCCGCGACCTCGCGCGACAGCGGTGCTCCGCCCGAGATGGCGAAGCGGATCCGGCCGCCCAGCTTGGCGAGGATCTTGGAGAACACCTGGCGCCGCGCGAGCGCGTACTGGGCTCTGAGCACCGGCGACGGGGAGCGGCCGGCCCACACCTCCTCGGCATGGCGACGCGCCACCCTCAGCGCCCAGTCCACGAGACGGCGTTTGACGCCCTCCTCTTGCTGCAGCTTGCTGACGATCTTGATGTAGGAGCGCTCGAACAGGCGCGGCACCGAGACCAAAATGGACGGACGAACCTCCACCAGCCGGGAGGGCACCCGCTCGATGGCCTCCACGTAGCAGATCTGAACGCCGCGGTGAAGCAGGGCGTAGTCCACTGTGCGCTCGAACACGTGGGAAAGTGGCAGGAACGACAGCACCACGTCCTTCGGCCCGAGCTCGAAGAGCTGCATGGCATGGGTCTCGTCGAAGATGAAGTTCCAGTGGGTGAGCATGACACCCTTGGGGTCGCCGGTGGTGCCGGAGGTGTAGATGAGGCTCGCAACGTCCCCCCCACGGGGCCGGTGGAAGGGGTCGTCGCCCTTCTTCACGTTCTTGAGCTCCGCCGCTCCGCTCTCCTCCAGGTCGCCGACGGGCACCACACCCTGCGGCAGCTCGTCGAGCTCGTCGAACACCACCAACCCGACCGTGCCGTCCAGCTTCGAGATCCCGTCCGACGCGGTGCGCAGCAGCTCGGCCGTGGAGACGAACAGCATGCGGGCGCCGGAGTCGCGCACGATGTAGGCCACCTGGTCGGGGGTGAGGTTGGGGTACAACGGCACCGACACCGCGCCGACGAGGTGGCAGGCGAAGTCGAAGATGTGCCACTCGGGCCGGTTCTCGGAAAAGACGGCGAGCCGGTCGCCGGGTTCCACCCCGGAGGCCCTGAGCCCGGCAGCGAGGTTTCGGACCCGAGCTGCGAACTCCTCGGTCGAGAGGGTGATCCACTTCCCGCTCCGCTTGGCGCGCAGCAGCTCGCGGCGGCCCCCGTAGGCTGACACCACGTGTTCAAAGAGGTCTCGGAGCGTCTCCATGGACCGGCCTCCCTTCGACGAAAGCGCTGTGATAGTACCCGAAGGACGAGGCAGGCTCAAACGGACAGCGCGTGTCCAGTCAGCGAAGACGGTACCAACCCATGAGCGCTCCGTGTGCCTTGCCCACATCGGGTTGACCCACGCGCAGACGCGAAATCTCCACCGCTGGCCCACCGCAGGCATACAGCTGCTGCGCAGCGAGCCCCCACCATGTCGGGTCCCCCTTCTTCGCGACCTCCAGCCATGCCGCGCAGGCGGAAGGGCCGAAGGGCTGGCTGACCGGCATGCCCAGCGCCGAGAAGCGCTCGCGCAAGATCGTGGTAGGGTCCAGCGAGCAGTGGCTCCGCAGGAAGTTCGCACTACTCTCCAGGGCGAGCTCCCAGACGCCGCTGCCCCATCCGGCCCGCAGTCCCCTCGGCTTGATGATAAAGCTGTTCAGCGTCAGCCCCCCGATGAGCTTCACCAGACCCATCTTCGCGCTGCCATTCCCGACCAGGGGGTAGGCGGCGGCGAGCAGGGGGAGGTCCTGCGCGGTGACGAGGCGGTCGATCACCTTGAGGCAGTAGCCGCCCGGCCGTACCAGGACCATGGGTGCCCGACCCGCCAGGCTCTGGCCCTCGGCGTGAGCGAGAGCGTCGAGCCAGAGCGCGATGAGCGGCCGGTACCGCAGCGCGGTGTCCATGGCGCCGATCTCGGCTCGGAGCGACGCCACCTCCCCGGCCGCCGGCGGACCCTGGGAGGGCGCGGGCAGATCGCCGATGAGCTCACGGTACCCGGCGACCGCCGCCTGGCGGACCCGTGCCTCCTGGTCACCAAGCGCCTGCCAGTACATGGTCAGGAGCTGACGATCATGAAAGGCGCCGGCTCCCAGCAGCACCAGAACCCGCTCGTCGGCGTCGAGGCCGCCCGCCCGCCATAGAGCGAGCAGCTGGGTTGGCCCCGGCCACAAGGTCAGCACGATCCCGCGGAGCCGATCCTGCCCGCGGCTCGAAAAGTAGGGCCCGGGGAAGAACCGGGCGAGAGCCGCGCCCTGCAGCTCCGGTCCGTCGTTGCCGGCACCGGCGACGAACGCCAGACCCAGGCAGAGGAGCAGTCCCATCGTGCGACGCCACATGTATGCGAGGATACCGTGGATGGCGACGCGCTTGAAGCTCACGGTAGCGTACCTCGGGACCCCGTTCGCCGGCTGGCAGCGCCAGCCGCGGGTGCGCACCGTCCAGGGCGAGCTGGAAGCCGCCCTCACCCGCGCCACCGGCGGGCTCGAGGCGGCAATCGTGGGCGCCGGCCGCACCGACGCCGGCGTCCACGCCCGCGGCCAGGTGGCCCACCTGGACCTGCCTGTAGAGATTGCCCCGGGGGACCTCGCCCACGCCCTCAACGGCACCCTGCCCGAGGCCGTGGTCGTGCGCCGGGCCATCCTCGCCGGCAGCGGCTTCCACGCCCGCTACAGCGCCCGGGGCAAACGCTACGCGTACCGCGCGCACTGGGGTGGGCCGCTGCTCCCGTGGCAAGGCCTGCGCTCCGCGCGGATTCGCCCACCCGCCGATCGGGCGGCCCTTGAGGCGGCCGTGCGCCTGCTACCCGGTCACCGTGACTGGGCATCCTTCACCGTCCCCGATCCCGACCAGGGGCCCACCATCCGCACCGTCCACCGCGCCGATCTGCGCTGGGGCCGCCACGGCCTGGTCCTGGAGGTGGAGGGGGGCGGCTTCCTGCGCTACCAGGTACGTCGCATGATGGGCGCGATACTCGAGGTGGCCTGGGGGCGCCGATCGCTACGTGACCTGAGACGACTGCTCGACGAGCCCGAGCCGGGCAGCCCCCTGTACACGGCACCGGCCCGCGGTCTCACCCTCGAGCAGGTCCTGTACCGGGTGAGCCCTGTGCTAGACTCCCTCCTCCAGGGGTGAGAGGATGCGCGACCTCAACGACATCGCCGCACCCGGGACGCGGGAGCGCGCGCTCCTCGAGCGGATCGACCCGGCCCGGCTGCCGCGCCACATCGCCATCATCATGGACGGCAACGGCCGCTGGGCCAAGGCCCGCCACCTGCCGCGGGTGGAAGGCCATCGTGCGGGTATTCGCGCGGTGCGCGAGAGCGTCGAGATCGTCGCGGCGCTCGAGGTGGAGGTCCTGACCCTGTACGCCTTCTCGACCGAGAACTGGAAGCGGCCCCGGCACGAGGTGGTGACCCTCATGGGGCTCCTCAAGGAATACCTCCGCTCCGAGCTCAAGACCCTAGTGAACAACAACCTCCGCTTTCAGACGATCGGCCGGGTGGCGCAGCTGGAGCCGGTCCTGCAGAAGCAGCTCGCGGCCGCGGTGGAGAGTTGCTCGAGCTGCACCGGGACCCTGGTGCAGGTGGCCCTCAACTACTCCGGGCGACAGGAGCTCGCCGACGTGATGCGGCGCCTTTGTGAAGCGGCCGTGCGGGGAGAGGCGGCGCCCGACGCGGTGGACGAGGCGTGGGTGAGCGCGCAGCTCGACACCGCCGGCCAGCCCGATCCCGACCTCCTCATCCGCACCTCGGGCGAACGGCGGATCTCCAACTTCATGCTCTGGCAGCTCGCCTACGCCGAGATCTACTTCAGCTCGGTGCTGTGGCCGGACTTCGGTAAGGCCGACCTGCTCGACGCGGTGCTCGACTACCAGCAGCGCGAACGCCGGTTCGGCGGCCTGGCGCCAGACGAGCGCGGCCTGTTCACGCCGACGGGAGACCCTCGTGCGGGCTCGTGAAACCGTCGCCCTCATTGCCATCCCGCTCCTTCTCGCCGCCATCGTATGGCTGCCCTCGTGGGCGTTTCTCACTGTCCTGGCGGTGCCCCTGCTGCTCGCCGGCGACGAGCTCCTGGCCATGGCCCGCGGGGCCGGCATTCCCGTCGGCCGCTGGTGTCCCCTCGCCGCCCTGGCGCTCACCCTCGCCGCCTGCTGGGCGTTCGGCCTCGTCGGTCTGGCCGCGGCCGCCACGGCGACGGTGCTGGTCCTGCCCGGCGTCCAGCTCACGAACCCCGGCCGGCCGGCCGGCGCCCTGTCGGGGGCCGCGGTCGCCACCTTTGCCGTGCTCTACGTCGGTCTCGGCGGCGCCTGCCTGGGCTGGCTGCGCAGCCTCCCCGAGGGGAGCCTCGGCATCCGCCTGCTGCTCGTCTTCCTGGGCACCATCTGGATCGGCGACTCCGGCGCCTACTACGTGGGCCGCAGCATCGGGCGCCACAAGATGTCGCCCCGCATCAGCCCCAACAAGACCTGGGAGGGCCTGGCCGGCGGCGTCCTCGCCACCTTCGCCGGCGCCGCCATGCTCAAGCTGGCCATCGGCCTGCCGCTGGGCTGGGGCCACACCGCGGCGGTGGCGGCGATCCTCGCCATCACCGCCCCGCTGGGTGACCTGGTGGAGTCGCAGCTCAAGCGCGACACCGGGGTGAAGGACTCGTCCTCTCTGCTGCCCGGACACGGCGGCCTGCTCGACCGCACCGACTCGCTCCTCTACAGCGCACCCTGGGTGCTCGGCTACCTGCTGGTGAGCGGAGCGCTGCGATGAAGGGCGTCGCCGTCCTCGGCTCCACCGGCTCCATCGGCACCTCCACCCTGTCGGTGATCGAGTCCTTTCCGGACCGCTTCCGCGCCGTCGCCCTCGCCGCCGGCGGGAACCTCGAGCTGCTCGCCGACCAGGCGCGGCGACACCGGCCGCGGCTGGTGTCGGTGCGACGCCGTGAGGACGCCGAGCGGCTCGCCCGCGAGCTCCCCGGCGTCGAGGTCACCTGGGGACACGAGGGCCTCGAAGCGGTGGCGTGCGCCGCCGACGCCGACGTCGTCCTGGCCGCCCTGGTGGGCTCGGTGGGGCTGGTGCCGACCCTGGCGGCGATCGGCGCCGGCAAGGACATCGCCCTCGCCAACAAGGAGACCCTGGTGGTCGCCGGCGAGCTGGTGATGGCCGCGGCGGCCCGCGCCGGGGTCCAGCTGCTGCCGGTGGACAGCGAGCACAACGCCCTCCACCAGGCGCTGTGCGGGGGACCGCGGTCGAGCGTGCGCCGCCTGCTGCTCACCGCGTCGGGCGGGCCGTTCCGGACCTGGTCGGCCGAGCGCATCCGCCATGCCACGGTCGAGGACGCCCTCGCCCACCCCACCTGGAGCATGGGGCCCAAGATCACCGTCGACTCCGCCACCATGATGAACAAGGGGCTCGAGATCATCGAGGCCCGACACCTCTTCGACGTGCCCGAGGAGCGCATCGGTGTGGTGGTCCACCCCCAGAGCCTGGTGCACTCCCTGGTGGAGTACGTCGACGGCACGCTCCTGGCCCAGCTCTCCATCACCGACATGCGCTTCCCCATCCAGTACGCCCTCACCTGGCCCGAGCGGGTGGCCACGCCGCTTCCCTTCCTCGACCTGGTCGAGGCCGCTACCCTCACTTTCGAGGCCCCCGACCCCGAGCGCTTCCCGGCCCTCAAGCTCGCACGCCAGGCATTGCGCGAGGGCGGCGAGATGCCGGCGGTGCTCAACGCCGCCAACGAGGAGGCGGTGGCCGCCTTCCTCGAGCGCCGTCTGGCCTTCACGGCCATCGCCGAGGTCACCCGTGTAACCATGGAGCGCTGGGCGGCACACAACCGGCCGCTCGGGAGCCTCGAGCAGGCTCTCGCCGCGGACGCGGAGGCGCGCACCATGGCCCGCGACGCGGTGGGGAAATTCCCAGCCACACCAGGGAGTTCCAACTCGCGATGCTGATCGATCTCGTCGCCTTCGTCTTCGTCCTCGGCGTCCTCGTGATCATCCACGAGGCCGGCCACTTCGTCGCCGCCCGCCTGCTTGGCGCTCCCGTAGAGGTCTTCTCGGTGGGCTTTGGCAAGCGCCTCTGGGGCTTCGAGCGCGGCGGCACCGACTACCGCATCAGCCTCGTGCCGCTGGGCGGCTACGTCCGGATCGTCGGCCTCGGCCCCGACGAGTCCGACGTCGCCGGGGCCACCGACGGCGCCGAGCCCGAGCTGCTGCCGCGCTGGAAGCGCGCGCTGATCCTGCTTGCCGGACCAGCCACCAACCTGGTGGCGGCGGTGCTGCTGGTGGCAGTGTCCTTCATGGTGGGCGCCGAGGTGGCCTCGTACCTCAGCGACCCCCCTGTTGTGGGCTGGGTACAGCCCGAGTCGCCCGCCGCGGAGGCCGGAGTCCGCGAGGGCGACCGGATCGTCGCGGCGAACGGGCACGCCATGACAAACTGGCGTGACCTCGAGACCTCCATCCTCACCTCGGGCGGTCACCAGGTGCAGCTGCGCATTCGTCGCGCCGGCAGCGAGCAGACGCTGGACATGACCCCCACCTCGATGACCCGCTGGGGTATCGGCTACTCGGGCCTCCTGCCGCCGCTGCCTCCTGTGGTCGAGGGGTTGCAGCCCAACTCACCGGCCAAGCAGGCGGGGCTCCAGGTGGGCGACCGTATCATCGCCGTCGATGGCGAGGCGGTGCACCAGTTCTACGACCTGATCCGCCTGATCTCCCCTCACCCTAACGCCAAGGTCACCGTGACGGTCGAGCGCTCGGGCGCGACCCTCAGCCTGCCGGTCACGACCGAGAGTGTGGGAGGAGAGGGCAAGATCGGGGTTCCGCTGATTCTCCCCACCAAGACGCTCAAGGTGGGCCCACTGCGCGCCGTTTCCATGGCCGTGTCGGAGTGCTACCGCCAGACGGTGGAAACCTTCCGTGTGCTCGGCAAGCTGCTCACCCGACGCGCCTCCATGAAGCAGCTCACCGGACCCATCGGAATCGCCCAGATCTCCGGCGAGGCCGCGCGCTCGGGCTTCCGCTCACTGGTCTGGCTCATGGCCGTCATCTCGCTGCAGCTGGGGATCTTCAATCTGCTGCCCATCCCCGTCCTCGACGGCGGGCACCTGACGATCATCGCCTTCGAGTCGGCGATTCGCCGGGACCTCTCACTCAAGGTCAAGGAGCGGATCATCGAGGTGGGCTTCGTTCTCCTCATCCTCCTGGTGGTCGTCGTCCTCTACAACGACATTCTCAAGATCGTGCCGGAGAGCCTGTACAAGATCCTGCCGGGCGGAGGGTAGCCGACCCGCCGGGCTCGCGGCGCGAGCCGGCAGCACCCGCACCCGCGCCCGCTCAGGAGTGGAGGGAGAGGCTCGGGAGACCGGCGTTTCAGGTCATTCCTCACCGCTCTCCCCACGTCCGGCGTGCCCCCGGTCACGCCCGCCCCGCAGCCGGCGCCGGCGACCGGCGTGACCGCCCGAAGACCGTGGTAGAGTCTGCAGCAATGGTGGAGAAGGCGCTCGTGGCGGTTGTCTTCCTGGGGTGTGCCGCGGTGGTGGCGTGGTTCGCCCTGGTCCACACCGTGCACCAGGGCACACGCTCGATTCCTGACCTGAGCGGGCAGAGCGTGGCCGAGGCGCGGAAGATGGCGCACGACGTCGGCCTCGACGTCACCGTCCGCGAGCCCGGCGTCTTCGACAAGGACGTGGAGATCGGCAAGGTGGCGATGCAGGAGCCACACGCCGGGTTCCACGTGAAGACCGGCTCCACCATCGCCGTGCGCCTCAGTCTCGGAGCCACCCGGGCGGCGGTCCCCGACGTGCGCGGCGACTCGTTGCAGGGCGCCCTGCTGCGCCTCGAGCAGGCCGGCCTGGCGGCGGGCCACCGCGCCGAGGTGCGGGGCCAGGCGTCCGGTGACTCGGTCATCGCCACCACACCGCAAGCCGGGACCGAGCTGGCCCCCGGCGCGGCGGTGGATCTGTTGGTCAACACCTCCCCGCCGCAGGAGGAGTGGGTCATGCCGTCGCTGCTGGCCCTCTCCGTGGAGCGCGTCAAGCAGTATGCCCGGGCCCAGCGCCTCCGGCTCGGCCAGATCCACCCGGTGGATTACCCCGGCGTCGCCGCTGGCGCCGTCCTGCGTCAGTACCCGGCGGCCGGCAGCCCGGTGGGCCCCTCGGACATCATCACCGTGTGGGTCAGCCGATGAGTGTCCGCATCGCCCCCTCCCTGCTCTCCTCGGACTTCGCACGCCTCGCCGAGCAGGCGGTCATGATCCAGGACGCCGGGGCCGATCTCCTCCACCTCGACATCATGGATCGGCACTTCGTGCCGAACCTCACGTTCGGACCACCCGTGGTGCGCTGCCTGGCGCCACACTGCCGGGCGCCCCTCGACGCCCACCTCATGGTCACCGACCCCGACCCCCTGGCCGCCGAGCTGGCCGCGCTGGGAGTGGCCCGCATCGCCGTGCACGTGGAGACCTGCCCCCATCTTCACCGCTCGCTGACCGCGATCCGCCAGGCGGGCGCTTCCCCCGGGGTGGCCATCAACCCGGCCACCGCTCTCGCCTCGCTGGAGGACGCCCTGCCCTACGTGGACCACGTCCTGGTGATGTCGGTCAACCCCGGCTTCGGCGGTCAGGCCTTCATCCGCGAGAGCCTCGGCAAGATCCGGCGGCTGCGCCGCCTGGGCGGCCCGGCCCTGGACATCACCGTGGACGGTGGGGTCGAGCCCGCCAATGCCGCCGAGCTGGTCCGTGCCGGCGCCACGACCCTGGTGGCGGGCAGCGCCATCTTCGGCGCCCACGACCCGGGCGCCGCGCTGCACGCCCTGCGCGCTGCCGCCCTCGAAGGAGCCCACTGATGATCAAGCGTCTCGCGACCGTCGCCCTCGTGGCGGTGACCCTCCTCGCCGGCTGCTCGAGCTCGAGCAAGGAGGACAAGTTCCTGGCGGACCTCGCCAACCAGGACAAGGACACGATCTTCCAGCGCGCCGGGACCCTCTACGCCGACGGCGAGTACGAGGATGCGCGCAAGCTCTACTCCTTCGTCTACGACACGTTCCCCAACGATCCGGTGGGCCACAAGGCCGCCCTGCGCGTGGCCGACACGTATGCCCAGTTCAAGGACACCGCCCGCCTCACCGAGGCGCGGCTGCGCTACCGCGACTTCGCCAACCGCTATCCCAACGACCCGCAGCGTGACTACGCGCTACTCATGCTCGGGGTCACCTATACGGTCAGAAAGCTCTCGCCCGACCGTGACCTGACCAACGTGCACGAGGGCGTGAAGGCCTTCCAGCAGCTCATCAACCTCTACCCCGAATCGCAGTACGTACCCCGCGCCCGGGAGGAGCTGACCTCTCTCAAGGGCGTTCTCGCCGAGCACGAGTACCAGGTTGCTCGCTATTACTTCCGGAATAAGGACTGGCTGGGGACCATCCAGCGCCTCGAATTCCTCCAGGAAAACTATCCCCAATACGAGGAGATGGCGAAGGTCGACACCATGTTGGCAGAAGCCAAGAAGGGTCTCGCGGAGCTCAGAGAGAGGTTCGACGAGCGGAGGCAGTCGAAGGAGCCACCAGAACCGCACGCGGAGGATTCGCAGGAATCCTCCGGACATTGACGGGCGCGGATCACGTGGAGTAACCTTTGAATGTGTTTCCACCAAGCGGGAGAAGCTCTATGAGAGGGAACGTGAGGTATGCGTTGCTGGGAGTCCTGCTGCTGCCCGCGCTCGTCGCGGCCCAGTCGGTGTCTCCTCCGCCCCAACCGCTGCACATGGTTGGCGATCACTGGACCCCGTATGAGCCGCCCACCGAGTTTCCCGAGGGTGCTCAGGTGCACGTCATCGAGCGCGGGGACACCCTCTGGGATCTCGCCGCCAAGAACCTGGGCGATCCGTACCTGTGGCCGCAGATCTGGGAGCGCAACCCCTACATCAAGGACGCGCACTGGATCTACCCCGGGGACCCGCTGGTGATCGACGTCGCGGTGGAGGCGCCGCCGGCGCCGGTGGAAGAGCCGGTGACCCCAACGGAGCCCGAGGTCACGCCGCCACCGGAAGCGCAAGGTCCCACCGGGCCGGAGGGCGAACCGGTGGCGCTGGGCAACTCCGCGGACGTGTACTGCTTCGTCCTCCTCCGCCCGGATGAGAGCGACTTCCCATTCTCCATCAGTGCCGCTGAGGCGATGGAGTTCCAGGATGACTTCTCGACCGGCGACATCGTGTACATCAACGGAGGTACGGCCGAGGGCGTCGCGGCCGGTGACCGCTTCTTCATACTGGGGCGCGGCCGCGTGCTCGACCACCTCGTTTCCGGGGTCGCGCTGGGGCGCCTTTACTACCAGAACGGTCAGCTCCGGGTCCTCTGCGCCCAGGAGCACACCAGCATCGCGGAGATCACCTCGGCGTGCGACCCGGTGTCCATCGGCAATCTCTTGCAACCGTATCAGCCGATCCCGGTACCGCTGGTGTTCCCGCCCGAGCCGGTGACGCGCTGTGACGTGCCCAATGGCATGCCCACGGGCGCGATCATCTACACCAAGGACGACGACCTGAGCGTCGGCGAGCACACCATGGTGATGGTCGACCTGGGCAGCGCCGACGGTCTCTACCCCGGGCAGTTTGCCACCGTGTTCAGGGACAACTCGGTGGAGGGGATGCCTCGTCTGGTCATGGGGGAGATCGGCATCATGACGGTGGAGGAGCACCACTCCACTGCCAAGATCACGCGTGGGTGGGGCCCGATCCACGCCGGCGACCGCATCGAGATGCGTCCTTAGCGCGGGGGCTCCCACGCTTGGGGGGAGAGGGAGGCGTGTCGGGCGGGCTTTCCGGACCACGCGCGAGGAAGGACGTGTCAGCAGCCGCCCACCGAGTCACTAGCGAGAATGTAACCGGCTCCAGACTCGTTTCATGGGACACATCGAGAGAGCGTCGGCGTGGTGGCCACAGCCGACTTTCGGCTGTGAGGATCGGTGCTACAATGGCGCGAACCGTGGGACCCGGGGGCGTACTGGGTTTGACGGGGGACGATTCCGACCGTGGGCAGCGTGCCGAGGTCCACCGCCTCGTAAAACAGGTGGAACCTAATAGCTGCCAACGCAGACTACGCTCTGGCTGCGTAAGTAGCCACGTCGGGTCCGCGGCTCCGCCTGCCGGCCTGGGCTCGACGACGTTAGGCGGGCTGGGTTGCCGTGGCGCCCGGAAGCGGCAGCCGAGAACTTACGGGCTGGTCCCCTGGGCGAGCGCCCGTTGACCTCCCAGGGGACGAGAAACGATCGACGGGCTGCGCACGGAGACACCGACGGTCGGAGTTCCTCGGACGTGGGTTCGATTCCCACCGCCTCCACCACCATGGCCTTTCTTGCATGCGACGCCTCTTCGTCTCTGCCGTCATCGTCCTCGCCCTCGGAGCGACGAGCCTCGTCTCCGCCCAGAGCACGGGCGGACAGACGCTGACGTTTCAATTCGGCGGCGCCACCACCCAGGCGCCCACTACCGGCAGCAACCGCATCGAGCTGCTCCCGGTGCTCCGCCTGCTCGGCGCCGAGGCCGGCTTCTCGCCTGCCGCCGGCACCTACGGCGTGACCTTCGGCGACCACTTCATCCAGTTCGCTCCGGGGTACCGCTTCGTGCTGGTCGACGGGACGCTGCACGAAGTTCAGGAAGCGCCGGTCTCGTCACCCCTGGGCGTGGCGGCCACCGCCGGCTTTCTCGACGAGGTCCTCCTGGCACCACTGGGTTATCACCTCGAGCCCGCGCCGGGCGGCTACACCATCGCCCCCGGAGGGCACTTCGCCAAGCCCGTCCTGGTGCGTCCGGCGGCCGCCGACTTCGGAGCGACCACGACCCTCGTGCTGACCCTCAGCCGGGCGGTTCCGACCACGGTGGCCAGCGATACCGGTGACGAGGTCGTGGTGGGCTTCCCCAAGGCGCCCCCCCAGATCGAGGGCTCACAACCGGTTCGCTCGCGCCGGGTCCTGAGCGTGAGCACCACCGGTTCCGAGCTGCATGTGCGGCTGGCGGGCGGGATCGGGCTGCTGTCCTCCCACCGCCTCGACAACCCCCCCCGGGTCATCCTCGAGCTGGGCCGCCGCCAGGCGGCGCCAACGCCGGTCCCCGCCCGGACCCTCTCGGTCGACAGCTCGCCCCGGGAGGCCCCCATCGTCCTCGATCCCGGTCACGGCGGTGACGACACCGGCGCCACGTCGGCCTCCGGCCTCGTGGAGAAGGACCTCACCCTCGCCATCGCCCGCGAGGTCGCCCAGGTGCTCCGGGCGCGGGGTCACGTGGTCCGCCTCACCCGCGACGACGACACCACACGAGCACTCAGCGACCGCACCGCCCTCGCCAACCGGCTCAAGGCGTCGGTGTTCGTGTCGCTGCACGCCAACGCCTCACCGGTCCACTCGGTGCGCGGAGCCGAGACCTACTACATGAGCCTCGACCAGGGCGCCAGCGACGAGGCGGCGGCAGCCACCGCCGAGACCGAGAACCTGGCCGGAACCATGGCCGGCCACGACGCGACCCTCGACCTGATTCTCTGGAACCTCGCTCAAGCCGAGGTCCTGAACGAGAGCTCGCGTCTCGCCCTCGACCTTCAGCAGCGCCTCAACACGCTGCTCGACCTACCCGACCGCGGCGTCAAGCAGGCCCCCTTCGTCGTACTTACCGGGGCGACCATGCCGGCGGCACTGGTCGAGGTGGGCTTCCTCTCCAACCGGGAGGAGAGCCGTCGTCTGGGCGACGCCGACTACCATCATCAGCTGGCAGTGGCCATCGCCGACGGCATCGAGGACTTCCTCCGACAGGCGCCATGACCCGCCGGGTGGCCCTCATCGCCGCGGTGGCACTGACCGCTCTCGCCCTCCTCTGGTGGGCGTTGCGCCCAGGAGCCGTCTCGGCACCGGGCACCACGGCCGCGCCTGTCCCGAGCCCCACGCCTGCACCCCCCGAGCGCGTGCTTCTCCTGTTCCCCGGCGGCGACGGCCTGCTCCATCCCGAGCTCCGCACCGTGCCCCTGCCGGCCGAGCTGGACGCCCGCGTGCACACCGTGGTCAACGAACTCCTCGCCGGCTCTGAGAGCTTCGCCCCAGTGATCCCCTACCCCGCCGAGCTCCTGGCCGTCTACATCGACGACCGCGGTCATGCCTTCGTCGACCTCACCGCACCGCCCCAGCCCCTCACCGGCAGCTGCACCGAGCTCATGCTGGCCTACGGGGTCGTCGACTCGGTACTCCTCAACTGCCCCGAGCTTTCCGGAGTCCAGCTCCTCTTCGGCGGCCAGCAGGTGCCGACGCTGACCGGCCATCTCGACCTCTCGCACCCTCTCCGCCTCAACAAGGCGTTCGTGGCCGGCTCCACGTGATCCAGCGCATCCGCGACCGTCGGCCGGTGGGCATCTTCGACTCCGGCGTGGGCGGGCTGACTGTTCTACGGGCCCTGGTGGAACGACTGCCCGGTGAGTCCTTCCTCTACCTGGGCGATACCGCCCGCCTCCCCTACGGCACCAAGTCGGCCGCAACGGTGGAGCGCTACGCGGCCAACGCCGCCCAGCACCTCGTTCAGCACGGCATCAAGCTCCTGGTGGTCGCCTGCAACACCGCTTCCTCCTATGCGCTGCCGGCGCTGCAAGGGACGACGCCGGTGCCGGTTGTGGGGGTGGTCGAGCCCGGCGCTCGCGCAGGCCTGGACACCGGCGCCGAGCACATCGGCGTCATCGGCACCGAGGGCACCGTGCGCTCGGGCGCCTACCAGGAAGCGCTGGCCCGACTGGGCGGCGACCGGGTGCACGTCGAGGCCGTGCCATGCCCGCTGCTGGTGCCCCTCGCCGAGGAGGGCTGGGGCGACCACCCGGTGACCGAGCAGGTGGTCCGGCACTACCTCACTCCGCTCCTGGAGTGGGGCGTCGAGACCCTGATCCTCGGCTGTACCCACTACCCCCTCCTGCTCCCGTCGCTGGCCAGGGTCACCGGGCCCGGCGTGGCCCTGGTCGACTCCGCCTCGAGCCTGGCCGAAGCGGTGGTGGAGCGCCACGGCGGTCTGGTGGAGCAGGGTCGCGGTGACCGCGGCGAGGTCTTCATTCAGCTCACCGACGCGTCGGCCAACTTCCTCCGCGTTGCCGACGCCATTCTCGGCCGGCGACCAGAGCATCTCGGGGTGGTCTCGCTCAATGCGAGTAGAGATTAGAGAATAGGGAGTAAAGAGTTTAACTCAACTCGTGGTCGTGCCAACCTCCCTCGTCTCAGGCATGGCCACGCCTCGCGCGTAGGGGATATGATCCGCCCGCCCGGGCGCGAGAATGTTGCCCCAACGCTGCCTTATACTGGCTGCCCGCGGCGGTGGCGCCGCCTCGTCGACACGACCCAGAAGGAGACCGTATGCGACCCGACGGACGTTCGCCCGGACAGATACGCCCTGTCACCATCGAGCCCGAGTTCGTGCGCTACCCGGAGGGGAGCGCCCTGTACCGCGCCGGCGACACCGTGGTGCTCTGCAACGCGTCCCTCGCCGACCGCACCGCGCCGTTTCTCCGCGGCAGCGGCGAAGGCTGGGTGACCGCCGAGTACTCCATGCTGCCGCGAGCCACCGAGGAGCGCTCGGAGCGCGAGGCCAGCCGGGGTCGCCCGTCTGGCCGCACCCAGGAGATCCAGCGCCTCATCGGCCGCGCCCTGCGCGCCGGGGTGCGACGTGACCTCCTGGGCGAACGCACCCTCACCGCGGACTGCGACGTGCTCCAAGCCGACGGCTCGACGCGCACCGCCAGCGTCTCCGGCGCGTGGGTGGCGCTGACGCTGGCTCTGGCGCGAATGTACGAGCAGGGTATGCTCCCGCAGTGGCCGCTCGCCAACCAGGTCGCCGCGGTCTCCGTGGGCCTTGTGGAGGGCGAGGTGCGGGTCGACCTGGACTACGTGGAGGACCTGGACTGCTCGGTGGACCTCAACCTGGTGTTCACCGGTAACCGGCAGCTGGTGGAGGTCCAGGGCACCGCCGAGGGCGACCCATTCTCCACCGACCAGCTCGCCGCCATGGTCGAGGCCGGCTGGGCGGGGGCCGAGCAGGTCATGTCGGCGCAGCGAGCCATCATCGCCGGGCGTCTCGAAGCCCTTGGCCTAGCGCTTCCTTGACACTGCCGGCGCCGGCTTTCTATACTCGGCCTCCTCTGCCCCCGGGCAGCGGCTCTTTGGCAACGACGGGTCCAGTGGAATCCTGAAATCGGGGCGTAGCGCAGTCTGGTAGCGCACCTGCCTTGGGCGCAGGGGGTCGGAGGTTCAAATCCTCTCGCCCCGACCAGGCCCCCTTCACAGGACCACCACGCCCGCCTGTAGCTCAGGTGGATAGAGCAACGGACTTCTAATCCGTAGGTCAGAGGTTCGAATCCTCTCAGGCGGACCATCTAGCGGTCGATACGGTGAGCGTAGCTCAGTAGGTAGAGCGCCGGACTGTGGCTCCGGTGGTCGTGGGTTCGATCCCCATCGCTCACCCCATTTTCGTGTGCGCCCGTAGCTCAGCTGGATAGAGCGTCAGACTCCGGATCTGAAGGTCGTGAGTTCGAACCTCGCCGGGCGCACCACTTCGAATCAAGAACTTAGCCGCCATTGAGGGCGGCTATTTCTTCATGGGCCGGGTTGCATCCCGTGTGCATCCTCCCGAATCGAACCTGGGCTGAGTCGACTCTTCCTCATTGGCGCTCCTCGCCGTCCATCCTCTCATTACCGATGGACCGGTTTCCGGGGAGCACCTCAGGCTGGAGATCGGCGCCGAGCTGACGAGGCTCGCGAAGGAGCGGCGATTCAGTGCTGCTTCCGGCCTTGCCGCATGCATCCTCGCCATGGTCGCCAACCGAGCCTTGGAGCCGCTGAGCAAGCACGAATCCGGTTCCCACGATTTGACCGCGCCCAGCGCCCGCCTTAGACTCCGTCGCGTTAGACTCCGTCGCGTCAGATTCCGTCGCAGCACTGTGGGGAGGATGGACCCGACATGAGCCTCAGCACGGCCTCGCGCGTTTACGTCGCCGGACACACCGGCCTGGTCGGGTCGGCCGTGCTGCGGCGGCTGCAGGCCGAGGGTTTCACGACCCTGCTCACCGCCACGCGCGATCAGCTCGACCTGCGCGACCAGGCAGCGGTGAACTACTGGTTCAAGGCGAACCGCCCCGAGCACGTCTTTCTCGTCGCCGGCACCGTCGGCGGCATCTGGGCCAACTCGACCCGGCCGGCCGAGTTCATCTACGACAACATGATGATCCACGCCACCGTCGTGCACGCGGCGCATCTGTTCGGCGTGTCCAAGCTGCTCTACCTCGGCAGCTCGTGCATCTACCCGCGCGACTGCGCGCAGCCGATGCGCGAGGAGGAGCTGCTGTCCGGCTACCTCGAGCCCACCAACGAGCCCTACGCTGTCGCCAAGATAGCCGGTATCAAGCTGTGCCAGGCGTACCGCACCCAGTACGGCCGCGACTTCATCTCGGCAATGCCGACCAACCTCTACGGCCCCAACGACAACTTCGACCTGACGAGCTCGCACGTGCTGCCGGCGCTCATCCGCAAGTTCCACGACGCCAAGGTCGACGGGCAGCCGGAGGTGGTCGTCTGGGGTACTGGAGCGCCTCGTCGTGAGTTCCTCCACGTCGAGGACCTCGCCGACGCCTGCCTGTTCGTGATGCGCCACTGGAACGAGCAGCTGCACATCAACATCGGCACCGGCGAGGAGCTCGCGATTGTCCAGCTCGCCGAGCTCGTCCGTTCGGTCGTCTACCCGGAGGCGCGGCTGGTCTTCGACCCGACGAAACCGGACGGCACGCCGCGCAAGCTGCTCGACGTCTCGCGCCTGCACGCCCTCGGCTGGCGCCACCGCATTGACCTGCGCGAGGGGATCCGGTCGACCTACGCCTGGTTCGTCGCCAACCACGCCGCGGCCGCAGCGCCACGGTCATGACCACGGCCCCGCACGAGACGCTGCGCGCACCCTAGTGCCCTGTTTGGGAAGTCCTATGTGCTATTTGCGCAGCCAGCGTGGTTCCTGGCAAGGCGCGACGACGAAGTCGTAGCAACGCTACTTCGAGGAGGAGCAACGCAGCCAGGGGCCGCGCTGACAAGCGAATAGTCCATTGTGATTTTCCAAACAGGACACTAGGTTGTCATCGAAGAGGGCTCGGATTGGGGTGACGAAATCGAGGTCTCTTAGCCCTTCCTCTTACGCGGCGTAGAAAGTCACCACGCCCCTTGCTAGGACT